>NZ_FMTY01000024.1 GCF_900100625.1 Flavobacterium saliperosum
TGTATTGTCCTAAAATAGTTGACAAATATTCAGGTTATAAATTTAGGCTAATATACGTTTTTTCTTATTTGATTTGTACGACTTATAAATTACGTTTTCCGATAAATGCACCAGGGCAGGGGTTTGGTAGTTTAAGCTTAAGTGTAAACGTCTGTTGTTATATAATTCTACTGCTTTTTCGACCATTTTCTCGGCTGTTTTTAGATCAGGTATGTTTTGTTTTAGCCCGTATTCGTATTTGATTGTACGGTTAATTCTCTCTGCAATTGCGTTTTCATACGGGTCTGAGTTTTGTGTATTACTGAGTTTAATTCCGTTGTTTTCTGCAAATTGAGTAAACTCTGGACTGCAATATTGTATGCCTCTGTCGCTGTGATGTATGAGCTCTCTGTTGTGGTGTTTTTTGTTTTTTAAAGCCATTTTTAAAGCGTCCAGAACTAATTCGGTTCTCATGTGATTTGCAATTTTATAGCCCATTATTTTCTTGGAATAGGCATCGGTTACCAGAGCCAGATAGGCGTGGTTTTCCTGTATTTTGATATAGGTTATGTCGCTTACCCAAACCTGTTCACTTCTTGTTATAACTAAGTCATTTAATCGGTTCGGATTCCTAAAGAACCGGTGTTTTGAATTGGTCGTGGTATGGAAGTTTTTGCTTTTTTTAATCTGTAAGTTATTCCATTTCAGTAACTTTAGAAAAGCATCTCTTCCGATTTTAATCTGATTCTCTACAAAGAAAGATTGCAGGTCTTTATAAAGCTTTTTACCTCCATAGTGTGGTTGTAATTTGCGTTCCTGTTTTACTTTTTCAATGATGATATTCTGAGCCTTCTCGTCTTGTTTCAAGCGGTTTAGTTTCTTGTAAAAGCCTTGACGAGATATCCCAAAGACTTCGGCTATCCATTGCCTTTTAAAATGTCTCTTTTCTTTTTCTCGATCTCTTTGGCTATGTCTTTGGGTAAATACTTTTTTGCGAGTTCTTTGCCTGTAATGAGTTCGAAATCAGCAATCATGTCCTGTTGAAAGTCTTTGATGAATTCCAATGCTTCGATACGGTCTTTTAGTTTTTTGATTTCGTCGTCTTTACTCATGCCTGTAGATTTTTGTTTAAAGGTAGCAAATTTACGAATCCAATAATCAATAGCTGAACGCGATACTTCATACTTTTTTGCAGCATGATTAATGGATATTTGACCATTCGTTACTTTTTCGACAATCTGTAATTTGAGTTCAAAACTGATTTTTTGATACTCTTTTTTTTGGCAGGGTTGATTTTCTGTTTGTTCCATAGTTTGACAAATGTTGTTTAATTTTTTGTCAACCTATTTTAGGATTTTACA
>NZ_FMTY01000005.1 GCF_900100625.1 Flavobacterium saliperosum
GCTGCTACGGGAGCGATTACCCCAAGCACGAGTACGGCAGGTACGTATACGGTAACGTACACGATTCCGGCCAGTGGCGGTTGTGCGGCAGTTCCTGTAACGACCAGTGTGACGATTTACCAGGTTCCGAATGCAATAGCAACTCCAGCTTCACAGACGATTTGTTCAGCTACGGCTACCAATATTGCCTTGTCAAGTGCGGTAAGTGGTACCACTTATGCCTGGACAGTAGTTCAAACAGGGGTGAGCGGAGCATCAAACGGCAACGGAAATTCAATTATTCAGACATTAACTGCAACCGGATTTGTTTCAGGTACAGCGGTTTATACGATAACGCCAACGGCTAACGGATGTGCCGGAACCCCAATAACGGTTACCATAACGGTTAATCCTACGCCAAATGCGATAGCAACTCCAGCTTCACAAACGATTTGTTCAGCTACGGCTACCAATATTGCCTTGTCAAGTGCGGTAAGCGGTACCACTTATGCCTGGACAGTAGTTCAGACGGGAGTAAGCGGAGCATCAAATGGTAGCGGAAATACAATTGTACAGACATTAACCGCAACCGGATCTGTTTCAGGAACCGCAGTTTATACGGTTACTCCAACGGCCAACGGTTGTACTGGAACTCCGATGACGGTTACAATAACAGTTACTCCGATTCCGAATGCCATAGCAACTCCTTCTTCACAGACGATTTGTTCGGGAACGGCAAATAATATTGCTTTGTCAAGTGCTGTAGCCGGGACAACCTATACTTGGACGGTAGTTCAGACAGGTGTTACAGGAGCTGCAAATGGGGGTGGCGCTGCCATTTCGCAAACACTAACCACAACAGGGATTACACCGGGAACCGCAGTGTATACTGTTACACCGGTTGCCAACGGATGTATCGGATCTCCAATAGACGTGACAATAACAGTTAATCCTGCCCCGGTTGTTACCGCAACACCGGCTTCGGAAATGATTTGTTCGGGACAGTCTACAGGAATAACATTAAGCAGTACTATCACAGGGACCACTTATTCTTGGACAGTGGTTCAGACAGGGGTGACGGGAGCTTCAAACGGTAGTGGTAACATGATTTCTCAGTTATTGACTACAACAGGTGCCGCTATAGGAACCGTTGTTTATACGGTAACTCCTATGTATAACGGATGTGCGGGAGCGCCGCTTACCATTCAGGTAACTGTAACTCCAAAAGTAACAATGACGGCAACGGCTGTTTCCTCTAATATCTGTTCCGGAGAAACGGCTACTATTACTTTTGCCAGCAGTTTGCCTAACACGGTGTATAACTGGAATGTTGTTCAAACGTATGCCACAGGAGCCAGTAACGGAACGGGAACATCGATTTCCCAGATGTTAACGGCTACCGGTAATGTTCAGGGGCAGGCGGTATACACCATTACACCGGTTGTTAACGGATGTGAGGGAATACCGGTAACGGTAATTGTGAATGTGAATCCGATTCCGGTTGTAACCGCGAATCCTTCAAGTTCAACAATCTGTTCAGGAACCGCTACCAATATTGTGTTGACCGGTAATTTACCGAACACCACATTTACCTGGTCGGTGATTCATACTGGTGTTTTCGGAGCGGTTTCCGGCAGTGGTTCGGTAATCAACCAGACGTTAACGATAACAGGCTCGGTTCCGCAAACGGCAACCTATATTATTACGCCATCGGCAAACGGATGTACGGGTACTCCGATAACGGTAACAGTTACCGTGAATCCGACACCGGAAGTATTCGGTACGCCTTTAAGAACGGTAATCTGTAGCGGCGATAATGCGGAGTTCTCACTGACACCTAATATTCCTGGTACCACATTTACCTGGACGGTGAATCAACAAGGGGTGAGTGGTGCTTTTGACGGCAGTGGTAACGGTAATCCGCAAACGGTAAGTCAGCAATTGCAAACCACCGGTAATGCCATAGGAACAGTAACCTATACTGTTACGCCATCGGCTAACGGGTGTGACGGAACTCCGATTACAATTACCTTTACGGTTCATCCGCTACCTACCGCTGATATTCCTGACGGAATGGTATGTGTTGATGCGGGAACAGGCAGTTTGATTTACGGATATCCTATGAATACCGGTTTAAGCGACGCGACTCATGACTTCCAATGGTATTTCGGAACGGATCTGACAACGGTTATCGGTACGGGCAGTTCGTATACGGCTACCCAAGCGGGTCAGTATACGGTTTCGATTGTGAGTACGACCGCGCCGGGATGTTCCAATGTGATCATCGTTGATGTAACGGAGTCGAATCCGGCAAGCGCCTTAAACTTATATGTAAATGAAGCCTTCAGTAACAATCCGACCATTACGGCTATCGTAACAGGAGGATCGGGTAACTATCAATACCAACTGGATGGTGGGGCTTATCAGACTTCGAATGAGTTTACGGGAATCTTACCGGGCTTGCATGAGGTTCATGTGATTGATCTTGACGGCTGTACCGATTTGACACAAACGATATACGTGATTGGGTATCCGCATTTCTTCACACCAAACGGAGACGGATACAACGAAACATGGAATATTTGGGATTTACAAGACCAGCCTAATGCAGAGATCATGATCTTTGACCGTTATGGTAAGTTTATCAAACAGATCAGTCCTGTGGGAGAAGGGTGGAACGGAACCTATAACGGAGAACTTTTACCATCAACCGATTACTGGTTTACCGTTAAATTCAAAGACGGTGTAAACAAAGAGGAGCGAATTTTCAAAGCGCATTTCTCGATGAAACGTTAAGAATTAACACAATCATATTATTAAAAAGTCGCCTTTGGGCGGCTTTTTTTGTATAAATAACAAATTAATTGAAATTTGTTTGACGTTTAGTGGTATAAAATTTAATTTTAATACTAAGATGTGCTATTTTTGCGTTTTATGGTTTAAATTTCAAAAGATGAAAAATAATTACCTTTTTCTTTTATTTTTAGGGTTAGTACTGTTTGTTTTTGATGGAAGGGCCCAGGTGAACTTAGGGGTGACGGCAGGAGGGACTTCTGAAATCTGTCAGGCAGGAACAGCGGTTACATTGAATTGTACCTATGTGAATGCTTTTAATACAAACGGATATACCGTTTCTTCGATACCTCCTAATAGCCCCTTCAGTACCAATCCTCCCTTTTCGACTTCACTTGTTACAGACGATACTTGGTCGCAGGTAATTGATTTGAAAGGAGCTGGGACGACACCATTTAATTTTTGTTTTTTTGGGAATACCTATTCTAAGTGTTTACTTAATACGAATGGAGTAATAAGTTTCAGTATAGGTTCGGGTCCGTTTGCTGTTCCCGGTGGGGTTTATACACCCGGAAGTGGTGCGGGTTATACCCTTTCTCAGCCAATTCCATTTAATCCTGGTGCATCCAATGCTCCTTATCTGAATGCGATTCATGGAGTGTTTCAGGATACTGATCCAAGTAATTCACCCATACCTGCGACTAATATTAATTATTATGTTGACGGTACTTATCCTAATAGAGCATTTATATTCAGTATGAATGAGGTTCCGAATTTTTCATGTTCTACTGTGAGACAATCCAGTCAGATAGTGATGTATGAAGGAACTAATATCATTGATGTTTATGTTATTAAAAGAAATAATACCTGTTCATGGCAAGGCGGTAGAGCGGTCTTAGGTATTCAAAATAATGCCGGTTCGGTTGGGTTTACTCCTCCAGGACGAAATACAGGATCGTGGGCAGTTCCGGCTACATCACCGGAAGCATGGCGATTTACACCAACAGCCGGTGCTCCAGTTCCAGTAACTTTTGTTTGGAAAGACCCATTAGGGAATATTGTGGGTACAGGCCAAAGTCCGACGGTATACCCAACAGCGACCACTACTTATACGGTAGAGGCAACATATACTATTTGTGGTTTGAATTATACGGTATCGGATGATGTAACGGTTACCATAACCGATATCCAAACCGGTACACCTTCTAATATAACGGATTCTGATTGTGATAATTTCTTTGATTTAACACAAAATACGCCTACAGTTATGGCTTCGCTGAATCCTTCTCAGTACGTTATCAGTTATCACACTACAGAGGCAAGTGCAAATGGCCTTAATGATGCTGAAATACCTGCCGGGATGCTTTCTAACTATTTTAGTTTGGGACAACCGATTTGGGTTGCTGTGGAAGATTTTTTCAGTTCTTTTGCCTGTAGAAAAGTTCAATTATTTAATTTGATTCCGTGTGGGGCAACACCTTCGGTTACTGTTAACAGTCCGGAAGTTTGTCAGGGCACATCAGCAACTGTAACGGCCACTCCTCTAATACCGGGTACTTATACCTACACGTGGACCGTTCCTGCAGGATTTCCTGACCCAGGCAGCGTTCCTTCTTTTTCAACAACAGTGGCGGGCACATATAGTGTAATCATAACCGATACGGTTAGTGGTTTGTCAAGTAGTAGTGCTTCAGGGGTTGTGACGATAAATCCTTTGCCTACAGTAACTGTTGATAGCCCTACTGTTTGTGCAGGAAATAATGCCACAATTACAGCCACACCAGGTTCCGCGGGAGCATACGTATATTCATGGACGGTTCCTTCTGGAGCAACAGATCCTGGAAACACACCAAGTTTTTCAACCGCAACTGCAGGTACTTATAGCGTAATAATTACAGATACGGGAACCAATTGTTCGAGTGCTTCAGCTAGTGGGATCGTTACTATTAATGCCTTACCAACAATTAGTGGAACGTTGTCAGCGTGTCAAAACGCTACGTCACAATTGACGGGTAGCGGAACACCTGCGACTTCAAATCCTTGGACTTCATCTACAACGGCAGTTGCTACAGTTGATGCAAGTGGATTGGTTACGGCAGTTTCAGCAGGTACAACAACCATTACTTATACTGATAATAACGGATGTTTTATTACAGCTACATTTACCGTTAATCCGTTGCCAACAATCAGTGGAGTCCTATCTGCTTGTCAGAATGCAACGTCGTTATTAACTGCTACCGGAACTCCTGCAGCAGCAAATGCCTGGACGTCTTCCAATACAGGAGTGGCAACAATTAATGCTGCAACAGGATTGGTTACCGGAGTTTCAGCGGGAACAACAACAATAACTTATACAGATGTGAACGGATGTTCGCGTGCCGTAGTATTCACTGTAAATGCGTTACCAACGGTTTCTGGACCAAATGTTATTTGTGTTAATGGTACTACTTCTTTAACGGGTACAGGAACACCGGCGGCGGTTAATGCATGGACATCATCCAATACAGCAGTTGCTACCGTGAACGGAAGTGGTGTGGTAACCGGTGTTTCAGCAGGTGCCGCTACAATCACTTTTACGGATGTTAACGGATGTGCAAATACAATAAATGTTACGGTTAATGCATTACCAACAATTAGCGGAACGTTATCTGGATGTATTGGGACAACCACTCAATTAACAGGTTCAGGAACTCCGGCTGCACTTAATCCATGGACATCATCAAATGCTGCAGTTGCAACTGTTAACGCATCTGGATTGGTGACTTTCACAGGTGCCGGATCTTCAGTAATCACTTATACGGACATCAATGGATGTTCTGCAACTGCAACTGTTACAACAACTCCGAGTGGAAGTCTTTTAAATTTATATTGCGGACCTTATAATAATAATCCGACTTATCCTAATGCGATTTATATGGACTGGTCGAATATTGTCGATTCCTCTGGTAATACGATTGTAATGACTTTCAATTACAGTTATTCCATTAACGGAGGTCCAACCATCACTGGAAGTCAAGTCAGTCCGAGTTCACTTTATGTAGTTACCAATGGATTACCTATAACATTTACAGTATCGGCAGTTGGACCGGTGTGCGTACAGACGGAAACAGTTACATGTAGTTGTCCGACTCCAAACGTAACCGGAACCTTGTCTGCTTGTGTAGGATCTACAACATTATTGACAGGAGCGGGAACGCCTC
Organism: Flavobacterium saliperosum; assembly: GCF_900100625.1. Classification (GTDB taxonomy): domain Bacteria; phylum Bacteroidota; class Bacteroidia; order Flavobacteriales; family Flavobacteriaceae; genus Flavobacterium; species Flavobacterium saliperosum. Next base: position 5,973 of record NZ_FMTY01000005.1, read on the forward strand.
ATCCGGTTAATCCATGGGTATCTTCAAATACAGCTGTGGCAACTGTAAATGCTTCAGGATTAGTTACCGGAGTTTCAGTAGGAACCGCGAATATTACATATACCAATGACGATGGTTGTTTTAGAACAGTAACCGTAACCATAAATGCTTTACCTACAATTTCAGGAATTAACGTTATTTGTGCCAATGGTTCAACTACATTAACAGGTACCGGTACACCAGCTGCAACAAATGCTTGGACTTCTTCGAATACTGCGGTAGCTACCGTTAACGGCAGTGGTGTTGTAAGCGGAGTTTCAGCAGGAACAACAACAATTACATATACTAACAATCTTGGATGTACAGCTACGGTTGTAGTAACTGTTAACGCATTACCAACAATTAGCGGAACCTTATCTGCTTGCCCAGCAGGAACAAGTACTTTGACTGGTTCAGCTACCCCTGCAGCTACAAATGCTTGGACATCTTCCAATACAGCAGTGGCTACAATTAATGCAACAACGGGTGTGGTTACCGGAGTTGCTTCAGGTACAACAACAATCACGTATACAAATGCAAACGGATGTTCGATTACGGCTGTGTTTACAGTAAATACATTGCCAACAATATCAGGAACGCTGTCTGCTTGTATCAATGGAACTTCGCTTTTATCAGGTACAGGAACTCCGGCAGCAGTTAATGCCTGGACATCATCGAATACCGCTGTGGCAACAATTAATGCTGCAACAGGATTGGTTACCGGCATTTCAGCAGGAACAACAACTATAACCTATACCAATACAAACGGATGTTCTGGTTCGGTAACATTTACCGTAAATGCATTACCTACGGTATCCGGCCCTAATGCTATATGTATTAACGGGACAACACAGTTATCAGGTACGGGAACACCAGCAGCTACAAATGCGTGGAGTTCCTCAAATACAGCGATAGCTACCGTGAATGGTAGTGGACTTGTAACAGGGGTTTCAGCAGGAATTGCTACAATCACTTTTACTGATGCTAACGGATGTTCCAATACAAGAGCCGTTACTGTTAATGCATTGCCAACTATCAGCGGCACTTTATCGGCTTGTATCGGCGCCACAAGACAATTAACCGGCTCGCCTTCACCGGCAGCAGCAAATGCTTGGACTTCTTCAAATACAGCTGTAGCTACAATAAGTGCGGCAGGCTTGGTTACCGGTGTTTCGGCAGGTACAACAACCATCACTTATACGAATAATAACGGATGTCAGATTACGGCAGTATTTACCGTAAACGCTTCGCCAACCATATCGGGAACGTTATCGGCTTGTGTGGGTGGTACTACGCAACTGTCAGGTTCAGGAACTCCTGCGGCAGCAAATGCATGGACTTCATCCAATACTGCAGTGGCTACAGTAAATGCAACAGGATTAGTAACAGGAGTAGCGGTTGGAGCAACAACTATTACTTTTACAGATGCAAACGGATGTTCAGGTACTGCGATTTTAAACGTTTTACCGACACCGACAGCAACAATCGCAATTACAGGACCGTCAACAATCTGTAGCGGAACAACAGCTAATATTACTATTACAGGAACTCCAAATACTACGGTTAACTATACCGTGAACGGAGCTTCGTCTTCTGTTAATTTACCAGCGTCTGGAACTGTAACATTTGCTACGGCTAGCTTATCGGTGCAAACAACATATCAATTGGTAAGTGTATCTACCGGCTCGGGATGTACCGGAACATTATCTCAATCGGTGGTTGTGAATATTGCTCCTCAGCCTACAGCATTGATCTCAGGTACCACTACAATTTGTAATAATTCCTCAACAACGATTACCTTCTCGGGTACTCCGGGAGCAACAGTTGAATATACCGTTAACGGAGGAGGAATTCAGACAGTAGTAATCGGTGCGGGAGGAAGTACTCCGGTTAATACGGGGGCTTTAAACGCAGATACTACGTATGCATTGGTTAACGTTATTGCCGGTACCGCTCCAAACTGTACACAGTCTTTAAGCGGTTCAGCTATAGTGACGGTAGTACAAACACCTACAGTTACTGCTCCTGCAACGGTTTCTTTATGTTCAGGGCTATCAACAGGCATTCAATTAACAGGAACAGTTCCTAATACCACTTTCACTTGGACTTATACTCAAACGGGTGGTGTAACGGGCGCTTCCAATGGCTCAGGAAATATAATATCACAGGTGCTTACAGCCGGAACTACAACCGGAACAGTAACTTATACCATAACACCGTCAGTTGGTTCTTGCGTTGGCACACCAACTACCGTGACAGTAACTGTTACTCCGATTCCAGTTGTAAATACCAACCCTCTCGCGCAATCGATTTGTTCAGGAGAGACAACAAACATTCTGTTATCAAGTAATAATGCGGCTACAACATTTAGCTGGAACGTTGTTCAGACAGGTGGTGTAACAGGTGGAACAAGCGGAACAGGAAATGTCATTGCAGATGTTTTGGTTGCTTCCGGAAATACCGTAGGACAGTTAGTGTATGCTATTACACCAATGAATAACGGATGTCAGGGAATTACGAAAACGGTTACGGTATCGGTTTATCCGAAGCCAATAGTAACAGCAACTCCTCCATCAGAAACAATTTGTTCGGGAACGAATACGAATATAGTGTTGAGCAGTAATGTTGCAGGAACCACATTCAGTTGGACGGTTGTTCCTAACGGTGTTTTTGGTGCAGCTTCCGGAAATGGAGCTCTGATTAACCAGACGTTATCAATAACAGGATCAACACCTCGTACGGCAATCTATACGATTACGCCTGTAGTGAACGGATGTGTCGGCGATCCAATTACTGTACCGGTAACCGTGAATCCGACACCGGAAGTATTTGGTAGTCCGGGTACTACCGTAATTTGCAGTGGTGCTAATGCAGAGTTCTCACTGACACCTAATATTCCCGGCACCACATTTACCTGGACGGTGAATCAACAAGGGGTGAGTGGTGCTTTTGACGGCAGTGGTAACGGGAATCCGCAAACGGTAAGTCAGCAATTGCAAACTACCGGTAATGCCATAGGAACAGTAACCTATACAGTTACACCATCGGCTAACGGATGTAACGGAACTCCGATTACAATTACCTTTACGGTTCATCCGCTACCTACCGCTGATATTCCTGACGGAATGGTATGTATTGATGCGGGAACAGGCAGTTTGATTTACGGATATCCGATGAACACCGGTTTAAGCGAAGCGACTCATGACTTCCAATGGTATTTCGGAACGGATCTGACAACGGTTATCGGTACGGGGAGTTCGTATACGGCTACCCAAGCGGGTCAGTATACGGTTTCTATCGTGAGTACGATAACACCGGGTTGTTCCAATGTATTGATTATTGATGTGGTGGAATCGAATCCGGCGCAAAGCGCAACGGCTTATGTTAGTAATTATTTTGAAGACAGCCAGTCCATCACGGTAAGTGTGGTTGGAAACGGAAGTTATCAGTACAGTTTGGACGGAGGTCCGTTCCAGACCAGTAACGTGTTCCCTAATGTTTTACCGGGAGAGCACACTGTAACGGTTCAGGATATCAATGGTTGTACGGATATAGTGATTACCAATATTTTAACAATTGGTTATCCGCACTTCTTTACACCAAACGGTGATGGGTATAACGATACCTGGAACATCTGGTCTTTAGAGGGAATTCAGCCAAATGCCGAGATTCATATTTATGACCGCTACGGTAAATTAATCAAACAGATGGTGCCGGCAGGTACAGGATGGGATGGAACGTATAACGGACAGTTATTACCATCTACGGATTACTGGTTCACGGTTAAATATTTGGAGAATGGTGTGGAGAAATTATTCAAAGCCCACTTCTCAATGAAACGATAATCAGAAAAATTTCAATAAAAAAATATCCCGTTATAACAACGGGATGTTTTTTTTTAAGGTGTTTCCAAAAAAGAGGGGTTAAGGCAGCGGCATTTGTTTTATAGCCCTGATGGGAGCGGCATCTTTTTGTTCCGATAGCTATCGGAACAAAAAATACAGCGGACAGCAGGTAGAGGGTTGTTATGAAACACCAAACGTGTAGCTCCTTAAAATAAAAAAGCCTCTTTTAACAGAGGCTTTCTTTTTAGTTGTTGTAAGCTTTTAAGGCTTCTTTTAATATCTGAACGGATTTGATTAAATCTTCCTTTTTCAAAACGTAAGCGATTCGTACTTCGTCCAATCCAACGCCTTTGGTGGAATAGAATCCGGCGGCCGGTGCAACCATAACCGTTTCTCCGTTAAAATCATACGACTCCAATAACCACTGTGCGAAGTCATCGGCATTTTTTACCGGAAGTTTTGCTATGCAGTAGAAAGCGCCTTTTGGAGTAGCCACTTTTACACCTTCAATTTTATTCAACTCGGCGATTAAGGTATCGCGACGGTCTTTGTATTCGGTAATCACATCATCAAAATAGCTTTGAGGTGTGTCTAAAGCCGCTTCACTGGCAATTTGTGCGTAGGTTGGCGGGCTCAATCGGGCCTGTGCAAATTTCATGGCCGTTGCCATTACTTCTTTGTTCTTGGAAACTATACATCCGATACGGGCACCACACATACTGAAACGTTTGGAAACCGAATCAATCATGATAGCGTGTTCTTCCAGTCCGGGAACGTTCATCACCGAATGGTGTACAAAACCGTCATAAGCGAATTCACGGTATACTTCGTCTGCGATTAAAAACAAATCGTGTTTTTTTACCAATTCGGCCAATTGCATGATTTCTTCCTGTGAATACAAATAACCGGTTGGATTTCCCGGATTACAGATTAGAATCGCTTTTGTTTTTGGCGTGATCAGTTTTTCGAAATCGGCAATAGGAGGTAAGGCGAATCCGGTATCGATTGTTGAAATTACCGGTACCACTTTTACTCCCGATGCAGTTGAAAAACCATTGTAGTTCGCATAGAAAGGCTCCGGAATGATGATTTCATCGTCGGCGTCCATCGTACTTCCCATGGCGAAAAGTAAGGCTTCGGATCCTCCGGTTGTGATAATGATATCCGCAGTATTTATTGGCAGTCCTTGTTTCTGATAGTAAGCCGCCAATTTGGTTCTGTAGCTTTCAAAACCTGCGGAATGGCTGTATTCCAAAACCGTAATATCGGCATTTTTTACAGCATTTAAAGCTACTTCCGGTGTTTTGATATCGGGCTGACCGATATTCAAATGATATACTTTATGACCTTTCTTTTTTGCGATTTCTGCGTAAGGAACCAATTTACGAATTGGTGATTCAGGCATTTGTTGGCCTTTTAACGAAATTTTAGGCATGGTTTGTTTATTTTGAGATACAAATTTGCAATATTTTTTAGAAACTATGTAATTCGATTTGTTATTAATTTTTTAAAGTTTTAGGAAATTAAATATTTATGTAGTAATTTTCACAAAATAACTATTTTATGAGATTAATTTATTTAGTCTTTTTGCTTTTTGTCAGTCTTAACTACTATGGACAAACTGGTTTTCAATGGGAATCGGACAAAGAGAAAATTACGGTTCCTTTTACGTTTGTAGACAATCTGATTATCATTCCGGTTGAAATAAACAACACGAAATTAAACATGCTTTTGGATTCGGGTTCCGAACCCTCTCTTATTTTCAGTTTTCCTGAAAACGACACCATTCAGCTTTACAATACCAAAAAGATAAAAATTTCCGGACTGGGGAATGAAGAAATGGCAGAAGGCATTTTTTCGGATAAAAACACCGCCAATGTGAGTGGGTATGTCAATAAAGGGTTTGATTTACTGGTTATTTTGGATGAGAGTCTGAATTTTTCTTCCCGTATCGGTATCCCGGTAAACGGAATTTTAGGCTATTCATTTTTTAAGAACAACATCATCGAAATCGATTATCAGAAAAAAAAGGTAACCATTTACAAGGACAGAAAAATTCTGAATAAAAGCAGGATAAAATCGTTTACTCCTTTGCCTATAAGCGTGGTAAATGACAGGGCCTACCTGAATGTCCGTGCCAGGCTGGACGATAAGGAGCTGGATTTGAAACTGTTGGTGGATACGGGTTTGGGTGACGGTTTGTGGTTGTTTGAAAATGACAAGATTAAATCCAATTCCAATTATTTTGAAGACGTTTTGGGTGAAGGAATCGGAGGAACCGTCTTTGGGAAAAAATCACGACTGGATGAAATTGCGTTTTCCAAGTTCCGATTCAAATCGCCTTTGGTTTCCTATCCGGACACCGCTTCGTACAAGCAGTTACGGTTAATCAAAAACAGAAACGGTTCTCTGGGAGGCGCGATGCTTAAACGGTTTTCCATGATTATGGATTATAAAGGAGAACAATTGTTTTTAAAAAAGAGTATTTTTTACGACGATCCGTTTAATTACAATATGAGCGGAATTGAAGTCCAACATGGCGGTATCGAATGGGTGAAGGAAGAGTTAGTAAGGGACTCTAAACCAGGAAATATGCTTAATGTGAATGACTTGATATTTGAGAACAGTAATCTGAAATATAAATTCACTTTAAAGCCGGTTTATGTAATTGCTTCGGTTCGTAAAAATTCGCCTGCGGAAATGGCCGGACTGTTAACCGGCGATAAGCTTTTGAGAATCGACAGGAAAAACGTCAGTAACCTTAACAAGCAAAAAATAGATGAAATGCTTCAGGCAGAAGACGGCAAATCAATAGAAATTGAGATTGAAAGAAAAGGCGTTCGAAAGAAAATGGAATTCAAACTTAAAAAGTTATTATAAAAAAAGTCCCCGCTTTCACGGGGACTTCCTATTTTATGTAAAGTTGGTTACGATTGCGGTCCTACTTTTTGTTTTTCAAGTACATTTTTCTCTTCTTTCACAATTACTTCTCCTTTGATACGTAACGCTACTTTACCACCTTCATAGTTTACCGCATTCGACTCCACGGTGATTGTTTTAGAAATTCTACCGGGATTCATGTTGTATTTCACATCAATTTTTCCTGTTTTGCCAGGCATAATCGGCTCAGTTGGTTTAGATGGAACCGTACATCCACAAGTAGACTGTACATTGGTAATGATCAGAGGAGCATCACCCGTATTGGTGAACTCGAAAGTTCTCATTCCATTGTCCGAATCTTTAGAAACAGTTCCGTAATCAATAGTGTTGTCTTTTGCTTTGAACTCTATCTTCGGTCCTTTTTGGGCATACGATGCAACGCTAAATGCTAAAATTGCAACTAATCCTAATAATTTTTTCATCTTTTTAAGTTTTAATAGTTATCGTAAAATTACATTGTTTTAATAAATGAACAAATAATTTAACGCTCTTTTTTTATTTGCTCAGTTATAGCTATTTTTGCAGATATAATTACAAAAAGCATACCAAAGTTGTCATTGCGAGAAAACGTGGCAATCAGGAGCGAAAGTTTCGGGTTTTTCCGTAAACCATTTTCCCGCTGTACGTTACAATCTTTCCTTTCGTTAAGAGTAACGAAAGGAAAGGATTTCCACTGCCATCGGGGCTAGTAAGGAAACTATTCGCATTTTTGTAAACTTAAACTAAGAAAATCATTGCGGGACAACTCGATTGAATCCGTATAACCAAATAACCGAAATAAACGAATATGACAATTCCGGCGCAATTTGAAGCGAAAGCAGCAGAACAAAAGTGGTACGATTACTGGATGAAGAACAACTATTTTCATTCCAAACCCGACCACAGAACCCCATACACCATAGTAATCCCGCCACCCAATGTGACCGGAGTACTGCATATGGGGCACATGCTGAACAATACGATTCAGGATGTATTAATCCGTCGTGCCCGTTTAAAAGGGTTTAATGCCTGTTGGGTTCCGGGAACGGATCACGCCTCAATCGCAACCGAAGCGAAAGTGGTCGCCAAATTAAAAGCAGAAGGCATCAATAAAAACGATTTGTCCCGTGAAGAGTTCTTAAAACATGCGTGGGAGTGGACCGAGAAATACGGAGGCACCATTTTGGAGCAGTTAAAGCAATTGGGTTGTTCCTGCGACTGGGACAGAACGAAATTTACCATGGATCCGGACATGTCGGCATCCGTAATCCGTTCCTTCGTGGATTTGTACAATAAAGGATTGATTTACCGTGGGTACCGAATGGTAAACTGGGATCCGGAAGCAAAAACAACCTTGTCGGACGAAGAAGTGATTTTCGAGGAAAGACAAGGAAAATTATATTTCATCAAGTATCAAATTGAAGGAAGTCAGGAATTCTTAACAGTGGCAACGACACGTCCGGAAACGATTTTCGGGGATACTGCCATCTGTATCAATCCAAACGACGAACGTTTCGCCCATCTGAAAGGTAAAAAAGCCATTGTTCCAATTTGCGGCAGAGTAATCCCAATCATCGAAGACGAATATGTAGACGTAGAATTCGGAACCGGATGTTTGAAAGTAACACCGGCACACGATATGAATGATAAGGAATTGGGTAACAAGCACCATCTGGAAATCATCGATATTTTCAATGAAGATGCAACGTTAAATTCTTTCGGATTGCATTATGCCGGAAAAGACCGTTTCGTGGTGCGTGAAGAAATTTCCAAAGAACTGGAAACTATCGGCGCTTTAGCTAAAACGGAAAACTATTTAAACAAAGTGGGTACTTCCGAAAGAACCAAAGCGGTAATCGAACCAAGATTATCCGATCAGTGGTTCTTAAGCATGGAAGAGTTGGTAAAACCGGCCATCAAAGCCGTTTTGGAAACCGAAGAAGTGAAATTGTATCCGTCCCGTTTCAATAATACCTACCGTCATTGGATGGAAAACATCCGCGACTGGAACATTTCCCGTCAGTTATGGTGGGGGCAACAGATTCCGGCGTATTTCTACGGCGAAGGAAAAGAGGATTTCGTGGTTGCGGAAACGCCTGCGGAAGCTTTGGAATTGGCAAAACAAAAAACAGGAAACGCTTCGTTACAGATTTCCGATTTAAAACAAGACGCCGATGCGTTGGATACCTGGTTCTCGTCATGGTTATGGCCAATGGCTGTTTTCGGCGGCATCATGGATCCGGAGAACGAAGATTTCAAATACTATTACCCGACGAATGATTTGGTAACCGGTCCGGATATCTTATTCTTCTGGGTAGCCCGTATGATTATCGCCGGTTACGAATACGCCGGTGAAAAGCCATTCAATAACGTGTATCTGACCGGTTTGGTTCGTGACAAACAAGGTCGTAAAATGTCAAAATCACTTGGAAATTCTCCGGAACCGTTAGGCTTAATCGAGAAATTCGGTGCTGATGGGGTTCGTTGCGGATTACTATTAAGTGCTTCGGCAGGAAATGATATTTTATTCGATGAAGAATTGTGCAACCAAGGTAAAGGATTCGCCAATAAAATCTGGAATGCGTTCCGATTGATAAAAGGGTGGGAGGTTGCCGATATCGCGCAACCGGAATCTTCGAAAGTGGCCATCGAATGGTACGAAGCGAAATTGCAAAGAACCTTAGCGGAAATTGAAGATAACTTCGAAAAATACAGAATTTCAGATGCTTTAATGGCAACATACAAATTGGTTTGGGACGATTTCTGTTCGTGGTTCCTGGAAATGATTAAACCGGGTTACCAACAACCGATTGACCGTGCCACTTTCGACAAGGCAATTGAAATGCTGGAAACGAATCTGAAATTGTTGCATCCTTTCATGCCGTTCTTAACGGAAGAAATCTGGCAGCACATCGCCGAAAGAACTCCGGAACAGGCTTTAATCGTAGCGGAATGGCCAAAAGCAAAATCGTATAACGAAGTCTTAATTGCCGATTTTGATTTTGCTACGGAAGTGATTTCAGGAGTGCGTACGATCAGAAAAGACAAAAACATTCCGTTCAAGGACACTATTGAATTGAAAGTGGTGAATAACGAAAAAGCGTCTGCTTATTTTGATTCGGTAATTACCAAATTAGGAAATATCACGTCATTGGAATACGTTTCCGAAAAAGTGGATGGTGCTTTGTCATATCGTGTGAAATCCAACGAGTACTTTATTCCGATTACCGGAAATATCGATATCGATGCTGAAATTGCGAAGTTAACCGAAGAGTTGAATTACAACAAAGGTTTCCTGAAATCGGTTCAGGCAAAACTGTCTAACGAGAAATTCGTAGCCGGTGCACCGGAGAAAGTAATCGAAATGGAACGCAAAAAAGAAGCCGATGCTTTGGCAAAAATCGCCACGATTGAACAGAGCTTAATGAGTTTGAAATAAAAAATAAAAGCCCCGAATTTCGGGGCTTTTTTATTATATGAAGAAGGTTAATTGTTATTTTTTTTCAATAACTTTTTTCAGTGTTTTGCCTGAAGCGGTTACCGTTACATTATAAATCTCTTTGCCTTTTTTTACTTTCACTTTATAAACGGTTCCATTATTTGAGGTTTCGGCCATATTGGCTTTCTCAACGCTAAAACCTGCAAATTCTTTTGCGATGGTTTGACTAACTTCTTTTGGTAATTCCGCAATTTTGATTTCGGTTTCGGTTTCCATCCATTTTCCGGATTTGGTAAACTTAGCGGAATGTTTTGTTCTGTCAATCATGAATTCGGCTTCATATTCGCTTTTGTTTTCCATTTCCCAAGTTGTTTTTGTTGCAGCCGGGAATTTGGTTTTAAAACTTACTAAGACAGCGGTAGGAATTTTATTTTCTGTTATTTTTTGTGCGAATGCGGTGGTGTTAAGCATTGCAGTAGCTATGAATATTAGAATTGATTTCATGTTTTATGTTTTATAGTTAAATATAATCTTTTTAGTTTGAATACAAAAAATCCGTTCTGCAAAAGCAGAACGGATTCTCGTTTGATTATGATGTCAAGGATTATTGCTTCACCACGCGTTTCATGGCTTCCAGATACTTTTTCTCCACAGCGGTCCAATTTACCACATTGAAGAAAGCTGAGATGTATTCCCCTCGTTTGTTTTGGTATTTTAAATAATAGGCATGTTCCCAAACATCAAGTGCCAGGATCGGCATTCCTGAAATGGGCATGTCCGGCATTAACGGGTTGTCTTGGTTAGGCGTACTTCCAACCATCAATTTACCCGTTTTATCCACAACCAGCCAAGCCCATCCGGAGCCAAACTGTTTTCCTGCCGCGTCAACAAATTGTGCTTTAAAGGTGTCATAATTACCAAAATCACGATTGATGGCTGCTGCCAGACTGTCTTTAGGTTGACCGCCGGCTTTAGGAGCCATTACTTCCCAATATAGATTATGATTGTAATAGCCTCCGGCATTGTTACGAATCGCCATATTGTTCGGATCCGATTTTTTTAAGATGTCTTCCAGGCTCCATTGCTCCAAATCGGAACCGGCAATGGCTTTGTTTAAATTGTTACAGTAACTCAAATGATGACGCGAATAGTGAATTTCCATGGTTCGTGCATCCATATAGGGTTCTAAAGCGTTGTAGGCATAAGTTAAGCCACGCATTTTGAATTTACCTTTTTCGGCTTTCACATCGGCCGGATTTCCGTAAACCGATTGGGTTTCCTGTGCTTCCGGTTCGGGAATCTGAATCACTTCTTCCAGATTGTTTTTTTGTCGGCACGCAATTAACGTTAAGAATGCAAAACTGAGTAAGGCGAACTTTTGAATTTTCATGGTAATTAGTTTAAAAGAAAAAACGAAACCTTTTTACAAATTTCGTTCTTTCATGAGTTTATTAATAATCTCGATATATTGTTTTTTTGCTTCTTCCGGTGAAATGTGATTTACCTGCATCCAGGCGTTGAGTTTAAAAGCACTTCGTAGATTTTGCGATTCCTGTCGGAAATAAAAACGATCCGAATTATTGGAAGTGGCTTGTTTGTAAAGGCCGTACAATATCAACTGCAAATCTATCGGAACGGAAGACTGCGGGATCAATTGCGCATTTTCAAACGCTTCATCAAATAAGGTGTCTAAATCTTTCTCCATTGTTTATTTAATGGCAATGATGGTTTTTCCGCCAACGGCTTTCTGGTTAAGTTTTACATTAACTTGGGTACCTAAAGGTAAGTATAAATCTACTCTCGAACCAAATTTAATGAAACCGGCATCCGTTCCCTGAACAACCTGCATCCCTTCTTGTGCATAGTTTACAATGCGTCGTGCCAAAGCACCGGCAATCTGGCGGTATAAAATTTCACCGAAAACACGGTTTTCAACAACTACTGTTGTTCTTTCGTTTTCTTCGCTGGCTTTTGGATGCCATGCCACTAAATATTTTCCAGGATGGTATTTGCTGTATTTTACCAACCCGTTTACGGCATAACGTGTAACGTGAACATTAATTGGTGACATGAAAATTGACACCATCAAACGTTTCTCTTTGAAATATTCCGGTTCGAACACTTCTTCAATTACCACTACTTTTCCGTCCACGGGAGCAATAACATGATTGTCATTTATGGCTACTACACGTTTTGGATTTCGGAAAAACTGCAATACCATGATTAACATGAATAATGCAAAAATCTGAACTGCTTTTTTCAGCCAGAAAACCGGAATGAAAGCATCCGCTAAAAATACAACCGCTACTACAGCAATTGTTGTTCCTAAAATAATTTTAGCTCCCTCTTTATGAAATTGTATGAACATAGTTTAAGATTTGATAAAACAAATAAAGAAATGGTATTGCAAATATAACACTATCCAACCGATCTAGAATACCTCCATGGCCCGGCATGATTTTTCCGCTGTCTTTTACTCCTGCTGTACGTTTGAATTTCGATTCGATTAAATCACCTATAGTCCCGAAGAACCCAACAATCAAACCGGTGCAAATCCAAACCATGGGGGAAAAGAAAGTAAAATACATGCTTAAAACGTAACTGCCAAGCATGGTGAAAATCAATCCGCCAATAAAACCCTCGATGGTTTTTTTGGGTGAAATGCGCTCGAAAAGTTTATGTTTCCCAATGGATTTTCCAACAATATAAGCAAAGGTATCGTTCACCCAAATAAGAATAAAAATACCGATTATGATTTTCGGATTAAAATGTGGTCCGATATTCGGGATCTTCATCAATAAGACAAATGGCAGAATGATGTAACCAAACAAGGTAACGTATTTTGAGTTGCGATCCGACTTGGGTTTCAGTTTTTCAGTGAACAGATCAACAATCAGATTGACAGACACAAAAAGGGCTGCCAGGTTAAGTAAAATGTCTGTTGTGAAGTTGTTTTTATTAAAAAAGACAAAAAGGATATAACTTCCCAATGCTAAGAGAACGGGAAGGTTTTGGTTTAGGTGAGTCAGTTTACAGAATTCGGATACCGTGATAAACATGAAAATGCCAAAAAGCAGCGAGAAACTGTATTCAGAATATAATGTTGCTGAAACAAGAAGTAAAATATAAAGTAAACCCGAGAGGGTTCTTGTTACACTTTCATGCATACTATAAGTCTTCTAAAAGAAGCAAATATAAGTTTTTAGGACAACTTCCGTACTGTAAAAAGTCCTCTTCTTTTGCCTTTTCAAAATATTTGAAAGTAGTGATGTTGGTAGGGTATTCTTTGTCGTATCGTTTTTTGATTTCGCGCAAACCATCACTTTTGTTGCCGATAATCTGACTGGTTGTGGCAAGAATTACGATATGGGAAGGTAAATCATTGGGTTTGTTTTGTCTGATTTGGTTTGAAGAGAATAGAATAGAACCTTCATCGGCAATCAGATTTTCACAGGAAGCCAGTAAAAATGTTGGGTTTTTAGGATTTGTGTAGTTTAATTTATTTTCATCCAACAGGCTGAAAAGTTTTGGTTCCAGACACATCACTTCTTTTTCAAACCAATCATTTTCTTCTAAAATGCTTTCGAAATTATCGTGCACTTCGTTTAAGTTTTCGCAATACAAAAACTTACCCCCGTTTTTTTTGAAGTTGAATGTAAAAAGTTCGTCTATGGGCATTTGAGGCTCCGGATGATAAGGGCTTAATTCACCTTCTTTATCATCATGAGAACCTTCTGAAGCGGCACCAAAAAATTTTCTGAAAAGATTCATAAATTATATAAAATCTCGAAATTTTGCGTTTGAAAACACTCAAAGATAAAAAAATCTTAATTCAATCGTACAATTGCCTTAAGATTTTTCTAAATTTTTATTAAAATAAAATATTACATTTCTGTAATTGCTTCACTCTCTGATTTTTCGAAAGGACGCTTCCCAAAAATAGTTTCAAGGTCATCTTTGAAAATCACTTCTTTTTCAATCAAAATGTCCGCCAATTGCATTAATTTATCGCGGTTTTCATTTAGAATCTGAATCGCTCTCTGATACTCGTTTTCAATCAAACCGGAGATTTCCTTATCAATTACCTGAGCCGTTTCTTCCGAATACGGTTTAGAGAAATTGTAATCACTCTGACCCGAAGAATCGTAGTAGGTAATGTTTCCTAATTTATCGTTCAAACCGTAAATTGTTACCATTGCACGGGCTTGTTTGGTTACTTTTTCCAAATCACTCAATGCTCCGGTTGAAATTTTATTGAACACCACTTTCTCTGCGGCACGACCACCCATAGTAGCACACATTTCATCCAGCATTTGTTCCGGACGAACAATCAAGCGCTCTTCCGGTAAATACCAGGCAGCTCCTAAACTCTGGCCACGTGGCACAATGGTTACTTTTACCAGTGGAGCAGCATGTTCCAGCATCCAACTAACGGTGGCATGGCCGGCTTCGTGAATCGCAATAGCGCGTTTTTCTTCCGGTGTAACGATTTTGTTTTTCTTTTCCAATCCGCCTACAATTCGGTCAACGGCATCAAGAAAATCTTGTTTGTCCACCGCTTTTTTGCCTTTTCTTGCTGCAATTAAAGCCGATTCGTTACAAACGTTGGCAATATCCGCACCCGAGAATCCCGGTGTTTGTTTTGCTAAGAATTCGGTATCAAGTTCCTCTGATTTTTTCAAAGGTTTCAGGTGTACTTCAAAAATTTCTTTACGCTCACGGATGTCCGGTAAGTCGACATAAATCTGTCTGTCAAAACGTCCGGCACGCATTAACGCCTTGTCTAAAACATCGGCACGGTTGGTGGCTGCCAATACAATTACGTGTGTATTGGTTCCGAAACCATCCATTTCCGTTAATAACTGATTCAACGTATTTTCACGTTCGTCGTTCGATCCTGACATGTTGTTTTTACCACGAGCACGACCTACGGCATCAATCTCATCAATGAAAATGATAGATGGTGATTTTTCTTTAGCCTGTTTGAATAAGTCACGTACACGGGAAGCTCCGACACCTACGAACATTTCCACGAAATCCGATCCGGATAGGGAGAAGAAAGGTACTTGTGCTTCACCCGCAACGGCTTTCGCTAATAAGGTTTTACCGGTTCCCGGAGGACCAACCAATAATGCACCTTTTGGAATCTTACCTCCAATTTCGGTATATTTTTCAGGGTGTTTTAAGAATTCAACGATTTCCTGAATCTCTTCTTTGGCACCTTCTAATCCGGCAACATCTTTAAACGTGGTTTTAACATCGGTCTTTTCGTCAAATAATTTGGCTTTCGATTTTCCGATAGAAAAAATTTGTCCGCCACCGCCACCGGCACCACCACCTGACATTCTGCGCATCATGAAAATCCAGAATCCGATAATGATGATCAGCGGAAGGAAATTGATTAGGATATCGCCCCAATTGCTTTCGGGTTCCGATGAATAATCACTTAATTTTCCGCCAGTACGGGCTTCATCCAACTTCTTTTGGAACAGTTCGGGATTTCCGATATCCAAAGAATAGTGAGGACCTACATTTTCTTTTCCTAAAATGGTTTGTTTTTCAACCTTGTCATGTGTTTTACTTTTTAAAGCTTCCTTTTTCAGATAAACTTTAGCAGTCGTTTTATTAAAAACCACTTTGCTTACCTGACCGGAATCTAAATATTGGTAAAATTTGGACAATGAAGTAGGGCGGACTTCCTGAAAATTGGAACCGCTTGAAACTAATTGTATCGTAACTAAAATTAGAAGTACCGCACCATAGATAATCCATGGACTTACCTTAATTTTGGTAGGATTTGGTTTTTTATCTTTTGACATGTAATATGACTATTAGTATTTGTTTTCGATTGTGGTGATTTTCGCATCACCCCACAAACTCTCGATGTTGTAGTACTCACGGATGTGTTTCTGAAAAACATGAACTACAATGTTCACATAATCCATCAAAACCCATTCGCCGTTTTCGTTGCCTTCAACATGCCAGGGTTTGTCCTTTAATTCTTTTGAAACTACTTTTTGAATAGAGCTAACTATTGCGTTAACCTGTGTATTGGAGTTACCGTTACATATTACGAAATAATCGCACACGGTATTATCGATTGCTCTTAAATCCAGTATATCTATATCGTTACCTTTTACTTCTTCAATTCCTTTAATGATGTTTGCCAACAGCTCATCATTGTTAATCTCCTTTTTCGCCATCTATTATTTAATATGTTTTTCGCAAAGTTACCAATTTTTGTCTTTATTTTTGAACCTTAACATAAGATTAAACTTCATAAAGCAAAAATAGTTACATGAATATCATCAAACTCGATGCCACACCTTCAACGAATGACTTTTTAAAAGCGTTACTGACAAACCAGTTTGTTGAAAACTTCACAGTTGTCACTGCGGAAAACCAAACTTCCGGCAGGGGGCAAATGGGTGCGAAGTGGGAAGTGGAATCCGGTAAGAACCTGACTTTTAGCGTACTGGTTAAGGATGTATTGGTCGAAATCACTTCGATTTTTCATTTGAATGTCTTGGTTGCAGTCAGTATTACAGAAGCCTTACAGCGCTTTACTATTTCTAATTTGGCGATTAAATGGCCTAACGACATTTTGGCAGAGAATAAGAAAATTGCCGGTGTTTTAATTGAAAACAGTTTGAAGAGCAATGGCGAAATTTTTTCTGTGGTGGGAATCGGTCTGAATGTCAATCAAAAAAACTTTGATGATTTGCCCAAAGCGACATCGCTGAGTTGTATTTTGAATCACGATTTAGACAAAGAAGCGGTTTTGGTTTCGATAATCCAAAACCTGAAACGCAATGTAGCCTTACTCCAAATTGGCGATTATGATAAATTTTGGGAAGCTTACAATCAGAAATTATTCAAAAAAGGGATTCCGATGCCGTTTGAAGATAAAAACGGTGTTCGTTTTATGGGGATTATCCAAGGAGTAACCGCAAACGGAAAACTGGAAGTACTGCTTGACAATGATTCTTTGAAAACCTTTGACATTAAAGAAGTTCAAATGTTGTACTAAATAAAAACGACTTTCAGATAACTGAAAGCCGTTTTCGCATTCCGAAGTTCGGAATTATAATTTATTCATGTTGGCTGCCAAAGTTTCAATGAACTTGCTGATTGGTCCTTTAATCATCATAGCCATCATAGGGTTGAAATCGCCATCAAAAAGCAATTGTACTTCCGAAGTGTTTGGCGTCAGTGAATTGATGTTGGCCGTTAACGTAAACGGTAATTTATCACTCGCAGCTCCCAAAACCACTTTGTTTGGCGCTACTTTGTCTTTCATTTTCAATTTGATTTCCGGCATACCTTTCAATCCGAAGATAAAAGCATTTTCATCCAATACCTCAAATTTAGCAATGGAATCCGGCATTAATTTTTCAAAATTCTTAACGTCTGTCAGAGAAGTAAACAAATATTCGGCTGATTTTTCGACGTTAACTTTTGGGCTTTCTAAATTCATATTCTTATATGTAAATTTTGTATGTTCTATTCAACTTCCACACCCCAGGTTGACGGACTTTTACGCCATTCTTTCAGTGTGTCATACTCGTCTTCGGTAATGTATTGTCTGGCAACAGCTTCTTTTAAAAGCATGTCGTAATTGCCAAGCGTGTACACTTCGATATTGGCATCTTTGAAGTTTTTTTCTGCGATATCAAATCCGTAAGTGAAAATGGCTACCATTCCTTTAACGTTCGCACCGGCTGCTTTTAAAGCTTCGATTGCCTGCAGGCTGCTTTTTCCGGTACTGATCAAATCTTCCACTACCAATACGTTTTGCCCTTTCTGTAAAAAGCCTTCCACCTGATTCTCGCGTCCGTGTTTTTTGGGTTCCGGACGAACATATACGAACGGAAGTCCCATAATTTCGGCTACAAGCATCCCGATTCCGATGGCCCCGGTGGCCACACCGGCAATTACATCGGGTTTGCCAAATTGTTTTTCGATGTTTTTGGCAAATTCCTCACGAAGGTAATTTCTAATCGGTGGAAATGAGAGGGTTATACGATTATCGCAGTAAATAGGCGATTTCCATCCAGAAGCCCATGTAAAAGGATTTTTTGGATTTAATTTAATTGCGTTTATTTGTAAAAGCAATTCGGCAGTTTTTTTAGCTGTGTCTGTGTTAAAAATCATACTACAAATGTATAAAGTTTTTGTAAACGATAAGCCTCTTTTCTTAACAAATCAAGTTGTTAAAGAAACCGATTTTCAACTTTTTCTTTTGGAAACCGTTGATATCAAGCAAATTATTGTGAAAATGTTTCAGAATAAAATTCAAAAAGCATTTTTATACCATCCCGATGAAAAAGAGATTCTTACCAAATTAAAAGAAAAAATTCCAGCTGTAAAAGCCGGTGGCGGTTTGGTTTTCAATAAAAACGGTGAAGCTTTATTCATCTTTCGCAACGGAAAATGGGATTTGCCAAAGGGCGGAACCGAAAAAGGGGAAGTGATCGAAGAAACGGCCATTCGTGAAGTGGAAGAAGAAACCGGCGTTACCGGATTAAAAATCACCCAAAAACTGCAAAAAACCTATCACGTTTTCAAACGCAACGGACGCTATAAACTGAAAATCACGCATTGGTTTGAAATGAAAACCGATTTTGACGGAATTCCGGTTGGTCAGCAAGACGAAGGAATTGAAAAAGTAGCCTGGCTGAAACCAGAGGAAATTAAGGAAGCGCTTGGCAATTCGTATGAAAACATAAAATTACTGTTTCAGGAAGAAAAAGTGGTTTAATGGCTTTTGTTTTTTTTCTGGCAGGTTAGTTTAACCGCAAAGCGCGCAAAATTTTACGTGAAGAACACGAAGATTTTTTTAATTTAACCGCGGATTAGTTAGTTGATTGAGATTTTAATCTGCGAATCTGCGTTGCAAAGAATGTGTTGCTTTTTTCCAACCATCCAGAAGGTTTTAAAGCCGGCTTGATAGCCCTGATGAGAGTGGAAATCCTGGCGTTGTGAGATTGCTTCGCGAGCTCGCAATGACAGATTGTAACGTACAGCAGGAACAGGGAATCCAAAGAAGCCCGAACCTCCCGATAGCTATCGGGACGCTCCCAAAATCTTAAGAATATTGATTTTCAAAATACACTACCCGCAAACCGCGACTGACCGCTGAAAACTTTTTCCTTACCTTTGCCGCATGTATAAAAATCCCCGTTCCAATAATATTCTTCTCAATTTAGGAATTGAAAGTCTTAACGAAATGCAGGAAATGGCACAGGATGCTATTTTGAATGACCCTAATGTTTTACTGCTTTCGCCAACAGGTTCCGGAAAAACACTGGCTTTTTTATTGCCTATTTTCGAAATGTTGCAGCCCGAAATCCATACGGTGCAATGCTTGATTATTGTACCTTCAAGAGAATTGGGTTTGCAGATACAGCAAGTCTGGAAACAAATGACCGTCGATTACAAAGTCAATGTGTGTTATGGCGGACATAATATCGAAACCGAAATTAAGAACTTAAGCAATCCACCTGCGATTTTAATCGGAACGCCGGGACGTATTGCCGACCATATCGACCGTGAGACGTTTAAGATCGATACGATTCAGACGTTGGTTTTGGACGAATTCGACAAATCCCTGCAATTGGGTTTCCACGAGCAGATGTCGTATATCATTGGCAGATTACCGAAACTGAGCAAGCGTATTTTGGTATCGGCAACTTCCGATATTGAAATTCCGAAATACACTCGCGTGGTGAATCCGACGGTTTTGGATTTTGTTCCGACCGAAAAGGAAAACGAAAATCTTTCGATGAAAATGATCGTTTCCAAGGAGAAAGACAAAATCGGAAGTCTGTTCCAATTGCTTTGTTCGTTGCAATCGGAATCGGCGATTATTTTCTGTAACCATCGTGATGCAGCGGAACGTATCAGCGAAACGTTAAACGAAAAAGGAATTTACGCCACCTATTATCACGGAGGCATGGATCAGGACGAACGCGAACGCGCTTTAATTCAGTTTCGTAACGGCAGTGTGAGTTATCTGGTGACGACCGATTTGGCAGCGCGTGGTTTGGATATTCCGGAAATGAATCACGTTATTCATTATCATTTACCTTTGAAGGAAGATGAGTTTACGCACCGAAACGGTAGAACAGCCAGAATGTTGGCTTCGGGAACGGCTTATATTATTGTTCACGAAAGCGAGAAAAAATTGGAGTATATCGATTATCAGATGCCGGTTTTAAATGTGGACAATGCCAAATCCTTACCGAAACCACCCGAATTCCAAACCATTTATATCAGCGGCGGAAAGAAAAACAAGCTGAATAAGATTGATATCGTGGGCTTCTTTTCGCAAAAAGGAAAACTGGAAAAAGGCGATTTGGGACTGATTGAAGTCAAAGATTTCGTTTCGTTTGCGGCAGTGAAATTCAAAAAAGTAAATGAATTGCTACGTAACATTAAAGACGAAAAAATGAAGGGCAAGAAATTCAAAATTGAAGTCGCCCGTAATGTAATCAAGAAGGAAGAAGAGAAATAGTTTCGACTATCGGAATAAAAAAAGGTCACAAGGAAAATTTTCGTTGTGACCTTTTTTAGTTATTGGACGATTAATAACGCATTACTTTGTAAACCGGATATTGCAAATGCTCTTTTTCATAGTATTTGGAATGTTTATACACCCAGTCCAATTGTGCATCGCCATTTTCGGCAAACTTTTTGTCTTCCTGACGTTTCTTTTCCAGTTCGGCTTTTAATTGTGGATTTTCATCCAGAATCTTTTTGGCCAGATCTTCAAAAACATAGGCAGAATAATATTCTTTCTGTTGTAAAATCGTATCGAAGAAATTCCAGTTAAAAAACGAATCGGTAGCTTCCGGTTCTAAGGTTTCTAAAAGATATTTTACGTTTTTCTGATTGGTTTTTATCACAAAATCGCCCTGACTGAATTTTACTTTCTCACGCGTGGTAGTTACCGAAGTGTTGTAATGTCCGTAATGTCCCTCAAAGGCTTCTTTGGAAGTTTTATACTCCGTGATTTTATAACTGTCAACGCTAAGAATGGTGTCTTTTTTTAGCGGCGTCATTTCAATTCGGTTTAATTTCAACAAGTCGATTACTTCCCAGTGCTGTTTCGGGACAATGTACGATTCCGGAATGAGGATTTCCTTTTTTGCTTTATAGACTTCGTAATACGGAATCATTTTGCTGAACGGCTTCGTACGGTCATAATACAAACGTTGTTTTCCAGAAACCTCGCTGGTTTTGTATTTTCCTTCATAACCTAAAAACGGAATCTGTTTCACTTTTGCAGAGTCAATTTCCCATTGAACGGTATAGCGACTGTGCGGATAGTAACCCGTTGCATTTTCCTGACGCAGTTTCTTGATTTCAGCGGTATTTTGATCGGTATAATTTAAAGTGGACAACATGTATTCGTAAGTCACTTTAACTCTGTCGCTGTATTTTTTCAACATGTGTGTTTCCACCATAGTTCCCAAAGTATTGAACATGGAAGCATATCCGGTGGAAAAACGAGGCGTTTCCATACTCTTTGCAAATCCTTTTTCCGGAAGATTATTGTGAACGTTTACGTAAGGAACCGATTCGATTTTCTTCGCTTTCAGATCTTTCAGGATGGTAGGCATCATCTTTTCGTTAAAAAATGTTCCTAAATTTCCGCCTAATTTCTGATAATGCGTGGCAATGTAAGTTAGCGTATATTGGTAATCCGCGCCATTACTTACATGGTTGTCGATAAAAACATCCGGATTTACCACATTGAAAATTACCTGAAAGCTTCTCGAGTTTCTGGTGTCTGATTTGATAAAGTCACGGTTTAGGTCGAAATTTCTTGAATTGCCTCTGAAACCATAAGCTTCCGGTCCGTTCTGATTCGCGCGGGAAGTCGAATTCCGGTTCATAGCTCCACCGATATTATATACGGGAATGGCAACAATCACCGTGTTTTTCGGAGCCGCAATTTTTCCGCTGGCCAAATCTCTCATAAGTAACATGGTTGCATCAATTCCGTCAGTTTCTCCGGGATGGATACCGTTGTTGATCAGAAGTACAGCTTTGTTCTGCGCGTTGATTTTATTGAAATCAAAAACTTTGTCCGCGTTGAAAGTCACAATATGCAGCGGTTCTCCGTTATCGGTTAATCCCATAGTTTTCATCGCAATCGTTTCGAAACTTTTATCAAGAAGCTGATAATAATTGATGGACTCCTGATAGGTTGCCGATTGGTTTCCGTTTCCTTTTTCAAAAGGCGTTTTTAAATCGGGTTGCTGTGCAAAAAGCATGGAAGTGCTTAAGAGAAATAAGTTAAGTATGTTTTTCATTGTTATTTTATTTTTACAGATTGGGGAACAAGAATGGTATAATCGCCGCCGTTTCGAATAACATCACGAACAATGCTCGAACTGATATGTGAGGTGTCTATGGACGTTAATAAAAATACGGTTTCAATGTCTGAAAGTTGACGGTTGGTGTGCGCAATCGCTTTTTCAAATTCGAAATCGGCCGGGTTTCGTAGTCCGCGCAGGATGAATTTAGCGTCCAATTTGTGGCACAAATCGATGGTTAACCCTTCATAGGTTACCACGGATACTTTGGGATCGTCTTTAAACGAGGCTTCGATGAATTTTTTACGGTCTTCCAGAGAAAACATGTATTTTTTTTCGGCATTGATACCGATGGCTACCACGATTTCATCAAACAAGGGCAACGCTCTTTTGATGATGTCAAAATGACCTAAGGTGATGGGGTCAAAAGATCCGGGAAATATGGCTTTTCTCATAATGTTGCGTATTATACTAATGCCAATTGAATAGCATTATCAAACAATTCAGTTAATGAAATTCCGGCTTCTTTAGCCTGTTGCGGTAAAATACTCTCGGTGGTCATTCCGGGAATCGTATTCATTTCCAGCATGTACGGTTCTCCGTTTACGATGATGAATTCGCTTCTTGAAAAACCTTTCATTTTTAAGACTTCATAGACTTTTTTGGAAACCGCTTCCACTTTCTGACGGATGTCATCTGAAATTCGGGCCGGTGTGATTTCCTGTGATTTCCCTAAATATTTCGCTTCATAGTCGAAGAAATCATTTTCCGATACAATTTCCGTAATCGGTAAAACCGTAGTTTCTCCTTTGTAATTGATGACGCCAACCGACACTTCTGTTCCGTCAAGGAAACTTTCAATAATGATCTCGTTATCTTCTTTGTAAGCGTTTTCAATGGCCGGAAGCAATTCTTCTTTCGATTTCACTTTCGAAATTCCGAAACTCGAACCGGATTTGTTAGGTTTAACGAACATCGGCAACCCAACGGTTTTGATGATTTCGTCCTCGTTGATTGCATCACCTTTATCCAAATAGAAAGAAGTCGCTGTTTTGATGCCGTAGGGTTTTAAAACCGAAAGCATGTCACGCTTGTTAAATGTCAAGGCTGCCTGGTAATAATCACAAGATGTTTGTGGAATACCCAACAATTCAAAATAAGCCTGCATCAGTCCGTCTTCTCCTGGTGTGCCGTGAATGGCATTGAAAACCACATCAAATTCAAGTTTGATTCCGGCATAATTCACCGAAAAGTCGTGACGGTTTACCGGAAATTCATTTTCATTGTCGTCCACCATTACCCATTTTTCTTTGAAAATATGAATTCGGTAGGCGTTATATTTTGATTTATCCAAGAAGTTATACACTACATTTCCGCTTTTTAAGGAAATTTGATATTCGCTGGAATAGCCTCCCATAATAATGGCAACATTTTTCATAAATCGTGCGTTATTTGATAAGTAATAGTTCTTACAAAATTATCACTATTTGTTGAAACCCACATCAAAAAATATTTTTCTTCCGATAAAAATGAAAAAGTGGGTTCCTGATGACATAGGCAAACAATTACTTTTTCGGAAGAAACGAAAAATCTTTAGTATTTTATATCTTTGTCCAAAACCAAAACTATGAGTTGGAAAAAATTTTTAACAAGCCCTTCCTTTTTTAAAAACTTCGCATTAGCGTTACTTATTGTTGTCGCCGCTGTTTTTGGCGTGATGAAATTTTTAAGCGTGGCAACCAACCACGGCGAAGAAATTCCTGTGCCGAATCTCTCCAAAATGTCGCTTGAAAAAGCAGAAGAACGTCTAAATGATATCGATTTGGAGTTACACTTGTTAGATACCGTAGATTATAATCCTGCTTTTCCTGCTTATTCTATTGTAGAACAAGATCCGCTTCCGGCGGTTACTGTGAAAGACGGACGTAAAGTTTATGTAAAAATTAATGCGGGAGGATATACAAAAGTTGCCTTACCGGAATTGGTTCAGAAGACATACAGACAAGCGCTGTCAACGTTACGTGCTTTAGGTTTAGAGGAAGGCGACGTGAAGTATGTGGAATATATGGCGAAAGATGTGGTTTTGGAAGTGAAACAGAACGGTAAAAAACTCAAAGCAGGCGATAGAATATTAAAATCGTCTAAAATTGATTTTGTTTTGGGAGACGGGAAAACCGGATTCCAGGACCAGGAAATGGATAGTATTAATGCGAGTGAAAAATTAGAGCCGGTTCCGGCAGAAGAAAATGCAGAATAATCAGAATACCGATCAGGAAGAACTGGAAGACGAGTTGTATGAACATCATCGTTTTGAAGCTTCAAAAGGCCAGGCGCCGTTGCGTGTGGATAAATTTTTAATGAATTTAGTGGAAAACGCCACACGAAATAAAATTCAACAGGCAGCAGCTAACGGAAATATTTTCGTGAATAACATTCCGGTGAAATCCAATTATAAAGTAAAAGCAAATGATGTGGTGCGTGTGTTGTTAGAACATCCGCCCTTCGAAAATATTATTATCCCGGAGAACATTCCGTTGGATATCGTTTATGAGGATGACCAATTATTGGTCATAAACAAACCCGCAGGTTTAGTGGTGCATCCGGGTCACGGAAATTATACAGGGACTTTAGTGAATGCGTTGGCGTATCATTTTGAAAATCTGCCAATGAACAGCAGCGAACGTCCCGGATTGGTGCATCGCATCGATAAGGACACTTCCGGATTGCTGGTAGTGGCGAAAACCGATCAGGCGATGGCCTTTTTAGCCAAACAGTTTGAAGAGAAAACTTCCGAAAGAGAATATGTTGCCCTTGTTTGGGGAAATGTAGCGGAAGAGGAAGGAACCGTTACCGGATATATCGGACGTCATATGAAAGACCGCATGCAAATGTCGTGTTATGATAATGAAGAATACGGAAAATGGGCGGTAACGCATTATAAAGTATTGGAACGATTGGGGTATGTGACGTTGGTTTCGTGTAAATTGGAAACCGGTCGTACGCACCAAATCCGTGTGCACATGAAACATATCGGACATACGTTATTTAACGACGAACGGTATGGTGGGCACTTGATTCTGAAAGGAACCACGTTTACCAAATACAAACAGTTTATCGATAATTGTTTCAAAACATTACCGAGACAGGCGTTACATGCCAAAACATTAGGATTCCAGCATCCAACAACCAAAGAATTCCTGCGTTTTGATACCGAAATCCCTCAGGATATGATGGAATGTGTTGAAAAATGGCGCGTGTATTCCAAGTCACACACGGTTGAAGAAGAAAATTAATATTAAAAAAGCCTCCAAATCCGGAGGCTTTTTTAATATAATCAATTCAAAACAATATCTCTTTTCCCCATCCATACATTGCCAACTTTCTTGACATCCACAATCCCCGAGCCGCCCTGAAGAGAATACTTGTTTTGCATGTTTTTGGGAAGGTTGGGGTCGTCCTTAAACATGAAATCGGTAATGTAAAAGGGTTCATTGCCTGGAATTTTTATTGCCGAGTGAATATGTTGTGGCGCTGTTGTTTTGGGATAGGAAGCGGGGCGAATGGTTTCAATGCGATAGTAGCCTTTCTTATCGGTTTTGCACCAGCCGTGATGCGAACCATGCCATTTCTGATATCCGGTTTCGGTTCCTTTTTTGGAATATTCACCTTTTGAATCGGTATGATACGCATATATGATAACGTTAGGATAAGGTGTTTTGTCTTTTCTGTAAACGGTCCCGCTGATGATTAATTTCTCACTCTTACTGTCATCGTCCGGAATCACCATGGTGGAAGTCAGTTGTTTGGGCATGTTGGCAAAACAGCATTCGATAGCCGCATCGGGATCATCACAAATATCCGTTTGAAGTGTTGCTGTTGGTTCGTTCAGGCTCATTTCACTATTAGTTTCCTGATTTCTGCAAAAGGTCATCAGCAAAGAGCATAACAATACGGCGATAACTTTGGAAGAAGGTTTCATGATGTAATATTTTGAAAATCAATGATATATCAAATTTACAAAATGAATTTCGTTTTTTACTTACAAAAAGTTAAGAAATACTTAATGGAGGTATTCGTCTCGCAACAACGAAAACACAAGTGAATCTTCCATAATGTTGTTCTTGCAGTAATGCTTACGCAAATGCCCTTCCTTAGTGAAGTTCAGTTTCTGAACCAGTCGCAAGGAAGGCTCATTCTTCGGTCCGATGAAAGCTTCAATGCGGTTGAGGTCCATTTCTCTAAAACCATAATCGATAACCGC
The DNA here is from genome assembly GCF_900100625.1 of Flavobacterium saliperosum. Taxonomy (GTDB): domain Bacteria; phylum Bacteroidota; class Bacteroidia; order Flavobacteriales; family Flavobacteriaceae; genus Flavobacterium; species Flavobacterium saliperosum. The sequence goes on from NZ_FMTY01000005.1 coordinate 32,778, forward strand.
TTTCAATGCTTCCGACATGATTCCTTTGCCTTTGTGAACGTCACTGTTTAAAGCATAACCGATTTCGGCACGACGGTGTTCCGTGTACCAGGTGTGGAAACCGCAGGCACCCATGACAGTGTTGGTTTGTTTGTCAATCAGCTGAAAATTCACGAATGATTTATTATAGGTCGCGATTCCTTTACGGAATTTATCTTTCTCCTTTTCAAGTTCTTCCTCGGTAACAAGACCTAAGAATGCTTTCAGCTCGTTGTCGTTATACTGCTGAAATAGGTAATCGTAGGTTTCGGGTGTCAGCTTTCTCAAAATAAGCTGTTGCGTTTCCAATAGCTCAAAAATCATTTTTTCGATTTAAATACTTAGATGTAATTCTTTTTGCTCGGGCAATGTCTATTGTAAAGATACCTGATTTCAATCGGATGGTTATTCAAAAAAAAGAGATAATGTAGGATTATCTCTTGAAGTGCTAACAGCATTCAGGCAATCTGTTTCAGGATTTCCCTTTCGGAATGATGAACAAAAGGTTTGAATTTCTCGTACCATTCCTTCCAGGCTGTAGCGTTCATTTCTTTGGCTAAATCGGTTTCAAAATCGGCAAGGGATTTATACGGCGATTCAAATATCAAACGATAACCGGCTCCTGTAAAATCGGTTAGGATTCTTCCGCCGGAAGGTTGAGTCATTACCCCAAGACCAACGGCTTCGTCGCACAATGCTTTAGCTTCTTTAAACCGGCCAAATTGCAGATAGAATATTTCTCGGACTATATACATGATACTGCTATTTAAATTAAACAAAAAAGACTAACAAAGTTAAGAATTTTAAAAATCAGAAGGAATTGAAAGCCAGTAATTTAAAACGGTGTGCCTTGCTTTCTGAAAATTGACAAATAAAACATTCTGTGTGATAATCTCTGAATTCTGAATTCAAATTTCTATTTTTGCATTACAACACAATTACTACCATGTACAAACAAATTATTCGTCCGATACTTTTTTGTTTCGATCCTGAGGCCGTACATCATTTTACATTTTCGCTGGTCCGATTTGTAAATAAAATACCCGGGATTTCCTCATTGATTAAATCTCTTTATACAGTAAACGACAAACGTTTGGAACGTGAAGTTTTCGGGTTGAAATTCAAAAATCCGGTTGGACTTGCGGCTGGTTTCGATAAAGATGCCAAATTGTACAAAGAGCTTTCCAATTTCGGATTCGGATTTATAGAAATCGGCACTCTTACCCCAAAAGCACAGGAGGGCAACGCGAAAAAAAGATTGTTTCGTTTGCGGGAAGATTCGGCGATTGTTAACCGAATGGGTTTCAATAATGGAGGAGTGGACGAAGCGGTGAAACGTCTGAATGTAAACAACGGGGTTCTGATTGGTGGAAACATCGGAAAAAATAAAATCACCCCTAACGAAGAAGCGGTAAAGGATTATGAAATCTGTTTCGATGCCTTGTACGATTATGTGGATTATTTTGTAGTGAATGTGAGTTCGCCCAATACGCCCAATCTTCGTGCTCTTCAGGATAAAGAACCGTTAACACAATTACTGCAAACGTTGCAGGATAAAAATAAAACGAAGCAAAAAGAGAAACCAATTCTCTTGAAAATTGCGCCCGATTTAACCAACGACCAATTGCTGGACATCATTGATATCGTAAAAGAAACCAAAATTGCTGGCGTAATTGCGACCAATACAACCATTTCACGTGACGGATTACAATCGGTAAACCGAATTGAAATGGGCGGACTTTCCGGAAAACCATTAACCAAACGTTCCACGGAAGTGATTCGTTTTCTTTCCGAAAAAAGCAATAAAGCCTTCCCTATTATTGGGGTAGGCGGAATTCACACCGCCGAAGATGCCATCGAAAAACTGGAAGCAGGAGCAAGTTTAGTGCAATTATACACCGGGTTTATTTATGAAGGTCCGGCCCTGGTGAAAGCCATCAATAAAAAGATTTTAGAAAAAGCATAAAACATAGTATCTTAGCCACTCAGAACCACGAAACCTTCAATGGAAAAAGTCAAAATTATCGAATGTCCGCGCGATGCCATGCAAGGCATTAAAGAATTTATTCCCACGGATAAAAAAGTGCAGTACATCCAATCGTTATTGCGTGTAGGTTTTGATACCATTGATTTCGGAAGTTTCGTTTCGGCGAAGGCCATACCGCAAATGCAGGATACGGCCGAAGTTTTGGCGAAACTGGATTTGTCGCAAACCCAAAGTAAATTACTGGCCATTATTGCCAATACACAAGGTGCCGAAAATGCCTCCATCCATACTGAAATTCAGTATTTGGGTTTTCCTTTTTCGATTTCCGAGAATTTTCAGATGCGTAATACCCATAAAACCATCGCCGAATCACTGGTAACGCTGCAGGAAATTTTAAACATTGCCGACAGAACCAATAAAGAAGTGGTAACCTATATTTCCATGGGCTTCGGGAATCCGTATGGCGATCCCTGGAATGTGGAAATCGTAGGGGAATGGACCGAGAAACTGGCCAATATGGGTGTGAAAATCCTGTCACTTTCTGATACCGTGGGAAGTTCCACACCGGAAGTTATTGATTACCTGTTCTCCAATCTGATTCCGAAATACCCGAATGTCGAATTCGGCGCTCATTTGCATACCACACCGGAGAAATGGTTCGAAAAAGTAGATGCGGCTTATAAAGCAGGCTGTCGTCGTTTTGATGGAGCGATTCAGGGCTTTGGCGGTTGTCCGATGGCCAAAGACGATTTAACCGGAAACATGCCAACCGAAAAGATGCTTTCGTACTTTACCACCGTAAAAGCGGATTCCAATCTGAGTCCGATGAGTTTTGAAAGTGCTTACAATGAAGCTTTGAAAATTTTTACGATTTACCACTAAATAATCCTGTTAAAATTATTTAAAAATAATCTAAATAAAATTTGTCTTATTTAGAATGAGTAAATATATTTGCAATTCAAAATTATTTTAACTCAATCTAAATAAAAGAATATGACATTTAGAAACGTACTTTTAGCTTCATTGCCTGTTGTAGCATTATTTTCGGTTTCTTGTTCTGACGATGATTCGATTCAAGAACCCGGATTTGATTATACCGTACCCTCAACGTATACATTTGAAAGAAACGGAACGTCAACAGTTGAATATGGTGGACAGACCAACAGGATTTTAATGTTGGATGCAATGGGGAATTATATCAAAAACCAGGCAGCCGCCGATGCTTCGGTAGATGTTGCAAAGTTGTATAATATGTATTCGAATAGTAATACACCTTTTGATGAAGCTTCTTTAAATGCAGCTACCGATAAACAGTTAAAAAATAAAACAGCTGCTTCGAGAGATTTCTTTGTGAATTTTCAAGGGGGAGGTTCAACGACTGAGCAAGTTTCGGTTCGTAATTTCTTTGAAACCCAATTGACAAACGCAGGCTCTGCAAGTGGAGGGGTTTTAGCTTCTGAAGGAGTTGCGGGTGTATATCAGGACGGTTCTTCCAAAAGATTGTTTGCTGCCGATGGTTTAGAGCCACAACAAGTACTTTTAAAAGGAATGATGGGAGCTTGTTTCTTAGATCAAGTTGTAAATAATTACCTGAGTACAGCGGTTCTTGATGAAGGAAGCAACCGGGATAATAATACCAACAAGGTGTTGGAAACAGGTAAGAACTATACGAAAATGGAGCATTTGTGGGATGAGGCTTACGGATATGTTTATGGTGCCGACGACCTAACCGCAGCTATTCCGGTATATAAATTCTGGAGCAGTTACATCAATCAGGTTGATGCGGATTCGGATTTCGGAACTCTGAAAGAAGATCTTGAATTGGCTTTCCGTAAAGGCAGAGCGGCTATTGTGGCCGGAGATTATGCGACCCGTGATGCACAAATAGCAATTATCAAACAAAAATTAGCGCTTGTTTCGGCTGTAAGAGCTGTATTTTATTTAAAAGAAGGGAAAGCAAAACTGGTTACGGATTCCGGAAAAAAAGCGTTCCATGCTTTATCGGAGGGATACGGTTTTATCATGAGTTTACGTTATACTAATAAACCTGCTACCAATGCACCTTATATGTCAAAAGCAGAAGTAGATGCGGTTTTAAGCGAATTGATGGGTGGTACTAACGGTTTGTATGATGTAGATTATTTGAATGTGCATATCGATGATTTGGCAGCGGATATTGCAACCCGTTTCGGATTTACTGTTGAACAGGCACAAACTGTTAATTAAGAATAAAAAAATAAAAGCAGAAGAGTCGACTTTTCTGCTTTTTTGTACCTTTGCAAAAAATTTTCAAGATGAAAAAAATACTTGTTTTATTATGTTTTTCGGTTTTTTTTGCTGCTTGTTCTTCCAGTGATAGTGGTTCTGATTCTTCAGGGGACGGTTATGACAGAACAGCGCTTTTAACCAATTGGGCAGATAATATTATTATTCCTTCTTTTGAAGATTATCAGTCGAAAGTAACTGTTCTTCAGTCGGAAGTTGTGAACTTTAATGCGACACCATCAGAAGAGAATTTAGTTGCAGTTAGGACGGCATGGTTAGATGCATACAAAGCATTCCAATACGTTTCCATGTTTGAAATAGGTAAGGCGGAAGAAGTGGCTTTGGTGAATTGCACAAACATTTATCCTACCAATGCCACGGGCATTGAAAATAATGTGACTACAGGAACTTACGACTTAATGCTATTGTCGCAATACGATAAACAAGGGTTTCCTGCAATCGATTACATGATTAACGGTTTGGGTACTGATGATGCAACAATTGTTACTTTTTATACCTCAAATGGGAATGCTGCCAATTACAAACAATATTTAACAGATTTGACCGGACGGCTTAAATCCAATGCGGATTTAATTGTGAATGACTGGACCGGTTCTTACAGAAATACGTTCATAAATAACAATGGTAATGCAGTGAGCAGTTCTGTAAATCGAATGGTCAATATTGTTGTTAAGAATTACGAGAAAAATATCCGTGCCGGAAAAGTTGGAATTCCTGCGGGAGTTTTTTCAACAGGAACCACCTATACCAATAAAGTGGAGGCATATTACAAAAATGATGTTTCAAAAGTATTGTTAAACGAGGCTGTAAAGGCAACTCAGGATTTTTTTAACGGAAAGCATTTTAGTTCTTCAATAAATGGAGAAGGGTTGAAGGCGTATCTAAATTATTTAAATGTAATTAAAGACGGACAATCACTAAGTACTATTATTAATAATCAGTTCACGACAATTTTTGGTGCCACTGCTTTGTTAAGTGATAGTTTTTCGGAACAGATTTTTAACGATAACAGTAAAATGATTACAGCATACGACGAATTGCAACGTAACGTTACTTTCTTTAAAACCGATATGATGCCTGCCTTAAACATTACGGTGGATTATGTAGATGCAGATGGTGATTAATCATGATTGAAGCTTTTAAAGACTATTTTAATAGAACAACAGAAACTGTAACGCTGGCTTTTTTTAGGCTGGCGTTTGGTTTAATGATGCTTTTCAGTATTGTCCGTTTTTTGAGTTACGGATGGGTGGAGAAGATGTACATTAAGCCACAATTCCATTTTACCTTTTACGGTTTTGAATGGGTTAGGCCTTTAGGGGATTTCACGTATGTGTTGTTTTTAATTTGTGGGCTTTCGGCGCTTATGGTTGCCATTGGGTACAAATACAGAATTGCAATTCTAGTGTTTTTCCTGAGTTTTACTTATATCGAACTGATGGATAAAACCACGTATCTGAATCATTATTACTTTATTTCACTGGTAAGTTTCATCATGATTTTTCTGCCGGCCAACGCGGCTTATTCTGTTGATGCCTATAGAAATAATGCATTCGCATTTCAGAGAGTACCGGCCTGGACGGTAGACGTATTAAAACTAATGTTGGGAATCGTGTATTTCTACGCCGGTTTAGCCAAATTGAATTCCGATTGGCTGGAGGCACAACCTTTAAAAATGTGGCTTCCCATGAGTGGCGGCATGCCTGTGGTAGGTAGTTTCCTCCGTGAAAATTGGATACATTATTTTTTTAGCTGGAGTGGCGCTTTATACGATTTAACGATTCCGTTTTTATTGTTATACAGAAAAACCCGTTTTTTTGGTTTTATATTGGTGGTAGTTTTTCATGTATTTACTAAAATGTTGTTTCCAATTGGCGTTTTCCCTTATGTGATGATTATCAGTACTCTGATTTTTTTTGAATCCGGTTTCCATTATAAAGTTTTACAGTGGCTTTTCTCCAAGCTGAAGTTAGATACTTCACGATTTGAAAACAATAAAGTGAAAATTCAAGGATTTAAGTATACCAACCAAATCAAGTTAGGGTTTCTTGCCTTTTTTATGATGTTGCAACTGTTAATTCCCTTTCGTTATTTACTTTATCCAGGAGAACTTTTCTGGACTGAAGAAGGTTTCCGTTTTTCCTGGAGGGTAATGCTCATGGAAAAATCAGGTTACACTCAGTTTAAAGTAATCGATGCTAAAACCAAGGAAGCCATTCATGTGGATAACAGTTTGTTTTTAAGTCCTTTCCAGGAGAAGCAAATGTCGTTTCAACCCGATTTTATATTGGAGTACGCTCATTATCTGCATGATTATTATAAAAACTTAGGATACAATGAGCCCGAAGTGTACGTGGAAAGCTATGTCGCACTAAACGGTCGTTTAAGCCAAAAATATATCGACCCCAACGTAAATCTTGCCAAAGAAAATGAATCATTCAAACACAAAACCTGGATACTTCCGTTTACCGATGAAATCAAAGGATTATAAATTTTTACTTATTTTATTACTATCATTTAATGCGTTTTCCCAATTCAAGTTTTCGGGAAGCGTTTCGGATAGTAACGGGAAGCACCTTTCTGGTGTGGAAATAATTAATACAGTAAGCGGTAAAAGCATTTTTACCGATAAATCCGGGAATTTTACCATGCAGTTTTCCGCTAAAGGCAATTATGTAGTTTTGTTTTTTGCTGAAAATTATGCCATGCAGGAGAAGCAAATTTTGGTATCGGGTAGCGAGACCTATTTAAGAGTCATCCTTGAGCCTTTAGGGCAAATGCTTTCGGAAGTAGTCATTAATCAGCAGCGAGAGAAAATTTCTGCCATCCGAAAATTAAAAGATATTGAGGAAACAGCTATCTATGCAGGCAAGAAAACCGAAGTGGTTCAGATAAATAAAATTACGGCCAATAAAGCCACAAACAACGCCAGACAGATTTTTTCGCAGGTGGTTGGGTTAACCATTAACGAAAGTAACGATGGTGGATTGCAACTTTCTATTGGTGGTCGTGGTTTAGATCCTAATCGTACGTCCAATTTCAATACCCGTCAAAATGGCTATGATATCAGTGCAGACGTTTTGGGGTATCCGGAAAGTTATTATGCAACCCCAACTGAAGCCTTAGAAGAGATTCAAGTTATACGTGGCGCAGCATCATTACAGTACGGAACACAATTCGGCGGAATGATCAACTTCAAACTGAAATCACCAAGTAAAAAAGAAATGGAGTTAACGCAGCGTTTAACAGGCGGTTCCTATGATTTATTTACCAGTTTTACCAGTTTAAGCGGAACTAAAGGGAAATTCAGCTATTATTCGTTTTACAATTATAAACAAGGAAATGGATTTCGGCCAAACTCCGAATTTGATGCCAAGAACTTTTTCGCTAATTTGAACTATCAGTTTACGGATCATACTTCGTTACATTTCGATTACACCCATTTCAGTTATTTAGTAAAGCAACCCGGCGGATTGACGGATTTTATGTTTTATCAGGATCCAACACAAAGCAACAGGAGCCGAAACTGGTTTGCCGTAGATTGGAATTTATTTTCCTTACGTTTAAAGCATAAATTTCAGCATAATGCCGATTTTTCATTGCAATTGTTTGGTTTGGATGCTTCCAGAAAAGCTTTGGGGTATCGTTCCAATCGTGTTTCAAACTCCGATACCCCGGGAACAGAACGCGATTTAATACTAGGTGATTTTATAAATTGGGGAGCCGAAGCGCGTTACCTGAAAAAATACAAATTCTTTTCTAGCTCTAATGCTTTTTTAATAGGGGCAAAATATTATCAATCCAACAACACGGGAATTCAAGGGCCGGGAAGCTCCGGGAATGAAGCTGATTTTGATTTGGCTACTGATGAGTTTCCGCTATATGCCACGCAATCATCTTATACTTTTCCGAATTTGAACGTAGCCGTTTTCGGAGAGAATATTTTCAGAGTCACGCCAAGTTTTTCAGTTACCCCGGGGTTTCGTTATGAGAGTATCAAAACACAGGCAAATGGTTATTTCAGAAAAATTAATCGAGATTTAGCGGGAAATGTAATTTTAGATGAAACGGAGTTTGAAAACAATGTTAAAGAGCGGAGTTTTTTTCTGTTTGGTTTAGGACTAAGTTACAAACCTTTAAATGGAATTGAAATTTATGGAAACGTATCTCAAAATTACCGTTCAGTAACGTTTAATGATATTCGTACAGCCAGTCCTAGTCAGGCCATTGATGAGAATATCTCCGACGAAAAAGGCTATTCTTCCGATCTTGGAGTACGCGGGATAATCGCAAACAAATTAACTTTTGATATTAGTGGTTTTGCATTGTATTATAATGACAAAATTGGAGAATATGAAGCCCCAAACCCTAACGGTACCGGTACTGTAGTGCGATTTCGCGATAACGTTGGGACAGCGTTAACCTACGGATTTGAATCAATGTTGGATTGGAATTTAGTCCGTACTTTTTTGAAAGGCAATGAGAATTTGGTTTGGAAAGTATTTACCAATGTATCCGTGACTGAATCAGAATATTTAAAATCACACGTTCCTAATGTGAAAGGAAACAAAGTCGAGTTCGTACCCTTTATAAATCTGAAATCCGGAATGGGCTTCGGTTATAAAAATTTCCTGAGTCAGTTTCAGTATACTTATGTTTCGTCACAATTTACGGAAGCGAAAAACCTTCCAACTGATTCTAATGACAACATTTATGGTATTTTTGGAAAAATTCCTTCCTATGCAGTGATGGATTTTTCAACTTCTTACAAATGTAAGCGATTTAAGTTAGAAGCCGGAGTTAACAACTTAACCAATAATTGGTATTTTACAAGAAGAGCAACAGGTTACCCAGGGCCTGGTATTATTCCGTCAGAACCAAGAGTGTTTTATACTACTTTGGAATTTGTTTTTTAAAGATAAGTTAAAACCATTTTCGAAAACCGGATAATTGTGTTATATTTGCATGCAATTCAACTACAAATTGCAACATGAAAGCACACACAGCTAAAATTATCGGAGAAGGGCTAACCTACGATGATGTTCTCTTAGTTCCCAATTATTCTGAAATACTTCCGCGCGAAGTCAGCATCAAAACGAAATTTTCAAAAAACATTACTTTAAACGTTCCAATTGTCTCAGCTGCAATGGATACCGTTACCGAAAGTTCTATGGCAATCGCTATGGCACAGGAGGGAGGAATTGGTGTTTTACATAAAAATATGACCATCGAACAACAGGCGGCCAAAGTACGCAAAGTAAAACGTGCCGAAAGCGGAATGATTATCGATCCGGTTACTTTACCGCTAACCGCTACTGTGGGAGATGCCAAACAAGCGATGCGTGAATTTGGTATCGGAGGAATTCCCGTTGTGGACGACAATTTGATTTTAAAAGGAATCGTTACCAATCGTGATTTGCGTTTCGAGAAAAACAATACCCGTGACATTACCGAAGTAATGACTTCCAAAAACCTGGTTACTGCGGGTGAAGGTACCACTTTGGCTACGGCCGAAGAAATTCTGCAGGAAAATAAAATCGAGAAACTACCGGTGGTTAATGCTGATAACAAATTAATCGGTTTAATCACTTTCAGAGATATCACTAAACTTACTCAAAAACCTAACGCCAACAAGGATAAATTCGGACGTTTGCGTGTAGCTGCCGCTTTAGGAGTAACGGCTGATGCAGTAGAAAGAGCAACCGCTTTGGTAAATGCCGGAGTAGACGCTGTAATCATTGACACGGCGCACGGACATACCAAAGGCGTGGTAGATGTTTTGAAACAAGTAAAAGCAAAATTCCCTGATTTGGATGTGGTAGTTGGAAACATTGCGACTCCGGAAGCAGCTTTATATTTAGCACAAAACGGTGCTGATGCCGTGAAAGTCGGAATCGGACCGGGTTCAATCTGTACGACTCGTGTGGTTGCCGGAGTTGGATTCCCTCAGTTTTCAGCGGTATTGGAAGTGGCCGCGGCTTTAAAAGGCACAGGCGTTCCGGTAATTGCGGATGGCGGAATCCGTTATACAGGTGACATTCCGAAAGCGATTGCAGCCGGTGCGGATTGTGTAATGTTAGGGTCGTTATTAGCAGGAACAATGGAATCTCCGGGTGAAACGATTATCTTCGAAGGAAGAAAATTCAAATCGTATCGCGGAATGGGTTCTGTGGAAGCCATGAAAGAAGGTTCTAAAGACCGTTATTTCCAAGATGTGGAAGACGATGTGAAGAAACTGGTTCCGGAAGGAATTGTGGGTCGTGTACCTTACAAAGGCGAATTGAACGAAAGCATGCTGCAGTTCATAGGCGGACTTCGTGCCGGTATGGGGTATTGCGGTGCCAAGGATATTCAAACCTTACAGGAAACCGGTCGCTTCGTAAGAATCACTGCCAGCGGAATCGGAGAAAGTCACCCTCACAATGTGACGATTACTAAAGAGGCTCCGAATTATTCAAGATAATTTAGTGTTCAGATAATAAAAAAAGGGATAAGTTTTTGACTTATCCCTTTTTTCTTATTCATAGTTGAAATTAACTCTTACTCAAACTGGCTAGTAATTTCTTATCGCCTACAACCCACAAAATGTCTCCTTGTTCCAATATCAGATGGGAATCGGGATTAAGCATACGTCGGCCTTCGCGTTCGATACCCACAACCAGCCCGTTGGTTTTTTCCCGAATTTGGGATTCTCGAATACTTTTTCCGATAAACGATTCGTTCTTCAGTTCCAAATGTTGCAAAACGATGTTCGATTCGGTTATTTTTTCAGCCGGATCTATTTCGTTCTGGTCCAGGAATTTTTTGAATTTCTTTACCTGGAAATCGGTCCCGATAACACAAATCTCGTCACCCGGAAACAAACGTTCGGTTCTGCTGGGCACATTTATCATAATTTCACCTCGTTTAATAAAGGCAATGTTAATTCCTATTTTTTCCCGCATTCTTAGCTCCTCCAGTGTCTTTCCGATAAGATTGGATGCGGCAACAATATCAAACGTAGCCATGTGACCGTCCCAAGGCGTCAGGTCTTTCCGTGTTTTTTGTTCTTTGGCTATTTCCCGATCATTGAGGTTACTTAAAAAGTGACGTTCAATACGATGGTATCGGGCATGCAATTGTTTCGGAAACAGGAAATAGGCAGTCAGGGCAATAATTAAGGCAACAAAAGCAATTCCGGGAGAAAAGAAATTATTCAGGATGAATCCGATGAAAAACAATCCGAGCGCCATTCGGAAAAAAATCAACAAGACAATAGGGCCACGGTGTTTCCGGTTTTCGAATAATTCACTGACTTCCTCTACGGCAATTCGTCTCAGTGAAAGCGCCCAAAGGAAAGGAGAAAGCAGTACCAATGTGATTAAGGCGGCAATACCATGACCAAACTTGGAACCTTCCACCAAAGGCAAAATGTATTTGGAAGAAAGCAGTACGATGGCCATTATGATAATGGAGTGAATCACAATCTGAAAAACATACGCTTTTAAGGCAACCTGCCAGGTACTGACGGTTTTGATGGCTTCGGTATTGGCACTGTAATTGGCAATGGCTCTGACCCATTTTCGGGGTAGTTTTTTTTCAAGGAAAACGGCCGTAGGAGTGCCTAATTTTACCATGTAAGGAGTTGTAAATGCGGTAATTGCAGAAACGGCTACTATGGTTGGGTATAAGAAATCGCTGGTCACTTTTAACGACATGCCTAAAGTGGCTATGATAAAGGAAAACTCGCCAATCTGTGATAAACTCATTCCGGCCTGTACTGATTGTTTTAGCGGTTGCCCCGATAATAGCGAACCAATAGAGGAACTGATCGACTGTCCAAAAATCACCACCACGGTTAAGATGGCTACCGGTGCGGCATGTTCAATTAAGGTGTCGGGGTTGATTAACATTCCCACCGATACAAAGAAAACCGCCCCGAATAAATCTTTTACGGGTTTTACCAAATGTTCAATATGTTCTGCCTGAGTGGTTTCGGCAATGATGGAACCCATAATGAATGCGCCCAGTGCAGGAGAAAAACCAACATTTGCGGCTAAAATAACCATAACCAGGCACAATGCTATGGAGATGATAAGAAGCATTTCGTCGGTAAGGAGGTCCTTGGCTTTTTTCAGTAAAGTAGGAATGAAGAAAATTCCGCCAATGAACCAAATCGTCAGGAAGAACGCCAATTTTAAAACCGATTGCAGCAATTCGCCTCCGGAAACCTGCTGACTTACCGCTACGGTTGATAGCAACACCATCATTAAAATCGCAACGATATCCTGAACAATAAGGGCGCCGATAACATTTCCGGCAAATTTCTGTGATTTCACCCCTAATTCTTCGAATGCTTTAAGGATGATGGTCGTGGAAGAGACGGATAGGATTACACCCAAAAAAATACTGTCCATTTTTTTCCAACCCATCAGTTGCCCGACCAAAAAACCCAATGCGACCATCGTGACAATTTGTGTCAGAGCCGTTATGGAAGCCGTTCCGCCCACTTTTACCAGTTTCTTAAAGCTGAATTCCAATCCGAGGCTGAACAGTAAAAAGATTACGCCGATTTCTGCCCAGACTTCCACGCTGTGGGTGTCTTTTACCGATGGAAAAAAATCGAAATGATTTCCCGCCAGAAACCCGGCAATCAGATACCCTAATACTAAGGGTTGTTTCAGTTTTCGGAAAATAAGCACCGCTATTCCTGCAGTCATAAGGATTAACCCCAAATCACTGATTAAGGGTTGCAAATGAGTGGTAGTGGCTGGTGCAGCAATGGTTAAAAACATAGGCGTGTAAAAAAATGAATGTTGAAAATGTACTAAGGCGTAAAATAGTAAAAAAAGCCCTGTTTTTCAAGTTTTAACGTCGAAAGCGGACTTTTTTAAGATGAATTTATGAAAAATAGACCGTTTTGGTTGAAACGGCTATTTTGATTAAGGGTGATTTACCACATCCGGGACCAGTTTTACTACATTGGAATCGAAAATTGAATTGCATAAAAAATCCGCAACCATTTTAAGTTGCGGATTTTTAGTTTTTTTAATACTTTGTTGTTACCGCAAAGTCGGGAAATTTTATTTTAACAGTTTATAAGAATTGAATTCTTAGTGTTTCAAAGTTGTTTATATTTTGACCAATAATTTTAAAAGGGATTTCAACCGTTTTAAATTTATCAAAATGAGTTAGATTCCAAAACTCAAAAGTATCATTTAAAGATTCAGATATTTTATTGAGCGTTTTATTGTTTTCAAGATTCTCAGAAATAATAGTAGTTTCGATTTTTTTCTCTTTTATATGAATTTTAAGGGTTCCTTCGATTATTAAGTTGCCTTTTATTCTTCCTTTTAGAATCTTATTAATAGGCTCATATATGTTTGTTGATTGTGTAGGGGTGCAATATGTTGAGGCTACTATCACATCTTGACCCTCATATTTCATGATGTTTTCTTTTCTGGCATTATCTTGATTGATAAAATGATAGCGTTTTGCCCCGCTTTCAAATGAATCAGAAACAGTCAGAGAGTCTTGACTTATTTTTTCAATTATATATCCTGAATCGGAAACTCTACTTGTTTTTGCAAGTTTACCTTTCATTGTGAAAGGAATAGGAGTTTGTGAAACTTCAACAGTCGGATCAATATTTATATAGAGATTATTTCCTTTAAAAGTAAATTTCAAATAATTATAATTAATGTTTTGTGAAGTTTTATCACTTTTCAAAGTAGTCTTATAAGCTACCCAAGAACCCTGAAGCATATTGGTGTAGTTCTGAGAAGAAACTTCCTGATTTGAAAAACAGGCGAGTAAAACAATAGATAAGGTTGTAAATAATTTCATTATATTCCTAAATAATTACTAGGTGTAATCTGCATCAACTCCGCTTTAATGGCATCCGAAACGTTTAAGGTACCGATGAAATTATGGATCGCTTCTTTGTTGATAACCGTGTTGGTTCTCGTTAATTCTTTTAATGCTTCGTAAGGGTTCGGATAGGCTTCACGACGTAAAATCGTTTGGATCGCTTCGGCAACTACCGCCCAGTTTCTTTCCAAATCTTCGGCGAATTTGTCTTCGTTTAAAAGCAGTTTGTTCAATCCTTTCAATGTAGCTTCAAAAGCGATTAAGGTGTGTCCCATCGGAACGCCTATGTTACGCAAAACCGTACTGTCCGTCAAATCACGTTGCAATCTGGATACCGGTAATTTCGCCGATAAATGTTCGAAAATCGCATTGGCAATCCCTAAGTTTCCTTCCGAATTTTCAAAATCAATCGGGTTTACTTTATGTGGCATCGCCGAAGAACCGATTTCTCCCGCTTTGATTTTCTGTTTGAAATAGTCCATGGAAACATACGTCCAGATATCTCTGTCCAAATCAATTAAGATGGTGTTGATGCGTTTCAAAGCATCGAAAAAGGCGGCGAAATGATCGTAATGTTCGATTTGTGTGGTTGGGAAGGAGTGGTGTAAGCCCAAAACGTCTTCTACAAACTCATTCCCGAATTTTCTCCAGTCGTTGTTTGGATAAGCCACAACATGTGCATTGTAATTTCCTGTTGCACCACCAAATTTAGCGGCAAACGGTACGTTGAACAACAAACGCATCTGCTCTTCCAAACGCTCTACGAAAACCTGAATTTCTTTGCCTAAACGGGTAGGGGAAGCGGGTTGTCCGTGGGTACGGGCCAGCATCGGGATGTCTTTCCATTCGATGCTTAATTCTTTCAGTTTGGCCACCACGCTGATTAGGCCCGGCAGGTACACTTTTTCGAACGCTTCTTTGGTAGAAAGCGGAATCGCTGTATTGTTAATGTCCTGTGAAGTTAGTCCGAAGTGGATGAACTCTTTGTATTGTTGCAATCCTAACTTGTCGAAAGCCGCTTTGATGAAATATTCCACCGCTTTCACATCGTGATTGGTTGTTTTTTCCGTTTCTTTTATCCAAAGGGCATCTTCCGTGGAGAAGTTCTCATACATCTTGCGCAATTCGGTGTATACGTTTTTATCCACACCTGAAAGTTGCGGTAACGGCAATTCACAAAGGGCGATGAAATATTCCACTTCCACCAAAACACGGTAGCGGATTAAAGCTTCTTCGGAAAAATATGGGGATAAGGAAACAGTTTTATTTCTATAACGACCGTCAATGGGTGAAATAGCGTTCAATTCAGTTAGTTGCATGGTTGTAAGTGTTGTTTTTGAAGGGGCAAAGATACTTTTTTAAGTTGAAGTTACAAAGTTAAAAAGAGATAAGGGAAAAGGGATAAGTTACGAGTTGAAAAGGCAAAAGGCAAAAGTTACGAGTTGAAAGACGAAAAGTTGAAAAACAGAGCGGTAGAGGCAAGAAGCAAGAGACAAGAAGTTATTTTGAGTAGATAAAATGTTTTTACTCAACAATGTATTCGAAACTTAGCTGTTAAATCTTGTTTCTTGGCTCTTGCATTTTTTTTTATCTCAATTTTCCTTTCACGAATTCCATTCCCTCACTCGCGGTCATTGACAGTACTTCCAATGGATTAGGTAAATCGTAAATCGTGGCCGGTCTTAAATCGATGTAATAGACCGGAATGTGTTGTTTGGCGTAATTCATCAGACCGGCGGCGGGATATACCTGTAATGATGTTCCGATGACGATGAGGTAATCGGCGGTTTCCACGATGTCGATGGCTTCGTCAATGGCGGGAACAGCTTCGCCAAACCAAACGATGTGCGGGCGGAGTTGGTTGCCGTGTTTATCGGTGTCGCCTAGGTTTAAATCGGTTTTCCAGTCGAGGATGTGGTTTTCATTGGCTATGCTTCGTACTTTTAACAATTCGCCGTGGAGGTGTAACACTTTAGTGCTTCCGGCGCGTTCATGTAAGTCGTCTACGTTTTGGGTGATAACGTGAATGTCGAACAGGTTTTCCAGTTCGGCGATGATTTCGTGTCCGCGGTTGGGATGTACCTCGAAAAGTTGTGCGCGGCGTTTGTTGTAGAAATCCAACACCAATTCCGGATTTTTGTTCCAGCCGATGGGGGAGGCGACTTCCATGATGTCATGACCTTCCCAAAGGCCGTCGGCATCGCGGAAGGTTTTGATCCCGCTTTCGGCACTCATTCCGGCACCGGAAAGGATTACGAGTTTCTTTTTCATTTTTTGATTGCCACGAATGCACGAATTATATTGTTGGTTAAGGTACAAAAATGGAAACTCTAATAGCCCCGATAGGAGGGTAACGGATAGCGGGAATAGGGACTGCTGATAAAGCCCAAACCTCCCGATAGCTATCGGGACGCTCCTAACTATTTACACTTTTCCTAACGTATACAATTGTTCCATGGTTGGTGTTGCGCTTCCGCCTTCCGGTTCCAAAGTGATTCCGAATGCTTCCGCTTCCGTAGTATTGTCCACTTTATACATTTTGGTTGTGGCTGCGGTGGCTTTTTCCAATAAACCGATGCTGGTTGGGGTTAACGGATCCAGTTTTAGTGCCCACACCTGATAGACCATTCCCTGTGGTGCTTCCGGTAAACCTTCGGCATCGATGTAAACGGTTTGTGTGGCTTTGTTCCAATATACTTTCGCAACGGCGGTTGGTGCTACGGGTTGGCCGCCAAGGGTGACTACCGTGTTGTTTTTATCGCGAATGATGTTTAAAACGGTTTGTGTGGCTTTGTTTTGGTCTTCCAGTGTTACGATTGTTTTTTGCATTTTATCGAATTCCGATTTGCTTTTCTCGATTTCCTCGTTGATCACACCGTTCATCTGATCGTTCATTTGCAGGTACATAAACGCTGCTCCCAAAAGAATAACCACGGAGGCAGCCCAACCCAGGTATTGCGACCAATTGGTTTTGGATTTCATGGCGATTACTTTAGGGTCATCACCAAGTAATTCGGCACGGATTTTATCATAGGTTTCCGCCGAAATGTTAGGGGAAACACTGTGTGAAAGATTGATCACTGCTTGCTCTATTGCTGCAATTTCAGTACGGATTGCAGGGTTGTCTGCGGCCATTTGCTGTACTTCAAGCTTTTCTTCTTCCGAAAGTTTTCCGAAAACATAAAGCTCTAAAATACCACTCTCTATATATTCTCTGCTGTTCATTATACTTTCAATAGGTTTCTTAATTCGTTGATGCAGTTTCTGTTTTGCGTTTTTACGGTGCCCAGCGGAATTTCGAGTTCATCCGAAGCTTCCTGTTGCGTGTAGCCTTTAAAAAACAACAAATCGATTAACTGGATGCATTTGGGTTTTAATTTTTTGACAAACTCCTGAATACCAATCGTGTCGATTTTATTGTTGATCTTCGAAGGGTCGTCAAGGATATGTACGAAATTATCAGACGATAAGTTTTTCTGGTTGTTGTTAAAGTTTTTGGAACGCAATTTATCGATAGCGGTGTTGCGGGCGATATTGAGAATCCAGGTGAAAAACCGACCTTTACTTTCGTTATAGGAATCGATGTTTTTCCAGATTTTTACGAATGTGTCCTGAAGTACGTCTTCTGCTTCCTCTTTGTCCCTGATAAGGTTGAAAATAACACCAAAAAGGCTTTTGGCATACATATCATACAAAAGGGTGAAAGCTTTGTCGTCTTTTTTATAAATTTGCGGCAATAGTTCTTCTTGTGTCATGCGTAGGAATTAACTCCGACTAAAATACTAAACAATATTCAAAATCCCGCGTTTTTAATGGAAAACCTTTTATCTGACCCCGATTATCTGAATTATCTGGAAGATTTTATCACTCCAAACCGTAAAGAACGTTTTTTGGAAGTGCTTCAAAACCGAACCAAGCATTTTACGGTGGCTGTGGAAGATTTGTTCCAGTTGCACAATACCAGTGCGGTAATGCGCAGTTGTGAAGTGTTCGGGATTCAGGAGTTGCATGTGGTGGAACAGAAATACGGCAAAAAAATCGATAAGGAAATTGCGTTGGGTGCTGAAAAATGGGTGGATATTCACCGTTACAGTACGAATCAGGATTGTATTAACGATCTGAAAGCGAGAGGGTATCAGATTATTGCAACCACGCCTCATGAGGATGATTGTTTGCTGGAGGATTTTGATATTACCAAACCGTCAGCGTTGTTTTTCGGAACGGAGCGGTTGGGGTTGTCCGATGAGGTACTGCAACAGGCCGATGGTTTTCTGAAAATACCAATGGTCGGTTTTACGGAGAGTTTAAATATTTCGGTTTCGGCCGCGATTATATTGCAGCAGCTATCCTCGCGTTTGCGTCATTCGGAGATTGATTGGCAGCTTTCGGAAGCCGAATTGCTGGAAAAACGCATCGACTGGACCCGAAAATCGATTAAGGATATTGATTATATTACGAAGAAGTATTTGGAGAGGGTTCAGTAGTAAGTGTTCAGTAGTAAGTGTTCAGATGGCAGAAGGCAGAAATCAGTTTTTAGGGTAATGTTTTTGGAGCGATTGGTTTGGGCTTCTTTGGAATCCTTGTTCCTGCTGTACGCTTTATTTTTTGTTCCTCCCGATGAAAAATAGGGATCCACAAAAGGATGCCGCTGCCATCAGGGCTAGTCAGGAGATTTTAAAACCTTCTGAATGTCTGAGTGAAAACTTCATATCGCGTTCTTTGCGGAAACCTCTGCGTACTTAGTGGTTAATCCGCTTCCGAATTTAAAAATCAGTTGTATTTAAAAAGGAAAGTCTTAAGGTAGTTGTGTTGTACTCAAATCTGATTACTGCGTTCTGCCATCTGAATACTGGCCCTAGTTACTTGTTCTTCTTCAATAACTTATAATCCTCGTAACAGCCTTTGATGGCATCCATAATCTGCAAATCATTGGCGGTTTCGATAAAAGTA
Organism: Flavobacterium saliperosum; assembly: GCF_900100625.1. GTDB lineage: Bacteria > Bacteroidota > Bacteroidia > Flavobacteriales > Flavobacteriaceae > Flavobacterium > Flavobacterium saliperosum. The sequence continues at coordinate 51,868 of NZ_FMTY01000005.1, forward strand.
TCGGAGTAATTACAACCTTTAAGGATGTCTTTGATTTCTTTTTTGTCGATGCCAAGAATGGCGGCTACGGTTTCGCGATCGTATTTGGAAGCCAATACATTTCGTACGGTTTCATCTTTTTTGAATTCACGCAGTTTTTTCATCTCTCTCGGTTTTTTTCCGAAAAGATTGTACAACGCATCGGTAGGATTGAATAGGGAGCCTAACATTTTACCGGCCTGAGAGGATGAACTTCCTCCTGACTCATACCCATAAGGTAAACCGGAAATGCTGTAACGTTGGGATTCGTTTAAGGCAATCAGTTTGGTATCTACTTCAATATAGCCTGTTAATAAGTATCGTGGAATGAAAACTTCTTCCAATGCATAGGCTTTTTCGGTAAGTTTTATTTTAAATCCGGTTTTGTTTTTAATCCAATCGGCAGAAACACGGATTTTTATCGATTGAAAACCGATATAGGATATGTGAAGGGTATCGTTTACTTTGGCATCGATTTCAAATTCGCCTCTTCCATTGGTAGCGGTTCCTTTTACGGTGGACAGATTGATGATGTTAACTTCGCTTTTGGGAAGTAAATTTGCCTCGTTAACGACGACTCCTGATATTTTGGTATACTCGCCCTCTTGAGCGAAAGTACTAAACGAACATAAGGCCAATAAAAAAACTACGAGATATTTCATACTGAATTTAGAAAGGTCTAAATGTAAGAGATATTTCGTAGTTTTTATTTCTATTAGAAGAAAATTAACAAAAAGAATTAGCTTCTTCTTGGTCTTCTAGGTGCCGAGCTATCGGATTGTCTTGGTGATGTACCTCCGGAACGACGCTCGTTACGTGGTGCTCTTTCCGATGATGAAGAATCGCTTCTTCTCTCCGGACGGTCAGACGATGAACGTCTTTCTCCGCCAAAACCGCCACGGTCACTTCTTTCGCCTCTTGGAGCTCTGTCGCGATCGCCTCCGAAACTTTTGCGTTCTCCTCCGAAACCGCCTCTGCGTTCACCGCCAAAGCCGCCTCTTCGTTCACCGCCTGAATTTCTTCCGTTATGGTCACGTCTTCCGCCACCGTCGTTTTTGGAAATCTCAACGTTGATACGTCTTCCCTCCAATTGAACGTTGTTTAAGACTTCCATTACTTTATCCGAATGTTCTGCATCGGTATTAAAGAAAGAGAATCCTTCTTTAACGTCTACTTTAAATACGTCATCACGACCTAAGTCTAATGTTTCTTTTAAGTAGTCTTTCAATGACATCCAATCGAAATTGTCTCTTGAACCGATGTTGATGAAATAACGAACCGCGTCACCTGCTTGAGGTGCTCTTGCTTCAGAACTTCTTTCACCACCCGGTTGGCTGGATAAATCTCTTTTCTTTTTGTAGTAGTTGATGAATCGGTTAAATTCTACCGATACCATTTTCTTGATTAGTTCTTCTTTAGATAAACCATCTAAAACGTCGTTAATTGCCGGTAAGTAGCTGTCGATTTCGTGATCAACTTCGGTGTCTTTAATCTTGTTTGCTAAGTGCAACAACTGAATTTCGCAGATTTCAATTCCGTTAGGAATCGTTTTCTCTTCGAATTTCTGTTTGATGATTCTTTCGATAGCCGAAATTTTACGCAATTCACTTTTCGTAATGATTACGATGGAAGTGCCTAATTTTCCTGCACGACCTGTACGACCTGAACGGTGGTTGTAGGTTTCGATTTCATCCGGTAACTGATAGTTCACTACGTGCGTAATGTTATCCACGTCGATTCCACGCGCCGCTACATCGGTAGCAACCAACATCTGAATCTGACGACCTCTAAACGATTTCATTACCCCGTCACGTTGTGCCTGAGATAAATCCCCGTGCAATGCCGCAGCGTTGTATCCGTCTTCGATTAATTTTTCTGCAACAGCCTGAGTGTCTCTTTTCGTACGACAGAAAACTACCGAGAAAATGTCCGGGTTAGCATCCGCCAAACGTTTTAGAGCCTCATAACGGTCACGTGCATTTACTAAGTAAAATTCGTGAGAAACCGTAGCCGATCCTGAGTTTTTATGTCCAACTGTAATTTCTACAGGGTTAGACATGAATTGTTTTCCAATACGTGCTACTTCAGCAGGCATTGTTGCAGAGAATAACCATGTGTTTTTCTCATCCGGTGTGTCCGATAATATGGAACAAATGTCGTCGTAGAATCCCATGTTTAACATCTCGTCTGCCTCATCCAAGATACAGAAATCGATGTTTTTAATGTTTACAAGACCTCTGTTAATCATGTCTTGCATTCTACCTGGTGTAGCCACAATAATCTGTGCGCCACGTTTTACCTCTCTAGCTTGTTCTGTAATGCTTGCACCACCATAAACAGCCACAGTATGTAACCCTTTTATGTACTTTGAGTATAGTTTAATCTCGTTGGTGATTTGTAAGCATAACTCACGTGTCGGCGACAAAATTAATGCCTGAGTGTTTCTGTTCTCAGCATCAATTTTCTGAATTAGCGGAAAACCAAAAGCGGCGGTTTTCCCTGTACCTGTTTGCGCTAGGGCAACTAAATCTGTGTTTTGTTCCAATAGTACTGGAATCGCTTTTTCTTGCACTTCTGACGGATTCTCAAATCCTAGATCTTTGATCGCCAGCAGTAGCGACTCATTCAATCCTAATTGTTCAAATTTATTCATAAAATATTTTAAATTGGGTGCAAAGGTATTGATTATTAATGGAATAAACTAATACAAAACTCAATATTAAAATTTTATTAACTATTGAAAATCAATTAGTTACTTTTTTAAAAAGGACGTTAGAAGGGCGACAGCCTTACCGCGATGGCTTACTTTAGCCTTCTCTTCGAGTGAAATTTGCGCGAAAGTATCGGAAAAACCATCGGCGATAAAGATGGGATCGTAGCCAAAACCATTCGTGCCACGGGGCTCTTTTATGATTTCACCGTTTACTATTCCGGTAAAAAGATGTTGTTTTCCTTCTAAATTAAGTGCAATAACGGTTTTAAAATTGGCCTTACGATTAGTTTCGTTTTCAAGGAGTTCAAGCACCTTGTTAATGTTGTCATTATCATTGCGTTGCGAACCTGCGAATCGTGCCGAATAGACTCCGGGCGCGCCGTTTAAGGCTTCCACTTCCAGTCCGCTGTCATCGGCAAAACAGTTGTAACCATAATTTTCAGTCACGTAATTGGCTTTTAAAATAGCATTGCCTTCAATCGTATCGGCCGTTTCGGGAATGTCCACATCGCAACCGATGTCTTCCAAAGATAAGATGGATATGCTTTCAGGAAGTAACTGTTGGATTTCTTTGATTTTATTCTTGTTGTTGGAGGCGAAAACGAGTTGCATTTGAAATTAATTAATCGAACAAATATATTGTTTTTTTAATTTGGTAGTTTTAGAGATTTTGTAAAAAATATAGGATATTTTTATTAATTCGCTTTCTTATAACTCCAAACCGCCAATCCGTTAACGGCAAAGGCAAAAAAAACAATAATGCCTAAATTGGGTAATACTTCCTGAAGTCCTGCGCCTTTTAGTAAAACCATGCGGATGAATTCCACAAAATAGCGGATAGGATTTAATAATGTCACGTTTTGTGCCCATTTTGGCATGCTTTCAATTGGGGTGAACAATCCACTCATTAAAATAAAGATGACCATAAAAAACCAAGCAATAAACATAGCTTGTTGTTGGGTTTCAGTATGATTGGAAATAAATAGACCAAAGCCCAAAATAAGTAGGAGATAAACGGCGGTGAAAAAGTAAACCAACAGGATATTGCCCAACATTGGCACATTAAAAACCACTTTAGCAATCAGCAATCCGATGGTTAAAATTATAAGCCCTAAAACCCAGAATGGAAATAGTTTTCCAATGATAAATTGGTGTTTTTTAATAGGGGTAACGTTAATTTGCTCTAAAGTTCCCAATTCTTTTTCCTTTACGATATTCATTGCAGAAAGGAATAAGGTTACCATCGTTACCAATAAAACTAAAATTCCCGGCACCATAAAGGTTTTATAATTAAGCGTAGCATTGTACCAAAATGATGGAATGGTTTCGATGCGATTTGGTAGTATTTGCTCGTTGACTACGTGTTTGTTTTCCACCTGAATGTTCTGATTGAAGAGTTGAACGATTTGAGTAATGTACACATTTTGTACGCCAGCTGTGGCGCCGTCTATGGCATTTATTAAGACTTGGATTTGGGTGGTGTTTCCGTTTTGCAATTGTTTTTCAAACTGGTTTGGAATTTCGATCACCACATCGGTTTTCCCGCGATTTAATTGCTCTATGCCTTCTTGTGTATGAGATACGCTTTGCACTTCCGAAAAGTAAGCATTGGCATTTAATTTATCTATCAAAGCACGAGATGATGAGGAATTGCTATAATCGGCAATGGTCACCCTTATGTTTTTTACATCAAAAGTAGCCGCATTGGAAAGGATTAAAAGTTGTAAAATTGGCAGAATAAATATCAAGCGAAGCATACTTTTATCTCTGAAAATTTGCTTGAATTCCTTTTGTATGATGAATAGAATTGTTTTCATGGTGGGTGTATTTATTCCAGACGGATTTTATAATTTTTGATGCTCAACCCAATGAACAGTAAAGTCATCCCCACTAAAATCAGGGTTTCTTTCAAAATATATTCCAATCCAACACCTTTTAACATAATCGATTTTACAATGATGATAAACCATTTGGCTGGAATGATGTTACTGATGACTTGCATGGGTAACGGCATAGAAGCAATAGGGAAGATGAACCCCGAAAGTATGATAACCGGCAACATCAATCCCATCAACGAAATCATCATGGCGGTTTGTTGTGTATTGGAAATTGTAGAAATTAATATGCCCAATGAAAGTGCGGTGATAATGAATAAAATACTTTCGAATGCTAATAAGACAATACTTCCGTTAATTGGCATTCCAAAAATAAAATAGCCCATAGCAACAATCACTATTGCATTAATAACCGATAGAAAAATATAGGGAAATACTTTGCCTAAAATCACCTGAAATGGTTTTAAAGGTGAAACCAATAAGATTTCCATCGTACCCAATTCTTTTTCTCTTGTAATGGAAATGGAAGTCATCATCGCGGAAACCAACATTAAAATTACGGTCATGACTCCAGGAACAAAGTTGAAGACGCTTTTCAATTCCGGATTGTACAACATGCGACTTTGAATGACTACGCCATTGCTCTTTGGAGTTGTATTTTTCTGGTTTTGATAGTTTTGTATTATCGATTGCGTGTAATTGGCAATGGTATTGGCTACATTGGGTTCGGTGGCATCGGTAATTACCTGAACAGTAGCTTTCTTTTCGGTTTGTAATTTTTTAGCGAAATCTTTTTCAAACAATACAACGGCTTTAACTTTTCCTTTTTTAAATTCGTTTTCAATGGCTTTTTCGTTGAAAATTTCATTTTCCACATGAAAATAAGGCGAGGCTTTTATCTTTTGGATTATTTTTTGCGATTCGGTGTCTCTGGCATAATCCAAAACCGCGATGTCCACATTGTTGATTTCATTGGTAATAGCGAATCCAAACAACAGAATTTGGGCAACAGGCATGCCAAAAAGGATAAACAACGAGCGTTTATCACGAAAAATATGATAAAATTCCTTTTTAATAAAACCTATGAATCGTTTCATTTATTTTTTTGTTTCAAGTTTCAAGTTTCAAGTTTCAAGTTTCAGGTTATTGTTACTCGATATTTCGGGCTAGTTTCAAGAAGACTTCGTTCATGGAATTGACCTGAAATTGCTCTTTTAATTTTTTTGGGGTGTCCAATGCTTCAATGACACCGTCAACCATAATCGATACGCGATTGCAATATTCGGCTTCATCCATGTAGTGTGTGGTAACGAAAATCGTGGTGCCTTTGTGTGCTTCGGCATAAATTAATTCCCAAAATTGTCTTCGGGTTATTGGATCGACACCACCAGTGGGTTCGTCTAAAAAAACGATTTTAGGTTCGTGTAATAAGGCTACTGAAAAAGCTAATTTTTGTTTCCAGCCTAAAGGTAAATCGCCTACTTTAGTTTTAGCAATGTTGCCCAATTGCAATTCCGCGATCAGCTCTTCTGTTTTTGTTTTAATTTGTTTTCGCGATAAACCGTAAATACCGCCAAAAAAAGTAATGTTTTCCTGCACCGTTAAATCATCATACATGGAGAATTTTTGACTCATGTAACCGATATTTTGTTTGACCTCTTCGCTTTGCGTATGCACATCAAAACCTGCGACATTGGCTGTTCCGCCCGTTGAATTTGATATTCCAATCAACATTTTCATTGCCGTAGTTTTTCCAGCACCGTTTGCGCCTAAGAAACCAAAGATTTCGCCTTTGTTCACATGAAAACTAATGCCTTTAACGGCAGTGAAGTGGTCAAATTGTTTGGTTAAATTTTCTACGATAATGATTTTCTCTTGTGCATTTTCCATCTGCATTTCCTTTTATAAATCCATAAAAACATCCTCAATAGTTGCGGTTGCTTTTTGAATGCTTATGTTTTGATGTCCTTTATCATGTAAAAACGTTCTTAAGACATCCATATCAAAAGAATCGTTCTTGTCGATGTAGTGCATGAATTCGCCAAAAGCAAACACACTGTACTGCGAAGGAAACTCTTTCAAATCCAAAATCAAATTATGCATTTGATTGGTTGCTACTTCATAGATAGTTTTTTCGTAAGCTTCCACAATGGCATCTGGTGAATCGATTTTAAGGATTTTTCCTTTTTGAATTAAAGCAATTCGGTCGCACAAACTCGCTTCATCCATGTAAGGCGTGGAAACTAAAATGGTAATACCTTTCTGTTTCAACCGTTTGAGCATTTCCCAAAATTCTTTTCTGGAAACAGGGTCAACACCCGTTGTGGGTTCGTCTAAAAACAACACTTTTGGTTTGTGTATTAAGGCACAACACAAGGCTAATTTTTGTTTCATTCCTCCCGATAATGCACCCGCTCTTCGATTTTTAAAAGGTTCGATTTGCACGTATATATCTTCAATCAAATCGTAATTCTCTTCAATAGTTGTTCCGAAGATTGTGGCAAAAAAGGTTAAGTTTTCGGCAATGGTTAAATCCTGATACAAGGAGAATTTTCCCGGCATGTACCCAACGGAATTTCGTATTTCCTTTATATGTTTCAAAATGTTGTAATCGGCTACTGTTGCATTGCCTTCGTTGGGAACCAGCAAAGTAGTCAACAATCTAAAAAGCGTTGTTTTTCCTGCACCATCAGGACCAATTAAGCCAAAAAGTTCGCCTTCCTGCACTTCAAAAGTGATATTTTGCAATGCTTGAACGTTTTTATACTTTTTAGAAATATTTTGAATGGAAATACTCATGGCGTGATGGTGCTTGAAATTTTATTTTATCAACAGAAAATTACTTAATTCATGAGCGTTTACCCAATGTTTCACCTCAACAGGAATTTTAACGAAATCGCCTGATTTTAAACGGATTTTCTCATCATTTTCATAGCTAAATGTGGCATCTCCAGTAACGCACACCAAAAGTGCTGGTACTTTGGTAACATGCTCTTTCAATTGTTCGTTTTTTGCAATTTGTAAAGCAATTACTTTAGCCTCTGTAGGTTCAAACAACACTTGCGTTTGAACGGGTTTATCGGTTTGATGTAAGTTGGTTATATTCATTGGAAAAACTGATTAAAGGTTGCAAAAGAATCTTGTATGGCTTTGAATTCTGCTTCAGATGGTTCTTTTTCTAAGGTATCCACTAACTCAATATATGGTACTAACCATTTGTGCAATTCGTCATGGGCTTGCCCTTTCATGGTACAGTTTGACGTTAGCAAATCAAGATTGGTTTTTAAATTTGTTGCCAATTGCGCATAATCTTTATCCGAATTACCAGCAAATGCAATTACATCTTTTTCCATATTACGAATGTGTTCCATCATATTATCATCCACTTTCCATTTTTCGCCGTTGTTCAAGACGATTGCTTCGTGCTCATCGTGATGTTGTTCCGATTTAACTGTTGTTTCAGTTGGTGTTTCGCTACTTTTTTCTGCTTCTTTTGCGCCTGAGTTGCAAGAAAGTGTTAACACTGCAATTGTGCTAAAAAGCATCATTTTTACATTTGAATTTTTCATGGTTTTAGAGGTATTGATTTATCATTATTTCAGCCAAACTTCTGCCGGCATGCCTATTTTTAAACTTCCATCGTTTTTTACGGCTACTTTTACAGCGTACACCAAATTGGCTCTTTCTTCTTTGGTTTGGATAACTTTTGGAGTAAATTCGGCTTGCGCGCTTATCCAAGTGATATTGCCTTCGTATTTTTTAGTGTCGTTTTCCGCATCAATGGCTACCGTAACTTTTTGTCCGATTTTTATTTGTGCCAATTGCGTTTCGGTCACATACACACGTAATTCCATTTCGTTTAAATTGGCGATTTTGTATAAGGGTTTGCTAAAAGCTGTGATTTCAGAAGGTTCTGCGTATTTCGTTAAAACGGTTCCATCTACTGGGTTTGAAATTTTTGATTTCTTTATTTGGTCGTCTAATTTTTCAATTTGGACTTTAATTGATTTTATTTCGTTTAAAATTGGGGCATTTTGAGATTGAACACTGCTGATTTGTTTTTCGATGACTTTTACTTTTCCGTCAATTTCGTCAATTTGTCTTTTGGTAGCGGCATTTTCAGCGAACATGTTTTTGATTCGGTTTTGTTCGATTTTAGCGGTTTTCAGTTGTTCATTTAAAACTTCAATTTGCGATACAACCGAGGCCGATTTGGATTGAACCGTTTGAATGGAAGCTTTGAGTTGCTCTCTGTTAAAATGCAATTGTAACGTATCGATTAAACCTACTAAAGTTCCTTTTTTAAGTTGCGCGCCTTCTTCCACATTTAAAAACTCAATTTTTCCGTTGGATTCCGAAGAAACGGTGATTTCTATGGCTTCAAAATTACCATAAGCGTCGGCTTTCTCGTTGTTTTTATTGCAACTTAGTATTGCAATTGATACCGTAAGAAGGGTTATTATGTTTTTCATGATGTATGCTTTAAATTCCTTTTATGATTTGATGATTCACTTTGGCTAACAGCAACTGAATGCGATGCGTTTTTTCGGTAATTTTTGATTCAAACAATTGGGTTACATCGTTTAAATAATCGGAAGACGTAATCACTCCGTTTTTCATTTGTGCTTCTGCTGAACGGACAATTTTTTCCCGTAATTGAATAATTTCACTATCCGAATTCAGTTGTTCTTTAATTTTCTCGATCTCAAAATCGGCTTCCTGTAACTGACGGTTCTGGTTTACTTCGAAGGTTTCTTTTTCTGAAGCGATGAGTTGTTTTGAAATTTCCAGTACTTCTTTTTCTTTTTTGGTTTTATTCCAATCGAATAACGTCCAATTTAACCGTACCCCTGTCATGTAAAAAGTCTCAAATGAATTGTTTAACATGTTCAACGCCGGATTTCCGTAACCGCCTTGTAGGAAAGCGTTTAGTTTTGGTAAGTTGGTTGTGGTAATTACTTTTTGCGAAGCATTGATTTGTTGGTTTTGCAATTCAAATAACTCTAATTCAGGTCGAATGGTTTTGTTTTCGGAAGAGAAATTTTTAGGTATTTCTAAAATGGTATTTGGGTTAAATTTTGTGCCGGAAAGTTGTTCCAAATGTTGCCAAAGTTTTAGTAGGTCATACTTGACGTCATTTAATTGTTGGTTGATTTTGATGATTTCGGCTTCTATCACTTGTTCCGATGAAGGTAAAACGGCTCCAAATTTCAGGGCAGCTTGTATTTCTTTACTTTTTTCCTGCAGCAATTTTTTTTTGGCATGTAGCAATTCCTGTTTTTCCTGTCCCAACAAAAGACCAAAATAGTATTGGTTGATAAAGCTTTTTAATTGGTATAGATTAACTTCAACCAGTTGTTGTTGGGCTTTGATTTGCGATTCTTTGAGTTGGGTTTGTGCTTTGATGATCCCACCATTGTAAATCAATTGGTTAACATCAATGGTGGCTCTGTATTGGTCTTTATTCAGAGGATCGATAGTCGTGTTAGGCATTGAAAAGGGTACTTGAGTGACTTCCGATTGGTAAGTAGCCTGTGCGTTTAAGGTTACTTTTGGTAATCTGTCTTTTGATAAAATTTCTGAATGTAATTCCGATTGGTTTTGTAACAAACGGTTTTGTTTTGCCAATGGATAGTTCTTTTCTGCCAACTCATAGCATTTTTCGAGCGTTAGTTTTTCCTGAGCCCAGATAGTTGGAGCCGTCAAGAGTAAGAGTATTTGAAAAATTTTTTTCATCACTTTTTAATTGCGTTGATAATTTGTTCCGAGATGTGGATTTTTCGTTCTTCCATTAACTGAAAGAATTCTTCGTCTGAAATATTGATAATTCCCTTTACTAAGGTTTGTGCTGCAAAAGGGAAAACAGTCATCGAAAAAACATCTAAAAGCAGTTGTTTGGGCGGAATCGGTTTAATGAGTCCCAATTCAATTTCGCTTTCAATTTGCTTCAGTATTTTCGTAGGATCCGGTCGTTTTTCATCTTTTAGAAATTTAGTCACAAATTCAGGATTGTTATTCATTTCCTGAATGATGAATTGGGGCAAAAAAGGATACTCCATGACAAATGAAATATAACTGTCCGTGAACTTCTTAATTTTTTCAAATAAAGCTTCGTCCGAGTTGAATATTCCATTGATTTGTGGGGCTAATTTTCCAAAAGCATTCATGAAAACTGCTTCAAACAATCTTTCTTTGCTTCTGAAAAAGTAATGTAGCATGGCTTTGTTTATTTCTGCTTCGTCGGCTATTTCCTGCATTCTGGCTCCTGTAAAGCCCTTTTTTTGAAATACTTTAAAGGCGGCTTCGAATATTTTTTCTTCGGTTGTCATGTGTTAACTTTTAGGTTTAACCATTTGGTTAACAAAAATACAAATAATAGTATTGAATCTTATTTTTTAGATTTTTTTAACACTAAATTAACCCTCTATCGTGAGTGTTTCAGAGAGAATTGTCGGTTAATGTAATCGGAATGTACTTATGAAATAAAATGAATCAGCAAAGAAGAATGAAGGATGTTGAATTTTTTAAAATTTTGCTAATTGTATAAAAAGTAAAAAGCCGAGGTGGAGCCCCCGACTTTTTGGTTGAACGTGTAACCACATTGCTGTGCGTTCGGGTGCAAATGTAAGACAATCTTTTGTATTACCTAATAAATTCTATGAAAAAATTAAAATAAATGTGTTGGCATCTATTTTTAAAATTATTATGATAGGAAAATAGAAATGGTTACTTTTGGAGCGATTAAAAATCAGAAATATACACTTTTGAATTATGGTTAAAGATTTATTTGAAAGAATACAAAACAATAAAGGTCCGTTAGGAAAATGGGCTTCACAGGCAGAAGGTTACTATGTGTTTCCTAAATTGGAAGGGGAATTAGGACCGAGAATGCAGTTTCACGGAAAAGATATTTTAAACTGGAGTCTGAACGATTACTTAGGTTTGGCCAATCATCCGGAAGTGCGTAAGGCAGATACCGAAGCAGCTGCACAATTTGGCGCGGCCTATCCAATGGGTGCCCGTATGATGTCAGGACACACAAAATACCATGAACAATTAGAGAATGAATTGGCGGCTTTCGTAATGAAAGAAGCGGCTTATTTGTTAAATTTCGGGTATCAGGGAATGGTATCGATTATCGATGCATTGGTGACTAAGAACGATATTATTGTTTATGATGTGGATTCTCATGCTTGTATCATCGACGGTGTTCGTTTGCACATGGGAAAACGTTTTACGTATAAGCATAACGATTTGGAGAGCATGGAGAAGAATCTTCAGCGTGCTACTAAAATGGCTTTGGAAACCGGAGGCGGAATTCTTTTCATTACGGAAGGTGTTTTCGGAATGCGCGGTCAGCAAGGTAAGCTGAAAGAAATCGTTGCCATGAAAGAAAAATACAATTTCCGTTTGTTGGTTGATGATGCACACGGTTTCGGAACACTTGGTAAAACAGGCGCCGGAGCAGGAGAAGAGCAAGGTTGTCAGGATGGCATCGATGTGTATTTCTCAACGTTTGCAAAATCAATGGCAAATATCGGAGCTTTCGTAGCTGCGGATAAGGATGTCATCGATTATCTGAAATACAACTTACGTTCGCAAATGTTCGCAAAAGCATTGCCAATGATTCAAACCATAGGCTCTTTGAAACGTTTGGAGTTGTTGCGTAATTCTTCCGAAATCAAAGACAAACTTTGGGAAAACGTAAACGCGTTACAGAGCGGATTAAAGGAAAAAGGATTCAATATCGGAGATACAAACACTTGTATCACACCGGTTTATCTTGAAGGTTCTATTCCGGAAGCGATGGTGATGGTTAATGATCTTCGTGAGAACTACGGAATTTTCCTTTCGATTGTGGTATATCCGGTAATTCCTAAAGGGATTATCCTATTGCGTATGATTCCGACAGCATCACATACCTTAGCGGATATCGAGGAGACATTAACGGCTTTTGAAGCGATTCGCGAGAAATTAGTTAACGGAACGTATAAGAAAATTGCCGAGGAAACTACAGTAGACGTTTCTTAATTGATTTAGAAATAGCATTTATAATAAAGAAAAACCATCTGCACAAACAGATGGTTTTTTTAATTTTAGTGGGTGTGTTATCAGAGCAAAGCGAAATTTTTAAAGTAACCTTTTTCTCTTCGTAAACGGAATTCGGAGTTTCGTCAACTGAAAGGCTGCTTTTGGAAAGTTAGTTAATGGTGATTGGATTTTGATTGTAATTTTAATCAAAATCATGTTTATGAAGCCACTACTGAATAATGATCGTCTTGAAATCGTCCTGATGCTGTTGTATGCTTTATTGGTAATTATCGCATTATCGGCATCGGTGTAATGTTCACTATCCGATTGCAATAAATATTCAAAAACATATTTTTCTGAAGTAACTTGCTTCGAAAATTACAGATCTTTCCGAAAGGTCTTTCTTCTCTTGTTAATTACCGGGTCGAAATTTTTCCAAAGATTGTGAATCGCATGATTTTCTTCCAGTTCCGGAGTTCTTACGCACAATTCAATTCCTTTAGCGAGACTTACTTTGTAATATTCATCAAAAATGATAGCGGTAACGCCTTTACTCTGATATTCCGGTGTCACGCCAATCAGATAGAATACAATTTCCTTCGACTTTTTTCGGGCTTGCAGCAAATGGTAAAATCCAAAAGGGAAAAGCTTTCCTTTCGCTTTCTGTAAGGCTTGAGCAAAATTGGGCATTACAATGGCAAAGGCAATCATATTGTCGTCTTTGTCCATGATGAATTTAATATACTCCGGATTGATGAAACTAATGTATTTTTTCTTGAAATATGCTTTCTGAATGTCGTTTATGGGTACAAAGGATTGGAGGTTTGCGTAAGTTTCGTTAAACAAATCAAACATCCTGTCCACATAAGGCATTATCTCTTTCGTATTCGTGAAATTCAGCGGTTTTAATCCGTAACGTTGCTTTATCAGGACACTTGCTTTCTGGAACGGAGTGGGGTCGATGGTAGCAAAAGAAAAATTACTTTCGATGTATTCTTTTTCTTTTACCAGTCCGAGTTTTTCAAAATGGTCTTTGTAATACGGCATGCTGTACCAGGTTATCATATTGCCAATTTGGTCAAAGCCTTCGGTAAGGACTCCTACTTTATCCAGATTGGAGAAACCCATAGGACCTTCAACATGATCCATATGGTGCTTATGTCCGAATTCGTAGGCTTTTTCAAGTAACGCTTTGGTAACTTCAATGTCGTCAATAACGTCAAACCAGCCAAAACGGACTTTCTTTTTACCTAACAGATTCACTTCATCCCAATTGATGATAACGGCAATTTTGCCAACGATTTTATTGTTTTTGTAAGCAAGATAAAAATGAGCTTCCGCAGACGAAAAAGCCGGATTTTTTTCTTTGTCAAAAGTCTCCATTTCATCCGCTATTATCGGAGGAATCCAATAGGGATTGTCTTTGTACAGTTCAAAAGAAAATAATACAAACTCTTTAAGTTCCTTTTTAGAACTTACTTCTTTAATTGTAATCATAATTATTGTACTTCGTCTGAACGTTTTTTCTTTTCCATTTCGGCTTTTTTGCCTTTGGTGGCACCTTTTACTTCTTTCCCGCTTTGAATTTCAACCGGTTTGTAAGATTTGTCAAAACGCCAGGAGAAACCTATCGCACCTCCGAAAATGGACGGTGTGTTCTTAATGTTGGTTCCTATGGATGCATCAATCTGCATGTTTTTCTTTAACAGATAAGCCGCTCCGCCACGCAAAATACTGTCGGCATACCAATCGCTTTTATACCCTTGGTTTTCAATAAACATCGACCACTGTTGGTTGATTCCCCTACTTAGCGTTAAAATATATCCATACGAAGGGTAATCGGTAATAAATTTATCGGCAATGATATTTGTTGTAAGTACGGTTCTTGACCCGAAGTGATTCTGTAAGATCAACATTACCCGGGGACTGAATTTCGGATCGGTCGGGAAAGTATACGGATTGTCACCCACATTGAAATTAGCACCTGCATAAGCACCGATAGCCGGTAATAATTTTTTCCATTTGAATTTTTTATTGGCTTTCCAACTGTACACATTTACTTTCTCTTCGTAATTTTTCCACGGATCGTAAAACAGGTATTTTGCACCAACGGTCAGTTGTTTGAACCCGTTTCGTTTTTCCTCCAGATAAGGAGAAGAATAGGTGTCTGTTTGGTACTGCATTTCGGCGATGAACTCCAATTGTTCCAAAAGGGCTCCGTAACGTAATGCCAAATCCAATCCGAAACCTTTGGCTTCCGATTCCAGCAATTTGTGTTTTTCTTTGGTATAATAGATTCCGGATTCGGCCTGAATTACCGTTTTTCCGATAGAATAGGCGCCAAAAGATTTTCCCGGACGGTTGGAATTGATTTCATCGGTATATTGAGCAAAGGTAATTCCTGTGGTAAGCAGCAAAAAACCAAGGAGTTTCGTTTTTATCTGACGCATGTTATTTGTGTTTCTGTTAAATTATGCTTTCCAAAAATAGTTAATTTATTATTATTTTAAGAAACAGATTTTATTTTTAAATGTAGCTTTGCTTAAATTTGACAAAATTTAGATTTAGGATGGAAACAGCATCATTTACCGGTTTGATAAAAGTTTTGGTTTGGATTCTTTTTATATACTATGCGTTAAAATTTTTAATGCGCTTGTTGGCACCGTACTTTTTACAGCAGGTGGTAAAAAAAGCCGAACAGAATTTTCAGCAACAACAGCAAAACTATAGAAATCAACAGCAACGGCAGCAACAACAGCAACAGCAGCCTTCTAATTTTGAAAAACCTCAGGAAAAGAAGAAAGTAGGCGAGTACATTGATTTTGAAGAAATTGAATAGTCATAATTAAAACGAATAACAGCCGAGTTATTCGTTTTCTTTTTTTAAAGGGTTTTTATTGTTATTTTAGCCTGATTTTTAAGCGAATTGAAGCAGAATACTATGAAAAACCTGAACAAGATTTATCCTTATTTGTTAGTCGTAATCGGCTTTACGGTTATATCCCTACTTTATTTTTACCCGGTAATGCAGGGTAAAAAAATCTATCAGAGCGATATTGCGCAATATACCGGAATGGCGAAGGAGCAAAACGACTTCAGAAAAGCTACCGGAGACGAACCGTATTGGACCAACAGCGCTTTCGGAGGGATGCCTACCTATCAGTTGGGAGCGAATTATCCGCACAATTACATCAAACAATTAGACAGCCTGATTCGTTTTTTACCGCGTCCGGCCGATTATCTTTTCCTTTATTTCATAGGGTTCTTTATTTTACTGAAAGCTTTAAAAGTCGACAATCTCAAAGCTTTTTTCGGAGCACTCGCCTTTGGTTTTTCCACCTATATGATCATCATTCTGGGTGTCGGACATAACGCCAAAGCCCACGCCATTGCGTATATGCCTATGGTTGTAGCCGGTGTGATTATGGTGTATCAGAAGCGTTTCATAGCGGGCGGATTGCTAACGATGATTGCCGCCGCTTTTGAGATTAACGCGAACCACTTTCAAATGACCTATTACCTGTTTTTCCTTTTGCTGGTCATTGCGATTTATTATATCATTCAGTATGTAAAAAAGAAAGATTACAGCAGTATCGGAATCACTTCCGGAATATTTGCCTTGGCTGCTGTTCTGGCAATTGGTGCCAACGCCACGAATTTAATGGCAACAACCGAATATGCGGATTTCAGTATACGAGGCAAAAGCGAATTGACGTTCAATCCGGATGGTTCTAAAAACGATACAAAATCGGCAATGCCGTATGATTATATCACCGAATACAGTTACGGAATTGCGGAAAGTTTAAATTTAATTGCTCCCCGTTTATTTGGAGGATCGAATAACGAAAAAGTGGGAGAAGGTTCTCCTATGTATGATTTTTTATTGAATCAAGGTGCATCACAAACAGAAGCTAAAGAATTTGCTTCGTCTGTGCCAACTTATTGGGGTGATCAGCCTATAGTAGCGGCTCCGGCATATATAGGTGCTATCGTTTTCTTCCTGTTTGTTTTAGGGATGTTTGTCGATAAACGAAAAATTAAATACGCCTTCTTGGGAGGTGCGATCTTATCATTATTGCTTTCCTGGGGTAAAAATTTCCCATTGCTGACCGATTTCTTCATCGATTTTGTACCAATGTATGATAAATTCAGAGCGGTATCTTCCATTCAGGTGATATTGGAATTGTGTTTCCCTGTAATGGCCATTTTAGGATTACAGGCTTTCTTTAAAGAAGAGGAGAAAGCCCGTTTTAAAGCCTTATGGATGACTGCAGCAACCACGTTAGGTCTTGTTGTGTTGCTCTTCCTTTTCAAAGGGATGTTCAGTTTTAGTGGAGGTAGCGATAGCATGTATTTACAGGCCTATGGCGAAATGGGCGGACCATTCGTACAGGCATTGAAGGAACAACGTCAGGCGATGTATTCTGCCGATTTGATGCGTACGGGAATATTGATCTTATTGGCAGCGGGAGCACTTTGGATGTTCACTAAAAATAAACTGTCTGAATTCACCACGATTATTATTGTAGGGGTTTTGATGGTTGGCGATTTGTTCTTCGTGGATAAAAATTATGTGAATAACGATAGTTTTATTTCTGCCCGTCAAGCGGATATTCCATTCGAGCCAACTCCGGCTGATGAACACATTTTACAGGATACAACGCATTATCGCGTATACGAAATTGAAGGAAGACTGCAGGCCAGAACATCTTATTTCCATAAGTCATTATCAGGTTACAGTGCCGTAAGACCAAGACGTATCGAGCAATTGTATGATTATCAGATTGAAAAAAACAACATCAATGTACTGAACATGCTGAATGTGAAATATATCATTCAGAAAGACGAACAAAGACAGGATGTTCCCATGACGAATCCGAATGCAAACGGCAATGCGTGGTTTGTAAGCGAAGTGAAATTGGTAAATACAGCTGATGAAGAAATGAAAGCGTTGGATAAGCTGGATACGAAGAAAACAGCGATTGTCAATCAGAAAGATTTTGCCGGTGCGGTAAAAACGACTTCGTTTGTAAAAGACAGTCTGGCGACAATCCAATTAAATGATTATAAGCCGAATTATATCAAATACACTTCTAACAATACCAATTCCGGATTGGCGGTTTTCTCGGAAATCTACTACCCGAAAGGATGGATTGCTACCATTGATGGTAAAGAAGCGGATATTTTCCGCGTAAATTATGTATTGCGAGCGATTAACGTTCCTGCCGGAAAACACACGATTGAATTCAAGTTCGAACCGCAGGTGGTAAAAACCGGAAGCATGATTTCATTGTTCAGTTTTATCGGAATGCTGGTATTGCTGGCAGGCGGTTTTTTCATGGAATATAAGAAACGCAAACAGACAGTTTAGTGAGAACCCTTTTGTTAATAGCGTTAGGAGGTGGCTTGGGCAGCGTTTTTCGTTATCTGACTACTCTGTTTATTAATAAACACTCGCAATTGTTTTTTCCGTACGCGACTTTTGTGGCTAATATTTTTGGTTGTTTTTTAATCGGATTGTTTTTGGGATGGTTGGAGAAAAATAACATTACCAATCCCGATTTGAAATTCTTTCTAGTAACCGGATTCTGCGGCGGATACACGACTTTTTCAACGTTTTCGAATGAAAATGTCAGTTTGTTACAGGCAAATCAAACCGGAACCGCTTTTTTATACATCGGATTGAGTGTCATTCTCGGTTTGGCAGCTACTTGGGGAGGATTAATGGTTTCTAAATTGTAATATGAAGAAGGTACTTATCATAACGTATTATTGGCCACCTGCCGGAGGACCCGGAGTACAGCGCTGGCTTAAGTTTGTGAAGTACTTACCTGATTTCGGGATTGAACCGATTGTATATATTCCGGAAAACCCGACCTATCCTTTATTGGACGAAAAACTATTGGCAGATGTACCTAAAAAGGTAACCATTCTGAAAAACAAAATTATCGAACCCTATGCTTGGGCTTCAGTTTTTTCAAAGAAAAGTACCAAGAAAATAAGTTCCGGAATTATCCCGAACCAAAAAAAGCAGTCATTCATTCAGAAGATGATGCTTTGGATTCGTGGCAATCTTTTCATTCCGGACGCACGGGTTTTGTGGGTGAAACCATCCGTGAAATACCTGTCAAAATACATTCGGGAAAACGAAATCGACACGATAATTACCACCGGACCGCCACACAGTCTGCATTTGATCGGATTGGAATTGAAACAGCAATTCAATATAAAATGGATAGCCGATTTCAGGGATCCGTGGACGACCATCGGATACCATAAAGCACTTAAATTAACGGAAGCATCCGCCAAAAAACACAAAGCATTGGAAACTGAAGTAATGAATTCTGCTGATTTTCTTCTGGTTACAAGTCCGACAACCAAAAAAGAATTTGAAGCCATTACCACTAAACCGATTCATGTAATTACCAACGGTTATGATGTGGAGAATGTGAACAGACATTCTTTAGATGAAAAATTTACCTTGGCACACATCGGATCATTTTTATCCGAACGAAATCCGAGAATTTTATGGAAAGCCTTGCGTGAATTGGTAAAAGATAATCCGGATTTCAAAAAACATTTCGAATTGAAATTAATCGGAGCAACCAGTCAGGAAGTTTTGGATACGATTTCCGAGTTTAAATTATCGGACTATGTGAATAATCTTGGCTATGTTTCGCATCAGGAAGCGATTGAGCACCAACGCAAATCACAGGTTTTGTTGTTAATTGAAATCAATTCCGAAGAAACGAAAAGTATCATTCCCGGAAAGTTGTTCGAATACATGGTTTCGGAACGGCCTATATTGGCTATTGGTCCGCAAGATGCTGATTTTGCCACTATTCTGAAACAAACCAACACGGGAGTTTTTGCCTTGTACGATGAAAAAGAAAAAGTGAAAGAAACGATTTTGTCGTACTTCAATTTGTATTTACAACAAAATCTAAAAGTATACCCGGTTGGTTTACAGCAATACAGCAGAAAGAGTCTTACTAAGGAATTGGCGGGGTTGCTGCAATAAAAAAATCCCGTTTCACATTGCTGCTCCGCGGGATTTTTAACCAAACTTAACCAACCAAAATCTTAACTAGGATCTTTTATTTTTTGCTTTAACAGCTTTCTCGTCTTTTTTAACTTCTTCTATTTCCGCAGCACTCATTTTTGCTTTTGTACCATCGGCTTTATAGTAGTAGTAATCGTCTTCATTATACCCTGAACCGCTTTCGTAACCATCATAACCATAATCGTTGTCATAGTTCATGTTGTCATAACCGTTTCCTCCGTAAGGCATGTAAGCATAACCGTTACTGGCGTGGTTTACATATCCGATTACATCAATGATGTGACCTCTTCTGTCATACAGGATTCGCAAGCCACCCACTTGAGCCAGTGCGAAACTGTTGTATCTCATGTAAACAGAACCTACACGTTTCACTCTGTTGTATCCGTCGTAGTTGATGAATACGTTTCCGATACGTCTCACCCTTCCAAAGTTGTCGTGTTCTATACGAACGCCATAGTTTGAAGGACCGTAGTGTACCGCAGTATGAACTCCGGGTGCACCGTAAGTAACGTTGGTAACACCTCTTCTAGGTCCAGATGGACGAGTGTTGAAATCAAATTGGCCGTCAGGGAAAACGTAGAATTCGATTCCGCGTTCCATAAACATAATTGGTTCTGCATTTCTGTAATCTACAGCATAACGCGGACCTTTTCCATTTGCATCAGAAAAAACAGGGTTTTCTGACGCGTGTGCCATACTTCCTACCAGAAGTATACTGGCTACCATAAGAGTAATTTTTTTTCTCATGACTTTAAAGTTTTTTTAAATTAAGGTATTCGAGAATCTTACGATTTCATGATACAATAATTTAATGGTTTACCTACTCGTAACGTTTTTCGGTTTTCACGTTTCTGAATTTCAATTCAGTTATTTATTTGATAAGTAATATCCAATATGCGTGCCAAAAATTAAATGTTCTCTTTTTTAAATAGGATTTAGCTTTTATCACATTGATAATCAGGTAAATAAATTCAATAAAAAAATCTCACTTCTTTTTGGGAATGAGATTTCGTTTTGATTTTGAACTTTCAAAACAGTACAAAAAAGATTTATTTACCGCAGATTTGCAGATTTCTATTATGTTTTAATCTGCGAATCAGCGGTTGGTTTTCTTTTTAACAGCTTGACGAACTATGTTTTTATTTTATTTTTTCCGCGAAAGCGATAATGTGTCCGTCCGGATCGGCAAAATAACAAACGCGGTCGCCCCAGTTGCGATCTTCCGTTTCGCTGACAATTTTTGCACCCGATTGTAAAGCATTCTGGTATTCCAATGCGATGTTTTCCACATAAAAGTAAAGTTCACAACGCGGAATTCCGTTTCCCTTCTCCGGATGAATGGTGGCCGGAGTGATGATTTTAGCGATTCCGTTATTGGGCATTAATCCGATTTTGAGGTTTTCGGAAAGTGTGAATTCGGTCATTCCCGGTACTTCAAGAGTTGGTTTTGTTCTGAAAAGCAATTCGTAGAAACGAGAGCTGACTTCCTGATTGTCAACATAAAGGATGAATTCGGAGAAAAGTATGTGTTTCATTTTTGATTTGTATGTTATTAGTATGAAAAATATTAAAAAATATTAACAGATAAGTTAAAAATGTATAAATTCGTAAACCAAACTGACTTACTTAACTAAACTAACTGAAAAAATGAGATTTTTAAATGGAAAAACGTTGCTGCTGTTTGCAGTAATGTTTTGTCTGCAAACCACCACAGCGCAGACTTTTATTCAGGCCTACGCCGATAAGGCAAATCAATGCTCACAAACCAATATCACCACAAATTTAACGGAGTATGAAGCGTTGGGTGTTAAATATCGAGGCACTCCGGCCTTGGAAAACGCCTATCAGTGGCTTGTAAACAAATACACCAGTTATGGGTATACTGCAAGTCAGATTACAACCGATTCGTTCAGTTATTCCGGAAGTACCTGCAAAAATGTTGTGGTAACTAAAGTCGGAACCCTTTATCCCGATACCTATGTAATTGTCTGTGGACATTACGATTCGATTACGGGAACGGGTACAAATGACAACGGAAGCGGTGTGGTTTCCATTTTGGAAATAGCAAGATTGTTGCAAAATGTGCCTACCGAGTATTCCATAAAGTTTATCAACTTCAGTGGAGAAGAGGACGGTTTACGCGGGAGTCAGCATTATGTAACCAATGTGGTGAATGCCACCAATCCGAAAATGAATATTCGTCTGGTGTTCAACATCGATGAAGTGGGAGGTATAGCGGGACAAGTAAATAATTCCATAACCTGTGAACGCGATACGGGAACACCAACTACGAACAATGCGTTATCTTCTACAATGACGCAGGAATTGATGAATTGCGTGAGTTTTTATTCTCCGCTGACTCCTGTGTTATCCTACGCCTATGCCTCGGATTACATGCCATTCGAAGAGAATAATGAAATCATAACCGGTTTTTTTGAAACCAACGAATCGCCTTATCCTCATACTGCCAATGATTTACTGGTTAATATGGACCCGGTCTACAATTTTAACGTAGCCAAAGCTGCGGTAGGAGCCACTTTACATTTTGCCAAAGCAAATGCGGCGGTGTTGTCTGAAGAGGTATTTGCTACCGATTATCAAATCAGTTTTTATCCCAATCCGACGAAGGGAAAACTGAATATTAATTTGGGAACCCTAAAGCAAAACAACTATACGTTTTCTATGATGGACATTCAAGGGAAAGAAGTGTACAGCGATACCATTCCGAATGCCAAACAGATAGAAACCATCGATGTTTCCCGTTTCAGTAAAGGAATTTATATGGGTGTTTTGGAATCGGAAGAAACCCGAATCACTAAAAAGATTGTTATCGAATAAATAAAAAAGACCTCAATGTTGAGGTCTTTTTTTTTATAGTTTTTCTTTCAGATATTTCCCCGTAACGGATTTAGCATTTTTGGCAATTTCTTCCGGAGTACCGAACGCCATTAAATTCCCCCCGTTTTCACCGCCTTCCGGACCAATATCGATAATGTAATCGGCACACTTAATCAAATCCAGATTGTGCTCAATTACGATAATGGAATGTCCTTTTTCAATTAAAGCATCAAACGAAGCCAATAATTTTTTGATGTCGTGAAAATGCAAACCGGTTGTAGGTTCGTCAAATACAAACAAGGCTTTTTCTTTAGTTGCGCCTTTCACCAAAAAGGACGCTAATTTAATACGCTGCGCCTCTCCGCCGGAAAGGGTAGAAGAGGATTGTCCCAATTGTACATAACCCAAACCAACATCCTGAAGCGGTTGCAATTTCTGAGTGATTTTTGTTTGTTTGTGCTCGTTGAAAAACGCAATGGCATCATCAATGGTCATCGTTAAGATATCGTCAATGTTTTTATTTTCGTAATTGACTTCCAGAATTTCCTTTTTGAAACGTTTTCCGCCGCAAGTTTCACATTCCAGATGCACATCGGCCATGAATTGCATTTCAATAGTCACTTCACCATCGCCTTTACAGGTTTCACAACGACCGCCTTCCACATTAAACGAAAAATGTTTTGGTTGATATCCGCGCATTTTGGATAGTTGCTGTTTTGAAAACAAATCACGGATGTCGTCATAGGCTTTGATGTACGTCACCGGATTCGAACGCGAACTTCTTCCAATCGGATTCTGATCCACGTATTCAATGTGTTTAACCTGAGAATAGCTTCCCGCCAATTCGGTAAACTGACCGGCTTTTTCACCCACACCTTCCAGTTTTTTCTGAATGGCTGGGAATAATATTTTTTTAACTAACGTACTTTTTCCACTTCCCGAAACGCCGGTAATCACCGTTAGGCATTCCAAAGGAAAAGTAACATTGATGTTTTTTAAGTTGTTTTCCCGCGCCCCGATAACATCAACATGGTTTTTGAATTTCCGACGTTTTTTCGGCACTTCGATTTCCATTTTTCCGTTGAGGTATTGCGCGGTAAGGGAGTCGGCTTTCAGGATTTCTTCGTAAGTGCCCTGAGCCACCAATTCACCACCTAATGTTCCGGCTTCGGGTCCGATATCGATAATCATATCCGCGGCTTTCATGATGTCTTCGTCGTGTTCCACCACAATTACGGTATTCCCCAAATTGCGTAAATCTTCCAATACTTTTATCAGTCGTTCGGTGTCTTTCGGGTGCAAACCAATACTCGGTTCGTCCAAAATGTACATCGAACCCACCAAACTGCTCCCTAACGAAGTTGCCAAGTTGATTCGTTGTGATTCCCCTCCGGAAAGCGTCGCCGAATTTCGGTTTAAGGTCAGATAATTCAAGCCGACTTCGTCCAAAAAGCGCAAACGGTTGTTGATTTCCAGTAAAAGACGTTTGGCTACTTTTTCGTCGTATTCGGATAAGGTTAACGCTTTGAAAAATGCAATCAGGTTTTTAATCGGTAAATCCACCAAATCGGAAATGGTTTTTCCTCCGATTTTGATATAATTGGCTTCCGGGCGCAAACGTTTTCCTTTACAGCTATTGCATTTGGTTTTTCCACGATAACGGGATAACATCACCCGGTTTTGGATTTTATAATTCTTCTCTTCCAACTCCTGAAAGAAAGCATCCAATCCTACAAAATAGTTGTTACCTTTCCAGATAAGCGCTTTGTGTTCGTCTGATAATTCGAAAAAGGGTTTGTGAATCGGAAAATCGAAATGATGACTGTTGTTTACCAATTGGTCGCGATACCAGCCCATACTTTCGCCGCGCCAAGGATAAATGGCATTTTCATATACGGAAAGTGCCGTGTTTGGGATGACTAATTCTTCATCGATTCCGATAACGTTTCCGTAACCTTCGCATTTCGGACAAGCGCCATAAGGATTGTTAAAGCTGAATAAATGAACATTCGGTTCAAGGAAAGTAATGCCGTCCAATTCAAAATTATTGCTGAAAGTGAAACGTTTATCCGAATTCAGTTCCTGTAAATAACATTCGCCTTTTCCTTCATAAAACGCAGTCTGAATCGCATCGGCCAAACGGTTGAAAAATTCCTCTTCCTCTTTCACCACGATTCGGTCGATAATTAACAATACATCTTTGTTATCAAGGGAATGCTGATTGATTTCATCTAGACGAACCATTTCGTTGTCGACTAAAATACGCGCAAAACCCTGTTGCAACAGTACTTTTAATTTGTCTTCCAAAGCTCGGCCTTCTTCCAAATGAATAGGAGAGAGCAGCAACCATTTGCTTTCCAAATCAAAATTTTTAACCTGATTGATAACGTCGGTTACGGTTTGTTTTTTGACTTCATTGCCGGAAACCGGAGAAAACGTTTTTCCGATTCGGGCATATAATAATTTTAAGTAATCGTAAATTTCTGTGGAAGTACCCACCGTAGAACGGGCGTTGGTAGTGTTTACTTTTTGTTCGATGGCAATAGCCGGAGCAATACCTTTGATGTATTCGACTTTAGGTTTGTCCAAGCGACCCAGGAACTGACGTGCATAGGAAGACAAACTTTCCACATAGCGACGTTGTCCTTCTGCGTATAGCGTATCGAATGCCAGACTGGATTTTCCGGAACCCGAAAGTCCGGTGATAACCACAAGTTTGTTTCGCGGAATTGCCACATCCACATTCTTAAGATTGTGAAGTTGCGCTCCTTTTATAATGATATTTTTCTTCGGTTCGAGTGTTGTGATGTCGGTTTTCATAGAACAAAGTCGGTGAAATGCAAAGATAGTCAAAAACCAATTTTTTAAGGAATTTGTTTTCGGATTATTATGTTGTGGAATAGGCGACTGACTTACAATCAGTTGGTTTGTACTAATTGATGATTTTGATGGTTTTGATGCGCTTTTTAAGATTTATTGTGTGAAATTATGTTAAATTTTAATTTTTTATTTGTCAGATAAAAATATTTATTGTTATATTTGGATATCATTAATTAACAAAAAAACATTTGCCTATCGCATAAAAATACTTTTTAGAGATTTTAAATCTTTCCCAAACCAAAAACTAAAAGGTATTATTATGGCTAATGTTGTACTTCCGGACGCAGTCCTAGTGAAAAATTATGTAGGTGGAGACGAAATTGCTTTAGCTACATTAATTGAGAGACACCAATCTAAGATTTACGGTTTCATTTATTCTAAGGTAATGGACAGAGATGTTACCGAGGATATCTTTCAGGACACTTTTATTAAGGTTATCAAAACTTTAAAGACGAAAAATTATAACGAAGAGGGTAAGTTTTAGCCTTGGGTAATGCGTATTTCCCACAACCTGATTGTGGATCATTTCCGTAAAACCAAAAAAATGCCTTTCAACAGAGACACCGAGGAGTATTCTGTTTTTTCAATCATGACGGATAACAGTCCGAATATTGAAAGCCGAATCATTTCCGAACAAGTGGAAGTTGATTTACAGCGTTTGATAAACGAATTGCCGGACGATCAGCGTGAAGTTCTGGTAATGCGCATCTATGACGATTTGAGTTTCAAGGAAATTGCCGATTTAACTGGTGTGAGCATTAATACGGCTTTAGGCAGAATGCGTTATGCCTTAATGAACCTTCGAAAAGTAATTGAAAAAAACCAAATTATTTTAACCAATTAAACAATATTTGGATTGCTGTTGCGTTATTGTATTAAATTTAAAGCACATACAATGGCAAAACTCTACTCTAAGAAGACTAAAGCAAGTCCAAAAATGTTACCTAAAAAAGAAACAATTAGTTTTTTGCTCAGCTACTCTAAAGCGCTGACCATTACAAAAGTAGGTGACTTAACTTTTGAGAATATTGCTAATTAGGAAAATGTCCCGGAATAGAAATTTCGGGACATTTTTTTATTTGAGATAAAAATTATAGCCGCAGATTCGCAGATTATTTAGGTTAATTCACAATCTGCGAATCTGTGGTTAAATGTTTATTTTCAAAACACTGTCTTTCTGATTTTTCACATAAAATTAAAGAGTATTATTTAATAGCGGTTTACTCTTGTAATACTCGTCCAAAACGGATTTTCTTCCTATGGTTTTCGTAATGATGTCTTTTTCCAGATCCCATCCGCGCGCCGGAGAATATTCTCTACCATACCAGATAATCTGAAGGTGTAAATCGTTCCATAATTCCCTCGGAAAGATACGTTTGGCATCTTTTTCGGTTTGTTGCACGTTTTTGCCGTTGGTTAAATTCCAGCGGTACATCAACCGATGAATGTGTGTGTCTACAGGAAAAGCAGGAACTCCGAAAGCCTGACTCATTACCACGCTGGCCGTTTTATGTCCCACAGCCGGTAAAGCTTCCAAATGTTCAAAACTCTGCGGAACTTCGCCACCGTGTTTTTCAATCAGAATCTGAGACAAACCGTGAATTCCTTTTGATTTCATTGGCGAAAGTCCGCACGGTCTTATGATTTCCCTGATTTCATCCACAGACAGTTTTACCATATCGTACGGATTATCCGCTTTTGCGAAAAGTAGCGGCGTGATTTGGTTTACGCGAACATCAGTACACTGCGCCGAAAGTAAAACCGCAATCAATAAAGTATAAGGATCTTTATGGTCTAATGGAATCGGAATTTCCGGATAATATTGGTTTAAAGTATCAATAACGAATTGTACTTTTTCGTTTTTAGTCATGATGGTATTATGAATTGTCAATTATGAACTACGAAAATAAGTTTTCTTCAGCGATAAAATGCACTTTTTTTTACTTACTGAGTTTCTTAGTCGCTGAGAGGTTCGGTAACTATATAACTAAACAACTCAGCGACTCAGTAACTCAGAAACTCCAAGAAACTTTGTAACTTAGCGACTCAGTAACTCAGAAACTATAAAAATGACAACATTAAAAAAAGGGGATCAAGCGCCCAATTTTTCAGGAGTGGATCAGGATGGAAAACTACATTCTTTAACAGATTACGTTGGTAAAAAGTTAGTAGTCTTTTTTTATCCGAAAGCCAATACGCCGGGTTGTACTGCAGAAGCATGTGATTTAAGAGATAATTTCGAACGTTTTCAGGCCAATAATTACGCTTTGTTGGGGGTTAGTGCCGACAGTCAGAAAGCACAAGGTAAATTTAAGGATAAATTCGAGTTTCCGTTTCCGCTTTTGGCCGATGAAGATAGAAAAGTAATCGAAGCTTTTGGGGTTTGGGGACCGAAGAAATTTATGGGCAGGGAATACGATGGGATTCACAGAACCACTTTTGTAATAGATGAAAAAGGAATTATTGAAGACGTGATTTCGGATGTAAAAACCAAAGCGCATGCCGCTCAGATATTGGGTTAGTGCTCATTATTTTGGTAATAGAAGTTAGAGATAAAAAAAGAGTTAGACGGAATATATTTCATCTAACTCTTTTTTATAATGTGCAAACAGCTAACTGATTACTGCCTGCTATTTTGGTTGTTCTTCCAGTAATTTTTTTTCGTCGTAACCAAAAAGATGGTTTTTCTTGATAAGTTCGGCGATACCACCCGGAAGCATGTCTTCCCAGCCTTTTTTGCCTTTACTGATCATTTTCAGCACTTCACGGGAGAAAATTTTAAGGTGATCTTTGTCGAAATCGGTAATGTCAATCACTTTTCCGTTGTAAGCAAAGAATTTATACAACTCTTTCATACGAGGATGGACCTTAAGGTTTTGTGAGTTGATGATTTGTCCGTCTTCACTTTCCATCGGATACAAGAACACTTTTAAATCGCGGTAGAATAATTTACCGAAAGCTTCCAGGATTCCACCGCTCAAATGGCGATAGTATTTTTCGTCGAAAATATCAATCAGATTGCTCACACCCATGGCTAATCCCATTCTGGCTTTGGTATATTCAGAGAAGTATTCTACTACTTTGTAGTATTCCTGGAAATTGGAAATCATCACGGTTTGCCCTAAGGAACAAAGCAATTCCGCTCGGTCCATAAAATCAAGTTCGTCGATTTCTCCTTCGGAACGCAAATTGGATAAGGTGATTTCGAAAACAACCAGCGCATTTTCTTTCTCTACTTTCTTTTCCTGAAGGAACATTTCCAGTGATTTCTCATACATGTCCATATTCACTTTGGTAACCGGTCGGAAACTTCCACGCAAGGCCAAAATGTTTTTCTTGTATAAAATAGCTGCCGGAAGTACGTTTTTCCCGTCAGGACCAAACATAACCGCATCGGTCATTCCGTTTTTAACCAACTGTAAACTCATCAATCGGTTGTCTACATCTTTAAAACGCGGACCGGAGAAATTGATGGTGTCGATTTCCAATTGGTCTTTGTCCAGATGGTCGTACAAATAACGCAACAGTTTTTTAGGATCGTTGTATTTGTAAAACGCCCCGTAAATTAAGTTAACACCCAGTATTCCAAGTGTTTCCTGCTGTAATTTGGAGTCGTTTTCTTTGAAACGGATATGTAGAATGATTTCGTTGTATTCTTCACCCGGTTCTACCTGAAAATTAATTCCCACCCAGCCGTGACCTTTGAATTGTTTGGCAAAGTCGATGGTTGCTACGGTATTGGCGTAACTGAAATATATTTTATCGGGATGTTTTTCGCGATCCAGACGCTCTTCAATCAAACGGGTTTCATGAGTAAGCATTTTTCTGAGACGACTTTCGGTAACATAACGACCGTCATCTTCAACACCATAAATAGCATCACTGAAATCTTTATCATAAGCCGACATTGCTTTTGCAATAGTTCCCGAAGACCCCCCGGTACGGAAAAAATGTCTTACCGTTTCCTGGCCTGCACCAATCTCTGCAAAAGTTCCGTAGATATTTTTGTTCAGGTTTATTCGTAGTGCTTTGTCTGCTATAGCGGGTATAACTTCAATCTCGCGATCTCCTTTTAATTTGATTTCGCTTCCTATATTCTTCATAATTCCGTTTATATTGACAAAGTTAACAAAATAGCTATTTTTACAAAAGATAAATAATCCTATTTTTGTAAAAAACCATACAATTTTGAAAGTATATTTTTTAGGAACCGGAACTTCGCAGGGAATTCCCGTAATCGGAAGCCATCATTCGGTCTGTTTGAGTAACGATTTTAAAGACAAGCGTTTGCGGGTTTCCATTTGGATTCACTGGGAGAAACACTCTTTTGTGGTGGATTGCGGTCCCGATTTCCGTCAGCAGATGTTGGCTGCCAATTGCCATGATTTGGACGGAATTCTGTTTACACATGAACATGCCGATCATACCGCCGGTTTGGACGACATACGTCCTTATAATTTCAGAAAAGGCGCTTTACCGATTTTTGCTCACGAAAGAGTACTTAAAAGTTTAAAAAAACGTTTTGATTATATCTTCGAAACTGAAAATCGATATCCGGGAGCACCTTCGGTAGCCATAAATGAAATTGAGAATGACAGGCCTTTCGCAATTGGAAACAAAACAGCCGTTCCGATATCCGTTTGGCATGGCAATCTGCAGGTTTTCGGTTTCAGAATAGACGATTTCGCCTATCTGACCGATGTGAAAACCGTTGAAGAACCGGAAATCGAGAAGCTGAAAGGGGTTAAGGTGTTGGTTGTCAATGCGCTTAGGGAAGAACCGCATGCCACACATTTTAATTTGCAGGAAGCCTTGGATTTTATAGCTTTGATACAACCTGAAAGAGCCTATTTAACCCATATTAGCCACCTTTTGGGATTCCATAAAGAAGTCGAAAAAAAATTGCCGAAGAACGTGTTTTTGGCTTATGATAACTTAGAAATTACCATTTAAAATGAAGAAAGCAGTATTGTATTTATTTATTCTGTCCCTGTTGTTCAATGTGTTTCAGTACATGAATTCAACTAAAATCCTGAAAACGCAAAGCAAGGAAATCGAGAATGCCAAAGCGAAAATAAAAGCCGTAAGGGATTCGTCCGATATCGTTTACAACCAGATGCTGGATGCGAATTATTTCTCTTTGGAGATGAATGACGAATCCATAAACTATCTTGAAGATTACAGTATTCCGGAATTATCGGAGAAAATAAAAAATGAATTGTTGGCATTAAACGACAGTCCGAAAGGAAATCCGTTAATTCCATACGATCCCATTGACGGAAATAAATTCATTATCAACAAGATAAAAATAATCAATCACCGTTGGATAATTGCCGATATTTATTCTGGAACGCTGAGAGGTGAAATTCTGATAAAATATTTTGTCAACGAAAATAAGCCTACGGATTTTGAAACCATAGAAACGATTTTGTTTCCCAAAGTAAAAAATGTACAATAAAAATGTAGTAATTTTAGTTTTTATTGTCTGACTTAACAATAACCACCACATGAAAATAATTGTACATAGTATTTTGGCAGTTTTGTTGCTGACCTCCTGCGATTTTATCCTCAAAGATCATTCGACTGATGATGCCGTTGTGGTAGATCAGAAGCCTGTTGTGTTGGGAAATGATAAAGATGATAAGGGGTGTGTTGCATCGGCTGGTTACATGTGGTCCGAAACCCGTAAAGGCTGTATTCGTGTGTTTGAAGAGGGATTCCGATTGACGCCCTACAGAAGTCAGGCCGATTCAGTAGATGTAGATGGAGAGCTGGTTACCCTTAATGCTTACGTTGTTTTCAGTGAAGACAAAGCGGTAGCCGAATTGTTTTTACCAAACGCCAAGAAATCATTGTTATTGAAACGAGAAAGTGAAGGAAAACCTTATGTGCAATCCGATTGGATGCTGGAAGCCTGGAAAGGATATGTGCTGAAGAAAGGCAATCAGATAGAGTTTGTTTCGGCTGTTGCCGTAGAAAAAAAGATAATTGGCAGCGATGTTGGCGAATAAAAAAATAACCGCAGATTTAAGGATTACCGCAGATAAATCTGTGTGAATCATTAAATCTGCGGCGAAATAAATTCACATTTTACAGATTAAAATATACAAAATCAATTCAAGTAAATGATTGTTTATTGTACCAACCAGTTCTTAAAATCATAAAAATTCTGAGGAGCCACACCGTGACCGACAGGATATTCTTTATAAACCACATCCAATCCTAAATTCTTCAAAAACTCAGGAGCTTTTCTAGCCCAGTCTACCGGAATTACCTGATCTGCTGTTCCATGGGAAATAAAGAATTTCAGGTTGCTGATGTTGTTGCTCTGATAGTTTTCTTTTACGATGTCCAAATTCAGATAACCGCTTAAAGCCACCACCCGCTGTACTTTTTCAGGATAGGAAAGCGCTACCGAATAACTCAGAATGGAACCCTGACTGAAACCAATCAGTGTAACGTTATTAGCGTCAATCGGATAATTTGCTATCAATTCGTCGATGAATGTTGCAATTAAATCACGGGATTCCCGGGCTTCATCATTATCGGAGAATTTGTTTTCATCGGTGTCAAAATGAATGGCATACCATGCGTTACCATAAGGCGGAAGCGGGTAGGGCGCACGAGCCGAAATCACAAAGTACTCGTCCGGTAATTCCTGTGCGAAGGAGAATAAATCTTCTTCATTGCTGCCATAACCGTGCAATAGTAACAGCAACGGATTTTTTTCTTTTTTTACTTTCGGTTCTCTAACGAGATGGTATAAGGATAAATTCATGTTATGCTAAATTTTTAAACCATTTCTGGAAATGTTCTCCCAAAAGCGGAATCACTTTCATTTCGCCCTGAACGGCTCCGATAAATCCATAAACCCATAAAACAAAGATGAATACATAGAAACTGGAAGAAACCATCCAGCTGTCGAAATAACCAATAAAATAGGCTAAGATGTAGAACGTAATGTTAATTCCGAAGGCCTGACGGATATGAAAACCCGCAAACGAATTTTTAGGTTCCATGTTCATGAAAATGGCGATGATACTTCCTAAAATGGTGAAATAACTAATTATGGCAGTAGTTTTTCCTTCTTGTACCGAATTTTTTTCCATGACGTTAGTTTAAAATTAATTGTTTGTTATTGTAGATACCATAAGCTTTTCCTTTCATCGGTTGTCCCAAAAAAGCCGAGTTTTTCGATTTTGAAAGGATGTTTTCTTTGCTGAATTCCCAGTTCCCTTCTGTTGTGAATAACGTTAATGAAGCTGCATTTCCTTCTTTAATCGTTTGCTTTTCAATTCCGAATACGTTCTTGCCGTTGGTTAATTTTTCAACGATGATTTCCAAAGGGAGCACTGTTTGTAAGGCTCCGAAAGCGCTTTCCAGTCCGATAGTCCCATTTTTGGCATTGTCGAATTCCATTTTCTTATGTTCGATATCCAACGGATTATGGTCGGAAGTAATCATGTCGATTGTTCCGTTCAGAACGCCTTCAATCAACGCTTTTCTGTGATTTTCATCACGTAAAGGCGGTGTCACTTTATATCTAGTGTCGAATCCGGTTAAAACTTCGTCGGTCAACACTAAATTATGAACGGCAACGCTGCAGGTTACTTTTAATCCTTTAGCTTTCGCCGCTTTAATCAATTCCACCGATTTTGCCGAAGAAATCGTCGGAATGTACATTTTTCCACCGGTATATTCCAGTAAAAACAGGTTTCTCGCGATTTCCAATTCTTCAGCCAAAGCCGGAATTCCTTTTAATCCCATGCGCGTGCTTACCAAACCTTCATGCACCACGCCGCTTCCTTTGATGGTTTTGTCCTGGCAATACGCAATCACCAATCCGTCAAAATCCTGAACATACTGCAATCCGATTTTCAAAAGGTTCGCGTTATCGGAATTCTTATTATAATCTCCGAAAGCGATCGCTCCGGCGTTTTTCATGTCAAACATTTCGGCTAAATCGTTGCCTTCGCTGTTTTTGGTAAACGCGCCAATCGGGTGCAATTGCGTGGCAAAACCGTTGGCTTTGTTCAGAACAAAACTCACTTGCGACTGGTTGTCGATTACCGGAAGGGAATTCGGTTGTAAGGCCACGTTGGTGAAACCGCTTTTTGCTGCGGTTGTCAATCCGTTTGCAATAGTTTCACGGTCTTCAAATCCCGGTTCGCCAAAGGAAACCGATGCATCAAACCAACCTTGGGAAACGTGAAGGTTTTCCAGTTCAACAACGGGAAAATTTTCTTCATTGGTAAGATTCGTACCGATTTTGGTTATGATGCCGTCGATAATTTTAATGTCGGCTTTCTGGTTGTGGAAAGCACTTTCGGTATCGATGATAGTTGTGTTTTTTAAAATTACGTTCATTTTACGAATTTTTGGATCAGTAGTTCGAGTAATAAAAATAGTAGTGTTGCAATTATAAAATATTTCCAAACTTCGTTGCCGGTTCGTGTCGAATGAATGTCGTTGAAAACCGCTTCCACCGAAGTTACGGAAGTAAAATTATCAAATAAATTGTCGTTTATCAGGCTCAAATCGCTTTCGGTTCGGGCGTGATTGAAACTGATGTTTTTCAGCACGTCTTTGTTCTTCATCACCGAAAAATTACCCGATTGTTCCGGATAATCCCCAAAAGCCAATTTGATTTTGTTGTTCAGAATCTGTTGCATCGGAATGAAATCGGACTGCTTATTTGCTATGGTAACCACTTCATCTTTCGATAACAAAACATCCAAAACCAAATTTTGATTTTCTCCGATAGTGTAGGCTGAAATTCCGGATTTCTGATTGTTTTGTGCCATGTTATAAAACGTAGGAACAATTAAAGGCGAATTCTGGAAGTTGCTGTTGGTTTTGTTTATCGGTGCCGAAAAAATATAAAGGTTTCCGATTTTGTTGGTTGTTGAACCTAAGAAAAAGGATTGGTCGGCATAACTTAAAACGGGAGAAATATTCCCACTCGTACTGAAAGCCGTGCTGACTTTCGGATACTGGAAATTATCGGTTTTCTTTTCAAAAACGGTTTGGTATAATGGGTGACCGAACGCAATTTTCGTAATCTGTTTTTCCTGATTTTGAAGTGAACCGAATTTAATTCCACTGAAATTGGTTAAAAAGGAGTTCACGTTTTGAGCCGAACTTTCCGCAGACGGAATCAGAACTACATTACCACCTTTTTCATAAAACGCTTTTAACGTAGTGGTTAGTGCTTGCGGAATGTCTTTGATTTCGTTCAGCACAATGGCGTCTTGTTTTTCAATGGCGTTGTAATCTAAACCGCTGAGTTCTGTTGTAGTGAAATTGAATTCTTCCGAAGTGTAAATTCGGGATAAAAAGTTGTTTTTCTGGTTTTCGCCGATGACAATCACATTCGATTTTTCCGGTTTGGAAATGCTGAAATAATAGGAGTTGTCGTAGTTCAGACTATTGTCTTCAATGGAAACATAGCCGTGGAAATCTTTTTTCGGTAAATTAAACTGAACCGATTTTTTATTGTTTTTCAGTTTTACGACTGTTTTGGCCACCAGATTTTTTCCGTTGAAAACCGACATCGGAATATCATTTTCAATAGTGCCAAAACCATTCACGTCGACTTTAATTTCATAAAACGTTTCCGATTGACCGCTTATGGAAACCGCCTCAATACTCACATTGGTTTTATTTTCGGCTTTCGGAATCCAATAATAAACCGGTGAATTTTCATCCAGTTTTTCAATGCTTTTCGATTGCGAATTCACAGCATCGGTAATGATGAAAATGTCTTTCGGAGTATTGTGTTTTTTAGTGTCGATTTTGGTCAGCAGAAAGTCCAAATGAAACGGAGTCGCGCTGTATTGCAGGTTTTGCAGGTCTTTCTGAATCGATTTGATATCGGTATCCCAGAAGGTTTCGGTATTGGTTACCAACGAAAAAAGCTGGTTGTCCGGAGTATTCTCCAATAATTCCTGTACAGCACGTTTTAACAATTCACCACGGTTGCCTTTGGCCTGCATCGAAAAGGAATTGTCAAGTATAATAACCATTTCGTTGCCGCTGTTCTGACTGTCTTTGGCTTTAAAAAAAGGTTGGGCAAAAGCAATAATCAGACACGCTAATAAAAGCAATCGGGTAGCCAACAATAACCATTTTTTGATTTTGGAACTCTTTCGGGTTTGAATGCTGAGTTCTTTCAGGAAGCGAACATTGGTGAAATATTCGGTCTTAAAGCGTCGTAACTGAAACAAATGCACCAAAATTGGTATCACCAATAGAAAAAGGAAATACAGAATTTCGGGATGTTTAAATTGCATTTATTTTAAAGATTTTTCAAAGATAATTAAAATTAGAGTAATTAGTAAAAAGTTGTTAGTAATTAGTGAATATCTACAATAGAAAAAAAAAACTAATTACTAATACCTAGCCACTAATCCCTAATTTCTATTTCTTCTTTCTCTTTTCAGCACGTTTTCGTTCCACGGCACGATTGGTCGGTTTTGTTTTTCTCGGTTTCACTTTTCCTGGTCCACCAAGATTGACCTGTTTGTTTTTATCTGATTTTTCATGAAAAGCCGCGCCACCTTCCAGTTTGACTTTCTTCATCAGGAATTTGACTTTTTTCTTGTCTTTTTCAAATTCCAAACGTTTTTCTTCAATTTTTACACCTTCTGGAATAGGCAATAATTCGAGTTCTTTTTCCATTAAAAGCTCGGCTTCCACTTGGAATTCTTCTTCTGTAGGTGAAATCATGCTAATCGCGATACCCTCTTTATCGGCACGACCGGTACGACCGATTCGGTGAATGTACTGTTCCGGAACTTCCGAAAACTGCATATTGATTACGTGTGTGATATCGGAAATATCCAAACCACGCGCCATAATGTCCGTAGTTACGATTCCGCGAATTTCACCGGCCTGAAAACTGGCCATCGTGTTCAAACGGTAATTTTGAGATTTATTGGAGTGGATCACCCCGAATTGCCCCGGAAAATCTTCTTCCAGATGTTCCATTAGGATATCGGCTACTCTTTTATTATTGATGAAAAGAAGAATGCGCTCCAATGACTCATCCTGCGTTAGCAAATGTTTCAGTAAGTTGACTTTCGTAAGGAAATTGGGTACATGGTACGCGAATTGTTCGATTTTCTCCAATGGTGTTCCTGATTGCGCCAGAGAAACCTCTACCGGAAAATCGAAATATTCGTCCAAAAGTTCATCCACTTCATCCGTCATCGTTGCCGAAAACAGAATGTTCTGGCGTTTCGGACGCATCATGGAAAGGATGGAAGTAATTTGGAATCGGAACCCTAAATTCAGGATTTCATCAAATTCATCAATGACCAATTTCTGCATTTCATCGAAACGAACTACGTTATCCAAAGCCAAGTCCATCATACGACCCGGAGTTCCCACCAAGACGTCAACCCCTTGATATACGGATGTTTTTTGTGTATTGATGTTTACGCCTCCATAAACTCCTAAAACACGAACCGACATGTATTTGGTCAGTTTTTCCACTTCTTCGGCTACCTGAACTACTAATTCACGGGTAGGCACGATAATTACCACTTTTGGAGTGTGTGTGGGTGTGAATTTCCATTGTTTCAGAATAGGAAGCAAATACGCATACGTTTTACCGGTACCGGTTTGAGCGATTCCCATAACATCTCTTCCGGACATAATTACCGGAAATGATTTCACCTGAATAGGCGTAGGGGTGGTTAAGCCCAAATCATCAATGGCTTTTTGTAGGGATTTCGGAAGATTGAATTGCTCAAAAGTACTCATAAAACGTATATTTTGTGCAAAGATACGATTTCTGAGTCAGTTATAACCATTTGAGGTTCAGTTAGCCTTTTAAAACCCTTCGAAAACACCCAATCCGAATAAAGCGTAGTCGTATTTCACAGGGTCGTTGGGGTCGAGAAGACGGAGGTTGGAGTCTAATTCCAAAAGCGCTTTGGCGTCGTTTTGTTTTCGGGTAAGCAGTTCCAGTTTTCGGGCCACGTTTCCGGAATGTACGTCTAATGGACAGGAAAGTGCCGCAGGAGCAATGCTTTTCCAGATACCTAAATCCACGCCTTTGTTGTCCTGACGAACCATCCATCGTAAATACATGTTGATGCGTATAAATTGTGATGCTTGTTTCTTCAATAAAAAAACCACCCATAATTTTCTAATTTAAGAAATCATGGATGGCAAAAATGTGAATTAATAATTTATAATTTGTGTTTCATCAATGAAGCAATCGTCTCAAAATACTCCTTTTCAGTTTCCAAATAAGTATTCATTGTAGCATTATAGTAATTAAGCTCAACAAAATACTCTAAAACAGATATTTGACCCAAAGATAATGCTTT
Organism: Flavobacterium saliperosum; assembly: GCF_900100625.1. Taxonomy (GTDB): domain Bacteria; phylum Bacteroidota; class Bacteroidia; order Flavobacteriales; family Flavobacteriaceae; genus Flavobacterium; species Flavobacterium saliperosum. The sequence continues at coordinate 89,584 of NZ_FMTY01000005.1, forward strand.
ATCTAATAATCTCATATTATCGTTTATAATGGTAGATTTTTGATAATCTTCTAAAATAGATTTTAGGTTTTCATACTTGCCGTAAAGCTGTTTGATTTCATAGTAATGCTCATTTTTATGGTCAGTTAAAGCCGTTTCGGTAAAAGAAATTTTTGCTTTTTGGAGTTTCACCGTGTTTTTACTTTCCCATAAAGGCAATGATATCCCAGTATGAATTCCGTTGTAGGTTTGACCTAAGATTCCCTGATAGTGATACCCTACTTCCATTTTAGGCAATGCCAACGCTTTACTGACTTCCAACTGTTTTTGACTGATTACCTTTTCCTGTTCCAAGAATTTGCGCTGAGGGTCGTTTTCTTCTATTTCCTTTTCTAAGGTTTCAAAGTCTGGAATAGCAGGAAAACCAAAGTAAACCGTATCGTTAAAAACAATATCGCTTCCGCCATTCAAACCTATTAACTTTTGATGAAGTTTTGCAATTTCGGACTGATTGTCCAGATACAGTTTTTTAATATCAATAAGTTGCACTTCGGCTTTGTTTACATCAAGGATGTTACCATCCCCGCTCTTCAGTCTTTTTCTGAAATTATCCAACCATTTCTCTGTTGCCTGTTTCCTTTGTGTCAATGGTATTTGCAATTTGTTTCTGAAGACCAACTCAATACAGATTTTCTTTGCTTCCAATAACAGATTTTGAGTAGCAATTTTCTGTTGGATATCTGTTTGTTGGATTTGTTGATTAGCTAACTGATTTTTCTTAGTATAAGCGGTCGGAAAATCAAAAGATTGACTAATTGTAATATCTGTTTGGTTTCCTGCATTGGCAGGGCTTCCTTTCAGATAGTCGTATTCCACAGTAGGATTGTAAAGCGAAATTCCTGTTTTGTATTGGATTTTTTGCGCTTCTGTGAATTTCTGATTAGCTTGAATGGTCTTATTATTTTTGCTGATTTCAGACAACACCTTATCAATCGATGATTGCGATTTTACTTGTGACGGAATAAGAGCGATTCCACATAAAACCACTAAAAATCTATATTTCATTTTGTTCTTTTTTACGGTTTGATAAATAGTATACCACTGGTACAATAAAAATATTCAAGAGTGTTGATGTTAACAGCCCCCCTAAAATAACTTTTGCCATAGGGCTTTGAATTTCGTTCCCAGGCAAATCACTTGCTATTGCCAAAGGAATCAAAGCCAGTCCAGCCGTTAATGCCGTCATCAAGATTGGGCTTAATCGGTCTTTGGACCCTTGGATAATGGTGTCATACAAGTTGTAACCTTCTTTTTCAAGTGTTTCGTAATGAGAAATCAGCAAAATACCGTTCCTTGTAGCAACTCCAAACAAGGTGATGAAACCGATAATCGCAGGAATACTCAAAATTCCGCTGGTAAAGTAAATACTGAAAACTCCACCAATCAATGCTAACGGAAGATTCAACAAGATAATCGATGCTGTTTTTACTTTCTTGAACTCATGGTACAGAATCATAAAAATAACCAAAATCGAAATTAACGAAGTCAGTACCAAAGTTTTTGATGCTTCGGCTTCGGCTTCAAATTGTCCCCCGTATTCAATATGATATTCTTCAGGAAGTTTTACTTTTTCATCGATTATTTTCTGAATGTCGGCAACCACGCTTTTTTGGTCTCGTCCAGCTACATTGGCAGACACAACAGTTTTACGTTGAACATTTTCACGGTTAATAGTGTTCGGTCCAGAAGTACTCACAATATCGGCCACATAATACAACGGCACTTTTGTACCATCTTTGGTATCAATCATAGCATTTTTGATATTCTCGATTTTGCCTTTGTTAGCATCATCAAAGCGAAGTATCAAATCGAAAGTTTTGTTTCCTTCGTAAATCTCAGATACTTTTTCGCCCGCAAAAGCCACATCAACAAATTCATTGAACTGACCAACGGTAATGCCGTAATGATTAAGCATGTCACGCTTGGCTTTGATTTGAATCTGCGGAATTTCTATTTGCTGTTCCACACTCAAATCAACCAATCCTTCTACCTTCTGAATCTCGTTTTTAACCTGATTGGAAAGTGTGTAAAGCTTATTCAAGTCAGTTCCGAAAATCTTAATGGCAATATTGGCCCTTGTTCCTGAAAGCATATGGTCGATACGGTGTCCGATAGGCTGACCAATGGTAATATTTGCCCCTGAAACTCCTGCTAATTTTTCCCGAACATCAGCCATGAATTCTTCCCGACTTCTTTCTTCCAAAGTAAAAGGTGCATCTATTTCAGCAGCGTTTACTCCTTGGGCATGTTCATCTAATTCCGCTCTACCAGTTCTTCGTGTGGTAACTTTTATTTCAGGAACAGAAAGCAATGCTTTTTCTACCTGTGTCCCAATTTTATTACTTTCATCAAGTGAAATCCCTGGCAAACTTACGGCACTGATAACCAGTGACCCTTCGTTGAATTCTGGTAAAAAACTTCGTCCCAATTGACTCATGGCTAACATAGCAATCAAAAACAATCCCCCTGCAACTAAAAGCACGGTTCGCTTCATTTCCATTGTTCGGGTTAATGCGTTAGTATAGATTCGTTGCAAATGTTCAACAAGCCAACTTTCTTTGTGTTGTTTTAACAGCATTTCATCATCTGTAAGCAAGTAACTCGCCAAAACAGGTGTAAGTGTTATGGACACGATTAACGAAGCAAACAAGGCAACTATGAAAGCGATTCCAAGTGGTGCCAACAATTTGCCTTCCATTCCAGATAGAAAGAACAACGGCAAAAAGGCTACGATGATAATAAAAGTAGCATTGATAACCGAACTTCTAATCTCAAAGGAACCATCGAAGATAACGGTAAGTTTATTTTTCCTCTCCGCTTCTGGTTTCAGTGCATTTTCTTTGAGTCGCTTGAATACATTCTCGACATCAATAATGGCATCATCCACTAAATCCCCGATAGCGATTGCCATACCCCCCAAACTCATCGTGTTGATGGTAAAACCTAACCATTTCAAAGTCAAAATGGCAACGATAAGTGAAATCGGAATTGCCAGTAATGAAATGAATGTTGCTCTCCAGTTCATCAGGAACAGGAATAAAATGATGATTACAAAAGCTGTTCCTTCCAAAAGGGTTTTTTGGATGTTGCTAATCGAAGCATTGATGAAATCTGCCTGACGGAAAATCTTTGTGTTGATATGTACATCCTTGGGCAAATTCTTCTGAATATCAGCAATAGCAGTATCAATATGGTCGGTTAATTCAAGCGTATTGGTTGCTGGCTGTTTCATCACAGTCATAATAACAGCTGGATTTCCTTTTAGCGAGCCATCCCCAATTTTTAAAGAAGCTCCGATTTTAATTTCGGCTACATCTTCAATTTTAACCGTGTTTCCATTCACCGTTTTGATAACCGATTTTCCAAGTTCATTAATGTCGGAAGTCCTACCAATACCTTTAACAATGTATTCATTGCTGTATTCGTTCATAAAGCCACCCGATGAATTACCGTTGGCTTCTTCACTGGCTTTAAGTAATTCGCTCAAAGAAACATTATAATAGTTCATTTTTTGCGGAGAAGCCAATATCTGAAATTGCTTGTATTCCCCACCAATAACCACTACTTGAGAAACTCCGCCAGTTGCCAACAATCTTGGTCGGATTGTCCAATCGGCAATGGTTCTTAAATCCATTTGTGAGGTTTTATCAGCGGTAACACTGACCAGCATGATTTCACCCATAATGGAAGACTGTGGTCCCATCGTTGGATTACCGACACCTTGCGGTAGTTTTTCGGCAACAGCCGTAATCTTCTCGTTTACTATCTGGCGAGCCTTGTAAATATCCGTATTCCATTCAAACTCAACCCAAACAATTGAGATACCTGCTGAAGATGAGGAACGCACCCTTCTTACATTGGTTGCGCCATTTACAGCAGTTTCGAGCGGGAAAGTAACCAGTTTTTCTACTTCTTCGGGAGCCATACCGTGAGCTTCGGTAAGTACTACAACCGTTGGAGCTGTCAAATCTGGAAAAACATCTACTTCCATCTTAGAAGCCACCACACCACCAAAAATGAGCAGTAAAACGGATGCTATCACTACAAAAAACCTGTTCTGTAGTGAAAAATTAATTATTCTGTTTAGCATGTGCTTTTCTTTTAGTGTTCATGGCCATGTGCTGGCATTGTTCCTGAAGCAGTAGCAAGTTTTATTTGATAAGCCCCTTTGGTAACTACTCTTTCATTTTCCTGAATTCCTGAAAGCAACTGAACTTCCTGACCATCGGAAGCTCCAAGTTTTACTTCTCTTTTCTGAAAACTTTCCCCTTCAGTTTGTACATACACATAGAAAGTTCCTTGTTCTTCAATTAGAGCCGAAACAGGTACAACTAAAGCATCAGGAATTGACGATGATTTTAAATACACTTCAACTACCGACCCTGAAATCAGTTGTCCCTGATTGTCGATTTCAAATGTTACTGGAATAAACGGAGCATTTGCCGAAGCACTTTTTCCGTAAGAGATTATTCTCCCGTTAAGATTCTTAGTATTGTAAACAATGTCACTTTGAGGTGTTTTAAAATTAGCGGAAGTAATTGAGGATAATCTGTTAAAATAATTCTGGGAAACATTTGCCTGAACAATAAGGTTTCTGTTTTTTGAAATGGTTGCCAACGGAGTTCCAGACTGCACAAATTGACCTTCGGTAACCAAAACATTTTTCACATATCCTGACATTGGAGATAAAACATTCTGACCTTTTGAGGTGTAGTTTTTAGCAACGGTATTGTAGGCAGTTTGGGCGTTTTCAAATTGAAGCTTTACTTGTTGGTGTTCCTTTTCGGAAACAATTTTATCTGCTACCAACAATTTTGAACGTTCGTAATCGGCTTTAGTTTTCATGTAGTTTGCCTTTGCTTCTTTTACAGCAGCATCAATGTTGCTTTCTGTGATATCACCACCAGCAATCGTAAAAAGTGTATTGCCATTATTTACAGTAGTTCCGACAAAAGTATTTTTACCAGAAAAAAGTACAACTCCGCTTGCTTTGGCAGTTACAATCATTTCATCACCTGGAGCAGCGAGTATTTGTCCGCTTGTTTTGATAACATCGTGAAACTCTTGCTTGGTAATGGCTTTATTGGCAAAATCTATTTTCCAAGCTTGTTCCTTTAAATACGATATGTCACCACCATCAGAATGCTTTGGTTGTTGCTCTAAGGCTACTTTTTCATTAGGATAGACAGTAACATCTTTAATTATAATTTTATCGGTGAAGTCTTTTGTTTTAATATCGAAAATCAAAGTGCCTTTTCCAGCCATTTTAGGCATTAATGCCAATCTGAAAATCCCAGGGGAACTTGGCTTGTCTGCTGAATTTCGTATACCTTCATTGCCAACGACCAAACTTACTGTCACGTTAGCCTCGGTTAATGCTTTAAAGTTTTCTCCTAAAACAGTAAAGTGTGCTGCAAACTTAGATGTCTGACCGACAACCAATGGCTTGAACTCTACAAACAATTCGGAATTATCAGTGTAAAGCGTATAGGCTAATGGCTCCAATGATGAGTCTTCTTTTGTATCTTCTTTTTTGTTACAACTTACCAAGCTCAAAACAAGTAAGGCAAGAAGTAGTATTTTATTATTAGTTCTCATATCATTTTTAGTTAAAGTATTCAGCCCACAATCAAAATAGGAAATGACTATGGGCTTTATACCAATTAATGTTGATGCTCTTCACCAGCGGCATGCTGATGGTCGTGAGCTTCTTGTGTTGATGTACTGTCACTGCCTACAGTAAATTCTTCCTGTGGAGCAGCAGTTTCTTCATGATTTTCATGTGTGGAACCATCTTCGTGTTGATGCGTTCCTTCAGCATGGTCATGACCATGTTCATCAGCCTTTTTGGTATTACAAGCTGTAAGCATTGCTAATACCGTCATTGAAAGCAATAATTTTCTCATTGGATTTGCTTTTAATAAAATGAATAAATATAAAAATGACCTATGGTGAAATAATGCCATAGGTGTCCTGTAATTCAGAAACTGAATAATTAACTAAAAAAAGAAGGGGGACCCCTGAAGGTGAGGGATTCTAGGTGAGGCGAAATAAAAACGAACGGCTCTTTAAAAGTCTTTATTGGTACTTCTGACACATTGAAAAAGACTTCTAAATCGATACCTGCTACATTTGTAATTATTGCCTGTAGATTATTGGTACATACAAAACGGACTTCTTCATCAAAATGCCCTTTTGTGAAATTATCTGAGTTGTGATTAAAATGCGAAAAGAAAAGTGCTATTCCGCTTTCTTGGGATTTTTCATCATGGTGATGATGGTGGTGATGTTGCCCGTCATGATTATGATGATGCTCAACCACATGGGAATGCGGGAAAAGGCTGTGTCCCAAATTAACGACACAGGCAATAAAAAACAAGAGTGTTATTGCAAGTCTTTTCAGCATGGTTGCAAAGGTAAATAAAAATGTTAAATACTACTCTCAATTAAATTAAGAGATTATTATTAGTCTTTAAGTTAAGAATAAAAGGGAAACTTTAGAACTTTTCAAAAACGCCCAATCCAAATAACGCAAAATCGTATTTTACGGGGTCGTTAGCATCTAGCAAGCGAAGGTTTGTATCCAATTCAAATAGCGCTTTGGCATCGTTTTGCTTACGATTTAGAAGCCCTAATTTTCTGGCTACATTTCCAGAATGTACGTCTAAAGGGCAGGAAAGTGAGGCAGGAGATATGCTTTTCCAAATCCCTAAATCCACGCCTTTATTATCTTGTCTACAATTCCACCTCAAATACATGTTGATGCGTTTTGCAGCGGAACCGTTCATGGGATCGGAAATGTGTTTTTCAGTTCGCGGCAAATGATTAATTTCAAAAAACGTTTTCTTGAACTCCGAAATGCTTTTCTGCATTGAATTCGATTCCTGGTATTTTGTAAAAACAGTTTCTAAACCGTTGTGGCTTTGATAAATGTGCTGCAGCCCTTTGATAAATCCAACAAAATCCTGACTGTTGAATGTCCGGTGCACAAAAGTGGAAAACCGCTCCAAATCGTTTTCGTTGTGAGACATGACAAAGTCATAAGGCGCATTTCCCATCAGATTCATCATCTTTTTGGCATTATTGATAATCATTTTGCGATTACCCCAGGCAATGGTAGCAGCCAGAAAACCCGCAATTTCGATATCTTCTTTTTGGGTAAACAAATGCGGAATCTGTATCGGATCACTTTCGATAAAATCCGGACGGTTGTATAATTCGACTTTTTCGTCGAGAAAAGATTTGAGCTCGTTTTGGTTCAAAATTTAGAGAATAGAAAATAGAAAATAGAGAATAGGAACTTTAACTCATGTTTTATACCTCAGAATTCATAACCTGCTTGGTTACTTCATTTCGGATATCTCCATCTACCATAATCAGTTTTCTGTCGGCCATATTTGCCAGCTCCTCATTGTGGGTCACGATAACAAATGTCTGTCCGAATTCGTCACGCAGTTTAAAAAACAACTGATGTAAATTTTCGGCGGAGTGGGTGTCTAGATTTCCGGAAGGCTCGTCGGCAAAAATAATGGCTGGCTTGTTGATTAAGGCTCTGGCAACCGCCACACGTTGTTGTTCACCCCCCGAAAGTTCTCCGGGTTTATGGTCATAACGATGGGATAATCCTAAATAATCCAATAATCGTTTTGCTTCCGTTTCGGTTTCCTTTTTATCTTTTCCGGCGATGAAGGCTGGAATACAAACGTTTTCAAGAGCTGTAAATTCCGGTAAAAGCTGATGAAACTGAAAAATGAATCCCAATTGTAAATTACGGAATTTGGACAGGGCTTTGTCATTCATCTTCAAAATATCTTCACCGTTGATAAACAGTTCCGTGTTTTTTTCCGAAGAAGGTTTGTCCAATGTACCCATAATCTGTAATAATGTGGTTTTTCCGGCACCGGAAGCACCAACAATAGAAACAATCTCGCCTTTCTGAATATGAAGGTTAACGCCTTTTAATACGTGAAGTTTATCGAAATATTTATGAATGTTTCTGGCCTTAATCATGGTGTTCGTTTTGACAAAGAAACAAATTAAATGACTAAAATTAAATCTGAAGTGGCATAAAATGCGTAGATGAAGTAATAAAGTTTCGTTAAAGAAAAATTAATGTTTAATTATTTAGTATATTTGTTAAACAAAATAATGATCATGAAGAATTTATTTTTTTGTTATTTAGCTACCATTGCTTTCGCGTGTGAAGCCAAAGGAAATAAAAGCAAAGCGGATATGGAAATACAAACTATGGGTACAGAAAATCAGAAATCGGTAAAGGCTACGTTTGCGGGAGGTTGTTTTTGGTGTACGGAAGCACTTTTTTTAGAAATAAAAGGGGTTGAAAAAGTTGTGCCGGGATATACTGGAGGTAAAGTTGTGAATCCAACCTACGAAGAAGTATGTGAAGGGACAACAGGCCATGCCGAGGCTATTGAAATCACCTACAATCCCGAATTGATTTCCTATGAGGATTTGTTGGAAGTGTTTTTCGGAACTCACGATCCAACGACTTTAAACCGACAGGGAGCCGATGTGGGGACGCAATACCGAAGCGAAATTTTTTACCATTCTGAAGCACAGAAAAAGGCGGCCGAAAATTTCATTGACTTGCTGAATACACAGAATTTTTATGGAAAAAAAGTAGTGACAAAAATTTCTCCTGCCGTGAGATTTTATGTTGCCGAAGAGTATCATAAGAATTATTACAACCGAAATAAGAATCAGGGGTATTGCATGGCGGTTATCGCCCCGAAGTTGGATAAATTGAAAAAGAACTACCAATCGAAACTTAAAAACTAATTCCAAACATCACCCTTTCCATGGAAAACCAAACAGAAAAAGAACTTTTTGAAATCATTGGTGACGATCATCAGATGACTTCTATTGAAACGCCCCTTCGACCGGACGCTTTCCTTAAATCCGATGAAGAGAAAATGGTGGTGATCGAACAGCATTTCAAAGCAATTATGGAAGCGTTGGGTTTGGATTTAACCGATGACAGTTTGATGGGAACACCGCATCGTGTGGCAAAAATGTACGTTCAGGAAATATTCAGTGGCCTGCATCCGGACAACCGTCCAAAGATGTCGGTTTTCGATAACAGTTATAACTATGACAAAATGCTGGTGGAGGCAAACATCCATTTTAATTCCACTTGCGAACATCATTTTTTACCCATCATCGGAAAAGCCCATATTGCTTATGTTTCCGGAGGTAAAGTGATTGGGTTGTCAAAATTAAACCGTATCGTGGATTATTTTGCCCGTCGCCCGCAGGTGCAGGAGCGCATGACCATTCAGATCTATAACGAATTGTGTGAAGTTTTACATACCGAAGATGTGATTGTGGTTCTTGAAGCCTCCCATCTTTGTGTTTCAAGTCGCGGAATCAAAGATATATCGAGTTATACAACGACTTTGCAGTATGGTGGTGTGTTTGAAGAAAAGGAAATGCGAAACGATTTCTTTAATTTGTTGAAGAAAGAACAATAATTGGCATTGATTTTGAAGTGATTATCATACTAAAAGCTGTAATGATGTCACAAGAAATCGCGGTACAAACTTCCGAATCCAAAAAAACAAAGCACTTGATTTTAAGTCTGCTTTTTGATGCCATTGGTTATCTCTCTTACGGAATTCCGTTTGTGGCCGAACTAACCGATGTGGTGTGGGCACCATTAGCGGGTTTTCTTCTTGCAAGAATGTATAAAGGTACCGTGGGAACTGTGGGTGGATTAACGGTTTTTGTGGAAGAGTTGCTTCCCGGACTGGATTTCATACCAACCTTTACAATTACGTGGATTTATACTTACCTGATTAAGAAGGAAAAATAGAAAATAGAAAATAGAAAATAGAAAAGAAAGGGGCTAGTATTAAGCTCCTTTTTTATTTCCGAAAGCATCCGCGATAAATCCCAATTTCATACCGCGCAGCATTTTGAAAACAAAATTTTTAAAGAAAACGTGCTGTCCGAAAATCGTACCGATGGTTACCAGAAGCACTTTGTAAACCGGAAAAACAATCAGGACATACAAGGTCCAGTATAAAACCGGATGAAGATTGTCTTTGGTAATTCCGAATGTCTCTAAAATTGGTTTTGAAAGATAGGAAGCCGTGGTTCCCGTAATGGCGAAAACGACAAATATGATTGCCATTTGCCAATTGCTGTTTATTCCCCAACGCTGTTTTAAGTTTGCCATTTTCCCTAAATATGGTCAAAAATACAAATTATGGTCGAGGCGTAAAACCTCCCAGACGAATATTATTTTTTATTTGAAAATAGACCAGATAATTGTAGATTAGGTAATTCACTTCATAACCGTAATCGATACCGTTTTGGTAATTTACTTCCATAAGAAACAGCTCCCTGTCTCTGCTGTTTTTTGGGGAACGTGCCCGGTTATTCCATTCGATTATCCAGGGGATGTTTCTGCTTTCCAGATGGGATTGAGTATAATAACCGCGTGGTCTTGCGGTTGATTGTAACCAGGAATTGAAACCGGGATCGATGATGGTAACCTCATATTCCAATTCTTTGTTAACAATTCGCACGGTATCACTCAGGGTTTTATCAGTCTTGTTTTCCGCCATCGGTTTTGTAGTGGATTTGCAACTGAAGAGCAATGCGGTAAACATTACGATTGCTATGGGAATATAATTTTTCATCGCACTGATTTTTCTTATAAAGTTACTGAAATTCAATCGGATTTTGGTTTGTTTTAAATAAAAAAGCCAAACATTGCTGCTTGGCTTAGTAAGAATAGTAATTGTTTTATTTTCCGAAAAGTTTTCCGAGCAAGCCGCCTAAAAAACCGCCGCTTTTTCCTGAAAGGGCTGCAGTGGCATCATTCATGTCTACTTTTCCGTCTTTATTCTGATCCAAACCAAATTGTCCGCCATATTTGGAAACGGCATCCATCAGACCGGAATTGCCACCGATTGAATTCACAATATCCGAAACATTAAAACCGGGCTGATTGGGGTCGTTCGCTTTACCGATTAATGAACCCAATACTTTCGGAATCATGCTTCCTGCAACTCCTGAAGCGGCATCACTGCTCAAACCAAACTTCTGACCCAAATTTCCTGAAAGTTGATCGGTCAGCTGTTTTACAACAGGATTCGATGCGTCAATATTTCCGCCTTTTAATAATCCGGCAATGTCGTTCACATTACCCTGGGCCACCATATTTTTCAATCCGGACAGGATACTGTTTCCGGTCTCGTTCATTACGGCTTCATTTTGTTCGTTTGGAACCGACTGATTGTTAACAATAGCCTCACCACCAAATTGTTTGACTAATTCTGATATCTGATCTAACATTGGAAAAATATTTAAGGTTGAATATCAAATTTAAGCAAAAAAATGGTTACAAAATTTACTTTTCGGTTTTTAACAGACTGATAATTTGTTCCGCAAGTTCAGTTCCGATTCGGTCCTGTGCTTCTAAAGTGGCAGCACCAATATGCGGAGTCATGGAAATCTTCGGATTCATCAAAACCTGAATGGCCGGAGTGGGTTCTTCTTCAAAAACATCCAAACCTGCAAAACGTATTTTCCCTTCCTCCAAAGCATCAATCAGAGCCACTTCATCGATAACGCCGCCACGGGCACAGTTTACGATTCCCACACCGTCTTTCATCATGTTGATTTCTTCTTTTCCGATAACGTAACCGTCCTGAGCCGGAACGTGAAGGGTAATAAAATCGGAATGTTTCAGAATGTCTTCCATCGGTTCGGTTTCGATATCCACGTTGATGAATTGTCCGTTGTAGAAATCTACTTTTATGGTAGCTTCATCCACATATTTGTCTGAAGCCAATACTTTCATACCCAACCCCAAAGCCATTCTTGCCACCTCACGACCAATACGTCCGAAACCAATGATTCCGATAGTTTTTCCGCGAAGTTCAATACCGTCAGCATACGCTTTTTTAAGGCTGTTGAATTGCGAATCTCCGTCTAAAGGCATGTTTCTGTTGGCATCGTGTAAAAAACGGGCTCCGGAGAACAAATGCGCGAAAACCAATTCCGCTACCGATTCTGAAGAAGAAGCTGGGGTATTGATTACGTGAATTCCTTTTTCGACAGCATATTTTACATCAATATTATCCATTCCCACACCACCGCGACCGATGATTTTTAAAGACGGACAATTGTCGATAATATTCTGACGTACTTTGGTTGCACTGCGGACCAAAATTACACTTACATTATTGGTATTGATATAATTGGCTACCTGTTCCTGAGCCACTTTGGTGGTTATAACTTCAAATCCGGCTTTTTCCAAAGCAGCTATTCCGCTTTGTGAAAGTCCGTCGTTTGCTAATACTTTCATTTTATTTTGTCATTGTGAGGAACGAAGCAATCTCGACCTCATATTTTATAATAGGCTAAATACTTTTTTCTAATTCTTTCATTATATCGACTAAAACCTGAACGCTTTCAATCGGCAAGGCATTGTACATTGAAGCGCGGTAACCACCCACGGAACGGTGTCCGTTAATTCCTGAAATTCCGGCTGCTTTCCACATCGAATCGAATTTTTCTTTGTGACTTTCATCAACCAGTAGGAAAGTCGCATTCATGTTGGAACGGTCTTCTTTTACGGTTGTGCCTTTGAATAATGGGTTTCTGTCGATTTCGTTGTATATCAATTGGGCTTTGGCTTCGTTTAGTTTTTCGATAGCCGCAATTCCACCAAGGTTTTTCAACCATTGCATTGTTAAAAGAGAGGTGTACACCGCAAAAACCGGTGGTGTATTGTACATACTTTCTTTATCAATGTGTTGCTGATAGTTCATGATGTTCGGAATGGCTCTTCCGGTTTTACCAAGAATTTCTTCTTTAACTACGATAAGCGTAACACCTGCAGGACCCATGTTTTTCTGAGCACCGGCGTAAATCAAATCGAATTTTGAAAAATCAAGAGTACGAGAAAAAATATCCGAACTCATATCGCAAACTACAGGAACATTCGTTTCCGGAAAACTTTTCATTTGTGTTCCGAAAATGGTATTGTTACTCGTGCAGTGGAAATAATCGGCATCTTCCGGAATAGCATATCCTGTTGGAATATGGTTGTAATTCTCCGGTTTGGAAGAAGCTACAACCACGGTTTCTCCAAAAGCTTTGGCTTCTTTGATGGCTCCGCTTGCCCAGGTTCCTGTGTCTAAATACGCCGCTTTTCCGTCCACTCTCATCAGATTGTACGGAATTCGTAAAAACTCCATGCTCGCACCTCCTTGTAAAAACAATGCCTGATAGCCTTTTCCGGTTAAGCCTAAAAGGTCCAAAGCCAAAGCCCGGGCCTCTTCCATAACGGCAACAAATGCTTTATCTCTGTGGGAAATCTCCAAAAGGGACAATCCCATGTCGTTAAAATTTAAAACGGCCTGTGCTGCTTTTTCAAATACTTCTTGAGGTAAAATGCACGGACCGGCACTGAAATTATGTTTTTTCATTACTTAATCTTTAAAAACCTGAATTACTACTTCTTTTTCTACCAAGTCGGTAAATTTCCCTGTATAACGGGTTGCTTTTACCAAATGATTGTCAATCCAATGGTAATTTCCGCCACGCGGTTTTCCAACTAAAAGGCTGTGAAATTTGAATCCGTGTTTGTTAAGCCATTCTAAGGTTACTTCACGGTGTTCTTCGGTTCTGGAGGTAAAAAAGCAAATCTGATGGCCTTCGTCGTACCATTTGTTAATGGTTTCCAAGGCGTCGGGAAACGGTTCGCAGGTTGCCATTCTTTCGGGTTGTTCGTTGGGAACATCTTCCGTGATTGTACCGTCAATGTCAATGAGGTAATTCTTAATCCCGTCTTTTAAAACCGGACTAATGTTGTCTTTGTGTTCTAATTGCATTATGTTGTGTGTTTAATGCAAGCAAATTTCCAAAAAAAAAATGACTTCAGCGGCAAAAAAATGCGAAAGGGACGATTAATATCGTTTTAGGGATTTAAAGCTATATTTTTAATAAAAATGAAATGGTATCGACGTTATCGGCATAATCCCATAATTTCGGTTTTTGCGATGAACCGAACGGAATACTGTGATTAATTAAATTATTGGACACGATGCACTGTATTTTTTCAGAATCTTCTAACAGTTTGGTTTTTACAGTCTCTAAATCATCGTAAAATTCATAGAATACGGATGAAATGGGAGAAGCATAGCTTGAGTCTTCTTTTAAGGTCAAAAACTCATTATCCAGAAGTTGGAACAGGCTCATTAAGAAAACCGCTTTGTTGTAATCGTAGTTGTTGGCGTATTTTTCATAGTGAATGATATCGCCGTATTGATAAATCGCTTCAAAAAACAGTTTGAAATCGTAACCCCTCGGAACAAACAGTTTGGAAACATTGCGACAACCCAATCCGAAATAACGAAAAATATCTTCACCCAAACCGACTAAATCTTCTTTGGATTCCTTTCCGTTCAAAACCGCCACCGAATTTCTGTTTTTGCGGATGATACTTGGCTTCTCCTTAAAATAATATTCGAAATAACGCGCGGTGTTGTTGCTTCCGGTGGCAATTACGGCATCAAAATTTTCGAGTTTGCCTTCCGCAAAAGTGATGCGTTCGGCCAACTTAGGTTCCACGGCAATGAGATATTCGGCTAAAAAAGGTAAAAGTTTCTGATCGTTCGAGGATGTTTTTATCAGTACATTATGTCCCGAAATCAACACCGATAAAAAATCGTGAAAACCAACCAGCGGAATATTTCCGGCCAGAATCAATCCGACTGTTTTTGGCTGAACATCCGAAAAATCATATTCGGATAACCATTGGTTCAGGTTTTCTTCCGTTAAGGCTTCTGCCCAGGAATTGATGGAAAAATGAACCTGTTCCGGCGTAAACCAGCCGTTGTGACTTTGTGATAAGGCAATCAAATCCAAAAACCTGTCGAAAAACAAATCATTATAGAATACGCTTTCTTTTTTAGCGGAAGTATCCAATGAGAATTGGCTTAAAAACTGACCTAAAGCAATAAAAGCTATTTTTTTCTGATTGAGGTTCATATAATTTGTTTATGAAAGGTTTTGATTGTAATTTTGTGCAAATTTACAGCTAAAAATTAATATACGCTATGGCAATCATTATAACTGACGAATGTATTAACTGTGGGGCTTGTGAGCCGGAGTGTCCTAATACCGCAATTTATGAGGGTGCTGACGACTGGAGATATAAAGACGGAACGAAATTATCCGGGAAAATAATACTTCCGGATGGCACCGAAGTAGATGCTGATGCCGCTCAAACTCCAATTTCAGATGATATTTATTATATCGTACCCGGAAAATGTACCGAATGTAAAGGTTTCCATGAAGAGCCGCAATGTGCTGCCGTTTGTCCGGTAGATTGTTGTGTGCCGGATGACAATCACGTTGAAAGTGATGAAACCCTGCTAAACAGGCAAGCTTTTTTACATAACGAATAAAAAAAAATCCCGAGCGTGACTCGGGATTTTTTTTTTGAAATTTTTATTTGACGAGATTGAATTTTTCAACAATCATTTTGTCATTCTTTTCGTCATAGGTTTCCAAAACAAGATTTCCGTCTTTATCGAAATGACCTACCGACACTTTGCCTCTATTTACATAAATATAATTGTCGTTTGAAGTTTTTCTTAATAATGCCGGTTTTTTAGTGTTTGGCAACATCACCGAATATCCGGATTTATCTATTGCTACCTGATATTTGGTTCCGTTTGGACCCAAGTAATATGCAGAACGGTCAACATCAACAGTTCTTGTAACACCATCAACGGTAACTTCGGTTGTAGCGGTCACCTTAACCGGAGTTTCTTCCATTTCCTTGTTTATTTTTTTTGATTCGGCATCTTTAAGTTCAATATCCTGAACTTCCCGAATTTTTTCTTTTTTAACGATTTTTTTCTCGCCATCTGAATCCTTAATGGTTGTAGTGGTGGTTTTCACTTCTTGTTGAACATTTGTGTTCTGCGCAAAAGAGTTTGCTGAAAATACTATAGCCAATAATCCTAGAAATACAGTTTTCATAATTTAATTGTTTAAAAATTAATACATTACAAATTTACTTTAAATATTCAGGCCCTTATTATACAATTACCCTTTAAAATTATATTATTTACATGTTTAGCGTGAATTGACGGGGTTGTCAAACAGAATCCTTGCGATTCTCAGTTTTATACTTGCGAATAATAAACTATATTTGCACGCCCGAAATTTTGGGAGATAACAGATTTGCGAATTATTGATCGGACAGCCGATTGTAAACTTATAGAAAATGAAAGCAGGAATTGTAGGATTGCCAAACGTAGGGAAATCAACCTTGTTCAATTGTTTATCCAATGCCAAAGCGCAGAGTGCGAACTTTCCGTTTTGCACTATCGAACCGAATATTGGTGTGGTAAATGTTCCCGATCCAAGAATCAACCGTTTGGAAGAATTGGTAAAACCGGAGCGTGTTCAAATGGCCACCGTGGATATCGTGGATATTGCCGGTTTGGTAAAAGGAGCCAGTAAAGGGGAAGGTTTAGGGAATCAATTTCTTGGAAACATCAGAGAATGTAACGCGATCATTCACGTTTTACGTTGTTTTGATAACGATAATATTGTACACGTTGATGGTAATGTAAACCCGATTCGCGATAAAGAAACCATCGACATCGAATTGCAGTTGAAAGACCTGGAAACGGTAGACAAGCGTTTGGAAAAAGTAAACCGTGCCGCTAAAACCGGAAATAAAGAAGCTCAGGCTGAAAAAGCATTGTTGGACCGAATCCGAGAAGCATTAATGCAGGCGAAATCGGCGCGTACCGTAATTCCTCAGAATCAGGATGAAACCGATTTGATGGAAGATTTCCAATTGATTACTACAAAACCGGTATTGTATGTTTGTAATGTTGACGAAGCTTCGGCGGTTAACGGAAACAAATATGTAGATATGGTTCGTGAATTGGTAAAAGACGAACAGGCAGAAGTAATTGTACTTTCAGTAGGGGCAGAAGCGGATATTACCGAATTGGAAAGCTATGAAGAACGTCAGGTATTCCTTGAGGATATGGGGTTAACAGAACCGGGTTCTGCCGTATTGATTCGTGCGGCTTATAAATTGTTAAACTTGCAAACGTATTTTACGGCAGGAGTTAAAGAAGTTCGTGCGTGGACTATTAAAATTGGCGATACTGCACCAAAAGCAGCTGGAGTAATCCACACCGATTTCGAAAAAGGATTCATTCGTGCGGAAGTAATCGCTTTTGAGGATTTCTCAAATTTCGGTTCCGAAGCAAAAGTGAAAGAAGCCGGAAAATTAAGAGTGGAAGGAAAAGAATATATCGTTAAAGACGGCGATGTGATGCATTTCCGATTTAACGTGTAATCGTTCACAACAAAATAGCGAAAAGCGAGGCAGTACTGTTTCGCTTTTTTTTGTACTTTTAATAGCAACAAAACACAGGAAATCATGAAAATTGTAGCATTCGGAGGAAGTAACAGCAGAAATTCCATCAACAAAAAACTGGCAACCTATGTTTCCCATTTGTTTGAAAACTGCGAAGTGGAAGTATTGGATTTAAACGATTTTGCCATCCCGCTTTTCAGTGTCGATTTGGAAAAGGAAATCGGACAACCGTTAGAGGCCAAAGATTTTCTGGACAAGATTGCTACTGCGGATGTGTTGGTGATTTCCATGGCGGAAAACAACAGCAATTATACGGCAGCTTTTAAAAGCCTGTTTGATTGGGCTTCCAGAATAAACGTGAAAGTGTTTCAGCAAAAACCAATGCTGTTAATGGCTACTTCACCAGGAGCCAGAGGTGGTGGCAACGTACTTGAAATCGCGAAAAATGCTTTCCCCCGTTACGGCGCCGACATTAAAGCTACTTTTTCATTGCCAAGTTTCAATGATAATTTCGATTTGGAACACAATAAAATATCAAATCCTGAATTCGACAATCAGATAAAAGAAATCGTGAAAAATTTTGTGGTCAAAACGTTTTTGGCCTAAAAATTGTATTTGGATGCTATATCTGAAATCAATTTATAAGCATCAGAATGAAAGTAGTGAAAAAAGGGTTTAAAGTGTTGCTGTGGTTCATTTCAGGAATCGTGGGTTTTCTCTTGTTGTATGTGATTTCAGTGTTGTTGATTTCCAGAATTGCTGTTAACTCCGAAATACTTCAAGATAGCAAGGAAATTGAAATCTACATCTTATCGAATGGAGTACATACCGATATTGTACTTCCCGTAAAATCTCAGGTAATTGATTGGTCTGAAAAAGTAAAATTCCAACACACCAAGGCTGGTAATGCAGCAGCAAAATACCTGGCTTTTGGTTGGGGCGACAAAGGGTTTTACCTGAATACGCCAACTTGGGCCGATTTAAAATTTTCCACTGCCATTAATGCGGCTTCCGGGTTGAGTACTTCGGCGATGCATTGCACTTTTTATGGAAAAATGGAGGAAGATGCACAGTGTAAAAAAATCAACATTACAAAAGAACAATATCAGAAACTGGTAGCGTTTATCCAAAATTCCTTCCAAATGGAGAACGAGCAAATCATTAAAATCGAAACCGATGCGGTCTATGGAAATCACGACGTTTTCTATGAGGCAAAAGGCAGTTACAATCTGTTTTATACTTGTAATACCTGGACTAATAACGCGTTAAAAGCAGCCAGTCAGAAAGCCAGTTTGTGGACCGTTTACGACAAAGGAATCCTGTATCATTATCAGTGAATTCAAGTAGAAAATATAAATTTAAAGTGATGGATAGTCAGAAATCTAGTGTTTAAGGACCTTTTTTTCACCCTCTTTCTTCTTTTCTCTTCTCCCTGTTTTTTTTTCATAATTTAGAACTCCTAACTATTTCATTTCATTGTCAATAACTTTGCAATAAACCCCTTTTATTTACGACTGATTTCGCTTATTTTAGCAGAAATTCCAAAATTTCCTTATGCTAGAGCAAAATCAGTACACCGAAGACAATATCCGTTCCCTCGACTGGAAAGAGCATATTCGTATGCGTCCCGGAATGTACATCGGAAAACTAGGCGACGGTTCTTCTCCCGATGACGGTATCTATATCCTTCTGAAAGAGGTACTTGATAACTGTATCGACGAGTTTGTAATGGGTGCCGGTAAGACGATTGAAGTAACCGTAAAAGACAAAACCGTATCCGTTCGCGATTACGGCCGTGGTATTCCGTTAGGAAAAGTGGTCGATGTGGTTTCCAAAATGAATACGGGCGGTAAGTACGATTCCAAGGCATTTAAGAAATCGGTGGGTCTGAACGGGGTCGGAACCAAAGCGGTGAATGCCTTGTCAAATTATTTCCGCGTGGAATCCGTACGTGACAACCAACAAAAAGCGGCGGAATTCTCGGCAGGAAATCTTACGTTGGAAGAAGACATCACTGAAACCACCAAACGTAAAGGAACCAAGGTGACTTTCGTGGCCGATGAAGCCATCTTCAAAAACTACAAATACCGAAACGAGTACATCATTAAGATGCTCAAAAATTATTGTTACCTGAATACGGGTTTAACGATAATTTACAACGGTGAAAAATACTATTCCGATAACGGACTGAAGGATTTACTGGAAGAAACCATTTCCGAAGAAGACATGGTGTATCCGATTATCCATCTTTTGGGTGATGATATCGAAATCGCTTTAACCCACAGTAAAACACAGTATTCCGAAGAATATTACTCCTTCGTAAACGGACAGAACACGACGCAGGGAGGAACGCATTTGGGTGCTTTTCGGGAGTCGATTGTAAAAACGATTAAAGAATTTTACAACAAACCTTTCGAAGCTTCTGATATCCGTAAGTCGATTGTTTCTGCGATTTCCGTGAAAGTGGAGGAGCCGGTTTTCGAATCGCAGACCAAAACAAAATTGGGTTCTACCGATATGGGGCCGAATTCGCCTTCGGTTCGAACGTTCGTCAACGATTTCATCAAAACTAAATTAGACAACTTCCTTCATAAAAACCCGGAAGTGGCCGATGCGTTGTTGCGCAAGATTTTACAGGCGGAAAGAGAGCGTAAAGAGCTTTCCGGTATCCGTAAGTTAGCCAAAGACCGTGCGAAGAAAGCCAGTTTACACAATAAAAAATTAAGAGATTGCCGAGTGCATTTAACCGATGCCAAAAACCCGCGAAGCCTGGAAAGTACGCTTTTTATTACCGAGGGAGATTCCGCGTCCGGTTCGATTACCAAATCCCGTGATGTGAATACTCAGGCGGTTTTCAGTTTGCGTGGTAAGCCTTTGAATTCTTATGGAATGACCAAGAAGATTGTGTATGAGAATGAGGAATTCAATTTATTGCAAGCGGCGTTAAACATCGAAGAAAGCATGGAAGATTTGCGGTACAACAATATCGTAATCGCTACCGATGCCGATGTCGACGGAATGCACATCCGTTTGTTATTGATTACGTTTTTCCTGCAGTTTTTCCCGGAATTAATCAAAGAAGGACATTTGTATATTCTGCAGACGCCGTTATTCCGTGTGCGTAACCGAAAAGAAACGATTTACTGTTACAGCGAACAGGAACGAATCGATGCGATCGAAAAATTAAAACCAAAGCCGGAAATCACACGATTCAAGGGATTGGGAGAGATTTCACCCGATGAGTTCAAGAATTTCATTGGAGAAAGTATCCGTCTGGATCCGGTAATGTTGGATAAAGCGACATCCATCGAAACCTTATTGGAATTCTATATGGGTAAAAACACACCGGACCGTCAGGAATTTATCATCAACAACCTGAAAGTGGAATTGGATGTGGTGGAAGAGGCTTAAAGTACTATTTAAATAAACCGTTAACCGAAAACTGTTAACTGTAAACTATGAACGAAGACGAAGAAAATATCATACCCGAAAACGAAGACGAAAATCTCGACAATCAAAATGGATCCACTAATGAGGAAGGTTTTGACGACATTCGTGTTTCGAGCGGACATCATTTTTACGAAAATAACGACAGTTCCGAAGACACGATTACCAAAGTAACCGGAATGTACAAAGACTGGTTTCTGGATTATGCTTCCTACGTAATTCTGGAGCGTGCCGTACCTGCCATCGAAGACGGATTCAAACCGGTACAGCGTCGTATCATGCACTCTATGAAAGAACTGGACGACGGTCGTTACAATAAAGTGGCGAACGTGGTGGGGCATACCATGCAATATCACCCTCACGGAGATCAGAGTATCGGGGACGCGATGGTGCAAATCGGACAGAAAGATTTATTGATCGATTGTCAGGGTAACTGGGGAAATATCTTAACAGGTGACGGCGCTGCGGCTTCGCGTTATATCGAGGCGCGTATCAGTAAGCTTGGACACGATATTTTGTATTCACCCAAAATTACCGAATGGGGTGTTTCCTATGACGGTCGTCGTGCGGAACCCATCAATCTACCGGTAAAGTTCCCGCTATTGCTTGCGCAGGGTGGGGAAGGTATTGCCGTAGGTTTATCGACCAAAATTTTACCGCACAACTTTAATGAGCTGATTGACGCTTCCATTAAGATATTAAAAGGGAAACCGTTTACGCTTTTCCCTGATTTCCCGACGGCCGGAATTGCCGATGTTTCCAATTACAACGATGGTTTGCGTGGCGGACGTGTACGCGTGCGTGCGAAAATTGCGCAGTTGGATAAACAGACCTTGGTGATTTCTCAGATTCCGTTTTCTACCAATACGACAACATTGATTGACAGTATTCTGAAAGCGAACGAAAAAGGGAAAATCAAAGTGAAAAAAATCGAAGACAATACCGCTGCTGAGGTGGAGATTTTAATTCATCTTCCGCCAGGTGTTTCTCCGGATAAAACGATTGATGCGCTGTATGCGTTTACCGCTTGTGAAACTTCGATTGCACCATTAGGATGTGTAATTGAAAACCATAAACCTTTGTTTATTGGGGTTTCTGCGATGTTAAAAATATCTACCGACAGAACGGTTCAGTTGTTAAAACGCGAGTTGGAAATCCACCTGGAAGAACTGGAAGCGAAATGGCATTTTTCGACCTTGGAAAAAATATTCATCCGCGAAGAAATGTACATCGACTTCAAATTGTATTCCGATAAAGAGGGATTATTTGAATACATGTACAAGCGTTTTGAATCGTTCCGAAAAATATTGGTACGCGATATCGTTGATGAAGATTTGCAGAAATTAACGCAAATCCCGATGATTCGTATTACCCGTTTCGACTCGGACAAGGCGGATGAACACATCGCCAAGTTGGAAGAGGAAATGGAGAAAGTAAAACACAATCTGGAAAACCTGATTGATTTTGCCATCGATTATTTTTCAAAACTGAAAGAGAAGTATGGAAAAGGACGCGAACGTCAAACCGAATTACGCAGTTTTGATAATATTGAAGCGACGAAAGTGGTTTTACGTAACACGAAACTATATGTAAACCGTGAGGAAGGTTTCATCGGAACCGGACTGAAAAAAGACGAATACGTAGCGGATTGTTCCGACATTGATGATGTAATTGTATTCCTTCGCGACGGAAAAATGATGATTTCCAAAGTAGACGATAAGAAGTTTGTAGGGAAAGACATTATTCACGTAGCGGTTTTCGACAAAAACGACAAGCGTACGATTTACAACATGATTTACCGCGACGGAAAATCAGGTTCGTCCTTTATAAAACGTTTCAATGTTTCTGGGGTAACGCGTGATAAAGCGTACGATCTGACACAGGAAAAACCAGGCTCACAGGTATTGTATTTCTCGCACAACCCGAATGGGGAAGCGGAAGTGGTTACCGTTTTACTGCGTCAGGTAGGAAGCGTGAAAAAACTGAAATGGGACATCGATTTCGCCGATATTGCCATAAAAGGACGTGCTTCCAAAGGAAATACGGTTTCCAAATATCCGATTAAGAAAATCGAACTGAAAGAGAAGGGAATTTCCACCTTGCGTCCGCGTAAGATTTGGTTCGACGACACGGTGCAACGACTGAATGTCGATGGAAGAGGCGAGTTGTTGGGCGAATTCCGTCCGAACGACCGTTTGCTGATCATCAACCAATCCGGAAAACTGAAAACCATTATTCCGGAACTGACCACACACTTCGACGAAGACATGGTGGTTTTGGAAAAATGGCATCCGAAGAAACCGATTTCGGCCATTTATTTCGATGGCGAAAAAGAGCGTTACTATATCAAACGTTTCCTGATTGAAAACGAAAACAAAGAGGAAATCTTTATTTCGGAACACGAGAAGTCACAGTTGGAAATCGTTTCCACCGATTGGCGTCCGGTTGCAGAACTTGTTTTTGCTAAAGTTAAAGGCGTTCAGAAGGAGAACCAAACGATTGATATGGAACAGTTCATTGCCGTAAAAGGAATCAAAGCCTTAGGGAACCAATTAACGACCGATAAACTCAAACAGGTAAATCTGTTGGAATCCTTACCGTATGAAGAACCCGTTGAGGTTATTCCGGAAGAACTGGAAGTGAATCAGGATATCGAGTTAACGGACTATAACATCGAATTAGACGATGACGGTCAGATTACGTTAACGTTAGAATAATAAAAAAGCGCTCTGTTTTGAGCGCTTTTTTTGTGATACGGGATTATTCATATTGTTCTTGCTCACGTTGTTCGAATTCTTCTTTCTGAACTTCCATATTTGTTATTATGGCACGTATTTCTGCGTCATAATTTGTAATCTCTACTTCGTATTTTTTAGTTTCTTCAGATACTGCTTTGTATATTAATTCATAGTTTTTTATTCTTAATTCACAATAGTGTTTCAGGATTTTATTTCTCTCATAAAATTCATCCGGTAAATCAAGACTGTCTATTTTGTTTAGTAATTTGATATTTTCATTCCAGTAATAAATGCCTTTATCTTTTATGAGCGTAAGTACTTGGTCTTTTGGAGTTTCAGGTGTAATTCGATAAATATCTAATGCCATATCTTCTATTTTTACAAACTCTTTCATGGCATTGTCATATTCCTTAATATCATTAGGGATATTTTTGTAGACAACAAATGAAGAACAAAGAGTTAATACAGCGATTATTCCAATAGTAGAATATTTGATGTTTTTTGATTCAGGTTTTTTTAAACTGGGAACGAAAGCATAGCCTATTAGCATTCCGCATACCAATCCCCCGATATGCGCTGCATTGTCAATTCCTCCTTTTAATCCGTATATCAAGTTGTAACCAACAAAGAATGCAATACTTGTTAATAACGCTTTTCTAGCCTTCTTCTCAATTAGATTTGTAGTCAGCATTGCAAGAAATACACCATACATGCCAAAGATTGCTCCGGAAGCACCTGCACTGATTGTGGTCTCATGCCACCAGAGACTTGCTATGCTAGCTGCAATTCCTGCTAGTAAATAGGCAGCGACAAACCTTGTTTTTCCTAAATAGGGTTCCAGAAGAAATCCAATATACATTAAGGCATACATATTCATTAAAAGATGGAAAATCCCTATGTGTAAAAAACAACTCGTGAGAAGCCTCCACCATTCGCCTTCTAAAGTTAATGGCCTGAAATTTGCTCCCCAACTTAATAAACTTTCACTGGTAGGTTCGATAATATTAACCCCCAAAACGACCATTAAAATAAATATCAGAATATTTAAGTTTAAAAGTATGGGGGTAATAAAATAATTATTTTTAGGTTTAAAAATTGAAAAAAAATCTGAAATTTGTTCCGAAGTGGTTTGAGGAGGTAAATTTAAAATGTCCCTTTCAACATCAGCTATCATTTCTGTTTTCAATTCTTGAAGTTTAAACTCCAAGTTTTCAGATGTAAAAGTTGGTTTTAATTTACGATATACCGAAAGAAACGCTTCAATGTTTTTTTTATTCTTACCCCAATCCATCATTTCATTTCCTGTAGATGAACTTTTTAAACACGCGTAACCATCTTGAAATTTGATTTTAACTTCAATTTCTGCATTCCATGAAAACATTCCGTTGTTTGTATATGCGATAAAACCATTTTCACTAATATAGTTAATTTCCCATTTCATCTCCTTTGCAGCTTCAGCGGCTATAACGAGAAATTGTTCTCTTGTTAATTCATTTAATGGTAAATTTTCGATGTATTTTGGTGTAAAACCGAATGCCATATTTTAATCTTAAAGTTCATAATTAACCCGGAAGGAAATTGCTGACTGATTTCTATTGCAATATCTTCCGGGTTTGAATCCACAATTTTGTTATGGTGCTATTTTTTCTTTCTCATTTTCATATTAAGAAACTCCACTGCCAGTGAAAAAGCAATGGCAAAATACAGATATCCTTTTGGAACGGCACCCACATGCTGTCCAACCAAGGAAGCATTGGATAAGTGCATGCTTTCCGTCATCAGCATAAATCCGATAAGGATTAGGAACGCCAAACCTAAAATCTGAATGGAAGGGTTTTTATTTACGAAGTTTCCAACAGGAACCGCAAACAACATCATTACGCCCACAGAAATTACCACAGCCGTTACCATTATATATAAAGCTCCTTCCAAACCATTGGTCATACCTACTGCGGTAAGGATACTGTCTACAGAGAAGATAAGGTCAATCAATAAAATCTGGAAAATTACGTTACCAAATGATTTTGCAGCAGAGGATTTCAATTCCTTTTCTTCTTCCCCTTTATGATCCACTTTTTCATGGATTTCTTTGGTACTTTTATAAATCAGGAAAATACCTCCGGCAAACAAGATTACTGCCTGCCCTGTAAAATCAGCACTGAACCAACCAAAGTCTACACTAAACCAAGGTTCTTTCATGGCAATCAGATAGGTGATTCCCATTAAAAGCGCAATTCGCATGAACATGGCCAAAAACAAACCTATTTGAGTGGCTTTTTTTCGTTTTTCTTCCGGTAACTTTCCGGTAACGATAGAAATGAAGATGATGTTGTCAATACCTAATACGATTTCAAGAAACGTAAGGGTTAATAATGCTACCCATGCATCGGGGTTTAAAAATACTTCCATAGTAGAGTTTAAATTATACTGCTGTTAAACGTATGTTATTCGATTTTTGTTACAGTGCCGCGTTGTTTTTTTGCATCGCCAACGAAAGCATATTCAAAAGTATACCCTTTGTCGCTGGTAGTCAGGATTTTCATGCCGATGGCTTTTTTTTCCTGCATGTTTTTTGGGTGCAATTTCTGAAGTACAAATTCACAATCGTTTACCCAGCGCACCGATGCCGTGTCTGTTTTTCCGTCGAAAGTTTCAATCTGAAGATTTTCGGTTCGTTCGAAAACCGATTTTTTCTCTTGACCGTCAATTTCCTGAACAAATTCAAATTTACCGGTTTTGTAATCGGTGCAATTGCGCTCCTGATTGTAGCACGAAGCCAGGGTTAAAGCGAGTACCACTACTGCTAGACTGTTTTTTTTCATTTTTAAGGAGCTGTTTCCTGCTATCCGCTGTATCTTTTTTACATCGTTCCGCTTCTTCCGCCAAGCGGAAACCCGAACCGATAAAAAAAAGGATGCCGCTTCTATCAGGGCTATTTAATCGGATTAATTATTATAATTCGGAGCCGTTATTTCCCTCGAATAAACTTTTCATCATGGTCTGAATGCCTTTGTACATCAAAAAACCGGAGCCGAGGCAAAAGATAATCCCGATTCCCAAAATCGGAATATAAAACGGATGTTCCTGATTTTTAAACGAACTGTGAATTACCGACGGTCCGATAAACATCAGCGGTAAGGCATAGGCCAGATAGCGAACGCCTTTTACTAAAAGAGTTTTGTTGGTTCCCATGATTTAAAAGGTGATTTGAAGACCGTAGCCGTTACCGTTTGCCAAAATATTCATATTGAAATCGGTTGTGCCGGTGGATTTCAGGCCGTTATTATACAGTTCGATGGCTTTCTCAAGCCGTTTTTTTCTTCCCGACATTACCGGTATGGAAGCGGCGATACAACCCGCACCCACATAAGTAAACCCGGATGGATAATCGGCATCCGAGACCAATCCTTTAACAAGGTCTCCAACAGTCAGTCCGATGCCCAATCCCAATAAAAAGCCTCCAACACCTTCTTTGGTTTTGGCACTTTTAAAATAGGTGTAGGCCTCATTGTTCGATTTCAGTAAGTTTTTAGTTTCATAACTGGAAATCTGAACCCCGTTTTGGTAAAATTTCCCTCTTTCCATTTTGATTTCCTGAGCTGAAGCTACAGTCAGAAGAAAAAAGCAAAGTAAAGTAAGTACGTTTCTCATGGTATTTTGTTTAAAGATTGTTTTTGGATAAATAGAAATCTACTGCTTTTCGAACACTTCCTTGGGCTTCCAATAGTATTTTCGCTTCGTCATAGGCAACCGGAATTTCACTCATAATCATGCGAACGCCACGGTCAATCAGTTTTACATTGCTCAGTTGCATGTCGACCATTTTGTTTCCTTTCACTTTTCCCAATTGAATCATCGTAGCGGTGGAAATCATGTTTAAAACCAATTTCTGAGCGGTTCCGGCTTTCATTCGGGAGCTTCCGGTTACGAATTCCGGTCCTACAACCACTTCGATTGGAAAGGTTGCGGTTTGCGATAGCGGACTTCCTTCGTTACAGGTAATGCAACCTGTAGTGATATTGTTTTCGTTGCATTTTTCCAATCCGCCGATTACATACGGTGTTGTTCCTGAAGCGGCAATTCCGATGACCACATCCTTTTCGTTGATGTGCCATTCGGATAAGTCTTTCCAGGCTTGGTTGGCATCGTCTTCGGCAAATTCCACGGCTTTTCGAATGGCAGTATCGCCACCGGCAATCAGTCCGATTACCATATCAAACGGTACGCCGAAAGTAGGAGGGCATTCGGAAGCATCCACAATACCCAAACGTCCTGAAGTTCCCGCACCGATGTAAAACAAACGGCCGCCGTTTTTCATTTGTGCCACAACTTTGGAAACCAATGTTTCTATTTGCGGTACTGCTTTTTCCACGGCAAGGGGAACGGTTTTGTCTTCGTTATTGATATTCGTCAGTAAATCGTGAACGGACATTTTTTCCAAATGTTCGTATCTTGAAGATTGTTCTGTGGTTCTGGTAAAAGCCATTCGTTAGATGTTTTTCAAATTTACATAAAATACGCCAATACAATTCCCAACACTATCGCTGAAAGCTTCGCCAGGTTGAACTTATGTCCTTCGCTGGTTTCAAAAATAATGGTAGAGGAAATATGAAACAGGATTCCGATTACAAAAGCGGTAATTTCCGCCTGATAATGAATGATAAAAGGTAACTTTTCAGAAAGTACGGTTCCCAGCGGTGTCATGACGGCAAAGGTAAGCATGAACAGTAAAATCGATTGTTTGTTTAGGTGGGACGTACTGAAAAACGTGGTTAAGATAATTGCGATAGGGAAGTGATGAATGGCAATTCCCCAAGCCAGATCGTTGTTCTGACTCACCGGCATGCCTTCCAACAACGCGTGCAGACACAAACTGATGAACAGCGACCACGGAATGTGATGCATCGTATCGTGCCCGTGTACGTGCCCGTGTTCGGCGCCCTGTGAAAAGTATTCGAGTACAATCTGAAACACGATTCCGAACATGATAAAAAATCCGATACCTCCGTGAACATGGCCGTCAGCTTCAACATGATGTGTGGCTTCATACACCGTTGGCAACAAATGCGACACTGTTAGCGCCAATAAGAAAGAACCACTGAAAGCCAATAACAGCTTGAGGTTTTTTTTGCTTTTCGGACGGAAAAACGTGGCTATCACATAACCGAAAATAACCGAAAGTAAAGGCAGGAGTAGGTACAGCATATTATTTAAAAATCATGATCAGACGTTCCGAATCGTTTTTATAGAATTTACGCAGTTTGTAATCGCCGAAAACATCCAAAAGATAAATTCCGGCTTCTTCCATCATCTGCTCAAAATCGCTTAAAGTTAAGGCTTTTACCTTTTCCGTGAAATGAAATTGTTGCCCTTTGTCTTCAAAATCGATTTCCTTGTAAATATGATTGTCTTTTACGTAACGTTTGATGTGAAAATCGATGCCTTCCACCGTTTTAACTTCTTCGGGAACCAGGTTGTTAATCACATAATTGGTGTTCATAAAATCAATTACCGCGAAACCGTATTCCGAAAGGCTGTCGTGAATGGCTTTTAAGGTGGTCAGGTTGTCCTCATCGTTTTCGAAATATCCGAAACTCGTGAACAGATTAAATACGGCATCAAACTTTTCCTCAAATGGCAAACGCATGTCGTGGACTTTAAAATGCAGTTTATCATTGGCTGCTACAGAAGCTTCCGCAATGCTGTTTTCGGATAAATCGGCACCGGTAACATCAAACCCTAACGTATTCAGATACATGGAATGACGCCCTTTTCCGCAAGCCAAATCCAGAATTTTAGCGTCTTCGGGAAGGTTTAAATAATGCGTGAGGTTGTCCATGAAATGATGGGCTTCTGCTTCATCACGTTCTTTGTATAAAATATGGTAATAGGGAGTGTCGAACCAGGAGGCAAACCAGTTTTCGGTTGATTTATTTTGTATGTCTGACATGTATTCTTCTGTTGGAGGATAATTAATCTTGCAAATTTAACGTATTTTTGCCGATGCAATCAATAAGAGGCAAGAAAATAGAAACAAGAAAAAAGAAGATGCTGAAATAACAGCTTATTGTCATTGCGATTGAAATTAAATTATGGAACAGAATTTTAAAATGATTGCCAAAACCTTTTTTGGCTTCGAAGAGATATTAGCAAAAGAGTTGCAGCAACTGGGCGCACAAAATGTCGAAATGGGAACCCGAATGGTGAGTTTCGTAGGCGATAAAGGATTTATGTACAAAGCGAATTTAGCGTTACGTACGGCCTTAAAAATCCTGAAACCCATTTACCATTTCCGAGCGTTTAATGAAGTTAGCTTATACAAAGGCATTCAGGGTATCGACTGGTCGCAGTATATGAATGCGCATCAGGCTTTTGTGGTGGATGTAACGTTACATTCGGAACATTTTAACCATTCGCAGTTTGTGGCGTTGAAAACCAAAGATGCGATTGTGGATCAGTTCCGCGATAAATTCGGAAAACGTCCGAGTATTGATAAGGATTTCCCCGATTTAAGAATTAACATCCACATCGACAAAGACCAATGTTCGGTTTCTTTGGACAGTTCCGGAGATTCCTTACACCACCGTGGTTATAAAACCGCTACCAATATCGCTCCGATTAACGAAGTGTTGGCAGCAGGAATGCTGTTGCTTTCCGGTTGGGACGGTCAAGGGGATTTTATAGATCCGATGTGTGGTTCGGGAACGATTTTAGCCGAAGCGGCGATGATTGCCTGTAACATTCCGGCGAACATCAACCGTAAGGAATTTGCTTTCGAGCGTTGGAGCGATTGGGACAACGACTTGTTCGATCAGATCCTGAACTCCTTAATGAAAAAAGTAAAAGAGTTTCATTATACCATTACAGGCTACGATAAGGCGCCGTCTGCCGTGATGAAAGCGAAGGATAACATTAAAAATGCGAATCTGGACGAATACGTAAAAATCTCAGAACGCAATTTCTTTGATACCGAAAAAGAAACACGCGGACCGTTGCACATGGTTTTCAATCCACCTTACGGAGAACGTTTGGATATTGAAATGGAGCGTTTTTACAGAGAAATCGGTGATACCTTGAAGCAAAGTTATCCGGGAACCAATGCGTGGTTTATCACGGCCAATCTGGAAGCGTTGAAATTCGTGGGTTTAAAACCATCCCGAAAAATCAAACTGTTCAACGGAAAACTGGAAGCCCGTTTGGTGAAATACGAAATGTATGAAGGCAGTAAGCGTACGAAGTTTCAGAATAACGATAAGGAGTAGGCAGTCTTAGTCTTTAAACTTATAACTCATAATTTATAATTCATAACTCGAAATATGACTTTAAAAACAAAATCCATCGTATATAACTTTTTAGGCTTTGCCGTATTGTTTACCATTATCCGTTTCGCTGTATTACCGGAGTTTACAAATCTTACGGGTATCTTTTTGCCTTTAACCGCTTTTGTGGTAGCAACCTTATTGGCGCCTAAATTTCAGGCCATTCAAACCAATGAAGGGGAGAAGTTGTTTATGAAATGGTTGTTTATAAAAGGAGTGAAGCAAATTAAGTAGGTAGAAAATTTTATCAATAAAAAAATCCCAAATGCTGTCTGCAAATAGTGCTTGGGATTTTTTATATGTTGTATAATTACTTTTGACTCTTATACAAAGGAATAAAGTAACTCAGCGTGTAATTAAAACCGGCGCCAAATTTTCCGTCATAGGTTCGGTTGAATCCCGGAATGTAAAGGTTGTCAAAGTTTTCCGGTTTTTTATCGGAAACCAAATAGTTGATGCGAACCGAAAAACCTAAATACAAATTATTGAACAATTCGGCTTTCATTCCGCCAATAAGCTCAATCCAACTGGCATTCAATCCGTCAAATTTTGTTCCGGGGGTTATGGTGGTTTGCCCGAAATACGGATTCGTGTTGTAGATGGTATAACTGTTCAGTTCCTGTGAAAAGGAGCTTACCCCATAACGCATTCCGGCATAAATCATGTTTTCCATGTCCAGCCAGTTTTCGTAAGTGTTGTAATCAAAACCCACTTTAAAATAACTTCCTTTGGTTGTGAAATTCAACTGGTCGTCTTTAACGGTTTTGTTTTCATTTCCCAACTCACCGGCGACGTAGATTTTTTTAGTCAGACGGTAATCACCGGTAACTTCAAATCCTTTGTAATTGTCATCGTAAAACGATTTGGTCAATCGGTGTAAATCAAGACCAACGCGAACGCCATAACGTTCGGTTCTGGTTTGTTTAACGGTATCTTTTGCCTGATTTTGTGCCAATGTTGTTAATGAAACCAACATTAAAGCGCTACTAAAAATAGATTTTAATATGTGTTTCATTTTCGTTTTGAATGTTTGATTGCATAACCTCTATATCTGTAATCCAAAATGTGGCATCCGCATCCGTTACAACCGGATTGTTTTCATTTAACTGAAAAACGGTTTTATAACCACAGGCTCTTGATATGAAAACATCTTCTTTTGTGTAGCTGAAATTCAGTATATCTGTATTGCTGTCTGCTGGATTTGCAGCGCCAGAGTTTAAAGCAAAACTGTAAATAACGTTTTCAGCATTCGTCTTTAAAGGAAGACGTAGTTTTGATCCATTAAACCAGTATTTTTGTTCTGTAATCGTTGCGTTCGGATTGAAAATAATGCCTTCATTCATTCCGTCAGCAATTACTTTCAGATTAGTTACACCCTTCAGATTGGTCGGATTCAAAGCATCATAAAACTCAATTACAACGCTTGGTGTTGTAGGAGTTCCTTCGGTACAGATATCGTCTTTTTCACAACCCCAAAAAGAATTGGCAAGCAAGAGCGAAAGGGCAATTATCTTGATTTTTTTCATTTTCAAATTTTCAAATCTGCAAATTTTCAAATTGATTTATCGTTTTTCCAAAAGTACAACATTTTCCACATGATGTGTTTGCGGGAACATATCCACCGGACGCACTCGGGTCACTTTGTACATTTCATCCATTAAAGCCAAATCACGTGCTTGTGTAGCCGAATTACAACTCACATACACCACTTTTTCAGGAGCGATACTCAGAATTTGTTTCACTACCTCGGCATGCATTCCGTCACGCGGCGGATCGGTAATGATTACATCCGGATGACCGTGGGTTCTGATGAAATCGTCATTGAATACGTTTTTCATGTCCCCTACGAAGAATTCACAGTTGGTAATGTTATTGCGTTTTGCGTTTTCTTTGGCATCGGCAATCGCTTCCGGAACGGCTTCCACACCGATTACTTTTTTCGCTTTTTTGGATACGAATTGCGCAATGGTTCCGGTTCCGGTATATAAATCGTAAACCAGTTCTTCTCCGGTTAATCCTGCAAATTCTCTTGTAATCGAATACAATTCATACGCCTGTGCGGAATTCGTCTGATAGAATGATTTCGCATTGATGCTAAAGTTCAACCCTTCCATTTCTTCCAAAATATAATCCCTTCCTTTGAAAAGGATAACGTCCTGGTCGTAAATTGTATCGTTGGCTTTCTGATTGATTACATATTGTAAGGATGTGATTTCCGGGAAGCGCTCTGCCAGGAAATTCAGCAATAATTCGCGTTTTGCTTTGTCATCCTCGAAAAATTGAATCAATACCATGATTTCCCCTGTTGAAGCGGTACGAATCATCAATGTACGCAACAAACCTTCGTGGTTTCTCGGATTGAAAAACGACAAATCATTTTCATTGGCAAATCGTCTAATCTCATTGCGGACATCGTTTGACGGATCCTGTTGCAAATGACATTTGTTGATATCCAGAATCTTATCCCACATTTTCGGAATATGGAAACCGACCGCATTTTTATTGTCCAATTCAAGATTGCTGTCAATTTCATCCTGAGTCATCCAACGCGAACTCGAGAATCCGAACTCCATTTTATTTCTGTAGAAAAATTGCTCCTTAGAACCTAAAATAGGTTCGAAATCGGGTAATTCAATTTTTCCGATTCTTTTTAAATGATTGTAAACTTCCTGATTTTTGTAGAACAATTGCTGTTCGTATTTCATGTTTTGCCATTTACAGCCACCACAAACCCCAAAATGCTCACAAACCGGCTCGGTGCGGTGTTCTGAAAACGAATGAAATTTTATCGCTTTTCCTTCAAAATAGGATTTGCGTTTTTTGAATGTCTGCACGTCCACCACATCGCCTGGAACGACATTAGGTATAAATATAACCTGACCTTCCGGGGCTTTTGCCACCGATACGCCTTTTGCACCCGCATCAAGGACTTTTACGTTTTCGAATACGATTTTGTCTGTTTTCTTTCTTCCCATGGCGCAAAAATAAGGATTCAATCAGAAACGAATCCTTTTTTGAAAAAATATAATAAAAAAAATACGTCTTTTTGTTTAAAGACGTATTCGAAACTAAGTGTAGTCGATATTAATAGTAGATATCAAAAGTTCCATCGGTAACTGAAACCGGTTCTATTATGTTAACAGTGTGCTGCATCGTGCCGGAAAATGTTCCTTTAAGTTTTTTCGCCGTGTTTTCTCCAATGGTTAGCGAAAAGGATTCCAAAGGTGCCGGTTGGTAATAGTTTCCGATTTCGGAATACTGTGCGAAATAAACTTCACCGCTGTCCCTTGTTAAATTCAATTCAAAAGTGGTGGTGGGATCACCCGATAGTTGAGCGGTTATCTCCACATCAGTATATTCCGCATATACCATAACAGCAACATTTGTAACAGTGAAATTTTTTTGAACACCGTTAATCTTTGCTGTAAATACATCTTCAGGTGTTGGAGTGGGCGAAGTGTCATTACTGTCGTCGTCATTGGAACAGGATGAAAAGAAACCGAAAGACAGCATTGCTAAAAACAGAATTAAATTTTTCATAATCAGGGTATTTTGGATTCAACATTAAGTGAATTTAACCATAATGGCTGAATTTCTTTTTCAGCGAACAGTGAAAATCGTTATCGGTTATTGTATTATCGTTAAAGAACAATAAATAAGAAGTTACTTCCAAATACATTTGTATTTTTGAAGTTTATTTTGAAATTCAGGAATACCTATGAAAACCCACTTAGCACTTTTGCGCGGAATTAATGTTTCCGGTCATAACATGATTAAAATGGATGCCTTGAAAACAATGCTTGAAGATGTTGGTTTTCAAAACGTTCAAACCTATATACAATCGGGGAATGTTTTTGTGGATTCGGAAGATGAAAGTCCTTCAGCGGTTGGTTTTAAAATTAAGCAGGAAATTTTTAAGAGGTTTGGTCATGAGGTTCCTGTAGTGGTAATAGGGAAGGAAGATCTGGAAGCCTGTTTTAAAAACAATCCGTATCTCAAAGAAAATCACGCGGATACTAAAAAACTGTATGTGGCGTTTATATCTAAAGAATTGGCGTCTGGTGCTTTAAACGATTTGAAAATGAGTCAGGTAAAGCCAGATGAAGCTTCGATTGATGCATCCAGAATTTATATAAAATATGATGTGGGTGCCGGAAAGACCAAATTTGATCAAAAGTACATTGAAAAGAAATTAAATGTTACGGCAACTATCCGAAATTGGAATACGGTTTCAAATTTACATGCACTGTTTTCGAAATAAAGAAAATTATCACATTTTATTTGATTTTTGTTAACCTCTTGTAATATAACTCCTTCCTTTATTTTTTGTTATAATTAACTATAAATTAATTGATATCTGTTATAAAAACACTAAATTACACTGTTAAAGTTTATTTTTTTCATTTTGAATTAGTAACTTGCGAAAAAATTAACCATTAAATAGTTACGTATAAAACAAAACTACTAAACCCCAATATTAATAATGCAAGTTTTAGAAAAAATGAGTTCAGCAGAAGCAATTCAGTTAGAAGACAAATTCGGTGCGCACAATTACCACCCGTTGCCGGTTGTTTTGAGTAAAGGAGAAGGCGTATACGTGTGGGATGTGGAAGGTAAAAAGTATTATGATTTTCTATCTGCGTATTCTGCTGTAAATCAAGGACATTGTCATCCAAGGATTATAGGAGCCATGATGGAACAGGCGCAAACGCTTACCCTTACATCACGTGCTTTTTACAATGATAAATTGGGTGTTTACGAAGAGTTTGTAACCAATTATTTTGGTTTCGATAAAGTGCTTCCGATGAATACCGGCGCCGAGGCTGTGGAAACGGCTTTGAAATTGTGCCGTAAATGGGCTTATGAGAAAAAAGGAATCCATGAAAATGAGGCTCAGATAATCGTATGTGAGAATAATTTCCACGGAAGAACCACAACCATTATTTCGTTTTCCAACGATGAAAACGCGCGTAAAAACTTTGGACCATACACCGCTGGATTTATAAAGATTGCCTATGATGATCTCGATGCTTTGGAAAAAGCAATCAGTTCTTCACCAAATATTGCCGGATTCCTTGTGGAGCCAATTCAGGGCGAAGCCGGAGTTTATGTGCCTTCTGAAGGATATTTGGCTAAAGCAAAAGTTTTATGTGAAAAATACAATGTTTTATTCATTGCCGACGAAGTTCAGACAGGAATTGCTCGTACCGGAAAATTATTAGCCGTTCACCACGAGAACGTGCAACCGGATATCTTAATTTTAGGGAAAGCATTGTCTGGAGGAGTTTATCCTGTTTCTGCCGTTTTGGCTAATGATTCCATCATGAATGTTATCAAACCGGGACAACACGGCTCTACTTTCGGCGGAAATCCCATTGCGGCTGCTGTTGCAATCGCTGCTTTGGAAGTAGTAACGGACGAGAAATTGGCTGAAAATGCCGAAAAATTAGGAAGACTTTTCCGTTCCGAGATTGGAAAATATATTGAAACATCATCTATTGCGACTTTAGTACGCGGAAAGGGATTGCTTAATGCTATTGTAATTAACGATACGGAAGAAAGCGATACAGCCTGGAATATTTGTATGGCTTTGCGCGATAACGGTTTGTTGGCCAAACCAACCCACGGAAACATTATTCGTTTTGCACCGCCTTTAGTAATGGACAAAGAGCAATTGTTGGATTGTGTTCGCATTATTACCGAGACGCTGAAACAATTTGAAAAATAAGCCTCATAGCATATAATAAAAAAATCCGCTTTTAAGCGGATTTTTTTATTTAAGAGAATGGTTATTTGCCTTTTTGCAGTTCCTCAATCATTTCCATGTATTGCGATTGCATTTCTTCGTATTTTCCGGTTGCAAGCAGGTAAACAAGATAAATCACAAAAAGGGCGCTGATAATCAGACTTACCAGGTTTATGATTTTCCATGTTTTTAAGGAGCCTGGAAGGTAACCCTCTGGATTTTCAGTCAAAAGTTTCTCATCTTTATTGGCAAGGTAAAGACCAATTCCCGATAAAATCACGCCTAAGATGCCGTTTGTGCAGCAACATCCGATATAGGATAATATTCCCAGAATCATAACTACTTGTTCATTCGGTAATTTTTGTTTTTCCATAATTTAAATATTGGTTAGTGATTGATTTCTTAAAAATGTTTTATGAAATAGGAGATTACCATAACGGCAGCATTGATTATTCCCAAGCTAACGATGTATTTATGGTAATTGCGGCTCTTGTCGATAAAATTAAGTCCTATTACAAAAAGAAAAGGAATCAGGGTGTAAATGGCAGGAAATAGGGTAAAGGCGTTTGCAAACTCGCCTTTAAGAAGCAGAACCAAAGCTCTTTGTGTTCCGCAGCCAAAACATTCAATTCCTAAAAATTTTTTACTTAGACAGGGCAGCATGTATTCTTCCATAGTAAGCTTTTTCTGTAAGCCAAAGTAATAAAAAAATATATAATTTTGGAATAATAGTACTGCTATTTTAAAGTTCACTATTTTTGAAAACTAAAAAAAATTATGAAAACAATATATATACTACTTATTTTCGGACTGATGGGGTGGGCATTTTACGAGCAGACCAAACCCAATCCGAATGTGTTTATTCAGGTGATAGGCGTACTGGCTTTTTTCTACGGAATGATGAAACTGATGTCTAAAGTGTCCTCAAATACTAATGATAAAAAAGAAGAGGATGTTTAATATAGGGGATAGGGTTTTTGTACTTGATGAAGACTTCAGTGGCGTAGTGGTTGGCTTTCAAAAAGAGCAGGTTATTGTCGAAACAGAGGACGGATTTATGATGACATATTTTGTCAACGAATTGATTAAAGAGCAGATTTCCAATGATTTAAAGTCTTTTACTTCAAGTCATAATATAAATCAGGTTTTAAAAGAGAAAGAGCAGCCACAAAAGCGTTCTTTTGTGAAAGAAAAGAAATCCCGTAAGGAAGAATTTGTGCTGGAAGTCGATTTGCACATCGAAAAATTAGTGCCTAATAAACGCGGAATGTCAAACTTTGATATCTTGAATTTACAGATGGAAACGGCAAAACGCCAACTCGATTTTGCGGTCAGAAACCGAATGCCGAAAGTGGTTTTTATCCACGGTGTGGGTGAAGGGGTTTTAAAAGCCGAACTGGATTTTCTGTTGGGAAGGTATGAAGGGATTTCGTTTCAGGATGCCAACTATCAGAAATACGGATTGGGTGCCACCGAAGTGTACATCAAACAAAATCCGAACCGGTAAAAATGGAAATTATAAAGTAGTAGTGTAGGTTCCGAAAAGGTATTCGTCAAAAACAAACGAATCGTTGCTGCCCACAAACTGAATGTTGATAAACTTGATTTGGTGATTGTAGCCTGTTGTTGTAACTTCTCCAGTAATCTCATCGGTTATGGTAATGGCTGTGGTAATTATTTCAACCGTTCCTCCGTTAGCGGCAGTCCATTCGTTTGAAACTATAGGAGAGGCTGGCGGAACATCCGCGCAAATGCTGCTGCTTGACACGTTATCACTGTATTTACGGTATAAAACACGGTTTATTGATGAAATGGTTGCAATTCTGGGTTCTCCGTCCGGTGTAATTTCATTGGGGAAATAAATGGATGGAATATCCAATAACAACATTTCCTCTTCATTGATTTTAAACAGAACTTCTTTGTTACTGCATTTCTGAATGGCAACTGTGTCAAAGTTAAATGACTGTAAAACAATTTCGCCATCATCACAAGAGGATAAAAGCAGGGCACTAACCAATATTCCGAATAACTTTTTCATAAGTAGCAATGTTTGGGACAAAAATAGCATTTTTAGATTGCAAAAGCCAATAAAAGAAATAACGAAAATTCAGCAATATTGCTATATTTGAAATCCAAATGAAAAACGAATTTATGTCATCTAAACACCAAACCAATTATCCTGCGCTCTATACGCTAATTACGGTCTTCTTTTTTTGGGGATTCATCGCAGCGGGAAACAGTATTTTTATTCCCTATTGCAAAATTAAATTTTCACTGGATCAGTTTCAGTCACAGTTAGTCGATTTTGCGTTTTATACGGCGTATTATGTGGGTGCCTTGTTGCTTTTTATTTTCGGCACCTCCAAGCAGAAGGATATTGTAGGGAGTTGGGGCTATAAAAAAAGTATTGTTTTCGGATTGTTGTTTTCCGCTTTGGGTGCCGGAGCGATGATTATTGCTGTAGAGGCCAATATCTATGCAGGAATGCTGGCCGGTTTATTCATCGTGGCGTTAGGGTTTTCGTTGCAACAAACCGCTGCCAATCCGTTTGCCATTTCCTTGGGTAATCCGAAAACGGGAGCCGATCGCGTGAATTTGGGTGGTGGAATCAACTCTTTCGGAACAACCATCGGACCTTTGGTGGTCGGATTAGCGCTTTTCGGAACTACGGCGTCGGTAACCGATGAGCAAATTAAAGGGTTGCCGTCAGACAAAGCGATATTGCTTTATATCTGTGTCGGACTTTTGTTCGTTGCTGCTGCGGCACTTTTCCGTTTTTCGAAAAAAGTTCCCGAAGGAATTTCCAACGAGCCCATGGAAAAAGCCAATAAGGCATTACGCACCTTGTTAATCATGACAGGATTGCTGGCTATAATGTTTGCTCCAGTTTTTAACAGTTATAAGAGTAAAGAAGCACTTCAGATTGTAGATCTTGAAAGGAGAATAGAAACAATTAAAACACAGTTTTCCACTAATGAGGTACGTGATTTGTCTGGGGATGAACTGAATAGATTAAGAGCCGAAATCACTGTTCATGAGGCTGAAATAGGAACAATCAAACCGGGACTGGAACAGTACAGAATGTATTGGCTTTTGGGAGCGCTGATTGTTGTGGTAGGAGGATTGTTGTTTTCCTATAAAGCTGCTCAGAAAAATAGTGAAGGTTGGGGCGCCATGAAATATCCGCAACTGGTATTGGGTATGTTGGCCATCTTTACATACGTTGGCGTTGAAGTGGCTATCGGAAGTAATTTAACGGAATTATTGAAGTTGAAAGCGTTTGGCGGTTTCAGTGTTTCAGACAGCGCTCCGTATATTTCGATGTATTGGGGAAGTTTGATGATTGGTCGTTGGGCCGGTGCCATAAGTGTATTTCATTTGAATAATACCAAAAAAACATTGGCTTTAATTATTGTTCCGCTAATTGCATTCGGAGTGATTATCGGAGTAAATACATTGGCACAGAAAGACATGACTCCGTTGTATTATTATGTGGTTTGTGTCGTATTGCAGATTATAGCGTTCTTTATCAGTAAAGACAAACCGGCACGCACGTTAACGATTTTCTCGATTTTCGGAGTTGCGGCCATGCTTATCGGATTGTTTTCAACAGGAACCGTGGCAATTTATGCTTTTTTAGCGGGCGGATTGGCGTGCAGTATCATGTGGCCGGCGATTTTCAGCTTGTCGATTATCGGATTAGGAAAATATACTTCTCAGGGTTCTGCTTTCCTGGTAATGATGATTTTGGGTGGTGGTATCATTCCTCCGATTCAGGGTAAATTGTCTGATATTATCGGAATCCATCAATCCTATGTTATTCCGGTGCTTTGTTTCGGATACTTGTTGTTCTTTGCGGTTGCCGTAAAATCAATGCTTAAAAAACAAGGAATTGAGGTAGATGAAATCGAAGTGGAAGCGGGGCATTAAGTCTTAATAAAATAATAATATCCAATTCGGAGCGGGGGAAATGATTTACCTTTGCTCCGAATTTCTTTTATATGCGAATCAACAAATACTATCTGGCCGCATTCATAGCCTTTGTTATATGGGGCTTCTTCAGTCTGGCGTTAAAGCCGATTCATCATTATCCTTCGTTGGATATTTTGTTTTACCGCGT
Organism: Flavobacterium saliperosum; assembly: GCF_900100625.1. Lineage (GTDB taxonomy): Bacteria > Bacteroidota > Bacteroidia > Flavobacteriales > Flavobacteriaceae > Flavobacterium > Flavobacterium saliperosum. The sequence goes on from NZ_FMTY01000005.1 coordinate 130,382, forward strand.
TTTCTTTAGTGTGGTGCTTATCTCGGCCATCAATTTGATTATCAGAAGGAATGTGCTTTTAAAAGACTGGAAAAACTACAAGTCAAAATCGAAATCAGACCGAAATAAAATTATTCGCGTGAATGTTGGCGGCGGATTACTGTTAACGGCCAATTGGTTTATTTTCATTTATGTGATGAATCATATCAGTGTTAAAGCCGCATCGTTTGCGTATCTGGTTTGCCCGATTCTCACAACCGTTTTGGCTTTCATTATTCTGAAGGAGAAATTGAGTAAATGGCAATGGACTGCTGTTGGAATCAGTGTTTTAGGATGTACGCTGCTTTCCTTTAACAGTTTTGCCGATATCTTTTACAGTCTGATTGTAGCGCTAACGTATGCTTTCTATCTGATTTCCCAGCGAAAAAATACCGAAGTGGATAAGTTCGTCGGGCTGAATATTCAGATACTGACTTCCGGATTGATTTTATTGCCGTTTTTTCCGGCGTTCAGCGGACCGGTTCCAACCGACAGTCTCTTCTACATTTGTCTGGCTTTTATAGTCATTTTGTTTACCATAATTCCGTTGTTTCTGAATTTATTCGCACTTAAAGGAGTCAATTCATCTACAGTCGGAATCATGTTGTATATCAATCCGTTGATAAATTTCGTTTTGGCGGTTTTTTATTATAAGGAAGCGGTCAATGAAATTCAGCTGATTTCGTATTCCCTGATTTTAATTTCGATTATAGTTTTCAACGAAAAACTTATCTTTAACAGAAAATTGAACCCACAGAAAGTTACTGAATCTCATGAAGAAAATATATCTAGATAACGCCTCTACCACACCATTACGCCCTGAAGTTATTCAGGAAATGACCAAAGTGCTTTCGGAAGATTTCGGAAACCCGTCATCCACTCACAGTTTTGGACGAAGTGCTAAGGTTTTGATCGAATCGGCGCGCAAATCCATTGCGAAGCAACTTAACGCTGCAGCTTCCGAGATTATTTTCACGTCCTGCGGAACCGAAGCCAATAACTGGATTTTGCGTTCGGCGGTAAAGGATTTGAAGGTTGAACGAATTATTACCAGTAAGATCGAGCATCATGCCGTTTTACATACGGTGGAAATGTTGCAGCACGAATTTGGTATTCAGGTGGATTTTGTAGCTGTTAAACCCAATGGTGAAATCGATTTTACCGATTTGGTCGAATTGCTTTCACAGCAAAAAAAGACGTTGGTGAGTTTAATGCACGTGAATAACGAAATCGGTACGGTATTGAATGTGGAAAAAGCGGTTCGGCTTTGTCAGGCGCATAACGCGTTGTTTCATACCGATACGGTACAATCTGTCGGGAAAACCGAAATCGACGTACAAAAGACTCCGGTGGACTTTCTGGTGGCTAGTGCGCACAAGTTTCACGGTCCAAAAGGAGCAGGGTTTGCCTATGTTAAAAAGAACAGCGGTTTACAGCCCTTGTTTTTTGGAGGAGAGCAGGAAAAAGGATTTCGGGCCGGAACCGAAGCCGTACATCAGATTGTAGGAATGGCAAAAGCACTGGAATTGGCCTACGAACATCTTAACGATGAAAGAAACTACATTTCCGAACTGAAAAACTACGCCAAAGAGCGTTTTGAGATTGATTTTCCGGAAAGTAAAATTAACGGGGAAGATACCTTTTACAACATTCTGAATGTGAATTTGCCCTTGTCGGAAGAGAAAACAGCCATGCTTTTATTTCATCTGGACATTAAAGGGATTGCGGTTTCCAGAGGAAGTGCCTGCCAGAGCGGAAGTGTGAAACCATCCCACGTTTTAGCCGAAATTCTCGATATGGAGGAAGTCAAGAAACCGAGTCTGCGTATTTCGTTCAGTCATTACAACACCAAAGAAGATATTGATGTGTTGATGGAAGGCTTAAAAGCGCTCTAAATCGGATTTAAAATCAAGGAAAAAGATTTTTTCGTAAATTTAGTCGTCCCAAATTTATAGCGTCATTACGAATCTTAAATTTAGCGGTATGAAAAAGTTTCTTCTTCTGTTTTTTACTGTTTTCAGCGTAACAGCTTACTCTCAAGGTAAAGGTGATGTAGAATTTGGACTTCATATCGGTGGCAACTTTTCCAATATTACACAAGCCGATTATACGTATTCTTATGCCATAGGTTTTAACGCCGGTGTTTCGATGGAGTACTATTTTTCAAATTCCTGGGGAATTAAAACCAAACTGATGTACGATCAGATGGGGTGGAACGACGATGTGATTTATGACCCTGTTACGGATAGGTATGTCGATACCAATTTCAGACTGAATTACTTAACCATTCCGGTGATGGGCAAATACCATTTCGGAAATAAGAAAGAGTTTTATTTTAATGCAGGACCATATTTAGGAATTCTTCTGGAAGCCCACGATACGCGATACGATACCGATGTGAAAGAATTTTTTAACACTACCGATTTCGGACTGATGTTGGGTGTTGGATACACTGCTTTGCTATCCGAAAAGGTTAAGTTTTTTGCCGGTTTTGATGCCCGCGGCGGTGTAATTGATATTATTAAATACAATGAGAATCCGGTGGTTTTGAATTCCTGTATGAATTTTAATGTTGGAATAAACATGCTTCTGAAATAACTTCTGATACACCATCTGTAAATAAGTGATTTTTACTTCTTTAACGCTTTTTGCTGCTCTTTTTCCTGTTTTTTGAAATACCCTCTGAAAAGGAAATTATGTTTCAAGGCTTCCATATTCTGATTCAGTTTGATACTCGATTGGTTGATGTTCGTCATGGTCGAATCGATTTTCTGTACCAGTTTCGGATCGTTAGAAAGGTAATTGATGGCTCCTTTTCCGTCTTTGGCATTGGTAATCGTCGCGTTCAGATTCTCCACCACACTGTCAATCTTGATGCTGGATTTTTCTAAATTAGTCACAATATGTTTTATTTTATTGGCGACGGCTGTATCGTTAATGACTCCCACCACATTATCCTTCCGGTTTAAGGAAGCCATCAATTGGTTTAATTGCGCGACCGATGTTGTGGTTCCCTGACTCGTAATTTTAAGATAATGTAACGTTTCTTTTAAATCGTTCGCCATCGAAGTATCGTTCAAAAGCATCCCGACGGTTCCCTTACCATCGGTTATTTCTTTGGTAATCTTAATTAAATCGGCAGTTAAAATAGCCGCGTTTTCGTTGGTGACACTCAGCGTTTTCAATATATCTTCGGTGCGTACTTTACTGAAAGATTTAATGACATCGCCCGCCTTTACATTAGGAGCATTGCCTTTTCCGGGAAGAATATTAATGATCATGTTTCCTACCAATCCGTCTGAGCTTATCGTTGCCACAGCATCGGTTTTTATGTGCGGCAGAATTTTATCGTTGATTATCATATCCACCCGAATCATGGTATCGTTAATCATTTCGATATCTTTCACTGTTCCGACATTGATACCGGAATACCGCACGTTATTTCCAAGCTGTAACCCGTTCACATTATTGAAAACCGTACTGATATGCGACGTTTGCCCGAACATGTTTTGTTTTTTTCCAATAAAATATACGGCAGCCACAAATAGTGTTAAGCCTGCCAAGACAAAGATTCCGAGTTTTATTTTTTGTGCATTCGTTTTTTCCATACCCGTTTTATTTAAAGAAAGCTTTTACCTTGGGATCTGTTGACGAGGAGAGTTCCTTAAAAGTTCCTTCGGCATAATTAATTCCGTCCACCAGTAAAATCATCCGGTTCGAAATCACCCTGGCACAATCCACATCATGCGTGATGATAATCGAAGACGTTTTGTATTTTTCCTGTACCGATTGCATTAGTACGATAATTTCTTTTGATGTGATGGGGTCAAGCCCGGTTGTTGGCTCGTCGTATAATATGATTTTTGGTTGTAATATCAATGTACGCGCTAAAGCGATACGACGTTTCATTCCGCCGGAAAGTTCGTTGGGCATCAAATCAATGGCATGTTCCAGACCGACATTGCGCAGGGCTTCCGTTACCAGTGGTGTGGTGTCTTCAATAATGCCGAATTTCTTGGTATGCCGTCGCAACGGAAATTCCAGATTTTCCCGCACCGACATCGAGTCGTACAAAGCACTTCCCTGAAACAAAAAACCAATTTCGGTGCGCAATTCGTCCATAGCATCCCTTTCGAGTTTCATGATATCTTTTCCCATGATTTCTATGCTGCCGCTGTCCGCTTCTTCCAGTCCAATGAGACATTTGATCATTACCGATTTTCCCGAACCGGATTTTCCCATGATTACCAAATTTTCGCCTTCATTTAAAATCATATTGAAGCCGTCTAATACATGATTGGAACCATAGCTTTTTTTCAGATCTTTTATGACGATTATCGGGTTCATGCTTATAAATCGTAAAATATATCGGTAACAAAAACCGCCACAAAATCAATGATAAACAACAGCATCGATGTATATACAACCGCCGAATTGGCTGCTAAACCCACTCCGGCTGTCCCTTTGGTGCAATAATACCCTTTGTAACATCCTACTAATCCAATGGCAAAGCCGAAAAAGAATGATTTGATGGTAGCCGGCATCAGATCGCCAAATTCCAACGCTTCAAATACCTGATTGAAATACAACTGAAAAGAGACGTTTCCTTTTAAATTCTCAACCAAATACGAACCATATACCGCAATGGCATCACCGATGATGACCAAAACGGGTAACATGAATGTAGTGGCCAATATTCGGGTAACGACTAAGTATTTGAACGGATTGGTTCCGGACACCTCCATGGCATCTATTTGTTCGGTCACCCGCATGGAGCCTAGTTCGGCACCAATACCCGAACCGATTCTTCCGGCGCAGATTAACGCGGTGATAATCGGACCGATTTCCCGGATAATCGAAATACTCACCATGGAGGGCATCCAGGAAACCGCTCCGAATTCCTGTAAAGTAGGGCGGGACTGCAACGTGAAAACCAACCCGATGATAAATCCGGTTACCGCCACTAGCAAAAGCGAACGGTTGCCCATATTATAGCATTGCCGTAAAAACTCTTTGAATTCGAATGGTCTTTTGAATACTTCCTTAAAAAAACGACCGGCAAAATAGGAGAGATCGCCAACTTCGGATAAAAAAGATTGGAAGGATTCGGATATTTTTAAAACTGTACTCATGGAATGAATTCATTTTTAAGCAATGAGTTACTCAAATATAAGCTTTTTCTGTAAGTTATTGATTGTAAATGAAATAAAAAAATCCGTTCTGCTTTCACAAAACGAATTTCAGATACTGTTCCTGAATCCTTGTTTCGAATCTTATAGTTCTTCTAACATGATTCGTTTTTTGTATTGTTTTATTTTCTTAAAATAAGTTGGGGTCAATCCGGTGATTTTTTTAAACTGATGGGATAGATGGGCAACACTGCTGTAATCCATTAATAAGCTGATTTCCGTAAGACTTAACTCGTCATATAAAAGGAGCTCTTTTACCCTTTCGATTTTGTTGATTATAATGTAGTTACCTATGGTTGTACCCGTAACTTCTGAAAAAAGTGTGGCAAGATGATTGTAATTGTAATCCAGTTTTTCGCTTATGTAATCCGAATAATTGACTTTAGGATATTTTTCCGAGTAGTGGATAAGTTCGATAATGGTGGTTTTGGCTTTTTCTATCAGTAACGATTTTTTATCGTCAATTAACTCAAGCCCTTTTTTTAAAAGTCCAATCCGTAACAACTCCCTGTCATCACCCGAAATAGCCTTTTTAAGATTTATTTCACCTAATTCAATGGCGGTATGTTTTAGTTTTAATCGGTCTAATTCTTCCTTCACTGCCATTTTACAACGCAGTGAAACCATATATTTTATGTGTAATTTCATGATATAAGTTTACTAATTAGTTAAGTTGTATATCTGTTGGTAGTTCAAAATATCAAGCACTTTTCTAATTTACAGTCTTATAAAGGTATTCTTTTTTGGCGGTTTAGAGTTTGTTTATCGAAGTTATTTGTTTTGATTTAAAATCCTGTCATACACTTTTTTCAAAAAAAAATCCGTTTGGGTTAGCAAACGGATTTTAGGAATTTATTTAATTATATCTATAATAACGGTTCGGTTATAGAATCGTTCTTCGGGATATTTGTTCTCAAAGGGTGCAGCTTTTTCGTCTTCACCATCACCGCGAACTTTAAACGTTACATCGGTTCTTCCGGCAGCCGCAAGACTTTTTTCCAGAATACTTTTCACATCATTTGCTCTAGCTAAGGATAAGTTTTTATTGTGATCCACTTCTCCGATTACATCGGTGTGCCCTGTTATGATAACGGTAGCATTTTTCGGAATTTTAGGAGCAACAATTTCCGTTAAATACTTATCATAAATTGCAATGGATTTCGATTCGTTGAATTCATAAATGACACTGAATCGAATGCTTTCCTGAACGACAGGCGCTACGTAAGGAGCCAAATGCATGGTGCTTTCCTGACGGATGCTTTTTCCTGATTTTGTAGTTCCGGTCATTACAATCTTGTAATCGCCTTCCGGTTGGTTAGCCATAATTGTTTTTCTTGGAATACTGATTTCCTCTTCTGTGTAAGGACCAAAATTTTGTGTTTTTCCTTTTTCATCTTTAATTTGTAAAGACCACATTTTTAAGGTTTCCTCAGCGCCTTTAACGTTAAAGACCACATCATTGTTAGGATTTTGATTGCCTGTAATGATTTCTATAGGTTTTAATGGTGCATTTTTACCACTTTGAAATTCCATCAATAATTCGGAGGAGTTACTCTCGATGGAGACTCTTCGGTCGCCTTCTCTAAGTAATCCAAGTTCTTTTGTACCTCCGGTTTGTTCGGATGGCACTTCAGGTTTATCTCTTCCTTCTACTGCAATTCTGTTTTCTTTAATTTCAAAAACGGTAGTAAGATAGTTCTTTACATTTTGCGCCATGGCTAATCCCTCTTGACGACCATTTTCTGATGAGCCTACCAAAGTGATTTTGGCATTGGGATTTTTAACCATTCGGTCTCCCAGAATGTTTAGAATATTGTAATACACTAACATTTGGCGATCAGAACGACCCGACATGTTTTTAGGAGTATTGAATTGCACCTGATCTTCTTTGAAATCTTTAACCTGATTTTTACTTAATAAAACATATCGGTTTGGAATTTCTGTTGAACCTTCATTAAAAAACACATAATTACGGATAGGGAATACTTCTCTTACCACTTTTACATTTTCAACGTTTGCAGGAGGGTTCACTGAGAAGGTTACCTGCCCATCAACGGGTGTTTCCATTAATTTACCCTGACCGAATTTCAATACCATTCCGGCTCTTAAAGTAGTAACATTCCAGGTTTCCACACTTCTTGGGTTTTGACCAAAGTAAGGATGATAGGATACAAACGGCGATAAAACGAATTGTGTTTTACTGGTTGTGGCATTAAGAGGAAAATCATATCCTAATCCGATTTGCATGGAGATGATGTTTTTATTGACAGCACTGAAATCCCCTTTTACATCCGGATTTTGCTCTTGACCCGGATAATCCGGATTCGTTCCTTGCTCATAGGTGAACGATTTGTTCTGAATAAAAGCAAATCGTGGTCCGCCATATAAGTAGAAATCAGATTTGAAAGGAGCAAATCGTAAACTAGGTTCAATTGTGATATAGCTTAGTTTCGTGTTCAAATCGGCAGGACAATTACAAGGAGTTGTTACTTCTTTAAATTTTCCGCGACGACTGTCGTAACCTGCTTGTAAAATGAATCCAAATCTCGAGTCCGGTCGATGGAATTCAATGTTGGGAGCAATGAATAAGCCTACACCGTTTCCATTATGAAATGCTGTTGGGGGTGTAAAAGTCTCGTTTAACATAAAGGTGGAGCCGCGATAGAAATTAAAATTGGCTCCTGCCGCTACACCAAATAACCACGAAGGTTTTGTGTATTGGTTTACTTGTATGGTTTCCTGCGCATTTACTTTAGTTGAGCTCGTAAGAATAAGTAGTGTAATTACAAATAAGGCTTGTAATTGAAGCAGGCTTTTGAATCTCATATTGGGAGATGCAGCCGCTGTTGTATAATTGATTTTCATAGTTGATTTTTTAGTTTTACTGAGGAACATTTATGGTTGTATTTACCATTGTTACTGATGCTACAAGTGATAGTGCTCTTCCGTTCAGTACCGTTTGAGCTGCATTACCGGCAGTTGAGATTGTAACACCTGAATTGGCAATTATCGTACCTACCATGGTTCCGCCACCAGCACCATTGATAGTAGCCGTGCTTCCAACATACCAGAATACGTTTTTAGGTAAGGCACCATTGATTAAGACGACACTCTTTGCTCCAGTGGGTCCGGCAATACCTACTGTTAAGCCGGAAGCTGTTTGAAAAACCCATACTGCGTTTGGATCACCTTGCGCATCAAGCGTTAAGTTACCATTTGAAATGTTGAACGTTCCGCTGGCTGATTTATAAACACCGGGAGCCAATGTTAATCCACCCAATTCTCCAGCTCCGGGATCAGTACCTCCAGGCATTGATGCGGGTGAAATACTTAGGTATGCTGCATTGGCATCAGATAGTGCTTGAGTTGCAATTGCAAATGATGTTGCTGTACCGGGCATTGGTGGTGCTGTGAAAATTGCTCCGGTTACCCGACCTACATTTAGAGGTGTTTCGGTATAAATTGCTGTGGCATCGTGAAAACCGGTTACTAATGTAGAGGCTGCAGTTGTTGCAATGCTTCCGTTAATTACCGTGTTTAAACCTTGATTGGTTATGCCGGCATTTCCGCCAAACGCTCCAAATTGTGCCGCTGATCCTAAATTCGGACTAATCGAACTGTTGATGGTACTAAATGTCCAAACATAATCGGTAGCGATAGAATCACCTGCAGGGTTTTTGGCTCCTGTTGTAATGGTGGCAGTAAATACCGCATTTTCCAAAAGTGGATTTGCAGGTGTAAATGACGCCATGTTTCCACTATAGCTTACTGTACCCACAACGGTGTTTGCTCCTTGTTTTAAAGTAAAAGTTGTGGCAGATATTGTTAAAGGATCCATAGCCATATCAAATGTTGCTGTAACCACTTTATTAAGTGCGACACCAGATGCATTGTTTGCCGGATCGGTTAAAATTACCGTTGGCGCTACAATTGTTCCTGTTGTAAAATTCCATGTATAATCGGTTCCTAAAGGAACATTGGCAGTATTTTCTGCTCCGGTAGTAATGGTAGCTGTATATACTGTGTTGGCAGTTAAGTTTACATTAGGAGTAAAAAAAGCCTCATTCCCGGAATATGTAACAATACCGGTAATGGTGTTGGTTCCTTCTTTTAATGTAAATGTTGTTGTGTTGATTGTTGCAGCATCCATTGGCATATTAAAGGTAGCGCCGACTACTATGTTTAAGACCACTCCGGTTTCATTTCTTGTGGGGTTGGTTGCAATTACCAGAGGTTGCAAAGTTGCTCCCGTACTGAAAGTGAAAATGTAATCTTCCTGTAAAGCATTACCTCTTAAGTCTTTTACTGCAGTTGTAATTCTTACGGAATATGTAGTGTTTGTAGTTAAATTTACTGTTGGAGTAAAAGTAGCGGTTACACCCGAATAAGTCAGAGTACCTGTAATTGTTGCGTTTCCGTTTACTATAAAAGAAGAGGAATTGATTGTAGAAGGGTTCATCTCCTCATTAAAAGTAACTGTGATTACTTGATTAAGAGGAACGTTTACAGCCGCATCAGTAGGATTTGTCGTGACAACAACAGGACATAAGCCAGCCGTTTCCTGAAAATCATCTTTTGCGCAACCTGTAATTAAAGTAGCTAAAACTATCGCAATAGTTACTAAAAAGTTTTTTTGTTTCATATTATTATTAGATATGAGGCAAAGGTGATTCTAAAACAAGCGGATAGTGTTACACAAAAAAAAGTATTTGTTACATAAATACCACCTATAAAAAAATCCGTCCTGTTTTCACAAAACGGATTTCAAAATGTATTGGCTTTGAAATGTATTTCGATTCAATAAGTTAAAACGACCGGTTATTTTTTTTCGGTAGTCATTTTGGTTTTCATTTTTTTCATCATCAGGCAAGGTTTAACTTCGGTTACTACCATTTTTATGGTGTTTGTTCCGATGTTTTTAGCCATATGTGTCACAGACGGTATGAATAAGGCGTCTCCCGCTTTAATATCATACACCACACCTGTTTTTCCTTTGTCTGTAATTTCCAGTTTACCGTCAGTCAAGGCGTAAGCCACATGATCCGGATGGTTGTGCCACGGACCTGTTTCACCGGCGGCAAATTCAATCTCAATAACCCTTACTTTGTCATTGTCAATAAGCACTTTTTTGTAAATATTTGGAGCAGCAACCACCGGGTCCTGAGCATATGAAGAATTACAGACCATTAGAAATCCCCCTAAGAGCATTCCTGTTACAATCCGTTTCATTGCGTTTGGATTTAAATTAAATTAATTTAATCGCGTGGTATTTTTCATTTTTAATTTATTGCCGAAAACATTATTCAGCAGTTACAGGGTCAATAATTTCGGTTACTTTGTTTACGGAATTAGCGGGAAATCCGCCTTGTTTCGCATGTTCGCGAATCATTTCTTCATTTGGAGCGTTATAAACACAATATATTTTATCCGCTGTCACATAACTGTGTACCCACTGGATTTCAGATCCCATTTTACTCAAAACTCCACAGGAAGTTTGTGAAATGGCTTTTAACTGTTCGGGACTAAAATTTCCTGCTCCGGGAATTTCTCTTTCGATTACATACTTCGGCATACTGTTTTGTTTTTTGATTAGTATTGGTTTTAAGCGACTTTAAAGTTACGAAAATATCGTGGTTTATTTTGTGTAACTGCTTGTTATGTAGAATTTTATGAAATAAAAAAATCCGTTCTGTTTTCACAAAACGGATTTTTTACTATTTCTGAATTCTAATTTCTGAATTCTAAATTAAAGTTACAAGTGAATCACTTCGCCGTAAGCATCAGCCACAGCTTCCATAACCGCTTCACTCATGGTAGGGTGAGGGTGAACTGCTTTTAAGATTTCGTGACCTGTAGTTTCCAGTTTACGGGCCACAACTGCTTCAGCAATCATATCGGTAACGCCGGCACCAATCATGTGGCAACCCAACCATTCGCCGTACTTTGCATCGAAAATTACTTTTACGAATCCGTCCGGAGTTCCGGCAGCTTTCGCTTTTCCTGAGGCAGAGAACGGGAATTTACCGATTTTCAGTTCGTATCCTTTTTCCTTAGCTTGTTTTTCGGTCATACCTACTGAAGCAATTTCAGGAGTAGCATACGTACAACCCGGAATGTTTCCGTAATCTAACGCTTCCACGTGTAAACCTGCGATTTTCTCCACACACAAAATTCCTTCCGCAGAAGCAACGTGAGCCAAAGCCTGACCCGGAGTCACATCACCAATAGCATAATAACCTGGAATGTTAGTTTGGTAGAAATCGTTAACCAAGATCTTATCTTTGTCGGTAGCAATACCGGTTTCTTCTAATCCGATGTTCTCGATGTTGGTTTTGATTCCAACTGCCGATAATAAGATATCCGCTTCCAAAACTTCTTCTCCTTTTGCTGTTTTAACAAATGCTTTCACTCCTTTTCCGGAAGTGTCGATACGTTCTACAGAAGAATTGGTCATTACAGTGATTCCTGCTTTTTTCAACGAACGCTCAAATTGTTTTGAAATGTCTTCGTCTTCCACCGGAACTACGTTTGGCATGAATTCCACAATAGTCACTTCGGTACCCATTGCGTTATAGAAATGTGCAAATTCCACTCCGATAGCACCGGAACCAACAACAATCATTTTCTTTGGCTGCTCTGGTAACACCATTGCCTGACGGTATCCGATTACTTTTTTACCGTCCTGCGGTAAGTTCGGTAATTCACGGGAACGTGCGCCAGTAGCGATAATGATATGATCCGCCGAATATTCGGTAACTTTTCCGTCAGCGGCAGTTACGTCTACTTTTTTACCCGGTTTCACTTTTCCGAAACCATCGATAACGTCAATTTTATTTTTCTTCATTAAGAACTGAACACCTTTGCTCATTCCTTCTGCCACACCACGGGAACGCGCGATAACAGCGTTGAAATCTTTATCAAATTCCTTTACGGTTAAACCATAATCGGAAGCATGTTTTAGGTAATCAAAAACCTGAGCCGATTTTAATAACGCTTTTGTTGGAATACATCCCCAGTTCAGGCAGATTCCTCCAAGGTTTTCTTTTTCGATAACGGCTACTTTAAAGCCTAATTGTGATGCTCTGATAGCAGTTACGTAACCACCTGGGCCACTTCCTAAAACAATAATATCGTATTTCATGTCAAATAATTATTTCTTTGTTAGTTTGTGATTGCGAAAATAAGGATTTATTTTTTTGCAGCAATGAAACTAGTTTTCAAATTAGTTTGGTTTCTGATCTTACAGTGTGCTACGATGGAATTAACAGGAAAAATAGTTTTAATCTATATTTGTAATAAATAAAGTTTTTATTTTGGGATACAAAAGATGTTTAATTTCTAATGTAGTGAATGCTTATGAATACCCTTTCGAAATTTCTTAATGCCAAGATTGGTGTTTTTGTGTTGTTAGCCATTTCGTTTGGATTAATTTACAATCCTCTTACAAAATTTCCCGTCACATTTTGTGTTATTATTGTCTTCATTTTCTTGTCGACTTATTTGCAGGATGGTAATTTCAAGGCTCTTAATTTTAATAGATTGAACCTGAAAACTGTTGGGCTGATTTTGTTATTGTATGTTTTTTTGGAAGTAACGGCGGATTTCGTTATCCAGCCTTTAATTACTAAAATATTTAACGAACCGGCCGATTATTCGAGTTTTAAATTTATTGAAGGCGACACTCCTAACTATTTAAAGTATTTGATTTTCATGTGGATTAGTGCCGCTTTTGGGGAAGAGTTATTGTTTCGTGCTTTTGTCTTTTCCCAGTTGAAAAAAATTATAGGGGAGCAAAAAATTGTGATTGTATTGTTGAGTACTGTTTTATTTTCACTTCCACATTTGTATCAGGGTACTGCAGGTTTGGTAATTACCTTTTTGTTTGGGATATTTTTCGGATTGATTTATCTTAAATTTAAAAATATTTGGATAAACATTATTGTACACGGTCTTATTGATACCGTATTTTTAACACTTAGCTATTATGGATTGTTATCGTTTTACAGTTAAATTCGAATGGATTTAATCCGTTTTTTGAAAACAGATTTATAGAATTAATTGTTATTCTCCACTGCAAATTGCGATTCGTACAAATTTTTGTAATAGCCTTCCGGTTTACTGATTAATTCGTAATGTTTGCCTTCTTCCACAATCATTCCTTTATCCATTACAATGATTTTATCGGCGTTGATTACCGTTGCCAATCGGTGTGCAATGACAATGGAAGTACGTCCTTTGGTGATTTTTTCCGTGGCTTCCTGAATCAGTTCTTCCGAATAGGTATCAATGGAAGAAGTCGCCTCATCCAGAATCAGAATACTCGGGTTACTTACATAGGCGCGTAAAAAAGCAATCAACTGTCGTTGTCCCGAAGACAGCATCGCACCGCGTTCTTTTACATTATAGTCGTATCCTTCGGGTAAACTCATGATGAAATCGTGTACGCCAATTTTTTGGGCCGCCGCGATAACTTCTTCACGGGAAATAGCGGTGTTGTTTAAGGTAATGTTGTTCAGAATCGTATCGGCGAACAGAAAAACGTCTTGTAAAACAATGGCAATTTGTCGGCGCAGACTGTCCAGATCGAAATCGTTGATGTCCGTGCCGTCAATCAGTATTCGTCCGCTGTTGATTTCGTAAAAACGGTTCAACAGATTGATAATGGTTGATTTTCCGGCTCCCGTAGCACCCACAATGGCAATTGTTTCCCCGGCATTTACTTTCAGGTTGACGCCTTTTAAAACCTCTTCGTCCTGAATATAACTGAAACGTACATTCTCCAGTGTGATATCGCCCTTAAAATGACCCGCAATTTTAGTTCCTTTTTTCTGCACCAAATCTTCACGGTCTAAAATTTCAAAAACACGTTCGGCTGCAATAATCCCCATTTGCATCACGTTGAATTTATCCGCAATCTGACGCAAGGGATTGAATAACATACCAATTAACATCGTGTAAGCGAACAAATCTCCGAAAGTGGTCATTGTATCGCCGTGCATAATGTTCCAACCGCCGTACCAAACCACCAAACCTAAAGTTACTGATGATAAAATATCGGCGATAGGGAAGAAGATGGAGTTGTATAAGATGTTTTTTAGCCAGGCTTTATTATGCAATTCGTTGATTTGCTTGAATTTTTCCAGTTCAATTTCTTCACGATTGAACAGCTGTACGATTTTCATTCCGGTTACACGTTCCTGTACGAAGGTATTCAGATTGGCCACCTGATTACGCACTTCTTCAAATGCGATTTTCATTTTTTGCTGAAAAATACGGGTCGCATACAGTAAAATAGGCATCCCCATCACTACGATAAGGCTCAGTTTCCAGTTCATGTAGAACATGATACCGAGTACCACAAACATTTTCATCAAATCACTCACAATCATGAACAATCCCTGACTGAAAATACTCGCAATGGATTCGATATCGGTTACCGAACGCGTGACTAATTTTCCAACCGGTTCGTTGTCGAAGTATTTCATTCGGAACGTCGTAATGTGGCGGAACAGTTTTTCACGGATGTCTTTTACAATATCCTGTCCGAGCCAACTGGCCCAATACGTAAAATAGAATTGGGAAGCGACCTCCAGTATCAAAACGATTCCCATTAAAGCGATGTAGTATAAAAGTCCGACCTGATCGTGTTCTTTTAGGTAACCATCGACGGTTTGTTTTAATAAATAGGGGCGGACTGCCGCGAAAATGGAAAGCGTAACCGAAAACAAAACCACCATGTAAAGCCTGTTTTTATAAGGCTTCGCATACTGCATTACTTTCTTTAGTGATATGGATTGGATGACTTTCATTAGTGCTTGTGAATATACGGATAAATTACTTTGGTTAAATACAAACCATGTGCCGGTACCGAAAATCCGGCTTTTCCTCTGTTTTTACTTTCAATGATGTTTCGGAAATCGTCTAGGGATATTTTCCCGATGCCTACTCCGATAAGCGTTCCTACAATCGCACGAACCATGTTTCTCAGAAAGCGGTCGGCAGAAATGGTAAACACAAGTTTCGTTCCGTTTTGTTGCCAAAAAGCTTCTTTGATAACACAATTGAATGTTCTTACATCGGTATGCGTTTTGGAAAAACATTCGAAATCAATGTAATCAAACAGGATTTTCGCGGCTTCATTCATTTTTTCCACGTTAAGCGGATGAAAATGGTACCAGCTTCCTTCGTTTTCAAAGGCGTCCTTAAATGTGTGAATGTGATACTCATACGTTCGGCTGGTAGCGTCAAATCGGGCATGGGCATCATCGTGAAGCGGAAGCAATCCGTACACCACAATGTCTTTCGGCAAGAACGAATTCAGTTTCTGAGTCCAATACGCCGAATCCAACATTTCATCATAATCAAAATGGGCATACATCTGTTTGGCATGCACACCGGCATCAGTACGCCCTGCGCCCATAAGCTCTATGTCTTTTTTCAGTAAAAGCGATAAGGCTTTGGTTAGGGTTTCCTGCACGGATACCGATTGTGGCTGGTATTGCCAACCGTGGTACTGTTTTCCGTTGTATGCGAATTCGATGAAGTATCTCAAGGTGATTAAGGCTCAAAGTTTAAGAGTAGCAAAGTTACAAAGATTTTATGTTTTGGAAAGGTTAAAGTTGTAAGGGAAAAGGGAAAAGGAAAAGGGAAAAGACAGAGAGGTTGTTGGTATACTTTAAAATTGGAAGTATCTTAGCGGTTTAGCTTATTCAGTAAACAATGAAGAAGATTCTTTTGCTCTCCGACACGCACAGTCACATTGACGAGACTATTTTGAAATACGTTCGCTTAGCCGATGAAGTCTGGCATGCGGGAGATGTCGGGGATTTATCGGTTACGGATACCATTAAGAAAATCAAGCCGTTGCGAGGAGTTTATGGTAATATTGATGATGCCAAAGCGCGTTTGGAATTCCCGTTACACAACCGTTTTTTCTGTGAAGGCGTTGATGTCTGGATTACACACATTGGCGGTTATCCGGGGAAATACAATCAGGATATTCGCAGTGAAATAAAGCAAAATCCTCCGAAATTATTCATCTGCGGACATTCCCATATTTTAAAAGTACAGTTTGATAAGGAACTGAATTTGTTACACATGAATCCGGGTGCTGCCGGCATACACGGGTTTCATCAGGTGCGTACCATGCTGCAGTTTGAAATCGACGGCGATAAGATTCAGAATTTAAACGTTGTGGAAATTGGAACCCGGGGCTGATTTCGATTCCGGAATCTGTACTTTGATATAAATAATGGTACCCGATTGCTCTTTGGAATTGATAGTCATGCTTCCGTTCAGACTTTTGATACGCGTTTTTATCTGCGAAAGTCCGAGGCCTTCTTTTGGTTTTCCTTCTTTGGTGCTGAACCCTTTTCCGTTATCTTCAATATTAATGGTAAGTTGATCGTTCTCTTTGTCAAGGGTTAATGAGGCTTCCGCAGCATTACTGTGCTTCATGATGTTGTTGAACAATTCGGCAACGATAAAATACAGTTTCATTTCAAAATCATTCTGAAAACGAAGGTCTTCTTCTATGAAATTGTTGAATTGAAAATGAATCAGTGAATTGGAATTCTTTTCACACAAATCTTCAAAAGCGGCAATCAACCCTAATTTTTCCAGTACGGGCGGAATCAGATCGTGTGATAAATCGCGTACTTTATCATGGGCTTCTTTGATAATTGCTTTGGTTTTTTTGAGCTCCCCGTCAATTTCCGGATGATTCGCTTCAAAGGCCATTAAATGCAGACTTGCCGAGGAAAGCAACGCACTGATGTTATCGTGCAAAACCCCCGAAAGGCGTTTGCGTTCTTCTTCCTGACCATCTATGGTAGCATTTACAAGGTTTTGCTGTACGTTATGGTTTAGGTCTTTCAGTTTGTTTTTTTGTCTCAGTTTTAAATTCTGATAGAAAAAGTAAAACAAGATGCCCGCAAAAGCCAATAAGGCCAGCATGAGGTACAATATTTTTTCGCTTTTGAGTTGTTTCTGGTTTAAAAGCTTTTCCTGATTCCGGAACTCTTTTTCCGCTTTGTCCAGTTCGTATTTGGTACGGATGCCTTCAATCTCACTGTCGAATTTTTTAGTAATGGTATTTTCCTGATAATCGATGTATTTATTCAAATAGTTATTTGCGGTTTTAAAATCCCCTAATTCTTCATAAACCATGGAGATATTTAAATATGCAATCGCAAGATCTTCGTTCAAAGGATCATTTTCATTTTCGGCAATTAATTCCAGATAGATATCTCGTGCTTTATTATAATCAATTTCTTCAGTTAAATAATGCACGCCAAGATTGCTTTTGGCGGCATTTATAGTTAGCCTGTCTTTAGATTTTTCGGCGTAAATCATACTGGAATCTAAATATTTTTTGGCGATATCCTTTTCTTTGATGAGTGAGTAAAAAGCAAAATGTGTATTATAAGCAGCTGCAATTTTTTGATTATCCTTTATTTTTCTTGCACCTTTTAAGGAAGGTTCCAGATGCGGGAAAGCGTTTTGAGAATCCTTGATTGTCAGGTAGTTGCGAAGAACTACATAGTTTAATATTTGAGTAATGGTATCGTTTTTGGAGTGCGATGCCATTTTTAATCCTTTTTTAGCAATCTCATTGCTTTTATCAAACTGTTGTAATCGGGAGTAGATTGCCGATATTTCGGGATAAAGTTTTACTTTTTCAAATTCAGGTACATTGTTTAATAGTGTAAGTGACTCATAAATAATTTTTAAAGAACGTTTATGGTCTTTAATGTTTTTTGAAAGAATTCTCGATTTATTGGTAATGTGTTTTATGTAATTGGAATAATCTTTTTTGTTTAAAAAATAGGCTGCTTTTTTATCCGAGTAATCCAACGCTTTCTGGAACTGGCTGTTTTCTTTGTAATAATCAAAAGAATCTTTCACGACTTTTTGCTGCGAAAAGGCCGTGAAAGAAAAAAGTAAGAGGAATAAATAATTATTTTTTTTCAATGTTGTTAAAGTGTAATAACAATCTTTGGTTTTGTAATTGTTGAGCCATTAAGTTTCTGTTCGAAGTTAATGTTTGCGGCATTGTTGTCTGCTGAAACCGTGTGATTGCAGGGAACAAAGACACCTGAAGGTTGTGACTGTCCGGAGTTGAGCTGAACAGTTATAGTATTAATTTTTTTTGTTGCATCGTAATGCGTGGTAAAATTACAATTGTTGGGAATTGTAAAGGTTACATCGAATTCATCATCCGGCAAGGAGTCGAAGCCAAAAGTTCCTAATAGTGCCATAGTTTTTGTTTTTTAGTTGATTATTGATTGATTAAATTATGTTTGAGAGCAAATTTCACGAGTCCGACCGTAGTTTTAACGTTGAGTTTCTTAATCAGGTTTTTGCGATGGGTTTCCACCGTATTGGTACTGATGAACAACGCTTCGCTGATTTCTTTTCCGCTGTATTCCAGTGAAATCAGTTTTAAGATTTCCAGTTCCCGGTCGGTAATGGATTCCGGGGATATTTGGCCGTTTGTAGCGTCGTTTTCTTTTTCCTTTCCGGTAAACGAAAGAAAGATTTTCTCTCGCACCGATTTCGAATAGTATTCTTCGCCGTTGTAAACGGTGGTTATGGCTTCAATGATGTTTTCTCCCGCCGATTGTTTGGTCAGATAGCCTTTGGCGCCCAATTGCAGTACTTCCTTAATCAGTTTAATGTCGTCGAAACTTGAAAATACGATGACATTACAGGAAAAACCTTTGCTGTTAAATTCCTTCAGCACTTCAATACCGTCTTTGCCGGGCATGTTGATGTCCATGATTAACACGTCGATGTTTTTATCGGCAACTTCATCCACAAGGTTTTCACCGGATAGGGAATAACCCACCACTTCAAACAATTTGTTGGTTTTTAAAACAGCGACCAGTCCGTCTATAAGTATCTGATGGTCATCGGCAAGGAAGAGGCGTATTTTTTCTGTCATTCGGTACAATTGATTAATCCAAATTTAACATTTATATTGAAATTTGAATTCATTAAATTTAGTGATTTTATATCACTAAATTTAGTGATATAAATAAAAAAATCCGAACCAGTTAAGATTCGGATTTTCCGCGCACTAATAAACTAAGATGAAAGGTTTATCGTAATCGGTCTACAGATTTTACGAGATCTTCATCCTTCTTGATGGCCTTATTGGCCAAAACCAACAAAACGATAGAAACAATAGGAAGGAACATCCCAATACCCTTCTCAGAAACCGTGGTTTCTCCGGATAAGCTTAGTAAACGATACACAAATAATCCTAGTAATATAAAGTTCAATATTATGTTCAGTCGGTTCATCACAAACTGATTTTGTCTTTTCTTGTAACTGAAAATGCTTACTATGGCAAGTGTCGTACACAAACCAAAAACAGCAGCATAGCTCATATCCAGCATAAAGTAAAAATCTTTTCCTGCCGCATCTTTCCATAACGGAAAAACGAAAGGCAAAACCCCTGAAAAAACAAAGGCTAAAAAAAGATAAACGGTCTGAATTCGTTGAATCATTTTTGGTTCTATTGTTGCACAAAAATAGTTTCTTTTTCGTAAAAATGCTATTGTTTGTTAAATTAAATTCGTATTATTGCAGTATAAAATCGTAAGTACTTCATTCTTCGATTGTTTCGATTCAAAAAAAATCCTTACCCAAAAGTCTATTCTACATTTACCTTAATTAAATTCAGATTCAATACATGTTTGATATTTCTGTATTAAAAGAAATGAAGCTGCCTGAGCTTCAGGAAATTGCAAAAGTTGCCAAAATCAATAAATATCGTAATCTTAAAAAAGACGAATTGGTTTATCAGATTTTGGATTATCAGGCAGCCAACCCCGAAGTGGTCAAACCTGCTTTGGCAGAACAACCACAACAGGAAGAAAAGGCCAAAAGAGCCCGAATTGCTCCCGTAAAAGGACCGGCAAAATCGCCTGCAGAAAATAAGAAAACCCCTTTTGCTCCCAAAAAGGAAGAAAAAGAAATACAAGCGGCGGTAGCTCCTGAAGCAGTTACTGAAAAACCCGCAGCAGCAGAACCGGAAATGAAACGCGAACCTTTTGTACCTAAAAAGAAAGAGTTTCTTCAAAAACCACGTTTTGTAAAAGAAAACAACCCGAACGCTCCGGCACGTCCACAGCAAAATAGGGAAGTAAAAGAAACTTCGGAAGCGACTGAAACGGAGACTGAAACTCCGGTTGCAAAATCTCAGAATCCGAATCCGAATCAGAATCTGAACCAAAATCCGAACCATAACCCGAATCAAAAGCACAAAAAACAGAATTTCAGAGAATCCGATTATGAATTCGACGGAATCATTGAAAGCGAAGGTGTTTTGGAAATGATGCCGGACGGTTACGGCTTTTTGCGTTCTTCCGATTATAACTATTTGGCTTCGCCCGATGATATTTATCTGTCGACCTCCCAAATCCGTTTGTTCGGATTAAAAACAGGAGATACTGTAAAAGGTGTGGTACGTCCGCCAAAAGAAGGTGAGAAATACTTCCCTTTGGTAAAAGTGCTGAAAATTAACGGACATGATCCTCAAGTTGTTCGTGACCGAATTTCTTTCGAGCATTTAACGCCTGTTTTCCCAACAGAAAAATTCCGTTTGGCCGAAAAACAGAGTACCATTTCCACTCGTATCATTGATTTGTTCTCTCCGATTGGAAAAGGACAGCGTGGAATGATTGTGGCACAGCCGAAAACCGGTAAGACGATGTTGTTAAAAGACATTGCCAATGCGATTGCCGCCAATCATCCGGAAGTGTATTTAATCGTACTTCTAATTGACGAACGTCCGGAAGAGGTAACCGATATGCAGCGTAGTGTTAGAGGTGAGGTAATTGCTTCGACTTTCGACAGAGAGCCGCAAGAACACGTAAAAATTGCCAACATTGTTTTGGAAAAAGCGAAACGTTTGGTAGAATGTGGTCATGATGTGGTAATCCTTTTGGATTCGATTACGCGTTTGGCACGAGCTTACAACACGGTACAACCGGCCTCCGGAAAAGTATTGAGTGGTGGTGTGGATGCGAATGCATTACAAAAACCAAAACGTTTCTTCGGAGCGGCCCGTAATGTGGAAAACGGTGGTTCCTTAAGTATCATCGCTACTGCCTTAACGGAAACCGGTTCTAAAATGGACGAAGTGATTTTCGAAGAATTCAAAGGAACAGGTAACATGGAATTGCAGTTGGACAGAAAAATTGCCAACCGTCGTATTTTCCCTGCTATCGATCTTACGTCTTCCAGTACGCGTCGTGACGATTTGTTATTGGATGAGAACACGATTCAGAGAATGTGGATTATGCGTAAGTATCTTGCCGATATGAACCCGGTAGAGGCGATGGATTTCATCAATGACCGATTCAAGAAAACCAGAAACAACGAAGAGTTTTTAATCTCAATGAATGATTAAGTAATTGATATAAAATAAAAAATCCACCAATTGGTGGATTTTTTTATGACTGTAAGTGAAGGATTAGTTCACTAAAATTTTCTTGGTTGTAGTCTGATTATCCGCAGAAGACAATTTCACGAAATAGAAGCCTTGTGGTAAGTTTTCTAAAGTATAGGTGTTCTGAACGCGGTTAGGGTTTTTAATCATTTGAATCACCTGACCGTTAAGGTTGATTAACTGAATTTCATTCAATTCCACTTCCGAGGTAATGTTGATTCGGTTGTCTCTGGTTGGGTTTGGATAGACAGTTACGTTTGCTAAAGCGTCAAAGGTATCTGTGCCTAATGTTGGGCCCCAAATAACCGCTACCCATTCCGGATGGTCGATATAAGGGTTTCTGTTATTCTGACGGGCATAAATAGCATTGTTACGGTCAATTTCCCTTTGAGACACAGGATCCAAAATATGCCATTGCTTTAATATTTCAAGATGTGTATTGGTAAAAACCTGATTGCTGGTATTGTTAAACATAGCGTATGACCAACCTGCAACCTGATCTTCATAACGGGTTGCAAAATAGAGAATCATTCGGGCAATATCACCTTTGAATTCGTTAATAGGTTCGAAAACAGTCCCGCTGTACCCTGCAGAATATCCTGAATTTAAGTTATTTCCTTTTTTTGAGCCATTAGAATATGTGTTGGTAGCAGTTTGGACAACCCCAAAAGGAAAGTTATCTCTTTGTGCATTTACATATTTGTCTGATGGTGTGACAAAATGCGCATCAGAAACCATCGGATTTGCAGAGCCAAAAACTGATTGTGGAATGATGTGTTCGCGATTGTATTTATCACATTCACTTCCTCCACCTGTTCCGTCATCCTGATTTGTTCCGTAGGTAAAAGCGCATTCCGCCCCGGTGGGATTTTCGGTGTACATGTCCAGCATCGTACCGTCATTTTCATAATAACTGTCGATGTCAGAAGTTAAGTACGTGGTGTATAAACCTGCGTAAGTTCTGTCGGTATGATTGTCGATGATATTAAAAAGTTGTGTTTTTAAGGTGTAACCCGTTCCGGTTGCAGTACTGTAATATCCTGGAGGAACACCTGTTTGAGCAAAACCAAAAGCAACGCTCAATAACAATACTAAAGAGTAGATTTTTTTCATTTGGGATGATTTTATTGTTTTCTGTCTAATAAGGCCATGTAAAATCCATCAAATCCCGACTCGGAAGCCAAGACCTTCACATCTTTTACAAAGGTAAAGTTTTTTCCACTTTCCGTACTTAAGAATTTCTCAATTTGCTCCTGATTTTCAGAAGGTAATACCGAACAAGTGGCATAAACCAATTTTCCGCCGGGCTTCACAATTTTGGAATAACTTTCCAAAACTTCCGCCTGAACTTTTTTAATATTATCGATGAATTCCGGTTGTAATTTCCATTTGCTGTCCGGATTACGTTTCAAAACGCCCAAACCGCTACACGGAGCATCAATCAGTACTCTGTCCGCTTTTTCATAAAGCTTTTTAATTACTTTCGTGTTTTCAATTACGCGGGGTTCAATATTGAACGCACCGTTTCTTTTCGCACGAAGTTTCAATTGTTTTAACTTACTTTCATATAAATCCATCGCAATCAATTGCCCTTTGTTTTCCATTAAAGAAGCAATGTGCAATGTTTTTCCTCCCGCACCTGCGCAGGTATCCACAACTCTCATGCCTGGTTTTACGTCTAAGAAACGGGCTACCAATTGCGAAGAAGCGTCCTGAACTTCAAACAAGCCTTCTTTGAAAGCATCCGTTAGAAATACGTTCGCTCTTTCTTTTAAAATCAGAGCGTCCGGATATTCGGCAGGGGTTTCTGTATCGATATTCAAATCCATTAAGATAGCGCGAAGCTTTTCTCTGGTGGTTTTTAAGGTGTTCACACGAAGAATTACTTTTGCCTGTTCGTTTTGCGCTGCCAATTCTTTGGTCCAGACCTCTTCGCCCAATTCTTTCACGCCCAATTCGTCCATCCAATCCGGAATGGATTCACGGAAACGTCGGTCTTTGGAAAGTTCGTCAAAACGTCCTTTGATTTTACGCACCGGAGTCGATTCGAAATATTTCCAATCGGGTAGGGTGTAGCCGCGTAAAACCGCCCAAACTGCAAACATTCTCCAGATGTTGTCTCTGTCGTAAGGTTCTTTCACTTCGGCAATTTCGGCATACAAACGCTTCCATCGAACGATTTCATAAATAGTTTCGGCAACAAATTTTCGGTCATGGCTTCCCCAGCGTTTGTCTTTTTTCAAAGCTAAAGCTACCATTTTGTCGGCATATTGTCCTTCATTGAAAATCGCCATAAGCGAGTCAATGGTTGTAAATACTAAGTTTCTGTGTAATCTCATTGTGTAAAAATCAGCTTGCAAAGATAAGTAATTAATCGATTCAAAAGATTATCTGTATTTATTTATGAATGAAGAGGGTGTTTCGCCGCATTTTTTTCTGAAAAGCCTCGAAAAATAAGCGTAATCATCATACCCTAAATCATCCGCAATCTGATTGAAACTGAATTTTCGGGAAATCATTTCGCGTTTGGCTTCCAGAAAAACCCGTTCCAGTATGATATCGGTGGTGGTTTTGCCAATCATGTTTTGGGTAATGCGGTTGAGATGTTTGGCCGACATGTTCAGCCAATCGGCATATTGCGAAGGGGATTTTTCGGTTTTATAATGTTGTTCCACCAGTT
Organism: Flavobacterium saliperosum; assembly: GCF_900100625.1. Classification (GTDB taxonomy): domain Bacteria; phylum Bacteroidota; class Bacteroidia; order Flavobacteriales; family Flavobacteriaceae; genus Flavobacterium; species Flavobacterium saliperosum. The sequence goes on from NZ_FMTY01000005.1 coordinate 154,728, forward strand.
GTTCAAATTCCTGAAATTTGTTGGTATAGGAATTCTGCGGAATCACTTCCAATTCGTTTTTCCGAATGTAGTGCCGCGTACTTTCGATGTAAATCAAATCGACAAGAGAAATGATTTTATTGGATTTCAGAATAGCATCGGATTGATTTTCGGTATAAATCAATTTGAATAACGATTTGAAATAATTAATGTCTTCAGATTCAAGATACAAAGTGGGTGAATTCTGAACGCTGTAAAAAAACGGAAAACTGTTAATTCTGTTTTTGGTGTAATGAATGTCGTAAAACGATTGGGTGTGAAAAAAAATGAAACCCTGAATGTCGTCTGAGAGCTCCCAATGGTGCATTTGTCCGGGATTCAAAAAGAAAAGACTTCCGGGTTTCACATCGTATTTTACAAAATCGATTTCGTGAATACCGCTTCCATGCGTGAAAAGTACAGTCAGATAGAAATTGTGTTTGTGTGGTTTCAGGATGTTTTTGTGACTTGTAATCAGGTGGTTTTCTATTGTATTGGTATAAAAATCTCTTTTGTTTTCGTTGGATTCGAATTGTTGAATATCTAAAACGGTGAAGCTCTTCATAGGTTTGGAAATAGAATGATGTCCTAAAAGTACAAAATATTGTGCAATTCGTCTATGGTCAATCCCCGTATATTGCAGAACTTTGCCTAAAATTTATATCCTATGTCAGTTTTAACAGAACTACTTACCGAAAAATGTCCGAAATGTGGAAAAGGCCAGGTGTTTGCCGAAAAAGGAAATATTTTTCTGTTCCGTTTACCGAAAATGCACACTAATTGTTCCAATTGTAACCATAGATTTGAAAAAGAACCCGGATACTTCTTTGGGTCGATGTTCGTGAGTTACGGACTGGTTTTTGCAGAAATGGTTGTTTTTTTTCTGATAGTCAATCAGTTTGTCGACAGCTATTTAACCATTGTAGTGTTAATTGGAATCCTATCCGTTGTTTTGAGTACGTTTAATTTCCGGCTTTCCAGAATGTTGTGGATTTACATGCTCGACGGAAAAGATAAACAGCTATAAACGTGAAATGTTTCGTAAATTAGCTTTTCAAAATTTTCCCTGATGAAAAAAAGTTGGATTGCGATTCTTTCCTTTTTGTGCTTTTCCTGTGGTTTGAAATCGGTTTTCGATACACCGAAATCGGATGTGGTTTCTGATAACAAAACGGTTGTAAAAGATACCTTAAAACCCGGTTTCACTTCGGTGGAAATTGATACCTTATTGTTGGAGAAGCTTAGCATTCGCGCCCTTGAAGTGGATAAGGACAAGGTGTGGTATGCCGCGAATAACGGAAATTATGGCTATTTGAGTCTGAACGGCGGTAAAAATTTCGTCGGGAATATCGTCAAAGACACGCTGAAACTCGAATTTCGTAGTATGGCACAAACCAAAGACCATGTTTTTGTATTGAGTGTTGGTAATCCCGGATTGTTGTACCGAATTTCGAAAGACCAAACCGAAGTCCAATTAGTCTATCAGGAAAAAGGTGAAAAAGTGTTTTATGATGCGATGCAGTTTTGGAATGATATCGAAGGCATAGCCGTGGGTGACCCTACCGAAGATTGCTTTTCACTGATTATCACAAGAGACGGCGGGCAAACCTGGACCAAAACATCTTGTGAACAACTGCCTAAATTAGCCGATGGCGAAGCGTTTTTTGCTGCCAGCAATACCAATATTATCATCAAAGGGAACCGAACATGGATTGTTTCCGGTGGAAAGAAATCAAGGGTTTTTTATTCGGACGATAAAGGAAAATCATGGCAGGTTACGGAAACGCCTATCATTCAAGGAAGTGCGATGACCGGTATTTTCTCGGCCGATTTCTATAATGAAAGTATCGGTTTTGCAACGGGTGGCGATTATGAAAAACCACAGCAGAATTTCGGAAATAAAATCATTACACTTGATGGCGGAAAAACATGGAATCTCATTGCTGAAAATGAAGGGTTCGGTTACGGTTCCTGCGTGCAGTTTGTGCCGGGAAGTAATGGCAATGAATTGGTTACGGTTGGCGCTTCCGGAGTCTATTATTCCTATACTCAAGGGAAAAGTTGGACTAAGATTGCCGATTACAAAGATTTGTTTACGATCCGTTTTACAGATGCTAAAACCGCAATAGCTGCAGGCAATAAGAAAATCATCAGAATAAAATTCAAATAAAAAGACCGATAGTCATTTACCGGTCTTTTCAGTTTCGAAATTAGTTGAAGAATTTGGAGAAAAATCCTTTTTTATCTTCCACTTTTGTTACGTTGGCAGCATTTTGTTGTGCCATTGCTTTCTCATGTTCGTTCATGATTTCCATAATGAAATCCACATACGTTTTGTTTTGCTCTTCCAGGTAGCCAACAAGGTATTTTTCACTGGCTTCCATGCCGCTTGCATTTTCAATTTGGAGTAATCTTTTGTATAATGGTTCAATGTGTTTGGTTATTACTTCTTGCGGCACCGCTTTTCTTCGGGCAAAATAATTCACGATGTTTCCTTTTTCGTCTTTTGAAATATCAAAATCGGTTATTACCCAATAATAACGTCCTGATTTCGCAAGGTTTTTTACAATTGCGTGGTAATTTTCTCCTTTTTTCAAATTATCCCAAAGTACTTTAAAAATAACTTTCGGCATATCGGGATGACGGATGATATTGTGGGGTTGCGACATTAATTCATAGTCTTCATAACCACTAACATCAATAAAAACTTCATTGGCATACTCAATCGTACCAAATCGGTCTGTTTTACTCATGATGGTTTTTGTCTTATCCCATGACACTTCTTTGTCGATAGGTACTGGTCTTTCAAATACTTCCATTTTAAAATAAATTTTTAATTCGTTATCAATGGCAAAGTACATGGATTTTTTTGTGCCAAAACATGACAAAAATCAGCTTGCGGTTACTTTTGTTTTTTTAAAAAAACTGTGTATTTAAAGGGTTTTAAGCTGGATTTTACCCTAATTTAACCTTGATTTAACACATAGGTCAAGAAGGGTGATTTATTTAACAAAAAAGGAGCAAACTGCTCCTTTTTTAACGTTGTCTTTTACGGTTTCTCATTTGCTTCAACAATTTTTCCTTGAATTCGATTTCCAACTGTTTCAGCATTAGTATTTTCTGATTCGGAATAACGCCTTGTAAATCTTTCGTCAGCTTACGGCGGTTTTCCTGAATGTCACTTTCCAGTTTATCATCTTCGTCCATCAGTGCGGCTGTTTCCTTGTCGGACAAACCGGCAGCATTTTCGGGGCGTAATTTGTGCATTAAGTGTCTTTTCTGTTTGTGCAGTTCAAACTGACGTTCGTCAAACTGATTGAAAATAGGCCAGAATTTCTGTGCTTCTTCCGGAGTCAGATCCAATCGGTCCGATATGAAAGCCACACGCAAAGCCTTGATGCGATCCATGTGTTTTTCTCTGTCCTGGGCAAAAGTTACCAGCGACAAAAAAAGCAATAGTATGGTAATTAATTTCTTCATTTTAATTCAAATATTCGTTAACGTAAGTTTCAGATTCGGTATCGTATAACCCTAATTCTTTTTCAATAGTGGTAATGTCTTCGTCAGTTAGATGATAGGCAATTTCCTCGGTAGTAATATCATTGGAATAAGCCAGATATTCCTGTGAAGAAACAGAAAGCTCCGTACTTTGCTGGTTAAAATAAAACCATGTTCCGAAGGAAACCACCAAAACCGCAGCCATACCGGAAATCCAAACCGATTTGCGTTGCCACAACGAAATCACTTTCACATCCTGTTCCGGAAGCTGATTCATGATACGGTCTTCCAAATTCTCGAAATAGTGCTCGGGAATTTTGAATCCGGTTTCAATTTTCGGGTCGTTATGTAAATCAAACTTTTTCATATTCATGTTCCTGACTGTTGGACAAAATTAAGCGCTAATGGTTTAATTCGTGTTTAAATATTCTTCAATTTTTTTGACGGCGTGGAAATAAGAGGCTTTCAATGCTCCTACGGAGGTACCTAAAATCTCCGACATCTCTTCGTATTTTATTTCTTCAAAATACTTCATTTTAAAAACCAATTGCTGTTTTTCGGGTAATATGGCCACCGCTTTTTGCAGTTTCAGCTGAATTTCATCACCATCATAATCCACATCGGCCGGTAAACTGTTAAGCATCTTTTCCTGTACTTCCTCATTCGAAATGCCTGATTTTTTGGCGCGCTGGTTGATAAACGTAATCGATTCGTTGGTTGCAATGCGGTACATCCACGAAAACAGCTTGCTTTCTCCCTTGAAGTTCTTCAGGTTCTGAAAAATTTTCACAAAAGTATTCTGCAACACATCATCGGTATCATCATGATTCAGTACGATTGTTCGGATATGATGGTACAACGGTCGCTGATACTCGCGCACCAATTTCCGAAACGCTTCGTTCTGCGTTTTCGGGTTCAGTAACTCCGCGATAAAGGCTTTTTCGTCCTGCAAGTGAAATCGATTTGTTGTAAGACTAAAGATAGGGGAAAAGGTTTAATTAGTAATAAGGGATAAGTGAAGAGGGATAAGTGAAAAGGGATAAGTGAAAAGGGATAAGTGAAAAGGGATAAGTGAAAAGTTTTGGAGCAAAGGGTCGTTTTGTGTCCGGTTTTGTATTTCCTGCTGTCCGCTCTACGCGGTGCCGCTCCCATCAGGGCTAAAGAGGAAGCCATTTTTCTTTTTGTTAACTAAAAATAACCGGGCAACTTTGTACCTTTGCACGCAACAACACAATTTACAATGATTAAGACAGTAATTTTCGACATGGACGGCGTGATTGTCGACACCGAACCGGTTCACAAGTATGCCTATTTCAAACATTTTGACGAATTGGGAATTCAGGTTTCCGAAGCAATGTATGGTTCTTTTACCGGAAATTCCACCCGAAATGTTTTCCAACGTATTAAAGATACCTTCCATTTAGAACACGAAGTCGAAGATTTGATTCTGAGAAAACGCCATCTTTTCAACGAAGCGTTCGACACCAAACCCGATTTAGAACTGATAGAAGGCGTTCATGACCTGATTAAAAACCTGCACGAAAACGGCATGCAGCTTATTTTGGCTTCTTCGGCATCGAAAAGTACGATTCAGCGCGTTTTCAACCGTTTTGATTTGCACCAGTATTTCACCCATACCGTAAGCGGTGAGGATTTCCCGAAATCCAAACCACATCCGGCCATATTTTTACATGCGGCGTCACTTTCCGTTGCTCCGAAAGAACACTGTATTGTGATTGAAGACAGTACCAATGGTGTTCAGGCTTCGAAATCGGCGGAGATTTTCTGTATCGGTTATCACAGTGAAAATTCAAAGCATCAGGATTTGTCGTTGGCAGACCATATTATCCATGATTTTAGCGAAATTGACTTTGAAACCATTTTAAACATCAAGAAAAAAGCCTAACTTAGTAAAAACTAAGATTCATGGCGGAACCTGTTAAATGTCTTCAATGTGATTCGGCAGTAACAACAGCATATTGCGGCGTTTGCGGCCAGAAAGCATCAACGCGCAGGTTTTCATTCAAAGAAGTGGTCATAACCGATTTCATGTACGGTGTTTTTCATACCGAAAAAGGTTTTTTCTATACTGTTAAAGAGTTGGTAACCAGACCTGGGCACAGTATTCGCGAATACATCAACGGAAAAAGAGCCGTGCATTTCAGTTATTTCCCGCTTTTGATTATTCTGGTAACGATTTCATTTTTGGTGAGCCGGTTCGCAGAGATAAACATCGCAGAGATTTACGATAAAAACGGACAGGGTGTTTTCTCGGAAGTACAGGATTTCTACCATAAGTATCCCAGAGGTTATTTGTTGCTGTCCATTCCGATTTATTCGTTATTCAGCTTTGTTTTTTTTATAAAAAGCGGCCTGAATTACGCCGAAAATATAGTGCTGAATTGCTACAGAACCGCCGGTGAATCTCTTTTCACGATTGCATTTTACATCGCGTGCATTTTCATAAAAAACATCGATCTGATCAGTGTTATGTATATTGGTTTGCAATTGCTGGTGTTGTTGTATATGATTTGGTTTTATTATCAGTTTTTCTCCTTCTACTATAAAGTGAAATGGCTTCTTTTTCTAAAAACGATTATTGTTTCGGTACTCATTACCGTATTAAGTACGGTGTCGATTATTTTTGTGATGGGAATTTATGGTGCGAGTTAGCTGTCTAAAGCTGTTTTGTAAACGTTCAGACATTTTTCGCGCGCTTCTTTATGATCTACAATGGGTTTTGGATACTTCGAAGTTTCCAGTTCCGGAATCCATTTTTTGATGTATTTCAAATCCTTGTCGAATTTTTTAATCTGTTCCGTAGGGTTGAAAATCCTGAAATAAGGCGCCGCATCCACACCGCTTCCGGCGGCCCATTGCCAATTCCCCACATTGCTGGCTTGTTCATAATCCAAAAGCTTTTGCGCAAAATAGGTTTCGCCCCAGCGCCAGTCGATTAGCAGATGTTTGCAAAGAAAACTGGCCACAATCATACGCACGCGGTTGTGCATGTGTCCGGTAGCGTTAAGTTCGCGCATGCCTGCATCAACAAAAGGATAACCGGTTTTTCCTTCGCACCATTTTTGGAACAATTCCTCATCGTTACTCCACCGAATCGCTTCGTATTTTTCACGGAAACTCCGGTTAACCGTATGCGGAAAATGCCATAGGATTTGCATGAAGAATTCACGCCAGATCAGTTCATTCCAAAAGGTTTCGTTTTTTGCGGTAATAGCTTGAGCAATCATTTTCCGAATCGAAACCGCACCAAAACGCAAGTAGATTCCGAGTAATGAAGTCCCGGCAATAGCAGGAAAATTACGCGTGTCTTCATAATTGGCGATGAGTTTTTCGGAAATATTGAAAGGCGGAACGGTTATGGCTGATGTTGTGAATCCAATGTCGGATAAGTTCAAAAACGGGTAGGAGTGATTGGTTATTTTTTCCAAAAGTGTTTCCGAAGGATAGTGCACCAAAGCGGTTTTACGGAAGTTTTCTTTCCATTTTTTAGAGTAGGGCGTATACACCACATAAGGGCTGCCGTCCTCTTTAACCACTTCGCTTTTTTCAAAAATCACCTGGTCTTTACAGGTTTTGAATGCGACGGAATTCGCTTTGAAAAGGTCATTCAGCATTTTATCCCTTTTTCGGGCATACGGCTCGTAATCGTGATTGGTGTAAACGGTTGTTATTTTGTTTTCGGACATCAGTTTCTTAAAAACCGTTTCCGGAGTTCCGTGAAACACTGCCAGTGATTTTCCAACAGTTTTCAGTTGCTCCTGAATCTTGACTAACTGACTGTGTATGAAGCTTACCCGTGCATCGTCTTTGGATAATTGGGACAGGATGTTCTCATCAAAAATAAAAATGGGAAGTGTTTCCTCATTGCTGTTTAAAGCATGAAAAAGCCCTGTGTTGTCTTCTAATCGTAAATCGCGTCTAAACCAAAAGATGTTCATGTTTTATGTTTATGGTTTTATTTCAACTAATGATTTCTCTCACTACCCGTTTAGTAACAAGGTTGACATACCGCCATCTACATGGAAAATTTGTCCGGTAATCCATGAACTTTTATCACTTAATAGAAAGCAAGCCATTTGAGCATTGTCTTCCGGTTTACCAACTCGTTTTAACGGATGCCGCTCGGCTGATTTTTCCTGTTTGGTTTCGTTGTTCAGGAATTTATCGGCCAGTGGCGTATCCGTTAAGGAGGGCGCTATTACATTGACTCTGATTTTTGGGGCATATTCTGCGGCTAATGCTTTGGCAAAACCTTCAATGGCACCTTTTGAAGCTGCAACGCTGGTGTGAAATGGCATTCCCATAGTGGCGGCAACACTGCTAAACATAACAATGCTTGCTTGTTCGGCAGCTAATAGGTTAGGTAAAACCGATTGAATCACTTTCACCAAGCTTATGAAATTAAGTTGTAAATCGGTTTCAAAAACTTCCGGTTTTAATCCTTTAAACGGTCTTAAATTGATGCTTCCGGGACAATACACCAAACCATCAATAACAGTTGGCAGAAGTAAAGTATCAATTGTGTCGGTTATGGCATCGAACGAAATATGTGTCGCATTTACATCAGACAAGTTATCATTACTTCTTGAAGCAATGAAGAGGTTATTCTTGTTTTGAAGTTCTTTTGCAATGGCTAACCCGATTCCGTAGGAACCACCTATTAATAGTATGTTTTTCATAATTTATTTTCTGGAATTTGTTCTGTCGAATTCACCAAAAAGTTCAGTCAGTATTTTTTTTCTGAAGGTAAAGATCTCATTCAGTTTCGGTCGCACCACAATCGGATGAAATAATTTTCCGATGAATCCGTAAGGTACTTTATAGTGTACGATGTCTTCCATTTCCACACCGCCGTCAATTTCTTTGAAAAAATGTTTGTGATGCCAGAATTTATAAGGTCCGAATCGCTGTTCGTCCACAAAGAATTCTTTGTATTGTACCTGCGAAATTTCAGTGACCCATTCCATGCTAATACCTGGAAAAGGCGATATTTTGTAATGAATGACCTGTCCGGCAAACATTTTACGTTCGTCTCCGGAAAGGGTGTGGAACTTCATCGAATCCGGTGTAATGGTATTTAAGTTTTTCGGATCTGAAAAGAATTCCCATGCTTTGTCAAGGGTTATGGGAAGTTTTTGCTTTGCATGAAGAGTATACATTGGACTATTTTTTTGTAAAATTACAACAATGTTTAATCTTTTTAAAAAATAATTAAACATAAAATCTTATTTAAGCTATTCTTAACATTTTGAGTTTGTATTTTTTACTATTTTCGTTGCACAGAAATAAAATAAACGAAACCTAAGATTATGAAAAAAATAATGCTGACTGCGGTTTTTGCTTTTGCAACATTGGCAATGCAGGCGCAGGTTAAAACACCACAGGCGAGTCCGATTACTAAAATTGAACAGGTTGTAGGCCTTACAGACGTTGCGATTGACTATTCGCGTCCGAGTACAAAAGGGAGAACCGTTTTCGGAGAATTGGTTCCTTATGGTAAGCTTTGGAGAACCGGAGCAAACGCAAATACAACTGTTTCTTTCAGTGAGGATGTTACTATTGCCGGAAAAACATTAAAAAAAGGGAAGTATGCTTTGTTTACATTACCAAAAGCAGACAGCTGGGATGTGATTTTTTATTCGGACACCGATAATTGGGGTTTACCTGAAAATTGGGACGAGGCTAAAGTGGCTCTTAAAACAACGGTTAAGCCGGAAACCTTAAACCGCAAAGTGGAAACCTTCACTATTGGCGTGAATAATGTGGATAACGATTCGGCTTTTCTGGAATTGTCATGGGAGAAAACCATTGTAGCGGTTAAGTTTGAAGTGCCAACACAAAAAACGGCAATGAAGAGTATCGAAAAAACATTGGCCGGACCTTCATCTGCAGATTTCTTCTCTTCCGCAAACTATTTTTACCAATCTAACGGCGATTTGAATAAAGCGTTGACTTGGGTTAATAAGGCTGTGGAAATGGAAAAAGAAGCACCTTTCTGGTACTTGCGTCTGAAATCTCTGATCCAGGCGAAAAAAGGAGATAAAGCGGCGGCTGTTGAAACGGCAAAGTTGTCTTTGGCTGCAGCTGAAAAAGCTAAAAACATGGATTATGTTAAGATGAACAAAGATTCCATTGCAGAATGGTCTAAGAAATAATCTTACGTTTTATATAGTAAAAAGGCTGTCAATTGACAGCCTTTTTTATTGGTTTCGATTTAACTTCTGAAATTCTATTGTCACAGATTCCACACCCGAGCGAAGCGAACTGACGAAGTAATTCCCACGGATTGATTTATGCAAATTTGTTTAATCTGCGGCAAATAATTGCTTTATCCTACTATTTTTATTCTTTAGTTTTTAGTACCGATTGCAGCAAAACGCCCAGAATAATGGTAAGCATCGCTCCGATAAAATTCAGCCAAAGGAAACTTACGATGTCAAGATAAAAAATGTAAAAGATGGTAAGTTGTGTTATAACGGCACTCCAAAATACGGCTCTCGCTTTTACAAACTTCACATAGAAGGCCACAAGGAAAATCCCCAATACCGTTCCGTAAAAAATGGAACCTACAATATTTACCAACTGAATCAGGTTTTCGAAAAGTGTACCCACACAGGCAAACAAGATGGCAATGACTCCCCACATTAAAGTGAAAAGCTTGGTTGATGTTACAAAATGTTTTTCAGATTTGTCGGCTTTAAGGTTTCGCTTGTAAATGTCTATGGTTGTGGTCGATGCCAATGCGGTTAGTCCGGACGCCGAGGACGACATCGCTGCGGAAAAGATTACCGCCAATAACAAACCGATCAAGCCTTTAGGTAAGAAATTCAGAATGAAATACAGGAAAACATAGTCTTTATCGTTGGTTTCGGTTTTCTCATCCACTTTAGCGATAATCTCTTTCGCCTGTTCACGCAGATCTTTTTCCTTTCCGGAAAGGGAAACCATTTTCTGTTGTAAAATAGGGTTGTCGAAATCCTGATTCAATTGCCCCACATACAACATGCTGATTTCTTTCTTTTCGGACTGAACGGCATCCAGCTCTTTTTCCAGTTTTTCGTATGCGGCCTTGTGAGTCGAATTTCTCACCAAATCATTATTCGTCGGATTAAAATGCAAAGGTGAGGAGTGGAATTGGAAAAAAACAAAAACCATAACACCGGTAAGCAAAATGAAAAACTGCATCGGAACTTTCAACAAACCGTTCATTATCAGTCCCATCTGACTTTCGCGAATCGATTTCCCGCTCAAATAACGACCAACCTGCGACTGGTCCGTACCAAAATAGGAAAGCGCCAAAAAGAATCCGCCCGTAATGCCGCTCCAGAAGGTGTATCGGGTTTCAGGATCAAACGAAAAATCAACAATGTCCATTTTATCATTCGCACCCGCAATGCCCAAGGCATTACTGAAACTCAATTCTTCGGGTAAATAGCTTAAAATCAGAAAGAAAGTGATGAACATTCCGGTCATAATTACGAACATCTGTTGTTTTTGCGTCACGTTTACGGCTTTGGTTCCGCCCGAAAAGGTGTAAATAATCACCATGATTCCAATCACAATGTTCATCAGCGTCAGGTTCCAACCCAATAAGGCCGACATGATAATCGCCGGGGCATAAATCGTCAGTCCGGTTCCCAATCCGCGCTGTATTAAGAATAGGATGGAAGCCAACGAACGCGTTTTAACATCGAATCGCTGTTCCAGAAATTCGTATGCGGTAAAAACCTTGAGTTTGTGGTAAATCGGAATAAAAGTGATGCAAATCACCACCATCGCAATCGGCAATCCGAAGTAAAACTGTACGAAACCCATGCCGTCATGATACGCTTGTCCCGGCGTGGAAAGAAACGTAATCGCGCTCGCCTGTGTAGCCATCACCGAAAGTCCGACTGTCCACCAAGGTGTTTCGTTGTTTCCTAAAATGTATTCTTCCACGTTTTTACTGCCTTTGGTCTTCCAAGCGCCGTAAATCACAATAAATAAAAGCGTTACCGAAAGTACAATCCAATCAATGATCTGCATAGTCTAAGCGTACATTTGCATTAAGAAATAGAAAAGCAAAATATAGAACGCGTTGAGCAGCAACACAACCGTATAACTTTTTTTCCATTTGAATTCTTCTTCTTGCATGTTTATTTTTTTTAGGAGCATCACGCTCGTTTTATCAATCACTTTCAGTCCTGCTGTACGCTATATCTTTTTTTACTGCCTTCGGGAACCGCAGTCAGAAAAAAAAGGATGCCGCTGCCATCAGGGCTATACAACACCTTTCGTATTTCAAATTGTGTTATTCCCCGATCGCAATCAGGTTGGCCATCAATCGGAATGCTCCGGGAACCCCTTCCGGCAATTCTCTGAAGAAACTCAATCCGGTATAAATATAATGCCCTTTGCCGTATTTCGCTACCAACAAACCTCCGTTTTTATCGGTTTCGCCTTTATCGTGCGCCGAAAGTATCGGAGTGAATTCTTTTGCCCATTTGTTAGGATAATACAATCCTTGTTCCTGAATCCAGCATTCGAAATCCTTTTCGGTAATTTTATTCGGGAAGTTTAAAACCGCGTGTTTCGGCTCGAGGAACGTCACTTTGGCCGTTTCTTCGGTAACCCTGTCCTGGGATAATTTCAGCTCGTAAGGAGCAATGTCGTTGGTAACCAGTTTTCCAGCCGTATTGTACTGCACTATGATGGTTCCGCCGTTTTTTACATAATCAAACAGCACGTTTTGCTTGAATTTCAAAGCGTCAACGGTGTTATAGGCGCGAATTCCAACTATAATCGCATCAAAATCCTTAATGTTTTCTGCGGTAATTTTTTCCGGAGAAAGCAGTGTTACGGTATAATCCATCTGGCGTAAACTCTCCGGCACTTCATCGCCGGCCCCCATAATGTAACCAATATTGCTGCCACGGGTTTCAATTTCAATCTTGTTGAATTTCGCCTCCGAAGGCAACAAAACCTGCTGCAACGGAATGTGTCCGTAATCTATCGTAACCAGTTTTTTATCAAAATGTACATTGTCGATTACCGCAATGCTTTTCGCCACGGCTTCAGTAGGATAGGATGGAGGAATCACTTCAAAAGTTACGGTTTTTTCGCTTCCTTTTTGAGGTAATTCAAACGCGATTTTTTTAGGCCAGACTTTCCAATCGGCGGGCAAATCCAAAATAACATCGCCTTTGCAGTTGTCTTTTCCGGCTTTGATTTTTACGGAAATAAGGTGTTTTCGGTTGTTCGGGAATAATTCTACTTTGTTCAGAATTTCCGTAGTCACTTCCGGTAAAACGGCTAATGGTTGGTACATTTCGCCTTTAACCGGATCGTTGAATTTGTACACGACTTTCTTATAAATATCAAAAGGAACATCGCAAATGGAAACTTTCCAGTGCAGTTGCAGCGGATCGGTTTCGGGTTTTCCAACGCTATTTTTATCGGTTACCGAAAATAAACCCAATGTTCCTTTTTCGTTTAACCAATACGGTGACGAAAATGGTGTGGATTCCGGTATTTTGACTTGCTTTTCGGTTTTGAAAGCGACGTTGTTTCCCAGTTTTTTATCTTCTGTAATCACCGTGTTCAAAAAATCTACAGATTCAATGGTTATGAATTCATTGCTACGGTTGGTCGCTTCGAGTTTTAAAGTGATTTCGCTGTCCGGATTGGTATTCTGTATTGAGGCAACCCCTTCCAGGTACAAACCGCAACAAGCCATAATGATGTTTTCAAGCTCTTGCTTTTTAAGGGTACGCCAGTGTTCGTCGTCTAATTTGCAGATTAATTTATAGGCTTCCACCAATTTAGGCAAATGGATTTCCGGGTTTTTAAAATTGAAATTCTGTTGAACATCCATTAGGATTTTACCAATGGCTTCTCCGCCCTTAACTCGTGTCCAGGTCGTATTAATCCCATCAAAAAGGTTGGTCTTGTCTTTCGGAAAGTCGCCTTTTAAAAATTCCAGATATTCCAATTCGTTACCGCGCGTGCCGGTACTTCCAAAACCCTGGCATTGGTGCTGACTTCTGCTTAAAGCCGCAATTTCACCATTACTCTTCCCTTTCAGAGGATAATAAACACCGGTATTGATGCTGATTAAATTCGATTTATCGGCTTTTTTGAAATTCTCTTCACTGCCGTAAAACCACCACGAGGTATTGAAAAACAAGCGTTTCGGTTGCCAAACGGACGTTGTAGTTAACTGTTCGGGATACACGGTGGCATCGTTTGCTTTTTCAAAAGCTTCATAACTTAAAATTGCCGATGCGGTATGATGCCCGTGTGTGGTTCCCGGCGTTCGGTGATTGAAACGGTTGATGATTACATCCGGTTTGAATTTTCGGATGGTTAAAATAACGTCGTTCAGGATTTCTTCCTTGTTCCAGATTTCAAAGGTTTCTTCGGGTTCTTTGGAATACCCGAAATCGTTGGCACGGGAAAAAAACTGTTCGCCGCCATCGATTCTTCGAGCTGCTAAAAGCTCCTGAGTACGTAAAACGCCCAGCAATTCCTTAAGTTCCGTTCCAATCAGGTTTTGTCCGCCGTCGCCACGGGTTAACGATAAATAACCGGTACGGGCTTTGGTTTCATTGGCTAAATAGGAAATCAGTTTGGTATTTTCATCGTCAGGATGCGCAGCCACATAAAGTACGGAGCCTAAAAAGTTGAGTTTCTCAATCTGACTGTAAATGTCGGAGGTGCTTAATTTTTGCGGTTGTTGGGCAAAAACCGGTATAGAAATGAAATATAAAAAGGCATAAAAAAGTAAGCTGTGCTTCTTCATAATGTAATGTTATTCTTGTTTTCAAATATAATGAAATAGGTGGTGAGAACTATTTATTTAACATAGAACCCATAGCAAAATAACATTTTTTTGGCAATGAATCGAAAAAGTGGGTTCCCAACGACTTAGGGCAAACAATACCTTTACCGGAAGTAACTAAAAAAGGCAAAGACTGTATAGCCTCTGCCTTTTTTCCAAATTATTTGTGTGAATTAACCTCTTCTTCCGTTGCCGTTATCACCACCATTTCCTCTTCCGTTTCCGCGACCGTTTCCGTTTCCGCGGTCATTTCCCCTTTCACGGCCTTTGTCGTTTCCTCTCACATTTGCGTTGTCCCTTGAACCTCTGTATTCGTTTCTGTAATCATTGTTACTTCTTCTTTCGCTACGGTTATCGTTTTGATTTCTGTAGTAATCTCTTCTGTTATCGTCATCGCGGTCTCTTCTGTAACCGTCTCTCGGTCCATTATAAACAACCTGTGGTCTCGGGCCAATCGTTCTTTGCGCAGGTCCTCTGTACCCATGTTTGTATTTTACTTTGTGGTGTTTGTAATAAATGTATGGGTTTGGACCGTAATCGTGTAAGCATACCTTATAGGCTCCATATAAATCATAATGTCTGTAACGGTAAGGCAAATAAGCCGCTCTGATCCATCCGCCACCATCAAAATAAATAAACATTGCAGATGGGATATCATAATAAACCTCAATGTCCGGGATGTAATAATAGCGTGTTTCGGCATAACCCACAGGACCCCAAACCGGAGGTGTTCCAATATTCACATTCACGTTAACCTGTGCCTGAGTGCTCAGCGTCATCAGCAATAATCCTGCGAATAAAAATTTGATAGTTTTCATAATCGTATATTTTAATTTAACCAATATTCGTTTGATGTTTGACTATTTCCAACTTCCGTGCCAAAATAATATTTTTTCGGAAAAAGAAGTGGTGTCAAGCAATTGAAATAGTGGTTAAATAGCTGTATTTCAATAAAATAGAAAATGTTGTTTTTTGCCTAAAAAAATAAAGCAAGGGTATTAGCCTTGCTTGGTTTTTTATATTTAAAAGTGATTTTATTTTCCTTTACCGTTTCCTTTTCCGTTGCCGTGACCTTTTCCGCCTCCATCATTACCTTTTTTTCCACCATGGGAATTATCATTGAAATGTATTGCGTTTCCGGATTTTGCATTCCCTTTTTTATAATGCCCGGAATGATTTCCGTTGTCGTTTTTCATTTTAAAAGGCTTCTGCTTGTGATTCTTATATCCTTTTGGAAACTTCGCTTTGTGCATTTTATAATAACGATACGGATTATCGCCTCTGAAATTCAGCACAACTTTATAACCGTTGTATAAATCAAAATGCGAATACCTGCTTGGTAATGTCCTTGCGTGAATCCATCCGCGCGGCCCCATATAAACAAACATTCCCGAATTTATGTCGTAATAACTTTCAATATCCGGAATGTAGTAATAGCGGGCTTCTGCATACCCAACAGGTCCCCAAACCGGAGGTGTGCCAATGTTTACATTCACATTCACCTGTGCGGTGGCGAATAACGAAAAGGATAAAATGAAACCGAGTAAGGCTAATTTGATTGTTTTCATAGGATTTGGTTTTAAAAATGAGTTGCGTTAGTTGTATTTAAACGTAAAATATTTTCAAAAGATAATGAAAAAACTGTATTAATCCATGAACTCTCTTTCGTCGTTGTATTGTTTAATAATCGTGATCCCTTTTTGAATCAGGAGATTGTTGGGATAGGTAACGCGTTCGCCGCTTTTGGTTTTCAGGAGCGCATGAAAAGCAGTGATGTCCATGATTTCGCCCTCAACGGGAAAGTCTTTATCGTGAATTAAGATAACATCGCCAATTTTAAAAGGAAAATTAAAGAAGAGGATGATTCCTGCAGTAATGTTACTTAGAATCGACCATTGTGCAAACATGGCCACACCAATAATGGCCGAAATAGAAGAAGCAAACACAATAATGTGAGTGGTTCGGATTCCCCAAATCGTAAATAAAACAATGGCTGTTAGGATATTGACCAGCACATTGATGTATTTTATCACAAGATTTGTCCGATGTTCAATCGAATCGGAAACTTTTGCAAAGCGTCGCACAATTTTAGCCAAAAAAAAGCGTACCGACAAAAACAATAGCAGCGTTATTAACGTAGCTACAATTTCAATATAAAACTGATGATTCAACATTTCATTTACTTTACTTTACAAATGTAAGCAAATGTTGATAAACTTTATCAACCGGAAGTCCGACAACATTGGCATAGGATCCGTCAATTCTTGCAATGGCCACGAGTCCGATCCATTCCTGAATTCCGTAGGAACCTGCTTTGTCAAACGGTTTGTAATTGTCTAAATAATAAGTGATTGCTTCTTCGGTGAGTGGGTTGAAAGTGACTTTCGTGACTTCGTAAAAAGTATCGGTTTTAGTATTGGTTCTAATACAAACCGAGGTAATGACTTCATGCGTTTTTCCCGAAAGCGATTGGAGCATTTTAAAAGCATCCTCATAATTTTTCGGTTTGCCCAACGCTTTGTTTTCGTGCCAGACAATCGTGTCGCTGGTAACCAAAATATCGTTATCCGAAAGTTCTCCCACAAATACATTGGCTTTCAGTTCGGCCAGATAATTCGTGATTTCTTCCGCTTTTAAATCTTCGGAATAGATTTCTTCCACTTCTTTTAAGCGAATTTCGAAATCCAGATCCAAATCTTTGAAGAACTGTTGGCGTCTGGGTGAACCCGAAGCCAGAATAATGTTGTATTGTTTTAGTTTTTCCCTAAGCATTGACTTTCATGTTTATTGTGATCACTACGATGGAAAGTATTCCGAAAAGTAATACCAGTTTTAAAATCAGACTCAGATGACTGAAGTCCTTTTTCGATTTGGCATTCCAGATTTTAATCAGGAAATAGAGTAGTGGCGCCAATACAAAAAGCAACATATAATACATTACCCATTGCAATTCCAACAGGTTATTGTTTACATATAAAACCAATAAGATTACGGGAACAAACGCCAATCCAAATACAATTTTTGCGGTTCTGTCTTTTCCTAAAAGGATGGGAAGTGTATTCATGCCTGAATTGTAATCGCCGTCCATATCTTCAATGTCTTTTACGATTTCACGAATAAAATTGATGATGAAAGCAAATAGGGCATAATCCAAAAGAATACTGAAAAGCATGGCCATCTGGAGTTGGTTGCCGTCATACGTCGCCGGATACAAATCGAAAATCCCAACGATGATTACGCTGAAGGATAGCAGCAAGGCAACAATGATATTTCCGATTAAAAGGTTTTGTTTCAGACTTGTAGCGTACATGTATAAAGTTCCCGCAACGACAATAAAAACCGCAGAAAACATCGGTTTCTGAATGATATTGGACAAATAAAACCCAATTCCAACGCCAAGAATATTCAATGCTACGTAAATGTTATACGCCATTCCTTCCGAAATGTGTTTGCCTACAATCACATTTTTGGGCTTACTGAATGCATCCGTTTCCTGATCCATAATATTGTTAATCACGTAACCTCCCGCGGCAATGGAAATCGTTGCAAGTACCAATAAGATAAATTGCCAATCCGCTAATGCAGTAAAGACTTCTTTTTGGTTTTTAAAAAATACGAAATGAAAAACAAGCTGCATCAAAGCTAGCATCAATAAGTTTTGGTAACGGATCAGTTTAAAAAATTTCATTCGTTGTATAGCTGTTTTTAATGTTTTGGAAATAGTAATTAATCGTACTTGGCGTCGAAATGTTTCATCCACTTGCCCTGAACTTTCATAACCTGTTCAATCACATCACGAACGGCACCTTTCCCTCCGTTTTTGTGCGAAATATAATTGCTGATTGTTTTAATTTCAGGAGAAGCGTCTTGCGGACAAGTGGGTAATCCCACTAATTGCATTACGTGATAATCCGGAATGTCGTCACCCATGTACAAAACCTGCTCGGGTTTGATGTTATACACATCGGTGAACTCTTTAAAAGTTTCCACCTTATTAGGAACCCCTAAGTGAATATCAGTAATACCTAAGTTTCGTAATCGAATACGAACACCTTCGTTACTTCCTCCGGAAATGATGCAAACCGTATAACCGTTTTCTACCGCCGCTTTCATCGCATAGCCGTCGCGAATGTTCATTTCACGCAGCATTTCTCCGGTTGGGGTTATGTGTACGGTTCCGTCGGTAAGTACGCCATCAACGTCAAAAATAAACGTGGTGATGTCGTTCATGATCTCTTTATAACTTTTAGCCATTGTATTTTTGTATGGATTGGGTTAACAATCGGTAAATTGTTTTTTTATGCTCATCGTCTAAGAAAGACATATGTTTTTCTATTGTTTTCTGGTCGTTGCGTTTCGCGGGACCGGTTTGTGCTTCCAAAGGGGAAAGCGTTTTGATTTTATCGGCAGTTTCCTGAATTAACGGCATCAGAATTTCGAAAGGCACATTATTCTCATCACAGATTTCCTTACCCAGATGATACAGATGATTCACGAAGTTACATGAAAACACGGCGGCCACATGCAAGCTTTGGCGTTGATTGGAACTGATTTTGAAAACTTTATCCGAAATGGTTTTTGCAACCGATTCCAATACAGCATAATCCGATTCATTTTCAGTTTCCAAACAGATTGGAACTGCTTTGAAATCGATTGCTTTTGATTTTGAAAAGGTCTGCAAAGGATAAAAAACACCTTTACGGTTTTTAGCATTTATAGCTTCCAATCCGACGCTTCCTGAGGTATGAACCACCAATTGGTTTTCAAAAGGGAGCTGATTGGACACTTCGGCAATGGCATCATCCGTAACCGAAATAATGGTAATGTCGGCTGTTTTTAAATCGGAATAGTGTGTTACAATCTTGTCATCGGAAATCAGATGATTTATGCTTTCCCGTTTGCGCGAAAAAACCTGTTGCAACATGATATTTTCCGTTTGTTGAAAAACCGAAATCAAATGCTGTGCAACATTTCCTGAACCGATGATGTTAATTGTGATCATTGTCGTTTTATGCTACTGAAGCTACAATTGCTACAAAATCTTCCGCTTTTAATGCTGCACCACCAATCAATCCACCATCCACATCGGGTTTGGAGAAAATTTCCTGAGCATTGTCCGGTTTTACACTTCCACCGTAAAGAATGGAAACGTTTTCGGCTACAGGGCTTCCGTAATGGTGTTGGATGGTTTCACGGATAAATTTGTGCATTTCCTGCGCTTGTTCCGGTGAAGCAGTTTCTCCGGTTCCGATAGCCCAAACGGGTTCGTAAGCCAAAACGATGTTTACCCATGCATTGGCTTCCAGATGAAACAATCCGTCGCGTAACTGGTTTTCAACCACATTGAAGTGTTGTTTGTCCTGACGGTCTTTCAATTCTTCTCCGATGCAGAAAATCACACGCATTTCGTGTTTTAAAGCGGTATCAACCTTATTGGCTAAAAGCGCATCATTTTCTTTGAAATAAGCACGTCTTTCGGAATGTCCTAAAATAACGTTTTGTACTCCGATGGAAGTAAGCATGTCTGCCGAAACTTCTCCTGTAAACGCACCGCCTTCCGCCTGATGCATGTTCTGAGCGGCCACACCAATGTTGGTATGTTCCAGAATATGAATCGCTTGTGATAAATTCACAAAGGAAGGGGCTACGATAACTTCCACTTCTTTTCCTGACGGAAGTTGGTTTAAAATATCAGACAGTAACTGAGTGGTTTCTGCTGCATTTACATTCATTTTCCAGTTGCCTGCTACTATAGTATGTCTCATTATTTTAATGTTTTTAGTGTCTCAATCAGTTTGGTGTCATCGGCTTCAATCGCTCTGAAAAGTGCAATTTTACCTTTTTTGTCAATTACCATGTAACGCGGAATCCAGTTCAGATCAATCGATTTTCCGAAGACGCCCTTCATACCGTCCGTGGCCATGTAGTGTTCGCCAACCACTTCATATTTTTCAATGCCTTTTTTCCAGGCTTCCGGCGTTTTGTCCATCGAAACGAACAGATAAGTAACATCAGGAAATTGGGTTTGCAACGCTTTTACTTTCGGCATGCCTTTAATACAGTCGGAACACCAAGAGGCCCAAACGTCAATTACGATGGTTTTTCCTTTGTATTTTTTCAGAATATCCTTAAAAGCAATTGAACTTCCGTCTAAAGCAACCATTTTGTTTTCCAACGCTTCTTTTTTGAAAGCTTTGTCGTCCTGTCTGTTGGTATAGGAATAAATCACAAAGGCAGCGAGTGCAAAAACAGCTAATAGAAGTATTTTTTTCATAATCAATTACAATTTAACATCCTCAATATCATTCCAATGTTTCTTATCAACAATTGTTCCTTTGTGTAGCACCACGATACTCGGATTGGCTCTTTCGATGGTTTTTAACGTAGTGGCGTCACAGAAATAGTAATCGAAAGTAATGCCGTTTTCTTGTCGGAACTTCGCAATATCTTCAATCGGAGAAGCCGACATTCCAATCACTTTATATCCTTTTTTCTGTGCTTTTTGAGAGAAGGCTTCCAGTTTGGCTAAACCTTCCGGCTTGGCTTTTTTCAGATCGTAGGAGATCAGCATCACCACTTTTGGTGCATTCAGCATTTCTTCGGTATAATCCTGTCCGTCCAGTTCAATGGTGAAATCGTGGATTGGAGGGACATAGCCCTGAGAGATTAATTTATCTTCACGACGTACGAATTCCGCACCGGCCGGTAAACTCATCAGGTCTTTTTCTCCGAAGTTTTGTTCTTTTCCGCCCACTTTATACACGAAATTCATCTCGTAAACCGAACGTGGGGCTCCCTCAGGAAACTCCATTCCTTTCTGAATATTGGTTCCGATTTTATACGCTCGGAAATCCTTCAAAGGTAAGTGATTCAGTACCCAATAGCCCATGAAAAGGCAAAGCGAATACGAAACAAAAACCGTTAAAGCGGCCGGCATAGGTTTTAATAACGAATTGATATGCTTCTGATTAAAAAATAAAATCAGAATGAAGAACAATAATACAATGTCTTTCCAGAAAGATTCCCAAGGCGTTAATTTCAGTGCATCGCCAAAACATCCGCAATCGGTTACTTTATTGAAGTAAGCCGAATAGAACGTCAGGAACGTGAAGAAAACAATCATCAGCAATAAACTCCACATGGTCCATTTCGGTTTGAAACCGATAAGTAAGGCTACACCCAAAACGACTTCAAAAACAACCACAAAAACGGCAATTGCCAATGCGAAAGGGATAAGCGCGGGCAGATTTAAAACGGCTTCTGAAAAATATTCTTCCAGTTTGAATGAAAATCCGGTAGGGTCATTGAGTTTGATTAACCCCGAAATGATGAATAAAACGCCAACAATGATTCTGGATACGTGTACTAAATATTTCATTATTATTTATTTTTTATGAAACCCCATTAAAATAAGTGCAAAAACCGAATAGTTGATCATGTCCTGATAATTGGCATCAATACCTTCGGAAACCAGTGTTTTTCCTTTATTGTTTTCGATTTGCTTTACGCGCAACAGTTTCTGAAGAATCAAATCGGTAAGCGAACTCACACGCATGTCACGCCAGGCCTCACCATAATCGTGATTTTTGGCTTCCATCAGTGCTTTGGTAATCGCGACTTTTTCGTCGTATAACCGAACCGCTGTTTCCCAATCCAAATCCGGTTGATCCACCACGCCCAAATCCAATTGGATTAGCGCCATAATCGAATAATTGATGATTCCGATGAATTCTCCGGTTTCGTCTTCGTCTATTTTACGTACTTCATTTTCCTGTAAACTGCGGATGCGTTGGGCTTTGATGAAAATCTGGTCGGTTAGGGAAGGAAGTCGTAAAATGCGCCATGCACTACCGTAATCCTTCATTTTTTTGCTGTATAAATCGCGGCAAATAGCGATTACTTTATCAAATTCCTGTGAGGTGTTACTCATTTCTGGTTATCTTTGTTCTTGAATTTCCAAATGTAAAGAATAAAGCTTGAAGTTCAAAAAAAACACGAACTGTAAAGTACAAATAATAAACCAGCGCTGTTCCAATGACAATCAACTGTAAAGGAGAATTAGTCGATTTATCTTCCCCGAAAGTAATGGGGATTCTCAACATCACTCCCGATTCCTTTTTTGACGGCGGGAAATACAAATCCGATGCCGATTTTCTGAATCAGACCGAAAAAATGCTTTCGGAAGGTGCCTCCTTTATTGATGTTGGTGCGTATTCGTCCCGACCCAATGCGGTTTTTGTTTCGGAAGAAGACGAAATCAAGCGACTGATTCCAATTTTGGATGTTATCCTGAACCGTTTTCCCAAAGCTGTTTTGTCGATTGATACGTTCAGAGCAGCGGTTGCCAAAGCAGCAATAGAAAGCGGAGCCGCAATAATCAATGATATTTCCGCCGGAGTATTGGACGATAAAATGCTGGAAGTAATTGCCGATGCCAACGTGCCGTACATCATGATGCACATGCGCGGGACACCCCAAACCATGACAACACTTACGGAGTATGATGATATCGTAAAGGAAATGATTCAGTATTTTTCGGAGCGTGTTGCCGCCGCCAGAACCCTTGGTATCAACGATATTATTATCGACCCCGGATTCGGATTTGCCAAGACAACCAACCAGAATTATGAGGTGATGCAAAAAATGGAGTTGTTTCAAATGTTGGATTTACCTTTATTATCGGCAATTTCTAGAAAATCGATGATTTATAAAGTATTGGATACCAACGCGCAGGAAGCCTTAAACGGAACCACTTTTCTGAATACGATTTCGTTGATGAAAGGCGCAAAAATTCTTCGTGTTCACGATGTGAAAGAAGCGATGGAATGTGTTACATTATTTAAAAAAATTACAAAACCATGAATAAAGTATTGATGCTTTTTACCGTTTTGGTATTGTTTTCCTGTGGCGAGAAAAAAGAGATTTTATTGCCGAAAGCGGATGTGACTGTTGTGAAAACGGTTTCGGATATTTCAAAAATTGATTTTTTCTTCAAAATGGAGAAAAACGATACTTTGGTTGACATTAATAAAAGTACGGTCATTTCCACCACCAATTGGGTTTTTAATGTTGACAAACGTTTGCCGCTGAAAACCATTCTTCCGGAAATTATAAAACTTCAGGAAAAAAAGCAGAAAAGAAAGAGCGAAGGGGATGTAAAAAAAGACAATTACTATTCCTATGCCGACAGTATCGGGAAGAATTTAGCGTTTATTCCGTTTACGAACGTAAGTTATGTTTTGGAAAATCATACGCATGATAAATTGGAGGATGTTTTGGTGATTCAGTTTGATAAAAACAACACAATAGCTTGTAATGATGTACCTGTAGAGCGTTCATCCCTTGAAAATTATATCAAGGAGTTTTACAGTGACAAGAAAGTCAAAGTGTATTTGGTGTTTGATAAAAACCTTTCTTTTGATGACTATCTATCGGATAAAATCCTGTTCACCAAATTATTGTATCCCAATCTGATTTTTGAAGGAAAAGAGTACGTGTTTTAGTAATAATCACAGAGTTCCGGAGTCTGATTTTTTTCTTTTGATTCTGCTGTCTGCTGTCTGCTGTCTGCAACCTGCTTACTGATGATGATAAGGTTCATTGCGTAAAATCGTAAATCCGCGATAAAGCTGTTCGATAAAAAACAAACGCACCATCTGATGCGAAAAGGTCATCAGCGAAAGCGAAATTTTCCCCTGTGCTTTTTTGTACACTTCTTCACTGAAACCGTAAGGACCACCGATTACGAAGACCAAGGTTTTCACTCCGGAATTCATTTTTTTCTGCAGTTCTTCGGAAAAACCTACGCTTGAGAAATTTTTACCGTTTTCGTCCAGTAAGATTAATTGGTCGGTAGCGGAAAGTTTTGCCAGAATCAGTTCGCCTTCTTTCTCTTTTTGTTGGGCTTCCGACAGGTTTTTCACGTTTTTAATATCCGGAATAATCTCCAATTCAAACTTGATGTAGAAAGACAATCGTTTGGTGTAATCGTCGATTAAGGTTTGCAGCGCTTTATTGTCGGTTTTACCGATGGCGAGGAGTTTGATGTTCATTACTTCGGATTAAAAAAGCAAAGATAACAGAAATTTAGATTATGGTTCAGGATGCTTTTTTTAGACTGTTTTTGAATTGTATTTGTCATGAAATCAGATGAATATGTTAAAATTTCGACTTTACTTTCAAAACCGTTGCCCCGTAAATCTTCAAATAATCAAAAAAATGTATCTTTGACCGCAAATGCTTTTGAAATGACTACAACACAAACAACGCAGCTGGAGCAGTATTTTCAGCAATTCAGAAAAAACATCATCGGTATCGATCAGGAATTTGATTCGCCTTTCGGAAGAAAGAAAATCATCTATACGGATTGGACCGCTTCAGGTCGTTTGTACCGTCCCATCGAAGAAAAACTGATGAATGAATTCGGACCGTTTGTGGCCAATACGCATACTGAAACCACCGTTTCCGGTACGGCTATGACTATGGCTTATCACGAAGCGCGTCACATCATCAAACACCACGTGAACAGTAATGAAAATGATGTGTTGATTGTTGATGGAACGGGAATGACAGGCGTAATCAATAAATTTCAACGTATTTTAGGATTGAAAGTGCCTGAAAATCTTCAGAAATATACTCAGATTCCCGACGAGAAGAAACCGGTTGTTTTTATATCGCATATGGAGCACCATTCCAATCAGACTTCCTGGTTAGAAACAATTGCTAAAGTGGAAGTGATTCCGGCTTGCGAAAAAGGCTTGATTTGTCTGGACAGTTTTAAAGTTTTATTAGAGAAATATAAAGATTTTACCTTAAAAATAGCTTCCATAACAGCTTGTTCGAATGTAACAGGTATACGAACACCCTATCACGAAGTGGCAAAGCTAATTCACCAATATAACGGCGTTTGTTTTGTGGATTTTGCCTGTTCCGGACCGTATGTTAAAATTGATATGCATCCGACAGACAATCCTGAAGGATATCTCGATGCGATTTTCATGTCGCCGCACAAATTTCTTGGTGGTCCCGGTACTTCGGGAGTGTTGGTTTTCAATAAAAAATTATACAAGAATATGGTTCCCGATCATCCGGGAGGAGGAACAGTAAGCTGGACGAATCCTTGGGGCGAGCACAAATATCTGGACAATATCGAAGAGCGTGAAGATGGCGGAACACCTGGATTTCTTCAGGTAATTAAAACTGCTTTGGCCATTCAGTTAAAAGAGCAAATGGGTATCGACAATATTCTGAAACGCGAACACGAAATTGTGGAATACGTTTTTGATCGTTTAGGGAATGTTCCTAATATCAATATTTTAGCGGGACAACATCAGGACAGGTTAGGGGTGATTTCGTTTTATATCGACGATTTGCATTTTAACCTTGGCGTGAAATTATTAAACGACCGATTCGGAATCCAAACGCGTGGCGGGTGCAGTTGTGCCGGTACGTATGGTCACTTTTTATTGCACGTGGATCAGGAAACATCTCATTATCTGACGGATAAAATTACTTCCGGTGATTTAATGGAAAAGCCGGGATGGATCAGAATGTCGATTCACCCAACGACCACTTCCGCAGAAATCGAATTCGTTTGCGATAGCATCAAAGCCTTGGCTGAAAACCATGCAGCATGGGCAAAAGACTACGAGTATAATAAATCTTCCAATGAGTTTGTGCATAAAAATGCTTTGCATCAGGAGGCAGCCATGGTGAAGAAATGGTTTTCCTTATAGATGAAAGAATAGTATTCATGAAAAAATCCACTTGTTAGTAAGTGGATTTTTCTTTTTTATAGCGCTTTGTTTTTCTGCCATCTGCTTTCTGATCACTGCCTAACTGTCTTTAGCGTGTTTCCAGCGTTTGTGTGTCCAAAGATAATATTCCGGTTTTTCAAGAATTTGTTGTTCCACCATTTTGAAAAACATATCGGTTAATTCATAGTTGGGAACTTCTTTCGGGTTATCCACCATCGGAACAAAAGTGGCCTGGTACATTCCGCGGCCTAATTTTTCGCCTTTAACAAAAAGTACGTTCATGTCCATTCTTTTGGCAAGCATTTCAGCACCGGTATGCACGGGGACTTCAATTCCCATAAATTTAGTCCAATGGAATGCTTTGGATGCTTTCGGAGATTGGTCTGCCGCAAATCCGTAAACACCTAAAACCCCTTTTTTATGATTGTCAATCATGACTTTCGTCGTTTCTTTAGTATCGATTAATGTGGCGTCAAACTTTCCTCGGATATCACGAACCAATTTGTCAAAGTATTTGTTTCGGATGGTTTTGTAAATCCCGAATCCTTTAAATTTGATGTGTTTGTTCATAATAAGGAGCCATTCGTAACTCGAATAATGGGCACAGAAAATGGCAATGCTTTTCCCTTTGGCTTCATATTCGTGATACAATTCCATATTGGTGAATTTAAATCGTTTGTTGATTTCCTTATCCGAAATGGTCATGGTTTTAATCATTTCCAGAAAACCGTCAACCAAATGATGATAGGATTTCTTCTCGATAACCAAGCGTTCTTTGTCTGATAAATGGGGGAGTGCCAACGCTAAATTTTGACGCACTACTTTTTTTCTATAACCAATGATATGATACACAAGGACGTAAATACAATCGGAAACGAAGTATAATAATCGAAAGGGAAGTATTGAAATACACCATAAAACAGGGTATACCAATAGAAAAACGAGTAACTGCATTTATTTAAGTTTTTACAAATATACTTTTAAAACTGATTATTCTTGGATAAAATTAACATTCTGTAAGCAAACAATGGTTATTTTTACACTGATAAAATTCAAAGATATGAACCCAGTTTTATTACTGATTATTGCAGTTACGGCTATTATAAGCTACAAAGGTTTTAGTGACGAAGCGTTTTTCCGAAAGTATGAATTCCACATAGGCAGTATTCGTGCCGGCGAGCATATCCGTATGATTACCTCTGCTTTTCTGCATGGTGATATTGGGCATCTGTTTTTCAATATGCTTACGTTATATTTCTTTGCACCTGTTGTTATCGGTTCTTTTGGGTCGTTATCGTTTATCATAATCTACTTCGGAAGTTTGATTTTCGGGAGTTTGCTCACCTTGTATTTTCATAAAAATGATTATTATTATCGTGCCATTGGCGCATCCGGAGCGGTAACCGGTGTATTGTACTCCGCTATTTTACTCCAACCTGATATGAGTTTGTACCTGTTTTTCATCCCCATCCCCATTCCGGCCTACCTTTTCGGAATCGGTTATTTGTTGTATTCCATTTACGGAATGAAAGCCAAGAACGATAATATTGGACACACGGCTCATTTTGGCGGTGCCATTGGCGGGTATATCATTACCATTGCCAAAGTTCCCATGATGCTGACTGATAACACTTTAATGGTTGTTCTACTGGTAATTCCGATTATTATCCTGTTTGTTTTATCTAAAATGGGCAAAATATAACTGTTTTGGCATTGCTTTTGATTTGTAATAGAAAACTTAATACTTTACATATGAAAAAGATTATTTTACTTGCAGTAACCTTATTTATCACAACATTGTCAAACGCACAAGAGATGAAAAACGTACCTCAGATTGTAGTTTCCGGTGAAGGAAAAATTAAAGTGACTCCGGATCAGGCAGTTATCAGCGTTGGAGTTGAGAATACCGGCAATGAAGCGGCCGACGTGAAAAAGAAAAATGACGAAGCCATTGACGCTATTATCAAATTCATCAAAAAAATGAAAATCGCCACGACAGATTATCAGACACAACGTGTTTCATTGTACAAATCGTACGATTATCAAAAGAAGAAAAACACGTTTACTGCTTCCCAAAATATTGTAATCCAACTTAAAGATCTGGCAAAATATGATGAACTGATGATGGGCTTGGTGGATTCCGGAGCCAATGTGATTCAGGGTGTGGATTTCAAATCGTCCAAAGTGGCTCAATATGAAAGTCAGGCGAGAATTCAGGCGGTTCAGAATGCCAAAACAAAGGCTGCAGATTATGCTTCGGCTTTGAATCAAAAAGTGGGTAAACCGTTATTGGTTTCCGATAATTCAATGACGAACTATCCAAGACCAATATATGCAGCAATGAAAATGGAATCGGATGCCGGCGGAATATCCAGAGAAACGCTTGCAATCGGTGAAATTGAAGTGATAGCAAATGTTACGATTAACTTTGCGATTGAACAGTAAATTTATTTAGATTCTTTTGCTTGACTCTCAGAATCCAATTACATTTGCACCACTCAACAACAACACAACAATAATGAACACAATTACAACGACCAATTTTAATTTTCCGGGTCAGAAATCCGTATATCACGGTAAAGTAAGAGAAGTATACAATATCAATGACGAGCTTTTGGTAATGGTCGCTACCGACAGATTATCCGCTTTTGACGTGGTAATGCCGAAAGGAATTCCATACAAAGGTCAGATTCTGAACCAGATTGCCACACGATTCATGCAATTAACGCAGGATATCGTTCCGAATTGGTTAATCGCTACGCCGGATCCAAACGTTGCCGTTGGTCATTTGTGTCAGCCTTTTAAAGTGGAAATGGTAATCCGAGGTTATTTATCCGGTCATGCGGCCCGTGAATATGCTTTAGGGAAAAGAGTTTTGTGTGGTGTAACCATGCCGGAAGGCTTAAAAGAAAACGATAAATTCCCGACGCCAATTATTACGCCTTCCACAAAAGCGGATAATGGAGAACACGATGAGGATATTTCCCGCGAGGACATTTTGGCAAAAGGCATCGTTTCCGAAGAAGATTACATCGTTTTAGAACAATACACCCGAGCTTTATTCCAAAGAGGAACTGAAATTGCGGCTTCCCGCGGATTGATTTTAGTAGACACGAAATACGAATTCGGAAAAACCAAAGACGGAAAAATCGTTTTGATTGACGAAATCCATACGCCGGATTCTTCCCGTTATTTCTATGCCGAGGGGTATCAGGAGAGACAGGATAAAGGCGAAGACCAAAAGCAATTGTCGAAAGAATTTGTACGTCGTTGGTTAATCGAGAACGGTTTCCAGGGAAAAGAAGGGCAACAAATCCCTGACATGACTGATGAATACATTGAATCGGTTTCGGAACGCTATATCGAGTTGTTTGAAAATATTTTAGGAGAGCCGTTTGTGAAAGCAGACATATCCAATATTAATGAACGTATTGAAAAAAATGTTCTGGCTTTTCTGAACAAATAAGATAACCTAATTTTGAAGATATACTAACCACGCTTTGCGTGGTTTTTTTGTTCTTTGTAGTGATGAAAAAATCCGTTAACGGCTTGAAAAAATCGATTATCGGCATCGATTTGTTAAAAGTATGTTATAATGAATAAAAGCGGGTAACGAAATAAATTTATAAGCGTCTATTCAATAAATCAATCATCACCCGAGGCATTTGATATTAAGAAAAATTAATTAATTGAAGCGCAGCGGAAAAATCAAAATCAATCATCATCATGAAAAAATCAATCATTTATTTAGGAATCGCTGTAGTAGCTTTTACTAATGTTACTTCAGCATTAAGCAGTCAACAATCGTTCAATAATGAATATTTCAGCTTGACTCAGTCAGTACAATCAGAACAAAGTACGGATGCGACCACAACCGGGAACGATTCAATAGAAAAAAAATCGGGTAAAGAATGTGGCGATGCAGGCAGCATTAATCCGGAAACCATCCTTTCTACTCCGTATGCCAAAACCATAGAAGAAGTAATTGCGGAAGATAATCAAATAATTGAGAGCGAAATTTCAAGTGATGTTGTTGAAAATGCATCAGAAGAAAGTATTACGATCGACAATCAAGTAATTGATATGACCATTTCTTCTGAAGTCGATCCTCTTTACAGTAAAAAAACAACGGAGGAAATCATTATGGAAGACAGTCTGATAATTGAAAGCCCGATTTTCAACACAGCTCAGCCAATCAATGCTGTAAAAATCAAAAGCACCAACATTTAATACTAACCATTAAAAGAAGAATAAATTTTAAATCATTAATCAACCCAATACGCAGCCGAAGTATATTGAGCGTAGCGGAAAAAATCAATCATCATCATGAAAAAAACAATCAGTTTATTAGGTTTAGCTTTAATAGCAACTGCAAATGTTGCTTTAGCTTCGAATGTTGAAACATCAACTTCAAAAAATGTAGCCATTGTTAGCTACGATGTTACCCCTCTATTTGTTGCCATCAGTAAAGGAGATGTGGCTACAGTGAAAAAATTTGTTGAATACGGTGTGGATGTAAACGAATCCAAAAACGGAATGACGCCGTTAATGTATGCCGCACGTTACAACAACGCTGAAATTGCAAAATTTTTAATTGAAAAAGGAGCCGATATTTCTGCAAAAGACAATAATGGTTTTACAGCATTAAAACTTGCAGAAGGCGGGAAAGCAACTCAGGTTGCGGAAGTTATCAGAGCGGCTTCAAAAAAATAAGTTTAGGTTGGTTAGTTATAAAAAAGCCGGACATAGTGTCCGGCTTTTTTTTAAAAATTAAGTAGTTTTAGTTGTGGTATTTAGTTGTTTTAGTTTATCAGAATCATATCAAAATAAAATTGTCCCATCCAGCACGTTGCCGATGTATCCCCAAGCGCATCCGTGCGCACGATATTGGTGGTAATGGATGTTTGTGATTTGTTTGAATAGTTGATATTAAATGTATCAGGGTAAGAACTGTTATTGTATGGCGCAAATATCAAACCGGAGGGAATAAAAGGCAGTTGGGGCGAAAAATCATATCGGATCTGTAATTTCTCAGGTTTCGCGGGTGCCAATAACACGGTGTTTCCACTTATGGCAGCAGTAGAGCCTGCCGTTGTAACTCTTTGTAAAACAGTCCACGTAACGGTTGTGCTTACCCCTTTTATGGTTGTACTGAAAGAACCGGTAGTGCCTGAAGGACTGGAACTGCAAATAGGAATAGTCATATCCTGTACGACAACCAAATCCGGAATGGAAACATTACTTGCCGTAAGTTGTTGCCAAGTTGCGTTTCCGTTAGCATCTGAAACCAATGCTTTTCCTAATCCCTGATTTCCGTCTACGATTCTTATGGCCGCAGGAGCTGCAGTCGTGATAGTAATGTCATCAACATAAGCCGCATCCGCACCGGAACTTGCGGAAGTATCTTTACTGTATTCCCATTTTAAAGTTCTTAAACCGGCAGCAAGCAGATAAGTTTGTTGTGTCCATCCAACGGTACCAGACCATTGGTTTTGTACGACACCATCAATATAAAATTTCAGATAATCGAATCCACTTTCACTACTCACATTATAATAAAAACTTAATGTGGCACCTCCGGCAGGTACTACAACCGTATGCGACATTTGTGTGGCTTGGCTATCAGCAATAGTACCAGATTTTGCGGCATAAGTTCCGGCGTTTTTAACCGTGCTTTGCGTTGCCCAATTGCCACTTCCGCCTGTAGTAAGGGGAGCTATGGCATTGGTTTCGAAATTTTGGTTTAACAAACTTCCGGCAGCTCCGATATTTTCAATGTGCAATTTGTTTGTCGGAGTGGTGGTTCCCACACCCACATTAGCCGTATTGTTGTTGTAAATGTCATTGCCCACTTTTGTCCAATGACTTACGCCTCCGGAAAAGGGTGTCCATTTTGATCCGTCCCAGTAATAAAAACCGATTCCGGTTGTTGCATTGGTGTTGTATACCAATAAACTGGTAGCCGGTGTTGTTACCGGAGCCGCCGCATTCAAATTGGGGATTGAAATTCTTGGAATTAGTAAACCTTTATCCGTAGCCGTAATGTCAAGCATGGAACTTGTATTGGGCGTTGTGGTATTGATTCCTACCTGTGCAGAAGCCGCTCCGGAAAAAAGCAATAATAACAATAACTTTTTCATAATGTTTAGTTGTAGTTAGATTAACACAACAAAAATTAGAAAAAGAAAATTCTGCTAAAAAAATATGGGATAGAGGAGTGCTTTTTTGGGAAGAATAACTAAAAGATACTTTAAGTCTTTATTTTTGAGTTGTTTAGTAATTGCAAAACTTCTTCCTTATGTGTTTTTGAAATGGGTATTTTTATAGTTCCAATAGTGATGAAGTTGGCATTAAAACCCTGAATTTTTTCTTTGTTAACGATAAAACCTTTGTGTGTTTTAATGAAGTTGTCCGGAAGTTTTGTTATAAACTCGGTAATCGTGCAACGAAAACGGTATTCCTTTTCATCCGTTATAATGAGCAGGTAATTTTTTTGACTTTCCACATAAACAATACTGTCTAAGGTCACTTTTTCAAAAACTTCATGGTGTTTGATGTAAATGAAATCACTTTCTGTTTTTGCATTCGTATTTTGTTTGTTGAAGTTAAGCAATGCAATTTCAATCGATGAAAACAGATCTGCTTTTTGGAAAGGTTTAATCAGATAGCCATACGGATTGGTCGCAATCGCATTTTTAATGGTAATATCATCCGAATATGCCGTTAGGAAGACATGCGGAATCGTGTACTTTTCAGTAATGTAATTGGCCAGCCAAATCCCGTCTTTTTCTCCCTGAATGGTGATGTCCAATAAAGCAAACTCAACATTGTTTTCATTCAGAATTTCAATAGCTTCATTGGCATTCATGGCAGTGCCGATGACATTGTAACCCATTTCAGTAAGCAAAACAGAAATCGTTTTCTGGGTGATGTACTCGTCTTCTACAACCAATATGTTCAGCGGATGGTTCATTGTATGTTGTCTTTAAAAGTAATTGTAATTGCTGTGCCGTTTTCGGTTTTCCAATCAAAGGTGCCTTCCAGTTGTTTCGATAGGCCCTGAATCAAATCAAAACCAACGGAATGTAATTTTTTCGGATTGAAATCATCCGGAAGTCCGTTTCCGTTATCTTGGATTACAAGTTTATACGTAGTATCTTCTTTTGTCAGATGGATGTTTATGGTTCCGTTGTTTCTGCCGATAAAAGCGTGTTTGTAACAATTTGTTATGATTTCATTGATGATTAGACTTAACGGAATGGCTGTGTTGATGCTGAGTTCAATATCATTCGCATTGATAACGGTCTCGATTTTCATTTGCGCATTTCTATACGTATCCTGAATGGCCTGAACCAATTCCGTAAGGTAATTTTGAAAAGGCACTTTGCTGAAATTCTCCGACTGGTACAATGTTTTATGAATTAACGCAATCGACTGAATTCGGGCCTGTCCTTCTTTCAGAATAATCTTGGCATTCTCATCGGTAATGTTGAAATTCTGAAGTTCCAAAATTCCGGAAATAATCTGTAAATTGTTTTTTACCCGATGATGAATTTCTTTCAGTAACATTTCTTTTTCGGCCAAAGACTCCTTAATGGTTTCGTTTTTCGCCGAAATCAAATTGTTCTTCTGTTCGATTTCTTTTCTCTTTTTTCTGGAATTACGCAAATAAAACAAGGTTGTCATCAGAATTACGACCAAAGCGATGGCTACGATGTAAAGAATTCCTTTTTCTTTGGTATCGATATCCGATTGCTGTTTCTCAATCACATTGTCTTTTTGCTCCAATTGGTACAGTATGTCATTACCGGCCAACAGTAGTCGTTGTTTCACTGAATTTATGGAATCACTCAGACGGAAAGCTTTTTCATAATTGGCATACGCTTCGTCTTTCTTATTCTGAAATTTAAGCAGTTCCGCTTTTGCCTTATAATACCCCACTTTGGTTTCCGGAGATATGCCTTTGGACAGCAGTTGTTCAATCTGGTTGATGTTATTTTGCGCTTCGTCATAATTTTTCAGATGAATATTACATTCGGTAAGCAAAATGAGACTTTTAATGGTTCCGCTGTTGTTATCGTTGTTTTTAATCCCAATGGCTGCATCTTCCTCAAGTAGGGAAACTGCATTTTTATAATCGTTTTGCCTGATTTTCAAAACAGCAATGTTTCCTTTTACAACACCGCTTAGCCGTTCGTAGGTTTCAAAATCGGTACTTTTTAACGCTTTTTCGGCTTTGCGTAAGGCTATATTATAATATTGATAGGCACTGTCAATCCGGTTGTTCATCGCATAATAAAAACCCAAATCATTGTAAGCGGAAGGAACAATCAGCGAATCGCGTTCTGGATTTTTCAAAAGGTCGGCTATTTCCGATTTTAACTGAGGAATCGCTTTGTCATACAAGAACAATCGTGCATACAAGTTACTTTTGATGTTATAGCTCCACAAAGGGAAGGAAGCGCCTTTTTTTCGAAGTTGTGCGATTTCAGAATTGATTTTGAAAACAGTGGAGTACAAATTCAGATTCAGGTAGGATTTTTGCAGTCCCACCAGTACGTTCATGTTTTCCGAATCGGAAAGTCTGTAGTCTTTGTCATTTTGGATTTCCTTTAAAACCTCAATCGATTTCAATTCGTCTTCCTTAATATTGTAGACTTCGGCTAAGGCAAATTTGTATCGGATTTGTGTTTTCTTATCGGATTTGATTTGTTCCTCCGATGCAAGTTTAGGAAAGTGTTGCCAGAAAAAATCCCTGTAGGCTCTTTTTTGGTTCAGATTCAGTTTTTCGTAAAAATCAATTTTCTCTATTGCATTTTTTGTTTGATAGGCGGCTTTAATTTTGTCGGCGGTTTGTCCGTTTCCGATGTGTAATTGGAAAAAAAGAATGCAGCAGAGTATGTTTTTTAGCGATAACAACATTAATGTAAGAGCTCAATTTTTACCGACAGTTCGCCGTGTGTGGTTTTGTCGGATATTTCCATGAAGGCTTTTTTGGTCAGATCAATTTCTCTTCCTTTGGAAAAAGGACCGCGGTCATTGATGGTGACTACAACGGATTTGTTATTTACCAGATTAGTCACTCTCACTTTTGTTCCGAAAGCCAACTCGCGATGGGCAGCGGTATAACCGGAATTGTCGAAACGCGCCCCGCTGGCAGTTTTTCTTCCGTTGAATTTATCGTGATAATAGGAAGCAACGCCTTTACTTTTATACAATTTCCCTTTTTTAGACGATTCTGAGTTGTTCGTAGTCCTTATTTTAGAGCCCGAAGCCCCACAACTGTTCATTAGAAAAGCAAACGATAAAAGTAAAAGCGCTACTGTTATTTTAGAATGCAATGATTTCATTTATTTTTATTTGAAATACGAAAACGTTTCGTTGTTTTCAATTTTAAGCAAACTTTCGTAAATCAGTTTGATTACGTTTTCCACATCTTCTTTGTGCACCATTTCCACTGTCGTATGCATGTAACGCAACGGTAGGGAAATCAACGCCGAGGCCACTCCGCCGTTACTATACGCAAAAGCATCCGTATCGGTACCTGTTGCTCTTGAAGTCGCATGACGCTGGAACGGAATTTTTTTGTCTTCCGCAGTGGCTACAATCAGTTCACGTAAATTATTCTGTACAGCTGGTGCATAGGCAATTACCGGACCTTTACCCATTTTCAAATCACCTTCAATTTTCTTTTCAATCATTGGCGTAGTGGTATCGTGGCAAACATCGGTCACAATGGCAACATTCGGTTTGATGGTATGCGTAATCATTTCGGCACCACGCAGCCCGATTTCTTCCTGTACCGAGTTCACGATGTACAATCCGAAAGGCAATTTCTTTTTGTTCTCTTTCAGTAAACGCGCTACTTCGGCAATCATGAATCCGCCCATACGGTTGTCAATGGCACGGCATACGAATTTATCGTTATTCAAAATCATGAATTCATCCGGATACGTAATTACGCAACCCACATGAACGCCCAATTTTTCCACTTCTTCTTTTGTGGAACAACCACAGTCAATGAAAATATTATGAAGTGTTGCCGATTCTTCCTTACCGCGATTACGCGTA
The DNA here is from genome assembly GCF_900100625.1 of Flavobacterium saliperosum. GTDB lineage: Bacteria > Bacteroidota > Bacteroidia > Flavobacteriales > Flavobacteriaceae > Flavobacterium > Flavobacterium saliperosum. The sequence continues at coordinate 190,911 of NZ_FMTY01000005.1, forward strand.
TGAATCGCCGGCCAGCCGAAAACTCCTTTTACGATTCCTTTTTTAGTATGAATGTTCACGCGTTTCGAAGGCGCAATCTGATGATCGGACCCCCCGTTGCGGATCACATAGATTAGTCCGTCATCGGTGATGTAGTTTACATACCATGAAATCTCATCGGCATGTCCTTCAATAACCACTTTATATTTTGCATCCGGATTGATTACACCCACGGCACTTCCATAGGTATCCGTAATAAATGTATCTACGTAAGGTTTTAAATAATCCATCCAAAGTTTCTGTCCGCTTTCCTCATAACCCGTTGGTGAGGCATTATTCAGATAATTCTCTAGAAAGGTGAGGGATGATTTGGATAGTATTGATTTTGTTGCCATAAAATATTTTTTTGCTAAAATAATAAATTGGCATTAGAGTTGTTAGTATAATGTATATTTTTGATATAATAAATAAGTCTATGAAGCGATATCTTTTTTTGAGTATTTCCCTGTTTTTTTACTCCTATATATATAGTCAGGTTACCAATGATACCATCGGAACTCAGGTTCAGGATACTTCCGTGGTTTTTAAAACACAAATGGATGAAATGTTTATAGGAAAAGATAAAGCTTATGCCGAGGAAATGGAGCGGATTAAGAAAATGCAGCGCCGTGTTTTCAAAGTGTATCCCTATGCGAAACTGGCAGCAGAAAATTTAAAAATGCTCAACGCAAACATGGCTAAATTAAAAACGGAGCGCGAAAAGAAGAAGTATTTCAAAATTGTGGAAAATTATCTTGAAAACGAATTCGAAGACCGACTTAAGAAATTCTCCCGTAAAGAAGGGCAGATTTTGGTAAAGCTGATTCACCGTCAAACCGGAGAAACCACTTTTAAATTGGTTAAAGACTTAAAAAGTGGATGGAAAGCGTTCTGGTCCAATAATACCGCCAAATTATTCGACATTAATTTAAAGGAAGAATACGACCCAATGAACGAATTGGATGATTTTTACATCGAAGGGATGCTTATAAAAGCGTTCAAGGAAGGAAAACTCCAACGTCAGGATCCGGCCAAGCCCATTGACTTAGCCGAACTTTCCGCAACCTGGAAAGAAAAACTCAACAAATCCCGTAAAGCACGAGAAGAAAAAGCAGCCAAAGAAAAAGCTGCATTGGAAGCAAACAAATAAAATTTAAAGCCTGGAGCGAAAGTTCCGGGCTTTTTTTCGGACCATATTCCCGCTTTGCGTTGCAATCCGTCCTTGCGAGCTTGCGCTGCAATCTCCCAAAGCCGGGATTTCCACTTTAAATGAAATTCACTGAACTCCGCTGTAAATATAAGTTTAGTGAAGTAATCGGGGCTAGGAGGGCAAGGAGGTTGTTTTTTTGTGGTCTTTCGATAAAAAAGATTCTCCATATTATATATAGTAGGTAAAATCATTTTCTTTTTTTAAACCCACGGTTGTTACCTATATATAGTATATGCAACTTCAAACCCGCTCAGTAACTAAGCGACTCAGTTCCTCAGCGCCTTTTTCAAAAAAAACTTTTGCATGTTAGAAAATGGTTATCAGTATGTTACGGCAAAGCATCAAAAAAAGACATAAAAAAGGTTGGAATTAATTTGGAGTTACGGGAAAGAGTGCTACTTTTGCACCCGCAATAACGGCATAGTTCTGCTGACATTTTGAAACAAACCGAATCAAAAAGATTTTGAAAAAAGTTAAAAAAAGATTTGGATTGTAAGGAATAAAGCAACTATCTTTGCAGCCCGCAAAATAAGGGAAAGTTCATTTGAAATACTGGCAAGCGCAACGAAATGG
>NZ_FMTY01000023.1 GCF_900100625.1 Flavobacterium saliperosum
GAATATATAAACCCCAACTTCATGAAGCCCCGGGACGTTAGCGGTAATGCGGCCGAACGAGCGCGAAATCCATGAACACATAAAAATGAAAAAGAAAACAATCATATTATTAGCTTCCCTTGTAATCTTGTCTTGCAATAAGACAAAAGAAGAAAAAAATATTGATAATGAACCTATTGATTCGCTATCAAGCAGTAATGTAGATTTAAAATCCCAAACTGAATCAAAAGAACAGAATTGGTATGATGGCTTAATTGCTGACTATATCAAAAACTCGGATAATGAGCTTATTAAATTGGCATTAAAAAACAAAGAAGAAGTTGAATGGCTTTTAGACAGAACCGAGAAAACCGATTCTACAAATTATTACATTTTTAATATCGGACAAGATGTAACTGATGAAAACAATGCTAATCCAAGATTCTCTTCTGATGGATGGATTTATGTTGACAGTTTATCAAAAAAAATATACGAATATGATTTGCCCAATGACAGTTTGGTTATATGGAAAAACAAGCACTACCGCTAACAGTGGTTTTGCGAAATTTGGGCTTTAAGGCTTGAAATTATGGTAGTTTTGTATTTGTAAACTTAGTCTTAAATTTATACTTTTGGGTAAACTAATCCCCAAACTTCGCAAAGCCACGGGACGTTAGGCGTCACTTTGACCAAACGAAATAGAATAAACTAATCGAAAAATGAATAACAGAATATTTTTAGTAGCGGGAATAATAATTTTTTCAATAAATATCTTTTTTATAGGATTACTAAAAAATAACGTACAAAATAGAGCTGAATTATTCTTTAAACATAAACCTAGTTTAGAGATGTTTTTTTCTTCAGAAAATAATTTGAAAAATACTATTGATAAAAAAGAAACTGAAAAAGAAAAAATATACAAAGAATATATAACTGATTACAATATTGAAGATCAATACAAATCTTTCTTTACGTTTATGTCAATTCAATTAATGATGTCTTGCCTTATTTTAGGTTTTAGTAAAATAGATAATTTTAAAATACAACTTGCATTATTTGGAGCTCATTTTGTTTTAGGTCTTATTGCTACATTCTTGATTATAGATTATGCGATGAACCAAACCAATAATCTGTTTTCAATTATGATTTTATTAAGTGTTGTTGGGCTTGAAATTATAATGATGAGAGGATTTACGAAATAAGAAAAGCGAACGCCTAACAGCGGTTTTGCGAAATTTGGGCTTTAGGGTTTAATGGAACGAACTTTTTGTATATTTGGCTTAAGTCCGAATGGAATGGTTTGGGAATATAT
>NZ_FMTY01000008.1 GCF_900100625.1 Flavobacterium saliperosum
CGGTAACTACTACTCCGGTTTCGGGTACGTTTACTGTTTCTGCAACGGCTACGGCAACTTCAACAAGAATGCGTGTTTCTATGCGTTACAACGCCATTCCTGCTGCTTGCGGTGCCTTTGATTATGGACAGGTGGAAGATTATACGGTGAATTTAGTTACCGGAACAGCAGACACTACGGCTCCAACAGCGCCAACCAGCTTAACGGCTTCGGGAACTACGCAAACATCGACAAATTTATCTTGGACTGCAGCAACCGATAATATAGGGGTTACAGGATATGAGGTATACAGAGGATCCACTTTATTAAGTACCGTGACTACCACTTCGTATACGGCAACAGGTTTAACAGCGGCAACAGCTTATACTTTCTCGGTAAAAGCGAAAGATGCAGCCGGAAATGTTTCTGCGGCAAGTAACACCGTTAATGTAACTACGTTATCGTCATCAATCACTTACTGTACCTCACAAGGAAACAGTACGGCGGATGAGAAAATAGGTAAAGTGGTGATGGGAACCATCAACAACACTTCAACAGGAACTGCCGGATATGAAAACTTCACTTCATTATCCACAAATGCAGCACGCAGTTCTTCAAATACTATTACCATTACTCCTTCTTGGACAAGCAGTGTTTATTCTGAAGGGTATGCGGTTTGGATTGATTACAACAAAAATGGTGTTTTCACCGATGCAGGCGAATTGGTTTGGAGCAAAACGGCTTCTACCACAACTCCGGTAAGCGGAACATTTACCATCCCGGCTACTGCTGCTTTAGGTGCGACTAGAATGCGAGTTTCCATGAAATACAACGGAGTGCCGACTTCCTGTGAAGCGTTCTCCTACGGACAAGTGGAAGATTATACGATTAACATCACTTCGGCAGCAAGAGAAACGGAAGCCAGCAACACACTTTCAGCAGTTAAATTGTATCCGAATCCTGCAACGAACGTATTGAATGCAACGGAAGTTTCAGAAAACGCAACGTTCCGAGTGTATAATTTGTTGGGGCAAACAGTACTAAACGGCAAGTTCCACAACGGTTCGATTGATATTTCAAACATCGGATCCGGAAACTATATTTTAGAGATTTCCGATAATGATAACGTAACCACAAAACGTTTCATCAAGAAATAACAGCCCTTATAAAATTGAAAAAGGCCTTCCTTCGGGGAGGTCTTTTTTGTTAATTAAAAAGCAATCCAATAAGCAATCCCGATAAAATCATTAATTTTAGCCTTTCTTTCAAAAAAATCAATAATGAAAAAACTCCTTATTTTAACGCTTGGAATGATGGGATTATCAGCATCGGCTCAGGATGTAATGACACCTGAACTATTATGGAAATTAGGACGTGTGACGCCGCTAGGCATTTCCAAAGACGGGAAAAACATCGTTTACAAAGTCTCCACACCTTCTGTGGAAGAAAACAAATCGAATTCAAAATTCTATACGGTTCCGGTAAACGGAGGGGCAGCAACTGAGGTGCAGGACACCAAAGACCTGGTAAAAGACAAAAACCTTTCGGCCGACGGAAAACACAAACTGTTACACAAAGAGGTGAAAACCGAAAAAGTACTGGGAAAAGACTTGTACCCGGAACTTAAAAAAGCCGATGCTCAGGTTTACGACGGACTAGATTACCGTCACTGGGACACCTGGAACGACGGAACGCACAACCATGTTTTCTTTTCGGAGAATAACGACAAAGCCATTCCGGTAGACATCATGAAAGGAGAAGCTTTCGATACGCCGCAAAAACCTCATGGTGGTGACGAAGATTACATCTGGTCGCCCGATGGAAAAAGCATCATCTACGTTTGCAAAAAGAAATCCGGAACGGCCTATGCCATCAGTACGAATACCGATTTGTACGAATACAATCTGGAAACCAAAACCACCAAAAATCTAACCGAAACCAATTTGGGCTACGACACCCATCCTTCGTTTTCACCAACAGGTAATTTAACGTGGCTGCAAATGAAACGCGACGGTTACGAAGCCGATAAAAATGACATCATCGTTCGTTTTAAAGGAATGGACATCAATTTAACGGCCGGTTGGGACGGAACGGTAGACAATTTCAAATGGAGTGAAGACGGCAAAAAGGTGTATTTCATCGCAGCCGTTGATGGAACGAAACAACTTTTCGAAGTAAACTTCCCCGGACTGACTAGAATTGCAATTACCGTAAGACAAATTACCAATGGTGATTTCGACGTTACGGAAATCGTTGGGTTTACCGAAGGCAAAGTGATTGTGGCCAGAAACGACATGAATCATGCTTCGGAAATTTATTCTTATGATTTCAAGAAAAAAGCGTGGAAACAAATTACCAATGTAAACTCGGAGATTTACAGCAAATTGGCCTTAAGCAAAACCGAAAGACGTTATGTGACGACTACGGATGGTAAAAAAATGTTGGTTTGGGTAATCCTTCCTCCCAACTTCGATAAAACCAAAAAATACCCTACCTTATTATATTGTCAAGGCGGACCGCAAAGTGCATTAACCCAATATTATTCGTTCCGTTGGAATTTCCAGACGATGGCAGCACAAGGTTACATTGTTGTAGCACCAAACCGTCGCGGTATGCCGGGGCACGGGGTAAAATGGAACGAAGACATCAGTAAGGATTGGGGCGGACAAGTAATGGACGACTACCTTTCCGCTATTGATGATGTGGCAAAAGAATCGTATGTGGACAAAACACGTTTGGGCGCTGTAGGAGCGAGCTACGGAGGTTATTCCGTTTTCTACTTGGCCGGAATTCATCAAAACCGTTTCAAAACCTTTATCTCGCATTGCGGAGTTTTCAATCTGCAAAGCATGTACGGAACCACCGAAGAAGTATTCTTTAACAACTTCGATCACGGAGGTGCCTACTGGGAAAAAGACAATGCCGATGCACAAAAAGCCTACTCTCAGTTCAATCCAATCAACATGGTAAACAACTGGAACACACCTATTTTAATCATCCAGGGCGGAAAAGACTACCGCGTACCCATCGGACAAGGGCAGGAAGCGTTCCAGGCGGCACAACTGAAAGGCATCAAAAGCCGATTCTTACTTTTTCCGGAAGAAAACCACTGGGTGCTGAAACCGCAAAATGCGCAAGTTTGGCAACGTGAATTTTTCAAATGGCTGAAAGAAACCTTATAAAAACAAAATCCCGTCCCGTAATAAAACACGAGACGGGATTTTTTCTTAATGAAACCCTAAAATGATGTTAAAATCGTTTATCAATTGTAACAATTTATACTTTTACCAACCTATAGAGAAACCAAAAAATAAAATTATGTTATCAATTCCTATCAAACCTTTTCTTGTTGCTTCTTCGCTGATTGTGAGCATGTCATCGGCATTTGCACAGGACAATTTAGTGAATTCGCTAAAAATCAATGCCAGCGAAAAAAGTAAAGAGCTTTATAAATTTACCGATGTACTGAACATTGAGAATACTTCCGTAAAAAATCAAGGGTCTTCGGGAACTTGTTGGAGTTATTCGGCCAATTCTTTTTTAGAATCGGAAATGATTCGCATGGGTAAAAAACCGGTTGAGATTTCACAGATCTATTCCGCAAGAAATGCCTATATCGAAAAAGGACGAAATTATGTACGCATGCATGGCGCTGTGGCTTTAGGCGACGGAGGGGCATTCCATGATGTCATCAACATGTACAAAAAATATGGTGCGGTGCCACAATCGGTATATACCGGTTTAAATTACGGAACCGATAAAAATAAGTTTGCTGAAATGGCTGCTTTAACCGAAAGCCTTCTTAAAGCGGTGGTTAGCAATCCGAACGGAGAATTGACGCCGAACTGGGAAAAAGCGTATACCGCTGTAATCGATTCGTATTTAGGACAGGCTCCGAAATCGTTCCAATACAACGGAAAAACTTATACTCCGGAAACTTTTGCCAAAGAAGTGATAGGCATTAATGCCGATGACTATGTGGAAATTTCCTCCTTACAGGAATATCCGTACTACACTAAATTTACTTTAATGGTCCCAGACAACTGGTCGTTCGATCAGGTATATAATGTAAAGATGAACGAGTTAACAGAAACGATCGATCACGCTTTGAAAAACGGTTATACGGTAGCTTGGGCTGGCGACGTAAGTGAGAAAAGCTTCAGCTGGAAAAACGGAGTGGCTTTCGTTCCGGAGAAAAAAGTGGAAGACATGACAGCGGAAGAAAAAGCCGACATGTTCAACGGTCCGAAAAAAGAAATGACAGTTACCGAAGAAATGCGTCAGAAAGCCTTCGACAACTACACGACTACAGACGACCACGGCATGCACATCGTTGGAATTTCTAAAGACCAAAACGGTAAAGAATACTATATCGTGAAAAATTCCTGGGGAACGACTAACGATTATAAAGGCTATCTATACATGAGTAAGGAGTTCGCTAAATACAAAGCAACAGCAATCATGTTACACAAAAAAGCGGTTCCAACTACTATCGCTAAAAAGTTAGGTGTTTAAAAAACAGTCATCACACGAGCCGAATGGCGAACTGCGAAACAATCAAAATAAAACCCGATTCAACAAAGAGTCGGGTTTTTTATCATCTGAAACAATCAATACAAAAATTTGACATCGAAAAAGGGGTCAAAAAAAATCCCATCACGCTCTGCGGATGGGATTTTCTGTTTATTCAGGATCTTTCATTTTGAACGTTTCCATAAACTTCGTGGTGTAGTTACCGGCAACATAATCCGGCTCGTCCATCAGCTGTCTGTGGAACGGAATAGTGGTTTTGATGCCTTCAATTACGAATTCATCCAAAGCGCGTTTCATTTTATTGATGGCTTCTTCTCTGGTTTGCGCTGTTGTAATCAACTTTGCAATCATGGAATCATAATTCGACGGAATCGTGTATCCGGCATAAACGTGAGTATCCAAACGCACTCCGTGACCTCCCGGCGCATGTAAAACGGTAATTTTACCCGGAGACGGACGGAAATCGTTATATGGATCTTCCGCATTGATACGACATTCGATGGAGTGCAATTGTGGCAAATAGTTTTTACCTGAAATCGGAATTCCGGCCGCTACCATAATCTGCTCACGAATCAAATCGTAATCGATAACCTGTTCTGTAATAGGGTGTTCCACCTGAATACGGGTGTTCATTTCCATGAAGTAGAAGTTTCTGTGTTTGTCCACCAAGAACTCCACAGTCCCAGCTCCTTCGTATTTGATGAATTCAGCCGCTTTAACCGCAGCATCACCCATTTTCTCACGCAACTCGTCCGTCATGAACGGAGAAGGCGTTTCTTCTGTTAATTTTTGGTGACGACGTTGTACCGAACAGTCTCTTTCCGAAAGGTGACAGGCTTTACCGTAAGAATCACCCACAATCTGAATTTCGATATGACGGGGTTCTTCAATCAGTTTTTCCATGTACATGCCGTCGTTTCCGAAAGCGGCCGCAGCTTCCTGACGTGCACCTTCCCAAGCTTTCAGCAACTCTTCTTCTTTCCACACGGCACGCATCCCTTTTCCACCACCTCCGGCAGTTGCTTTCAACATAACCGGGTAGCCGAATTCTTTTGCAAGTTTTTTGGTTTGCTCGAAAGATTCCAACAATCCGTCGGAACCCGGTACACAAGGAACTCCTGCCGCTTTCATTGTCGCTTTTGCAGAAGCTTTGTCCCCCATCTTATCAATCATTTCCGGAGAAGCGCCGATAAATTTAATATTGTGTTCCTGGCAGATTTTAGAAAATTTCGAATTTTCGGAAAGGAACCCGTAACCAGGGTGAATCGCGTCTGCATTTGTAATTTCGGCAGCAGCAATAATATTGGACATCTTTAAATAGGAAAGATTACTTGGTGCCGGTCCGATACACACTGCTTCATCGGCAAACTTAACATGTAAGCTTTCCGCATCGACAGTGGAATACACGGCAACCGTTTTGATTCCCATTTCTCTACAGGTTCTGATGATGCGCAATGCAATCTCACCCCTGTTTGCGATTAATATTTTTTTAAACATACTTTTCAATTAGATAATTAGACAATAAATTGAATTTAGAGTTTAGAATTTAGAATTTAGAACAGAATCACTTCTATACTAAAACACTTCTAACTTCTGACTTCCGACTTCTAACTTCTAACTTTTTATGATGGATCAACTAAGAATAATGGTTGGTCGAATTCTACCGGAGAAGCATCGTCCACTAGAATTTTTACGATTTTACCGGAAACTTCCGCTTCGATTTCGTTGAATAATTTCATTGCTTCGATTACACAAACTACGTCTCCTTTCGAAATGGTGCTGCCTACTTCCACGAACATTGGTTTGTCTGGAGATGGTTTTCTGTAGAAGGTACCGATCATTGGGGATTTGATAGTAATGTATTTTGAATTCTCATCTGCTGCAGGTGCTGCAGCTACTGCTACTGGCGCCGCCGCTACTGCTACTGGTGCCGCCACTTGAGGCATTGCCTGCATAGGCATTTGCTGAATATACGTCGTTTCAGCTGCTCCAGCTTCAGTGGTTTTGATGGTGATTTTAAAATCATCCATTTCTAATTTTACTTCTGTAGCTCCTGATTTTGCTACAAATTTGATTAGGTTTTGAATTTCTCTGATATCCATACTATTCTAAATTTGGTTTTGGTTTGTTTGTTATTGTTTGTTATATGCCCATTTCAAGTAGATGGCTCCCCATGTGAAACCACCGCCAAAGGCTGCAAAAATAATATTATCTCCTTTTTTCAACTGATTTTCGAAATCACTCAACAACAATGGCAAGGTGGCCGAAGTGGTGTTTCCGTATTTTTGAATGTTGATCAGGACTTTTTCATCATCAAGTCCCATTCGGTTCGCCGTGGCATCAATGATTCGTTTGTTTGCCTGATGTGCCACTAACCAGTTCACATCGTCTTTAGACAAATTATTACGCTCCATGATTTTTTCACTCACATCGGCCATTCCGGAAACGGCATATTTGAATACCGTTTTACCATCCTGAAACACATAATGTTGCTTGTTTTTAACCGTTTCTTCCGAAGCCGGTAAAATAGAACCTCCTGCATCGATTTTCAGAAATTCCCTTCCGATTCCGTCGCTTCTAAGGTATTCATCCTGAAAACCCAATCCTTCGTTGTTCGGTTCAAACAATACGGCTCCGGCGCCATCTCCAAAGATGATGCACGTGGCTCTGTCGGTATAATCGATAATGGAAGACATTTTGTCGGCACCAATCAAAAGGACTTTTTTGTAACGTCCGGATTCGATATAGGCTGATGCGGTAGAAATTCCGTAAAGGAAGCTGGAACATGCTGCGTGAAGATCGTAGGCAAACGCATTCACGGCCCCGATTTGAGTGGCAACATACACTCCTGTTGATGCAACCGGCATATCCGGTGTTGCGGTAGCCATAATGACCAAATCGATGTCTTTCGGGTCGACTCCTGATTTTTCGAACAGATTTTGGGCTGCCCGTATTGCCATGAAAGAAGTCCCTTGTCCTTCTTCCTTCAGCATTCTTCTTTCTTTAATACCCGTACGGGAAGTAATCCATTCGTCATTCGTATCCACCATGGTTTCCAGCACCTCGTTTGATAAAACAAAGTCCGGAACGTAGGCTCCCACTGCTGTAATAGCGGCTGTCATTTTATTCATAAAAGTTGTATTTTTCTTCCTGAAAAAGAGATTTCAAAAAGTGGTGGAAATTACAAAAAAAATCCCAAACCTATATTCTTTTATTCCTACTTAATTAGTTTCGAATAGGTTTTAACAAAAAAAACTCCCACACAGTGAGAGTTTTCTCTATTCTTTTTTTTCGGATTAAGCTTCCGCTACCTGCTTGTCAATAACAACTTGACCTCTGTAGTACATTTTACCTTCATGCCAGTACGCTCTGTGGTATAAATGTGCTTCTCCAGTTATTGGACATGTTGCAATTTGAGGAGTTGTCGCTTTATAATGCGTTCTTCTCTTATCTCTTCTTGTTTTCGAGGTTTTTCTCTTAGGATGTGCCATCTTACTATATTATTTATCCGTTAATAGTTGTTTTAATTTATCCCAACGGGGATCAATATTTTCTTCTTCTTTATGTTGCTCTTTCGGAGCCAGTTCATTCAGTTTTTCAATGGCTTCGGTTTTCAAAGTACCGTCTTTCACCCCGGGGTGAATCCGTTTTGAAGGCACCGAAAGCACAATCATCTCATAGATATACTGAGCTACGTCCACCTGAAATTCCCCGTGAGGCAAAATCAGCAATTCGTCATTCTCATTATTAAAAGCATCTCCGAATTTTACAATAAGGTTCAGCTTTCCTTTTATTGGCAGATCAAAATCCTCACCGGTTAAATCACAAGGCACATTGATGGTTCCTTTGTGCTTAAAAGCAAGTTCGAGCAGCGTGCTCTTCTTATCAAAAACCAACTCCACTTTGATATTGGCGTCATTATATTCGTCAAATTCAAAGCCCTCAAAGAACTTTTTATCTATCTGATAGTCAAACTGATGTTTCCCCAACTTTAATCCCACAAACGGAATTAAAAAATCTTTCTGAATATTCATACCAACAGTTTTGAGCGTGCAAAGATATAAAATTATTGTAAATTCAAACCAGTTGTAAACATTTTTTTGTTTATAACTGTTTTTGCTTTGTTTTCAAAGGGTTTTTTACCAACTCTTTGTATTCGTTTCGGTTATGAAACACATCCAACGCCAAATATACCGCTTCTTTGAACGAGTTATAATCGGCTTGTCCTTTTCCGGCAATTTCATACGCCGTTCCGTGATCGGGCGACGTTCTTATCTTATCCAACCCGGCGGTATAATTCACGCCTTTTCCGAATGACAACGTTTTGAACGGAATCAATCCCTGATCGTGATAGGCCGCAATAACCGCATCGTATTTTTCATACTGACCCGAACCGAAGAAACTGTCAGCTGAAAACGGTCCGAATACCATCACCCCTTCCTCAAACAATTTTTTCAACGCCGGTTTGATTACCTCATCATCCTCTTTACCTATAACCCCGTGATCCCCACAATGCGGATTCAATCCCAATACCGCAATTTTTGGTTTTGTGATTCCGAAATCCTGAATCAGCGTTCTATTGATCGTTTCCAATTTGGTTCGAATCAATGCTTCGGTCAGATGTTTGGAAACCTCATTTACCGGCACATGATCGGTTAACAACCCTACACGTAGAGTATCCTGCACCATCAACATCAAGGCATTGCCTTCCAATTCCTGGTTCAGATAATCCGTATGCCCGGGAAAATGAAACTCTTCCGATTGAATGTTGTACTTATTAATAGGCGCCGTAACCAACACGTCAACCAAACCCTCTTTCAGCGCTTTTGTTGCAGCAACAAACGATTTAATGGCGTATTTCCCCACCGTCTCATCATTCACCCCAAATTCCAGATTTACTCCTTCACGCCACACATTCAGCACGTTGATTTTTCCGAAGACCATCTGATCCAGTTTATCAATCCCGTGAAGACTGGCTTCGAGATTCAGTGTTTTTTTTAAAAAGGAAAGGATTTTCACGTTGCCAAAAATAACTGGTGTGCAAAGCTCAAGCATACGGGTATCTTCAAAAGTTTTTAAAATCACTTCGCTTCCGACACCATTCAAATCTCCTATGGAAATCCCTACAATTATATTTTCTGCTTTTTTAACCATGACGACTAGTTATTTATTCCTAATTTTGGATGTGCAAATTTAGCAAAATAAATAGTTATGTTTACAGGAATTATCGAAACTCTTGGAACTATTCAGGATATTCGGAAAGAAAACGACAATATTCACGTTACCGTGGATTCTTCCCTTACCGGAGAACTGAAAATCGATCAAAGTGTTGCCCATAACGGCATCTGTCTCACCGTTGTAAAAATCGAAAACGACACTTACACCGTAACAGCAATAAAGGAAACCATCGAAAAAACCAATTTAGGAGATTGGAAAATTGGTGACAGCATCAATTTGGAACGCGCCATGCAATTAGGCGACCGTTTGGACGGCCATATTGTTCAGGGACACGTGGACCAGATTGGAATTTGCAAAAAAATCGAAGATGCCAACGGAAGTATTTACTTTACCTTTGAATACGACCCGACCCTGAACAACATCACCATTGAAAAAGGTTCGATAACCGTTAATGGCGTAAGTCTGACCGTGGTCAACTCAAAACAAAACGAATTTAGCGTAGCCATCATCCCTTATACTTTGGAGCACACCAACTTCAAAAATTTTAAAGTGGGAACAAAAATCAATCTCGAATTTGATGTTGTGGGAAAATATGTCGCGCGATTACACGAATTGGGAAAATAAAAAAAAGCTTCAAATTAATTTGAAGCTTTTTTTGTACTTATATTTCTAAAATAATAAACGGCTAAACCTAACGCACCTACTAAAAGAACAGCAATGCCTGCATCAACAGGAAGTCCTGGCGGCGGAGTTGGTGGCGGTGGCGGTGGTGCTTCCTGCGAAAAAGCTACTGAAGCATTTAACAATACTACCGCACTCAATATTATTTTATGTAGGCTATTTTTCATGGGCGTAAAAATATGAAAATTAACTTCCCGACAAAAAAGAAATTTATTTTTTTATCAAAATTTAATATTCTGTTTATATTTTATCAGAACAACATTATCATTAATCGGAAATTTAACTCTTAAATACCGATACCTTTTTAACGAAAATAAAAAGATTTTTCTATAAAACAATAATTTTTAGAAAAAAATCTTAATTTTTTCATAAATAAAAAATTGCAACATCTGTAAACCTTGGCAAAAAGCCTCCTTTCGAAGGCTTTTTACAGTTGTGGTCCCACCTGGGCTCGAACCAGGGACCACCTGATTATGAGTCAGGTGCTCTAACCAACTGAGCTATAGGACCGGTTTAGAGGTTGCAATAATACCACTATTTTTTGTGCTGACAAAAATTAATTGGGGTTTTCTTGACATAATTCTATCAAAACCCCATTTGTTCCTTTAGGATGCAGAAACGCAACCAGCTTATTATCAGCGCCTTTTTTAGGAATTTCGTTTAAAACCGTAAACCCTTCCTTTTTTAATCTTTCCATTTCAGCCACGATGTCTTCCACATCAAAAGCGATATGGTGAATCCCCTCTCCTTTTTTTTCAATGAATTTTGCAATAGGACTTTCCGGATTGGTGGCTTCCAATAATTCAATCTTATTGGGGCCATTCATGAAAAATGAAGTTTTCACCCCTTCGCTTTCCACTTCCTCCTGTTTGTAAGCCGGCGCTCCGAATAGTTTTTCGAAAAGCAGGTTGGACGTTTCCAGATTTTTTACCGCAATACCTATATGTTCTATTTTTCTCATTTTTTATCATTGCGAGGAACGAAACAATCTCGCGTCTAATTATTAATTCTTTGAACCGCAAAGTTCGCAAAGTTTTTACACTATTCACAAAAAAATTAAAATGGTTTTTCCCATAGCCCTGATGGGAGTGGCATCCTCGCCGCATCGCGGAGAGATATAACGGACAGCAGGAAAAAGGATTATCGAAAAGCCCGAACCTTTCGCTCCAAAAAGAAAAACTTAACCCAAAACATTGTCTTTTTGCCACTTTGACCCGAGCCTTTTTTAGGCGAACTGATGAAATAAACTTTGTAACTTAAAAAAATCGTATTTTTGCCCCATGGAAACAAACAGACAAAAAAAGATAGGAACGGTTTTGCAAAAGGATTTGGTGGATATTTTGCAGGGAGAAGTGCGTAAAAACGGAATCAGCAATCTGATTATTTCTGTCTCGAAAGTGAACGTGACAACGGATTTATCGGTGGCGAAAGTCTATTTAAGCATTTTTCCGGTAGACAAAGGTCCGGAACTCCTGGCCGCGATTCGCACCAACACCCCATTAATCAAACACGATTTGGCGCAACGCGTAAAACAACAATTGCGTCGTGTTCCGAATCTGACTTTTTACATCGATGACAGTTTGGACTACATCGAAAAAATCGATACCGCTTTAAAAGGCGAAGAAAACCCGATTGAAAACCGTGACCTTTTAGCCAAAAGAAAGAAATCGTAATTTGAATTTTCCGTTTTACATAGCACGCCGCTACACGGTCAGTTTCAGTAAAAGTACTGCCATCAATATCATTACCGGCATTGCAACCGTTGGAATTGTTGTTAGTGCCATGGCGCTCTTTGTGGTCTTATCCGTTTTTAGCGGATTGCGGGAATTCAGTCTTTCGTTTGCCAATGAAACGGATCCCGATTTAAAAATCACCAATTCGGTTGGAAAATCGTTGGTTATTACGCCCGAACAGCTAAACCGGTTGTCTCAATCAAAAACTATTGCGCTGTACAGCAAAACCATTGAAGAACGGGTGCTTTTTTCCTTTAACGGAAAACAGGAAGTGGCTTATTTAAAGGGCGTGGACAGTATTTTCAAAAAAACCAACCCGTTCGAAAAGAAAATCTATGCCGGACAGTGGCTTACCCCAAACACGTCGCAGGTAGTCGTAGGCTACGGCATTGCCAATAAACTTTCGATGGGTTTGTTTGACTTCAACAATCATCTGGAAGTTTTTGTTCCGAAACCGGGCAAAGGCACCATTGAAAATCCGAATGAAGCATTTAACGAAGCGTTTTTAACTCCGATAGGCATCTATGCGATTAATGATGATTTGGACCGAAAATATGTTTTTACCGATTTGGCTTTGGCACAGGAATTACTGCAATACCAACCCAATCAGGTTAGCGCGATTGAACTGAAACTGAAATCCGGGGCTGTCGAAGAAGATGCGGTTGCCGAACTTCAGGACATTTTCAACCATAAGGTTTCCGTCAAAACCCGGGCGCAACTGAACGACAGTTTGTACAAAATGCTCAATACCGAAAACATTGCCGTATACCTCATCTTTACTTTGGTGATTATTGTGGCCCTTTTTAATTTGGTGGGCGCTTTGATTATGATGATCCTGGACAAGAAAGCCAACCTGAAAACGCTTTTCAATCTGGGAGCCGAAATCCAACATCTGAGAAACATTTTCTTACTGCAGGGAAGTTTGTTGACTTTTTTTGGCGGTAGTATCGGATTGCTTCTCGGAATTGCCTTTGTGATTTTACAGCAACAATTTGCCCTGATTATGATTACGCCTTCGATGGCCTACCCGATTCAGTTTGAACTGCTAAATATTGTAATTGTTCTTGGCACCATTGCCGCACTTGGCTTAATCGCTTCCTGGATTGCCTCGAGCCGCGTGAGCAAAAATCTACTCGATTAATTCCACTTCGGATTTTATTTTTATATTTGTCTCTCTTATAATTGAACGCCCATGATTGTTTTTGTCTAGTCCCTTACTTATCGGGAGATAATTAGGACACCTGTTTCAACCGAGTTTTTCAACCCGGAACGTATCATTTATTTATCCTGACTTATCATGACAGAAACATCAAAACACTCTATACTTTTTCGAATTTTTTCAACTCTTAAATCCGCTATTAAAGGCGACGACTCCTTCGATTACACTACCGGAAGCATTAAAAAAGCCGTTATTCTTTTAGCCATTCCGATGGTTTTGGAAATGATGATGGAATCCGTTTTCGCTTTGGTCGATTTGTACTTCGTGGGGCATTTGGAACACAGCAGTTTTGCGATTCAAACGGTGGGTTTGACCGAATCGGTGATTACCATAATCTACTCGTTAGCCATCGGAATCAGCATGGCGGCCACCGCGGTTGTAGCGCGACGCATTGGAGAAAAAGATCCGGTTGCCGCTGCCAAAGCCGGAATGCAAGCCATTATTATTGCTTTTGTAATCAATACGGTAATCAGCGTCTTCGGGTTTATTTATGCCAAAGACATTTTACTGATTATGGGCGCTTCCCAGGAGGCGGCCGATTACGGCGTGAATTTCACCCGAATCATGATGGGCGGAAGCTTGTGCATCATGCTTTTGTTCCTAATTAACGGGATTTTCCGCGGGGCCGGAAATGCCGCTATTGCGATGCGCAGTTTGTGGTTGGCGAATCTCTGTAACATTATTTTGTGTCCGATTTTAATCAACGGCTTCGGACCGATTCCTGCTTTCGGACTGGTTGGCGCTGCGATGGCCACCACTACCGGAAGAAGCATTGGCGTGTTGTACCAATTGTATCATTTATTCAACGGCAGAGGCATCCTGAAAATCATCCCGTCCTATTTTATTCCCGATTTTGAGCAGATTAAAAACATTGCCAAAATTGCTGCTCCGGGCGTTTTACAATTCGTAATCGCTTCCTGCAGCTGGATTTTCTTAGCGCAATTGGTAGCAACAACCGGAGGCGACGAAGGTTCGGCGGGGTATCAGACCGCATTGCGGATTATGATGTTTTTCATCCTTCCGGCCTGGGGTTTGAGCAATGCCGCAGCGACTTTGGTGGGGCAGAATTTAGGCGCTCAACAAATTGAACGCGCTGAAAAATCGGTTTACACCACCGCGAAATACAATACGATGTTCATGGCGACCATCATGGTAATCACCTTGCTTTTTGCACGTTATATCGTTTCCTTTTTCACGAATGACATCATAGTGCAAAATATTGCCGTGGAAGCCCTGCAAACCATGAGTCTGGGTTATGTGTTCTATGGTATCGGAATGGTACTGATCAACACCTTTAACGGAGCAGGAGATACCTGGACGCCGACCTGGGTGAACTTTTTCGGATTCTGGCTGTTCCAGATTCCGTTGGCATATCTCTTGGCGAAACATTTTAAGATGGGTCCTACCGGCGTTTTTATGGCGGTGCCGATTGCCGAAACCGCGATAACACTGGCGAGTATTGTACTCTATAAAAAAGGGAAGTGGAAAAAAATACAGGTTTAGTCTAACCGCAAATTTAATTTAACCGCAAAGAACGCGAGGGAGGCGCTAAGTACACAAAGATTTCTTATCCAACCTAAAAAACAACCGCAGATTCCCAGATTAAAAACCTAATCTATACAAATAATCTGCGAATCTGCGGTAAAATTTAAAAAACCTGATGCAAATCACATCACATAGTTTAACTATTCAGAGCTCAACAAAAAGCCCGTCAAATTCTAAATTAAACGGGCTTTTCTCTTTCAAATCCATGAAGTTGCGGAAACCCTGCAGGATAGAAATTATACTATCTGATAATCCGAATACGCATCACGGATCTCATCAAAAATTTTCATTAATTCTTCTGGGCTGTCGTTGGTGACTAACTTTTGGCGGTATTCTTTAAAGCTGTGGATGCCTTTGAAATAGTTGGTGTAATGACGACGCATTTCTACAATTCCCACGCGTTCGCCTTTCCATTCCATCGACCAGGTCAGATGGTTTTGGGCGGCTTGGATACGGGCTTCCATATCGGGTGGCGGTAACAATTCGCCGGTTTTGAAATAATGTTTGATTTCGTCGAAAATCCACGGATAACCGATCGCGGCGCGACCGATCATCATCCCGTCCAGACCGTATTTGTTTTTGTATTCCAATGCTTTTTGAGGTGAATCGATATCGCCGTTTCCAAAAATCGGCATGGTGATGCGCGGATTGTTTTTCACGCGTTCGATGTGCGACCAGTCGGAATGCCCTTTGTACATTTGGGCACGGGTTCTCGCATGAACCGTCAGCGCTTGTACGCCTATATCCTGCAACCGTTCGGCTACCTCATCGATATTGATGGAACTTTCGTCCCAACCCAAACGGGTTTTTACCGTAACCGGAAGATTCGTTCCTTTGATAACCGCTTTGGTCAAACGCACCATTAAGTCGACGTCTTTTAAAACACCGGCACCGGCACCTTTGCATACCACTTTTTTTACCGGACAACCGAAATTGATATCCACCAAATCGGGCTGTACCGTATCAACAATTTTAGCGGATAACTCCATAGCTTCCTCGTCACCACCGAAAATCTGGATACCGACAGGGCGTTCGTAATCGAAAATATCCAGTTTCATTCGGCTTTTCATGGCATCACGAATCAGTCCTTCACTGGAAATAAATTCCGAGTACATCAGATCGGCGCCGTGCTGCTTGCACAAACGACGAAACGGTGGGTCACTCACGTCTTCCATAGGCGCGAGCAGTAAAGGGAAATCGGGTAATTCTATGTTGCCAATCTTGACCATCTTCTTCATTTTGCTGCAAAATTACGATATTTTAGACCAAATAGAAGCTTATTTTAGATCTACCTTAATCATAATGTCTTCTTTGTCTTTTTTATATGCTTCGAAAATGAATGAATTTTCTCTTATTTTCAAAAAGCGGTTCATAGCGAATTTGTGCAGCTTGAACCCATTGATTTCGGTGGTATTTAAAATAAATTCTTTGGTAAAGCTTCCGTCTTTATCTGAAACCTTTGCAATTGTTAAATCTGCAGTAGCATTATGAGGTTTTGCATCCGCAGGTAATTTCAGATTTTTTACGTTATCCACAAACACTAAACATGGATTGTTATCTATTTTAAAATAGCGGTATGAAAACGGTTGGTTTTCATTTAAGGCCCTTTGATTTTTTGGTATTCTATTCATGAATGCTAATTTGCCGGCAGCATCTATTTTAGAAATCAGAATGTCGTCAAATTTATATTCTGTAAAACCCCCTCCGCCTTTTATTTCCATATGATACTGCTCGCCAATAACAATCATACTGCCGTCTTGCATAATGTCTATATCTCTAAGTTCCAGGTAGGGTAATTTATCATCTTTCTTTTTATCTGATGTCTCATACTTGTTTATCAGATTGTCTGCAATTTCATAATGTGCCTCACCGAAAATTTTTCCCTCCGGGCCAACCTTAAAAACCACAATACCTTTGCAGTCATCAAAATTCGACTGCTTAGCCGACATGACTCCTGCTTTCCTTAACCTTTCACCGCTGCTGTACAGCCCCACGCAAAAGAGGTAACCCAGGCCCGAATCCTTAATCCATAACTGATTAATGAACTTATCCTTATTATCATATTGTGTGATCTCTATCTTATCTGATCCTGATTTGATTATGAATAATTCAATATGATAATTCGCTGTCAGATCCGACTTGTTTTTTTTATCATCATTGCTGTCGTCGTGGTAGACTTTGGTCAGAAGGTATAGGTTCCCTTTATTGTCGACCTGGTAATCTAGATTATTCATCTTCCTTTCGGTATACGGCATTTTAATTTCCTTTTCAAAACCGGCATTTAAACTCTCATCATAGAGGTGAAGTCCGATAATATCAAAACTCGCCTTATCGTTTTTCTTTGCCGGAACTTTTCGGTACTGAATCAAGAGATTGCTTTTATCCTGCGCCTGTATAAAATCGAATTTATCTTCGATGGAAGTGCCCAAATTGAAAAATCCGTAGGCTTTTTTCACACCCGATATTTTTCCATCTGCGGCAAATAAAAGTTTCGGCTGTCCGATAAACTCTCCTTTGGCAAAATCGATTTCAATGGAGAACAATTGCTCTTCCTCTTTTTTTCCGTCCCAGACCGAAAAGAAGAAATAATAGTGTTGGCCGACTTCAATAATGTCCTCAATCTTGAAATTACCGGGAAAAAAGCCGTCGTATTTCTTATCTTTTACCAATGAAGGCGTGGCGGACTCAAATTTTTGAATGATGGTATGACTTCTAATGAATTTAACCGTCATTATTTCATCCCCTTTTGAGAAATAATAGATGTTGTCAAAGTCAAAAACCCGGTACGGTTGCCCGATTTTATACGGGAAGTTTGCCGCCGATTTCTGAGCGTTTAAATGATTTGCTGAGGCCAACAGAAAAAGTAAAACATAAAAATAGTTTTTCATTTGAAGATGATTTCACGAGATTAATGGCAAATATATCAAAAATGACATATAATAAATCTGCGCATTAAGCGCTTAATAACGCAACTACTTTGACAATGGATAACTTTACCTATATTTGCAGATTAATCACTACCTTTAGTAGTATTAGAGTAGTATGCGTTAGGGATTGCAGCGGCATCCTTTTGTGCAGCGTCAGCGGAACAAAAGATACAGCGAAAAGCCCGGCCTGAAAGGAAACGCCCAAAAAAAGACAAAGAACGAAGATGGCATGCGAAGCATTACATGTTTCCGCTAAAAATAGACGATTGACATGAAACATATTAGAAATTTCTGCATTATTGCACACATTGACCACGGAAAAAGTACGTTGGCCGACCGTTTGCTTGGGGCCACACAAACCGTTACGGCGCGTGAGGAAAAAGCACAATTGTTGGATAACATGGACTTGGAGCGTGAACGTGGGATTACGATTAAGAGTCACGCCATCCAGATGGAATACACCTATAAGGGCGAACAATATATCCTGAATCTGATTGACACTCCCGGACACGTGGATTTCTCCTACGAGGTTTCGCGTTCGATTGCCGCTTGCGAAGGCGCGCTTTTGATTGTGGATGCAGCACAAAGCATTCAGGCACAAACAATTTCGAATTTATACCTTGCTTTAGAGAACGACCTGGAAATCATTCCGGTACTGAACAAAGTGGATTTGCCGAGCGCGAATCCGGAAGAAGTGAGCGACGATATTATTGACTTGTTAGGTTGTAAATTAGAAGATATCATTCATGCTTCGGGGAAAACCGGCTATGGCGTGGAGAATATTCTGGCAGCGATTATCGAACGCATTCCGGCTCCGAAAGGCGATCCGAACGAACCGTTACAGGCGTTGATATTTGACTCGGTGTACAATCCGTTCCGCGGTATTGAAGTTATTTTCCGAGTAAAAAACGGGGAAATCCGTAAAGGTCAGAAAATTAAATTCATGGCGACGGGGAACGAATATTTTGCCGATGAAATCGGGACGCTGAAATTAAACCAAGTGCCGAAGCAAGTAATTTCTGCAGGAGATGTTGGTTATTTGATTTCCGGAATTAAAGAAGCGAAAGAAGTAAAAGTGGGTGATACGTTAACCGACGCCAAAACCCCTACTACTAATATGATTACCGGTTTCGAAGATGTGAAACCGATGGTATTTGCCGGAATTTATCCGGTGGACACCGAAGACTATGAAGACTTGCGTGCGTCGATGGAAAAACTGCAACTGAACGATGCTTCGTTGGTATTTACCGCAGAAAGTTCGGCGGCGTTAGGGTTTGGTTTCCGATGCGGGTTTCTGGGAATGCTGCACATGGAAATTATTCAGGAACGTTTGGAGCGTGAATTCGACATGACGGTAATCACCACGGTGCCCAACGTATCGTATCTAGCGTATACCAAAAAAGAGCCGGAAGTGGCACTTGTGGTAAACAACCCATCGGATTTACCGGAACCATCCAAATTAGACAGAGTTGAAGAACCTTATATCAAAGCTACAATTATCACCAAAGCGGATTTCGTAGGGAACGTAATGAGTTTGTGTATTGAAAAACGCGGACTGATTACCAACCAAACCTATCTGACCACGGAACGTGTGGAGCTGAATTTCGATATGCCGTTGGCGGAAATCGTATTCGACTTCTACGACCGTTTGAAAACGGTTTCCAAAGGATACGCTTCGTTTGACTATACGCCCATCGGGATGCGTACTTCGAAATTGGTAAAACTGGATGTGTTATTGAATGCACAATCGGTGGATGCGCTTTCGGCGTTGATTCACGAGGACAATGCGTACAACATCGGTAAGAAAATGTGTGAGAAATTGCGCGAACTGATTCCGAGACAACAATTTGACATTCCGATTCAGGCAGCGATTGGTGCGAAAATCATCGCGCGTGAAACCATTAAGGCTTTACGTAAGGACGTTACCGCTAAATGTTACGGAGGAGATATTTCCCGTAAACGTAAATTGTTGGAAAAACAGAAAAAAGGTAAAAAACGTATGCGTCAGGTGGGTAACGTAGAGATTCCGCAAGAAGCGTTTATGGCCGTATTGAAATTGAACGATTAATTTTCTTTAGAGCAAAGAAAATAGAGAAGAGAATAAAGAGAACCCTGATTGCGAAAGCAGTCGGGTTTTTTGTTTGGGATAATCCTTTGTACCTTTGCAATTCGAAACCTTTTATAATTAACAACTACGAATGAAGAGATTGCTTCATTCTTCGCAATAACCATGATAGAAGATAAAAACCAACAACGAACCAACATTGCGCAATTAGGCGAATTCGGTTTGATAGACCATTTGACCAAGCAGTTTGAAATCACACAACCTTCCACAATTAGAGGCATAGGCGATGATGCGGCTGTTTTGGATTTCAAAGACAAGAAAGCGGTTGTTTCCACCGATTTGTTAATCGAAGGCGTTCATTTCGATTTGGCTTACATGCCTCTAAAACATTTGGGATATAAAGCGGTGTCGGTCAATGTCTCCGACATCTGTGCGATGAATGCGAAACCCACACAAATTACGGTTTCCATTGCGGTATCCAATCGATTTCCGTTGGAAGCCTTGGAAGAATTGTTTTCCGGAATTGCCATCGCTGCTAAAACCTATGGCGTAGATGTGATTGGTGGTGACACGACTTCTTCCCAAAAAGGACTGATTCTTTCGATTACTGCTCTTGGCGAAGCGAATGAAGATGAAATCGTATACCGAAGTGGCGCGAGTGAAACCGATTTGTTAGTCGTTTCCGGTGATATCGGAGCGGCTTACATGGGATTACAGGTTTTGGAACGCGAAAAACAGGTATTCTTGGTGAATCCGAACAACCAGCCTGATTTGGACAATTACACGTATCTGATTGAACGCCAATTAAAACCGGAAGCCCGTGTGGATGTACGCGACCTTTTGGAGAAACTGGAAATAAAACCGACTTCCATGATTGACATTTCCGATGGCTTGTCTTCAGAAATCATGCATTTGTGCAAACAGTCGGAAGTAGGCTGTAATCTGTATGAAGATAAATTACCGCTGGATCCTCAGTTCATCAATGTGTGCGAAGAATTCAACATCGACAGCACCACGGTAGCCATTAACGGCGGGGAAGATTACGAATTGCTGTTTACCATTAAAATGGAAGACTTTGACAAGATTAAAGGGAATCCGAATTTCTCCATCATCGGTCACATGACACAGCAAAGTGAAGGCATTCATTTGGTTACCAGAGCTAATACAAGAATTGAATTGAAAGCGAGGGGTTGGGACGCTTTGACGGAAGAATAAATAAAAAGATGTTAGGATTTGGGGACTCTAACATCTTCTTTCATATGAAGTTAATTAAGGCTGGGCATTCAGCAAAACCTACTTGAAGCTAGGCATATTGCGATACCTTAACCAACTGTCTTGTCAATATAAATAAGTCAAAAAAAGTTAAAAATTATACCTATTTCGTTTCCTTATCTGATTAGGTAAATTTTCTAAACAAAAATAACACTTCTCCAATATTCGGTTTTACGGTTTTTTCAACAAAGACTTACGGTTTTGTTATTTTACACATTTAAATTCCCGATACTTTATTTTCATCCATAAAAAAACCCGAATCTTGTAACGATTCGGGTTTTTTTACACTTCTATATCAGCACTACATCTTCATCAACCAGTTTCTCATGGAAACCTCGTTGTTGATAATGCTTCTTAATTCTTCAATTTTCACGCGGTCCTGCTGCATGGAATCACGGTGACGGATTGTAACCGTCTGGTCTTCCAAAGTCTGGTGATCTACCGTGATACAGAAAGGCGTACCAAGCGCATCCTGTCTTCTGTAACGACGTCCCACCGCATCTTTTTCGTCATACGCCACATTGAAATCCCATTTCAGGTCTTCGATGATTTGTCTTGCGATTTCCGGCAACCCGTCTTTTTTCACTAAAGGTAAAACGGCTGCTTTGGTTGGCGCCAATACCGAAGGCAATTGCAAAACCGTTCTTGTGGAACCGTCTTCCAATGTTTCTTCTTTTAAAGAGTTCGAGAAAACGGCAAGGAACATACGATCCAAACCTACTGAAGTTTCCACCACGTATGGTGTGTAATTCTGGTTCAATTCGGTATCGAAATACTGCATTTTCTTTCCTGAGAATTGTTCGTGTGCTTTTAAATCGAAATCGGTACGCGAATGAATTCCCTCCAGTTCTTTAAATCCGAACGGGAAGTTGAACTCGATATCGGCAGCAGCGTTGGCATAATGTGCTAACTTCTCATGGTCGTGGAAACGGTAATTCTCCTTTCCTAAACCAAGTGACAAATGCCAGTTCAAACGGGTTGCTTTCCAATACTCGTAATATTTCATTTCTTCGCCCGGACGCACGAAAAACTGCATTTCCATTTGTTCGAACTCGCGCATACGGAAGATGAACTGACGTGCTACGATTTCATTACGGAAAGCTTTTCCGGTTTGTGCGATTCCGAACGGGATCTTCATACGACCCGTTTTTTGTACGTTGAGGAAATTAACGAAAATGCCCTGAGCCGTTTCCGGACGCAAATACAAATCCATTGCCGTATCGGCGGAAGCGCCTAACTTGGTTCCGAACATTAGGTTGAACTGACGCACTTCCGTCCAGTTTCTCGAACCGGTTTCCGGATCCGCAATTTCCAGCTCTTCGATTAACGCTTTCACGTCGGCCAGATTTTCGGTTTCCAGTGAACGCGCCATTCGTTCCAGAATCTCTTTTTTCTTCCCAAGATATTCCATCACACGCGCATTGGTGGTAATGAATTCCTGCTCATTGAAAGCCTCTCCGAAACGGGTTCTTGCTTTCTCGATTTCTTTTTGTGCTTTCTGATTTAATTTTTCGGCATAATCCTCAATTAAAACATCGGCACGGTATCTTTTTTTGGAATCTTTATTGTCGATTAACGGGTCGTTAAAAGCATCTACGTGACCGGAGGCTTTCCATGTGGTTGGGTGCATAAATATCGCAGCATCAATGCCCACGATATTCTCATGCATCTGGACCATGGATTTCCACCAGTATTCACGGATGTTTTTCTTTAGTTCCACTCCGTTTTGAGCATAGTCGTATACTGCACTCAAACCATCATAAATTTCGCTTGACTGGAAAATAAATCCATATTCTTTCGCATGCGAAACTACATTCTTAAATAAGTCTTCTTGTTTTGCCATAGTGACGCAAAAGTATAAAAATAGCTCGGGAAAAAATAGCAGGAAAACTATCTTTTTGGAAGAATTTTAATTGACCCTAAAATTGGCGGAACCTATTATATCCCCATTGGAAATAAGGTTAACTTTATAATCCCCCACAATCAGTTGGTGTTGGTGCAGATCTATAAACAAACAGGCATCCGTATGCTGTCTGTTGTAAAAAATGGCTTTGGACAACTTCGTTTCGTATTTGCCTTTCAAAGCCAACAATCGTTTCTTGGGGTTGACAATCTGAATGAAGAGTTGCTTATCGCCGGACGGAATGTCTTTATTTTCCTCTAAGGTAAAACGAACGCGAACCTGATCGATTTTTGATGCTTTATTGGTTTCCACCACATCTTTTGAAATGATTCGGACCGCACGGGCACTCACGTTGACCGCCTTCAGATTCTTTGCCTTTTCCTTTTTAGCACCCGCATGAACCGCAAGAAGACGAGGCTTATCGGTATTTTCAGGCTCCGATTTCACCTCCTCCTTTACTAACACCGTGTTTTCTTCACGAATTGCTTTCAAAGAGTCGTACCGCTTCAGTATTTCAGATATTTGATTCTGATGTAAGGATTTCTCCAAAGAAATTTTATCTTTGAGGTGTTGATTTTGTACAGAAAAATCATACGTCTTGAAAGAAACGATGATTAATCCTATAACCAAAAAACCAACGCCGGAGCTGGTTAAGTGTAATAATTTGTTTTGTGGCATTTTGTGAAAATAATATGCTACAATTTACCCTTACATCAAAGAACCACCTAAAAAAATCGATGAAATGATAAAAAACCTGATTAACTTACTCTTTCCGAAAATCTGCAATGGTTGTGATTCCCTTTTACTAACGAATGAAAACGTACTTTGTTCGTCTTGTCGACACGATTTGCCTTTTACCAACCATCATTCCGTTAAAACGAATGAAACCTATAAGAAATTTTACGGTCGTTTGCCTGTATCGCACGCTTCGTCGATTGTGTACTTCCACAAACAAGGAATTGTTCAGGAGCTCATTCACAAATTAAAATACAAAGGTGCAGAAGACATTGGAGCCCTTATGGGTGATTTATACCATCCGGAGCTGACCCGAATCCACGCGACTGAAAAATTTGACGAAATAATTCCCGTGCCGCTGCATCCGAAAAGACTTAGGGAAAGAGGGTACAATCAGGTGACCCGTTTCGGATTGTCCTTATCCGAAGGGATCGCCATTCGGTTTAACGATACCCTTTTGGAGCGCAAACAGTATTCCAAAACCCAAACCAAGAAAAGCCTCTTGGGAAGAACAGAAATAAACACTTCCCTCTTTGACGTGCGTTTCTCGGAAAAAGACCACG
This sequence comes from Flavobacterium saliperosum, assembly GCF_900100625.1. Taxonomy (GTDB): domain Bacteria; phylum Bacteroidota; class Bacteroidia; order Flavobacteriales; family Flavobacteriaceae; genus Flavobacterium; species Flavobacterium saliperosum. The sequence goes on from NZ_FMTY01000008.1 coordinate 24,334, forward strand.
ACAAGCATTTTCTGCTGATTGACGATGTGATTACCAGCGGGGCTACGTTGGAAGCTTGCGGGAAAGCGATACTGAAAATTCCGGGTGCAAAATTGAGCGTAATCACCATTGCTTATGCGCATTCATAATTTTGTATAAAACATTTCGTTTCCACTAAATATAATTGTTATTTTGTGGTGTTAAATGAAATTCAGGATGTTAAAATCGAGATTTATACTTTTTATCGTTTTCTTTTCAATCTTAGTTACAGGATGTGCCAAAAGAGGCACCATTACGGGTGGTACCAAAGACACTATTCCGCCTAGGATTGTAAATAGTGTACCGAAGAATTTCAGCACCGATTTCAAAGGCGATTTCATTAAAATCAATTTTAACGAGTACATCAAAATCAAAGATATCAACAAACAGCTGATTATTTCCCCCCCGATGAAAAATGCGCCTGTAATTGTTCCCATGGGAAATGCCAGCAAATTCATCACCATAAAAATAATAGATACATTACAAGCCAACACCACATACAGTTTCAATTTCGGTCAGAGTATTACAGACAACAATGAAGGAAATCCGTATTCCCAGTTTAAATATGTAATGTCTACCGGCACTTATATCGATTCGCTGAAACTGAGCGGCGTGATTAAAGATGCATATTCAAAAAAACCGGATAATTTTGTGACCGTGATGCTTTATGAAGCGGCCACTTTCTCGGATTCGACGCTTTATAAGAAAACGCCGCACTACGTGACCAACACCCTCGACAGCTTAAAGAGCTATACGCTGGAAAACCTTAAACCCGGCAAGTACCATCTTATCGCATTAAAAGACAAGAATAACAACTACAAATTCGATCCGAAAGACGACAAAATAGGTTTTGTAAAATTCCCGGTTACCGTTCCGAACGATACGCTTTACAAATTGGAGTTGTTCAAAGAAAAAGCCACTTTTAAAGCCCAAAAACCAACTCAGGCCAGTTCGAATAAGCTAATAATGGGATACGAAGGGAATCCGAAAAACACCAAAATAACCGTCAGAAACGGAACGGAAAATATTGATTCAAGACTTACCCAATTTGCAGGGAAAGACTCTTTGCAAATTTGGATTCCGAAAATCAAAACCGATTCCGTTCAGATTACAGTTACCAACGGGGAGTATTCGAAACAATTCCATTCCCGTATCAAGGAAATGAAAACAACGGATACATTAAGCGTAGATTCCAAACAAAAAGGAATCTTAAATTTCCGTGAATTGTTCACCCTTACTCCGTCATTGCCGATTACTAAAATAGAGCCTTCCAGAATTTCCATCACCAAAAAGGATTCCAGCAATGTGCCTTTCACTTCCAAATATAAAGAATTGGAACAGGAAATCGAATTGGACTTCAAGAAAGAAGAAAACGAAAAATACAACATCACGCTGCTTCCTGGAGCCTTGAAAGATTTTTACGAAAAAGAGAATGACACTTTGCATTATACGGTAACCACCAAAAACCTTACCGATTACGGAAATCTGAGACTCAACCTGGAAAACGTGAATCGCTTCCCTATAATCGTGGAACTGTTGAATGCCAAAGAAGATATTATTGCCTCCGCGTATTCCGAAAGGGAAACCGTTTTGAATTTTGAAGCCCTGGAACCGAACAAATATACGCTTCGTATCATTTATGATGACAATAAAGACGGCGAATGGACCACAGGAAATTTCCAGGAAAAACGGCAGGCAGAAGAAGTCATTTATTTCCCCAAAGAATTGGACATTCGGGCCAACTGGGATTGGGAAGAACGTTTTATACTGACAAAGTAAAAGTATCCCGATCGCGCAAAAACCCGAATTTATGGCGATTGGCCAACATGGTTTCCTTGTCCAACTGAATTGTAGCAATTGCCTCTTTCGCTAAAGGTTCAATCATATAATTTCCGAGGTAATCCAAGACCTGAGAATGCCCGGGATATGCGTTATTGTTTTCATCTTCACCAATTCGGTTAACCCCCACAACATACGACATGTTTTCAATAGCTCTGGCTTTTAGCAAAGCATCCCAGGCGTTGATTCTCGGTTTCGGCCAATTGGCTACATAAATCAGCAAATCGTAATCGTCATTGAAACGGGAAAAAACGGGAAAACGCAAATCGTAACAGATGAACGGACAAATTTTCCAACCCAGATAACTGATGATTTTTTTATTGGTTCCTCTGGTATACACTTTATCTTCACCGGCCAATGAAAACCCGTGACGCTTGTCGTAAAATTCGACTTCACCTGTAGGAAATACGAAAAGCAATCGGTTGTAATACTTGTCATCTTCGCGAATAACGATACTCCCCGTAATAGCAAAATTACGTTCTTTGGCAATGGATTTCATCCAATGTACCGTAACATCATCCATCGTTTCCGCCACATTGTGCGGATTCATTGTAAATCCTGTTGTGAACATTTCCGGCAAAACCACCAACAAAGTATCTGAGGAAACCTCTTGAATTTTCTGAGTGAAATAATTTCGATTGGCCTCCGGATGTTCCCAAGAAAGCGGTGCCTGAATAATGGAAATTTGCATAACGTGACTTTTTGTTAAAATTACTAAAAACAAAAACGCATCCAACAATGTCGAATGCGTTTTTTATAGAACTGTATTTATTTAATCGGCTAAAACATAGTTGAAAGTACCCGAAACAACATGAGTTTGGGTAGCCGTAACACCGTTATTGGTTTTGAATTCAAACGTTCCTTTTACCCTTTGTGTGGCAACATCATAGCTGTTAACAATTATCTTCCCATTAAAGGTAGCTTCATTCTCTCCGTTATCATCCACTACGGCTGCAATATCCAAATCCGCAAAATACCCATTCGGAATATGTGTGTTGGTAAAAGTATGTGTTCCAACACTGACATCGATTTTTGGAATTGCCAATCGAATGTAATACTTGTAATCTTTTAAGGTGGTCTTTGCAGTTGCTATACTTTGCATTCTATAACCTTCTAACAAATGATATTCCGATCCGTAGATTCCACCGGTAGCATCGCTGAAATTCCCTCCCGCCTCGGGTTCCATTGGAAAAGACTGGGAATCAATGGAAGCGGACATAGGAAACGTAGTTGGGTTCTCGTTTGAGGAAGCGTTTTCATCTGAACACGAAACGGCAAATGTTGTCACCAAAAACAGTAGGAATATCTTTTTCATAGGCTGCAATTTATTTCAAACTTGCTTTTAAGAACTCTCTGTTCATACGCGCGATGTTTTCCAATGAAATTCCTTTCGGACATTCGATTTCACAGGCTCCCGTGTTTGTACAGTTTCCGAATCCTTCTTCATCCATCTGACGTACCATATTTAAAACACGGTTAGTGGCTTCCACTTTTCCTTGGGGTAACAACGCATATTGTGATACTTTTGCACCCACGAACAGCATGGCCGATCCGTTTTTACATGTAGCCACACAAGCACCACAGCCGATACAAGCAGCCGCTTCGAAAGCTTTATCCGCATCGTGTTTAGGAATTGGAGTTGCATTGGCATCGATGGTATTTCCGGAAGTGTTTACCGAAACGAAACCACCCGCTTGCTGGATTCTGTCGAACGCACTTCGGTCAACCACTAAATCCTTGATTACCGGGAACGCTTTACTTCTCCATGGTTCAATATAAATCGTATCACCATCGTTGAACATTCGCATGTGCAACTGACAGGTGGTAATTCCGGTATCCGGTCCGTGTGCACGCCCGTTGATGTATAGGGAACACATTCCGCAAATACCTTCACGACAATCGTGATCAAAGGCAACCGGTTCTTTTCTTTCGTTAATTAATTGCTCGTTCAATTGGTCTAACATCTCCAAAAACGAACTTGCAGTAGAAACATTATCCAACTTATAAGTTTCCATGCTCCCTTTTGATTTCGCGTTTTTCTGACGCCAAATTTTAAGGTTAATATTTATGTTTTTTGCTGCACTCATAATTTTTCTATTTGTAATTTCTAGCTGCAATTTTAATTTCTTCGTATTTCAATTCTTCCTTGTGAAGCTCTTCTTTGCTGATATCATCGCCTTTGTATTCCCAGGCGCCAACAAATTTGAAGTTTTCGTCATCACGTAATGTTTCGCCTTCAGCATCTTGGTATTCCTCACGGAAGTGACCTCCACAAGATTCTTTACGCTGTAAAGCATCCATTGCCATTAATTGCCCCAACTCGATAAAGTCAGCCACTCTTAATACTTTTTCCAATTCCGTATTAAACTCGTCGGCACTACCTGGTACATAAACATCGTTGTAGAAATCTTCCTTTAATTGCGCAATTTCGGTAATCGCTTCTTTTAATTGCGCTTCATTACGTCCCATTCCAACTTTATTCCACATAATCAAACCTAATTTTTTATGGAAATAATCAACCGATTTCGTACCGTTATTATTTAGGAATTTAGTGATGGTATCCTTAACTCTAGCTTCTGCTTCTAAGAATTCTGGAGAATCTGTTGGAATTTTACCGGTACGGATTTCATCCGCTAAATAATTGGAAACCGTATAAGGCAATACGAAATAACCGTCAGCCAAACCTTGCATCAAAGCCGAAGCTCCCAAACGGTTCGCGCCGTGGTCAGAGAAATTGGCTTCTCCAGCTACGAAGCAACCCGGAATGGTAGACTGCAAGTTATAATCCACCCATACCCCACCCATGGTGTAGTGTACCGCCGGATAAATTTTCATCGGAGTTTCGTATGGATTCTCATCGGTAATTTTCTGATACATGGTAAACAGGTTACCGTATTTTTCTTCCAACCACTGTTTCCCTAAAGCGGTAATTTCTTCGGCAGAAGGATTGTGATTTCCTTTAGCATACGCGGCTTGTTTCCCTTTATTTTGAATTTCAGTAGAGAAATCTAAGTAAACTCCTTCATTGGTATCGTTAGCTTCAATTCCGTAACCGGCATCACAACGCTCTTTTGCTGCTCTGGAAGCTACGTCACGAGGTACTAAGTTACCAAAAGCAGGGTATCTTCTTTCCAAATAGTAATCTCTGTCCTCTTCGGCGATTTGTGTTGGTTTTAATTTACCGGCACGAATGGCTTCCGCATCTTCTTTTTTCTTTGGCACCCAAATACGTCCCGAGTTACGTAACGATTCAGACATCAAGGTTAATTTTGACTGATTCGTTCCGTGAACCGGAATACAGGTTGGGTGAATCTGCACATAACATGGATTAGCGAATAACGCCCCTTGCTTGTGGATTTTCCATCCGGCCGTTACGTTACTTCCCATGGCATTTGTAGATAAGAAATATACATTCCCGTATCCTCCGGTGGCAATGATAACAGCATGCGCCGAATGTCTTTGGATTTCACCGGTGATTAAGTCACGAGCGATAATCCCACGCGCTTTTCCATCTATCTTAACGATATCCAACATTTCGTGACGGTTGTACATTTTTACACGTCCCAATCCGATTTGTCTTGATAACGCTGAATATGCTCCTAACAATAATTGTTGTCCCGTTTGTCCGGCAGCGTAAAAAGTACGTTGTACCTGTGTTCCACCAAACGATCGGTTATCTAACATTCCACCGTATTCGCGGGCAAAAGGAACCCCTTGCGCCACACATTGGTCGATGATATTCCCAGACACTTCCGCTAAACGGTGAACGTTTGCCTCACGCGCACGATAGTCACCCCCTTTAATAGTATCATAGAAAAGACGGTAAACACTGTCCCCATCATTTTGGTAGTTTTTAGCTGCATTCACTCCCCCCTGAGCCGCAATGGAATGCGCACGACGAGGAGAATCCTGAAAACAGAATGCTTTTACATTATACCCCATTTCGCCAAGAGACGCAGCAGCCGAGGCACCGGCCAAACCAGTTCCTACTACAATAATATCGATTTTTGGTCTATTATTCGGAGCAACTAATTTTAAGTGATTTTTATGATTGGTCCATTTTTGTGCAAGTGGTCCTTCTGGTATTTTAGAATCTAACTTCATATATTTTGATGTTGATTATTTAACAAAGTGAATGTAAACCGGAATAATAGCAAACAATAGCGGCACTATGATTGCGAATAATGTTCCGAAAGTCTTAATGGCAGGGGTAAATTTATTATTTACGCCCAACGATTGGAATGCACTTTGGAATCCGTGTAACAAATGGAAAGACAGGACTATCATTGCCAAAACATATAAAATGGTTGCAATCAATCCTGTTTTCGGATGTTGGAAGAAGGCAAAAGTGATTTTATGCAAATCCTTATATCCTTCACTAACTTTTATTTTCGCTTGTGTATTGAAAAACTCGCGACCATTCTCAAGATAAATCTGCTGTCCATTCTGCGTTGCATCCTGCACGTTTTTACCCACAGATTCTACCGGAATATAGTTCCCCGAAGTGGTGTAATACAAATTCTGCTTCTGACCCATTGCCTCAACGGTAACAGCATAAACAGGCATATTCTTATCGAAATGCATCTTTGCCCAGAAGTTGACCATGTGTGTTACAATAAAAACCAAAATCAGTGTTCCCAAAACGGCCATATTTCTTGACGAGAAACTACTGTTTGCCGAAGGATTACTTTTCGCATAACCGATTGGTCTTGCCTTTACGTTTTGGTACGTTAACAAAACGCCGTCGATCGCATGAAATAAAATAGAGAAGTAGGTTACATAAGATAATAATTTTACCGCCGGATTGGAAGTCATAAACAACGCATACTGATTAAACTGTAATGCATCGCCAAAAATCAACTGAAGATTTCCGGCCAGGTGACCTGCCAAAAACAAGCATAAAAATAAACCCGTAAGAGCCATCCAGTATTTTTTTACGATAGACGACTTTAAAAGTGCAGATTTTGCCATAGTATTTGTTTGAGTGTAATAGTTTTTAAAAAAGTGAAACAAAAATAACGCTATTTCGCCTTATCCGCAAACGTTTGTTGCTTATTTATAATGAATTTAAAATGCCTAATTTCAAATAAAAAAGCCGCTTATGTCAAGCGGCTTTTTTATATCATTGGTAACTTGGAATCAATCCCCGAAGCCCCATATCCACGACATTTTCTCCTGCAGCCGGTTCATATTTACCGTCTGCGTTTACTTCCTGCCACTCAAAACTGTTATTTATGGATAGTGAAAGCGTCACCACAACATCCTGCGTTTCAGTTCCTGTAATCACCAGAGCATTGGCAAACTGACCGGTCACTACACATGATCCTGCCGGTATAGGTGACGTCGCCGCTAACGGATTAGGAACGGTGGTCGCGCCTGCGGGTGCCTGTCCGGATGTGGAATAGTTAAAACCCTCCAAACCAAAAGCCCAATACCCCTGACTTCTGTTTCCGTTTACCGGAAAGGCATAGGCCCCAATATTGTGTGTGGTAATATAATTGTTGAAACCGACAAAACTGGCCAAAGTCCCCACATAATCAGTCCCTGCACTTAAAACATTGATCTTATAATTCTGATACGACAATGAACAACGCACCCATTCGTAACTTCCTGCCGCAATACTTCGCAAAGGAATGGATAGAAACGCTTCTCCTTCACCCACTATTTTTGCTCTGCTGAAATCAATCGCGTTTGTTCCTCCGGCTGTCGTTTCTGCCGCACGGTATAAAATGGTTCCGCCTCCCAAAGCGGTGGTGGCTGTTGGCGCAAATTCAAGATAATGCGAGCTTATCGAATTAAAAACCGGAGATTGTGCCGCACTCCCGACCGGAACCGTCGATGGCTGTCCCAAATTATTCAAACGAACCTGTGTAGGATCAAATTTAAACTTTACGATTAACTGCGGCTCTTGTGGCGTTATCACTTCTGTATCATCCTGATCCGTACAGGAAAGAAACACTACCGAAAAGAGCGCTAACGATAAAAACGTTTTAATATGCATAATCTTCCTATTTTATAAAATAAACCATTTCATTTTTGTGCTAATAAACATATAATGAACGATAATCAAACACAATATATTGCAAAATTTTAAAATAGCACAAAAAAATCAAACCGAATAAACACTTTTGCCTTTAAAGTTCCTAAATTTGAATTCTTATTATTCTATAAACCATTTCATCATGAAATACCATCAGATAGACCGTGATTTATTCGTCAAAAACAGAAGTAAATTCATGGCGCAAATGAAGCCGAAAAGTGTTGCTGTTTTCAATTCCAACGACATTTATCCTGTTTCGGCCGACAGTACGTTGCCTTTCGCACAACACCGTGATATTTTCTATCTATCCGGAGTAGACCAGGAAGAAAGCATCATATTGCTTTTCCCGGATGCTCCCTATGAAAATCTGAAAGAAATTTTGTTCTTAAAAGAAACCAACGAACACATTGCGGTTTGGGAAGGCGAAAAACTAACCAAAGAACGCGCGTTTGAAGTATCGGGAGTTCGCACGGTAATCTGGCTGCAGGATTTCCATAAAACGCTGAAAGAAATCATGGCGTATGCCGACACGATTTACATCAACACCAACGAACATTACCGTGCCACGATTGAAACGGAAACCCGCGAAGCCCGTTTTATCAAATGGTGGAAAGAAAATTATCCGGCTCATAAGGTGGAGAAATCGAATCCTATTTTACAGCGTTTGCGTTCCATTAAAGAAAGCGAAGAAATCGATTTGATCCAAAACGCGTGTACCATTACCGAAAAAGGATTCCGTCGCGTACTTTCGTTCGTAAAACCAAACGTAACTGAGTATGAAATCGAAGCCGAATTTGCTCACGAATTCCTAAGAAATCGTTCCAAAGGTTTTGCCTACACTCCGATTATCGCCTCCGGAAACAACGCCAATGTTTTGCATTATATAGAAAACAACCAGCAATGTAAAGCCGGTGATTTACTGCTTTTGGATGTGGGTGCCGAATATGCCAATTATTCGAGCGACATGACCCGGACCATTCCGGTTTCCGGTCGTTTTTCCGACAGACAGAAAGAAGTGTACAATGCCGTTTTACGTGTGAAAAACGAAGCTACCAAAATGCTGGTTCCCGGAAATTTCTGGAAACAGTATCATGTGGAAGTAGGCAAAATCATGACCTCCGAGTTATTAGGCCTAGGACTGATTGACAAAGCTGATGTACAAAACGAAAATCCGGACTGGCCGGCCTATAAAAAATATTTCATGCACGGCACGTCGCACCACATGGGACTGGATACGCACGATTACGGCTTACTGCACGAACCGATGCAGGCGAATATGGTATTTACCGTGGAACCGGGCATTTACATTCCTGCAGAAGGTTTCGGAATCCGTTTGGAAGATGATGTGGTGATTCAGGACAACGGCGAACCGTTCAACTTAATGCGCAACATTCCGATTGAAACTGACGAAATTGAGAGTCTGATGAATGCTTAATTTAGAGCTTAGATTATTGAAAATAGAGAAAAGACGGTTTGCGAAAGTGAACCGTCTTTTCTTTTTAGAGCAAAAAATTCTTTTGTTGCCAACTAAACAGTATTTTTGACTCTGAAAACCGTAACTGCGACTGTGAGTAAATTCATTCTTCATAAAAACACCAAAATTGCCTATTCCGAAACCGGAAAAGGAACTGCTCTTGTCCTGCTACACGGATTTCTGGAAAACGCCACCATGTGGGATTTTTACCTTGATTCTTTTTCAAAGAAATACCGTATCATCACTATTGACCTGTTGGGTCACGGGAAAACCGAATGCATGGGTTACATTCACACCATGGAAGATATGGCTGATGCGGTTCATGCCGTTTTACACGAGTTACGCATCCGAAAAGCCATTTTTGTGGGACATTCCATGGGAGGCTATGTTGCTTTGGCTTTCGCAGAAATGTATCCGGATAACGTAAAGGGTTTAGTACTGTTAAACTCAACCTCCCGTGCCGACAGCGACGAACGAAAATTAAATCGCGATAGGGCGATTATCTGTGTTAAAAAAGATTATTCCGCATTCATCCGCATGTCGATAGCGAATTTGTTCAGTGAAGATAACCGTGAAAAACTGACCGAAGAGATTGAAAGTGTGAAACTGGAAGCGCTTAAAACGCCGCTTCAGGGAATCGTAGCCGCTTTGGAAGGCATGAAAACACGGAACGACCGTGAAGTGCTATTGCATTTTGCTCCCTATCCTATTATGCTGATTTTAGGCCAAAAAGATCCGGTGCTCAATTACGATGAAAGTAAGGAACAGATTGTCGGAACGGAAGTCCGATTCGTTTCGTTTCCGGACGGACACATGAGTCACATCGAAAACAAAGACAAACTGGGAAAAGTGTTGTTGGATTTTTTTAAAAGTGTTTAATCCAATTTTTCTTCAAAAGAAACTTCCGGATTTAGCATTTCATTAATAAGTGCAATGACTTCCGTTTTAAAAGCATCCAAAACTTCTGGAGTTATTACCACATCCACATTTTTATCTTCCTTGATTCCAAAAGGCAAAAATCCTGCTTTCATGTTTTTGAAGGAAATAATTCCGGCTTCCATTTCCATGCCGTTGGTTTGTTGCTCGTACATGAATGCATAGCACAACAACTGGATAATCTTATCGTTTTTGATGTCTAAGGTCAAGCCGGTCCAGTCTTTCAGCTGCACGCTTTTAAGTTCCACTTTCCCGGTTTTATAATCGATGATGCGTATTTTTCCGTTGCGTTGTTCGATTCGGTCTACATTACCCGCGATTTTTACCGGATAAGGCAAACGGGCGTCTTCCAAGGTACGATCCAATGAAATTTCTAGAGCGAGTACTTTTACCTCATCACCGTTTTCAATCCGTTTCTTTTCTTCATTCAGAAAATTGAACACATTACGCTTGGCCACTTCAAAAGCCAAAAGGTTTTTTCCTTTCCTGATTTCCCCTTCTTTGTAAACCTCACGGAATTGCTTTTCGACTTCACCATTCGCTTTGGAGAGCATTTCCGCAATTTTTTCAACAGACAGAAATTGGCCTACAAACGGTTTGTACAACTCTTCCAAAACCCCGTGAATAATGGTTCCCAGCGTATTCAAGGCAATATTTTCCTCCACTTCTTCCACTTCCGAAATACGCAACACGCGCTGATTGTAAAACTGTATCGGATTTCGGATATAACTCGTTAATCCCGAAGGCGAAAACCCTTTTCCTGTAGCGATTTCCTGCAGTCGTTCCATTACCCTTTCGGATTTTGGCACCACAATCGGTTCGTAGGCCTTGTCCGGCAAATAGGCATTGTAAATCTGATGCGTGATGGTATGATTTGGTTGTTTCTCAATTTCCAGTTGTGTTATGAAACGGCTTTTCTCTCCCGCATCCAACCCTTCGCTTTCGGTATTGTACAACAAATAAATATTCTTGGCGCGCAACAACAAGTGATAAAAATGATAACAATAAATCGCATCTTTCTCTTTGTAGGTTGGCAGTCCCAATTCGCGTTTCACATCATACGGAATAAAGGAATTCATCGATTTACCCGCCGGAAACACCCCTTCGTTCATAGACGTAATGATTACGTTTTCGAAATCGAGCACGCGACTTTCCAACACACCCATAACCTGCAGTCCGGAAAGCGGTTCGCCTTCAAAGGAAACTTCAGCCAAATCGACAATCTGTTTGTAAATCGTATGCAACATCGCCACCGAATCGATTCGGTTGTATTTTTCCTGATAATTGATCAGTTTGTTAATCGTCTTAAAAATGGAATACAGAAAAGCTTTGGCTACTTTGTCTTCTTCCGAATCGTTACCTAAAAAAGATTTTATGGAAAGGATAATTCTCGACAGCCGATTCAAAACAGAAACCGCATCATTCTCCCAACGCTCAAACAGGAGTTGAAACAGTTCGGATGCATCCTGATTGAGTTCGAGGAATTTTTTCTGTGATAAGAAAGTGATGTTGTTCTGATTGATAATGCGAATCACGGCAGCAGCATTGTTATAAGGCTCCACCAAAGGATGCGTGAGAATATCCAGGACTTCTTTGTAATAAAACGTATAGCTTTTTTCACTACGCTGGATCGCATTGGCATGTAACTTAAACAATTTGCTGACTAAAATCTGGGCAGGATTATTTTTACTGCTGTAGCCCATGGTGATATTCAGACTCTGGACGGTGTTTGGCAAAGCATAAAGTGCCGGAATCAGTAGGTTTTCTTCTCCAAGCACCAAAGCCGTTGTATCCAGACTCTGGCCGTTATTCTGAATTTGTTCAACAATCTTTCCTGCAATTTTAGCCTGTCCTATCGTTTTGGGCGTCCCTATGATTTGGATGTTCTTCTCTTTGCCGAACTCATTGACAATCCATTCGAAAGGCTGGGTGGTGTATTGTTTCCATTCTTTCTGGAATCGACGAATGAACAAACCGGCATCATGATGCCCGTCTTTAAGAAATACCGCATCAATATCCCAATAAATTTTTGCCTGTTCGTTGAATAACAATTGCTGTATAATTTTTTCCTCGGCCTGATTCAACGCGTTAAAACCGGCAAAAATGAGTCTTTTACCTGCCAGCGCTTCGGAAAAATGCTGTAAGTTATCAACGGCTTCCCGATAAATCAACCCCTGATAGCCAAAACCTTTATTTTTTAAATGCGCGTATAATGTTTCATAATACTCCGGCAGGCGGCTCCAGAATTCCAGATGATTGTCAATTAAAACCGTGGTTTCAGAAGGTTGCAAATCCCAACGTTTCAGGACTTCGATATCCTTGAGATACGAAAAAACGTGAGATGGTTTTAAAAGATAGCGGTCAATTTCATTAAAATCCTGCAACAAGGTTTTACCCCAGTTGGCAAACAAATCAAATTCCTGTTGTTTTTCAACAGGGGTTACCGAAAGGTAAACATTGTAAAATTCGAAAAGCAATTCCACCGGATCAATGGCTCTGATTCCCGCCACATCCTGAATGAAATCTTCGATACTGATAATGCTCGGAGCAAAGACCGTTTGATTCAATTGTCCCTTCAGCGCTTCCAAAAGGAAAACGCGGGCTCTTTTATTGGGTAATATTATGGTAATTTCCGAAAGGGAGGTTCCGAAATCAGAAACGATTTGATGGCTTAATTTATCGAGGAAAGAAAAATGTGTCATACCATAAAAATAAAAAAAACGTCCCGATAAATCGGGACGTTTCAATATTTATTTGATTGTTTGGCTAGATTAGTTAGCTAATTTAACTTCTACACGTCTGTTGTTAGCTTTACCTTTAGCTGTTTTGTTAGAGTCAATTGGTTTAGACTCACCAAAACCTTCTGAAGTTAATCTGTCAGCAGCGATACCGTTATCGATTAAGTAATTTTTAACCGCAGCAGCTCTGTCTTTAGATAATTTCAAGTTAGCAGCGTCTGAACCACTTGAATCAGTGTGACCTTCAATGCTGAATTTAGAAGTTGGATACTCTTTCAAGATAGCAGCAATTGATTGTAATACCGGGAAAGTTTGTTTTTGGAACGAAGACTTACCAGAGTTGAACAAAATCGTTTTAGCGTAAGCGTTTAATTTTTTCATTGCGTCTTCAGACACTTCAGGACATCCGTTGTTTGCAACAGTACCTTTCACGTCAACACATTTGTCATCTTTATCAGCTACACCGTCACCGTCTGTATCAGGCCAAGGACAACCAGCGTTTTCAGCAGGACCTTTAACGTCAACACATTTGTCAAGGTTATCAGCTACTCCGTCACCGTCAGTATCAGGACAACCGTTCATAGCAGCAGGACCAGCAACTTCAGGACATGCATCATCTTTATCAGCGATTCCGTCTCCGTCAGTATCAGGACAACCGTTTAATTCTTTTGGACCAGCAACTTCTGGACAAGAATCATCTTTATCAGCGATTCCGTCAGCATCCGTATCAGGACATCCTTGGAATTCTTTTAAACCAGCAACTTCTGGACAAGCGTCGTCTTTATCATAGATTCCGTCTCCGTCTGTATCTTTTCCTCCGAATTTGAAAGAAAGACCAACAAAGTGCTGTAAATGAGATGCGATATCTACATTAGGCGTTCTTGTTTCGTCGAATGAATGTTTGTAAGTAGATTGGAAAGTTAAACCAACTTGCTCTGTGAACCAGAAAGCTAAGCCTAAACCTCCGTTTACCGTACCTGCAGAAGCATCACCCATGAAAGTGTAACCTCCACCGATGTGTGCAGAAGGATCAATCCATTTCGATTTCAAAGCGTTCATGAAGCTGTACTTGATAACCCCGTCAGCTGCATAATACATTAAATCTCCAGGATTTGTTACCGGGTATTCACCAGGATTTGTAGGTCTTTCCCAAACAAATTTATCAATTTTGTTTACCGACCCCGTAATTCCGAAAGAGAAGTTGTTACCAACGTGTCTTGATACGTTTACGTAAGACACTGAAGGAATGATATTCCAATAAGCTTTCGCATTGAAATATTGAGAAAACTGATCTTCTACTTTAGAAGCAGCACTCACTCTACCACCATCTACTGCGTTAGCACCAAATGAGATAGCCCATGGATTGTTACTATCCTGTGCTTGAGAGCTTAATCCTGCAAACATAAGAGCAGCAACAAATAATCTGTTTAGATGTTTCATACTTTTTTTATTTAATTACAATAATTATAATTGAGACAAAAATAAGAGGTTAAATATTAATTACAAAGCGATTTGTTAAAAAAAATACATTTTCCTACTAAAAAAACCCTGATCTATATCACATTTAACATTTTTCCAACCTCTGTAAACGCCAAAATCGCTTTATCCAAGTGTTCTTTAGTGTGAGCTGCAGACAATTGCACACGAATTCTGGCTTTGTCTTTTGGTACTACCGGGAAGAAGAAACCTATCACATAGATCCCTTTTTTTAACAATTCATCTGCCATTACCTGCGACAATTTTGCATCATACAACATCACCGGAACGATGGCAGAATCCCCGTCAATAATATCAAAACCGGCCGCTTTCATTCCCGCTTTAAAATAATTGGTATTCCATTCCAACTTATCACGCAACGAAGTGTCTTTTTCCAACAACTCAAAAACCTTGATGGAAGCCCCTACAATCGCAGGCGCCAAAGAATTCGAAAACAAATACGGACGCGAACGCTGACGCAAAATCTCGATTACTTCCTTTTTAGCGGTAGTATATCCTCCCATGGCACCGCCAAGTGCTTTTCCTAAGGTTCCCGTGATAATATCCACGCGGCCCATTACCCCTTTAGCCTCCAGCGTTCCTTTTCCGGTTGCCCCGATGAAACCGGCAGCATGACATTCGTCTACCATTACCATCGCATCGTATTTATCGGCCAAGTCACAGATTTTATCCAGTGGCGCCACCAAGCCGTCCATCGAGAACACGCCATCGGTAACGATTAATTTGAAACGACGTCCTTCCTGATTGGCCTTAATCAGTTGCTGTTCCAAATCTTCCATATTATTGTTCTTATAACGGTAACGGGCGGCTTTACACAAACGTACCCCGTCAATAATCGAAGCGTGATTCAAACTGTCGGAAATAATACAGTCTTCTTCTCCTAACAACGGTTCGAAAACGCCACCATTGGCATCAAAAGCCGCGGCGTATAAAATCGTATCTTCCGTTCCGTAGAAATCGGCAATCTTTTTTTCCAAGGTTTTATGAATATCCTGTGTTCCGCAAATGAAACGCACCGACGACATTCCGAATCCGTGCGTATCCAAAGTGTCTTTGGCCGCCTGTACCACTTCCGGATGGGACGACAAACCCAAATAGTTGTTCGCACAGAAATTTAAAACCGTCTCATTGTTAACGGTAATTTCCGCACCCTGTGGCGAGGTAATGATGCGCTCTTTTTTATACAACCCGTTTTCCTGAATTGCATTTAATTCATTTTGCAAATGCTCTTTGATTTTTCCGTACATTATTATAGTGTGTTTGCTTATTTGATTATTTTCATTGATTAAACCTTCTGCTTTCTGAGTTACAAATGTACTACTTCTAATTTTTCTCCTATATATACCAACGTTTTTTTCTCTACAGAAAATCCCATCTCCTGTAACGCTTTTTCGTATTCTGCCAACTGCGCTTCATATTTGGTCTGATGTGAGCCGGTTTTGTAGTCCAACAGATATGCCAAGTTTCCCTGCACCGAAACACGGTCGGGTTTGATGGTTGCGGTTCCCGGCTTAATGATATTCTGTTCGTTGAACACTTTTTTATCCGCTTCAAAAAAGCGTTGTAATTCCGGATGACATACAATTTCACTCAGGGTGCGTTCCACTTCCGGTTTTTGCGATTCGGTTATCAGGCCGCTCTCGATGGCTTTTTCGATTGCCAAATGAACATCGGAGGCGGTTTTCACAAACGACAAAATCTCGTGCATCACGTTTCCGAATTCAATCGCTTTGATTTGATCGGTACCCCACATCAAGGCTTCACGTTGGGCGATTTTGATTTTCTTCGGATTGAAAACTTCCTTCACGATTTCTATGGTAGGCTGTTTTTCTTTTTCGTCTTTGGATGCCGAAAGTCGGTTCCCGTCGCCAAATTCAAATTCCGATTGATCGTCCTGATACACGCCTTTAGAATCAAGGTATTTGATAAAATACGACGACATGTTGTTCGTCAGTTCGCCTTTACTCGTTAAATTTTTATTGGAAATGACATACAGCTGCTCTTCGGCTCTGGTTAACGCCACATACAACACATTGATGTTATCCAAAAGTTCTTCCTGGCTCCGTTCCTCATACACCTGCGCAGCATTGTCTCCGTATTCGGCCACTTCTTTTTTGGCATCGACCAGTGCTTTTGGGATATTCAAATTGTCATCTTCCAGTTCCAGCCACATTTTATTTCTTGGCGAACGGGCGTAATCTTCTTCGGCAAACGGAAAAATCACTACCGGAAATTCCAGTCCTTTCGATTTGTGAATCGTCATAATCCGGACCGCATCGTTTCCTTCCGGAGACGGAATACTGAATTTGGTGCCGTTATTTTCCCAATACTCCAGAAAATCGGAAATTCCGGCCTGGGTACGCACATCGCGTTCCAACACCAAATCCATAAAATACTGCACATAGGAAACCGTGCTTTTTTCTTTGATGAAGGTCGAAACAATAATCTCCACCGCTTCATACAGCGATTTTTTTCGGCAGTTTTTAAAGGAGATGCCAATGCCGAATGCCATCAACCAGTTTTGCAGCTCTTCTTCCGAAAATTTGGTCATTCCGGTTTCGATGAAATCGTGAATCGGCAATTCGGTTTGTTTGTTTTTGGCGATGAAATACAAAAAGGCTGCCTTGGCTTCTTTGTCGTTGCTGTTTTTTAGATAGCGCAATACGTTCAAAATCAGCTTCACTTCGGTCGCGTTATCAATCAGCAAGGTTTCCGAAGACAGAATCGGAATGTCATTTTCGGTTAAATAATTGGCCAAGGCTACTCCTGAAGTTCGCTTCCGCGTAAGCAAAACGATATCGCGGTACTGAAATCCTTTCGCTTTCACTTTTTCAATCGTCGCTAAAGTGGCTTTCAGATACAGTTGTTCTTTGTCGTCGGTTTCTTCATCGGATGTCTCGTCGGATTTTTCCACTTTCGGAATAAAGGAAATGTTTACATAACCGCCTTTTTTGGTGTTGGCTTCCTGATGACTTTTGTTTCGGTACAAATCTTGATAATCTTCATTCGAAAATTCATCGGCCAGCATTGCAAAAAACGCATTATTGAATGCGATGACTTCCGAATAACTTCTGTAATTCGTACCCAATCGTACCAACTGTTTACTCGGATTGGAAAATGGATTTTCGGTTTTACTCAGACTGATGAACTGTTCCGCTTTTCCACCACGCCAACGGTAAATCGACTGTTTCGGATCGCCTACAATCATGAGTGACCCTTGCGCTCCCGACAAATCTTCGGAAGAAAGCGCATTGTCAATCAATGGTACCAGATTGTGCCACTGCATTTCGGACGTATCCTGAAATTCGTCGATAAAGAAATGCTTGTAACGCTCGCCCAAACGTTCGTAAATAAACGGCGCGGGCTGGTTCTGAATTTCGTTGTAAATAATGGCGTTGAATTCGGAAATCGACAAAATGTTTTTCTCTTTCTGAATCGCGTCCAATTCCTGCGCGATGGAATTCAGCAACGATAACGGGGTGATGTTTTTCTGAAAAGCCGAATAGAAATTCTTCTTTTCGTAATTTTTATAGACTTTGGCCAAAATCGCAATCCATTCAGGCGCAATGCTTTCGATGATTGCTTTGTCTTTTGCGGTTTTATTTACCTGAATGTCATCGGGTTCAAAAAACTTTTTGTGTGAGCTTTTCAATTCGCCTTTCTGAATGTAGCCCAAGTGATTCGGGAACGTGCCGCGGGAAAACGAACTTACATCAATCGCATTACTTTCTATCAATTGTAGTGCTTCATTGGCGAACGCCACACATTCTTCATCTAACTTCTTAATTTCTTCCGACAATTGTTGTTTGATCACCAGAAATTCGTCAATCGTTTTTTCATGAAAATGCGAAATTTCGTTTCGGTTGTTTTCGTTGACCAACAGTTTGCTCACATCGAACAATTCGTGGGTCACGTCCCAACTCTTATCGTTATCGGTCTTGTCTACCGAAAAATCGACCAGTATTTTAGTCAGCACCTCATCTTCTCCGGCTTTGGCAATAATCGCATCCACGGCTTCCTGCAAGAGCAAATCGGTTTCCAGCGACACTTCAAACGTCACGGGTAAATTCAGATCATGTGCAAACGCGCGGATTACCTTATGTGTGAATTTATCTATCGTGGAAATGTCAAACGCCGCATAATTGTGAATGATGTTTTTGATAATTGCTTTCGACTTGTCTTTGATGGTGGCCAATGAAAGATTCGTTTCCGCCGCTACGTCTTTCATGAAATCTAGGGCTTTTTCGCTCGGTTCGTCCTTTGAAAACTCGTGCAGGGAAGTCACAATACGCGATTTCATTTCCTCCACCGCTTTGTTGGTAAAGGTAATGGCGAGGATTTTTTTATAGGCATCATTCGTATTTGCCAGCATCAGAATTTTCAAATATTCTTTAACCAGCGTATACGTTTTTCCCGAACCGGCCGAAGCGTCGTATATGATAAAAGCGGATTTTTCCACAGTATTGTTCTTATTAATGTTTAAGTAATCTTAAATTACCCCAGTCTATTTTCTTTTACGAAGATAAATTTATAATTTTGAATGAATTTAATTATTAATCTTTAAATATAAAATATCATGGCTTTTGAATTACCAAAGTTACCATACGCATATGACGCCTTGGAGCCGCACATTGATGCCCGCACCATGGAAATTCACCACTCGAAACATCATAATGCTTACATCACCAACCTAAATGCGGCTATCGCAGGAACAGATTTGGAAGGAAAATCGATTGAAGACATCCTTCAAAATCTTGACATGAACAACATGGCCGTGCGCAACAACGGTGGCGGTCATTACAATCACACTATGTTTTGGGAAATCATGGCTCCGAATGCCGGCGGACTTCCGACAGGAGAATTGGCAGCCGCTATCAACGCTGCTTTCGGTTCTTTTGACGAGTTTAAAGCGCAGTTTGCAAAAGCCGGCGCAACCCGTTTTGGTTCCGGATGGGCTTGGTTGTGTGTAAAAGACGGAAAACTGGAAGTTTGTTCCACTCCGAATCAGGACAACCCAATCATGCCGGGCGTACCTTGCGGAGGACAACCTATTTTAGGAATGGATGTTTGGGAGCATGCATATTACCTGAACTACCAAAACAGACGTCCGGATTATATTGAAGCGTTCTTCAACGTAATTAACTGGGCAGAAGTGGCTAAACGTTACGCAGCAGCGAAATAAGAATTTCTTATTCCTTTATAAAACAAAAAGAGAACCAATTACGGTTCTCTTTTTTTATGTTTTTTTTCGAATTTTTATAAAATAAAAAAGGTGGAATTGCTTCCACCCTTTTTGCCCCAAATCTACCATAAACTTAACCTACTAATGCTATGGTGATACGAATGTATGGCGATAGTAATTGAACTTCAAATAAATCAGACATACTGCATTTTTTTTCGATAAAGTGCATTTTCCTTACTTTTCGTTGACAAAACAACCTCAAAAACGGAAAATACAGAAAATAAAAAAGGTGGAATTGCTTCCACCCTTTTTGCCCCAAATCTACCATAAACTTAACCTACTAATGCTATGGTAGTACGAATGTATTGCGACAGTTTTCATCAATCAAAAAAAACAGATAAACTGCGTATAAAATCGATGAAAAGCATTTTTGTCTGTATTTTAGTATGCTCTGGCGTCCTTGCCTTCATAGAAATTCATGAACGCACGATTTACCACGCGATTTCCCCCATCGGTTGGATAGTTACCTGTAAAATACCAATCCCCTAAATTTTTAGGACAGGCGATATGTAAATTCTCAACTGTCTGGAAGATGATTTTAACCTCTGCTTTTACGGAACTTTCCGTTAACATCTGAGCAATTTTATCGGAAATCTCCTGGTCGGTGAACGGTGCATAAATTTCTTTGACGTAATTGACCACTTCGCTGTCATGGAAATTCTCCTGAGCTTTAGATTTCTGATACACTTCTTCAACGATGTGCAGCAAATTACGCTCTTTCAATAATTCCATTGCCGCTCGGAATGCCACCAAACCTTCCAGTTTTGCCATGTCGATTCCGTAACAGTCCGGATAACGGATTTGCGGTGCCGAGGAAACGATCACTATTTTTTTTGGATTCAGTCGGTCCATCATTTTTATGATGCTTTTCTGTAACGTAGTGCCGCGAACGATACTGTCGTCGATAATCACCAGATTGTCGGTCGGTTTGATTACACCGTAGGTCACATCATACACGTGTGCCACCATATCGTCACGACTGCTGTCTTCGGTAATGAACGTACGCAGTTTCACATCCTTAATCGCAATTTTTTCCGAACGCAGTTTTACCGATAAAATTTCCTGTAATTTTTCTGCGGAAAGCGACTCCTTATTTGCTAAAATATCAGCTATCTTTCTTTGGTTCAAGAAATCATTGGCCGCTTCCACCATCCCGTAGAAAGAGGTTTCCGCCGTATTCGGAATGTAAGAGAAAACGGAATTGTCGGTGTCATTTTCAACCGCTTCCAAAACGGCCGGCATGATTAATTTCCCTAAATTCTTACGTTCCTGATAAATTTCGGCGTCACTGCCTCGGGAGAAATAAATTCTCTCGAAAGAACAAGCTTTCAACGGTAATGCTTCGCGGATTTGTTCGTCGATTACACGACCGTCTTTTTTAATGATAATTGCGTGTCCGGGAGTGATTTCCTTAATGGATTCGAAAGGCACGTTGAAAACGGTTTGAATTACCGGTCGTTCCGAAGCCACCACTACAATTTCTTCATCTTCATAGTAAAATGCCGGACGGATTCCAGCCGGATCACGGGTTACAAAAGCATCACCGTGACCTAACAATCCTGCCATGGCATAACCGCCATCCCAGTTTTTGGAAGCTCTTCTTAAGATTCTTCCTATATTTAGTTTCTCGGCAATAACCGGAGAAGCTTCTCTTTTGCTTAAGCCTTCATTTTTACATTCCTGGTACAAATCGGTCACCTCATCATCCAGAAAATGTCCTATTTTTTCCATCACGGTAACGGTATCCGCCATTTGCTTCGGATGCTGCCCCAAACGCACCAGGTCTTCGAAAAGTTCTTTCACGTTGGTCATGTTGAAATTTCCGGCCACAATCAGATTGCGGTGCATCCAGTTGTTCTGACGAAGAAACGGGTGTACACTTTCAATGCTGTTTTTACCGAATGTTCCGTAGCGGACATGTCCTAAAAACAACTCACCGATGTAGGGGATGTTTGCTTTTTGTGCCGCAACATTATCCTGATATTCAGGATGCTGTTCCATTTCGTCGTTGATGCGCTGATTAATTTGCGCAAAGATGTCCTGAATGGGCTGTGCCTGATTGGAACGTACACGACTGATGTAACGTTCTCCCGGTTCCACGTCGAGTTTGATGCTGGCCAAACCGGCACCATCCTGACCGCGGTTGTGCTGCTTTTCCATTAACAGGTACATTTTCTGTACCCCGTAAAAAGCCGTACCGTATTTTTCCTTGTAGTATTCTAAAGGTTTTTTTAATCTTAAAAGGGCAATGCCACACTCGTGTTTTAAAGCGTCGCTCATAGTTGTTGTGTTGTTGTATTAATTAAAAGAGCCCCGTTTCCGAGGCTCATGTGTATAGTGTTAGTTTTCTAACGCGATATCAAATTGTGTCAAGGCTTTAAACTCCTGTAAACGAGACAGCACTTCTGTTTTTTCCAGATTTTCCATTCGCTCTGTTCCGAATTTCTCCACACAGAACGACGCTAAATTAGATCCGTAAATGATGGCGTTTTTCATATTGTCAAACGAAATGTTTTCACTTTGCGTAATGAATCCTGCGAAACCACCTGCGAAAGTATCTCCTGCTCCGGTTGGATCGAATACTTCTTCCAATGGCAATGCCGGTGCAAAGAACACTTTGCTCTCATTGAACAATAACGCTCCGTGCTCTCCTTTTTTGATTACCACATATTTTGGTCCCATCGTATGAATTTTTGCCGCCGCTTTCACCAAAGAATATTCTCCGGACAACTGACGGGCCTCTTCATCGTTGATTGTAATTACGTCGATGCGTTTCATTACGTCCAACAATTCAGGTAATGCACAATCCATCCAGAAATTCATCGTGTCTAAAACCACCAATTTCGGTTTTACTTCCATCTGATCTAAAACACTGCTTTGAACGATTGGGTGCAAGTTTCCTAGCATTACCACATCGGCGTTTTTGAAATCGGCAGGAACTTTTGGTTGAAAATCAGCCAATACGTTCAATTGGGTATCTAGGGTGTCTCTGGAATTCAAATCGTTATGGTAACGACCACTCCAGAAGAATGTTTTTCCGCCCTGAACCACTTCAAGACCGGAAATATCGATGTTTTTGCTTTTTAATAAATCCAGATATTCTTGAGGAAAATCATCTCCTACCACAGAAACAATGGCTGATTTCAAGTTGAAATGTGAAGCCGAAAGTCCAATATAAGTTCCTGCTCCACCTAAAATTTTGTCGGTTTTCCCGAAAGGAGTTTCAATTGCATCAAACGCTACTGTCCCTACTATCAATAATTTATTCATAAAATGATATTAATTTTGAAGGTGCAAATGTACGATTTTGTTTTGGTTCGCAAAAGCCTATTTTTTGTTAAGATTTTCGACCCGCTTCCTCAGTTCGCGAAAGGTGTCGAAAGGACCTTTTGTAATAACCATATTTATCATAAACGCCGGAATATGGCCTCCGGGATTGCCGTAAATTTGCTGAATCACAAGCGTTTGTGTGTCGGATACTTTTTTCAGACACCAAAACCCTTTAAAATTTGTCAGTCGGACATAACCGGGTTTTTCTTTAAGCAAACGGTTCTCGGGAAGAATGGTAATGATCCGTTCATTTTCATTTCTTGTCAAAGTCACTTTGGAAACATGATCCCGATCCTGAATGGGCCAACCTAAATGATGTGTCATGTAAAATATCCAAGAAGAATCCGAAATCTTCTTAACCAATTCACTTTTGCGCGTTTTGTAATTCCACTTTTTAAGATTCTTAACATCCACCAACTGTTTGACAATGGTGTCGATATTCGCATTTACGGTCATTACCGCGCGATATTCTTTAAATGCGGTGGAGTCAAATTTGGTCAGATATACCTTCACCCCCTCTTTATTCAAAGCGAGCTCCGGTTTTTTCTGAGAATAGCAGCTACCGCCAATCAACAAAAAAAACAGTAGTGACAAAAAAAGAGTTGGGGACCTTTTCATTCCCTAAAGTTATGGAAATCAAAACAAATGACCCTCTTCTTTTTCGTAAAAAGTGTCTATGGAGAGTTTTGGCTGTTGGGAAGCCATCACCGCCAAGGCGTCGCAGCGTTCGTTTTGCGGATGATTATTGTGTCCTTTAATCCAACGGAAATCAACCTGATGCAGGCGGTAAACCTTAAGAAAACGCATCCATAAATCGGGATTTTTCTTTCCGACGAAATGCTTCTTTTCCCATCCGAAAACCCAGCCTTTTACCACCGAATCAATTACATATTTGGAATCGGAAGTAACCAAAACGGCAGTCCCCTGTTTTTTTAATTTCTCTAATCCGACAATCACCGCCAGCAATTCCATGCGGTTGTTGGTCGACAGTCGGAATCCTTCGTAAAACTCTTTTTTATATGGCGTACCCACCATTTCCATAACCACACCGTAACCGGCAGGCCCAGGGTTACCCTTGGACGCCCCATCCGTATAGATATGTACTTCGTAGGATTTCAACTATTACTTTTGAGAGATTAGTTTTTCAATTACTTCGGGAAAATGACGGTGTTCCAGTTCGTGCACTTTTGCAGCAATTTCTTCCGGTGTCGTACAATCCTCAACATTTACGGTGGACTGAAAAATAATGGCGCCTTCATCGTAATGTTCGTTGACATAATGAATGGAAATGCCGGTTTCTTTCTCTTTATTTTCCAGAACGGCCTGATGCACCTTCATGCCATACATGCCTTTTCCGCCGTATTTTGGCAACAGCGCCGGATGTACGTTTATTATTTTATCAGGATATTGTGCGATAATGGCTGCCGGAAACATCAAAAGAAAACCTGCCAAGACGATTAAATCAGGTTGCAGTTCATTGAGTTTTTCCAGAACCGTTCCGTCACTAAGTTCGGTCTTATTGAAAACAACAACAGGAATGTCGTGATTTTTAGCACGATCCAACACTTTGGCATGCAGATTGTTAGACAATACCGCGATTACGTTTCCTTGGCTTTTATTTTTAAAATGTAGTATGATATTTTCGGCATTCGAACCCGAACCGGAAGCAAAAATTACTATTCGTTTCATTTATCCTGTAATTTTTATTACGTAAAGAACCATCGTTTTTACAGTGCAAAAAAAAGAATAATAAATGATAATAAATAGAAAATAGAGGTCTTTATAAAATTATTTTTTTAATTTCGTAGTCACATTTATTAACTAAAATGTTGTTTTAAAATAAAGTTTTTTATTTTTGCCAACAAATTAAATTTTAAAATTAAAGATTATGTCAGACATTGCATCAAGAGTAAAAGCGATTATCGTAGACAAATTAGGTGTTGACGAAAATGAAGTTGTAACAGAAGCAAGCTTCACAAACGACTTAGGAGCTGATTCATTAGACACTGTTGAGCTTATCATGGAGTTCGAAAAAGAATTCGATATTCAAATTCCGGACGACCAAGCTGAAAACATTGCTACTGTTGGTCAAGCTATTTCTTACATCGAAGAAGCTAAAAAATAATAACTAATACACATCCCATGTATTCTTCGGAATGCATGGGTGTTATTATTTTTGCCATCTAGGAAAAAAACTGATTGGGAGCAATCAAAAAAATACAATCTACTACCCATGTTTCCTTTACAGATTAAAGAAAAGCAACATGGGTATTATTTGTTTAAATACATTGTAAAAAATATATTATGGCATTAAAACGAGTTGTAGTAACAGGTTTAGGCGCTCTTACCCCTATAGGAAATTCCATCGAAGAATACTGGGATGGACTGATCAATGGTAAAAGCGGCGCAGCCCCAATAACATATTACGATACCGAAAAGCACAAAACAAAATTCGCCTGCGAAGTAAAGAACTTCAACATCGAAGCATATATGGATCGTAAAGAGGCTCGTAGATTGGATAAATTTGCGCAATACGCCGTTGCGGCAAGTGATGAGGCGATTAAAGACGCCGGAATTACTGCTGATAATGTGGATAAATACAGGGTTGGAGTTATCTGGGGTGCCGGAATCGGTGGTTTGGAAACCTTCCAGGACGAAGTTATTTATTATGCTAAAGGTGACGGAACGCCAAAATTCAATCCTTTCTTTATCCCAAAAATGATTGCCGATATTGCCCCGGCGCATATTTCAATGCGAAATGGCTTTATGGGACCAAATTATACCACTGTTTCTGCTTGTGCTTCTTCTGCCAATGCGTTAATTGATGCCTTCAACTACATCCGTTTGGGAATGTGTGATGTTATCATTTCCGGAGGATCGGAAGCTGCGGTAACCATTGCCGGTATGGGCGGATTCAACTCCATGCATGCTTTATCCACCCGTAATGAAAGTCCCGAAACCGCTTCAAGACCGTTCGACGCAACCCGTGACGGATTTGTTCTGGGTGAAGGTGCCGGTGCCTTAGTATTGGAAGAATACGAACACGCGAAAGCCCGTGGTGCAAAAATTTATTGCGAAGTTGGCGGTGGCGGAATGTCATCCGATGCATACCACCTTACAGCTCCACATCCGGAAGGAATTGGAGTAATTGCGGTAATGAACAACACGTTAAGAGACGCGGGAATGAAACCGGAAGATGTAGATCATATCAACACGCACGGAACTTCCACGCCGCTTGGTGATGTTGCCGAATTGAAAGCCATCAGTGCGGTTTTTGGCGAGCATGCAAAAACCATTAACATTAACTCCACCAAATCAATGACAGGTCATTTGTTGGGTGCTGCCGGTGCAATCGAAGCCATTGCTTCCATTTTAGCAATGAAACACGGTATTGTTCCTCCAACAATTAACCACTCGGTGGTAGATGAGAATATCGATCCAAATTTGAATTTAACACTAAACCAACCTCAAAAAAGAGATGTGAAAGTTGCCATGAGCAATACTTTCGGTTTCGGTGGTCACAACGCTTGCGTTTTATTCAAAAAACTAGAAGAGTAATCATTTGTCATGAGTATCATCAAGAAAATATTTTCAAATTCCCGCTCTTCAGAAGACGGGATTTTTTTTGATGCCATCCAAAAGATACTGGGGTTCAAACCTTTAAACCTAAACAATTACCGCAAAGCCTTCACCCATCGTTCCATGAACAAAGTGGATGAAAAAGGAAACTCCATCAACTATGAGCGATTGGAATTTCTGGGTGATGCCATGTTGGGCTCTGTAATTGCGGCCCATTTATTCAATGAAGTTCCCACGGGAGACGAAGGGTATTTAACCAAAATGCGATCGAAAATTGTCAGTCGGGACCATTTGAACGAACTGGGAAAAGACCTGAACCTGATTAAATATGTGGAAAGCAAGGTCTCTACGCAGCATTTCGGCGAAAACATTCACGGGAATCTTTTCGAGGCCTTAATCGGAGCCATTTACCTCGACCGGGGATTTGTATACTGTGAAAAATTTATCCACAAAAAGGTAATTGTCCCTTACGTGGACATTCCGAAACTGGAAGGAAAGGT
The DNA here is from genome assembly GCF_900100625.1 of Flavobacterium saliperosum. Classification (GTDB taxonomy): domain Bacteria; phylum Bacteroidota; class Bacteroidia; order Flavobacteriales; family Flavobacteriaceae; genus Flavobacterium; species Flavobacterium saliperosum. The sequence goes on from NZ_FMTY01000008.1 coordinate 51,527, forward strand.
AATCAGCTACAAAAGTCTGGTGATTGAGTGGTGTCAGAAAGAAAAAAAGACGTTTCATTTCGATGTTTTTGAAGACAATGGAAACGAAGGTGTGAAATACTTTGGCGTGAAACTGAAAATCGACAACAAAATAGTAGCCCGGGCCAGAGCGACTTCCAAAAAGAAAGCCGAAGAAAAAGCATCACAACGTGCCTATTTTGCTTTTCAGGAAAAAATGAGTCCCAACACCTAACTACACCACCTGCACTAAATTATCGTTAACAACACTTCAGGCTGTTTTTTAAAAGCATAATGTGCTATATTTACATTATCTTTTACAGCACTATGGCTATTCATAAAATTCAGATTGACGATTTCATTTCGATTGATTATCAACTGGTCGCGGTACATTCCACGCTGGAAGATTATCGGTTGGCATATTGTATCAATCAGAAATTAGCCGTTTCCTTTGAAAAAAGCGAACACGATATCGGCATTCAGATTCCCGAAGGAAAGAGTCATTTTACCCGATTTGTTTTCGATGACGAAGAAAACGAATTGTACTGGAACCTGATTCCCAACAAAACGGAAGTCGTAACCCGACAAACCAAAGCGACTTCGCTTTTCGACGAAACAGAATTGGACATTACCACCAATATTTTTCTGCTTCCCGAACTGAAAAAAGTCGACTACATCATAAAAATTGAGAATACCGACGATTTTTTCGACGTTGACCTGTTAATTGACGAACTACTCGCCATTAAACAAATTACAACGGCATATAAAATCGACCAACATAAATTGAAATCGAAAAATAATTTAATTTTCTAATACAATGCCAACAAGAAAAAAGACGAAAATTGTAGCGACACTTGGCCCGGCCTGCAGCACTAAAGAAGTGATTAAAGACATGATTGATGCAGGAGTAAACGTTTTTAGAATTAACTTTTCCCATGCCGATTATACCGATGTGAAAGAACGCATCGACATGATCAGAGAACTGAACGACGAATTCGGATATACCACTTCCATTTTAGCCGACCTGCAAGGACCGAAATTACGCGTAGGGGTGATGAAAGAAGACGTTGTGGTAAGCAAAGGCGACCGCATTACGTTCACTACCGCTGAAGATATTTTGGGTACTGCCGAAAAGGTATACATGAACTACAAAGAGTTTCCGAAAGACGTTAATCCGGGAGAGCGTATTTTGCTTGACGACGGAAAACTGATTTTCGAAGTGCTAACGACCGATAAAAACACCGAGGTGGAAGCTGTTGTCATTCAGGGCGGGCCATTGAAATCCAAAAAAGGAGTCAACCTTCCCAACACAAGGGTGTCCCTGCCGGCATTGACCGAAAAAGACATCCGTGACGCGCTTTTTGCCATTAAAAGTGAAGTGGACTGGATTGCGCTTTCATTTGTGCGAACCGCCGAAGACCTGAAAGATTTACAGGACTTGATTATGACCAATTCCACCCATAAAATTCCGATTATCGCTAAAATTGAAAAACCGGAAGCTGTGGAAAATATCGATAAAATTGTTGCTTTTTGCGACGGATTAATGGTCGCTCGTGGCGATTTGGGTGTGGAAATTCCGGCTCAGGAAGTGCCACTGATCCAGAAAAAACTCGTTCACAGGGCTAAAACCGCACGTATTCCCGTAATTATTGCCACGCAAATGATGGAAACCATGATTACAAGCTTAACGCCAACCCGTGCCGAAGTGAACGACGTTGCCAACTCGGTGATGGACGGAGCGGATGCCGTGATGCTTTCTGGAGAAACCTCAGTAGGTAATTATCCGGTACAGGTAATTGAAAAAATGACCCAGATCATTGAAGCCGTGGAAGATTCACCGCTGATTCAGGTACCGCAAAACCAACCTCAGATTAAAACCAACCGGTACATCACCAAAAACATCTGTTATCACGGTGCGACATTAGCCAACGACATCAATGCCAAAGCGATTACAACCCTGACTAACAGTGGCTACACGGCATTTCAGGTTTCCGCCTGGCGACCGCATGCGCATGTTTTGGTTTTCACTTCCAACAAACGTATCCTGACGCAATTGAATTTACTTTGGGGAGTAAACGCCTTCTTTTACGATAAATTTGTGAGTACCGATGACACGATTGATGACATTAATGCGATTTGTAAAGAAAGAGGGTATGTGAAATCGGGCGACATGCTGGTAAATCTTGCCGCCATGCCGGTTACCGAAAAAGGGATGGTAAACACACTACGTATTTCCGAAATTGAATAGAAAAAAGTATATTTGAGAAACCAAAAAACACGTTATGAATTCGAACAATCCGTTTTTTAAAAACAAATCTTTCACCAATACAACCCGCTATTCTTCTGAAGAGACAAACGAAAATCAAGCGGTTGCCATTGACTATAATGATACCATGACGGTTCAAGGTACCATCAACAAAAGTTTACTGATGTTGGTTTTACTGGTTGCCGGAGCTGCCGTAACCTGGTCGATGACGTTCAGCGGGTACAACCCAATGATTTTAACTATCGGCGGTGCCATCATAGGATTTATTTTAGTACTTATCGCTGCTTTCAAACCGCAACATTCCGCGTATCTGGCGCCGGGGTATGCTGTCTTTGAAGGACTATTTATTGGTGGGCTTTCCGCTATTTTTGAATCGATGTATCCGGGATTAGTAATACAGGCGGTGGGGGCTACTTTTGTAACTTTCGTTGTTTGCTTCGGATTGTACAAATACAATATCGTAAAAGTAACCGAACGTTTTCGTTCCGTAGTGGTTGCGGCTACCTTGGCTATCGCCAGTTTCTACCTGATTTCATGGTTACTTTCCCTGTTCATGGATTTCCAGCCGGTACACCACGGCAACTCGTTAATGAGTATCGGAATCAGCGCTTTCGTAATTGTGGTGGCGGCTTTGAATTTATTTCTTGATTTCGATCAGATTGAAAAAGGAGCGCAAAGAAGTCTTCCAAAATACATGGAATGGTTTGGCGCCATGGGATTGATGATTACCTTAGTTTGGCTGTATGTGGAATTTTTACGTTTGCTTTCCAAACTTTCCAGCAGAGATTAATTCAAACAAAAACATACTTAAAACCGATTTCTTTTGAAGTCGGTTTTTTTATTCCTAAAACTCAAATTTCAGTTGAACGACTACCGATTTCTTGGTCTCGGTATTCAGGTTGTGGAGTGAAATCCCCAACAAGCGCACCGAATCTTTCATGCGTTCCTGATACAACAATTCTTTGGCCGTTTCGTGAATCAGACTTTTATCGGAGATAAAATAAGGTAATGTCTTACTTCTTGTTTGCAATGTAAAATCAGAATATTTTATTTTCAACGTAACCGTTTTTCCGGAAATTTTATGTTTTTGGAGCCGTTTTGAAAGTTCCGCCGCGATACGCTCGAGGCGTTCTTCCATGAAAACTTCCGAAGTAAGGTTCGTATTGAACGTATGTTCCGCCGCCACAGATTTTGTCGTACGGTTGGGTTTCACGGCACTATTGTGAATTCCTCTGACAATGCTGTAATAATGGCCACCGCTTTTTCCGAAATGTTCTTCCAGATATTCCCGGGTGCGTTCTTTCAAATCCTTCCCGGTAAAAATCCCGTGTTGGTACATTTTTTCGGCGGTTACCTTTCCGATGCCGTAGAACTTCTTGATGTCTAACGCTTCCAGAAACAGCTCGACCTCATCCGGATTGATCGTTTTCTGACCGTTGGGTTTGTTGTAATCCGACGCAATTTTCGCCACAAATTTATTCACCGAAATGCCTGCCGAAGCCGTCAGACCCGTTTCCTCAAAAATACGTTGACGGATTTCCTGCGCAATCAGGGTCGCACTCGGATTTCCTTTTTTATTTTGGGTCACGTCCAGATAGGCTTCGTCCAGTGAAAGCGGTTCCACCAAATCGGTATAGTCGTGAAATATTTTACGGATTTTCTTCGAAATTTCTTTATATCGGTCGAAATGAGGTCGTACGAAAATAATTTCCGGACATAACTTCTTCGCCAGATAACCGCTCATTGCACTGCGAACCCCAAACTTCCGGGCTTCATAACTCGCCGCCGAAACCACACCGCGCACTTCACTTCCGCCCACGGCCACAGGTTTCCCTTTGAGCAACGGGTTGTCCATCTGCTCGACCGAAGCATAAAAAGCATCCATATCGACATGGATAATTTTTCTCTGTAGTACCACTGGTTCCATATTGTAAATTTATGTATATTCAGTATAAATTTGGAAACCGATGAAAAAAACAGCCCTACTTTTAGGAGCCTCAGGATTAACAGGCTGTTTGCTGCTGGAACTGCTGCTTTCCGATTCGGATTATGATAAAATAAAATTGTTTTCCCGAAAAAAAATCGATCTCTCCCATCCGAAAATCGAAGAACACCTGGTCGATGTTTTACAATTGGAAAACCATGCGACTGAATTTACCGGCGATGTCGTTTTTTGCTGCATCGGGACCACCAAAGCCAAAACTCCTGACGAAACAGAGTATAAGGCGATTGATTACGGCATTCCGGTTACGGCAGCGCAATTGGCAAAACAAAACAATATTCCAACGTTCATCGTGATTTCGGCCTTGGGCGCGAATGCAAAAAGCACCATTTTCTACAATCGGATTAAAGGCGAAATGGAAGCGAAAATCATTGCTGCTGGAATTCCGAGAACCTTCATTTTAGAACCTTCCCTGATTTCAGGCAATCGAAAAGAAGCGCGAATTGGCGAAACCATGGGAATCTATTTCATGAAAATCATCAATCCCTTATTGTTCGGAAAACTGAAAAAATACCGGAGTATCGCGCCGGAAAACATTGCCAAAACGATGTGGTATCTGTCGAAAAACGAGTATCCGAAAACCATTATTACTTCGGATGTTATTTTCGAGCTGTCACAATCCGTCTGAAGTAGTGTTTTTCACCGGGAAGAAAAACGCCATCGGTCGCTTCTTGAAATAGGTCCAAATCGCTTTGTTCAGAAAGTGTACTTCGGAAAACGGAATGTTTCTGGAACGAAAAGCCAATCCCAGAGAAAGGGAAAAACTCACAATAAAATTCATGAATCCGATAACTGCAATTCCGAAAATCCCCCAGAAAAGCATCCAATTGTCCACATTAAAATGCGCACCATACAATCCGAGTGCCAGATTACCGCTCACAAACGTAATGTGACGAACATCCAAATCCAACCCCAGAAATACCCCGATGGAAGCCGTACTTCCCATAAAAACCCCAAACCAGGTATTGGAAACGACTCCGGCCCAATTGTCTTCAACCCATTGTGCGAGCTTCTTTGTTTTTTCAACCCCAAAACTCTTTTTCAGTAACGGATGCTCCTGAATTCGGTAAAAAAACTGATTGTGTTTGTTTCGGTTGGAAACGCTTCCCGAAATGATTCCGGAAAGAAACAGGAAAACCCCGGCAATCGCGGCATGGAAGATGGCTGGAGAAGCTACCGGGCTGATGTCGGTTAACAACTTATTCCATTTTGTTTCAACAATATTGTAGTGAAGTACATAATCAATCAGCCAGACCCCGATAAGCGAAACCGGAAAAGCGATGATGACATTCCCTACGAAAGCAATGAACTGCGAACGGAACAATCGGGCAAACAGCTGCGCGAACGAACTGTGTTTTTCGCCATTCTTGTTTTGCTTCTTCATACCACTTTCCAATGCTTTGGTTATCGTTGCGGCCGTCATCGCAGGTTGTTTGGTGGCCAGGGTAAATCCGAGAAGGAAAATCGAAACGAAGCCGACAGCATAATTCAAACTGTATAAAAAGGCATGTCCGAAATCGCTCGTTTCAATTTTTCCCAGCAGGACTTTAATAATGCACAGGATTCCCACCACTGCTCCCGCTCCCATGGCGGTATAAAACATCCGAAAATATTCTTTCGAAGATTCCGTGATGTAATGTTCACCGGTTTTTGCGGTATGCTGGGTAATTTCATAGGAAAGCAATTGCGTACTTTCATTGATGAGTTGCCCAACGTTCTTCTTATAACAATTGTATTTGATTATTTTCAGCGCAAGTTGGATGCTGTTGTTTTTTTTATCCTCCTCCTTATTGACCAGCAATAACGGAATGAAGATTTTCAATCGGTACAACTGTTGGCGTATGCGCAGTAAACTCTGGTTTACCTTTAACGAGATTCCGAATTTAGAACTGTTACTGAATGCTTTATCCACATACTCTTCGCATTGTTTGTGTAAGATCAGGAATTGTTTGTACCGCAAATCATCCGAGGTAATGAAATGGTCGCTTTGACTTCTGATTGTATTCTCCATCTGCAAAAATTCTTTCTCCAGTGCCACAAACGGACTTTCGAGGGTATCATACTCAGGCACCATTTTAATGACATCGGTTTCCATCGCCCGACCGCTCATCCGTTGGGAAATCAACCCCATGGCATTAATTAGTTCCGATAAAACGGAAAGTTCATTGACAGAGGAATAAATATCTGAAAACTCAAGAATTTCTAATAAACGCAATAATTCCTCATTGGCAATTTTGGCAATCCAAATCGTATCCGAATCAAGATAAAAAACCTGATTCAGAACATATTCCAACGTATCTTTTTCAGGCTGATACGGAAGAATCTTATCAAAAAGGCGTTTCTTTATTTCACTAATAAAATCCGAATCACGCAGAATTCCGGCATCCGAAAGCATACGGCTGAATTTCCTATTGCTCAGCAAATCCTTCAGATACGTAATGAATACGGCTTTCTCTTGCGGATTTTCGGTTAAAAAAAGTAACAGTTTTTCTATGGAAACAAGGCTTTCCTTGGGCTTCTCCGGTCGGAAATAACGAACCAGATCCACCAGAAAATGCAACGATTCATCAGAAACATAAGTCCCTTCAGAAAAGTGTTTGCTGAACAAGTGGTCCAACGTAATTTCCGATTTTGTTTTTCTTATTACTTTCATCCCTGTGATTTTGGCTTTCCGGTTTTGTAAAAATACGACACGTCCTTTATAATTTTCTTAACTTGCTCCCAAATTATGTTAATTTCTTTACAAAATGCAGGAAATAGAACGGAAATTCTTAGTGTTGTCCGACGATTTCAAGAGTAGGGCGGCAACCAAAAACCGAATTGTACAGGGGTACCTGAATTCCCATCCGGAAAGAACGGTACGGGTGCGCATAAAGGGCGAGAAAGGTTTTTTAACGATTAAAGGAAAAGGAAACGAATCCGGAACCACGCGTTTGGAATGGGAAAAAGAAATTGCGCTGACCGATGCGGAACAACTGTTGCCGCTGTGTGAAAAAGGTATTATCGACAAAATCCGTTATGAAGTACCGGTTGGGAAGCACACATATGAGATTGATGTGTTTTCGGGTGATAACGAAGGACTTATTATAGCTGAAATCGAGTTGTCATCAGAGGATGAAGCCTTTGAAAAACCGATTTGGGTGGGGAACGAAGTTACGGGTGAAGAAAACTATTACAATGCCTATTTGAGCAATCGTCCTTTTAATACCTGGTAACCTACTCTTTTATAATTTCCAGATTTACATTAAGATAGCCGCGTCCTTTGGCATGGGTAATATCCATAAAGGCTTTTTTGGAAAGATCAATTTCACGACCACGGGTAAACGGACCTCTGTCGGTAATGGTAACAATAACCGATTTGCTGTTCAGGGGATTTGTAACACGCAATTTGGTTCCGAAAGGTAACTTTTTGTGGGCTGCCGTTAATTTTGAATTATCGAAACGTTTTCCGCTTGCGGTCTTTCTTCCGTTAAACCTGTCATGGTAATACGATGCGTGAACTGCCTTTTTATAAGGTCTGTATTTCAAATTCAACAAAGCAGAATCTACCGCTAAGGTATCCTGAAATGTTTTTTTGGTTTTATTGCTGAGTATGATTTTGTCGCTGGTAAAACTACTGGCAAAGAATACAAAAATGAAAAGTAAAACGATTGGGGCAATAATTTTTTTCATGTTTTATTTTTTATGCAATACTGTTTAACAAGAAATATGCCATTGAAGAAAAAAGCCCTAAAAAGGGCTTTTATAAGGTTAGAACCAAAGGCTCCAAGGAATTCTGCTTAGTATGAAAAGTAATCCGGCGAGATACAGGAAACCGATTTTCTTAAATTTCCCGTTACTGCTACCTTCTTTTTTATGTTTGGACCAGCCTATCGTAATAAAAGCAATCGCTATGATATTAATTAACGGGTGCTCCAACGAGGTTAATCGTAATGACGCATTACTCATTTCTCCGAGTGCCGCCATACCCAATGGGGATACAAAATAAACCGCCAAACCCAAAAGCAATTGAATGTGACAGAAGATTAAGGCGAATAAAGAAATTTTTCGGTCTTTATCTTCGAAAGGGCGCTTAGAAGAAACACCCATTAGGGCATTAATCACGGCAAATAACAATACTGCCAAGGCTAAATAAGCTACTCCGGAATGTGCTTTTTGAATAATTTCGTACATATTTTTTGTTAGTTAGTTAAACAAATATAACAAATTGGTTTAATTTTTATACCTTTTTCAAATCTTTAATTACCTTGAAAGCACTGTCAATATGGTCTTCGCCTACCACAATGGTCACTTCGTAATTGGTGGAAATCACTTCATTAATGTTAATCCCTTCCCAAGCCAAACGCTGGAAAATAAAGTAGAAAAGGCCCGGCGTCCCAACATTTTCTTTTGGGAGTTTTACCGTAATGGAGGCTAGCTTTTCTGTTTTTAACAACCATTTCTCATCGGCAAAATGCTTCTCAACGATATCGCTGATCGACTCGCTTACAATCAGATTGGTTTCATTAACACCACGGGAAGACGTATAGAAAATATCTTTTAAGGAACTGATTTCGGTAAGAAAATCGGCTTGTCTGTTTAAGACTCTCGGATTAATGGTAAAATTATAATTCACTAAGGAGGATCGCACCGTGATTTCCCCCATACTCTTTAAAGTCTTCTCAATTTTATGGTTGATTCTGAAATCAAGCTCTTCCGACAAACGTTTTAACGCCATAACAATCGCGCCCTGTTTCACTTCCTTGTCCATTTCATGTTCCAATTCCTGTTGCATGATTCGGGCCAACGAGGTAAGATTTACAATCCCGAGGGTTAATCCATTAAGTAAGAAAGGTTTGGATTTTATATAATTTTCTACTACTGAAGAAATCGTTTTCATAATTAATTGATGATTGTTTGAAAAAATTTGCGAAATATAAAATTAAAAACAAAATGTTATAGTTATAACATTGTTAAAAATAATAAAACGCATCTTGAAGATGCTCTATTTTGTAAATGGTTGCGTCTTTTGAAACCGCCACAATGTCGAAACGCACGGTTAAATCAAGCTCACTACGGCTAACATATTCATCCACAGCTTTTACCAATAATTTAATTTTTTTGGAATTTACAAAATCTTGTGGGTCACCAAAGTCAATAGAAGAACGGGTTTTTACCTCAACTATTGCCAGAACATTTTCCTTTTGGGCTATAATGTCCACTTCCGCTTTTTGAAAAATCCAATTCCGCTCCACGATTTCGTACCCTTCTTTCTGAAGAAAATCAACCGCCAACTCTTCGCCGAGCTTTCCTAAATCATTATGTTCGGCCATTATTTTGTGAACTCTAAAATAATTTCTTCGGAATTGACTTCAAATTGCACTTCCTTCCCAAGAATTAACGTGCGATTGTCTTTCTGATGTCCTGCCGGGAAATAAAAACAGACTGGAAAGTTGTAGTTTTTTGCGATTTCCATGATTATGCCTACTTCATTCTGTCCGAACGGAATTTCGTTATCGTGCATATCGGTCATACTTCCTACAATTAATCCTTTCAGATTTTCGAAATAGCCGTTACGTTTCAGATTTTGCATCATTCGGTCAATGTGGTACAGGTATTCGTCCAAATCTTCTATGAAAAGGATTTTATCTTTTGTATTCAACGAGGATTTTGAACCAAGCAAACTGTATAATATAGAAAGGTTTCCTCCCACGAGCTGTCCTTTTACTTTCCCTTGGGTTTCATAGCCTTTTGCCGGAACCGTATACTTCAGGCTTTCCCCAAAAAGGGCTTTTCGCAGCGTTTCCTTCACTTCCTCCGGAGCTTTGGGAACCGTAAACGGCATGATAGAATGCAAAGTGGCAAACCCAAGCGTATTGAGATGACTGTGCAATACCGTCACGTCGCTGAAACCCATAATCCATTTCGGATGTTTCCTAAATTTTGTAAAGTCAAGACTGTCAACGATACGCACGGTTCCGTAACCGCCTCGTGCACACCAAATCGCTTTGATATCTTTATCGTCTAACATTTCCTGTAAATCGGTCGAACGTTCGGCATCGGTTCCGCCCAACTGACAGCTGTCCAAACCAATAGTTTTACCTAATTTCACTTCCAATCCCCAGGATTTTAATAAATCCATGGCGGGCTGGGCTTCTTCCGGAAAAAATTTACGGGCGGTACACACTAAGGCAACCGTATCGCCTTTTTTAAGATAAGGGGGTATTTTCATGCGTTTTTGAGAATATCCCTCAAAGCTAACCATAAATAAAATAGCTGCAAATAATATTTTTAAAAATACAATTCTCATAAACGACGAAATAAAATTTAAAAACAGGGCTTCATGCATGGTTCATGCAATTTAATCTTTAACCTATTAAAGGTAACAACTTTAAATTAACTTTTTAAGTGACAAACGTCAAGAAAGTATTTTATATATTTGAAAAAACAATCTCATAGCAAATGAAAATAATTCCGATTCTTGCTGTTTCAGCTACCGTATTGATTTCTTGTCAAAAAGAAAAACCATCCGAGAAAATAACAAATGACGCTCCCGTTGAAACAGTTACTGAAACCGCTCCGGTACAGGCGGCTGAAGCAACTCCCGCCTTAATACAAAACGCCACACCAACCGCCAACACACAAAGCGTAGCTCCCGGAATGAATCCGGCTCACGGGCAACCCGGTCACCATTGTGATATCGCAGTGGGAGCACCTTTAACAGGAAACCCTCCAGCGGCAAAAACTACCGTAACACCAACACAAACAACCACAACCCAAGGAAATAATCAATTTCAGGTTACGCCGGGAAGCGCTACGGTTACCAAAACAGTGGTCCCTAACAGTAATCCAACGGTTACCACCACTCCTACTCCGATAGTACAAACCACGGAACCGGGCATGCAGGGCAAACCGAATCCGGCTCACGGACAACCGGGACACCGCTGTGATGTTCCAACCGGACAACCACTACCGTAAAAAATAACAAACCACCCAAAAAGGTGGTTTTTTTATGCCTTTGACAAAGGATTATATTCTTCCGATTATGAAAACTAGCATTTTGTTATGTATTTTTGCAGACTATTTTAAGTTTATTCGAAAATGATACAAGATCCGAAAAGATATACGATTACTGCTGCGTTACCTTACACTAACGGCCCTATTCACATTGGACATTTGGCCGGTGTTTATGTCCCTTCCGATATTTATGCCCGTTTCCTTCGCCTGCAGGGAAGAGATGTGGCCTTCATCTGCGGAAGCGACGAACACGGGGTGGCCATTTCCATGAAAGCCAAAAAAGAAGGAATCACACCGCAACAGGTAATTGACAAATATGATGGGATCATTCGTAAATCGTTTTTGGATTTCGGAATTTCGTTTGACAATTATTCGCGAACTTCTTCAGAAATCCATCATAAAACCGCTTCGGAATTTTTCAGAAAATTATACGACGACGGCAAATTCATCGAAGAAACCACGGAGCAATTGTATGACGAAAAAGCCAACCAGTTTTTGGCCGATCGTTTCGTAACTGGAACCTGTCCGAAATGCGGAAATGAAGAAGCGTATGGCGATCAGTGCGAAAAATGCGGTTCGTCTTTAAATGCGACCGACTTAATCAATCCGAAATCAACCATTACAGGAACAAAACCCATTTTAAGATCAACCAACCACTGGTTTTTACCTTTAAATGAATATTCTGATTTCTTGCAAAAATGGATTATTGATGGACATAAAAACGACTGGAAACCCAACGTGTACGGGCAGGTTAAATCCTGGATTGACGGTGGATTAGAGCCACGTGCCGTAACCCGCGATTTGGATTGGGGAATTGATGTGCCTGTGGAAGGTGCGGAAGGTAAAAAACTGTACGTTTGGTTTGATGCGCCTATCGGATACATTTCGTCTACCAAAGAATGGGCAGCCAGAGAAGGAAAAGATTGGGAACCGTACTGGAAATCCCAAGACACCAAACTGGTACACTTCATCGGAAAAGACAATATCGTTTTCCACTGCGTGATTTTCCCTGCGATGTTAAAAGCGGAAGGCAGTTACATATTACCGGACAATGTGCCGGCGAATGAATTTTTGAATTTGGAAGGCAACAAATTGTCCACCTCCAAAAACTGGGCGGTTTGGCTGCACGAATATTTATTGGATTTTCCTGAAAAGCAAGATGTTTTGCGTTATGCTTTAACGGCGAATGCTCCGGAAACCAAAGACAACGACTTTACCTGGAAAGATTTTCAGGCGAGAAACAACAACGAATTGGTAGCCATCTTCGGCAACTTCATTAACCGAGTGGTGGTGCTTACGAACAAATATTACAACGGCGTTATTCCGCAACCCAATGCATTATCCGAAGTGGATGAAGCGACATTAACCGAACTAAAAGCATATCCGGCGGTAATTGCTTCTTCTGTGGAAAGATACCGTTTCAGAGAAGCGTTAGGCGAACTGATGAACGTGGCGCGTTTGGGTAATAAATATTTAGCCGACGAAGAGCCTTGGAAGATCATCAAGGAAAATCCGGAACGCGTACAGACGCAAATGTATGTGGCCTTACAGATCGCTGCTGCGTTGAGTGTTTTGGCGGAACCGTTTTTACCGTTCACGGCTGCAAAACTGAAAAACATTCTGAAATCCGAAAACGATTTCGGTTGGAACGAAATTTCAAACAACTCCGACTTGCTTCCGGCAGGACATCAGATTGGAGAAGCCGAATTGTTATTCGCAAAAATAGAAGACGAAGAAATCCAAAAACAAATCGATAAATTGGAAGCAACCAAAGTGGCCAACCAAGTCGAAAACGCCAAAGCGGAACCACAGAAAGACATCATCACGTTTGAAGATTTCGCAAAAGTGGATCTACGCATCGGCACCATCATCGAAGCCGAAAAAATGCCGAAAGCCAATAAACTTTTAGTATTGAAAGTAGACACCGGAATTGATGTTCGCACCATTGTTTCGGGCATTGCAGAGCATTTCACTCCGGAAGACGTCATCGGAAAACGCGTTACCGTTTTAGTGAACCTAGCACCAAGAGCCTTACGTGGCGTGGAAAGCGAAGGCATGTTATTATTGACCAACACCGCGGAAGGCAAACTGGTTTTTGTGAATCCGGACGCGGAAGGTGTGATTAACGGTGCGATGATCAGTTAATAATTATTCAAATAACTTACATTTATATGAAACGTTTTCTATTTCTTCTAGTACTTGCCATGCAGACTCTAACTGCTTTTTCACAGGAAATTGCTTCGGAATTACCGATTAACTGTGACAAAAAAACAGATGTTTTTCAAATAGTAGAAGAGAAAAAAAACCAAGCTCTTATTTTTTATACCGACAAAAAGAAAATAACAGCCCTTCGTCTGGACAACTCTCTGAATATCATGGACTCCATAAAGGTTAGCCGTAATCCCGAGGAACTAAAAACCCTCTTGGGCTATAACATCAACGGAAACAATTACAGCATTTTGTGGAGCGGCTCAAAATCAAAAAACATAGCAATTCAATCGTTTGATTTTGAAAAAAAAGAAACCCTTGTTAAACATACCACGTTGGATTTTGAAAATGAGAAATTATTCAAAAAATTAACGGTTAACGGTGTTTTTTACATGTTGACCATTGTAAAAGCCAGCAACATCATCAACTTGTACAAATTCGAGAATGACAGTTTTACTAAAAAGACAATCGATCTTTCCGAAAAACGTTTTTTGGGCTACGAAAACAGGTTCGATTTGCTTTATACCATAATCAGCGAAAACAGACTTTCCGACCCTGCCTTTACATTTGAATTGATTTCCAATGAAACACCGCCTTCTTTGGTTTTAAGTTCCAGCAAAAGAAAAATTTATTCTCAGGAAAACCAAATTGTGTTAACTCTCGATGTGTGTAAACTTTATACGCAGATTATCCGTATCAATCTTAATGATTTTTCAGCACAGTGCCAATTTATCACACAACCAAAAATACAAGATACCGATTACCCAACAGGGGATTCCAATTCTTTTGTATTGAACGATAAGATTGTCCAGATGCGTTCCAAAAGCGACATATTGCTGCTAAAATTCAAAAACCAAAATGGGGAAGAACTAAAATCCTATGAGTTAAAGGCTGACGAGGAAATTCCGTTTAAGAATTCCGACATCATTCAGGAAAACGGCAGCGTAAACAATGTAAGAATCCTGGACAAATCCAACCAACTGATACGAAAAATTGACAACTTAAACCCATCAATTTCCTCGTATCTTCTTGATGACAAAATCTACCTGACCATTGGCGGAGTGTCTCCTCCACAAAACAATAACGCGGTGATGTACGGCGGAATGATCGGTGGTTTTACAGGCGCTATTATTGCTGTGGCGCTAACCTCCAACTATTCCATGAACAATCTGAATTCGTATAATAAAAGGAAGGTAGTGTATGTCAATTGTGTTTTTGATACAGACTTTAATCATATCGATACTGAGATGCAAAAATTAGCGTTTGACAAAGTGCGGTTTTTCGCAGAAGAAAAGAAATTTTATCTGGGGCAGACCGTTTTTAAGATGAATAATGCCTTGTATTTCGGAGGTTATAGTCCAGATAAGAAAAAATATTTATTTTACAGGTTTAACGATTAATTTCAAAACGATGAAACCAAAAATAATCGCCTTCGATGCCGATGATACTTTATTCATCAACGAACCGTATTTCGAAGAAACCGAAAAGAAATTCTGTGGCCTCATGAGTGATTACCTTTCCTATCAGGGGTTATCGCAGGAATTACTCAAAACACAGGTAGACAATTTGCCTTTGTACGGTTACGGCATCAAAGGATACATCCTTTCGATGATTGAAACCGCAGTAAAAGTTTCCGACGGAACCATTAGTGCAAAAGGCATTCGGAAAATTACCGAATTGGGCAAGGAACTGATTCAAAAACCCATCGAATTACTGGATGGTGTGGAAGAAACGCTCGAAGCCCTACACGGGAAATACAAATTGGTGGTAGCCACCAAAGGAGATTTGAAAGACCAACAACGCAAACTGCACGATTCCGGTTTGGGACATTATTTTCATCATATCGAAGTGATGGCCGACAAACAGGAAGTGAATTATGAAAAACTGTTAGGTCGTCTGGAAATACAGCCAGAAGAATTTTTCATGATTGGCAATTCCTTAAAATCGGATGTGCTTCCGGTTTTGAATATTGGTGGTTATGCGGTTCACGTCCCGTTCCATACCACGTGGGCCCACGAGAAAATCGATCACGAAATTGTGCACCCGAATTTTACATCCGTAACCAAAATTACCGATATTCTACCTCTACTTCTAACGTGAAACAGAAATTAGACATAGCCAACTGGAACCGAAAAACGCATTTTGAATTTTTCAGCAAATTCGAAGAACCTTTTTTCGGCATTACCGTAAACGTCGATTGTACCAAAGCGTACGAAACGGCAAAACAAAACGGGATTTCCTTTTTTATTTTTTACCTGCACAAAACATTAGTGGCGATAAATGCCGTTGAAAATTTTCGTTACCGGATTATCGACGGAGAAGTAATTATATACGACACCATCAATGCCTCACCAACGATCATGCGGGACGACACCACTTTCGGATTTGCATTGACAACCTATTTCGAAGACCTGACCGTTTTTAATGAAAACGCCATGGTTGAAATTGAAAGGGTTCGTAAAATGAACGGACTCTTCACCCGTGATTTCAGCGGTGATTACAATCTGATTCATTTCTCCTCAATTCCCTGGGTTAATTTCAGTTCCGTTTCCCATTCGAGAAGTTTTTCGTTTCCCGACAGTTGTCCTAAAGTTTCTTTCGGAAAAATGACGGAAGAAAACGGCAAAAAAACCATGCCGATGTCGGTTCACGTTCACCACGGACTTATGGACGGTTACCATGTTGGCCTTTTCATTGAAGAATTCCAAAAACAAATGGATTCCTAAATGTTCCCCATTGCTTATCACCCTATTTACAAACTCCCGTTGCCGGAAGGCCACCGCTTTCCAATGCTCAAATACGAGTTGTTACCGCAACAACTACTTCACGAAGGTACCGTTTCCCCCAACGCTTTTTTCGAGCCCGGTTTACCCAACCCGGAACACATTTTGGCCGTTCATAAAAAAGAGTATGTCGATGCTTTACTGAACCTGACGTTGGATGCACGGGCCGTTCGAAAAATAGGCTTTCCCTTATCTGTGACATTAATCGAGCGGGAATTACGCCTCGCGCAGGGAACACTTCAGGGTGCCGAAAAAGCCCTGCAAACCGGTATTGCCTTCAACGTTGCCGGCGGAACGCATCACGCCTATTCCGACAGAGGAGAAGCATTTTGTCTGCTGAATGATCAGGCAATCGGTGCCCAATATTTATTGGACAAAAAATTAGCGAAAAAAATCCTAATCGTCGATTTGGACGTACATCAAGGCAACGGAACCGCTGAAATTTTCCAACACAATGGCAAAGTGTTTACGTTTTCCATGCACGGAAAATCGAATTATCCGTTCAAAAAAGAAACTTCCGATCTGGACATTGCGCTTCATGATCATACCGACGACGCCAAATTCCTTGAGATTTTACAAAACACCTTACCCTACCTCATCGAAACCCAAAAACCCGATTTTATTTTCTATCTCAGTGGCGTGGATATTCTCGATTCGGACAAATTGGGAAAACTCGGATGTACGCTTAACGGATGTAAAAAACGTGATGAAATCGTATTCTCACTTTGCCGAAAATACGAAATCCCGGTTCAGGTGAGCATGGGTGGCGGTTATTCTCCGGACATCAAGACGATTATTGAAGCACACGCGAATACCTACCGTGTGGCAACAACTTTTTATCATTAATAAGAAACCGCCGAAAACAAAAACCACCGACTTTCGCCGATGGCTTCTGATTTAAATTGCATTTAAGACCGTGATAATATCCTCCCCGTATTTTTCTGCTTTCTTAGCACCGAAACCTTTTATTTTTTTGAGTCCCTCAATATCTTTGGGATGGTATAACACAATATTGATGAGTTCCGAATTATGACAGACCATAAATTTCGGTATGCCTAGTCTCTCCGCTTTTTCGGTGCGCCATTGTTTTAAACATTCGAAAACATATTGACCTCCCGGAGTCAAATCGGCTACTTGAACGGGCCTCTTTTTTTCCGGAATTTCATTCGGTGTTTCGTAATGAAGTAAAACCGACCAATACTGACATTCCTCTGACGCTACAAAATGCGTTGTCGATTTTACAAACTTTACCTGTTGCAGAAAATCGTTCAATCTCTTTTGGTCGGACAATAAATGTTCCGAAGCGATCCGAATAGTAAATACCTGAATATTCATCGGTGACTATTTCCCTAAAAGCAATACTTCGTTGGCTAAGATTTCCGTGATGTACTTTTTGTTCCCTTCTTTGTCATCATAGCTACGGTGCGTTAGTTTTCCTTCAATACCGATTTCTTTCCCCTTAGCAACAAATCGTTCGATGATATCGGCAGTTTTACCCCAAGCGGTTACGCGATGCCATTCGGTTTGTTCCACTTTATCCCCTTTGTCGTTGTAATAGTAATCATGGGTGGCAATGGTGATGTGCGCAACTTTTTTGTCGTTTACCGTTTTCACTTCCGGTTCCTGTCCCACATTTCCGATTAATTGTACTCTGTTTTTCATGGCGTTTAAAATTTAAATGTTAATGTTATTTTGAATTTTGTTCGTGTCGATTGCTATTTGATTTCGACGGGGCAAAGATTTGAAGATTTGCAAAAATTATTCGGTTGTCAGTCGTTTACATTCGGTTGTAATTGTTTGTTGTCGTTTGTTGTTGTTTGTATTAGAGAATTTTCTTATATTTGAATATTGTTCAACAAATCCGGTACGTTATGAAAGTGGAATTAAGAAATTTGCAGATTGACGATTACAAACAGCTGAAAAATTCAATGATGAATGCCTATCCTGAATTAGAAAACTCGTATTGGGAGGAACATCATATCAACAAGCTATTGTCTTTGTTTCCTGAAGGGCAGCTTGTTGTTCTTGCAGATGATGTTGTTGTAGGTTCCGCTTTGTCTATCATTGTACCCGAAAAAATGGCATACAGAATCCATAATTACAAAGACATTACCGGAAATTTTTCGTTTTCCACACATACAGCTGATGGGGACATCCTGTATGGTATCGATGTTTTTATTCATCCTAAATACCGAGGCCTTCGACTAGGAAGAAGGCTTTATGATGCGCGAAAGGAACTTTGCGAACAGCTTAACTTGAAATCCATCGTTTTTGCCGGTAGAATCCCTATGTACAGTAAATACGCTGACGAACTGACACCCAGAGAGTATATTGAAAAAGTAAAAAAGAAAGAAATTTATGATCCGGTACTGACCTTTCAGTTGAGTAATGATTTTCATGAAGAGCGCATACTTAAAAACTATCTGGAAGGCGATACAAATTCACAGGAATATGCCGTGTTACTGGAATGGAGCAATATTTATTATGATGATAGTCCAAAATTGATTAATCTGACGAAGAGCGTTATCCGATTAGGACTAATACAATGGCAAATGCGATCGTTGAATAACTTAGAGGCGCTATTTGAACAGGCAGAATTTTTTATTGATGCCGTTTCGGGGTATGGCAGTGA
This sequence comes from Flavobacterium saliperosum, assembly GCF_900100625.1. Taxonomy (GTDB): domain Bacteria; phylum Bacteroidota; class Bacteroidia; order Flavobacteriales; family Flavobacteriaceae; genus Flavobacterium; species Flavobacterium saliperosum. The sequence continues at coordinate 70,411 of NZ_FMTY01000008.1, forward strand.
TTTTGCACTATTTCCCGAATTCTTCGCAGCTCCTTTAATGGCCGACTATAACCATCTTTCCGAAGCTGTGGCCATAAAAGAACTAGCCAAATTTACTGAGGCCATAAGAGATAAATTTCAGGAATTTGCCATCGCTTACAACATTAACATCATTACGGGTAGTATGCCCTATCAGAATGGCGATCACATTTATAATGCGGGATTTCTCTGCAGAAGGGATGGAAGTAATGAAATGTATCAAAAAATTCACATTACTCCAAACGAGGTTTTTCATTGGGGAATTACAGGCGGTGACACTATTCAAACCTTTGACACCGACTGTGGAAAAATTGGTATCGTGATTTGTTATGACGTAGAGTTTCCGGAACAAATAAGGTTGATGGCGGATCAAGGCATGAATATCTTATTTGTACCCTTCCTTACTGATACCCAAAACGGTTACACCAGGGTAAAACACTGTGCCCAAGCACGAGCAATTGAAAACGAATGTTTTGTAGCAATAGCAGGCTGTGTAGGCAATTTACCAAAAGTTAACAATATGGATATCCAATATGCTCAGGCAGCTGTTTTTACACCCTCTGATTTTGCTTTTCCCAGCAACGGAATAAAGGCAGAAGCGACACCAAATACCGAAATGACTTTAATCGTAGATGTTGATTTGAATTTACTGAAAGAATTGCACGAACATGGCAGTGTAAGAACAATGAAAGACAGGAGATTTGATTTATACGAATTAAAAAAAAGAAAATAAATAGAAAAAGAAATGGAAACACTAAAATTTCCCATCGGTCGTTTCACTTGCCCGGCGGAAATTACCTCTGGAAATCTGGAAGAATGGAGAGCAACGATAAAAGTCTTTCCAAAACAATTGAAAGCCATAACCGAAAAACTGTCGGCCACAGAACGCAATTGGAACTACCGCCCGGACGGTTGGAAAATAACACAGGTCGTTCATCATTTGGCCGACAGTCATATGAACGCCTTAATCCGAATTAAACTTGCCCTGACCGAAGATACCCCTGTTATCCGTCCGTATGAAGAAGCATTGTGGGCAGAACTCCCGGACGGCCAAAACGACGACATAAGCTCCTCCTTAAAAATAATCGAAGGAATTCACGATCGTTGGACACATTTATTGGAAAACTTATCCGAAAATGATTGGAACAAAATGTATTTTCATCCGGAACACCAGCGTTTATTTTCCATAAAAGAAGCCTTAGGCATTTATGATTGGCATTGCAGACATCATTTGGCCCATATCGAGCAGGCCTTATTTCATAACGGCAACTTTAATTGACACATTATGAAAACCTGTTTGGAATGCAACGACACCTTTGTGGGTCGTGAAGACAAGAAATTTTGTGGAGACGGTTGCAGGAATTCTTACAATAATAAGATAAATAAGGACAGTACGAATCTTATGCGTAATATAAATAACAAATTACGCAAAAATTACCGAATTTTGTCGGAACTTAATCCGGAAGGAAAATCGAAAACCACAAGAACCAAATTGTTGGGTAAAGGTTTTGATTTTGAATTTTTCACCTCCGTATATCAAACTAAAACCGGGAACACTTATTACTTCCTCTACGATTTAGGATATAGGGCGGTTGAAAACGACGGATTTGTTTTGGTAAGAAAAGACAATTAAATACTGTATACATATGATTCGATTCTATCCTGATGAAGAATTTAGAGAGATTATTTTGGAAATGCAACATCGATTTCGTTATGCGCTTTCAAATTATGGTCGGTTGATAAGTTATACTGATGATTTGAAAAAAGGCACTTTATTAAAAGGAACCTATATCGATGGTTACCATGTACTGCGCACATACAAGCAGGTAAATGGTGTCCGAAAGTCTAAAACATTACTGCTTTACAAATTGGTGGCCGAATTTTTTGTTCCGAAAACGGCAGAAGATCAGCAGCATGTGATTCATATCGATTATGATAAAAGTAACGACAGGGCAACCAATTTACGTTGGGTGAACCATAAAGAAAAAATGGAACACCACAAAGTCAATCCGCGTGTCATCGCTTCGCAAAAGAAGGTAACGGAATTTAACCGAAGAGCCGATGGGAAAAAACTAACGGAAACCACCGTCATCCGATTAAAAAGAATCTTATTGGATCCTAACAGAAAAACCCGCATGAAAATTTTAGCCAAACAATTTGGCGTAAGCGAAATGCAATTGTACCGCATTAAAAGTGGTGAAAACTGGGGGCACATCAAGGTGAATATCCGCAAGAAAGATGAAGCGCAATAAACCGAACATAGCTATACTGGGCTGCGGGTGGTTAGGTTTTCCTTTGGCAAAAAGAATGGTAGCCGAGGGTTTTATGGTAAAAGGCTCCACCACTTCGGCAGAAAAAATTGCATTGTTAAACACCAATGGAATTACGCCGTATCAAATTGCGCTGTCGGAAGACGGAATTCAGGGTCCGGTAGCCGATTTCCTGGAAGATTCCGAAATCCTGATTATCGATATTCCGCCGGGATTACGAAAAGTGACTTTACCCGTTACAACAAAAACATTTGTTTCCAAAATCGAAAAACTGATTCCGTATCTGGAAAAATCATCGCTTCAAAAAGTGCTTTTTGTAAGTTCCACTTCGGTCTACGCCGACGAGAATGAGACGGTAACCGAAGACACCGTTCCCAATCCCGAAACCGAAAGTGGCCGACAGTTAGCCGAAATCGAAACGCTATTGCGGACCAATCCGAATTTTGACACGAGCGTTATCCGTTTTGGCGGACTCATTGGCCCGGACCGCCATCCTGTTCAAATGCTGGCCGGAAGGGAAAATCTGGACAATCCCGAAGCTCCCGTGAATCTGATCCATCAGGAAGACTGTATCGGTATCATTCTGAAAATCATAGAAAAAGAGGCGTGGAAAGAAACCTTCAATGCGGTGGCACCCCAGCATCCGACAAGAAAGGCGTATTATCACAAAAAAGCCGAAGAAATGAATTTGGCAATCCCTAAATTTGCATCCGGTACCGCTTCGGTTGGCAAACTCATATCGGGTAAAAAAACCGAAGAAATCCTAAACTATACTTTTGTTGTAAACCTACTGTAATTTGGCAACTATATCCAACCTGCACCAATCCGCAAAGAACCGGTTAACAGCTATCGGTCTGCCGATGCTCGCTTTGATTTGGGTAAGTTTCTTTTGGGGCACCACCTGGCTGGCTTCGAAAGAAGGGGTGAAACACATGCCGGCATTACAGTTGGCCGCCATCCGGCAATTCTTAGGAGCTGCCATTTACATTGCGTTTTTTCTCTTCAGGAAAACACCCTGGCCCAAAGGCAAACAGTGGAAGACCATTGTTATTTTAAGCATCCTCAATTTCGTGTTAAGCAACGGGCTGAGCACTTGGGGTGTGAAATACATTTCCAGCGGGTTAGGCGCCATTATCGGTGCAATTTTTCCGTTGTGGATTGTCGTCATCAGTTTGTTTCAGGGAGAAAAATTATCGAAATGGTCCATCGTGGGATTACTCGTCAGTTTTGGCGGAGTCTGCCTGATTTTTTACGATTACCTGGCCGATTTACTCAAACCCGATTTCCGTTTCGGAATCCTGCTTTCGGTAATCGCAACATTTACCTGGGCTTTCGGCAGCGTATATACCCGAAAAAAAGCGGCGAGTTTTAATCCGTATTTCAGTTTGGGACTCCAGATGCTAATCTCCAGCATTTTGCTTTTCGCTTATACCGGCGCCACAGGAACTTCCATAAATATAACGCAGATTCCCGCAGAATCCTGGTGGTCGATTGCCTATCTGGTAATTTTCGGTTCGGTATTTACTTTTATTGCGTTTATTTATGCCTTACAACACCTCCCTTCCGAAGTGAGCAGTATTTATGCTTACATCAACCCCATTGTCGCATTGGTTTTAGGGGCGCTGATTTTCGACGAACCCTTAACAACGATGATTCTTATAGGTGGTGGTGTTACTTTGTTTGGATTGTATGTCGTGAACCGATCGATGAAAAAGAAATAAAAAAAAGCCCCGCAATGCAGGGCTTTTTTTTATAGAATTCGGATTACCAGATTTTCACTCGGTTTTCCGGTTTCACGTATAGTTTCTGATCTTCCGTGATATCGAACGCCTGATAGAACGTATCTACGTTTTGTAACGGCACATAGGCGCGGTACATTCCCGGAGAATGTGGATCGGTTTTTACCTGATTCTTAATGGCTTCGTCTCTCATTTTCGAACGCCAGATGGTTGCCCAGGAAATGAAGAAACGTTGTTCCTGCGTATAACCATCAATTAAGGCTGTCTTGCCGCTTTTCTTCAATGCGATTTGCAAACCGTCATACGCTGCATTTACCCCACCCAAGTCACCGATATTTTCACCTAACGTGAATTTACCGTCCACAAAAGTACCCGGAAGCGGTTCCAAAGCACTGTATTGGGCAGCCAAAGCACCTCCAAGACCTGTGAATTGTTTCAAATCATCTTCTGTCCACCAATTTTTAAGGTTACCGTCAGCATCGTATCGCGAACCCGAATCGTCAAAACCGTGAGAGATTTCGTGACCGATTACCGCTCCGATTCCGCCATAATTTACGGCATCATCCGCTTTATAATCGTAAAATGGCGGTTGTAAAATAGCGGCCGGGAATACGATTTCATTATACGACGGGTTGAAATAGGCATTTACCGTTTGCGGCGACATGCCCCATTTGGTTTTATCCACCGGTTTTTTCAGATCGGCGATATTTTCGGCAAAGCCCCAACGGGAAACATTTTTCATGTTCTCGTAGTAGTTTCCGCCTTGTTCCACTCCTTTGATTTCCAATTTGGAGTAGTCTTTCCACTTGTCGGGATAACCAATTTTCACCGTCGATTTTCTTAATTTTTCGATAGCGCCTTTACGGGTATCCGGTGTCATCCATGGCAAATTGTTGATGCGGTTTTCGAAGGCTAAAAATACGTTTTCGATCATCGCTTTCGCTTTCGCTTTCGCTTCGGCAGGGAATTTTTGCTCCACATACAATTTCCCTAACGCCTCACCCACAGTTCCGTTAACCACCTGTAATGCTCTTTCCTCACGCGGACGTTGTTTTAACGCACCGGTTAAGGTTTTGCTGTAGAATTCCCAGTTGGCCGTTTCGATATCGGTAGTCAAAACGCCAGTCGACTTGTTGATTAACATCCAACGCATGTAGGCTTTCCAGTCATCCACTTTTTTAGCTTTGAAAATGTCCTCCAGAGCAGTCATGTATTTTGGTTGGGATACGATCAGGGAGTCTATTTTCCCGATACCAACGCCCTCAATGTAACTGTTCCAGTTTACCGAAGGGGTTAACTTCTGCAAATCGGCCACGGTCATCGGGTTATACGTTTTTCTTCTGTCGCGACGTTCCACTCGGTCCAGTCTTGGTCTTGCCATTTCGGTTTCAAGCGCCAAAACCTTTTCCGCCTGAATTTTCGCATCAGACGGTTTTACCCCTAAGAACTGCAGCATTCTGGCAACATGAAGTACATATTTTTCGCGTTTCTCTTTGGAATCCTTATCGTCGGAAACATAATAATCCCTGTCCGGTAAGCCTAAGCTTCCCAAACCAAGATATACCACATTTCGATTACTGTTTTTCGCATCGGAGCCAACACCGATTCCGTAAAAACCTAAACCGCCCTGAGGTTCCATTTCGATTAATAGTTTATTGACATCGGCAATGGTTTTTACCGCATTGATTTTTGCCAAATAGGGTTTTAGAGGCGTGATTCCGATTTTATTTCTGTAAATCGTATCCATGTATGTTTTATACACATTTACCGCTTTAGCCTGATCGGATTTCGGATCCAGTTTTTTGTCGGCTGCCGCTGCTTTTAAAATCGCCAACGCATCCTTGTCGGTGTTCTGACGCAATTCGTCAAAACTTCCCCAACGGGTCTTATCGGCAGGAATTTGGGTTTTATCGTACCAGGTTCCGTTTACATAGCGAAAGAAATCATCTCCCGGTTTTACCGATTTATCCATTAACTCCAAGTCGATTCCCGGATTTTTGGGCTTTGCCTGTTGTGCCGAAGCATCCAGACTAAGAAGCGAAAAAACAGCAAGTGAACCTGCCGAAATAATATTTTTCTTCATAAATTAATTTTTTAGTATACGTTTCACAACACTCTGATCTTCTGAAGCAATCTTAACGAAATAAATTCCCGTGGCAACATTGCTCAAGTTTAATGAGTAGTTGGAATCGGATATTGTTACATTTTCTTCTGTTAAAATTACTTTTCCTGATAAATCGTACACGGTTATCGTTTCAGGAGTGAATGTTCCTAAAGCAATATTAAAAATACCCGCTGAAGGATTCGGATATACCGCAATGTTATTCAGTTCGAAATTTTGAGTCGCAAGGGTTCCTTCAATCACAAAATCATCAATAATGACACCCAACTGATTTACGGCTTCGTCCGAATGGAATACGATTCTGAAAATCACATTGGTTTGCGAGTTTAGCGCATTCAAAGGATAGAAATAGGATTTAAGCGTCGTGTCTGTACCCGTCCATTGTGCTCCGGGACAATTAAAACAGTCACTTCCTGTAGTGGCCGAAGTTCTGTTACTGTTGTACCAGTTTGCCCCTTGTGTACCCAACACACTCCAGGTTTGTCCGAAATTGGTGGAATATTGTACGTAAACCACATCCCAATCCTGTTCCAAATCGAATTTCATTTTAAAACGGATTACCGGATTCGTAACATTGGAAAGGTCATAACATTGGGAAACCAGGTACGATTTTACCGTGTCGGGATAATTCCCGGTTAAACTCGTCGCATAAACATTATTGGTGGTGCCGGTTGCCAAAGGACCTAATCCTCTCACACCTTTTACCCACTGAGAAACCGCTGCGCCGTCGTTATAAGTCAATAATTCCGAACCGGTTGTTTCAAAAGTATTCACAATACCAACCGTTCCTCCGTCATTTACATAAAACGGAATGCTGGATTGGTTGTTGTCGGAATAAGCGTCGTTGGTTGTTGTTGTAACCACATTTAAAGTATAGGTACCTCTTGTTGCAGCCAATTGCGGTAAATCGATTACCTGATTTGCCGAAGGTGCAATTGTTCCGTTCCAAACCACATTTAAAGGTGTTCCGTTGTATTGATAGTCCACGGTAACCGAATTTATAGGGTTAACCCCCATATTCTTAACCGTTACCTGAGGAATGAAACTTCCACAATTGATGGTCGATGAAGGACTGTCTACAGAAACCAGCTTCAGGTCGGTTGCCGGTACTTCCGATGGTATTGGTGTTTGCCAAATCCCTCTTCCGTAGGTTGCCGCCGTAAGTTTTGAGTCCTCAAGATTGATTTCCAAATCGGTTACGCTCACGTTAGGCAGGTTACTGTCGAAAGGTTCCCACTGCGTCATGGAATCGTCTCTGTAATACACCCCTAAACTGGTACCGAGATACAATGGATTCAAGGTGTTTCTGCCCTGATGTCTGATTACATTTTTACCGATGGAAGGCAATCCTGTTGAAATCGAAGTAAAGGCGGTTCCACCGTTGGTTGATTTCAAAGCCTGACCTCCAGTACCTGATGTTGTAATGTAAATTATGTTACTGTCGGAGGAGTGTACACATACCGAAGTGATGTTTGATGGTGCCGAATAAGCCAGGGTGAATGTAATTCCTTTATCGGTACTTTTGTACAAGCCCGATCCGTTAACAACATACATATTGTTATCGTTACTAGGGTCGATTGCGATATGTTCCAGATTCCCGGTACCGATACTTCCTGTATTTTGTTGTACCCAGGCAGCACCCGTCAATTTAAACAATCCGGAAAATCCGGAAAACAACTCTCCGGCCGCATTAACCGTTAAAGGTGTAACCCAGTTACCGTCTACGCCTCCCGGTGAACCTACCGAAGAACCTAAAGAATTTCCGGCATCCGTACTCATGTATAAACTGCTTCCGTTTTGAATGAATCCATAATACTTATCGCTGCTGTTCGGATCGATTGCCGTATCCATACCATCGGCGCCGTAGAAGTTTTTCCACTGATTACCGCTGTAGGCATGTCCGCCGTTATCTTGTAACCCACCCACCATTTTATCGGCAGACTGTTTGGAAACGGCTACCTTATAAAACTGACTGATTTGCAAGCCGGCCGTTAAGTCGGTGAAATTGGTACCGTTGTTGGATGACACGTATACCCCGCCGTCTGTACCCGCATACAATTTTCCACCGTAATAACGTAAGAAGTGAATGTCCGCATGGGTGTAGGCCGCAGCCGTTGGCGCATTCCAGTTGTTCACTTTAGTTACAGCCGCTCCGCCGTTCGTCGATTTCCAGATATTCAGACATCCGGTAAAAATTTCATCGGCATTGGTATCGGATACCGCTAATGCCAAATCATACCACGCTTGGGTAGACTCTAATATATTAGTAGTTCCCGACGTTTTGGTCCAGTTCGTTCCACCGTTGGTTGATCGATAAATTCCCTGAAGCGCATTACCGGTAGTCGTACTTAAAATGTACACGTAATTCGCATTCGCAGGCGTTACGTCCAAAAGCATTCTCCCGGAACTTATTGGCAATCCCGTGATAATCGGGGTAAAAGTATCCCCGGCATCCGTGGAACGATAAAATTTATTATTTGTAACCGCATAAACGGTATTCGAATCTCCCGGTTTTACACGTATCGATCCTTGCGAAAAGTCTCCCGCATACTCCATGGTCCAGGTTGTACCACCGTTAAGGGTTCTGTATAAACCATTACTGGTAGCCACCCACAACATGTTGGGATCGTTGGGATTCATAATAATGTCACCGGCCAATGTGGTGGTATTTGTAAAGGTCAGCCCTGTTGTATTCCAGGTTACCCCGCCATCCGTAGATTTAAGGACTCCTATGGAATAGGTATCACTGGCATCCTTATCTCCGGTAGCAATGTAAATCACATTTGGGTTCGTGTGATCCACCGCGATTCCCGAAACCCCGATTTGAGGCAATTCATCCGATAAAGGCGTCCATGTGGAACCGTTGTTTGTAGATTTCCAGATTCCTCCTGCCGGTGCACCTATATATAAGGTGTTCGCATTGGTTGGGTCCACATAAACAAAATTCACCCTTCCCTGACCCGAAGACCACGAACCCGTATTTACATGGGTAAACGGTCCGATGGGCGTCCAGTTGCTAACCGGTAGACTTCGGTTTTGGTCACCATTTCTTTGTGCCTTCTGATTTTTTTTATGATTCCACGCTGCCCACATTTGGTCTGGAGACATTAGTGATCCGTCGGCATTGGTTTTGTTTCTCCAATGATTTTCCCAACGCATGAACGGTTTGTACCCGCTGCCGCGTTTGCTTTTGTCATGGTTTTTCCAATACTCGTCAAAAAGAGTGACAATTTCGTCGATGGAACGCTCTTTTTTGTTTTCCGAAGAAGTGCCCCTTTGCATCCAGGGAGCCGACTCATTAAATTGTGAATACCCTAAAAAGGAACACAATAATGTTAATACTAAGTAAGTTTTTTTCATTTTTTTAGTTAAGTTTTGTCAAATTTAAAAAGTTTTGTTAGAAAAACTATTTTTTTAACAATCGATGAATCAAAAGATTACATTTATTTTCGCTATTGTTATGTTTCGTACATTTGCAAAAAAATATTCCATGGTGGCTTTTTTTAAAAAATATATTCCCTTTTTTATTGTTCTCGGAATCTTATCCATAATCATTATAACGCTGTTTTACACGGCTTTAAAACCAAAGAAAACTTTATCCATTTATACGCCTTCCATGGTGAATCCGGAATTGGTGGATTCTACCGTTCAGCACATTTCCAATAAAAATGAGCATCGGATTGCCGATTTCGCTTTTACCAACCAAAACGGAAAAACCATTACACAAAAAGAGTACGAAGGGAAAATTTATGTGGCCGATTTTTTCTTTACCACCTGCCCTACGATTTGCCCGATTATGACCGATAACATGGTGTGGCTTCAGGAACAGGTTAAAAAATATCCCAACGTCATGCTGCTTTCCCATTCGGTTACTCCCGATATCGACAGTGTGCCCGTGTTAAAAGAATACGCGGAAAGAAAAGGGGTCATCGACAGCAAATGGAACCTGGTTACCGGAAACAAAAAAGACATTTACTATATCGCCCGAAAATCTTATCTCGCCGTAAAAACCGGTAAACCGGAAGAAGTATACGACATGGTGCATACCGAAAATTTTGTTTTGGTAGACCGTAAACGTCGCGTTCGCGGATTCTACGACGGCACCAAAAAAGAAGACGTGGAGCGCTTGCTTGCCGACATCATTTTTTTAGTGGAAGAAGAAAAATAATTCAACATTTCTTAAAATTCAGCAAAATTGACTTTTATCATCTTTTAAAAGATTATAATCCTTATTTTTGTAATCTAAATTCAATCTAAATAAAGTTTGTCAGTTACACTCGCCCAATTACAAAAAGGACAAAAAGCAATTATTCAGGATTTTAACATTGAAGTCATTCCGTTAAAATTACTGGAAATGGGCTGTTTACCCGGAAACGAAGTCACCCTTTTACAGGTGGCCCCTTTTGGAGACCCGTTGTATATTACGGTAAATGACAGTCATGTGGCCATACGATTGGAAACCGCAAAAGAAATCAGTATTGAAATCATAAATGAGCCCTGATTTATGAACCGTAACACGATAAAAGTCGCCTTAATAGGAAATCCGAATGTGGGGAAAACTTCGGTTTTTAATGAACTTACCGGTTTGAACCAGCAGGTGGGCAATTACCCCGGAATTACGGTTGAAAAAAAGGTAGGGAATGCCAAACTTTCCGAATATACCAAAGCAACCATACTGGATTTACCCGGAACGTACAGTCTGAACGCAAGTTCGATGGACGAAAGTGTGGTAATCGAGTTGCTGATGAATAAAAACGACAAGGATTTCCCGGATGTGGCCGTAGTGGTTTCGGAAGTGGAAAACCTGAAGCGGAACCTTTTACTGTTCACTCAAATCAAGGATCTTGAAATTCCGACAATTTTAGTCATTAACATGTCGGACCGCATGATTCCGAAAGGCATCACACTGGACATTCCGTTTTTGGAAAAAGAACTGAAAACCAAAATTGCCCTGGTGAGTTCGCGAAAGAAAATCGGCATCGACAATCTGAAACAACTCATCATCAATTATAAGGAACTATCCACCGAACCGTGTCTGAATGCCTCGAGCATCGATCCGGATTATTTCAACAGTCTGCGTCGCGCGTTTCCGAATCAGCTGTTGTACAAACTGTGGTTGGTTATTACGCAAGACGTCAATTTTGCCAATCTGCACCGAAGAAAAATAGAGGAAAACTCCTTTGCCAAGCCCAAAGCCGATTTAAAACGCCTGCAGCAGAAAGAAACCATCAAACGTTATCAGTTCATCAATGACACGCTGAAAGTCGGTTATAAAGTAGACAAAAACAAAGCGACCGATTTCAGAGACCGTCTGGATCGGATTCTGACGCATAAAGTCTTCGGATTTGTAATTTTCATTGGGATACTGATGCTTATTTTCCAATCGATTTTCGACTGGTCCAGCATTCCGATGGATTTCATCGATGAGACCTTCGCCACGTTAAGTTCCTATGCCAAAACTCATTTGCCACCGGGTATTCTAACCGATTTAATCTCCGAAGGCATCATTCCGGGCTTGGGCGGTATCGTTATTTTTATCCCGCAGATTGCCTTTCTGTTCCTGTTCATTTCGGTGTTGGAAGAGAGCGGTTATATGAGTCGTGTGGTGTTTCTGATGGACAAAATCATGCGGAAATTCGGTTTGAGCGGAAAAAGCGTGGTGCCTTTAATTTCGGGAACTGCCTGTGCCATTCCGGCGATTATGGCGGCACGGAACATTGAAAACTGGAAAGAACGATTAATCACCATTTTGGTAACCCCTTTTACCACCTGTTCGGCCCGTTTACCGGTGTATGCCATTTTAATTTCCCTGATTATCCCGGACAGACGCGTTCTCGGATTGTTCAACATGCAGGGATTAACCCTGATGACTTTGTACCTTTTAGGCTTCGGCATGGCGATTTTTTCTGCCTATATTCTCAATAAAGTACTGAACATAACATCACACTCTTACTTCGTTGTGGAAATGCCGGGTTATAAAATCCCGATGTTCAAAAACGTGGCGATTAATGTGATTGAAAAAACAAAATCGTTTGTATTCGGGGCGGGGAAAATCATTTTGGCGTTATCGGTTATTTTGTGGTTTTTGGGTTCCCATGGTCCGGACAAAACCTTCCATAATGCCGATACCATTATTGAAACCCAATTAAAGAACAAAACCGTTACCGGCGACAAAGACGATTTGGTAGCCTCCTATAAATTGGAAAACTCGTACATCGGTATCATCGGAAAATCGATTGAACCGGTAATCCGTCCGTTGGGTTACGATTGGAAAATCGGAATCGCGGTGGTGAGTTCGTTTGCAGCGCGTGAAGTTTTCGTGGGAACTTTGGCAACCATTTACAGTGTGGGAAGCCATTCGGATGAAGAAACCACGATTAAAAACCGCATGGCCGCCGAAGTACATCCGGTAACCGGGGAGAAAATTTTTAATGTGGCCACCGGGGTTTCGCTGTTACTGTTTTATGCCTTTGCGATGCAGTGTATTTCCACGTTAGCCATTACCAAAAAGGAAACCAATTCCTGGAAATGGCCGATGATTCAGTTGGTTTTCATGAGTGGTTTTGCCTATGCGGTGTCTCTTATGGCGTATCAAATACTTAAATAAAATGATTTCATTTCAGGAAATAGTCGTCTATCTGTTGTTGGGAATCGCCGTGGCTTTTCTTGTGAAAAAATTTTTCGGTAAAAAGAAAAAAGACAACGATTGCGGTGACGGCAATTGTGGTTGCGGTTAATACACCAATTTAATGTAATAGGCCTCCGGAAGTTGTTCAACGCCTTCTTTGGGGTATGGCAAAACCTGAATATCTTTAAGCGCAGTTTTTTGGTGAGGAAGGTGTTTCTCAAACCAGACTTTCACCTCCTCCATAGTATTTTTATTTAAAGTGAATTCGGCCTCTTCGGTTAACTTTTTATGGTTATAAACGGCAACCGCAATTACGACTTCGCCTGCCCAAACACATTGCACCCCTTCGGGGCATCTCGAATCGTTGATTACTTTAACCAATACCATTTCCTTATCCGATTTCGCATCCAGTTTCTGATTGATTTCGGTTTCCGTGTTTTGGACACCGGCGCATCCGGAAAACAACAAAATACAGACGCACCCTAAATATATTTTTTTCATACTCTATTGTTTACCCTAACGCGACATCGAGCGACATCATGACTATAAAACCAAGAATCAGTCCCATGGTCGCGATATCGGTATTCTTATCCTGTTGCGATTCGGGTATCACTTCTTCCACCACCACAAATATCATGGCTCCGGCGGCAAACGCAAGGGCATAGGGTAAAATCGGGGTAAAAAAAGTAACGGCTACCGCACCCAAAACACCCGCAATAGGTTCCACTATCGCAGAAGCCTGGCCGTACATGAAACTCTTTCTTCGTTTCATTCCCATACGTCGTAACGGCATGGAAACCGCGATGCCTTCAGGGAAATTTTGAATTCCGATACCAATTGCCAAGGTTAACGCTCCCGCAATGGAGGCCTCCGGAATGCCCGCAGCCACTCCGCCAAACAAAACCCCTACCGCCAATCCTTCCGGAATATTGTGCAGGGTGATGGCCAAAACCAACAACGTCGTTCGCTGCCAAGGCGATTTCATCCCTTCGGTCTCTTTGAAATTGATGTGCAAATGCGGTAAAATCTTATCCAGACAAAACAAGAACAAGGCGCCCAGAAAAAAACCGCAGGCGGCAGGGAAAACTTTTGTAAACCCCTCTCCTTCACTCATCTCTATAGCCGGTGCCAATAAACTCCAGTAACTGGCCGCAATCATCACGCCTCCCGTAAAACCAAGCATTCCGTCCAATACGGCTCTGTTCATGGTTTTAAAAAAGAACACCAAAGACGCTCCCAATGCCGTTAGAAACCAAGTGAAAAGAGTGGCATACAAGGCCGCCAGAATGGGATCTATACTTTCAAAATATTTAACTATTTCCTGAAACATCTTACTTTGATTTTACAAATAAATTACTTGCTATTTTGTTTGAGATCAAAATCTCTTTCGTGTTTACGGCTATGGTCAGTGAATTATCAAACGATTCTTTGGCTACTATTTTAATTTCCGACCCCAACGCAATTTGCTGTTTGTCCAAATACTGCAAAAAACTGGAAGACGAATCTTTTACACCCACACAAATTCCGCTCTTCCCGATTTCCAGTTCGGAAAGCAACTGTTTTTCTATTTTAGTAATGTTACCGTTTTTATCCGGAATCGGGTCGCCGTGCGGATCTTCCGTCGGAAAACCTAAAAAAGCATCCAGTTTGTTGATCAGTTTTTCCGATTGGATGTGCTCCAGTTCTTCGGCCACATCATGCACCTCATCCCAGGAAAAATCCAACTTCTCCACCAGAAACACCTCCCAAAGGCGGTGCTTTCTCACAATCATTTTAGCCGCCAGCAATCCTTTATCCGTAAGCAAAACGCCCTGATATTTCTGATATTTTACCCATTCCTTTTCCGCTAACTTCTTAACCATATCCGTTACCGAGGAAGCCTTACTTTCCACTAAAGCGGCAATGGCATTGGTACTCACACCTTGTTTTTGGGATAAGGAAAGATGATATATCGCTTTCAGGTAATTTTCTTCGGAATAGGTCATTACGTTAAATTTTCTGTTGGCTAAAGTACAAATTTTTTTAATTGAAAATATTTTTTTAGTTTTGTCTAAATTTTTATTTAAACAACAACTAAAATTTAATTGTGAAAAACCTAATTCTTTCTTTCTTGTTTTTGACGCTACTCCCTACCGCTTCCTTTTCACAAACTACCATAAAAGGAAAAATCACTTCATTGGGAAATCCATTGGAACACGCCAATGTGGTTGTAAGTAAAACGAAAACAGGAACCGAAAGTGACAGCATAGGAAAGTATTATCTGAAAAATGTTCCGAAAGGAAACCATGAAATTGTTGTTTCGTATTCGGGTTTCAAATCCATCCGAAAAAAAATAACGGTTGTCGACACCACTGACATCATTTTGGATTTTGATTTAACCGAAAACAATTCCCTGGACGAAGTGGTGATAACCGGAACCTTAAAAGCGGTCAATCGTTTGGAGAGTCCCGTTCCGGTGGAAGTGTATAAACCCGTATTCTTCAAAAAAAACCCAACCGCCAATATTTTCGAAGCCTTGCAAAACGTTAATGGTGTCCGACCGCAACTGAACTGTAACGTTTGCAACACCGGCGACATTCATATTAACGGACTGGAAGGGCCTTACACCTTGGTTCTGATTGACGGCATGCCCATTGTGAGCGGATTGTCAACCGTTTACGGACTTTCCGGAATTCCGAATTCGCTTTTGGAACGCATCGAAATCGTAAAGGGACCCGCATCGTCCTTATACGGAAGTGAAGCCGTGGGCGGATTAATCAACATCATTACCAAAAACCCAAAAAACGCTCCGGTGTTTTCGGCCGATGCTTTTTCGACAAGCTGGGGGGAAGCCAATGTCGATTTGGGATTCAAAGCCAATGTGGGGAAAACCGTTTCGTTGTTAACGGGTGTGAATTATTTCAATTACAGCAATCCGATTGACAACAACCACGATAATTTTACCGATGTGACATTACAAGACCGGATTTCCGTATTTCAGAAGTGAAATTTCAACCGAAAAAGCAACAAATTATTTTCCATAGCCGGGCGTTACTTTTACGAAGACCGATGGGGTGGCGAAATGCAATGGGAGAAAAAATTCCGTGGCGGTAACGAAGTCTATGGCGAAAGTATTTACACGAAACGCTGGGAAGTATTAGGCGCCTACGAATTGCCGGTTTCCGAAAAAATGCTGTTTTCCTTTTCCTATACCGATCACGATCAGAATTCGGTTTACGGGAATATTCCCTATCTGGCACAGCAGAAAATCGGTTTTGGACAGCTCACCTGGGACAAAAAAATCAGCAACCACGACATTTTATTTGGAACCGCCATACGTTACCAATTCTACAATGACAACACCACCGCCACAGTAACTTCAGACGAAAACTGGATTCCGAGTCTGTTTGTTCAGGATGAAATCCATCTGGCGGAAAAACACAATGTATTGTTGGGAGCACGATACGATTACAACAGAAATCACGGCACTATTTTCACGCCGCGTGTGGCTTATAAGTGGAAAATAAACGACAAATCCATTTTCCGTTTTAATGCCGGCACCGGATTTAGAGTCGTGAATCTGTTTACCGAAGAACATGCGGCCTTAACCGGATCGCGTGATGTTATCGTACTCGAAGATTTAAAACCGGAACGTTCTTACAATGCGAATATTAACTTCCTGAAGAAATTCTATTCCGAAAACGGTAACTTCATCGGATTGGAAACCACGGCCTGGTATACGCATTTCACGAATTCCATTATTCCGGATTACGACACCAACCCAAATCAGATCATTTACAAAAACCTTGACGGATATGCCGTGACCAAAGGACTGAGTCTTAATGTGGATGCGGTATTTCAAAACGGGTTAAAAGTAATTGTCGGAGGAACGTATATGGATGTGACCAAAACCGAAAACGGTGTTAAAACCCATCAGATTCTTACGGAAAAATTCACCGGGACCTGGGCGATTTCCTATCGTATAAAAAACTGGTTTTTGGATGTTGATTACACCGGAAATGTATACGGCCCGATGCGTTTGCCAATATTAGGTGATCTGGATCCGAGAAAAGAATACTCACCTACATGGAGCATACAGAACATTCAGTTCACTTTTAACAAGTTAAAAAATTTCGAACTGTATGGCGGAATCAAAAATTTACTAAATTGGACCCCAAACAAAGGGAATCCGTTTATCATTGCACGAGCCAACGATCCTTTTGATGAGAATGTACAAATTTCTGATGGTACGGCTGTTGGTTTAAACGGACAAACAGTTCCTCAAGGCGAAGTCGTATCTACCACAGATAACCCGTATGCATTAACGTTCGATCCGGGATATGTATACGGGCCCAATCAGGGAATCCGAAGCTTTTTCGGAATCCGCTATACCCTAAAATAAAATGAAGAAAAAAATTTTGATACTGTTCCTTTTCTTTTGCACCTTCTCCGGATGGTCGCAACTGAAAACCTACACCTTGTCGGAAACGGAAACTTTGGAACAACAGCAATCCAAACCCATTTTTGTGTTCGTTCACACTTCCTGGTGCAAGTATTGCAAAATGATGGAAAATTCGACGTTTAAAAATCCGGAAGTGATTCAACTCTTAAATGACAACTTTTATTTTGTACCGCTGGACGCCGAAAATAAAGCACCGATTAGCTTCAAAAACCATACTTTCAAATACAAACCGAAAGGAAAAAACACCGGAGTACACGAACTCGCGGAAGAACTCGGAACCGTTGATGGTTCGATTACCTACCCGACATTTTCCATCTTAGATAAGAACAATACCATTTTACTGCAAATCAGTGAATTTACCGATGCCAAAACGATGATTACCCTTTTAAAAGAGGCGGTTAATTTTCATTAACAACATTCTAACATAAATTCCGATTTTACTTTGTAAATTTGCGACAATAACTTAGAAATTAAAATTATGTACCCAGAAGAAATGGTAAAACCAATGCGTGCTGAATTATCAGAAGCAGGTTTTCAAGATTTATATAATGCAGAAGCTGTGGAAGCGGCTTTGGCAAAAGAAGGAACAACATTGGTAGTGGTAAACTCCGTATGCGGTTGTGCTGCAAGAAACGCGCGCCCGGGTGCAAAAATGAGTTTAGACAACAGCAAAAAACCGGATAACCTGATTACGGTTTTTGCAGGAGTAGACAAAGAGGCTGTGGATGCGGCACGTCAGCACATGTTTCCTTTCCCGCCATCATCGCCAAGTATGGCTTTGTTCAAAAACGGAGAATTGGTGCACATGTTAGAACGTCATCACATCGAAGGTCGTCCCGCAGAGCTAATCGCAGAAAATCTGAAAGACGCTTACAACGAATTTTGCTAGTCAGTACTATGCTTGCATACTATAAAACCACTGATTTTCTGGTGGTTTTTTTTATTTAATCATTTATCTTTGTAGCAAATACCACTTTTAAATGCAAAAATTAATTTCATATCCAATATCCATTGTTTTCTATTTGGCTTTTGCGTTATGTCTATTGATATTTCATCCGATACAATGGGTATGTTTTAATCTTTTTGGCTACCAGGCTCACAAGAAAAGTGTGGATTATTTGAATTTTTTCCTTGGAAAATGTACCAATATTTTAGGCACAACGTACCATTTTGAAAATCTAAACCAAATCCCGAAAGATGTTCCTGTGATTTTTGTTGCCAATCATCAGAGTTTGTATGACATTGTAGGAATGATTTGGTATTTACGCCGATGGCATCCGAAATTTGTCAGCAAAAAAGAACTGGGAAAAGGAATTCCGAGTGTTTCCTACAATCTGAGACACGGTGGTTCGGTGCTAATCGACAGAAAAGATCCCAAACAGGCGCTTCCTGTCATTAAAGGGTTAGGCGAATATATTGAAAAACACAACCGTTCTGCGGTAATTTTCCCGGAAGGGACACGAAGCAAAAACGGCGTTCCGAAGCGATTTTCGGAAAACGGACTGAAAATATTGTGCAAATATGCACCATCGGCGTATATTGTGCCGATTTCCATAAACAATTCCTGGAAAATGGTTCGCTACGGACAGTTTCCCATGGGATTGGGTAACCGATTGCAATTCATCATTCATGAACCCATGGCAATAAAAGACTATTCTTTTTCCGAATTGATGGAGAAAACAGAAAAGGCCGTGGTGGAAGGAATAAAAATTTAAAATTATGTCAATACAAAATGTACGTCTGGAAGTAATGCAATTTCTGGAAAAAAATATCGACAGTTTCGTGGAGAACTACCTGATTCCTGTCGAAAAAATATGGCAACCCAGCGACTTGCTTCCGAATTCCGAAAAAGATACTTTTTTGGAAGAAGTGACTGAACTGCGTGAAATTGCCAAAGAGTTACCTTATGATTTTTGGGTGGTTTTGGTAGGTGACACCATCACCGAAGAAGCCTTGCCAACTTACGAATCCTGGTTAATGGATGTGGAGGGTGTAGACCAAAAAACGGCTAACGGAGATAACGGCTGGGCCAAATGGTTACGCCAATGGACCGGAGAAGAAAACCGTCATGGTGACTTACTGAACAAATACCTGTATCTGTCCGGTCGCGTAAACATGCGCGAAGTGGAAATCACAACCCAACACTTAATTAACGACGGTTTCGATCCGGGAACCGACAGGGATCCGTATAAAAACTTTGTGTTTACCAGTTTCCAGGAATTGGCCACCTATGTTTCCCACAACCGTGTGGCACAATTGGCAAAGAAATTCGGCGACAATAAATTATCCAAAATCTGTAAAATTATTGCCGGAGACGAAATGCGTCACCATTTGGCGTACAGCGAATTCGTAGACCGTATTTTCAAAGTCGATCCGAGTCAGATGATGTTGGCTTTCGAATACATGATGAAGAAAAAAATCACGATGCCGGCGCACTTAATCCGCGAATCGGGAGGAAGTATCGGTAGTGCGTTTGAGAAATTTTCGGAATCGGCTCAGCGTATCGGAGTATACACAGCATTGGATTATGTGGACATTCTTGAGAAATTAAATGCCAAATGGGAGATTGATAAAATCGGAAATTTAACCGATGAAGCCGAAAAAGCCCGTGATTATTTATTGAAATTACCGGCCCGTATGACGCGCATCGCAGAACGATTGGTCGTACCTCAAGAAGAAAAAGAGTTCAAGTGGGTACAACCTGCTTTGATAAAATAGTTTCTGAGAAGAAAGAACATAGAAAATAGAATAAAGACAAAATCCTTTCTTAACCGAAAGGATTTTTTTTAAAAAACCGAATGATTATGGGTTTAATAGACAGCACCATCCTATTCGTAAAACAGCAACTTGAAAATGCCGAAGGCGGACACGATTGGTTTCACATCGAACGCGTGTATAAAAACGCGCTTTTAATAGCCGATGGCGAAGAGTGTGATTTAACGGTGGTGAAATTGGGCGCGTTACTGCACGATATCGCCGACAGTAAATTTCACAATGGCGATGAAAGCGTTGGACCGAAAACCGCCCGTGCCTTTCTGGAAAGCCAAAATGCTTCGGAAGAGGTAATTCAACATGTGATTGCCATTATTGAAAACATTTCGTTTAAAGGCGGTAATTTCGAAAAGGAATTCCATTCCAAAGAACTGGAAATCGTACAGGATGCCGACCGGCTGGATGCCTTGGGTGCGATTGGCATTGCCCGTGCCTTCAACTACGGTGGGTTCAAAAACCGTACGTTATACAATCCTGCCATTCAACCCAAACTGAACATGAGCAAGGAAGAATATAAGAATTCCAATGGCACGACGTTAAATCATTTTTACGAAAAACTGCTGCTTTTAAAAGACAAAATGAATACCGAAACCGGTAAGAAAATTGCTTTGGAACGCCACAATTACATGCAAAATTTCCTGTCGCAGTTTTATGCGGAATGGGATGGGGAAAAGTAGTTGACCGTATTCAATCGCCGTTAGCGGAAGTTAAACAATCAGTTTGGGTTGACCAATTCGAGGGTGACTTCATAAACATTCCGCTTTTCGATTTTTGCTTTCAGCCAGGCATAAAAACTCATCACAAAGAGATCTTCTTCCTGTTGGGAACGCCATTGAAACAGCGAATCGGCCCGGGATACGAATTCACCCGATGCAAAATAGGCAGGATTGTAAAGGAATTGTTCCACTAAACCGAGAAAAATTAAAACCCGTTCCTCGTTTAGTTCGGTCAAGTGTTTTTTATATCTTCTTTTAAAACTGGTCAGTCTTGAGATTACATAGTCGGTGTCATCCAATTCGGCATGCAGTAAAATTTCGACCAGATTCTTTTTGATGGTCCATTCCGTTCCCTGTTTTTTCTCATACCACGCATCCGAATGGGAGAACGTTTTTATGATTTGCTGCACTTTCTTTAATTCTTGTTGTTGAAAATGAAATACGGCAAGACTCAACTGCAAATCCAGAATTTCCGACACATCACTGTCCTCAACCTTATTCAAAACTTGTGCTACTATGACAATCGCAGTATTCGAATTACCGGAATAATTTTCATTCAGACTTCGCAACAACAGTAATCGGTTTTCGAATTGTTTTAAATAAACCTTGTCCTGTTTCTCCATCTCGGTTTCCATCTTATCGAGATAGGCTTTTGAATCGGCTAATTTTTTGTTCCGAAAAAGCATGTTCGCCATAAAGTACAAGATGTTGATGTGATAAAAAAGATGCTTTTCTGCCAATTCGGTTTTCCTTTCTATAAACCGGAAGCTGATACCCACAAAACGTTCAATTTCATGATATTTATTTCGTAAAGCCGCGTATTCATTGGCAATGAAAAGAATCTGATATAACGATTTAAAAGTGAGAATTTCATCCAAAGAAATCGAAAATTTGGCAATCGTATTATTAACGGCCACTTCGAAATCGAAAACAGCTGTTCCGTCTTTAATTTTAGCCAATTCCATGCGCAAGGACGCATACGCCAAATTCAATTGCTCTTCCTGCAGGAACTTTCTCTGATTGATTTCATACTTACGCACCAATTCCGAAAAGGAGATTGACGAATCAAGATAAGCATATTGGATGTGCGTATGGTAAATCTCATTCAGAAGGTTAAACCGTTCCAGTTTAAGTGCTTTCGTCTCCGCTTTCCCTAAGGTTTTAAAGGCTGATTTGTATTGGGAATGTTCAAAGAAAGTCCGACTGACAAGAATCAGTTTTAAAATATCCCGTTCTTCCGACGTATCGTTTTCAAAACGTTTGTGGGCTATAAATTCAATCAGGTTGTGATACAGGCGTTTTCGAAGCGCATACAGTGCCGGTTTGTTTTTATAAACCGTAATTTCCTTTTTTATATCGTCAGTTTTTAAAAGATTGAACAACTGAATATTTCGAGTATCATGTCGTTTGTTTCTTTTTTTCAAAAAAGCAATAAATTCCTCTTTTTCAATAGATTTAAGCGTATTTATAATTCCGGAAACCGAATTCATTCTTGTGTAATTTTGAAGAATAAAGATAGATATAATAATTAAATATCGTCAGTTTTTTTGAAATATTGATTTTTATTACCTCCGATTTTGACTGAATTTCGCTGTATCAAAAACAAACAATCATGGAAAATTTAAAAACATCAGAAGAAAGAGAAAGCAGTGTAAAACAAAATCAGGAAGCGGCGATTTCCATTTTAAAACCCAGTAATGCCTTTGTGGGAGCCTCGTGGATGGTTTTCATTATTGGCGTAGTGTCGTATTGTGTGGGCTTGTCCAATGCCGAAATGCAGCTGAACGAGAAAGGGTATTATTTCACCTTATTGTTGTTCGGCCTTTTTGCGGTAATCTCTGTTCAGAAAAATGTACGCGATAAAATGGAGGGCATCCCCGTATCCGACATCTATTACGGACTGAGTTGGTTTTCCACCTTAGCCTCGTTAACCCTTCTCGTAATAGGATTATGGAACGCCGATTTGGAGTTGAGCGAAAAAGGGTTCTTCGGAATGTCCTATCTGGTGGGTTTGTTTGCTGCTATCACGGTGCAAAAAAACACTCGCGATTTAAAAGTTTCCGAAAGCAGTAACTAACACTATAATGGCAAATTAAAAAGCGGCTATCGATTTGAAGCCGCTTTTTTTATTTTATTCTTACCGTTAGACCACACCTTGGGCCAACATAGCATCGGCAACTTTCACGAAACCGGCAATATTAGCTCCTTTCACGTAATCGATATGTCCGCTGGCATCGGCGCCGTATTTTACACACGAATCGTGAATGGCCAACATGATGGCCTTTAAGCGTTCGTCGACTTCTTCAGACGTCCAACTCAAACGCAACGAGTTTTGTGACATTTCCAATCCCGAAGTGGCCACGCCTCCCGCATTCGAAGCTTTTCCCGGCGCAAAAAGAATTTTAGCCTTATGGAATACCTCCACCGCTTCTGGAGTACACGGCATGTTTGCGCCTTCAGCCACACAGAAACAACCGTTCGAAACCATCACCTCAGCATCGTTTCCATCCAGCTCATTTTGCGTCGCACATGGCAAGGCAATATCGCATTTCACACTCCATGGTTTTTCTCCGGCGATGTATTTCGCATTGGGATATTTGGTTAGATACTCACTGATTCGGCCGTAATTTTCATTCTTGATTTCCATTACGAAAGCGAGTTTTTCGGCATCGATACCGTCCGCATCATGAATATACCCCCCCGAATCGGATAACGTAACGACTTTTCCGCCCAATTGGGTTGCTTTTTCAGCGGCATACTGCGCCACATTCCCCGAACCGGAAATCACGACCGTCTTTCCCGAAAAACTTTCGCCACGGGTTTGCAGCATGCTTTGCGCGAAATACACATCTCCATAGCCGGTGGCTTCCGGACGAATCAGGGAACCCCCAAAAGCGACGCCTTTACCGGTTAGCACTCCGGTGAACTCGTTTCGGATTTTTTTATACTGGCCGAACAAAAACCCGACTTCTCTTCCGCCCACACCGATATCGCCGGCGGGAACATCTGTGTCGCCCCCGATATGTCGTGCCAGTTCGGTCATAAATACCTGGCAGAAGCGCATGATTTCATTATCGGATTTTCCTTTTGGATCAAAATCGGAACCTCCTTTTCCGCCACCCATCGGCAACGTCGTCAAACTGTTTTTGAAAGTTTGCTCGAAAGCTAAAAATTTCAGAATGCTCAGATTCACCGAGGGATGAAAACGAAGTCCTCCTTTATAGGGTCCGATGGCAGAATTCATTTGGATGCGGTAGCCACGATTCACCTGTATCTTTCCGGCATCGTCTACCCACGTTACGCGGAACATCACCACGCGTTCGGCTTCCACCATCCGTTCCAAAAGCATTTTATTCTGATACTTTTTATTTTCTTCAATGAACGGAATTACCGTTTCCGCCACTTCTCTAACCGCTTGTAAAAATTCGGGTTCGTTAGGGTTTTTTTGAGCAACCGCTTCAATAAAGGCATTGATTGTTTCTGACATAAACTTAAATTTGATTTAGTGTGTTGTTTATTAAAAGTACGAAAAAAGCGAACCAAATTGGCTCGCTTTATATTATTTTCCGGGAAAATCCGCTTTTCTTTTTTCTAAAAATGCGGTGGTTCCTTCTTTAAAATCTTCCGTTCCGAAACAGTCTCCGAACGCTTTAATTTCCACGTCGAAACCGTCAACCCCATCTTTGAAATTCGCATTAACCGCCTGAATCGCTTTGGCAATAGCCACACTCGAATTTTTAGTGATTTTAGCCGCTATTTCTTTTGTGAAATCCAACAATTCCGCCTGCGCTACCACATGATTTACCAATCCGTAGTTCAAAGCGGTTTGCGCATCTACCATTCCGGCCGTCATAATCATTTCCATCGCACGTCCTTTCCCTACCAATTGTGGTAAACGCTGAGTACCACCGTAACCCGGAATTACACCTAAAGTTACTTCCGGTAAACCCATTTTGGCATTATCGGAAGCAATTCTGAAATGAGCTGACATGGCCAATTCCAATCCGCCGCCCAAGGCAAATCCGTTTACGGCTGCAATGACCGGTTTTTTCAGATTTTCGACAAAATCAAACAACATTTCCTGACCTTTTGCCGCTAAATCAGCTCCTTTTTCAACAGAGAAATTTGCGAATTCCGAAATATCGGCACCAGCCACAAAAGCTTTTTCACCGCTTCCGGTAATCACAATAACTTTTACAGCCGGGTCATTTTCCAGACCTCCGAAACCGTGGTGCAGTTCTTCAATAGTCGCCTTATTTAAGGCGTTTAACTTTGTGGGACGGTTGATTGTGATTACCGCAATCCCGTTTTCCTTTTCAATTAAAATGTTTTCGTAGTTCATATTTTAAGTGTTTATGATGGGTAAGGTGACCGTAAATTCGGTACCCACCCCTAATTCGCTTTCAAATGTTATGGAACCGTGGTAACTTTCCACGATATTTTTTATGATTCCCAATCCCAATCCCATTCCACTTGTTTTGGTGGTGAATTTAGGTTCGAAAATACGATTTTTATTTTCAATACTAATACCCTTTCCGTTGTCTTTCACTACAATTTTAGCGTTGGTGCCTTCGCGGAAAACATTCACAAACACCATTGGATTTTGCTCTTCTTCGGGTATGGCCTGAATGGCGTTCTTTACCAGATTGGTGATAATCCGTATCAATTGTGTCCGGTCAATTTTAGTGACAATTTCCTCTTCCGGAGCTAAAAAATGAATGTAATGTTCGTTAAAAATATCCAGCGCCAATTGCACCACATACACGATGTTCAAGGTTTCATTTTGTTGTGCCGGAAGCGACGCAAAGTTAGAAAACGCCGAGGCTACCGAACTCATCGTGTCAATCTGTTGGATGAGTGTTTTCGAATAATCGTCCATTTTCTGTTTGATATTCGGATCGTTCGGATCGAACTTTCGTTGAAAACTCTGCACCGTCAATCGCATGGGCGTTAACGGGTTTTTGATTTCATGCGCCACCTGTTTTGCCATCTCGCGCCACGCCTCTTCCCTTTCGCTTTGGGCCAGTAACACCGCGCTTTCCTCCAGCTTATCCACCATGCCGTTATAAGCATCCACCAACGATTTTATTTCATGACTCGAGGCTTCCAGCTGAATTTTTTCGTTCTTCTTATTCAATTGCGTTTCGCTGATCTTATCACTGATGGTTTGCAATGATTTCGTAATGTAACTCGAAAGGAAATAGGCGATTACAAAAGAAATGAGGAGCATGAACAAATACACCTGTCCGAAGCGCATCAGGAAATTGCGCAGTTCATTTTGGTAAAAACTGGTTTCCTCCACATACGGGAGGTTTAAAATTCCGAGAGGCTTAAATTTCGTGTCTTTGAGATAACTGTACGACGAGCGGTATTTTTGTCCGTTTATCATTTGCAGATCCACAAAACGTTTGCTGGTGGAAGACTGAATGATCTTAAGGATAATCGGAGGAATCGGTTGGGCCACTTTATCAACGGAAAAAGCGCCTTTGGAAGAAATGAGCAAATTCCCTTTTAAATCGTGAATGTTAATTTCAAGACTGTGGATGTTGGCCAATTCATAAATCTTGTCTTTAAAAATCAGCGGAAGATTTTCGGTGGACAGGGGATAGGTCGTTGTGGAAAGAATGTAATTGATGTGCTCGGTAATCGCATCTTCTTTGCGTTCCAGCCGGTCCTGATGGTAATCGCGGGCTTCTTTTTTGAACTGATAAATGGAAACCGCAGCAATTAGGACTGACGCAATTAAGGTAAGCAGTATCATCGAAAGAAAAATTCGTAATCGAAGGGATAACTGCGTTATTTTAATTGGTCCTGCCATTCTTAGGTTTGATTTTTTTCTCTTACTTTTTTATAGAATTTATACCCTAACATCAGTATAAAGGAAAAAAGGAATATTCCGATTACGCCATAAATCCAATTGAAAGCATCCTTTAAAATTACCAGAAAAACAACCGCAAACAAAATCAACGTAGCGCCTTCATTCCACAAACGGAAAAACCCGGAAGAATGTTTCACTTCGTCTCGCTGTAACTGCCTGAAAATCTGATGACACTTTAAGTGGTATAAATATAGTAAGAAAACAAATCCCAATTTCACATGCATCCAGGGCATTTTGAGCCAGGAAGCGCCTAAAGTAGTACCAAACAACATCCAAAACGCGAAAATACTCGCTAACACGGCGGAAGGCCAGGTAATAATGTACCACAAACGGTAGGACATCAATTGGTATTGTTTCACCAGAATATCCTGCTCGGGTTGTGGCTTTACTTTGGCTTCGGCGTGATACACGAACAATCGGACTATATAAAAAAGCCCTGCAAACCAAGTGATTACAAAGATGAGATGCAGGGATTTTATGTAGTTATAGTATTCGTCCATGATTAGTTTTTAGCCCAATCGGTTATCCATTTGGCGATAGTGTCCATCCAGTTCTCATCATCATTCAGACACGGAATCGCCAAGAAATTCTCGCCGCCGTGTTCCTTAAACTGATGGTTGGCCTCCATGGCGATTTCCTCGAGGGTTTCCAAACAATCGGCCACAAATGCCGGAGTTACCACAGCCAGGTTTTTAATCCCTTTTTCGGGCATTTTGTTGATCTCCACATCAGTATACGGTTCCAGCCATTTGTCGCCCGCCAATCGGGATTGGAACGTCTGACTGTATTTCTCTTTCGGCAGACCTAATAGTGCCACCACCTGTCGTGTCGTTTCATAACACTGGTGACGGTAACAGAATTCGTGCGCCGGTGAAGGTGTGTTGCAACAGGATCCGTCAATTTTACAATGCGATTTGGTTACATCGGTCTTGCGGATATGACGCTCCGGAATCCCGTGATAGGAAAACAACAGGTGATCGTATGCAAATCCTTCGAGATGTTTTTTGATGGAATCGGCCAGATTTTGGATATAGTCCTTTTTATTATAGAAAGCCGGCACAATGGTAAAGGTCATTTGCGGGAAATGCTTTTTGCGCAGTTCTTCCGCCAATACTAATATGGTAGTGGTGGAAGCCATCGCGTGTTGCGGATACAAAGGAAACAACATGACTTCCGTCACCCCTTTATCAGCCAGTTCCTGCAATCCGGACAGCATACTCGGATTTCCGTATCGCATGGCCAAGGCTACCGGAACATCCACCCGTTCCTGTACTTTTTTATGTGCTTTCTTAGAGATCACAACTAAAGGAGATCCTTCCGGCGTCCATATTCTTTTATAAGCATTCGAAGAACTTTCAGGGCGTTTTCTTAAAATGATTCCTCGAACCAAAAGGGCACGCAGCAAATAAGGAACGTCTATTACGTATTTATCCATTAAAAATTCATCCAAATAAGGCTTAACGTCTTTTGGCTCCGGACTTTCAGGCGAACCAAGATTTACCAGTAATACTCCTTTCATTTTTGATTTTTTTCAAAGGTAGTATTTATTCCTGATTTTTAAAACTTACACATTTGTGGTTTTTTAAGACTTTTTTTGAACAATTATTTAAAATAATTAACTTATATTTAAGAATTTCATTTTTTTTTAATTAAAAAAAATTTATTTGTTATTTTTTAATTAAATTAGGCTGATTACAAATCTTGAAAAGCACAATAAACTCAAAACCAAAAACTTATAAAAAATAAAAAAATAAAAATTTAACATTTTTCTACGCAACCGTTATAAAGATTACGCATCTAAGGAGGAGTTAATCATTAAATAACAAAAACATAACCAAAAAATGATACTACTTGACATTATGAAGAAACTTTACATTATGCCCCTTATCATACTGCTAAACTTTTCCCTTCATGCTCAGGTTTCCGGGGTTGGAATAGAAACATCCAATCCGCAGCAAAAATTACACATTGCTTCCCCTACCGGAACAATCCGTGTTGATGGTCTTAATTCGACAAACAACGTCTATAATGGCGGGGAAGCGGATCAAACTTATCCTGTCTATGTAGATTTCAATGGGGACTTGACCCTTAAAACTTCCGCATATCAAAACAGTGACGGAGGTGATGCTTTTTCGACTGGCGCCATTAATGGAACCGTATCCATAATCCCTATTGTTCAGACGGACGATGGTTATGAGACCGTAGAAATCAACTCCTATACTTTTACTGTTTCCCGAAATACCATTTTGGAAGTGAAATACTCCATTAGTATTGAAGTCTTTCAAGATAATCTTTTTACCATCATTAAGGATCCCTATGCGAGAAACATTACTAATTTTTTTACCATAGACACTCCCACTTTATTGCCAACAACGCGACGCTATGCGCCAAGTTCGAAATGTTATTTTAACAGAAACGATGCGGCGACCAATCCGGCAGCTTTGCCTGATGCCGCAACCGGTTTCATTTATAACAGCGGTACCAGTTATTTAATGTTAACCCCTGGAACCCACACACTTCGATTCTATGGCACGGTGTGTTCAGGCACCAATAACCGCGCAACCTTCGTTAGATTTGCGGGTGGTCCTGACTCGATATTCTTACGTTTGTATTAAAAACCATCACACTATGAAAAAAAATATCACATATATATTGTTTTTGTTCAGTTGTTTGTCTTATTCTCAGGTTGGAATCGGAACAAGTAGTCCTCAACAAGATTTACATGTAGCAGGGACAACTTCCACAATACGTATTGAAAGTTTAAACAGTGTTAACCAACCTGCTTTGAACGACGGTGTTAAACTGGCACCGGTATACGCAAAACCTAATGGCGATTTAACACTGAACCCACCGGGTTTTACAACCGGTGGAGGCGCAGGAACCAACGAACCGCTGAACTTCCTGATAAGTATCCCAAACTTCATTCCTAACGGGCCCTATGGAGACGGAACGGTTGTGGCCAATCCGGTTGGTGTAACGAATGCGACGCAACAGATTGTTTCAGTACCTTTTAACAGTCCGCAAAATTCTTTAATTGAAGTGCGATATGCCATGACGATTGACCTTTCCGACCAGTTTTTACCTGCTCCGGCAGCCTCAACGTTTAATGACATATCCGCAAGAACCGTTCGTTGTTATTTTTATATTGACTTAAACAATGATGGTTTAGACCCCGTTGAGCTTTCAAAAGTATATGGACTTCATGGAGAAGCTTACACCTCCTTTTCTCAAGGGTCTGTAGGTTATGCCTTTATTCATGGTGTAGGTTATGGAAACATCCCTGCCGGCACCCACTCTTTGGTGTTTTTTGGAGAAACTTCAGATGGCAATAACCGGGATACCTATGTAGGTTTTGGAGGATCATCAGATTATTTAAAAATCCGTATTTACAATTAATATAGCTATGAAAAATACTTTCACCATATCATCACTTGTTTTTACGTTGTTTTCTTTTGCCC
The DNA here is from genome assembly GCF_900100625.1 of Flavobacterium saliperosum. Classification (GTDB taxonomy): domain Bacteria; phylum Bacteroidota; class Bacteroidia; order Flavobacteriales; family Flavobacteriaceae; genus Flavobacterium; species Flavobacterium saliperosum. Next base: position 100,453 of record NZ_FMTY01000008.1, read on the forward strand.
AAGTGGGTATTAACAACAGTAACCCTCAGGAAAAATTACACATCTCAGGATCAAATTCTACAATTAGAATTGAAGGATTAAATGCTGCCAATAACGCTTTAAATTTAGGCCCCAATGAAAACACCCGTGTTTATGCCAATGGCAACGGGGATTTGGTGTTGAGCAGTGTCCCTACGAATATAGCCATATTGTTTAATCCTGCGAATTATTTGGCCGACCCTTTGGATACTGGGGGTGCCGATTCAAATCAAGTCAATCAAACCGGAGTGGGCTCAGGTTATTCTCAAGCCGGATGGCCAAGACAAACTGGTCCTGGACTGTCTACTTTTACCCTGACCAGACCGGCCATTGTTGAAATAAACTACGCCATTTCCTATGAAATTAACAAGGCTGGCATCCCAATTGATGATTATCATGCCCGAACTGCTCAATTTTATTGCTATTTAAGACAAAACGGGCCGGCCGGAGCAATCGTTTCCACGGATTATGACGGTAACCCGATTGATTTTGGTGGCAACGTAGGGGCTATGGGCTACAGTGGTAATTTTTACACCAACGGAAATAGCGCAGGTGCCGGTGGTGGGGAAGGGTACGACAAAAAATTCTATGCAACCGGTCATGATTACGTAAAATTAGGCCCTGGCACGTATTGTCCCATGTTCTCTGGAATTTTATTTGTTGCCAATACCGGAGGTACCGGTGCCGTAAAAATGCAAATGGGTGGAGGCGATGATGAAGTCTTGATTATTGCCCATTATTACAATTAGAAAAAATAAATCACAATATAAGAAAGCAACCTAACGGTTGCTTTTTTTTATGGCATGATCCCAGAATTGCATGATTTTATAACAAAAACCTGTTTTTACATAAAATACTGCCGAAACATGCAAATCTTAAAATATTCATATTTTTATGTTATAAAAAAGTGCCGCTAAAAAAGTTTTCCCCACAATATTTTTTTGAAATTTGCCTAACTCCCTTTAACGATAAGGCCTGGAAAAGATTATCACCAAAACAGCCTTAAAATAACAAAAACAACCAATAAAGTTATTTTTGTTATCTTTTCAATAAAAATCCAATATTATTATTATATTTATACAACAACAATGATATTGTTATTGTTTTTACATTTTTTTAATATTTATTTAATACATAACGCAACCACATGAGTTAATTTGCATCTTATAAAAACAAAAGCCCTCAATTACTAACCCAAATACCCAAAGAGCATGAGAAATTCCTACTTAGTATCAGCATTGCTCCTTTGTAATTTCTTAACCGCACAAATAAGTGCCGTTGGAATAGGAACAACCAATCCTCAACAAAAACTTCACTTAGACAATAGTGTTGGTACACTCCGTGTTGAAAGCCTTGACAAGGACAACAACGAATATAACGGAGGTAACGCTGTACCAGCAGGAACATTCCCTTTGTATGTTGACAGTGATGGGGTGTTAAGCCTAAAACTGGAAACGCTTTACAATAGTGACGGTAGTGATGCCATAGACCATTTAAACATCCCAACATCGTCAATAACACTTCCAATTACGGATGCGGATGGTAAAGTGGAAGCTACATTTAAAAGCTACACCGTAACAGTGTCTAGACCAAGTATCTTAGAAGTCAAATATAGCGTAAGTTTTGAGGTGTATCAATTCGCAAGTCCTTTAACCAAAACAAGAGACGCTGCCGCAAGAAGAATAACCACTTTTTACTCCTTAAACGGAGGCGCCAGAAGATACGGTCAAACCTCTAGATGCTACATGAATAACAACATTAATAATCCTGCCCCCCATTTAGCCGGAGAAGTTCTTGCTGCGGCAGGTCCTGCATACAACTCTACCACAACATATATACAAATTCCCGCAGGAACCCATACTTTAGATTTTAAAGCAGAAGTATCTACCAATTTGCCTTCTCTCGCAACCCACGTGAAATTAGCAATAGATACTGATTCAATATTCATGAGACTATACTAAATGCTATGAAAAAACTATTACTCACCCTAATCTTTCCTTCAATGCTATGCGCACAAGTTGGAATAGGAACTACAAACCCGCTATCGGATTTACATATAGCAGGAGATACTTCCACAATTAGAATAGAAAGCTTAAATGCAGTAAACGACCCCGCAAACAACGATGGCATAAAACCTTCGCCCGCCTACGTAACAGCACTTGGAGACGTTACCCTAGATCCGAATATAGGAAATGGCATTGGAACAGGCGGAAACCTATCTCCTATAAATTTTTTGATGACCATTCCGAATTTTATTCCAGACGGAGCAACAAATAAAGGTTCAATCATCAACAACACAACGCTTGAAACGAATAAAACCGGTTTGTTTTCTATAGTCCCATTCACATCACCCCAAGCGGCATTAATTGAGGTAAAATACAGCGTTACAACAATTCTGTCAAGTACTGATTTGAATACGGTTATGACTCCATTTAATGACATTTCAACAAGAGCTATTAAATATTATTTCAGCATTGACTTAAACAATGATGGTCTGGATGCAGTTGAGTCATCAAAAAAATATGGATTAAATGGACAATTTTACTCCTCGCACAGTCAAGGTATATTAGGATATTCGTTTACAAACGGACACGGGTATACAAACATACCGCCAGGAAACCACTCACTTCACTTTTTTGCAGAAATAGTTGATGGCGAAACTAAGTTTACAAGCGTTGGTATTGGCGGATATTCGGACACGTTAAAAATTAGAATTTACAATTAAAAATTTGGCCCCATGAAAAGATACCTATACCTCACAATTTTGTTAATCCCAATTCTGTCCTCCGGTCAAGTTGGAATCAACACAACGTCTCCTCAACAAGGTGTGCATGTTGGCGGGTCATCATCAACCGTCAGAGTTGAAGGCTTAAGCTACCCCAACAATCCGAACAATTTAGGCCCAGGAAATACTTCAAGGGTTTTTGTGGATGCTAATGGTGATTTGATATTGGGCACTGCTCAAGCCAATATTGCCATACTTTTTGATTCAGAAAACTACTTAGACGACACTAGTAATCCCAGTGTAAATCAGATAACGCAACACGGCTATGGTGACGGATTTACATATGCCGGCATCCCAAGAGACATACCAAACTCCACATTTACCTTAACCGAGCCTGCTATTGTAGAGATAAATTATTCGGTATCATGGTTAATTGAGAAAAACGGAACCAACAGGGTTGGGGATGGAAACGCAAGAGCCATACAAACATTGATGTATTTTAGACAAGGAGACTATCTTGGACCGGTAGTCACCCATGACTTGGATGGAAATCTCATCGGAGGATCTTTTGAAGTGAGTGCCGGATCCTCTCTTTTAGGAGGTGGCTTAGGCATATCGGGACAATATTACAACAACAAGCATACCTTAAAAGGCGAGTATGAGAATTTCCATAATTCGGGTACTGATTACGTAAAATTACCCCCAGGCACCTATTGCCCGATGTTTTCCGCTCAACTAGCGGTTTCGGACGCCAGTGCAGCGGGAGCAATGAAAATGTACGTAGGCACCGGAAAAGATGAAGTTCAAATAATCGCTCATTATTACAACTAAATAAAAAAACCACCTTACGGTGGTTTTTTTTTATCAAACACTCTTTTCGAGCAAATATTTCTTCGGAGTGGTCCCGTATTTTTTCTTAAATGCCGCAATAAAATGACTCGCCGTACTGTATCCTATTTTTAATCCGGCTTCATTCACATTATAAGAACCGGAATCCAAAAGGCGGCGTGCGTATTCCATTTTGTAATCAAACAAAAAGCCATATACGGTATCGCCATAAATTTGTTTGAACCCCATTTTTAATTTTTTCAGATTCAATCCCACCTGATCAGCCAACTCCTGTAATCCAGGTGGTTCTGCCATATTATTGATTATAATTTGCTTTGCCTTTTTAAGTTTCAGAACATTTTCCTCGTCAATTAGAAACGGACACTGTTCGGCGTTAGGGTCTTCATTCCGATTAAAAAACAAACTCAGCAATTCATAACCTTTTCCTTTATAGTACATGTTTTTTATAGACGGATTCAGCGAATAATGAAACATCTGATTCAGAACAATAGCCATGGACGGACTGATATTTTCCTCTCCGTAATATTTCTTATCCCGATTCTCATCGCTCAAAAACGGAATGTGCTCCGCCTGCTCAGTAAACAATCCATGGAATTTCTTTATGGAAACCAAAACCGAAATTACCCAGGACTTGGGCGCAATTTCCATCTGTAATGGCAATTCCTTTTGCGGATTATACAGCAAAAGCGATTTCTCTTCCTTCAATTCCAACGCATAATTTCCCTGATTGAAAATAAATTTCGCATTGCCTTTCAGTCCAAAATGAAACTGTATAAGTCCCATATTCACAGGACGTTCGAAACGAACAACTTCCTCAGAATCATTCTGAAAACGAAGCAATATGAAATCTTCTTCAATTTTTATCTCTTCCATAGAACCCATAGCGGTATTTTTTCGTAAGTATCTCTGAAAAAGGTTTGCTAATTTATTTAGAATCACTCTAAATAAAACCGTTCAGAAAGCTTGATTTATATACAAATTTAAAGAAATAACGCTAAAGAAACATTTAAAGGACAAAAAAATCTCTTAGCGACACAAAAAGTCCTTCCAGCGTTATTTTAATAAACTGGTTAATAATACATTTGTTTAACTTTTAGTAAAAAGTGAAAAAGCATGGAAAATAATATACCGTCAAAGCCTGCTTCATTCTATGTTGTTGGATTGAGCTATAAGAAAGCAGACGCCGAGATCAGAGGGAAATTTAGCCTGGACAACGAAGCTAAAGAGAACTTACTACTGCAAGCCAAAAAAGAAGGAATCGAAAGTTTAATCGTTACCTCAACGTGCAACAGAACCGAAATTTACGGCTTTGCACAACATCCTTTTCAGTTAATCAAACTGATGTGTGAAAACAGTCAGGGTACCATTGAAGAATTTCAGAAAGTGGCCTATGTATACAAAAACACGGAAGCCATTGGTCATATGTTCCGCGTTGGAACCGGTTTGGACAGTCAGATTTTAGGCGATTTTGAAATCATCAGTCAGATAAAAACCAGTTTTGTAGCCAGCAAAAGCCACGGCTTAACCAATAATTATCTGGAGCGTTTGTGTAATGCCGTAATTCAGGCCAGCAAACGCATTAAAAACGAAACCGAAATTTCATCGGGTGCCACTTCGGTTTCCTTTGCGGCGGTTCGTTACATTTTCAATAATGTGGAAGACATTTCCAATAAAAATATCTTATTGTTCGGTACCGGTAAAATCGGAAGAAACACTTGTGAAAATCTGGTAAAGCACACCAAACACGAACAAATTACCCTAATCAACAGAACCAAAGACAAAGCCGAGAAACTGGCCCGTAAACTGGATTTACTCGTAAAAGATTATGCCGATTTACAATTGGAAATTCAAAAAGCAGATGTATTGGTAGTAGCCACAGGCGCACAAAACCCAACCATCGACAAAGCGATTCTGAATTTAAAAAAACCTTTGCTGATTCTGGATTTATCGATTCCGAAAAACGTAAACGAAAACGTTCAGGAGTTGGATAACGTTACCCTGATTCATATGGATCATTTATCGCAAATGACCGATGAAACACTGGAAAATCGTAAAAAACACATTCCTGCTGCCGAAGCCATCATTGAAGAAATCAAAGACGAGTTCATCAGCTGGACCAAGGCCCGTAAATTCGCCCCAACGATTCACGCCTTAAAAGAAAAACTGAATTCCATTAAAACCAACGAGCTGAATTTCCAACGCAAGAAAATCAATAATTTTGACGAAGAGCAGGCGGAAATCATCAGCAACCGTATCATTCAGAAAATCACAAACCATTTTGCCAATCATCTGAAAGACGACAACACCATGGTCGATGAAAGTATCGAGTGGATTGAGAAAATCTTTCAGATAGAAACTGTTAAAAATGACTAAAACCATACGCATTGGAACCCGCGACAGCGAATTGGCCTTATGGCAGGCGCATACCGTTGAACATCAATTGCAACAACTCGGGTATTCCACCAAAATCATTGCCGTAAAATCCACCGGTGACATAATTCTTGACAAACCGTTATACGAATTAGGCATCACCGGCATCTTTACCAAAACCTTAGATGTCGCCATGATTTCCGGTAAAATCGACATTGCGGTGCACTCCATGAAAGATGTCCCTACCGCGTTACCGAAAGGCATCGTGCAGGCCGCCGTTCTGGAAAGAGCGAACGTCTTGGATATTCTCGTACACAAAGGCAATCTGGATTTTCTGGAAGGAAACGGAACCATCGCTACCGGAAGCTTACGCCGTCAGGCACAATGGCTGAACAAATATCCCAATCACAACGTAGTGGATTTGCGCGGCAACGTAAACACCCGCATGCAGAAATTACAGGAAAGTGACTGGAATGGAGCCGTTTTTGCCGCAGCCGGTTTGGAACGCATCAACCTGAAACCTGAAATGTTTATCGATTTAGACTGGATGATTCCCGCTCCAGCACAAGGCGCCATGATGGTGGTGGCCATGGAAAATGATGAATTCGCATTGGACGCTTTAGCCCAACTGAACCACATCGAAACCGAAGTTTGCACGTATATCGAACGCCAGTTTTTACGAACGTTGGAAGGTGGTTGTACTGCCCCGATTGGCGCTATTGCAAAATACAATGAAATTGACGACACGCTTCATTTTCAAGGTGTTTTATTTTCGTTGGACGGAAGTCAGAAATTCGAAATCAACAAAGTCGTGGATATTTCAGAATGGAAGAAATTAGGCTATACGTCCGCTCAGGAAATCTTAACCAATGGCGGTTCGGAACTGATGGCCGACATTAAACTGAAACTGAAAAAATAATGAGTGAGGCCATTCGCATACTGTCCACCAAAAAACTATTGCCCAATCAGAAGCAATTTCTGCTCAATGCCGAATTTTCAGTGATTGAAGCGGATTTCATTGAAACCAAAAGCACCGATTTCGAAGTGAAAAATGTGAATGAAACCTTGATTTTCACAAGTCAAAACGGAGTTCAAAGCGTTTTACAACATCCGAAATGTGAGGAACTGAAATCGAAAAAAGTGTTTTGTGTCGGATTAAAAACAAAAGCCTTACTCGAAGAAAACGGATTTAAAGTGGAAGCCCACACGGGTTACGCTGCCGATTTAGCCGAAATTATAACACTGGTATATCCGAATGAAAGCTATACGTTTTTCAGCGGGAATTTGCGTCGGGACACCTTACCGGAAGCCTTGACCGAAGCCGGAATCACCTTCAATGAAATCGAAGTTTATCAGACGCTTTTAACACCACAGAAAATCGACACCAAAGTCGACGGCATCTTATTTTTCAGTCCGTCCGGCGTGGAAAGTTATCTGAAAAAAAATAAAATTACTTCCGAAATTGCCTTCTGTATAGGGGAAACCACCGCAGAAGCCGCAAGTCAATTCGGAATCAAAAATATCGTAATCGCCAATCAACCCACCATTGAGAACACGATTATCCAATGCATCAACGAATTTAAATAAAACTTTGCAACTCCGGCACTTTGTCGCTTTGCAACTATAAAAGAAACTATGATTAAGAACGACCTATTTCTAAGAGCTTTAAAAGGAGAAACTGTAGAACGTCCACCCGTTTGGATGATGCGTCAGGCAGGAAGATATTTACCGGAATTCCGTGCATTACGTGACAAATACGATTTTTTCACCCGTTGTGAAACTCCGGAACTGGCAGCCGAAATTACGGTGCAACCCATCCGTATCGTAAAACCGGATGCTGCTATTTTATTTTCCGATATTTTAGTGGTTCCCAGAGCGATGGGAATCCACGTGGAGCTGAAAGACAATTTAGGTCCGATTATCCCGAATCCAATCCGTACGATGGAACAAGTCAATCAGGTTTTCATTCCGAATATTGAAGAAACCTTAGGTTACGTGATGGATGCCATCAAACTGACCAAAGAAATGTTGAACGACGAAGTGCCATTGATTGGTTTCGCGGGTTCACCATGGACCATCTTCTGCTATGCGGTGGAAGGAAAAGGGTCGAAAAGTTTTGATACGGCAAAAGGTTTCTGTTTTTCGAATCCGGTAGCGGCGCATACTTTATTGCAAAAAATTACCGATACGACTATTTTATATTTAAAGGAAAAAGTAAAAGCGGGTTGTAACGCGATTCAGATTTTTGATTCTTGGGGTGGCATGTTGTCTCCAGCCGATTATCAGGAATTCTCGTGGAAATACATCAACCAAATCGTGGAAGCGTTGGCCGAAGAAACCGAAGTGATTGTTTTCGGAAAAGGCTGTTGGTTTGCACTTAACGATATGGCGAAATCGAAAGCTTCTGCTTTAGGGGTAGATTGGACGTGTTCGCCAAGAAACGCACGATATTTAACCGGCGGAAACATCACCTTACAAGGAAATTTCGATCCGTCAAGATTACTTTCTCCAATTCCAACCATCAAAAAAATGGTACACGAAATGATAGACGAATTCGGAAAAGACAAATACATCGTAAATTTAGGTCACGGTATTTTACCGAATATTCCGGTGGATCATGCGAAGGCTTTTGTGGAGGCCGTGAAAGAATATCAAAAATAGTTGCTTAGCAACTGAGTCGCTGAGTAGCTAAGTAAAAACTCAGGCACTCAGAAACTCAGGCACTCAGAAACTCAAAAATGAAAGAACAATTCTATAAATACATACAAACCCTCCAGGACCAAATCTGCAAAGGTTTGGAAGACGTTGATGGTCAAGCTAAATTCCGTCAGGACTTATGGGAACGACCGGAAGGCGGCGGCGGAAGAACGCGCGTAATCGAAAACGGAAACGTTTTTGAAAAAGGTGGCGTAAACATTTCAGCCGTTCATGGTGCATTACCTGTAGCGATGCAAACCTACTTCAACGTGGGAGAAGTCGACTTTTTCGCTTGCGGACTGAGTTTGGTCATCCATCCAAAAAACCCGATGGTACCCACTGTTCACGCGAACTGGCGCTATTTCGAAATGTATGACAAAGAAGGCAGCGTGATTAACAGTTGGTTTGGCGGCGGACAGGATTTAACACCCTATTACCTGTTTGAAGAAGATGCCAAACATTTTCATCAGACCTGTAAAACGGCTTGCGACAAACACCATCCGGAATTCTATCCGAAGTTTAAAAAACAATGCGACGAGTATTTCTGGAACGCACACCGTGACGAAGCGCGAGGCATTGGCGGATTGTTTTTCGACCATTGCAAAGCCACCGAAGACATGTCGATGGAAAACTGGTTTGATTTCGTAACGGAAGTCGGCAACAGTTTCCTTGAGGCGTATGTTCCGATTGTGGAAAAAAGAAAAAATTTACCCTATTCCGAAGCCAACAGAACGTGGCAGGAAATCCGTCGCGGGCGGTATGTGGAATTTAATTTAGTCCACGATAAAGGTACGTTATTCGGCTTAAAAACCAACGGAAGAATCGAATCGATTTTGATGAGCTTACCACCACATGTGCAGTGGGTGTACGACCACCATCCGGAAACGGGTAGCGAGGAAGAAAAGTTAATAAAAGCATTAGCCAGTCCAATCGATTGGATTTAAAAATAAAAGTTATGTTCCCATTACACAGAGGTAGAAGATTACGCGTAAACGAAAGCATCCGTTCGTTAGTCCGCGAAACCAGTTTAAGTCCGGCCGACTTTATGTTCCCGATGTTCATCGCGGAAGGCGAAAACGTAAAAGTGGAGATTCCTTCCATGCCGGGTATTTACCGTCGTTCCATCGACTTGACCGTGGAAGAAGTGAAAGAATTGTTCGCTTTGGGCATTCGTGCCGTAAACATTTATGTGAAAGTCAACGACGATTTAAAAGACAATACCGGAAAAGAGGCCTGGAACCCGAACGGACTGATGCAACAGGCCATCAAAGCCATCAAGGCTGCTTGTCCGGAAATGATTGTGATGCCGGATGTGGCGTTGGATCCGTATTCGATGTACGGTCACGACGGAATCATCAAAAACGGTGATGTTGCCAATGACGAAACCGTTGATGCCTTAGTAAAAATGGCTGTTTCTCATGCACAAGCGGGAGCCGATTTCGTAGCGCCAAGCGACATGATGGACGGACGCGTGCTGCGTTTGCGTGAAGGTTTGGACGCGGCCGGTTTCCATAATGTGGGGATTATGAGTTATTCGGCGAAATATGCTTCAGCGTTTTACGGACCGTTCCGTGATGCGTTGGACAGTGCGCCGAAAGAAGCCGACATTGTAGTACCGAAAGACAAAAAAACCTATCAGATGGATTATGCCAACCGCATCGAAGCCATTCGGGAAGCGCTAATGGACGTGGAAGAAGGTGCCGACATGGTTATGGTAAAACCGGGAATCGCCTATCTGGACATTGTTCGCGAAGTGAAAAACGCGGTGAATGTTCCGGTAACGGTATTCCACGTATCGGGAGAATATGCAATGATTAAAGCGGCTTCCGAAAGAGGCTGGCTGGATCACGACAAGATCATGATGGAACAGTTAATGTGCATCAAACGTGCAGGCGCGAGTTTGATTTCGACGTATTTCGCAAAAGAAGCAGCCATTTTATTGAACAAATAATATGAAAAAAAACGCATTGCTTTTAATCTTGCTGATTGCTTTTGTTTCCTGTAAAAAAGAAACGACAGAAGCGTTCGGAAAAAACGATTCGGAAATAGTGGAAACCGTAAAACCGAATGATTTGGGTGAACAAATTTTCAACGGCAAAGGCATGTGCTATTCCTGCCACAAACCCAATCAGAAAGTGATCGGGCCAAGTGTCGCCGAAATTGCAAAAATCTATAAGGAAAAAGGCGCCAGTATTACCGATTTCCTAACCGAAAAAAGCAAACCGATAGTCGATCCGTCCCAATACAGTGTGATGAAAACCAACTTCGCGATTACCAAAAACCTTCCTAAAGAAGAATTGGCAGCGCTGGAAAGTTACATGCTGAGTTTCGCCAAATAAAAGTACTTGTCCTCTACGGAGGACATTTTTGTTTGACAAAATGTAAAGTTTATTTGTCTTTTTGGAAATTATGTTTTACATTTGGTGCAATCATTAAAAATCAATCATCATGAAAACGAACTTTTTATTTCCGAATGCCTTTAAAAAACCAAGTCTGCTACTGTTGGCACTTTCCTGTATCGGACTGGTTTTTGTATTAAACTTTAACGACGATGAAGCGGTGAAAATACAAGCCAATGTGTTTGCTTTAATGAACGATGAAGGTTTTAAAGGACCGTTCTACTTCCGGTGGATCACGAACAATATTTTAGACGAAATTGCAATGACCCTTTTTATCGTAAGCGGCCTTATCTTTGCCTTTTCCAAAGAGAAAATGGAAGACGAAATGGTTGCCAAAATCCGATTGGAAAGCCTGGTTTGGGCGACATATGTGAACTATGCCGTATTGCTGTTCTGCATTCTTTTCATTTACGGCCTTCCCTTTCTGAACGTCATGATGTACAACATGTTTACCCTTTTGTTGTTTTTCATCGTGCGTTTTCACTGGATGCTTTACAAAAACAATATAATTTCCGACGATGAAGAATAATGTGAAAGTACAGCGTGCGATAGCCAACATCACCCAAGCCGAACTGGCAGAAAAAATCGGGGTGAGCCGTCAAACCATCAACGCGATTGAAGCCGGAAAATACGTGCCTTCCACGGTATTGGCTCTGAAAATTGCCAAGCTGTTTGAAAAGTCGGTTAACGAGATATTTGAATTGGAAGCGACCGACTAATTTGCTATCTTTATCAGATGCAAACTGTCTTCATCAATACTCCGCTGGGCACTGCCAAAATTAAGGGCGACGAAAATGGTGTTTCGGTAATTTCGATTCTTCAGGAAGGCGAAATCTCGAAAACCATTCCGTTGGAACTGAAAGACGCCGTAAAACAACTTCAGGAATATTTTGATGGAAAACGAACCCATTTTACGTTTGCCCTCAACCCGAAAGGCACCGATTTCCAACAGAAAGTCTGGAAAGCCTTACTGGAAATTCCGTACGGTAAAACCACTTCCTATTTGGAGCTAACCAAAAAACTGGGCGATGTGAAAGCCATTCGTGCCGTAGCTTCTGCCAATGGCAAAAACCCGTTGTGGATTGTGGTTCCCTGTCATCGCGTGATTGGTTCCGATGGATCGCTTACCGGATATGCCGGGGGATTGTGGCGTAAGAAATGGCTGTTAGAACATGAACACCCGTCTGCGCAACAAAGTCTTTTTTAAATTTCCAAGAATGCTATGGCTTCCTTTTTATCCCTGATGGGAGTGAAAATCCTAGCGTTGGGAGATTGTCGCGCAAGCTCGCAATGACAGATTACTTCACAAAGCATCTATTTGCAGTGGTGTTCAGTGAATTTCATTTGCAACGTCCCGATAGCTATCGGGAAGCAGGAAAATGGCCCGCAAAAAACCCCAAACCTCCCGATAGCTATCGGGACGCTCCAAAAAAATCAAAAACATATCCTGATTTTACTTAAATTCGTAACATACGGAAAACCCAAAACCATGAACTTTCTGAAAAAATTCCTCAAATGGTTTGTCATCACGTTGGCAGCCATCATCATCTTAATGTACATTTTTGATGTGGATTACCTGCTTCGGGCGGTGCGTACCATTTATTTCCGAGGCTATACAACCGCATTTTTAAACGATTATACCCATTTCCCCAATCGTGAAATCAAGAAAGGCGTTGCGCAACCTTGGGCCTTAGCCAAAGATTACAATTCGGTACCCGCTACCCAGGAACTGAACAAAACCCATAAAGAACTGCAAACCGTAGCCTACCTCATCATTAAAAACGACAGCATCTGGCACGAAAGCTATTTTGACGGCTACGGAAAAGATTCGAAATCCAATTCGTTTTCGATGGCGAAAAGTGTGATTTCGGCGGCGTTGGGCAAAGCGATTATGGAAGGGAAAATCAAAAGTTTAGACCAGAAAGTGACCGATTTTTTCCCGGAACTAAAAGGCCAATATGCAAAGGAAGTAACCGTGGGCGATTTATCATCAATGGCGTCCGGATTGAGCTGGGACGAGAAATACTATAGTCCGCTTTCCATTGTAACGCGCGCTTATTTTGACAACGATTTAAAGAAAGTAATCTTAGGATTGGACATCAAGGAAAAACCGGGGCAAACCTTCAAATACCTGAGCGGCTCCACGCAATTGTTGGCGATGTGTATCGAAAAAGCCACCGGGGAATATGTTTCGGATTATGTTTCCAAAAACTTCTGGCAACCGATGGGCGCCGAAAACGAAGCGCTTTGGCAACTCGACCATAATGATGACGGCATTGAAAAAGCCTATTGCTGTATTGCGAGCAATGCCAGGGATTTTGCCCGCTTCGGAAAACTGTACAACCAAGGCGGAAAATGGAACGGCCAACAGCTTTTGGACAGTACGTTTGTCGCCAAATCGATTACACCAAGATTTCCTGACAGTCCGCAATACGGTTATGGATTCTGGTTACATAACATCAACGGCAAACAATTGTTTTACATGCGCGGGCATTTGGGACAATTCGTCATCGTGATTCCGAAAGACAATGTGATTATCGTACGCTTAGGACATATCAAAGGATTGCAAACCGAAACCGACCCACACAGCAACGATTTGTATGTTTATGTAAATGAAGCGTATAAAATGTTGGAGAAACGAAAATAATTCTTTTATTTGTAGTAATTTTCATCTATAAGCCAAATATCACTAATACAAACCATTCAAAAATGATTGAGAAAATTAACCTGGAACACATTCTGTTTTTAGACATCGAAACGGTTCCCGAAGAAGAAAATTTTAGCGTTTTAGACGAAACCAAACAAGCGCTTTTCGACCAGAAAACAAAATACCAACGCAAGGACGACTTTACTCCCGAAGCCTTTTACGAACGTGCGGGCATTTGGGCCGAATTCGGGAAAATCATCTGTATTTCCGTCGGGTATTTTACCTTTAAAGGTGATATTCGTCATTTTCGGGTGACTTCTTTTTTCGGGGATGAAGTGAAAATCCTGAAAGAGTTCAGCAACTTATTGAACAACCATTTCAGTCAGCCACAACACATTCTGTGCGGACACAACACTAAGGAATTCGACTTTCCGTTCATTGCACGACGCATGATTATCCACCAGATTGCAATACCGATGAAGCTGAATCTGTTCGGCAAAAAACCTTGGGAAGTCCCGCATCTCGACACTATGGAATTGTGGAAATTCGGCGATTACAAAACCTTTACGTCGTTGAAGTTGTTAACTAACGTACTCGGGATTCCATCCCCAAAAGACGATATCGACGGCAGTGAAGTGGCCCATACTTATTATGTGGAGAAAGACATCGACCGCATTATTAACTATTGTGAAAAAGACGTGATTGCGGTGGCGCAGGTGCTGTTACGCTTGCGAAGAGAGGATTTGTTGATTGAGGAAGAAGTTATTCATATTTAGGAGCTTGATCCCGCTATCCACTGTATCTTTTTTGCTGTCATGTTCGGTGAATTATCGGTACAGCAAAAAAGGATGCCGTTCCACACGAGCGAAGCGAACTGACGAAGTAATCGGGGCTAAGGCATTCGGAAACTTCAGGTTCGCTTGCGTTCTTTGCGACCCGAGAAAAGGTCGAACAGACGAAGTAAAAAACCTTTGCGAACTTTGCGGTTAAATAGTACATTTACAAAAAAACAGTTTTATGGTATTGAGCAGATTTTGGTTGGTGATTTTTATTTCCTCGATTGCTTTTGTGGTCATCGGTTTGTTTACCGGTAACAGTTATTCCATCGATTATGTGTTGAACGGAAAAAAAGACGAACCCATCCTGATCTCCGAAAAATACCTGAACGAAGTTCCGACTTTCATCAAAGACAGCATTGAAAAAGCGCCGGAGAACACCATCGTCATCAATACCATCGATACCAATCCGGATACCACCTATGTTTACAAAAACCAAACGGTAAAGATTTTCAGTGGGGTACAAAAATCGGATGGTTTGTTGCCCACGTGTAAAAGTACCTTACTTGATCTGATTCTTCCGCTGATTGCTTATTTGGCTTTTTTCTGTGGGTTAATGGAGCTTTTGATTATCTCCGGGGCTTCCGGAAAATTAGCAAAAGTACTAAGCCCCGTGTTTGTAAAAGTGTTTCCGAGTATTCCGAAAAACCATCCGTCTATTTCTTATATGACGTTGAATTTTGCCGCTAATTTCCTGGGATTGGATTCTGCTGCCACGCCATTTGGGTTAAAAGCCATGGAAAGTTTACAGGAAATCAATCCCGAAAAAGACAAAGCCAGTGATGCGCAGATTATGTTTATGTGTCTGCATGCTTCGGGGCTCACTTTAATTGCCACTTCCATTATTGGGTATCGGGCTGCTGCGGGTGCCACCAACCCAGCCGACGTGATGCTCCCTTGTATCATCACTTCCTTTATCGGTACGATTGCCGCTTTTCTGATTGTGGGCGCGAAACAACGAATCAATTTCAAGAGCGCTTCTTTGGTAGCCGTACTAATGGCATTAATTGCCGGAATCATTGGCTTGCTGATGTATGTGAACCATTTGGATCTGATCGGTAAAAACTATTTCACTTCCAATCTTTCCGCGTTAATATTAGTGGGAATTATCGCTTTTACTTTGATTTTTTCCTTCCGAAAGGAAAAGCAGTTTACTGAGGCAAACACCACTGTTTTTGAAGCCTTTGTAACAGGGGCCAATAATGGAATTAAAACCGGGGTTACTATTTTTCCTTATGTTTTGGGAATGTTAGTGGCCATTTCGTTATTCCGAAACAGCGGTTTATTTGAAATTATCAGCAATTGGATAGCGTTCATTTTCTCCAATATGGGCGTAAGCAAAGAAATCACCGATGCGTTACCGGTAGCCTTGCTTCGTCCTTTCAGTTCTGCGGGATCACGAGGGTTTTTGATTGATTCGATGAATACTTTTGGAGCCGATTCCATGACCGGACGATTAAGCAGTATTTTCCAATGCAGTGCCGAAAGTACGTTTTACGTCATTGCCGTTTACTTCGGCTCGGTTAATATAAAAAATACCCGTTACGCTTTAGGAACGATGCTTTTGGTGGATGTGATTTGTGTGATTACGGCGATTTTCGTGGCGAGCTGGTTTTTTTAAAAAAAGATGATTTATCTATCCTAGAATAACAATATCAAAACATGGAAACATTAATAGAGGATTTCTCGATAGGACTTTTTCTTTGGCAGTTTTTCATATTTGTCGTTTTAACAACATTCTGTTATATCGTTTTTAAAATGATTATGAAATTCTTACGTAAGAAAACCTAGTCTTCCAAAATCATTTCTCATTCGCCCAATATTCCTTATATTTACGCTCCTAAAATTACTATTACATGGACTTTATATACCAAGACCCGTATCCGATTACAAAAGACGATACCCAATACCGAAAAATCACTTCCGACTACGTTAAAGTGGAAAAATTGGGCGACCGCGAAATCTTAACGGTAGACCCGAAAGGTTTGGAGTTATTAGCCGAAGAAGCCATGAGCGATGTGTCCTTCATGTTGCGTTCTTCGCATTTGCAAAAACTGAGAAATATTATCGAAGATCCCGAAGCGACCGACAACGACCGTTTCGTAGCCTATAACTTATTGCAAAATGCTGTGGTGGCGGTAGAAGGACAATTGCCTTCGTGTCAGGATACCGGAACCGCAATTGTGATGGCGAAAAAAGGAGAAAACGTGTATACCGGAGCCGATGATGGTGAAGCGCTTTCGAAAGGAATTTTCAACACCTACCAAAAGAGAAACTTACGCTATTCTCAAATTGTTCCGATTTCGATGTTTGAAGAAAAGAACTCCGGTTCCAATCTTCCGGCACAAATTGATATTTACGCTAAAAAAGGTGCTTCCTATGAGTTCCTGTTTTTAGCCAAAGGAGGCGGTTCGGCCAACAAAACCTTCTTATACCAAAAGACAAAATCATTGCTGAACGAGAAATCCCTGGATGAATTCGTTCGTGAGCGCATTATGGATTTGGGCACTTCGGCTTGTCCTCCATATCACTTAGCAATCGTTATTGGTGGCACTTCCGCGGAAGCGAATTTGGCGGCCGTTAAAAAAGCGTCTGCCGGTTATTTTGACAATTTACCTACCAGCGGAAACATGGCGGGTCAGGCCTTCCGTGATTTGGAGTGGGAAAAACGCGTACAGCAAATCTGCCAGGAGAGTCACATTGGAGCGCAATTCGGAGGAAAATATTTAACGCATGACGTTCGTGTGATCCGTTTGCCGCGTCACGCCGCTTCTTGTCCGGTGGGAATGGGTGTTTCCTGTTCGGCCGACCGAAACATCAAAGGAAAAATCACCAAAGACGGTATTTTCGTGGAACAATTGGAAGTGAATCCGAAACAGTTCTTGCCGGAAACCGCACCCCATCTGGAAGATCCGGTAGAAATCGACTTGAACCGACCAATGGCGGAAGTTTTGGCGGAATTATCCAAATACCCAATCAAAACCCGTTTAAAACTGAACGGAACGTTGATTGTAGCCCGTGATATCGCGCATGCGAAAATCAAAGAATTACTGGATGCCGGAAAACCAATGCCGGAATATTTCAAAAATCACCCAATCTATTACGCAGGTCCTGCCAAAACTCCGGAAGGCATGCCATCGGGAAGTTTCGGACCAACGACTGCGGGACGTATGGACGTGTATGTGGACGAGTTCCAGAAACATGGCGGTAGCATGATTATGCTGGCCAAAGGAAACCGTTCGAAAGACGTTATGAATGCCTGTAACAAATATGGTGGTTTCTATTTGGGTTCCATCGGTGGTCCTGCCGCGATTTTAGCTAAAGAAAACATCTTATCTGTTGAAGTGGTTGATTTTGAGGAATTGGGCATGGAAGCCGTTCGTAAAATTACCATCAAAGATTTCCCGGCTTTTATCATTACGGATGACAAAGGGAATGATTTCTTTGAAAACCTTTAGTTTTTAACCGCAAAGACGCAACGTTTTTCGCAAGGTTCGCAAAGTTTAAAAATACAAAGACCGTCTTGTTCAATAAACGAGACGGTCTTTTTTTATTGCATTGTCATCTGTCGAAGGAGGAGTTTTGGAAAGTGATTCAGATGGAGAAATTTCTCCTTCGTCGAAATAACGAAAAAAGCTATTCCACGTAAAGCACCAATCCTTTCAGATAAGCGCCCTCCGGGTGGTACATATTTACCGGATGATCGGGTCCTTGGGTTAGTTTGTGTAACACTCGGATGTTTCTTCCGCTTTCGATAGCGGCTGCAGCCACGGTATTGTAAAACAACACATCGTCAATAACCTGTGAGCAGGAAAACGTAAACAAAATTCCTTTTGGCGCCATCGCTTTCATCCCGGCAATGTTCAAACGTTTGTAGGCTTGAGTTGCGGTGTGCTTGCTTTTGATGCTTTTGGCAAATGCCGGCGGATCCAAAACAATCAGGTCGTATTGCTGGGTGTGTTCTTTCATGTAGGTAAACACGTCGGAAGCCACAGCTTCGTGATTGCAATCGTCATGGTTCAGTTCCATATTTCTTTCGGCCAAAGCGACGGCTTTTTCGGAAATATCTACGGAGGTTACCAATTGAGCTCCGGCGCTCATCGCATATACGGAAAAACCTCCGGTGTAGCAGAACGTGTTCAATACTCTTTTCCCTTTGGCGTAATGCCCCAATAATTTTCTATTGTCTCTCTGATCCAAAAAGAAACCGGTTTTTTGGCCTTCCACCCAGTTTACGGCAAACAGAATATTGTTCTCTTTCGCAATGATTTCCGGTTTGTCTCCGAACAGGAAAAAATCTCTTCCGGTTTGTGGTAAAGTGCCGCTGCTTTTGCAATAGATGGTTTCGCAATAATCGGAAAAATTTGATTTTATGGCTTCGGCGATTTTTTCAATCTCCTGAAAGATTCCGCTGGAATGGGCCTGTAATACCCAGTTTTTATCATAATAATCGATAATCAGTCCCGGAATGCCATCCCCTTCCCCGTGAATCAGACGGAAAGCATTGGTTTCCTTTAAATCAAGTAATTTCATGCGTAATTCCCACGCGCCTTTTAATCGGTCGGCCCAGAAATTTTCGGTGAAGGCTTCGTCTCCGAAAGTCAGAATACGTACTACAATACTACCTCGGTCACTGAAATAACCAGTCGCCAGATGTTTTTTGTTGGAATCGACCACATCCACCATTTCCCCATCGTTCAATTCCTGGCTCACACCATAAACGGCACCACTGAACACCCAAGGATGACGACGTTGTACTGATTTTTCTTTCCCCGGCTTTAATATTACTTTCGGATAACTCATTGTTTCAAATTTTTGACAAAATTACCGATTTATTCCATAAAAAAAGGCAGGATTGCTCCCGCCTTTTAAATTAATCTCAATCTATATTACTTCTTAACAAATCGCTTAGAAACCGATTTTTGACCGTCATGGCTTTCAAAAATATAAATTCCACTGGTAAGATCGCTTACGTTGATACTTTCCTGTTGAGTGAATTTCCCTTTTTTGACTTCCTGACCTAAATAATTTACTATTCTATACGAAAGCGCTCGACTGTCGGTAGTAGTGATGTTTAAATAGCTGTCTGTTGGATTTGGGTATAAGATTAAATATTCCTCCACCTCGTTGAGAACAAGTGTAGGTGTCGCTACTGGTACCGAAGTGATGTTAACCGTATAATCTTCCACTTGTCCGTAGGAGAACGCTTCACAGGATGTTGGCACTCCATTGTATTTCATGGAAACTCTCATTCTTGTCGCGCCTAAAGTAGCAGTAGCCGGGATGGTGATTGATCCGCTAACGGGAGTTGTGGTAGAAGCCGTTTTGCTCCAAACCAATTCGCCCGCATCGGTAAATACCCCGTTTTGGTTGTAGTCAATCCACACGGCATAACCTTCCGGATATACGGAACTTGTCCATGTTGGCGTCACGGTAATCGTATAGGCTGTTCCGCGACCTGCATTGGTAGATTGAGCCGTGAAGTTCTCATATCCGGCAGTTCCCGCAGAAGTGTTATTGATTGTCCCGAAAACCACTTTTCCAATACGTTCATCCGCAGTGCTGTTTCCTTGAGATGCACAGTACGATAATGAAGAGGACAGCGTAGTTACGTTCACCGTGTTACTTGCTGCAGAAATGTTTCCTGCTGCGTCTTTTGCTTTTACCGAGAAGGTATATGCTGTCGCCGCTGTTAAACCTGTAACCGCATAGGAAGTGGTTGTAACGGTGGCTTTTAACGTTGCGCCTTGATAAACATCGTAGCCTGTTACTCCTACGTTGTCTGTAGCAGCCGTCCAGGATAAATTAGTTGTCGTTTGCGTGGTGCCGGAAGCCGTTAGGCTGGTTGGCGCTGTTGGTGTCGTAGTGTCTGCTGTTCCGGTAACTAAATTAACCGTATAATCTTCCACCTGTCCATAATCAAAGGCACCGCAAGCAGCAGGAATGGCGTTGTAACGCATAGAAACACGCATTCTTGTAGAAGTTGCCGTAGCCGTTGCAGAAACAGTAAACGTACCCGAAACCGGAGTAGTAGTTACCG
>NZ_FMTY01000011.1 GCF_900100625.1 Flavobacterium saliperosum
TAACGTCCCGGGGCTTCATGAAGTTGGGGTTTATATATTCCCAAACCATTGAATCATCACGGAAGCCAAATATAAGAAATAACCTTTAAATTTAGCCTTAAAACCCCAATTTCATGAAACCCCTGTTAGCGGTAGTTATTCTATAATTAATTTAAATTTGTCAGTTCCTTGAATCCTTTCCAATTCAGAGCCATAAGGATAAGCTAAATAAGGAATTATTGTTTTGTCATAGTTTGCAATAGTATTAATATTGTAAATCATTGTATTGTTAGGATTGTCAACATAATCTTGGTCTTCAGTCCCTGAGAAAAATCTCCAACCACTGTCTATTTCTTCTTCAGATTCTTCACGATACATATAGCCAATTTCCATTCCCTCAACAGTTATTTTATCTGTTGCAAAACATCCACCCATTGCAGGAACAAGTTCAATTATTTCGTTTGCTTTTAATTTGAAATTTTTTGTTGTCATTAGCTATCTAAGTGTTGATTGGTTGTTCGCTCGTTTTTGGTATAATTACCGCTAACGTCCCGTGGCTTTGCGAAGTTTGGGGATTAGTTTACCCAAAAGTATAAATTTAAGACTAAGTTTACAAATACAAAACCAACATTAAATTTAGCCTTAAAGCCCAAATTTCGCAAAACCACTGTTAGCAGTTGCCTTTAATTTATTGTTTACGGAAATACTTAATTTTTTCAACAATACCTCTTTCTGTTCTTATGAATGAGACAACTCTAAATCTGTTAGTTTCGTGAGTAATAATCCAAGCTCCTAAAGGTTTGTTCATAATTGCAGATGAGCAAGATTGTGGGGGCGGTTGTTGTCCCGCTGGTCGACCTGGAAACCATATTTTGCATTCTCCAGGTGGAGGTAAATGTCCATTAGGAATTTCCATATCGGCAAAAGGATACAAAACAATTTCATCATTGCGTCTTTCTTTGTTCTCAGGATATTCTGTTCTTGTTGGGTAATAAATTGTAGAACAACCTATTAAAAAATAGGAAATAATTAAAATTGAAATATAAGATGTCTTTTTCATGTTTTTAAATCTTTATGTAATCAGTGTCTTATGAATAAATGGCTAAAATTAATTACATTTTTAATATTTCTAACGTTTCAAACTTACAAATATTATTGTGTTTTTCTTTTAATTATTTAATTTCCGTTTTTTTGGGTAAGGTAACTGCTAACGTCCCGGGGCTTCATGAAGTTGGGGTTTATATATTTCCAAACCATTGAATAACCACGGAAGCCAAATATATGAAATAACCTTTAAATTTAGCCTTAAAGCCCCAATTTCATGAAACCCCTGTTAACTGCTGGTGCTTTAGCATTATAGACAAAGGTTTTCACGCAACGTAAACATAAGTAGCTCTACACAGATTTACGTAACGATTAGACAAAGAATGTAAATTGGATTTGTGCTATGAAAAACTGAACTATGTGCCAAAGAAAAATGTTGTGAGCACTTGCAGTTAACGTCCCGCCGGCTTTATGTCAGTGGCGGATTTATTGTTACTGACGTTTACAAATATACCGAAAAGGGTGAAAGAAAAACGTGAATTTTAATACAAAAAGTGCGAGCAGAAACTTTCCAAAAAAATCCCAAGCCCCGCCATTGCATAAAACCGCTGTTAGCAACAGTTTTTATAAATTTTGCTCAACAGCGTAAACCAAATACCATTTTCTATTTATTACTTCAAATTTATATTCTGACCAAAATCCAGAATTTTCAATCCAAAATTTTTGATAAAACGATTTATCTGTTTTTTTATAATCTATTTTATATTCAGTAGTATCAATATCATGAATTTTTGTTTTCAATGTTATCCAATTAGCTTTTGACCAATTGACTTCTCCATCACTGTCAAATTGATGACCTTCTAATGGAAATTTAATTCTCGACATTTGAAATATAGAATCATTATGAAATTTATCATAGAATTCATCAAAATCCTCGATTGTAACTTCTTTACCAATAATGGTTTTTGTACTTATCTTTTTGCTTTTATCGCAATAAGTAAATATTGATAAGATCGAAAGAATGGTTAACAATAAAAATGATTTTTTGAATGGTTTTGTCATTACCTATTGTCTTTAATTTGCAGTTTTGGCTAAAATTGTTGCTAACGTCCCGTGGCTTTGCGAAGTTTGGGTTTATATTGTTCCAAACCTTTCCATTTGGATTTAAGCCAAATATACAAAAAGATCCTTCCATTAAACCCTTAAGCCCAAATTTCGCAAAACCACTGTTATAAGCCGTTTTAATTAATCACATTTCCTTTAAAATCAAATTTGTATTCATTATTGTCCCAGTCTTTTGCGATAATGATACCGTTTTTTATTTCAAAATCATTTTCTCCATTTTGCGTTACAAAAATATCTCTGCCACTATGCTGCCATTCAATTTCACCTTCAATTGACAATCTTGTTATTTCTAATTCTCCATGTACGATAAAGAAGTTGTCTATTTTAAATAGTTCAAAGCAAGTAATCGTATCGACTTTTGTTTTCCAATTGAGATTTAAGTCAGGTAAGGAAAGACAGTAAACAGAATCTCCGCAGCACATAAACAATTTATCATTTTCGACAATTACCGATTTATTACTTGCTGCAGTTGCGCCACCTGCTGAGCCAATTATCGCGCTAAATTCTTCTTCATCTCTAACGACTCTGATACCGTATATAGACGGAAATATATAATCTGATTCATCAAAATACTTTTTATCGTAATTATATAAATTATCAGATGAGTCCAACGAATAGGCTGAATCACTGAAAATTGAAATCACGAAATTCTTGTATTTTGTCGTCATCGTTTTTCAAAAATGGCTTATAACGTCCCGGGGCTTCATGAAGTTGGGGTTTATATGTTCCCGAACCATTGAATAACCACGGAAGTCAAATATATGAAATAACCTTCAAATTTAGCCTTAAAGCCCCAATTTCATGAAACCCCTGTTATAAGAAGCCTTTATTTTCTATTAGTTGATGACTATTTTTTCTAACTTTTCAAGGGATAATTTTCCAGATGAATATTTCTTTTCATTTTCAAGAAATTTTCCATCTATTTTGAATGTATAAATTCCTTCACCAATTGCAAGCCAATTTTTCCATTTTGGACTATTATTCAAACTGTCTATTCTAAATTTTTTGCTTTCAATTTTTAAAAATAGAGAATCTGAATTATTTGTCCATTTTCCCTTCATGAACATCGAACAATTTTTCATTTCAAAAGTTGAATCTTTTTTTAAATTTAGTTCAGTACCAACAGTCCAGCTATCATATTTAAAATATCTGTAAATTTTGTCAGTATATGAAGGTTTGTAAATTTTATATTCTCCAACTAAATACAAATCTTTTTTTTGGCAGCCAATTGTAAAAGTAATGATAATAAGGGAAATAAAAATATGCTTCATAACTAGTTTATTTTCACTTAGAATGTATTTGCGTCACAGTTTTTTCCAAGGTTTCTTATAACGTCCCGCCGGCTTGCTGCAGGTGGGGAATTATTTTCCCAAAACTAACAATTTAAGATTAAGTTTACAAGTACAAAACCAACATTAAATTTTGCCCTAAAGCCCCACTTGCTGCAAACTGCTGTTATAAGCTGGCCTTAGTTTTAGTTATTAAATTCATCATTATATTCAGTTATCATTAATTCAGGCTTCGATTTTGAATATTTCACATAAACACTATCACCTTCTTCAACTTTGTCATTTATATTAAATCCATCACTTTCTTCATACAACTTTCCTTCAACTTTATACTCGACTCTAATATGGTGACCTTTATGAACTGATTTTTTAGTTATTATTCCACGCGTCATAGAGTAATCTTTCTTTACGAATTCAATTTCTTGTTCTCTTTCTTCAGTTAAACCCGTTGCAATAAAATATATAACGCTTGACGTTCCAATTAAAACTAGAAAAATGCAGATTTTCTCTTTTAGAGTTTTTTTTGGAGGTTTAATATTTTTACTCATTTTTAAATGTTGATTTAATAGTAAAATGATCTAGAGAATCTATTTCCACAATATTTTTAGCGCAATTTTGGGCGGCTTGCTTATAACGTCCCGTGGCTTTGCGAAGTTTGAGGATTAGTTAATCAAAAGTATAAATTTAAGACTAAGTTTACAAATACAAAACCAACTTCAAATTAAGCCTTAAAGCCCAAATTTCGCAAAACCACTGTTAGCCACAGTTAATTCTTTTCGATTTTATAGTAATCACACCAGTCTTTTATTCTTCCTACAAACATTTTAAGATAGTTTTCTGTTAGAAATATATTGGACCAATCAAATCTTTGAGCTTGAACACCAAGATAAAAAATAAAAATCGACGCACCAGTTTCTGGGATTAAGTTTATCTCTTTATCTGATAATTCTCTTTGTTCTTTGTAACCTTCAAGAAAACTTTTGACTTTTAATTCGTATTGATTTTTGTCTTGTTCGATGAAAAATAATTGTTTGCAGAAATACCCAACATCCAAAATAAGTAATCCATTTCCACAATTATCAAAGTCGAATATTGTTATTTCATTTTCTGCATTTATGCTGAAATTGTCATACCAAATATCAAGATGAACAATTCCCTTTTGGTTATCTTTCAAATTGCTTTCTTGAAAGGTTTTTGATATTTTTTCACCAATTTCTCTTAAGAATTTCATTTCATTCAAATCTTCAGTGAAAAATGGTTTTAAATAATTATATGATTTTTTTAAAAGTATTTCAGAATCATAATTCACTCTGTCGATTTTTTTGCTTGCTGTTATATTATGAATTTTAGCAATAAGAGAACCAATCGTAAAACAATTCTCATTTGTCATAAATCGTTTTTTCTCACCATTTGCAAATGAAAAAAGCACAACATAACGAATTCCTTCAGGAGCATTAACTTCTTGAATTAATTCATCGTTTTTATCTGAAATTGGAAACGAAACAGAAAGATTGTTGTTTTTAAGTGTTTTTAAGAGCTCTAATTCTTCTTTAATTTCAGTTTTACTTCGCCAATTATGGCAGTAAACTCTAACAACATATTTTGTATTTGAATCTGAGATGAAATAAGTGTGATTTACTCCTGTTCTAAATAATTTACATTCAAAATTGCTATTTAGATTATATTTTTCTATTATAAAGTTACCTAAATCCTTTTCTGATAATGTAGAAGCAATTACTGGGAAAGTTGTCATTCGGTCTCGTTCTGGTTTAATTGTGGCTAACGTCCCGTGGCTTTGCGAAGTTTGGGGTTTTTATTACTGTTGATTACAAATATACCGAAAAGAGTGAAAGAAAAACTTGAATATTTATGCAAGAAGTGAAAGCACCGGCTCTTCCAGATACACACTCCCGCCGAAATTTCGCAAAACCACTGTTAGCAGAAGTTTTAATACTTAATTTTATATTAGGTGTGCAATATTGTATTTAATCTTTTTTAAAACTTGTAATTGAAATTGATTTCTTATATGTATAATTTCAATGAAGGAATATTCTTCAATGAATATTATGATAGAAATAACATTTTTATTGATATTATTTATTAATTTCAATATATATTTACACCCTAAAATCTATTTTATGGCAAAAATTATGGTGCCCGAACAGGTGTTTCCTGGGTTTAAAATAATTAATCAGCTTAACGATAGTCAGTTAGATAATCTTATTGGTTATTTGAATAACTTAGATATTGGAAAGTTTTATGGAGATATCGCAAAAGATTTAAGTGAACTCTTGATAATTGATGGGGATGATTTATTGCGAACATTGCTTAGTTTTACAGAATTATTATCTGGAGAGAATGTTGATATTGGAGTTCTCTCGAAAAATCTAGCTGAATCATATAAGGAATTTTCTAGAGTGGGTATAAACACGAAAGAAACTAACAAGTTAAAAGCAAATCTTCTTCAAATTCTTTCAAATTTTAATAAAATTCAACTTACAGATAGAGTTAGGGAATATAAAGTTGAAAACTCTAATAATTTTAGAGATTTTAAGTTGCTTACAGACCTACGTTTTATGCAAACTGAGGAAGATGCTAAAAGTAAAAACTATGGTATAATTTTGCATAAACTATATATAGAATATCAAAATTCCATTCCTAGAAATGAATTACATCTGCACGTTGGAATAGATGACCTGATTGAATTAAAAGCTGAGATTGAGAAAGCGATTGAAAGAGATAAAATGCTTCGAGAAAGTTTTTCAGGAGATATTAAACTAATTTAAAGTCAAACATTATGACAGCTGATGTTCCAGTTGAAAAAGTTTATACATTAAAGAATAGAGATGAACAATATAGTATCAAAAGTACTGTATTTTCACCTAAACAATCGTTATGGAATGAACCAGATTGGCAAACTATTAAAAAGGCTACGTGGATTAAACCACAACTTGAAACGCATACCCATCAGGATATTACTTTAGCTGTAAACAGTACTATAAGCTTAAAAATACCATTTGCAAATAAAGAGTTGGAAAGTGTATTTTTAGAAGGGAAATACATTCTTGAATTGAAAGATGATTGGGATGATGAAGGTGCTATTGGATATACAGAACAATCTTGGAAATCTGCTGCTGATTTTATTGTAAATTATAATAAGTGGTTAAGAGGTATTTTTTCAGGTAGCTTACATTTACCGAAAATGCATCATGGACCAAAAGGCACAATTGATGTTGTATGGAATGAAGATAATTTCAGACTTTTTGTAAATATTGATTACTACAATAATAAAGGAACTTTTTATTCCGATACTCCTAAAAAACAATACTCAGAAGGTGAATTTTTGTTAGATGATTTTAAATTTCAAATGCTACCATTGCCCTTCAAATATTAATATATGGAAGTAGTTGATAATTTACCAGATGAGCATCATGTTTACATGAGAGTTCATAAACAAAATATTGATTTTAAAGCAACAAGTCCAAATAGAATGATTCGCCCAGTTGCTTTTGATGCAAAAGGAGAAGGAGGATTATCTGTGGATTGGTCAAAGTATTCAACCCCTCAACAATCTTTAGAGCGAGCTAAAGTTCCTGAAAGTAATGGTGTAATTTCAATGCCAATCAAGGGTATAAGAGCAAATCCTTTGCCTCTTTCTGTTTTGCACGTACCAGAGGAAACAAATTATTCACATTCTGAAATATTTGGAATCCCTCCCAGAAAACCCTCGGATATGGGAGTTCGTGTTAAGTTAATGGATTTGTCAATTTGGGAAATCGATTGTAAAGAATAGGATATTTACTTTATATCTGAAAGGTTCTCAATATAGTTATTGAATTCGCCTAGTTTTTTAAAAATTTCTGCTAACGTCCCGGGGCTTCATGAAGTTGGGGTTTATATTTTCCCAAACCATTGAATAACCACGGAAGTCAAATATATGAAATAACCTTTTAATTTAGCCTTAAAGCCCCAATTTCATGAAACCCCTGTTAGCGGCAGTAACTTTATTATTTGTATTTTGTATGGAATTCATTCAAAGTATTTAGTAATTCAGTATTATTACACTTAATAATGTTTGGCTGGATAGAGAATGAGAAACCGTATATTAATTTGTTCAACGTCATTTTAAATCTTTGCATAGGGTTTTTAACTTTTTGCGCTACCAATTTTGGATTGTTAACATTTATGGCTATAAAATTTGCAGATTTAGATGATTTGTAATTGGAGATTTTTTTGATTTCTGACCACTTTAAAATTCGATGATTGATATTATCTGTAAGATTTTCATTTGATAAAATCAATGCGGGTTGGTTCGCATTAAATGAAATAATACTTTTAATAAATGGAGGGATAAGTATAAATAAAAGCATACTTAATACGCTTAAAAATAAAATTGTAATCCAGATAAATTTTGAGAAAATTATTGCCAAAAAAGAAAACAGGAAAAGTATAGCGATTAAAAATACAGCAAATACTATTAAAGTATTTCTTGAAAAGTAATAACTTACAATAGTTTGATTCATTTTACCCGCATTTTTTGTGTTATTGCCGCTAACGTCCCGGGGCTTCATGAAGTTGGGGTTTATATGTTCCCAAACCATTGAATAACCACGGAAGCCAAATATATGAAATAACCTTTAAATTTAGCCTTAAAGCCCCAATTTCATGAAACCCCTGTTAGCGGCTGCTGTTTTTTTTTTTTAGTACTGTTGTTTTGAAGAATCATAACCACTTTTAATACGTTAGACAACGTATTTTATTACGTTAAGAACCACTTTTAATACGTTAGGCAACGTATTTTATTACGTTAAGAACCACTTTTAATACGTTAGGCAACGTATTTTATTACGTTAAGAACCACTTTTAATACGT
>NZ_FMTY01000007.1:0-85697 GCF_900100625.1 Flavobacterium saliperosum
GTAACAGGAGCGCTTTTTTTATGCTATAACCGGAATCAATTATCGGACTGGTACCACTCGGCAAACGAGGATTCGGTTTCCTGGAGTTTTAGTGAATGCGGTTTGTGTTCTCATGAGAAATTTACTTTCATATGAAAGGATTTCAGCATTCAATTTAATACAAGGAAGTTTAAGTATGTGTAGCCACCACTTCTTTTTTTAAAGTCTGATTCGGTGGTCTTTTATTACCATATTTTGTACTTATTCGGAAAACGGCTTACATTAAACAAATCAACTCGCGATAGCCGATGCCAAATGTGATTTTACGCCAAATAAGGCCGATTACAGGGTTTGTTTTGATAAAGACCGACGTTTGTCGACTTGGACAATTTGAGTTGCTTAAAAGGGGTTTTAGGGTCTTTTGCGCTTCGTTGGATAGTGGGAATAAAAAAAGACCGCAATTGCGGTCTTTTTTTGTGATATGTATTACAAATTAGTTGATGGTAATGTCGTCAATTTGCATGGTAGTCGTAATCCCTCCATTTCCGTTTCCGTTGTATTCAAAGATGAAATAACCATTTCCGGTTAAAGCACCTGGGATAGCATAATTTCCACTGTTTGTGAAGTTGGTAGGGTAGCCACTCGCCGGTCCGTTAGGGATACTGAAGCTTGATGTGATATCCACTAAAGTAGCTCCGCTGATATTGGCACCCGGTACATAGTCCATAGAGTAATATACTTTCAACGGAGAACCGTTATCAAAACCGGATTTTGTTGCGAAAGATAATGTGTTGGCAGCCGTCATATCAACCGGAACAATGAATAAAGTTCGGTTCGCTTCCGGTGTACCTCCGAATGAACTCATCTGGATATATTTGTTACCACTGAAAGTTTTCACTTGCCAATATCTGCTTCCCACCACAGCATCGTTGATGTATTTAGGGAAAACCTGTTGATTTGTTGTCGTGTACGATGTAAAAGGTTCGGATAATGTACCTGAGTACAAAATTCCGGTTCCGCCAATTGGAGGATAAAAGTCAATAGCCAATCGGTCATTGGTTAAATTGATGTC
This sequence comes from Flavobacterium saliperosum, assembly GCF_900100625.1. GTDB lineage: Bacteria > Bacteroidota > Bacteroidia > Flavobacteriales > Flavobacteriaceae > Flavobacterium > Flavobacterium saliperosum. The sequence goes on from NZ_FMTY01000007.1 coordinate 1,052, forward strand.
ATTCTCTGTTCGGACCATGAACTGGAAATCGCTTCCGAATTTCGTTAAAACGCCTCTGATTTTACCGTTTTTGTTGGAAATTGTTTTCTGTGCAAAAACAGCGAACTCACTTACTCTCACAATGATAGTATTCCCAAATTCATCGGTAATAAGATGATTGGTAGCGCCGCCAAGGTTATTTATGGACGGGTCGAAATATTTTTTTCCAACAGAGGCATCTGTAAACTGAACATTGTCAAATTCAATCAGCATGTTCAAATTCGCATTGTTTTTTGCCTGGGCAACAGTCAGATGTTTCACAATGTCATTTTCATCGACTTTCTCGCAAGAACGTTTCACGATGTTCTGGTATTCCACGCCTGAGATTCTGCCCACTTCATCATCACCAAGATCGGCAGGGGTACTGTTGTTGTATAAGGAACCGATTACCGTGGAGTTGTTTTCCGTAACAAAGTAACGGTCTTTCATGTTCACATACACTTTTCTTCCCGGTTCGAATTTGGTGTACAGGTTGTAGGCGTCAATTGGCATACTGAACCCTACAGCACCGTCTAATGAAATTAGAGAAATGGATTTGTAAAAATTCCCGCCTTCATCACTGGAAGTAACATACGCTTCAATTACATCGTCACCTAAATATTGCTGATAAGTGGGTGTAGCAGTCGTTGTGATGTCCTGAACTGTTTTGGTAACGGTCAGTGTGTTACACTCGCCGGACAAATCCGGAGTGTTATAATCGTCTCCGTTCACACAACCACTGATTGTAGCTGCCAATAAAGGGAAGATTAATAAGCCTTTTATATTCATTTGTTTCATAACGAATTAATTTAAAGAATAAACTTTTATCTTATCTACTTGAAATAAACCATCTAAAGTCGATCCGTTACCGGTAACTTTAAAAGCAATATGCAATGTTCCCGTATATGTTGATAAATCAATGTTCCCGGATGGAATATACGTATAATTGTTGGTGGTGTTGTCAGCAACAGTTGCGTTAAGCGGAACCCATGTGGCTGTTAAAACGTTCGTGCCATCATAGTCCGATGAAACGAAAACCTCCAATTTGTTGTTGGCATTATCCACGAAATTACTTGCCGATTGGAACGACAGTATTTCACCTTCATTGGCATCCATATTGATTGCCGGAGAAATCAGCCAGCCGATATTGGAAGCTTCGCCACTGCCAAAAGAACTGAATTGTGCATACCCGTCGTTGTTGAAATCTCTTTCAATCCATTTTTTTGTTCCCGCTTCCGCAAAATTGGTCCATCCTTCATAATCCAATACCTGATTGAAATCAACTTCATTGAAATCTTCAGTGAAAATTACCGGTCGTATGGTAGGAATATCAAATTCATCTTCATTAACACAACCAGTAAATAAACCGGCTGATAAGGACAGGATGAAAATAGGTTTTAAAAATATTTTTTTCATGGTCTTTTGATTAGAAGTTAATGTAGAAGTTCACAAAATACGTTCTTCCGTATCCGTAGAAATATTTAGGACCAAAAGCTGGCGTTCCGTTAACGTTATCTTGCTGTGAAGATGTGAAAGTGGCCTTTCTGGACTGTTCGAAACCTCCGGTTTTGTATTCAATGTCAAATACGTTATTAACAGAGGCAAAGAAACCTAAAGTACTTCTTGTTTTGCTGTTAATCATCCATGATTTACCTCCTGTTAGGTTTACCAAAGTGAAAGAATCAAATTTTTCCTGTCTTAAGGATTTTCTAACACTTTCTTCCGTAACTCCCGGGTAGGAAACACCTGAAGTCTCATCAATAGTGAAATTATCGGTTCTCAATACGCTGGAAACATCCAAATAGTTGTCCGCCATGTAGTTGGCATTAGCGCCAATCCACCAGAATTTAGGGTCGCGGTATTCTATGCCGGCAGAGTAAGCCTGTTGTGGCATACCCGGCTGTCTGTATCCTTTAAGGTAGGTTTTGCCAAAGTCAACCACAGGGAACTGATTGTTCATTGATGCTAAAGCATCATCGTTAACTTTCAGGTTCGGATTGTTGGAATAGATGTATTGACCGTAGGAAGCCGCACCCGTTACTTTAATCGTAGAAGTTATCTGGTATTCGATACCTAACTCCGCACCGATGTTTCTTTTGTCAATTCCGGTAACAATTTCACTGATGAACGCATCGTCATCACCTGCGGAAGAGTCGTCGTTTTCGGAAATACCCTCACCGTAATAGAATGAAATTTCGGATGTGTTTTGTATTTTAGACATAAAACCGGTTAAACGCGCTTTTAATTTCGGTGTTCTCAAAACATAACTTGCGTCGGCACTGAACACTCTTTCATTGTCTATATCCGGCGTAATGTTGTTGTTAATTCGCGCATTTGCAAAAGTGTTTCTCATGTTTGGCGCTTTTGTCATGTAGGCTCCGTTGAAGTTCAGCAAATGGTTCCCTGTAATCTTGTAGGTTAAACCACCTTTGAAACCGAAGTTCTCAAAAACCATTTTTGCGCTTTCGCCATAAGAATTGTTTGCATAAATACCGTTTCGGTATAAACCGTCTCTTTGGTATTGGGAACGGGAGAAGGTTTGTGCCAGGTAGAAATCAGCTTTTTTGAAGTTGAATTTGAACTGTGTAAACCCGTCAAAAACAATGGCGTTTAAGTTGTAATTGTAACCATAAGTGTCACCTTCACCAACTTGTCTGTCCGGATTGTTCAAATCCGACTGTGTGGCATCTCCGGAATAGAAAGGATCGATGTCATTGAAATGCTGTCCTCCCATCAAGTCCAAAAGATTCTGAAAGTTGTGTGATTTTAATTTTCTGAACGTAACACCTGCATTAAGATTAATGTTGTCGGCTAATTCGGAAGTTAAAATGGAATTGGCAGAAATCTGCTTGTCATCCGTACGGTCTTCGTAAAGTACGTAAGCGCTGTTGCCGGAAGCGGTGTTTTGATTTGCCTGATACATGGCGTTCCAGTTGATCTGGCTGTTGGCAAGGAAATAGTTTCTCGCGTTTTCTGCCTGAATGTAGTCCGGCTGCCATTCTCCTGTTGAAGTGTGGTAGTTCAGATAGTAGCTTGGTAAGTTTCTGTAGTAAGTAGGGTCAGGATTGTTTGCCAACTGATAATCCAGTCTGGAATTTCCAACCGAACCGGATTGGTAAGACACATTGGTATTCAGGGAATTTTTAGTGTTGATTTTCCAGTAATGACTCAACATCATGATAGGTTCCTGGATGTCTTTGTCTCTGGAATTTCTTTTCTTGCCATCTTGCCATCCCCAGTAAGAGTTGTATTTAACCCCCATTAGGTCGGTCACTTCTTTGGTATTCGGTGATGATTTTCCTCTGCTGTTTTCAGCATAAATGGAAGTGAAGTTCAAACTGTGTTTTTCGTTGAATTTTTTCTCAACACTCGCGAAAAGGGAGTTGGCAGAATAGTCGGTTCCTTCAAAATACCCTTCATCAGCCCATCTTCTGGAGCCGGAAACCACAAATGCCCAACCTTTTTTATTCATTCCGGAAGCATGGGTTCCCATAGCTCTCCAGCTGTAATTCGTATTGGTTCCCGAGAAGGAGACTCTGTTTCCGGGTCTGTAGTGGGATGCTCTGGTGTTGATTTCCTGAGTTCCTAAAATTCCTCCGAAAGTATAATCGGACGGTGCGGAACCCATCGTGAATTCCTGGTTTCTGGTAGCATCATTCAAGCCACCCCAGTTGCTCCACTGCGGTCTTCCGTCGTAAATTTTGTTCATTACAATACCATTAATCATGGTAGTTCCGTATTCGTTGTCCAAACCTCTGATTCGGAAACGGGCTTGTCCCCAGTTGAAAGCGGCCGCTTGCTGGTACGCATCACGGGAAGCCTGTAAAAGTCCGGATGTGCTTTCCGAACCACTGTTGTCGTCCCCTAAGTCGTTTTCGGTAATGGTCACTAAGGCCAATTGTTGTTCCGAAGTAATGTCTTCTTCCAAAACAACCACACCCAAGTCCAGGGTTTCTCCTTTTTTAATTTCAATTGCAAAAGTTTGTGAAGTATAACCGGTGCTACTGATTTGTAGGGACTGATTACCTCCGGCTACAGCAGCAAAAACAAATTCCCCCAAAGCATTGGTTAATGCCGATTGGTTCGTGCTTTGAATGGTTGCTACAACATTTCGTAATGGTTTCTGAGTTTTTGAATCCACAACCTTACCTTTCAGAGAAGGGTTTTGTTGTGCCCAGGCAAAAACGACTTGCATTACAAGTAAGGTACAAATTACAAGTTTTTTCATAAAAAAAATTAAAGTTAATCCCCTGTTTATTAAAGATTAAGAGACAAAGGGTGGCAAATTTACGGGTTTTCAAACAACTAGCAATGTTCTTGTTGGATATTTTTAAAAAACTTAATCATAAGTTAATCTTAAAATTTTACAATTTATAAAAAATAAATCAGTATTTAAAGTTTAAATTACTGAATACTAAACAATTGTGCTTTTTTAAAATGTGTATGTCCGTCCCGAATCTGTCCTAAAAATTTATTAACGAAATAAACGTAACATTTTGGCATTATTATTTTACATTTGTTGCCCCAAAACAAAAAAAGCTTTGGTCTTCAATGTTTTGGTCTGATATTTGTAATGTTTAATTTTAATTAAGTCTTTGAGGGCCTGTTGTATAGGCTGGTTAGTAATAAAGAAAGATACTTGTACTTATGAAAAATAGAATTGCTGTTTTGTTTGTGTTGTTTTTTTCAATGGCGTCAATGACGGCGCAACAGAAAAAATTTGCCGTGCACACCGTTGCGTTTTATAATTTTGAAAACTTGTTTGATACCATCAACGGTCCTAATTACGACGAAGAGTGGTTACCGGATGGTGCGCAAAACTGGACGGGGAAAAAATACAAAAAGAAACTGGACAATCTGAGCCGTGTGTTGGTCGAATTGGGTACCAGTGACGTGCAAAAAGAATCGCCGGTTTTAATTGGCGGTTGCGAAATTGAAAACCGCAGAGTGTTGGAAGATTTGGTAAAACACCCGACTTTAATCAATAAAGATTACGGGATTGTTCATTTCGATTCTCCAGACAAACGTGGAATTGATGTAGCCTTGTTGTATAAAAAGAAGCATTTCCAGCCGTTGAGCTACAAAAACATTCCTTTGATTATTTACGAAGGAGGCGCCAAAGACAAGAAAGACAAAAAAGAGGCTGCCGAGGAAGACGAAAAAGAGGAAAATGTAAACCTGGATAAGGTGACCAAAAGAATCTATACCCGTGACCAGTTGTTGGTTACCGGTTTGTTGGATGGTGAAGAAGTAAACGTTATCGTAAACCACTGGCCATCGCGTTCCGGAGGCGAAAAGAAAAGCAGTCCGAACCGTGAAGCGGCCGGAAGACTCAACCGAAAAATCATCGATTCCATTTATGCAATCAATCCGAATGCGAAAATCATCTCCATGGGGGATTTGAACGACGGAAGTTTCAATAAAAGTGTGAAAACCGAAGTGGGTGCCAAAGGAAAACGCAGCGAGGTAAAACCGTTAGGCATTTACAACCCGATGCAGCAAATGGCTGAAGAAGGAATCGGAACCCTGGCTTACCGCGATGCCTGGGATTTGTTTGATATCATCATGGTGTCGGAACCGCTAATCCGCAACGATTACTCTTCCTGGAGATATTGGAAAGCCGGCGTATACAATAAGCCGTTCCTGGTTCAGAAAACAGGACAGTACAAAGGATATCCGCTCCGAAATTCCAATGGAGAGGTTGGTTTCAGCGACCACTTCCCGGTGTATGTCTATCTGATAAAAGAAGCAAAATAAAAATAATAAGGTCGGCGAAAGTCGGCCTTTTTTATTTTCGTAAATTAGCAGGGCAAAAAATACAATTATGGCTGTTCAAAAACCATTCAACCTCAATCAGTGGATTGACGAAAACCGACATTTACTGAAACCGCCGGTAGGGAATAAAAACGTGTATGTGGCATCCGAGGATTATATCGTAATGATTGTGGCCGGACCCAACGCCCGTAAAGACTACCATTACAATGAAACAGAAGAACTGTTTTATCAGTTGGAAGGGAATATCACGGTGTATGTTCAGGATGAAGGGCAAAAGCGAGCCATGCAACTTTCCGCCGGCGATATGTATCTGCATCCGGCTAAAGTGCCCCACTCGCCGGTTCGCTCCGAAGGTTCAATCGGATTGGTAATCGAAAGAAAGCGTCATGACCTTGGTGCCAAAGACGGCTTGTTATGGTTTTGCGACAACTGCAATCATAAACTCTACGAGGTCTACTTCGAATTAAGTGATATCGAAAACGATTTCCTGCCGCATTTTCAACATTTTTACAATTCGGAAGCGCTGAGAACCTGTTCCGAATGTGGTACGGTTATGGAAACCGATCCGCGATTCGTTTCGAAATAGTTTCATTTCAACATTTTTTAATTCGTAACACCCTGTTTCTCTTTGTGTTAGATTTAACTATTTAAGGTGTTAAGGATTTAACAAAAATGAGTAACTTTGCAGAAAATTTTAAAAACCGACTTAAATTATAATAATGGCAACAACAGCAGTAGACCAATTTGGTATTCAGGAAGCGTTACAGCAATTAGGCTTAAAAGAAATAAACGAAGGAACTTCTACAGGTTCCAACTGGTTTTCCAACGGGAAAATCATCGAATCGTATTCACCGGCAACAGGCGAATTGATCGGAAAAGTAAAATCATCCACAAAAGAAGATTACGAAACCGCCATGAGCGCAGCAGAAGAAGCGTTCAAAACATGGCGTTTGTTACCGGCTCCAAAACGTGGTGAAATCGTTCGCCAAATGGGTGAGGAGTTGCGTAAAAATAAAGAAGCCCTTGGTAAACTGGTTTCTTTTGAAATGGGAAAAAGCCTTCAGGAAGGTCTTGGTGAAGTTCAGGAAATGATCGACATCTGTGATTTCGCAGTAGGTTTGTCCCGTCAGTTACACGGTTTAACCATGCACTCTGAGCGTCCGATGCACAGAATGTACGAGCAGTGGCATCCGTTCGGAATCGTTGGAATCATTTCCGCGTTCAACTTCCCGGTAGCCGTTTGGTCTTGGAACACGATGTTGGCTTGGATTTGCGGCGACGTTTGTATCTGGAAACCAAGTTCAAAAACACCTTTGTGTGGAGTAGCTTGTCAAAACATCATCCAAACGGTTTTGGAAAGAAACAATCTTCCGGAAGGCATCAGCTGTTTAGTAGTTGGTAACGAATCGGGTGATTTAATCAATAACGACAAACGTATTCCGTTGGTATCGTTCACGGGTTCTACAAGAATCGGTCGTCACGTATCGAAAACGGTAGCGGAACGTTTCGGAAACACCATCCTGGAATTGGGAGGAAACAATGCGATTATCGTTTCAGAAAACGCCGATTTATCCATGGTATTGGTAGGAGCGGTATTCGGAGCGGTAGGTACAGCAGGACAACGTTGTACATCCACCCGTCGTTTAATCATCCACGAAAGTGTATACGATAAAACGTTAGAAGTATTGAAAAATGCTTACGGACAGTTGAAAATCGGAAATCCATTAGACGAAACCAATCACGTTGGACCACTTATCGACAAAGGTGCGGTTCAGGATTACTTAAACGCGATCGCAAAAGCGAAAGAAGAAGGCGGAAGAGTAATCGTTGAAGGTGGCGTTTTGGAAGGTGAAGGGTACGAAAGTGGCTGTTACGTGAAACCATGTATCATCGAAGCGAAAAACGAATTCGAAATCGTACAACACGAAACGTTTGCTCCGGTATTGTATGTAATGAAATACAGCACTATTGAAGAAGCGATCGCGATTCAAAACGGGGTGCCTCAAGGATTATCCTCATCCATCTTTACCAACAACATGAGAGAAATGGAATTGTTCCTTTCTGCGGCTGGTTCCGATTGTGGTATCGCAAACGTAAACATCGGAACTTCCGGTGCGGAAATCGGTGGAGCTTTTGGTGGTGAGAAAGAAACCGGTGGTGGCCGTGAGTCAGGATCGGATGCTTGGAAAGCCTACATGAGAAGACAAACCAATACGATTAACTACGGAACCGCGCTTCCGTTGGCTCAGGGAATCAAATTTGATTTCTAATCGGATTTATCTTAATATTGTAACCCGGCTCCTTTGAGTCGGGTTTTTTATTTTTTAAACATGTATAAGAGACTTAATGGATACAAGTATAATTGGATATTCGTTTTAGCGATGTGTCTGGGTATTTTTTTTGTTTTGATAATGTTGTTTGCGCAGGTGAAACTTCCTGTTAGTAGGGTTAATGCGTTTGACAGTCTTCCGATTCTTGTATTGTTGACATTTGGTGCTATTATAGCTCCCGTTCTCGAGGAATTATCTTTTAGAGGATTCTTTTCTAACAGTAACAAATTAAAAATAATCGCTTTGATTGGATTTTTATCTTATACGAGTTTGATGTTTTATTCGAAATATTCAATTGATTTTGCTGTTGCTAATGCATTGATTTTTTTGGTATTGATAACGCTCTATTATAAGTTTAAAAACAATTCAATTTTCGTTCTTTTTGTTATTACCAATGCGGTAGTTTTTGGATTGATTCATTATAACGCGACTGATTTTATTGGTCAGATAAATCCGTTCGTTCTGGTTCAAATCATATTGGGTTTGTTTTTAACATGGATAACAATTAACAGTAAGTTGTGGCTGGCTATGATTTTTCATGGAGCATGGAATTTAATAGCATTAACCGCCATGTTGTTAAGCCTTCAGTTTGTTTCGAAGGAAATAAACGTAATAGAAAGAGATAATGTGAAAATTTCTTATCAGCAAGTACCGGTTTTAGATTCCAAAGTTATTACCGTCGCTAACGAAACTAATAAAGTTATCGGAAAGAATACGACAATTAAAACGCTCTTGGATTTTGCTTTAATCGATTCGGATTTAAAAGGCAATTATTCTTCCATAGTTCCTATGGCTCGGTACAATTTTACCATTGAGTTCAAGGACGATAAAAGAAATTTTGAAACCGTTTTAAAGATACTTCAAGAGGAAGAAATGGTTATCAAAAATTAAAAACAAAAACCCGATTCAAACGAATCGGGTTTTTTAATTTATACAATGTCGAATTACTTCGTCTTTTTCACATACTGCGTAAGGATAACAATATGCTGTCCTTCCACACGGCCTTCAATTTGTTCGGCATTGTCCCAAACCAATTTGATGTTGTGTACCGCCGCACCACGTTTTGCGGTGAAATTAGCGCCTTTTACGTCCAGATCTTTAATCAGTACTACAGAATCCCCGTCAAACAAAATATTGCCGTTTGAATCCTTGTGGATGATTTTGCCTTCATCGTCATCGCCTTCTCCGGTCGCTTTTGCCCATTCCAAGGCTTCTTCATCCAGATACATCATTTCCAGCAGGTCGTTCTTTTTTAAACGGGTAAGCATACGCCAGGAAACAATCTGTACCGGTAAATGCTCGCTCCACATGCTGTCGGAAAGACAATGCCAGTGGTTGGCATCGGTGGTTTCCGGGTTTTCAATCTGCCCCACGCAGGTGGTACAGGCTAAGATGCTGTCGTCTAAGGTGTCTTTGGAATCCGGTGGAATATTATATACGGTTAAATCGTGCGGGTTGCCACACAATTCGCATTTCGAATCACTTCGGTCTTTTAATTTTTTTTCAATTACGCTCATAATAATGTGTTTGGTGTTTATAAAATAAGGGTGTTTCGGAGTTTAAAATCGGTATCCCAGGCTTAACCCGGCATTTAATTCGACAGCCCAAAAACGCTCGTTTACGTCTTCGCTGAAATTACGGCTAAGGTTGGCATAAGGCGCAAATGCAAAATGATCGTTCCATACCCATTTGTAGCCCATGCCCACGCCTAAAATAAAGCTGTCCAGGTCGGTTTTCTTGATATAGTCTTGGTTTAGTTCGTCGGTCTTTTTTTCTTCGAAATCACCGAAACGGTATTTCAGCATTGGGGAAATATAATAGCCGCTGCTGTTGGCACTGAAATAGAAATTGGCATTCAGACCCACACTGTTCGTATTGAATTTGTACCCGTCTTTTTTCAGTTCCGGCCAATACGAGTAGCGGTCGTTGATGAAAAGTTCACCTCCAATGGAAAAGCCATCTTCGATGAAATGTTCATAACCCACTTCCACCGACTGGATTACGATGGTGTTGAGGAAGTTCATCTTTACCTCATTTTTCTTTTGTGCGTTAACCGAAAACAGTCCGATAAACAACAGTCCGAACAGTAAGAATTTATTTTTCATGGCTTCAATTTTTTTGTAAAGATACGGATTAGTTGCGACCCCGCTCTTCCGGATACAATTCCGGCAGCGGTTTGCTTTGCCAGAATTCTTTGGTATCCACATCCATAATGGTCAATCGGCCTTTGAATGCGGCACCGGTATCGACATTCCAGACATTCGCACGATTCACCGGAACCGAATACCCTATGCGGGTTACCGGCGTGTGTCCAATGAAAATTTCTTCGTAAAGGGACATGCGTTTCGGGAAAAACAAGTCTTTTCGGGAAAGGGTTTTGTCCATCGCCAAGGCCGCTTCCCAAAGGGTGCGGTCCCAGCAGAACATGCCTCGGAAATATTCGTAATGCACCCCTTTCTGATTCGTAAATCCGGCATGAATGAACAGGCGGTTTTGTTCGTCCAGGTGAAAATCATGCAGTCGGGATAAGAACTCGATGTGTAGCGCGATTTTGTCGGCTTCAATGTGCTGATATACCTCTACGGTCGACTGTCCGCCGTGCAGGCGCCATTCGTCGTTGTCTTCCCCTTCCGAAAGCCATTGCAGCACCATTTCCTCATGATTCCCTCGGATAAAAAGACAATTGTGCGTTTTATCCAGCTCAATCAGATGGTCAATGACATGGGGCGTGTCGTTCCAGCCATCCACAAAATCTCCCAAGAAGATGAGTTTGTCGTTGGGTGTCACTTTTGCCCGGTCCAAAACCTGTACCAAGGCTTTGAGTCCGCCGTGTATGTCACCGATTACTAAGGTTCTGCTCATGAGTTGCGCTTAATTTTATTCAAATGTCCAAAAAACAATCGGGATTATCAAACCCTACGCAAACGAATTCGAGAATTAACATTTTTTGACGAAAAGCCGCAAGAGCTCCACCACCCGTTATGGTAGTTTTGTCCTGTAATGTCAGGGTCTTTCAAACTAACTAAAAACAACGATAACACTTAAAAAATGAAAACCACCACCACACTACTTCTTATTTTTATTGCCTTGCTTTTGTTGCAATCCTGTTCACCGGAAGACCCGGAACCACAATTAAAACCCGTATCCACAACGATTGATTATACCGATGCGATGATGCAACGGGATTCGATTTCTAAAGATGGGGAGGAGACGGATCCGCCGACTAAACCGATTATTGTGATAATTAAGCCATAGATACAAATCAACGCAATCTTTGTTTGATATAAATTCTTATTTTTGGAATTATTTAAGTAAACAATTTTGAAAATTAAATTAAAAATTATTCTGCTTTTAATTTTATCAATTTCAAGCTGCGAAAAAAAAGAATCTAATTTAAAAGGAATTGATTCTGAAAATGTTGATTCATTATTGACTTGGTCACAAAAAAATAATATTGACAAAGAGAAAAGAATAGCTTTTTTGAAAAAAGCCGATAAATTATTAGTAAAAGATTATGATTCAAGTTTTCGAGATAGATATTATATTTTAGCTTCTCTTTATCATTATAATTCAAATGAAAAAAGGAGTTTAGAAATTCTTGAGTTCGTTAAAGAGAAAAGTTTATTATTTAAGGATACTTTAGGGTTAATTTTGACCGATTGTCAAATTGCTAATTCAAATAGTAGAGCTTTCAAAATAGATTCTGCTTATTATTATTTTACTAGGGCAGAGAAGCTTTCAACAAAACTTAAGAGCAAGCCATACTTTGACTTCATCCTGTTGAATAAAGCCGATCTTTTATGTTTTCAGAGGGATTATGTTGGAGCAGAAGTGAAGGCGATAGAGGCATTGAGGATTGCAAAACGAAAAAACAATAATCGCTTGATTTATGATTGTTATATAACTATCGGGAATTCTTTATCAGGTATTAAAAATTATGATAGTGCAAAAGACTACTACCAAAAATCAATAGAAAAATCAATAGAGCTTAAGAATGATCCCCAATATGTGACATTGAAGGCCCAACCTTATAATTATATTTCAGAAATTCTTCTTAATGAAGGAGATTATATTTCAGCAATCAATTATGTTGAGAAGGCATTAAAACTAGCCAACTTCAGAAAAGTTGATCCAGCAATGTTTTCCTACTTAAACAATAAGAAGGCAATTGCTAAAATTAGAATAACGCAAGATGGTTCCCTTAAAATATTAAAGGAAACTTTAAGAATTGGAGATAGTTTGGGAAATAGTTCCATCGGATTTACTTCAAGATTTTATTTGGCGGAATATTATCTATCTGTTGGTGATACCTTAAGAGCTAAAGAGTATTGTGAAAATGGAAAAAGGATAGCAATAACAAAAAAGAATTTCGAAGGCGAATTAAAAACCATGGAGTTGCTTGCCAAAATTGACCCCAAAAATAGTGCATTCTACAATGAGCGCTTCATTTCTCTAAACGACAGCCTCCAAAACGTAGAACGCGCCACCCGCAATAAATTCGCCCGGATTGAATTTGAAACCGACGAAATCACCACACAGAAAAACTTGGCAGAAGCCGAAAAGGAGAAAATATCGGCACAACGCTGGATGATTCTCGGTTTCAGTCTTTTCTTTCTTGCCGTGTTTATTTTCCTTTACATTTCGCACAGGCAACGTTCCAAAAACAAGGAACTCCAATACCTGCAGCAACAACAGAAAGCCAATGAGGAAATCTATCGCCTGATGCTGGACCAACAGCAAAAAATTGAAGAGGGCAAGCAAATCGAAAAACGACGCATTTCCAAAGAACTGCACGACGGGGTGATGGGAAAACTTTCATCTATTCGGATGAACCTCTTTGTTCTAGGTAAAAATCCCGATTCCGAGACTTTAATCCGATGTATGGAACATGTGGATGAAATTCAGAATATCGAAAAGGAAATCCGGAAAATTTCGCACGACCTGAACCAAAATCTGTTTGCCGACGCTTCCGATTTCATGCTCATGGTGACCAATCTTGTGGATAACATCCGGGAACATTCGGCCATCCATTTCAAAATCATCGCCGACGAGAAAATCGATTGGAACCGAATCAACAGTTCGGTGAAAATGCAGGTATACCGAATCCTTCAGGAAGCGTTGCAAAACATCGAAAAATACGCCAATGCCACTACAGTGGTTATCAGTATGCTTGAAAAAGAAGATCACCTGAGTGTAACCATCACTGATGACGGTATCGGATTTGACCCCCGTTCCGGGAAAAGCGGTATCGGACACAAAAACATGCACGAACGCGCAGCAGAAATCAATGGCAAATGCATTATTTCGTCCGCTATCGGAAAAGGAACGGCAATTAATTTGATAATTCCAACATAGTTTTATACTTTCACGCGAAAATATAACACGAAAATGGCTGTTAAAATTCTTTTTGTAGATGACCATCCTTCCCAAATCCTTGGTTACAAAACAATCTTAACCTACAATAACCGGAATCTTGACATTGAAGCGACCGAGTGCTACAATTGCAAAGACGCCTTTTCAATTATTACCGATACGGTTAATCCTCCCAATTTTGATTTGGTTTTTTTAGACCGCAGCATGCCCGCCTATGAAGAAGGGGATATCTTTTCCGGGGAAGATTTGGCGGTCTTATTGAAGAAAAATTATCCGGACACCAAAATCGTTATTCTCACTTCGCACGCGGAATCGTTTATTATTTACGATATCGTGAAGAAAGTCAACCCGACAGGCTTGCTGATTAAAAGCGATTTCAGCGGGGAGGAGCTCCTGTCGGCTTTCGATCGGATACTGGACGGTGCAACCTATCATAGTGAAACCGTCCGAAAAGCCATTAAGGAACTGCTTTCCCGGGAGGATTATCTGGACAGCATCAACCGGCAAATCATTATGCTCATTTCCCAGGGCTTCAAAACCAAAACGATTGCCGGGGAAATCAATCTTACGGAAAGCGCCGTGGAAAAGCGGAAAGCCAAAATAAAAGACTACTTCTGTATCGATAAGGGTAACGATGAAGACATTATCCGTGAAGCTAAAAAATTAGGATTTATCTGACTTTAACATTAATTGCGGAAAAACCACAACGCCAGCTTTTTTCATGATAGTACTTTTACAACATCAAATTACTGCAGAAAAATTTGAAGTTTAAAAAGTAAAAAATTAAGAATTATTAAAATTAAAAAAATCATGAAAAAATTATTATTTGGGTTTGTTGCTGTTATTGCTTTTGGTTTAAATGTGAGTGCTAAAGAAGTTGTTTCTACTGAAAAATTGTCTGAGAAAGAAGCGGTTGTTTCTTCAAAATCAGATTCAGAAGATTTATTAAAAATTAAGATTACAATTGATTTTGGAAGAAAATCAAAAGATTGTACAGGCTTTGGAGTATGTTCAATTGTTCTTGAAGGAGATATTCCATTAGATCAGATTTCTTTCAGAGGAGAGGCTAACAGTAATGGAAATCTACAATTAGAAGTTACAAAACTTGGATTGGAATCAATAATTAAAACTTTTGGTAGTAAAACAATCATTTTAGAAGAGGATTTCACGGTTTCGAGTGAAGTTTGCAAACAGATTGGACTAAAAGAAGGATACACTGTTAAAGCAGGAAAATATACTGTAACCACAGACCGTTCAGGTATTAACTCTGTTATTTTGTAAATAGGAATCTTGAATAAAGCAAGTGAATTTTCACTTGCTTTATTTATTAAATAAATACAAAATGAAAAAACTACTAATCACTATTTTCTCAGCCCTGCTGTTTGTAAGCTGCAAAACCGTATTATTAAAGGTAAAAGGGGTAAAAGACCCCAAAATAGAGAACTATAGCTCTGCCAAAAAGTATCTGCATAAAAATGATATGGACACGACAAGGGTTGTTTATTTTAAAGACTTTTATTCTCTTGCCCAAGCTTCCAAAAAAAAGTATTTACAAATCCCAGACACCTATTTCTTTGACAGAAACGGAAACTTTGTTGATTACAGAAAGTCAGCGACGGACTGTAATGCCAAAGTGGATGGTTTTATTCAGGATTTAAATGCTTTTTCCGAAGCTAAGAAGGATTCCACAAAAAACTTAACAGAGTTGAAGAGTTTTTTAGTGGGTTCCGATAAAAAATTGTTATCAGAAAAACCAGGAGAAATTACCGTTTTTATCACTTGGGCAAGGTATGCAGGTGCCTTAAACAAAGAAAAAGCCTTCGACTGGGTCAAACTGCTGGAACAAGCCAAACAAAAAGGAATCAGTGTCAATTACTATCTCTTAAACTGCGATTTTCAGGAAAGCTGGAACCTGACCAAAGAGCAAAAAGAAGCTTTGGGCGTTAATTAAAAAATCAAATGAAAAACCATTATTTTTTGGCGGCCCTAGTGTTGCCTGTCCTGTCTTTTGCCCAAACGGAAACGACCTCAATCGAATTGGATATTCGCGGTAGGAGTTGTATCGGAGGTCTTGGAATTTGCACCACAACCTCACCGGAACTTTATAAAACAAGTATGAAAAACTTTAACGTCTCCAAAAAGTCGTTCAACACGATGTTGTTGCAAATTGAAATCGAAAAACTTTCCGTGGAAGACCAGATAATGTTTTTCGGAAAAGAATACGCGAAAATAGCTCCCAATGAAATCCTCGAGTTTACTCAGGATGAGGATTTTGTTTTCGACAAGGATACCCTGCTTTATTTGGGTTTCGATACCAAATACCAAGTGCTGAAAAAAGGAAATTATCCGATTGAAGTTACCAAAGACAAGGTGGCGGTTACACTCACTTTATCGGAGGGTTAAAAATTGCACCACAACGCTATCGTTCACATGAAAAAAATCCAATACCAATTCGTCATTCTGCTGTTGTTTCTGATACAACAATTGCAGGCCAAAACTGTTTTCGATTCCGAAAAAGAACCGAACGAAGTTGTTATGGAGTTGACAGTTGAAATTCAGCGTGTCCAAAAAGAATACCATACCAAATACCGGCTGTTGAGCAATCAATTGACCGAAATAAACCAAGGGTTGGCTACAGAAAACAACCGGGACCGGAAAATGGATTTTCTGATTAAAAAAGACGA
Organism: Flavobacterium saliperosum; assembly: GCF_900100625.1. Classification (GTDB taxonomy): domain Bacteria; phylum Bacteroidota; class Bacteroidia; order Flavobacteriales; family Flavobacteriaceae; genus Flavobacterium; species Flavobacterium saliperosum. The sequence goes on from NZ_FMTY01000007.1 coordinate 17,232, forward strand.
AATCAAAGAACAAATCCACTTCCTTCAGTTGGAAACGAACAGTGAAATTTCCAAAATCCGTTACCTCAAAGGGTTACAGGTTATCAAGACCTTATACGAAAAAGTACTGAGTCTGGACCATCATTTCGCTTCGGTGAGAACGTTGAACGAAATCAATAAAATTTCAAACCCCAATCAGTACCCCGAATACAGCAAGTTAAAAGAAGTAGTAAACGCCAAAAAAGACAAGAAGACAAGCCTGGATTTAACTGCTGTATTGGGTACTAATACCATTGTTTCGGTGGTGCAGACCTTCACCAACATGATCGCTTCCAGCCTTACCAAAGAGGAAAAGGAAAAAGAACTGGCCAATGTGGATTGTATCCTCGATTTCACACTGCGCATGCAGAATGATTTGAATACGATTTATTTCGAAACCGCTTTTCTGCAAACCAGTAACGAAAAAATCAAGAAGGAAATAGAGTTGCTTTTTAAGGATTATACCAAACCGATCGGGTATGTTGCTACATTGGAAAATTGTCGAACGAATGACGATTGGGAAACCATCACCCAAAAAATGGAAGAATACCTTGCCAAAATGAAAACCACCACAGGAACCTCACAATACAAAATGCAGGTCAACATGGAATTTCCCATCGATCGCCTGCTGCAGTTCATCACCCAGTACAATAATTTCATCGATCAGGGCGGGAAATTCTACGAGAAATTCAAAATCATCCTCAACAGTTATGAAAACGCCAAACAATGTGAAACCAAACTGCCGCTGGAATACAAAAAACTAAAAGCCGATATCGACGTAGCCATCAACAAGTTCAACGTGGCCTACAAACCGGTGGAAGTCAACGGCACCAAAATGAAAGAAATCCTATACGGCCTCAACGAATTCGATTAAATGATACAACTGCTCCTCACGTTTATTTTATATACGGTAGAAATACTCTTACGTTGCTTTAGCGCCTAGTTGTATTTCACTTTTCGTAAAATACGCATCACTTCCTTAAACGACACATAAACCGAGGAGTGCTCCCGCGCTTTTAAAAACGGTTTCGCGTCAATCAGTTTGTACTTGGCCTCCTCAAAACCGTTGAGGTAACAAATCATCAGCGTAGAAGGCAGGTTTTCCAGATCCTTTTCTTCCCGATCCGATAAAACCAACCCTTTTTGCAGCTTCGCAATAAGCGTTAAGTTCGAATTGTAAATGTGGTACAGCATTTTCCGGTTGTATTCCGGCGGTTCAAACAACATTTCCGTGTCCATTTTGTAGTAGCCGTTTTCATAAAAATGAAGCGTCACCTTCTCCAGCGGATAATAACTCGTCTTGTCGTTCAGCCCGAGCGGAACATATTCGGTAATCGTGAAATTGTTGTCGGTATACTCCACCGTAACCTCGTCCAGTGCCGAGTAAAACAGTTTCACCTGTTCGTTAATCAGTTCGATGTCCACGCGGGAAAAGAAGGTTTTATCGCGCACCCGCTTCTTGTTGCCCGCCCAACACACCACGAAAAGTTCTTTAAAAACCTTGTACTTTGGGTTCATGTCCTTGTGGCGGTTGTTCATAAAATCAATTACACTTTCCAACGTATGGGCAATGCTGTTGCGCGAATTGTTTTCAATGCTGATGACCGTTTCCGTATTCAGGTTTTTGGCTTTAATCGACATCGGAATCTCGTCGGTCGTTTCCACCGGAATCGTATTACTGCCCCGACGCACAAAAACACTTTTCGCGGCAATCGTGTGAATCCCTTTTTTAAACGACGAAATTTTATTGTTCGGTTTGATGGTTACCAGTCCCACCACCTTGTCTTTGGGTAAATTCGGGAAGGGTACGTTCTCGTATTGGATTTTCGGCGGATGTTCCAGAAAAGCATTCACCAGATTCTGAATCCGGCTGTCGTCAAAAAAATCATCCCCCACAATTTCATTGTCCTGATCTTCCACACCCACTACGATATACGAATTGTTCATCGGATTCGAATTGGAAAGCGCACAAATGTGTTTCAGGAACTTCGCTTTGCCTTCCTTGGTATGCAGATTCAGCTGTCTTTTTTTGTCATAAAAACTGCTTTCATCATTGTGAGCCAGCAGGTTTTTAATAAGAAGACGTTTGTTGATCATCTCAAAAAAGGGTTTAGGTTTAAAAACACAAAATTTTTATAAAGTTCGTTAATTTTTGTTAACGTTTGTAAGATGTCCTCTTAAGGATGCGTTATGAATGTACTAATTTATAAACAGATTCTCATGAAAAATTTAAAAAAGTATTTGATGTTGCTTTTGATTATCGCCCCTCTTTCCGGCTTATTGATAAGTTGTAACGACGAGGATGACACTACGCAAGGAACTTCAAAAGTAACGGTTCGTATGACAGATGCCCCTGGCGATTACGATGAAGTCAATGTTGAGGTTTTGGACGTGATGATTAAAAACAACTCCGACACCTCGGATAACGGATGGGTGAGTATCGGAAACATCAGCCCCGGAATTTACAACCTGTTGGATTTAACAGGAGGTATTACTGTTTTATTAGCCGATAACGAAGTGCCGTCAGGCTTATTGGGTCAGATTCGTTTGGTTTTAGGCGATGAAAACACCGTAGTGAAAGACGGAGTGACATACCCCTTAAACACCCCAAGCGCCCAACAATCCGGATTGAAATTACAGATAAACCAAACACTGCAGGCCGGAGCAACGTATAACTTCCTTTTGGATTTTGACGTGGAGCACTCTGTTGTTGTTGAGGCCGGCGGCTCCGGAAATTACAATCTGCATCCGGTCATCAGGGTTACCACCGAGGCCACTTCCGGAGCCATCAAAGGAACAATTTTGCCAATTACGGTGCAAACGTTAGCTTCCGTTGAGGTAAACGGAACGTTGGTTTCGGCGTATACCAATGAGCAAGGCGTGTTTCAGTTAAACGGTATCCCTTCCGGCACGTATACGGTAACGCTAACCCCCGACATCGCTTCCGGACTGACTGTTTTAGTCGTTGAAAATGTGGTGGTGGTTAACGGAGAAATAACCAACATGGGAAGCCTCACACTGCCATAAGTTAAAGAGAAATAAAAATTTTATTAAAAGACAGCTAAAACCAAGGCTGTCTTTTGTTTTTTAACCAATTATTAACAACAAAGCACTAAATTAATTATCAATTTGCATTATTAAAATATCTTATTAATTTCACGGCTCAAAAAAACACACAAATGGAAGATACAACAACTACTCTGGATATTAGAGCGATTAATGAAAAAATAGAGAGAGAAAGTGCTTTTATTGACCTTCTGACTATGGAGATGAACAAGGTAATCGTAGGTCAGAAAACGATGATTGAAAGATTACTTATCGGGCTTTTGGCTCAGGGACACATTCTTTTGGAAGGAGTTCCCGGATTAGCGAAAACATTAGCCATCAATACCCTGTCACAAGCGGTTCACGGTACTTTCAGCAGAATTCAGTTTACACCCGATTTGCTTCCTGCCGACGTAGTGGGAACCATGATTTACAATATGAAAGTGAACGACTTTTCGATTAAGAAAGGTCCCATTTTCGCGAATTTCGTCCTGGCCGATGAGATCAACCGAGCTCCTGCCAAAGTGCAATCGGCGTTGCTGGAAGCGATGCAGGAAAAACAGGTAACCATTGGGGATGAAACATTCAAATTAGACAAGCCGTTCCTGGTTATGGCGACACAAAACCCGGTGGAGCAGGAAGGAACCTACCAATTACCGGAAGCACAGGTCGACCGTTTCATGCTGAAAGTCGTTATCGATTACCCTAAAATGGAAGACGAACGTCTGGTGATCCGTCAAAACCTAAACGGCGGATTCGAAAAAGTAAACCAAGTCGTTTCTTTAGAGCAGATTTTACGCGCGCAACAAGCCGTTCGTGAAGTATACATGGACGAGAAAATCGAAAAATACATTTTGGATATCATCTTCGCCACACGTTACCCTGAAAAGTACAAGCTGGCCGATTTAAAACCGTTAATCAGTTTCGGAGCTTCGCCTCGTGGAAGTATCAATCTGGCTTTGGCCGCGAAATGTTATGCGTTTATCAAACGTCGTGGCTATGTCATTCCGGAAGATGTTCGCGCTGTAGTTCACGATGTGTTGCGTCACAGAATCGGAATCACCTACGAAGCGGAAGCCGAAAATGTGACTTCGGTAGACATCATCAACAAAATCGTTAACGAAGTTGAAGTACCTTAATCAGTAAACAGTTTTTAGTCATCAGTAATCAGTTGCTCTGCGCAACGTATTTAACTGACCACTGACATTCGACCACTGACCACTGAAAATATGGATACCAAAGAATTACTAAAAAAAGTACGGAAAATAGAAATCAAAACCCGAAGATTGAGCGATCACATCTTTTCGGGCGAATACCATACATCGTTTAAAGGCCGCGGAATGACTTTTTCGGAAGTACGCCAATACCAATTTGGTGACGATGTTCGTGCGATTGACTGGAACGTAACGGCGCGTTATAACGAACCGTATGTGAAAGTTTTCGAAGAGGAACGCGAGCTAACGATGATGCTGATGGTGGATATTTCGGGTTCGGAAAGCTTCGGAACCAAAAACCAGCTGAAAAGCGAAATCGTTACCGAAATCGCGGCTACCATGGCATTTTCGGCCACACAGAACAACGATAAAATCGGACTGATTCTGTTTTCCGACCAAATCGAATTGTTCATTCCACCCAAAAAGGGGAAATCACACGTACTTCGCATCATCCGGGAATTAATCGAATTCGAGCCGAAAAGCAGAAAAACCGATTTGTCCCAGGCCCTGAAATTCCTTTCGGGCGTGCAGAAAAAGAAAGCCATCGTCTTCGTAATTTCCGATTTCATGTCGGCCGATTACGAACAAACCTTAAAAATTGCCGGCAAAAAACACGATGTAACCGGCGTTCGTGTGTATGATGTTCGCGAAGAAACCATGCCCAACCTCGGAATGGTCACCATGGAAGATGCCGAAACCGGGGATATCCTGGTGGTGAATACCAATTCGAAAGCGGTGCGCCTGGAATATGAGAAAAACTATCAGGACAACGTGAAATATTTCAGGGAAACGTTTTCCAAATGCGGTTCCGGAACCGTAAGTACGCGCGTTGACGAAAGTTATGTGACAAAATTATTGGGCTATTTTAAAGCTAGAAGTTAAAAATGAGTAAACAACTTTACATATTTCTTTTTTTACTGATGACCGCCTTGGGTTTTGCACAACAACCGGTGCAAACCAGCGTCGATTCGACTAAAATCAAGATTGGCTCCCAATTCAACTTAACCTTGAAAGTAAAAGGAACCAAACAAACCCGCGTGGCTTTTCCGGAAACGAAAAGTATCGGACAATTGGAGGTTTTGGAATCCTATCCGGTCGATACGATTAAAAAAGAGACGCAGTACGAATTCATCAAAAAATACGGATTAACCCAATTCGATTCGGGGCGTTATGTGATACCAAGAATTCCGGTGTTAATCGGTAACCGTCAGTTTTTATCGGATTCTGCGGTAATTGAAGTGAACAATGTGGTGGTGGATACGCTCAAACAAAAAATGTACGACATCAAACCCATTGTGGAAGTTAAAGATCCGTCGTCCAACTTTTGGTGGTATTTACTGGGGATTGTTGTTTTGTGCGGATTGGGATTTTTGGGTTATTTGTTGTACAAAAGATACCAAAACCGTCCGAAAGAGGAAGAAGTAATCTATGCTTCGCCTATTGAAAAAGCGACCAGTCTATTACAGAATTTAGAGAAAAAATCCCTTTTGGAACAAGGCGATGTGAAATCGTATTATTCCGAAATGACCGATATTACGCGTACCTACATCGAAGAAACGGTTCAGATTCCGGCTATGGAAAGTACCACCGACGAACTTTTGGAAGCGATGAAAAAAGCGTCGATGAAAAAGAAAATGGGCATCCGTCAGGAAACGATGGAAACGTTCGAAAAAATCCTCAAAAACGCCGATTTGGTGAAATTCGCGAAGTCCAAACCGATGGATTTTGAAATTTCCGAAGACCGAAAAAATATCGAAAAAATCATTCTGACCATCGATAAGGCGCTTCCGAAAGAAATCGAGGAAGACGAAACCGATTCGGATTATGCCAGACAACAGGAAGAACTCAAACGCCGAAAAATTAAAAAGCGCAATGCCGCTATAGGTTTCGTGGCCGGATTCACTATTTTCTTTATCCTCGGTTCGATATTCTTTAACGGAATCAATCTTTTTGGCAGCTCTACTGAAGCACTGCACGAGAAAGATTGGATTACCAGCGAATACGGCAATCCGGGCATCATTATTTCAACTCCCGAAGTATTGAAACGAAAAGATGCGGAAAAAGAAGTTCCGAAAACCGTTATGGCCATGGTCAAAGAAATGCAGATTTTCGAATTTGGCGGTTACTTCGACGAGTATTATATTGCCGTAAGCACGTTAAAATACAAAAAAGAAACCCAAATCGATCTGGATAAAGCGCTTGAAGGCGGTTTGCAGGCCATGGAGCTGAAAGGCGCTCAGGATATCATCGTGAAAACCGAAGATTTCAATACCGGCGAAGGTTTGTCCGGACGAAAAGCCTACGGAACCATGAACATGCTGGACGGCATCAGTAAGAAGTCCACGAAAGTGTACTACGAATTCGTCATGTTCAGCCAAGATGGAGGATTGCAACAGATACTGACCATGTACAAAGAAGGAGATGAATTCGGACAGAAAATCACGGCACGAATTTTAGAATCAGTCGAACTTAGAAAAGCAGCGCCATGATGAAGAATATCACTTTCGCCAATCCGGAATTCTTTTGGCTGTTTTTAGTGCTGCCATTAGCCATCGGCTGGTATTTCTGGAAAAGAAACCAACAGTCGGCCACTTTGAAGGTAAGTTCCGTTAAAGGATTTAAAGCCGCACATTCGGTTTTGCCGAAAATGAAACCCTTGTTGTTTGCCATGCGCATATTGGCGTTGGCTTCGTTAATCGTCGCTTTGGCCCGACCGCAATCTACAGACGTAACCAATAAATCAAGAACCACCCGTGGCATCGACATTGTTATGGCGATTGACGTTTCCGGAAGTATGCTCGCTAAGGATTTGAAACCGAATCGTATGGAATCACTGAAAAAAGTGGCAGCCGAATTCGTGGAACAACGTCCGAACGACCGAATAGGGTTGGTGGTGTATGCCGCGGAAGCCTATACGAAAACACCGGTGACCAGTGATAAAGCGGTAGTTTTGGAAGCGCTTAACGGAGTAAAATACGACAATGTCTTGCAGGACGGAACCGGAATCGGAGTGGGATTGGCCACAGCGGTCAACCGACTTAAAGACAGTAAAGCGAAGAGTAAAGTCATTATTCTATTGACCGACGGGGTGAACAATTCCGGATTTATCGACCCGCGAATGGCGTCGGAAATCGCAAAAGAGTTTGGCATTAAAGTATACACCATCGGAATCGGAACCAACGGCATGGCGGAATTTCCATATGCGATTGCACCGAACGGACAATTTTTGTTCCGTATGATGAAAGTGGAAATCGATGAAAAATTGATGAAGGAAATCGCGATGATGACCGACGGGAAGTATTTCAGAGCCACCAGCAACAAAAGCCTGGAAAACATCTACAGCGAAATCAACAAACTGGAAACCACCGAAGTACAGGAACAACGTTTTTACAATTACGATGAAAAATACCGTTCTTTAGCTTTGTTCGCATTAGGGTTCTTAGTGTTGGAACTGTTATTACGAAAAACCATTTTTAGAAGTTTTATCTAGTTATGTGGGAATTTGACGAACCGAAATATTTTTACCTGTTGGCAATTGTGCCGGTATTGCTGGTGCTTTTCTTGGTCAACTTGTATTGGCAACGCAAAAAGCAACGGGAATTCGGCGATTTGGAGTTGCTGAAAAAATTGAGCCCTGAAAAATCAGTTTTCAAACCGATTCTGAAATTGGTGGTGGTATTGTTGGGATTAACCGCGCTGGTTTTAGCCTTGGTAAATCCGAAAATCGGTACCAAAATGGAAACTGTGAAACGTCAGGGAGTGGACATCGTTTTTGCCGTAGATATTTCAAAGAGTATGCTGGCCGAAGACATTGCCCCGAACCGATTGGAGAAGAGCAAACAGGTCGTTTCCCAAATCATCAATCAATTGGGCTCTGACCGAATTGGAATTGTGGGATATGCGGGGAGTGCCTATCCGGTTTTACCGATAACGACCGATTACAGTGTGGCGAAAATGTACCTGCAAAGTATGAACACCGATATGGTTTCGTCGCAGGGAACCGCTTTGGGGGAAGCGTTGAAATTGGCAAGTTCCTATTTTGATGATCCGCAAACCAGTAAATTAATCATCATGCTTTCCGACGGGGAAGATCACGGTGAAGGTTTCGATGAGGCGTTAGAGGAAATCAAAGACAAAAAAATAAAAGTGATTACCATCGGTATCGGAACCGAAAAAGGCGGACCGATTCCGTTGCGCTATAACGGGGTGATTGAAAGCTTCAAAAAAGACCAAAGCGGCGAAACGGTTATTACCAAATTGTATCCGGAAACCTTAAAAACCATCGCTAAAAACGCGAATGGTGGCTATGTTTTCGGCGGAAGCACAAAAGAAGTCTTGGAATTCGTGAAAAACGGATTGGATAATCTGGAAAAAACGGATTTCGAAAGCCAACAGATTGCCGATTTCGAATCGCAATTCCAATGGTTTTTGGGCATCGCCTTTTTTCTGTTGCTGATCGATGTTTTCTTCCTCGAAAGAAAAACGGCTTGGGTGAAAAAGTTGAATTTATTTAATGAAAAAGAATAATGAAGCAGTTACTTAAATATGGCTTGTTGCTTTTTTCGGTAGTGCTTTTTGCGCAAAAGAAAGACAAAAACCTACCCAAAGGAAACGAAGAATTTGCCGCAAAGCAATACGCGGAAGCGGAAGCGAATTATCGTATCTCCCAATTCGGAAATCCGCGTCGGGCTACCGCATCCTATAATTTAGGGAATGCCATTTACCGTCAGAACCAACCCAGTGAGGCAAAACATGCGTATGTGGAAGCCTTGGAAAATGCCAAAGGGAAGCGTCAAAAACACAAAGCCTTCCACAATTTAGGGAATGTCATGATGACCGAGAAAAATTATCAGGGGGCAGTGGAAGCCTATAAAAATGCGCTTCGCAACAACCCGAACGACGAGGAGACAAGGTATAACTATGCTTTGGCTAAACAAAAATTAAAAGAAAATCCGCCCAAGAATAACGATAAGGACAAGGATAAGAATAAAGACGACAACAAGGACCAGCAGCCAAAAGACAATAAAGAAGATAAGAAAGATCAACAGGATAAAAATCAGGACAAGAAAGACGACCCTAAAGATCCGGAAAAGAAAGACGGCAAAGGCGATGAGGACAAACAGCCTCAGAAACCACAACCAGGCGGAACGTCCAAACAACGCATGGAAAATCTTTTGGAGGCTTTAAACAATGAAGAAAAGAAAATTCAGGATAAGGTAAAAGGCAAGGAAGTAAAAGGAAGACCCTCCCGAAATGAAAAAGACTGGTAAGCTGTTAATGATGAAGGCACGAATAAAAAATTATATTTTCCTCTTATTACTCACCGTTCAAGGGGTATTTGCTCAGGTGGAATTCAAAGCCACGGTGAGTAAAAACACTATTGGCATCAACGAACGTTTGCGGGTGGATTTCACCATGAACGATGATGGCGATAATTTTGAAGCGCCTTCATTTGAAGGATTTAAAGTTTTCGGCGGACCGAATCAATCGGTGAATTACTCCTGGGTCAACGGAAGAAAATCGTTCAGTAAATCGTATTCCTTCTTTTTGGCACCCACTAAAAAAGGAACGTTTGTTATCAAACCGGCTTCGATTGAAATCGGCGGAAAAGTATACAAAACCAATCCGGTTAAAGTAACCGTAGGGAATGCCGTGGCCCAACCGGAACCCGAAGAGGAAGAAGATCCGTTTGCGATTATTTTCGGAAACGGAAGGCCGCGTCAACCGCAACAGCCTCAGGCACCACCTCAACTTAAAGGCGATGGCGTGCATCTGGTGGCTGAAATATCAAATCCCAATCCGTATCTGAACGAACCGATTACCGCGGTTTACAAACTGTATGTGAGTCCGTACGTGAGTGTGAGTGATTTTCGGGAAACCGCGAGTCCGAAATACAATAATTTCTGGAGTCAGAGCATCGACGTGAAAAATTTGTCGGTGCAACAAGGGAAATACAACGGAGAAGATTACCGTTATGTGGTGCTTCGAAAAACGGTCTTGTATCCGCAGGAATCCGGAAAACTGAAAATTGAACCTTTGACTTTGGACATTACCATGCAGGCACCTACCGGCCGTCGGGATGTTTTTGGCCGAATGGAAATCACTAACGGCACCAAAAGAGTGTCGGCAGGCGCACAGACAATAACGGTGAAAGCCTTGCCGGAAACCGGAAAACCGGAGGATTTTACCGGAGCGGTAGGGCATTTCGATTTCAAAGTAAAGCCTTCTAAAACGACTTTAAAATCAGGCGAATCCCTGCAAGTGGAAGTAAGTGTCGCCGGAAAAGGAAACATGAAACTGTTCACGTTGCCCAAACCGGTAGTGCCAAGCGCTTTGGAAATGTACGATCCGGAGCATAAAGAAAATGTGACCACACCTTTAACGGGAACACAGGGAACAATTTCAGACACGTATACCATTGTGCCACAATACAAAGGAACTTATACGATAAAACCGTTGTCGTTTTCGTATTTCGATCTGAATTCCAAAACCTATAAAACAATCACTTCCGAAGAAATCCGAATCAATGTTCTGGACGGACCAATGCCAACATCGGGTGACGATACGGCTTCGGCAGAAAAACAAACCGTTACCAAGAGCGATCAGTTTGCGTTTATCAAATCAAAAACCGAGTTGTCTCCGATTGCAACCGATGATTTCTTAGGTTCCACGTTGTTTTATTCGTTGTTGTTCGCGCCGTTCTTAATCCTTCCGATTATTGTTTTGGCGAAGAAGAAAAAAGAAGCAATGGACAGTGATGTGGCTGGAAATAAAATCCGTCAGTCGAACAAACTGGCCAAAAAATTCCTTTCCGAAGCCAGCAAGCAATTGGGCAACAAAGAATTGTTCTACGATGCGATGGAACGTGCCCTGCACAACTTCCTGAAGGCGAAACTGCACATTGAAACGTCCGAAATGACGAAGGAGAACATTCAGGAATTGCTGGTGTCGAAAAAGGCGCAAACGGAAACCATCGGCGATTTCATGAAATTGATGGACAACTGCGAATTCGCCCGTTACGCCCCGTCAACCGGCGTGGCGATGCAACAGGATTATGATAAGGCGGTGACGGTAATTTCCGATTTGAGTAAACAGATTTAAAATATAACCGCAACGTTCGCAAAGCAAGCGCAAAGAACGCAAAGAGATTGTGAGTTAAGCGGATAATATAATTTAGTGATGAAGAGATTAGTTTACATATTTTTATTGATTTCCCAGGTCTTTTACGCACAATCGGCTTTCGAAAAAGGCAACGAATTGTACAAAAAAGAACATTACGAGGAAGCGGTGGTTGTTTATGAAGGGATTGTGAAATCCGGGCAACAGTCGGCCGAATTGTATTTCAATTTGGGAAATACCTATTACAAATTGCACAAGGTTGCTCCGGCAGTGTACAACTATGAAAAAGCGTTATTGTTACATCCTAATGACACAGAGATTCAGACCAACCTGAAATTCGCCCAGAAAATGGCCATCGACGAGATAAAAGTTGTTCCGAAAGTTGGTTTCTCCAAAATGATAAACGATGCCTTAGATGTTTTTCATTACGATACCTGGGCGGGAATTGCGACCGGATTTTCCGCATTGTTTCTGTTGTTTTTCATCGGTTACTATTTCGGTAGCACGTCGATGTTAAAGCGTACGTTTTTTGTGGGAATGATTGTGGCTTTTTTCTTCATGCTGATCAGTGTCGGATCCGCCATTACGGAGCGGAACAATTACAAAAAGGAAAGACCTGCGATAGTGTTTTCGGAGATGGTTTCGGTAAAAAACGAACCCAAAGCGGCTGCACCGGAAGCGTTTGTGCTGCACGAAGGCACCAAAGTTTTCGTTTTGGAAAATCAGGACAAATGGCGCAAAATTCAGCTTACGGACGAAACCGAAGGCTGGATTGAGAAAGACGCGATTAAAGAGTTGAAGTAATCAGTGTTCAGTGTTTTCTGAATTTCCAACAGCACTTTTTTTCAGATCCACAAACCAATCCGTCAATACCGGCAGTAAAAATTCCGAAGTTTTCAAAATCGGATTAAAGAGTAACGAGTTTTCCTGAGTTTCTTTGGAAACCAGCATGTTATTGATATTCACTTTCTGAAACAGACTCAGTACCACACCCAAAAGCAACGCGGTTTTAAGTACAGCAAAGAGGCCGCCGCCTAAGGTGTTCAGCCAGCCCACAAATGCAAAACTGGCGATTCCGGTCAAGGCTTTTGCCAACAGATGAATCGCGACCACCACCACAATCAAAGTTAAAACAAAGGCGGTAACCTGAATGGTTTTGGGCGACCACGATACGACGCTTCCCACAGCATCACGTACCAGATAGGAAAATTTAATGGCAACGTAAATCCCGACAAAAAGCGAAATCAGCGACGCCAGTTCCACAAAAAGACCGTTGCGTAATCCTTTAATCAGTCCGAAGACCAAAAGCGCGGCCAATACGATATCGATAAAACCCATAATTGAAAAAAATAGAGAATAGATAAAAGAGCAAAGATAAAAGAACAGACAGAAAAAGGGATAAGGGAAAAGTAAAAAGGAAGAAGAAAAAGACTTTTCTTAAGATTCCGTTTCTCAGTTTACAACTTAGTATCTTTGCAAATAAATTTTATGAATAATGAACTCATAATTAATTCATTCATTCATAAATCATAACTTTAAAATATGTCAAGAGACGAACAATTAAAAATCCGCTGGGAAGCAGTGGTCACGATACTTTCCAACCAATTCGCCGATGGTGAAACCTTGGATTTGGATGCCATAATTTATTTAATCGGTGTACAGGAACTGGGGCAACTCAACCGAACGTTCAAAAAAGACGAAAAATTAAACCTCATGCACATCGCCATTTGTCGGTTGTTGGAGCCTTACGGTTACTACGAATTCGACTTTTTTGACGAAGAAGGCTGGCCGCATTATCAGATAAAAGAGCAATTACCGCCCTTGAAAGCCGGAGAACAATCGGTACTGATGAAAGACGCTATCGTAAATTACTTTCTGGAAAAAGAACTGATTAAATAGCAAACAGATTTCTGGTGTCAGAATGCAACGATTCTTTTTATGGCGAACCATTAAAGTTTCTGCAATCTAATTTCTGATTTCTGCAATCTAACTTCCAACTTTTTCCTAAATTTGCACGCAATAACCGAATGACGATGACAGACAAGATTAAAGAATACATTGGTGAAGCGCAGGCTTTTACCACCGACAATAAGGACACTTTAGAGGCCTTCCGAATCAGGTTTTTGGGAAGCAAAGGCTTGTTGAAAGACCTTTTCGCCGAGTTTAAAAACGTGCCGAACGACCAGAAAAAGGAATTCGGTCAGGTCATCAATTTGCTGAAAACCACTGCCGAAGACAAGGTGAAAACCATTCAGGAAGCCCTGGAAAGCAAAGAAGTGGCAGGCGGTATCTATGGCGATTTGTCCCGTCCGGGCGAACCGTTGGTTATCGGGTCGCGTCATCCCATTTCTATCGTAAAAAATCAAATCGTCGATATTTTCTCGAACATCGGATTCAACGTGTCCGAAGGTCCGGAAATCGAGGACGACTGGCATAACTTTACCGCGTTGAACCTTCCGGAGTACCATCCGGCAAGAGACATGCAGGACACGTTTTTCATCCAAACCAATCCGGATGTGTTGTTGCGCACGCACACGTCATCCGTTCAGGTGCGTTACATGGAAAACAACAAACCGCCAATTCGTACCATTTCACCGGGACGCGTGTTCCGTAACGAAGCCGTTTCGTCACGTTCGCACTGTATTTTCCATCAGGTGGAAGGCTTGTACATCGACCAGAATGTTTCTTTTGCCGATTTAAAACAAACCCTGTTGTATTTCACCAAAGAGATGTTCGGAAAATCGAAAATCCGTCTGCGTCCGTCGTACTTCCCGTTCACGGAGCCAAGTGCTGAGGTGGATATTTACTGGGGCTTAAAAACGGAAACCGATTACCGTATCACCAAAGGAACCGGCTGGTTGGAAATCATGGGCTGCGGAATGGTCGACCCGAACGTGTTGAAAAACTGCGGTATCGACGCCGACAAATACAACGGATTCGCTTTCGGTATGGGTATCGAGCGTATTGCCATGTTATTGTATCAAATTGGAGACATCCGAATGTTCTATGAGAACGATGTGCGTTTTCTGGAGCAGTTCAAATCAAGCATATAATAATTCCAATCAACCTTTGTCGAAATTTAAAACTTTGACAAAGGTTGTTAATAATAAAGATTAGCCTGAGTTTGTCAAAGGAAGGAGCGAATGGCTTGCGTACTTTTGCAGCCCCTATTCCCGCTTTTCACTATATTTTTATACCTTTCAGGTATAAAAGATACCGTTTCAATCGGGGCTAATTAGCAGGGGTCTTACCGTTCGGTAGTCTCAAAATAGAATATAACATATCCAATCAATCTTTGTCAAAGTTTTAAACTTTGACAAAGATTTTTTTAATTGTTTTTCTTCAGAATATAGTTTTCTTTCAAATCACTTTCAATTTCTTTTCCGTCTTTGTCCAGCATCATTATGCAGCCTTCCGCAACTTTGTATTTGTTTTGGTCGCCGTTTTTGTCTAGGGTAATAATGCTTCCGGTAGCATCAAAGGTAAAGGAACCTTGGGTAACCGTTGGTTTTTTCTCCCTGTCCTGATACAAAACGGAAAGCGAGTAGGTTTTGTCTTCACGCAAGGTCAATTCGGTTTCAATGCCCGGACAATCCGCGCAGGGAATTACGCCTTCATAGGTTCCGTTCCAGTCCAGAGCATTTTCCGAAGTATGCCTGTCGGGAGCGGTTGTTGTTGAATCTACAGTTGCAACCGGAGTTGTTGCTTCGTTTTTTACTTCGTTTTTACAACTTGTGCATGTCAGTGTAAAAACAGCCAAAGCTAAAATTTGTTGTTTCATAATTGGAGGTGTTATGTTGTTTCAAAAGATGAATTCCTTTGTCAATACGGTTAAGAAATAAAGAAATTAAGTGGTAAATTTGCACACTTTTAATTTACAACGCTATGCAAAAGGATATTATTATACCAAAAGTGGAAAATGTATATGTGGCCGCCGTTCAGGAATGGAACGACGATTTTATGGAGAACTCCTGGTATGCCTATCTGGTGAATGATGGCGATGTGAAATTGGAAATGGCCATTGTGGTTTCCAGGGCGTACGGACAAATTAACGGCGAAGACCGCAAAACGGGAACTTTTCGTCATGCTTTTAAAGAAGTCGAACCCAATTCGGCCGTAAAAATCGAATTGTTGGAAAACAATGTGCTGCAACTGAACAACGAGTTTCTGGTAACCTTCTTTATCGGCGACAAACTGTATGACAAAAGTTATGTTTTCAGAGCGAATGCCATCAACGATAAGGCAATGACCGATGTTCCGGTAATGCACAAACGCGGCGTTTTGGTGAAGTGATTTTGACAAAACGACGCATTTCCGGGAAGTAAATCACAAAATTACACTGCTGCGTTCCTGAAATATTTTCTACTTTAGGGAAATTTTTCAGCACAACGGATAATGAGAAAAACAGCCTTTTTATTGCTAACAGCCTTACTTTCGGTAAGCGCCTTTTCACAAAAGAATAATTTCGCGCAACATGTGAACCCGTTTATTGGTACAGGCGGTCACGGGCATACCTTTCCCGGTGCGACGGTCCCTTTCGGCATGGTACAATTGTCGCCCGATACCCGAATCGACGGCAGTTGGGACGGTTGCGGCGGCTATCATTATTCGGATAACGTGATTTACGGCTTTTCCCATACGCATCTCAACGGAGTAGGGGTTTCCGATTACGGTGATATCATGTTGATGCCAACTATGGGAACGCCTGTGGTAAATAATAAAGAGTATTCTTCTACTTTTTCGCATGCTAATGAAAAAGCTTCCGCCGGATTTTACTCTGTGAAATTAGATAAACACGATATCGATGTGCGTTTAACTACTTCAACCCGCGTTGGTTTTCATGAATATACGTTTAATAAATCTGGTCAAGGCAATATTATTTTGGATTTGAATCATCGAGATAAGTTATTGGAGGGAAGAATTCGAGTAGTTGATAATAAAACCATTGAGGTGTTACGCAGAAGCGAAGCCTGGGCAAGAGATCAATATGTGTATGCCCGAATTGAGTTTAATGTTGCGTTTGATAATGTATATTTTACCAATAAAAATAATCAGAATAAAAACACTGATAATATTGAAATAAGTGCCGCTACTTTTACCAAACAAGTCAAAAAAGGCGAAAAAATTCTCGTAAAAGTATCACTTTCGCCAACAGGTTATGAAGGAGCCAAATTAAACAGTTCCGAAATTAAACATTGGAATTTCGATAAAGTGCATAAAGCAGCCGAAGCACTTTGGAATAAAGAACTGTCCAAAATTGAAGTAACGTCTTCCGACAAAGACAAACTGGCGATTTTCTACACTGCGTTGTACCACACCATGATGCAGCCCAACATTGCCGAAGATCTCGATGGAAAATACCGCGGCAGGGACAATAAAATTCATGTGGCGGATAGCTTTGATTATTATACGGTGTTCTCACTTTGGGATACCTTCCGTGGTGCCCATCCGTTGTACACCTTGATTGATAAAAAACGTACTTCCGATTACATCAACACCTTCCTTAAGCAATACGAGCAAGGCGGACGATTGCCGGTTTGGGAACTGGCATCTAACGAAACGGATTGCATGATTGGCTATCATTCGGTATCCGTAATAGCGGATGCGATGGTAAAAGGCATCAAAGGATTCGATTACGAGAAAGCGTTTGAAGCAGCAAAACACTCGGCCATGCTGGATCATTTGGGGCTGGAGGCGTATAAGAAAAACGGTTTCATTTCCATAGACGATGAGCATGAAAGCGTTTCCAAAACCCTGGAATATGCTTATGATGACTGGTGTATCGCACAAATGGCACAACTACTGAATAAAACCGAGGACTATCAGTATTTCATGAAACGTTCCCAAAGTTGGAAAAATCTTTTCGACAGCGAGACCGGATTTATGCGTCCGAAGAAAAACGGCGGATGGGACAAACCTTTCGATCCGAGAGAAGTGAACAATAACTTTACTGAAGGCAATTCGTGGCAGTACTCGTTTTTCGTGCCGCAGGATATTCCGGGTATGATTGAGGCGTACGGCGGAAAAGAAAAATTCGAAGCGAAACTGGATGAGATGTTTACCGCGCCTTCTGCCACTACCGGTCGGGAACAGGTTGATATCACCGGTTTGATCGGACAATATGCGCACGGAAACGAGCCGAGTCACCATATGGCGTACCTGTACAACTACATCGGGAAACCGGAAAAAACCAAAGAGAAAATCCATTACATCCTAAACGAATTCTATAAAAACACACCCGACGGCTTAATCGGTAATGAGGATTGTGGTCAAATGAGTGCGTGGTATGTGTTGAGTTCTATGGGAATTTACAATGTTACTCCTGGAAATCGTAATTTTAATTGGACTGTAATCGAGCCTTTTTTTGATGAAATTAAAGTAAAACTTGAAAATGGGGGCGATGATGTAATTAATAAAAAAAGTAGATTGGTAGATTATTCTAATTTTGGTTTCCATGAAATTTACTTAAGATTTCCAAAAAATTATATTGACATTATCCCAGTTCCAGTAATTCAAGCGGAAAGCAAAGCATTTAAGGATAAATTGAAAATTGCCATTGGATCCAATTCAAACAATAAAATGTATTATTCTTTTACCAATACCAATGCCTTTAAGGAATATACACAACCATTTGAAATTGATAAGACAACTACTCTTTTTGCTTACAGTTCCAATAATGGTATAAAAAGCAATGTGATTTCCGCAACATTTTACAAAAAACCAAACAATTACACCATCAGTATCCAATCAAAATACACCCCACAATACCATGCCGGTGGGCCGGATGGATTGCTGGATGGTATCTTAGGGAATGAAAACTGGCGTAAGGGCGACTGGCAAGGCTATCAGGGGCAGGATTTCGAAGCCACGATCGATTTGCAGCAAGAACAAAAAGTGTCCCAACTTTCCGCACGTTTTCTGCAGGATACCCGCGCCTGGATTCTGATGCCTGCAAAAGTGGAGTATTATGTTTCCAAGGACAATGTGAATTTCGAGTTGGCGGCAACGGTAAACAATACGCTGGACGCGAAAGACTACGATACCAAAATCATCGCTTTCGACGGAAAAGTTAAGCCACAAAATGCGCGCTACATCAAAGTGAAAGCGTACAATTTCGGTAAATTACCCGAATGGCATCAGGGCGCCGGATACGATGCCTATATCTTTATTGATGAGTTTACGGTGAAGTAGATGCTGAAAAAAGCACTGAGATAAAAAAGGCACAACGATTTTTCGCGAATCATTGTGCCTTTTTTGTGTATGTCTGTGAAAAAACCTTTGCCCGTTAATCTAATCCTTAACCGGAAACAAAAGGGAAGCAGCGACCGAAAGCATCAAAACACTACCCACTATCATCAGTGACATTGGTGAGGATATGTGATAGAAAGGCGCAATAATCATCTTTACCCCGATAAAAGCCAAAATAAGCGCCAATCCGTACTTTAAACGACTGAACATATACATGAAGTTGGCTAACAGGAAATAAAGCGCTCTAAGTCCCAAAATCGCAAATATGTTGGAAGTGTAAAGGATGAACGGATCGTTGGGAGCAATGGCGAAAATCGCCGGAATGCTGTCGACCGCGAAAATCAAATCGGTAAATTCGATAACTGCTACCACAACCAATAGCGGCGTGGCCATTTTCACACCGTTTTCTACGGTAAAGAATTTGTCGCCGTCATAGTTTTCACTCACCTTAAAAAAACGATGCACCAAACGTGCTCCCGGACTTTTGGTAAAATCTTTATCCCCTTCATCGGATTCTGAAAACCAGGATTTGATTCCGGCAAAAATCAGGAAGAGCCCGAAAACCGATAAAATGATGTTGATCTTTACCAGATGACCGAAAATATCCGTCTCCGGAAGATAGGTCATGTTAATCAGTTCGACACCAGTAAAAATGAAAATCGCACGGAAAACCAAGGCACCGATGATTCCCCAAAACAATACTTTGTGGTGCAGTTCGCGTTGCACGTTAAAGAATCCGAAGACCAGAATGAATACGAACAAGTTGTCTACCGAAAGCGCTTTTTCAATCCAGTAGGCCGACTGGAATTGCGCAAATTTCTCGACACCCATGTAATGATAAATGATTGCGCTAAACCCCATAGCAAGCGAAATCCAAATGGTAGACCACATCAGGGCCTCCCGATTGGTGATGGCGTGGGTGTTTTTCTTGAAAACGCCTAAATCGAGTAAAAGCATTGCAAGGATTACAATGGTAAATGCGGTTAAAATTCCGGGGTGGTTGATTAAATTATCCATTTGTGCTGCACATTTTATTCTGCGAAAATAAGTGTTATTTTTTTCTCCAAGGCAAAAAGCCGGAACCCTTGTGAAATCTGGGCCTTACAATTATGTTGCTGCTGCTTCTGAAAAAGAGAAAAACAAGGTAAACCATTGTTTTTAAATAGGTTAGCCCTGTTTTTATCTGATTATTTTCCGGAAACGGTAAAAAAGAATTTTTTTTTAAAAAATTAATCCAGCTTGTCCGTTAGTTTCTTAAATACTTTTTTAGGTTCTTTTCCTTCGTATAAGATATCGTACACCGCGTCAATTATCGGTGTTTTGGCTTTGTATTCTTCGTTAAGTTTGTGGGCGCTGTTCGTGGCATAATACCCTTCGGCAACCATGCTCATCTCCATTTGTGCCGATTTGACGGTATACCCTTTTCCAATCATGTTTCCGAACATACGGTTACGGGAAAAAATGGAATAACCGGTCACCAACAAGTCACCCAAATAAGCCGAATCGTTGATGTTACGCTTCATTTTGTGGACTTTCTTGATGTATTTTTTCATCTCACGGATGGCATTGCTCATCAATAACGCCTGAAAATTGTCGCCATAACCCAAACCATGAGCGATTCCGGCCGCAATGGCATAAATGTTTTTCAGCATGGCGGCGTATTCTGTTCCGATGATGTCGTCGGAGGTTTTGGTTTTGATGTAATGACTGCTTAGGTTTTGAGCCATAACTTTAGCTTTTTCATCATCACCACAAGCAATCGTAAGGTACGAAAGGCGTTCCAGCGCCACTTCTTCTGCGTGACACGGACCGGTAATCACTCCGATATTGTCATATGGAATGCCGTAGGTTTTGTGAAAATGTTCGCCAACAATCAAACTCGTTTCGGGAACAATTCCTTTAATGGCGGAAAAAATCACTTTTCCTTCCAGACTGACGGTTAATTTTTCCAATTCGCCGCTCAAAAAGGCGGAAGGAATGGCAAAAATGACATAATCGGCATAAGCCACCGCTTCATTAATGTCGTTGGTAAGTTTCAGTTTATTGGTGTCAAACTCTACCGAGCTTAGGTAATTCGGATTGTGTTTGTTGATTTTTATGTGCTCAATCGCGTAAGTGTTTCGCATGTACCACGCGATTTCCGGAAGGTTTACGCATAGCATTTTTGCAATTGCCGTTGCCCAGCTTCCGCCGCCAATTACCGCAAATTTTTGGGTAGTACTCATCTTGGTTTTCAAATTTGTAACTTCAAAAGTACTCAAATTTGATGAAAGTGAAAAACGGCCGGATTGTTTTTAGGAATTCCTTATTCAGGGCATGTACCGGGACTTAAGAAAATTTAACATTAGATTATGATTTGATGAGGCAATGATTCTTTTGACTCCCCGTTATTATCACAAGTTGCCTGTAATTTGTCATTCGCATTAGATATTGACGGGATAATTTAGAAGAACTGTTTTTTGGAACGCTCACTCGGGCAACGTTTGGAGTTGAAGTTAGGTTAGAATTAGTTAATATTTTTGTTTTTGGTGAGAAAGGCGCTCTTGGAATTTATTTCGGAGCGCCTTTCGTTTTTTTAACTTACTTTTGAAGAGCGAATTACAATGGAATGAAAGCTGTTTTAAAAGTTTACGTTTGTTTCTTCACACTACTTGCTGTTTATGGGCAAGCCCCACAGATTTCCTATACAACACCCAATACCTTTTCTGTTAACGAACCAATTGTCCCTCTTGTTCCCTCGAATACCGGTGGAGGGGTTTCCAATCAACCTGTGGTTTCCACATTTGCGGGCTCCGGAGTGATGGGTTCCGCTGATGCCCTCGGAATAGCCGCCGGGTTTAATTATCCGACAGTGGTAACGACGGATAATTTTGGCAACCTTATTGTAGTGGATCGCAGTAATCATAAAATTCGAAAAATCTCTGCTGACGGTGCCGTGACTACCCTCTCGGGAACCGGAGCAATCGGTACGCTAGACGGACCAGCTCTCAGTGCGACTTTCCGTTATCCCGATGGTGCCGTGGTGGATTCCCAAGGAAATATTTTGATTTCGGATCAGAGCAATCATAAAATCCGGAAATTAGATACTAATGGTATTGTCTCCACCTTTGCGGGTTCCGGAGTGGCCGGATTTACAGACGGAACGGGAGCGACAGCGAAATTTTATTATCCTGCCGGAATGGCAATAGATGCTAACGATAATTTATATGTGGCGGATTACAGCAACCATCGCATCCGAAAAGTTACGCCCGGTGGCTTGGTGACTACCTATGCGGGACTTGCGATAGCCGGAGCCACGGACGGAAATACCAGCGTTGCTAAATTTAACGGGCCCACCGGTGTGGCTGTTGATGCTTCGGGAAATGTTTTTGTAGCCGATTACAACAATCATAAAATCCGAAAAATCTCTACTTTAGGTGAAGTGTCGACGGTGGCCGGAACCGGAATCGCCGGTGCGGCAGACGGTGCATCAGTAACAGCTACTTTTAACCATCCGGCAATAGTGGCGGTAGACACAAACAACAACCTTTTCATTACCGATGAAGGAAATCATAAAATTAGAAAGATAAGTTCGCTTAATGAAGTAACCACTTTTGCTGGAACTGGGACTTCGGGAGCCAATGATGCGGCGGCTTCATCAGCCACATTCAATAGTCCAACCGGAGTTTGCGTTGATAATGCAGGAACGGTTTATATTGCCGATTACGGGAATCACAAAATCCGAAAAATCAGCCGCTACGGCTATGGTATTTCGCCTGATTTACCTGCCGGATTGACCTTGAATTCCGTTACCGGTGAAATTTCGGGAACACCAGCGCAGGTTTCCGCAATGACCGATTATACGGTTACCGCTACCAATGAGTTTGGGAGTAATTCCTTTGTGATAAGCATTGAAGTAGGAACATTGGGTGCTGAATCCTTCGGATTCAATGCTTTAAGAATATATCCCAATCCGGTTTCCGACACTTTATATGTCACCGGTGTGACCGAGATCAGTTCCATTACGGTTTTTAATCCGTTAGGACAGCAAGTTAAAGAATTTGGTTCCGATGCCGTAAGTCATCCCATCGATTTTCGTTCCTTTTCAAAGGGAATCTATCGGCTGAAAATCGCAACGGCTTTCGGAACAAAAGAAATTCGGATTAGCAAACAATAAAAAACGCTCCAAACGGAGCGTTTTTTAGTATTAATAGCTCATTTCCACAATGGCTCTTACTTTTTCGGGAGTTATGTTCTGTTTTTCACCAAGCGCTTTCCAGCCTCTTTCTTCGAAACGGTTTACGATAAAATCCGCAGTGGGCTGATACTCGGCCGTGTTTTCGGAAAGTTTGGTCAGCATGCCCATCTTATGGAAGAAGTCCACGGTTTTTTCAATCGCTTTTTCGGCTTTTTCTTCTATCGAAGTGCCCTGAATTCCGAAAACGCGTTCGCCGTATTGGGCCAGTTTGTCTTTTTTGGTGTCGAACATCACACGGTACAGATTCGGACCAATAATCGCCAATGTTCTTGCGTGATCGATCTCATACAAAGCGGTTAACTCGTGTCCGATCATGTGCGTCGCCCAGTCGGTCGGAACGCCTTTATTCAGTAATCCGTTTAAGGCCATCGTAGCACACCACATGTAATTCGACGCCAGTTTGTAATCGGTCGGATTTTCAACCACATCGGGTCCGATTTCCACTAACGTCTGCAGGATGCTTTCGGCAATCCGGTCCTGAAGCAAAGCATCGTGCGGATAAGTCAGATACTGTTCCATCACGTGGGTAAACGCATCCACCACGCCGTTTTGGATTTGCTTTTTCGGAAGGGAAGCAATCACCGTTGGATCGCAAATGGAGAATTTCGGAAACAAGGCACTGCCGCCAAAAGAGAGTTTCTCCTGCGTTTCATTGATGGTGATAACCGCACCCGAATTCATTTCACTTCCGGTTGCCGGTAAGGTTAAAACGGTTCCGAACGGAATCACCTGCGATGCCTCCTTAATCAACAAGCGTTTGTGCAGGATGTCCAACGGATTACCGTCAAATTTCACGGCGGCCGAGATGAATTTTACGCCGTCAATCACGCTTCCGCCCCCTACAGCCAAAACGAAACCGATGTTTTGTTCGCGAATGATGGCCACCGCTTTCATCAGGGTTTCATAGCGCGGATTGGGTTCGATGCCACCGAATTCGACGATATCAAAGTTAGGAAGTGCTGCTTTTACCTGTTCGTAAACACCGTTTTTAAAGATGCTTCCGCCACCATAGGCCAATAGGATTTTGGTGTTTTTTGGCACCAGTTCCGATAGTTTTGCGATTTGTCCTTTCCCAAAAACATAATTGGTAGGATTGTATAATTCGAAGTTTAACATAGCTTATTTTTTAAAAATCTAAAGGTAATGAAGATTGCCGGAACGAGTTTTAAAACTATGTTAATTGAGTGGTTTACTTCTTATAAAACAAATTGTGCTCCACATACTCCCAAACCTTATGGGGCAACATCGGCTGAATGTTTTTTCCGTTTTTGATG
Organism: Flavobacterium saliperosum; assembly: GCF_900100625.1. GTDB lineage: Bacteria > Bacteroidota > Bacteroidia > Flavobacteriales > Flavobacteriaceae > Flavobacterium > Flavobacterium saliperosum. Next base: position 41,387 of record NZ_FMTY01000007.1, read on the forward strand.
CCTTCGCGGATAAACGTCGACGACAATTCCAAAATCGGGGCGCTTACCCGATGGATTTTCGGATGGTTGACAAATTGGGCGTCAATTTCTCCGGAAGCGGCTCTCGGATACACATAAATATCGTGATTTTGCAAGATGATTTCGTAGTTTTTCCACTTGTGAAGCGAATTCAGGTTGTCTTCGCCCATAATCAGACAGAACTCGTGATTTGGAAATTTTTCCTGTAAATGCGCTAAGGTGTTAACGGTATAATTGGGTTGCGGCAACTTGAATTCAATATCTGAAGGTTTTATTTTCGGATAGTCTTCGGTAGCCAGATGGACCATGTGCAAACGGTGGTAATCGTCCAAAAGGGAACTTTTCTGTTTGTGCGGATTGTGCGGCGTGACCACCATCCAAACCTGATCCAAACCGGAATGCTCCGCCATGTGGTTGGCGATAATCAGATGCCCAATGTGAATGGGGTTGAAGGTTCCGAAATAGAGTCCGATTTTCATTTTTATAAAGGGATAAGTGAGAAGGGATGCGTGAGAAGTTGCTTTACTTTTTTCTTATCCCTTTTCCCTTGTTACTTATTCACAAAACCTTTCACTAATTGATACGCTTCCTCTTTTGCGACATCCAAATCGTAGTTTTTGATGATGGTGTCGAATTGCGGTGCGGTGGCCAATTCCACATGGGCTTTGGCGATACGCATGTTGATTTTATCGTCGCTTTCGGTGGAACGTTCCTTTAAACGGCGTTTCAGTTCGTCCACACTGGGCGGTTTTACGAAAACGGCCAGGGTTTCTTCCGGGAATTTCGATTTGATGCGCAATCCGCCGGCCACATCGATATCGAAAATTACGTTTTTATCTTTCGCCCAGATGCGTTCCACTTCGCTTTTCAGGGTCCCGTAGAAGTTATCGCGGTAGACTTCTTCCCATTCCACGAAGTCTTCATTTTTGATGTGTTTTTTGAATTCGTCAATCGACATGAAGTAGTAATCTTTTCCGTTTACTTCTTCTCCGCGCGGTTCACGGGTGGCTGCCGAGATGGAAAACTCCAGATTCAGATCTTCCAATCCCAATAAATGTCTTACTATGGTGGTTTTTCCCGATCCGGAAGGTGCCGAGAAGACGATTAATTTTCCTTTATTCATTGTATTAGCTTTTAGCTTTCAGCGGTTAGCCTTTAGCTTTGTTGTGTTGTTTATAATGTTTCGGCTTATAAAACGTTTAAAACCTGTTCTTTGATTTTTTCCAGCTCGTCTTTCATCTGAACGACTAATTTCTGCATGCCGGCATGGTTGGATTTGGAACCCATGGTGTTGATTTCACGGCCCATTTCCTGCGTGATGAATCCTAATTTACGACCGTTGGCTTCGTTTCCGTTCAAGGTTTCAATGAAATAATCCAAATGATTGGTCAGACGCACTTTCTCTTCCGTAATATCCAGTTTTTCCAGATAATAAATCAATTCCTGTTCAAAGCGGTTTTCGTCCACATTCACTTTCAATTCGTCAATGGCGGTTTGCAGTTTGTTTTTGATGTTCTGAACGCGCTCCGGATCCAATTCCAACGCCTGTTCCATATACGAACGGATGTTGGCAATGCGCAATTGGAATTCTTTTTCCAGTGACGCACCTTCATCAGCTCTGAAATTATTGATATTGGCAAGGGCTTCGTTAATAACGGACAGGATTTGTTTCCATTCGTTTTCGTCGATTTCGTCGCGTTCCGTTTTTAAGGCGTCGGGCATGCGAACGGCCATTTTCATCAGTTCCGTTTCATCGGCATCGGCTAAAATAGCGCGCATTTGCGACATATAGGCTTTTACAATCGGGGCGTTTACTTTCGTGGAAGTTTCCTCTCCGGTCACTTCGATATAGAGTGAAAAATCAACTTTTCCGCGCTCTAAACTTTGGGAAATCTGATTGCGCAACCCCAATTCCATTTCGCGGTATACCGAAGGCATTCGGACATTCAGGTCCAATCCTTTGCTGTTTAATGATTTTACTTCCACTGTGATTTTTTTGGTGGCCAACTGCAATGTCGCCTTTCCAAATCCGGTCATCGATTGTATCATGTTTTTCTAAATAGACTTCAAAGATAAATAAAACTGTTCAGTATTCCGTACTTAGTGTTGGCTTGGGTCGGTTCCTGTGAGCGATTCCTCAATCACTTCCGGTTTTTTATGGATTACCAGATAGACTCCGGCAAAAATCAACGCGGCCGAACCGATTTTTACCCAACTCAAATCGTCTTTCCCTAATCCGATAGCGAAAACCGTAGCAAAAAAAGGCTGCAGGTAGATGAAAACGGCCACCGTAGTGGGTTTCAGTTCCCGCATGGAAAGTAAATTCAGCAGATAGGTTAAGAAAGTGGAAAACACGACTACAAATCCAATTTTCAACAGAATACCCGTCGGAACAGAGCTCCAGTCCACCGCCTGAAATTCACCCCAGCCAAACGGAAGCACCATCAGGAATCCGAACAGATAAATCCATTTCACAAACGAAAAAGCGTTGTATTTGTCCATCAGTTTTTTAACGATAATCAGGTAAAACCCATAAGAAACGGCGTTGACAAACACCAGTAAATTCCCTAACGTGGCATTTGGGGCGTTGGTCATTGATTTTCCGTATAAAATAAGGGTGACGGTTCCCGCCAATCCCAAAAGAATACCGAGTATTTTTCGGTTTTTCATCCGTTCTTTCATGATAATGGCCGACAAGACCAGTACAATCATGGGGGTGGTAACCATCAAAACCGCTCCCATAATGGGGGAAGTGTAACTCAGCCCTTTAAAGAAAGTCAGCATATTGAAAGCCACACCGAAGAAAGCCGCCGCAAGAATACGCGGGAAATCTTTTCGCTCTATTTTCTCTGTTTTTATAAATAAGGCCGCCAACCAAAACAAAAGGGTGGAACCTCCCACGCGGAGGAAAATGAATCCGAAAGCATCGATGTATTTCGGCATCACGTCTTTGGCTATGGTAAACGTAACGCCGTAAATCAGGGCTACGGTCCATGCCGCCAGTAAGGCATAGGCTCTTTTTGACATTAGCTCAACACTTTGGTTACTTCGATGATGTTTTTCTGGCTATTGCCGATGTAAATCTTTCCGTTAATGATAAATACCGGACGACTCAGAAACGTGTAATGCTCCAGAAGGTATTTTTTGTAATCGGCTTCCGTAAGGTTTTTATTTTTCAGGTCCATGGATTTGTACAACTGTGCTTTTTTGCTGAAAAGCGCCTCATAACTCCCGGAAAGCTGGTGCATTTCTTCCAATTGCTCCGGAGTAATGGGATCCTGTCGAATGTCCTGAAATACCAAACGGTTGGTGTTCGGTAAGGATTTGATGATTTTTCGGCAGGTATCGCAGGAAGCGAGGTAATATATTTTATCCATGAGATTCTTTTTTGCAAAAATAGGCTTTTCGTTAAAATAGCTTTAATTTAAATGCCACTAAAGTAGTCAAGCGGATAATTCTCTTTATTTTTGAATAAACTTTTGAACAGATGAGCGTTTTTACCAAAGAAATTTCGATTCGCTGGTCTGATTTAGACCCGAATTTCCACATGCGTCACAGTGCCTATTATGATTTTGGAGCCCAGCATCGTATAGAGATTCTGGAGCAACAGGGATTGACCATGAGAATCATGCAGCAGCAGCATTTCGGACCCGTTTTGTTTCGCGAAGAATGCGTGTTCCGAAAAGAAATCCATATGGGCGATACCATCACCATCAGTACCAAAATGGGAAAAATGAAGGACGATGCTTCACGTTGGACGATTGTGCACGAACTGAAAAACCAGTTGGGTCAAGTGTGTGCGGTACTTAGCGTAGACGGTGCGTGGATAGACACCAAATTGCGCAAACTGGCCAGTCCGACCCCTGAAATCGCAAAGGAAGTGATGCACGCATTTCCAAAGACCGAAGATTTTATTTTACTTTAAGCAACCAAACATACACTATGCAATCTACATTTGATATTAACCTGTCCAGCAGAAATAGTTTGCTGAAGTTTCTTGAAAATTATTCGTTGGAGCAATTAAATACGGTGCCGGAAGGCTACAGTAACAATTTAATCTGGAACATTGGTCATATCGTGGTGGTGCAACAGATGTTGGTGTACCATTTGTCGGGTTTGCCGATGCTGGTTGCTCCTGAAATGGTCGAGAAATACAAAAAAGGGACTAGACCTGAAGCTCCGGTTTCTCAACAAGAAGCGGAACAAATCAAAGGCTTGCTATACGCTACTCTGGAGCAGACCAAAGAAGATTTTTCAACAGGGATTTTTAAAGAGTATAATGCGTTTACCACCATGTCCGGATTCCACATCCGAAATGCTCAGGAAGCCATGGAATTCAATAATTACCACGAAGGAGTGCATACAGGGGTCATGATGCGCATCAGTAAGTTTTTATAATCCTGAAATAAGCCTTAATTTTACACTTTAAAAAACAGAACAATGAAATTTAACACGAAAGTTATACATGGTGGACAACATCATGATCCAAGTACAGGAGCGGTAATGCCGCCGGTTTATCAAACGTCTACGTTTGTACAGATCAGTCCCGGAAAACCGTTGAACCCGGATTACGAATACAGCCGTGCCGCGAATCCGACCCGAACTGCGTTGGAAAACGCTTTGGCGAGTATCGAAAACGGAACGCGCGGTTTGGCTTTTTCATCGGGATTGGCCGCCACCGACTGCGTTTTACGTGGATTAAAAGCGGGTGATGAAGTAATTGCCATGGACGATTTATACGGCGGAACGTACCGAATGTTTACCCGTATTTATAAAGAATCCGGCATTGTTTTCCATTTTGTGGATATGAATAATCTGGAGAAATTCAAATCGTTAATTAACGCCAACACGCGTTTGGTATGGGTAGAAACGCCAACCAACCCGTTGATGAAATTGGCGGATATCGCCGCAATTGCGGAAATCACCAAAAAACATTCGAACATCTTATTTGCGGTAGACAATACGTTTGCCACCCCATATTTACAAAAACCGTTGGATTTGGGTGCCGACATCGTAATGCATTCGGCTACAAAATATTTGGGCGGCCATTCGGATGTAATTGCAGGCGCTTTAATTGTGAAAGATGCTGCATTGGGAGATCAATTGCATTTCCAGCAATTTGCTACCGGAGCTACTTTAGGACCGCAGGATTCTTTTTTGGTGCTACGAGGCATCAAAACGTTGCACCTGCGGGTACAAAGACATTGCGAAAACGGTGTGAAAGTAGCCGAATTTTTAATGAACCATCCTAAAGTGGAACGCGTTTATTATCCGGGACTGGCTTCGCATCCGTACCATGAGATTGCCAAAAAACAAATGATTGGCGGTTTTGGAGGGATGGTAACCTTTACCTTTAAATCAGGAGCGAAACAAGATGCCATCAGCTTTTTGGAAAAACTACAAGTGTTTACTTTGGCGGAATCACTAGGCGGTGTGGAATCATTGGCGAATCATCCGGCCTTGATGACACACGCCTCGATACCGGAAGACAAGCGAAAGGAGATTGGCATCAGTGATGATTTGGTTCGTTTGAGCGTTGGCATAGAAGATGCTGATGATTTGATTGAAGATTTGAAACAAGCCTTAGCATAAAAAGAAAAACCCGAGCATTGCTCGGGCTTTTCTTTTATATTTTAAAACTATTAATTCAAATAATAGATATATCCGAAGTTTAACCAAACCAACCATTCGTTAGCTTTGTTTTCTTTGTAAATGGCAGGATCCGGATTTAAACCATCCACCCAGTTGGAGAAGTAATACTGCCAACGTAAATCAAGCATCAAGTCGGATAGTTCCGTTAGTTTGTAACGTGTACCCACACTGGCTACAACCGACCACGTACTTCCGCTGTCATTGGAAACACCACCGATATATTTCGTTGGCAAAACACCCGGTTGGTCCAAACGCCCTCTTTCCGAGCTGGCTTCCGGGCTGAAATAAGTATAATGAGCTCCTAAACTTACAAAAGGTCCAAAAGCACCATCCGTAGCCGTAAAATCTCTAATACTTAAAGGGAAATATTCCAATTGCATTCCAATATCGGTATTTGATGCGGAACCTCTCATGGCTCTTAATTGTTGTGCCATCAAGGAATTTTTCTTGTTATCAACCCATTGACCAAAGTGTTGAAGCTCCGATTTGTTATAGGAAAGCTCCGTTCTTAATTTAAAGTGATCGTTAAAATAAGTTTCGGGAGTATAACAGTTACATTCTGCTCTGTAAGAAAAATTCAAATAGTGGATAATACCAATACCATAACCGGTATTTCCGGCATTTGTTTTGAAATCATATCTTTCACCGTAATCTGACATAAACATCACAGGGCCTGCAATTGCTCCAATTTCATGGGAAAAACCAAATTGGGCTCTAACAGCGCTGCTACTACCTAGAGCAACTAGCAGGATAAATAAAATTTTTCTGGGCATTTTACTTTATTTTAGGTCAATATCCGACAAATATATAAAAACAAACCACACTTTAAAAAAAAAGTAAAAAAAAGACTTTTAAAAAAATGTAAATTTTATATGTTGCGTTTGTATTATTGGCTGTCCTGTTAAAAATATTTCGAATCAAATTATATAAAAAAACACAAAAAACCCGTTTTACGCTATATTTGTATTTGAAACCGTTTTTAATGAAAAAAATATTTTATCTTTTTCTGCTGACTTTTTTCAGCATCAATTGTTTTTCACAGCAAAACCAATTGTGGCGTGGCTTTTTTTCTTATACCGCTATTAAGGATTTGTCGCAAACCGGCGATAAGGTTTATGCTGCACCTGAAAACACCCTGTTTGTTAACAATGTCACTACAAACGAATTAAAAACCATCACTTCGGTAAATGATTTTAAAGCCGATATAATTTCTTCGGTACATTACAGCACAACTTATAAAAAAATACTGGTCGGAAACCAAAACGGTTTGCTTTTAGTGGTGAATGAAATTGACGGAAGTGTTTTAAACGTAATCGACATTCTTAACAAACCGACAATTCCGCCTAATAAGAAAAAGATTAATCATATTTATGAGTACGAGGGCAAAGCGTATTTGTCGTGTGATTTTGGTGTTTGTGTGTTTGATTTGGCAACCTCTCAATTTGGAGACACTTACTTCATCGGACCTTCCGGAGAAGATGTACAGGTTTTTCAAACCACGGTTTTTAACGGATTTATTTATGCTGTAACGCAATTGAACGGTATCCGAAGAGCGAATTTTACCAGCCCGAATTTAGTTGATTTCAGTGAATGGACCACCTTTGATGCGGGATATTGGAATGGGATTGTAACTTTTCAGAATCAATTGGTTTTGTCGAATACCAGCAACAGGATTTACAAATATACCGGGGGAGCTTTTCAGGAAATTGTCAATGTAGGGCAAACGGTGCTTGATTTCAGAGAATTTGAAAACCGATTGCTTATTACTTCGGCCAACCATGTCTTTATTTACGATAATCAGTTGCTTCAATTGGCACATATCACGCAGATACCGGATGTTATTTCCACGTTTACTTGTGCCACGATAATTAACGACAAAATATTCGTCGGAACAATGGATGAAGGTTTGCATCAGACAACCCTTGGGAATCTCACAACTTTTGAAGATGTTACCCCTAACGGTCCGCCAAGAAACAGTATTTTTAATCTGAAAAAGGCACCCAATTTTCTTTGGGCAGTTTATGGCGATTACACCAAGCAATACAATCCGTATCCGCTGGATGAATATGAGATCAGTAAATTTTCTGAAGAACAGGGATGGAAGTCTATTCCGTACACTGATTTACAGGGGGCAAAATCGCTTTCGCGCATTGCGTTGAATCCGAGTAATCCCAATCAGGTTTTTGTGAGTTCCTTCTTTTCGGGTTTACTGAAAATTGAAAATAATGATCAGGTAACATTGTTCAATCAGGCCAATACCGGGCCAAACGGTTTGGAGTCGCTGGTGTTGTCCCCTCCCAATCCTTCTTATATTGATGTAAGGATTAACGGTCCCGCATTCGATAAAAACGGCAATTTGTGGATGACCAACAGTCTTGTGAAGAAAGCCATAAAAGTGTTGAAAAAAGACGGGCAATGGCAATCCTATACCCTTGAAAACATCACCACTGCTCCCGAAAACGATGACTATGCCAGTATAGCCATTGATAAAAACGGCACCAAATGGATTCCCTCCTACCGAAACGGCGTCATAGGTTTTAATGAGAATTATAACAATAAGTTTATCCTGATAAAAGTCGGAACCGATAACGGAAATCTTCCGGACAGGGATGTCCGATGCGTGGCGGTCGACAATCGAAATCAGTTATGGATAGGAACTTTTGCGGGTTTGCGGATCTTGCCGAGTGTGGATCGTTTTGTGACGGACACCACTTTGGAAACCAATCCGATTATTATTCTGGACGACAACCTTGCGCAGGAACTGTTCTATCAGCAAAGCATCATGGATATTGTGGTTGACGGTTCCAACAACAAATGGCTGTCCATAGACGGTGCCGGTGCTTTTTTGGTTTCGTCTAACGGACAACAAACGTTGTATCACTTTACCAAAGAGAATTCTCCATTGCCAAGTAATAATGTGCTGGATATCGAAATCGACGATGCGTCCGGAGAGGTGTTTTTTGCCACCGATAAAGGGTTAGTTTCCTTTCAAGGGATTTCCACAAAACCGCAGGACGATTTGAGCAATGTCTACGTTTATCCTAATCCGGTACGTCCGGAATATAGCGGAACGGTAAAAATCAGCGGACTGATCGATAAAGCCAATATCAAAATTACCGATATTGAAGGGAATCTGGTCTATGAAACCACCTCGGAGGGTGGTACCATCGAATGGGATACCCGCGCTTTCGGAAAACACAAAGTAGCCTCGGGCGTGTACATGATTTTCATTGCTGCCGATGACGGAGTAGAGACCAAAGTTAAAAAAGTGATGATCATCCGATAATGCTTGTTAAAACCAAAGCCATTGTTTTAAGCGCAATAAAATATCAGGAAAAAAGTCTGATTGTGAAGTGTTTTACACAATCCGACGGTCTGAAATCCTATTTCGTTCCCAGTGCTTTTTCCGGAAAGAAATCGAATCAGAAAATCGCCTATTTTCAGCCGTTGACGATTCTCGAAATCGAAGCGAATCACAAGAACAAAGGCACGTTGGAGCATTTTAAGGAAATCCGATTGGCGACACCGTATCATTCCGTAAATACCGACATTTTTAAAAGTACCATCGTGATTTTCTTATCTGAAATGTTGCACCACAGCATCCGCGAAGAAGAAAAAAACCAAAACCTGTTTTTCTTTCTCGAAACCGCGATGATGTGGCTGGATTCCCACGAAGAGACGGCCAATTTTCATTTGATATTGCTGCTGGAAGTCTCCAAGTTTTTAGGTTTTTATCCCGATATTTCGGGAATGGATTTGCCTTTTTTTGAACTGAACGAAGGGGTTTTTACCCCGTTTCACGGCATCAGTTGTCTTTCCGAACACGAGACGTTTCTGTTTAAAAAACTTGTCGGTCTGAAATTCGATTCCGACCAGAAAATCTTCGCCGGAACCGAACGCCAAATTCTGCTTAAAATCCTGCTGGATTACTACACGGCTCACCTTGATGGCTTTAAAAAACCGAAATCGCTGGATGTGCTTAAGGAGGTTTTCTCTTAACAGCAGGAACCCATATGTTAGTAAACTCTTAAAACTGTAGTGTTTGGTCGTCTTTTTTCTCGCTTCTTTTCTCTATTTTCTCTAAAATTCCGTACTTTCGCGCATTGATTTAAGAAAACGACAAAATGAGTACAAAATTCACTGAATACAAAGGACTTGATTTGCCCACTGTGGCTTCTGAAGTGCTTGATTTCTGGAAAAAACAAAACATCTTTGAGCAAAGTGTAACGTCCCGTGAGGGCGCGACGCCGTATGTGTTTTTTGAAGGCCCGCCTTCGGCAAACGGATTACCGGGGATTCACCACGTGATGGCCCGTGCGATTAAGGATATTTTTTGTCGTTACAAAACCCAAAAAGGATTTCAGGTAAAACGTAAAGCGGGTTGGGATACCCACGGATTACCGGTAGAATTGGGTACCGAAAAAGAATTGGGCATCACCAAGGAAGACATCGGAAAAACCATTTCCATTGCCGAATATAACGAAGCGTGTAAAAAAACCGTTATGCGTTATACCGACGTGTGGAACGACCTGACCGAAAAAATGGGCTACTGGGTAGACATGGAAGATCCGTATGTGACCTACAAATCCAAGTACATGGAAACGGTTTGGTGGTTGCTGAAACAGATTTACAACAAAGATTTATTATACAAAGGCTACACCATTCAGCCGTATTCGCCCAAAGCGGGAACCGGATTGTCTTCGCACGAAGTAAATCAGCCGGGCTCCTATCGTGATGTGACCGATACTACCATTGTGGCGCAGTTCAAGGTTTTGGAGAATCAAAGAAAATTAACGTTCGCCAAATTTTACGATTACATTACCACCAACGATTTAAAACAATACAAGTTTGAAGCATTGGAACTGGATGAAATCCACTTTTTGGCCTGGACGACGACACCTTGGACATTGCCAAGTAACACCGCTTTGACAGTTGGTCCAAGAATCGAGTATGTGCTGGTGAAAACCTTCAATCAATACACGTTCCAACCTGTCAATATCATTTTAGCGAAAAATCTCGTTGGGAAACAGTTGTCGAAAAACTATTTCGAAACCAGCGAAGCTGCCGATTTTGAAAATTTCAAGGAAGGCGATAAAAAAATTCCTTTTGAAATCATAGCCGAATGTAAAGGGGCTGACTTAGTCGGCATCCAATACGAACAATTATTGCCGTACACGTTACCGTATCAAAATCCAGAAAACGCATTCCGAGTAATTTCAGGTGATTTCGTTACCACGGAAGACGGAACGGGTATCGTACACACCGCACCAACTTTCGGTGCCGATGATGCCAAAGTAGCCAAAGAAGCATCTCCGGAAGTACCGCCAATGTTAGTGTTGGACGAAAACGGAAACCCAGTGCCTTTAGTGGATTTGCAAGGGCGTTTTGTGTCTCAGATGGGTGATATGGCTGGGAAATACGTTAAAAACGAATACTATAATGAGGGTGAGGCTCCTGAGAAATCGGTGGATGTGGAAATCGCTATTCGTTTAAAAGAAGAGAACAAAGCCTTTAAGGTGGAAAAATACGTCCACAGTTATCCACATTGCTGGAGAACGGACAAACCGATTTTGTACTATCCGTTAGATTCTTGGTTCATCAAGGTGACGGAAGTGAAAGACCGTATGTTTGACCTGAACGAAACCATCAACTGGAAGCCAAAAGCTACCGGAGAAGGCCGTTTCGGGAACTGGCTGAAAAATGCCAACGACTGGAACTTATCCCGTTCAAGATACTGGGGCATCCCATTGCCAATCTGGAGATCGGAAGACGGAACGGAAGAAATGCTCATTGGTTCGGTGGAAGAACTTTACAATGAAATCGAAAAAGCGATTCAAGCGGGTGTGGAATCCGTAAATCCGTTCAAAGGGTTTGAAATCGGAAACATGAGCGAGGAAAACTACGATTTAGTTGACTTACATAAAAATGTTGTTGATACAATAACATTGGTTTCGCCATCCGGAAAACCAATGAAACGCGAAAGTGATTTAATTGATGTTTGGTTCGATTCGGGCGCCATGCCGTATGCGCAATGGCATTATCCGTTCGAAAACAAGGAGTTAATCGATGAAAACAAAGCCTTTCCTGCTGATTTTATAGCTGAAGGCGTGGATCAGACCAGAGGGTGGTTCTATACCTTACACGCTATCGGAACCTTGGTTTTTGATAAAGTAGCCTATAAAAATGTCGTTTCCAACGGTTTGGTGTTGGATAAAAACGGACAAAAGATGTCCAAACGTCTTGGTAATGCGGTAGATCCGTTTACCACTTTGGCCGAATACGGTCCGGATGCGACCCGCTGGTACATGATTGCCAATGCGAATCCGTGGGACAACCTGAAATTTGACATCGAAGGGGTGGCCGAAGTAAGAAGAAAATTCTTCGGAACACTATATAATACGTATTCGTTCTTTGCCTTATATGCCAATATCGACGGGTTTAGTTACAGCGAAGCGGAAATCCCGTTAGCTGACAGACCGGAAATCGACCGTTGGATTTTATCCGAATTGCACACCTTAATTCAGGTGGTGGATGAGGCCTATGCGGAGTACGAACCAACCCGTGCTGCCCGAGCAATTTCCGACTTCGTACAGGAAAATTTAAGCAATTGGTACGTGCGTTTGTGTCGTCGTCGCTTCTGGAAAGGCGATTATGCGCAGGATAAAATAGCGGCATATCAGACTTTATATACATGTTTACTTACAATTTCCAAACTTGGAGCGCCTATAGCGCCGTTTTTTATGGACAAACTTTACCGAGATTTAACCCAGGCAACACACGGGGAAAAATTCCAAAGTGTACATTTGGCCGAGTTCCCGAAATCCGTTGAAAACTTTGTTGATAAGTCGCTGGAAAGCAAAATGCAGAAGGCGCAAACGATTTCGTCTCTGGTTTTATCGCTGCGTAAGAAGGAAATGATAAAAGTGCGTCAACCGCTGCAAAAGGTTATGATTCCTGTGCTTGACGAAAATCAACGTGCCGAAATTGAAGCGATTTCCGACCTGATTAAAGCCGAAGTGAACGTGAAAGAAGTACAGTTGCTGGACGATGCTTCCGGGATACTTGTGAAGCAGATCAAGCCTAATTTTAAGACATTGGGGCCGCGTTTCGGTAAAGATATGGGATTGATTTCTAAGGAGATACAGCATTTTTCTCAGGATCAGATAAATAAATTGGAAAGAGAAGGCGTAATAAGTATTGTTATTTCAGGAAATAGTGTTAATTTAACACTTGAAGATGTGGAGATTTCTTCACAGGATATTGAGGGTTGGTTAGTGGCAAATTCGGGAGGCATTACCGTGGCATTGGACATCACAATTTCCGATGATTTACGAAAAGAAGGTATCGCCCGCGAATTGGTCAACCGAATCCAAAATATCAGAAAAGATTCAGGTTTTGAAGTGACCGATAAGATTAAAGTGACCATGCAAAAAGACGGCATTATTCAGGACGCCGTAAAAGACAACGAAGCATACATTAAATCGGAAACGTTAACGGAAGAACTTGTTTTTGAAGACCGTATTGAAAATGGTACGGAAATTGAGTTTGATGACCTAAAAACAAGAATATTAATTTCAAAATAAGGAAATTATGGTGGATGAACAAATAAGATATTCCGACTCGGACTTAGCAGAGTTCAAGGAATTGATCCAGATGAAATTGGAAAAAGCGAAAAACGATTTGGATTTAATACGAAGCGCTTACCTTAACGACTTAAACAACGGTACCGATGACACATCGCCAACGTTTAAAGCTTTCGAGGAAGGTAGCGAAACCATGTCAAAAGAGGCCAATTCACAGCTTGCCATTCGTCAGGAGAAATTTATCAGAGATTTGAAAAATGCTTTGATCCGTATAGAGAACAAGACTTACGGAATTTGTAAAGTAACAGGAAAATTAATCAATAAAGAGAGATTGAAACTGGTTCCTCATGCAACCATGAGCATCGAAGCAAAGAACTTGCAACGTTAATCTTTTCAAAAAATACGAAACGCTCCGCCCGGAGCGTTTTTTATATGGTTTAATTCTCTTATTTTTGTGGCTAAATTGAGCAAAATGTCATTAAAGAAAGCCTATTTACTGGTTGTCCTGATTTTGGTGATTGACCAGATTTCCAAAATATACATCAAAACCAATTTTATGCTGGACGAAGAAGTCTTAGTGTTCGATTGGTTCCGCATTCACTTTATTGAAAATTCCGGCATGGCTTGGGGTGCCGAAATCCCGGGCAGCTTCGGTAAGTTGTTACTCACCACGTTTCGTATCATCGCCGTTGGCGGCATCGGCTATTGGTTGTACGATGCGGTGAAAAAACAATCGTCCAATTTCCTGATTGTGGCGGTGTCTTTGATATTGGCTGGAGCGGTTGGGAATATTATCGATTCGGTATTCTACGGTCGAATCTTTAACGACAGTTCGCATCAGGTAGCCACACTATTCAGCAATGAACCTTACGGGAAATGGTTCCACGGAAAAGTGGTGGACATGTTTTATTTTCCCATCTGGGAAGGAAACTTACCGTCTTGGTTACCGGTTTGGGGTGGAAACCATTTTACATTCTTCAACGCGATTTTTAACGTAGCCGACGTGGCAATTTCAACCGGTGTCGGAATTCTGATTGTATTCAATAAAAGAGCTTTCGGGAAGTAACTATAGCGCAAAGTATACATAAAAAAGACCACAATTTTGTGGTCTTTTTTATTATTTATTATGTCCCGGTGCATGACGTCTCGCGCTTCTGTCACCGCTGATTTTTTTAGCCTGTCCCGGCGGTAATCGTTTCTTTTTTACCACAACGGTTTTGTGATGATGGTGTTTTACGACACAACTGTCGAATCCAAACACAATCATAAAAGCAAAGGCGGCATACATAATCTTCTTTAGAACACTATTTCTCATAAAATGGGGTTTTTGGTTTGACGAATATATCGAATTATATTTTAAATTCAAAAATACCATAAGGGGTCACACAAAAATCCAATTTAACGTCGCTTTCAAAAACATCGGAGATGGTTTCTTCCGGATCAAAGAACGAGAGTCCTACTTTAATTACATCCGATTTGCATTCGGAAAGGAAAGTGTCGTAAAACCCTTTGCCATACCCTACCCGATGTCCTTTTTTGTCATAAGCCAAAAGCGGTACGAAAACCACATCTATTTTAGAGGAAGGTACTTCTATCCCATCAACCGGTTCGGGAATCCCGTAGGCGTTGTTTTTTATTTTGGTGTTGTCGGTTAACAGATAATGCGTCATTTTTCGGGTTTCGAAATCCGATTTCGAAATAACGATTTCCTTGTCTCTTCCGGCCAAGATCTGCAAAAGGAATTCGGTGTTGACTTCTTTCTGTTCTTCTATCGGCAGAAACAAATGGAAATAGGTGTAGTCCCAAATCGGCAGGGCCAGACAACTGTTGGCAATCGCCAGACTTATGTCCTGAATTTCTTCAAATTTCAGCTCTTTTCTTTCGTTTTTATACTTTAGGCGCAGTTCTTTTTTCAACATGTAACGTACTTTTTAAATCGGCTATAAAAGTACTCAAATGATCTACTTCCACATGATCCATGATCACAATTTTGTACCATTCGTTGGTTTCGTCGTGTTTTTGCGGCACCAAATCGTATTTTGCTTCCAATACCTGCGGGATGTATTTGGCCTGTATGGTGACAATATTCATGTTCGGATCCCTGAAATACTTGATGTTCATGGCATCCAACTGTTCGCACAACCAGTCGGTACGCATTTGCAGTACGCGGATTTTTTCACACCAGCCAAACGGACCATAGGTAAATAAAATCATCCAGACCGCCACGGCATTGGAACCGCTACGGCTGCCGCAAAGAGTCAAATCCATGCCTTCCACATATTCGGCTTCTTTGGTCAGGACGTTTTCAATTAGCCCTTTTCGGCAGATGAACACACCGGTCCCGTAAGGTGCCTGCAGCATTTTGTGGGCGTCAATGGTAATCGAACTGATTTTGGGATTTTCAAAATTAATGACCGAGTCTTTGTTGCTGAACGGGTACACAAAACCACCGTAAGCCGCATCGATATGCAATCGGTACGCCAGTTGGTGTTTTTCAAGGACTTCGATATAATCGTCCGGGTTGTCTATCGCGCCGAACATGGTTGTCCCCATATTGGATACCACGATAAAGTATTTTTTTCCGTTGGCTTTCGCCGAAGTGATAATCGTTTCCAATGCCGTTTTGTCCAATTCGCGGCTTTCGAAATGTACCGGAACCGAAAGGCGTTCCAACATCAGCAGATTGGCTGCTTTGGGAATGGAATAGTGCGTGTCTTCGGTTGCGATTATGGCGATTTCGTCGGGTTTTGCCTCATGCTGATTCATGAAATAGTTGCGGTACATCCAGATGGCCTGGATGTTGGCTTCGGTGCCGCCGGGTGCGATATAACCGTCGTAAGAATCGGGTTCAGCTTTAAAAACATCCACGGCCAATACTTTCAGTACTTCACGCTCCATTTCCTGTGTGCCGCTAAACGCTTTTTCCGAAGAACCAATCGTATGACATCCGATATGGTTGGGATTCGCCACATAGGTTTGCAGGGTGGGTGCGTCTTTTAAAAAAGGCGCATCGCTGTTGAATACTTTATTGTCGAGTTTAGAAGCCGGATAGCCCAAGGACGCATCGTGAGCGAAATTTACATTTTCCTCCAACGCTTTTTCAATGCGCTCCTGACGTTCTTTTTGGGTTAGTTTTTTCCAAGTTATCATATGCAATCAAATTTGACTCAAAGCTAAGGGCTTCAAAACAAATAAAATATGATAATTGTTAGGTTTTGAAAATTGGGAAACCGCAACATTTTGATTTTATTTTTGCCACAGATTCGCAGATTTCCTAGCGCGAATGCACGAATAATAAAGTCTGAGAAACTGCAGTTGTGTGTTTGTGGAACGGTCTGGATTCTTATTTTTTTAACCGCAGATTTACAAATTTAGATTATCTGCGAATCTGCGGTGAAATCAATGAATTGTGTTGATTTACTTTTCCAATTCGGTTGAAATATGGTAGATGGCATCACCCTGATACACAATCGGCGCTTCGTTCACGTTGATGATGTACCCGGAATTGGGTGCTTTCATCTTGTGTTCTATTTTTCCGTACGGATCGGAAATGGTGGCCAACAACTGTCCTTTTTCCACGAAACTGCCGATTTTGGTATATCCGTGAAACATCCCCGAATACCGCGCGCGAATCCAGGCCGATTTTTCGATGTAAATGCTTTTTTCTTCGGGATAACTGGCTTTTCTTCGGTGGTTGAGCATGCCCAGATGTTCCAGAACGCGTTTGGCGCCTTCGATGCCCTGTTGGGTGATATCTTCGTTGATGTCGATGGATTTCCCGCCTTCAAACAAGAGCATTTTTACCCCCAATTTGTCACACGAATTTCGGAACGAACCAGTAATGTTGTTGGAATAAAGGGTAAAAGGTGCGTGAAAAATTTCCGCTAAATCCCGCAGTTCCGGATTGTTGGGTGCGATTCGAATTTGTGCGGCATTGAAACGCGCGGCGCCTCCGGCATGAAAGTCAATGGCGTAATCTACGTGCGGAATCACTTCTTTCAGCAGATAATACGCAAAACGACTGGCCAACGAACCGGTTTTACTTCCCGGAAACACGCGGTTCAAATCACGACCGTCGGGAAATTCCCGCGTCTGGTTCACGAAACCGAAAACGTTGATAATCGGAATACAGATGATGGTGCCGGTTTTGGGTTTGTTGATTTTTTTAACAATGAGTTGCCGTACGATTTCCGTGCCGTTGATTTCATCGCCATGCAATCCCGCCGATAATAAAACGGTAGGACCCGGTAATTTGGAACGTTCCACGATGATGGGAATCTTCAGTTTGGTCATGGTATGGAGCTTGGCAATTTCCATATTGATGGTTTTGCTCTCTCCGGGCAGGATGTCTTCTTTCAGAATTCGTAAAACGTTATTTCGGTAGTTCATAGCAGGTTAAAACGCTAAAATAATAATAATTATGAGTTATGAATTATAAATTTTGAGTTGCTTTGTAAGATACAATACATTTGTGCAATAAAATAGAACTAATGATGAAGCATGTTTCAGTGTGTCTACTATTGCTCCTGATAAATGTTGGCTGCTCCCTAAAGAAAGACATAATTGCGCTTAAACTTCCACTTAAGGAATACGAGGAATCAGCTAGAAAAAATTTGGGAGAACAGTATGTTTATACGACCTCGGCTAAAGACTCTGGAGAATATCCGGGTTGGAAAGCGCACCATGGGTGTAGGTTTATTACGGAGTACAATCCGGATGAGCTTCATGTTAAAGCGATACCTGAATTCAAACTGCTAAAAGATTTTAAATTTCAGGGTAATGTCCTTGATTTTCTCGATTTCCATAATGAGAATATTAACAGTCTATATAATATTTATGATAAGCAAGATAAATTTGTGCATTTTGAAACTACTGTTGAAGTGCCTGATTATTTGAAATCCCCTTTAATGTTTGATTGTATAATGACTGAGCCAATAGGAAGCAACATCCTTACTATGATGAAGTTGAGATTGCAGGACAAGTTTTTCACCTTCAAAATTGACGGGCTCACCCAACACCTTTTCATAGTAGAAAAGGGGAGAGTATACGCTGTTTCAAAACCGATGCTTGATGGGACATATCAAAAGATGGAAATCAATAAGTTTTTTGCAAAGCAAATTGGTTACGGAGGAATAGAATATCTGACAGACAGTTTAGAAGACAAGTATAAGAAAAAATATAAATTTACGCCCAGCAAAAAATATTATAAGAACCCCTATTTTTTTACGGTTAATGAAGTGTCCCGATAATGCATTTTTTTGCTCTCAATAAATTTGTAACTTTGAAATGGTAATGAGCGTCGGGATAGAAACGAAACGACTTCCAATAACTCATAATTCATAATTTATAACTCATAATTAGCCTGTGATTCCCACTTTAGAACTCCAACTCCAAACCCTGCCCGACAGTCCGGGGGTGTATCAGTATTACGATAAGGAAGGGAAGATTCTCTACGTCGGGAAAGCCAAAAACCTCAAGAAAAGGGTCGCGTCCTACTTCAATAAAGTACACGATAATGCCAAGACGAACGTGTTGGTCAAAAAAATAGTTTCCATCAAGCACATCGTCGTTCCCACGGAAACCGATGCGCTGTTGCTGGAAAACAACCTCATTAAAAAACTGCAGCCGCGGTATAACGTGTTGTTACGGGACGATAAAACCTATCCGTGGATCTGCATCAAGAACGAACGCTTTCCCCGCATCTTTTCCACCCGAAAAATGATTAAGGACGGTTCGGAATATTTTGGTCCGTACACGAGTTTCAAGACCGTGCATACGATTCTGGATTTAATTAAAGAACTGTATCCGCTAAGAACCTGCAATTACGATTTGAGTAAAGCCAATATCGACAGCGGAAAATTCAAAGTGTGTCTGGAATACCATATCGGGAACTGCAAAGGGCCTTGTGAAGGCTTGGAGACGATTACGAATTATGAAAAACAGGTGCAGGCCATCCGAGAAATTCTGAAAGGGAATTTTAAAGAGAGTTTGAAGGATTTCAAAAAACTGATGGGCGAATTGGCGGCCGACATGAAGTTCGAAGAAGCACAAAAAATCAAGGAAAAGATTGAAGTGCTGGAGAATTACCAGTCGCGTTCGACGATTCTGAATCCGAAGATTTCCAATATCGATGTCTTTTCGATTGTTTCCGATGAAGCGATGGCGTATGTGAATTTCCTTCAGATTTCCCACGGCGCGATTGTGCGTTCCCATACGATGGAACTGAAAAAGAAGCTGGAAGAAACCGACGAAGAGTTGCTGGAACTGGCTGTGGTGGAATTGCGCGAGCGTTTTCATCTGAATTCCAAAGAAATTATCCTGCCGTTCGTCCCGAAAGCTTTCGGGATCGATTTCGGCGATAAGATAAAAGTCACCGTTCCCAAATTGGGCGACAAGAAACAAATACTCGATTTGTCCGAAAGAAACGCCAAGTTCTACCGCATGGATCAGTTGAAACAGATAAAAATTGTCGATCCCGACCGACATACGAACCGTATTATGGCACAGATGCAGAAGGATTTACGTCTTTCGGTCGAGCCGAGGCATATTGAGTGTTTCGATAACTCGAACATTCAGGGAACGAATCCGGTGGCGGCGTGTGTGGTGTTCAAGGACGGAAAACCGAGCAAGAAAGATTACCGTCATTTCAATATCAAAACCGTAGAAGGACCGAACGACTTCGCTTCGATGGAGGAAGTGGTGTACCGAAGATACAAACGATTGTTAGACGAAAACCAGCAATTACCACAACTGATTATTATTGATGGCGGAAAAGGGCAGTTGTCGTCGGCGTTAAAAAGTATCGACGATTTGGGGCTGCGCGGAAAAGTGGCCATCATCGGGATTGCGAAACGACTGGAAGAATTGTTCTATCCGGGGGATTCGGTGCCGTTGTATCTGGACAAGAAATCGGAAACCCTGAAAATCATTCAGCAGTTGCGGAACGAGGCACACCGCTTCGGTATCACTTTTCATAGGGACAAACGAAGCAAGGCGGCGATTCAAACCTCGATTGAAACCATACCGGGCATCGGGGAAAAAACCATGATTGCGTTAATAAAACATTTCAAATCGGTTAAAAGATTGTCAAAAGCGACCGAAAAAGAAATATCTGAGGTAGTAGGACTTTCAAAAGCCAAAAAAATTGTCGAATTTTACAGGGAATCCAATCCAAAACCATAAAATGAAAAAACTCTCCCTGCTGATTTTAGTATTTAGCTTAGTTTTTTCTGCCTTTGCCCAGGACCAAAAACGACCAAAAATCGGTGTGGTTTTGAGTGGCGGTGGTGCGAAAGGATTGGCGCATATCGGCGCGTTGAAAGTCTTGGAGGAAGCCGGCGTGAAAGTCGATTATATCGGCGGAACCAGTATGGGGGCCATTGTCGGCGGTTTGTATGCTTCCGGGTACACCGCCAAACAACTGGATTCCATTTTTACCGTGGTGGATACCGATGCGCTCCTTCAGGATTACATTCCCAGAACCTCCAAAAGTTTTTTCGAAAAAAGAAACGACGAGGTATACGCACTGACCTTGCCGTTTAACAAGTTTAAGGTAGGCGTTCCCACAGCACTTTCGAAAGGGATGTACAACTATAATTTACTCAGCCGATTAACCAATCACGTGCGTTTGATTCGGGATTTCGATAAACTTCCCATTCCGTTTGTTTGTATTGCCACCGATATTGAAACCGGAGAGAAAGTGGTGCTTAAAAACGGCATTCTGCCCAAGGCGGTTCTGGCCAGCGGAGCCTTTCCGTCGTTGTATACGCCAGTGGAAATTGACGGCCGATTGCTCGTGGATGGCGGGGTGACCGACAATTATCCGATTGAAGAAGTTCGGAAAATGGGTGCCGATATCATTATTGGTGTCGATGTGCAGGAAGGTTTGAAAGACAGGGATAATTTGGGTGGCGCTTCCGGAGTTTTGGTGCAGATTACCAATTTCACCATGATTGAAAAGATGGAAGCGAAGCGCAAGGCCACCGATATTTATATCAAACCGGATATTAAAGGCTATTCGGTTATCTCGTTTGATTTGGGGAAAGAAATCATTAATAAGGGGGAGGAAGCTGCCTTTTCGGTGTATGAGCAAATCGCCAAATTGGGTTTTACCGCTAACGAAAACCGAAGAAAAGTTCCTGTTATCGAACCCACAGACACGCTAAATATCGGCAGCATTAAGGTCAACAACCTCAATAATTTTACACGAGCCTATGTTTTGGGGAAGTTGCGATTTAAAAACAACTCCAAAATCACTTTTCAAAAACTAAGCGACGGAATCAGTAATCTGAGTTCCACACAAAATTTCAGTGCTATCTCATATTCATTTGAAAAAGGGTATGATAAGGACAATCTTGTATTGGAACTGAAAGAAAATCCGGTGAAACGGTATCTGAAATTCGGAGTGCATTATGACGGTTTGTATAAAAGTGCCGCGTTAATAAACGTAACACAAAAGAAAGTCTTCTTTAAAAACGATAATGTTTCTTTGGATGTGGTTTTGGGCGATAATTTCAGATACAATCTGAATTATTATTATGATAATGGGTTTTATTGGAGTTTTGGGGTGAATTCCCGATACAATCAGTTCAACAAAAACATCACCACCGATTTTGCCAACGGCATAGCGCTTGAGTCGCTCGGGACAAATTCCATCAATATCAATTTTTCCGATTTCACCCAACAGGTGTTTGCCCAAACCGTTTTCGCACAAAAATTTCTTGTGGGCGCCGGAACGGAATGGAAACATTTGAAAATCAAATCGGAAACCCTGGGAAATATCAATCCGGTTTTGGAGAACAGCAGTTATGCGTCTATGTACGGGTATGTGAAATTCGATTCACAGGATAAAAATTACTTCGCTAAGAAAGGAGTGCATTTTTTTGGTGATTTTAAATCGTTTGTGTATTCGTCGGATTACACCAATTCTTTTGAACCGTTTTCCATCGCCAAAGCCGATATTGAAATAGTGCAGACTTTCTTTAAGCGTGTAGCGGTGAAACTCCAGTCCGAAGGGGGATTTGCCATCGGAGAACGAAGTATTCCTTTTCATGATTTCGTTTTGGGAGGCTACGGCTACAGCATGATTAATAATTTCCGTCATTTTTACGGCTATGACTTCCTTAGCATTGCGGGGGACAGTTATGTGAAAGGCGAAATAGGATTGGATTACGAATTTTACAAAAAGAACCATTTTAATTTCAGTGCCAATTTTGCCAATGTGGGAAATGCGATTTTCGAAGACGACCGTTGGATTTCCCGTCCTAAATATTCCGGCTATGCGCTGGGATACGGATTGGAAACATTTATCGGACCAATAGAACTCAAACATTCCTGGTCTCCCGAAACCCGAAACCATTTCACCTGGATCAGTTTGGGCTTC
Organism: Flavobacterium saliperosum; assembly: GCF_900100625.1. GTDB lineage: Bacteria > Bacteroidota > Bacteroidia > Flavobacteriales > Flavobacteriaceae > Flavobacterium > Flavobacterium saliperosum. The sequence continues at coordinate 64,022 of NZ_FMTY01000007.1, forward strand.
TGGTTTTAAAAGCCCTGAAACGGCTTAACTAAGGTTTTTATGCGTTAATTTCCCTTTTTTTGTAACAATGTTTCAAAAAAACTCTATTTTTGGAAACTTAAAATACCAAAAATACTATTTATGTCAATCTGGAAAAGAAAATCTATAACTCTCCTTCTGTCTGAAGCGGATGAGTCAGAAAAAGGTTTAAAAAGAACATTGTCTTCCCGTGCCCTTGTAGCCTTAGGTGTCGGCGCGATTATTGGTGCAGGTCTTTTCTCATTAACCGGGATCGCTGCTGCGGAACATGCCGGACCAGCGGTAACCCTGTCGTTTGTTTTGGCGGCTGTGGGATGTGCTTTTGCCGGACTATGTTATGCGGAATTTGCATCGATGATACCGGTAGCCGGTAGTGCTTATACCTATTCTTATGCGACTATGGGTGAGTTCATGGCGTGGATCATAGGTTGGGACTTGGTTTTGGAATATGCTCTTGGCGCTGCGACCGTTGGGGTTAGTTGGTCAAGATATCTTCTGGAACTGTTAAGTAAATTCGGAATTCATCTGCCTCCCGATTTGATCTGTTCACCTTGGGAAACCTTAAAACTCAGCGACGGAACTGTCATTGAAGGCGGGATTATCAATCTTCCTGCAATTTTCATCGTTTCCATTTTGTCATTGTTGTTAATCAGAGGGACAAAAGAATCGGCTTCAATGAATAATTTCCTTGTGGTTTTAAAAGTTGCAGTAGTAATATTATTTATTGTTTTGGGTTGGCAATTTATAGATGTCAACAATTACACTCCTTATATTCCTGAAAACACCGGTGTATTCGGTGAATTTGGTTGGTCCGGAATTGCTGCCGGCGCGGGGACTGTTTTCTTTGCCTTCATCGGTTTTGATGCGGTTTCAACGGCTGCCCAAGAAGCAAAAAATCCGCAAAAAGGGATGCCTATCGGTATTTTAGGATCTTTGGTTATCTGTACCGTTTTGTATGTTTTGTTCGCTCACGTAATGACCGGTCTTGTGCCGTATACTGAATTTGCAGGTGACGCAAAACCTGCCGCGACCGCGTTTGCCAAAACAGGTTATGATTTCCTGCAGACTGGACTTATTATTGCTATTTTAGCGGGATATACTTCGGTTATCCTGGTGATGTTGATGGGACAAAGCCGTGTGTTTTACACCATGAGTAAGGATGGCTTGTTACCTGGTTTTTTTGGAGACATTCATGCTAAATTCAGAACGCCTTGGAAGACAAACTTATTCTTTATGGTATTCGTAAGTTTGTTTGCCGGTTTTGTACCGGTATCCGACTTAGGTCACATGGTAAGTATCGGTACGTTATTGGCTTTCGTTCTGGTTTGTATCGGTGTTTTGGTAATGCGTAAAAGAATGCCGGATGTACCAAGAGCCTTCAAAACGCCATTGGTTCCTTTTGTGCCTGTTGCGGGAATTTTGGTGTGCTTGTTTTTGATGTATTCATTGCCGGGTGAAAGCTGGGTTCGTTTATTTATCTGGATGGGACTTGGTGTCGTTCTTTACTTTATTTATGGTAAAAAGAACAGTAAAATTAACAATGAATAATTTTTAGAGGATATTGTATTTCTAAAAAAACCCAAAAGGAACTTCTTTTTGGGTTTTTTTATTTTGCGCATTTTCAATAAAATTTCCGATATTTGTAGTGTTATGAATAAATCTTGGATCGGTTTATTAGCACATCTTAAATTCCTCATCAAGAGAAATCCTGAATGAGCCATTTTCTTTTTGATTAATTGAGAAAGTTCCTTAGCCGAGCTTTTATACAGTAACTTTAAACAAAAAAGAACATGCCATTTTATCATAAATTAGGAAAAATTCCCCACAAAAGACACATACAGTTCCGTAAGGAAAACGGGGACTTGTATTACGAGCAATTGTTCGGAACCGTGGGATTTGACGGAATGTATACCAATTCCTATCACGAACACCGCCCAACGCAAGTAAAAGAAATCAGAAGCCAATACAGTGTAGCGCCTAAAATCGCCAAAGCCAATAACATCCAGTCGTACCGATTGCGAGGTTTTGAAGTGGCGCCACAGGACGATTACCTGGAAAGCCGCAAAATCGTACTGACGAATTCCGATTGCCATATCGTACTGGCCGCACCAAGAAAATCCACTACCGATTATTTTTATAAAAATACCGATTCCGATGAGGTTATCTTCATCCACCGAGGAACCGGGAAATTAAGAACCATGTTAGGGAATCTTGATTTCAAATACGGTGATTATTTGGTGGTGCCGCGCGGCATGATTTATAAAATCGATTTCGATACCGAAGACAATCGTTTGTTTATCGTAGAATCCCACGCGCCGGTATATACCCCAAAACAATACCGCAACTGGTTCGGACAACTTTTGGAGCATTCACCTTTCTGCGAGCGCGACATCCGTCGTCCGGAAGAATTGGAAACCTACGACGAAAAAGGCGAATTCATCATCAAAGTAAAAAAGAAAGACGAAATTTTCGATTTGGTGTATGCCACGCACCCTTTCGATGTGGTGGGGTATGATGGTTTCAACTATCCGTATGCCTTCTCCATTCACGATTTCGAACCGATTACGGGAAGGATTCACCTTCCGCCACCGATTCACCAGACGTTTGAATCAGCGGCTTTTGTAATTTGTTCCTTTGTACCGAGATTGTACGATTACCATCCGCAATCCATTCCTGCGCCTTACAACCACAGTAATATCGATGCCGATGAGGTATTGTATTATGTGGATGGTGATTTCATGAGCCGAAACGATATCGAAGTCGGACATATTTCTTTGCATCCGGCAGGTATTGCACACGGACCGCACCCGGGCGCTGCAGAAAGAAGTATCGGTAAAAAAGAAACTCAGGAATTGGCTGTTATGGTGGATACGTTCAAGCCGCTTATGGTTACGGAAGAGGCCATGAAAATCGCCGATGATAAGTATTACCAATCCTGGTTAGAGTAAAATAATAAGAATTAGAAGCAATTCCCGCTATCCGCTATATCTTTTCAGTTTCAACTTGCTGGGGCAAGTTTAAACTAAAAAGGATGCCGCTGCTATCGGGGCTAGATAAAGACAACAAACACAACCGGTAACAGAAAGTCATTTTTCGGTTACCCAAAAAAATAAAACAGTATGGCACAAGAAATAAAATCAGTAGAATACGGATTAGAAAAAATATTTGAAGGCGCACAGGATTTCCTTCCCTTATTAGGAACCGATTATGTGGAATTCTATGTTGGAAACGCCAAACAGGCCGCTCATTTTTACAAAACCGCTTTCGGATTCCAGTCACACGCTTATGCGGGATTGGAAACAGGAATGAAAGACCGCGCTTCGTACGTATTGAAGCAGGATAAAATCCGTTTGGTATTAACCACCGCGTTGAACAGTGATTCGCCAATCGGGGAACACGTTAAAAAACACGGAGACGGGGTAAAAATCGTAGCGTTGTGGGTAGAAGATGCCCGTTCCGCTTTCGAAGAAACTACAAAACGTGGGGCAAGAGTCTTCATGGAGCCCACAGTGGAAACCGATGAGTTTGGTGAAGTGGTACGTGCCGGAATTTACACCTACGGCGAAACGGTTCATATGTTCGTAGAGCGTAAAAACTACAACGGAACGTTCCTACCAGGCTACAAAGAATGGAAATCGGATTATAACCCAACTCCGGTTGGCTTAAAATATGTTGACCACATGGTAGGTAACGTGGGTTGGAACGAAATGAATACCTGGGTAAAATGGTACGAAGATGTGATGGGGTTTGTGAACTTCCTTTCGTTTGACGACAAACAGATTACTACAGAATACTCGGCTTTGATGTCCAAAGTAATGAGTAACGGCAACGGACGCATCAAATTTCCAATCAACGAACCGGCAGAAGGGAAAAAACGTTCCCAAATTGAAGAATATTTGGATTTCTACGAAGGTCCAGGAGTACAACATATTGCCGTGGCTACGGATGACATCCTTACAACGGTTGCCGAAATGCGTGCCCGTGGGATAGAATTTTTAAGTACACCGCCACAAGCGTATTACGATGCTATTCCGGAGCGTTTGAAAGATCACATGTCCAAATTTAAAGAAGATATCAACGAACTTCAGAAATTGGGAATCATGATTGACGCGGACGAAGAAGGGTATCTGTTGCAGATTTTCACCAAGCCGGTGGAAGACCGTCCGACACTTTTCTTCGAAATTATTCAAAGAATGGGAGCGAGAGGCTTCGGTGCCGGGAATTTTAAGGCCTTGTTTGAGTCCATCGAGAGAGAGCAACAATTGCGAGGAACATTATAAAAATTATGGTTATATTGCATATAATGCAAAAAAGAAGCTTTTAAAAACATAAATTTTGCTAAAAATGTGTTAAAGTTAATTTTTTGGTTGCAATTTGACAACAAAACCAACTACATTTGCACTCGCAAAAATGAGGAAGTCATAACCCCTCATTCGAGCTAGTAAATTTTCATAATTTATAGTTTTTTGGTTGGTTAATAGCATAAAAACTCAGTCATTTGTTTGACTGAGTTTTTTTGTTTAGTACTTTTGGAATGAAAATTGTATTAATGGTTATAAATTTTATAAATTTAAACCAATGAAAAGATTTACAACACTTCTGACCCTTCTCGGTTTACTGGTTTTGGCGGTTTCTTTTACTGCTGTCAAACAGGAAGATGCCTTTACTACCGGGGAATTCTTCAAATTCCGAATCCATTACGGCCTTGTGAATGCGGGGTATGCCACTTTGGAAGTCAAAGAAGCGGTGCGAAACAATAAAAAAGTACACCACGTTATCGGAAAAGGATATACCGTTGGAATGACCAAGTTTTTCTTCAAGGTTCAGGACGATTACCAAAGTATTTTCGACAAACAAACCGGACAGCCTTACCAATACCTCAGAAAAATTGACGAAGGAGGATATACCAAAAATCAGGAAGGTTTTTTTAATCAGACAAAAAACACCATTCTTGTTAAAGACTATAAAAATAATACCGAAAAAACATTTTCAGTACCCGAAAATGTTCAGGATATTGTATCTTCGTTTTATTATTTAAGAAACCATCCGAAAATAGACAAACTGGCCGTGGGCGAGTCCATTCTTATCGATATGTTTTTTGACGACGAGGTTTTTAAGTTCAAACTCAAATACCTGGGCAGGGAAGATATCGATACCAAATTCGGGATAATTCCGACTATGGTTTTCAGGCCTTACGTACAATCGGGACGTGTCTTTAAGGAACAGGAAAGTTTAACGGTCTGGATTTCAGACGATGATAATAAAATGCCAATACGAATAAAAGCCAGTTTGGCAGTCGGCTCCCTAAAAGCGGATTTGGAAGGTTTTAAAGGATTAAAGAACTCTTTTAAAGTAAAAGTGAAACAATAATGGAAATTACTCCTGAGATTAAAGATAGAATCAATCAGATTGATGAAAAGTTTCAAGCCATCAATCAAAAAACAGAAACACATTTAGAAGGTCTTTTATGGGCAAAACCCATTACGTATTGGGATTATATTCAAACCGATGCGCTTTTAAACCTGCAAATCCAACGCACCACTTTGCCGGATGAAATGGTGTTTATCATGTACCATCAGGTGAATGAGTTATTGTTCAAGATGATTCTTTGGGAGATCCAACAGGTGTCGCATTGCGAAAAACTGACTACCGATTTTTTCACGGAACGTTTAATGCGCATTAGCCGTTATTTCGATATGCTTACCACATCGTTCGATATTATGGGCGATGGTATGGAAGTGGAGCAATACCTGAAATTTCGAAATACCTTAACACCGGCAAGCGGATTCCAGAGTGCACAATACCGTATGATTGAATTTGCCTCTACGGATTTGATTAATCTTATCGACCATCGATTCAGAGCAACCATCGACAGGAATACGCCTTACGAACACGCTTTTGATCACCTGTATTGGCAGGCCGCCGGAAAGGATTATAAAACAGGTGAGAAATCATTTTTATTACTGGAGTTCGAAAGAAAATACAAAAAAGAATTTTTGAGTCTGATGGAAGAATACAATACCATCAATTTGTGGCGAAAATTCAAACAACTACCCGAAGCCGATCAGCAAAATGCCGATTTGATCGCCGCCATGCGTCACTACGACAAAACGGTAAACATCACTTGGGTAATGGGGCATTATAACGCTGCAGTGAAATACATCGAGAGCGTTCCCGGAAACCACGAAGCGACCGGAGGCAGTGATTGGAAAAAATACATGTTGCCAAAATACCAAAGAAGGATATTTTTCCCGGAACTTTGGAGCAAAGAAGAATTGGAAAAATGGGGAGAATAAAACAGTAACCAACCAAAACCAACACCATTGAGATACGTCACAATCATATTATTATCACTAATATTATTTGCTTGTAACAATAAGGAGGAAAAGGGAAAAACAAATAAAGCGGAAGTTAAAAAAGAGAAAATTGTAGTCGAATTCGGTTTCCGATTGAACGATTTTAAAGTCATTCACGATACAATCCAATCCGGCGACAGCTTTGGTAAAATTCTGGGAGAACAAGGTTTTGATGCCGCTAAAGTACATCAGATCAATGAAAAAGTGAAAGATTCTTTTGATGTCCGCAATATCCGAATCGGGAAACCTTTTACCTTACTTCAAAATAAAACAGCACCCAACGATTTAAAAGTGTTCATTTATCAACCCGATAAAATGAGCTATTTTGTTGTGGATTTGCGTGATTCTATCCCTGTAGTCTATAAAAAAGAGCGTCCTGTCGTTATTAAACGAAGAACAATAGCCGCTGCCATCGACGGTTCGGTTTCCAGTACGTTGAGTCGCGCAGGAGTTTCTCCGGCTTTGGCTCCGGAACTGTCTAAAATTTATGCCTGGTCCATCGACTTCTTTAAAATTCAGAAAGGCGATAAATTTGCCGTAACCATCAATGAAAAATACCTTGAAGGCGGCGAATATCTTGGAGTGGAAAGTGTAGAGGCTTCTTATTTTGAATACAAAGGCAAGAAAATCTATGCGTTTCCGTTCAAACAGGACGAAAATTCCAAAAGAGTCGATTATTACGATGAGGAAGGAAAAGTGCTGAAAAACATGTTCCTGAAAGCCCCACTGAAATTCGTAAACATCACCTCCCGATTTACCCGCAGCCGCTTCCATCCCGTGCAGTTGCGCTGGAAGGCCCATAACGGTACCGATTATGCCGCGGCAACCGGAACGCCGATTATGACCACCGCCTCGGGAACCGTTGAACAAACGGGCTATACCGCCGGTAACGGAAATTTCGTTAAAGTAAAACACAATTCGACCTATTCGACCCAATACCTGCACATGTCTAAAATCCTGGTGCGTCGCGGACAACACGTGCAGCAGGGACAAGTGATCGGTAAAGTGGGAAGTACCGGTTTGGCGACTGGCCCGCACGTTTGCTACCGATTCTGGAAAAACGGAGTTCAGGTGGATCCGTTGCGCCAGAAATTACCCAACTCGGAACCGATGAACCCAAAATACAAGGCCCGTTTTATGGCAGAAAGTGCGCCGTTGAAAAAAGAATTAGACAGTGTTTCATTTGCTAAATTCGGAGAATAATGGCGTTAGAAAACACAAATCCCACAGGAACTGTTGCCTGGCAAAAACTGCGCGCCCATTTCGAAACTATGGGGCCGACTTCAATGCAGGAAATGTTTGCTGCCGACAACAAAAGAGCCGAAAAATTGCACCTTCAGTGGAATGATTTCCTTTTGGATTATTCCAAAAACCGAATCAACGCCGAAACCCTTCAGCTGCTTTTACAGTTAGTGGAGGAAGTAAAGCTGAAATCGGCCATTCAGAACTATTTCTCTGGCGATAAAATCAATGTAACCGAAAACCGGGCAGTACTTCATACCGCTTTGCGTTCGTCGGAAAAAAGCATACTGGTTGACGGGGTTAACATCCTAACCGAAGTTCAAGCCGTACAATCAAAAATAAAATCCTTTACCGAAGCGATTATTTCAGGAAGTCAAAAAGGTTTTACCGGAAAACCGTTCACCGATGTGGTGAATATCGGTATTGGCGGCTCCGATTTGGGTCCGGATATGGCCGTGGAAGCCCTGCAGTATTACAAAAACCACCTGAACCTCCATTTTGTTTCCAATATCGACGGTGATCACGTTGCCGAAACCATTAAAAAGCTAAATCCGGAAACCACTTTGTTCGTAATCGTTTCCAAAACTTTTACGACACAGGAAACCCTTTCGAATGCTACCATGCTTAAGAACTGGTTTTTACAGTCGGCAAAGGAAGATGATGTGGCGAAGCATTTCGTGGCGGTGTCCACCAATAGTGAAAAAGTAACCGAATTCGGTATCACTTCCGAAAATACGTTCCCGATGTGGGACTGGGTTGGCGGACGCTTTTCGATGTGGAGTGCGGTGGGATTGTCCATTGCTTTGGCGGTGGGTTACGATAATTTCAAACAATTACTCGAAGGGGCCCATGAAATGGACGACCATTTTAAGAACGAACCTTTCGAAAAAAACATACCGGTAATTTTAGCCTTGCTGAGCATTTGGTACACTAACTTTTTCGGCTGTGAGACGGAAGCGGTTATCCCGTATTCGCAGTATCTGAAAAAACTGGCACCCTACCTGCAACAGGCGGTGATGGAAAGTAATGGGAAAAGTGTGGATCGCGACGGAAATCCGGTGCATTACCAAACCGGAAACATTATCTGGGGCGAACCGGGCAGTAATGCACAACACGCTTTCTTTCAATTAATTCACCAAGGAACCAAACTGATCCCGTGTGATTTTATCGGTTTTAAAGAATCCCTTCACGGCAATAAAGATCATCACGACAAACTGATGTCCAATTTCTTCGCCCAAACCGAAGCCTTACTGATGGGGAAAAGGGTTGCGGAAAGCACTCAAAACGACTTTTTAACTCCTTTTAAGGGATTTGAAGGCAATAAACCCACAAACACCTTACTGATTAAAAAACTAACGCCCAAAACGCTTGGTTCGTTAATCGCGATGTACGAGCACAAAATTTTTGTTCAGGGGGTAATCTGGAATATTTTCAGTTACGACCAATTTGGAGTCGAATACGGCAAACAACTGGCAAATACGATACTGGAGGAAATCAAATCAGGAAAAGCAACTTCGCACGACAGCTCCACTACATTTCTTCTAAACCAATTTTTAAAATAACATAGGCGTCATCCTTTTAACAAACAGATAAACATCCGATAACGTTTACAAAAAGCGAAAAGGTCATTTTTGCAATGACAAAGCTTTTAAGTAAGCACCGTGTGTTATTTATTCAAAAACCTCCTTATCGAAAGACCGGGAGGTTTTGTGTTTTATATCATTTCGATTAATTCCAACGCGCGTTTTATCGACTTCACGTTTTCAAAGGTCAGCAACAAACGCAAGCCGTTTTTGGTTTCCTTCTCTTTCATTTTGCAGATATTGCCGTTTTGCTGTACAAACTGAACCACTTTCATGAATTTCGCCGATTGATAGAAGTTGGATTGCTGGTCGGAAACAAAATACCCTACCATTTTTCCCTGTTTCAATACCAGTTTTTCAATTCCGATATGGGTCGCTTTCCATTTGATGCGGATGCTGTTCAGTAACGCAATCGCCTGTCTTGGCAACGGTCCGAAACGGTCAATCAAATTCTGTTCATAGTTTTGAAGCGCTTCTTCGGTTTTGATGGTGCTCAATTCGTTGTACAAATTCAAACGCTCCGAAATGTTGTTGATGTATTCGTCCGGGAACAGCAATTCGAAATCGGTATCAATCTGAATGTCTTTGACGTATTCCTTGGTTTCGATGTCGTTTTCTTCCGGATACAACTCCTTGAATTCATTTTCTTTCAGTTCCTCGATGGCTTCGTTCATGATTTTCTGATAGGTGTCAAAACCGATGTCGTTAATGAAACCGCTTTGTTCACCACCCAACAAATCACCGGCACCACGAATTTCCAAATCTTTCATGGCGATATTGAAGCCACTACCCAGTTCACTGAACTGTTCCAAGGCCTGAATTCTTTTTCGCGCTTCTTCCGTCATCGCCGAATAGGGCGGACAGATGAAATAACAGAACGCTTTTTTATTGCTTCGTCCCACACGCCCGCGCATCTGGTGTAAATCGGACAATCCGAAATTATTGGCATTGTTGATGAAAATCGTATTCGCATTCGGTACATCCAAACCGCTTTCGATGATGGTCGTCGCTACCAAAACGTCAAATTCGCCGTCCATGAAGGCCAACATCAGTTCTTCAAGTTTTTTACCGTCCATTTGACCATGACCGACGCCTACCTTTGCTCCGGGCACCAAGCGCTGAATCATGCCCGCAATTTCCTTGATGTTTTCAATTCGGTTGTTGATGAAATACACCTGTCCGCCGCGTTCAATCTCATACGAAATCGCATCGCGAATGACTTCTTCGTTAAAACCGACCACTTGGGTTTCTATGGGATAACGGTTCGGTGGCGGGGTAGTGATTACAGACAAATCCCGTGCCGCCATCAGTGAAAACTGTAAGGTTCTCGGAATCGGTGTTGCGGTTAGTGTCAGGGTATCGACGTTATGGGCGATGGTTTTCAGTTTGTCTTTTACGTTTACGCCGAATTTCTGTTCTTCGTCCACGATTAACAAGCCCAAATCCTTGAAAATCACATTTTTATTCACTAATTGATGGGTGCCAATCAAAATATCGAGTTTCCCTTCTTCGAGTTGTTTTAGGGTTTCCGCTTTTTGTTTCGCCGAACGGAAACGGTTGATATAGCCCACATTCACCGGCATGTCTTTCAAACGCTCGCGGAAGGTTTTATAATGCTGAAACGCCAAAATGGTAGTCGGTACCAAAACGGCCACCTGTTTTCCGTTATCCACGGCTTTGAAGGCGGCACGAATCGCGACTTCCGTTTTCCCGAAGCCCACGTCACCACACACCAAACGGTCCATCGGACGGTCGTTTTCCATATCGATTTTCACTTCCTGTGTCGCTTTCATCTGATCCGGCGTGTCTTCGTAAATGAACGACGATTCCAGTTCGGCCTGTAAATAGCTGTCGGGAGCAAAGGCGAACCCTTTGTCCAAACGGCGTTTTGCGTACAGCTGAATCAAATTGAATGCGATATGTTTAACCCTTGCTTTGGTTTTCTGTTTTAAAGTTTTCCAGGCGCTGGAACCTAATTTGTAAATCTTAGGCGGTGCACCGTCTTTTCCGTTGTATTTCGAAATTTTGTGCAGCGAATGGATGCTCACATACACAATATCGTTATCGGCATAGACCAATTTGATGGCTTCCTGCGTTTTACCTTCCACCTGAATTTTCTGTAACCCGCCAAATTTCCCGATACCGTGATCGATGTGCGTCACATAATCGCCTACGGAAAGGGTGTTCAACTCTTTCAGCGTGATGGTTTGCTTTTTCGAATAGCCGTTTTTCAGATTGAACTTGTGGTAGCGTTCAAAAATCTGATGGTCGGTATAACAGGCGATTTGGTTTTCTTCATCGATAAATCCCTGAAACAGCGGAAAAACGATGGTTTTGTATTGTTTGCGGAGGTTCTCATGATTGGCTTCGTCCAGACTTTTTGACGGTTTTTTTATTGTTTTTATTTGGTCGTCAAGAACCATCTTATTAAGACTGTCATTTGGAACATAATCTTCCCTCATGATGGTTTCAAAAATATCGTGGAAACGCTTGGCCTGTCCATCATTGGAACAGAACAGATAATTCTTGATACCGTTAAAATGATTGTCGTTTAGGTTGTTCAATAGTAAATCAAATTGTTTGTTGAACGACGGTTGCGGCTGGATGTGAAATTCGAACGTTTTTTCGGCGCGGAAAATTGGATGTTTGGAGGCCAATTCGACTAAAGTGAAATCCAGTGCTTTTTTCACAAACGCCTGTTGGTTCAAAAACATCGCTTCCGGTGCGGCGTGCTGAATATCTTTGGATAGTTTATCAAACGCTTCCGTGGCTTTTCCGAACAACTTGTCCAATTGCGACAAGAGCAAATCGGTATTCTGAAGGAAAAGTACTGTTTGCGGATTGATGTAATCGAGAAAACTCTCACGGTTCTCTTTCAGGAATTTGTTCTCGACATTCGGGATGATGCTGATTTTCTTCTGTTTTTCGATGGAAAGCTGGGTTTCGACATCAAAACTCCGGATGGTGTCCACTTCATTACCGAAAAATTCGATGCGGTATGGATTGTCATTGGAAAACGAAAAGACGTCGATGATTCCGCCTCGTACGGAAAATTCGCCCGGTTCGGAAACGAAATCCACGCGTTTGAAGTTGTATTCGAACAAGACTTCATTAATGAAATCAATGGAAATGGAATCGCCAACGGCTACTTTCAATGTGTTTTTGTCCAATTCCTTTCGGGTCACCACTTTTTCGAAAAGTGCATCGGGATAGGTAACGATAATGGCCGGTTTTTTTCGCGAGTTGATGCGGTTGAGTACTTCGGCACGCAACAAAACATTGGCATTATCGGTTTCTTCAATCTGATACGGACGACGGTAGGAACCGGGATAAAACAACACATCCTGATCGTTAATCATGTTTTCGAGGTCGTTCAGATAATACGCCGCTTCTTCCTTATCCTGAAAAATCAGTAAATATGGAAGTTCGTTTTTACGGAAAAGCGCTTCGATAACAAACGACAACGAAGACCCAATCAATCCTTTCATTTGGATTTTCGATTCGCGTTTTTGCAATTGTTCCGCAATCTGGGCGACTTTCGCCGATTTATGATAGGTATTTTGGATGTCGGTTTTCAAGATATCTTATTACTGCTGCTACTGTGATTTATTCCTTAATTTGTGGTGCTTCCTGAAGTTCACGTCGGGCATGACGCGTGGTGTCGAGTGCCTGAAGCATGATCGCTTCGCCTTCCTCTTTCGGGATTTCGCTTTTTACGATAATCTCATTCATCTGATTCTGTATGGAGATGACTTCCGTGGAAATATCCTGAATAATCGTGATGACTTTTTTGGTGGGGATGTATTCCAGTGAAATAAAGGTGTCCAACGATTTCAGTTTGGTGTTCAATGTCGAAATACGGCTTTTTACAGCTGGTTTGTCGAACATTTTCGGAATACCAACGCTTAACGAATCGGCTTTAGCGCTTAGGTTCTTGGCTTTCAGACGGAAGGCGGTCAGAGAACTTTTCGGTTTTTGCTGGAGTTCCTGATTAAAAACACGCCATCTTTGCCAGCTGCTGATGTTGGCCTGTACTTTTGGTGCTACTGGCGGAATGTTGAACTTCCAGTTTTGATTGATGATGGCAAATACCGAATCGTTATGTTTGGCTGCTTTGCCACTGTCGGCCATTCGTTCGTCCTTGTCGTTGCAGGAAAAAAGCACAAGTGATAGTAAAAGTAACAGCGAAGACTTGATGTTCATAGTTCGAGTTTAGAAAGCAAATTTACAAATGTTATTGTAAACTCCTTTTTTTGATAGGATTATGTTAACTAAAAATCTGTTTTTTGTGAATTGTGAATTTTCGGAATGAAAAGCGATTCGTAATTTTTGTCAAAAGAGTATCTTTGTAAGTAACAAACGAACACAAATGAGCACGAAAATCTTAATCATTGGCGCTTGCGGACAGATTGGTACCGAACTGACAGCCAAGCTGCGAGCCACTTACGGAGTGGATAATGTTGTCGCATCCGATATCCGAAAACTGGAAAATGACGTGGTAAAAAACGGAATTTTCGAAGTGGTTAACGCTTTAGATTACAATCAGATAGAACATCTTATTGAGAAATATCAAATCACCGATGTGTATCTGATGGCGGCTTTGCTTTCGGCTACAGCAGAAAAGAACCCTGCTTTTGCCTGGGATCTGAACATGAATTCGTTGTTTCACGTGCTTAATTTGGCGAAAGCCGGTAAAATTCAAAAGATTTTCTGGCCTTCCAGTATCGCGGTTTTCGGACCTACAACACCAAGAAACAACACACCTCAATACACTGTTATGGAACCTTCGACAGTATACGGCATTTCGAAACAGTCCGGAGAACGTTGGTGTGAGTATTATAACAAACAATATGGCGTGGATGTGCGAAGCATCCGTTATCCCGGATTGATTTCCTGGACGTCGCCTCCCGGTGGCGGTACTACGGATTATGCCGTGGATATCTACTACAAAGCGTTGGAAGATAAAAAATTCACCTGCTTCCTTTCGGAAAATACCGGTTTACCGATGATGTATATGGACGATGCCATTAAAGCGACCATCAGTATCATGCAGGCCCCGGCGGAAAAGATCAAAATCCGTTCTTCGTACAATTTGTCGGCGGTGAGTTTTACGCCGAAAGAGATTGCGGAATCGATTAAGAAACACATTCCGGAATTTACCATTGATTATGCGCCCGATTTCCGTCAGGCGATTGCCGACAGCTGGCCGGCAAGTATAGATGATTCATATGCAAGAACCGATTGGGGCTGGCAGCACGATTTCGATATGGAACGAATGACTTCGGTAATGCTGGAGAATTTAGCCAAAAAATAAGAAATGAAAATAAAAGAAACGCTACCTGTTCGGGTAGCGTTTCTGCATTAAAAACCAAACACAAATTATTGCACAATCGGAGCTCTCAACGACTCCAAAACCGCAACAACCTCATTAATTATTCCTGTATCGGTAACTCCGTTCAAACCGGCAGCGGCACCCACATAGCCGATGAATTTATCATAATTGGCATCGGTAGCGGTAGTTCCCATTCTTGGATTGGTATCCGGGTTGTGCGCATCCACCATGTTTAAGCCCGTGTAGGTATTGGTGGCACCTCCTCCGGTATTGGCCGAAAAGAAATCGGTTAAGTTGTCGCTCAGTACGGCTACATTGGTGGCGTTGCCGCTGGATACTTCGGCTACAATCGGTGCAAAATGAGCACCCAGATTACCTTCCGAACCAGCTACGATATCAGCTACAATTAATGTAATGGTACTGTCTACCACCGAACGGTAACTCAAACGCCCTTGTTCGATCATCTGACCCGGATTGTTCGGATCGGCCACCATGGTGGTCCCGCCCAGTTTCTGGTATAAGGTTCTTTCTGCGGGTGTCATTGCAGTGTCATCGTCATCATTACACGATGTGAAGCATACGGCTGTTCCGGTGAACAGTACTAAAAGCGCGATTTTTGATAGCTTTTTCATAAGAATAGTATTTATAGATTAATTAAAAATTCGTTGGATTCCTCTTGAGAATTTGAAGCTGAAGCTGTTGGTGTTCATTGCCGGGCAGACTTTTTTCGATGCGGTTTCATTGGAGATCGTAAAGCGTTCGGCCTTGTAATTTCCTTTGGCCATCAAAAGATGGTACACTCTTTCGGAGTCGGTAATGCGGTTGTCGTGGAAGTAGACCAATACGCCGGTTTCTTTGTTCAGTCGGTCGTTTTTAACCCCCGGAATCGATTTTAAATGGCGGTGAATTTCTTTCGCCTTGAGCGAGTCGATTGGTTCTTTAAAGTCGATGCGGCTGATTTGCAGTGTGGCATTGTCAATCTGTATCGGTTTTGCGGTAGCGATATGTACCACCAATACGATAAAAAGCAGCGCGATGGTTCCTAGGATACTGCCTGCTATCCATTTTACGGTTTTATTGATTTTCATACCTGTTGTCTTTTTGTGTTCGTTTGGTTATCTACGAGAAAAAAGCCCAGTTGGTTTTACAGGATTGAAAAAAAAATATAGAAATAAAAAAACCTGCTCGGTAGAACAGGTTTTCGGAGGATTACTTTTTGAGTTGCTGAATCAGGGCATCTTCGATAGGTGCTTTAATCTTAACGACCTCATTAATGTTATCGTTCGGTACGGTGGCTGAGAGTACGTAATGTTTGATCTTCCATACGCCTTTTTCCTTCACCATTACGCCGGAGCCCTGACAGATTTTCATCCACGTATCCAGTAATTCATTAAACCAGGCTGTTTTGCCGGAGGCATCGAAATAGATATTGCGGTTTAAGGGTTTGAAATTCCACGCAGCGCCTTTATCGAAATACGGTTTGGCAAAGTCCTGAAACTGTTTTTTGTTCCAGTTTTCTGTGGCGTCGGTGCCGATGAAGATCGATTCGTTCGACATGGCGCCGAAATAGTTGTTGAAATTGCCTTCCGCCGCGGCTTTGTGCCAATTGTCCAGTACCGTGGTGATGGCTTGTTTGTCGGACTGGTGTTTTTGTGCCGAGATTTTACCGGAAATCAGCGTTAGGGTGGCAAGCAGTAAAAATAGTTTTTTCATGAGGTTTAATTTTATAGCAATTTACGCAAAGTTTTTCATTTCCCCTCCTTTGGAGGGGTGCCCGTAGGGTGGGGTGGTTTTTTCGGATACAACATTGAAATTCCGATTAACAGCAAATGTTTTCAGAGACTCCCAAAGGTTTTAAAGCCAACTAAACAGCCCTGATGGTAGCGGTATCCTTTTGTGGATTTCGTTTTTTACGAGAGGAGCAAAAGATTTAGCGTACAGCAGGAATAAGGAATCCAAATTAGCCCAAGCCATTCGCTTTGAAACTATTTTTTCACCCCAAATGAATCGATAATAAATTGTTCCAAATCCTTCATAACGTTGTCGGTATCATGAAGTATTTTGTGATTGGAGGTTTTGAAGAGTTTTAGTCCTAATGAAATCAGAAAGACTTCACGTTTTTCATCGTATTCTTCCTTAGTGTTGTGACTTTCCCCGTCAATTTCAATGATTAGCCCCAAAGCTTTCACGTAAAAATCGACTATATAGCTTCCGATGATGCGCTGCCGATCGAAATCAATGTTCCAAAAGGTTTTGTTTCGTACCTGTCTCCAAAAGACGACTTCAGGAAAATGGCCTGCTTTTCTGAGGCTTTTGCTCTGTGAACCAGAGCCGGGTTATAGGGAAGGTCTGTTACGAAATTCCTTTTTATGGGGATTCCGTTAATTTGGGTTAGTATTGGCGGATTCATTTTGTATGGCTTGTATGTTATTGTTGTGTTTAATGAAATTATTTTATGGGGTAATTTCATTATGGGTAAACCACCCCGCCCTGCGGGCACCCCTCCAAAGGAGGGGAATTTAAGACCGATTAATTACTACCGTTTTTATATTGACAAATTCCTTGATGCCTTCTTCGGATAATTCCCTTCCGTAACCGGATTTTTTAATGCCTCCAAACGGTAATCGCGGATCGGATTTGACCATTTCGTTGATGAATACGGCGCCCTCGTGGAATTCGTTGATGCGGTTTCTGATGTAATTAATATCTTCGGTGAAGATGGAAACCCCCAAACCGAATTCGGACTGGTTGCTGATTGCGATGGCTTCGTTTAAGCTGTCGAACGCCAATAATGCAGCGACGGGTCCGAAAGTTTCTTCTTTGAAAACCGGCATTTCGGGTGTGACATCAACCAATAGTGTGGGTTCGTAGAAAGCGTCTTTCCGTTTTCCGCCCAAAATAACTTTGGCGCCCATGGCGATGGATTGGTTGACTTGTTTTTCCAGCTCTACGGCTAAGTCAAGACGGGCGAGGGGTCCGATTTGCGTTTCGGTGTTCATCGGGTCGCCGACTTTGAGTTGGCTTACGGCCAGTTTGTATTTTTCGGTGAAGGTGGCGAAAACGGTTTTCTGAATCAGGAAGCGTTTGGCGGCAATACAGCTCTGTCCGGCATTCTGCATGCGGGCGTTTACGGCTATAGCCACCGCTTTGTCCAGATTGGCGTCTTCGCAAACGATAAAGGCGTTGCTGCCCCCGAGTTCCAATAAGGATTTTTTCAGGTATTTTCCCGCCTGAGCGGCTACGGCACTTCCGGCGGCTTCACTTCCGGTTAGGGAAACGGCTTTGATTTCGGGGTGGGCGATGACTTCCGCGACTTTATCACTTGGAAGATGCAGGTTTTGATATACACCAATGGGGAAATCGCTTTCCATAAACAGGGCTTCGATGCTTTCGGCAGATTGGGGTACGTTGCTCGCGTGTTTGACCATCACGACATTTCCGGCAAGGATGGACGGAATCGCGAAACGAAACACCTGCCAGAACGGGAAGTTCCATGGCATGACGCCCAAGAGGACGCCCAAGGGTTCGTAGGTTACGAAACTTTCCTGCGCTTCGGTTTTGATGTGTTTGGTTTGCAGTAGGGCAGCAGCGTTCTCGCTATAATACTCGCAGAGTACGCCGCATTTGTCGACTTCGGCAAGGGATTGCGTGATGGGTTTGCCCATTTCCTGTGTGATAAGTGTCGCATAATGGAGCCGGTTTTCGTGGAGTACCTTTTTGAGGTTGTCTACCAGACCGATGCGCTCTTGGAGCGGCATGGCTTTCCAGTACCCGAAGGCTTCCTGTGCCGTGTTTATTTTTGTTTGCATGACAATACCGTTGTGAAAGGTAAAGTTACGGTTTTTGTCTGAAACCTGTTTTGGTTTTTGCTTGCTCGGGGCTTTCTCGGGTTGTACTCGAACTATCCTCGGAGTATCCACGGCTTTAAGTCGGAGTAGTAGGGATTTGGAATTTGGGAGGGATGAGGTATGGTATGTATGGAATAACAATGATGTTACTTTGGTGTTGCCATGACACTAGGAAGGTTGATATGAAAGTTGTTTTTGAAGTATGATTGAAATTTTGACTTTGAATAATGATACTTATTGTCGGTTGACCTAAGCATACAATATGTATAGTTTTACTCAATGACAAATAAGTTTTTACTTAAAGAATTTGGGGACAGAATTAAGCAATTAAGGCTTGAAAAAGGGATTAGTCAGGAAAAATTATCTTTTTTGACTGGTTTTCACAGAACTTATATCGGTATGATTGAAAGAGGAGAGAGAAATATTTCCCTTACTAATATGGCAATCTTTGCTAAAATTTTTGAAGTTAATCTTTCTGAGCTTTTGGATTTCGAATCAATTAACCCAAATCATAGTTTTAGTGATTATGAATTAAAATCAGAATAATAATGTCAAGAAAGCACTCATTTGTATTGACATTATCTAATAATGTTACTGAAAAAGAAGGCGTAAATTATCTAATAGAAAATTTCACAGGTTTTTTCAAGATAGATTTAGCAACAAAAAAGGAATTGCTCGATTTGTTGAAAATCGAACATAGATTTTTGCAAGCTTTTGATTTAATTTATGTGCCTTCAATGGTAGGCAGAAATATCGATACTGATTTTGTTCAAACCTATTTGGAAGATATACTTTTAATTGAGTTGAAAACGACTAAAAAATATTTACCGGATAATCCTAAGGGTTTCTTTTTTGGCGCAACTGAAAATGAATTTAATTTTGGAAAAATTTTAGGAGACAGATTTAGATTTTGTTTTGTAAGCTTAAATGAAAAAGGCTCGTCTTATGCTTTCTTAACGATTGATGAGTTAGAACTAAAAATTAAAAATAGAAGAATTCAATATCAGATTAATCTATAATTTCTTCTATCATAAATGATGAATGTTCGAGTTCATTGAGTATCTCCTCTTTTGAGTATTTATATTTTTTTATAAATTCAATTTTTTCATTTATATCAAAGTAATAATAAAAATCACCTTTTTTATAGATTAACCATGTTGAGGTTAGCATTCCTTTTCTCTTAGTTAATTGAAATCCTTTGTTTGGATAATTTTCTAATTCATCAATAATTTCATTAATTTTCATGATTTTTAATTTTGTATTAATACTTTTTTCTATATCGGAGATCTAGTTTCTGTCTACATTGGAAACATTGGCTAAATACTCAATGGAGAAGCCTTTTTCTTCCCTTAGCTGTTTCACTTTTAAACCAAATTTTTCCTGAATATTCATAGTTTTTAAAATTATGTTTACGCCTACAATTGACCTGCCTACAATTGACCTCAAAAAAATCTTTTTATTAACGGGTTTGGAATTGGAAATTTGAGTTATTGGATGCTTTTGTAGTTAACCGCCTCGCTCTTTGGGCACCCCTCCGGAGGAGGGTAATTCTACCGTTTCGTTCTTTGCGGAATTTATCTTCGGAAGGAATTTCAGAAAAAATAAAGAAGATCTTCGTATGGCAAGAGTTAAAGCAAACGGAGTAATGGTTGTTGCAATTTTTTTAAAATATTTTTTTTGCAACGAAAGTTGTGACTTTTTTTTCAGAATAAAATTTTTGACACAGTTTTTGTTGCAAAAATTTAAAAATTATTTTTTTGCAACACTAAATAGGAAGCAGAATGACTTTTGTAGTCAGCCACCCCGCCCTACGGGCACCCCTCCAAAGGAGGGGAATCAAAAAACCCCTGCATAAGCAAGGGTTGTAGTATATTGAATAACCGTAAACGGTTTATTTTTTCTTCTTTGTATCGAACATGGAAAGCAGAAGCCCGCCCATAACACTTCCGTAGAGCGTACTGTTTACCGGACTTGAGGTGATGGCACACGAGCCCTCGCATCCAAAGTAAAGGAAATAGAAATAACCTCCCGCAGCGCCCAAGACGCCGCCGGCCAACCAAAGCAGTACTGTTTTTTTATTCATTGGTTTGTTTCTTACAGGTATTTATGCCTAATAGTGTGTATAACGGACAGAAACTCATAAAACTGGTCAGCAGAAAAACAATGCCGACGCCTAATGCCACAAAGGCAAGGGTGCCGGTGATAATTTCCAGGGCGACCAATACTGCTAAAACGAGGGCGACTCCGATGCGGATGAATTTGTCGCGTTTTCCCATGTTTGCTTTCATAATTATTCTTGTTTAATGGTTTTGTTTTGGTCCTTCGACAGACTCAGGATGGTAGTTAACTGTGTTGTTTTATAACACTAATCAGATCGTTCTTCGATAGTACGCCTGACTGCCGCCACAGTTGCTTTCCGTTTTTGAACAGCAACATGGTGGGTACCCCGCGCACCTGAAACTGTGCTGCGATGGCCTGATTCTTATCGACATCGATTTTCAGTATTGAAACGCTGTCGCCCAATTCGTCTTTGACTTGTTTGAGAATCGGGGAGAGGGTCTGACACGGTCCGCACCAGGTAGCGAAAAAATCTACCAGTACGGGTTGGTCTTTGTTAATTATTTCTGAGAAATTGCTCATTATTGTTTGTTGTTTCTTTTTTGGGGCACAGCACAACCTCTCGGCCCGCATCCGAAGTTAAAGATGGCCTGTATGAGGAAAAAAGCCGCAAATGCCATGAAAAACCATTCGTGGGTACGGATGGCTTCGTAGCCTAAAAGCAGCGCTAACGCCAATCGGAAATAGCGCATGAAATGCCAGTTCTGAAAAAAAGTATGCATGGTAATTTTTTAATGTTTACGTAAAGTTACGAAATAGAAGTGTAGGAAATGTAACTCTTGTTACTTTGGATGTGGAGAAAAGAAAATGGATGATAGAAAATAGATAGTAGAGAAAGAAGGGGGGATACTTGTTCTTTATGAAAAACTGCTCCGTTTGTGCTGTGACAGGTGTTCTTCCGGTGTAAAAATAAAAAAAGCCCGACATTACTGTCAGGCTTTTTCTGCTCCCCCTCTTGGGCTCGTCCCGATAGCTATCGGGACAAGGCCCCTCTTAGGTGTATTTTTCTAATAGTTTTACGGTTATTTCTGGAAAGACACTTAGGTTATGAATGTATTTTTTACTTTTCATTGATTTGATGTGCTTTTCGATTTTTCTTGCTTGGCAGATGTCTTTGCAGATTATTTTGTAAAATATAGTCCAATCGTCAGTTATTTTGGTGTGTGCTTTTTTGAATTC
>NZ_FMTY01000007.1:86292-133479 GCF_900100625.1 Flavobacterium saliperosum
TGAGCTAAGGAGGAAACTGTATTACTTATTTCTGCTCTAACCTCCCGATAGCTATCGGGATGAGCTAAGGAGGAAACTGTATTTTTATGTGAGAACGTTTTAAAGATATAAAAAGCCACTCTTGCGAATGGCTTTTTGTTTTTCTGCTCCCCCTCTTGGGCTCGAACCAAGGACCCTCTGATTAACAGTCAGATGCTCTAACCAACTGAGCTAAGGAGGAAGGTGTGTTACCTTTAATGCGGTGCAAATATAAGCTGAAATTTTATACTCGCAAATAAAAAATTAAAAAATTTTATAAAAGTTTGTCGGCAACCAGTTGGTAGATATCCTTCCCGAAGGTTAATGCCATTAAGGTCAGCAAGATAATCATTCCGGCGGTTTGCACATGACCCATCGCTTTTTCGCTCAATGTTCGGCCTGTAATCATTTCGGCTATGGTAAACAAGGCGTGTCCACCATCCAATCCCGGAATCGGTAACAGGTTCATGAACGCCAATCCGATAGAGAATAGAGCCGTGAAATTCCAAATGAATTCCCAGTTCCAGCTGTCCGGTAAGGCACGCGCAATTCCCACAGGGCTTTTTACGTGTTTGTAGGCTTCGGTTTTCGGACGTAAAATCAGTTTGAATTGTTTTACGTTGTAAATAAGCAATTGCCATGATTCTTTTACCGCCTCAGGGAAGGCTTCACCGATGCTTAGTTTGTTTACGATGTCGTAACTAGGTTGCTTTTTGGATTCCAATCCGAATCCAAGCTTACCGTTAGCTCCAACATGGGCTTGTAATGCTGTGGCCTTACCGTCTCTCAGTACGTTTAAGGTAATGTCTTTGTCGGCCAGTTTTTTTAATTCCGATTTGAATTCGAAAAACTGTTTGAATACCTTGTTGTTAAAACCTATAATAACATCATTTTTCTTTACACCGGCATTTTCAGCTTCAGAACCGGAGGATACTTCGTTTACAAAGGAGTCAGCCATTTCCAGGGAAGGACCGAAGAAAAGAGTGTCGCCAAAACCGATTTTTCCGTCTTTGTCAACGTTAACGGCAATTGTAGCGGGTTGATTGTTTCTTATGATATTCAGTTGAACCGTTTTGTTTTTATGATTTTTCAGTTCGTCTGTCAATTCGTCGTAGTAAGTGAACGATTTGTTTTCAATGCCAGTTAAACGATCTCCCGTCATGAAAATTGCCGGCTTGTTTTTCATCGGTGTAACGCTGTCAATGATAACTTGCGATAACAGGTTTCTGGCACCTACGAAATCCCTGCCTTCTTTGCCTAAAATTTCGGCTTTGTGTGCGTCGGTTAAAACAATGGTTTTCTTTTCACCGTTTCTTTCGATTTCGATGTTGTCACCCAATAAGGCATCCAAAACCATACGGTTGAAACGCGGTTGGTGTGTACCGTCTACCGAAAGGATTTTATCGCCGTTTCGGAATCCAACATTAATCCCTGTTTCTCCGAAGGCCAAGCCGTTTTCCTGAATTTTTTCGGTGGAAACGTATTTCTGACCGTAAGTCGTATACACTACCGTATAGATAACCCATGCCAACAGGACATTGACAATGATACCGCCCAACATGATAATCAGACGTTGCCAGGCCGGTTTGGAACGGAATTCCCACGGTTGCGGTTCCTGTTTCATCTGCTCCATATCCATACTTTCGTCTACCATTCCGGAAAGTTTCACATACCCTCCGATTGGCAACCATCCGATGCCCCATTCGGTATCCCCGATTTTTTTCTTCAGTAGTGCAAAACCGGCATCCATAAACAGGTAGAATTTTTCCACCCGTACTTTGAACATTCTGGCAGTGATATAGTGACCGAATTCGTGAAGAATTACCAATACGGATAGTATGAAAAGGATTTGACCTAATTGTATCATTTTGAACTGTGAATTTTATTATAAACGACAAAAGTAAGGTTTTCACCTTACTTTTTATCATGTTATTTTGGTTTGCCTATTTTTTTATAAAATTTTTATGAATTACCCCTTGTGATGTGGTAATCCTCACGATATGAATACCATTAGAAAGACTACTTACATTGAAACCGGCTTTGGTTTCTGTTCCTACTAACTGACCCAATGTATTGTAAATCTCCGCTTTTTCCAACTGAATGTCGGATGGCAGCTGAACGGTTATGACATCATTGGTCGGATTCGGGTACAAACTGATAGTTTGCTCCAACTCGAAAGCGGCGGTTCCCAAGGTGGCGGTGCTGTTTCTTGAAATGATGTTTCTGTTCGGGTCAAATTGAACGCCTGTCGGAGTAAACGGAACCGGAACTATAAATACCTGTCCGTTTGAAGTGTGATCCAGAACCACATCATGGGTTAAGCCTCCCGCTCCGGTTAAGCGAACAGGTACCGGCATTTCGAAAAACGGTACGGAAACATGAGAAGAGGTTTGGTTGATGGTGATCTTTGCCTGACCCGCGCCCCAAGGTTGGGCATTCACTGTGTAGGTAGGGTAGCCTTGTTGGTATACCCAATCGTTGAAAAACTCATCCAAATCCATTCCTGAGACCGTTTCCATATGGTTCTGAAACTGTGGGGTTACGGCATAACCGTAGGATAATGCAGGGTCGTTCAGGTAGTTTCGCAATCCCTGAAAGAAAGCGGCATCTCCCATTTTGTGACGTAACATATGGGTTACCATCGAGCCTTTGTCATAGGAAATTCGGGAACTGAATATGGTATTGACATTTAAGGCCTGAGCATCCGTTAAGTATAAATTTCCTCCGGTTTGCGAAGTGATACTACCTATTTTGTTATTTTTCCAACTTACGAAGTTTGGCACTCCATCAAGATTTTCAACTACCAATCCCGACATGTACTCAGTAAGTCCTTCGTTTAACCAAATGTCTTTCCAGGTGCCACAGGTTACTTTGTCGCCAAACCATTGGTGCGCCATTTCATGAGCAATAAGGCTGCGGTTCCATCCGCCCATGAAGGAAACGGTAGTGTGTTCCATTCCGCCACCCCAACCAAATTGGGCATGGCCGTATTTTTCATTCCGGAAAGGGTACGGGCCCACAAGCGTTTCAAACAGATTGATAATGTTGGGGGTAACCGCTAAACTGGTCTGGGTTGAGGCAGCCGTTTCGGGATAGATGTAATTTACAATGGGGAAGAACGGGCTGGCTACTGTTCCTAATCCGCCCTGTTGGTTATAAATCTGGTAATTGGTTACGGCAATGGCTATCAGATAGGCCGGAATTGGGTAGCCATGATGAAAATGTGTGGTTTTATTGCCTCCATTGATAACTTGCGATTGCTCCAAACCGTTTGAAACGCTGGTGTACGTTGACGGTGCGGTAATATGTACGTCGATGCTTGCCACTTTGTCGTTTAAGTCCTGTTTGCACGGCCACCAGTCTCTGGCGCCGAAAGGTTCGGATAATGTCCATAAAATGGGTGTTCCTACATGTGAACTTGTAATAAAGGCTTGTTCTCCGGATGCCGGAGCTCCCGAATAAGTTATTTTAACCGTTGCCGAATTCCCTGTAGTTAGAGTTGAAGGAAGGGTTATTACCAGTTCATTATTTGCATTTTGGACAAAACTCAGGTTCGTAACCCCTTGCATAACGCTACTTACTGTTAATTGATTTGTTAAGTCAAAGGTAACCGTTGTCATATCAGACAAAGCGGTAAATGTCGTTGTTACTATTCCTGCAATATTATATACTGCCGGATCAACAGTAAATTCGAGTTTGTGATAGGTCACATCATAATTTTGCGTATTGGGATTTACCCGGAAATTCATGGTTTTGGAAGCCGATTTCATTTCCGCTTCAATCATTCGGTGATAGTCCTCATCATGTGTTTGCGAAAATCCGGTGCAGGTTGCGAGTAATGCAAAAAGTAGGGCGAACTTTTTCATAATCTTTAAAAATTTTCCCAAATGTAGCAATTAATTTAACATAGAATATTTTTTCAGACGATTTTATAACAATAGAGAAATCTCTTTTTCAGACCAAACAAGTTTGTTTTTTACTACAGTTGTAATCAAACAATTCCTTAAATTTGCTCACTTTAAAAAATCAAAACGTATGTTACAGATCGCTTTTATCAGAGAGAATCAGGAAAAAGTCATTCAGGCATTGGCAAAAAGGAACCTAGATGCCAAAGCAATGGTGGCAACCGTGGTGGCATTGGACGAAAAACGTCGTGCAACCCAAGTGGAATTGGATACCATTTTGGCTGAATCGAACAAGTTGTCGAAAGACATTGGCGAACTGATGAAAAGCGGTGAAAAAGCCAAAGCGGAGATTTTAAAGGAAAAATCAACCCAATTGCGTGAAAAAGGAAAAGAACTTACCGAAGCATTGAATACGGTTTCGGAAGAACTGACACAGGAATTATACAAATTACCCAATACGCCGGCCGATATCGTTCCGCAGGGAAAATCAGCGGATGATAACGTGAATGTCTTTCAGGAAGGCGATATTCCGGTATTGCACGAGGGTGCGTTACCACATTGGGATCTGATTAAAAAATATGATATCGTTGATTTCGAATTGGGTACGAAAATCACCGCGCCGGGCTTTCCGGTTTATAAAGGAAAAGGCGCGAAGTTGCAACGGGCCCTAATTTCGTATTTCTTAGATAAGAATACCGATGCCGGTTACCAGGAATATCAGGTGCCGCATCTTATAAATGAAGCTTCCGGATACGGAACAGGACAACTGCCGGACAAAGAAGGACAGATGTACCACGATGCCAAAGACGATTTGTATCTGATTCCGACAGCAGAGGTTCCGGTAACGAACATCTTCAGGGACGTGATTTTACAGGAGAACGAATTACCGGTTTTATGTACCGGATATACACCTTGTTTTCGAAGGGAAGCGGGTTCTTGGGGTGCTCACGTGCGCGGTCTGAACCGTTTGCATCAGTTTGATAAAGTGGAAATCGTGCGTATCGAACATCCCGATAAATCCTATGAAGCATTGGAAGGCATGGTGGAACATGTTAAAGTGTTGTTGCAGGAATTGAAATTACCGTACCGTATTTTACGTTTGTGTGGCGGCGATATGGGATTCACATCGGCATTGACCTATGATTTTGAAGTGTTCTCGACGGCGCAGGACCGTTGGCTGGAAATTTCTTCGGTCTCGAATTTCGAAACGTTCCAGGCCAACCGTCTGAAATTACGTTTCAAAGGAAAAGACGGTAAGACACAATTGGCACACACCTTAAACGGAAGTTCTTTGGCATTACCGCGTGTATTGGCGGGAATCCTGGAGAATTACCAGACACCGGAAGGTATCGTGATTCCGGAAGTGTTGCGCAAGTACACCGGTTTTGATATTATCGATTAAGACAATCTTATTTAATAAATGAAAAGCAGATCGAAAGGTCTGCTTTTTTTGTTCTGATTATACCGTTGTTAATTTTAGATTTTGGTATTGTTGCGCAATAAAAGAAGTGGTTTGGAGTTATAAACGAATGCACATTTAATTTTTTTTTTTCATGCGATTTTTCTACACTTTTCTTATTGTTGTTTTTTCAACTCATTTGTCTGCTCAGGACAAAGCCATGACTTTTAATGAGGCCAAAACGATGGGTAATCCGGTGGAAAAACTGGATAAGTTATATAAGGGAGCTCTTCATACGGAAACCATCCCGGGCGTTTTTAAAACCGAAGCAGAACAGGAACAATTGATTGCGGCATACACCAAATTACTGCAGGATTTTGCAACCTACCTGAAAGAGAATAAGTTCAAATGGGAACGACCGACCCGTTGTTTCAATCGTATTTATATCAATAAGAGCGGTGCGATAGATTATTTTATTTACAATTTTTCGGTGAACAAGGACAAGCCGGAAGAAAATATTTCGGAAGCCAAAGCAGCCGAATTCAAACGACTTCTGAATGCATTTGTAAAGGACTACCGCTTTTCGGTGACCGCCAACGAGCAGTTTGCACAATGCAGTCCGGTCACATATAGGGACAGCGAATAATCCAAAGGTTAAAATGAAAGTAAAAGCAGGCGAATGACCTGCTTTTTATGTTAAATACAATTGCTCTTATCCAAACAATTCTCCAACCACATCCTCAATCTTAGCGACCATTTTAATCTCAATCAGGGTGTTTTTGAGTGCAATTTTATTGTATTTGGAAACGAAAATCGTCGAGAAGCCTAATTTTTCCGCTTCCTGTATGCGTTGTTCCACACGGTTTACGGGTCGGATTTCTCCGGAAAGCCCCACTTCGCCGGCAAAACAATAATTTTTCCCTACCGGAATGTCTTCGTTAGAGGATAAAATCGCGGCCACTACAGCCAAATCAATCGCCGGATCGTCAACGGAAATCCCTCCGGTCACGTTTAAAAACACGTCTTTGGAACCCAAATGAAAACCGGCGCGTTTTTCCAATACGGCTAAAATCATGTTCAGTCGCTTGGCATTGTAGCCCGTGGTGCTTCTTTGTGGCGTTCCGTAAACGGCGGTGGAAACCAATGCCTGAATTTCAATCATTAACGGACGCATACCTTCCAGGGTAGACGCAATGGCTGTGCCGGAAAGTTCTTCGTCTTTGTGGGAAATCAGAATTTCAGACGGATTCGTCACTTCCCGCAATCCGGAGCCCTGCATTTCATAAATCCCTAATTCGGCTGTGGAACCGAAACGGTTTTTGAGCGAGCGAAGGATTCTGTAAACATGATTCCGGTCGCCTTCAAACTGTAAAACGGTATCGACCATGTGTTCCAAAATCTTCGGTCCGGCGATGTTGCCATCTTTGGTGATGTGTCCGATAAGAATCACGGGTACGTTGGTTTCTTTGGCATATTTGATCAGTTCGGCGGTACATTCGCGAATCTGCGAAATACTTCCGGGCGAGGATTCGATGTAATCGGTATGCAAGGTCTGAATGGAGTCGATAATTACGATTTCCGGTTCGATTTCCTCAATCTGCCGGAAAATATTCTGCGTTTTGGTTTCGGTCAGAATGTAGCAATTGTCACCGCTTGGGGTAATCCGTTCAGCGCGCATTTTTATCTGTTTCTGACTTTCTTCTCCGGAAACGTATAGGGTTTTGTACGGCAGTTTCAGTGAAATCTGCAATAAAAGCGTACTCTTTCCAATACCCGGTTCGCCACCCAAAAGGGTTAACGATCCCGGAACCAAACCGCCGCCCAAAACCCGGTTCAGCTCACCGTCTGTGGTATCTAACCGGATTTCTTCGGCAGAATCGATTTCGTTTATTTTTAAAGGTTTGGCGGCCTTTTTAACCAAAGATGTTTCGGTTTTCCAGGCGGCTTTTTCCTCTTTTTGTATTACTTCTTCAACAATGGTATTCCATTCCTTGCAGGCGGTACACTGGCCTTGCCATTTGGCAAATTGTGTTCCGCAACTCTGACAAAAAAAAGCGGTTTTTATTTTGGACATTACTGTGGTTTCGGTTCTTCTGTTGGAGTTTCAGTAGGGGTTTCGGTAGGAGTTTCTGCAGGTGTTTCAACGGGAACTTCCTCGGTCTCTTCTCTGTTTTTCTTGTTGCGTTCTTTGCCTTTTTTCAGCTGTCCTTTAATGGCATCGGCACGTTCCAGCATCATGTCTTTGGTTAAATCACGAATCGGTGTTAATCCGAAAGCGCTCATGAAGGCTTTTTGTGCTTTGGCCGGTTCACCGGTATTGTCGTAAAACATCGCTTTGTGGTATTCACTCAGCATGGTTTTAGGATAGTTTTTCTTGGCCAATTCGGATAACGGCATGAAATCTTCATAATTTTTGTTTTTCATGATGGCCGCTTCAATGGCTTTGAAATCCGTCAGACGAATCGTCGGCATGAAGCCTAATTTCTTTTGGATGTTCGTGTATTTGTCCACTAAATATTGGGTGTGTCCTTTGTCCAATTTGGCCAGCTTTTCCTGAAATTCATTCATGGAAATAGGTTGGTAGCCTTCAAAAATAGCCGAGATGGCGTTGTTGATGGCATTGGGAACCAATGAGTAATGTGAGGTGTTTTTAAAATCGTCGAAGCCATATTTTACGAAATCGGTTTTAACGGCTTTAGCACCTTCGTCCAATAGTTTGATGCGTTCTCTCATCGGTTTTAAATCCCCGTCGGCAGTAGCTAGATAAAAGAAAATCGGTTTTTGGGCAATTTTCAGTCGTTCCGGGATACGGATTTCCATTTCTTCAGGTAATTCCGGACTTAAACACAAATAGGCGTTAAAAACCGGGTTGTCCTTGTACAGGTAAGCGTTTAGGAATCCGGCCGTCAAATCGTGTCCGGCTATCAGACGGTATGGCGCTACGCGGTATTTTTTTTCGATGTACGGTAACAGTTCAATTCCGATGAATTCAAAGAATTTTGCGCCTTGTTCTACCGGAAGGCCGTTTTCGTCAAATTGCGAATCGTACTCCCGTTCGTTGGCTTTGTTTTGACTGATTCCCACGATTATCACTTCCGGAAGATCATCCCAATAGGCGCCGTATTTCATGGTTCCCATTACAGGATCCAGTAAATATTCGCTATCCAAAACCACGAAAACCGGATATTTTTTATCCTTAGCGGATTCATACGACGGAGGTAGGATGATACTGATGTCACGAACACCTCCTAATTTTTGGGATTCGAACGGTTCATCGAAGCGCTGTGCAAATACGGAACTTGATATAAATGCAAGTAACAGAAGTAATTTCGATTTCATAATTTACTTAATTAAGCTGTTGAAAATAGAACAGCAATATAGCAAATTATTTTTTGCGATTGAGTATCGGTAAAAGTAAAAAAGAAAGTCCGCCCAAAAGCACCACCAAGGCCGTTTGAGAGGTCCATAAAATCCAGCCGAAAGTGGTACCGGCCGTTTCCGGAATGTTGTATAAAACCAAGATTTGTGCAATCATCAGCGGGAAAGCACCAAAACCGCCGTTGGTAAAGGTAACTGCCAAACTTCCCACCACAAAGGCGGTGACAATTACTCCCAAACCGATATCGCTGGTTTCGGGTAGGGCAAATACGGCAGCATAAAACGTCAATACGTAGGAAATCCATATAATGCCCGTATGAATGAGAAACGGAACACGATTGGGCATTTTAAAAGTGCTCAAAAGGCCTTCAATTAATCCGGATATTTTGTCTTTTATGAACAGAATTGGTTTCCAGGTGGAGTAAATGAACAGCAAAACGACCACGATAAAGCCGAATATCCCAATAAAACCCAGATACATCAGTTTTTCCACCGGAACGGTTGCCGTAAGAAACGATTTCAGTTGGTCGAATTGCAAAACCAAAGCGGTCAAAATAAATCCAATCAGAATGAAAAGGTCGATAACGCGTTCGGCAATGATAGTTCCAAACGCTTTGTCAAACGGGATGTCATTGTATTTTTTCAGTACCAGGGCGCGGGAAACTTCTCCGGAACGCGGTACGGTATAATTCATCAGGTAGCCGATGCAAACAGCAGCGAAATTATTCCGGAATTGGGAAAAATACCCCATGTGTTCCAGACTGTAACGCCAGCGGTACCCTCGGGAAGCCAGACTGACAATTGAAAAAACAGAAGAAATAGCAATAAATCCGTAATTGGCGTTCTGAAAGTAACCTTTCATTTCCTCCAATTGTCGGTCGGTAAATTTATTGTAGGTGTAAAAAACCAAAAAAACTCCCAACAAAAGTGGGAGTCCGACACCAAGTGCTTTCTTAATTTTTTCGTTCAAAATTATTTCAGTGAATTGTCATGCTCGTTAGGGAACACCAATGCCGGCTTGAAGTCTTTGGCTTCTTCGCAGGTCAGGATGCCGTAAGCAATGATAATAATAATGTCACCTTTGTGCACTTTTCGGGCAGCCGGTCCGTTCAGGGTGATTTCACCACTGTTTCGGGGTCCGGTGATGGCATAGGTTTCCAGACGTTCCCCATTGTTGAGGTTTACGATGGAGACTTTTTCGCCTTCAAAAATGTTGGAAGCTTCCATTAAAGCTTCGTCAATAGTAATACTACCGATGTAGTTTAGATCGGCTCCAGTCACCTTTACGCGGTGAATCTTGGATTTAACAACGTGAATTTGCATGGTGCAAAGTTATATCAATTTAGTGAAATATTATCTATCAATCGGATGTTGTTTATGAAAATTGCGATGAACCCGCGGTATTTTTTGGTTTTGCTTTTTCTTTTGCAGGGCAATAAGGTGGCTTCGTCGGCGATTTCAAAATACTCCAGTTGAAAATTCGGATGTTTTCTGAAGGTGTTTTCCACGAATGCAATAACCTCTTTTGCCGAATGGTTTTCGAATTTCGTTTTGGCTTCTTTTAAGGTTTTGTAAATCAGTGCCGCTTCGTTCCGTGCCGATTCCGAAAGGCGTTCGTTTCGGGAACTCATCGCCAGTCCGTTGGCTTCGCGATGGATCGGGCAGCCGTGAATCGTTACCGGTATCTTGTGTTTTTCCGTCATCTTTTTCACAATCTGTAACTGCTGAAAATCTTTTTCACCGAAATAGGCATTGGTTGGCTGTACAATCTCAAACAGTTTTTTTACGATGGTGCCTACACCGTCAAAGTGACCGGGACGGTGGGCGCCTTCCATCTGGAGCTCCAGCCCGTCGTAATTGAATGCGGTGGATTTGGTGTTGCCTTCATAGATGTCTTCCACGGCCGGAGCATATACAAGGATGTCGTTGGAAACGGATTTTATTTTTTCGACATCACGTTCTAAAGTCCTTGGATAATTGGTTAAATCTTCCGCATTGTTGAACTGCGTCGGATTCACAAAAATGCTTACCACGGTTAGGGTGTTGTTTTTTATGGATTCTTTCAGGAGTGACAAATGCCCCTGATGTAAAGCGCCCATGGTGGGTACAAAGCCGATTTTGGTTTTTGGGGAACTTAAGGCGTTCAGATGTGCCGTTAAATCGGACTTTTTATTGAAGACAAACATTTTCTTCGGGTTTAAATTGACTGCAAACTTACTATTTTGTTAAATAACTGCATAAATTTTTGTAATTTTGCCTGTTTTTTGTACCCAATTTTTAAAAATAAAATACAAATGGAGGATAAGAGGATATTGTATGTATCATCCGAAGTAGTGCCGTACTTAGCTGAAAATGAGGTTTCTTTAATGTCGTATGACGTGCCGAAAATGATTAACGATCAGGGCGGACAAATACGCATTTTTATGCCCAGGTACGGAAATATTAATGAGCGCAGGCATCAATTGCATGAAGTAATTCGATTGTCAGGAATGAATTTGGTGGTGAATGATATGGACATGCCTTTGATTATTAAAGTTGCTTCGATTCCGAAAGAACGCATTCAGGTGTATTTCATTGATAATGATGAATATTTCAAACGCAAAGCGACCTTTACCGATGAGGAAGGGGTTTTGTATCCGGATAACGACGAGCGTGCTATTTTCTTCGCTAAAGGTGTAGTGGAAACCGTAAAAAAACTCAACTGGGTGCCGGACATCATTCATGTGCACGGATGGATGGCAGCCATGCTTCCGGTATATATGAAACATTTCTATAAAAACGAAGCGCTTTTTGCCGATACCAAAATCGTGACTTCCGTTTACAGCCAGTCTTTCGACGGCACTTTAGACATGGAAATGCTTAAGAAAGTGACTTTCGATAACGTTCCGGAAGAAGCCGTAAGTGATTTGGCAACACCGAATTTCGAAAACATCATGCGCGCTTCGATTATGCATTCCGATGCGGTGATTATTGCGTCCGAAGAGGTCTCTCCAAGTTTAACAAAATTTATAGAAACATCAAACAAACCTTTTTTACCTTTCGTTCCGAAAGAAAAATTTGCGGAGATGTATACTAATTTCTACAAAACGCAGGTTTTATAATAAACTGACATATAAAATATGAATAAAATTTCATTGGGGAAGAAGCTTCTGCTGTTGACTTCCGTTCTGTTTTTCGCTTCTTGTGATAAAGATTTCAACACCATCGGTTCAGAGATTGTTGATAATGATTACTTTAACTTCACCAAAGAGGAACTGGCGGTTACGGCGGAAAACTTTGCGACAGGTCCCGTGCAAACCAATAACCTGTCTTTAAATGCTTTGGGCACATATTACAATCCTGCTTTTGGAGGAACAACGACCACTGCTCATTTTGTTACACAGGCGTCACTGCCTTTTGACAATGTTACCGTGAATACGAACCCGGTAGTGGATTCGGTTTGGGTTTATGTGCCGTATTTCATTGGTCAGGAAACAGGAACCGACGCTAACGGAATAAGACAGTTTGAGTTGGATTCGGTTCATGAGAATACGGTCAATAAATTCAAGCTGAAAGTATATGAAAACGGATACTATTTAGGGAATTACAATCCGGATAATGAAAACGGTATTCAGCGTTTTTATTCGGATGATAAGGATAAAATCGAAACCTATAAGTTAGGAGCCACTTCAACGGTTAACGCTACACCGGTTGTTAACGGATTGCCTTTAAACAATGGACCGGTTGCGGAAAACGATCAGTTTTATTTTAGAACGGAAGAGAAAATCATTTATAAGACGAACGGGAACGGATTGTATGTCGATGCGGCCGGGGTGGTTTTGCCGGATGCAGATCAGGGTGATGTTTCCAAGCGTGTCATTAAAGAGCGATTGGCACCTGGATTATGGTTGAATCTTAATAAAGACTATTTTAACGAAAGAATCTTAAAGGCGAACGCTCAGGAACTGACCAACAACAATACGTTCAGGTCGTATTTCAGAGGATTGTATTTCCAATCGGAGGCTATTGCTGCTAAGCAAGGAGCTTTGGCGTTGTTGGATTTTTCCAAAGGGTACATAAAAATGACGTACAAAATGGATGCGGCTACTGATGATGATAATAATCCGGCGACCCCAACAGCGGTACGACTTAAACGTTCACTAACGCTCAAATTGGGCGGAAACACGGTGAACTTTTTTGACACGGATTATGCTTTGCCTTCCGGTCCGGCGGGTGAAAAACTGTACTTAAAAGGCGGTAACGGATCGGCAGCTTATATCGATCTTTTCGGGGCAGATGGGTTGGATGAAGGTACTACCCCGGATCAGTTGGATGCGTTAAGAGCAAGCAATTGGTTGATTAATGAAGCGAATCTTACTTTTTATGTTGATCAGGATGAAATGTATCCGTCCACTGATGCGGAGAAGACCAGGGAACCCAACCGTATTTATCTGTATGATTACAATAATAAAAAGCCTATTATTGATTTTTATGCCGACGGTTCGACAAACGGATCCAATCCCAAGTACAATAAGAGAGGTTTTGGAGGTATTATTGAAAAGGAGCCAGGGGCTGACGGCAAAGGGATAAAATATAAAATCAGAATCACGGATTACCTAAAAAGCTGTATTGAAAAAGATTCGACCAATTTCCGATTGGGATTGGTGGTAACCGAAAATATCAATACCATTACCAATGCTTATCTGAAACCTGCTGCAGGTCAGCAGCCTTCACAGATTGTGCCGCTCTCGTCGGTTATCAATCCTTTGGGGACGATTTTGCACGGTCCGAACAGTGCAGATCCGGAAAAAAGACTTAAATTAGAGATTTACTATACAAAACCTGACTAATTATGTGTGGAATTGTTGGCTATATAGGTTACAGAGAAGCTTATCCTGTAATCATTAAAGGATTAAAAAGACTCGAGTACCGTGGGTATGACAGTGCCGGTTTGGTTTTGTGTGAAGACGGAAAATTCAAACTTTCCAAAACAAAAGGAAAAGTTTCCGATCTCGAGGCAAAAGCCGAAAAAGAAATATCATTAACGGGAACGATGGGTATGGGGCATACGCGTTGGGCTACTCATGGGGTGCCAAACGATGTCAACTCGCATCCGCATTTTTCGAACTCCGGAGAATTGGTGATTATCCATAACGGAATCATTGAAAATTACGAGCCGTTAAAAAAAGAATTAATCAATCGTGGCTATACTTTCAAATCGGATACCGATACGGAAGTGTTAATTAACCTGATTGAGGAAGTTCAGAAAAAAGACAATCTTAAATTAGGGAAAGCCGTTCAGGTAGCCTTAAACCAAGTGGTTGGTGCCTATGCGATTGCAGTGATGGATGTCAAAAAACAGGATGAAATCGTTGTGGCGCGTTTGGGGAGTCCATTGGCTATCGGAATCGGAGAAGGCGAATATTTCATTGCTTCCGACGCTTCTCCTTTCATCGAATATACTACAAATGCAATTTATCTTGAAGATGAGGAAATGGCTATTGTTCGTTTGAATAAACCGATGAAAGTCAGAAAGATAAAAGACGATTCGTTAGTGGATCCATACATTCAGCAGTTGCAGATGAACCTGGAACAGATTGAAAAAGGCGGTTACGATCATTTCATGCTGAAAGAGATTTACGAACAGCCTAATGTCATTAAGGATACTTACCGAGGTCGTTTGCATGCTAATAAAGGCATGATTCAAATGGCAGGAGTGGAAGATAATATTGAAAAATTCACCAACGCCAACCGAATCCTGATTGTAGCTTGTGGTACATCATGGCACGCCGGATTGGTGGCAGAATATATTTTTGAAGAATTCGCGCGCATCCCTGTTGAAGTGGAATATGCTTCCGAATTCCGATACCGAAACCCAATCATTTATCCGGACGATGTGGTAATTGCCATTTCGCAATCGGGTGAAACTGCTGATACTTTGGCAGCGATTAAACTGGCAAAGGAAAAAGGAGCGTTTGTTTTCGGTGTATGTAATGTGGTAGGTTCGTCCATTTCGCGTGAAACGCATGCGGGAGCCTATACTCATGCCGGACCTGAGATTGGGGTGGCCTCTACCAAAGCGTTCACCACGCAAATCACGGTATTGGCGATGATGGCATTGCGTTTGGCGAAAGCAAAAGGCACCATGAACACGTCGGATTATCAGCGTTATTTGCTGGAATTGGAATTGATTCCGGAGAAAGTGGAAGAAGCATTGCAAACCAATGAGGTGGCAAAAACCATTGCCGCTATTTATAAAAGCGCGCCTAACTGTTTGTATTTGGGGCGCGGCTACAATTTCCCGGTAGCTTTAGAAGGGGCATTAAAATTAAAAGAGATATCCTATATTCACGCAGAAG
The DNA here is from genome assembly GCF_900100625.1 of Flavobacterium saliperosum. Lineage (GTDB taxonomy): Bacteria > Bacteroidota > Bacteroidia > Flavobacteriales > Flavobacteriaceae > Flavobacterium > Flavobacterium saliperosum. Next base: position 101,331 of record NZ_FMTY01000007.1, read on the forward strand.
GGTACCCTGCTGCAGAAATGAAACACGGTCCGATTGCTTTAATCGACGAACACATGCCGGTGGTAGTTATAGCGCCGAAGCAGAATCATTATGATAAAGTGGTAAGTAACATTCAGGAAATCAAAGCCCGTAGCGGGAAAATCATTGCGGTGGTGACCAAAGGCGACACCCAGGTGCGCGCATTGGCCGATCACGTAATTGAAGTTCCGGATACTGCAGAGGCTTTGACACCGTTGTTAACGACCATTCCGTTGCAACTGTTGTCGTACCATATTGCGGTACTGCGCGAGTGCAATGTCGATCAGCCCAGAAACCTAGCAAAATCAGTTACTGTGGAGTAATATCAAAGGCGGATTTTCTACAATCCGCTTTTTTGTTGCAAAAAATTCAAAAATTAATTTTCATTTTTAGCAGATAAAAAACTATCTTTGCGCTCTGAAAAAAGAGGTTTTTTCAAGAAACGTAAATAGCTGTTTAATAAATACATAAGCAATGTCTAAAGTTACAGGAAAAGTTGCACAGATTATCGGACCGGTAGTGGACGTGGTTTTCAACACGCAAAACGCCGAACTTCCAAAGATTTATGATTCATTAGAAATCATTAAAAAAGATGGTTCAAAATTAGTACTTGAGGTGCAGTCTCACATTGGTGAGGATACCGTTCGTACAATTTCCATGGATTCAACGGATGGTTTAAGTAGAGGTACTGAAGTGCTTTCAACGGGTAACCCAATCCAAATGCCAATCGGAAAAGATATTTATGGACGTTTGTTTAATGTAATCGGAGACGCTATTGATGGTCTTGGAGATTTGCCAAAAGAAGGTGAGAATGGTTTGCCAATTCACCGTCAGGCTCCAAAGTTCGAAGATTTATCAACTTCATCGGAAGTTTTATTCACGGGTATTAAAGTAATCGACTTGATTGAGCCTTATGCAAAAGGAGGTAAAATCGGATTGTTCGGTGGTGCCGGTGTAGGTAAAACGGTATTGATTCAGGAGTTGATCAACAATATTGCAAAAGGTCACGGTGGTCTTTCTGTATTCGCAGGAGTAGGAGAAAGAACACGTGAAGGAAATGACTTGCTTCGTGAGATGTTAGAGTCAGGTATTATCAAATACGGAGAAGATTTCATGCACTCTATGGAAAATGGAGGATGGGATTTATCCAAAGTAGACAAACCGGGAATGAGAGAGTCAAAAGCTACTTTCGTATTCGGTCAGATGAATGAGCCACCAGGAGCACGTGCTCGTGTAGCTTTATCAGGTCTTTCTATCGCTGAGTATTTCCGTGATGGAGCTGGTGAAGGACAAGGAAAAGACGTATTATTCTTCGTGGATAATATCTTCCGTTTTACACAGGCAGGTTCTGAGGTATCGGCACTTTTAGGACGTATGCCATCTGCGGTAGGGTACCAACCAACATTGGCTACTGAAATGGGTGCGATGCAAGAGCGTATCACATCAACAAAAACAGGATCTATTACATCTGTACAGGCGGTTTACGTACCTGCGGATGACTTAACGGATCCGGCTCCGGCAACAACGTTTGCGCACTTAGATGCAACAACGGTATTGTCTCGTAAAATTGCTGAGTTAGGTATTTACCCTGCGGTAGATCCATTGGATTCTACTTCTCGTATCCTTACACCGCAAATTTTGGGTGCTGAGCATTACGACTGTGCACAAAGAGTAAAAGAGATTTTACAGAAATACAAACAATTACAGGATATCATTGCGATCTTAGGTATGGAAGAATTGTCTGAAGAAGATAAATTGTCTGTATCAAGAGCACGTCGTGTACAACGTTTCTTGTCTCAGCCGTTCCACGTAGCAGAGCAGTTTACAGGTATACCGGGTGTATTGGTTGATATTAAAGATACTATCAAAGGATTTAACATGATTATCGACGGGGAGTTAGACCACTTGCCGGAAGCAGCGTTCAACTTGAAAGGTACCATCGAAGATGTTATCGAGGCTGGACAAAAAATGTTAGCTGAAGCATAAATCGGTTAGCAGTTATCAGTTGGCAGTATTCAGATTTACTTCTAACTTCTAACTTCTGACTTCTAACTTAAAAATTATGATTTTAGAAATAGTATCACCAGAAGCCACATTATTCAAAGGAGAAGTTACTTCGGTATCGGTTCCTGGAGTAAACGGCGAGTTCCAGATGTTAAACAACCACGCGCCAATCGTGTCGTTGTTAGGGAAAGGAAACGTAAAAATCGTAGGTTCGGGTTTGAAAATCGCAAAGGAATTTGCCGATAAATTCAACAAAGTAAACGAACAGACCTTTTGGTTGCCAATCGAATCCGGAACTATCGAAATGAATGACAATACGATAATTGTTTTAGCCGACTAAGACAATTGGACCCAAGCGTAGCGAAGTGTACGCTGTAAAATAAAAGAAAAAAGTCTCGAGAAATCGGGACTTTTTTTATAGTAGGAACTCCTTCCAAAAGACAGCAGCCGTAAATTAACAAAGGAATGTGCGTCAAATACAAATTCAATGTTTAAATTTATAGCTTAATTGCGCTGATGAAAAAAATTTTCTTCCATATTCTGTTCCTGTTTTCGCTAACCGTTTTCTCGCAAAACGAACAGTTGGCGCAAAATTATTTTGACCGTGGCGAATTCGAAAAAGCCATCGTAGTGTATGAAGACGTAATCAAGGCACAACCCTACAATTATGGGGCCTTTCAAAAAGCAGTACTTTGTTACCAGCAGTTAAAGCACTACGACAAAGCCGAAAAACTCATTCAAGGTCGTATCGACAGGTTAAAACAAGACAACCTGTATGTCGAGCTGGGCTATAATTATCAGTTGCAGAAAATGCAGGATAAAGCCGAAATAAATTATAAAATCGCGTTAGATAAAATCAGAGAGAACCCCAATAACGTGTATGGTGTTGCGAATGCTTTCGAGCAGAAAGTACTTGTGGAAAAAGCCATTCAGGCCTATGAGTTGGGGAAATCGCTGAATCCGAATTTCAATTTCGACTACCAGTTGGCCTTACTGCAGGGACAAATGGGCAACATGGAGCTGATGACCGATAAACTTTTGGATTTCGCATTCACCAACCAGATGAACCTTCCGATGGTGCAAAACCAACTCACCCGATTCATGACCGACGACGCCAGCGAAACCTTTAACAATTACCTGAGAAAAGCCTTATTGCTGCGTACCCAGAAGACCCAGGACATCTTTTGGAATCAGTTTCTGAGTTGGTATTTCGTTCAGCAGAAGGAGTACGGAAAAGCCTTCATTCAGGAAAAAGCCATCTTTAAACGCAATCCCGAGAATTTCTATAACATCATCAACCTGGCGCAATTGGCGGTGCAGGACGACGAAGTGGCCACAGCAACGGAGATTCTGAACTTCATTCTGCAAAACACCCAAGATTTGGAATTACAAATGGAGGCCCATTATCAGCTCGTTTCCATGGAAATCGATGATGCTGACGCGAAAGATTATCCGGCAATCAAACAAAAACTGGAACTGTTGCTCAAACAGTACGGAATAACGCCTTACTCTTTGCACCTGCAAATCCTCTCGGCACATTTTGACGCGTTTCAGTTAAAGCAATTCGATTCGGCGAAAGCCACTTTAAACAAAGCGCTGGCATTGCCGTTAAACAATTACCAAAAAGCCGAAGTCAAAGACGAACTGGCCGATATCCTGCTGTTGGATGAAAAATTCAATCAGGCCATCATTTTTTACGCGCAGATAGAAGATGATCTCAAAAACGACGAAATCGGGCATCAGGCGAGTTTGAAAATGGCCAAAGCAAGTTATTTCAAAGGCGACTTCGAATGGGCGCAAAAGCAGTTTAAAGTGCTGAAATCGTCCTCTTCCCAGTTGATTGCGAACGACGCCTTGGAATTGTTTCTGCTCATCAGCGACAATACGGTGGAAGACAGTACGCAGGTCGCCCTGAAAAAGTTTTCCCGTGCCGATTACCTGATGTACCAACACAAAACCACTGAAGCATTAAACCAGTTCAAGTTGGTTTTGGAACAACATAAAGGGCAAACCATCGAAGACGAAACGTTGTTAAAAATCGGACAACTGTATGAAAAACAAAACGATTTCCAACAGGCCTTAAGTTTCTACCAGCAAATTCTAGACAAACACAAGGAAAGTATCTATACCGATGAAGCCTTATTTTTCTCCGCAGAAATTTACCGAAAACAGCTGCAGGATAGCGAAAAGGCCAAAACGCTTTACGAAAAAGTGATTTTCAACCACCAGGACAGTATTCATTTTGTCGAAGCGAGAACCTATTACCGGAAACTGCGGGGCGATACGAATTTATGACAGACACCATAGAAGGTTAGACTTCTTAGAAAGTTAAACATTTAGAAAATCAGATGTTTTGTACTTTTAGAAGAAAGCTAAAATTCAGTGCAGTCAAAAATCTAAGAAGTCTAATGATCTAACAATATAAAAAAAATGATAATCTACAACGTAACCATCAATATACACGAAAGCGTGCACGACCAATGGATGCAATGGATGCAGGAAAAACACATTAGCGACGTTTTAAATACCGGAAAATTCACCTCGGCGCGTATGGTAAAAGTGTTGGTGGAAGAAGAAATGGGCGGGGTAACCTATTCCATTCAGTATACTACCGATTCTAAAGAAACCTTACAACGCTATTACAAGGAAGACGCGCCAAGACTCCGCGAAGAAGGATTGCAGCTTTTTGGTGATAAAATGCTCGCGTTCCGCACGGAACTGGAATTGATTTCGGAACATTAAGTCAGACAATTTAGATTTTTAGACTGACTTAGACTGCTTAGATTTTTTAATCTAAACTGTTTTAAATAGCACTTATCTAAAAAATCTAATAATCCAACTTTCCAAGAAGTCTAAAAATCTAAGAAGTCTAAAAATCTAACATAGCTAAAAAAATATGGACGACACTACAAGAAAAGAACTGCGGCTGGCCGTTTTAATAGATGCTGATAATGTTCCGTATTCTAATATTAAAGAGATGTTGGAGGAAATTGCCAAAAACGGAACGCCAACAATCAAAAGAATTTATGCCGACTGGACCAAACCCACCGTTACCGGATGGAAAAACGTGTTGTTGGAAAATGCCATCACACCCATTCAGCAATACAGTTACACCAGCGGGAAAAATTCCAGCGACAGTGCCTTAATCATAGACGCCATGGATATCCTGTATGCAGATAAAGTGGAGGGTTTCTGCATCGTTTCCAGCGACAGTGATTTTACACGACTGGCCACACGATTAAGGGAAGCGGGTATGAAAGTCATCGGGATTGGGGAACAAAAAACACCAACCCCTTTTATCACGGCTTGCGACAAGTTCATTTACATAGAAATCCTGAAAGTAGCCAAGGAGGCAAGCCCCGAAAAAGACATTGCGCAAAAAAGCAGACCCCAAAAGGAAAGCAAACCGCTCAACAAACCGGACAAAGCGTTGCTGACCCTCTTAACAAACAGCATTTCCGATTTGGCCGACGAGAGTGGCTGGACCTTTTTAGGCGAATTAGGGAATTTTATTCTGAAAAATAAAACTGACTTTGATCCGAGAAATTACGGTTTCCAAAAATTGTTGCCCTTGATCAGAAGTCTGGACAGATTCGAAATCGATGAAAGGGAAACAGGAAACAACAAAATCCGACACATTTACGTAAGGATAAAAGAAACAAAACGGGTTCCGGTAACCCGACACAAAAAATAACATGGATAAAGTAAAAGCAAAAAAACACCTCGGGCAGCACTTCTTAAACGACGAAAGCATTGCCAAAAACATAGCCGATGCTTTGACATTGAAGGGCTACAAAAACGTATTGGAAATCGGTCCGGGTATGGGTGTGCTTACCAAATATTTACTGGAAAAACCCATCGACACCTACGTAATCGAAATCGATACCGAATCCGTAACCTATCTCGAGGCACATTATCCGAAACTGCACGGAAAAATCATCTCCAAAGATTTCCTGAAATACAACATTAAGGAGGTTTTCAAAGACGAACCGTTCGCCATCATCGGGAACTTCCCGTATAATATTTCGACACAAATCGTTTTCCGAACACTGGAACTGCGCGACCAGATTCCGGAATTTTCAGGCATGTTCCAAAAGGAAGTGGCTGAACGTATCTGCTCCAAAAAAGGAAGCAAAGTCTACGGTATCCTGTCGGTTTTGGCGCAGGCGTTTTACGATGTGGAATATCTCTTCACGGTAGACGAACACGTGTTTACCCCACCACCCAAAGTGAAATCGGGCGTGATGCGCATGATCCGTAAGGAAAACTACCAATTGCCCTGCGATGAGAAATTATTGTTCACCGTGGTGAAAACTTCGTTCAACCAACGCAGAAAAACCATGCGCAACAGCTTAAAATCGATGAACCTTTCGGATAAGTTACGAGAAGATAGTATCTTTGACCTCCGTCCGGAACAACTTTCGGTGGAACAATTTATAGAACTGACCCAAAAAATAGGAGCCGATGGAGTTTAAAATCAGCAAAGACCTAATTCAACAATTAGAGCAACTCATTCAAAGCAAGAACGACCAGCAACTGGAAGTCCTCCTGAATGACTTGCACCATGCTGATATAGCCGAAATTCTGGATGAACTGGATTTCGAAGAGGCTACCTATATTTTTAAAGTCCTGGATTCCGAGAAAACCGCGGAAATCCTGTTGGAACTGGAAGACGATTTAAGGGAAAACATCTTACGACGCCTTTCAGCCAAAGAAATTGCCGAAGAACTGGACGAGTTGGATACCGATGATGCGGCCGACATTATTGCCGAATTGCCGCAGTCCAAAATGGAAGAGGTAATCTCCGAGCTGGAAGACGTCGAACACGCCAAAGACATTGTTGATTTGTTGCGTTACGACGAGGATACCGCCGGAGGTCTTATGGGGAAAGAGTTGGTGAAAGTGAACGAAAACTGGAACGTACTCACCTGCGTAAAGGAAATGCGCCAACAGGCCGAACACGTAACCCGCGTCCATTCGATTTATGTGGTGGACGACGAAGACCGTTTGAAAGGCCGTTTGTCGTTGAAAGACTTGTTGACCACTTCCACCAAAACCCCCATCAGTGAGGTGTACATCAAAAAAGTGGATTACGTGAAAGTGGATACCCCCGATGTGGAAGTAGCCCGTATCATGCAAAAATACGACTTGGAAGCCATACCCGTGGTGGACGAAATGGGCCGATTGGTGGGCCGTATCACCATTGACGATATTATCGACGTGATTAAGGAAGAAGCCGACAAGGATTACCAGTTAGCGGCCGGTATCTCGCAGGACGTGGAAGCCGATGACAGCATTCTGGAACTCACCCGCGCGCGTTTGCCGTGGTTGGTCTTGGCGTTGTTGGGTGGTTTTATCACCGTTCGCGTGATGGGTCTTTTCGAAGCCATCATGGAAGAGCACGGCAAACTGTTTTTCTTCACACCGCTTATTGCCGCGATGGCCGGAAATGTGGGCGTGCAATCCTCGGCGATTATCGTGCAGGGTTTGGCCAACAATACCATTACCGGAACCTTGGCGCAGCGCTTGTTCAAAGAACTGTCGCTGAGTTTGCTAAATGGGTTCATTCTGGCGGTTATCCTGTTCCTGGGCAGTCATTTCCTGCTGGGCTTTGAAATTGCCATTGGCGAAGTCGTTGCCATTGCCCTAATCACGGTAATCATTACCGCTTCCCTAATCGGAACCTTTATTCCCATTATCCTTAACAAATATGGGATTGATCCCGCACTCGCTACCGGACCCTTTATCACGACCAGTAACGATATACTCGGGATATTGATTTACTTCTCCATTGCCAAAGTCATTTTAGGATTTTAGGGTATTCCATGCCTGTTTTTAAAAACTAATTGGGTTATCGGAAGTGTCCCCTTGTGGGGGCTTTAGGGGTGTTCCCTTTGGAGGAACTCACTAGCGATGGCATTTAGTCCATTCCGACGAAAGGCGGAATCCGGAGCGAATGGTCCGGGCTTCTTAGCAATCCCTGTTCCTGCTTCCCGATAGCTTTCGGGACGCTCCAATCTGTCATTGCGAGCTTGCTACACCATCTCAGAATAACAGGATTTCCACTACCATCAGGGCTATAAAAGAAACCTTTTTTGTCTCAGTTGTGATGCAAACCAGTACCAGAATATGATTAATCTGTGGAAATCCGCGTAATCTGTGGTTTAAAATTTTCAGAAGTCAAAGCGAAAGATAGTGTAGCCTATAGTTTTTCAACCGCTTTAGAGGTTAATGAAAGTCTCAGATTTTGCCGTTGTAACCCGTTCGATTTTTTAGATGCCACCGAAATCCCTATCTTTATTTTTTATTTCGACCTATGGCCAATACAAACCGCACCCTACAACCCGTTACCGAAACCAAAATTCTGCACCTCGACAGCAACCATCCGTTGTTGTGGGAACAGTTGGAACAAGCCGGATTTCAGAATTTCGAAGACTTCAAAGCCACCAAACACGAAATCGAAGCCGAAATCCACGATTACCACGGGATCGTCATTCGCAGCCGTTTTAAAATCGACCGCCATTTTCTCGACAAGGCCACCAACCTGCAATTCATCGCAAGGGTAGGCGCCGGACTGGAGAGCATCGATTGCGACTATGCCGAAAGCAAAGGCATTGCCCTAATCGCCGCTCCCGAAGGCAATCGCAACGCGGTGGGGGAACACGCACTCGGTATGCTGTTGTCGCTTTTCAACAACCTGAACAAGGCCGACAGGGAAGTGCGCAGCGGGCACTGGAACCGGGAAAGCAACCGCGGGCACGAACTCGACGGGAAAACCGTGGGCATCATCGGGTACGGAAACATGGGAAAAGCGTTTGCAAAAAAACTTCGCGGGTTCGACGTGGAGGTGTTGTGTTATGACATTGCAAACGGCGTTGGCGATGAAAATGCACGTCAGGTAAAGTTGTCTGAATTTTTACAGCAAGTCGATGTGGTAAGTCTGCACACCCCATGGACACCCGAAACCGATAAAATGATCAATGCCCATTTTATCAATGCCTTTGCCAAACCGTTCTGGTTCCTCAATACCGCCCGGGGGAATAGCGTGGTCACTGCCGATTTGGTAGCCGCCCTGCAATCCAAAAAAATCCTCGGTGCCGGACTGGACGTGCTGGAATATGAAAAACTCTCCTTCGAACATTTGTTTGACCACGAAAAACCACCCGCTTTCGACTACCTCCTGCAAGCCGATAACGTACTGCTCACCCCGCACATAGCGGGCTGGACGATGGAAAGCAAAATCAAACTGGCACAGACCATTGCGGATAAGATTGTGCAGTTGTACCGGTAATTTTTAGTTCCTTCCTACGGAGGATTGTGGTATTTCTTACGTTTATTAACAATTATGTGATAGTGTGTTGATAAAAAGTAAGTAAAATAGTATAGATACATTTTTATAGTATTCTTTTTCGCATCATATTTGTGGGATAATAACTATAAAACACACACAATGCCATTTACGAATTTTGACAGCAGACATTTCAGCGCTGCAGAGAAAACCACCGTGAACAATGCCGTTACCGCTTTAGAAACGGCTTTAGCACCCAAACTGGCCAACCTTTCGGCCGACGAACGCCAACAGTACGGAAGCGTGAACGAACAAAACAAACTCATCATCAACAAGGTAAAAGACTTCCGCGACAGCCAGCCCAACCTGAGCAGCCCGGATGTGGACTGGACCGAATTCCTAAACGATTTCGACACCCGTGCTTTTTTGCAAACCAACATCCAACGTTTGCAGAGTTTAATCGACGGCTTGAACAATGCCAAAATCCTGCACGATTGGGACAATTATCAGGCGGCGTTGTCGGATTATGATTTTGCCAAATACAAAGTGACTACACAGGCCGTAGGGTATCAGACTAAGGTGAATGAGTTGGGGCAGTTCTTTGCCGGAAGACCAGCCGGAAGTACGCAAACCGCCAAGCAAGGCGATGAAAATGTGGTGGTGTAATACTCATTGCTTTCTAAAAAAACACTAAAACCGACAGTTTACTGTCGGTTTTTTTTATGCTTTCCATTGAGGTTTAGCGCGTTTTAACGAAAAAGAATACGTCCTCGAACGTATTATACTACGTTCGGAACCCCTTTTAATGGGTTGGTCAACCCTTTTTACTACGTTCGAGACCTATTTTATTACGTTAGTTACCGTATTATACTACGTTCGAAACCCTTTTTAATACGTTGGTTGACGTATTATAATACGCTCCGAACCTATTTTAATACGTGGTGGGACGTATTAAAATACGCTAACAACCCCTTTTAATAGGTTCGGGACGTTTTTATCCCGGTTTGACATCACTAAATGTGGTGAGGGGAGAATCACTGAATATGGGGATTGTGTGTTGCTTGTTTTTAAACTATATTGCAGGATTGTAGGTAGTATCTCATGTATTTGTGAGTTGTATGCAAGTTTTGAATGACTAACTTATTAATAGTTATATTTATAAAAAACAAGATATGGACATTATTAAAGTAAAACGATACATAAATTATTATGAATTAGATTTCTCATTTATTGATAATACAACTATTTCTACTTTTTTTGCCACTGTAACACGATTAGCGGTAACAAGAGCAAAAATTAGATATCAAAGATTTGGAGACAAGTACATCTTTATTCAAGGAATAACAAATAAAGATGGAATTATAAATGCAAAAGTTCGGTGTGTAAGACTTGATCTGTTTCCTGAATTAATCAATATGAATACTGATGTCGTTACTGAGATTGAAGGTGATGAATATGATGGAATTGTTGAGACAACACACATACTTATGGATTGCAGAAAAAGTAAAACAACTATTGCTGTTGAGTATAATCATCCAGGTGCTAAAATTATCGACATTGTTGGGTACTTAACAAGAATTGGTATAGATCAGGGAGAAGTTGAAAAAATTGGATATGCTCCTATAGTAAATAGTGATTTAACAAGATTAAAAACACGTATTAACAGAATTTCTGAACTGACAATGAAAGTTCATAAAGATAATCTTCCTAAACTCAAAAAAATGGATGGTAATATCTTTCAATCCGCTCAAGCAGCAACAAATCATTTTGAAAACCAATATGCTGTATTGGATTTCAAAGTCGATTATCGAACATTTTCTGATACACCCATGATTAAAAATTCATTATTTAATCTTATTAATTTTTTAAGTGAAAATCCTTCGGACCGACATATTTTTAACTATCTCAAAGTCAAAGCTGAAGATGAAGAGAAAAATAATTTATTAGAAACATTTGATTTGCTTTTAGACAAAATATACAGTCCTGTAAAAGTTCAAAGAAAGAGAAAACAGAAAACTATTATTTCCGAAGATATGTTTGAGAAAATGTTTGCGGAACTGGATAAATTAAGACTACGATGAATAAGCTAATTGATTTCTATTTAAATAATGCTATAAAATCCGACATCCTTATTGTGGGTTTAATTTGGATTGCAAATAGCTGTCTTAGAATTATAGACTTCATTCCTGCTTCTAAAGAAATTCATCTCTCAATTTTATCAGATTTGATTTCCGCATCTATTTCACTTGCAGGATTTATTTTAGCTTCATTAACCATTATTGCTGCAATCAAATCTAATATCTCTAATAAAGCTCCAGAAACAGCTAAAAATCCTTTAGAATTATTTTTTTCGCCGAAAAATTACAAACGAATTGTTGAAGTTTTTCAAGGTTCAATTATTGAACTTACTTTCACCTTTATATTGGCATACTTTTTTTGGATTTCAAGTGAGAATTTTTCAAATGAAACTATTCATAAAATTGTTATTAGTTTAAGTGTTGTAATTTCAATAAGTACTCTACGAAGTTTGATTGTACTATTTCGAATAATAAGAATAGAGGAATAAAGCAAACCTGCAACTAACAACGATTTATATAAATGCCGTAAAGGGCAAAATTGAACCCTCTTTTTGTATATTTGACTTTAGTAATAAAACAAAAAAAATCAAACCTATAAATATGAAAACAATAAAAAAGTCATTCTTGTGCGCAATTATTCTGATGCTATTTTCTTGCTCGAGTAATTCAGATGATGGTGCTGATACTTCTCCAACAGTTCCTACTTTTACAATAATTCAGAATGTTCAAAATATTCAAGAACTTGACAATGTTATATTTAGTGTTGGAAATCCAAACAGTGCGAATATCCATAACATTACTTGGTTTGTAAACAATACTCAAGTCGCAAATTCATACGATTTAGAAAAAGCATTTTCTTCTTTTGGCAGTTTTACGATAAAAGCAAAAATTGATTATAATAATACCGAAAGTACAACAATTCAAAAGACAGTTGCAGTTGCTGAAAGACCAAAAAAACTCGTTTCCATAAAAAAAGTGGAAATGTTATCCTATGCTTATGACGGTCAATTTTATGTAACCAATCTCGGTTATTATGTGAAATTGAAATTTGACATAAGAGAGCTGGATGAATCAGGTTCAGAAACAATAAAATATGTAGCAACAGAAAATGATGATAATTGGGGAGACGGAGGTATCATGTATTATCCTAAAGTTTGGGATATCGCAAGTGCAAATTATAAGGTAAAAGTATATAACACAGGAAACTATTATCCCAATAACCATGAATATTATCACACGGATATAATTTTTTATGCAGCCAAAAGTCAGGGATTAGTGCAACAACCCTATTATCAGATTAACAGTCTGAAACTTGACTTGAATCCTTACAGAAGTTTGCAGCCCACAACGGTCACAATAGTAAATGAAGGAATGGAAATTCGTCTGACTTTACAATGGAATTAATGAAAATCCCCACAGCGCAAGGTCTCCCGACTTTGAGCGATAATTAAACAAAGAGCCACAGCAGTAGTGTTGTGGCTTTTTTGTTAACATCACAAAATACTGTGAAGGTAAGTATTCCTGAATAGCACGGGTTGTCTTGCCGGTTTTAGCTTTATATTGCTTACTTTTAGGTAGTAGAACTGTATTTTAAGTTGGGTGTCTGTGTAGTGCGACACGCAACATTCAGGTATTTGGAATAAGAAAGGACAACAACAACTTTAAAAAATTAAAATTATGGCACTTATCAATCCACACATTAACTTCAACGGAAATGCCGAAGAAGCATTCAATTTTTACAAATCGGCATTTGGCGGAGAGTTTGCAATGGTTATGCGTTTAAAAGACCTGTCAAGCCCTGAATTTCCTGTAGCAGAAAACGATGCAAATAAAATAATGCACATTGCGTTGCCTATTGGCAACAATATTTTAATGGGCAATGACGTCCCGGAAAGTATGGGCCGGGTAAATGAAAACGAAAACCGATCTAAAATATCGATAAGCGCAGAAAGCCGTGAGGAAGCCGACAGGTTATTTAGTAGGCTTTCCGCAGGCGGAACTATTGAAGTGCCTATTAGCGACAGTCCTTGGGGTTCCTATTTTGGAATGTTCAGAGACAAATTCGGTATTGAATGGATGGTGGATTTTGACCCGAAATATAATGGAAAAATATAAGCAGAAAACAGCGAATACCCCGCTGCGCAAAGTCTCCCGACTTTGAGTTATAATTAAGCAAAAAAGCTACTCCAGAGATGTCGTGGCTTTTTTTGCTACCCCGCTGCGCAAAGTCTCCCGACTTTGCGCATTAATAAACAAAAAGCTACAGCAGTAACGTTGTGGCTTTTTCATTAAAATAAGGCAATTTATTATATTTGATAAAACGATTTACACGCCATGAAAGAAGGATATGTTATAAGAGAACAAGAAAACGCACACTTTATCACAGCCACGGTAGTAGACTGGATTGATGTTTTTTCCAGAAAAAGTTATCGTGATTGCATTATCGATTGTTTGGATTTCTGTATTAAAAATAAAGGAATGATTTTGTATGGCTATGTGATTATGAGTAATCATATTCATTTAATTGTACAATCTAAAGATGGAAAATTATCGGATTTAATTAGAGATTTTAAAAAGTTTACCGCAAAAACAATTTTAGATAAAATGCAAACAGAACCAGAGAGTAGGAGAGAATGGATGCTTGAACGGTTCAGAATAGCTACAACATCTCACAGCCGAAACAAAAATTACCAATTTTGGCAATATGGCAATCATGCTGAAGAGATATATTCGGAAAAATTCATGTGGTCAAAATTAGATTACATCCATTTAAATCCTGTTCGTGCCGGTATTGTGGCAAAAACTTCGGAATATATTTACTCGAGCGCAAGTAATTACATAAATGGCGAAGGTATTTTGACTGTCGAAAAAGCTGATAACCCAGTTATAGATGCGCTAAAAAACAGTGCTTTTAAGTATCATGATAGTTATTAGTTTGACGCAAAGTCGGGAGACTTTGCGCAGCGGTGTGCCAATGAATCCTTGCCGGTAACAAAACGCCCGGAGTGGTATCGGGCTATTTCAAAAAATGACACAAATTATTCTATTTCTAATCGTGATTATCGTCGCAGCAGCCTACGGAAGTAAGTATGCGGAAAAGGCCAAAGCCGATATTGAAGAATTCAATCGGACAAAAGAAAGCAAAGCCCGACAGGCCGAAAAATTAGCGTATTTGAAAGCCAACGTGTTTACCGGACTCCAAAACAGAAATGAGGGTATGGATTCGGAAGCCATACATTATTTTTCGGAAGCCGATTTTGAAACCGTCCTCAACCGGGTGGAGAAACTGGGCATCGGAATTCTGGGCATCGAGCCTTGGCTGAACGGCGATTTGTATGGTGTAAAAGTGGCCGAAGATTATGGCGGAGACCCCAGCGACGCAAAATGGTACCGAAAAGCCTTTGCCGAGTTTAAGGAAAGTAACGAAAAGCCGCTTTTGTATGCGGCAAGTTACCGGATTCCGAAAAATTATATAGTGTGGCAGGCGGTTTTAAGCAAATGACCACTTTCACTTACTGCTACAGCCAATACAAACACATCACAAAAACTTCCTAACGATGTAACTGGGGACGTTTTGTTTTTTTTGAAGGCAACCTTGTTTTGTGAATATTTTAATATATTTATAAACCAAAACCAAAAAAAGCATGAATAAGATTGCCTATTACCTCGTCCTTTTTGTGGGCACCGTTACCTGCCTGCAGTTTATTCCCCATGCCTTTATGGGGTTTCCTGCCGTACTGGACCATATTGCCAAAGGCGAAATTCAGGAACCTGCTGCTCAGGGCATGCAAATGATCTGGCTGTATTCGTCAATCATGATGCTGTTGTCGGGGTTCTGGATGTTTTTTATCGCCAAATCCATAAAAAACGGGAGCAATAACGCACGACTTCAGGGGTTGTTATTGTCTTTAGGTTTGATTCTTTTCGGTTTGGGCTGCAGTTATATTGCCAAAGAAGTGTTCAACCATTTGTTTTTCTTTACCATAGAAGGCGTGCTGTTGCTTCTGGCTACAACCGTTTTCTTTAAAATCCATAAACATGAGTAACAAAGACCTCAAGAGAGTCACCGGACTGGGCGGCTTTTTCTT
Source organism: Flavobacterium saliperosum (assembly GCF_900100625.1). Classification (GTDB taxonomy): domain Bacteria; phylum Bacteroidota; class Bacteroidia; order Flavobacteriales; family Flavobacteriaceae; genus Flavobacterium; species Flavobacterium saliperosum. The sequence continues at coordinate 116,807 of NZ_FMTY01000007.1, forward strand.
CAAATGCGACGACCCGAATGCCACCAAAGACTGGTACAAAAACCATTTGGGCATCCCTACCGATCAATACGGATGGACGTTTTGGTGGAAAGATAAGGACGGAAACGACTGTTCCACCCAATGGTCGCCTTTTCCGGCCGAAACCAAATATTTTGAGCCGAGCCGGAAACAGTTTATGATGAACTTTCGGGTCGACAATCTGGAAGCGCTTCTGGAAGTTTTAAAGGAAGAAGGCGTAACGGTTGTAGGGGAAATGGAATCGTATGATTACGGGAAATTCGGCTGGATTCTGGATCCTGACGGTAATAAAATAGAACTATGGGAGCCTGTTGATAAGGCATTTCTGTAAAAAAAAGGTATTTTAGCACAGCAATAATTAACCAAAACCAAAAATATGGAAGTTACTAAACCAAGAGAGGACTGGAATCAGCCACAACAGCCTCAGCAGGAAAATAAAAAAGTATTGGCAGGAATTATGGGAATTCTTTTTGGAGGATTAGGAATTCATAAATTCATTTTGGGGTATTCCAAAGAAGGGATTCTTCAAATCGTAATTACCTTCGTAACCTGTGGCGCCGGAAGTTTAATCGGCTTTATCGAAGGTATCATTTACCTGACCAAAAGCGATCAGGAGTTTTACCAGACCTATCAGGAAAACAAGCGGCCTTGGTTCTAGTTGATACGGTCACTTATTGCCTGTTACATCAGTATTTTTATACGATACAAAGCGTCCTAACAGGCGCTTTTGTTGTTTTGGAAGACGAACTGTACCGCACGTCTATTAAAGGGGAATTAATCCGGCGGTTATTGCAGTTTTTATTGATTTTGCTGATTTTTACTGCGAATATAATGATTTAAAGGGTGTTTTTTTAACACTATTTCGGTATGTTTTGGTTTGAGACGATGTTATTTTAAGATTTTTGATATGTCCATTTCAAGAAATTATTCTTAATTTTGCGAAACTTAACTAACTTTTATGTAATTATGAAAAAAACTACTACTAAAATTTTAGCGCTATCATTATTGGGATTGTTTTCCAATGCGATGATGGGCCAAATTTTGCAACAGGGTGGTCCGGTTCAGTTTGGGAAAAAAATAGAACTTCCCAATCAGAAATTAACCCCAAGCGGACACATCCGATGTTATACCAATGAAAATGAGGCTTTCTTAAAAGCACAATACCCGAACAGAGCGACCACAGAACAGTTTGAAGCCTGGTTAGCTCCCAAAATCGAACAAATCAAAGCCGATCGTGCTGCCGGAAGAAATACGCAGGTGGTTTATAACATTCCGGTTGTAATTCACATCGTGCACAATGGCGATGCGATTGGAACAGGGGAAAACATTACCGATGCTCAGGCACGTTCTCAGATTAATGTGATGAACCAGGATTACCGCCGTTTGGCTGGAACTCCGGGTGGTGCGAACAGTACGGGATTGGCTGTTGATGTGGAAATCAACTTCTGTCTGGCACAAACAGACCCTAACGGTAACCTTACTACCGGTATCATTAGACATAATATTGCTCCGTATACAAATGCCGTGACCAATGGTGCGGGCGGAGCAGACTGGGAGTTGCGTTCCGATGTGGAAACCATGAAAGCGGCTACGCAATGGAATCCGAACAATTATCTGAACATGTGGACTATCAGAGCCGGTGGTGCTAATTTACCGGCCGGTTTAAACGGTTTGTTGGGTTATGCCCAGTTTCCGGACGCTTCCGGTTTGGCAGGTCTTAATGCCAGCGGTGGGGCTGCCAACACGGATGGTGTTGTGGCCAGTTTCGACGCGTTTGGAACCATCGCGGAAAATGACGGTACTTTTATCATGAACAGTACTTACAATCTGGGAAGAACCATGACACATGAGGTAGGTCACTGGTTGGGGTTACGCCATATCTGGGGTGACAACGCCACATGTCCGGCTACAAACTCCAATGCGGATAAGGATTATTGTGCCGATACACCGGCCGCAAGTGATGCAAATTATGACTGTGTTCTGGTTAACTCATGTCCTGCAACCCCAGGGAATGATATGATTCAGAATTACATGGACTATACCAATGATGCTTGTATGGATACCTTCACCAACGATCAGAAAACCAGAATGGTGGCGGTAATGCAGAATTCTCCGAGAAGAAATACGTTAAACGCCTCTACGGCTTGTCAGACTCCTACGCCAATCATTCGTTTTAATGATCCTACAGGTTCTATAAATGAAAACACCAATTGCAGTTATACGGATGTTACTTTTCCGGTGACCATCGGTAAGGCTGCTACAGCTAACGCAGTGGTTACTTTCAACGTAGCCGGAGGCGGTACTGCCACTCAAGGGGTGGATTATCAGATTGTGAATCCGTCCGTAACGTTCGTTGCCGGATCCACTACAACACAAAACTTAACAGTTCGTGTGTTCCACGACGGGTTTGTTGAAACCGCTGAAACGTTTACGGTTAACTTATCGCTAAATGCAAACGGAGGGGATGCTGTTTTAAATGCGGCAGCTTCTTCCATAGTTATTACAATTGTGGATAACGATGTCCTTCCAAATGCTTCTCAGGTTAATACTTTGTATTCTACAGATTTCGAAAGCGCAACTGGCTGGACTGCTTTAGATGGTGATGGTGATGGAAGAAATTGGGGTATTGTTAACGGTGCTGATGGTATCGGTACTGCGCCAAATACGATTACCGGAAGATGTGCTTATTCTGCAAAAAATCTATCTTATATTGGAGGAACAGGAAGTGCTAATCCGAACAATTTCATCATTAGCCCGCAATTTACCATTCCAACCGGTGCTTCGGCTATAACATTAAATTATATTATTGCTGGTGCTGGTGCAGTTGCTGGTGATTATGCGGTTTATTTTACGACAAATGTTTCATCTGCGGCTAATATCACGTCAGGTACTGTATTGCAGGCTCCGGCTACGATTGGGGCATCAGCTTCAACGTTGAAAACGCATAGTTTGCTTCCTTTTGCCGGTCAGACCGGATACATTGTTTTCAGACACATAAATAATGCGACTGCAACAGGGTTGTTGTTGTTGGATACGATGAGTTTAACCGCTACTGTGAATACCGATGTTCAGGTTGCGGTAAATACGGCAACGCAATATCAGGTGGCAATTCCTTCGAATGGGGTTGTTTATGCCAAAGATAATACGACAGGAAAAGTTATGGCTGATTTAACCAGCGACAATTTCAACTACGGCTGTACAACGGTTGCGGTTTCAAGAGATCAGGCTACTGCCGGAGCAGCTGCAGTTGCCTATAACGGTAATAACGTACCTGCGAACTTTGTAATGGCAAAACGATTTACCGTTACACCTACAACAAACAATGCATCCGGAAACGTAACATTGAAATTCTATTTCACTGAAGCTGAAATTGCCGCTTGGGAAGCAGCAACCGGAAAAACAAGAACACAATTAAGAGTTGTTAAAGACGGTGTTGCTGTGCCTTATGCAGCTACAGTTGGGGCATTTGGTCCTAATGTTACCTTAACGGCTACACTGGCCAACGGATTGGGTGGCGTATATTATTTTGGTAGCGATACCACTTTGAGTGCGTCAAGCTTTGAATTGGTTAATGCCGTTACGGTGTATCCAAACCCTGCAAGAGATGTTTTAAATATCAATATGGCAGGAGAATTCGGAACATCTACTAGCTTTACCGTATACAACAGTATCGGTCAGGTAATCGATAAAGTTAACGTGAATTCTCAAGAAGATTTAAGTATCAATACATCCAATTATAGTGTTGGAGTTTACTTTATTAAAATTGAAAAAGAAGGCAGTGTTAAAACATTGCAGTTTATCAAGAAATAGTTTTTTTAATTCGATTGAAAAAGAGGGTTGATGTATTTCAACCCTCTTTTTGTTTTTACCAAAGCAGAGAATCACGAATAAACAGTGTGGTCAAGTTCCTAAATACGTCATAATCGGACATTTTGTTTTTATGAGAAATCCCCTTTTTTTGGCAATAATCCGTGAATAAAAATTTGATTTATCAAAAATTGAGGTTAAATTTTAGTTAATTTATTGAAAATGATTATTTTTACTTTTTAGAACTAACAAAACTATATGTATTACACTATGAAAAAAATTACCAATTGCGGTTTTTTTGCCTTGTTGTTAAGTGGTTTGATGACTGTCTCTGCTCAGGGACAAATCAAACAAAAGCAAGGTAAGGCGCCAAAAACTTTCGGACAGGTTATTGCCGAAAGAAATCAACAACCTCATGCAGGGCATATACGATGTATGTCGACCGAATATGAAGACCAGTTGCAGAGTAAATTTCCCAACCGACTTACCAACGAGCAATTCGAAAATTGGCTGGCTCCGAAAATTGAGGAGTTTAAGAGAAAGAATGCCGGGAAAAGAGGGATTAACGCTGTTATCAGAATTCCCGTTGTCGTTCACGTAATTCACAATGGGGATGCTTATGGAGCGGGAGAAAACATTCGTGACGAGCAGGTTATTTCACAAATTACGGTTTTGAATCAGGATTACCGAAGAATGTTGGGAACACCGGGTTACAATACGAATCCTGTTGGTGCCGATGTTGAAGTGGAATTCTGTTTGGCTCAGCAAAACCCAAGCGGCGGTGCTACCAATGGTATCAATCGTGTAAATTTAAACACAGCCAGTTGGACCCAGTCCGGTGTTGAGGGTACTTTAAAACCAAGCACAATCTGGGATCCTACCCGTTACCTTAACATGTGGACCGCCCGTTTCAGTGGTGATTTGAACGGTGTGTTAGGTTATGCGCAATTCCCGAGTAATTCAGGATTAACAGGATTAAATGCTAATGGTGGTCCCGCTACTACAGACGGGGTTATTATGGCTTACAATGCCTTTGGATCCAGTGCATTATACCCAGGTGGAACTTATGCCGCGCCATATGACAGAGGTAGAACAACAACTCATGAGGTAGGACACTGGTTAGGTTTACGTCACCTTTGGGCAGAAGACGGGGCAGCGTGTGTGGCTGATGATTATTGTAATGACACACCAATGGCTGCCGATCCGAATTTTGGTTGCGCAACAGGAAATAATTCCTGTCCGGCTGCTCCCGGTAACGATATGGTTGAAAACTATATGGATTATTCCGATGATACCTGTATGAATATCTTTACCCAAAATCAGAAAACGAGAATTCTTACTGTTTTGGCCAATGCCACCAGAAGAAGTACTTTAGGAGCTTCCACAGCATGTAACCCTCCTGTGGTGTATGGATTTGACGGGTCTTTGGATATTACAAATCTTAATTTAGCTGCGTGCCAAAACTCTTTTGCGCCTACTTTAACATTAACGAACATAGGTACTACAACTCTTACTAGTGCTGTGATTACCTATAACATTGATGGTGTAAATCCACAGAACTATAACTGGAACGGAAGTTTGGCTAACGGAGCTTCAACAGTTATTACATTGCCAACATTAACCACGACCAGCGGTGCTCATACATTTAACACCTCTATATCTACAGTTAATGGTGTGGCCGACCAAAATGGTGCAAATAACACTAAATCGGCTAACTTTACCGTGTCAATTTACAGTTCGACACAGGTTAACTTTACGTTGCAAAGAGATTCTTATGGTTCCGAGACTACATGGACATTAAAGAACAGTGCTAACGTAACGTTATATTCCGGTGCAGCGACTGCGGATGCGAATCCAAGTATGCCTGCAGTTTTCAATCAGACGTGGACATTGGCAACTAACGAATGTTATACTTTTACAATTAATGATTCTTATGGTGATGGTATTTGCTGTAGTTACGGAAACGGGTTCTATGAGTTAAGAACTCCAACAAATGAACTGATTGCCAGTGGCGCTGAGTTTAGCACATCCGAATCCAAATCCTTCAAGATTGCGGTATTAAGTGCTGCCGATTTCAACAGCGATAATTCGGTGAGTTTGTATCCGAACCCAACTAACGGTGTTTTAAACATCAATATGGGTGAACTAGGATTACCGGATAGCTATACAATCATTAACAGCATCGGTCAGACGGTAATGGTTAAAGAAAAAGTATCTCAATCGGATCTAACGGTTAATACTTCCGGATTATCCAACGGTGTTTACTTTGTTAAGATTGATAAAGACGGTTCTTCAAAAACATTGCGTTTTATCAAGAACTAATAGTTTTAAAATAGGATTATTAAAGAGGATTGATTTTTCAATCCTCTTTTTTTGTGCTTTATTGGGGTTGTTTTCTTATCAGTATAGGTTGTTGGGGTTCTTTGAATTCCGGTTAGTTTTAAAGCTGATTTTGAGCTTTGGCGGGCATTGCTTTCAGTGTGTCCCGATGGAATAGAGTGTAAACACAGCTATAGTGGTTGTCTTCGGTATTCTTCCTTCTTCCCGTTTGTTTTTTTAACGCATTAAGTTGGTTTATATACCGAATGGTTTCCTCTGAAAGAAGATGGGATTGTAGTGTTGTAAAAACAAAAAAGCCTCGCGTTAACGAGGCTTTTCATTTTTTTAAAAGGAATTATTTTATGATAATGCGTTTTGTTGTTTTGTTGTCACCATCCTGAACGGTTACCAAATAAGTTCCTGCCTGAACATTATTTAATCGCAGATTCTGATTGAAGGTGCCTGTATTCTGATACGTTTTTTCAAAAATAACTCTTCCGCTGATATCGTGGACATTTATTTTGATTTCATTTCCGGAAGCGGATTCGAATTGGATATTGAAATCACCATTATTTGGATTCGGGTAAATAACGAAATTCTTAAGGGCGTTTTCGTCTACTCCGGCAGTTTGAACGGTGCAGATGTTCAGACTCCAGCTGTTTAACGACCCTCCATCCTGATTAAAGGCATCAAAAATTCGCAATGTCCAGGTGCCGGTAGATGACTGTCCGTTGAACGCAGACAGTAACTGGGAGGATTTTACGGTTCCTGAAATACCCGGATTGGTACCGCAAACAACGTTTGCTCCGTCATCGTCAAAAGTGGCAATGATATTCTGGATGCTGTTACTGGTACAAGGTTGTGCAAACAACTGTACCTGGGTTCCGGAAGGACTTATTAATGTGGCGGTCATATCGTTAATCCAGGTATGGCTTACATTCATAGTCACGTTAACATCGCCAATCGTTCCTCCGGCCGGAATGTTTAAAGTGGAATTGATTGTTACGTTTGCAGTGGTTGCGATTGTTAGCGGAACATTGGTTGAAGCCGTTGTGCCGCAGTTAATTGTGCCTGTTGTGAATTTATTGGCCGAACTATACGTTCCGCTGCAAGAAACGTTTTTAGGTAAAACTCTCCAGTAATAATCTGTTGCTTGTGATAGGCCGGAAACAGAATAAGTGGTGGAAGTTGTATTTCCTGAGCTGATAATGTTTGTGAAAGCTACGTCTGTTGCAACCTGTATATCATACGAAGTCGCATTGACGTTTGCAGCCCAAGTCAAGTTTAAGCTGGTTCCTTGTCCCACGGCATTGTTAACTGGTGAAGTAAGTGACATTGTTCCGAAATTTGAATTGAACAATTCGAAATAATAAGGAACCGTTTTTGTTGTTGCCCCTGAAGTTGCTGTTACGATAATGTTGTACATACCTGCAGTGTTTCCTGCGGTGTTACTGATTGTCATGGTTACGCTTCCGTTTGTGCCACTCATCGAGGTTGGTGAGAAAGCAACCGTTGAACCAGCAGGGTTTCCTGTCGCACTGAATGTTGTGGTAGCGTTAAATCCACCCAAAGCTTTATAGTCTATGGTGTAGGTAACGTTTGCACCCTGACATGCGGCCTTGTTTTGTTCTCCTGCAACCCCATTGAATGCAACTGCAAATGTGGTTGCTGGTGCGGTAATAGTGAAATTGGTGTTGGATACATCATAAAAGATGTTATCCCATCCTTGTACCATTATTCTGTTGGTGGTTCCGGGAGTATTTGGAATCGTAATGGTTTCGCTTCCATCATTTGGAACTTTGCTTGCCAATAAGGTCGAAAAGTTGTTTCCGCCGTCTGTAGACAGATAGATGTCCACAAATTTAGCATTGATTCCGTTTACGTCGGTGCCGGCCACATTCCAGGTCACGGTTTGATTTGTTCCGGCTTGCCAGGAAACGTTTGTGTTGGGGATGTTCAAGACAAATGGCCCAGCAGTTCCGTTAACGGTAACTTTCATTAAGTCGGTAGCGGTTTGTCCTAACGCCGCGTTGTTGTCTCTTACGGTTAGCGAGAAATTTAAATCCCTTCCAACCGAAGGACACACTTCCCAGGTGTTGGATGTGTTTCCGGCAAGAACCGTTGCTTTATTCGGCATGTAACGGATAGGAGAAGTTGTTCCCCACAGTGATCGGAACATTGGTCCCACTGCTCTGGTTGCTGTTGGCGCCGCTGTTGAATTAGGGTTCCCGGGGTCATTTTGTTCCCAATTGTAAGTTACGGGATCCCCATCCGGATCAGAACCCTGACCGATTAGCATAAATGCGGTAGATCGTGGTATTACGTAATCCCTTCCGGCATTTGCGGTAGGTGGATTGTTGCTGAAATTTGTGATTTGGGGACAAGACGAACTTATTCCGAATTTCACATTTTCCATGATATCTCTGATGTTCACATAGGCGAAATAAGCATCACTGTTATTTTGAACGTTGGTGTTGCAAATTCCGGCATAGGCCATAATGGTAGAACCCGATCCCGGTTCAACTTCTGTTAAGCCGCTTCCCGAGCGACAACCAGAACTACTCTGAGTATGAAATCCTCCAAACTGGTGCCCCATTTCGTGCGCCACATAATCAATATCAAAAGCATCTCCGGTAGGATTGGATCTTCCAGTCATACCAGTTCCTTTGTGATTACCTGTAGGATTTGTGTCCGGTCCGCAAACACAGCCGATACATCCCGCATTTCCACCTCCGCTGGTGTTGAAGTTATGTCCGATGTCGTAGTTGTTAAAACCAATGTTGGCATCGATTGTTATTCCGGTTTGCGTGTTGAATTCACCGTTCCATGGGTCGGAGTTCGTTGCGCCCAAATAAATGATGGCATCGTTGTTGGCAACAAAAATCATTGTAATGGCCAAGTCGTTTTCATACACCCCGTTAACGCGGGTCATGGTTACCGCCATTTGCGCCTGAATGTTTGCTTTTTGCTGGGCCAGGGTGCCGGTTCCCGCGAAAAGATTTCCGTATTCTGCGGTACAGGATTGGGCTAAACGATAGGTTCTTAATTTTCTGTCGTTGGTATCTTCCCGTTCGTTTGCGTTTGCTCTGCGGTCGTTTTCCAATGACGCCAAATGTTTGGATTCATCCGTAAGGCATTCAAAAGTTTGGTTGTCTCCAATTAATGAGGCCCTGTTGTAAACGATGTAGTGTCTCCGATCTTCGGTATAAGGATCAATGTAGGCCGTGCTTTTTCCGGCGGAAAGTACCATGCTGTGCAGTCCCAACTGGGTTACTGAAAACCTTGCCGTTGCAGTTGGGTCATCGATTCCCTTTCCCACATAGGATTTGATCATCGGAAATTTTGCTGCCAATTCGGGTTCCATAATCGGAGTTTCCAATACGGAATACTTTTCGATTTCACCGTTAGCGTTCGGCAATTCAATGATAACGTTTGAAGTTCCCTTAAATTCGCCTCGAACCGGTGAATTTGCCAATTGATTCTTTAAAGACGTCATGTCCAGTTTCCATATTGAATAACGTTCGGGAAAGGAACTTCTTCGTACTTTTGCTTCCTGACGGACAGTCTCTTCCTTAATCAAATGCCACACTTTTTTTTCCTGTGCGTGTGAATTTAAAACGGAAAAGAAAGCCAAGACTAAAAATAGTAGTTTTTTTTTCATTTTTAAGTTATTTTGTTAGTTAGTGTGTCAAATATATATTTTTTTTCACATTTTTTTTCGTTTTTGATAAAAAAAACACTTCTAATCTATTGAAAATGAATTCAAAAACTTTTGCTTATCTTTTTTGAAATATGATTGCATTGGTTACCTTTGTGCAAACAAAAACTATTGAAAGTATTTTCATCCATACAGGAATTCGACATTTCTTCAGCAACCGTGGTTACCCTCGGTACTTTTGACGGGGTGCATATCGGACATCAGCGCATCCTGGAAAAGCTGACGACTTCCGCTTCGGTTTTGGGTTGTGAAAGTCTGGTGCTTACTTTTTTCCCACATCCCCGAATGGTGTTGCAGCAGGATGCCGAAATCAAATTGCTGAATACCATTGAAGAGAAAACCGTGCTTCTTGAGAAATTCGGAATCGGAAATTTGGTGGTTCATCCCTTTGATGAACTTTTCTCACAGCTAACAGCGGAAGAATTTGTTAAGAATATCTTGGTCGACAAATTCAAAATAAAAAAAATCATTATCGGTTACGATCATCGTTTCGGGAAAAACCGTACGGCCAGTATCGATGATCTGATTCGGTTTGGGGAACGCTACGGCTTTGAAGTGGAGCAGATTTCCGCAGAGGAGATTGACGATGTTTCGGTCAGTTCCACCAAAATCCGAAATGCTTTGGACGCCGGTAACATTTTCTTGGCGAATCAGTATCTGGGGTATGATTATTTTTTCTCCGGAACGGTGATTGAAGGCAAAAAACTTGGTCGTACCCTTGGTTTTCCGACTGCAAACATTGCCGTTGACCATACTTACAAGCTGATTCCGAAAAACGGTGTTTACATTGTGTCATCGGTTATTGACGGTTTAAAGTTTTACGGGATGATGAACATCGGAATTAATCCTACGGTAGGAGGAGATGTTCAAAGTATTGAAGTGCATTTTTTTGATTTCAATCAGGATTTGTACACCAAAATGATTACGGTGTCCATACACGAAAAGATTAGAGACGAAGAAAAGTTTCCTTCCGTTGATGCCTTGAAGCAGCAGTTGGATACCGATAAGCAGACCGCACAGCTTTATATTTCTAACCGATTTCTGAATGGTTTCTAAGTTATTCCGACCGATTGATAACGCCCCTTTGGTTCTGTTCAGGATCTTTTTCGGATTCCTGTTCGCCTGTGAGACCTTTGGTGCGATTATAACGGGTTGGGTGAGGAATAATTTTGTCGTTACCGAGTTTACGTTTTCCCATATTGGGATGGAATGGTTGCAGCCGTTGCCCGGATACGGAATGTATTTCTATTATGGTATCATGGGGTGTTTGTCGTTGTTGGTCATGTTGGGGTACAGGTACCGTCTCAGTTTGGGATGGCTTATGGTGTTGTGGGCCGGAACTTATTTCATGCAAAAAACATCCTATAACAATCATTACTATCTGCTGATGTTGGTGGGATTTATTATGTTTTTTCTTCCTGCTAACGAATACGCCTCGATGGATGCCCGGCTAAATCCAAAAATAAAGCGACTTTCCATGCCGGCCTGGTGTTCGTTGGTGATGATTCTTCAGATGGCTATCGTTTATTTCTTTGCCACCGTGGCAAAATTTTATCCCGATTGGCTCGACGGCACGTATACCAGAATACTTTTTACGGGAATCCGCGATTATCAATGGATGCACGGGGTGTTTTCCAACGCTTCGTTTCATGTTTTTATTGCCTATGCCGGGATTGCTTTCGATGGTTTGATCATCCCGATGCTGCTTTGGAAACGTACCCGTACTTTAGCAATTATTGTCTCTTTGATGTTTCATCTTTTTAATTCGGTTTTTCTTAAAATTGGGGTGTTTCCATATTTTGCTTTAAGTTTTGCGGTGTTCTTTTATTCTCCGGAAACCATTCGTGCTTTTTTCTTCAAACGCAAGCCAGTAGTTACGGCTGATTCCGCAATGAACTCCCGAAAGACCTTGTTTTATTGGTTGTTCGTGCCTTATTTTATTCTTCAGTTGCTTTTGCCGCTTCGGCATTGGTTTATTAAGGGCGATGTTTTGTTCACCGAGGAAGGACACCGGTTAAGCTGGCGCATGATGCTGCGGGAACGAAGCGGGTTTGTTGTTTTTAAAATCATTGATAAACACACAAAGGAACAGCTGTATTATCCGTTGGAAAAACATTTGACCCGCAGGCAGATTGACGGAATGTCCACTAAACCCGATATGATTTGGCAGATGGCACAACGTATAAAATCCCACTATCTTCGACAAGGTAGGGAAGTCTGTATTTATGCCGACTGCAGGGTTTCAGTCAATCAAAAGCCTTTGATCACCCTTATTGATCCCGAAACCGATTTGGCGACTGCCCAATGGGATTATTTTTGGCATAACGATTGGATTTTGCTTCATTGATTAGGAAGGGAAGATTGGTTTGCGCTTCTTTTTATCTTAAATGGTTAATTGTGAATGTCTTGGGTGATTTATTCAAAAACATTTTATAAATTTGTTAAAGGTCTGATTGTCAGAACGGTGAATTAACGTATTCGCTGCGAATTTGTTCTTAGGTTTTTAACTAATAAATGGAATGCTATGTTTAAGTCAAGAGAATTTATAAACGGGTTTATCATTTTTGTGGGAATCGGGATTTACTTCCTCTTTATGGAGGTGTTGGGATTGTCTGATAATTTCTTTCTGAGAATTCTGAATGTATTCATTATTTTCTACGGAATTAACCGCACCATCAAGGCTAATATTTATGGCGGACAGAATGATTATCTTTTTAATCTCACTTCAGGGGCCTTGACGGCTTTTGTAGGTGTAATTTTAAGTATCATAGGCCTAAATATTTACATTCACATCCAAGGCGGGGAAGAGTATATCAAAACCCTGTCTGAAGCTTTCCTTTTTGGAGGAAGCCCATCGGTTTACCAGTATTGTGCCGGTTTACTTTTTGAAGGGTTGGCATCTTCTGCTATTGCAGCGTTTACCCTAATGCAGTATTGGAAAGGAAAAACGGTACGCGATGGTCATTTAACCCATGAATGATTAATGATTGAAACGCTTCAACTCGAAAGTGGTTCCGTCAAAAACACCGTAGGAAAAATAGCCTATCCAATCGCCCAGATTGAAGTAGTGGGACTCTTCTTTTAATAAGATTTCAAGAGGCAGATGCCTGTGGCCAAAGATGAAATAGTCATAGTGTTTGGTTTCCAGTTTTTTCTGCGCATATTGGTAGAGCCATTCGTTCTCTTTTCCCAGATATTTAACATCTTCTTCTCCCGAAATCAATTTGTTTTTTACGGAGAGGTATTGGGCTAATTTCACTCCAATGTCGGGGTGCAGCCATCGGAAAAGCCATTTCGAAAACGGATTGGTAAAGACCCTTTTCATTCTTTTATACCCTACGTCTCCAGGGCCTAAGCCGTCTCCGTGACCTATGAAAAATTCCTTCCCATTGATAGTGAAGTGTTTCGGCTTGTGATATACTGGTATGTTCAATTCTTTTTCAAAGTAATCGTACATCCATAAGTCGTGGTTTCCCACAAAGAAATAGACGGGAATGCCACTGTCGCGCAGTTCGGCCAGTTTTCCCAATACTCTCACGAATCCTTTTGGGACAACGGTTTTATATTCAAACCAAAAATCAAATAGGTCACCCAATAAAAACAAAACATCGGCATCGTGCTTGATTTCATCGAGCCAGGCGACGAATTTTTGTTCTCGCGGAAAACTCAATTCAGCGGTGGGTGCGCCAAAATGCTGATCGGAGGCGAAATACGCTTTTTTTACGTTAGGGAGTTTCATAAATGAAAAAATGTGGAACCAAATATATGAAATGTAAATAACTTTTCGCTTGGGATTCGTTTAAAGTGCGATTAATCCGATAAACACTCCTCGTTGTACAATGTGAAGAACACTTCATTTAAGATTGAGAACAGAAATGCTTTAAAGCAGCTGATTCTGGTTTTTATCGATTTTATTTGCTTTTGTCGATTTTTTTAACAAAAGACGTTTTATGATGTGAAAAATTTTTGAAATAAATTTGAATATGTGTTAAAATTTATCATTTTTGTTCAAATTTGAAATTTTTTAACAATTAGTTAATAATGAATATTCTACATACATGAAACAAAACTACTTTAGATTCCTTAGCGTTAGTGTATTTTATAAGCTATGAAAGCCTGTAAAATAGGATCAAAACAGCAATCCTTGTTTTGATTTCCATCGAGATTTTAAAAATGCGGTTTATTCGGAAGTCATCTTTTGACAACCCGATGGATTCGCATGTCATTTTTACACTGATAACAACCCTTTAACTCCTAATTATAATGAAAAAATTGTTTTTGCTTATTTGCTTTTTTATGCTTTCCGTGACAATTTTTGGTCAGGAGACGCCTAAAAAAGACAATTTGACGATTACCGAAAAGTTAAAAAAATACGAAGGAACTTTTCAGATTCAGGTTAAAAACCCCCGACTCAAACCGGCAATACCTTACAACATAGATCAGCTCATAGAGGCCAACAGAACGGAAACGCAAGTTACTTATGTTCAATTGGGTTCTGCAGTCAGATTGATGGTTTTGCCTAAAAGTGAAATCCAAAAGAAAAGAAAATTAGATATAATTTCAACCTACTAGATTGAATTGTCATGAAAAAAATATACTTGATATTTTTACTGTTAGTGTCGTTTGGAACTTGGGCTCAGACTCCTTCAAACGATGTTTGTAGCAATGCGTTGGCCGTTGCACTTCCTGCTTCGGGTAGTATTTGTTTTAATTCGTCCAATACCAACGCTACCAGTGATGGAATAATTACCTGCGACACTGCCGGACCCGGAAATGAGGTTTGGTTTACGTTTATCGCTACCAATGCCAATAACAGCGTTACGGTAACTCCTAATGGCGCTTCACCGCTTTCCAACGTGGTGGTTACCCTTATTGCTTCAGGTTGTGGCTCCGGAACATACGATATGTGTAATTCCGGAACCGGAACGAATGCCGTAACCAGTACATTAGGTTTGGTTCCCGGTACCCAGGTTTGGGTTTCAGTTGAGTCAAATGGAGCCAGTACTGGAGATTTTCAGGTGTGTATCAATTCAACACCACCGGCAGCCAGTCCTGGGAACACCTGTAGTGCAGCTTCAAATGTTTGTGATAAATCGAGTATGAGTTATCCTGATCTTAGCGGATTCAGTGCCAGTGGTGTTCAACCCGCATGTTTTGCGGCTCCGGTACGAAAAGACGTTTGGGTTAAATTTACGGTGGGGGTAACGGGAACATTAGAGTTTTTGGGTACTCCAATTGCTGCCGATGAATACGATTGGGCATTATATGATGTCACTTCGGGTTGTTTGGGAACATTGGTTTCCTGTAACTATAATTATGCCTCAGCCGGCCCTTTCAGTTGTGGTATTCCGGGATCTACTTTTGGGATGTTGGCCACAACCACAGGCGAACCCTGTCCGGCCGAATTTAATGCGCCAATAACGGTTACCGCCGGAAGAACATATGCTTTGCTTATTGACAATTACAGTCAGACCAACAATGGTTTCACATTGGATTGGGGAGGTACTTTTCAGATGGGGACTACGGCTAATTTTACAGCTACACCGGCATCGTCCTGTTCTGTGCCTTTAGTGGTAACGATTACGAACAGTTCTGTAGGGGCTTCATCGTATTTATGGAATTTTGGTGATGGTACAACTTCAACAAGTCCTAATCCGGGAACCCATACCTATACCAGTACCGGAGATTATCTGATATCTCTTGTTGTAACCGGAAACGGATGTACAAGTGTAATGTCAAAAAGGATAAACCTGAATGCGGGTCCTGTAATTGTCGTTAATCCGTCTTCGGCAACTATTTGTGCCGGGGATAGCGTAAATTTGAACGGGGTCTTGTCTTTAGGGACACCATATAATGACCGATTGTTTTCCAATAATGTTAATACAGCCATACCCAATAATAATGCGACGGGGTTGACAAATGCGCTAACTTCAACCGGAATGGTCAATACGACGCTAACAACAGGTTCGGTACAATCCATCTGTTTTACCATTAACCATACCGATCACAGTGATATTGGAAGAGGGCCTGTCCCAACAGCCGTACAGATTACTGTAAACGGTAACACCTATAATTTCACACCACTTCCATTACCTGTTGTTAGCGGTACGGCAACTTATTGTTTTCCGCAAACGGTTTTGGATGCCATAAATGCAGCTGGAGGAAATGCCAATACTACTTGGACATTAAAAGTTGCCGATAACCGAGGAGGTGGCGGTGGAACCGGAAGTTTGGTCTCCTGGGCGGTTACCCTGAGAGATTTTAACAGCATTACCGGTTATTCATGGAGTCCGACAACAAATATGGTTAACAGTACCACTTTGTCTCCAACAGTTTCACCAACGACGAACACCACTTATACATTAACTGCTACTGATTTGTTCGGATGTTCCACTACTTACAATGTTCCCATTACAATAGGATCGTTGCCGACCTTAACCCTTACGTCATTGGCAGGAACTACAAATCAAGTAGTTTGTGTTAACAATCCAATTTCTACCATAACTTATGCTGTAGGTGGAGGCGCTACCGGAGCTTCCGTCTCAGGATTGCCAACGGGTGTTACAGGAAGTTATTCTGCAGGAGTCTTTACTATTAGTGGGACCCCTACAGTTGCCGGAACATTTAATTATACCGTAACAACATCCGGAGGATGTACACCTGCGGCTACAGCTACAGGGACCATTACGGTTAACTCCAGTGTAGTACCGACAACTGGATTCAGTTATCCGACACCGGTTTGTAGTAACGGATCAAATCCGACACCAACGGGAGTAGCTGGTTTCACAACGGGTGGAACTTATTCGTCAAC
>NZ_FMTY01000016.1 GCF_900100625.1 Flavobacterium saliperosum
ACAAGATTGGTCCGGTGGAAGAGAACAACGTTTACGGTGATTTCTCGTACACTTTAAATTTAGGAGATTCGCACAAGCTGGCTTTCGGATTGAAGGCGGGTGCGACGTTCCATAATGTAGGTTTGTTCAGCGATGTGTACAATAATGTACCGGATGCGGACGACCCGGCGTTTTCGGAGAACACGAGCAATACGTTTTTAAACATCGGAACGGGATTGTTTTTCTATAGTGACAAATACTATATCGGCGCTTCGGTACCGAATTTACTGAAATCGAAACACCTTGACTTTAACGGCAGGGAGTTCGGATCGGAAGCGTCCCACTATTTTGTAACGGGAGGTTATGTTTTTGACATCAGCGAGAACATGAAATTAAAACCGTTTGCGATGGTAAAAACGGCTTTCAATGCCCCGGTATCGGTAGACGCATCGTTAAACACGTTGTTGTTCAATAAGTTTGAAGCGGGAGTAACCTATCGTTTGGAAGACTCTTTCGGCGCGATGGTGAACTTCGCCGTTACCCCAACATTAAGAGTAGGGTATGCTTACGATTATATCGTATCGGATTTATCGGCAAAAACCAGAGCTTCTCACGAGTTCATGTTGTTGTACGATATCAATTTCTACAAGAAAGCATCCACTTCACCACGATTTTTCTAATTTAACAGCGACAGTAAGACATGAAGAAAACCTATATCACTCTAAGTTTTGTATTCGCTGGTTTGACCCTATCAGCGCAAAACAAAGACACGCAAACGGCCGACAAGCTGTATAATCGTTACGAATATATCGATGCAGCGGAAGCCTATCTGAAATTGGTGAGCAACAACAAAGCCGACAATTACGTTTACCGCCAATTGGCCGACAGCTACTACAATGTTTTCAACACCGTTGAAGCGGCCAAATGGTACGCCAAGGCAACGGAGGAGAAGCAGGATGCCGAAATTTACTACCGTTATGCGCAAATGCTCAAATCCAACGCACAGTATGAGGAAGCCAACAGGCAAATGCAAACCTTTGCCGCTTTGGCACCTAACGATCAGCGCGCAATCGCCTTTAAGAAAGAGCCGAATTATATTCCAAGATTAACCGATCAGCAAAAAATGTTTGATTTCCAGACGATGGACATCAACAGTGACAAATCGGATTTTGGTGCGGTATTAACCAACGACAATACGCTGTATTTCGCTTCGGCGCGAAACACCTCGAGAAAAAACTACGGATGGACCGACGAGCCTTATCTGGACTTGTACAAAGCCACCCGTAATGCCGACGGTACGTACAGCAAACCCACCGAAGCGGAAGGACTGAACAGCAAATGGCATGACGGCCCCGCTGTGGTAACCGCCGACGGGAACACGATGTATTTTTCCAGCGAGACTTTCCGGGACAAGATCTTTGATAAAGACAAGGAGAAAAAAGTGAAATTCGGAAACGTGGGCTTGTTCAAAGCGACCAAGACCGATGGCAAATGGGGGAACATCCAAGCCTTGCCATTCAACAATAAAGATTACAATGTAGGGAATCCGAGTTTGTCCAAAGACGGCAAAACCTTGTACTTCTCCTCCGATATGCCGGGTACCCTTGGTGGTTCGGACATCTGGAAAGTACAAATCACGGGGGACAATACTTACGATTCACCGGAGAATTTAGGGGATAAGATCAATACCGAAGGCAGAGAGAACTTCCCTTTTATTACAGACGACAACAAACTGTACTTCTCTTCCGACTCGAAACAGGGTTTTGGCGGATTGGATGTGTTTGTGGTTGACCTTGAGAAAGGCACCGAGATGAAGAATGTCGGAAAACCGGTCAACTCGGAGAAAGATGATTTTGCATTTTCCTTCCACAAAGACCAGAATGTTGGTTTCTTCTCGAGTAACCGCGGCGGACAGGACGATATCTACATGGCCATTCCGGTATGTGGGGTACAGTTGATTACGACGGTTAAAAACGCGAAGACGGGGGAAATCCTTTCCGGAGCTGCGGTTGCCATTTTGGATGACCGAAACAACGTGATTGAAACCAAAACCACCGCAGCGGACGGCTTGACGACTTACGCTACGGAATGTGACAAGGTTTATACGCTACAGGTGTCGAAAGACGGCTTTGTAAGTAAGACCATTGCAGTAGACAAGTCCAAAGGCGGTGAAATGCCAATCGTGGCGGAATTGGATCCTATTGACGTTATCATCACGGAAACGGAAGTGATCCTAAACGATATCTTCTTCGAATTCAACAAAAGCAACATTACCAAACAAGGGGCGTTTGAGTTAGACAAACTGGTTCAGGTAATGAAGAACAACACGAACATGGTGATTATGGTGAAATCGCACACGGACAACCGTGGGACGGACAGTTTCAATATGAACTTATCCGATCGTCGCGCCAAAGCTACGGTGCAGTACGTGATCTCGAAAGGGATTGCCAAAGAGCGCATCGAAGGCAAAGGCTACGGCGAGAGCGAGCCGAAAGTACAATGCACCAAATGTTCGGAAGAGGAGCATGCTAAAAACAGACGTTCCGAATTCATGATTGTGAAGAAATAAGCAATTTGAAAACACAAATAAAAAAAGCGTTCCGTAACAGGAGCGCTTTTTTTATGCTATAACCGGAATCAATTATCGGACTGGTACCACTCGGCAAACGAGGATTCGGTTTCCTGGAGTTTTAGTGA
>NZ_FMTY01000025.1 GCF_900100625.1 Flavobacterium saliperosum
ATATAAGAGAGTAGGGGAATAATATAAATCCAGTAATTATTTAAGGAAAGATTGGTTTTTCGCGCATTTGTGATACAGTTGCCGCTAACGTCCCGTGGCTTTGCGAAGTTTGGGGATTAGTTTACCCAAAAGTATAAATTTAAGACTAAGTTTACAAATACAAACCTACCATAATTTTAAACCTTAAAGCCCAAATTTCGCAAAACCACTGTTATGAGTAGTTATAATGGATCTAATGGCTTTAAGTTTATTTTTTCCTTTGAACTCAAATCTTCAAATAACTCTATTGTATTGTCAACATATCTTCTTGCTGATCCTGAAGCTGTTAAATTAAATCGGTTTAAAATATCTATTATTTTTGTTTTTTGATTTTCATTTGCGTCATACTTTATACTCATTATAAACCAATCTAAATTAATGTGTTTTATTTTACCGCATTTTAGAGGTGTTTTTTCTCTAAAAAGGATGCGTTCCATGATTTTAGAGTTTGTATAATTTGACTCCGCAGTTTCAATATATTTATCAATAGAGTTATGAGCAACAACTCCAAAATAATTAACATCTTCTTCAATTAGATATGCGTCAATGATTGGTTGTCCAAAATAAATTTGCTCCTTTTTGTTTAAACTAATTTCACCATGGGCAATACCACCTTTTAATGCAATATTGTTGACTATTGCATTTGCAAATAGGTATCTTACAGAAATTAGGAAGAATTCAAAATTTTCAAAATCGTCATTTTTTGAAAAGATTACTATTGAATCTGAAAAACTTACAATATATATATCAGCATCTTTGTAAACCTCACCATCATGAGATTTTGAAGCTGTTTCTTCTATAAATGATTTAGCTTTTGACAGTTTAGTTAATTCATCATATATTTCGTTATGAGTATTCCTCATAACTTTATCTTTAAAGCCAAGTATATCCAAAAAAGCAACAAATCTTTTATCTGTTGTTTTCCAATTAGTTTTTTTTGTTTCTGACATTTTTAAAATAATTACTCATAACGGTCTGGAG
>NZ_FMTY01000004.1:0-161408 GCF_900100625.1 Flavobacterium saliperosum
ATCCCGGCTTTGGGAGATTGCAGCGCAAGCTCGCAAGGACGGATTGTAACGGAAAGCGGGAATATGGTCCGAAAAAAAGCCCGGAACTTTCGCTCCTAATCGAATCGGATGGCTTTGACCGGTGATATTTTGGTAATAATATAGGAAGGGATTAACAAAACCAGCAAACAAACCAATATTGTTCCCAGGTTAAGCACCAAAATATTCAAGACATCTATGGCAACCGGGGCTTCGGTTACATAATAATTTTCAGGATTAAGCTTGATGACACCGAAATGTTTCTGAACCAGCAACACACTGATGCCGACAAGGTTCCCCCAAAACAAACCGCGAAGGATTAAATAACCCGCATTATACAGGAATATTTTTCGAACGGTCCAGTTATTGGCGCCAATAGCCTTGAGGATTCCAATCATTTGGGTTCGTTCCAAAATTAACACCAACAAAGCCACCACCATATTGATTGTAGCCACAACAATCATAATAATAAGAATCACTACAATATTAAAATCAAACAGTTTTAGCCATTCGAAAATATTGAAATATTTTTCCTCTATCGTTACACTATTATAGGTAGAAGGAATTTCAGCATAGATTTCTTCACCCTTTTCTTTTATTTTTGAAAAATCGGTGATAAAAACTTCGAAAGCACCTACCTGATCTTTCTGCCATTTGTTGATGCGTTGCACATGACGAATATCTCCTAATATATAGGTAGCGTCAAATTCCTGAAAACCGGAATTGTATGTTCCGACGATTTTAAAATTACGGAGGTTGGGCAATTTTCCTTCCTCTTTCATAAAATAGGTGTTGAATTTATCGCCGACTTTCAACTGAAGTCGGTTTGCCAGGTATTGTGAGATGATGACTTCGGGATTGAGATTCGTTTTTAAGTTGGGTATTGTTCCGCTGATGATGTATTCCTGCAGGTTTTCCCACTGAAAATCTTTGCCTACGCCTTTGAAAACGATTCCTTCAAACGCTTTTTCGGTTCGGATGATACCGGCTTTGGTCGCTACTGCCTGAATATGACTGATACCATCAATGCTTTTGAACTTCGGATAGAACTTCTGATTCAAGGAAATGGGTTCCACACTGACTTCCGATTGGTTGTCGTCGTAATTCGAAATAATCACATGGCCGTTGAAAGCAGAAATCTTTTGGCGTATTTTTTGCTGCAAACCCATACCGGTGGCAATGGAAACGATCATCATAATCATTCCGATGGCTATCGCCGCTATGGCAATTTTTATAATTGGTGCAGATATACTACTTTTATAGTTTTTAGTAGTGATAAGCCTTTTAGCAATAAAATATTCTAATTTCAAAGTATATGATTTCAAATTCGGTCTTCAAAAATACAGTTTTATTCTTGTTTTTATCGATAGTCGCCTGCGGAAATTCTGCCAAGACCCAAGAGAAAAGGGAAAAGGAAAAAGAAGAAATCGTTTCCACGGACAAAAAACCGTTATCCGAAATTAAAACCGGAGCCGATAATCATGCGGCGTATTTACCTTTATTGAAAAATAAAAAAGTAGGTATTGTCACCAATCAAACCGGAATTTTGTCGGACAAAACTCATTTGGTGGATTTTCTGTTGGAAAATAAAATTGCTGTTCAGAAAATTTATGCTCCCGAACATGGCTTTCGTGGTACTGCCGATGCCGGGGAATTAATCAAAGACGGAAAAGATACCAAAACCGGTCTGCCGATTCTCTCGCTTTACGGCAACAACAAAAAACCTAAACCGGAACAATTAGTTGGAATCGATGTTATGATTTTTGATTTACAGGATGTAGGTGCGCGTTTTTACACCTATATTTCTTCATTACATTATGTGATGGAAGCTTGTGCGGAAAACAATATTCCGTTACTCGTTTTAGACCGACCAAATCCGAATGGCGGCATCGTTGATGGTCCCGTTTTAGAAAAAGAGCATACCAGTTTTGTAGGGATGCATCAAATTCCGGTATTGCACGGCATGACGATTGGGGAATATGCCAAGATGATCAACGGAGAAAAATGGCTGAAAAACGGAATGACCTGCCAAGTAACTGTAATTCCCTGTTTGAATTACACCCGGAATATGGCTTACAGCTTACCGGCAAAACCATCACCAAACTTACCCAACGACCAAGCGATTAATTTATATGCCAGTTTGTGTTTCTTCGAAGGGACGAATGTGAGTATGGGGCGCGGAACCGACAAACAATTTCAGCTTTACGGTTCGCCCTTTTTACCCAAAAGTGATTTCAGTTTTGTCCCGCTACCGAATTTAGGCGCCAAAGATCCCACGCATAATGGTAAAACCTGTTATGGAGAAGATTTGTCAAAAATTGAAAAAGTAACACAACTGGAATTGAAATGGCTGATGAAAGCCTACCAAACTACCGGTGACAAAACGAAATTCTTTAATGATTTCTTCACCAAGTTGGCCGGAACCAAAAAACTGCAGCAACAGATTGAAACCGGCGTTTCGGAAAATGAGATCCGAAAAAGCTGGAAAAAAGGAATAGCAGATTTTAAAACGATGCGAAAACCCTACCTTATATATGGTGAATAAAAAAGGAGCTCAAATTGAGCTCCTTTTTTATTATGACTTTACTTCAATATTCGGATTGATTACCAACAGATGTTTTATGAATTCTTCCTTGTCCTTTGGTGAAATCTCAATGTCATCAAACTTATTATAGATCAACAAAATTCGATCTCTTGAAAGTGCCGGAGCACTGATTATACTTTTCGTATTCTCAATTTTTCTGATGGTTTTCACATCAATTTTCTTATTTACCAGAAATCCGGATTTAACATTCAATGTATTTTCCGAAATGGTGTATTCCGTTTTTTGAATCATTAAACCGATCAACACCAAAATGATCAACGTAATTGCCGACATCAAATAACTACCGGTTATAAAACCTTTAACGCATAGAAATATCGGATAGGATAATGGCAAAAAGAAGAACCAATCCACTTTAGATTTGTATACTTTCATATTATAACGGTAATTTCTTTTTCATTTCTTCAACAATATTATAGGCTGCCGGACAAATCGCAACATTCTTTAACGTCAGATCGGAAATCTGCTGAAACTTTTTTCGGTCCGTATGCGGAAATTCACGGCAGGCTTTCGGGCGAACCTCATAAATCATGCAGTAATTTTGAGCATCCAAAAAAGTACACGGCACACTTTGCAACACATAATCGTTATCCTCATCGATGCGAAGGTATTGGTCGATAAACTGTTGTGGTTTCTGTTTCAGATGTTTTGCGATGCGCTCAATATCGGCAGAAGTGAAAAGTGGCCCGGTCGTTTTGCAACAGTTGGCGCATTCCAGACAATCCGTGCGCCTGAATTCGGCATCGTGCAAGTCCTGCATCACATAATCCAGATTTTTAGGCGTCTTCTTTTTAAGCTTATCGAAATACTTTTTGTTTTCGTTATGCTTATCTTTGGCCAACTTTTGAAGTTCGTTTAAGGACGGTTTGAGCATTTTGGATCTGGTTATTCGTTTATTCGAAAAATAACCCTGCAAAATTACTCAATTCAGACAAACAAATAACCATCGTAACAAATTTACAACAATGAAAGACCTTTTCGGAAAAGCCATACTGGATTACCAAACCAACAATTCCCCGGAAGATTTAATTACGGAAACCTCCATATCGGAAGCCGATGAAATGAGTGTTGCCTATTTGTTTCGCGAGTATAAAGCCATGCCGAAAATGGAACGAAAAGCCTTGGATCTGGCCAAAGGAAAAGTATTGGATGTGGGCTGTGGAGCGGGAAGCCATGCTTTGTATCTGCAAAATGAGCGAAACTTAGACGTGACTGCCATTGATATTTCTGCCAATGCGATTAAGGCTTGTGAACTGCGTGGCGTAAAAAAGGCCCGTGTTCAAAATGTAATGGAGATCGAAAACGAGAAATACGATACCATTTTACTGATGATGAACGGAGCCGGAATGTGCGGAAAGCTGAAAAAGATTGCCGGTTTTCTTCAAAAACTAAAATCACTGTTGAATGAAAATGGTCAGATTTTATTGGACAGTTCCGATATCATCTATATGTTTGATGAAGATGAAGACGGTGGTAAATGGATTCCGAGCGACAATGAATATTATGGGGAAGTGATTTTTAATGTTTCATATAAAGGCGAAAAAGAAACCCCTTTTGACTGGATGTACATTGATTATAACACACTACAAAACGCCGCTTACGCCAACGGATTGAAAAGCGAATTGCTTTTGGAAGGGGAACATTATGATTATCTGGCCAAACTGACCCATTTATAAAACAAAAATCCCAAACCATTACAGCTTGGGATTTTTTTTATATTCAGACCATGCTATTATTGCATGTATTTCATCATCATTCCTTGTAAGCCCATAGCCCACTCCTGACTTGCAGCCATGTTTTTCTCGGCTAAAACCCCTGATTTTTCAGTCATTTTTTTTCCAACTGGCGTTTCGTAAAATTTCAAAATCGCTTTTATATCGTCATGAGTGTATTCGGTCATCATCACTCCGGCCATTTTATCATACAGGGCTGGTAATGTGGATTCGAATTCCACTAAGAAAGCAGCTTGCTTTTCTTTCGGAACCATTTTCAGGATCTGATCTTTTGCCAATTTCATCTGACCGGCCGAACCCGTAAGTTCAATCATTTTCAATACGTCTTTTTTGAAGGCTTCGTTAACCTGAGCCATTCCTAAGTTCGCTACTAAAACAAGTGCGAAAGTTACCATCAGTTTTTTCATTGTTTTTGGTTGTTGGTTATAAAAATTATGGAATATTCAAATATTTATGGGTTTGTAAAGATACGCGCCATTTGGGATTATTCATAACATAATCTACAATTAACGGGGTCATTTCCTCTTTTTTGCTCCATTCGGGTTGCAGGAATAAAATGGCGTTGTCGTTAATTTTTGCCGCCTGTTCTTCGGCAAACTGGAAATCGTGTTTGTTATGGATAATCACTTTTAGTTCGTGTGCGATTTTATAGGCATCCTCCACCGGAAGTTTTGTTTTCTTGGGGGAAAGACAAAACCAGTCCCAGCTGCCCGTTACGGGATAGGCACCGGAAGTTTCGATATGCACACGAAGATTTTGTTCCTTTAACTTGTTGGTCAACACGGTCATGTCCCATGTTAACGGTTCACCGCCGGTTACCACAACCGTTTCGGCGTATTTTTTGGCATTGGCTACGATAATATCGATACTAGTTGGCGGATGCAATTCGGCATTCCAGCTTTCTTTCACATCGCACCAATGGCAACCTACGTCGCAACCGCCGATTCGGATAAAGTAGGCCGCTGTTCCCGTATGGTAACCCTCGCCCTGAATGGTATAAAACTCCTCCATTAAAGGCAACATTTCGCCTTTTTCAACCGCTATCTGTATTTCTTTTTTTAACATCTCGCTTTAAAATAGTCTGCAAAGGTACGCAATTAGAATATTAGATTTTTAGCTTTTTGAATGCTTCGATTCCAAAGAAGCGGAAAATTTCCTTTCCAGCCCCGATGGGAGTGGAAATCCTGGCTTGAGAGATTGTCGTGCAAGCTTTCAAGACAGATTGCAACGGACAGCGGGAACATGGTTTGCAGGAATTCCCGAACCTTTCGCTCCAAAAAAAACCGACAACTTTCGTTATCGGTTTCTATTCTGTTGGTATCCTTATGCTTTTAAAGCTTTCAGTGTTTTGGAAGCATATTCGTTTGCCGGGTCGATCGTTAAAAGTTTTTGCAGGTTTTCCACTGCTTTTGCTTTATCAGACGAGTTGGCATAATGCGCGCCTACAAATGTTAAGGCTTCAATCAATCCTTTTTTGTTGTTCGGTTTTGCTTTTTCGGCATCGCCTTTTCCGTCAAGGATTTTCACGTATTGCTCATAACTTGCCAAAGCCACCAATTTCGATTCCGGTGTTCCGATCTGGTCGTTCACTCGCGCTTTGAACAAATGAGCATCCTGCGTGGTTGGCGACACTTCAATTACCTTTGAAAAGGCTGCATCCGCTTTCGTTAACTGGTCTTTAGGTGACGTTTTGTCATCATAATCAAAATACAAGGCATATCCCAAGTAGAAGTTATCGTAAAGATAATTTTTCGATTTTGGGTTTTTGATGGCGACTTCGAACAAACGAGCGGCATTTTTGTATAATTTATCCTTGAACATTTTTTGTCCGATAGCATTCAGTTCGTTAGCGATAACCGGATCTTTATCCACTGCTTTGTTCAATTCCACAACACCTTCGCTGAAGATTTTCTCATCGTAGGTACCATCTGCCTTTTTAGCTTCAGCCATTTTGGTCAACCCCAAATACAGGTAATCTCTTGCGATGATTCTTTTAGGCTCCACTTTGGCGAAAAACTCGGCAATTGCTTTGGAACTTTCGGCATAATTTCCGTTTTCGTACGCGGCATATCCCAAATAACGTAAAATACGCGGATTTACCTTGTCCAGTTTTTTCATTTCGTTCGCTTCGATTTCCAACGCTTTGTAATCTTTTGCCAAGATTAGGAAATCAGCATGACGCATACGGGAAGCTACCGAATAATCCGTCAGGCTCATGTATTTCTCATAGTACCCTAAGGCTTTCTTGATGTACTCTTCGTATTTAGCCGGTTCGCTGGCACCCCAGAAATAATAGGTTTCCGCCAATTCTCTGTATACCGGACCATAATTCGGGTTGATGGCAACAATCTCATTGAACGATTTAACCGCTTCGGTGAAGGCTTTCGCGTTTTTGGTAATGGAGGCCACTTTCATTTTGGCGGAAAGCAACGAACTGTCTAAATCGTAGGCGTTACGGTAGGCGCTATAGGCTTCATTGGAGTCTTTATCACCGTAATAGGCGTTTCCTAAAACCAAATACGCCTGAGCGTTTTTATCGTCAATCAATAATGCTTTTTTAGCGATTTCGATTGCTTTTTTGTAATCTGGGTTTTCGGAATTGATGTAGGCTCTGGCAATCAGCAACAATTCATCCACATCTTTTTTCTTGATGCCTGCGGCTGCCTTGTCGAAGTTTGCCTGCGCTGCTGCCGCTCTTTTACCGTCCAGATCAATTTGCCCCAAACCGATAAAATTTAAAGTCGCTTTATCTTTGGTGGCCAGACCTTTATTAAAAACGATAGTGGCAGAATCCGCTTCCGATTCTCTTAGGTAAACATCGCCTAGGTAGAAGAAATTTTTACCGTTATCAGGATTCGATTTTACCAACCCTTTTAATATTTTTTTTGCTTTATCATATTGTTCCGCATCAATAGCTTTTTTTGCCTGCTCCAAATCCTGCGCAAAAGCGGCAGTGGAAAACACAGACAATAATAAACTTAAAAATTTAGCATTTTTCATTTCTAAACTCGTTTTTATAATTATTCAATATTATTCAACTTCGTTTCTCACCGAAACCTGACGGGTGGGAAAATGTTTGGGAACCAGGCCTGATTTTAAAATAATCCTTTGCCCCTGTTGCCCTGCAATGTAAGAAGCAAAACCCATGCCTAAACCTGTTGACCCCTGAAAATTTAACATATATAATTTTCGGGTAACCGGGTAACTCCCGTCTGCAATATTAGTTTGATTCGGTTTAACAAACTTATTTTTTTCGTTAACTTTAACATTTTCAACAGCTAACACCTGTATTTTCGGAAGATATGCCGTTAAATCGTTTGAGGGCTGCAGTAACCAATTGATACCGATAATTCCGATTGCCCCTTTATTTTCTGTAACGTATTTCACCACTTCTTTATTGGAATGAACTGAAAAAACATTTTGTTTTGGCAATTCCTTTATTCCTGCAAGTGTTTTTAATTCGCGAACTGTACTTGAATTGGGGTTGTCAAAAACCAATGTTTTTATCTTACTGTTTGCATTGCCACGTAAAACGTTCAGGACGTCGTTCAATACGATGGTTGAATCCGCTATACTCCCGTTTCCGATAAAGGCGAGCGCATCCTTACCAAACTCGGTGATTCTCGGATAAACTTTTTTTGTGTTGTTGTAGTATTTCATCTCTGTGGAATCCAGGGTTTTGGCCAGAACTGCGATACGTGATTTATCCTCCTGAATCATTTGTATGATTTCGGTTTCCGATTTACTGATTAGAGTGACTTTGGCACGTTTATATTCGTTTTCAAAAAGAATCGCAACATCTTCCACTAAAGGAAAAATCGTTTCATCTACCAGAATGGTCGTCGAACCTGCTACGGCAGTCTCTTTGACATCCGATGCATCAGAAGGTTTCTTAGTACAACCGTTGATTGACATCAGAAATAAGCCGATTATGGCGAAGAAGAAAATAGTTTTTTTCATGTTCACTTACAAACTTTAAATTATTGCACTTTTACTGCAATCGGTAATATCAATTGGCAAAACAGAATCCACTATCGTTTGCCGATGTCCAACGCAGTAATACATTAAAAAACACTGCGGTTGTGGAAATCCACTTCGCAACAAGTTTTTGGGCTGATTTTGAATATCCTGACAAAACACAAAGGTCAAAATTGAAGCAAAACTACTTCTATTTACTCTTGGGTTTGTTGCAAACGCACAAAACGTATGGCCGCATAGATAATCAATATTCCGCCTAAAATCATCCTTCTTGTATAGGATATTTCCACCGGCATACTTTTCCAAACAAACAAAGTTACGCCTAAAAAAATATACAATCCTAAAAAGACAAGTCCTAAAACAAACAGAAATCGCTGTTGTGGCGATTTCTGTTTAAAATTTTGAAATAATTTCATATTACTGGGCTACCTGAATGGTAATTGGCAATGTAAATTGTGATCGCACCGGGCGTCCGTTTTGGATGGCCGGTTTCCAGTTTGGCATGCTTCGTAAAACACGCATCGCCTCTTTTCCAGCACCGTAACCCGGATCTCTCAATACTTTCACGTCGGTAAAACTTCCGTCTTTTTCAACAACGAAACTTAACATTACGCGAATTTGAGAAACACCTTCGTCTACTTCAGGAGCCACGAATGAACTTGCAAACTTCTTATAGAAACCCTGCATCCCTCCGGCAGGACCTGCCTGAACTTCAACGGCAACATATACTTTATTGTCGTCTACAATTTCGGCACCTTTATCACCATCACCCGTAGGTTGGTCGATAACGATATCACCGGCGGTTTTATCCCCTTTAACATCCTTTTGTCCAGGATCGGCGTCTTTCAATTCTTCCACTGTAGGCGGATCCTCATCACGAACCAATTCCTTTTTCACCACTTCCGGTGGAGGGAATTTCACCTGATCGTTCACTGATTTTGGTGGTTCCGGTGGTGGAGGTGGTGGTAAATCTTCTTTAGGTGGTGGCGGCAATAGTACTGTTTCCACAATTTTGTCCTTGTTTTCCTCTTCACCTTTAGCCAATCGATCGTTAATGATGTTTTTTACAACCGGTCCAGCTATTGCCGCGGCAAATAAAAACGCACCAATAAGCAACGATCTCGTTGTAGTCTTTGGATTTTCTGAACGCAACTGATAAGCACCGTAGGCTTTGTTACGGCCTTCAAAGACCATATCAATCCACTCTGTCTTAAATATGTTTAATTTTGACATAATTTTATTTTTTAATGATTGAAAAGAAGTTATTTGGTATACAAACCTTCTTTTTCCAACATTGCGTTTTCTTCCGGAGTAATGTCTACAATCGCATAAGTCGGAACTTTAGCGATAGCCATCTCATCCAATACATCCACTAAGTTTCTGTATGTGGATTTCTTACTTGCTTTGATAAGAACGATTAACCCTTTCTTAGGATCACCGTATTTAGACAAAACTGTTTTCTCTTTCTCCAACAGTTCTTTTCTAATCCCATTTTTGCCGTAACCCACTTTCGTCGGCCCTTCAATCGGACTGTCAGGCAAACCATAATACCAAACGATTTGGTTTTTCTCCCCTAACAACAAAGTCATTGTACGATCATCAGCAACATCAATAACTGGTTTCTCAGTTTGATCTTCAGTCTTATCCGGCATTGCCAAGTTCATGGACTGTGGTTTGGACAATGAAGTGGTTAACATGAAGAACGTAATCAAAAGGAATGCCAAATCCACCATTGCGGTCAAATCGACACTTGCGTCCTGCTTCTTACTTCTTACATGGCCTTTCTTCTTGCCGCCGCCACCGCCGGTATTTAATTCTGCCATTTTACAGTATTTTTTTTAATTAAAAATCTTCACTTCTTAAGCCGGTAACCAAGAAAAACTTGTTTACCTTCTGTTGCTGCAAAATATCGATTACTTTTTTAATAGTAGGATATTCTTCTTTCGCATCACCTTTGATTGCAATTTTTAGCTCAGTCTGGTGAGCATTCTTTGCAGCCGTACGTGCCGCCAAAACCCACTCTCTTAACTGATTGTCCAAGGAATCATAAGGGATTCCCGGCTGAACACCCGGCTTGTTTCTTTCATCACCTTTCAGTGAAATCAACTGTTTCAGATTCCCCACAGGAACTCCGAAACCATCAATTAAAGAAAAACGCTTGGTCTCTTCCTCAGTAAATGTTACACTGTATTTTTCAGCAATAATACCCAACGCTTCTCTACGAAGATCTTGACCTGCAATCCCGAAGAACACTTTTTTATCCCCTACGGTTATGGTAGCCAAATCCGTATCCGGTAATTTGGTTTCTCTGGTAGAAGCAGGTGTGTCAACAGGAAGTGGCTCGGGTATTTTAGCTGTAGATGTCATTACGAAGAAAGACAATAATAAGAATGCTACGTCACACATAGCCGTCATATCAATCTTCGTACTCTTTTTTGACATTTTTACTTTTGCCATTTTCTTTTGGTTTTAATCACAACTGCAGAATGCTGAACACATTCTTTCAATTGCAACAAATTAATAATTAACTCTCTTTTGACGTGTGATTATACACGGGCTTTCATACGTCTGTAGGCTTGCGTGATAGCAAAACCAGCCTCGTCGATAGAGTAAGTTAATTTATCAATTTTAGATGTAAATACGTTGTACATGATAATTGCTAACGTAGAAGTTCCAATACCTGTAGCCGTATTAATAAGGGCCTCGGAAATACCTGTTGCCAAAGCAGCCTGGTCAGGAGCACCGGCAGCAGCTAATCCGGAGAACGCTTTAATCATCCCCGATACCGTACCTAACAATCCCATTAACGTACCGATTGATACCAATGTAGCGATGATTGTCATATTTTTTTCCAACATTGGCATTTCCAATGAAGTAGCCTCTTCAATTTCCTTTTGAATTGTTTCTGTAGCTTTTTCGCTGTCGAAACCTTCTCTTTTCACTTCCTGATATTTAGTCAAACCAGCTCTAACAACATTAGCAACTGAACCTTGTTGAACATCACACTCAGCAATAGCCTCATCAATTTTTCCCTGACCGATTAAAACCTGTACATTTTTAACGAAACTTTCAACGTTTCCTTTTCCAGCAGCTTTACTAATAACGAAGAATCTCTCAAACGAGAACACAACTGCCATTAAGAACAATCCCATCAACATCGGTACAATAAAACCTCCTTTATAAACCATTCCTAAATAGTTTCCTGGTAGTGGGTGACCAGTATTGTCTCCATTTTCAAAATTGGATGAATGCCCCATAACGAATTTCCACACTAGAAATCCAATCACTAAACAGATTACAATTGCTAAACCTGCAAATAAGTTTGAGCTTTTAGAGCTAGCTCCATTTTCAACAGTTTCGTTAGATACGTTTGTCATTTTTTTAATTTTTAGTTTTTTCGATTTATTTAACTGCTCTTACACACAAAAAACATGTATAAGAGTCGCAAATTTATGTTTTTAGAATAAATAAAAAAACAAATTCGCTTTTTTTTACTGTGAGTTTACGATTTATTTAACCTTGTAAACACGTTTTGTTTTAAATCCTTTATTCTTTATTAACACAAGTTTAATTTTATAACGCTTAAATGTTAATTTTATTCTTATTCCAATTTACTATTTTTCATAATTATTTAAAAGAATCCAATTTCGCGTAGAATTAATACTATTATATTTGTAAATAAAACCATTCTTACAAGAAAAACACTTCAAGACATGTCAAATAACGATTTTTCAGCACATATCAATTCGGGATACAACTGCAGCGGTGATCATATTGTTTTGGGAGGCGCCATTTTAAACGGCGAAGCCATTCCGGACACCCTTGTAAAAATCCCCTTAAAAACGATTAACCGTCACGGTTTGATTGCAGGTGCCACCGGTACCGGGAAAACCAAAACGATTCAGGTTTTATCGGAACAATTGTCCCAGAACGGCATTCCGGTGCTGATGATGGATATCAAAGGTGATTTTTCCGGAATTGCAGCTGCGGGAGAAGAAAAACCATTCATTACTGAACGTCATGCGAAAATCGGAATTCCCTATCAGACCAAAGCGTTTCCGGTGGAACTGATGACCTTGTCGGAACAAAACGGCGTTCGCCTCCGTTCTACAGTTTCCGAATTCGGGCCGGTGCTGTTTTCGAGAATCCTGGATCTAAATGATACGCAAGGCGGTGTTGTAACCGTGATTTTTAAATATTGCGACGACAATAAAATTCCGCTTCTCGATTTAAAAGACTTCAAAAAAGTACTGCAATATGCCACCGATGAAGGCAAAGACGAATTTGAATCCAATTACGGCCGAATTTCAACAGCTTCCACCGGATCCATTCTTCGAAAAGTTATAGAACTCGAACAACAGGGCGCCGATGTGTTCTTTGGCGAACTGTCCTTTGACATTGATGACTTAATGCGCATCGACGAAAACGGGTACGGGTACGTTAATATCATCCGTCTGACGGACATTCAGGACAAACCTAAATTGTTCTCGACGTTTATGCTGAGTCTTTTGGCGGAAGTGTACCAGCAAATGCCGGAAATAGGCGACAGCGGAAGACCGGAATTGGTTATTTTCATTGACGAAGCTCATTTGATTTTCGATCAGGCCAGCAAAACCTTATTGGACCAGATTGAAACGATTGTGAAACTAATTCGTTCCAAAGGCATAGGGGTGTATTTTATCACTCAAAATCCTACTGATGTCCCGGCAGGCGTTTTAGCGCAGTTGGGTCTGAAAATCCAACATGCCTTGCGGGCGTTTACCGCCAATGACCGAAAAGCCATCAAAATGACGGCGGAAAATTACCCGTTATCCGATTTTTACAAAACGGAAGACGTGATTACGCAATTGGGAATCGGAGAAGCTTTTGTTACGGCTTTAAACGAAAAAGGAATCCCAACGCCGCTGGTTGCCTGCATGATGCGTGCACCCATGAGCCGAATGGATGTGTTGACCGAAGCTGAAATCAGCGCCATTAACGCCAATTCCAAATTGGTTACAAAATACAATCAGGTTATCGATAACGACAGTGCTTATGAGATGCTGACGAAAAAAATCGAAAAAGCAACAGAACAGGCGCAAGCCCAAGAAGAAGCGGAAGGGGAAAAGAAAAGAACAAAAAGCGAGCCGAGTACGGCTGAAGTGATCGGAAAGTCCGTTACAAAAGTGGTCACAAGTGCCTCTTTTATTCGTGGGGCTTTCGGAATCCTAATGAAGCTGTTTAAAAAGTAAGTATGAAAAACTATTTTATTCAAAACGCACCTTTTGTGGTTCCTACTACCGATGGCAAACTGATTGAAGAACACCACGGATTGGCAACAACAAACAACAAAGCGATTTCAATCGCTCACATGATTGCGCCTCCGGGGTGGAGCGAACCGTTTCAAACGCCGGAATTCGACGAATACACCTATATCATCAAAGGGAAAAAACAATTTATCATTGAAGGGGAAACCGTGGTTTTAGAAACCGGTCAGTCCATAAAAATTGAGAAAAACGTAAGGGTACAATATTCCAATCCGTTTGACGAACCTTGTGAGTATATCGCGGTTTGTACACCGGCTTTCAGTATGGATTTAGTTCATCGGGAGGACGAATAGAGAATTTATTTTCTAAGTAATTCCAGAATTCTTTGTTCCACCACTTCGGTATCCCAAATCTGTTCGATACTTTCCATGCTCAGAATTTCTTCCATGATACGGTTCTGTTTATCGCCTTCCGCCAGTGCTTCCGAATACGGCTGGTGACTGAACGTTACGCGACTGTACAACGGCACCCATTTGTCAGGATGTTTGCCTGAGAACCATTTTTCGATTTTTTTCTGCAGGTGGAATTTCGCGTCTGCCGTTTTCGAACTCATTTCCATAAAGTTGCGATAGGAAAGTTCGGCTATGGCATCGGCATTGGGTTTTCGGGATTCCTGATATTCTTTGAAAATGGTGTTCCAATCGTCGCCATATTTTTCCATCATTTGATTCAAAATGGTAATGTCTTCAAAACCGGCGTTCATTCCGTGACCGTAAAAAGGCACAATGGCATGAGCCGCATCCCCTATTAACGCCACTTTATCCTCATAGGTCCAAGGATAGCATTTCATGGTTACTAGATAACTGGTTGGGTTTTTGAAGAAATCTTCCACCAAATCCGGAATAACTTCTTTGGTGTCCGGGAAATGTTTGGCAAAAAAGGCAATTAAGGTGTCCTTATCTTTCAGTTTTTCAAAAGAATTCTCGCCTTCGTGCGGCATGAAAAGGGTACAGGTAAATGTTCCATCCGGATTGGCCAACCCCATCAGCATGAATTCGCCTCTGGGCCAAATGTGCAACGAATTTTTATCGATTTTATGGGTCCCGTCTGCGTTTGCGGGAATATGCAGTTCTTTATAACCCACGCGAATAAAATCCTGCGAATAATTGAACATGCTCTGACGCTGCATACGGTGACGTACTCTTGAAAAAGCACCATCGGCACCAAAAACAATGTCGTAATCCAGCTCTTCCCACTCGCCTCTTTCGGTATCACCTTCATGCAAAGTAGCGGTAGCCAAAGTAACATCCCACACTTTTTTATTGAAGAAAAATTCCACTCCGGCCGCTTCTGCCAAGTCCACCATTTTACGATTCAGCACACCTCTTGACAATGAAAAAATAGCTTCGCCGTCTTTTCCGTAGTGCTGGTAACTCAATTCGTTGCCCAGCATGTGAATCGCCCGCTTATCCACCGGGATTCCGATTTTTTTAATCTCTTCATCCAAACCGATTTCCTGTAAGGTTCTCCAGCCCCTGTCGGACATTACCAGATTGATGGAACGGCCTGAGAAAGCTACGTTACGAATATCGGGACTCCTGTCGTAAACGTGAACGGTGTGACCTGCTTTCTTGAGGTAAATTGCCAATAGCGTTCCTACTAATCCGGAACCGACTACGGCTATTTTTTGGGGAGTTTGCATTGCGGAATTAACTTTTTACAAATTTATGTTTTTTCAATGAATGTGCGATTCTTTTTGTATTTATTTGCTTTTGAAAAACAATGGTTACCGATAAAACAAAAAAAGTGCGCCATTCACTGACGCACTTTCAAAAAACACCATTGTATTTATTTTTTCTTAATCTCATCGATGATTGCCCCTGTACCGGCACCCACTCCGGCACCCGCAACCCCACCGATAATTGCTCCTTCCGTCTTTTTATCACTGACAATCGCTCCGGTTACTGCACCAACGCCCGCACCAATTAATGCTCCTTTAGCGGCACCACTCATTTTTTTTCGGGGCGCTGCGGTTGGATTGGATTGCGAATCGGTAGTGTTGACCACCACAGCCTCTTTTTTACTGTTCTCCGCCATTTTTACCGAGTCGATGATGCGTTGTTTTTCCATTTCCAGTTTCATCGAATCGATAACAGCCGTTTTGCTTGTCAGTTCCTGATTTTCTTTCTGGATCTCTTTACACGATACCATTGCCAAGAAAACCATTCCGAATGCCACTATCTTATTCATAACCGTTTGCTTTAAAATTACTATACAAAGTAAGCACCAATAGCTTTTAAGCTTGTTATAAAATTTCCGGAAATAATTACATTTTTTTAAGGTCATAAAAAAGGCGAACCTTATCAGCTCGCCTTTTCGTAGTATTATCGGTTGAATTTTATTTTTTGTCCGACCTTCATCTTTTGGGATTTCGCAAAAACGCCACACATGTGAAATAACATTCTGGCACCTACATTTCCATCCCAATCATCATCACCCGGAGCGACTTCCACCAAATCAAATCCAATAATTTCCTTGTTGGTTTCTGCCAGACGACTTAACAAATAGGCCGCTTGTTCATATGAGAAACCTCCCGGAACCGGCGTACCCGTATTAGGACAATACCAAGGATACATTCCGTCGATATCAAATGAAACGCACACTTTTTCCGGTAAGGATGCGATAATTCGATCACATTGGGCTTCCCATGTTTTTCCTTCGAAGGTTTCCTGTTTCAAATCCATATCCGTATGCACCAAAACACGGTCTTTCAACGCCACTTCCACTTCCTGTTCGCAGAAATCACGGATTCCCACCTGAACGATTTTGGAAATCTGCGGAATTTGCAACGCATTGTACATAATGGAAGCATGGGAATACGTAAATCCTTCATAAGCGATACGTAAATCCATGTGTGCATCCAAATGCAGAATACCGAAGTTCTCATGCTTTGTTGCCAATGCCTGATAATAACCAAGGGGCGTACTGTGATCTCCTCCTAAAAGCGCCACTTTCTTGCCTTGATTCATCCAATGAAGCGTGCGGTTTTTCACTTCTTCATTCATTGCTGCACACGCCTTATTAATCTTGTCTAAATCGGATTGTAATGCCGGGAACGTCGATACGTCTTCACCAGCTTCCAAAGCTTCAATAATAGGTTGTGCCAAGCCTTTGAATTTATGAGAATTCTTATTCCAGTGTTCCGGAGCTTCGTCCATATAAATTCCAAGTTTCCATAATTCGGGAAATTCCTGATGATTCAAATCCACCTGAAAAGAGGCTTCCATAATGGCTTCAGGCCCTTCTGACGCGCCGGCTCCGTAGCTTACCGTTACTTCCCATGGCACCGGAATTACAATAATTTCACTTTGGTCTGCAGAAAACGGCAATCCGAAAACGGTCGCGTCTGCCAATCCCGGTTGAGAAGGATCAAAATTCTCTAAAATTTGTTCTTTTGTCATGATATATTAACTGCATAATTTCGAATAGCAAAGATACTTTATTTCATATATGTAAAATGTATTTTTCAGCAATCATATATGTTATCGCTTTTATTTATTGGTGTTTGCATACGCAAACCTGTTGTTAACGGCGATTTCATAAAAAAAGCCGAACGATTTGTCCGGCTTTCTGATTTATTATTTTAAAGCTTTACTGTTTTACGAACTTGTTTGAAACTTTAGCATTTACAAAATACAAAGTATAAACCCCATTGGCTAATTTAGAGACATCAAGAGTCGATTCATTAGTAATTAAGGAACGCTGCATTACTTTTTGTCCTAACATATTGTAGATTTCAACCTCTTCATTTTCAAAATTTTCACCTTTAATCGTGATGGAAGTAGCAGCAGGGTTTGGATACACAACAAATAAATTCTTAACGAAATCATTTGTACCTAAGTTTTGATTAACAACCAAATTAAAATTACATGTTGCAGTCCCCCCACCAGTAGCGGTCATTGTTACGGTATGTGTTCCAACACCAACTACAGCACCGACTGCTGGAGATTGTGTAACTATGGCATCGCAATTTGGATTAATGGCATTCGCTAAACTTGAGAAACTCGGAACGGTATAATTACCTAGTCCATCAGCGGTTACGGTTTGTGTCCCCGGACAATTGATTCGCAAAGTAACGGCCGGCATTGTATAACCCGCTGCCGTGAATTTTTCTGTCATCGTTTTTATGTCTGCACAAGGATAATTCATATCAATAGCTGCCTGACGAACAGCAATCGCAGCATTTTGCTGGTTTGTTGAACTATTGGTCATTGACAACCCTTCAAGGAAAGCTTTGTCTGTTTTCTCACGTCCAATGGCGTCCCAAATTTTCATCAAAACAGTAGCCCAAATCTGACCGTCCGTATGCACTTGATTTACTAAACCACCCGGATAAACCGCTCCGTAATTTGTGGTTCTTCCTCCCCAACACGCATTGTGTCCGTCCCAGTTAAACATGTAATGATATGCCGCATCCGAAGAAGTCCACTGACCTAAAGCTCTACTGTGAGATTGTGCCCAATAATCACCGCTTCCTTCGCTCAATCCGTTTACCTGAGACAATGAACCTCCGGTAATCCAATCGTGTAAACCATGTCCCAACTCATGCCAGATAACATCCCCATCCTCACCATCATCCACACAACCTTCTCCAAACACCAATCTTCCGTTGGAATAATAGGAATTATCCGCTCCGTTAACCCCAGACGGGTCAAACCAAAGTATCCCGGAATTTGTTAACGGTCGGCACACAATACCCAATGTTTCATTTATGTAGCGCAGACTGTTGTCGGTTTGGTAGAAAACATTTGTCGCTTCAAAACCATCCTGACTTCTGTTGAAAAGAAAATCTGCTGTTGCTTGGGTAAACAATCCCTTATTAGGGTTTTCCAGGTTTTTGATTTCGACATACGAACTCTTCAAGGTATAAACACCTCCTGTTAAATCTATCTCAGGCAATGTTACTGTTGAGCGTGCAGCATCTAAAGAAGCGTTTGTCGCATCGTTTCCATCCACATAATTTCCGGAATAACCAACACGGGCAACGGAAAGAGGATCGGAACTGAAAACCATTCCGGTACCTGAAACGAAAGCCAATGGTTGTGCGCTTTCATTGGTGATAAAATATTTCTGTTCCTTTTTATCAGAGGAAAAAGTATGATTGTGGGAAGTGGCACATTCGCTGCCACAGTATATTGCAATATCTTTGTTACTGATTATTTCTCCGGAATTCGCATCTACAATTACTTCCCAACTTCCAGGTTTGTTCTCAAAATTCGTTACCACCCGATAAACCAATTTTGTCACTCCGGTTTTATTGTAAACAAATAACTTACTCTCCTGAAAAGTGACCATTCCTGAAACTTCAATGGCTTTATCTGACAATTCGACTGCACGCTCCTTGGAAATTTGAGGTGTCGTACTTATGGAAGCTACGTTTTTATCGATATTCAAATCAGAATGGGTAATCTCTCCGTTTGTAGAAAAGTGAATTACGATTTCGGTGTCAAAAACTGGCACACCATTCACCATTTGCTGAAAACGCAGCGTTTCACCAGATAAGCTTTTTCGAACAAATCGAAGGTTCAAATCGCTTTCCGAGTGAAGATTTAATTCTTTAACATTGGATGTGATCCATTCTCTTGCCGCCTGTTCCTTATCGGATGTTTGGGCGTTCGAAAAAAACGAAAACCCGAGCAATAAAATCGCAACACTTAGTAGTTTTTTTTTCATTTTTGGTTGTTTTTTAGTTAAGTTCTCACAAATAAAATAAAAAAAATTTTATCCGCAACATAAACGCCTAAAAAACAACCAAATAAATTATTTCAGTATGCCTTTTTTAAGAATCTGACCAAACTCATACATATCTTCAAACGAACAATAAAACGGAGCCGGTGCCAAACGGATCACATTGGGTTCACGCCAATCAGTAATTACTCCGTTTTTCATCAGATAGTCAAACAGTTCTCTTCCCTGACCATGAAGAAAAACAGACAGCTGGCAACCTCTCTCCTCTTGTTTGGCCGGTGTAATCACTTCGAATTCGGAACCTTCAATGTCTTTATCCACTTCATGAAGGATAAACTCCAAATAGGCTGTAATCAGGTTTCGTTTGGCAATTAATTTCTCCATTCCCACTTCGGCAAACATTTCGACCGATGCCAGATAAGGAGCCAAAGACAATATCGGTAAGTTACTGATTTGCCAACCATCGGCGCCGTGTACCGGATCGAAATCGGGTTCCATCTTGAATCGTCTTTCCTTATTATGACCGTACCAGCCAGCGAATCTTGGCAAATCCGGATTATTGTGATGTTTTTCATGAATGAAACATCCGGAAGCATTTCCCGGGCCCGAATTCATGTATTTGTAACTGCACCAAACGGCAAAATCCACATTCCAATCGTGTAGCTGCAGGGCAATATTCCCGGCGGCATGTGCCAGATCCCAGCCCACATAAGCTCCGTATTTATGTCCGGCTTCGGTAATTGTTTTCATATCAAAAACCTGTCCGGTATAATAATTCACGCCTCCTATTAAAACCAGGGCCAATTCCTCACCAACCTCATCAATTTTAGCCAGAACATCTTCCAGACGGATATTGTGTTCTCCGTCACGGCGTTTGATTTCCACTATGGCGTCTTTTGGATCCCGTCCGTGAAACTTAACCTGACTCTGAAACATATACTGATCGCTTGGAAATGCTTTTTCTTCGCAAATGATTTTATATTTTTTGGCAGTTGGTCTGTAAAAAGAAACCATCAGCAAATGAAGATTTACCGTTAACGTATTCATTACGGTAATTTCACTTGGTTTTCCTCCTACTATCTTGCTTAGTGGCGCTGCAAAACGTTCGTGGTAATCCCACCAGGGCTTGTCGGCATAAAAATGCCCTTCAACCGCAAGGTTTGCCCAATCGGTCATAATTTCATCCACATAGGCTTTTGTTCGTTTAGGCTGCAGCCCCAGAGAGTTTCCGGTAAAGTAAATTACCTGTTTCCCATTTACCTGAGGAAAAAAGAATTCATCCCTGTATTTTCGTAGCTCGTCCTTAGCGTCGAGTTGTTGAGCAAATTCACGTGTGTTTTCGAAGTTCATCGATTGGTTTTTTAAATAGGGGGTAAAAATAAGAAAAAATAGGAATTGACGTTAACAAATATTAGACCGATATTCCATACATTTATAACACCTAAAAACTTATTCGTTATGAAAACCAATGCCAATTCCATTATCATTGCTCTAGCCGTAATTATTTCGGCTTTTTTGTTTTCCGATGCGTTTAAAAAACGCAACCAGAGTAATGACACAATCAGCGTAACGGGTTTGGGCAAAAAAGATTTTGTTTCGGATCTGATAGTATGGAGCGGTAGTTTTTCCAGAAAGAGTTTTACCCTGAAAGAAGCCTATGCCGCGTTGGACACCGACAGGGAAAACATCAAGAAATACTTGACTTCCAAAGGAATTGGTGCGGATGAAATTGTGTTTTCGGCAGTAAACTTCAATAAAGATTTCCAAACCACTTACAATGAAAACGGCACCATGAGAGAACAGGTTTTTACCGGATTTACCCTTACGCAAAACGTATCGATACAGTCAAAGAACGTGAATAAAATTGAAGAAATATCGAGACAATCAAGCGAACTGATTAATTCGGGAATCGAATTTTATTCCAATGCGCCGGAATATTATTACACGAAACTGGCCGAACTGAAAATAAAAATGATTGCCGAAGCCACGAAAGATGCCCAAACCAGAGCAAAAAGCATCGCAGAAAATGCGGGTGCCGATTTGGGGAATCTGAAAAAATCAGACATGGGTGTTTTTCAGATTACGGGACAGAATTCGTCGGAAGACTTCTCCTATGGCGGTTCTTTCAACACCTCTTCAAAAAATAAAACTGCAAATATTACCGTAAAATTGGTTTATCAGGTGGATTAATTATATTTGACTTCTAAACCAAATTTCAATTATGAAATACACATGTGAAGTTGACATCAATCAGCCTGTTGACAAAGTCATTGCTTTATTTGATAATCCCGACAATTTAAAAAAGTGGATGGACGGATTACAGCATTTCGAACACCTGAGTGGCGAACCCGGACAACCCGGTGCCAAATCCCGTTTGAAATTTAAAATGGGAAAACGCGAAATGGAAATGATTGAGACGGTCACTGTACGCAACCTTCCGGAAGAGTTTTCTGGAACGTACGAAATGGAAGGAACATTGAATACCATCAAAAACAAATTCATCCCGATTTCTGATACCAAAACAAGATATGTTACCGAGAATGAATTCCAGTTCGATAATCTGATGATGAAAATTCTAGGCTTCCTGATGCCGGGCATGTTTAAGAAGCAAAGCATGAAATACCTGGAGAGCTTCAGGAAATTTGCTGAGAGCCAGCCATAAAAAAAGCGTTCGCCTAGGCGAACGCTTTTTTTTTTTAGTATTTATCTTATGATTATAAAATCAGCATGGCATCACCATACGAATAGAATTTATAACCTTCTTTAATCGCTTCATCATACGCTTTACGCATTAAATCGTGACCACAGAATGCTGATATCATCATTAACAAGGTCGATTTTGGCGTATGGAAATTCGTAATCATGCAATCCGCAACGCTAAAATCGTAGGGAGGGAAGATGAATTTATTGGTCCATCCTTCAAAAGCGTTTAGGGTTCTGGAAGACGAAACCGAACTTTCCATCGCACGCATCGTAGTGGTTCCTACAGCGCAAACGCGTTTCTTGTTTACTTTGGCTTTGTTTACGATATCACAGGCTTCCTGAGAAATTTTCAATTCTTCGGAATCCATTTTGTGTTTTGACAAATCTTCCACTTCAACCGGATTGAACGTTCCCAATCCTACGTGAAGGGTTACTTCGGCAAATTCCACGCCTTTAATCTCAAGACGTTTCATTAAATGTTTGGAGAAGTGCAAACCTGCTGTTGGTGCAGCCACCGCTCCTTCTTCTTTCGCGTAAATCGTCTGGTAACGTTCTGCATCTTCCGGAGTCACTTCACGGTTGATGTATTTCGGAATCGGGGTTTCGCCCAATTCTAATAATTTCGCTCTGAATTCTTCATACGAACCGTCATATAGGAAACGCAAGGTTCTTCCGCGTGAGGTGGTGTTATCGATAACTTCAGCCACTAACGAATCGTCGTCTCCGAAGTATAATTTATTTCCGATACGGATTTTTCTTGCCGGATCTACCAATACATCCCAAAGACGTTGTTCCGCATTCAATTCTCTCAACAAAAACACTTCGATTCTTGCACCGGTTTTTTCTTTATTTCCGTAAAGACGTGCCGGGAAAACTTTGGTGTTGTTCAGAACCATGACATCGCCTTCTCCGAAATATTCCAAAACATCTTTGAACAACTTGTGTTCTATGGTTTGTGTTTTTCTGTTCACAACCATTAAACGGGCTTCGTCTCTGTTTTCTGCTGGATATTCGGCTAAAAGTTCTGCCGGAAGATTAAAATTGAAATTGGATAACTTCATTCTACGTGTTTTAATATTGACTGCAAATATACTATCGCGAGAGAGGCGTTGTCAAGTAAATCCCTGTTTATTTTCAACATCCCTTGCCTACACTGCTGAAAACGAAAGCCTAACGTTTCTATTTAACACCCTTTTTCCTTGTTTTGTCATGGTTTTCAGTATGCTGACCAGTGGCAACGACCGTTACGGAAACCAACAAGAAACACCAATCGTTTTTCAAACTGCTATTTCGGCATCAAATCATAACTTCCTTATTTTTACAATTCCAATGCAGGTTTCACAAACTCATTCGTAAAATGGATGCGTAATTTTATACATTTGTTAAAAACGTATTCCCTTTTGAAACAACTCATTACGATATTCCTTTTATGCATTCTCGAATCGGCTTTCGGTCAGAATCCGTATTATCATACAATCAACAAATCGTCGGGGTTGCCTTCCAACAGTGTATACGATATTTTTCAGGACAGCAAAGGGTTCATGTGGTTTGCCACCGGAAAAGGCTTATGTCGTTATGACGGAAATATGGTAAAAACAGTATCCGAAGATTTT
The DNA here is from genome assembly GCF_900100625.1 of Flavobacterium saliperosum. GTDB lineage: Bacteria > Bacteroidota > Bacteroidia > Flavobacteriales > Flavobacteriaceae > Flavobacterium > Flavobacterium saliperosum. The sequence continues at coordinate 23,642 of NZ_FMTY01000004.1, forward strand.
CAAACCTCAAAATCCGGCTCCTGCATTTCGGAGGATGCTTACGGAAGAATCTGGTATGAAAATTTCGACGGGTATTTGTATTATGTGGAAAACGGAAAGTTACACGCCTTACAGCAACCTGTCTCCATGGGGTTTTATAAATACGGTATCCTTAAAAACAAATTATTCGTTATCCAGTCCAAAAGTCTTATTATCTATGACCTTAAAACCCTGAAAATCATAAAAACGATTCCGCTGGGGTTCAAAACCTTAAAATTCACTTGCAGTGACGGCTCTTACTTTTATGCTTTCGCCGAAGAAATGCATTCCTTTGATGAAAACGGAAACAAAACCACCATTCCGCTACCTGAAAATTTTGAAGAAGAAATCGGCACACCTATCATACAAAACACTTCGGAAGGATTGTTTATCGCTTCCAAATACTCAAATAACTATTACTTCTATCAAAACGGAACGTTTTTAAAGAATCGGTTCCCCTTTTCGACAGAATTCATTCAAAATGTGGCCTCAACCGAAAAAAACGACTGGCTGTGTACCACCAAAGGTGTTATTCGGCTGGATCGTGTTACCAATACTTCCAAAACGTATTTTAACGATAGTAACGTTTCCAGTGTTTTCATGGATAAGCAGAAAAATCATTGGGTCTCCACAATAAATAATGGTGTCTATTTCATTGAAAACTTTGATACAAAATTATACGAAATGACCCCGAGGCCCATCGTTTTGGCGCATTCGGAAACCGATCTGTTCATTGGTACCGATAAGGATGCGCTGTATAAAATGGAATTGGGGAACAATAAAATCAGTTCACCATACAAGGGCAACAGCAATCATAGCGTGTACCAACTGACTTATGACAAATCCAACGAACAGTTGTTTTTTACTTCTTCAAAATTTAAAACCTTTAAAAGAGAAGTCCGATTCGAAATTGCCTTTGCCGTAAAAGACATCGCTCCCATTGATTCCAAATATTACAGTTATGCGGCCAGCGGCATATCGGGGATTTTTGCAGCGAATAAAACCCAAACCAGCGAGTGGGATTCTCTTTTTGAGAAAAACAAAACGGAATTCGAACCGAATTTCAACCAAGCCTACCTGGTTCCAAATGCTAACGGAAAATCCACTGCCTACAATCCGGCAAACAAAACCATTTATTATGCTACCAACAACGGATTAATGGCCTGTTCGCTAAAAGCAACCAAAGAAATCAAATACCAAAACCAAACGATTCATCTTACCCGTATAAAATGCTTCCGCAACAATCTGTACGGGGTTTCGAATAACGAAAAAGTGTATGTGATTACTTCATCAAACCAGATCACACTGTTTCAATTACCTAAAGCCATGGAAGGGGAAAAAATTGAGAAAATCGATTTGGAGAAACAGTACCTCTATCTGTACGCCGCAAACGCTATCTATGAAATCGATTTGGTATCCGAGCAATTTCAAAAAATCCTAACGCTAACTCCGGATATCGACATTAGCGACATTTCACTGATTGACAATAAATTCTATTTTGCCTCCTCAAAAGGGATTATTGTAAAGGAACGGAAGAAAAACAAAGCCTCGATACAACCCAAATTAATCATCGACGAAATTCTGATCAATGATATGGCGATTGCTTCCGGGAACATTCCCGAATTGCGGCATAACGAAAACAATATCAAAATAAACTTCTCGGCTTTATCCTATATCCCAAATGAAAAACACGAGTTCTTTTACAAGATCAACAATGGCAATTGGAATAAGTTAGACCACAACACCCGAAGCTTAATTTTATCGGCACTGTCACCCGATGTGTATACCGTACATTTAAAAATCGGAGAAGAGGACAATAGCCCTGTTCAAAAAATCAAATTCACCATAAAAAACCCTATTTGGCTGAATCCCATTGTAATATCGGTTCTTGGCTTAGGTCTGTTGCTATTGCTTCATGCTTATTACAAATGGCAGATTCTGAAAATTGAAAAAAGAAATGCGCTTCTTTTGGAAAAGGTCAATCTGGAAAAAAACCTCAACCAGTCGAAATTAAAAGCGATTAAATCCCAAATGAATCCGCATTTTTTCTACAATGCACTTAACACCCTTCAATCCTATATTCTATCCAACGATAAAAAACAGGCGGTAAGCTATTTGTCGAAATTTTCGAGTCTGACCCGAACCATTTTGGAGATGACTGAAAAAGAAACCCTTTCCGTTTCAGAAGAAGCGAAAACACTCGGATTGTATCTCGACATTGAGAAAGCAAGGTTTGATGACGATTTCAGTTACGACATTAAAATCGGAACCACTGTGGATGCCGATAATATCAAAATCCCAACCATGTTACTGCAGCCCTATGTGGAAAACGCCGTAAAACACGGATTACTGCACAAAAAAGGAAAAAAACACCTTCAGATACGTTTTGAAAAAGAAGACGATGTTTTAAAAATATCAATAGACGATAACGGTATCGGAAGGCAAAAAAGCGAAGAACTTAACGCCATAAAAAACAAAAAACACCACTCTTTTGCCACGGAAGCGATGCAAAACCGGGTAACTTTGTTAAATCAGTTCAACCGTAAAAACATTACCATACAATACACCGATAAAGCCAATACGAACAACGAACCCACAGGCACTCTTGTGGTATTCGAAATTCCAATAACGTATTAAAAATGAATCGCTAATAAATAACATAGACAACTAGGACTAAATAAATTTTAAACATATGAAAGCAATACTAATCGACGACGAAAAAAGAGCCCGTGTAACCCTATCCTTACTGCTGGCCGACTATTGTCCCAATATAACGTTGGTTGCCGAATGTGAGAATTTATCCGAAGGTGTCAAAGCCATCCGAAAACACCAACCCGATTTGGTTTTGCTCGACATCGAAATGCCCGGGCACAGCGGTTTGGAATTGCTCGATTTTTTTGATGAAAACGAAGTGCATTTTTCCATTATCTTCACAACGGCCTATAATCAGTATGCCATTCAGGCGTTTAAATTTTCGGCGATAGACTATTTGCTGAAGCCTATCGTTCCCGAAGAACTGGCCGATGCGGTCAAACGATTGGAAAAACAAAAACACAAGCTGGAAAACTACAAAGTCCTCAAGGAAAACATGCAGCAGGACAACCTGACCAAAATTGCGGTTCCTTCCGGAAACAGTCTGATTTTTTTAGACATTGCCAAAATATTGTATATCAAAGGAGAAGGTTCCTATTCGGAAGTGTTTTGCAGTAACGGCATCAAACGGATGGTAAGCCGAAACCTGAAAAACTTCGAAGACATTCTGTGTTCCGACAACCGGTTTCTGCGGGTTCACAAATCGTATGTGGTTAATTTTGATCATGTGGTCGCCTTCAACAAATCGGATGGTGGCAGTCTGGAATTGGAAAACAACATCCATATCCCCGTTTCATCAGACAAAGCACAACTGATTTTGGACAACGTACAGATTGTGAAACGCTAACTAAACCCTCGCCATCCGAAAACCGATATCCTCTAAATCCTTCCAGAAATCAGGATACGATTTGGAAACGACTTCGGCCGCTTCGATAACAATGTCCGTACGCAAAGCCAAAGGCGCAAAGGCCATCGCCATTCGGTGGTCCTGATACGTTTTGATTCTGATATTTTCTTTTATTTCAGAGGAAGGTTCCAAGGTTAAGCTGTCGTTGGTTACCGAAACGTTTGCCCCTAATTTGCCCAACTCGTTTTTCAAGGCTTCCAGACGGTCGGTTTCTTTGATTTTCAGCGTATGCAGTCCGGTTAAACGGCATCCGATTCCCAATCCGAAGCAGGTTACTGCGATGGTTTGGGCAATATCCGGTGACGCGTTCAGATGGCAGGTTATTACTTGGAGTTCACAAACGGTTTTCTTTAAAACGATGGAATTGCCAACAAAAGTAGTGGTTACTCCGAAGTTTTTATAAATTTCTGCCAAAGCACTATCACCTTGCAGACTGTTTTCCCTGTAGCTGGACAAGGTAATTTCGGTACCGATATCGGACAAAGCGACAATCGAATAAAAATAGGAAGCGGAAGACCAATCGGATTCGACAATTATTGGTTTCGCTTCGGCAACGACTTCGGCATGAGCCACTGTAATGGTATTGCCAACAAAAGAAGTTTTTACCCCAATCCCGTCCAACAACGCCAACGTCATTTTGATATAAGGAACGGACGTGATTTCCCCTTCCAAGGTGAGTTCCAAACCGTTTTCCAGTTTTGGAGCGATTAGCAATAAAGCCGAAATATACTGGCTGCTTACATCGGCCTTCAAGGTAACTTTATGCTTGGTGATTTTCTTTCCGGTGATTCGCAAGGGTGGAAAACCTTCATTTTCAGCATAAGTAATATCCGCATCCAATTGTCGTAAAGCTTCCACCAGAATTGTAATCGGGCGTTCTTTCATTCGGGAAGAACCCGTCAGAATAACAACTTTCCCTTCCTGAATGGCATAAAAAGCGGTGAGAAAACGCATGGCGGTTCCTGCATGATGAATATCCTTTATCTCATCATTACTTTGCAACGCTTTCGTCATTACTTCAGAATCATCGGAATTGGAACTGTTTTCCAAAATAATATTCGGATACAGTGCCTGCAAAAGCAACAGGCGATTCGTCTCCGACTTGGAACCGGAAATACAGATTGCAGATTGCGGATTGCAGATTGATGACTTAAGAAGTAAGTTCAAAACTATTTTAGTTTTTCGTTGTTTTGATGACGGTCGTGATCGCGTTTGGTTTTCAGATCCAGTTTCTTGTCGAAAGCGGCCTGCAAATCCACACCGGTTTGATTGGCCAGACACAGTACCACAAACACCACATCGGCCAATTCTTCGCCAAGGTCTTTGTTTTTATCGCTTTCTTTTTCGGATTGTTCTCCGTAACGACGCGCTATGATTCGGGCTACTTCACCTACTTCTTCGGTAAGTTGCGCCATATTGGTCAATTCGTTAAAATAACGGACTCCGTGATTTTTGATCCAGTTGTCCACTTCCTGTTGGGCGTTTTTTAGGTTCATTATTCCTTATTTTTTGTATCAATTACTATCGTTACCGGTCCGTCGTTTATCAATGCCACTTTCATGTCGGCACCAAACTGTCCGGTTTGTACTTTTTTACCCAATTCGACTTCCATTTGTTTTACAAAACTTTCATATAACGGAATGGCAACTTCGGGTTTTGCCGCTTTGATGTAAGACGGGCGATTGCCTTTTTTGGTTAAGGCGTGCAATGTAAACTGACTTACCACTATCATTTCGCCGTCAATGTCTTTTAGGGAAAGATTCATCACATCATTATCGTCTCCGAAAATACGAAGGTTGGCAATTTTTGAAGTCAGCCAATTACTATCTTCCTGATTGTCGGCATCTTCAATTCCAATAAGCACCAGTAATCCTTTTGGGATAGCGGCTACTGTATTTCCTTCTATAGTTACCGATGCTTCGGAAACTCTTTGTAGTACGGCTTTCAAATCAATTACAAATTACGATTGTCTGGTTTTGTCACTGGCTTCGCGGTCGTCTCCGTAAATATCGGAACGGTAATGTTCGTCATCGCCTTCTAAAATCTGGATATAACTTTTATAGCGGGACCAGGCAATTTCATCTTTTTCCAAGGCGTCTTTTACGGCGCAATGCGGTTCTTCTTTGTGCAGGCAATTGTTGAATTTGCATTGGTCTTTCAACGCGAAAAACTCCGGAAAATAATTCCCGATTTCCTGCTTTTCCATGTCGACGATTCCGAAACCGCGAATCCCGGGTGTGTCAATAATTTGTGCGCCAAACGACAAATCGAACATTTCCGCAAAAGTGGTGGTATGTTGTCCTTGCTGGTGTTGCTCGGAAATTTTTTTGGTTTTCAGGTTTAGTGTAGGCTCCAAGGCATTTACCAATGTGGATTTTCCCACACCGGAATGTCCGGAAAACATCGAAACCTTTCCTTTCATCATGGCTTTCAGTTCCTCAATCCCTTTTCCTTCTGTGGAAGAAACACGCAGGCATTTGTAACCGATATTGGAATAAATGTATTGCAGGTATAGCTGTTCGTCCAAAGTCGCTTCGTCGAAGGTATCAATCTTATTGAAAACCAAAACGGCTTCAATTCCATAGGCTTCGGCAGTTACCAAAAAACGGTCTATGAAACTGGTAGTGGTTGGCGGGTTGTTAATCGTAACCAACAGAAAAACCACATCGATATTCGACGCGATAATGTGCATCTGATGCGACAGGTTAACCGATTTCCGAACGATATAATTCTTTCTTTCGTGGATATTTGTGATGGTACCGGTGGTTACATCGGTGGTTTCCTCCAATTCATAGTCAACAATATCGCCCACAGCAATAGGATTGGTACTCTTGATGCCCTTCATTCGGAATTTACCCTTGATACGGCATTCTAAAAACGAATTGTCTTCGGTTTTTACGGTGTACCAGCTCCCTGTGGATTTATAAACGGTTCCTGTCATATTTAATTACGAATTGTGAATTCCAAATTACGCACTGCAAAATTACAACTATTCTCGTTGATAATCCGTAATTTGAAATTCGTAATTATCGCATTACTTTCTCCTGATGCGAAATACTTTCCTGGTGAATGGCTTTGAATAATTTCAGAATAAACTCTTCACTCAATCCTTTCTCTTCGCCTTCCAACACCATTTTGCCCAAAATTTCATGCCAACGGCTGCTTTGTAAAATGGAAACGTTCTTCTCCTTTTTCAATGCTCCGATTTTCTCGGCAATTTTCATACGTTTCCCTAAAATTTCCAATAATTTGACATCGGCATCGTCAATTTGTGCACGCAATTTTGTCATTCGTATATTGAAATCATCCGCTTCATCCGTTGCTTTTCGCACGCGTAAGTCAACGAAAATGCGTTTTAAAGCATCCGGCGTAACTTGCTGTGCGGCATCGCTCCAGGCATTGTCCGGATCGATATGGGTTTCGACGATTAAACCATCATAATTTAAATCCAGGGCTTGTTGGGAAACCTCAAGAATCATATCGCGTTTTCCGGTAATATGGGACGGATCGCAAATTAGGGGCAAATCCGGGAAACGGTTCTGCAAATCAATGGCTATCTGCCATTCGGGGTTGTTACGGTATTTCGATTTTTCATACGTCGAAAAACCACGGTGAATTACGCCTAACTTCTTAATTCCGGCATTGTACAAGCGTTCCAATCCGCCCAACCATAACGACAAATCGGGGTTTACGGGATTTTTCAGCAAGACAATCTTGTCGGTATTCTGCAAGGCATCGGCTATTTCCTGAACCGCAAACGGATTTACGGTAGTACGGGCACCAATCCACAACACATCAATATCGTGTTCTAATGCTAATTTCACATGTGCCGCATTAGCTACTTCCACCGCCATTAATAAACCGGTTTCGGCTTTGGCTTTCTGCAGCCATTTCAGACCGATTTCGCCTACGCCTTCAAATCCGCCCGGACGCGTTCTGGGTTTCCAGATTCCGGCACGAAAAACACTCACATCGGAACCTTGCAGTTCGTGTGCGATTTTCAACACCTGTTCTTCGGTTTCGGCACTGCAGGGTCCTGCAATTACTAAGGGATGTGACAATTTGAAATCATCCAACCAGGTTCTCAGTTCTTTTTTATTTTCCATACTATTTATGCTGCTGTAAAATTAATTCATTCCTTTTTATCCTTGCTGATATTCTCCTAAAACTTTAAAATGCGTCGTCATAATTTCCATGAGCTTTTTGGCTTTTTCGAAGTGTTTGTATTTGTCAAAAATGACATCCACGAAAAAAGAGTACTTGAACGGGGTTTCAATTACCGGTATCGACTGGATTTTCGTGAGATTCAGTTTGCAGTTGTTCAACACATTCAGTACCGTAGCCAAAGAACCCGGCGTGTCATCCAACTCGAAACGGATGGATGCCTTATTGACTATCTCTTTGTTTACTGACGCTTCATTTGCGTTCAGAATCACAAATCGGGTCTTGTTGCTTTTTACGGTGTGCACACCCTCCGCTAAAATGGTAAGCTTGTAAATCTCTGCAGCGGCAGGCCCTGCCAAAGCACCTATTCCTTTTAATTGCTGCTCCTGAATCCGTTTTGCGGTGATGGCCGTATCCGAACTTTCCACGAGTTTAATATGCGGATACTGGTTAAAAAAATTGGCACACTGCAACAACGCAATCGGGTGGGAATGCACTTCTTTGATGTCTTCAATCGTTTGTTCGGGTAATGCCATGAGATTCATGTGGATGTTCAGGAAAAACTCTCCCGTAATCTGCAAATCGCTGTTGTCGATTAGGGTGTAATTCGGTAAAATCGAACCTGCAATCGAATTTTCCAAAGCCATTACCGCTTTATGGGAAGTGGCGTCAAGCACACTCGCAATCACCTCACGAAAGGAAACGCATTCTTCCAACACTACATTTTCCCCAAAATAGGATTGCGCCACCTGATGATGATACGACCCTCTAATTCCCTGAATTGCTATTCTTTCTTTCATTGTAATCAAAAAAAAAATCCCGATGTTGCCATCGGGATTGTCTGTTTATATTTTCAGTTAGTTTTTACACCAATCAAATAACCCTACGACAATCCCGCTCTCCTTTCCAGAAAAAATAAAAAGAATTGTTGCTGTAAAACGTGTTATTTGTATTCATTGCTTTAATGCGCTGTTTGAAAGACAAACTTAGTAAAAAAATGTTTCGGAGGTGTCTTTTTTCGAAATTTAAGTTTATTTCATGTATTTTTCAAAATCGTTAATTCGGATAGTGGCTTTCAGATCGAACATCAGATTGTACAAGCCGAAAAACGTTCGGTTCACGTAAATAAAATGCTTGGAACCCCGGTTACCGTTCATTTTTCGCAGGACTTTGTCATTGGCGAATTTATCACTCAACTCGGCAATCTCATTGGAAAACGTCGGGTCCGAAAAATCGAAGGTTTCTTTGTGAATCGGTTTTGTAAATACGGTTAGCAATTCATGAAACATCTGTGTGAAAAACTTGATTTCTGTAGGGCTGTCCGTCGGTTTCAGAATTTCCAATTCGTATAATTTCTTCGTAAACAAGTCCGGATTATTCAATACTTCCGGTGAGGAAACCTCAAAATACGGTTTGTAAAAAGACTCCGGAATCTGTTTCATGCAACCGAAATCAATCGCAATAAGATTACCTTCTTTGTCCACCAAAAAGTTGCCCGGATGCGGATCGGCGTGGAATTTCTTTAACTGATGAATCTGAAACATGTAAAAATTCCAAAGCGTCTGTCCTACTTTTTCCCTTTTTTCCTGAGCCGTTTCCTGATTGCAGAATTCGGAAAGATGAATCCCGTGCATCCAATCCATGGTAATGATCCTGTCGGAAGACAATTCCGGATAATAGGATGGAAACTTCAGATTTTCGATGTGCTCGCATTCTTTTCGGGTGACTTCACTTTGTTGCAGTTCCAACTTATAATCGGTTTCTTCCGTTAATTTATCTTCGACTTCCTTAAAATAGTCATCGGAGGTGCCCTGCAAATTGAACATGCGCACCGCAATGGGTTTCACCAGCGCGATATCGGTACTGATGCTTTCGCGAATGCCGGGGTACTGAATTTTCACCGCCAATTCTTTACCGTCTTTTTTGGCTTTATGAACCTGTCCGATGCTCGCAGCATTGATGGAATTAGGCGAAAACTCATCAAACAATTGTTCGGGGTAGGCGTTAAAATAATTTTTAAACGTTTTTCGAACCAAGGGTGCCGACAAAGGCGGAACCGAAAATTGCGACAAGGAAAACTTATCCACGTACGATTGTGGCAGTAAATTCTTTTCCATACTCAACATTTGCGCCACTTTTAACGCACTTCCTTTCAGTTCTTTCAAGCCATCGTAAATATCTGCGGCATTGTCTTCATGGAGTTTGTCTTTGGTCAGATTGGGGTTTACGGCTTTTTCCCCGTAATATTTCAGGTAATTCCCTCCGACTTTTACACCGGTGGTTACTAACTTCGCTACACGTTCCATTTTATTAGTGGGGATGCGGTCTATTTTTTTCATTTTATTTATTGGATGTAAAGGCATCACCCATTTTTTCTTTCCAGATGAATTTCCCGAAGTCGATGATGCTTTCTACCGGAACATTGTACACCATATCAAAAGCTGCTTTGACCGATTTTTCAATATAAATGTCGGTTTTTTCGAAATTTGGAGAAGTGTCTTTCAGCCAAAAACCTATGATTGACAGGAATTGAATCCAGGCTCCTTCGGCAACCAGTTTGTTCTGAAGCGATTTGATTTTCTCGTTGTCCAATTTTAAAGGTGCATCCAAAACGGTTTTCACATAGTTTAGGAAATCCAAACGCAATTGTTTCAGTTTGAGAATGTTCTTCAATGGTAGGGTTCCGTCTTCCAAAAGGTATTTCACAAAACTTCGGTTTGCCGTCGCCATTTCGAAAAAGGTAAAATAGAAGCTGGTCAGTTTTTGTGCGGGGTCGTATTCCAAATACTCCTTATTTTCGGCCAACAATTCAAGCGTGTAATGAAACATCTTGGAGAAATACTCCGATTCCAGACTTTCAAACGAAGAAAAATGTTTGTAAAAATCGGTTTCCTCGAAAGCATTTTGTTTTGAGAATTCATATACCGAACTTGGTTTTTTGCCGTTAGTCATACAGAAATCGGTGTACCATGTAACTATTTGCTCGTCAGTAATGTTCTTCTTTTTTCTTTGCGTTGCCATAATAACTTTTTTGTCTAACAAATTTAAACAAAGGCTAAACATAAAAATACTTATTTAACTTAAAATTATCGAATAGGATTTAGCGGTTATTTACTATTTTTGCTTCAAATCACGAATTATGTCAATTGAAGTTCAGAATATTTCCAAAAATTACGGCGAGCAGAAGGCGCTGGATGCTGTTTCCTTTTCGGTAAAAAAAGGAGAAATCGTAGGTTTTTTGGGTCCGAATGGAGCCGGAAAATCCACTTTGATGAAAATTCTGACCACCTATATCACTGCTGATTCCGGTGAAGCTTCCGTGAACGGATACAATGTATCCGGTGCTCCGAAAGACGTACAGAAATCGGTAGGTTATTTACCGGAACACAACCCGTTGTATCTGGATTTGTACGTTCGTGAATACCTTTCCTTTAATGCCGATGTATACAAAGTAGCCAAATCGCGCATTAATGAAGTGATTGCCTTAACGGGATTAACACCGGAAAGCCATAAGAAAATAGGCGAATTATCCAAAGGATACCGTCAGCGTGTGGGATTGGCGACGGCGCTACTTCACAATCCGGACGTATTGATTTTGGACGAACCTACTACCGGATTGGATCCGAACCAATTGGTGGAAATCCGCGATTTGATTCGTAACATCGGAAAAGACAAAACCGTATTCCTTTCCACACACATCATGCAGGAAGTGGAAGCGATTTGCGACCGCGTAATTATCATCAACAACGGAAAAATCGTTACCGATAAAAAACTGGACAATTTGGTTTCCGATATCCAGGAACAGGTTATAGAAGTGGAATTTGACAAGGAAATTTCTGCCGATTTACTGGCCACCATTCCGAATATCAAATCGTACCAAAACATTCAGAACACGATTTGGACCCTGACTTTTGAAACCAATGACGACATGCGTCCGACCGTTTTTGACTTTGCACAGAATAACGGTTTCAGAACTCTGCAACTGGCATTGAAAAACAAAAATCTGGAGCAGATATTCCGCGAAAAAACAAAAAAATAGTTTCGGAACACAGAGGAAACTGTTACAGGCAATTCGGATTTTTACCGGTTTTCAGTAAAGGAAAAAACTTTTGCGCCCATTGCGGTTAAAAGTTTATTGATAAATAACGTGCCCGGTATAATGTTCTGTAACATTAACTATTGGTGGCTGACTCAGTAAAATCACATTCCCGTTGCTGTAGATATTTCCCTCTATTTTATTGGAAGGCTTCAAAATCATGTCATTGGAACTGCGTTGAAAAATAAACACGTCCTGAACCGTCAGATTACCGCCCTCAAATCGGGAATCACCCGCATAAAAAGAAACGTTCAAAGAATTCGTTGTTCCCTTGATTCTGAAAATGGTCGTGTTATTGTTTTCCACCACTAAATTCAGGCAATTGACATTCAGATCAAAAATATTCGATGCCGTTTTACCGAACAACCCCTGTTGCAGGTTCAGATATGGAAAATTCAATATACCTTCCGAAACCACATCGTATTGTGAAGACGAATAAATCTTGACAATATCCGGAGCGGTTACGGTGACTTTTGCCGGTATGGTGGTTCCCAAACTGCATTGCAGATTATTTTTGACATACAGAACACCGTCAACAACTTCCGTTGTAACCTCATCGATTATATTTTCACCGGTTTCCACTTTTACTTCTGCCGTAGTTCCCTGTTTCACAACCAGATTGACACCTTCTCCAATGTTAATCTGATTGAACACGGCAACCGCATCAACACGTATGATGGACGCACCCGGTTCCCGATAGCATCCCGGAATAATTTCGGATTCACAGGAAACCAAAAGCAACATAACCGCTAAACATGAAACTAATTTTGTTCTCATAATCGTACGCCTAAACCAAATTCAATAGCTTCTGCACGGGAAACGTGTGTTTTCAAACTCACGCCTGCCGAAACATTTTTTGTTATATAATATTTTGCTCCCAATCGCTGGTACAATGCTCCGAATTTATCGGAAGGATCGTAAACATAATAGCCCATTTGGGTATCGATTGCTAATTTATTGATAAATAATTCATGTCCGGCAAAAACACCAATTCTTCTGTAATCGGCCGTACCGTCATAATTGTTTTCGAAATAGGCAATGGATTGATATCGGATAAATTCTTTCATATACATCATCCAGAAAACATCCGTTCCCAGCTGAATCGCGCTTTTACGATTAATTCGTTTGTCTACATAGGCCGAAGCCACATAAAAAGGATACTGACCACTGTTCACCACATCGCTTTCATTGACACCGCTTCGGAAAACCAAATTATAGCGAATCGGTTCGGTCAATTTCTCTTTGGGATGGGTAATATAATGAAGGGAATCGTTGGTTTCGATATCATAATTCACCCCAATATTGAAAGCAATCGTATTTGTGCTGGTATTCGGCGCTTTGAGATTGGCATTGGAATGGTGAACAAAATTGATTCCGGTTTGTACTCCAAAACCTTTCCAGATATTGGGTTTGTGGTAATTCAGCATGAAATAAGTTGACGGCATGTACCGGGCGCCGTAAGCCAAATTACGGTAATTCGTTTCCCTGTCATACGGATTGGTATTATACGTTACCCCTTGTGCCACACGCAATTGCAGCCTTCTGTTCAGGAAATAAAAATTATAATGGGCATATAGTCCGTACAAATCACCCAACTCGGGGTTTTTATTATTTTGGTATTGGAAGGAGAGTCCATAATCCGGATAATTATACCAGGCCTCCCATTTTTTACTGCCGAATGTTTTTCGGTTAAAGCCGATTATTGCTCCTTCGGGATGTCCTTTTATCAAATGGAGTATGTTGGTATGATGTGGTAAAATACTTCCGTAAAAGTAATTCACATCCACCGAGTATTGTTTCATTTCTTTTTCCTGCGCAAAGATTGCAACCGAAAAAAACAGTAAAATGTAGGTTAGTAATCGCATTTTGGGTTTTGAAAATCAGGCAAATATAAAAGAATATTTTATTTGAAGTCCAATAAAAAACCCGATTTGCATCACAAATCGGGTTATACTATTTTTCCGGATAAATTATCTTGACAGTGCGGCATATTCTTTTCTTACTTCGTTACCGATTTTTAAAGTATACACCCTACGTAAATTATCATAATCCATTTGAATTGAACTCCATGCCGTTGCAGTAAAATCTTTATTCAAAATCTGATTGTTCTGAACATCTTCCTGCGTTGCGCCATAATTACGAATTGCGACTTTAAGGAATTTAACCGCACTTTTTTCATTGCCGTCTTTCGCAAAACAATCGGCAATTTCGAAACAGATTTTTCTAGCTACCTCAACATCATCTTCCTGAACTTTAAGGGTTTTTATAAAAAGCTTTACCGCTTCCTGATAATTCGCCTCCTTTTTTAATTTGACAGCAAGATTAAAAGTTTCAATATCTTCATTGGCAAATACATTTGCAGAAGTAAAAACGAACAAAACGATTAGTAGTAATATTTTTTTCATAACAGTAGCATTTGGGGTAAACAATACTTGAACTCTTCATAAAAATACTAATTATATTTGTAATATAAAATATTTTATGTTAAAATTTTAAATATTATTATTTCTCAAATCCTAAACGCAAGAAAATCAGAACACTTCGCCGGCAATCGCTTTAATGTTTTCCGATTTTCCCATCGAATAATAATGCAAGACCGGAATTCCGGCTTTCAACAATTCCTTACTTTGATTGATACACCATTCGATTCCGATTTGTGCCACCGCTTCATTATCTTTTGCCTTTACGACAGCCATAATCAAATCATCCGGCAAATCCACTTTAAAGCGATGCGGAATCAGATTCAACTGTTTTTTGGTGGAAATCGGTTTCAGTCCCGGAATAATCGGCACGGTGATTCCGGCAGCACGGCATTTGTCCACAAATTCAAAAAATTTCTGATTGTCGAAAAACATCTGGGTGATGATATAATCGGCGCCGTTTTTAATTTTCTTTTTCAGAAAGTGGATATCGCTGTCGATACTGGGCGCTTCCATGTGCTTTTCGGGATAACCCGCGACTCCGATACAGAAATTGGTTTTGTTGGTGTTTTGTAAATCGGCATCCAGATAAATTCCGTTATTCAGATTGCTGATTTGCGTTACCAGTTCCGAGGCATAATGGTTTCCTTCTTTTTCGGGCTTGAAATAGATTTCGCTTTTCACCGCATCCCCACGAAGTGCCACTACATTATCGATTCCGAGGAAATCCATGTCAATCAGAAAGTTTTCGGTATCTTCTTTGGTAAAACCGCCACACAAAATATGCGGAATGGCATCCACCTGATATTTATTCTGAATCGCCGAACAGATACCTACGGTGCCCGGGCGTTTTTTTACGATTTTCTTTTCCAGCAATCCGCTTGACAATTCCTTGAACTCGTATTCCTCACGATGATACGTAACATCAATGAATGGCGGTTTGAATTCCATTAACGGTTCAATGTTGTCAAAAATGCATTGGATGTTTTGCCCTTTCAACGGCGGTAAAATTTCAAAGGAGAATAGGGATTTTCCGTTGGCGTTTTCTATATGTTGCGTTACTTTCATTTTAATCTGCTATGTTTGGGTTTAGCCATTTTTCGGCATATTCATACGTACAATTTCTTCTTTTGGCATAATCGCGGACCTGATCTTCCTTTATCTTTCCGAGTCCGAAATACTTACTTTCCGGATGTCCGAAATAATACCCGGAAACCGAAGACGCCGGCCACATCGCCATACTCTCGGTTAAGGTCACGCCGATGTTTTCTTCCACGTTTAACAATTTCCAGATAGTTGGTTTTTCCAAATGATCGGGACAAGCCGGATATCCGGGAGCCGGACGAATTCCTTTGTATTTTTCGGAAATCAGTTCGTCGTTGCTCAGTACCTCATCATTGGCATAGCCCCAAATTTCCTTCCGGATTTTCTCGTGTAAATATTCGGCGAAAGCCTCTGCAAATCGGTCACCTAATGCTTTTACCATAATCGAACTGTAATCGTCGTTGCTTTCTTCAAAGGCTTTGGCTTTTTCCTCCACTCCAAAACCGGTTGTTACGCAGAAAGCGCCCATATAGTCTTTTTTTCCAACCTCTTTTGGGGAAATGAAATCCGACAAAGCAATATTGGGCGCACCCGCGGTTTTTTGCGATTGCTGACGCAGGGTTAAAAACGTTTCCAATACGTTTCCGTTTTCGTCATACAATTCGATATCGTCATCATTTACCTGATTTGCTGGGAAAATGCCGTAAATTCCTTTGGCTGTTAGCCAGTTTTCTTCCAACAGCTGCTGCAGCATTTTTTGGGCATCCTCGAACAAAATCGTCGCCTGTTCGCCAACTACCTTATCGGTTAGTATCGCCGGATATTTTCCGAACAATTGCCAAGATTGAAAAAACGGCGTCCAGTCGATGTACGGAACCAATTCTTTAAGATTCACTTCAATCGTTTTTACACCAATGAAGTTTGGCTTTTTGGCTTCAAATACCTCCCAATCCAATGCCAATTTATTAGCTCTTGCTTTTTCAATCGTATGATAACTTTTATCGCGTTGACGGTTTAAAAACGTTTCGCGGAAGGTTTCGTATTCCGACCGAATGGTACTTGCGTAAAGTTTTTTATCCTTGTTTAATAAATTTCCGGCTACGGTTACCGCTCGGGAAGCATCGTTTACATGCACCACGGTTTCACTATATTCCGGAGCAATTTTTACTGCCGTATGCGCTCTGGATGTGGTAGCCCCTCCAATCATGATTGGAATCTTGATGTTCCGCTTGTCCATTTCTTTGGCCAGATACACCATTTCGTCCAACGATGGCGTAATCAAGCCGCTCAAACCGATGATGTCTACGTTTTCTTTAATCGCCGTTTCAATGATTTTTTCCGGAGGCACCATCACGCCCAAGTCTATAATTTCGTAATTGTTGCAGGCCAAAACCACCGACACAATATTTTTACCGATATCGTGTACATCACCTTTCACGGTTGCCATCAGTACTTTACCGGCATTTGATGATTTTCCGTCTTTTTCCGCTTCAATATAAGGTAACAGATACGCTACCGCTTTTTTCATCACACGGGCGGATTTTACCACTTGCGGCAAGAACATTTTACCGCTTCCGAACAAATCCCCTACCACATTCATCCCGGCCATCAGATTGATTTCAATGACTTCGATAGGTCTTGCCGCTTGTTGCCTCGCTTCTTCAACATCGGATTCAATGAACTCGTCGATTCCTTTTACCAAAGCATGTGTGATTCTATCCTGAACCGAACCACTTCGCCATTCCTGTACCTGCTTTTCGTTGACTTTCACATCGCCTTTGAAGCTTTCAGCTAAATCCAGCAGTCTTTCGGTGGCATCCTCGCGTCGGTCGAGCAATACATCCTCCACATGTTTCAGTAAATTCTTATCTATTTCATCATAGACTTCCAGCATTTCCGGATTTACGATTCCCATCGACATGCCATGTTGAATCGCATGGTACAAAAACGCCGAATGCATCGCTTCCCTTACTTTATCATTGCCTCTAAACGAGAACGACACATTGCTCACGCCTCCGCTCACGTTCGTATACGGAAGGTTTTCACGAATCCATTTGGTGGCTAAGAAGAAATCGAGTGCATTGCGACGGTGTTCTTCCATGCCGGTGGCTACTGGAAAAATGTTCGGGTCGAAAATGATGTCTTCGGCAGGAAAGCCTACTTTATCCACTAAAATATCATAGGAACGCTTGCAGATTTCGATGCGGCGTTCGTAATTATCGGCCTGACCGACTTCGTCAAAAGCCATCACAATTACAGCCGCGCCATAGCGCTTTACCAATTTGGCATGATGGATAAACGTTTCCTCGCCTTCTTTTAAGCTGATGGAATTCACTACGCATTTTCCTTGTGCGACTTTCAGTCCGGCTTCAATGATTTCCCATTTGGAACTGTCAATCATTACCGGCACTCGGGAAATATCGGGTTCGGAAGCGATCAGATTCAGGAATTTGGTCATGGCATACACGCCGTCCAGCATGCCTTCATCCATGTTGATGTCGATGATCTGCGCGCCGCCTTCCACTTGGGCACGGGCGATATCCAGCGCTTCTTCGTAGTTTTCTTCTTTGATTAAACGCAAAAACTTTCGCGAACCGGTTACGTTTGTACGTTCCCCTACGTTCACGAAATTCGTTTCGGGCGTAACGATTAAAGGTTCTAATCCTGATAGTTTTAAATATCTTTTACAGTCTGTGTCCGTCATTATGCTTCCTCCAGTATTCTTGGTTTGTAATTCGCGGCTACTTCAGCAATTAGTCTGATGTGTTCCGGTGTCGTACCGCAACAGCCACCGATGATGTTGATTAAATTATCGTCTAAATAGTCCTTGATTAACGCCTGCATTTCTTCCGCTGTCTGGTCGTATTGTCCGAACGCGTTAGGCAATCCGGCATTGGGATGCGCTGAAATATTGAACGAGGTATTGTGCGCCAAACGTTTCAAATACGGTTTCAGCTGATCGGCTCCTAAGGCGCAATTGAATCCGACGCTCAGCAACGGAATGTGTGATATCGAAATTAAAAACGCTTCCACGGTTTGCCCGGACAACGTTCTACCCGAAGCATCGGTAATCGTACCCGAAACCATAATCGGAATATCGATGTTACGTTCTTCCTTTACTTCCTCGATGGCGAATAAGGCCGCTTTGGCATTTAACGTATCAAAGATGGTTTCCACCAACAACAAATCACAACCGCCATCGATTAGCGCTTCTACCTGTTCTTTGTAGGCAATTCGCAATTCGTCAAACGTTACGGCGCGGAATCCCGGGTCGTTCACATCGGGGGACATGGAGGCTGTTCGGTTGGTTGGACCTATGGAACCGGCTACAAATCTTGGTCTGTCGGTGAATTCATCAGCCACTTCTCTGGCAATTTTTGCCGATTGGTAGTTTAATTCATAGACGATATCTTCCAGATGGTAATCGGCCATTCCGATGGTGGTTCCGGAAAAAGTATTGGTTTCGACAATATCCGCTCCGGCTGCAAAATAGGCGCGGTGCACTTCTTTCACGGCTTCGGGTTGGGTTAACGACAACAAATCGTTGTTTCCTTTTAACGGATGCGGAAAATCCTTGAAACGCTCGCCCCGAAAATCTTCTTCTTCAAATTTGTAGCGTTGCAGCATTGTTCCCATCGCTCCGTCGAGGATCAGGATTCGGTTTTTTATTGCTTCGTGTATTTTTGACATATCTTTATTATTTCACGGAGTTTCACAAAGAAACCCAGAGATTCACAAAATTCATTTACTAGCCCCGATATTAATTGGGAGCAAAAACGCGCATCCCGATAGCTATCGGGACATTCGCTCAAAAAAAAATAAAAAGTTATCCGGAAATACAGAGAGAATATCTAAAAAATATTCTTTGTTATCTATACCGTCCAAAGACGAGTTAGAATGTAGCACCTTTCCTTGATGGAGGTTGCTAAGCTTTCATTGGGTCTATTCCCTCCAGCTTTCGTGATAACGATTCAGTGTGTGTATGAACGTTGCAAATGTAAACATAAAATTCACATTTGGAAATATTTTCTAAATTATTCATTATTTGCACTTCTAAACAGATTTACATTCCTTAAATGTTTTTATTTATAGATTTTTATTCCAAAAACCTACCCCAAAGCCTGTTGCAAATCATTGATTACATCCTGAACGGTTTCCAAGCCTACGGAAACGCGCACCAGTCCGTCCGTGATGCTTACCGCCAGACGTTCTTCTTCCGATAGTTTGCTGTGTGTGGTGGAGGCCGGATGCGTAACAATCGTTCGTGTATCGCCTAAATTGGCCGAAAGCGAGCAAAGTTGAATCTTATCCAAGAACTTTCTCCCGGATTCGATACCGCCTTTAATTTCAAACGCCACGATGTTTCCGCCCAAACGCATTTGTTTTTTGGCGATTTCATATTGCGGATGTGATTTTAAAAACGGGTATTTTACGGTATTCACATTCGGATGATTCTCCAGAAATTCGGCTACTTTTAACGCATTTTCACAGTGTTTTTCCACGCGAACCGGCAGGGTTTCCAAACTTTTGGATAATACCCATGCATTGAACGGCGACAAGGCTGGACCGGTGTTTCTTGAAAACAGATAAATTTCACGAATCAAATCTTCGCGACCCACCGTGATTCCACCCAAAACCCTTCCTTGTCCGTCGATTAGTTTCGTGGCGGAATGCACTACCAAATCGGCACCAAAAGCAATCGGATTCTGAAGGTACGGTGTGGCGAAGCAGTTGTCGACAATTAAAATCAGGTTGTGTTTTTTGGCAATTTGCCCCAACAGTTCCAAATCAATGATATCAACCGCCGGATTCGTAGGCGATTCCGCAAAAAGGATTTTAGTATTGGGTTGTATAAAATCCTCAATCGTTTCCGGCTTGTTGATATCGAAATAACTTGTGGTGATGTTCCACTTCGGAAAATATTTGGTAAACAAGGTATGTGTCGACCCGAAAACACTTCCCACCGATACGATATGGTTGCCCGATTCCAGCAACGCCGCGAAAGTGGAATAGACAGCCGCCATTCCCGTAGCAAAGGCATAACCGGCTTCGGCACCTTCCATCTTGCAGATTTTTTCCACCAACTCCGAGGTGTTCGGATTGGTGAAACGACTGTAAATGTTGCGCTGTTTTTCTTCCGTGAACGATGCTCGCATGTCTTCGGCATCGTCAAAAACGAAACTGGAGGTTAAATAAAGCGGAACGGAATGCTCCAGATATTGGGAACGCTCGGTTTGGGTGCGGATGGCTTGGGTTTCGAAGCCGAATTGGGAATTGCTCATTTTTTTTTTATTTTTTTGAAACATATAAGTCATATAAGGATATGCAAGACCGTAAAACTCATATGGCTTATTATGGTTAATTAATTATTTACTTTTTTCTGCCAGACGTAAAATATCTCCAAAAACTCCACGTGCAGTTACGGCTGCACCGGCTCCGGCGCCTTGAATTACGATGGGATGTTCTCCGTAGGATTCGGTATAGATTTCAAAAATGGAATCGGAACCTTTGAGTTGTCCCAGCGAACTTTCTTTCGGAACAGAAACCAAGCTCACTTCAAGCGTTGCTCCGTTTTCTACCGACAAATCGCCGGACAAATCGCCCACATAACGCAACACGTGGTTTTCTGCCTGATTGTTTTTGATGTCCTGATAAATCGGATTGAACGCTTCCAGTCGGGCAAGGAAATCGGAAACACTACCTTCTCTTAGGTTTTCGGGGATCAGGTTTTGGATTTTCACTTCGGAGAATTCGTTACTTAAATCCAATTCGCGGGCCAAAATCAATAATTTCCGGCCGACGTCGTTTCCGTTTAAGTCTTCGCGCGGATCCGGTTCGGTAAACCCTTTTTCAATCGCTTCGTTTAACACGTCGCTGAAATTCTTATCGAAAGCGGAAAACGTATTGAACAGGTAACTCAGCGTTCCCGAGAAAACTCCACGTATTCTTGTGATGTTTTCACCGGAATGATGCAGCAAACGGATTGTGTCAATTAACGGCAATCCCGCGCCCACATTGGTTTCGTACAAATAATTCTTTTGATAGAAATTAAGATTTTCGCGTAGGTTTTTATAGAAACTGAATTCTTTGGTATTGGCGATTTTATTCGCGGAAACCAAGTCGAATCCGTTTTTAATCAGTTCGACATAATTGGCTACAAAGTCTTTGTTTGCCGTGGCATCAATTGCGATTAAATTCCCTAAATGATGTTCTTTTGCCGCTTTCAGAATTTCTTCCACAGATGATTTATGAGAGGAACTTTCCAATTCCGACTGCCATGCTTTGGAAACTCCTTTGGCATCGAAAATAAACTGACGGGAATTCGCAATCGCTACGATATTCAGTTCGATTCCTTTTCGCTGAATAATGTTTTCGCGGGTTTCCAGCAATTGATTGATCAGCGTTTTCCCAACGGTTCCATGTCCGAAAATAACCAAATTCACTTTTTTGGTGATGCCGAAGATTTCGCTGTGAATGACATTCAGCGCCTTTTTAAGTTGGACTCTTTCCATCACCAGACTCACGTTCTTTCCGGTTATGGTATTATTGAATAAAATCGGTACAATCTGATTGCGGATTAAGGCATCATAAGGTTTGTTGAACGTGGCCAATTCCTGTCCGATAATGGAAATTACCGACACATTTTCCGTTAGATACACACTGCTTACATCGTGCGTGTAGAAATCCAATTCGAATTCGGCTTCAATAGCATCTTTTGCTTTTTGAGCGTCTTTTGCATCAACAACCAAACCGATACCGCGCTCGGAAGACCCTTGCGAAATGATGCTCACACTGATATTATTCTGAGCCAAAACCCTGAAAATTCGCGCGTCAATTCCCGGTTTTCCCAACAGACCTCGGCCTTCCAGATTCACCAATGTTACATTCTCCAGCACCGAAAGCGATTTGATGCCTTTACGTGAATTTTCGGAACTGATTAAGGTTCCGTTGTGCGTATGGTTGAAGGTATTTAAAATTCGGAGCGGAATTTTCTTTTCGATAAGCGGAATGATGGTTTTCGCGTGAAGAATCGTGGCGCCGAAAGTGGCAATTTCATTAGCTTCTTCGAAAGAAAGCTGGTCTATTTTTTTGGCATCAGGCACCAAATCCGGATTGGCGGTGAAGATGCCGTCCACATGGGTAAAGCTTTGCAGTTCTTCGGCATCGAGGTAATTGGCCAATAAGGAAGCGGTGAAATTGCTCCCGTTTCGACCCAGCGTCGTGGTTTCTCCATCGGTACTGGAAGCGATAAATCCGGTTACGACATTTACGGTGGTGCCGTTATGCGAAGAAAAGTAATTCTGAACGTTTTTTCGGGAAATCACATCCACTGGTTGGGCATTTCCGAATTTCGCATCGGTCTTAATCAGTTGGCGGGTATCGGAAAAATTGGCGTTGACACCTTTTTCTTTTAAGGCTTGCGTGACCACTTTCCCGGAAATCACTTCCCCTTGCGCCAATACGTTGTCCTTTATTTTCTTGCTGTAATCGCCTAAAAGTGCGACCCCTTCAAATAGTTTTTCCAATAAACCGAATTCTGAAGACAAATCTACCGCTGAATTTCCTTTCTGATAGGTTTTGAAATTTTCCAACTGCACCTGATAAACTCCGTTTTTCTTCGCTTTTTCCAGAATCTCTTCCAGTTCATCGGTCGCATTTCCGATGGCAGAAACCACTACCGCAAACTTTTCCTGTTGCTTGACCTTATCCAGAATAATGTTGATTGCTTTGTCGAAACCGTCGCCGTAAGCCAACGATTTTCCACCGAATTTTAAAATTTTCATGCTTGTTTTGTTTTTAGTTTAGTTGTTTTAAATATGTTTTTGAGAATAGTGTTCAATTGTTCAAACTCGATTAAAAAAGCGTCGTGGCCGTGAATCGAATTTATTTCGCTATAAGCCACATTCTGCGTTACCCTTTTAAGAATTTCGTAGGTTTCGCGGTTTTCATCGGCAGTGAAAAAATAATCGGAATTCACGGCGACCAGATGAATATCGGCCGTTGTTTCTTTGGCAAAAGCCAAAAACCGACCGCAATTTGTTGTTTCTCCGATAGTTTTCAGCAGGTGATTCATCAGTTTGTAGGCTGCCAATTCAAAACGGCTTTCCAGTTTCTTTCCGTGGTGCAGCAGCCAGCTTTCAATCTGATACAAGTCATCATTTTCATTTTCATTTTTACTTCGGTTGAATTTGGCTTTCAGCGATTCCGGTGTGCGGTACAACAACATCGCGTGCAATCTTGCGTCGTGAATGGGAGCAGAAGAATTATTCAGAATCTGATCCTGTACCAAAACATTGGCAATCAACCAATCGGAGGCTTTCCAGTCGGAGGCAATCGGAATGAGATGCTGTATGTTTTTCGGTTGTAAAAAGGCCATTTCCCAGGCAATTGCACCACCCAAACTTCCGCCGATAGCTGCAAAAAGCTGTTTTACATTTAAGGAATAAAGCCCTTCCCAGAAAAGTCTGGCCACATCTTTGGTTGTAAAATCCTTGTAATTCGGAATCAGATTTTCGGAATTGCCATCGAAACCATTCCCGGGCACATTAAAGGCAATCACGGTATATACTTCGGTGTCGATGGTTTTATTTTCCCCGATCAAGTTCTTCCACCAGCCGTTTTTTCCGGTTACTTCGGAATTTCCGGTTAAGGCATGATTCACCAAAACCACCGGTGCTGTTCCAACCGGCTGTCCGAAAACCTGATAATACAAAGGCAACCAACGTTTGTGGGTCGCATTTTGCAATGTGAAATCAAAAATATCTACTCTTTGTAATGCACTCATTTTTACTTTTTTTAAAGGATTCGTTTTTCGATAACAAATCGCCTGACTTTCAACTTTTAGTTGTGTTCCTTACCCGATTTAATTAAAAAAGTCCTTTTGGAAGTGTTACCAAAAGGACTTTTACAGTTTGAACTATAACCTGAGATTAACTCATCCGTTTTCAGCAACAATAGAGGGAACGACACATGCGCATCATTCTTTTCATATCCATCATTTTCATTGCTGTTGTTTTCATCTGGTTTCTAATTCGGTTGTAAATAATTAAAATTGTAGTTGTGTGATTAGGTTATTCTATTAAAAAAACCCCTGCGACATACAGAGGTTTCAGCTTTATGTTCTTTTCAGACAGATTAAGCAAAAAAAGACCCCTGCGGAAGTTTCTTCCACATCATGCACATCATAAATTGCGTAATCGTTTTCATTTTGTTGTTTTTTATTACGTTGCAAATTTAGATTAATTTTCTAAATAAACAAATTAAATAGTTTTTTTTTCTTTATTTTTTAAATTTAAAACTCTTTTGTAGTTATTTATTCCGTTTATAAAAAACCGTCTCCGTCATCAATAAGTCGAGAGACGGTTTAAAAACAAACAAAAACAACTTGTATCAGGCAGCACCGTGCTGACTGTATTCTTTGAGCAATGTGAGTACGACCGGAGTAGAATTCATCAGGTTATCACGCAAAGGACATCGCTCTTTGACCTGATCAATCCATTGTTTTAACAGTTCCAACGGTGCATCCGAAATCGGCTTAACGATGACATCGATTTTTCTGAAACCGGCTCTGGATCGAGTTTGAATCCCTTCTGCCTTTTTGGTCCCGATAGCTATCGGGACCAATTCACCGATGATTTCAACTTCCACCGACTGCAGTTCGATTCCCAATTCTTCGGCTACCATCAGCCCTACCGCATTAATGCTTCCCGCAAAACCGGCCAGCAGATAATCCGTCGGACTCGGCCCTGTACCCGATTCACCCGAAACCGAATTACTGATGGTCACCTTGGAATCTGTGGTTTGCACCAAAAACTGATTCCCTATCCCTGAAGTCCCTTTTATTGCTATTGTTCTGTTACTCATGTCTCGATTATGTGTACTGTTCTTATTAAATGAAAAGAAATTCGTTTTCTTCGGAATTGATTTGTAAAATCAGTAATTCGGAAGCGGCAATGGTTTCTTCTTTCACTTCGTTTATTTGGTGTTCCACTGCGATATTGTGTGCGTTCTCTATGGATGAAACAATGGATTGTATTCTTCTTATTTTGTTTTTTAAAGCTGTCATGATCTATTTATTTTATTTGATTGAAATTTATTTTAAACGCCCATTAATATATTTTCTTCCGGTTGAAGGGCGTTCTTGACGACCTTGGGCAAACAATGTTTTTCGGAAAATAAAAAAGCCCTTTCGGATTTGTTACCAAAAGGACTTTTACAGTTTGAACTATAACTTGAGATTAACTCATCCGGTTTCGGTAACAACAATGGGAATTAGGGCGCATATAATTGCACATAAATCGTTTATTAAACTTTGTAATTGCTGTTGTATTTTTCATTTTGTTTTGAACTTGTTTCGAAATATTTTTTAACCGATTTCATAAAAAAAGCCCCTGCGGTTGGCAGAGGCTTTAACTGTATATTAAAATTTGACTTTCAATTTAAACAATAGCATGCTCTGCGGAGGTTTTCCACTTAAAATTACACATATATCGCTTAATTGAATTCATTTTTTCTCTTATTTGTTGATGCAAAATTGAGGACTAATTTCGAACTAACCAAACAAAAAAGTAAATTTTAACATTTTTTGTTGTTGATAATTTATTTAAAACCTTCAAAACCAACTTTTGTTTGCGAATTCTTAAAAAACAAAAAAAAGACAAGTTTCGTTTGGAAATTAAATTTGTTTCATACATTTGCAAACGAAAACCAGAGGAAAAATTTGAACTGATTGCAACCTCATTAAAAAATGCTAAAGCAGTAACTACTACTCCTTTAGGCATTCCCTGCAATTATTTTTCCTCGCTTAAATTTAAAACAATTTAATTATGGCTTATTTATTTACGTCAGAATCAGTGAGTGAAGGACATCCGGACAAAGTGGCGGATCAGATTTCAGATGCATTAATCGATAACTTTTTAGCGTTTGACGCCGATTCTAAAGTGGCTTGTGAAACTTTGGTAACAACAGGACAGGTAATTCTTGCCGGTGAAGTAAAATCCAACACCTATCTTGATGTACAAGAGATTGCACGCGAGGTAATCAAAAAAATCGGGTATACTAAAAGTGAATACATGTTCGAGGCGAACTCTTGTGGTATTTTATCTGCCATTCATGAACAATCGGCTGATATTAACCAAGGAGTTGAACGTGCAAACAAAGAAGACCAAGGTGCCGGTGATCAGGGAATGATGTTTGGCTATGCCACCAATGAAACAGAAAATTACATGCCGTTGGCACTGGATTTATCTCATGCTTTATTGATTGAATTGGCTAGTTTAAGAAGAGAAAATAACGAGATCAAATATTTACGTCCGGATGCAAAATCTCAGGTAACTTTAGAATATTCTGATGACAACAAACCACAGCGTATTGATGCTATTGTAATTTCTACACAACACGACGATTTTGTAAAACCAAAATCAGATTCAAAAGCTGACAAAGAAGCCGCCAATAACGAAATGTTAGCTAAAATTAAGAGTGATTTAGTTTCGATTCTGATTCCAAGAATCAAAGCTAAATACCCGCAATATGCTCATTTATTCAATGATAACATTACCTACCATATCAACCCGACCGGTGTTTTCGTAATCGGAGGTCCTCACGGAGATACCGGTTTAACCGGAAGAAAGATTATTGTGGACACCTATGGTGGAAAAGGAGCTCACGGTGGTGGTGCTTTCTCCGGAAAAGACCCTTCAAAAGTAGACCGTTCCGCTGCGTATGCAACGCGTCACATTGCTAAAAACTTGGTGGCTGCCGGATTGTGTGATGAAGTTTTGGTACAGGTTTCATATGCGATTGGAGTTGCAAAACCAACTTCTATCAATGTGGTAACTTATGGAACTTCCAAAGTGAATTTGACTGACGGTGAAATCAGCAAAGTAGTGGAGAACGTTTTTGATATGCGTCCGTATTTTATCGAGCAACGTTTGAAATTGAGAAATCCAATTTACAGTGAAACCGCTGCTTACGGTCACATGGGTAGAAAACCAGAAACGGTAACAAAAACGTTCCAATTACCAAATGGCACTCCAAAAACAGTTACTGTAGAATTGTTTACTTGGGAAAAACTGGATTATGTTGATCAGGTAAAAGCGGCTTTCGGATTGTAATTCAAAACCGTTTTGATATAAAAAAACCATTCGCCGCGGCGAATGGTTTTTTATTTTATACTATAACGCATACTTCACGCTCAAAATCAAATAGCGCGGCTGAACAATATAACTTGAAAAGGTACTTCTTCCTCCTAACTGTTCAAAACTACTGTCATTAATCGACTTCGTATCCAACAAATTGGTTCCGGAAAGTTTCCACTCCCACTTGCTGTCTTTCTTTTGATACATCAGACTTGCGGTTAAGAAATCGTATTCGTTATTGGACGTTTTGGTTTTGTTTCGGTTGTGATAAAACGAATATTCCGAAGTAAATGAAAAGGCATCCAGGAAGTAATATTCCAAAGTTACCGAAGGGCTGTCGACATAAAACGTATCACTTGAAAAATCATTAACCGTGAAATTATAGGCAAATTCAAGATTCGGAATCTTTTTGTAATTCGTCGAGAAACGAGCCGTATAATTTTGCGTAAACGATTCTGTCGTTTGAACACTTTCTTCCGTTGGCGAATAAACACGCAGGTTGTTAAACTTACTCCAGTTCAAACTTGCACCCAACGATGCCTTGTAATAACGAAGAAACGAACGCCCATAAGTTCCGCTTCCCGTAAGGGTTTCATCGGCGAAAGCAGAATTCATATTTACCGACGAAGATTGTTGATTTACCCCATCGAAGAAAGCCTTGTTTTTCACTGCATCAACTTGTCTGGTATAGGTAATGTTACCGAAAATATTCTCGAAATTAAACATGTTGTATTTGAAATAACGCAACGAATGTACCTGAGAAAGCGAATTTTCTAACATTCTGTTACCGCTGAACAAACTGTTGTAATTGGAGAAAACATAGCCTTGTGCTAACTTATTAATATCAGTGAAATTATTGCTCATCGAGAAATTATACGTCAGCGTTTCTGCTTTTTTCAATTGCCATAACGCGTAAAAATCAGGTAAAACCCTATTGAATGAATTCTTGTTGGATGTACCCAATTGTTCATCATTCGTCAGATAATTATGCACACTGAATCCCGGATTAAAGGTAAATTTCCCGGTAATGAATTTATAATGCAATGCCATGAACACATCGTTAAACGCGTAATTCACATCGTTATTATTTTCCGGATCATTCAAATCGTTTTGCGTTCCGTCATCCAGTATCTGGAAAATATGGGAATTGAAATTTTGGTACGAATAGGTATTTCCCAATGTAAGATTGATGTTGCTCTTTGGCGTTACCATGTAATAATAATCAAACTTCGCATCCACTTTATTGGTCTTTACAAAACGGTTTTGCGTTAGGTCGTTACGAGTTTGAGTGTTATTGTAACCCGAAAACACAAACGGCTGATTCGCTAAATTAGCGTTGTAAAACGGATCTTCATCCTGATACATATGCTGCATTTCAAAGGCAAACACGTTTTTATCGTTCAGCGTATAATAGTAATTCATATTCTGATTGAACGAAAACGGATTCTGCTTTTTGGTCGTATAAATATCATCCAGCAAACTGGAAAAAACGCTGGTATTTTCTTTTTGATCCGACAATTTCAGCAAAGCGTCATAATCGAAATGCACTTTTTCCGAAGGCACATAACTTGAGCTCAGCTTAAACAATCCTAATGACGATTGCTGACGGGAAAGATCCTGACGGGTTTCATTTACAACCACAGACGTTCCGTCGGGTAACCGGTCGGTTCGTGTGGTTTTGGCATTGGTTTCGATATCGGTTTCATTGGAAGAAAAGATTCCGAATCCGCTCAAGGTCCAGGCTTTCGATGGGTTGTAACTGAAATTGGCCGCTCCGAATTTGGTGTCGATTTCTTTCGCCTGATTATTTCGCAAGCCTAAAATCCCCAAATCATTCGAGGCCACATTAAAACTGGAACCGCCTTTTTTCATCATGTTTTTGAATCCGCCGGTAAACTTGAAGTAATCCTGCATGGTCAGAGGCAACTCGCCGATATTGTTACGGTTACCGATGACATTCAAACTGTATTTCGGACTGTAATAAAAGAGTTTCGGATTAATAATGTACCGGTCTTCCTTATGCCCCACACCGATTCCTGCAGTCATGTCGCCAAACCAGAAGTTCTTTTTCCCTTCTTTCAGTTTGATGTTGATGGCTACGTTTTCCTCATTGTTTTCCAGGCCTTTCAGGTTGGTTACTTCGTTGTAGTTTCGAAGCACCTGAATTTTATCCAACGCATCGGCAGGAATGTTTTTGGTAGCAATTTTGGTATCGCCATCGAAGAAATCTTTGCCTTCCACCATTATTTTCTGCACTTTCTTGCCTTCCACCTGAATTTCGCCGTCTTTATTGACTTCGACTCCGGGAAGTTTTTTCAGTACATCTTCCAGCTTACGCTCCGTCCCGTTTCTGAAAGAATCGGAATTGTAAATAATGGTATCGCCACTTATGGAAACCGGCATTTCTTTTACGATTTCGATTTCCTTGAGCAGCGTTCCTTCTTTAAGTACAATGTTTTTTATGATATTTTCGGTACCGGTCTTCAGCGTGATTTCATACGGCTGAAAACCAACATAACTAACTTTAATGTCATAAGTGGTATTGGCGTTCAGTGATATTTGAAAACGCCCTTTGTCATTGGTAATGGAATAGCCGTCCATAGCTTTGGTTGCCTGATTGACTGCCATAATATTGGCCATCTCCAAAGCCACTCCAGTGGTGTCCTTGATAACTCCTTCAAATTTCACGTTTTGTGAAAAAGCGATTGTTGTAACCAGAAACAGCACAACAAGGTATATTTTTTTCATATAATGGGAATGGGAATAAAAATAAGTTTTTGTTTAATTAATTGCATTAATGTCCCATTCTCATTCCCCCTCTGTTTCCGCCTTGTGACTGGAACTGCTCCTGCATTTCCTGCATTTTTTTCACCACAATATCGTCGTATTCTTTCTGTTTGACTACTTTCCCGTTTTTGGGCGCTTTAATTTCCACTTTGTCTTTCGTATTCATTACCAGTTTCGAACACATAACAACCGTTTTTCCATCGTTCACTTCCAATATCAGACCCGGTAATCCCCAATAACTCTCAGGTCCTTGACTGATTGGAATTTCCGGAGTGTACCATGCGGTGATTTCAATTTCTTTCGGCATGTCAAAATCCGCCATGAAATTGGTTTTCTTTTCTTTGGTCTCTTCGCCTTTTTTAGCCTCCTCTTTTTTAGCTTCTTCTTTTTTAGGACGGGCATTTCTGAAATCGGAAGCGCTAACCGGTTTTATCGCCGTTGCCTTAAAGCAGGTATAATCCCCGATTTTCTTGGTTTCGCTTCCCAGCTTCCATGCCAATTTGGGCAGGGAATCCACCACTAAAAATTCCTTACTCATGAATTCCTTATCCACCGTATAGGTTTTATCCTTAACGTTTTTGTAGAACGTTCCGCCGCCGCCCATCATGGAGCTCATCACACGGAAACCGCCTGCATTTTGTCCTGGAGCGTCTAGTTTCTCTTCTTCTTTATAAATCGAACTTGTCTTGTCAAAATTCAGAATAAATGTTTTCTCAAACATTTTCTTCATACGTTCTTCAATCATTTTTCGCATCTCGGGAGTCACCTCTTTGTTACCATCCATTCGCGATTTGAAATCGGCCGTACTGGTTTTCGACTCATAAACCGCCATCCCTTGAAATTCCTGGGCAAACGAGGATAATGAAGTACAAAATAATACTAGCAATGCTATTGAAATTTTTTTCATGATTTTTTTAAGTTAATTAACGACATATAAGACGATTGAAAACGTTTTTTGTTACAAAAATATTCTTGTTAGACTGCTGTTTTTGTAAAAGGTTTATTCGTAATTTGGCTTTCATGCAAAATATCTTCAAAATCGTTTTCCTGTTTCACTTTTGTTTCGGCTTTTGCCAACAAAAAAACATTGGCTTAACCCACCTTGAAACTCAGAAAACCGAGGCGGACGCTTTTGTTGGCAAAGACGCCTTTGGTTATAATTATACCCTATCAGACAATGTCTTCCGAAAAGAGAACAAGCAGCAAAAATGGGATTATAAAAACATCGCTTTAGGAAAAATCGAACAGGTGGACTTAACCAATCCGTTGCAGATTGTCTTGTTTTACAAGGTAATGAATGCTGTGGTCGTATTGGACAATCAACTGAATGAAACGATTAAAATTAATTTTTCGGAAACCAATCCCGAATTGCTCCCCCAGTGGGTCGGCTTAACGACACAAAATCGGCTTTGGCTTTACGATCAGGCCTCGCAAAAACTGGGTATGTACGATTATCAGAAGAACACCTTCCATCCCATTTCAGTGCCGTTTGAAACACCGATTATCCATTCAAAATCGGATTACAACTATTTTTACTGGGTTGACAATCAGCAGAATCTGTATGCGTCCAACAACTACGGAAAAATAAGTTTCCTTGGAAAAATACCGGAATTCGATCAGATTCAAATTATTTCTTCCAAGCAAATCCTGTTAAAAAAAGGCGCTTTATTAAATCTTTTTGAGGTAGAAAAACAAACTTCACAAATCGTTTCCTTACCCGAAAAAAGCTTTGACAATTTTTATTATAAAGAACAAATTTTGTCTATTTTTACCACCAACGAAATCAGGAATTACAAAATAATTTTACCATAATGCATATAGCTGTAGCAGGAAACATTGGCGCCGGAAAAACCACTTTAACCCGACTTTTATCCAAACATTTCAAATGGGAACCTCATTTTGAAGATGTGGTGGACAATCCGTATCTGGATGACTTTTATCATTCGATGGACCGATGGTCGTTTAACTTACAGATTTATTTCCTGAACAGCCGTTTCCGTCAGGTATTGCAGATTCGTGAAAGCGGAAAAAAAATCATTCAGGACCGAACCATTTATGAAGACGCCCATATTTTTGCGCCGAATCTTCACACAATGGGATTGATGAGCAACCGCGATTTCGAAAATTATTCCTCGTTATTCGAACTGATGGAAAATTTGGTTGGCGCTCCCGATTTGCTGATTTACCTGAGAAGTTCCATCCCGAATTTGGTTTCCCAGATTCACAAACGCGGACGTGATTATGAAAATACCATATCCATCGAATATTTGAGCCGATTGAACGAGCGTTACGAGGCCTGGGTGCAAACCTATAACAAAGGAAAATTATTGATTATCGATGTGGACAACATCAATTTTGTAGATAATCCTGAAGATTTAGGAATGATCATCAACCGAATCGATGCCGAAATAAACGGATTATTTTAAATTCTACACTCCCGATTTACATCGGGATTTTTTTATACCTTTATTTCAAAAGGATTGGAAATGGCACCTTCAGGAAAACACAAATGGCTTTGTTATCTTTTGACAATGAGTTTATTATTCGGGAGTTGTCATGTGTACCAAAAAATTCCCGTGCCGCTTGAAGAAGTTGCTGTATCCAATCAAAGGTTAAAAATCACTACAGTCGACAACAAGAAACGATTCTTCAAAAGAATCGAAAAAACGGACAGCACCTATTATGGCCTTGAGGAATCCGGGTTAAACATCATCAAAAAAGAAATCAAAAAAGAAGAAATCCAACAAATCCAAATAATCAACAAACCAAAGTCACGACTACTTACCATTGCCGGCGTCACGGTTACCATCGGACTTTTGGTTGCACTTATTACATCGAGTGGTTGGAGTACCGGTGCGGGTCCGGTTGGAGGTTTTTAAAACTCGTTCAATGTCTTAATCTTAAGATTTTCAATATGTCCTGAGAAGTGGATAATTCGTTTTTCACCCGGTAACAAATCAAAATAATTATCTGAAAAATGAACAGCATCAACTGAAAGAAAAACATTTTTCGCCAAAACATCGGAAGAAATTTCCATCGTATTTTCATTCCGGTATCTGATGGTGATTTTCGGTTCCTTCAATTCTAAATCCTTTGGTTTTTCAAAATAAAACAATGTCGATTTCACATCTGCATCAGACAATAAAAGCTTTACCGAAAGTACCACCTGTTTGGAATTGAACTTCTCCATCTCTTTTCCAGCAATCGCATAATACTCTTTACCGGTGTTTCCCTCTACCTGAATTTCCGAAGTTGATTTCCATAAAACATTTCCTTTAAAATCGATCAATTCAAGTTGCAATCTTCCCTTTTTCGGAGTCAATTCATCGCTAACCACATACACTTTATACTGATTGTCCTCTTCTGCAACCGAAACCAGGATAGGTTCAAAACTGCGCTTCGCCTGATAATGGAACGCTTTCCAATTTCCAAAATAATCCACCGAACTCCACGACGTCACCGGCCAGCAATCGTTCAATTGCCAATACAAGGTGCCCATACAATACGGTTTTGCCCTCCGATGCGCCTCAATCGCGGTTTTCATTCCTTCCGCCTGTAACAATTGGGAAACATAAATATACTCTTCGAATTGCGTCGGAACTTTATACTCCCGTTCCATATACGTTTGAATGGTCTGATAGCCTGTTGGATGTTTCTGATGGTTTTTTACCGTTTCGGAAGCAAGATGTAAGTCGGTTTCATTTGCAAAAGCCTTAAATGCTTGCAGTTTGGGCATCCCTTGAAAACCGTATTCCGACATAAATCGGCCGACTTTTTTCTTATAAATTTCAAACGGCTCCATGCCCCACCAAACGCCCCAATAATGGGAATCACCCTGAAGCAGACTCTCCTTTCTTCCCCAGCCGATGGACGGTGAGGACGGCCAATATAAATTTTTCTCTTTCGTCAGTAAACTATCGAGTGTTTTCGGAATCAGTTCATGAAACAGTTTTTTATAGTCGTTCCAGATTTTAGTGGAATCCGCAGCCGAATATTGGTATTGTTTCTGCCAACCCCAATTGTGCCAACCTTCATCGTTTTCATTGTTTCCGCACCAAAGCGCCAGACTCGGATGATTTTGAAGTCGGTTTACATTATCGATGACTTCCTGTTTTACATTATCCATAAATGCTTTATCACCCGGATACATCGCGCAGGCAAACATAAAATCCTGCCAAACGAGAATCCCGTTTTTATCGCATTCGTCGTAAAAAGCATCATCCCCATACACCCCGCCACCCCAAATACGGAGCATGTTCATATTCGCATCTACGGCATTTTTAACGATACTTTTATATACCGAATCTTTTGCTCTTGGCAGAAAACTGTCGGGAGGAATATAATTGGCTCCTTTCATGAAAACCGGAACGCCATTCAGTCTAAAATAAAAACTTTTACCGAAGTCGTCTTTTTCCTGAACCAGTTCGATGGTGCGCAACCCGATATTCAACTCTCTTTTATCCAAATTTCCGTTTTTATCCGAAAGTGAAATGGTAAACGGATACAAATGCGGTTCCCCCAAACCATTGGACCACCAACGTTTCGGATTTTTGATTTCGTAACTGATTTTCAGTTGGTTTTTGCCTTTTTTCAGAGAATAGGTTTCCGATGTATCATTGATTTTCAGCTTGTATTTTCCAGATTTCCGACAATTCACCTCGGCCGTAAAAAGCAATTGCGCTTTGGCATCTGAAAGGGATTGCTGTTCAAATCTGACATTTTCGAGTTGCGCCGAATTCCAGAGATGGAGTTGTACTTTTTTCCAGATTCCTGCCGTTACGAATCGTGGGCCCCAATCCCAACCGTACTGATATTGCGCTTTTCGGGTGAATATTTTTTCATCGCCCGGCAACGTGTATTTGAGTTTTTTCGCTGCTTCTTTTCCTTTTCTTACTGCGGATTGAAAAACAACCGTTATTTTATTGTGTCCGACTTTCAGCTGTTTTTTCACCTCGATGTTCCAGATTCGGAACATGTTATCGGCTTTTAAAACCGATTTTCCGTTCAGAAAAACTTCAGCATACGTATCCAATCCGTCAAACTGTAAATCGATATTTTCGTTTTTAAAATCTTTGGCAGATAAAACAAAAGTCGTTTCGTATTCCCAATCTTCATTTTCAATCCACTGCAATTGCTTTTCATTCGTTCCGGAAAAAGGATCCGGAATCACTTTATTGTTAAACAAATCCGTGTGAACGGTTCCCGGAACGGAAGCAGGAAGCCAATTCGCATCGCCTTTCTTTCTGAAATTCCAATTTTCCTTTCCCAAATCGGAATGGAAATTTTGTGCCGTAACCATCATCGGCAAACAGAAAATAAAAAGAAATCTCAAGAGGTTTTTCATTACAGTAAGTGTGACTTCAACGCTTTAACCTCATCAATATTAGCGGTTTCCCTTCCGTCGGTTATGGCTGAAGAATGGTAAAAACCGGCATTGGTTTGTTGTTGCAGCATTTTTATATTACCGGAACGCAATCCGCCGCCCGGCATGATGGTAATTCGGTTCTTCGCTTTTTCCACCAATTGCTGCAAAACCGTAATACCTTCAATTACATTCGGCATGGTTCCCGAAGTGAGCAATGTTGAAAATCCGCACTGTATTACTGCTTCCAATGATTCGAAAACATTTTGCACTTCGTCAAAAGCCCTGTGAAACGTACAGGGAAATGGTCTGGCCAATGCAACCAATTCTGAATTTTGCTGCACATTTACGGTTTTGTCATCGTTCAGTATCCCAAACACAAAACCATACACTCCGATTTTTTTGAAATGCTGAATGTCTTTTTTCATCTGTTGGAATTCTTCTTCCGAATACACAAAATTCCCTCCTCGCGGACGAATCATCACGTATAAGGGAATGGTTAATTGCTCGCGGATTTGTCGGGTAACCTCAAAATCGGGCGTGGTTCCGCCTAGATGAATGTTATCACAAAGTTCTATTCTGTCGGCGCCGCCTTGTTGTGCAATTACTGCCGATTCCGGGTTAAAGCAGGCTATTTCTAATTTTTCCATTATCGTAAAAAGTAATCGGCGTCAATTAATTTGTTTCCGGTGTCGTCGTATTTTGCGTAATTGAATCCGCCTTGAACGCAATACGCTCCGTGTTCGCCTTTTTTGTTCAATGCGATGAATCCTACCTGAATGTCTTTCAGATTTTTATTTCGGATTTTAGTCAGTTTTACGATTCGTGCCACGGCTTCTTCACAGGCTTTTTGCGGTGATCTTCCCTGACGCATCAGTTCCACCACCAGATGACAGCCGGTAATCCGGATGACTTCTTCCCCGTGTCCGGTTGCGGTAGCGGCTCCGATTTCGTTATCGACATATAATCCCGCTCCGATAATAGGGGAATCGCCTACGCGTCCGTGCATTTTATACGCCATACCGCTCGTAGTACAGGCTCCCGACAGATTTCCGTGAGTATCCAACGCAATCATTCCAATGGTATCGTGATTTTCAATATTCGCAATAGGTTTATAATTGCTGGTTTTCAGCCATTCCTTCCATTCCTTTTCGGAAGCCTCTACCAGCAGGTTTTCTTTTTTATGTCCTTGCGTAAGTGCAAATTGCAAGGCCCCTTCGCCTACCAACATTACATGCGGCGTTTTTTCCATCACGGCGCGTGCCACCATAATCGGGTGTTTGATGTGTTCCAGACACGCTACCGAACCGATGTTGGAAAACTCGTCCATGATAGAGGCATCCAATGTCACTCGGCCGTCACGATCCGGTCTTCCGCCGTAACCTACACTGCGCTCGTTCGGATCACCTTCGGGAATTTTCACACCGGCTTCCACAGCATCCAAGGCACGCCCATTATTTTTCAAAACTTCCCAAGCGGCTTCATTGGCAAGGATTCCGAAATTCCAGGTGGAAAGCACGATAGGTTTTTTTACTTTTCCGGGAGGAATAATGATTTCATCCTCTTCCGGTTTCCCACGAAAGGCATTCAATGCTACCGCTACCGAAGCGATGGCGGTGGTCTTTAAAAAATTTCTGCGGTTGGCCATACTCTATGTTTTTAAATTAAAGAAAGCTACAAGGCTCTAAAAACCTTGCATGAGCTATTCCACCATAATTTCATCCACGAACAGCCAGCAATCGGAACCTGCGCCCGGTTTTCCGTCGGGAACTTTACCTGCGTTGGGTGCGATGACTCTGATGTATTTGGTTTTTTGTTTTCCGAATTCAATCGTCACAATACCTTTCATTTTACGGATTTCTTCAGCAGTAACTTTCTTTACCGACTGGAACGCTTTTCCGTCTTTGGAAACCAACACTTCGATGTATTTCGGATAATGAATCCAACTTCCGTCATTGGTTAGCACATCCATCGTTACTTTGGAAACGCATTGTTTTTTTCCTAAATCGATGGTCGCGTCCAAATCTTTTCCCCAGAAACCGATCCAGTCGCGCCCGTATTTTTCCATGTTCCCGCGCATGCCGTCCACCAAGGTAAAGGAACCTCCAATCCCGTAATTCTCGTGCGGTTGGTTTATCAGACTTATTTTCTTTCCGGTGGATTTGGTGATGAAAAACGGCTGTTCGATTACGGCGCTTTTCTGTTTTCCATTTTCAAAATAAGCCGCTTTTATAGTTTGGTTTTTCGTTACCAAAACGGGGTTATCATATTTTCTTGAATTGCCGGTCGGAGTCGTTCCGTCGGTTGTAAAATGAATGCCGGGGTTGGCCGATTTAAGTGCGAAGAGAACGCCCTTTCCGTTTTCGGACGGACTCACTTTGGAAGTCACTTCAAATAGTGCCCGACTGTAATTGATTCCTTTTTTATCGTAAACCGAAAAATGTTGGATCAGTCGGTTTTGGAAACTCTGATATTTTGTGGCATCGGAAGTACCCCAAACCACTTCGGCCAAAGCGGCCATTCGCGGCATGATCATGTATTCCACGTGTTCGGATGTATTCATGTATTCGGTCCAGACATTGCCTTGGGCGCCCAAGATATACTTTGCCTCTTCGGAAGTCAGTTCTTTTGGTGTCGGTTCGAACGAATACACTTTTTCCACGGTCGTATAACCACCGATAGCTACCGGTTCGTTCTTCGGTTCACCCTGATAATGGTCGAAATAGCAATGCGAACCCGGCGTCATTACCGCATAATGTTTTTGTTTTGCCGCGGCGATTCCTCCTTCGGTACCGCGCCAGCTCATTACAGCCGCGTTGGGTGCCAATCCGCCTTCGAGAATTTCATCCCAACCGATAATTTGGCGTCCTTTTCCGTTTAAAAATTTCTCGATACGTCGGATGAAATAACTTTGTAATTCGTGTTCGTCTTTCAGTCCTTCTTTTTTGATTAGATTCTGGCAATGTGCGCAGTTTTTCCAGCGGGTTTTCGGACTTTCATCGCCTCCGATATGAATGTATTCAGAGGGGAACAAAGCTAAAACCTCATCCAAAACATTTTCTAAAAACTGAAAAGTAGTTTCTTTCGGGCAATAGACATCGTCCAGAACACCCCATTGGGTAGCCACTTCGAATGGTCCGCCGGTACAGGATAATTCCGGATAGGCCGCTAAAGCCGCTTGCGAATGTCCGGGCATTTCGATTTCGGGAACTACGGTGATGTGACGCGCTTTGGCGTAGGCCACGATTTCCTTAATTTCCTCCTGTGTATAAAAGCCGCCGTATTTTTTATCATCAAACGTCTGATCGTTATAATGCCCCACCATCGAGCCTTTTCTCCAGGCGCCGACTTCGGTTAATTTCGGATATTTTTTGATTTCAATGCGCCAGCCCTGGTCTTCGGTTAAATGCCAATGAAACGTATTCATCTTGTACATCGCCAGATAATCAATGTATTTTTTGATGAATTCCTTCGGAAAGAAATGGCGGCCCACGTCTAAATGCATGCCGCGCCAGGTGTATTTTGGTTCGTCTTTAATTTCGAGACAAGGGATTTTTATTTCTGTCGAATTTTGAATTGGAAGCAATTGCTGTAAGGTCTGAAACGCGTAAAAAAGTCCGATGTTTCCTTGGGCGGAAATCTGGATTTGTGAATTGATTACTTTCAGCTCGTATTTTCCCGATTGTTTTTCTTTGGGATTTTTAACCTGAATCTGAATCGTATTTAGCGGACTTTTGGAATTATTCGTCGTTATCAGTTCGAAACCGTAACTAGTCTTCAGGAACTGATTGAACAGTTTAATTTCCGTATCGCTTTCGGAATTTCCAATTAGAATAAGTGTTCCTGGGTTTACAATGAAGTTTCCTTCTTTTTGAATCAGTTCTTTGGGTTGTGGAATTAATGGCAATTGGCCTTGGGCAAAACCAATGTTAACCACTAAAAGCAGAAAAAGTGCAGCTATTTTGGGCATTGTTGTTTGTGTTGTTGTTTTGCTAAAATTAGTAAAATAAAAAAGTCCCACAAATTGTGAGACTTTTATTTATTGTCTGAAAAAATTATTCCTTTTTAAACTCCGCTATTTTAGCATCGACTTCGGCTGCCGTTCCTTCGAAAGTTTCCACTTTTTCCGTTTCCTTGCCGTTTTCCACCGTTGCAATTTTTACCGTTGCTTTGGTTTTACCGTTATTGGTTTCTTTTTCAATCGAAACGCGTTTCATTGTTTCGTTTTTCATATCCTCATTTCCGGCGCAGCATTCCATTTTGCACTCACCACCTTTAAATTTTCCGTTTTCGTCGTAATGGGACAGGCACATTGCTTTTTCTTCCGGAGAGCAACCCATATCGTCGCACATTTTAGCGCATTCTTCTTTGGTCATTGTGGCGCATTTTGACATGTCGCACTTCATCCCTTTTCCGCCGATGAATTTTCCGCTTTCGTTGAAATGGGACATGCACATGGCTCTTTCTTCTTCCGAACAGCCCATTTCGTCACACATTTTGGCGCATTCGTCTTTGGTCATCATGGCCATTTTGGACATGTCACATTTCATTTTGTGACCGGCATGCATTTCCGATTGGGCACAACAGGCTTCTTTTCCTGATGTTGCAGAATGTCCTCCTAAAATTGGCGCTATCACCAATCCAATCAAACAGGTTAATTTGATTAGAATGTTCATTGATGGTCCTGAAGTATCTTTGAAAGGATCTCCAACCGTATCTCCGGTAACAGCCGCTTTGTGGGCATCCGAACCTTTATAAGTCATTTCGCCGTTAATCAAAACTCCGGCTTCAAACGATTTTTTAGCATTATCCCAAGCACCTCCGGCATTGTTTTGGAAAATAGCCCAAAGTACACCCGAAACGGTAACTCCAGCCATATAGCCTCCTAACATTTCGGCGATTAATTGATTGTTATCGGAATACACTAATTTACCTAATAACACGATTGCGATTGGGAAACCAATAGTTAAAATACCCGGCAACATCATTTCGCGTAAGGCTGCTTTTGTTGAAATTTCCACACATTTTCCGTATTCCGGTTTTCCGGTTCCTTCCATGATTCCGGGGATTTCCTTGAACTGACGACGTACTTCGTACACCATATCCATCGCGGCTTTTCCAACAGAATTCATTGCCAAAGCAGAGAATACTACAGGAATCATTCCACCAACAAATAACATCGCTAAAACCGGCGCTTTGAAGATGTTGATTCCGTCAATTCCGGTAAATGTTACATACGCCGCAAATAAAGCCAACGACGTTAATGCTGCCGAAGCAATGGCAAACCCTTTTCCGGTTGCTGCAGTCGTATTTCCAACCGAATCCAAAATATCGGTTCTGGTACGCACTTCTTTTGGTAATTCGCTCATTTCGGCGATTCCCCCTGCATTATCGGAAATAGGTCCGAACGCATCAATCG
The DNA here is from genome assembly GCF_900100625.1 of Flavobacterium saliperosum. Classification (GTDB taxonomy): domain Bacteria; phylum Bacteroidota; class Bacteroidia; order Flavobacteriales; family Flavobacteriaceae; genus Flavobacterium; species Flavobacterium saliperosum. The sequence continues at coordinate 64,588 of NZ_FMTY01000004.1, forward strand.
CCAATTGCATAGCCGTAGTAGCCATCATTGCCGAAGCGGCCAACGCCACTCCGTAGAATCCTGCCAAAGCATACGAAATCCAAATGGCACCGGCAAATAACAATACGGTCGGGAATGTGGAAATCATTCCGGTTGCCAAACCAGCGATTACGTTAGTTCCCGCTCCTGTAGCTGATTTTTGAACAATAGCCAAAACCGGTTTCGTTCCCAATCCTGTATAATATTCCGTTACCGAAGAGATTACACCACCCACCGTTAAACCAACGATTGTAGCATAAAATACTCTCATAGATGAAATGTCTTTTAGACCTTCCCCGTAAAATTCCATTTTCATGGTTGGGGGTAACATGTATTGCACTAAGAAGAAACAAGCCACCAATGTTAATCCGATAGAAACCCAGTTCCCTACGTTTAAAGCACCCTGTACTTGTTTTTCTTTTGCATCGTTGCTCGAAATTTTCACTAACATGGTTCCGATAATCGAAAATAAAATTCCGAAACCGGCAATCGCCATTGGTAATAAAATTGGTCCTATTCCTCCGAAAGCATCCTGAAGATTGCCTCCCATATCTTTAATTACATAGTTCCCAAGCACCATGGCTGCTAAAACTGTTGCCACATACGAACCGAACAAATCGGCGCCCATTCCGGCTACGTCACCTACGTTATCCCCTACGTTATCCGCAATAGTTGCAGGATTTCGAGGATCATCTTCCGGGATACCGGCTTCAACTTTACCTACCAAGTCAGCACCTACATCGGCTGCTTTGGTATAAATTCCTCCACCCACACGGGCAAACAAAGCGATGGATTCCGCTCCAAGAGAGAATCCTGCTAATGTTTCCAGCACAATGGTCATGTCTTCCGAAGAAGTCCAGGTACCATTCATGAAAAAATGAAAGAAGAAAATGAAGAAAGAGGTTAATCCCAATACCGCCAATCCGGCAACACCAAGTCCCATTACGGTACCACCGCCAAAAGAAACCTTCAATGCCTGCGGTAAACTGGTACGTGCGGCTTGTGTGGTTCTGACATTGGTTTTGGTAGCGATTTTCATCCCCATATTTCCGGCCAGTGCCGAAAAGAAAGCGCCGAAAATAAAAGCCACCACTATTAAAATATGTGTAGTTGGCACTATAAAAGAAATTGATGCCAAAGCGATACTTGCTCCAACAACAAAAAGTGCCAATAATCTGTATTCTGCTTTAAGAAAAGCTAATGCCCCTTCGTAGATGTGATCTGAAATCTCTTTCATTTTTCCATCCCCTGCATCCTGCTTTAAAACCCAACTCCTTTTGACCCACATAAAAGCGAGTCCCAACAATGCCATAATCACCGGCACGTAAATCATCATTGATTCCATAAATTTGTTTTTGGTATTTGGTTAATATATTCGTAAATATATAGAAACAAAAACAAATAAAAAAGCAATACTCTTTTCAGAATATTGCTTTTTTTATAAAATTTTAGGAAATCGGATTATTTAATACTGAATAACCCTTCCGGTTTGTTTTCCAAAGCATTGAAACGGTCCACACATTCTTTCAGAATTCGTTTGGCATCGTTTACATCTCCCCATCCTTCAACGTCAACCTGTTTGTTCTCCAAATCTTTGTATACCTGGAAGAAGTGTTCGATTTCTTTTACCAAATGCGGGTTCATGTCTGACAAATCGTCTAATTTATTCCAGATCGGATCGGAAACCGGTACACAGATGATTTTCTCATCCGGACCTTTATCGTCTGCCATGTGGAAAACTCCGATTGGTTTTACTTCCATTACACATCCTGGAAAAGTCGGTTCGTTAACCAAAACCAATACATCCAACGGGTCTCCGTCCAATGCTAAGGTTTCAGGAATAAAACCGTAATCGGCAGGATACATCATGGATGAGAATAACATTCTGTCGAAACGCATTCTTTTTAACTCGAAATCGTACTCGTATTTATTTCTACTTCCTCTCGGAATTTCGATTAACACATCGAAAGTTTTAACTTTATCAGCTGTCATTATTTTAAACTTTACATTTTTTGAGGGTGCAAAAGTAGGACAAAATCAACTGACTTACAAGTAATTTTACCTTTAAAAAAGCAGATTTAGCAATATGATAACGAAGTTTTAATACGGTTGTTTTCTTCCTCTTTTCTGAAGGTAATAATGCCAGAGAAAAAAAGTGGCTGCCGAACGATGGGGTTTCCAGTTTTCGGCATACACCGCCATGGCTTCTTTATCGTGAATGTCGAAAAGTTCCTTAATGGTATTTACCACCGCAATATCGCCCAACGGAATAATATCCGGTGATTGCAGGCAAAACATCAGATACACATCGATGGTCCAATGCCCGATGCCTTTGATTTTAATCAGCTCCTCCCGAACCGTTACGACATCCTTATCGGCTAATCCTTCAATATCCAAAGTACCTTCCAGAATGGCTTCCGATAAGGCTTTCAGGTATTTTGTTTTTTGACGACTCACGCCACAACCGCGAAATTCCTCATCGGAAAATACCATCACCGTTTCGGGTGAAAAATCAGGAATGGCTGCTTTGATTCGGTTAAAAGTCGCTTTCGCCGAATCAATCGACACCTGTTGCTCTAATATCAGCAGACAAAGCGTTTCGAATCCCGGCGGACGTTGCACAAAAGTGGGCTCGCCATACAAATCAACGATACTTTGAAATTTCTCTTCACATTTAAGAAGATGAGCTATGGCATTTTTCATTAGAAATAGAATCCGAATGACCCTTTGACTCCGAATTTATTGGCCTCCGGCAAATCCATATAACTCCCTCTCCAGCAGAAATCCAATCGGAAACATTTGAAGATGTTCCCAACACCGGCATGATATTCCCAATACCCGTCAACCGGCGCGCGGTATTCCAATCCCGAAGCGTTTAACGCAATGTTTTCATTGGAAACCGATCCGTACACTCCTTTCACACCCACAATTTCTCTCCAGTTCAATTTTCGCAACAACGGTATTCTTGAGAAAAGACGGCCGTTAAAATGATGCTCCAGATGAATCGAAGCGTATTCATCGGCAACAAACTCGTAGTAATTCATCAGATTGTACGTGTTCTCAATCTGGAAATAGGATTGGTTCCCCGGAATCACACCCATTAAACCCAATGGCACTTTTCCGAAAATCTTACCCGTTTCAAAAGTTGGAAACAATCTTCCGAAGCCGCCAATCAATATCGGGTGTCGGTAATAAAACTGTAACTTCTGATACGAGAAATCGCTATCAAAAACCCCTTTCATACCCTGACTGTAATTCACAAAAACCCTTGGGAAATTATAATCCACCACCATACGTTCCACGCCGTGACCAACCGTTTTTCTTTTTGGCGTGTAATCCACCATCAAATTCACATCGGCCTGTTTTACCTGACTTTGAATTCCTCCGTTTTCATCAAAATAATCCAGGCTGAATTTTGACCAAGCCGATTTTAAGGTACGGTATGTTAAACCCGTTTGAATCGTCAGGTTTTTAACCGGTTCCATCTGCAGCGAAAGCATCGATAAATTGATTGAAGAAAGCTTATCGTTGTTTCCGCTTGAAAACAAGGTACTTGATGCAAAACTTCTTCCCAGAACATCATTGGTTGCCGTTAAGCTCACCCCCAATTGTTCGATATCCCTTCGGTTTCCACCGGATAAGATTAATCGGTTTTTCTTATTCACCAGCCATTTTCCGGAAAGACCGTATTTGAATTGTCCGTCATCAAAGCCATAAGCGGTATAGCCTTCGATACGCCACATGTCGTTGGAACCAAAATAGGTTCTTCCGCCGGCCCGCAAACGCATGCCTTCCACGTTATTGTATCCGAAAGAAGAGAAAATCGGACCGTAATCCATCTTCCATTTCGGAATTTCAATGTAACCGCTGGCCAAAATAGTCGCCAGATTGTATATTCTTTTGAACTTCGGAATCGTGTTTAAGGTATCTAATAGCCCGTAAACACTTTTCTCGTTTTTATTCAGATTCTCAAATCGGTTTTCTTCCCAAAATTCATCGGTTTTATCATAGGCTTCACTGTCGTAATTATCCACTTCCTGCTTGTAGAATTTCTCTTCCTTGGGAATGTTGAACTTATGATTTCGCACCAAAGTCGTACGTTTTCCGTAAACCCCTTTCGATTTTTCTTTTTTGGAGAAACTGAAATCCGACATCATGTGGTCGCGTTTCAACAAAAACACCGAATCGTTCAATACCTCAAATTCCTGTTCGATATAAATTTCCTTCACCCAGTTGATATTCGCACTTTTACTGGCTTCCATGTTGATTTTCTTAATGGCAAACGTGGTATCGTTCACCCAAAAATCCCCTTTAAACGTCAGTTCGTTTTTTCTTCTCGGATAATAAATAATGTTATAACACCATTTGTTGTCGATAAAAGCACTGTCCGACAACACGTAATTGTACACGTTGATTCCGGTACGCGATAACGGACTCACGAAATCCTTGTCGAAGAACTTCAGGTAATTGTTGTAGATATCATAATCGGCATACAAATCTTTGATGAAAGTGCTTACCCCGTCGCCGGTGCCCAGTCCCGAGTTTTTGTTGGCTTTTACGATTTCTTTCTTTTTTCCGTTGGTGTTATCGGCATAGACTTCACTTAAGGTTTCATTGATGAAAATCGGAAGGAAGGCTTTCCCGGTTACTCTTGACGTATCGATTCGATCCCAGATAAATTCCATGCCCTTGAAAATCTTATTTGCCTTGAAAGCACTGTCGATGGAATTCAGATCAAACTCCACTTTCTCGTATTTATCGTATTGGTACTGGTCGAACATATTCAGCCCGTTTTTCTTTTTACGCTCCCATATTTTTCGAAGAATGTCAATGGCGGGATTGTTTTTTTTGGACGTTTTTCCGGTGAAAATTTTCACTTCCTGAAGCTGGTTGTCCGGTTTAATGGTGATTTTCATATCCAGATCCACTGATTTGGTCAATGCAATTTCCACGGCTTTATACCCCACAAAAGAAGCCACGAGTATTTTGTATGTTTTATCCGACTGTAGGTAAAAACGCCCGTTTTCATCGGAAACAATACCTTCGGTAGATCCTTTGAAATAGACATTCGCGTAACTCATTGGCTGGTTGGTTTCATCATAGACTACACCGCCCACTTTAGTCTGCGCCACCAAATTCGCACACGAAAAAACAACACTTAAAAACAGAAATAACTTCTTCATATAGCTTCAAAAAAAAACTTCATCAGCGAATTACTGATGAAGTTTCAAATATAGTTTTTTTTAGAATGTTAGACATCTTAGATTGTTAGATATTTAGATTTTTTAATACCCAAAGAAGCATTATAATCTTTAAATCTAAGAAGACTAACCTACTAAAAAGTTTATTTGTACATTACTTTTTTAACCGCCTTGATTACATCGTTTGCGTTAGGCAACCATTCTTTCAACAAGGTTGGTGAATACGGAGCCGGCGTATCGGCAGTGGTGATTCTTTGTACCGGTGCATCCAAATAATCGAACGCTCTTTCCTGAACCATATAGGTGATTTCAGAAGCTACGGATGCAAACGGCCAAGCTTCTTCCAATACTACTAAACGGTTTGTTTTTTTGACCGAGTTGATAATCGTATCGTAATCCATTGGGCGAACCGTTCTCAAATCGACGATTTCACAAGAAATACCTTCTTTAGCCAATTCTTCGGCGGCAGCGAAAGCTTCTTTGATGATTTTTCCGAAAGACACAATCGTTACGTCTGTTCCTTCGCGTTTGATATCGGCAACCCCTAACGGAATCGTGTAATCCCCTTCAGGCACTTCGCCTTTGTCGCCATACATTTGTTCCGATTCCATGAAAATTACCGGATCGTTATCACGGATGGCCGCTTTTAATAATCCTTTGGCATCATATACATTAGAAGGCACCACCACTTTCAATCCCGGAGTGTTGGCAAACCAGTTTTCGAAAGCCTGAGAGTGGGTTGCACCCAACTGACCTGCCGAAGCTGTTGGTCCACGGAATACCATTGGCATTGGAAATTGTCCGGCCGACATCTGACGCATTTTAGCCGCGTTGTTGATGATCTGGTCAATTCCTACCAAGGAGAAGTTGAATGTCATGAATTCCACAATCGGGCGGCAACCGTTCATTGCTGAACCTACTGCAATTCCCGCGAAACCCAATTCGGCAATTGGGGTATCGATAACTCTTTTTGGTCCGAATTCGTCCAGCATCCCTTTCGAAGCCTTGTAGGCTCCGTTATATTCCGCCACTTCTTCACCCATTAAATATACCGATTCGTCGCGACGCATTTCTTCACTCATCGCCTCACAAACCGCTTCTCTAAACTGTATCGTTCTCATGTATTTTTCTTTATCCAAAAATTATTGAAAGGCAAAAATAAAAATTTTATGTTACTTATTGGTTATATGTTATAGTATTAAGGTGAATTTATTTTGAAACGCTTTCATTTTCATTCAGATTCTTACCTGATTATATACTTAGAACCCAAATTTCTCCATGACAATTCCGCAACCAAAACACTTTTCATAACATCCGTTTTACATTTCTTTAGAATAATTCCCCCATTCGCTGATAATTTCATATTTATTATGCGCGCATACTATTTTATTGAAAATATTTCCTTAAATTCGTCCCTCGAAAATAATCAACTTTATAACCTTATAAAAATGAAAATATTAGTTTGCATCAGCCACGTGCCTGATACTACTTCAAAAATTAACTTCATTAATGGAGATTCGGAATTTGATACTAATGGTGTTCAGTTTGTAATCAATCCTAATGATGAGTTCGGTTTAACCAGAGCGATTTGGTTCAAAGAACAACAAGGTGCTAATGTAACTGTGGTAAACGTAGGCGGTACCGATGCAGAAGCAACGTTACGAAAAGCGTTAGCCATTGGTGCTGACGAAGCTATCCGTGTAAACGCAAACCCTACAGACGGTTTCTTCGTAGCCAAGCAATTGGCGGAAGTAGTGAAAAACGGCGGGTACGATTTGGTAATTGCCGGTAAAGAATCGTTAGATTATAACGGCGGAATGGTTCCGGGAATGCTGGCTGCTTTAACAGGAGCGGATTTCGTAAACTCTTGTATCGGTTTGGACATCAACGGAACAGCTGCAAAAGCAGTTCGTGAAATTGACGGTGGTAAAGAAACCATTTCAGCGAACTTACCATTGGTAATTGGCGGACAAAAAGGATTAGTGGAAGAAAAAGACCTTCGTATCCCGAACATGAGAGGTATCATGACCGCAAGAACAAAAGCGTTAACCATTTTAGAACCGGTGGGTGCCGACAACAATACGAAAGCAGTGAAATTCGAAAAGCCGGCGGCAAAATCAGCAGTGAAATTGGTTAGCCCGGACAACTTAGACGAATTAATCAACTTATTACATAACGAAGCGAAAGTTATCTAAGACCTATTTCTTAGACTTTCAAAATTAACTTTAAATAAAAAAGACTATGTCAATTTTAATATACGCGGAATCCGCAGAAGGAAAATTTAAAAAAGTAGCTTTCGAATTGGCTTCTTATGCTAAGAAAGTTGCAGAGATGATGGGAACAACCGTTACGGCCGTTACGGTAAATGCAAGCGATGTTTCCGCATTATCAAAATACGGAGTAGACAAAGTATTGAAAGTAACTAACGATAAATTAGTGTCTTTCAATGCCAAAGCTTACGCCGACGTTATCAAACAGGCAGCTCAGAAAGAAGGTGCTAAAGTAGTGGTTTTGTCCTCTACAACCGATTCTTTATACTTGGCACCACTTGTGGCTGTTGGGTTGAATGCAGGATATGCTTCCAATGTGGTGGCGTTACCGGGAAGCACTTCGCCTTTCACAGTGAAAAGAAACGCGTTTTCTAACAAAGCATTCAACATTACGGAAGTGACTACGGATGTAAAAGTATTGGGGATTGCTAAAAACTCTTACGGTATTTTCGAATTGGCTTCTTCTTTAGCTGAAGAGGATTTCGCTCCGTCATTGAACGATGCTGATTTCTCAGTAAAAATCGAGTCGGTGGAAAAAGTAACCGGAAAAGTAACCATTGCCGATGCTGAAATCGTGGTCTCTGCAGGTCGCGGAATGAAAGGTCCTGAGAACTGGGGAATGATTGAAGAATTGGCTGCTATACTTGGTGCGGCTACCGCTTGTTCAAAACCGGTTTCCGATTTAGGATGGAGACCTCACAGCGAGCACGTAGGACAAACAGGAAAACCGGTAGCGGCAAACTTATACATTGCCGTTGGTATCTCCGGAGCCATCCAACACATTGCCGGAATCAACTCCTCTAAAGTGAAAGTGGTTATCAACCCGGACGCAGACGCCCCTTTCTTTAAAGTAGCGGATTACGGAGTTGTAGGAGATGCTTTCCAGGTTGTTCCGCAATTAATCGAAAAATTAAAAGCTTTTAAAGCAGCACAACATTAATATTTTTAGTTAATTTGTGCCTATAAAAAGGCTGTCTAAATTCAAGGATAGTTCGTATCTTTGTCTTAGACAGCCTTTGTTTATTAATAGAATATGAGCTTAGTAAAACTAACTATAAAGGGAATTTCTTATAGCCAGACTCAAAATGGCGCTTACGCATTGATTCTAAACGAAGTTGATGGCGAGAGAAAACTACCCATTGTTATTGGTGCCTTCGAAGCACAATCCATTGCAATTGCTTTGGAAAAAGAAATTCGTCCGCCAAGACCTCTAACACACGACTTATTTAAAAATTTTGCCGACCGTTTTGATATCGTGGTAAAACAGGTGATCATTCACAAATTGGTTGATGGCGTTTTCTTCTCCAGCATCATTTGCGAAAGAGACCGTATCGAAGAAATTATCGATGCACGAACTTCCGATGCCATTGCTTTGGCGTTACGTTTTAATGCTCCGATTTTTACCTATAAAAACATCCTGGACAAAGCCGGTATCTATCTGAAAATCAATCCGACGGAAGAAGGAAAACATCCGGAAGAAGGCGACGATCCGCTAACCAGTCCGGAGACCTTTGGCTTGGTAGGAGAAGAAAAGGTAACCGGAGAAACCTACACCCACTACTCTTTAGCCGAATTATACGAATTGTTGGAATCGGCCGTTCAAAATGAAGATTACGAAAAAGCAGCCAAAATTCGTGACGAAGTATCCAAAAGAGAATCGTAAACAGTTAGCAGTATTCAGACAGCAGTAAGCAGTTACAGCAATTCGAATAACCAAATAACCGCAGCAACAGATTAACAATAATGAAGCAGTATTTAGATTTAGTGAAGCACGTTTTAGAAAACGGAAATCAGAAAGGCGACAGAACGGGAACGGGAACCAAAAGTGTTTTCGGATACCAGATGCGTTTTGACTTAAGCGAAGGTTTTCCGATGGTAACCACTAAAAAACTGCATTTAAAATCTATCATTTACGAATTGCTTTGGTTTTTAAAAGGCGATACCAACATTGGCTATCTGAAAGAAAACGGCGTTAAAATATGGGACGAATGGGCCGATGAAAACGGGGATTTGGGTCCGGTATACGGCTACCAGTGGCGCAATTGGAATGGCGATGAAATCGACCAGATCAAAGAACTTATCGACACCCTGAAAAGAAACCCGAACAGCCGACGCATGCTGGTTTCGGCTTGGAATCCGTCCGTTTTACCCGATGATAAAAAATCCTTTTCGGAAAATGTAGCCAACGGTAAAGCGGCCTTGCCTCCATGTCATGCCTTTTTTCAGTTTTATGTGGCCGACGGAAAATTATCCTGCCAATTATACCAAAGAAGCGCCGATATTTTTCTGGGCGTTCCTTTCAACATTGCTTCATACGCGCTGTTTACCATGATGGTGGCGCAGGTTTGTGATTTGCAGCCGGGAGAATTCATCCATACATTTGGAGATGCTCACATATACAACAATCATATGGAGCAATTGGAATTACAGCTGACGCGCGAACCGAAACCACTTCCGAAAATGATTTTGAATCCGAACGTGAAAGACATCTTCGATTTCCAGTTTGAGGATTTCACCTTAACCGATTACGATCCGCACCCGCACATTAAAGGACAAGTGGCAGTCTGATTAAATTCCATTTTACAAACCTCACAATTACAATGAAAAAAATTTTATTGTCCCTTTTTTTATGTCTTTTTTTAAGCGTTTCCCATGCACAACAAGATAAGTACATTTATCTGGATTCGCTTGGTCAGGAAACAAAACCCGGGAATCATAAAACACATAAAATCATAAAAAATTATAAAGCAAAACAAAAAACCTATAATGTTTACGAGTATTACCTCTCGGGGGCTTTAAAATCAGAAGGTATCTATTCGGATAATAATGCAAAAATAAAAGAAGGCTTTTTCACAAACTATTACGAAAACGGAAAAGTAAAATCCCGCTTGCTGTATACTGAAAATACCGCTTATGGCGATTTCACATCCTGGCATGAAAACGGAAACAAAAAAACGGAAGGCGAATACATCATTGACAATTATTCCAAATTTATCCGTTCCGATTTAAAAATCAACAATTCCTGGGATGAAAATAACAATCCGGAAATTGTCAACGGAAACGGCATGTATAATGAAGTTGAGGGATCACAAAGCGCAAAAGGGGAACTGAAAAACGGTTTCAAAACCAATTTATGGGAAGGAAGGACAAAGGTTGGCAATTTAACTTTTAAAGAGACCTATAAAAACGGAAAACTTATTGAAGGCACATCGGTTGATTCTTTAAACAAAACATACAGTTATAAAGAAATTGACAAACAGGCAGGTCCCGAAAAAGGGATGAATGATTTCTACAAACAAGTTGCTTCCAAAATAGTCGTTCCGGAAGTAAGTTCTGACATCACTTCCATAAAAATGATGGCATCTTTTATCATTGATTCCGAAGGAAAAATCAGGGATATCGAAATCGTTCGCGGCTACAGCCCTAAATTAGAGGATTCTTTCATAAAAGCGCTTACAAAATCTCCAAACTGGCATCCGGCCTACCATAGAGGAAAAGCGGTTAAGTCAAAATTCTTTTTGCCGCTAACCATACAAATTGACACAAACAATAGCCACAACCCCGAAAGACTCCAAGGCTCTCGCAGAAGAAGATAATTCATTGACGTAATTCAAATTACATCAGACTACCTGTTAAACTTGCCCCCATTGTATCAACAGAATCACCATGGATTTCTGAAAAATATTTCCTGCAGTTTATATCACGAAAATCAATGAACTCCTGTTGCTTAAACATGGAAGACGAGTCAAAAATGAGTGTTCTCTTATATGTTTATCAGACAAAATTATTTATCTTTAATTCCGTAAAAATGTATTTATGGAAAACAATCAGCACGAACTGTATGAGTATGCCAGACAGCGCTTAAAGCAGAAAAAACACCTGTATTTTCACTTTGTCTTGTTTTTTGTCGGCAGTATTTTCATGGTAATGGCCAACAAACTGCTCAACATCAAACCGGAAACCAACTGGTACCAATGGGGAATTGCCCTATGGGGCTTTTTATTCGTACTGCATTTCATCCGCGTTTTTATCACCGACAGTTTTATGAACAAGAAATGGGAACGTGCCCAGATTGATAAATTGATTATGAAACAGGAACGAAAATTAGAACAAATCGAAAAAGATTTCAATCAGAAAAACAATATCACAGAATAATGATTACCCTAATCGCTGCGGCTGCAGAAAACAATGCCTTGGGAAAAGACAACGATCTGATTTGGCATTTACCCGATGACTTCAAACGATTCAAACAAATCACGACCGGACATTTCATTGTGATGGGAAGAAAAACCTTCGAAAGCTTTCCCAAACCGTTACCCAATCGTACCCATGTGATTATCACACGGCAAGAAGACTACACTGTCCCCGAAGGCTGCATTGTGGTGAATTCACTAAAAAAAGCAATAGAAGTTTGTCCGAAAAACGAAGACATTTTCATTATAGGTGGCGGCGAAATTTACAGACAGTCCATGGCTATTGCCGATAAAATAGAACTTACCCGAGTTTTTACCGCTCCGGAAGCGGATACTTTTTTTCCGGAAATTGATTTGAAAGAATGGAAACTGACTTACGAAGAATTTCATCCGAAAGACCAGAAACACGATTTTGATTTCTCGTTTCTGACGTACGTCCGGGCATAAAAAAAACATCCCGATAAAACTACCGGGATGTTTCAACTAACAAACTAAAAATGTATCTAACCTACTATCGGATTATTCAAGGGAAAGTACCTGAAAACATAAAATAAAAATTACCACTGTTAACAATATACCTGATATGAATATAATAACATTGGCAAATTTGTGAGAATACATCTCAAAAAAGCCTCTAATACCAAATACCACAAAAGTACTAAAGACAAAAAAAACTAAAATTTCCAAAAACAAATTTAACCCAAAGAACGTTTGCGGCACCCCTGACGCAGCAGTGCTGAAAAAAGAACTGCTGTTGATACTTTCAACAAGAACCAATGAGACTACAAGTGCCAGTAGAACCCATTTAATTTCCGATAACAAAAGTTTAGACAACATATTTCGTTTGTTTGTAATCAGATTGTAAAATTGCAACGAATTACAACACCAAACAATCGCTAAAATCTTGTATTTTTCATATCACTAAATTTAGTGATGTCATTAGTTTGTTTCTTTCATAATGTATAAGAACATTCCTGTAAGGGAATTAAATTTACAATTATTTCACAAGATGAATATGATAAAGAATATATTATCTTTGTACAAATTAATTTAATCGATGAACGACAACATTACACCCTATAAAGCCTCCAATCTTGGTAAAAAAGAACAGGTTACACAGATGTTTGATACCATTTCAGGCAACTATGATAACCTAAACCGAGTGATTTCTTTTGGGATTGACGTGAAATGGAGAAAAAATGTTTTGAAGCTCATCGCCGAAAAGAATCCGACAACCATTTTGGACATCGCCACCGGAACCGGAGACCTTGCCATCCTGATGACCAAAACCAATGCCGAGAAAATTATCGGGTTGGATATTTCGGCCGGAATGCTGGAAATCGGGAAACAGAAAATCGCACAGAAACACTTGGAGAACAAAATCGAAATGGTTTTGGGCGATTCCGAAAAAATTCCGTTCGAGGATAATTATTTCGATGCCATCACCGTTGCGTTTGGCGTTCGTAATTTTGAAAACCTGGAATTGGGACTTTCTGAAATTTTACGCGTCCTGAAACCCAATGGCCGATTCGTGATTCTGGAAACCTCCGTACCTACTAAATTCCCTTTCAAACAGGGATATCACATATACACAAAAAACATCCTTCCGCTAATTGGCAAACTGTTTTCCAAAGACAAAGTGGCTTATTCGTACCTATCCGAATCCGCCTCTCATTTTCCCTTTGGAGAAGCCCTGAACAATATTTTGCGAAAAGTTGGGTTTATAGATGTAAAAGACATGCCTCAAACCTTTGGAGTAGCAACTATTTATTCGGCTTCAAAAAAATAATATGAAGAAACTATTTGTTTTACTTGCTTTTATTGCTTCGGCAAACAGCTTTGGACAGAAAGGTCTTGGCATGTTTGGAAAAAACCCGATAATCAATCTCGAGAATTTCGACAAGCAACGGGTGCATTGGGGGTATTTTCTGGGATTCAACTCCTATGACTTCAAATTTGATTACATCGAACCCGATAAAGATATTGAAGTGCAAAGCACGACAGGATTTAATGTCGGTTTGATCGGAAACCTTCGCATCATGGAACACATCGATTTGCGTTTCGAACCTGGTTTGTACTATGCGCAACGGAATTTAACCTACCCCAACATTGAAGATTCTTTCGACAGGTTACGGGAAGTGAAATCAACCTATATCCATTTCCCTTTATTGCTGAAATTCTCTTCAAAACGAATCGGGAACATTCGCCCTTATCTGATTGGCGGGTATTCGCAATCGATGAATTTGGGCAGTAATGCCAATGCCAAGGACGACAATTTCAACGAGCGTTTCCGAATGAAGAAAATGACGGCCAATTATGAAGTAGGATTCGGTATCGATCTGTATTTTGAGTACTTTAAGTTTTCACCCTCCATTCGAGGTGTCTTCGGACTGAATGACGAACTGATTCGTGACAATACTCCGGACAGCCCTTGGACCGGTAATGTGGCTTCCATGAAAACAAGAGGGGTCTTCATTAATTTTGCCTTCCATTAAGAATTACTTTACCTATTGATTATCGCTCAAGCCGTTTAAACTCACTCAGGATGATTGCGGTGGCGGTGGCTACGTTCAAGCTTTCCGTTTGCTGCAAATCGCCGAAACGCGGAATGGCAATACGGTTTTCCGTCAGTTTTTCAATTTCAGGAGAAATTCCGTTGGCCTCGTTCCCCATTACTATCACACCTTCGCTTGGAAGCTTGCTTTTGTAGATATTTTCACCATCCATAAAGGTTCCAAAAACCGGAAGTTTTGTTTTTTCAATATAATCTGCCACATCAGTATACGTAACATTTACCCGGGTAATCGACCCCATTGTGGCCTGCACCACCTTCGGATTATAAATATCGACGGTTTCCGCAGAACACACCACCTGTCTTATCCCAAACCAGTCACACAAACGCAATATGGTTCCTAAATTTCCGGGATCACGAATGTCGTCCAAAGCGATTATCAGCCCGTTTTCGCTTATGGGCCGCTCATTCGGGATTTTGAATAACGCCAGGCAATTATTGGGTGTTGTCAATGCCGAAATTTTTTTTAGTTCTGCCTCAGTTACCGTCGAAATCTTAATTTTGGAAACTTCCGGAAAAACGGCATCAGTTACAAAAAGATGTTCCAACTCAAAATTGGAATTCAACAATTCCTGTATTACCTTTATACCTTCGGCAAAAAAGAGCTGCTGTTGTTTTCGGTACTTTTTTTGCTGCAAACTCGTTATTAGCTTTATTTGGTTTTTACTAAGCATAAAAAAACGTATTTTTGACCTACCTTTTGTAATTGATTTGAAAAAGAATTCACCAAAAATAGCACTATTATTTGTATTGGGTGCAATAATCTATTCCTGTTCCCTTGTAAAAAGAGTTCCGGAAGGCAAGCATCTTTTAACTAAAACCGAAATTTTAGTTAACGACAAAAAAATAAATGACGAAATTGTTGTCAATCAGCAATATCAAAAACCTAACAGTCATCTTGCGCTGGGTTTTCCGCTGCGATTACAGATGTACAATCTGGCCCGTAAAAATCCGGATTCCTCCTATCGTGCTTGGCTGGACAGAAAACCCAATCGCCATAAAAAGCTAACGGCTTTGTTATCAGAGAAACAGGTGGATCGCCTTGGAAAATCGTTTTTCGTTTCCGGAATCAGTAATTTTCTTAAAAAAAACGGGGAACCGCCCGTGATTATTGATGAAAAAAGAACACAAAAAACCAAAAACCGCTTTCTTAACTATTATTTCAACAAAGGGTATTTCAAAACAAAAGTCGATTATAAAATCGACACCTTAAAAAGCAAACGCGGCCACATTACCTACACCATCGTAACCGGAAAACCGTATCTGATTGACAGTATTTCCTCTGAAGTGGAAACCCCCGCTTTGGATTCCCTGTTCCAGAAAATAAAAGGGGCGTCGTTAATCAAAACCGGAAAACAGTACGACACCAAAGATTTTGCCGACGAAAGAAAACGAATTTCCACCTATTTCAGAAACAATGGAGCCTACCGCTTTCAGGAAACCAACATCTCGTACAATATAGATACCCTAAAGACGGACTACAAAGCCAACGTGAACATACTTATAGACAATCAAACCGTTAAAAAAGGGGATTCCTTACTTCAGGTTCCGTTCAAATTATACAAAATCAGCGAAGTAAACATTTTTACGGACAACACGGCCAGCCGCAACAAACTCAAAATTGCCGACAGTGTTTCCTATAAGAATTTCAACATTTACAGTTCCGACAAATTAGCCTATCGTCCAAAAGCGCTGACCGATGCCATTTTCATCACCAAAGGGAGTACCTTCAGCGACACAAGACGTCTGTTAACCTCACGGGCGCTGAGTAACCTTAGGGTTTTCAGCTATCCGTCGATTGAATATGTGGAAGATGCGAAAGACTCCACCGGAACGTCGCTGATTACCAACATCTTTTTAAGCCCGAGAAAAAAATACAGCTGGATCCCCTCCGTGGATTTCATGCACTCCAATATTCAGGATTTCGGAATTTCCGCCAACATGACGTTTACCTGGAGAAACATCTTCCGAGGGGCGGAAATTCTGGATATTTCCACAAGAGGCAATATCGGCTCCTCAAAAGACATGGCGAATCCGAATGATGTTTTCTTTAACGTTTCCGAATATGGAGCCGACGTAAAACTAACCATTCCCAGAATTTTATTTCCTTTTAAAACGGAACGCATCATTCCCAAAATGATGTTCCCTACCACCATTACCAGTTTTGGTTTTACCCGACAGCGCAATATCGGTTTGGACAAGGAGAATTTGACCGGAATTATCAATTACAACTGGCAACCCAAAAAAACCAACAGTGCGCGTTTGGATCTCCTAAACATCCAATACGTTCGCAACATCAATCCGTACAATTATTTTAATGTGTACCGTTCGTCCTATTCAACCCTAAACGAATTTGCGCAGGATTTCAACACCAATGCCGCCAATCTGGATCCGAACGGAAATCTGACCATCCTGGAAGGGGGTGCCGACAATTTCATTAACGACGTTTTACAGGGAAACACTGCATTAAACGCCGATGATGCGGTATACAAAAACATCCGAAGCATTAACGAACGAAAGAAAAGACTAACAGAAAACAATTTGATTTTCGCCTCCAATTTTACCTTTACAAAATCCACAAAGACCGATCTTCTGGACAATACGTTCAGTATTTTCAAAACAAAAATAGAGTCGGCCGGAAACTTACTGAACCTGTTATACAATGTAAACAAGGAACCGTTGAATGAGAACGGCAAAAAAACCTTTATGAATGTTGAATATTCCCAATACGTAAAAACAGAATTCGACATCATTAAACATTGGGATTTGGGAAGACGAAACGTTTTTGCCACAAGAGGGTTCTTCGGAATTGCGATTCCTTACGGGAATTCAGACAACATCCCGTTTTCCAGAAGTTATTTTGGCGGAGGATCGAATGACAACAGAGCCTGGCAATCGTATGGATTGGGACCGGGGCGCAGTGGTGGCATCAACGACTTCAATGAAGCCAACATGAAAATTGCCCTGAGTGCCGAATACCGCTTAAACCTTTTCGGAAAATGGAATGCCGCACTTTTCGCCGATGCCGGAAACATCTGGAACGTTTATGACAATGTTGAAGACGAAGATTACACCTTCAACGGTTTAAAATCACTTAAGGATTTAGCACTGGGAACCGGAATAGGAATCCGTTACGATTTCAGCTTCTTCATCGGGCGTCTGGATTTAGGATTCAAAACCTACAACCCGGCCAAACCGGAAAGCGAACGTTGGTTTAAAGACGTGCGCTTCGACAAGTCGGTTATAAATATTGGAATTAATTATCCGTTCTAAGTATAGAAATTATTATTTTTGTCAACTGTAATAAAAACACAACACCATGGCTCACAATATTAAACCCGGAGTAGCTACCGGGGATCAGGTTCAGGAAATTTTCAACTATGCGAAGGAAAAAGGGTTTGCTTTACCTGCTGTAAATGTAACGGGATCTAGTACCATCAATGGCGTTATGGAAACTGCCGCTAAGTTAAATGCACCGGTTATCATACAGTTTTCTAACGGCGGAGCCTCATTTAATGCAGGAAAAGGTCTTTCGAACGAAGGACAAAAATCGGCCATATTAGGAGCGGTTGCAGGAGCTAAACACATCCATACTTTAGCGGAAGCTTACGGTGCCACCGTAATTCTTCATACCGACCATTGTGCAAAAAACTTATTACCCTGGATTGACGGATTATTGGATGCCAGTGAAGCACATTTCAAACAAACCGGAAAACCATTATACAGTTCGCACATGATTGACCTTTCGGAAGAACCGATTGAGGAAAATCTTGAAATCTCTAAAAAATATTTAGAGCGTATGAGTAAAATGGGAATGACGTTGGAAATCGAATTGGGAATCACCGGTGGTGAAGAAGATGGCGTGGACAATTCCGATGTGGACAGTTCAAAATTATACACCCAACCCGATGAAGTAGCGTATGCGTATGAGGAATTGATGAAAATCAGTCCGCGTTTCACCATTGCCGCTTCTTTTGGAAACGTACACGGCGTTTACAAACCGGGGAATGTGAAATTGACTCCGAAAATCCTGAAAAACTCTCAGGAGTATGTGCAGCAGAAATTCAACACGGGACATAATCCGGTTGATTTCGTATTCCACGGAGGTTCGGGCTCTTCTTTGGAAGAAATCAGAGAAGCGATTTCCTACGGGGTAATCAAAATGAATATTGATACCGATTTACAGTTTGCGTTTACCGAAGGGGTTCGCGACTATATTGCCGATAAAATGGATTATCTGAAAACACAAATCGGAAATCCCGAAGGAGAAGATGTGCCAAACAAGAAACACTACGATCCGAGAAAATGGATGCGTGAAGGCGAATTAACATTCAACAAACGATTAGAGCAGGCTTTCGCCGATTTAAATAACGTTAATACACTTTAATTAGAAGTTAGAAATTAGAAATTAGAAATCAGAAATTAGGTATCAGAAGTTAGAAATTGTCTAAATCCCTGATATTTCATTCTAAAACTCTAATTCACAATTCTAAATTCATAATTCTAAATTTAAAATTATGGCTTGGTTTAAAAGAACAGAAAAAGGAATTCAAACCGCAACTGAAGATAAAAAAGACGTTCCAAAAGGACTTTGGTACAAATCGCCAACAGGAAAGATTGTTGATGCAGAAGAATTGGCAAAAAATCTTTGGGTCAGCCCGGAAGACGGATTTCACGTTCGTATCGGAAGTCGCGAATATTTTGAAATATTGTTTGACAACAACGAGTTTACGGAATTGGATGCCAACATTACCTCCAAAGACACGCTTGGTTTCGTAGACACCAAAAAATACAGCGAACGCTTGAAAGATGCGATGGACAAAACCAAACTGAAAGACGCTGTACGAACAGGAGTTGGAAAATCCAAAGGTAAAGATTTGGTAGTTTGTTGTATGGATTTCGCTTTCATTGGCGGTTCCATGGGCGCTGTAGTGGGAGAAAAAATCGCACGAGGCATCGATCATTCCATTAAAAACAAAATTCCGTTTCTGATGATTTCAAAATCGGGAGGTGCACGTATGATGGAAGCGGCTTACTCGTTAATGCAGTTGGCAAAAACTTCAGCAAAACTGGCACAGTTAGCTGATGCGGGAATTCCGTACATTTCCCTGTGTACCGATCCTACCACCGGAGGTACTACCGCTTCGTATGCCATGTTGGGCGACATCAACATCGCGGAACCGGGTGCACTGATTGGATTTGCCGGACCACGTGTGGTAAAAGACACGACCGGTAAAGATTTACCCGAAGGTTTTCAAACGGCCGAATTCGTATTGGAACACGGCTTCTTAGATTTCATCACCCCGAGAAAAGAGTTGAAAGACAAGGTGAATTTGTACATTGACCTGATTCAGAATCAACCGATTCGATAAAATAAAAAATCCCGGGAAGTTCTCGGGATTTTTTATTTTTACAGGAAATCATTTAAAATGAGAAACCTTTTTTTATTTACACTTCTGTTCTCTGTCTTGAGTTGTTCTAAGAAAGAAACTTCTAAAGAGGAATTGGTGCCTTATATTATATCGATTGATGAGAAAAAAAATCCAGTTAACCGATTATCAAACTCCATCACTTATGGACTAAATAATTTCATAATTGATAATAAGGGAAACATATTCTATTTTGAACCTAATGAATCTGAAACTTATACTCATTTCCAATTAATAAACGATACAATTCCTGAATTCATAAATTTACAACCTACGAATTTGATTCAAATCCCAGTTAATTCAATAGATGAGTTCGTTAAGTTGAATTTTAAAAAAGGCCAAAAAAACATTACTCATGTTTCTTCACAACTTGACACACTTAATTCAGTTGCTTTTTATAAATTAAAAGACGCTTTAAAAAAATACAGCTATGAGTTAGACCGCGATTTTTACGGATTTAGAAGAACTCGTCAGGAAGAAGACACCGTTTTACATTACAAAAAAGAAAACAAGTATTATTCTTCCGAAGATATTAAATGGGATAAGTCTAAAATAAAATTTACGAAAAATTATAATGAGATTTCTCCTTCGTCGAAATGACAAAACAATTCGACTTCAAACTGAACACTAATTACTGATTACTGTCAACTTTTTTACATCCCACTACGAATCGCCTCCACCGGATCCAGTTTAGACGCCGAAATAGCCGGTACAATGCCGGATATCAATCCGATAAAAGCCGCCAGGGACGTTCCGATAACCACATTCCAGAAACCGAGAATAAATTCGAAATCCAAGGCTTTGGACAACACCAAGGCAATTACCCAAACCAACAACATCCCCACGATTCCTCCAATTACGGAAAGAATAACGGCTTCAAACAGGAACTGGAAAAGAATGAAACGGTTTTTGGCGCCCAGTGCTTTTTGAATACCGATAAGGTTCGTGCGTTCTTTTACGGAAACGAACATGATATTCGCAATTCCGAAACCGCCTACCAATAATGAAAATCCGCTGATAATCCATCCTACCAGATTCATTTGCCCCACGATACTGTCAATCATTTCGGTAAATCCGGAAAGCACGTTGATGAAGAAATTATCCGGATCGCTGGTTTTTAATCCTCTGAAATTGCGCAGTTTATAGGTTAGCTCCCCTTTAAACTCCTCGATATCAGTCCCTTTTTCGGGTTTGAGCTGAATCACCGGAGTCAAAGCATCGTTATTGTCCCCGAAGATGCGTCGGAAATTATTGCTTGGAATATAAGCTCTTGTATCGTTACTTCCGAAAATGGATTCCCCTTGTTTCTTTAAAATCCCCACCACATCGTAACGTTGTCCGTACAAACGAACACTTTTCCCGATAGGATTCATATCCCCAAAAAGCGTGGCGGCCACTTCGCTTCCTAAAACGATTACACCCATACCACCGTTAGATTCGGCTTCCGAGAAAAAACGTCCTTCGGAAACCTTTACATCGTCGATCGTTTCAATTTCATTGGTAGAAGGCACGATTTCGATGGCGCTGGCGGTTTGCTTTTCGAATTTTATGTTTTCCCTTTTGGTGAAATAAGCAAAACAGCTCTTATCCAGATTGGTTAAGGAACGGCGCAAAAACAAATACTCATCGTAAGTCACGTTGGGAAACTGACCTATTTTCCAGTCGGGAACATCCGTAGGCCCGAACGAATACTTGAACAGGTAAATCGTATTTTTATCCAAGCCACTCAGGTCGCTTTTAATCTTACGGTCCATGGAATCCACCGCGGCCAATACCGCGATAATGGAAAAAATCCCGATGGTCACCCCCAACAACGAAAGTAACGTACGTAACTTGTTGTTTCGAAGCGCGCTCATGGCAAAACTCAGACTTTCCTTTATAAGTCGGACGTAAAGAAGGGTATTGTTATGTTGGCTCATGGAATCCTGATTTTGATACCGCTTTAAAAAGCGATGCTTTATTGGTATGAAAAACAACAAAAATGTTACAGAAATTCAAGACAAATATCAAACAGCCCTGATGGAAGCGGTATCCTCGTAACGCAGTGAAGAGATAAAGCGTACAGCAGGAAAATGGCCGCCAAAAAACCGAACCTCCCGATAGCTATCGGGACGCTCCAAAAAAATATAAAAAACTATGTTATAATGTTTTGAATCTTAAGTGTACAATACCTACTTTTGCCCCTTTAAACACAACAACACAATGAACACTGCAAAAACAATCAAATCAGCTTTAATTTCGGTATTTGACAAAGAAGGTTTAGAGCCTATCGTAAAAAAATTACATGAGCACAACGTAACGATTTATTCTACCGGCGGAACGGAAGAATTCATTAAAAGCTTCGGCATTCCGGTAGTGGCGGTAGAAGATGTCACTTCGTACCCATCCATCCTTGGCGGACGCGTAAAAACCCTACACCCGAAAATTTTTGGCGGTATCTTGAACCGTCAGGACCATGAAGGCGATGTGGCGCAAATGGAAGAATACCAGATTCCGCAGATTGATTTAGTGATTGTGGATTTATACCCGTTTGAAAAAACGGTAGCGTCCGGCGCAAGTGAAGCCGATATTATCGAGAAGATTGACATCGGTGGTATTTCGTTAATCCGTGCGGCGGCGAAAAACTTTAAAGATACGGTTATCGTGGCTTCGGTAAATGAATACGCATTATTCCTTGACATGATTACCAACGGAAACGGTGCCACGACTTTAGCGGAAAGAAAACTCTTGGCTACCAAAGCGTTCCACGTTTCTTCCCACTATGACGGCGCGATTTTCAACTACTTTAATACCGACGAAACCGTTTACAAAGCCAGTATTGCTGACGGTCAGGTTTTACGTTACGGGGAAAACCCGCACCAGAAAGGATTTTTCTTTGGCGAATTTGACAAAATGTTCCATAAAGTCCACGGAAAAGAGCTATCTTACAACAACTTACTGGATGTAGATGCGGCGGTAAATTTGATGAACGAATTCAAAAACGACAATCCGACGTTTGCGATTTTAAAACACAACAACGCTTGCGGTTTGGCCACTAGAAACACAATGAAAGAAGCGTATGTGGACGCGCTTGCAGGTGACCCGACTTCGGCTTTCGGAGGTGTTTTGATTGCAAACGGCAACATCGATTTGGCCACAGCCAATGAAATCAACCACTTGTTCTGCGAAGTAGTAATTGCGCCAAGTTATGATGCGGATGCCCTTGCGGTTTTGGAAGAAAAGAAAAACAGAATCATCCTGATCCAGAATGAGGTGGAATTACCTACAAAGCAAGTGAGAACTTGTCTTAACGGTTTGTTAATTCAGGATAAAGACAATATTACAGACAATAAAGCGCTTTTAAAAACCGTTACAGTAACGTCACCTTCAGAACAGGAAGTGAATGATTTGCTGTTTGCTTCCAAAATCTGTAAACACACCAAATCCAATACGATTGTTTTTGCTAAAAACGGTCAGTTATTGGCTTCCGGAACCGGACAGACCTCAAGAGTGGATGCGTTGCGTCACGCTGTTGAAAAAGCGAATTCCTTCGGATTTGATTTGAAGGGTGCGGTGATGGCGAGTGATGCGTTCTTCCCTTTCCCGGATTGTGTGGAATTGGCGAAAAACGCAGGAATTACAGCGGTGATCCAACCGGGTGGTTCGATAAAAGACGAATTGAGTATCAACTATTGCAACGAAAATAAAGTTTCGATGGTATTTACGGGAATTCGCCATTTTAAACATTAATTTTATTATTTTTGTAGGCTAAGTATTTATAAATAAATTTAACCCTCTTTTGAGTATGGGATTTTTTGATTTCATGACCGAGGACATCGCGATTGACCTTGGAACCGCAAATACCTTAATCATTCATAATGACAAGGTTGTTATTGACAGTCCGTCTATTGTTGCCCGTGACCGCATCACCGGTAAGATTATTGCTGTCGGTAAGGAAGCGAACATGATGCAGGGTAAAACCCATGAAAACATCAAAACCATTCGTCCGTTAAAAGATGGGGTTATTGCTGACTTCGATGCGTCGGAGAAAATGATCAGCATGTTTATAAAAAGTATTCCTGCCTTAAAGAAAAAAATGTTTACACCGGCACTTCGCATGGTGGTTTGTATCCCTTCCGGCATTACCGAAGTGGAGATGCGAGCGGTAAAAGAATCGTGTGAGCGTGTAAACGGAAAAGAAGTATACTTAATCCACGAACCGATGGCGGCAGCTATCGGTATCGGGGTGGACATCATGCAGCCGAAAGGAAACATGATTGTGGATATAGGTGGAGGAACCACTGAAATTGCGGTTATCGCTTTGGGCGGAATTGTGTGTGACAAATCGGTTAAAATTGCCGGGGACGTTTTCACAAACGACATCATTTACTACATGAGAACCCAGCACAATCTATTCGTTGGAGAAACCACTGCCGAAAAAATAAAAATCTCCGTGGGTGCTGCCACCGAAGACCTGGAAACTCCTCCAGACGACATGGAAGTACAAGGACGTGACCTATTAACCGGAAAACCAAAACAGGTAAACGTTTCCTACCGCGAGATTGCCAAAGCGCTTGACAAATCCATTCAGCGTATCGAAGATGCGGTAATGGAAACCTTATCGCAAACCCCGCCGGAATTGGCAGCCGATATCTACAACACCGGTATTTATCTTGCAGGTGGCGGTTCGATGCTAAGAGGATTGGACAAGCGAATTTCACAAAAAACAGACCTACCCGTTTATATTGCTGAAGACCCCCTTAGAGCAGTAGTTAGAGGAACCGGAATGGCGCTTAAAAACCTACAAAAATTTAGAAGTATTCTTATCAAATAAAGAAATAATACATGCAGCAAATAATTAATTTTATATTTAAAAACAGCATCCGATTGCTGTTTTTGCTGCTTTTGATAACCTCGTTAACACTGACCATTCAGTCGCATTCGTACCACCGAAGCCAGTTTGTGAGTTCGGCAAATGTAGTGACCGGTGGCGTGTATCAGCGTATTAACAATGTGAAAGAATATTTCAACCTACGCACGCAAAACAACGATTTAGCCAAAGAAAATGCGTACCTGAAACAATTGCTTTACAACAAACCCGATACGGTTATCGCTTCCACCGAATTGATTCCGAGAGGTTATGAAGACATCAAAGTAATTCAGTCCAAGGTGATTAACAACTCCTTTAATGTACCTGAAAACTACATCACCATTAACAGCGGAAGTGCCGATGGCGTCAAACCGGACATGGGGGTGGTAAACAGTCTCGGAATTGTAGGTATCATAGAAAAAACGTCTAAGAATTACGCCACCGTCCAGAGCATTTTAAATGTCAAATCACAGATTAATGCGAAGATTAAGAAGTCAAATCACTTTGGTTCGCTGATCTGGAATGCCAAAAATGTGGGTTATGCGCAATTAATCGACGTTCCAAGACTGGCTTCCGTTAAAAAAGGAGATACCATTGTAACCGGAGGCCGTTCGGTAATTTTTCCTGAAAATATTCCTATTGGTAAAATCGACAAAATCTTTATCGACAAAGCAACAAACTATTACACGATTAATATCCGTTTGTTCAACGACATGACAAATTTGGGTCACGTGTATGTGATCGAGAATGTGAAACGTAAGGAAATCATTAAATTAGAAGAAGAAACAAAACCTGATGAATAGTACATTTATCCTAAATATTTTTCGTTTTGTGGCTTTGCTAGCCCTACAGGTTGTCGTTTTCAACAACATCAACTTTTTGGGGTACGTTAATCCTTTCCCTTACATTTTATTTATCCTCTTATATCCGGTAAACGGTAACAGAGCCGGTCTTTTGGTGGCCAGTTTCCTGCTCGGACTCTCCATGGATATGTTTTGCAATTCGGGTGGTGTACATGCTACTGCCTGTTTGGTTTTGGCCTATCTGAGACCCTCCATTTTTAAATTCGCCTTTGGTATCAGTTACGAATACCAGACCGTGAAAATTGCCGATAAATTGTCGCCGGAACGCTTTACTTTTATTCTTATTGCGGTATTGATACACCATTTGGTCTTGTACCTTTTAGAAATTTTCCGATTTAGTTTCTTTTGGGAAATTTTATGGCGAACTTTACTATCGACTTTATTTACACTTATACTTTGTATTGTCAGCATCTACTTAATTAAGCCAAGCAAGCGATGAGAAAGTTATTTTTACCCGGTTTGATTGTTGTTACAGCAGTGCTGATAATAGCAAGGCTTTTCTATTTGCAGATATTGGACGACTCTTTTAAGATCAAGTCCGACAACAACGCCATTAAAATTGTTTACGATTACCCGGAACGCGGTTATATTTATGATCGTAACGGAGAATTATTGGTTGCCAACCAACCCTCTTATGACATTATGGTAGTGCCGAAGGAAATCAAAAACCTTGATACTTTGGAATTTTGCACCATCCTAAATGTCACCAAAGAAGAGTTTCTTAAAAAAATCGAAAAAGCCAAAATCTATAGCCCAAGACTTCCTTCCGTATTCCTTCCGCAATTAAACAAAATGGAATATGCTGCTTTTCAGGAGAAAATCAGAAAATACGAAGGTTTTTATATTCAAAAACGTTCCTTGAGGGATTATCAGGTGAATGTGGGAGCGAATGTTTTCGGATACATTACTCAGGTGAATGACGCCATTATAGCAAAACACCCCTATTATAAAAGCGGTGATTTGATTGGTATGCAAGGAGTGGAGCAAACTTATGAAGAAATTTTACGCGGTATCAAAGGGGTGAAGTACCGTCAAAGGGACCGTTTCAACAAAGATATCGGCCCGTACAAAGAAGGAATTTACGATACGATAGCCGTTCAGGGAAAAGACATCACTTTATCCCTTGATGTGGAACTTCAGAAATACGGCGAAGCCCTGATGAAGAACAAACGTGGCGGAATTGTAGCCATTGAACCAAGCACCGGAGAAATTCTCGCGTTGGTTACGGCGCCTTCGTATGACCCTGCTATTTTGGTGGGACGCGAGCGTTCTAAAAACTACACCGCGCTATACAACGATTCGATTGCCATGCCACTGTTCGACAGAGGTTTATTGGCCGAATACCCTCCCGGATCCCCTTTTAAAATCCTGACCGCTTTGATAGGTTTACAAGAAGGCGTTATCGACGAAAAAACACAATTTGCCTGCAGTCACGGTTTCTCCTATGGTAGAGGAGCGTTTATGAAATGCCACTGCGGCGGCGGTATGCGGGATTTAAATGTTGGAATTTACAAATCCTGTAATGCCTATTTCGGGAATGTCTATAAATATACTATCGACAAATACCAGAAACCAAGATACGGTGTAAATGCCTGGAGCAATCACTTAAAAAGTTTCGGTTTGGGTAATTTCATGGGGTATGATTTACCTCCGGGAAGAAAAGGTCACGTCCCGACTTCAAAATATTATGACCGTTGGTATCCCAATGGCGGATGGAAAAGTTCTACCATCATCTCCAACTCCATCGGACAAGGTGAAGTCTTGATGACCCCAATGCAATTGGCCAACATGATGGCGATTATTGCCAATGAAGGGTATTATTACACACCTCACATGATTAAAAAAATCAAAGGGCAGCAAATTGATAAAAAGTACCGAACCAAACACGTTACGACTATCGACAAACAATATTTCAAACCGGTAATCAACGGATTGTTTGACGTGTACAACTTTGGTACGGCAGCCGGTTTACGCGTGGAAGGCATCGAAATCTGTGGTAAAACCGGAACCGCAGAAAACTTCACCAAGATTAACGGGCAGCGCGTTCAGTTAACGGACCACTCTGTTTTCGTTGCATTTGCACCAAGGGTCAATCCTAAAATTGCCATTGCGGTTTTGGTGGAAAATGGGTATTGGGGTTCCCGTTGGGCTGGTCCGATTTCGAGTTTGATGATTGAAAAATACATCAAAAAAGACACCATCACCCGTAAAGATTTAGAAAGAAGAATGTTGGAAGGAAGCTTAGAATTTGAGTATTCGAAAGTAACCAGCGGGCAACCGTTTACCATTAACAAATAGGCCGAATGAAGAATCAAAGTGTAATCAATAACATCGACTGGATTACCGTATTTATTTATACCATCCTGGTTATCATGGGTTGGATGAATATCTATTCCGCATCGTTACCTATTGAGGAAACTTCGATTTTTGATTTGAGTCAGATTTATGGCAGACAGATGCTGTTTATCTTTCTGACCATTCCGTTGATTTTCATCATTTTGTCAATGGAAGCCAAGATTTTCGAAAAGTATTCCACCGTCTTTTACATTATCGGTATCTTTTTACTGTTGGGTTTGTTTGCCTTCGGAAAAACCATTAAGGGACAAACCAACTGGTACCAGTTTGGGGGATTTGGTTTCCAGCCATCGGAATTCGTTAAAACGGCTACAGCCCTGGTACTCGCCAAATTAGTGAGTGATACGCAAATCAATCTAAAAAACTTTAAGCATCAATTGTTCGCTTTAGCGGTTTTTGGATTTCCCGTTGTGTTGATTCTGATGCAACCCGATGCCGGAAGTGCCATGATATTCCTTTCCCTTATTTTTGTACTCTATCGTGAAGGTCTACCAAGTTGGTACCTTTGGACAGGTTTTATCGGAATAGCGCTTTTCATATTGGCGTTAGTGGTAAAACCGATATTTCTCATCGGGTTCGTTTTGTTGGTGATGATTATCCATTTCATTCTGAATACCCGAATCACAAGAAACCCAATTATTTACGGAATTTTGTTTGTCGTAATTACCGGAATGGTCTTGTCAGTCGATTATGTATATGAAACGGTACTGGAACCGCATCAGAAAGACCGTATCAACGTACTGATTGGGGAAGACGTGAACATGCAGAAAGAAGGTTACAACCTGAACCAATCGATGATTGCCATCGGATCCGGAAGCTGGTTTGGGAAAGGCTATCTTGAAGGCACCCAAACTAAAGGCGGCTTTGTACCGGAACAACACACCGACTATATTTTTACAACCGTAGGTGAAGAATGGGGCTTTGTAGGCGCTACAGTGGTAATCTTCTTGTTTATTTGTCTCTTCTTACGGATCATCTACCTCGCCGAACGACAGAAAACAAAATTCAGCCGGATTTACGGGTATTGTGTTGCCACCTATTTATTCACACACTTTTTTGTGAATGTGGCGATGCTTATTAAGTTGTTCCCAACCATTGGTGTACCGCTACCGTTCTTTTCATACGGAGGATCCAGTTTATGGGCTTTTACGATTATGCTTTACATTTTCATCAAAATGGATGCTAATAAGGTGAACGAATGGTAGCCTAAAAACTCCACTCTTTATAATCGTTTGATTTTTCCATTTTGTTTTCCACAGCATCAGGAAGTTTGGGGAAGAAATCGATGCCCGTCATTTTCTCGATAGTATTCACATCCATAACAAATTCATACAATGCTTTTTCCGAATCTTCATGCGGCACCAGGAATCCGATCATTTTTTTACCGTCTTTGGTCATAAGAATTTTGTAGAAATAATTCGGAACCGCTACATTTTCCTCTCCTATGCTTTTCAGATTGTCGCTTAAAACACCTCCGGTAACCACATAAAGGCCGTCGTATTTTTTGGCCCAATACCGCACCTTTTGTTCCAGGCGATTCCAGACACCGTCGTTAAACTCGTGCAATTGGGGAGAAATATTGGACGTATAAAACGTTTCCTCAAAAGCTTTATAAGAACTTTTTCGGTCTCCGGCAGGACACAAATGCCCCTTATCGTAACCCGACTTTTTATAATTCCGCCAATCGGCCGAACGCGATTTCACTTTAGGGTCTTCAATAAAAAAAGGACGATTAAAATTCCGATTAGAAAAATCGAGGCTTGACAAACTATAAGCAACCCATTCCGACTGTTCAAACTCTTCCGAATACGAAAAAGCAAACCCCTCCCGCTGAATCACAACGCCTGTGGTGGAAGTAGGATAAAAATAAAAAGACAATGTGATAACCGGTGTCACTGTTTCGACAGAGGGATTCCATACTTCTTCTTTCGGAGCCATTTCGTTTTGCTTACAGGAAAAAAGAGTAAAAAATAACCCTAAAACAACCTTAAAAATGAGATTTCTCTTAATTAACTTCGCCATAATGCATTTGTGGTTCGATATTTGTTAATTTTGTAAAGGTATTAAATCAAATAAGAAGAAATTTAAAATTTAGAAATATGAAAAACAAAATAATGTTGGCCATCGCAATTTGCGGTTTTCAATTTGGGTTTGCTCAAGAGATTGTAAAAGACACTACGGTAAAACCAATTGACATAGTGGAAGCGGAAAGAAAAGCAGCCGACGAGAAAGCTAAAGTGCTTGAGGCGGAAAGAATCGAGAAAGAACGCATCCAGGTTTTAAAAAACAGTGAGAAGGAGCGAAAGGAAATGGAAAAAGCGCAGGACAAAGCTGAGAAAGAGCGCAAGCAAATGGAGCGTGAAAACAAGAAAATGGCGAAAGAGTTGAAAAAAGCAGAAAAAGAAAGAGACAAACTGGACAAAGCAAAACGTAATGTTGAAAAAGCCAAAGACCGTTTGGAAGACAGCAGAAAAGATCTGAATAACGAACAGGAAAAATTTGACAGACAAACCAGAAAAGGAAAACTGAGTCCTGAGAAAGAATTAAAAGCAAGAGAAAAGCTTTTAAAAATGAGCAACAAAAAAAAAGAACGTCAATTGGAACTTGAAAAAGAACAGATGAAACTTAACAAGTTGCTGAAATAATAATAAAAAAGCCATTCACTTTGTGAATGGCTTTTTTTATACAAGGCACAAAAGATTATTTCACTTCGGCCAATTTATTTTTCTTGTCCTTCAAATTAATTGTCCCTTTCAAAACCGATGTGGATTTCATGTCGGAAAGAATATTCAAGGCTTCTTCCACATAAACATCGCTCGATAAACTTTCATGCCATCTTTCTCTTTTTTGAGCCAACAGCGAATCTTTTTTGAAAATTTCCTGCTCATAAGGCAATGATGTGAATTTCAGATTGCTCTTATAATCAACAATGGCTTTGAATTTTTTGGCTTTCGCTTCCACTGAATTTTCTTCTTCCCTGAATTTTTTATAGTTCAGACTGTAGGTATTAATGTCTTTGCGTTCGTTAATCCATTTCGCATTTTCATCGATCAATCTGAATTGCTCGCTGCTTGCCATTCTGGCTTTACTTTTTGCAATCACATCTTCGAACGTGGCATTTTTCGTTACCTTATAAGACGCTTCGTCAATTTTATCCCAAGGCATGGCATTTTCCACATCACGTTCTCCCATCTCAATATACGAATATCTGTCCGGCATAACGATGTCACTCAACACCCCTTCTCTTTGGGTGGAACCTCCGTTAATTCTGTAGAATTTCTGCGTGGTTGTTTTCAAGGCACCCAAATCACCGAAAGAGCTGCTTCTTACGAACTGATTCAAATCGATTAGGTTCTGAACGGTTCCTTTCCCGTAAGTATGCTTACTTCCGATAACAATACCACGTTTGTAATCCTGAATCGCCGCAGCGAAAATTTCAGAAGCCGATGCCGAGAAATTGTTAACCATTACTACCAAAGGTCCATCCCATTGTACACGGGAATCTTTGTCATAAAGAACATCTTTCTTTTTTCCAGAGGATTTCACCTGAACCACAGGCCCTTCTTCAATGAACAATCCTACCATATCCACCACCGTTTGAAGTGATCCTCCACCATTGTCACGCAAATCCATTACAATACCTTCAACACCTTGTGCTTTCAATCTTTCGATTTCCTGCGCCACGTCTTTGAAAGCATCTCTTTTGTCTTTGTTTTCGAAATCGATATAGAATTTAGGCAAATAAATTATTCCGAAAGTCTTCCCTCCTTCTTTTACCACACTTGATTTGGCATACGTTTCTTCCAACTCCACCACTTCACGGATAATCGAAATCACTTTAATGGTTCCGTCTACTTTTTTAACGGTCAGACGCACTTCCGTACCTTTTTTACCTTTAATTTTTTTCACCACATCGTCCAAACGCATCCCTACTACATCTACGGGTTCATCACTACCTTGCGCTACTTTCATGATTAAGTCGCCTTGTTCCAGTTGCTTTCCTCTCCAGGCCGGTCCGCCGGGAATCAGTTCCGAAATTTCAGTAATGTCATTTTTCTTTTGTAAACGCGCTCCGATGCCTTCCAATGTTCCGCTCATACTGATATCGAACTTGTCTTTTTCTTCCGGAGCAAAATAAAAGGTATGCGGGTCAAAACGCTCGACAATGGCATTCAGATAAATTGAAAACCAGTCGTTTCGGTCCAATTCCCCAACGAAATCAAAATAATCGTTTAGCGATTTTAAAGTCGTTTCACGGGAATCGGCTTCAAGTTCCGCAAACGTTTTCTCTTTGTAGTTGGCGTCTTTTTTCTTTTTGTCTTCCTCCAATTTCAACTTATCGGTGATGGATGACAAAACCGACAATTTCAACTGTTTCTCCCAACGTAATTTCAATTCCGCTTTGTTTTTCGAAAACGGCAGTTTATCATAATCGGTATTGATGTTGTCTTCCTTATTGAAATCGAAAGGTTTATCCAGAACTTCTTTGTAGATCTTTCTAGACTCATTCATTCTTTCAATAAGACGTGTGTAAGTTAATTCAAAGAATTTCAAATCTTTGCTTTTAATCATATCATCAATTTGGGTCTCATATTTCTTAAATTCATCGATATCCGACTGCACAAAGAAACGTCTTGAAGGATCTATACCGTTAATATATTCCTTATATACATTTTTGGAAAATGCATCATCCATTGCTATAGGGTCGTAATGTCCTTTTTCCAAAACAAAAGTCAGTAACTCGAGCAAAAGTCGGTCTTTTTCGGGGTCTTCTTTTTTGTTAGGCACAAAACTCCACAGTATTGCTGACAAAGCGGTTATCAACAATACAATCTTATAATTTCTCTTCATAAATTGCCAAAAAGTATTCATTACTATTTTTCACTAAATTACATAAAAAAGGAAGCTAGGTTCTTAATGTTCCAATAATTTTTTGTTAAAGATTCCTTTTTATTGTTAAAACCTAAAAACAAAAATTGTACCAACATCAATTTAGAAAATGCTTACTTTAGCGAAAGTAAAAAAATAATGCCAAAATGAAACGAAAACCTTTGATATTAGTCACTAACGACGATAGTATTGTGGCACCGGGAATACGTGCTTTGATTGAAGTGATGAAAGAAATCGGCGAAGTGATTGTTGTGGCACCGGACAGTCCGCAATCCGCCATGGGGCACGCGATTACCATCAACAACACCTTACATCTCGAAAAGGTTACGATTGATCCGACACTTGAAAACGAATACAGTTGCTCGGGAACACCGGTAGATTGCGTTAAAATAGCGGTTCACGAAATCCTGAAACGCAAACCCGATTTGTGTGTCTCCGGAATCAATCACGGTTCCAATTCCTCCATCAACGTAATTTACTCCGGAACCATGTCTGCCGCAGTAGAAGCCGGTATTGAAGGGATTCCTGCGATTGGATTTTCCCTTTTGGATTTCAGCTGGAATGCCGATTTCGAACCGGTGAAACCCTACGTTAAAAAAATCGTTTTGGAAGTATTGGAAAAAGGATTACCGGATGGTGTGGTTTTAAACGTCAATCTTCCGAAAACCAAAATCAAAGGCATGAAAGTATGTCGTCAGGCAAAAGCCGTTTGGGAAGAACGATTCGACAAGCGTACCAATCCGCAAGGCAAGGAATACTATTGGCTCACCGGAGAATTTGTGAATCTGGACAAAGGAGAAGACACCGACGAATGGGCCTTAAAACACAACTATATTTCCATTGTTCCCGTTCAGTTTGACCTGACGGCGCATCATGCCATTCAGCAATTGAATACGTGGGACCTGACCTAATTATGAATCAAAATCAAGAACGACTATGAAGAAAAAAGATTTATTTATCGGACTTCTTATCGGATTAGTGGCGGCCACTTTAGGTTGCCTGCTGTTTTTATACTTTTTCACCGATGCCCGCTCCCTAGAAGACATAAAAGTGGTTCGTACTCAGGGTCTGATGGGAAAATTAATTACCCTTGGAGCTATTTTTAACTTAATCGCTTTCTTCATCTTACTGAAACTGGAGAAAGAACTGATGGCCAGAGGCGTGATTTTGGCAACCATTCTTTTGGCAATTCTAACGGTAATTCTGTAAGTATGAAATATTACATCATAGCCGGTGAAGCTTCCGGTGATTTGCACGGTGCCAATCTGATGAAAAACATTTTCAAACACGACCCTCAGGCGGAAATCCGTTTTTGGGGTGGCGACCTGATGCAACAAACCGGCGGTACCTTGGTAAAACACTACCGCGATTTGGCTTTTATGGGTTTTGCCGAAGTGCTAATGAATCTGAAAACCATTCTCAATAATATAAAAGTCTGCAAAGCCGATATTCTTGCTTTCCAGCCCGATGTGATTATCTATATCGATTACCCCGGATTTAACATGCGTATTGCCGAATGGGCAAAAAAATTAGGCATCAGAAACCATTATTACATTTCTCCGCAAATCTGGGCCTGGAAAGAAAACCGCATCAAAGCCATCAAACGCGATGTCGATAAAATGTATGTGATTCTACCTTTTGAAAAGGATTTTTACGAAAAGAAACACCATTTCCCTGTGGAATTTGTAGGCCATCCCTTGATTGATGCGATACATAACCGACCGAAAACCGATGCCGCAGCTTTCAAAAAAGAAAACAAGCTGGATGAAAGACCGATAATTGCCTTGTTGCCCGGAAGCCGCAAGCAGGAAATTGCTAAAATGCTTTCGCAGATGCTTTCCGTGGTGAAGGATTTTCCGGAGTATCAGTTTGTTATTGCGGGGGCGCCGAGTCAGGAGTTTTCGTTTTACCAGCAATTCCTGACCAACGATCAGGTGCATTTCATTTCGAATAAAACCTATGATTTACTGAGTGTTGCCCATGCCGCTTTGGTAACCTCGGGAACGGCAACACTGGAAACCGCCTTGTTTAAAGTTCCGGAAGTGGTGCTTTATAAAGGGAATTGGATTTCCTATCAGATTGCTAAACGCGTCATTACCCTGAAATACATATCGTTGGTCAATTTAATCATGGACAAAGAAGTGGTAACCGAATTGATTCAGGACGATTGCAATCCGAAAAGAATCAAAGCCGAATTGCAAAAATTACTGCATCCCGAAGATCGTGTTTCCCTTTTGAACAACTATGATTTATTGGAAGAAAAATTAGGCGGTGACGGGGCGAGTGAAAAAACGGCGCGGTTAATTATCAACGCCATAAAATAGTTTTTTCGATTTTTTTTCGCAGGGTTAAATTAAATGTAAGATTTTTCTTTTTTTAATTACTTTTTTACTTATTTTCGTGAGTATGAAAGTAATGAAATTTCCTACTATTGCAATAGCCCTGTTCTTTACATTGGGTATCGTTTCTGATTTTTATTGGAAACCCGATATTACTTGGGTCATATTGTTGACAATACTAACATCTTTAGTGTTTGGAATCCAATATTGGCTGGCCAAAAAGCATTTTATACAGAAAACGTATTTTGGCCTCGCGACCTATTCGCTGTCGTTTTCCATCGGAGTGCTGACACACGCACTTCATTTCGAACCCGGTTTCAAAAATCACTACAGCCACTTTCTTACCGAAAACAATACCTTGCAAGGAACCGTCTCCGAAAGGTTAAAACCTAATGAACATGCCGAAAAATACTATTTCAAAATATCAAAAATTGACGGAAAACCGGTTTTCGGGAAAATTCTTGTAACGGTTTCCAAAAAGGGAAAGCAACACCAATTCCATTCCGGGGATGAAATCATCATCAAAGGCGATGTACAACCGATTGCCAAATCGTACAATCCCTATCAGTTTGATTATGCCGCTTATCTGGAAAAACAAAATGTGTTTCATCAGTTGTATTTAAAACCCGAAAATCACATACAAATTGGCACACGTCACCACTTTGATTATTATGTGGAAAGGTACCGAAACATAGTATTGAACAGTTTCAACATTCATCATTTTTCTCCGGAAACGGACAATGTCATCCGCGCCTTGTTACTCGGGCAACGGCAGGACATGGACGCACAAACTTCAGAGAATTACACCAATGCCGGGGTTATCCATATTTTAGCCATTTCCGGTTTGCATATCGCCATTTTGTATACCATGTTACTCTTTTTTATCCGACCCCTGCAACGATTCAAAAAAGGAAAACTGCTACAATTTCTAATCGTTATAGGCTTTCTTTGGTTGTTTGCGATACTGTCGGGTTTGTCAGCTTCGGTGGTGCGCTCGGTGGTGATGTTCAGTTTCGTGAGCTTTGGATTGTACCTTAACAAGACGGGAAACATCTACAACATTTTGGCCGTTTCCATGCTTACTATTTTACTGTTTCGCCCGAATTTCCTATTCGATGTGGGTTTCCAGTTGAGCTACATTGCGGTTTTTACCATTGTTTGGCTGCAACCACTTTACAAATCGTTTAAGTTTTCGCGATATAAGGTCGTGAATTATTTCTCGGATGTGCTTGTGATTTCCTTTGTCGCGCAAATTGGGGTATTGCCTTTGAGTTTGTATTATTTCAATCAGATTCCGATGCTGTTTTTTTTAGCGAATTTGGTGGTGATTCCGCTTTCCAGTTTCGTATTGGTTTTAGGGATTGCGGTGTTGCTTTTTAATTTCATCCTTCCGGATTTCGCTATCCTGTTAGGAAAACTGCTTTCCCTTTCTATCGAAATCATGAATGAATACATTGCCTGGATAGCCTCATTCAAACATTTCGTAATCAAAGATATTCCGTTCTCCTTCCCGCTTTTACTGATTGCATATCTTGTGCTGATTGCCTGCGTTCTCTGGTTGTACGAAAAGCAGTTTTCCAGACTTCGTTTCTTTTTGTGTGCTGCAGTCGTATTGCAACTCGCTCTATTGAATACCTTCCGACAAACAGAGAAAGGAAGTGAATTCATTGTATACAACAATCGTAAGAGCACGTTACTGACCGAAAAGCAAAACAACAAAATAATAGCATACACCAATGATAGTCTGCCTCATGAAAACACGAATCTGAGAGCATACAACCGAGGGAAATTCAATCAGGAAATTGAAATACGGCCTTTGCCGAATGTACTCTGTTACGACAAAAATAAAATCTTATTGGTAGACAGTCTTGGCATTTATACGACCAAACAGCAACCGGATGTTCTGTTGCTCACACAATCACCAAAAATCAATCTGAACCGGGTAATAAAAGTCACTCGCCCAAAAATGATAATTGCCGATGCTACGAATTACAAAAGTTATGTGAAACGTTGGAAAGCGACCTGTGAAAAAGAAAAAATCCCTTTCCATGCCACTGCTGAAAAGGGATTCTATAGAATTGAAAATTAGATTTTCTCGAGTTCTGCAATAACCTGTTCCGCAGTTCTGTACCCTACAATCGGAGCTTTCACTTCGCCGGTTTTATCAAAAACATACATGGAAGGATAGCCCTGAACCTGTAAAAACATGGTGAATTCGTGTGCCGAATTTCTGCCTTTACGGTTCGAATCAAAGCCTGGGTTGGCATATTTCTTTCCTTTGTAGTTTACTTGCGTATTTCCTTCACCATTGAATTTCACGGCATAATAATTCGCATTGATGTATTCCACAAATTTTGGATCGTGAAACGTATTCTTGTCCAACATCTTACAAGGGCCACACCAATCGGTATATACGTCCATGAAAATAGGTTTTGCCTTTTTAGGGTTTTTTTGTTGTAATGCCAATGCCTCATCAATAGTCATCCACTTAATTTCAGCTTCCTGAGCCTGTGCCACCATACTTCCCAAAACGAAAAGTACGGCAAATAGTGTTTTTTTCATCGTTTATCCTTTTTTATTGTTAGTTAAAATTTGATTGGCGCCTGATATCCAGACTTCCGGTCCGCCGGCCACATAACCGGTACTGCCCAATTGGGTAAAATTGGTTTTTCCTTCTCTAGTTTCCGAATTGACAAACCAAACTGTTGGATAGCCTTGTACCTGAAAAGCACTTTGCAAGGAATAGTTTTGTTGCTGTAAAGCGGGGTCCAACTGTTTTTTTCTTGGAAAATCTAGTTCAACAAGCACCACATTGTCTTTGGCCCATTTAACGAACTCTTTCTTATAAAACACCTCTTTTTGCAAACGAATACACCAGCCACACCAATCGCTACCTGTAAAAAACAACAGTAATGGCTTTTTCTCCTTATTGGAAATTGCCATGGCCTTATCGATGTTCGTATGCCATGTCAGTTTGCTTTTCTGAGCATTTACAAGTAATGAACCAAAAGTCATCAATAAAATTAAAAATATTTTTTTCATACTGAGTTTCGATTTTTATCTTCTACTAAATAACAAAAACAATGCCGAAAAATCACTTGACCTCTCCCATTAATTTTTTTACAAAAGGAGAAATCGCGATTAACACGACGCCGGCAATCAACGCGTAAATCGCCAATTGTTCGTAGCCGTCGGCATATACATTTAATTTTTCCAGATTGGAGGCGTTTTCGGAAGCTTCCGCAATGTTCGCCCCTAGCAAACCTGCGAAATACTGCCCGTAGGCGCTGGCCAAAAACCACATTCCCATGATAACCGCCTGTGTTTTTTGTGGCGATAACTTGGTCATGGCACTCATTCCTATCGGAGACAGACACAATTCGCCAAACGTGATGACAAACCAACCGAACGTGAACAAATCCAATGAGGTTCTACCCGAAGCGTCGGCAAAGAATTTCGTATAATAAAACACGTAGAAACCGCCCGCTAAAAAGATAAACGCCAATCCGAATTTCACTACCGTATTGGGTTCGATTTTTCGTTTGTTCATCCAAAGCCATGCCATTCCCACTAAAGCCGCAAAAGCGATTACAAACAGGGAATTCGCGGAATTGTTCACTCCATTCGGATCCAATTTGATTCCGGCCACGGTGTTTTCTAAATTGTTTGCCGCAAATAAACTTAAAGATCCGCCACTCTGTTCGAAAAACGCCCAAAAGAAAATGGAGAATATAATAAAGACTAAAGCTGCGAATAATTTTTTATTTTCCGCTAAGGAGAAATTACGCATTTCATAGAACAGGTACAACAACGAAGCCGGACCGATAACAAACATGAAATAATCCGTGTATTCTGTTCTCGCCACCATCGTCATGATAATCGGAATGATTACCAAAGATCCTACATAAGTAACGATTTCAAGCGTTCTTTTCTTTGACGGTTCCAAATGATTTAGCGGAGAAAGTCCGATTTCACCCAAGCTCTTTTGTGTTTGCGTGAACGTCAGCAAACTGATAATCATTACAATAGCAGCAAATCCAAACGCGACATTCCAACGCAAATGTTCCGGAACGAAAGAAGCAAACATATTCCCATTCGCCACAGCGATACAAATGTAACCTCCGATTAGGGCTCCAAGATTCACCCCGGCATAGAACAATGAAAATCCGGCATCGCGACGGTTGTCATCGTCTTTGTATAATTTACCGA
Organism: Flavobacterium saliperosum; assembly: GCF_900100625.1. Classification (GTDB taxonomy): domain Bacteria; phylum Bacteroidota; class Bacteroidia; order Flavobacteriales; family Flavobacteriaceae; genus Flavobacterium; species Flavobacterium saliperosum. The sequence continues at coordinate 103,776 of NZ_FMTY01000004.1, forward strand.
CCATGGTGGAGATATTCGGTTTGAAAAATCCGGTTCCGATAATCGTGAAACTGATTCCGAAGAAAAAGAACTGTTTCGGATCGATTGCCAGAATAATACTTCCAACAATCATCAGCAATCCGCCCCAAAAAAGGGATTTTCGGTATCCTAAAATCTTATCGGCAAACAATCCTCCAATAAAGGTGAATGCATAAACAAAAGCCTGAGTGGCGCCGTATTGAAGATTGGCGGTTTTTTCGTCCATCATCAATTGGTTTACCATAAAGACCACCAACATTCCGCGCATTCCGTAGAAACTGAAACGTTCCCACATTTCGCTGAAAAACAAATACCACAGTTGTTTCGGGTATTTTCCTTTAAAATTCTGAATTTGTTCTATTGTTGCACTCATCTTAGTTTATTCCTTTTTCTTTCATTACGGCATTTAATCTTTTCAGGATGGACAATCCTAACAACGTGGCAAACAATAACAATAAGCAGTTCACAATAAAGAAATTGGCTTTGTTTTCATAATCATACCACATGCTCGCCAATACCCCGGACAATTTATTTCCAATAGAAATTGACAGGAAGAATCCTCCCATCATTAACGCGGTTAAACGTGGCGGACTTAACTTGGATACGATTGACAATCCCATTGGGGACAGGCACAATTCACCAATTGTGATTACACCATATGTGCCTACCAACCAAAGTGGCGAAACTTTCACAGCGCCATTGCTACCGATATAAACCGCAGCCACCATGAACAAACAGGATAATGCAGAAATAAATAACCCTAAAACAATTTTTGAAGGCGTGGATGGCTCTTTTCCTTTTTTACGCAGGAACGCGAAGAAACCAACCACCAAAGGCGTTAATAGAATAATCCAACCCGGATTCACCGACTGGAACAGTTCCGTATTGATCAATGATACTTTTTGCTCCGGATTCTTTTCTAATTCGGCTCGCTGTTCATCTGAAACGTTGGTGAAATACACATCTTTTCCTTGTATTTTGACAGGCTCACCCGCCTCATTTTTTTCAGCCTGATACTGATGGTCGTATTTTTGAACTTCTTTGGTCTGGAAATCCTTCTGATCTACCAGATAGATAGCCGAAAGTGCTTTTTCTGTGGTTCCGGTTACCTGTCTGTCAGTATAATAATTCGCCCAACGTGTCAAGGCAGTACCATTTTGTTTGAAAACCGCCCAGAATAACATCCCGACCGCAAAAATCGCTAACAAAGCCCCAAGTGGACGTTTGTCTTCGTGATTGGCCTTAAGATATAAGCGAACATAGAAAATGATAATCGGGATACAGGCAAAAATAAACGCATCCGTGGAATCACTTTTAAAAATATTTCCCGGAATCATCCATCCCAGCGCACCACAAATAATGGCCGGTAAAAACACCACGCCCAGAATGCGTCCCAAACTAATATCGCCTTCCTGAACCGGTTTCATCACATTGGCACTCTCCAGATGTTTTCTTCCCATGGAGAAAATAACCAGTCCGATAAACATTCCGACTCCCGCAGTGATAAAAGCGGCACTCCATCCGTATTGATTGCGCATAAAAGCCGCAATGATATTACAAATGAAAGCCCCGATGTTAATACCCATGTAAAAGATGTTGTAACCGGCGTCTTTACTCGCTTTGTATTCCTCGGTGGAATAAAGGTTCCCCACCAAAGTGGAAATACTCGGTTTGAAAAACCCGTTACCTATGATAATCAGTGCCATGGACACGTAAAAAGCTGTGGTGTTATGGAAACCTAAGCCTATATAGCCTAATCCCATCAGAAAACCTCCTAAATAAATCGCTTTGAAATACCCCAAGACACGGTCGGCGAGATAGCCCCCTAAAAAAGGAGTCAAATAGGTTAATGCAATATACGTTCCGAAAATATCATCGGCGTATTTATCGGAAAATGCCAATCCTCCTGTTGCGGCAGGATCAATCATGTACAAAACAAAAATTCCGATAATCAAATAATAGCCAAAACGTTCCCACATTTCGGTAAAAAACAAAAACAGTAATCCTCTGGGGTGTTTATTCTTCATAGTACTAATATTAAAAAAGCCCGTAGTGGTTCCTACGGGCTTGAAAGATATAAAATATTTTTGAAATGCTTATTTTACGCCGTGCATCATTTTCTTAAGAATCGGAGTAATTAAGAATAAAATAATGGAAGCGATACCACACAATACCACGAATACCATGAAGAACTCGTATAAGTTGTGAATTTCAAATCCGGCGAAAACCGGGTTTTCTGCACTAATCTGGTTGTCGGACAACAATTTCAATTGTGCTTCTGTCGGAACGATTTTCTTATCCAACACATCCTGAAGGTTAATTCCTAACTCTTCTGCTTTTTTGAACTTATCTCCTGTTGCCGGTAAGATGGAACCTAACGTTCCTGATAAAGCGTACCCAGCTGCATTCGAAATAAAGAAAACACCGTAAGCCAAAGAAGCAAAACGTTTTGGAGCCAATTTCCCTACCAAGGATAATCCGATTGGAGACAAACACAATTCACCAAACGTTTGGATCAAATACAATAAGATCAACCAATAGATTGCTAATAACCCATTGTTCCCCAAATCTTTCACATTGTGAGCAATAATAAAATAACTGATTGCGATCAACATCAATCCCATTGCTTGTTTGAATGGCGATGTAGGTTCACTGTTGTTTGCTCTAAGTTTGTCCCATAACATACTGAAAGGTACGGCAAACATTACTACAAATAAACCATTGAAAATCTGCACCATGGAAGGCGGCATGTTCCAACCAAAGAAGTTTCTGTCTGTTTGGTTATCCGCAATGAACGTTAACGATGATCCTGCCTGTTCGAAAGCTGCCCAGAAGAAGATTACGAAAAACGATACGATATAAATAACCCAGATTCGTTGCGTTTCTATTTTTGTTAATGTTTTATCCGACAAGATTAATCCTGCCAAAGTGATCCCACTCGCGTAAATAATCGGATAAATAATGGTTTTCACCACGTTGTCCCCTTCCGTTAAGAAATGGAAAGCAGCGAATAACCCTAAGAAAGCAAGTACCGCCAATCCTAAAGACATTGGGGTAAAATGCGCTTTTTGAGACTCTCCTTCTTCGTAATCGCCCGTTTCATGACCTGATGGCATTCCACCGATTGGTTTTCCTTCCGGCGTAACCACATATTTGTTTTTAAGGAAATAGAACACTGCTGTTCCAATTAACATGGCTAAAGCGGCTGCCAAGAATCCCCATTTGAAAGCGTGTATGTCTCTGATTCCCCCGGAATCCTTAACGTCACCCACAAACGGACAGATGAACTGCCCCAAGAAAGCTCCGATGTTGATTCCCATATAGAAAATCGTGAAAGCGGTATCCAATTTTGTTTTTTCCTGTTTCGGATACAAGCTTCCCACCATACTGGAAATGTTTGGTTTGAAGAATCCGTTACCAAAAATAATGATTCCCAAAGCACTCCACATCAAAGTTGTCGCTAAAGATAAATTCGTTGAGAACACGCTGGCACTTGCAAAAAGCAACAACTGTCCAACAGCCATCATCATACCACCCAACATGATACAGTTACGGTTACCGAAGAAACGATCCGCAATGAAACCACCTAATAACGGCGTTAGATAACAAAGCCCCAAAAATCCACCATAAATCAAGGAAGCATCTGCCTCTTTCATCATTAATGAATTTACCAGGAATAAGGTTAGCAATGCGCGCATTCCATAAAAGTTGAAACGCTCCCACATCTCGGTTCCGAATAATACCCAAAGCCCTTTTGGATGTCCTTGTTTAACTGCTGTTTCGCTCATTTTATTGTTTTTGGTTTTAAAAAATTTATGGTTAGTTGTTATAGTTTCTCTTTAATGAAATTGGTCATTTTGGTGTACAACTGTAAACGTGTTTTGCCGCCATAGATTCCGTGGTTTTTGTCCGGATAGATGGCCCAGTCAAATTGTTTGTTCGCCTGTACCAAAGCTTCAATCATTTTCATGGTATTCTGAACGTGAACGTTATCATCGGAAGTTCCGTGAACCAAAAGGAAATTTCCTTTCAATTTACTCACGTGATTGATCGGCGAATTGTTATCGTAACCCCCTGCGTTTTCCTGCGGAGTCTGCATGTATCTTTCGGTATAAATACTGTCGTAATATCTCCAGCTGGTTACCGGTGCCACAGCAATGGCGGTTTTGAACACATCGGCTCCCTGAAAGATACAGTTGGAAGCCATGAAACCGCCGTAAGACCAACCAAAAATACCGATTCTTGATTTGTCCACATACTCATACGAACCGAATACTTTTGCAGCATCGATTTGGTCTTCCACTTCAAATTTCCCTAATTCTTTTTGCGTGCATTTTTTGAAATCGGCGCCTTTAAAACCGGTTCCGCGACCGTCAACACAAGCCACGATATACCCTTGTTGGGCCAACATCATAAACCAATAATCGTCGGAAGCATTCCAATCGTTATTCACCTGTTGGGAACCCGGACCGGAATACTGGTACATGAAAACCGGGTATTTTTTAGTAGCGTCAAAATCTTTTGGTTTGATCATCCAGGCGTTTAACTTGTGTCCTTTTTCGGTAGTCAATTCGAAGAATTCTTTTGAAGGCAAGTCGTATTTAGCCAATTTCGTTTCCAACGCCTCATTAGAAACGATGGTTTTTACCAATTTTCCAGATTTTGTCTCGTGTAAAGTATGCTTAGGAGCATTTTTCGCACTGGAATACGAATTGATGAAATATTGGAAATTCGGACTGAAAGTAGCACTGTTGGTTCCTGTTTGCGTGGTTAAACGTTTTTTAGCACTTCCGTTTAGTTTGATGCTGTACACATCACGGTTGATAGAACCGTTTTCTGTAGACTGGAAGAAAATAGTTCCCGATTTTTCATCAAAACCGTAATACGAAGTCACTTCCCATTTTCCTTTGGTAATTTGTTTTTTCAGTTTACCGTTTTTGTCGTAGTGGTAAATGTGGTTGAAACCGTCTTTCTCACTGGTCCAGATGAAACTGTTGTCTTTCAGGAATGTCAAATTATCGGTCACCTCTACGTATGCTTTGTCTTTTTCATTCAAAACCACTTTTGCGGCACCCGAATTACCGTCAACGAAAAGCAAATCCAAATTATCCTGATGGCGGTTCAACACCTGAGCGCTTAACGTATTTGGCTCGTTGGTCCACTCGATTCTGGCAATATAGAAATCGGTGTAGTTGTCTAAATTTATTTTTTTTGTTGCTCCCGATTTCACATCATAAATGTGCAATGAAACCACCGCATTTTTCTCGCCTGCTTTCGGATATTTGAAAACGTTTTGCGTTGGGTATAACCCTTGGTTGTACATGTCCATGGAGAATTCCGGAACCTCGGTTTCGTCAAAGCGGATGAAAGCCACCTTATCACTGGCACCGTTCCAATCGAAAGCACGAACGAAAGAGAATTCCTCTTCGTACACCCAGTCGGTAACCCCGTTAATGATAGCGTTTTTCTTTCCGTCTGTGGTGATTTGCGTATGCTTCTTTGCCGTTAAGTCATATACGTACAAATTGTTCTGATATGCATACCCTATTTTATTCCCGTCCGGAGAAAAGGTAGGTTCCTGCACTTTATAATCGGCTAACTTCACCAAAGATTTTGAAGCGATGTCGTAGATAAAATAATCGGCCACAAAAGAATGGCGGAAAATCTGTTCGGAATTATTCGCAATTAAGATTTTCTTTTCGTCTTTACTGAAAGTGTAACTGTCGATACCTTTTAATTCCTTGAAATTTTTAGAATCCAGCAACGTAGCCACTTTGTCCAATGTAGCAAAATCATACAAATCAATTTGAGATGATTTCGTGGCGCGGTCAAAATTAAGAACGGTGTACTGGTTGGTATTCTTCATGGCTTCCAAAGCAGTCATTCCCTTTGTTCTGAAAGCGCCTCCCCAAATTTCTTCAAGGGTGATTTTTTGTTGTGCAACTGCCGAAAATGAGGTTAAAACCAACAAAAACAAGCATTTAATACTATTTTTCATAAGATTGATGATAAAAAAACTCCCAATTTTAGTGAAAATTTATCAATTGACCGCAATTTAATTTGTTAAAAGGAAAAATCAGCGATTTTATCATTAGCCTAAATCGTCGATTATTTTCGTATTTAATCGATAAAAATTTAAAATACTTTAAAATAAAAAGGAAACTATCTGTTAAATCGTTAAATTTATTGTAATATTCTGTAACCAAACCAAAGACATTAACCTAACCCCATGATTAAAAAATTAGCGTTTTTTGCTTATCTCCTCTTTTTTTTCCAAAACGCTGTTGGACAAGTTTTTGATTATGAGATTCTTAATCAAAACAACGGGTTACCTTCCTCTTCCATTTTTTCAGTAATTCAGGACAGTCGGAATTTAATCTGGATTGGTACGGACGGTGCCGGTTTGGTACGTTATGACGGAGCCAATTTTGAAATCATAAACAAATCGGAAAGGGAAGAAGCTTTCTTTGTAACTGACATTGTTGAAGACAACAACAAAAACATCGTTGTAGCAACAAAATACAGCGGTTTATTGGTCTATAACGGACAGAAGTTCATTAAGGATTTTGATAAGTACAACACCAAAATAGCGGGAGCTTTTGTTCAAAAACTCTGGCAGACCTCCTCAGGCACGTATTGTTTTACGGACGCGGAAGTCTTTTTACTTAAAAACGACTATTCCATAGAAATCGTGGCCCGTTTTGAAACGGGATTTCCTGTTATCAATTCCATTTTTCAGATCAACGCTTCCGGCTTCCTGTTAGGGACAGGGGATGGCCTCTTAAAAATCGAAGGAAACAAAGTCACCCCTTTCGAAAGCGTCACTTTTTCAGGATACACGTGTATTGTTTCGAATACTGCCGATGAAGCTTATATCGGAAACCATAAGGGTGAACTTTTTAAAATCAGCCGGAAAATAAATTCGGATTTTGACATCAAACTGGAAAGCAAAATAACCCTGCCGGACAAAAAACCTTTTTTTATCAAGAAGATGCTGAAAGGGAGGAGCGGTTTTATCTGGATGGCCGGAGATAAAAAACAAGGTTTGGCCATGTACATGAAAGGCTACACCAGCTTTATCGATGAAAGTAACGGGTTTAGTGGAGAAAACACGCTTTGCATGTATCAGGACAAAAGCGGTGATTTGTACATTGGGACATATGGCACCGGTCTTTTCAGAAGCAGTTCCCAAACGTTCTACAGCTATAACAACGTTCCCGAACTGAAAACACCTTACATCTTCTCTCTCCTGACAACGGAAAAAGGACTCTATGCCGGAATTCTAAACAGTGGGATTTATTATTTTGAGGGCGATGAATACTATGAACTTCGTCTTAAGAAAAAATACAATGAGGCACTCAGTGCTTTCTGCTTTCTGAAAAACCACAAAAATGAAGTGCTGGCCGGAACCACAAAAGGGATTTTCAAAGTGACTCCCAACAATCTGATTCCAGCGGGAATAAACGCAAAACTGCCCAAAAACATCCGAATAAATGCCCTGAAGCAAGACCATAAAAATCGCTATTTTGCAGGTTCCACTTCGGGTTTGTACATTTTGGATGAAAACCTGAATCTTATTTCACACATTAACAAGATTGAAAAAGAAGCCTCTGTTCCCAACATAAATTGCCTTGAAAAAATTAACGAAAACCAATGGTATTTGGGGACAAACCTGGGACTCTTCATATTGACCGAAGTGGATAAAAATTCTTTTTCCGTTTCCGGAGCCCTTATCACCAAAACCATCAACACCTCTACAAAAGACAGTTTTGGTAATTTTTGGTTTGCGGGATCAAACGCACTCTACCTTGTTAAAGATAAAACCGTAAAGAAATACAACACTGAAGACGGCTTGAGTTCTACCTTAATTTTTACCCTCTCTTCAGACAAAAACGCCAATCTCTATGTGGGCACCAATCTGGGTATAGATAAAGTTACGGTAACAGCTGCCGGGAAAATCGTTAAAATTCATAATTACGATTCCGACAACGGTTTTGGCGGATTGGAAACCAATGCGAGAGCGGAAACCACAGACGAATACGGAAATCTGTTTTTTGGAACGGCAAACGGCCTTTTTAAGTATTTAACCAGATACATCCCAAAAAACACCGATACCCCCATCTTAAAGATAACCAATGTAGACGTTTTAAATCAGCCAATCAACTGGAGAGCTGCCGGAACATCCGAAAACAATTGGTTCAATGTTCCCTCCCAAAATCATATATTCAGCCCCGAACAGAATCACCTTACGTTTAAGTTCGGGGTGATTAACTTCAAAAACAGCAGTGAAGTGTATTATTCATACCTGCTCAAAGGCGTCGATGAAAATTGGTCGCTTCCCGACAAATTGAACGAAGTGACCTATTCCAATCTGAGTCACGGGAGTTATACTTTTCAGGTAAGGATTGTTGACAAACTCGGCAACATCATAAGTGCGCCTACTTCTTTTTCATTTAAAATAGACACTCCGTTTTATTACAGATGGTGGTTTCTTTTGCCGATTTTTTGCTTCATCGGATTGTTTTTGAAACTGATTTTTGACAAAGCATCCACTTACAACAAGGATTTTATAAAAAACTTTTCGGAAACGGAAGACGACAATAAAAGCATCCGGACCTTCTTTTTCTTTTTGGGCATCATCTTCCCGTTGACCGAAGTGATCAACCTGTATTTCATTAAACGGGAAAATTCCGAATTGCTGGTAAATCTTATTATCGGCATCATATTCATTTCCTTTTATGTGATTTCCAAAAAGTCCCGTTTTTTAAACAGACACCTGCGAAAAATATTCATTGCGATAATTTTACTGTACTCGTTTTATGTGATTTCAAAATTAGCCACACAGCCTTTCGAATTGATCACCTATACCGAGTTTCTGCTTATCTTGTTTTTCTCTTACAGCACCTTTAAAACTGAAAAGCAATATATAATATTCGTAATTGCCTTATTCGTTACTTTAATCATTCTGCTTCTGAATATCCAATCGGAAACGTATCAAATAATTACCTTGATAAACACGTCGTTAATCGTATTGGTCATTAATTACGCCCGACGAATCTCGAACTTAAACAACAACGACAAGGTTTTATTTTCCAACAGCATCATTAACAATTCCAACTCCTTAACCATTGCCACCGACAAACATGGAAACCTGACGTTTTGCGGAAAATCGATCGAAAAAATATTAGGATACACTCCAGAGGAAGTCATGGGTAAAAATTTCTGGATACTAACACAGGATATTGATTTTCAGGACATCGACTACAACACCATCTATGTTCCCGACTCGATTTATACCCGAAAATTGCGATGCAAAAACGGAGAATACAAGTACATCCAATGGACTGACCAAAAATATACCGACAATCTTTTCGTGGCTAACGGACAGGACATTACCGCAAAAATCATGGTCGAGGAACAATACCGAAACCTCGTCCAATATGCGTCAGATATCATTTTTGAAGTAGACAAATACGGTTATTTTACCTTTGTGAATCAATTTGCCGAAAAATCATTGGGCTATTCCATGGAACATTTTATCGGGAAACATTTCTCGAGTCTTATAAAAACGGAACATGCCAAAAAGATTGAAGAATACTATTTGAAACAAAGAGAAAATCAGTCGGATTTCGACATTATTGAATTCCCCATATTAAAAAGCAACGGAGAGGAAATGTGGGTTTCCCAGAAAGTCACCGTCAAAAAAGACGATTACGGAAGGACTATCGGATATTCTGCCATCGTTAGAGACATCACAAAACTAAAACGGATTGAACAGGAAGAAAGTTTTCGTTTGGAAAAAAATTTCCGCCTAAACCAGACCTTAAACGAACTGTCCACACTAAACTTTTTAACTTACGGAAATCAGGAAAAACTTATCGGACACATTTTAAAAGAAGCCACTTTGGCGCTTGACATTGACCGGGCAAGTTTGTGGAATAAAACCGAGGACGGACTTGAAGTGTTTTGTCTCTACATTAAAGATACCAATAGTTTTTCCAATGGAATTGCAATTACGAAATCGAAATTTCCGGTCTATTTTGATGCCATCGAGAACCAACCTTTTATTGTAGCCTCCGATGCACAGAATCATCCGCAAACAATCGAGTTCCGTGAAGTGTATTTCAAAAATTATGAAATCAAATCCTTACTCGATTTTCCCATTTACGTTTCGGGTGAGCTGAAAGGGGTTACTTGCTATGAAAACACTTCGGAAATAAGAAACTGGTCTACCGATGAAATCAATTTTGCGCGTACCGTTTCCGACATTATTGCTCTGGCCATCGAAACGCTGAAAAGAAAAACGGCGGAAGAACTTATCATTTATAAAAGTGAGATCCTGTCCTCAATAGCCAAAACCACCGAGAAACTTTTAAAAAGCAACAGCCTGAATGAGATTTTTCAGGAATCCATGGGTTATATCGGTGAAGCCACCAAAGTAGACCGACTGTACTATTTTGAAAATGACCCTGCAACAAATCTCTTGAGTCAGCGTCTGGAATGGACCAGCAAGGAGGAACTGAAAGAAATCGACAATCCGGATCTGCAGAACATCCCTCATGATTTGTATCCCGAATTCATGAACGTTCTTCTTCAAAACAAACCCTACCAAACCATGGTAAAAGAGATTAATGAAGGTAATTTCAAAGCAATCTTACAGGAGCAAAACATATTGTCCATTCTGATTTTACCGATATTCATCAAACAGACCTTTCACGGTTTTATTGGATTTGACGATTGTACATCCGAAAGAATTTGGGGATCCGATGAAATCAATATTCTTCAGACCTTCACCAACAACATCGCTTCGACCATTGAGCGTATCAACAGCGAAAGAACCATTAAAGAAAGTGAGGAAAAATTCCGCTTGCTTGCTAACAATATCCCTGCGACAGTATACCTTGTAAAATACAACCCCGAGCGAACCAAAGTATTCTTAAACGATGAAATCGAAAAACTGACCGGATACTCCAAAGAAGATTTCTTTGACGGTAAAATTTCACTGAAAGATTTGTACCATCCGGAAGAAAAAGAACAGGTAACACGTGAAATCGAAAAAGCAATTCTAAACGGAATCCCATTCCATATTTCCTGCCGTCTGGTTAAGAAAAACGGGGATATCGTATGGATTGAAGAATACGGAGAAGCCATTACGGCAGAAAACGAAATTTCATATATTGAAGGAGTAGTGATTGAAACCACAGAGCGCAGAAAAATGCAGGACGCCATTAAGGAAAAAGAAATTGCGCAGGCAGCAAACAAAGCCAAAACCCAGTTTCTGGCCAATATGAGTCACGAAATCCGGACGCCTTTAAACGGCATTATCGGGTTTAGCAACCTGTTACTGAAGTCCCAATTGTCTTCCGTACAGGAACAATACATCGTAACCGTGAATCAATCGGCGGATGCGTTGCTTGAAATTGTAAACGATATTCTGGATCTTTCAAAAATCGAAGCGGGAAAACTAGAACTGTACATCACGAAATCCAACCTGCATGAAATTGTGAATCAGGTAATAGACATGGTTAAATATTCGGCCCATGAAAAACGTCTCGACTTAATCATTAACATCGATGAAAATATTCCATGCCTGATTTGGGTAGATGAAATCCGACTGAAACAAATCCTGATTAATCTCTTGTCTAATGCCATCAAATTCACACAGGAAGGCGAAATAGAACTGGAAATAAAATACGAACCCACGACCGATAATCGTGCCAACATGAAATTTCTGGTAAAAGATACCGGAATTGGAATACGTCCGGAAAACCGGGAAAAGATATTTGAGGCGTTTTCGCAGGAAGACAATTCCACCACTCGAAAATACGGCGGGACCGGTTTAGGAATTCCTATTTCGGAAAGCCTGTTACGACTAATGAACAGTAAACTTGAAATCGAAGACCGTTCAACCGGAGGCACCATCTTTTTCTTCACGCTGGAGTTGGAAGCACGACCATGCGGAACCTTAAAAGAACTGGAAAACAATAAAATAGAAAAAATTCTTTTAATTGATGATAGCGTTAGTAATACCGCAGTCATTCAACGAATGATGCACTACTATAACATCCTGACTGTAATCAATAAAAAGTATCAAAACGCAAACAAATATATTGATGCCGTTGACTTATTTTTAGCCGATTATGAGCTGATTGGCAAAGAAGGTCTGGTTGAACTGGCAAAATTTGACAAACCCATTATCCTGATGCAGAACTCCAATGCCAGCGAAATCGTCTATCCTGAAAATGCGGTGGTAAAACCAATTGTAAAACCAGTGAAAATTCATGTTCTACAAAGCACCCTAAATGAAATAAACAACAAGAAAGTCACTGCAAAAGAAGTCGTTAGCGATAAGGATTTCGATGCCGTTACAATCAGTCCCGCTTTTAAAGTACTGATTGTTGAAGACAATAAAATCAACATGCTGCTTTCTAAAACCCTGGTTAAGAAAATCATACCGAACGCCATCATTTCAGAAGCGGCGAACGGAATCGAAGCGGTGGAACAATTTGATATCCACCATCCGGAAATCATATTGATGGACATACAAATGCCCCTGATGAACGGCTATGAGGCGACCAAAAAAATTCGTGAAAAAGACACCAATTGTATTATTATCGCCCTAACCGCAGGAATAATAGAAGGTGAAGAAGAAATGTGCAAAAATATAGGAATGAATGATTATATCACAAAACCTATCGACAAAAGCGTTTTGGAAAATACCCTGTTAAAATGGTCGAAAAACAGTAAAAGCTAAATTTTTAAATTTCCGAAAACGTATCTTTGCACTCAAATTTAGTACAACAAAAGTAAAATGACGAAAGCGGTAAGCGGATTTTCGAAATTATCGAAAGAAGAAAAAATAAATTGGATTGCAGACACCCACTTTTCCAATCCGGATGAAGCAATAAAAACCATAAAAAAATACTGGAATTCGGATGCCGAGTTACAAAAACTGCACGATGAATTCATTGAAAACACCATTACCAATTTTTACCTGCCATTGGGTGTTGCGCCCAATTTTTTAATCAACGGCAAGAATTATACGATTCCCATGGCCATTGAGGAAAGTTCCGTAGTGGCAGCCGCATCCAAAGCAGCCAAGTTCTGGTCCAATCGGGGCGGATTTAAAGCAACGGTACTCAGTTCCGAAAAAATCGGACAGGTTCATTTTATGTTCAACGGAAAAAAAGAAACCTTAGAACAGTTTTTTGAAAACGTAAAACCTAAATTTTTCAGTGCTACCCAAAGCATTACCAAGAACATGCAAAAACGTGGTGGCGGCATTTTGGATATCGAACTCCGGGATAAAACTACGGAACTGGAAAATTACTATCAGCTGCATGCCACATTTGAAACCAAAGACAGCATGGGAGCGAATTTTATTAATTCCTGTCTGGAACAATTCGCCAAAACATTAAAAGAAGAAGCGTTACAGTTTCAATCCTTTTCCGAGGAAGAAAAAAACATCCAGGTGGTGATGAGCATTTTGTCCAATTATGTGCCCAATTGCATCGTTCGCGTGGAAGTATCCTGCCCGATTTCGGATTTAAAGGAAGACAAGCACATTTCACAAGAAGAATTTGCCGAAAAATTCGTTCGTGCGGTAAAAATTGCCGAAGTAGAGCCTTTCCGTGCAGTTACCCACAACAAAGGCATCATGAATGGCATTGACGCGGTGGTTTTGGCTACTGGGAATGATTTCAGGGCAGTGGAAGCGGGTGTTCACGCCTATGCAGCAAGAAACGGCAAATATTCCAGCCTTTCCCACGCCACGGCAGAAAACGACATTTTCACTTTTTGGATGGAAATCCCATTAGCCTTAGGAACTGTTGGCGGACTTACCAATTTGCATCCACTGGTAAAAATGGCTATGGAAATGTTGGGTAACCCATCGGCACACGAATTAATGCAGATTGTAGCGGTGGCCGGATTGGCTCAGAATTTCGCGGCCCTGCGTTCCCTGACCACAACCGGAATTCAACAAGGGCACATGAAAATGCACCTAATGAATATCCTGAACCAATTTAATGCAACAGAACAGGAACGCAAGCAAGTAGTAAGCCATTTCGAGAAAAACACGGTTTCGCATTCGGCTGTAGTGGATTATCTGGAAGCCTTAAGAAAATAAAAAGCCTTGAAACAAATATTTTACAGTAACGGAAAACTGCTGCTCACAGGGGAATACGTTGTGCTTGATGGCGCAAAAGCCTTGGCATTACCAACCAAATTCGGACAATCGCTTCAGGCATCATCCGGTGAAAAAAACACGATTTTCTGGAAAAGTCAAGATAGCGACGGATCGGTTTGGTTTGAGGAAGAAATCCCTTTTGAAGCAATTAAAAACAAAATTCATTCCGATTCTGAGAATGCCGTTAAAAATACGCTGATCGATATTTTGCATCAAGCTTACAAACAGAACAACCGTTTTTTGGATCATTCTGAAGGATACACTGTGACCACGGTATTGACCTTTCCGCGTTTCTGGGGATTGGGTACTTCGTCAACACTAATCAACAACATAGCGCAATGGCTACAAATTGATGCGTTTGAACTTTTGAGAAAAAGTTTTGGCGGCAGCGGATATGATATTGCCTGCGCCCAAAACGACACGCCGATTCTTTATCGCTTGGAAAAAGAAGTGCCGCAGATTGAAACGGTCAGTTTCCGTCCGCCTTTCGCTGACCAACTCTATTTTGTGTATTTGAATCGGAAACAAAGCAGCAGGGCGGCCATAAACGCCTATTACAACAAACAACAACGCATCGGAAAAATAATCCATGAGATTAACGGAATTACCAACGCACTGCTAACTGCAGATACTATCAGTCGTTTTTCCGAGTTACTTGAAAACCACGAAATCATAATGAGTAACGTGCTGGAAATGCAAACGGTAAAAGAAGCATTATTTCCCGATTTTAAAGGCGTGGTAAAAAGTCTTGGCGCCTGGGGAGGTGACTTCGTATTGATTGTTTCAGAAGAAGATCCACAACCGTATTTTCAAGAACGGGGCTACAACACGATAATTTCTTATCCCGATATGATAAAATAAAAAACGCTCCGAAATCGGAGCGTTTTTTTATTATTTATAATAGCTTCTTATTGAAATTCAACGCGGTTGTCTTCAATCTCAGCAGCACTCTTAAGCGCTCCGATTACTCTACCTGAAGCAGATCCTTGATTTTGAGATTTCAGTGTTGTTACATAAGAGGAATAGTTCGGTAATGCCGGTGCTTTAACCACTGCTTTCGTTCTGATCATGTAAACACCCATTTCTCCTTCTATCAATTTTGATGTCTTACCTGCTCCCAAACCAAAGGCTTTACCCGCAACTTTAGGCTCAGAACCTACGTTTGGAATAACCGCATTCTGAAGAGAAACACCTGATGCCGTAAGAATACTTGCGCCCGATTTTTGCGCAACAGCCTCTAAAGTAGCGCCAGTCATTTTAGCTTTGATTAATTCGGCTTTTTTCTTGTTCTTCAAAATTGGCTCCACAGAAGCTTTCGCCTGCTCTAATGACATTAAGCCAGACTCATTTTTCGCTTTAACTCTTGCGATGATATGTCCTTGAAGGTTATCAAATTTCTTAACATCTCCTTCTTTGGTATCTCTGCCAAAGGCCCATGTTACAACACCTCTTTGACTTCCTACCGCTGGAAGATACTCATCAGTTCCTTTAACCGTAGCAGGATTTACAGTCAAGCCCGCTTCTTTAGCCACCGTCGCGAAATCCTTGTCGTTAGCATCCGCTTCAAACTTAGTCGCTTTCGTATAGATTTGATCTGCAGTTGCTTCAGAAGGCTCAATTTTTCTGGCCACCGTAGCCAAACGAACTGCGTCGTATTTAGCATCTACCTTGATAACGTGGTATCCGAATTCCGTTTCAACAACACCCATAGCTCCAACAGGATTGTTGAATAAGAAATCGTTGAATGGTTTTACCATTTGTCCTTTGGTTACATTATCGTAAGACCCACCGTTTTGTTTAGAACCGGTATCATCCGTATTCATCATGGCCAACATTGGGAAACTTCCCGGATTAGCTTTAACCTGCGCTAACAATTCATCCGCTTTCGCTTTTGCTTCTTCTTTTGTTCTTTTAGTTGCAGCTGGTGCTTTACTTCCTTCATACGAAAGTAATATGTGACTTACTTTAGCCGATGAACCCGCTTGTCTGCCTAACATTTTAGACAAACAGTAGTATCCGTTGTAAATGTAAGGTCCGAAAACTTCCCCTTGAGGCAAATTGAATAACTGCTCTTGGTTCTCTAACGGCAAATCTTTCTTAGCCACATACGTTGAATCAAATTTGATATCCGAATTGGCATTTACAAATTCCTCCACATTAACAGCCGCTTTAAACCCTGGCAATGTATCGTTTTTACCCGTTTTTTCATTATAAACCACTCTTCCGGACAATAATCCGTTGATGGTTGTTTTCATTTCCGCTTCGTCTTCAACAGAAGGTTTGTTTTCAATAAATACAAACTCAATGTCTCTTGAATTTTCAGATTTGTATTTTTTCTCATTCTTTTTCATGTAATCCATGATTTCAGAATCCGAAACTTTAACCTGATCGTCCTTAATTGTGGAATAAGCCACCGTTACATAGTCAAAATCCGCTTTGTCATTTTCTTTAGCGTAAGCCGCTTTTGCTTCAACTTTAGTGGTAACCAAACCAGACTTGATCATGGTGTAGTACATTTGTTCCAAAGCGAAATCCTGAATGTTTTGTTCGTCTTTCAACCAGGCATTCCATCGTTCCGGATCGGAATTTTTTAATGTCGCTAAGAATTCGTTGAATTTGTTTACATCAAAAATACCGGCAGCGTTTAAAAACTGAGGATTTTGTGCAATATTAGGATTTTGCTTGATTACGTTAATCAATTGGTCTTTACCAATTTTCAAACCTAATTTTTCAAACTCTCCATCCAAAAGGATTTTTTTAACTTCCTGTTCCCAAACTCCGTTTGCAGCCTGAGTACCACTCACGCCCTGACCGTTTTTCTCCGCCATGGAAACTTTCTGTAAAAATTCCTGTGCCGAAATGTCCTCACCGTTAACGCTTCCTACATTTCTTGAAGTTTGACTGAAACCTCCGTTTTGGATTACATCACCCACAACGAATGCCAATAAACAAAACCCAATTACTGCGATAAGTAATATTGAACGTTGTCTAATTTTTGATAAAACTGCCATTTCTTATTTAGTTAAATTTTTATTCAGTGGGCGAAAATACAATTATCTATTTAATAATAAAATAGTATTCTGAGTTTTTTACCCCCTATTTTAAATTATTTGCTGTTATTTTTGAATTTATTGGAAAAATGTCTACGAAAGAAAAACATAAAAATCGCTACTGCCGCAAAAAGAAAAACAACCACCGGACTTTCATGGTGTTGTATTTTAACGATTCCTTCATAAAGGAATAGTATTGCCATCACCAAATAGAGGTAATGTATGTATCTCAATATTTTCATTTTTATTCTAATTTGGTTACTTCTCCCCTGCTGTTTTGCATATTAAAGACCTTAAAATCTTTGCTGAAATCGACACCGGGTCCTTCAAGATATCCGCCGGCTTCATCAGTATATTTAAACTGTTTCTCCGTAAAAAACCATTCGTTTTTCTGATCGTAATACAACTGCTCCGTTTGCAGCAATTTACCATCACTGGAAGTGATTTTTACATTACCCTGTAAATCAATGATATCCGTCTTTGCATAGGTAATCGCATAATCGGCATCCACATAACTTTTCTTCTGGTCATCATCAAAAAGCGTCACATGGATTCCTTTCGGAAATTCGGTAAACGGATATTTCGCATTGGAATAATCCAGCATTTTCGGACTTACCAGAATGGCTTTGACTTTCCCGGAATCGGTATATTTCAAATCAACCGTATCTGCTTCTCCCGATGGGGCAAACGCAACCGAATTGATTCGCTGCACTTCCTTAAAATTACTCTCGCATGAAAAAAACACAGTCACGGCAAAAACCATGACTATAATCCCCAAACCGTTTTTAAGAAGTGTTTTCATAACCATCAGAATGGATTAGTCGTATTTTGGCTTCACGAACCAACGATCACTGAAAGACAAGCCGATATTGATGTTGAAGTAATTTTCCTGAATCAGGTTGTTACTTGTAGTTCCTTTTTTTCCGTATTCAAAACCAAGGTTGATATTTGAAATACTCGTTCCTACCGGAAAACCGAATCCAAAACTCACTCCGGTATCTCTAATCGATTGATTGTTCACTATCAGGCCTGTATTTTCATGACGAAAACCGGCGCGGTACACAATTCTTTCAAAATAGTTCCTAAAAGAATTGTACTTGGGAATATAAAAACCTCCAACGGCAAAACGGGAAGCACTTTCAAACCCTACATTCTCTTGACTTGCGCCATCATTCTTACCCTGCAAAGTCACTTCCGTACCTACAAACCATTTTTTGCTTTTTCCAAATGCTGTTCCAAAAGACACTTTTGAAGGAATCTTGAATTTCGAATCGGCTACCTCAACATCACTGTTGTCCCCTATAAATTCAGCACCCGTTATTCCATAGGTTACCAGAGCCACATTTCTGGAATTATTGGAATTCAAATTGCTTTCCGGCGTAAAAGTGAAACTGTTCGACCACTCTAAATTGTTTTTTAGCTTGGTATGATAAAACAATCCTGTCGTAACCGAAAAACCGCTGTATGTCGATTCGTTTTTGGTTCTTGAACCTACGGCAATGGCGGGATCCGTAACAAAAACAATGGATTTGGTTTCGATTCCTCCGAAACTGTATTGCAAATCCATCCCAAAACTTAATTTTGGTGTAATCTTATAAGCTCCGCCCAGAAAAACCTTATTAAGTCCGCCTTCTCCTTGAAAGGTTTCCGTTCTTGTTTCACTTTCTCCGAAAATATTATCAGTCGTCCTTACTCTTTGAACCTTATATCCCACGGCAGAATAAGGAATTATCCCGAAACTGACCCCGGCTTTACCCAAAGGCAACCCAACCGCAAGGTAATCCAAGGTGGTTCGCTGCGCTTTTTCTTCCTGGGAGTTGGTTTTGAAAGTGGTTCTCGTATTGGCCCCACCAACGGTCAATGAAGTATATTTTAAAAAGGAATAAGAGGCCGGATTTTGTAAATTAACATGAATACTGTCTACAAACACACCAACCGTTCCCATGGCTCTGTTTTCATTCGTTCCTTTGAACTTAACATCTCCGATTCCGTAAAATGAATAAGGTGAAGCGGTTCCTTCCTGCGCTAATATTACAGTTGAAAATAGCAAACTAATGCCTAAGATTATCTTTTTAATCATTGTTGATTGTATAATGGTGTATATGATTCAAGCTTTCCAGAAGAAAATTTGAATTGGCAAATATGGTGTTTTTTATGTTTTTAGCCAAAAATTCCGCATCGCCTCCTGTTAAAATTACTGTTAAATCTTGATATTGTTGACGATACTGATTTATAAAACCGTCGATTTCATTCACAATTCCATTAACAACACCCGAATGAATGGATTCCCTAGTTGAATTCCCTATGAAATTTTGCGGTTGTTCCAAGGTGAGTAACGGTAATTTTGCGGTATAATTGTGAAGCGCTTCATAGCGCAGTCGTAATCCGGGTGAAATTGCGCCGCCAAGATACGTATCCTTTTCATCCACAAAATCATAGGTGATACAGGTTCCGGCATCTATAATAAGTCGGTTTTGCTTTGGATACACTAACGTCGCTCCCGAAGCCAGAACCATGCGATCCACCCCCAGCGTTTTTGGAGTGGCATACTTATTTTTGAACGGAAATACGGATTCAGAAGAAATAATGTTCAATTTAGAGGTTTTCTGAAGCAACGCAAGTAGCTCCTCATCCAATTTTCCCACCGATGAAAACACCGATTCGGTTATCTGCGGAAAGTTTTTAAAAATATTTCCGGTTTTTTTTACCGCTTCTTCTTTTAGAAAAACATCCTGAAACAAAAAGGTATGTTTCTCAAAAACAGCAACTTTAATTCGGGTGTTCCCTACATCGATGGCTAAAAGCATATTTTCTTCATTGTGGAAACAAAGATACAAATTGATTTTTTTAAAAATTTGTTTTGGATAAATGAAAAATGGTTCTATATTTGCACCCGCAATCAACAAGCAATACACGCTTAATGAAAGCAGACATTATGGTGCCTTAGCTCAGTTGGTAGAGCAATGGACTGAAAATCCATGTGTCCCTGGTTCGATTCCTGGAGGCACCACTTACAAACCCGAATAGTACTATTCGGGTTTTTTGTTTTCCAAACATTCACAAAAACAAAAAGCCACCTCAACGAGATGGCTTTTATCCTTATTTACCCGACAGAATCCAGTCGTTTATTTTCTTTTCAAGCAACGCCAACGGCATTACACCCGACTCCAACACTTTCTGATGAAACACTTTGATGTCAAATTTGTCTTTCATCTGAGTTTCGGCCTTTTTGCGCAACTCGATGATTTTCAATTGTCCGATTTTATATGATAACGCCTGACCCGAATAGGCCATATAACGTTCAATTTCAGAGATGATACTGGCTTCGCTCTCCGCTTCGTTTTCCAACGAATATTTAATCGCCTGTTCCCGCGTCCATCCTTTGGAATGCAAACCGGTATCGACCACCAAACGAATCGCGCGATGCATTTCATTCCCCAACATCCCGAAATACTGATAGGGATCCGTATACAAACCCAATTCCTTACCCAAACTTTCGGTATAAAGCGCCCAACCTTCGCCATACGCACCAAACCAGTTGAACTTTCTGAAATCCGGCAATTCCTTATTTTCCTGTTGCAGCGACACCTGAAAATGATGCCCCGGAATAGCTTCATGCAAGAACAAATCCTCATCACCATAATAGTTGTAATTACTCACATCCGGAATCGGCACGTAAAAAATCCCTGGTCTTGTTCCGTCCGCTGTCCCCTGGATATATTCGGCACTGGCTGTTTTTTCACGAAAGGCTTCGGTTCTTCTGATTTCGAAAGGCGTTTTAGGCTGCAAGGAAAACAACTTATCAACATTGGGCTTTATCCTTTTGTGAATCGCTTCAAAATTCGCTATCACCTCTTCGGGTTTTTCAAACGGCTTTAATTCCGGATTGTTTCGTACATGATTGAAAAATTCCACAATTGTTCCTTTAAAACCCACCTGTTCTTTTACCTTCTCCATTTCCGCTTTCAGACGCGCCACCTCTTTCAACCCCAATTCATGAATTTCATCCGGATTCATGTCTGTGGTAGTCCACTGCTTCACGTAAACTGCATACAAATCCTTTCCTCCCGGCAAACTTCCGATACCGCTGGATGCTCTGGAAGCGGGTAAATATTTATCTTTTAAGAACCGAGTCATTTTTTGGTATTGCGGCACCAACTTCCCAGTGATCACTTTCGCATACTCCTCTTTTAAAGCCGTTTTAACCTCCTCCGAAAAGGATGCCGGCATGGTTTTAATGGTCGAATAAAACAGATTGTCTTCCACATTATTGGTAACCTGTTCTTCAAATTGCGGAATCATTTTTTCCGTCAGCACTTTTGGAAGCACAACTCTTTTCTGAATTCCTTTTTCCATATATATCATCGCCGAATCGATCCAAACCGAATACAATTCCATTCGTTTCAGAAAATTGCGGTAATCTTTTTCTGTTCGAAACGGTTGTGCCGATGTTCCGCTGGCAAATTGCATGATTTTCAGATGCGTACTTTCAAACTGATTGATTGGCATTAGATTCGCTTCCTGTTTCAGCAATTCTTTTCCTACGGAAGTTTCCCATTTAATAATGTGATAGCTGATTTTTTCTTCTGCTGATAAATTAATCGTATCCACACCAGACAACGCTTTCTCGTATTTATCGAAGAACTTGCCTTGTTTTTTACGATACGCATCGGTCATTTCAAACACGAATTGATCGTTGTATTCATTCTGCCCGTTTAAAGTAGCATCCAACGGATTCAATTCGTTTTTTTCTTTGAAATAATCATCGGTGACCGATTTAAAATCCACCATTTTTTCTTCTTTTTTACAATTCACAAAAAACAATGAAAATAGCATTGCCGAGAAAAGAATACGTGTTTTGTTCATATTTCCTGATTTGAAGATTGACTAGTAAAGCTACTAAATTTATCCGTGATATACTCTTGACGCTACGATTTTTCCTTCGCGAACTTCCAGAACTTCCGCCACCAGCAGGTCTTCTTCGCCATCCACTTGTCGGATGTATTCCATGAAAACCCTGTCAGTATTAGCCGTTAATGAAGTCACCTTATAATTCAGAGATGGCAATCGGTCAAACGCATCCTGCCACCAAGCGCGCATCGCCGCTTTTCCAACCACCAAGCCATTGGTTTCGGGCTGACGGATTTTTAATTTCGGACTGAAATGCTGCGCTTCCTCATCATAAAGCGACAATAATTTTTCGAGTTGTTTGGTGTTGAACGCCTCAAACCAACGAAAGGCAATGGATTGTAATGTTTCCGGGCTCATGCTATACATATTAATAAAGACAAATATTGGAAATAAAATTCAAATGTGCATCACTCCTTTTTTATATCTTTGAAACTATGAAGATCGACAGTCAAATAGCGAAAATATCCAGCTTTCAACACCTGGAATTGTTAGCCAACCAAATTGTGGAAGGCTTTATTTCGGGTATGCACAAGAGTCCGTTTCACGGTTTCTCTGCCGAATTTGCCGAACACAAAGTCTACAATACCGGAGAAAGCACCAAACACATCGACTGGAAACTCTTCGCCAAAACCGACCGTCTGTACACCAAACGTTTTGAGGAAGAAACCAATTTGCGATGCCATCTGATTATCGACAACTCCTCCTCGATGCATTATCCGAAACTGAAAGACGACCAACTGTTTTATGAAAACAAGATTGGCTTTTCGGTACTGGCTTCTGCCGTATTGATGAATCTACTGAAAAAACAACGGGATGCTGTCGGTTTGAGCATCTATTCCGACACCTATGAATATTATGCTCCGGAAAAAGGAAGCGACCGGCATCATCGTATGCTGCTCAACCAATTGGAAAGCCTTTTACAAACACCGAAAGAATCGAAAAGCACCGACACGATAACTTTCCTGCATCAGATTGCCGAAAAAATGCACCGTCGTTCGATGATTGTGTTGTTTACCGACATGTTTCAGGGTGAAGATGACGAACGGCTATTTAAAGCCTTACAGCATTTAAAACACAACAAACACAAAGTGGTTTTGTTTCATGTGATTGACAAAAAAACCGAATTCAGCTTCAATTTCGACAATACGCCCCGAAAATTCATTGATCTGGAAACAGGTGAGCAGGTAAATCTCTTTGCCGAAAATGTAAAAAACGATTACGAAAAACTGGCGGAGGCTTATTTTGAAAAAGTTGCCAATACCTGTTCACTATACAAAATAAAGTATGTTCCGGTTTCGGTTGATGAAAAATTCGAAAAAATATTATCCACCTATTTGGCTGAAAAACAAAAGTTTGGATAAACCACTTGAAAATAATTTGATTTTTTTTATTAAAATATTTGGAGGATTTGAAAATGGTTGTATATTTGCATCCGCAATAAAGCACTGGTTTGGTAGTTCAGTTGGTTAGAATACATGCCTGTCACGCATGGGGTCGCGGGTTCGAGTCCCGTCCAGACCGCCAGTAAAGAGTTTAAGAAGCCTTTCGAAAAGAAAGGCTTTTTTGCCCTCTTAAAAATATTTAAAGCAGTTGTGTTGTTTAGGTACGAAAGTACCAGGTTTAGTAGTTAGACCAATGAAAAGCTTTCCATTTATGGAGAGCTTTTTTGATTTAAACCCTTTTCACTGCTCTTCAAAATTGACATTCAGTCATTTACATTTTTTATTGATTTTTCTTTGCAAAAACATTGCAAAACGCCAAAATTCAACCTACTTTTGCAACGCAATAAAGCACTGGTTTGGTAGTTCAGTTGGTTAGAATACATGCCTGTCACGCATGGGGTCGCGGGTTCGAGTCCCGTCCAGACCGCCAGTAAAGAATAAAGCTTCGATTTCTCGAAGCTTTTTTTATTTTAATTACCTTTGTTTTTCAATACAAACGGCATGAAAAACCCACGCTTGGCCTTATTAATCGGCATTTTTTGCATTTCCGTTTTCCCAATCCTGGTAAAATGGACTCCGGTTTCCGGTTTGAGTTCGGCGTTTTACAGAATGGCCATCGCTACCGCTGCTGTTTTACCCATTGTACTTCTGCGAAAGAAACTGGAAAAACCCAATCAAAAAACCACAATGATTATACTCTTATGCGGTATTTTTTTTGGTTGTGATATCGCCGTTTGGAATATCGCCATCCAGCAATCGTCTGCCACACAAGCCACCTTACTGACTAACTTAGCCCCAATTTGGGTTGGACTGGGCATGTTTTTCTTCCTTCCGAACAAACCCAACCGCAATTTCTGGATTGGTGCTTTTTTTGCTGTCATCGGAATGGTCGTATTGATTGGTTATGAAACGTTTTATCAGTTAAAATTCGACATCGGATTCGCTTTCGGAGTGCTTTCCGGGGTCTTTTATGCCGCCTACATACTCTTAAGCAAATACGTACTCAATCAAATGCAACCCATAAGCTTTATGACCTACAGCATGCTGGTTTCCAGTATGTTTCTCGCGATTGTTTGTTTGATTTTTGAGCAGCCTTTTTTTGGGTTTTCACCTTCCGTTTGGAGCGTATTGTTCGTTCAGGGCATTTTATGTCAGCTTATTGCCTGGACACTAATCAGTTATGCCACCCAAAAAATGGAAGCCAACAGGGTTTCGCTCAGCCTTCTCAGTCAGGCATTAATCACCTCAATCATTGCTTGGGTTTTTCTGAAAGAAACCATAACAATTCAAATGGTAATTGGCGGAGCAATCATCTTATTCGGAATCGGGATAACATTTTTCAGAAAAACGGAAACCTAAAACCACGAACTTCGGTATTCCCAAACTTTCATCAGAAACAAACCGAAATAAATCACGCAAACCATAAACTTCATAAAAGTAGACGCTAAAAAGCCAACAAAAGAACCCGTAGCTGCTTTAACAGCACGTTTATGATCCTGACTGTCGTAAATCAGCTCCCCGATCAAAGCGCCAACAAAAGGTCCGATTATAACACCAAGCGGAATCGGAGCAATCAATCCGATAACCAATCCGATGTTGGTTCCCCAGATCCCATAGGAACTTCCTCCAAATCGTTTTGTTCCTTTGGCAGGGATAACGTAATCCAAAATGGCGACAATAACAGCAATTACAAGCGTAATTCCCAAAACCCAATACTCCTCCGGCACTGCTTTTGTGAGGTAAAGCAATAGCAATCCGGCCCAACTGATAGGTGGTCCGGGCAATACCGGAAGAAAACTTCCCAGAACCCCAACAATCATAAAAACAAAACCGGTGATTAATAAAAAGTATTCCATCTTTTTTTTACTATTTTTGGAACTTAAAATTACACTTTTACGATGTCAAAAAATCTTTTTGTATTCTTTTTCTTTTCCCTAGCGGTTTCTTCCTGTCAGTTATTCGACAAGAAAGCACCGTCGGAAGACGAATTACTGCAAAAAGAACTTGAGAAAATCGACTGGAAAAAAGTGGATGCCTTTCCGAGTATTGATGCCTGTGAAGTGATTACCGATGAAGCCCAACGCAAACAGTGTTTCTTCGAATACCTAACCCAAACCATACAGGAGAAATTAAGTACGGATACTTTGGCCATACTTTATCCGGAAATTGATACGATTGAAGTGAAAGTAACGGTTTTTCCGGATGCGCGATTGGAATTCGAACCCCAATTCCCAAAAGACAGCGTTAGGTACGATAAAATAAAAATCGACAGTATTTTACATGCGAAACTGGTTGATTTCCCGAAAGTCAATCCGGCCATAAAACGCGGAATTCCGGTAAAAACGCAATTTGTATTGCCGGTGATTCTGAAGACCGAATAGATTATTTAATATTCTCGCGTTTCCATTCAAACCCGCCAATCAGCGAGTACAACGCTACCAACGTACTGAAAACAGGATAAAGCAGACTGCTTACGACTACCGAATACATAGCCATTTTCAGAAAACGGTTGGCCTGAAACATCAATATAAAATCGACACTAAACTTCACGGCGAATAATACCAATAGCAATTGCCATTGCATCAGATCAAAAGCCAAGAGGAAGACGCCGCAAAGCAGCATGAAATTCGCCAGAAAAACAACGATAGCCATACCTTTAGCAAAATCACTTTGATAAGCCGACGCCTTTGAAGCCCAACGAACCCTTTGTTTGAATAGCTTGAACCAACTTTTCTCGGGTTTTGTGGTTACGATGGTACTCTGATTTTTCAGATAACGGACTTTCTCCGGGAAATTGGCAATCGCTTTCTGCAAGAGAAACACATCGTCGCCACTCGCAATATGGTTGTTTCCGTGGAATCCTTTCAAATCCGAAAAAAGCGTTTTGGTATAGGCGAAATTCGCACCGTTGCACATAAAGGCCTCTTCCAAACCGAAACTTCCGATACTCGCTCCCTGCAGACTCAGCATGTCCATCTGCTGAAAATGAGAAAGTAAAAAGCCTTTTGTTGGAAATCTCACCGCGCCTGCAATCATTTCCGCATCATTGTTCTGAATGAAAGTATCGTAAACGGAAAGCCATTCGGGTTGTACCATACAATCGGCATCGGTCGTAATGATCCACGGATGTTTGGCAATCATTACGGCGCGGGTTATCGCATCTTTTTTCGGAGATTTGGAAACACGCACATTATCCAGAATCGTAAGGTGAATCCACGGATTTTCCATACGCCAATTGTTAATCACGCGAACCGAATTGTCTTTCGAAGCATCGTCCACAAAGATAATTTCAAACTGTTCTTTGGAATACTTCAGTTGTGCGAGCGATTGCAATAAATCAGGTAAATTATGCTCTTCATTGCGAAACGGAATCACTATTGAAAAACCGGTTTTGTTTTCGGAACCTGACTTCTGTCCTTCGACAAGCTCAGGATGACTAAAGGTTTTCACTTTCGAAAAACCCCAAATCAGCAAGCCGATAAAAAACACATAATTGAAAAAAATCAATATGAAAAGTAAGTTTATGATTTCCATTGCGCTTTAAAATTTAATACAAAATAACTTCCAATTACAACCGGTATCACCACATTTAAAAACCACATCAGCGTACTGATAAACACCACAATCCATTCGTTTACGCCCAACAATCCGAAGAAATAAACCGCGACACTTCCTTTTACCGCAAAATCCAGAAACTGAAACGTGGGTAAGGACGATGCTAAGAAATAAACACTTGCGATAGTGGCCATTAACAAAAAGTACGGCATTTCCACATCAAAAATTAAAAATAAGAAATAATACTGATGCGAAAAAACCAAATAACGACCAATGGCCAACAAAATGTTTTTCTGATGGATACATTTTGGAATTTCGTTAATTTTATGAATCAGTTTTTCGAACGAATATCCTTTGATGTTTATTTTTTTTGTGAAAAATAATACTGTAACAAGTAAAGTTAAAATCCCAAACAAAATTCCGACCGTTTTCGTTGTAATCACGTCGAAATGGGCATTGAAATACAACAACCCGAAAATTCCGAATACAATGGTGAGTATCATTTGGATTCCGTTGCAAATCAGATTTAGGAAAACAATCTTCTTGGCCTGTGCTTTTTCGAAGAACAAGGCTTTTCCGGCATATTCCCCAATACCGTTGGGCGTGAACAATCCGGCGGTTAGCGCACCTAAAACCTGTTTTGAAGCTTCTCCAAGTTTTATTTTACGGATTACTTCCACCAGATTCTGCCATTTTAAAATTTCCAGAAAACGATTTAAAAACGTCAGGAATAAAATGAAAGTGATGTTGGCAAAAGACTGCTTTTCCAGCACCAGTTTCTGAAACTTAGTCCAATCCAATTTATCGTTATTGGCCAATTGGGTATAAATAAAATAAAATGCGCCGCCCACTATCAAAAGTTTGATCAGAAGAACGAGGAATTGTTTAGCTTTGTGGGGTTTGGAAATCATCTGTGCAAAATAACAAATTAAAATTGGCAAACGAGCGCATCATATTAGGAATTGACCCGGGAACGACCATTATGGGTTTCGGTCTGATAAAAATCATCAACAAAAAAATGGAGTTTTTGCAGCTGAACGAACTGCAATTGTCCAAATACGACAACCATTATCAGAAACTGAAAATCATTTTTGAGCGTACCATCGAACTGATTGAAACCCACAATCCGGATGAGATTGCGATTGAAGCCCCGTTTTTCGGCAAAAACGTACAGTCGATGCTGAAATTGGGCCGGGCACAGGGTGTCGCCATGGCAGCCGGTTTATCACGCGGCATTCCGATTACCGAATACGAACCGAAAAAAATAAAAATGGCCATCACCGGAAACGGAAATGCCAGTAAAGAACAGGTAGCCAAAATGCTGCAACAATTGCTCGGCTTGAAAGAATTACCCAAAAATCTCGACTCTACAGACGGACTCGCAGCAGCGGTTTGTCATTTCTTCAATTCGGGAAAAGTCGAGGTTGGGAAAAGTTATTCCGGTTGGGACGCTTTTGTAAAACAGAATGAAAATCGAATTAAAAAATAGTGTTCAGTATTCAGTGTTCAGTAAACAGTTCTGAACACCGACCACTGACCACTGACCACTAAAATATGTCCGGTATCTACATCCATATTCCCTTTTGCAAGCAGGCGTGTCACTACTGCGATTTCCATTTTTCGACTTCATTGAAGAAGAAAGACGAAATGGTATTGGCTTTAGCCAAAGAAATCGGACTGCGTAAAAGTGAGTTTGAAAACGAAACCGTGGAAACCATTTATTTTGGAGGCGGTACTCCCAGTATTTTAGCCGTTTCCGATTTACGGATGCTGATTGACGAAGTGTATAAAAACTATACCGTTACCGAAAACCTGGAAATCACCGTGGAAGCCAATCCCGATGATTTATCGGAAGAACGGATTATTGAATTGTCACAAAACAAAATCAATCGTTTAAGCATCGGTGTTCAGTCCTTTTTTGAAGCCGATTTAAAACTGATGAACCGCGCTCATAATTCGGCGGAAGCGAAAAAATGTCTGGAAATCGCCACGAACTATTTCGATAACATTTCGGTGGATTTGATTTACGGCATTCCCGGTTTAACCAACGAACAATGGCTGCAAAACATCCAAACCGTTCTGGATCTGAACATTCCGCACATTTCGAGTTATGCCTTAACGGTCGAACCGAAAACCGCGTTGCAGCAATTCATCAAACAAGGCGTTATTCCGCAACCCGATGATGCAGTAGCGCACGAACAATTTCTGATGTTAGTCGACAAACTCGAAGCCAACGGTTTTGTACATTATGAATTGTCGAATTTCGGAAAGGAAAATTATTTTTCAAAAAACAATTCGGCGTACTGGTTAGGAAAAAAATATCTGGGAATTGGTCCGTCCGCGCACAGTTATGACGGCACGAACCGAAGCTGGAATATCGCCAACAATTCGCTTTACATAAAAGCATTGGCCGAAAACAAACTACCGAGCGAAACGGAAACTTTAACCGAAACCGACCGCTACAACGAATACATCATGACCGGTTTGCGAACGGTTTGGGGTGTTTCATTAGAACGGATTAAAACCGAATTCGGAGAAAACATGTTGCATTATCTGCTTCAGAATGCGCAACGTTATTTGGACGATAAAAAACTCGTTTTGGAAAACAATATCCTGCGCGCCACAAAAAAAGGAAAATTCTTTTGCGACGGAATTGCATCTGATTTGTTTTGGTTAAATTTGGAAGAGGAATAGACCGCAGATTTTACAGATGCTTGGCAGCGCTGATAAATCCGTTTGAATCCGCGTTAGTATATCCGTTAAATCCGTGTTCCACAAATGATAACAATTGTCAACCATCAGAATAAAGAATTCAAAATCGACCTGTCACAACCACTCGACATCTCGATTCCATTAACCAACACAAACGAAAACCCGATTGCGTGGTATCAGAATAAACCGGACATCGAACCCGTAACCATGGGCGATTGGATTGGAAAAGTATCGGAAGGAAAATCATCCACGAATTTCAATAATATTTTCTTCAACCCGCACGCACACGGAACGCACACCGAATGTTTGGGGCATATCACCCGTGATTTTTACAGCATCAACCAATGCTTGAAACAGTTCTTTTTTACAGCAGAAGTAATTTCGGTACAGCCGGAAGTACTCGGGGAAGATCTGATTATCACGAAGAAACAAATAGAAACAGCTTTAGATTCCCGCGCTTCGCTCGGAATGACAGTTGAAGCCATCATCATCCGAACACTTCCTAACGATAAAGTGAAGTTGTCGAAGAACTATTCGAATACCAATCCACCTTATCTTACAGAGGACGCGGCGACTTTTATCCGCGAAAGCGCTATCCAACACCTGCTGATTGATTTACCAAGTGTGGACAGGGAACACGATGAAGGAAAATTACTGGCGCACAAAGCGTTCTGGAACGTAAAAAACGTAAATCAGCTGAATGCGGACGCAAGAATGCACTGCACGATTACGGAAATGGTTTTTGTTGCCGATACAATTCAGGATGGCAGTTACATACTAAATTTACAAATCGCTTCGTTTGAGAATGACGCGAGTCCGAGTAAACCGGTTTTATATAAAATACTGTAAGTCATGACCATTGATGTCTATTACGATTATTGCCTTGCCAAAAAAGGCGTCACGGAACACTTCCCTTTTGATGAAGACACGTTGGTATTTAAAGTCGGTGGGAAAATGTTTGCCCTATCTTCGCTGCAGGAATGGGAAAACGGAACGCCTTCGGTAAACCTGAAATGCGATCCGGATTGGGCTTTGGAATTGCGAGGGCAGTATGATGATATTCAGGCCGGGTATCACATGAGCAAAATTCATTGGAATACCGTAAAAATCAACAGTTCGGTTACCGATAATTTTGTTAAGGAACTGATTGACCATTCTTATGATTTGGTTTTTAAGAGTTTAACGAAAAAACAACGACAGGAAATTACCGAATCTTAAAAATAGGCATTACTTTTGCAGCCCGTTTCACGACTAAATTATTTACAAAACATCATGATTGACAATTTAAAGAAAATATTAAACGAAGACCAGGATCCGAAAGCGATTGAAAAAATCACTTCCAAACTGGAAAATTTATTAATGACCAACGAAGAAGTGGGTTATATCGCCGTGCAGAAAAAACCGGCTGTGACGATCCTTCCGGACAGCGTTGTGGTAACCAACAAAAGAATCATCCTCTGCAAGCCTAAAAATTTGGGATTGTCTATGGAATTTGTGGATTACGACTGGGATGATATCGCGGCTTCGTTTGTAAAGGAAGGGATTTTAGGTGCCGATTTCACGTTTACCACGAAATCCGAATTAACGCAAACCGTTGATTATTTACCGAAAAATCAGGCGCGAAAATTATACACTTACGCTAAAGAACAATTGGATTTATTGAAGAATCCGACAGTAGCAGCGCCAATTACAGCAGCTCCGATAGTGGAAGAAGTAAAAGCCGAAATTCCGGTTACAGAAGAAATTGTGGAAGAAATGGAAACCGAAGAAGTGACTTCGTTTGCCGAAATCATGCCTTCGACTCCGGCAGTTCAGGAAACGTATGCGGAACCGTTTTCTCAGACTCAGTCAACCGGTGAGAAAAAACTAAGCGAAATGAGCAGCGATGAATTGTTCGCCAAATTGCAGAATTATAAAAAACTGTTGGACAACGGCTTGATTCTTCAGGGCGAATACGACAAACTGAAAGCAGAAGTTTTACAGTATATGTAAAAGAGGGAAAAGTAAAAAAGTAAAAAGGGATAAGTGGTTTTGTTACGACTTATCCCTTTTCTCTTATCCCTTATGACTAATCAATTACATCACGCCCTTCTGCTTCTCAACATACGCATCGGATTGCAGTTTCAGTAATTCGGAAGCCGCTTTTCGCTTATAATCGTAAATTTCCTTATCGTCCCGAATGTCTTCATACACCTTATCGTAAATGGACGCATCGGTTTGTTTCTGAAGATTTCGCTGGTAATTGTTCTGTTCGATATGCGTTCGTAAAGCCGTTTCGGTATCTTCCATTTTGAAATCGTATTCCCCTTTAGGCGACAATAATTTCGCAATAATCGGAGAGGTTTCAATGGCTAAAAACAGCAACATGATAAAGAACGACGGCAGCCAAGGCAATTTTCCCAATGCATTGATTCGTGCCATCAGTCCGTCAAAACTGTCGATGATGGGTTTGGAGTCGGCTACTTTTTTATCCAGATCGGCTTGCAATGTTTTGGAGCGTGCTTCTTTTTCGGTAATGGCTTTGGCAGAAGTGGCTTTTAAGGAATCCAATTGTTTTAACGCCAAATCGTGTGCTTCCCGCTTTTCCTTATAAATAGGCCCCTTCCCCATTTTTTTGGTTCCGGCTGACCCTTCGGCTTCCGTAATGTAGGATTGGTATAAATCGGCAACCTCTTTTTCTTTGGCTTTGATATTCGACTTAATACTGTCGATTTCTGATTGGTTTTTCGTCACATCGCCCTTAAAGTAATTGGTCACCTGATTTTTATTGGCAATTGCCATTTCATTCTTTTCTTTCAGTAAAACCGTATTGATTTCCTTTTCGAAAATTTTAATTTCCAATGGTTTTGAAATTACAACGGCAATAATCATGGCCAAGATAATTCGCGGTGACGCCTGAATCAGTTCGCCCCAGAAGTTGTCGCGTTTTCGGATGGTGGAAACGATAAAACGGTCCAGATTAAAAATCAGCAATCCCCAAACGACTCCGAAAAGTAAGGCGGGATACACGCTGTCGAAAACTGTGAAAAGGGCATACCCACTGGCGATAAAAGCCATAACGGCAGTAAAAAATACGGTCGCTCCGATGCCAGCGTATTTGTTTTGTTCTCCATTGGAACAGGAGTAAATCAGGTCTTTGTCTGCGCCGGAACACAGAATAAAAAAACGTTTTAACATGATGATTTTTTTGATTGATGATGGTGCTACAAATTTAACGCCAAATTTTTTATTTTGTTGTAAACCAGTCATTTATTTTAACACCCTTTAAAATTCATCATTTTTATATGTCGTTTTTCGATATATTTTGTTGACAGTCAGGTTTTTATGTTAAAATAATTGTAAATTTGTTTCAAATACCGCGACATTTTTCAAATTCCACACCGCCTCAAATTTCAAGATTGAATTATTTACTTATTCATCACTAATACATTTGAAATTATGAAAACTGTCCATTACAAATTTTACGTCCTCATTTTGTTTTTTTTCCTGCAACATCTTTCGCTTTTAGCACAAGAAAAAATGTACTATTTAACGGTTACCACCACGTACCGAAATTTTGAGTATAAAGAAGGAAAATATGAAGATTGGTTGGCCTTAGAGAAAGAATATCTCGACAAGGTTATCAAAAAAAACGAGTTCATTGTGGGGTATAACGTGCTTAACCACTACTATACCGCAAACAACGGTGAGATTGTCTTTGTGAATGTCTATGAAAGCTGGGATGCGATTGAAAAAGCCAGAGAAAAAAATCAGGAACTTGCCAAACAGGTCTGGCCCGATGAAAAAGCAAGAAAAGCGGTTTACGAAAAAAGAAGTAAGTATTACAAACCCAGACATTCCGATGAAATTTATGTGACTTATGGTGACCGTAAACGTATGGCAAAAGCGCCGGACAAACCCATGGTGTATTATGTGCGTAAAAGCATTTTCGACACTCCTAAAGACGGCACCGACAAGGAATTTGACGATTTAAACAAACAATTATTCGACAACCTTACCATGAAAAACGATGTGGTAAAAGCGTATTATGCCTACAATCATGCGTGGGGCTCCAACAACATGGAATTTGTGGAAGTTTTTGTAGTGGAAAGTTTAGCCGACATTGAAAATGTTGGAAAAAAAGACGAAGAACTGTTCAAAGCCAAATGGAAAGACGAAAAAGGGCGTGAAGAATTCAATAAAAAAATGAACAAATATTTTACCGGGCAGCATGGGGATTACATTTACCAATCCGTTCCGGAATTGTACAAACAGGTTGTACCTAAATAAATAATTAAACAAGCCGAGGATTAATTCCGAACCCATAGTATTAAAACCGAAAGCCACAGCTTTAAAAGTTGTGGCTTTTGATTAAAATTCAGCTTCGCTTTTCAAGATTGTTGCCTCTGTTGTGAACCGATTGCGTTAGGGATAGAGGCGGTATCCTTTTTTGTATCACGCTTTTACGGGATATAAAAAAGATTAAGCCGAAAGCCCGACCGGAGGGAACGCCCCAAAAAAAATCCGCCACTGAATCGGTGACGGATTTGTATTGCTTTAGAAACGGTTACTTCGAAAGTTCCACGAAATATTTGTAAAACAACGGAATCGTTTCAATTCCCTTCAAATAATTGAACACGCCGAAATGCTCGTTTGGCGAGTGAATTGCGTCGCTGTCCAAACCGAAGCCCATCATGATGGTTTTCGATTTCAGTTCTTTTTCAAACAAGGCCACAATCGGAATACTTCCTCCGGAACGCACCGGAATCGGTTGTACACCAAACGTATCCGCGTAGGCTTTGGAAGCGGCCTGATAACCAATCGAATCAATCGGAGTCACATAGCCTTGTCCGCCGTGGTGCGGTTTCACAACGACTTTCACTGATTTTGGCGCAATGCTTTCAAAGTGTTTGGTGAACAATTTCGTGATTTCTTCCCAATCCTGATTCGGCACCAAACGCATGGAGATTTTCGCGAATGCTTTGCTTGCGATAACGGTTTTTGCACCTTCGCCGGTATAACCGCCCCAGATTCCGTTTACGTCCAGCGTAGGACGGATGGAGTTTCTTTCGTTGGTGGTGTATCCTTTTTCGCCGTATACTTCTGCGATATCCAAGGCTTTCTTGTAAGCCTCTTCCGAGAACGGACGCTTGCCCATTTCGGCTCTTTCCTCTGCAGAAAGTTCCTGCACATTATCATAGAAGCCCGGAATGGTAATGTGATTGTTTTCGTCATGCAACGAAGCGATCATTTTCGTCAATACGTTGATTGGATTCGCCACGGCGCCACCATATAATCCGGAATGCAAGTCGCGGTTCGGACCGGTCACTTCCACTTCCACATAACTTAAGCCGCGAAGCCCGGTTGTGATGGACGGTTGTTGGTTGGAAATCATTCCCGTATCGGAAATCAGGATTACGTCGTTTTTCAGTTTTTCCTGATTGCGTTCCACGAACCAGCCTAGACTTGACGAACCTACTTCTTCTTCGCCTTCAATCATGAATTTCACGTTACAAGGCAGACAATTGTTCTGAATCATGTATTCGAACGCTTTCACGTGCATGTACATCTGACCTTTATCGTCACACGCACCGCGTGCGAAAATCGCGCCTTCCGGATGCAATTCGGTAGTTTTGATTACCGGTTCGAAGGGAGGTGAGGTCCATAATTCAATCGGATCCGCCGGTTGTACATCATAATGTCCGTACACCAAAACGGTAGGCAAACTGGCGTCGATTATTTTTTCTCCGTAAACAATCGGGTAGCCCGGGGTTTCACAAAGCTCGACAAAGTCACAGCCTGCTTTTTCAAGACTTGCCTTTACGGCAGCTGCGGTATCAATAACATCCTGAGTATAAGCACTGTCGGCACTTACGGAAGGGATTTTTAATAATTCAATTAACTCATTAAGAAAACGTTCCTTGTTTTGTTGAACGTACTGTTTAATATTGTCCATTATAGTGTTAAAATGATGAAAGCCAAATATACAAATAGAAATCCCAATACTAAAATTGAAAATCTCAATTTTTTAGAAATTAACGGGTTAAAAAAAGTTTTACAGGAAATTGACGTTTCGGTTTTGGAATTACAAAAATATGTATATCTTTGCACCCACTTACTGAAACAACTACTTGTTTTATAAGCCTGCGGGTGTGGTGAAATTGGTAGACACGCCAGACTTAGGATCTGGTGCCTCACGGTGTGAAGGTTCGAGTCCTTTCACCCGCACAAAAAAAAGCTTCTCAAATCGGGAAGCTTTTTTTATTTCAACGGACGCAGTTTATTGCTATACGTTATCACATACGGATTCCCTTGTTGCACATGGTCTTTCATCACATACACAAACTTGTGTTTTTTGGCATTCTCACTATCAATTACCGCTTCCTTTTTACTTAATTTGTCTGTAATTCTGGTGGTGAGCGTATTATCAATCGTGATGTAGCCCGCAATTCCGGTTTCCAGATGACTGATTGGATTTCCTTTGTACAACGCCTTTTTTTCATTGGCAATCGCAACATCCTCGCCTTTAAATCCTTTTGTAAGAATTAAAACCGATGCCGTTTCGCCAGTAGCCTTCATTTCGGTTAAAAACTTCTTCTTACCCGCCTCGGAGACCGCTCTGAAATCGTCACGATACTGAACCGTAGGCGCTGTTTTTTCTTCTGTGACTGCTTTTTTCGACGAACAAGCCACCACAAAGAACACCATCATCAAAACAATCACTGTATTTTTCATAATCTCCTCATTAAACCTATTTAAATTAACGTGATGCACCGTATTCTATTATATCTTTGTATAGTTAATTAAATGCCAAACTTTACATGGTGCAGAAGATCGGACATCGCGGTGCGAAAGGATACGTAGCTGAAAACACGCTGGAATCCTTCCAAAAAGCACTGGAATTGGGCGTTAACGGTATTGAACTAGACGTTCACGTATGTGCTTCGGGCGAATTGGTGGTTTTTCACGATTTTACCGTCGACCGTATGACGAACGGGTCCGGAGAAGTACACAAACTGACCTTATCCGAATTAAAGAAACTGAAAGTGGCCGGCGAATTCGAAATCCCGACGCTGGAGGAAACTTTCGACTTGATTGACCGGAAATGTTGGATTAACGTAGAATTGAAAGGACACGATACCGCCGACCCTACCTGCAAACTGATTGAAAAATACGTTTCCGAAAAAGGCTGGACCTACGAAGACTTCCTCGTTTCCAGTTTTCAGAAAGACGAATTGGATAAAACTCGGGCACAGAATACCGAAATCCGATTGGCAACCCTTTCGCAAGCCAGTGTGGAACAGGCTTTGGAATGGGCCGATGCACTTTCCGCCTACGCTATTCACCCGCATTTTTCCTTACTTACCGACGACAACATACACGAAGCAAAAAAGAAAGGCTACAAAATCAATGTTTGGACCGTAAATCATCATGAAGACATTCAGCGATTGGAAGCCCACATTATAGACGGAATTATTTCCGATTTCCCCGACCGATTATGATTTCAAATTACGACATACTTATTGTAGGCGGTGGTGCGGCCGGATTTTTCACCGCCATCAACATCGCTGAAAACAATCCGAATTTAAAATTAGCGATTCTCGAACGCGGAAAAGAAGTGCTCACCAAAGTGAAAATTTCAGGAGGCGGACGCTGCAATGTTACGCACGCCTGTTTCATTCCGAATGATTTGGTGAAATTTTATCCGAGAGGCGAAAAAGAACTGAAAGGCCCGTTTCACCAGTTTTGTTCCGGAGATACTATCGAATGGTTTGAAAAACACGGCGTCGAACTCAAAATCGAAGAAGACGGCCGAATGTTTCCGGTATCCGACAGTTCGCAAACCATCATCGACTGTTTTTTATCGGCTACAAAAAAATTAGGCATCGACATCCTAACCGGCCAAAGTGTTCAATCGCTTTTTAAAGGCGACGGATATTGGAAAGTAGACACCAATCAGCAATCGTTCAAATGCGACAAACTGGTAATGGCTACCGGAAGCAATCCGAAAATATGGGAAATGATGGAGACACTCGGACATACCATTGAAGAACCGGTTCCTTCGCTGTTTACCTTCAACATCAAAGACACCCGAATCAAGGATTTAATGGGTGTTTCCGCATTGGCTACCGTAAAAGTGAAAGATACCAAACTGAAAGCATCGGGTCCGTTATTGATAACCCACTGGGGTATGAGCGGTCCGGGAATTTTACGACTTTCCGCTTGGGGAGCACGGGAATTGGCCACCAAAAATTATCAATTTACCCTACAGGTCAACTGGTTGCATGAAACCGATTTTGAAGAAGCTGTAGCCCATTTAAAGGGGCTGAAAGAAGAGAATGCCAAGAAACTCATTATGAAATTCTGTCCGTTTGAATTTCCGAAACGGTTGTGGGAAAGTCTGGTTACCGCATCGGGAATTTCAGCCGAAACCAAATGGGCCGATCTTTCCAAAAAACAACTGACCGATTTGGCGAACCAGCTTACTAACGGCCAATTTCAGGTAAACGGCAAAAGCACCTTCAAAGAAGAATTCGTTACCGCAGGCGGCATCCATCTGAAAGAAATCGATTTCAAAACAATGCAAAGCAAATTGCACGAAAACCTGTATTTCGCGGGGGAAATTTTAAATATCGATGCCATAACCGGCGGGTTCAATTTTCAGAATGCGTGGACTGGTGGCTTTTTAGTTGCCAAAGCGATTACGGAAAAGCAAAAATAAGCGATTATTCCAAACCGCCCTGAAGCGAATCCTGCCATACTTTTAGGTCACGCCATTTTCCTTCATAAGCCAATCGGGCCTGACGTGGCCAGGTCGAAGGGTTATGACGGGCGAATTGTTCTCCTGCTTTGCTTAAAATTTCATTACAACGATCCACCGACATTTCTGCGAAACTTTTCCAGGTAAGAATTCCGGAGGTTTTGAACAATTTTTCAATTTTCGGACCTACGCCTTCAATCACTTTCAGATCATTTTCTTCTACATCCCGTCCTAAAACCGACGATGCCAAATCATGGTCAAACGGATGGTATTCCGGAGGCGAAACGGTGAATCCCAACGCATGACTTCCCGAAGCAATCTTAGCCTTTAAAACTTCAATTTCCGAAGAAAGCACAGCTATTTTTCTTTTGTATGCATCCAAACCAGAATCGCTACTTACTGATGATTTTCCAATGAGGTAGCCTAATAAAACACCAATTAAGCCTACTACCAATACGATTATTGCTCCCATAAGTATAAATTTTAGTTATTTCAATGTTGAATCGAATCCAAAAGAACAACCTATCCGAAAACAAAAGCTTTTGAAAAACAACAACTTAAGTCGGATTCAGTGTAACATTAAAGTTAACTAAAAAAGCAAAGAACCGCTCCTTATCAATTCTATAAACGGATAAAAAACCAAAAAAATCGACAAAAAACTATCGGTTCAGCCAGAAGATGGCCGCGTTGAGAATTCCGGCAAAAGTCACCCAACCAAGATACGGCAGAAGCAACATCCCGGCGATTTTATCCACTTTTTTGAAAACCACATACGTTTCAAAAATCATCAGCCAAAGCACAATTAATTCGACCAAAGCAAGTAACGGATTGTGCAAACCAAAAAAAAGATACGACCATAGGAAATTCAGCGCCAGTTGAATCGCAAAAAAACGCAATCCTTTACGAACGTTGATGCGGTCGGTTTCGATACGGTTCCACACCATACCCGCAGCAATTCCCATCATAACATACAATGCAGACCAAACCGGTGCGAAAATCCAATTGGGCGGATTAAAACCGGGCTTTACCAACGTGGGATACCACACTTCAATACTTTCACGGGTGATGATTCCGGAAAAATAACCGATGCAAAGACAGGTAACTACAACTGTAAGAATTCTGGTAATTTTATTCATAGGGATGCTTTATCTTTCAAAAATAGGAAATTCTTCAGAATAAAAATAGGCTGCCCATCAAATAGCCGAAAACTGTATCTTTGCGTAAATTTTCAAGTCTATGATTTCGGAGAAGGATTTTATTCAAACCAACTATACCATTTCAACAGAAAACGGCAGTTTCGAATGGAGCGCGCCCAGCAACATCGCCTTAGTGAAATATTGGGGGAAAAAGAACAACCAGATTCCTGCCAATCCATCCGTAAGCTTTACGCTGAACCATTGCAAAACGATTACCAAATTGGCTTTCACCAAGAAACCCAACGATGGCAATTTTTCGTTTGATTTGTTATTCGAAGGGCAACCCAAAGAAGATTTCAAACCGAAAATTCAGAAGTTTTTCGAGCGCATTTTCGACTATTGTCCGTACCTGAAAGATTTTCATTTGACGATTGACACGCAAAACACCTTTCCGCACAGTTCCGGAATTGCTTCCTCCGCCTCGGGAATGGCCGCTTTGGCGATGAACGTGATGAGTCTGGAAAAAGTACTGAATCCAGCTATTTCGGAAGATTATTTTAACCGAAAAGCCTCTTTTTTAGCACGATTGGGTTCCGGAAGTGCCTGTAGAAGCATCAAAGGAAATGTGGTTGTTTGGGGAAATCATGCGGAAATTTCAGGAAGTTCCGATTTGTTCGGAGTCGAATTTCCGTCAACACTTCATGAAAATTTCAGAAACTATCAGGATACGATTTTATTGGTCGACAAAGGCGAAAAACAGGTTTCGAGTACGGTGGGACACGATCTGATGTTCGGCCATCCATTTGCGGAACAGCGTTTTTCTCAGGCCCACCACAATTTATCTTCCATAAAGCACGTTTTGGAAAGCGGTGACGTGGAACATTTCATCAAAATCGTCGAAAGCGAAGCCTTAACATTGCACGCGATGATGATGACTTCCATGCCGTATTTCATTCTGATGAAACCGAACACACTGGAAATCATCAACCGAATCTGGAAATTCAGGAACGAAACCCAAACACCGGTTTGCTTTACCCTGGATGCCGGCGCAAACGTTCACATATTGTATCCGGAAAACACCAAAGAAAAAGTTTTACAATTTATTAAGAACGAATTGGTTGGCTATTGTCAAAATGGTCAGTACATTTGTGACGAAATTGGCAATGGTGCCGTAAATCGTAATTGATTTTTCATTACTTTTACTAAACCCAAATTCGTTTTTAAACCAAAAACAACATATGAAAGGACCGCTTTTTTACTCAAAAATATTACTCTTCGGAGAATACGGAATTATCAAAGATTCCAAAGGCTTGTCTATTCCTTATAATTTTTACAACGGCGCTTTGAAAGTGGATAATCCCGATAGCTATCGGGACAAGGAAGAGGCTGTAAAATCGAACGCAAGTCTGAAACGATTTGTATCGCATCTGGAAAACTTACAAACCGAACAACCCGAGTTGGTCACTTTCAATTTAGCGGCTTTAAAAACCGATGTGGAACGCGGCATGTATTTCGATTCCAGTATTCCGCAAGGATATGGCGTGGGAAGTAGCGGTGCTTTGGTAGCCGCGATTTACGATAAATACGCAAATAATAAAATCACGGTGCTGGAAAACCTAACCCGTGAGAAACTGTTACAACTGAAAGCCATTTTTTCTCAGATGGAATCGTTTTTCCATGGAAAAAGTTCCGGTTTGGATCCGTTAAACAGCTATTTGAGTTTACCGATTTTGATCAATTCCAAAGACAATATCGAACCAACGGGCATTCCTTCACAAAGTACGGAAGGAAAAGGTGCCGTGTTCTTGATTGACTCCGGCATTGTGGGTGAAACCGCTCCAATGGTCAATATTTTCATGGAAAGCCTGAAAGAAGAAGGTTTCCGAAAAATGCTTAAATCCCAATTCATCAAACATACCGATGCCTGCGTGGAAAACTTCCTGCATGGTGATATGAAATCCCTTTTCGCCAATACGAAAAAACTTTCTAAAGTCGTTTTGAACAACTTTAAACCTATGATTCCAGAGCAATTCCATCAGGTATGGCAAAAAGGAATTGACACTAACGATTATTACCTGAAACTTTGCGGTTCCGGTGGTGGTGGTTATATTTTAGGGTTTACACAAGACTTGGAAAAAGCCAAACAATCGTTAAAAGATTACAAATTGGAAGTGGTATATCAGTTTTAAGAAATAACTTCAAACTTTTAAACCTAAAACTTTCAACCACAACTCATGCTCACACGAAAAACAAAATTATTGTTGATGAAAATCCTCAGTTTGTTTTCTGTGGTGCGTGGGTACAACATTCCCATAATTGTCCTGGCGCAGTATTTGTCTTCGATTTTCATCTTAGCTCCCGAAAAAAGAGCCTTGGATGTCATACTCGATTGGCGTCTTTTCATCATCGTTTTCGTTTCGACCTTAACGATTGCCTCCGGGTACATCATCAATAATTTTTACGATTCCGAAAAGGATTTAATCAACCGCCCAAACAAATCCATGCTGGACCGATTGGTGAGTCAGAAAACAAAACTTCAGGTCTATTTCGGATTGAATTTTTTAGCGACTGCCCTAGCGTACATCATTTCCTGGCGAGCCGCTTTGTTTTTTGCCGTATATATTTTCCTGATTTGGTTCTATTCCCATAAGCTGAAAAAGTATCCCATCATTGGAAACCTAACCGCTTCTCTGTTAGCGGTATTGCCTTTCTTTGGGATTTTATTGTATTTCAAGAATTTCTATCACGTGATTTTTGCACATGCTTCCTTTTTACTCCTACTGATTTTAATCCGTGAAATGATTAAGGACCTGGAAAACATCAAAGGCGATGTGGCAAACGATTATCAAACCATCCCGGTGCGTTTCGGCGAAAAAATATCAAAACAACTCATTACGGCTTTAACCATTGCAACAGTACTTCCGGTCTATATCTTAAT
Organism: Flavobacterium saliperosum; assembly: GCF_900100625.1. GTDB lineage: Bacteria > Bacteroidota > Bacteroidia > Flavobacteriales > Flavobacteriaceae > Flavobacterium > Flavobacterium saliperosum. Next base: position 146,466 of record NZ_FMTY01000004.1, read on the forward strand.
CGATGTCTACGACGTGGGCTACATGGACATTTACTTTTACATCAGTTTGATTGTATTGGTTTTTTTCCTTATAAAACTCTGGAAATCACAAACCCATAACGAGTACGTTCTATTGCACAATATCTTGAAATCACTTATTGTAGCAGGCGTTTTCTGTATCGTTCTAATCGACCCGACGGTACTGATTAACGGTCGGACAGTACTCAAGATATAACTTCTGATTTCCGATTTCTAACTACGAATGCTTTTAAACACTATCTTTGCAAAAATTATAGTGAAAATGAATAACGGAAAAGGAAATAATAAAAAAGGGCCTTCGTCTAAAAAAACAGGCAGCGGAGCTAAGAAGCCAAACACTTCAGCCAAAGCTACTTTCAAAAAAGACGACAGTAAAACCGGTTTCCCAAAAGCAAAACCTGCTTTTGACAAAAAACCTAAGGCACCTAAAAAACCTGCCAACCCGGACGAAATGCGTCTGAACAAATACATTGCCAATTCAGGCGTTTGCTCGCGTCGTGATGCGGATATTTACATCCAATCCGGAAACGTAAAAGTAAACGGTGAAGTGGTTACCGAAATGGGCTACAAAGTGCAACTGAACGACGTGGTAAACTTCGACGGAAGCTTAATCACTCCGGAGAAAAAAGAATACGTTTTACTAAACAAACCAAAAGGATTCACGACTTCCAAAGACGAAGACCTGAATTCCAATAACGTTTTGGATTTAGTTCGCGGGGCCACAAAAGCCAAATTACAGGCCGTGGGAAGAATGGACAAAACCACTACCGGTTTGTTGTTGTTCACTAATGATACCGATATGGTCCGTAAGTTTACGATTCCTAACCAACGTTCGTCCAAAGTGTACCAGGTTTCTTTGGATAAAAACCTGAAATACGAAGATTTGGAGAAAATCGCTGCCGGATTAACCATCGACGGTCACCGCGTTTTCGTGGAAGAAGTATCCTATATCGAAGACCAGCCGAAAAGTGAAATCGGCATCAAAATGAAAACCTCCAACGTAAAAGTGGTGCGTTCCATTTTCGAGCATTTCAAATACGACGTTTTAAGAGTAGACCGTGTGGTTTTCGCCGGTTTGACCAAAAAGAATTTACCGAGAGGCAATTGGAGATTCCTAACCGAACAGGAAATCATCAATCTGAAAAATTCGTAGCCAATCCACTTTAAACCTAAAATAACCGCAGATTCGCAGATTAAAAACGAAATCTTTGTAAATAATCTGCAAATCTGCGGTGGAATTTTTAAAATCCGGAAGTGAAATAAAACATAAGGATTTAACTGTTTTTGAAACCAACAAAAAAAGGCTAACAAAATAATGTTAGCCTTTTTTATTGTTTATTACCTTCGATTATAATAACGCGTCGATGGCTTCAGTATACGTATTTTTAGGAGCAACTCCCACCTGACGTCCTACCACTTCTCCGTTTTGGAATACCAAAACCGTTGGAATGTTACGAACACCGTATTTCGCTGCAAACTCCTGATTCGCATCTACATCTACTTTCCCGATTACCGCTTTTCCGGCATACTCTTCACTGATCTGATCAATGATTGGAGCCACCATACGACATGGTCCGCACCAAGCTGCCCAAAAATCCACCAATACCGGTTTGTCTGATTTTAATACTACTTCATCAAAAGTCGCATCTGTTATTGCTATAGCCATAATTTCATATTTTAAATTGTTAGACAAAAGTAGGATATTATTTTGAATTGTTTACCTATTGGAAATCAGTTTTGATTATGATTAAATTGATATTATTTATTTGTTTTCTTCAGAAGCTAATCCTGCTATCCGTTGCAATCTTTTTGCAAGAATGTCATGCTGAGCTTGTCGAAGCATCTATGCAAAAAGGATTTCCATTGCTATCAGGGCTAGGGCCTCGGTTGTTAATTCAAACGGAAGTTAACCTGAAGCCGTTCCAGCTCCGCCAACATCGCATTCGAAACCCCGATTTTGAGTTTCCGGCTTGGCATGCTGAGTTTGGTCACCACCTTAATTTCTTCTTTTTCTTCCGGAATCTCGATTTCCACCTCCTCGGTAATTTCATCCGTATCCGAAACGTCCTCCACTTCCGTTACCACGGGAATTTCAATCGCTTTTCTGACTTTCTCCAACTCCATCACTTCAAACGTCACGGTTGTTTCGCCTTGATTCGCCTTGAAAAGTTCGTTGAGTTCCATAATCAGTTGCTCACGTAAATCGAAAATCGAAAATTGAAGAATCAGTTTTTTAGCAAACGTGGCTAAAACATCCTGCAACATGATCACCTGCAAAAACTGAAGCCGCGGATCGGATTTTTTACCCGTTTCCTTATTTGTCCAGCCTTCCTTCACACTCAGTTTTATGTACACGAAATGATTCTGCCCAAGGAAATGGCGGTATTTCAGGTATTCCTCATCAAAGATGCGGAACTCATAACTCTCGTCATACCCTTCCAGTACAAAAGTCGCCCAACCTTTACCATTCTTCGCGGTGCGGTGTTGCACATTGGTTACGATTCCGCCCACAGCGATGCTTTTTCCAACATGCGGCGCCAAATCCTTTAAGGCTTCAAGTCGCGTACTGCAGAAATATTTCATTTCAAATTTATAATCGTCCAACGGATGGCCGGAAATGTAAATCCCCACCACCTCTTTTTCCTGCGCGAGTTTCTGCATCGTGTTCCACTCTTCGCAAGGCGGCACTACCGGTTCCGGAATCTGTACTTCCGACGCATCGCCAAACAAACTCACCTGCGAGGAATTCTCATTCTCCTGAAACTTGGATCCGTAACGCATCGCTTTTTCAAGGAACGTACTGTTATCGCCATCGGTATGAAAATACTGTGCCCGGTGCGTGTTGGTGAAACAATCGAACCCTCCGGCTAACGCTAAGTTTTCAAAGGCTTTTTTGTTGGCCGCACGCAAATCGATTCGCTTCGCCAAATCGAAAATGGATTTGTATTTTCCGTCTTTACGGCCTTCCACAATGGTTCGCACGGCACCTTCTCCCACTCCTTTAATCGCGCCCATTCCGAAACGCACGGCGTACTCTTCGTTTACCGTAAATTTATAGAAGGATTCATTCACATCCGGACCTAAAACCGCCAAGCCCATACGCTTACACTCTTCCATAAAGAACGAAACCTGTTTGATGTCGTTCATATTATTGGAAAGTACCGCCGCCATGTATTCCGCCGGATAGTTGGCTTTTAAATAAGCGGTTTGATAAGCAATCCAGGCATAACAGGTCGAGTGGGATTTGTTGAACGCATATTCCGCGAACGCTTCCCAGTCTTTCCAGATTTTTTCTAACTTTTCTTCCGAATGGCCTTTCGCCGCTGCCTGACTCACGAATTTAGGTTTCATTTTATCAAGAACGTCACGCTGCTTTTTTCCCATCGCCTTACGCAATACGTCGGCATCCCCTTTCGAGAAGTCGGCCAGTTTTTGCGACAAAAGCATCACCTGTTCCTGATATACCGTAATTCCGTAGGTATCTTTCAGTAATTCTTCACAGGCTTCCAGATCGTATTCAATCGGTTCTTCGCCGTTCTTCCGCTTAATGAAACTCGGGATGTACGCAATCGGTCCCGGACGGTATAACGCATTCATCGCAATCAGGTCATTGAAAACCGTAGGCTTCAGTTCCTTCATGTATTTCTGCATTCCGGCACTCTCGTACTGGAAAATCCCGACGGTTTCCCCTCTTTGGAACAACTCGAATGTCTTAACGTCATCAATCGGAAATTCATCCGGATTGAGGACTTTTCCGGTGCGGTATTTTATCAGTTTTACGGTATCCTTAATCAGCGTCAGGGTCTTCAGACCCAGGAAGTCCATTTTCAACAACCCGGCACTTTCGGCTACGGAGTTGTCAAATTGGGTCACATATAAATCGGAATCCTTTGCAGTGGTTACGGGTACGAAATTCGTAATGTCGCTTGGCGTAATAATCACCCCACACGCGTGAATACCGGTATTTCTTAAATTCCCTTCCAGAATTTGCGCCTGCTGAATGGTTTCCCCACTCAAATCGGCTTCTTTGGAAAGTTCAATCAGTTCTTTCATGCGGTCGAAATCTTCCGGGCGCAATACCTTTCTGATTTCGGCTTCATCGCCTTTCATGAAACGCGCCAGATTCCATTTGGACGGCAACATTCCCGGCAAGAGTTTTGCAATTTTATCGGCTTCAAAAAGCGGCAAGTCCAACACCCTTGCGGTATCACGAATCGCTGATTTCGCCGCCATGGTACCGTAGGTGATGATTTGCGCCACCTGTTTGGAACCGTATTTCTGGATTACATAATCCATTACGCGGCTTCGGCCTTCGTCATCAAAATCGATATCGATATCGGGTAACGACACACGATCCGGATTCAGGAAACGCTCAAAAAGGAGGTTGTACATCAACGGATCGATGTTGGTGATACCCAAACAGTACGCCACCACCGAACCTGCCGCCGAACCACGACCGGGCCCAACGGAAACGTCCATTTTTCGGGCTTCGGCAATGAAATCCTGTACGATTAGGAAATAGCCGGGATATCCGGAATTCTCAATGGTCATCAATTCGAAATCGATGCGTTCCTTTATCTCTTCAGTGATTTCTTTGTAACGTCTTTTGGCCCCTTCGTATGTCAGATAACGCAAATATTTGTTTTCCCCGCGTTTGCCTTCATCGGCTTTGTCTTCTTCGACTAAAAACTCGTCGGGAATTTCAAATTTCGGAAGCAATACGTCTCTGTACAGCGAATAGATTTCAACCTTATCAACGATTTCCTGCGTATTGATGATGGCTTCCGGCAAATCGGAGAATGCTTTTTTCATTTCGGCATCCGATTTGAAATAGTATTCCTGATTGGGCAATCCGAAACGATAGCCACGACCGCGACCGATAGGTGTTGCCTGTTTTTCCCCGTCTTTCACGCACAACAAAATATCGTGTGCATTGGCATCTTCTTTCGAAATGTAGAACGTATTGTTGGTGGCAATCAGTTTGATATTGTGTTTTCGGGCAAAGGAAATCAGCGTTTGGTTCACGCGGTTTTCGTCTTCCTGATTGTGGCGCATGAGTTCGATATAGAAATCGGAACCAAATTGCGAATGCCACCAAAGCAGTGCTTCTTCGGCCTGATTTTCACCGATATTTAAAATTTTATTCGGAATTTCTCCGTATAAATTTCCCGATAAAACGATGATGTCTTCTTTGTATTGTTCAATGACTTTTCTGTCGATTCGCGGCACGTAATAAAATCCGTCCGTATAGGCAATCGACGACATTTTGGCCAAATTATGGTAGCCGTTTTTATTTTTAGCCAGGAAAACCACCTGATAGCCGTTGTCCTTTTTAGTTTTGTCTTTATGGTCTTCACAAACAAAAAACTCACAACCCACAATTGGTTTCATTTCGACTTCGGTGGGTAGTTCGCCGTTTTCCAGGGCGGCCGCATTTTTGGCTGCCGCTGCCTTGTTGTGATTCAGCACATCGCGTACGAAATGGAAAGCGCCCATTAAATTGGCGTAATCCGTCATCGCAACGGCCGGCATCTTGTTTTGGGCTGCTGCCGCCACCAGTTTCGCAATCGAAATAGTGGATTGCAATACCGAAAACTGGGTGTGGTTGTGCAGGTGTACGAAGGTGGTCTCCTTTAAATCCTGTTGATGTTCTTCGGATATCGGGGTTACAACTTCTTCTTTCTGAATTTGCTGGAATCGCTTTCGAATTTCTTCGGAAGCCGATTTCAGATTGATATGTTTTAACCCGATGAGTTGGATTTCCTGTGGATTGTTTTCGCGGAAATTGCGGAAATAATCTTCGGTAACGTCGAGTTCTTCTTTGGTGAAAACCTCGCGTTTGATTAATTCGAGGAAACATCTTGTGGTAGCTTCCACGTCGGCAGTAGCGTTGTGCGCTTCGCCGAAAGGTGTTCCGAAAAGGTATTGGTGCAATTCGGTTAGCGTGGGTAATTTGAATCGGCCGCCTCTACCTCCGGGCAATTTCAACAAATCGGCGGTCACTTCGGTACAGGTGTCCAAAACCGGCATTTTCACCATATCGGAACCCACGTTCATTCGGTGGAATTCGCAGCCCATGATGTTGACGTCGAAACCTACATTCTGACCGACAATGAATTTGGTTTTGGAAAGCGCGATGTTGAATTTCTCAAGCACTTCCAATAGCGGAACCCCTTGTTCCATGGCCAGTTCGGTGGAGATACCGTGGATGCGTTCGGCATCGTAGGGAATATTGAACCCTTCCGGTTTGACCAGATAGTCCTGATGTTCGATAAGGTTCCCCATTTCGTCGTGCAACTGCCAGGCGATCTGGATACAGCGTGGCCAGTTATCGGTATCGGTAATGGGTGCTGACCAACTGCGTGGTAAGCCTGTGGTTTCGGTATCGAAAATTAGATACATATCTTAAAATGAAGGTTTTACTGTTATCACTTTTATAAAAAAGCAATTGTTCAAAAGTACATTTTCAGAGAATAGAAATCAATTTTAGTTATCAACAAAAGTACAAAACGATAACCTCTTAGCCCCGTCCCGATAGCAATCGGGAGAGCCGGTAGCTCAGGAACGCAGTGGAAGACTAAAGGCGAAGACGGGAAAACGGATTGCAAAAAATACCCGAGCCGTTCGCTCCAAAAAAATAAAAACACAAAAAAAGCCATCTCATACGAGACGGCTTCTGTTATTTATCTAAAAAAAAGACTAGTATCTTCCTCCTCTGTTTCCACCACCGTAGCTTCCGCCACCGCTGTTTCCACCACGATTGTTTCCACCACCGTAACCACCTCCCGCAGGACGGTTGTTATTGAAGCTTCTTCTTTCACCTTCCGGTTTCGGCTCTGATTTGTTAACCACGATAGCACGACCACCTACAGTAGCACCGTTTAATTCTTCGATAGCTTTCTGAGCGTCAGCTTCGTTTTCCATTTCAACAAAACCGAATCCTTTACTTCTTCCAGTAAATTTGTCAGTAATAATTTTAACTGAAGTTACCTCTCCGTATACCCCAAAAGAATCTCTTAAATCTGCTTCGTCAATTGAGAACGGAAGACTTCCTACAAAAATGTTCATATATATTATTTAAATAATTTTGGTAAAGGTAGGCTATTAATTTTGTAAATCACTCACTATTAAGGTTTTCTTTTTAAATAATTTTGATTATAACAAAAAACCACTCCTTTCGAAGTGGTTATTAATCAGTATTTTAGCTTGTTTTATCTGGGAACTTTATAAAAAGTACCCTCTGTGAAAATCACTTCGTTACCCGCTCCGTCTTCTGCAACAAAATGGAATTTACCGGTAACCGTTCCATCCACACCGGATGTTATTTTTATTTCTCCCGATACCGATTCATAGCTTGCGCCGGCACCGTCAACAGAATCGTAGATGGCATAACTTGCTGAAGTTCCGGTTAAAACATACGTTCCGTTATTTGCCGAAGTGGTATGCAACTCAACCATATCCGTACCTACCGCACCAATAATCGTAAGCCCTCCTGCATCTGCAAAAGCATACATGTCATTTGCTTTCCAGATGTTGCCGTTTTTATTGGCCTGAAAAGCCGGGTTGTTGAATTTAACTTCTTCCCCACAAGACGCGAAAGCAGCTACTAATAAGAATAACGAAACTATTTTTTTCATTTTGACGGAATTGTTATTTGGATATAATACTCACAAAAATAACTTTTAATTAATAATGTACAAGTTTTTTTCTTTTGAATATTTTAAAGACCACGAAATCAAATCACTATGCCTGCTAAAAAAACGAAAGAAAATTATTTTGTATCCCAAAGTTTTATATCTTTGCACCCTTAAATAACCGAGGTCGAGAACCTCAAATTAATCACAAGATTTATGTCAGTAAAAATTAGATTACAAAGACATGGTAAAAAAGGGAAACCTTTTTACTGGATCGTAGCAGCAGATGCTCGCGCGAAAAGAGATGGTAGATTCTTAGAGAAAATCGGAACTTACAATCCAAACACTAACCCTGCAACTATCGACTTAAACCTTGATAGCGCGGTACAATGGTTACACAACGGTGCTCAGCCAACTGACACTGCAAGAGCTATTCTTTCTTACAAAGGTGCTTTATTAAAACACCACCTAGACGGAGGTGTTCGTAAAGGCGCTTTAACTCAGGAGCAAGCGGATGCTAAATTAGCAGCTTGGTTAGAGTCTAAAGCTGGAAAAGTGGATGCTAAAAAAGCAGGTTTATCGAAAGCAGAAGCAGATGCTAAAGCGAAAGCTTTAAAAGCAGAAAAAGAAGCGAACGAAAAACGTATTGCTGCACAGGCAGAAGCTGCTAAAGTTGAAGAAGCTGCAGAAGAAGTTACGGAAGAAGTAGCAGAAGCTGCAACTGAAGAAGCTCCGGCTGCTGAAGAAAACAACGAAGAAACTCAAGCATAATTTTATAGCGATTCCATGCGTAAAGACGAATGTTTCTATTTAGGTAAAATCGCTAAAAAGTTTAGTTTCAAAGGGGAAGTTCTTATCTATCTGGATACGGACGAACCTGAAATGTATGAAAATCTGGAATCAGTTTTTGTTGAATTCAACAAAAATCTGATTCCATTTTTTATTGAAAAAGGGGCACTTCACAAAGGCGACTTCCTCCGAGTAAAATTTGAAGAAGTGGACAGTGAAGAAGATGCCGACCGCTTAATTAACTGTGAAGTCTATCTTCCGTTAAGCACGTTGCCGAAACTGGAAGGCAACAAATTCTATTTCCATGAAGTGATTGGTTTTGATGTGGAAGACGTACGTTTGGGGAATATCGGGAAAATTGTTTCCATTAACGATTCCAGCGCACAACCACTTTTCGAAATCCTAAAAGACAATACGGAAATCCTTATTCCGATGATTGACGCTTTCATCGTACAGGTAGACCGAGCCAACAAAAAAGTTGTTCTGGATACTCCGGAAGGTTTGGTGGATTTGTACTTATAGATTTCTAGATACGCTGCGCTTTAGATTCTTAGACACGCTATGCTCTTAGATTTTTGGATATTTTCCTTTAAAACTAAAAATCTAACAATCCAATAATCCAACAATCTAACAATCCAACAATCTAAAAGTCTAATAACCCAAAAATGTTTCAATTCAAACAATTTTCCATTGCACAAGACCGCTGCGCCATGAAAGTGGGTACCGACGGCGTTTTACTTGGTGCCTGGACCCCCTTGATTAACAACCCTTACAACATTTTGGATATTGGCACCGGAACCGGAGTTATCGCTTTGATGTTAGCGCAACGCAGCCAAGCCGTCCCGATAACTGTCGGGAAGATTGACGCTATTGAAATTGACGATGACGCTTACGAACAAGCCACCGAAAACTTCGAAAATTCGCCCTGGAACGACCGTTTGTATTGTTATCATGCCGGATTGGATGAATTTGTTGACGAAGTAGAGGAAGAATTCGACCTGATTGTTTCCAACCCTCCCTTCTATACCGAAAATTACAAATCCGATAACGAACAGCGCGATGCTGCCCGCTTTGAAGACTCCCTTCCCTTCGAAGAATTGGTGGAAGCGGCTGATTTTTTCTTATCCGACCACGGTATTTTTTCCATAATCATCCCCTATAAAGAAGAAGAAAAGCTCCTAGGACTTTGTGCCGAAAGAGACCTGTTCCCCTTAAAAATCACCCGGGTAAAAGGCACACCCACTTCGGAAATCAAACGCAGTTTACTGGCCTTCAGTCGCGTTGAACAAACGCCGTTAGTTGACGAATTGGTTATTGAAACCGCACGTCATCAGTACACTCCGGAATACATTGAACTCACAAAGGATTTTTATCTGAAAATGTAATCTTCGTTAAACCTTTTAAGCCTCTTCTCTTTTATCAAAAATTATAACTATCACAAATTGAATAGTTAAATATCTTTGCGTACTTTTGTGAACCAAAAATTTTTATTCAAAATGAAACCAGATTTATTTCAAGCTCCTGATTATTATCTGTTAGACGATTTACTAACGGAAGAACATAAATTAGTACGTGACTCAGCTCGTGCCTGGGTAAAAAAAGAAGTGTCTCCCATTATTGAAGAATATGCTCAAAAAGCGGAATTCCCAAAACAAATCGTAAAAGGTTTGGCGGAAATCGGTGGTTTTGGACCTTATATCCCGGTTGAATACGGAGGTGCAGGTTTGGATCAAATCTCTTACGGATTGATCATGCAGGAAATTGAGCGCGGAGATTCCGGTGTTCGTTCCACCTCATCCGTACAATCTTCTTTGGTGATGTATCCGATCTGGAAATACGGAAACGAAGAACAACGCATGAAATATTTACCGAAACTGGCTACCGGAGAATTCATCGGATGTTTCGGATTAACGGAACCGGATTATGGTTCCAACCCGGGCGGGATGGTAACCAACTTCAAAGACATGGGCGACCATTATTTGTTAAACGGTGCCAAAATGTGGATTTCGAATGCTCCGTTTGCGGATATCGCAGTAGTGTGGGCGAAAGATGAATCCGGAAGAATTCACGGTCTGATCGTAGAGAGAGGCATGGAAGGTTTTACCACTCCTGAAACACACAACAAATGGTCGTTAAGAGCTTCAGCGACCGGAGAATTGATTTTTGACAACGTAAAAGTGCCGAAAGAAAACCTATTACCGAACAAATCCGGTTTGGGCGCACCACTTGGATGTTTGGACTCCGCACGTTACGGAATTGCCTGGGGTGCTATCGGTGCCGCAATGGACTGTTACGATACTGCTTTGAGATATTCTCAGGAAAGAATCCAATTCGACAAACCGATTGGAGCTACACAATTGCAACAAAAGAAATTAGCCGAAATGATTACCGAAATCACCAAAGCACAATTGTTGACTTGGAGATTGGGCGTTTTAAGAAACGAAGGAAGAGCTACTACAGCTCAGATTTCCATGGCAAAAAGAAACAATGTGGACATGGCATTAACCATCGCTCGTGATGCCCGCCAAATGTTAGGCGGAATGGGAATTACCGGAGAATATTCCATCATGCGTCACATGATGAACTTGGAGTCGGTGGTTACTTATGAAGGAACACACGATATTCACTTGCTAATCACAGGTATGGATGTTACCGGTTTCCCGGCATTCAAATAATAGATTTCAATATCCTTATTGATAAATTCAATGTTAAAAGCTTCTCTAAAACGGGAAGCTTTTTTACATTTGTATCACAAACTACTATTGCTATGAATATTCATACTATCAATAAAAGTATTCAGCCTCAAAGGGAACTTTTATTACATCACTCGCTGTACAAACAAATTCAGACTGTTGATGATTTGCGTCATTTCATGGAAGGACATGTGTATGCCGTTTGGGATTTCATGTCGCTCCTAAAAGCACTGCAGCAAAAGTTAACCTGTACAACAACGCCTTGGTTCGCATCACCCAATCCGGAAATGCGGTATCTGATTAACGAAATCGTTTTAGCCGAAGAATCCGATCTTACCTTAGACGGAAAACGACTGAGCCATTTCGAAATGTATCTGGAGGCGATGAAATCCAGTGGCGCCAATACCACAAACATTGAAACCTTTCTGGAAAGCGTTATCTCGATGCAGAATATTTTTGTATCGATAAAAATCAGTGATTTACACCCGAAAATTAAAGAATTCCTGAATTTCACGTTCGAGGTAATCGAACACGGAAAAGCACACGAAATTGCAGCAGCATTCACCTTCGGAAGAGAAGACCTGATTCCGGATATGTTTTCGGAAATCCTGAAAAACTTCCAGATTAATTTCCCGGAAACCGATTTATCGCAACTGATTTACTATTTCGAACGACACATTGAATTGGATGCCGACGATCACGGCCCAATGGCGATGCAGATGATTACCGAACTGTGCGGAGAAGACAACCAAAAATGGAAAGAAGTGGAAGCCATTTCGATTCAGGCTTTGGAAAAACGCATCGGTTTATGGGATGCGATTGAAGAACACATTAATGAAATGCATTTAGCCACCACATAAAAAAATCCCGAACTGAGTTCGGGATTTTTATTTTAAAACAACAAAAAGGAGTCTGAAAAGACTCCTTTTCTTGTTATGCCGCCTGCAATATTACTTTTCGGGCATTTACATCAGCTATAAAAACCTCAACTTCATCCAGCTCTTTGTTGATGCGTTCCAAATCCAACTCTTTTTCCAATAAGGCAACCGAGCCATAACTTTCCTTTCGGTTTTCCAACAAGAATTTCTTGTACTCCAATCGGGTTAACTTTTTCTCCAAATCTTCTTTGGTTGGGCCTTCCGGCAAAGCGGCAAGAACGGTTTCGGTAGCATCAATTTCAGCAATCACGCCTTGTAAAACCGCATCAATCTCTACTGAGGTACTGCTGTAATTTACGGTAAGGCGTTCTACCGACAATTGTTTAAACGTTAAGTCTGATTTTTCTTTTTCTGCCCATGTTAATAAAACATCGCAATCGGCTACCGTGGTAATTTTGTTTAATGAATACATAATTTATAAAATTTAAAAGTTAATATTACTCTTACAGCTTTCAAATGCAATGCCAAAAAAATCGCATAAATAAGCCCTGATTGTGATTTTAACATTTTGTAAGAAAATGATTTGTTTTTAAAATTAATTATGTATTTGAAAATCAACAATTATTCTTACACTTTTAATTTTGCTTCCATTTTAAATTTTAACATTTCGAGGGTTTCTTTTTTTAACTCTAATTGCGCCAAACGTTTTAAGCTATGCTTATTTAAAGTAGTACACGCCCTTTTTGAAATACTTTGTGATAAGTTTCGCAAGAATTCGTTATCATCCTGTTTCTTTAAATACTCTGCTATAGCCAAAGCAGCATTACACTCTTTTCGGATGTACAAAGACGTTTGGATTTTTCGTTCGAGGTAGCGCAACTTATATTCAACGGTTTTATATTCCTCTTTTAGCCATTCATGCACTTGCTCTTTTTCGATGGCTTCCTGTTTCGCACCTATACCGGAAACCGTGCCGTTTTTTTTCAGATGATTCACTACAGCAGCCAAACGTTCGCTTGCCATCTGCGGAATATCGCGCCGTCCGGTATTAAACATGGTCCAGTGAATTCGCGTTATACCCAACAACATGGCCGTTTCTTCTTGAGTTAAGCCAATCAGACTTTTTATGGTAGCTTCTTTTTTCATGTGTAACATTTTTTTTCGTTTAAAAATAGTGTTACAAAAACTGTGACATTTTTTTTAAACTGAAAATTTTGTTACCAAAAGCGTAACATTATTTTCAAAATGATTTTTTTGTTACACCATAATGGCATTGAAAAGCACCAATCAAAGCCTTTATCAAAACTTCAAACACAGTTTAAAGAAAGAACAGGGCAATAAATTCTTCAGAAACAAGACAAAAACCGTTTTTCCGATTAGTTTAGCATTTACACTGATTTAATCTGATAGTACGAAATCAGATTCAGAAAGATTGGATTGAATCACTAAAAAACTGTAGCTTTTTTACCTTACTTCCTCGACGCAAAATGCACCCCAGCGAAGCGGATTGACAAAGTAATTTTACGCTATTATTATGGGCAGCATTTCTGAGCGGTAAGATTAAAGCATTTTTCATTTATAAGAGATTGATGATAAAAAACAAAGACTAAAGTAACCCATCTGTAAATGCCTTTACAATAAGCTCATTATTGGTTTTACAGTTAGATTTTCTGAGAATATTTTTTCGATGACTATTCACAGTATGCTTACTAATGTGCAATTGCAAAGCTATCTCTGCACTGGTTTTACTGTCTACGATTAATTTTAGAATTTCTTTTTCACGAGCTGTTAAAATCTCAATGGAAGCAGAATAAAACGGATCGACTTCAACATTGTAAAAAGAAGGTTCTCCTTCTAAACCAATAAACGATAAACCAGCAGGCTTATCGCTTGTTTTTATGTGAGAGATGAGCGTATGAATTCCTAATGCGCGAAATACGGCGCCAGTATCATCGCTTTGTATAGCAGTGGCCTGATGTAAAACCCATTCGTATTCTCCTTCTCTATTTCGCAATCGAAAATCGTAACTAACTTTATATTTTAAGGTTTTATCGGGTGGTAAATCATTAAAAAACTCAGTTACTTTTTGTTCATAGGCGATAAACCTTGCCTTGTCATCTGGATGCATATTCTCAAATACATATTGCACCGTAAAATCAGTATAGTCTTCAAGCTTAAATATTTTTTTAACATTTACACTAACAAATTCAAACTGCACGCTGGCAGGATTAAAAATGTAGTAGTAATAGTCGCCCACCTGAAAAATATCCAATATTCTTTTTTGGATTTTTAATTTGAAACTTAGCTCCATTTCCTTGTCTTGAAAACGTGCAATCTGTCCCCAAGCTTCTATAATGTCATCATAATTTAAATTCCTCATAGGCTTTTAATTGGTTAAAAATCACTACTTGTAGCTATATTTTAGTGTTTCCTAATATAATAAATTTGTTAAATAAATTCTAAGACTTTTTCATGAAAAAAATTTTACTCCTTTTATGTTTGTATTGTTCTATAATTATTTATGGGCAAACTCCAGGGGATGTTGCTCAAAATTTTGGAGCTTTTCCCGGGTTTAATTATAGTGTTGAAACCATAGCAACACAAGCTGATGGCAAAATCCTTGCAGGTGGATATTTTACAACATATAAAGGTATTACTGAAAACAGAATCATTCGTTTAAATGCCGATGGCACTAAAGACACTACTTTTAATACTGGAACAGGGTTTAATAGTGCTGTTTTAACCATTGCGCTACAAGCTGATGGTAAAATCCTTGTGGGGGGCTATTTTACGACATATAATGATGTTACAGAAAATTACATCATTCGTTTAAATACCGATGGCACTAAAGACACTACTTTTAATACCGGAACAGGGTTTAATAATGGTGTTGGAATCATAGCACCACAAGCTGATGGCAAAATCCTTGTG
>NZ_FMTY01000004.1:162497-278998 GCF_900100625.1 Flavobacterium saliperosum
GGGTTTAATAATTTTGTTTACACTATGGCAACACAAGCCGATGGCAAAATCCTTGTGGGTGGTCATTTTACAAACTATAATGGTGTTGCTGAAAATGACATTATCCGTTTAAATGCCGATGGCACTAATGACACTACTTTTAATATCGGAACAGGATTTAATGATTCTGTTCACACTATAGCACCACAAGCTGATGGTAAAATCCTTGTGGGTGGTAGCTTTACAACATATAAGGGTGTTGCTGAAAACAGAATCATTCGTTTAAATACCGATGGCACTAATGACACTACTTTTAATATCGGAACAGGGTTTAATAATGGTGTTGGAATCATAGCACCACAAGTTGATGGCAAAATCCTTGTGGGTGGTTATTTTACAACATATAAAGACAACAACTCCTCGGCATTTTTAATTGGTTTACATAGCGAAACAAGTTTGGCTACTCCAAGTTTTAACCCATTACAAGCATTAACAATTTACCCAAATCCTGTTAATGAGGTATTACAACTGCATTTAAATAATTTCACACGTATTAAAACAGTAAAAATTATAGATTTACAAGGCAAATTAGTTTTAGAAAATTATAATAATGAAACTATTAATGTAACTAAACTTTCTAAAGGGATGTATATTGTAAAAGTTACAACAGAAGAAGGGGAATTAAGTAAAAAGTTTATTAAGTATTAAAAATACCAGATGCCAATTTTTAAAATTAGTATTTGGTATTTTATAGTTTTATGCCATTTCAATTATTTTTTGTTTGCGGTTTCCAAGTCAAATTTTTCAAACATCTTTGAGCTTAACCGTTCATCCGCATTGTCAAAATGGATTATGTTTTTTTAACCACAAACTCCGAACTAATTATTAAAAGTTTAAATGTATTCATTGGTTAAAAATCACTACTTGTAGCTATAGGTTGCTGATTTCAAATAATATATTATTTGTTAAATAAATTGTAAAACTTGTTTAACAAAAATAAACAATCAATTTTATATTTATTCTTTTCATGAAAAAACATCCCATCCCTTTTACATTATTACTCACTTTCAGCCAAAGCAAAACAAAAACGCAACTGAAGACAGAGAAAAAATTTTATGAATAATACGAGGAATAATCAATATTTCAATTTATTAGATAAAGAAGAATTCTAAAGCATTACCAACAAGTAAATCAAACACACTAAACTTTTTAACTATGAAGAATCTTTACATTTTAAAAACTATCAAGACTTTACTTTGCTGTTCCCTATTTATATTTTTAGGCTGTGAAGAAGAAACCAACACAGATGATTACAATGACGGTGGTGGAAGCGGTGGCAGTTCCCTTACAAATACTATATGGCGTGGAAGTGAAGACACCAACACTTACTTGAAATTCACAAGTTCAACGGTTACAAAATGTTACAGTGGTAACGAAGTAGCAACAGGTACTTACAATTCTAATTCTATTACATTTGTAGTTCCTGCAAATGGCGAAACACTTGTTTTTCCATTGTCTACATATTCCGATCATATAGTTGTGGGAGTTCCTGCCGGTTTTGAAAACGAGTTTGATCCTGAAGCTTATTATCCCTCAAGCACGTATCCCTGCGGTGGCGGCGGTGGCGGCGGAGACACTACGGGCAACATAACTTTTTGGACACAAAGTGACCATGGCTGTGGTCCAATTTCGGTAACAATAAGTAACGGCCAAACAGGAACAATAAATTCGTACTTTACTAATGGATTGACAAACTGTGGGACAAGTGGCTGTGCAAACTTCACATTACCGGCAGGAAACTATAGCTATACGGCAACCTGTTCAGGATATACATGGAGTAATTCTTTTACAATTACGGCGGGTTCATGTTCTTTAAAAAAATTAATCCTTTAAAACTTAATCTATATGAAATTCACACCCATTAAAATTCTTATTTTAGGCAGTTTATTTTCTTTTGGAAGCTGTTCCAAAGATGACGAAATAAAAAACAGCGATCCTATTAGTAGCCGTTTTGGTGAATTTGTTAATATACCCAATTTCGATGAAAGCATAAATATTTCAACAGATTTTTTAGCAACAGACAGTGGCTTATACATGACAGTTGGCAATCTAAACGATGGGGATGATTGGATATACAGATATAACTTAGAACAGGAAAACATATTAAATGGCAGTTGGGAAACAGTTCAATACAATACAACTTCCGGTAATGATTATCTTGCTGATAAAACTCCACTACATTGGAATTCTGAATTGTTAAGCGAGCACGAAATTTTTATTGCTGGCATTTTTAATGCTTTTGAAACACCTGTCTACAAAACTCTCAATATGTCGAGCGGTAATACAATTAGTCAAGAAAATGCACCTATACACAATTTTAACCCTTCTGACATGAATAGCCATGGGAGCATATTAAAAGATGATCTTGGACAAGATTGGGCTGTTTTTAGAGGAGGTACAGTAAGTAACAGTAATTTACATGTAGTAAAAATCAGATATGGAAATCTTCCTTTTGAAACAGTGTGTTCTCTTACTGCCGAGGGTAGTCTTTATTATTCGACCTCACAAGTTTCGTCTAATTTATACGCCCTTTCATATCAAGAAAAAAAACTTTTCATCATAAAACCCAGTGGACAAGTCACTACAAAAGATTTAAGTACTTATTACGACAGTAGTTTATCAATTTATGGTTATAAAAACAAGTTCAGATTTTCTAATACTGGAGTATATTTTCAATTTCAGGACAAAGTTTTAAAGTTAGTTAACGACGAAAATCTTACGTTATTTTATACAATTCAATATGAGGCTTTTGGAGAGCAATTAGGTGATTTTTGCGTAGATAATGATTACCTGTTCGCAACAGATGGAACACGAAAAGAACTTACCGGTTTTTATAGTGAAATTAACATTATTCCTAGTCCGCCTAATCCAGCTTATCAAGAATTGCTATTAGACCACATTACAAAAACTTCCTTTTTTAAAACAGGATACCTAGAAACGTCTACAGATCCAAATGATAAGTATATTTATGTAATGGGTGTAGATGGAAGAATACTAGTCATCTCTAAGCACTATATTAATATCTAAAGCAGCAGCACTTGACTTTTATTTAGAGTTGACACATCATTTACAATGCATTGTGTGATTCCGTCATTTAGCAATAACAAAACTAAATTTTGAAATTTACCCCGACAGCAAAGAATTGTAACTCGGAACGGTCGGGGTCTTATTGCTAAAAATCCTATAACAAATCCACTAATATTTCAGAGTAAAGTCTTCCCATAAATTAAAAACAACAGCGACTTGATTCGTAACATTTTTTTCATTTTGATTTTTTTGTTACCAAAACTGTGACATTTTTTTCAGAATGAAAATTTTGTTACACCATTATGACATTAAAAAGCATAAAAACATTTATACTATACTTCTTCATAAAATATTTAGTGATTGGAAAACATCACAAAGCATATCATTCAGAAAAAACATTAAGAAACGACATTAACTCATTTAAGACCAAAAGACACAGTTGTAGATAGAATAAAATACGGTAGTAAAAACTCCTAAACATACGTATCGCCAATAACTGAATTCTTAAAAAAAAGCCAATACCAAAACGAAACTATATATTTTTATTACATTTGGAAAATGGTATTAACGCAATCACTATACAGGAAAATCTTGCTTTTGGCACTTACAATGCTTTTGGCACTACCGTGTTCTGTAAAGAAAGAGTTGCAGGAGTGGATGCACATCGAAACGACTCAACACGCAAAACCCGTAACTTCAAGAACAATTTGTTCTTCTTTTGTTCAACAAGAAAAACAAGACACTCAGCAACAATCAGACAAAGTTTTTCTTCCCAATACAAGCATTGGTATTGGATACCTATCCACTACAACAATAAACAAATCATCTCTATCTGATTGCTACAACAAACAGAAAGAAAAAATCCCCTCTTACATTCTCTTCGAACGTTTTCTTATTTGATTTACCGGACTATTTCGTTTTTAATAGTCGGCTTTAATCAAATAAAGAAATCATAAAAATGAATAAATCGCCCGAAGTGAACGGATCATCCGCTCTTGTTTTTCGCAGGTGCGCAAGTGGTATTTTTATCACCGCTGGTGTAACATACATCATCCAACCCGAGAAAATAGCAGTTCCTATTCTGCTTGCTGCTTTCCGTCCTTTCCCTTCATTTTTGGACCTCTCAAATCTATTATTCCTTTCATTAGGTTATGAGCTGTTTATCGGTGATTCACCTTATCACTTGGTTTTTTAAACCAGTTGCCTGTTTCATTTTCGCTGATCTTTATTCCCGTCTAAATCACTAATAAAAACAGATAACAATTTGTTTCACAATAATTATCAATAACACAAAACTTACAAAATCACAAAAAATAATTATAAAACCATGAAATCATATATCATTTTAATACTGACGCTACTAACATTTGGAGCAGAAAACTTGAATGCTCAAACGACTGAAAACATTCAAAAAACAGAGCAAGTCATCCATAAAAAGGGGAAATACGCTTTGCTTGTAATGAAAGTACAGCATTTGAAAGCGGCTATTCAGACCGGAATTGAATTTAAAACCAAAAGTCGGAAAATTGATTTTCAAATAGTAAGCTGTGGGGAACTGGCAAAGGAAATCTCTCTTGATAAAGCGTTACAAAATCTGATACACAATGCCGTAAACCAACACGGATTAAAGATTTTGGTCTGCGGACTTTCAATAACGCAATTCAAGGTTGACAAAACCTTACTTCCTGAAGAAACCCACCTAACAGAAAACGGACTTATATACATGTTCGGTTTACAAGAACAAGAATACAAAACAGTAATTTTATAAATATCATGAACAACAGCAATAGCAACCACTCAGAAAATTTAGCGGGTTTATTCACACTATCATTGCGTTTAGTTATCGGTTGGACCTATTTCTCTGCCTTTTGGCGAAGACTGATTTTAGAAAATAAATTGATCCCTGATGAAGCTGGATACATCGGTGAAAAATTCAATCACTTTTTACCCAACGCTTTAGGCATTAAACCCATCATCGAACATTTGGTAACACATCCCGAACAATTACAAACCGCAATGGTTATATTTACGATAATTGAAGCGGTGGTAGGTTTATTTATTATTCTTGGCTTATTTACAAGAGCAATGAGTTTAGGTGTTTTTGGCTTAGCGCTTGGAATACTTTTAGGTTCAGGATGGCTGGGCACTACTTGCCTGGACGAATGGCAAATTGGCGTTTTGGGAATCGCAGGAGGCTTTACCTTGTTTTTATCGGGAAGTGATGCCTATTCGTTAGACAAATATTTAATCCGTAAAAATTACAGATTCACAACCTCTAAAGGGTTCTTCTGGATAGGCTCCGGTAAATTACCAATACAAAATCCGAAGCCATTAGTATTAGTGATTTCTTTAATTATTTTTGGTTTAACCCTGTTCACGAATCAATATTTTCATGGTGGGCTTTGGGGTAAATTACACAACAAATCTGTAAAGCCGAAAATCGAAATTTCAAATATCCGAACCAATAACTCGGAGCTGAGTTTTGAGATGTACCGCACAGAAGGCGCAGATGTTTACGGTTCTTTCTTAATAGAAATTCAAATTCTGAACGAAAAAAACGAAGTAATTAAATCTTGGCCGATAAACGAACTTTCAAAGTTTGATACCGGAAAAATCAAGAACCATTATGTAACCAAAGTCAAACCCGGAAAGCACAGTCTGATTATACCACTTGGAGCAAAAGCTGATTTGACATTAAACATCAACGATATCAAAATTGCTGAAAAAAGCAAACTAAAGTTGATTGATATTAGCGGTTTGGAATGGGAGAAATTAATTCGATAGCGACTTCATGCAATTTGGTTACTGAAATATTCTTTTGAAGCTCTTGTATCCATTCTTTCAAAGACAAGAAAATTGGCAACTTTAATACAATAGAATAAACCAAAACCACTAGAAAGCTTGACATGAAGGACCTTGTTCAATATCAAAGGTTTTTATAAAGCAATGCTAAACAAGATGCTTCAACAAGTTCACCTGAACAAGACAACGAAATGCATTTAGCAACCACATAAAAAAAGTCCCGATGTACTATCGGGACTTTTTATTTTATTATGCTTCCGGTGCCAATTCGACTTCCAATCCGTCAATGGACTCCGTTATATGGATTTGGCAACCCAGCCGGCTGTTTTCTTTCACATTGAAGGCTTCCCAGAGCATCGCTTCCTCATCGGGATTTTTCTCCGGCAATTCCACATCGTTTAGAACGTAGCACTGACAAGAAGCGCACATGGCCATACCACCACAGATGCCGATGGTGCCTTCCGGAGCCAGTTCGTAGGCCCGAACCAGTTCCATGATATTCATGTTCATGTCGGTTGGTGCCTGCACTTCGTGAGCTACACCTTCACGGTCAATAATCTTTATAGTGATATCTTTCATTAAGGAGTTAGATATTAGGAATTAGTAGTTAGGTTTGTTTTGCTCAAAGAATTGACCAATCCATATAATATTTTTTGATATTTCATTAGACTTTTCTATCATTTCTTTAGTATTATTCTCAGGTACAAATCCTAATCGAGTAGCAATATAAAGCATTGAACGTGCTTCACTTACAGAACCGAGTGAAAAATACAAAAACCTAGAAAAATCAGCGTTGGATTTTCGTTCAAATCCTTCAGCAATATTATTCGATATTGAAATTGAAGCTCTTGTAATCTGGTCTTTAAAACCATAATCCTTACAAGTCGCAAATTGATTATAAATGTGAACCGCAAAATCCTGAGATTTCTGCCAGACAATCAAATCCTCAAATTTCTGAACCGCCATAAACTAAATACTCTTTACAATTAATAACTACTAATTACTAACCACTAATTACTAACTACTAACTACTATTCTATTGATTTAACGACTGCTTTTTCGGCTTCTTTTCGGCTTCCGTCGAAACCATCGATACCGGAAACCGTAGTGTACTTCAATACATATTTTTTACCCGGATTGATGCGGTTATACACGCTCTGACACATCAAGGTCGCTTCGTGGAATCCGCACAAAATCAGTTTTAATTTTCCCGGATACGTATTCACATCACCAATAGCGTAAATCCCATCGATATTGGTTTGGTAATCCAGCGCATTGTTTACTTTAATGGCATTCTTTTCGATGTCAAGTCCCCAATTTGCGATAGGGCCTAATTTTGGTGTCAATCCGAAAAGCGGGATGAAATAATCGGTCACGACATTCATACGGGCGCCGTTGACTTCAATATCCACCGACTCGATGCGTTCCGACCCTTTAAATCCGATAACTTCTCCCGGAGTAACCATTTTGATTTTTCCGGCATGTTTCAGTTCCTGTACTTTTTCCACAGAATCCAAAGCGCCACGGAACTCGTTTCTGCGGTGCACCAACGTCACTTCCGAAGCCACATTGGAAAGGAAAATACTCCAGTCTAACGCCGAGTCGCCTCCTCCGGAAATCACCACTTTTTTTCCTCTGAATTTTTCCGGATCTTTCACGAAATATTCTACGCCACGGTCTTCCTGTTCGTAGAATTCCAAATCCTTAAGAATCGGTTTTCGGGGTTCGAAGCTGCCCAAGCCACCGGCAATGGCAACGGCTTTGGCTTTATGCGCAGTCCCTTTATTTGTGGTTACGATAAACGTTCCGTCGTCCAGCTTATCTATTGTTTCGGCAATCTCACCCAAGGTAAATCCGGGTTGAAACTGTTTGATCTGTTCCATCAGATTGTCGATAAGTTCCCCGGCCCCAACGGTAGGATAGCCCGGAATATCGAAAATCGGTTTTTTGGGATACAATTCGGTTAACTGTCCGCCGGGTTGCGGCAAACCGTCAATGATATGGCATTTTAATTTTAAAAGTCCGGCTTCAAAAACGGCAAAAAGTCCCGTAGGACCCGCGCCGATAATAAGTATATCTGTTTCAATCATTTTTTATAAGTTTCAAAGTAACAAAGTTACAAAGTTGCAAAGTCACCAAACATGATTTATATCAGTTTTGCGTGAGGGATAGGAGCGACATCCTGGCTTTGTGAGATTACCGCGCAAGCTCGCAATGACAGATACAGCGGATAGCCCGTTCGCCGCGGCGAACACGCCCAAAAAATTATGCTATGTTTACCACCGTTTCTATTTGTGGCGCATATTTTTTAATGGTCGTTTCTACCCCAGCTTTCAGTGTCATTTGGTTGATTTTACATGAGGTACATGCCCCTTCCAGGCGCACTTTCACGTGCTTTCCTTCCTGTATTTCAACCAAAGAGATGTCACCTCCATCGGAATTCAGAAACGGACGGATTTCATCCAGTGCTTTCTCTACGCTTAACTTAAGTTCTTCTGTATTCATCTTTTTAGATTATTGGATTGTTAGATTGTTAGACATCCTGTTAGCCTGAAAGTCTAAAAGCCTAATAATCATCATTTTTTAACAGCAGAACAGCCTGCCATTGTGGTAATCTTGATTGCTTCGGTTGGTGGCAAGTTGTCGTTTCTTCTCACGGTTTCTTCCACTACGCTTCTGGCCAACGTTTCGAAAGCCGTTTGTACCGCCGATGCCGTTTGCAAGGCAGCAGGACGACCGTAGTCACCCGCTTCACGAATGCTTTGTACGATGGGCACTTCGCCCAAGAATGGTACGTTTAAATCTTCTGCAAGATTTTTGGCGCCTTCTTTCCCGAAGATGTAATATTTGTTGTTGGGTAATTCTTCCGGAGTGAAATAGGCCATGTTTTCAATGATTCCCAAAACCGGCACATTGATGCTTTCGTTTTGGAACATTGCCACTCCTTTTTTAGCGTCGGCCAAAGCTACTGCCTGAGGCGTACTCACCACAACCGCTCCCGTGATAGGCAACGACTGCATGATAGACAAATGAATGTCTCCGGTTCCCGGTGGTAAATCCACCAACATGAAATCCAGTTCGCCCCAATCGGCATCAAAAATCATTTGGTTTAAGGCTTTTGCCGCCATAGGACCTCTCCAGATAACCGCCTGATCCGGACTGGTGAAGAATCCGATGGACAGGATTTCCACGCCATAGCTGGTAATCGGTTTCATTTTCGATTTTCCGTCTACATCCACCGAAATCGGTTTTGATTTTTCAACGTCGAACATGATTGGCATCGAAGGACCGTAAATATCGGCATCCAAAACACCTACTTTAAAGCCCATGTTCGCTAAAGTTACCGCTAAATTCGCTGTGATGGTAGATTTTCCTACGCCTCCTTTTCCGGAAGAAACGGCAATAATGTTGCTGATTCCGGGAATGGATTTTCCTTTGATTTGTGGTTTTTCAGGTGCTTCCACCTTAATATTCACCTTAACTTTTGCCTTGTCGTATATTTTTTCGTGGATCACTTTGATGATGTCGACCTCTGCACGTTTTTTGATATGCATGGCCGGAGTGGTCAATAACAAATCCACCACGACTTCGTCGCCGAAAGTGATTACGTTTTGTACCGCGCCGCTTTCGACCATATTTTTTCCTTCACCCGCAATGGAAATGGATTCCAAGGCACTAAGAATTTCTTTTCTGTCTAATTTCATAACTATAGGGGACTACTTTAAATCTTTCTTTTTCAGTTCTTTATTAAGACTGATTTTAGATTGCAAAGATAACTTGAAAAGTTTAATAGAGAAAAGGCAAACCGCAAAAGTTTTGTGAATATTTTGAATTACGATTGTACTTCCGGTTGCCAGAAATGGTTATCGAAATCGACAATCTGATTGTCCTTGATTTTTACCCCTTCGCTTTCCAGCAATTGTTGCATTAAATTGGTGCCGTCAAAATGGTGTTTTCCGGTAAGCACGCCTTTTCTGTTGACAACGCGATGGGCGGGAATATCCTCTTTCAGATGGGAAGCATTCATGGCCCAACCTACCATTCTTGCCGATCGGGCGGCACCGAGCGCTTTGGCAATCGCACCGTATGAAGTCACTTTTCCGTAAGGAATCTGTCGGGCAACATCATAGACTCTTTCGAAAAAATTGTTGTTATCCGTTGCCATTTTAGCTGTTGATGATTTTAAAAAGAGTCACTAACGAAATAATTCCGGTAACGGTTCCGATAATGTAATTCCCGTTGGTCATTAAAAAGGAAGGTTTATCCACTTCTTTTTTCTTGAAGAACAGAATATACAAGTAGAAAATCAAAAACGACCCCACCACGGCTCCTAATACGAAGAGCCATATATAGGATTGGTTAAAGAAAAACCATCCTTTTCGAGAGAACCAAACGCTTAAGAAAACATAATAGGGAATGGGCAATAAATTCAGCAACGAAAGCAGCATTCCCAGAAAAAAACGACTGGTCTTGCTTTTCATTTTGAGTTCTTCCTGTTGCTTCTTTTTCTTCTTACCGGCCCAGAAAAAATAAAAGGTGAGTCCGGAGAAAATAAACAATCCGATTTCCTGTAAAAGTACAATCACATCGGGGTTTCTGTCGATAAATTTGGCAAACAAAACCGCGATATACGTTTGAAAAATAACCGTTACGCTTGCTCCTAAGGCAAAAATAACGGCTCTGTTTCTTCCGTCGACAGCACTTACTTTAGCCGCCGTCATATTAAGCAGTCCCGGAGGGGCTACCCCAACCGAAGCGGCTGTAAATCCTAATATGAGTGGCAAAAAGTAATTCATCTATTTTATTTTAAACTGAATGTATGTAATCGGTTTGTTCTGCTCCAGGTACTGACTTTCATAAAACGTCTGAATTGCCGTTACCACCTCGGGAGCGCCTTCGTTTTTATAGACGTTATGATTGGCATACATTACCTCATGTCCTTCTCCGTGAAGCAATCCGAGGGTGTATCCGTGCATGAATTCACTGTCGGTTTTCAGGTTCATCACCCCGTCTTTTTTCAATATTTTTTTGTAGCGTTGCAGGAATTCGGAATTCGTCATTCGGTGTTTGGTACGCTTGTATTTGATCTGCGGATCCGGAAAGGTAATCCAGATTTCATCCACTTCACCCTCAGCAAAACAATGCTCAATCAATTCAATCTGGGTACGCAGAAAAGCCACATTGTGCATTCCGCCGTCAACCGCAGTTTTAGCACCCCTCCAAAATCGTGCCCCTTTGATATCGATTCCGATAAAATTTTTCTCCGGATAGCGATTGGCCAATCCGACCGAATATTCTCCTTTACCACAACCCAATTCCAGAACCAAAGGATGGTCATTTTTAAAAAACTCCTTATTCCACTTGCCTTTTAACGGAAATTCATCATTAACAACCTCTTCTCTTGTTGGCTGAAAAACATTCTCAAATGTAGCGTTTTCCTTAAATCTTTTTAACTTATTTTTACTTCCCACGACTTTATTTAAAATTTTGGTAAAATTAAGGAAATATACGGCAATAAAAATAGTTTTACCTTGCAGTATTATTTCGGGGTCAAAAATAACCATTCACATATAAATATTTGGTTATTAAACAGTTAAAAAAAACATCCCTTTCGGGTTTGCAAAATGCGAAAAAAAAGAATTTTAGTAGCGCCTTTAAATTGGGGTTTGGGCCATGCCACACGGTGCATTCCAATAATTGTAGTTTTGAAAGACAACGGTTTTGAACCGGTGATTGCTTCTGACGGGGTTGCCTTGGCGTTGCTTAAAAAGGAATTTCCGGATTTGCTTGCATTGGAACTGCCTTCCTATAAAATCCAATATGCCCAAAACGGCGAAAATTTCAAATGGAAACTTTTCAAACAACTTCCGAATATGTTCCGTGCGGTAAGAAACGAACAAAAACAGGTTGAAAAATGGCTGACGGAATATGGTATTGAAGGTATTATTTCGGATAACCGTTTGGGCGTTCATTCCAAAAAAGTGCCTTCCGTTTTTATTACGCACCAGCTGAATGTCTTAACCGGAAACACCTCATGGTTTACCACTAAAATTCACCATTGGTTCATCGAAAAATTTGACATCTGTTGGGTTCCCGATGTTTCCGGAAAACCGAATTTGTCGGGAAAACTCGGTCATTTAGCCAAAACCGAACTCAACATCCGGTATATCGGTCCGCTAAGCCGATTACATAAAAAACCGATGGAGGAAATCTATGATTTAATGGTCATTCTGTCCGGGCCGGAACCGCAACGCACCCTATTGGAAAACAAACTCAATGAAGAGCTGAAAAATTACGACGGCAAAATCATTTTCATACGCGGTGTTGTGGAAAACGAGCAGAAAATCACTTCACGCTTTAACATTACGAGTTATAATTTCATGAATTCTTCGGAATTGGAAACCGCTTTCAATCAGAGTAAAATGGTTTTATGCCGATCGGGGTATACCACCATCATGGACTTGGCACATTTGGACAAAAAAGCATTTTTCATCCCGACGCCGGGACAATACGAACAGGAATATCTCGCAAAGAAACTAAAGAAAAAAGGCTTGGTTCCTTCCTGCAAACAGGACAGTTTTAAAACGGCACATCTGCTGCAAATCGACATGTACAAAGGATTGCAAAATGTCCTTAAAGAGGCCCCGGACTGGCCGGAGTTATTTGGCCTTTTCCAAAGTAAATGAGAATTCGGAACCGAACCCGTACTTGCTTTCCACGTAAATTTTCTCGTTGTGGGCTTCGATAATGTGTTTCACGATGGAAAGACCCAAACCGGAACCGCCTTCAGAGCGTGCCCCGCTTTTATCCACCCTGAAAAAACGTTCGAACAATCGGGGAATGTACTGACTCTGAATCCCCTCCCCGTTGTCCGTAATCCGCACGATAATCTTACTGTTGGTTAAATTCTCGATGCTGACTTCTGTCGTTCCTTTTTCTTTTCCGTATTTAACCGAATTCATAATCAGATTGGTGAGCACCTGTTCTATTTTTTCCTGGTCGGCATAAACATAAATCGGCTTGGTGTATTTCATGTCGAACATAAGCATGATGCTTTTTTGATCGGCTTTCATTTCCAACAGGTCAAAAACATTCTGAATAACGTCCACGATATTGAATCGGGTAAAATTCAGGTTCAGGTCGCCGGTTTCCAGTTTGGAAATCATATCCAGATCTTTTACGATATTTATCAACCGCTCCACTCCTTTTTCGGCACGTTCGAGATATTTTTTACGAATGGTCTTATCGTTCATCGCACCATCCAACAATGTGGAAAGATAACCCTGTACGGTAAACAAAGGCGTTTTTAATTCGTGTGAAACATTACCCAGAAATTCCCTGCGGTATTCCTCACGGACTTTCAACATTTCAATTTCGATTTTTTTCTCTTTGGCGAATTTCTGGACATCATGGGTTAACGTGGCCATATCGGTAGTGATGGGCTGACTTCGCAGGGTGGTGGAGTCCAGAAGCGAAACATCATCGTAGATTTTCTTTACTCTTTTATAAATGAATTTCTCTACACGATACTGCAGCACAAAAAAGGAAAACGCCAGGGTAGCCAATCCGAAAAGAGCAATAAAGGTATAGTTGATTTCAAAAAAAAAGTACAACAAAATAGCCGTAAAACCGGTCGCAAACAATGAGATGTAGAACGACGATTTTACGGCAAACTTATAGGATTTCTTGAAGTTTATGCTCATTTACAGTTCCAGCTTGTAGCCTACTCCTTTTATGGTTTTAAACAAATCGTCTCCGATTTTTTCTCTTAGTTTTCTGATGTGCACGTCGATGGTTCTTCCGCCCACAACCACTTCATTACCCCAAACCTTATCCAGGATTTCTTCGCGTTTAAATACTTTTCCGGGTTTGGAAGCCAACAGGTAGAACAATTCGAATTCTTTTCGCGGCAGAATGATTTCTTTTCCGCTACTGATGATTTTATACTCTTCGCGATTGATTTCGATATCGCCGATTTTCAAAACATCCGATTTCTGCTCGTCTTCTTTCAAGCGTCGTAACAATGCCTTTACCTTACTTACCAGCAATTTCGGCTTGATGGGCTTGGCTATATAATCGTCGGCTCCGGCATCAAAACCGGCTACCTGGGAGTAATCTTCGCTTCTCGCGGTTAAAAAAGTAATGATAACGTTGGCCAGTTCCGGGATTTTGCGAATGTTTTCACAAGCTTCCATTCCGTCCATTTCCGGCATCATCACGTCCATAATAATAAGTTGCGGCAACTCTTTTTTGGCCTTGGTAATCGCCTCTTTACCATTAGTTGCCGTTACAATCTGGTACCCTTCCTGAGTTAAATTATATCCTACAATTTCGAGAATATCCTGTTCGTCATCAACCAATAAAATCTTAATGTCTTTCTTTTTCATAAATGGACACTGTTATGTGTTTTCGGGATGTAAAGGTAAAGATAATACAAAAGGATGAACATAACATTCTTCGTGTTAACGATTATTTAATGTCTTAACAATTTGGTAATAAAAGCCAAACAAAAGCATAACTGGCGAGTAACGTCAGGTTAACCTTTGCTGGGTTCCTTTGCAAAAAAATTAAATAACACAACGATGAAACTTAAATTTTTAGTAACAACCCTTTTATTTACCCTATTTGCATTTGCACAAAAAGGAACTGTTACAGGGACCATTACCGACAAAGATATGAATAATGAAGCGCTTTCTTTTGCCACGGTAATGATTAAAGGAACCACCATTGGTGTTAACACCGACGAACAGGGAAAATATTCCTTATCCGTTCCGGAAGGGAATCACGTATTAGTAGTTTCCTTTTTAGGCTATGAAAGCATTGAAGTTCCTTTTACGATAAAAGCGGACGAAACCAAAACCATCAATCAGGGGTTAGGATCCAAAGGGGTCGAACTTCAGGATGTGATAATTAAAGTGGAACAAAACCGCGAAAAAGAAACCGCCCTTTTGGTAGAACAAAAAAAAGCGGTGGAAATCAAACAATCCATTGGGGCACAGGAACTTTCCCGAAAAGGGGTTAGCGATGTGGAAGAAGGTCTGACCAAAATTACCGGAATCACCAAAGTCGAATCCAGAGGACTATTCGTTCGTGGTTTGGAGGACCGTTACAACAACTTGTTGATTAATGATTTGCAGGCGCCGTCCAACAGTCCATTCACGAAAATCATCCCGTTGGATTTGTTTCCCACGGATATCGTAGGCGTATTAAACGTGTACAAAACATTCAACCCGAACATATCCGGTGATTTTGCAGGAGCAACCGTTAACATCGAAACCTCTCAGGCAAAAAGCATCACGAAATTGAATATCGGTTTTGGATATACAACCGCCAACAACGGGGAAGATTTCTTAATGCACAGCGATGCCAACAACACCCAAGGTTTTTTGGGAATGAACGGTAAAGACCGTAAACTGTCACCGGCTTTCGGAAATGTCCCTTCGGGCGTTAGACTGACACCGGAGCAATACAACGAGGCCTACAAAGACAACTCCTGGAATGTAGACAAAACATCCAGTCCGATAAACTCCAGCATCGGCCTGTTACATTCGGAGAAATTCGGCCTGAAAAATGGGGCGAACCTCAGCTATATCTTATCCCTGAACAGCGAAAACAAGTACATAATCCGAAAAGGGGTTAACCGAACTTTCATTTTAGGCGGCGGCGATTACGACAACAACTTCAATAAAGAAAGCTACAGCTACCAAACTTCCTCGTCGGCATTGGTGGGCATTAAATTCAAGGCTAACCGATTTGATTTGTTGTCCAACACCTTCTATTTAAGAGCGACCGACAGTAAAATACAGGACCAATTGGGGTATACGGCGAATCAGTCCAGTAATCCGAATATTTTAATCCGTACCAATCAATTTGATCAGAACGATTACCTGAACTCACAGTTGTTGGGTAATTTAAAAATCACCTCCGACGGAAAACATGCTCTGAAAGTCGGCGGTTCGTATGTAAAAACGGGCTATCAGCAACCCGACAGAAAATTCATCATCGGTGAAAAAGTAAGCGATACTGAAATCAATACTTCCTATGGAGGTAACCATCTGAACCGTCAGTATCTGGACATTAAAGGTAACTATTATACTTCCGGATTGTTGGAATACAACTTCAAATTCAACGAAAAGGAAAACGGAAAATCGAATCGTTTATCATTAGGGTATAATGTTTTTGAAAACGATTTAAAATCGACGTACAGAATCTTTTCCGGACAACGTACCACCAACAGAAATTACACGGCACCACTGAACGAAATCGATGCGTTCATTGTTGATGATATTAACAACGGAATCTTAGCCGTCAAAGAAGAGTCCAACTCGGATTACAAAGTAAAAATGAACCAAATGGTTAACGCCGGGTATGCCAATGCCTTTTTCAACTTCGGAAACAAATTGGAGATAAACGGAGGTATTCGTATGGAAAGTTCGAATCGCGAAATCAAATTCAGACCGGTGGGAAGCATTATCAACGGGCCTTACTCAAAGGTTAACGAAGACAAACTGGAAATCTTACCGTCCATAAACGCCAAATACGAATTGAACGAGAAAAGCAACCTGCGTTTCAGCAGCTCCAAAACCATCACACGACCGATTACCATGGAATTGTTGCCGATTGCCTACATCAGTCCGGACGGAACCTCAAAAGTGGGAAATCCGAATTTAAAGAACAGTGACAACTATAACGTGGATTTCAAGTACGAGTTGTTTCCGAACAGCAAAGAAATGATTGCGGTGGGGGTATTCGGGAAACACATCAAAAATCCGATTGAAACCATTTTTAAAGGCGGCGCTGGAGGAAGCGGTCAGTTAATTACCACCGTAAACTCCAAAGAAGCGAACCTTTTTGGAGCAGAAATCGAGTTATTGTTACAACTTAACAGAATCACGAAAGCGTTGGATAATTTCTCTTTCGGATTCAACACTTCCTTAATGAAAACGGATGTGAAGGTGGATTACGGATCATCATCCCTTGAAAACAGTCCGAACAGAAACCTTCAGGGCGCTTCCGAATGGGTTATCAATTCCGATTTAAAATACGATTTCGAATTCAGCGAAACCATGAAAAACTCGATGTCGTTGGTCTATGGTGTTTACGGAGAAAGAATCTTTGCCGTTGGATCTGCCGGAACCGACCACATGTATGAAAAGCCATTCCAGAAACTGGACTTTATCTGGTCGAGTAAACTGTCCAAAAACATCGACGTGAAATTTGCCGTGGATAACCTTCTGAATCCGTTATACAAAATGGAAATTGGAGACAACAGTAAAGTCACCATCAACGAAAGTTCACTGATTACCGAAAGCTATAAAAGAGGTCGCGGATTTTCGCTAAACATGTCCTATACTTTCTAAAAACAAAGCCGCTTATAGTAAGCGGCTTTTCTTTTACAACCTGTTTACACAAATTTTACATCGATTTTATTCAATCATAATAATACAATAATATTAAGTTAACTCCCTTTTTCTGAATCGATTATACATTTGCTTCAAATAAACAACAAAAAAACAATTATGAAAAAATTAGTATTTAGCTTATCCGTTTTAGCTTTAACATTAGGAAGTTGTTCATCAAATGATGACGAAGGAACAGTACAACCCATCCCTACCGGTGAAATAAGCGGAGATATCACTACTGCTAAAACATACCCTTTAGGAAATTATACCCTTCAGGGAACCGTAAAAATCAAAAACGGCGGATCCTTAACCATTGAAGCAGGTTCCACGATTACCGCTAACAACTCGGACGGTACAGCAGACGCTTTATTGGTGGAAAACGGCGGAAAATTATACTTGAACGGTACAGCGGCACAGCCTATCGTTTTCACGGAAGCATCCAGCACTCCTGGATCTTGGGGTGGTATTATCATGTTTGGAGACGCTCCGATCGTAGGCTCTAACGGAAATACTACGGCAACATCAGAAGACGGAAACAATTTAACCTACGGAGGTACGAATGCAACACATAACGGAGGTTCTTTAAAATACGTTCGTGTGGAATATGCCGGAAAAAAACTAACCGACAACACCAGTGAAATGAACGGATTCTCGTTCTACTCGGTAGGAACCGGAACCGTATTGGAAAATTTGGTAGCCTACAAAGGGGCCGATGACGGATTTGAATTTTACGGAGGTACGGTTAGCACCAAAAACCTGATTTCATACGGAAATTTTGATGATTCTTTCGACTGGCAAGACGGATGGAGAGGACAGGAAAACACCAACTGGTATGCCTATCAGACACAAACCGGTAACTACGGGATGGAAATCGAAGCAAAATCGGTAAACAATGCTTTCTGGCCGGTAGTTTCAAACATCACCCTAAAAAGAGCAGCCGGAACCGTTACCGAAGGAGGTACGTCTGCAGCAGAATATGATGCTATCCAATTCAAAAAAGAAGGTAACGGAGAATATAACAATGTGGTTATTTCAGGATACACAACGGCTGGTGCAACCGCCGTTAGAATCCAGGATGTCGCTACTAACACCAACCAGGTTGATGGCGGAAAAATTAAAATGTTAAACGTGAAGATTACCGATGGGACATCACAATTTGCCGCTAAAGACGCAACGTTTACGGTAACTTTCCCTACCGGAAACTACACTACAAGCACAACCACAACAGGAGCAACGTTGACTTCAGGCGCTTGGTCTATCGTTAACGGAGTAAATCTGATTCAATAAAAAATACACTTTTATGTTATAAAAAACGCTCTTAACATTAAGAGCGTTTTTTTTGGCATAAACTTTGAAATATATTTTTTATATTTACACAATAATTGTTTCCCATGAAGAAAAACTACATTTATATTATTCTTATCGCACTTAGTTTATTTTCACTGACTGTTTCAGCTCAGGAAGGTAAAAGCGCTACTGTAGGGAGAACTCAGGAAAGCACTATTGAAGGGTTAAGCATCTATCCTAATCCAACCAATGGCGATAAAATATACATCGTTTCCAAACTGGCTCTTGAAAAAGAGATAGAAATTTTCGATGTATTGGGCAAACGCATCCTCCAAACTACCATCAGTTCCAAAGAGCTGAATATAGGCAACCTCAACGCCGGTGTTTACATTATTAAAATCAGAGAAGGAGAAGCTTCGGCTACCAGAAAGCTGATTGTTAAATAATTACAATTAAAGTCGTTCGTCGATTTAATCTTAATTTTACATGGAAAAGTTTTACAATTTGTAAATACTGCCTATCTTTGTAGTCCAATTTTTAAAAATCATTCACATGAAAAAAATTTACGCTTTATTGTTAATGCTAACTTCAGCATTCTCTTTTGGTCAGGCTACCGACTTATATTTCGGTATGTATTCCGAAGGTTCCAGCAACAATAAATTTTTACAAATTTATAACGGAACGAATGCCGCAGTTGACTTGAGCAATTATTCCGTTGAATTATATGCAAACGGAGCCGTTACCGCTACCAACACCCATACCTTCACTGCAGGAACAATGTTAGCTGCCGGTGATGTGTATGTTTTATACAACACTAGCTCCAACGCAACCATTATTGCTGCCGGAGACGCGTCTTCAAGCACCTGTAACTTTAATGGCGACGATGCGATTGCTTTAAAAAAATTAGGCGTTGTAATCGATGTTATAGGAAGCATCGGAACTGATCCCGGAACAGCATGGGCTGTGGGAAGTACTGCTGACGGAACAGTAAATCACACAATCGTGAGAAAGTCAAATGTTTGCAGTCCGAATCCTGTAAATTTAAGCTCTTTCGGTACGGATGATGCCACTTCTGAATGGACCGTTTATGGGATTGATGCCGAATGGGGACAAATCGGATCTCATATTGGCTGTTCTACCGCTCCAAGTTTAATCATCACGGCTCCGGTAAACATGGCTTTCTTATCACCGGAAACCACTTCCGTTAATGTCGTTTTCAATATCAACAACTTTAACGTAGCGAACGGAACAGGTGACGGACATATCCATTACACTATTAACGGAGGTGGAATCGTTATGAAATACGACACCACTCCTATCAACATCCCAACAACTCCAGGAACAACTTATGTGGTTTATATGGAACTTGTGGATAATGCCCACAACCCAATAGCACCTGCAGTAAATGCTACCGTTACTTTTGAGGTTGCAAGCTATATCAATGCCAACACTATCGCTGATGTAAGAGCCGCTGGAATTAATGCGTATGTAAACTTTACCGGTCAAGCCGTAGTAACCTATGCCAGAACCACAAGAAACCAAAAATACATTCAGGATGCTACCGGAGCTATTTTAATTGACGACAACACCTCAATTATCACTACTCCATTTGT
This sequence comes from Flavobacterium saliperosum, assembly GCF_900100625.1. Lineage (GTDB taxonomy): Bacteria > Bacteroidota > Bacteroidia > Flavobacteriales > Flavobacteriaceae > Flavobacterium > Flavobacterium saliperosum. The sequence goes on from NZ_FMTY01000004.1 coordinate 182,668, forward strand.
AATTGGAGACGGTATTTCTAACGTTAGAGGTCTTCTTTCCAATTTCAGTGGAACAATGCAATTGCTTCCTAACCAAGACGCCACAAAACCATCAACCGGAAACACCATAACTCCTCAGGTGGTTACTGCTGCTGATATTGTTGCCAATCTTGAATTGTACGAAAGTGAATTGGTACAAATCAACAATGCCACTTTCACTACTGCTGACGGAACTTTAGCATTCGCTACTTCACAAAATTACAACCTTAATGACACAACGGGCGACATCTTTTTCAGAACATTATTTTCTGAAGCAAATTATATCGGAACCACTGTGCCTTCAGGAGCAGCAAACAGAGTGGTTTTAGTGGCTGATTTTAACGGAACCGCTCAGGTTGTATCCAGATCAACAACAGACGTTACTTTATCTACTGTTGGTTTCGATGCCATTTCAGGTCTTAAGGTATACCCTAACCCTGTTAAAGACGGAAACATATTCATTTCTTCCGATTCTAATACAGAAAAATCGATTGTGGTTTACGATATCGTTGGAAAGCAAGTCTTAACCAGCAACATCGCTAATGGAGTTGTAAACGTTTCTTCTTTAAACACAGGCGTTTATTTCGTAAAAATCACAGAAGAAGGGAAAACGGCAACTAGAAAATTAGTGGTAAAATAATTCCTTATTATATCTTTTTAAAGAAAGCACTGACGAAAGTTGGTGCTTTTTTATTATTTTTGTAACAAAAAAATACTTTTATGAGAAAAATTTACATTTTATTACTTGTCCTGACTTCCTCATTATCGTTTGCACAAACCCTAATCTACGAAGGTTTTGATTTTCCTGCCGGAAGCAATGTGGGAGGAACAGCTACTACAAATGACGGCGTTATCAATAACAACTGGGCTACGCACAGTACTTCAAATGCAAGTCCAATTGAAGTGATTTCCGGTAACCTTTCTTATGCCGGCATAGCGCCATCAACAGGAAACAAAATCCTTTTACCGGGAAGCAATGCCACAACCCCAAGAGACATCAACAGAGGTTTCACCACCACAACTACCACGCTATATTATTCTGCACTAATTAACATTATCGATAATACACAATTGTCGACAGCCACAACATTAACAGGAACTAACAGTTATTTCATGTCCTTCGGGAATTCCAGCGGCGCTTCAGTCAATCAATTGGCGGGTCGATTGGCTGCCGTATCTACAAATTCAGGCGCGAACTACCAATTATTAATCCAAAACAACTCTTCTGGATCAACCCCACCATATACGGCAAATCCAGTCGATTTAACGTATGGCACCACCTATTTGGTTGTGGTGAAAGTAGAGAAAGCCGTAGACAATTCAACAACAGCTACCTTATGGGTGAATCCTTCAAGTCTGGGTGGCGCAGAACCAGCCGGTGGCATTGTAAACAATGCGGGTACTTCAACTTCATTTAACGGTTTTGCATCAATTACTTTAAGAAATGCTTCTGCCACGCCAAAAGTGGAAATTGACGAGATTAAAGTCGGAACCACTTATGCCGATGTTACTTCTTTGGTCTTAGGTGTAAAAGAAAACAACATCGCCGGCTTAAAAGTATATCCTAACCCGGTTGTTGACGGGAAATTATTCATCTCATCCGATCTTAATTCAGAAAGAAACATAACTATTTACGACGTAACCGGAAAACAGGTTTTCAACACCACCACTTCAAGCGAGTTAGTAAACGTTTCCAGCTTAAATGCAGGAGTTTATGTAGTTAAAATCATCGAAGAAGGAAAAACGGCAACCAGAAAATTGGTCATCAAATAATTCCTTTTTTACACTTATAAAGAAAGCATCAGCGAAAGTTGGTGCTTTTTTATTTTTGTACATTTGCCACATGGTATCTACGTCCGACATATTTCACATTGCTTCCAAAAAAGAGTTTGAGAAAATTACCCTCAAAGTGTTTCGTCATCAATATGACAACAATTTGGTGTACCAAAACTTTTGCAATTTGCTAAAGAAAAACAAAACGAACGTGAAATCGATTGCTGAAATTCCGTTTTTACCGATACAGTTTTTCAAATCGCACGAGGTTATCAGTTCCACCGAACCGGTTCAGATTACCTTTACCAGCAGCGGCACCACCGGAACCAACACCAGTCATCATTTGGTAACCGACCTGAAGTATTACGAAGAAAGTTTCCGCCTGGGCTTTTCTCAATTTTACGGAAACATTGAAAATTATGTGGTTTTGGCATTGCTTCCTTCCTATTTGGAACGCGAAGGATCTTCCCTAATTTACATGGTGGAAGATTTAATTGAACGCTCCAACCAACCGGAAAGCGGTTTTTACCTGCACAATTACGACGAACTGACCGAAAAGCTGATCGCTTTAGACCAATCCGGTCAAAATGTAATCCTGATTGGCGTAACCTATGCGTTATTGGATTTGATTGAGCAACAAAACTTCCAACTGAAGAATACCATCCTCATGGAAACCGGAGGCATGAAAGGCAAGCGCAAGGAAATCATCCGTGAGGAATTGCACGACATCTTATGCAAAGGTTTTGGCGTTTCCAAAATCCATTCCGAATACGGTATGACGGAACTGCTTTCGCAAGCCTATTCGTTAGGTGACGGCGTTTTCGAATGTCCGCCCTGGATGGAAATCCTCATTCGCGACACAGAAGATGCTTTAAGCTACGTTTCCGAAGGAAAAACCGGCGGCATCAACGTGATTGACTTGGCCAACTTTAACTCCTGCTCGTTCATCGCTACGCAGGATTTGGGAAAAAAATATCCCAACCATTCTTTCGAAGTGTTGGGACGTTTTGATAATTCGGATATTCGGGGTTGTAACCTGATGGTTATTTAACCTTGATCACATAATAATTTTTCTTTCCTTTCTGCAACAATAGAAACTGATTGTTGATTAAATCCTTCGGAGAAATCATATAGTCTTCCGCTACTTTTTCTTTGTTTAAAGAAATCGCATTTTGTTTCAATTCTCTTCGGGCATCGCTGTTTGAAGCTAAGAAGTTTGTTTTTGCGGCTAATGCGGCAATCATATCCAAACCTGCATTCAAATCATCCATAGAAATTTCCGCTTGCGGCACACCATCAAAAACTTCCAGGAACGTTTTCTCATCTAACTTTTTCAATTCATCCATACTCGGACTAAAGAAAGCACTCGAAGCCGCAATAGCATTATCCAGATCTTCCTGCGAATGTACCATCACCGTGATTTCTTCGGCCAAACGTTTCTGTAACACTCTCAAATGAGGCGCTTCATTATGTTCTGCAATTAGTTTTTCAATCGTTTCTTTGTCTAAGAACGTGAAAATTTTGATGTATTTCTCCGCATCGGCATCCGACGTGTTCAACCAATATTGATAGAATTTATACGGAGACGTTCTTTCGGCATCCAACCAGATGTTACCGCCTTCCGATTTACCAAATTTAGAACCATCCGCTTTGGTAATTAACGGGCACGTTAACGCGTAGGCTTTTCCACCCTCAATACGACGCACCAATTCCGTTCCCGTGGTAATATTGCCCCACTGGTCACTTCCACCCATTTGCAACGTACATTTTTTGGCGCGGTACAAATGTAAAAAGTCGTAACCCTGTACCAATTGATAGGTAAATTCCGTGAAAGACATGCCTTCCGCCGTTTCACCGGATAATCGCTTCTTTACCGAATCTTTGGCCATCATGTAATTCACCGTAATGTGTTTGCCGACATCACGAATGAAATCCAAAAATGAAAACGTTTTCATCCAATCGTAATTGTTGACTAACTCGGCCGCATTGGGCGCATCGGAAGTGAAATCCAAAAATCGCGCTAACTGTCCTTTAATCGCCTCCTGATTGTGACGCAACGTAGCTTCATCCAACAAGTTTCTTTCGTTTGATTTTCCGGAAGGATCACCAATCATTCCCGTTGCACCACCTACCAGCGCCAACGGTTTGTGTCCGCTTAACTGAAAATGTTTCAACAACATTACCCCCACCAAGTGTCCTATATGCAATGAATCCGCTGTTGGGTCAATTCCCACATACGCCACGCGCATCTGTTCCATCAAATGTTCTTCCGTGCCCGGCATTACGTCGTGGAGCATTCCTCTCCAAGTCACTTCTTCAATAAAATTTTTCATCTGTATACTCAATTTACTTACGTCGGTTCCGCCATTAAGGCTTCGTGAGCACAAAGATAAAATTTATTGTGGATTATTTCATCTATTCGCTTTCGCTCGGGTCGGGTATTTGTTTGTCCGGGAATTTACCGCATCGGTTCTTCAAAAAAAAAGACAATTCCTGATTCATAATTCGTAATTTCGCCATATGATATTAGTTACAGGCGGAACCGGTTTGGTAGGAGCGCATCTGCTGCTGCATTTACTTCAGGAAAATGAAGCCGTTCGTGCCATCTATCGTAGTGAATCATCGGTTGAAAAGACAAAAAACCTTTTCCGGATGGAGAATCAAATCGCTTTATTTGATAAAATCGAGTGGATGGAAGCGGATATTACCGACATTCCCGCTCTGGAAAAAGCGTTTGAAAACGTTACCCATGTTTATCATTGTGCGGCGCTGATTTCGTTTGACACCCACGACGAAGAAAAACTAAGAAAAACCAATATCGAAGGCACCGCCAATGTGGTCAACTGCTGTATTGATTTCAACGTAAAAAAAATATGTCATGTGAGTTCCATTGCGGCTTTGGGTGATGTGAAAGAAGGAGAAACCGTCATTACAGAAGAAACCGAATGGAATCCGGAAAAAAATCACGGCGATTATGCCCTAACCAAATACGGCGCCGAAACGGAAGTCTGGAGAGCCTCCCAGGAAGGTTTGGACATTGTGATTGTGAACCCGGGCGTAATTTTCGGAAAGGGATTCGGCACTGCCGGCAGCGGATTGCTTTTACAGAAAATCCAAAACGGGTTTCCTTTTTACACCAAAGGTTCTACCGGAATCACTTCGGTTGACGATGTGGTTGCTATTATGATCCAACTTATGAAAAGTCCGATTTCCGGAGAACGGTTTACCATCGTTTCTGAAAACATTACCCTTCAGAATCTGCTGAATAGTATTGCCGATGCCATGCAGAAAAAAAGGCCTTACCTTTATGCAAGACCCTATATGACTTCTCTATATTGGCGAATCGACTGGTTGTTGTCTAAGCTGTTCTTCAAAAAGCAAACATTTACCAGAGCGACTTCAAAATCATCGCATTCACTTGAAACGTATGACAATTCAAAAGTTATTTCCCAGCTGAATTATGCGTTCCGTCCCATGAGAGAATGCCTGATTACTGTATCGCAGGCGCATCGGAAGGCGCAATAGTTTTTCCTGTTTCCTTCAAGGACTGTTGGTTAAGCGCTTCTTTTTGGGCGGCTATTTTTTCGGAAACTTTCTTGAATAATTTTTGATAATTATGAGGGTCGGAGGCATAGTAGCGATTACTCTGTGCAAAAGAAGCGCTGTCAATATTGTACTTCTTGTAAATCATCTCGTTCACCTTTATTTCATTTTGCGAAAAAACGATTGGATTGTTTGATTCTGCCGATTGGATTAGTGCCAACTCATACAGGATGTCCACCATCACCTCTTTTTCAATAAGATTTTCCGGTTTTTCCACTGCGCCGTTTCCACAACCGAAAACGAAAAGCAAAACAAATAGTACACTTATTCTCTTCATCTTATCTTTCAAATAATAAACGTTGTCCGAAATGGGCTTCCTTCACTTTCGCATTGGCATACACCAACTGTCCGTTTACAAAAGTATGGGAAATTCTCGATTTAAAATTCGTCCCTTCCATAGGTGACCATCCGCATTTATACAGGATATTGTCTTTATTAACCGTCCAAGGTAACGCCGTATTAACGATGGCCAAATCCGCATAGTATCCTTCACGGATAAAGCCCCTTTTTTCTATTTTGAAAATTTTAGCCGGATTGTGCGCCATTTTCTCCACGATTTTTTCTACGGAAATTTTTCCCTGCAAATGCGCTTCAAACATGGCGACCACAGAATGTTGCACTAACGCCCCCCCCGAAGGTGCACTCGTGTAGGGATTTTGTTTTTCTTCCCAGGTATGAGGTGCGTGATCGGTTGCGATAACGTCGATACGGTCATCCAATAAGGCTTTCCAAAGTCCGTCTTTATCCGCTTGCGTTTTTACAGCCGGATTCCATTTGATTAAGGTGCCTTTCGTTTCGTAATCCGCATCGGTAAACCAAAGATGGTGTACACAAACTTCCGCGGTGATTTTTTTATCTTCCAACGGAATTTTGTTCGTAAACAGTTCGGTTTCTTTTGCGGTGGAAACATGGAAAATATGCAATCGTGCACCGGTTTTTTTCGCCAATTCGATCGCTTTTGAAGACGATAAATAACACGCCTCTTCACTGCGGATCAAATGATGAAACTTCATTGGAATAGCATCGCCGTATTCGGCTTTGTAACGTTCCAGATTGGCTTTTATGGTAGCTTCGTCTTCGCAATGCACTGCGATTAACATTGGCGTACTTGAGAAAATCTTTTCCAGTACCTCTTCGTTATCCACCAGCATATTTCCGGTCGAAGAACCTAAAAACAATTTGATTCCCGCCACATTACGTGGGTTCGTTTTTAAAACTTCCTCCAGATTATCGTTGGTTCCGCCCATCATGAACGAATAATTCGCAAACGATGTACGGGAAGCGATTTCATATTTCTGCTCCAACAATTCCTGCGTAACCGCATTGGGAACGGTATTGGGCTGTTCGATAAATGAGGTTACTCCTCCGGCCACCGCGGCACGGGATTCGGATGCGATATCGCCTTTATGGGTGAGACCCGGTTCGCGAAAGTGCACCTGGTCGTCGATAGCACCGGGAATCAGATAATTCCCTTCGGCATCAATGACCTGAGAAATAGATGATTTATGACTGATGTCGGTGCCTATTTCTTTTATGAATTCGCCTTCAATCAGTACATCGCCTTCAAAAATTACCCCCTCATTTACAATCTTCGCATTCTTAATTAACGTTGAATTCATTCTATTATAGTGTATTGAATATTTTTTTTAATCGCAATGTAATCACTCCGAATATGGCTTCTTTAATAATGGCATTGCTCATTTTAGACTGTCCTTTGGTACGGTCGGTGAAGATAATCGGCACTTCGACAATTTTGAATTTATTGACAAACGTTCGGTATTTCATCTCAATCTGAAACGCATACCCGATGAATTTTATCTTATCCAGATTGATGGTTTCCAACACGTTTCGCTTATAACAAACAAAACCGGCGGTGGCATCATGAATTTTCATTCCCATGATAAAATCAACATACACCGAAGCAAAATACGACATCAAAACGCGATTAAGCGGCCAGTTGACCACATTCACTCCCGTTACGTAACGCGACCCGATGGCCATATCCGCTCCGTTAACACAAGCTTCATATAAACGTTCCAAATCCTTAGGGTTATGGGAAAAATCGGCATCCATTTCAAAGATATAGTCGAAACCGTTTTGTAAAGCCCATTTAAAACCATGAACGTAAGCCGTTCCCAAACCCGCTTTTCTAGCTCTCTTTTCAAGGTGCAATCGTTCGGGAAATTCACGCTGCAGTTCCTCCACTTTTTGGGCTGTTCCGTCGGGCGAATTATCGTCTACTATTAAAACATGGAAAGGAGTGCTCAGGGCAAATACGGCACGAACAATGCCTTCTATGTTTTCTATTTCATTATAAGTAGGAATAATAACTACGCCTCTGCTCATTTTACTCTAAATTTACGTGCAAAAATACATTATTTCTAACGGTGGATTCACAATAAAATTATAATAAATTTACAACAAATCGCGATTGTATGTTTTTAACGGTATTCCTTTCAATCCGATGATTCTCTTTATTTCTGCCTGTCAGCGAAACAAGATGTACAATTCACATTAAAAATTAGTATTTTTACCTCCGCTATGATGGATTTAGTATTTAACGAGAGAATAATCGAAAATAAAGATTGGGCAACGGTATTGTTTGTCCTGTGTTTTACTTTGATAGCAGTTAATCGTGCCGTTTTTGAAGTACGTTTCGCCGAATTCATTCGCATTGCGATTTCAGACAAATACCTTAAAATTTACAAAGACAGTGGTAACATGAACAGTTGGTTTACCATTTCCATGTTTTTTGTCCAATTGATTTCGTTTTCTTTTTTAATACAGTTAACGCTCAGTTATTTCGGCTACACCACCAAAACGAATTGGATTTCCTATATCCAGATTATCACTTTATTAGGGGTTTTTATTCTTTCGAAATACCTGATTGAGAAAATTATCGCCACCACTTTCAATATTGAAGAATTCAACGAACAGTTTAATTTACAGAAAGTGAATTACCGGACCTATGTCGGATTGTTGGTTTTACCGCTGAACGTTTTGCTTTTCTATAACGATTTCTTGTCAAAAACACTGCTTCTCGTTATTATTTCTATCATTTTGATAATTAACATGATAACATACTTCTTTTCATTAAAGAATTATCAAAACTTAATTCTGAGTAAGTTCTTTTATTTTATTTTGTATCTTTGCGCACTTGAAATAGCGCCCTATTATTTCATGTACTATTGGTTTACAAAAAGTTAGAATAATTGATTTTATTTAAAATATGAAAGTGAAAACTATCTTGGTTTCTCAACCAGAGCCTAAAGTGGAGAATTCACCGTACTTTGAGCTTCAGCAAAAACTGAAAATTAAAGTTGACTTTAGGCCTTTTATTCACGTAGAGGGCGTTTCGGCCAAAGAAGTCCGCGCACAGAAAATCGACCTGAACAATTTCACGGCGATTATCCTAACCAGCAAAAACTCGGTAGATCACTTCTTCAGAGTCGCAGAGGAAATGCGCTACAAAGTGCCGGAAGATTTGAAATATTTTTGCCAGTCGGAAGCCATCGCTTTCTATTTACAGAAGTATGTAGTCTACAGAAAACGTAAAATTTATGTGGGTCAGAAAGACTTTGTCGATTTGTCGCCACTTATTAAAAAATACAAGGACGAGAAATTCCTTTTACCATCATCCGACCAATTGAATGCGGATATCCCACAAACCTTAAACGCCTTAAAAGTAAACTGGTTACCAGGAACTTTCTACAAAACCGTAATGAGTGATCTTTCCGATTTAAAAGACGTATATTATGATGTTTTGGCGTTTTTCAGTCCGACAGGAATCAAGTCGTTATTTAAAAACTTCCCTGATTTCGTTCAGAACAACACCCGTATCGCCGTTTTCGGAAGTACCACCCAAAAAGAAGCCTTGGAACACGGTTTAAGAGTCGACATCATGGCGCCAACACCGGAAACACCTTCGATGACCATGGCTTTGGAAAAATACATTATTAAAGCTAATAAAGAATCTAAGGACAAATAACTTTACTTTTTATATTGAAAAAGCAGCCGTTTGGCTGCTTTTTTTTATTTCCAAATGACATTTGCAAATTCGCAGATTGAAAAAGCAATGAATAAATCAGTAAATTTGTGGCGGTATACTTACTTTAAAATTTAGCATATCCGTTTTAAACAAAAAAAATCCCAACCTTTCGATTGGGATCCTTATATCAATACTGTTTATTTTTATAATTGAGGTCCTGCATTCACAAGATTCTTGCCTTCCTCATTATCCGTATACTGAACGAAGTTTTTGATAAATCTTCTCGCCAAATCCTCTGCTTTTGCAGTCCATTCGGAAGCCTCCGCATACGTATTTCTTGGATCAAGGATTTCCGTATTTACCCCTTCCAAAGCCGTTGGTACTTCCAAGTTGAAGATTGGAACGATTTGCGTATCCGCTTTCTCCAATGAACCGTCTAAGATTCTGTCGATGATGGCACGCGTGTCTTTAATTGAAATACGTTTTCCTGTTCCGTTCCAGCCTGTATTCACCATATAAGCCGTTGCATTGTGTTCTTCCATTTTCTTCACCAATTCTTCCCCGTATTTTGTTGGGTGCAAACACAAGAATGCCTTGCCAAAACACGCAGAGAACGTTGGCTCCGGTTGTGTCACCCCTCTTTCCGTTCCTGCTAATTTAGCCGTGAAACCAGATAAGAAATAGTATTTTGTTTGTTCCGGAGTCAATTTGGAAACCGGTGGCATTACTCCGAAAGCATCTGCCGTTAAGAAGATCACTTTTGAAGCGTGACCTGCTTTGGAAACCGGTTTTACAATATTTTCAATATGATCGATAGGATATGAAACACGTGTGTTTTGTGTCACGGAACCGTCTTTAAAATCAATTTTACCGTCAGCATCCAGAGTAACATTCTCAAGCAATGCATTTCTTCTGATGGCTCCGTAAATATCCGGTTCATTTTCTTTGCTTAAATCGATGGTTTTGGCATAACAACCGCCTTCGAAATTGAAAACCCCGTCGTTATCCCATCCGTGCTCATCGTCTCCGATTAATTCACGTTTCGGATCGGTTGACAAGGTTGTTTTTCCTGTTCCGGACAAGCCGAAGAATACCGCAACATCACCGTCTTTCCCTTTATTGGCAGAACAGTGCATGGAAGCAATTCCTCTTAACGGAAGGTAGTAGTTCATCATGGAGAACAAACCTTTTTTCATTTCTCCACCGTACCACGTTCCTCCAATTAACTGGATTTTCTCGGTAAGGTTGAACGCCACATATACTTCCGAATTTAATCCGTGCGCCGCATAGTCTTTGAAACTGGTTTTGGAACCGTTCATTACAATAAAATCAGGCTCACCGAAGTTTTCCAATTCTGCCTCCGTAGGACGAATGAACATGTTTTTTACGAAATGTGCCTGCCAGGCCACTTCCATAATGAAACGTACTTTCAAACGGGTATCTTCATTGGCGCCGCAAAAAGCATCCACCACAAATAATCGTTTTCCTGAAAGCTGCTTCACCGTAGTTTCTTTTAAAGCATTCCAGGTATCCTGTGTAATTGGCTTGTTATCGTTTACTGCTTTTTCAGAAGTCCACCAAATCGTATCTTTGGTAACATCATCTTTTACAATATATTTATCTTTAGGAGATCTTCCCGTGAATACACCAGTCATTACATTTACTGCGCCAAGTTCAGACAACTGCCCTTTCTCATACCCTTCCAACGCAGGATTCAGCTCTTCATTATACAAGAAATCAAATGACGGATTGTAGACAATTTCAACTGTGTTATTAATTCCGTATTTCTCTAATGAAATTGTTTTGGTAACATTCATAATTAAAATGTGTTGTTTGTTTGTTTTTAAGAACGCAAAAATAAAAAAATTTAATTTCAGATAGGTTTTTTTAACCAATTATTCTGTTTTTTTACCCTGAATTTTAGCAAAAAGCACTATCCACGCCGAAATCATTAACAGCCCTCCAATCGGTGTAATCGGACCGAGAAATTTCACGTTAAGAGATGCGAGTGAAGCGGTTGCCAAAAGATAGATGGATCCCGAAAAGAAAAGCACACCAACAGCTGTCAACCAAAGAATTGTTTTCTTGGTTTTCCCGTCAATCAAACCTGTTGTCCCCACAAAAAGAAGAAACAACGCATGATACATCTGATATCGGACACCGGTTTCAAAAGTAATCAGCTCCGTTTCACTTAAAACCTCTTTCAAGCCGTGTGCTCCGAAAGCGCCTAAGACAATAGCCACTGCCCCCATAAAAGCAGCGACACCAATGATTTTTTTATCCATAATTTCAAATTATGCCCAAAGTTAGCACAATTTAAAAGTTAAATAATGAAACTTATCTTGTTTTCTGCTTCCAAAGAATATAACAAATTCTTATTTTCGTGGACTTTTTAAAACATACCTCATCATGAGAAATATTCTGATTATCGGAGCGGGTCGTTCGGCGTCTTCGCTTATTAAATACCTGTTGGAAAAATCGGAAAGTGAAAACCTGCATCTTACCATTGGCGATTTGTCTTTGGAATTGGCGCAGAAAAAAACACAAAACCATACAAATGCCACGGCTATCGCATTAGACATCTTTAACGAAACCCAGCGCAGAGAAGAAATTCAGAAAGCGGACATCGTAATTTCGATGTTGCCCGCGCATTTACATATTGAGGTAGCCAAAGACTGTATTACTTACAAAAAACACATGGTTACGGCTTCTTACATTTCCGATGCCATGCAGGAATTGGATGCAGCGGCAAAAGCAAACAACCTGATTTTCATGAATGAAATCGGACTTGATCCGGGAATCGACCATTTGAGCGCTATGAAAGTGATTGATGAGATTCGTGAAAAAGGCGGAAAAATGATTTTATTCGAATCGTTCTGTGGTGGTTTGGTTGCTCCGGAATCGGATACCAATCTTTGGAATTACAAATTTACCTGGGCCCCAAGAAATGTGGTTTTGGCCGGACAGGGCGGCGCTGCCAAATTCATTCAGGAAGGCAAATACAAATACATTCCGTACAACAAATTGTTCCGAAGAACTGAGTTTCTTGAAGTGGATGGCTACGGAAGATTCGAAGGGTATGCCAACCGCGATTCGTTAAAATACCGAAGCGTTTACGGATTGAACGATGCATCAACGGTTTTCAGAGGCACAATTCGTCGTGTAGGGTACTCCAAAGCCTGGGACATGTTCGTGCAATTGGGCATGACGGACGATTCGTATGTTATTGACGATTCGGAAACCATGAGCTACCGAGAATTCATCAATTTATTTTTACCGTATCATCCAACGGATTCCGTGGAAATCAAATTGCGTCACCAACTGAAAATCGATCAGGATGATGTGATGTGGGACAAGTTACTGGAACTGGATTTGTTCAACCCAAATAAGATTGTAGGTCTGAAAAACGCGACTCCGGCACAAATTCTGGAGAAAATTTTAACCGACAGCTGGTCGTTACAACCCGACGACAAGGACATGATCGTAATGTACCACAAATTCGGATACGAATTGAACGGCGTGAAAAAACAAATCGATGCCACCATGGTTTGCCTTGGCGACGACCAAACGTATACCGCAATGGCCAAAACGGTAGGATTACCCGTAGCGATGGCAACCTTACAAATCCTGAACGGCAACATCAAAACACCGGGTGTGCAATTACCGTTAAACAAAGAAGTGTATCTTCCTATTTTAAAAGAGCTTGAGGAATACGGTGTGATTTTCCATGAAAAAGAAGTCGAATACAAAGGCTATAAATAAAAAAATCCCCCGCTTGTAACGGGGGATTTTTTTATGAGGCTTCTGCCATTTTCTTTTGTTTGATGATTTCGTCCTGAAGCTGGCGTCTCAGTTTCTGCTCTCTTTCGATGGCATTGCGCTTAAAGGTCTCCAACTCGTCTTCCACTTCGGTTAATATGGTTTTTGAATTCTTGGTAATCTCGTTTGCTTTTTTGAATCGAATGGCAGAAAAAATTACGGTGATCAGCAATGTTAACACCAACGACCACATGATGGCATGATACAGATTCTTGTCGAGTTGCATTCCGAAAAACAGGAAAGTTTCATTGGATGTATCGGACGCTACAACCTTAGCATTGGCTGCCGCCACGTCGCTTTTCAGTTTCTTTATCTCGGAGTTCTTGTTTTCGATGATGGTTCTGGCATCGGATAAGTCGTTTTCGTTTCGGGAAAGCAGGGTCATTACATCGGAATGCAATTCTTCCAAAGCCACCTTCTTAACCAGCTTCACATCGTTGTAATTGGCAGAGTTGACCAAAATCTGACTCATTTGATTTTCCAGTGCTTTTTTGGTAATCGGCTTTTCGGGAACCGCCTCAATATTCTGGGCCGTTGCCGCAACACCGTTCAACAGTGAAACCATCACTGCAAAAACTAATTTAAAAATTGAATTTTTCATTTTACTAGATTTGGGGTTAGTAGTAAATTGACACTAAATTGAAATTGCTTCACGGATAACGAAACATTCCTTACTATATAGATGCGTAATTTTTTACACTTTTAAAAAATTTGAACCTTTAACTAAAAATTATGACTATATTTAAATCGTTAAAGCTATAATAACTTTCATATTATCAACAATGAAACTAAATCACTTACAAATAGAAATCGACGGTATTGACAAACAGATCCTGCGCGACCTGATGGAAGACGCCCGAAAACCCATTTTACAGATTGCCAACAAAATCGGCATTTCCGGTGCCGCGATTCACCAGCGGTTGCGGAAGCTGGAACAGGCCGGCGTGATTTCGGGGTCGAAATTTGTGTTAAACACCAAGGTTTTGGGCTACAGCACGATGGCCTTTGTGGGGATTTATCTGGACAAAGCGGCGCGAAACCCGGAAGCAGTGAAAGAACTGAAAAAAATACCGGAAGTACTGGAATGCCATTACACCACCGGAAACTGGAGTATCTTAATTAAAATCATTTGTCGGGATAACGAACACTTGATGCAACTGCTGAACAAAAAAATCCAGGCGATTGACGGGGTGTCCCGAACGGAGACGTTTATATCGCTGGACCAACAGATTGAACGACAGATACAATTGTAATTTGGTTATTGGTGGATTTGGTTATTTGAAACGACACAAAAAGAAAAATGGTTTCCTACCTAGCCCCGATTGCAGTGTAAATTACCTTTGTCAAAGTTTTGAACTTTGACAAAGGTAATTGCAACGGAAAGCGGGAACAAGGACTGCAAAAAAGCCCAAACCTTCGCTCCAAAAAAAAAATCCGCTACTATGTAACGGATTTCATGCTTTATAAATACAGTGCTTATTCTCTTCTTCCGAAAACCTGCAGCGCCCAATACAACAGGGAAGCAACGGCACCCAAAGCGGCTACTACGTAGGTTCTGGCTGCCCATTTTAAGGCGTCTTCGGCTCCGGCATATTCTTCCTGACCTAACATGTTTTTGCTTTTGAGCCATGCCAACGCGCGGTTGCTCGCGTCATACTCCACCGGCAACGTAATCAGACTGAATACGGTAGCAATAGCCATTAAAACCAAACCGGCCACCGCCACATAAAATCCGATGGACGATTTTGCACCGATACCCAAAATCAACCCACCCATAATTAACCATTGGGATAACGAGGAAGACACATTGACCATCGGTACCATTTGCGAACGCATCGTTAACCATTGGTACGCCTGCGCGTGTTGCACCGCGTGACCGCATTCGTGCGCCGCTACCGCCGCCGCCGAAGCATTGCGTTGGTTGTAAACGCCTTCACTCAGATTCACGGTTTTGTTCGCCGGATTGTAATGGTCAGTTAGCATTCCCGGTGTGGAAATGACTTTTACATCGTAAATACCGTTGTCGGCCAACATTTTTTCGGCGATTTCGGCACCGGACATCCCGTTGCGCAAATGCACTTTCGAATACTTCGCGAACTTACTCTTTAATCGCGAACTCACCAAAAAACTCGCCAGCGCAATCGCGCCCAATAAAATATAATATCCTAACATAGTGTTTTTCTTTTTTACTTATTTAAGTTATGAAAGTTACTCAAATTACACGCCAAATTCAAATCTGACAGACGGTTAATGCAATTTTGACAGGTTAAAGTTTTATTAAATTAACGGCAAAGCGTGATGAAAGCGATAAGCTCCGTCGCTTCGTAATAGGTAAACGACACATTGATTACCTCATAGCCTTCTGCCGATTTCTTATTCAGAAAATGTTCCACTTCTTTGGACAGCTCTTCTTTCATTCCGCCAAAACCGGCCGATTTTTTCAAAATATGCACTTCGTGTTTCTTCATTTTTTTAGCTTTCTTATTATACGTAAAAACTGTAAAATGTTACAAAAGAAAAACCCAAATTCTTGTTAGAATTCGGGTTCGCTTTTTAAAACTTTTATTAAGCCGCAGATGCGCAGATTTTTTTTACTGATTTAAAAGTTATTAAACAACATCATAACCAAATCACAATAAATCGTTGTAGAATCAAATTTGGTAATTCCCTTTGAATTGTTTCAATTGTATATTTTTTCTCTATAAAAAACCCAATTAATAACTGGGTAATCCAACGAAAAAAATCTGCGAATCAGCGGTGAAAAACTTATCCAACCAAATTGATGATTTTCCCCGGAACGATAATTACTTTGTTTGGCGTTCTGCCTTGCAATTGTTGTTGTGTTCTTTCGTCGGCCATGACGATTTCCTCGATTTGGGCGGCGGATAAATCCAACGGCAACTTAATTGTGAAACGCATTTTTCCGTTGAAGGAAACCGGATATTCTTTTTCGCTTTCCACTAAATATTTCGCTTCAAAAATCGGGAAGGCTACGGTGGCGATGGATCCTTCGTGACCCAAGGCGCTCCATAATTCTTCGGCGATGTGTGGGGCGTATGGTGAAACCAGAATCGCTAACGGCTCCAAAATCGCACGGTGATGGCATTTTGCTTGTGCCAGTTCATTCACGCAAATCATGAATTGCGAAACCGAAGTGTTGAACGAGAAATTCTCGATGTCTTCGGTTACTTTTTTGATGGTTTTATGTAGCGATTTGTACATATCGGCGCTTGGCTCGTCGTTGGTTACGATGCAACCGTTATCGTCGAAATACAAACGCCATAGTTTTTTCAGGAAGCCGGATACTCCGGTAATTCCAGCCGTGTTCCAAGGTTTGGCCTGCTCTAATGGACCTAAGAACATTTCGTAAAGTCTCAACGTATCGGCGCCGTACTGCTCGCAGATGTCGTCCGGATTGACTACGTTGTATTTGGATTTGGACATTTTTTCCACTTCGCGACCTACGATGTATTTTCCGTTGTCTGTCATGAATTCAGCTCCTTCAAAATCCGAATAAAGAGGATGATTCAAAAATGCTTCAATATCTAATTCATTGGTAATATCATTAATAACTGATAAATCAACATGTATTGGACTAACACTTAACTCTAATTCGAAATCTTCTATATTTGAAACAACTTTTTGAAAAGAATTATTTTCAGGACTCATTTTAGCCACCTCAATATAAATTTCTTTTAATTTTTCTTGATCTTTTAGAATAGAATGAGAAACGACATATAATCTATCCAATAGATTGATTTTTAAATTCTCATTTTTCGATTTTGCATTAAAATCCTGAACTCTATACACAAACGCACTCATCCCCAAAATCATTCCCTGATTAATCAGTTTTTTGAACGGTTCTTCGGTTGGGGCAAAACCGCGGTCTTTCAGGAATTTATTCCAGAAACGGGAATACAATAAGTGACCGGTCGCGTGCTCGCTTCCGCCGATGTATAAATCCACGTTTTCCCAATATTGTAAGGCGTCCTGGCTGGCGAATTCGTTGTCGTTTTGTGCGTCCATGTAACGCATCCAGTACCACGAACTTCCTGCCCAACCCGGCATGGTGTTTAATTCTAAAGCGAAAACAGTTTGGTTGTCTATCTTTTCGTTGGCAACTACTACATTATTGACAGTATCCCAAGCCCAAACGGTAGCGTTACCTAATGGTGGCTGGCCGTCTTCGGTCGGTAAGTATTTTTCCACTTCCGGTAAAACGATTGGCAAGTGTTCTTTGGCAATCATTTGCGGTAAGCCGTTCACGTAATATACCGGGAACGGTTCGCCCCAATAACGTTGACGGGAAAACACCGCATCACGCAAACGGTAGTTCACTTTCGCTTTTCCGGCGCCGATGGCTTCCAATTGTTCGATTACTTTTTTCGTTCCGGTTTTGTAATCCAAACCGTTTAGGAAATCGGAGTTCACCAATTCGAAACCTTCTTTGGCTCCGAACGCTGCTTCCGAAATGTCCTGATTGAAAATATTTTTAATCGCCGGCATCCCGTGGGTGCCTTTGAAGAAATTGGCAAATGCATAATCTCTTTCGTCGCCGCAAGGTACTGCCATAACCGCCCCGGTTCCGTAGCCTGCCAACACGTAATCGCCAATCCAAACCGGAATCGGTTCTTTGGTGAATGGATGTTCGGCATAGGCTCCAGTGAAAACGCCGGAGATGGTTTTTACATCAGCCATACGCTCACGTTCCGAACGTTTTGCGGTGGCTTCCACATACGCTTCTACCGCTGCTTTTTGTTCCGGAGTGGTGATTTGTATCACCAATTCGTGTTCCGGCGCCAAGGTCATAAACGTTACCCCGAAAATCGTATCAGGACGGGTAGTAAATACTTCAATTACCTCATCATGATTTTTCAAGTTGAAAGTCACCGAAGCACCGACTGATTTTCCGATCCAGTTTCTTTGCGATTCTTTCAACGATTCGGTCCAGTCGATGGTCTCCAAACCTTGCAACAAACGTTCTGCATAAGCCGAAATGCGCATGGACCATTGGGTCATTTTTTTACGGATGACCGGATGACCGCCACGTTCGGAAACACCGTTTATGATTTCGTCGTTCGCTAAAACGGTTCCCAATGCCGGACACCAGTTTACTTCGGTTTCCGCCAGATAGGTTAATCTATATTGTAATAGGATTCTTTGTTGTGCTTCCGAGGAAAGCGCGTTCCATTCCGTTGCTGAAAAGGGTGTGATGTTGTCATCGCAAACGGCTTTCACATTAGCATTCCCTTCTTTTTCGAAAAGGGCTACCAATGTGGAAATGTCTTCGGCTTTATCCGAAGTGATGTTGTACCAGGAATTGAACAACTGAATGAAAATCCATTGGGTGTGTTTGTAGTAATCGGCATTCGAGGTACGCACTTCGCGACTCCAATCAAACGAGAAACCGATTTTATCCAACTGCTCGCGGTAACGGGCAATATTTTCTTTCGTGGTTGTATCGGGATGTTGCCCGGTTTGAATCGCATACTGCTCGGCCGGTAATCCGAACGAGTCGTAGCCTTGCGGATGCAACACATTGAATCCTTTATGACGTTTGAATCGCGCCACAATATCCGAGGCGATATACCCAAGCGGATGCCCAACATGCAATCCCGCTCCGGAAGGATAGGGAAACATGTCCAAAACATAATATTTTGGTTTATCGGAATTGTTTTGCGCGGCAAACGTTAGATTTTTTGCCCAATACTGTTGCCATTTGGCTTCGATTTCGTTGTGAAAATACTTCATTCTTTATGAGTTACTAAGTAACTGAGTTGCTGAGTTTATAAATAGTTCAATAGTTTTTCTAATAGCCCCGATTGCAGTGGATCCCGATTTTTCATCGGGAGGAACGGAAAGCGGGAATAAGGACAACCGATACAGCCCGAAACTCCCGATAGCTATCGGGACGCTCCGGACTAAAAAATTGTGCGGCAAATTTACATTATATTATAAGAAAGTTAAAACTTTGGACGTTATAAAGGTTAAAAACGATTTTCTTTATTATTTTTACGGCTTAATTTAGAGTTATATGGCATCATCCTTCGAGAAGTTTCAAAAAAGACGACTTATTTCTTCTTATTTTTCTGTGGTTTTGAGCATTTTTTTAGTGCTGTTCCTTTTGGGAGCATTGGGCATGTTTGTAATCCATTCCGAAAAAATATCGAACAGTTTTAAAGAGGACATTCCGATGTCGGTTTACTTCAAAGACGAGGCGAACGATACGATTTTGAAGGCTTTCGAGGCGAAACTGAAAAGTTCGGCGTTCGTGAAAGATTTCGTTTTCGTTTCCAAAGATGAGGCGGCCAAAAACAACAAAGACATTGTAGGGGAAGATTTCCTTGAGTTTCTTGGTATGAACCCGCTACCGAATTCGTTCGACATTCACCTGAAAGGAGAATACGTGGAAGCGGCTAAAATCAGACAGATTGAAAGCGACATCAAGACCAATGAAATGGTTACGGAAGTGATTTACGATAAGAAACTGGTGGAATTGGCGAATGAAAACATCAAAAAAATCAGTTTTTGGATTTTGATTATCAGCAGTGTTTTCGGAGTGATTTCGATGTTGTTGATTAACAGTTCGTTGCGTTTGTCGGTGTATTCCAACCGTTTTATCATCAAAACGATGCAAATGGTGGGTGCGACGAAATCGTTCATTCGCAAACCATTCATCTGGAAAAGTATCCGCTTGGGATTAATCGGTGCCGGATTGGCCATCGTGGCGCTTATTGCCTTAACGTTCTATGTGGACGGCTTGTTCCCAAGTCTTGGCATTGCCAAAGATTATGTATCCATGGCGATAATTTCCCTGGGTATTTTGGTTATAGGAATCGTGATTACGTGGATTAGTACGTTCTTCGCAACACAGCGCTTTTTGAATCTGAGAACTGACGATTTATATTAATTTAGAACTTAACAATGAGGATGAGATTGTTTCGTTCCTCGCAATGACAGTATGGAAAACAAACAAAAACCGGACTTTCTTTTTGAAAGCAGCAACTATAAAATTCTTTTAATCGGATTGGGAGTGATTGCGTTAGGGTTTATCCTGATGGCTGGCGGCGGAAGCGATGACCCGAAAGTGTTCAGCGAAGATATTTTCAGTTTCCGCAGAATCCGTTTGGCACCTACGGTGGTTTTAATCGGTTTCGGAATCACGATTTATTCGATTTTTAAGAAAAGTAAACAAATAGACTAACTTAGACCATTTAGAAGATTAGACTCCTTAGACTTTTATCCAAAATCTAAGAAGTCCAAAAATCTAAGAAATCCAATATCTAAGAAGTCTAAGAAAGTCTAAAAAAATGGATCTTTTTCAAGCCCTAATCATTGCCATTATTGAAGGTTTAACCGAATATCTGCCGGTTTCTTCAACAGCCCATATGGTATTTGCCAGTTCGTATTTCGGCATACAGGAAGACGATTTCGTGAAACTGTTTCAGGTTTCCATACAGTTTGGCGCCATTTTGGCGGTAGTCGCTTTGTATTGGAAGAAATTTTTCGATTTCTCCAAGCTGAATTTCTTCATAAAATTAGCCTGTGCCGTAATTCCTGCCTTGGTGTTGGGAAAATTTTTCGACGATAAAATCGAGGCCGTTTTAGGTAACCCGATTCCCATCGCCATTGTATTGATTGTTGGTGGCGTGATTCTGCTTTTCATCGACAGCCGTTTTCAGAACCCAACCATCGCGAATGAAGAAGACATCACCATAAAAAAAGCGGTAACCATCGGTTTATGGCAGTGTTTGGCCATGATGCCCGGTACGAGTCGTTCGGCCGCTTCGATTATTGGCGGAATGCAGCAGGGATTGACCCGTCATGCCGCGGCGGAATTTTCCTTTTTCTTAGCCGTTCCTACCATGTTGGCGGTGACTTGCTATTCGGTTTTCATCAAAACCTACGAGCATTCCCAAATGAAAGGTTACGAACTGATTCTACTATCAGACGAAAATATAAAACTGTTCCTGATTGGCAATGTTGTGGCGTTTATCGTAGCAATATTGGCGATTAAATTTTTCATCGGAATCATCAAACAATACGGTTTCAAACCTTGGGGTTGGTACCGCATTGTGGTTGGCATCGGACTTTTGGTTTACTTCACCTATTTAAAATAATACGCTTTGCTGACTCCCGAAGATTACATAAACGGACAAATTCTGCTGATTGACAAGCCCTTAAAATGGAGCTCCTTTCAGGCGGTGAATAAGTTGAAATATACCTTAATCAACAAATTGGGACTTCCGAAGAAATTCAAGATAGGACACGCGGGAACATTGGATCCGTTGGCGTCCGGCTTACTGATTGTCTGCACCGGAAAATTCACCAAACGCATTACGGAATTGCAGGGAATGCCCAAAGAGTATACGGGAACGTTTCACATCGGTGCCACGACCCCTTCGTATGACCTGGAAACCGAAATCGATGCCACTTTTCCCATCGAACACATTACCCCTGAGCTGATTGAAAAAGCACGACTAAGCTTCGTAGGCGAAATCGACCAGAAACCACCGGTATTTTCGGCTATTAAAAAAGACGGAAAACGCTTGTATGAACACGCCCGCGCCGGAGAAAAAGTGGAAATCGCGCATCGGAAAACCACCATTCATGAATTCGAACTGACCCGAATCGCCTTACCTGAAATTGATTTCCGAGTAGTGTGCAGCAAAGGAACGTACATCCGTTCGCTGGCTTTTGATTTTGGATTGGCATTGGGTTCCGGTTCCCATTTAACGGCCTTACGCCGAACAAAAATTGGCGAATTCTCGGTAGAAAACGCCATCTTAGCAACTGATTTCGAAGCCTCGGTTAGTCCAAAGCAAGCATAATTTTCGTAATTTCTTCCATGGTCGACAACCCTTTATCGTGCAGGTACCATTTCTGCAGTTCGGTTTTAGCCACTTCATTTACGACCCCAAATTTCGCCTTAAATTCTTTGATCAGTCGGGAAGCACCTTCCGGTCTTGGTCCCCACGCCGCTAATACTTCATGGCTGTCTGCATTCAGTATGATCAATTTGGGAATTGCTTTTCCGCCATTGGTTAAAAATTCCTGCATTAGCGAATCGTTTTCATCACGAAAAACAATGTGCAAATCAATTGGGGCTGCAATTTCATCCAGTTTATGCATGATGGGCAACAATTGGGCCGCATCCCCACACCAGCCTTCCGCCAATACCAACCAGATGTATTTTTTGTTCAGATTGGCCAAGGAGCGTTTTACGTCTTCCGGAACGACGATTGTTTTATCCAGACGGTTCATGCGCACTTCGTTCAGCTGACTGTAATGCAGTAAATCTTCCGATTGTTCATTTCCGGACGACTTCCCCTCGCTCAATAACTGGGACACTTTTGCTCTGTAGTCGGCATAATTGCAACTGTTTTGCAAGGCCTGTTGTATGATGAATTTCATTTTTTCTTATTTTAACTACAAAGTTACTTCAAAAATCAGATTCGAAATGTGATAAAAGTCACATTTGAAAGGTCAAAAAGTGTAATTTTATGCCAAAGATTGCAAATGGATTTAAAAACAAAATCATTAGGGTTGGTACTTTCGGGTGGTGGCTCAAAAGGGCTGGCGCACGCCGGAGCCATCAAATTTCTGGAAGAAAAGAACATTCGTCCGAATCACATTGCCGGAACCAGTGCGGGTTCCATAGTCGCGGCTTTATATGCGAACGGAAAGTCCCCCGAAGAAATTCTGAAATTCTTCAAATCCATTTATTTTTTCAACTGGAAACATTTTACGTTTAAAAAGGCAGGAATAATCGACTCGAATGCCTTTAAATTTTACTTCCATGCCATTTTTGGAGAAACGCGCATTGGCGATTTAAAAATTCACACCCACATTACCGCAACCGATCTGGTGAAAGGAAAACTGAAAATTTTCGGCCCCGATACCAAAGTGGTGGACGCCATTTTAGCCTCCTCCTCGTTTCCGGGAGTACTTTCGCCTTATGAAATGAACGGAAAACTGTATAGCGACGGTGGCATTCTCAACCATTTTCCGACCGATATTCTGCAGGGAAGATGTGAAACACTGATTGGTGTTTATGTCAGTCCGATACAAAAAATTGAAGCTAAAGATTTGTCCTCAATCAAAGCCGTAACCACAAGGGCTTTCGACCTGCTATCCGCCAATTCCAATATGCACAAATTCAACATTTGTGACTGGGTTATTGAACCGGAAGAACTCGCCGTTTACAGTACGTTTGAAACCAGCAAAGCCAAAATGGATGCGATTTTCAATATTGGCTACAATGCCGCAAAAAAATCATTCGAAGAACTTGCATTATAATTTTTGGTTTGCCTATTTCAAAAAAACAGATTATAACTATATTTGCACCATTAAACAAAACACCGCAATGAAACGAGGAACCGAGTTCCGTGTGACCATTGAGAAATAACAACAGGCAACAATGAAATACAATAGAATTCTTCTGAAACTGAGTGGCGAAGCACTGATGGGAGACAGACAATACGGAATCGACCCGAAACGCTTAGCTGAATATGCTGCCGAGATAAAAGAAATTCACGACAAAGGCGTTCAGATTGCCATCGTAATCGGAGGCGGAAATATTTTCAGAGGCGTTGCCGGTGCAAGTAACGGAATGGACAGGGTACAAGGCGATTATATGGGAATGCTGGCTACCGTTATTAATGGAATGGCGTTACAAGGCGCTTTGGAGGATGCCGGAATGCAGACCCGTTTGCAAACCGCCTTGAAAATTGAAGCGATTGCCGAACCATACATCAAAAGAAGAGCGGTGCGTCATTTGGAAAAAAACCGAATTGTAATTTTTGGAGCCGGAACCGGGAATCCTTATTTTACAACGGATACGGCAGCCGTTTTGAGAGGAATTGAAGTAGATTGCGACGTAATTTTAAAAGGAACCCGTGTAGACGGGGTTTACGATTCGGATCCGGAGAAAAATGCCGATGCCGTAAAATACGATTACATCACTTTTGACGATGTGTTGAGCAAAGGATTGAATATCATGGATACCACAGCCTTCACCTTGAGTCAGGAAAACAAATTACCGATTATCGTTTTCGACATGAACAAACAAGGCAATTTATTGAAAGTTTGTGAAGGCGCCACCGTAGGAACAACAGTAAATATTTAATATTGATTTATAAAAAATTAGTATCATGACTGAAGAAATCATTTTTATTTTAGATAGCACGAAAGAATCCATGAGTGGTTCTATTGCACACCTGGAAAAATCATTTTTAAACATTCGTGCCGGAAAAGCGTCTCCTCAAATGTTGGGAAGTGTTTTCGTGGATTATTACGGTTCACAAACCCCGCTTTCACAAGTAGCCAATGTGAATACTCCTGATGCGAGAACCATTACGGTTACCCCTTGGGAAAAAAACATGCTGCACCCTATCGAAAAAGCGATTATGATTGCCAATCTTGGTTTTAACCCGATGAACAACGGAGACAACATTATCATCAGCGTTCCGCCATTAACAGAAGAGCGTCGTAAAGAATTGGTCAAACAAGCCAAAGCGGAAGCGGAAGACGCGAAAGTAAGTATCCGTAACGCCCGTAAAGATGCCAATACCGACATCAAGAAATTGGAAAAAGAAGGAACTTCGGAAGACATCTGTAAAACAGCGGAAGACGATGTTCAGAAACTTACCGATCTATACATCAAAAAAATCGATGAGCATTTAGCCATTAAAGAAGCTGAAATCATGAAAGTATAATTTAAGTCCCGATTTTTAATCGGGATTTTTTATTTCATACCTTTACCCTACTTTTGTAACCATTATTCCGAAAGTCCGTCTTATTTTGATGCGAATTTTTCTCTTTCTGTTTTTTACATTCAGCATTTTAGGTAATGCCCAGAACCCCGTTTCCGGAATTGTTCGCAATACCAGCAACAACAAACCATTGCCTTTTGCCACCATTCATCTGAGTAACGGAAAAACCATCATTGTGGATGTCGACGGAAAATTCATTATAGAAAACACCGCCGGCGTTAACAATTTCACGGTTTCCTATACCGGATTTCAGCCGGAAACCATTGTATTAAAAACCAATCAGAAATTTTATTCGGTAAAACTCTCCGAAAAAGCACAGCGACTCAATGAACTGGTCATCGGTGGAAATCCGGCATTGGACATCATCAAAAACACCATCATTTATAAGGACATCAACAATCCGCAGAAAAAACTTAACAGCTTTCAGTTTAAAACCTACAACAAACTCATCATAACCGCCAATCCGGATTCCATCAGAGGAGATATTGATTCCGTTTTTATCTATGAAAAAGTAGGGGCCCGACTTCAGAAACTGGATTCGTCCGATTTCAAATTCAAGAAAATCATTCAGAAACAGCATTTGTATCAAACGGAAAAAGTATCGCACATTCAGTTCAGTCAGCAGCAAGGCATGAAAGAAACCGTTTTGGCCACCCGAATGGCGGGTTTTAAACAACCCATTTACGAGTACATCGGTTTGAAACTGCAATCGTATTCCGTTTACGATGACAAAATCGAACTTTTCGAAACCAAATACCCCAATCCCATTGCCAACGACGCCTTAAGTTACTACAATTACAAAATTCTGGATACCGTATTTTTGGGCAACCGAAAAGCATTCATGATTCATTTCAAGCATAAAAACCAAAACAGAAAGGCGAAACTGGAGGGCATTCTGTACATCGATAAAGAAAGTTTTGCCGTAGCGAAATCCGTATACCGTTCCAAAGGAATTCTCGACATCAGTGCCACCAATTACCTGACGTATTACAAGGAAGACGACACTTGGTTTCCTGAAAAGAACACCTTTAAAATCGTAAAAGGAAGCAACAAGGGAGACGTGAAAATTTTAGGG
This sequence comes from Flavobacterium saliperosum, assembly GCF_900100625.1. Taxonomy (GTDB): domain Bacteria; phylum Bacteroidota; class Bacteroidia; order Flavobacteriales; family Flavobacteriaceae; genus Flavobacterium; species Flavobacterium saliperosum. The sequence goes on from NZ_FMTY01000004.1 coordinate 208,718, forward strand.
GAAACCATTAAATTCACACCCGATGAGGAAGAAGTGGAAGACGAAAGCAAAAAACAAAAAAAATCTGCCTCCGATTTCGTGTATATCCTTTCCGAATCCAAAAACTTTGAGACCGAATTCAATACGCCCGTAAAAATCAAACACCAGTACATCGCCATTGACATTAATGAAGATGCGATTTCAAAAAACGAAAGCTACTGGACGCCCTTCCGCAAAGACAGTCTGGATGTAAGAAGCATGAGTACCTACTCCACTTTAGACAGTTTGGTAACCAAAGAAGGATACGAGCAAAAAATTAAAATCGGACGAAAGGTCATCAATGGATTTATTCCTTTAGGTCCGGTCGATCTGGAACTCCGCCAATTGATAAAATACAACAACTACGAAGGATTTCGTTTTGGCTTGGGCGGAATAACCAACGATGGATTTTCAAAAATCATTCGACTGAACGGCTACGGTGCTTATGGTTTAAAAGACGACGGGTTCAAATACAGTGTGGGCCAATCGACACGTATCGGTAATTTTTCAGGTTCCTGGATAAGTGTTTCCTATACCGATGATTTACAGGAAATTGGTAGTACCATTTTTGATATTGACCGGAAACGATTCCGATTGTACGACCCACGGCCTTTCAACTTAACCACGTTTTTCAGTCATAAAACCTGGAAAGCTTTTTTGGAAACCAAAATCATCCCAAAAACGGAAAGTGTCTGGCAACTGACCCAAACGTACATCGACCCTAAATTCGACTATACCTTTCAGGCAGGGGACAAATTCTACAACAATTACAATTTAACAACCGCATCGTTGTCCGTACAATGGAATCCGTTTAGCGATTACATGCAAACCCCATCCGGAAGAATCGAATCGGAAAAAAGATTTCCGAAATTCACATTTCAACTTTCGAATACCTTACCCGGAGTTTTTGGCAATGACCTGAATTTCGGAAAATTTGACTTCCGAACCGAAATCGAAAAAAAATACCTTGACGGGCAGAAAACCTCCTTTCTCTTTCAGGCCGGAATTGCTTTTGGGGATGTGCCCATCACGCATCTTTACAGTATTTCTCCTAACACGCAAGACCGCGACGCCATCCTGCAACGTTTAAACATTACCGGAAAAAACAGTTTTGAAACCATGCGTTTCAATGAATTTTTCTCCAGCGAATACGTGGCACTGCACTTCAAACACGCATTAAGAAAGATAAAACTGTTTAAAAAGGTGAACCCGACAACCGTTCTTGTAACCCGGGCAACAATAGGAGATTCGAAAAAACAGATTAACCACAGCGGCTTTGCCTACAAAACACTGAAAGACGGCTATTTCGAATCGGGATTGGAGTTCAATAACATTTACAACGGATTGGGAATTTCCGGATTCTACCGTTATGGAGACAATGCCTTACCTACATTCAACGACAATATCTCTGTAAAACTAAGTTTTGTCCTTGATTTGGGATTCTAATGAGACGAAACGAATTTCAGCCCCACAATAGACGCAATCAGGGTTGTTAAAAAGAAGACACGCCAGAAATCAGCCGGCTCCTTAAATACGAAAATCCCCACTAAAACCGTCCCTACGGCACCAATTCCTGTCCACACCGCATACGCCGTTCCTATCGGCAATGTTTGTGTCGCCTTATACAAGAGTAACATACTGATGGTCAGACAAACGAAAAAACCGCCCATCCACAAGGTCGATGTTGTTCCCGAAGTTTCTTTGGCTTTACCCAGACAGGAGGCAAAACCCACTTCGAAAAAACCCGCGATAACCAATAAAATCCAGTTCATTGTTGTTGAAATTAATTTACCGGTAAAGATAGTGTTTGAAACCTTAATCTTTTCTAAAATCTGAACTTCAAAAGGTTAAATTCTTCAGCCTTTTTACTACATTTGCAGGCATTTAATTTTTTATTTATTGAAAATTCAGTTTTATCGGAAAATTGAATAAAAAAACAATCTAAAAATGAAACACACCAAAGTTAAAGACCTGCTAAACAGCGCGCCGGGACTGCATGAAGTAAAAGCAAAAGGATGGGTTAGAACATTTAGAAACAATCAATTTATCGCGTTGAACGACGGTTCAACCATCAATAATATTCAGTGTGTGGTTGATTTTGCAAACACACCCGAAGAAACCTTAAAAAGAATCACAACCGGAGCCGCAGTTTGTGTGGTAGGAACTTTGGCCGAAAGTCAGGGTGCCGGGCAAAAAGTGGAGATTCAGGTTTCCAAAATCGAAATTTTAGGCGATTCGGATGCCGAAAAATATCCGATGCAACCTAAAAAACACTCTTTGGAATTCCTTAGAGAGAATGCGCATTTACGAATCCGCACCAATGCTTTTGGCGCCATCATGCGTGTGCGTTCCACATTAGCGTTTGCGGTACACCAATATTTTCAGGAAAAAGGCTTTTTCTATGTAAACACGCCAATCATTACCGGTTCGGATGCGGAAGGTGCTGGAGAAATGTTCAAAGTAACCGCGTTACCCTTCGATGGAACACCGAGAACCGAAGACGGAAAAGTAAATTACAAAGAAGATTTCTTCGGAAAAGAAACCAACCTAACCGTTTCCGGACAGTTGGAAGGTGAAACCTATGCGATGGCTTTGGGTCAGATTTACACCTTCGGACCAACATTCCGTGCGGAAAACTCGAACACCTCCCGTCACTTGGCAGAATTCTGGATGATTGAGCCGGAAGTGGCGTTCAACAATTTGGCAGACAATATGGATTTGGCGGAAGATTTCATCAAATACGTAATCAAATATACGGTGGACAAATGCGGCGACGATTTGAAATTCTTAGAACAACGTTTGTTGGAAGAAGAAAAATCAAAACCTCAGGCCGACCGAAGCGAAATGGCTTTATTGGAGAAACTGAGCTTCGTTATGGACAACAACTTCAAACGGGTTTCGTACACCGAAGCGGTTGACATTTTGAAAAATTCGAAACCGAATAAAAACAAAAAATTCCAATACCCTATCGACGATTGGGGTGTGGATTTACAAAGTGAGCACGAACGTTTCCTGGTGGAAAAACACTTCAAATGTCCGGTAATTCTTTTCGATTATCCGGCGAACATCAAAGCGTTCTACATGCGTTTGAATGACAATACGGAACCTGGCAAAGAAACCGTACGCGCGATGGACATCCTGTTCCCGGGCATCGGAGAAATTGTAGGTGGTTCCCAGAGAGAAGAGCGTTACGATGTGCTTTTGGAAAAAATGAAAGTGTTGGGCATCGACGAAAAAGAATTGTACTGGTATTTGGACACCAGACGTTTCGGAAGTGCGGTTCACTCCGGATTCGGATTAGGTTTCGAACGTTTGGTATTGTTCGTAACGGGCATGACCAACATCCGTGATGTAATTCCGTTCCCAAGAACACCGCAAAACGCCGAGTTCTAATAAAAATTTAGTTTATAGTTTACAGTTCCAAGTTTCGGGTTTTTTATTAACTTTAGGCTTGGAACTTTTACATAAAACCCACTGTAAATGCTCAAACAGAATCTACAATTCAAGTTATCCCAAAAATTATCGCCTCAGCAAATCCAACTGATGAAGCTGATTCAATTGCCTACACAAGCTTTTGAACAACGTCTGAAAGAGGAATTGGTGGAGAACCCCGCTTTGGAAGCCGGCAAGGAAGAATCGTTGGAAAGTGACGAATACGAAACGGAAGACGAGTACGATGACTATGATGATTTTGACAACGAGAAAATCGATACCGATGAAATCAACATCGACGAGTACCTGAGCAACGACGAAACACCCGATTACAAACTTCAGGCGAACAACTACAGCGATGACGATGAAGACCGAAGCCTGCCTTTCGCTGCACCGGTTAGTTTTCACCAGGATTTGATCAATCAGCTGAATACGTTTATCCTGTCGGAAGACGAACGCGAAATTGCCGAATTTTTGGTAGGAAGCATTGACGACATGGGGTACATCCGCAGAACCGTTCAGGATATTGTGGATGATATGGCGTTTACTCAGGGGATTTATACTGACGAGAAAAACGTGGAGCGCATTTTACATATCATTCACCAACTGGAACCTACCGGTGTGGGCGCACGTGACTTACAGGAATGTTTGCTGTTACAATTGCGTCACAAAACCCCAACAGATTCAGTGAGTCTGGCTATTTCCATTATCGAGCAGCAGTTTGACGCATTCACGAAAAAACACTACGATAAATTATTACAGAAATTTGACGTTTCCCAGGAACAGTTGCGCAAAGCGATTGACGAAATCGAAAAACTGAACCCAAAACCGGGCGGATCCTTCGAGAGCAGTTCCAAAACCGTGGAGCATGTGGTGCCCGATTTCGCAATACGTGTGGTGGACGGTGAATTACAACTGACCATTAACGGAAGAAATGCACCGGAATTGCACGTTTCCAAAGATTATCAGGAAATGCTGCAAACGTATAAGGATTCGAGAGAAAAATCGAATTCCCAAAAAGATGCCGTGCAGTTCATCAAACAGAAACTGGATTCGGCGAAATGGTTTATCGATGCCATCAAACAGCGTAACGAAACGCTTTTGGTTACGATGAACGCGATTATGCATTACCAGCAGGAGTATTTCATCGACGGGGACGAATCGAAACTGAAACCCATGATTCTGAAAGACATCGCCGACATGATTGGCCTTGACATTTCCACCATTTCCCGAGTAGCGAACAGTAAGTACGTAGAAACACCTTACGGAACAAAACTGATTAAGGAATTCTTCTCGGAAGCGATGAAAAACGATCAGGGCGAAGACGTTTCTACGATAGAAATCAAAAAAATTCTAAAAACGGTCATTGAAGAAGAAGACAAACAAAAACCGTTACCGGATGATAAATTAGCCGAAATCCTAAAAGAAAAAGGCTATCCGATTGCCCGACGCACCATTGCGAAATACCGTGAACTGATGGATATCCCGGTAGCCCGTATGCGCAAGAAAATTTAAGTAGCCCGACAAAAAAGACGAAAACCGCCCAGACCTGATGGAAGCGGCATCCTCCCGCCCTGGCGGGAGATAAAGCGCACAGCAGGAACTGCGAAACCAAACCGTCGCGAACCATTCGCTTCAAAAACTAAAAAAATGGATTTAAAAAAGATACTTCCTTTCTTTTCCTATCTCTTTCATCCGTTGTTCGTTTCGGTGTATGCGGCCTTGTTTTACTTTTTTGTCACCAAGGATTTTTTCTATCCGTATGAAATCTTTCTGATTTTATTCCAGATTGCCATACTGACGGTATTTTTACCGATTTCGATGTATTTCCTTTTAAAGTCGTTGGGTCTGGCAAAATCCAGCATCATGCTGCATGAGAAAAAAGAGCGGCGTTTGCCTCTGGCTTTTCAGGCGATGTTTTATCTGGTATTGATTGAACACAGTTTTTCTACGGTAGTGGTTCCCGAATTATACTATTTCTTTCTCGGGGCATTAATCAGCACGATTTTAACCTTAGTGCTTATTGTGCTCCATTTTAAAGCCAGCATCCACATGATTGCCATTACCGGCATGACCTTGTTTATCATGGCGATTTCGATTCACTATGGCATTCCGTTTGTGAGCTTAGTGGCTTTTTCTATCGTAATGATTGGTTTTGTGGCGTCGTCCCGTTTGTACATGCAGGCGCATACGATGCGGGAATTGCTGGTGGGAATTCTTGTGGGCGCACTCCCTCAGATTGCGCTTTGGTATTTTTGGCTATAAAATATAAAACATGAAGCCGATGTTCAGATCCGACAGTTTCGAACCGTTTTTAAATATCGGATTCAAACCGTAATAGACGTGAATATTCCAGGTATTGTATCCGGTGGACATGTACATGCCGTATTGCCATTTATTGATGTTGTCGTCAACGTTTGAGGACTCACTGCCTATGGAGGCCGATTCCAATTTTAAATTTGTACTTAAGATATAACGCGCTTTAAAACCGGTATAGACTCTCCAAAATTTATGACTGTCGTAGCTCGCATTGCGCCAGCGGATTTCCAACGGAATTTCGATACTGTGTGATACTATTTTCGTCTTAACCTCTTCGGCCGGAACCGGTGGATTTTCAGGGAAAAGATCGTCGGTACTGATAAACTGTTTGATGTTGTTATAGGAATATCCGATACCGGGAGCAATAGCCCAATGGCGGTTTTTGGAAATCGGGAAATCCCTCAGAAAACCGGCAGAAATACTGGGAGAAAACGAAAACTGCTTAAAACCCGCCGGACTGTTCTGAACCAAATTGTAACTTAACGCCACATAAAACTGATCTTCTCTGAAAAGCGAATCGACGACTTTCAGATTTTCTGTTTTCGTTTCATTGGAACCTGTTTCCTGAGAAAAAAGGAGAAAAGGAGTAATGACAAATAAAGCCAACAATAAAAACTTATGCATACTGTTTGATTTTCTGTACTAAGGTAATAAAAAAAGGCAATCCGTAGATTGCCTTTTAAAATTTAGCAGAGAGGAAGGGATTCGAACCCTCGATACAGTTACCCATATACTAGCTTTCCAGGCTAGCTCCTTCAACCACTCGGACACCTCTCTAAATTCAGATTGCGAAATAACGATTTTATTTTGTTATTTCGAAGCTTTATTTCAAAAATTTTTACGTTAATTCTCCTCGTATAGCGGTTTCAAAAACCGTTTTAAATACGGACGGCGCAACTTGCTGACCCAGAAGGTACATCAACTTCGTAATGGCGGCTTCGGTGGTTATGTCGTGACCCGAAATCACTCCGATTTTTTTCAGTTGCATTCCGGTTTCGTATTTCCCCATATTCACACTTCCTCCGGAACATTGGGTTACGTTGACCACATGAAGCCCTTTTTTAATGGCTTTTTTCAGAATGGCAATGAACCACTCTTCTGTGGGCGCATTCCCCGAACCATAGGTTTCCAGCACGACCCCTTTTAAATTTGGGATGTGCAGAATGGCATACAAAACGCTTTCGTTGATTCCCGGAAACATTTTTACCACCACAACATTATCGTCAAATGTTTTGTTGATCTTTAATTTTTTACCGGGTGCTTTTTTCAGCAACAACTCCGTATTCACTTTCAAATCCACTCCAGACTCGGCAAGTTCCGGATAATTGGGCGAGGCGAAAGCATTAAAATGTTCCGCACTGATTTTGGTCGTACGGTTGCCGCGGTATAATTTGTATTCGAAATAGAGTCCGACTTCGGAAACCACTGGCTTGTTTTTATTTTGCAAAGACGCAATTTGAATGGCGGTAATCAGGTTTTCTTTCGCATCGGTGCGCAAGTCGCCAATTGGTAACTGCGAGCCGGTAAAAATGACCGGTTTGGTCAAATTTTCAAGCATAAAACTCAAAGCAGAGGCCGAATACGACATCGTATCCGAACCGTGGAGCACCACAAAACCATCAAAAGTATCGTAATGTTCTTCAATAGCTTCGGCAATCGCCACCCATTTTTCCGGATTCATATTGGAAGAGTCAATTGGCTCTTTGAACGAAAAGGTTTCAATGTGGCAGTCCAATAATTTTAACTCGGGAATGTTGTGCAATAATTCGTCGAAGTTGAACGCTTTAAGCACGCCACTTTCGGAATCCTTTACCATTCCGATAGTTCCTCCGGTATAGACCAATAATATTCTCGGCTTAGTTGACATTCTGATATTTCAATTTATTAACTACCGGATTGGCATACATAGCTAAAAAACTGTCTTTCAAAGCATTCACTTCGCTTCCCAAACGCATTTCCAGTCGGCGTTCAAAAAGCTGCTTCTCTTTTTCGGTATATTGATTTGAGAATTCATCGGTATTGTTAATCAAATCGTATGCGATAAAATTCGTGGGCCATAGTTTATACGTCGACAAAATCGAATCGTCAATTACCTGTGCCAACGCCTGAATCTGTTTGTTATTGTTGTCGTTTTCAGCCGAAATCTTATCCAGTTCCTTGTCCAGAACATCGCCCACATGAATGTGAATTCGTTTTTTCTGACCGATGATGCCGCTGATTAACGTGATAAAATCCTCGTTTTTCTCCTTGATATAGATTTCGTCGTTGGCTTCTGCCATGATTTGCGGCATTTTCAGGGCGTCTGTAGGATCGTATTCATAGGAAATGGAAACCGGAACAATCTTAATTTTCTTAAAATAGTTCATCAGGTTTTTTTCATCCGAAGCCATCGCCAACATCTTCAACACCCCTTGGTGTGTGGCATCATTCCCGTCTTTGGTTCTTCCTTCACGCTGCGCAATCCAAACCGAACGGTTCTCTTTGGAAAGCAAATGATAGATGAATTCCGACATCAGTTTCGAACTCTGTAACAACTCTCTTGGCGACAATCCCCGGCGTACCAGAAAATTTCGATTTAACTTAGAAAGTGTCAACAAAAAGGATTTCTGCACCAGATTGTCTCCGATAGCGGAAGCCGTCATTATCAATCCGTGATCGAACAGGCTGACATTCAACAACGACGTGTCCAGAATAATATCGCGGTGATTGGAGATGAAAAGATAAGAGGTATTGGGTTCCAATTTCTCAAAACCCGACGTTGTCAGTCCGTCCGAACTGCGTTCCAAAACGCGCTGAATGGACTGATAAATGAAATTAACCTGAAAATCACGAATGGAATGTGTTCTTTTCAACTGTTCCATCCAAACTGATTCTTCCACATCGGGAAAAGTAAAACTCATCAGCGCCTTCATCATGGGATGATTCGCAACGCTTTGAATGGCTGTATTTACTTCGCTGTCATAAAACTGGCGAATCGAGTCGAACTTTGGCATTAGTTAATTTTTAACAATTCACAAATGAACGAAATTTTTATGAATGAAAGGCGATTTCTTTGTTAAATCCCGAAAATTTCACGCGAATTTTCGGTTGTAATTCGGGCAATTTCCGCTACCGGCAACTGATAAATTTCTGAAAGCTTTTCGGCCACCAAGGTTACGTAACTGCTTTCGTTGCGTTTTCCGCGATACGGTACCGGCGCCAAATACGGCGAATCGGTTTCCAAAACGATATGTTTGATGTCGATTTGATTTAAAAATTGGTCGATTTTTCCGTTTTTGAAGGTGACCACGCCGCCAATTCCCAACTTCATATTATACGATATTGCCTGCAAGGCCTGTTCGTAGGTTCCCGAAAAACAATGAAAGATACCGAACAAATCGGGTGATTTTTCCAGCTCCAACACTTCGAAAATTTCATCGAAAGCGTCCCGACAGTGAATGTTGATGGGTAATTGGTATTGCTTTGCCCATTGTATCTGTTTCTGAAAAGCGATTTTCTGAATGTCCAACGTGGTTTTATCCCAATACAAATCAATTCCGATTTCTCCGATAGCGGTAAATTTACGCTTCTTCAATTCGGCTTCCACATGGGCCAATTCGATTTCGTAATTTTCTTTCACATAACACGGATGCAGTCCCATCATCAGGAAAATATTGTCGGGATATTGCTGTTCCAGATCATACATTTTTTTCGTGTACGACGAATCGATAGCCGGAATGAAAAAACGTTTTACACCATTATTCAGGGCGCGTTCAATCATTTCGCTGCGGTCATCGGCAAATTCTTCGGAATACAAATGGGTATGCGTATCGGTAAAAATCATTAGTTGTAATTTGGTGCAAAGTTAATGACTTTGAATTTGTTTTCCTTATTTTTGAGTCATGGAAAATCTGCAGGAACTACTTAGAAAAAAAGGGTATAAGAAAGTGAAATTCAAAGTTTCCAAAACCCAGCATCTTTTGATTAAAGCAAAGGTCAATGGGGTATCCGGCAGCTTCATTCTTGACACCGGCGCTTCCAACAGCTGCATCGGATTTGAGAGTGTGGATTATTTTAACATTATTGCCCAAGATTCGCCCACCAAAGCGGCCGGCGCCGGAGCAACGGGAATGTATACCCAAATGGCTACCGATAATTTACTCCAGCTTTCCCATTGGAAAACCAACGCTTTTTCATTGGTGATTTTTGACATGAGTCATGTGAATCTGGCATTGCAACAATATAAAGCCAAAGCGGTTCATGGTATAATTGGCGCCGATATTCTTTTGAAAGGAAAAGCCATTATTGATTATTACAATCATTATCTGTATCTGAAATAAATCAAAAATTTTTTTTGAGTGTCCTGTAGGCAATCATACTACTGACAATCATCAGGATTCCGCCTAAAATAAAGTGCGCGCCCGCAAATTTAAACGGTGCCTCATCGTGGGTGAAGAAGTAAAAGGTATTTGCCATTAACGGCGGCCCAATAATGGATGTGGCACTCATCAAACTCGCCAACGTCCCTTGTATTTCCCCCTGTTCCGAAGCGGGAACGGTAGCCGAAATGACCGACTGCAAAGCCGGGCCCGCTATGCCTCCCAAACAATACGGAATCAGGAACACAAACATCATCCAGCCTTGTGTGGCGAATGCGAAGAGAAACATTCCGATGGAATACAAAAACAATCCGAAATAAATGCTTTTACTGTTTCCCAATTTCGGATTAATCCATCGAATCAATCCGCCCTGCACGATTCCCACCAGCAAACCGATAACACCCAATGAAATCCCAACCATCCGTTCGTTCCAGTTGAAACGGTACATGGTAAAATAACTCCAGTTGCTCTGTACCGCATGACTGGCAATGTACACCAGCACCAACGCGGCAATCAATCCGATTAAAGACGGGTACTTTTTCAGGTTGAGCAATGCGCTTACCGGATTGGCCCGTTTCCAACTGAAAGCTCTTCGGTTTGCTTTGGATAAGGATTCCGGAAGGATAAAATAACCGTATAAAAAGTTAATAAAACAAAGCACTGCTGCGGCATAAAACGGAACCCGCGAGCCGTATTGTCCTAAAATCCCACCGATAACCGGACCGATGATAAATCCCAACCCAAAAGCTGCCCCAATCATCCCGAAGTTCTTGGCGCGATTGGTTTCGTCACTCACATCAGCAATGTAAGCGGCGGCCGTTGTTATACTGGCTCCTGTTAATCCGGCAAGAATCCTTCCGATAAACAACCAGGCGATTGTTGGCGCAAAAGCCAGTAAAAGATAATCCATGGCAAAAAAGAAAAGGGATATCAGAATAATGGGACGGCGCCCGAATTTATCACTCAGGTTTCCGATTAGCGGCGCGAATAAAAATTGGGTAATTGCATAAGCAAACGTTAACCAGCCACCGTATTGGGATGCCACACTGATATCGCCATGGATGAGTTCGGCAATCAATTTCGGAATTACCGGTATGATGATTCCCCATCCGATAATATCGATTAACATCGTTATAAATATAAATCCAACTGCTGCCGATTTTTTGCTTGCCTTCATGCTTTTGTTTAAAAAGTAAACCTACAAAAAATCTTATTCCCAAACCCTTATCGTATTAAAAAAAGCCTCAAATTGAGGCTTTTTACAGTTGTGTCGGTTTAGTTAACCAATCTTAAAAAAAACAAATCTATTGTGGTGCGTTAGCCGCGGCATTGGGAAGTATGCATCCCGTCCAACCGAAAGCGCCTCTTGCCATATTATCATACGTCACATAAAAATAACCACTTCGTCCCCAGCCGGAACCCCAGGAATTCAAAACCTTAAACTGACGCGTCGTATCATCATACCCCACAATACAAACACAGTGTCCGCCTTGTCTGGTTCCGTACAAATTCGACCATACGTGATTGTTCAGTCGCATGTCGTAAAAACTTTGGTTTACGTCAAAACAAGCCGCAATAGGATAATTCTGGCTCAAGTAGTATTTCAAATCCGCAACGCTCGTCGGATTAACATAGAACCATCCGTTTGATTTTCTTCCCGCTGCCCACGTTCTTTGCTGTGTTGTAGGCTGTGTATAACATCCGCCTGCCACGTAAGGCATTTGGCTATTACTGCATTGTCCTTGGTTTTTAATCAGGTTCATTGCGTCGTTCGGATACGATCCTGCCCCACAATTCCCCAATTTAATCTGGTTATAAACATAAGCCGCACTTCTAACCGCTCCCGACCATGAATTTTGATGTACCGAATTATTAATGTATCGTGTAATTCCGTGTGCCGCATACCCAACACCCCAGCCCACACAAGAACCTTCACTACCCTGATTTCCAACCGGAGGCGACGGCAAATATTTCGAATAAGGCAATGCCGTGGTAGCGACAACCCTTTGCTCGGCAGTAGCAAGATCCGGACGTAGCTCCGATAATTTTGACACGTACTCTTCCGGAGACAGGAATTTAATGCTTTTCAAATACGCTTCAGAAAAAGGAGCGCAACCGTATCTTCCCTGATCGAGAAGGTTCACTTCGCCATCCATTAATTTTTCCTGTACCGCAGTATCATCCGTTTTTTCATTTTCGCAGGAACCCAAAACAAGGGCTCCAAAAAGCAATAACCCTATTTTTTTAGGCCATGATGTTAAAAAATGTTTTTTCATAACTTCTTTTAATTGTTAAATAATTTTAATAATTCAAATTTATTGTTAAAATTTGTTAAAAAATTAACCAAAAGTCAACCACAAAGTCAACTTATCTCAGCCATAATTGAATCTACCTAACACAACTAACCGACATAATGCCATATGAAAATTATTATTGAACAATTAAAACAGGGTATTCTATCCACTCCTTCCGTTCTCAATAGTTCTTTGACGAGTGTGAAAAAGTGGAAAAGGGCGCAGTATCTTATTTTGTCTGAAATTATTGCCGATCAGTTATCGAAGTCAGAACACCTGCAAGGTTGCAGAAAAAACGAACTGGGAACCACCATATCCAGTACGACCCTTCAAAGAATTTTCACCAACGATTATTCGGATTCCGAAAATTCGGATTTACGATTTCTGAAAACCCTTGACAAATTGGCGATTTTCATTGGTTATCCTTCCTTAAATCACTTTCTGTCAAATTCGGCCGATCACAATGTCCCTGAAGAAGCGGCGGCTTGTGAAATTACCGAAAAGGAAAAATTGCTCACTGTTTTTGAAAAACTGATAACCCGTTATTGTCAGGAAGAATTCAACAGCCTTTTAAAATTGCCCGAAGTGGATTTGGGGAATTTATCCCATTATATATTTGACGACGGTCCGCTCACACAAAGAATCCACGACCTGATAAGCAATATTGCGCAATTGGGCCACCAGTTGAACAATGTGAACAACCGCTCCAATTTCGAACTGTACGATTTTAAATTGTGCTCTTTGGATGACAACCTTGCCGTGATTAAGGTGGAAGAATTCTGGAATCTGGAATTCCGGGATGACGACGGGAATTTATGCAATGCCTACAACCATGCGAACAAGCAAACCTATTTTATAAAGAAGCAAAACGGGGTTTGGAAAATTTGGGACAATCACAATCCGGATTACAAAACCATTATCAATGAAATGTCGGAGAACCTGAAGCAAAGCAAAAAGTCCTCCGTTTCTTAATTCCCCGATCCGAAATTTTAAGACGAAGGGTTTTGTTTCATCTTTTGTTCCAAACGGATTTGTAACGATTCCAGGGTTTCTTTTTTCAGCTGCAAGGCCGTTAACGCATAGCGATTGTGTTTCTTGAGGGTGTTCGTGGCTCTTACCCGGATGCTTCTTATCAGCGCGCTCTTGGTTTGAGATTCTTTTTGTTGCTCTAAAAACGCGGCCACTTCCAGGGCAGCGAAACATTCGGTTCGTATGTTTTCCATCGTGCTGATTTGTTTGGTCATCTTGTACTGTTTGATTTGCACCTTGCGATAGTCCTGTTGTAATTTTTCCTGTGCCTGTTGCTGTTCGGTTTTGGTAAGTAATTCACTTTCTTTGGAAAAGGTTTTTGTCTCCTGTAAATGTTTCAGCACTACTGCCAATTGTTGCGTGGCGGCTAAAGGCAAATCGCGTTTTCCGGAAACAAACATCGACCATTGGCCTCGCTCTATGCCTAACATATGAGCTGTTTCCTCTTGTGATAATCCCAATAGGGTTTTTAGCGTGGCGTTTTTTTTCATTGGTTGCGTTTTTTTAAAAAAATAGAATTTGAAACGAAATTGGTTGCAATGATTCAAAAATAAAAAATTTGAAACATATTTTGTTGCAAATTTTTAAAAAAATTTTAGTTGCAACAGCTTTTATTACTACGTATCGTTTTTGTCATTCCGACGAAGGAGGAATCGCATTAGCGTTCTGTTGTCATTCCGACAAGGTAGAAACGTAAGTTCAGCGCAGCTAAATCTCGTTATGGAAGTCTTATGGGATTCTTCGTTCCTCAGAAGGACAAAACAACCGCCTTTTGAAATATCACTGAATTTGGTGATTGTGTAGGTGTTTTTTTATGGTTAGGTTTGTGGGAAGAAGTTTGCTGGACTCGTTTATTTATGTGTTGGCGGCAATTTTAACCAAACAGTATATGAAAAAACTCATTTTAATTATTTTATTATTCTCAACAATTTATTGTGTCGCTCAGGATAAATTAAATTTCAATACAAAATTTACTCAAAGTGAAGACAAGTGGGTGGCTTTTCCAGCTGATTCTCTTGGTTCACATATTTTTGGGTTTATTTATATTGATTCGCAAGCAGGATTAACATTTGACTATTCGGGCTCTTTCAAAATTAACAGTAACGGAAAGTTCATTCTCAAAAAAAAGGAAATGGAAGGTTCCATTAAACATAGATTACAACCCAACAATACATTAGTAGCAATTATTCCAGAATCACATTTTACAGAATTGGAAGTTTCCAAATTTCCTGAGTGGCTCAAATATTACAAAGAAGATGAAAATACTATTGAACGTTTATATAAATGGGGATATATGTATAATGGTTGGGGAGAATGTGCTAAAGCATTGGAGTTTTTGGAAAAAGCAAATAAAATTAATCCTGACTATAAAGGACTTAGAGTTGAATTAGGCTTTTCATATAATTGTTTAGGTCAATCTCAAAATGCTATCAATATTCTAAAAGCAGCACTCAAAATCGAACCAAAAGATGCTTATATTTATAAAGAATTACTTTATTCACAAATACATAATAATCAACTCAATGATGCAATAACTACTTATGATAAAATAGTAGCAGAGATTGCTGATAAAACCTATAATGCTGAAAATGCTTATAATATTTTAGCAGGATACTTTAGTCAGAAAAATTTAGAAAAATTCAACGAGTGGATAAAAAAAACACAAATTGACAAAGACAAGAGATTTGGCCATTATGTCGAAAGACTGAAGAAAGAATTAGATAAAAAATAAAAACTGCTGACAACCGGGGTTTCATGAAATTTAAATTGACGAAATGAGAAAATTCATAATCTTAATGACACTTTTAATATCAAATCAAACTTTTAGTCAAAAAACCTTATTTGATACTCTGACAGTAAATTCTAAAACTAAGATAATTGGTCGTTATCCTCAATATGATAAAAATAAGTCATTTGAGAAGTACAATTTCATAATTGAAGATTCTACATCAATAGTTGAATTTATAAAAACTTTGAAATTAGGCGATGAAGTGAAGAACTCACTTGAAGACCCTTGTTTTAAACTAACTGTTGTTAAAAATTATGATGAAATCGGTTCTTGGACAATAAATCCAAACCTAAAAAGCGCAATGACTCACGATGGACATACTTACAAGTTTGACCTCAATCAAATCAGTAAATTAAATGAAACTCACCCTTTCAAGTATTCCTTTGAAATCAAAAGTTTTAGCTCTAAAAGTGAGTATGGAAAATATTTAGCACAACAAAAAAACAATCCAAATTTTTTATTTGACTATAGTCCACAATTTAGGTATGAGGGCAGTTTTGAAATCGAATTCAAAAAATCTGAAAAATTCCCACATCCAAAGGGAATTAGCGAATATCTTAAACCCTATATAGAAAAAATAGCTAATGAGGATGAATACAGCCTTGGATATATTGTAAATGAAAAAAACATGAAAAACAGGGAACAATATACAATGACAATTTCAGGATCTAAAAAGTTGTTCACTGAGCTTAAACTTAAAAATTTGAAAAACGAAAATTGGCAGCCAATAGTTGAAGAAGGATATTTCTTTTATAAAAAATAAACTTCTGCTAACAGCGGTTATAAGAAATTAGAGCTTTAGTGTGTTTCAGAAAGTCTCTGTGTTTGCACTTCTTGCATAAACTATCCAGTTATTCTTTCAACTTATAAGAATATTCATAAACACCAACAACAAAAAAATCCCGCCTAAAAGACGGGATTTTCATTTATATAAACGCTAACCTACTAAAGCTCCAACGCTTTCTTAGGATTGTTGTCCATTAGGATTTCCACCGGATTTTCCAATGCCTCTTTCACCGCCACTAAGAATCCAACCGACTCCCGTCCGTCAATGATTCGGTGATCGTAAGAAAGTGCCACAAACATTACCGGAGCGATAACGATTTGACCGTTTTTAACCACCGCTCTTTCCACCACATTGTGCATTCCTAAAATTCCGGATTGCGGAGGGTTGATGATTGGTGTGGATAACATCGAACCGAAAACACCACCATTTGAAATTGTGAAGGTTCCTCCTGTCATTTCATCTACCGTGATTTGTCCGTCACGTGCACGAATCGCCAAACGTTTGATTTCCGCTTCAACACCACGGAACGTTAGGTTTTCTGCATTACGAACAACTGGTACCATTAATCCTTTCGGACCGGAAACCGCTACCGAGATATCACAGAAATCGTAAGAGATTTTCTCCTGACCGTCGATCATCGAGTTTACATCCGGATACAATTGCAATGCTCTTGTTACCGCTTTCGTGAAGAACGACATAAAGCCTAATCCCATTTGGTGTTTCGCTTTGAACTCCTCTTTATATTGGTCACGTAACGCGTAAATTGCACTCATGTCTACCTCGTTAAAAGTAGTCAACATCGCCGTTTCGTTTTTAGCCGCTACCAAACGTTCAGCCACTTTACGACGCAACATCGATAATTTTGTTCTTTCCGAACCACGAGAACCTCCGGTAGGCGTTCCCATTGAAGGCACTGCGTTTACAGCGTCATCTTTGGTAACTCTTCCACCTTTTCCAGTACCCACGATATCCGTTGGCTGAATGTTTTTCTCGTCTAATATTTTTCTTGCTGCCGGGGATGGCGCATTGGTGGCATACGTTGCTGCTGCTGGAGCAGGAGCTGCTTTAGGCGCTTCAGCCTTTGGAGCTTCCGCTGCTTTCTCTGCTGCAGGAGCCGCTGCTCCACCTTCCGGTTTCGCTGCACTGGTATCAATTAAACACACTACCTGACCTACTGCTACTGCATCCCCTTCTTCCGCTTTAAGCGTAATGATTCCGCTTGCTTCCGCCGGTAACTCTAAGGTAGCTTTATCAGAATCAACCTCAGCAATGGCTTGGTCTTTTTCCACATAATCTCCATCTTTTACTAACCATGTAGCAATTTCCACTTCTTTGATTGACTCTCCCGGTGAAGGGACTTTCATTTCTAAAATCATCGGTATATAATTTTATAGGTGTTGTTATTATCTTATTTTATCAAAAATACAATTTTATTGGAATAAATTCTTGTCAAAAACCATCGCGATAGCGGCCGCATGACGTTTTTTGGAACGCACATAACTTCCCGCTGCCGGCGCACTGTAGGCTTTTGGTGATGCCACTCTGAATTTCACTTCATTGAAGTTCATCAGCATGAAACCATACGCTCCCATGTTTCTTGGCTCTTCCTGTGCCCAAACGTAATCGTCCACGTTCGGATATTTGGCAATAATTGCTTTCATTTGTTCGATTGGTAACGGAAACAATTGTTCGATACGCACCAAAGCGACATCGTTTCTTCCGTTCGCTTCTCGTTCCGCTTTTACGTCGTAGTAGAATTTACCAGTACAGAATACCAAGGTTTTCACCTGAGCCGCATTCACATTAGCATCGTCGATTACTTCCTGGAATTGTCCGTTTGCGAATTCTTCTACCGAAGAAACGGCTTCCGGGTGACGCAATAAACTCTTCGGCGTAAACACTACCAAAGGCTTACGGAATTTCGTTACCAACTGTCTTCTCAACAAGTGGAAGAAGTTCGCCGGTGTGGTACAATCCGCAACATACATATTGTGATTTGCACACAATTGCAAGAAACGTTCCATACGGGCCGAAGAGTGTTCCGCTCCCTGGTTTTCATACCCGTGAGGCAACAACATTACGATTCCGTTTTGGTTGTTCCATTTGTCTTCCGCTGCCGAAATGTATTGGTCAATCATAATTTGGGCTCCGTTTCCGAAATCTCCAAACTGTGCTTCCCAGATGGTTAAGGCATTCGGGTTCGCCAAAGCATAACCGTATTCGAATCCTAAAACACCGTATTCTGACAAATGCGAGTTATAAATCGAGAAGTTTCCTTTTTTGTTGGGAAGATGATTCAGTAAAACTACTTCTTCTTCCGACTCTTCCACTTTGATTACCGCGTGACGGTGCGAGAAGGTGCCACGTTCCACGTCCTGACCGGAAATACGAACATCGTACCCTTCTGTTAACAACGAACCGTAGGCCAACATTTCACCCATTGCCCAATCCAATTTGTCGGATTCGAAGAACATCGCTTTTCGGTCGCCAATCAATTTGGTGATTTTGCTGATGAATTTTTTATCCGATGGTAATTCGGTTACGGTTTTAGCGATTTCCGTTAAGGTTGCTTTGTCTACTTTCGTTTCAAATTTCTGAAGCATTACATCGGCTTCGGCCTGTTCGAAACCTTTCCATTCGTTTTGCATGAACGGTGTGATTACGGTCAAATCTCTTTTACGGGATTCTTCCAGACTTTGCTCCAGATTGGATTTGTATTCGGCTTCCAGTTGCGCCACATAATTGCCGTCAATCGAACCTTCCGCTTTTAATTTCTCCGCATAAATATCTCTTGGATTTTTCTGTCTCGAAATTGCTTTGTATAATTTAGGTTGGGTAAAACGAGGTTCATCCCCTTCGTTGTGCCCGTATTTTCTGTATCCTAACAAGTCGATGAATACGTCGGTTCCGAACTCCATTCGGTATTCCAACGCGAACAACATTGCGTGAACCACTGCTTCCGCATCATCTGCATTTACGTGCAATACCGGAGACAGGGTCACTTTAGCCACATCTGTACAATAAATCGACGAACGGGCATCTAAATAATTCGTTGTAAATCCAACCTGATTGTTCAGTACGATATGGATGGTTCCGTTGGTTTTGTAACCGTCCAGTTTTGCCATCTGAATGATTTCATATACGATTCCCTGACCTGCCACTGCCGCATCTCCGTGTACCGCAATCGGTAATACTTTTGATGGGTTTTCAGCATAGTATTTATCTTGTTTCGCACGGGCAATCCCTTCGATAACCGCTCCTACTGTTTCCAGGTGGGAAGGGTTTGGCGCTAAATTCACGTTGATTTTTTTACCGTTCTGCGTTTGTCTGTCGGCCGTCAATCCCAAGTGGTATTTTACGTCACCATCAAACAACGCGTCGTCGTCGTAATCTTTTCCGTCAAATTCGGAGAAAATATCCTGAGTCGGTTTCCCGAAAACATTCGCCAATACGTTCAAACGACCACGGTGTGCCATTCCCATTACGAATTGCTCCACGCCTTTATCGGCTGCCGCTTCAATTAAGAAATCCAACGCCGGAATAGCCGACTCGATTCCCTCCAACGAGAAACGTTTTTGCCCTACGTATTTGGTATGCAGAAAGTTCTCGAAAGACACCGCTTCGTTTAATTTCTTAAGGATGCGTTTCTTCTGATCGGCATTGAAATTAGGCAGGTTATCGTTGATATCCAGTTTTTTCTGAATCCATTCGATTACTTGCGGATCACGGATGTACATGTATTCGATTCCGATAGACTCGCAATACACCTTATTCAGGTGGTTTAAAATATCCTGAAGCGAACAAGGGTTTAAGTTTACGATACGTGCCGCATCGAAAACCGTATTTAAATCGGCAGACGACAATCCGAAGTTTTCTATGGATAAATCCGGAGAATACGTTCTTCTTTCGCGAACCGGGTTTGTTTTTGTGAAAAGGTGACCACGGGTTCTGTAACCGTCAATCAGCTTTAAAACATTAAATTCTTTTTGCAATTTTTCGGAAACCGCCGAACAATCACCGCCTCCGGAAGCCATATTTTCCAGTTCTTCAACCGGACCGCCACCAAATTCATTAGCGAAATCAAACCCTTGAAAGAAACTCCTCCAACTTGGTTCTACGCTATCGGGATTTTGTAAATATTGTTCGTATAAATCGGCAAAAAAAGCCGTATGTGCTGCGTTTAAAAAGGAAAACCTATCCATAATTCTGTCGAATGACGATTTTGGGTTAAAAAAATTTTACGCAAAAGTACAATACTTTATAATAATCTTCTAATGTTTTTCATACTTTTATATCATAAATTCTTCTTAATGATGGCCTTCAAAAGAAACATACTCAATTTTTTAACATTCGTTTTGAGTTCTGTGCTTTTTTTAACAGGATGTCTTTCATTAAAAGCACAGGATACCCTTATTTCTCATCAAAAAAATGATTTTTGGAGAAACGTACAATTCGGTGGCGGATTGGGTTTGGGCGTTGGAAGCGGTTACACCAATATCATGGTGGCGCCCAGCGGAATTTACAACATAAACCCATACGTATCAGCAGGTTTGGGAACGCAATACAGCTATGTAAAACAATCCAATTTGTTTGATTCGCACATTTACGGTGGCAGTCTTATCAGCCTTTTTAATCCGATTCCGGAAATGCAGGTGTCTGCCGAATTGGAGCAACTGCGCGTGAACAATACGTTTACGGAATTCACCCCGGAAATAAAGGATAATTTCTGGAATACCGCTTTGTTTTTAGGCGCCGGATACCGGAATCAGAACGTCACTATAGGACTCCGCTACAACATCCTGTATAGGGAATCCAATTATGTTTACAGCCAGGCGTGGATGCCGTTTGTCAGAGTCTATTTCTAAACCAAACCTTCTGCCATTCCCTTTTCAGAACCAGAAAAGTAACCTGTTCGGCCAGTTCGACCAAATCGGAACCGTCGAGTTTTTTGATTTGCTCTTCCGACACATCGATAATGTACAGTAAATTAAGGTATTCGGCGAATTTGAATTGAATCAGTCGGTAGATTTTCTCGTGTAACTGCATTTTTAAATCGATGGGCGAAATGGAAATCGGAAATTCGACACTCTCATTGGCATACGTAAAATCCTTATTGATTTGCTCCACCAATTTCACATACAACTCCTCCTTCTGCGCTTCAGAAAGTAACAAATCGGTATTTTGAGGTGCGATGAACATTTGAAGTTAGAAGTTAGAAGTTAGAAGTTAGAAGTTAGAAGTTAGAAGTTAGAAGTTAGAAGTTAGAAGTTAGAAGTTAGAAGTTAGAAATCTAGCCATTTTTACTGAATACTACACATTTCTATTCATCAAATTTTGACCAAACGCTTTCAATATTGCTTTTTTCTCTGCTTCAATGTGCATCTTTTCCAACCGTTCAAAAGCTTTAAAAGTGTAGTTTTTAATTGCCTCTTGTGTGGCTTCACTGGCGCCGGTTCGATTGAAAATTTCTTTTACCGAAACCACTTTATCGGTGTTATCATTGGGTTGAATGGAGAATAAATGCAGTAACTGTTCTTTTTCTGCGGCCTTGGCAAATTCCATGGCTTTCAGATAAAGATACGTTTTTTTATTTTCGATAATGTCGCCACCCACCTGCTTTCCAAAAGTTTCCGGATTCCCAAAAGCGTCGAGATAATCATCCTGCAACTGGAAAGCAATGCCAAGATTCAATCCGAAATCATAAATGAGGTTGGCGTTTTCATCGGAAGTTTCGGCAACAATCGCACCCATTTTCATTGCAGCGCCGACTAAAACAGCCGTTTTGTATTCAATCATTTTTAGGTATTCCGGAATGGTCACATCGTCACGTTGTTCGAAATCGACATCCCATTGTTGCCCTTCACACACTTCCAAAGCCGTTTTACTGAACAGTTTCGCTAACGCCTGAAAAATGTTCGGTTCGTACTGCTCAAAATATTGGTAGGCTAAAATCAGCATCGCATCTCCGGATAAAATTCCGGTATTCACATCCCATTTTTCATGTACCGTTTCGTTTCCGCGTCGCAACGGGGCATCATCCATAATATCATCGTGAATGAGCGAAAAATTATGAAAAACTTCCACCGCGGTCGCCGCAGCCAATGCCTTTTTGTAATCCGCGTTGAAAATTTCGGCGGTCATCAAGGTCAACACCGGACGCATTCGTTTTCCCCCAAGAGACAAAATATAAGCGATGGGTTCGTATAAATTCTTAGGCTCCCTTTCTATGGAAATAGCTGAAAAATGGGTTGCAATAAACGACTGGTATTGTGAAATGGAATGCATGAAACAAATTTTTTGCTAAAGTACTTTAAATGGCGGAGTTTATCAAAAATAAATGAAATGTTAAATTTTTGTAAATACTTTGGAAACTTTTTCGGTGTTAAAAGTTTCCGTTGTAATTTTGCGGCAAATAATTGAATGATGAAGAACGATATATTACAAAAAGCTTCCGATATGTTCCTCTCTTTGGGTTTCAAAAGTGTGACCATGGATGACATTGCCAACGAGCTGGGCATTTCAAAAAAAACAATCTATCAGCATTACGCCACTAAAGATGATTTGGTTCAGGCCACGACACTTTTCCTTTTCGAAAACATTTCTTCGGGAATTGATGAAATCTGTGCCATTGGTAAAAATCCGATAGAAGAACTTTTCGAAATTAAAGAATATGTCCTGCATAATTTAAAAAACGAAGACAGTTCGCCTTTTTATCAGTTACAAAAATTCTATCCGAAGATTTATGCAACTTTAAAATGCAAACAATTCGACAAGCTGGACAGTTGCGTGATCCAAAATCTGAAAAGAGGCATTGCATTGGAACTGTACCGCAAAGAAATCGATTTGGAATTCATCGGACGTATTTATTACTCCGGAATCAATTCCCTGAAAGACATTGAAATATTCCCAGAGAACATGTTCAAGATGAGAAACCTACAGGAAAATTTTCTCGAATACCATCTTAGAGGCATCATTACCGAAAAAGGACTATCCGTATTACAACAATTTATTACCAAACACAATCAATAACCAAAATGAAACACAAAATAACCATCGTCCTGCTCCTTTTAGCTTCCGTGCTTCAGGCTCAAACAAAAGAGCTTAGTCTTAAAGAGGCGCTTCAGTATGCCTTGGAAAACAAATCCGATGCCAAAAAAGCGAAACTGAGTGTGGAAAACAGCAACCATCAGATCGCGGAAGTGCGCGCACAAGCCTTACCGCAAGTTACGCTTAACGGAGGACTGAACTACAACCCCATCTTACAGGAAAGTGCCTTACCGGGCGATTTCTTCGGACAACCGGGTACGATTGTCATGGTTCCTTTCGGACAAGAATGGAACAGTACAGCCACGGCTACCATCACGCAAAACCTGTTCAACCAATCAGTATTTACCGGATTAAAGGCCGCTAAAACGACCAGAGAATTTTACACCATCAATCAGCAACTGACCGAAGAACAATTAATCGAAAAGGTCTCCAACAGTTACTATCAGGTGTATGTTTACAAACAAAAACTAAACATTATCGAAAGCAATCTGAACAGTACCAAAAAAGTTCGTGACATCATCAAAGGACAGTTCGATAACGGCTTGGCGAAGAAAATCGATTACGACCGGATTTCGGTGAAAGTCAGCAATCTGGAAGCCAATCGTTTGCAACTGGCCAATGCGGTACAGCTTCAGGAAAACACATTGAAGTTTTTTATCGGAATGCCGATGAGTGAAAAAATCAGTCTTCCGGAAACCACTTTTGATGTGAGCGCCGAAGCATTTACCACCGAGGCGGAAATGAGCAAAAGAACCGAAATTACGCTTTTGAAAAAACAGGAAGAACTGTTAGGGTATCAGAAGAAATCCTTTGCGGCGGAATACTATCCGACACTTTCCTTAAACGGAACATACGGCTATCAGGGCATCGGAAAAGAATTTCCTTGGGGTGCCAAACCGTCCGATAATGTGTATTGGACCGATTTTGCGTCCGTTGGCTTAAACCTGAGAATTCCCGTATTTAACGGATTCTCAACCCGCTCTAAAGTACGCCAGGCGGATGTGAGCCTAAAGAAAATTGAAGAGGACATCAAAGAAACGGAATTGGCCCTGAACTATGGTTTTGAAAATGCGAAAACACAAATGAACAACAGCATCATCAACATCAAAACCCAGAAAGAAAACGTAAATCTTGCCAAAGAGGTTTTGGAAAACACCAAAAACAATTACATCAACGGATTGGCATCGTTAACCGATTTACTGGATGCCGAAAACGCACTAACCGAATCGCAAAACAACTATACCACAGCCCAATTGGAATACAAACTGGCTGAAATACAAATCATCAAATCAAAAGGAGAATTAAAAAATTTAGTAAACTAATCATCAAATGAAAAAAATAATTTATATCGGACTGGGAGTTGCGTTAATTGGAGGTGCCGTTGTAACGCTAATGAATAACAAAAAACAAAACGAAGCAGACACCGCAATCGTTGCACAGGAAAACAGCAGTGTAGCCGTTCGTGTGGCTACAGTTACAACCGGTCCCATTGAAGATAATTTTATTGCCAACGGGAACTTTGCGCCGGCACAGGAATTGAACTTTGCAGCAGAACGTTCCGGAAAAGTAATCAGCGTTCTGGTAAAAGAAGGTGACCGTGTAGCACAAGGTCAAACTTTAGCAATTATCAGAGGTGATGTGGTAAATGTGGAAGCACAAACCGCCAATGCCAACTATCAAAATGCGTTGAATGATTACAATCGTTTTGAAAGTGCTTTTAAAACCGGCGGTGTCACCAAACAGCAATTGGATCAGGCCCGAATTAACATGGTTAACGCAAAATCAAGATTAACCCAGGCCAATATCAATGTTGGCGATACCCGTGTGAAAGCGCCTTTTAGCGGAATAATCAATAAAAAATACATTGAAGTGGGTTCCATTTTAAGTGCCATGCCACCCACACAAATGTTCGAAATCGTGAACACAAGTTCCTTAAAACTGAAAGTGGCGGTTAGCGAAAGCCAGGTTGCCCAACTTAAAATCGGATCAAGCGTAAAAGTGAAAGTAAGTGTTTATCCTGATAAAGAATATACGGGTAAAGTCACTTTCATCGCTCCAAAAGCGGATGCCTCATTGAATTTTCCAATTGAAGTTGCCATTGCAAACAATACCAACAATGAAATCAAGGCCGGAATGTACGGTTCGGTGGTATTTGGTTCCAATGAAGGAAAACAAGCCGAATTAATGACCATTCCGAGAAGCGCCTTCGTAGGAAGCGTGAGCAGCAACCAGGTATTTGTGGTAGAAAACGAAACGGCTAAGCTGAAAAAAGTGGTTGCGGGCAGAGTCTTTGGCAATAAAGTGGAAGTTCTGAACGGATTGAATAAGGGTGATGTAGTGGTAACAAGCGGTCAGATTAACTTGAGTGACAACACGAAAGTTTCTATTGTAAAATAATCATACGACGACGCTTAATTAAACAGAATATATGAAAATTGTAGACATATCTATCAAAAGACCATCGATGGTTATCGTACTATTTACGATACTGCTATTAGGTGGACTATACAGTTACAAACAGTTGAGTTATGAATTGATTCCAAAGTTTGAAATCAATGTGGTAACCGTTTCAACTGTCTATCCGGGAGCTTCGCCAAGTGAGGTGGAAAATACCGTTACCAAGAAAATTGAAGATGCGGTTTCCACAATGGAAAACATCAAAAAATTAGAATCAAAATCATACGAAAGTTTATCGGTAGTAATGATTACGTTAACCGCAGACGCGAATGCCGATTATGCCTTAAACGATGCCCAACGTAAAATCAATGCCGTACTGAAAGACTTGCCCGATGATGTAGATCCGCCGTCCTTAAGTAAGTTCTCTTTGAGTGATTTACCGATTATGACGATTGGAGCAACAGCAAGCATGGATGAAATCGCGTTCTATGATTTGTTGGATAAAAAAATTCAACCTGTCGTTTCTCGTGTACCGGGTGTAGCACAAGTAAACTTAGTGGGTGGAGAAGAACGAGAGATTAAGGTAAGTCTGGATGCCACAAAACTACAAGGTTTCGGATTGTCTGTACCACAAGTGCAACAAGCGGTTTTATCCTCCAATTTGGATTTCCCAACGGGTAATATTAAAACCCGAGAAAACAGTACTACCATTCGTTTGTCCGGAAAATACAAATCGGTGGAAGAATTGCGTAATCTGGTGATTTCTTCTAACAATGGCGTACAAATTCGTTTAGGTGATGTTGCCGATGTACAAGACGCACAAAAAGACGTGTCTAAGATTTCAAGAATCAATCAAAAAGGTTCCATCTTATTACAAGTAATCAAACAATCGGATGCGAATGCGGTTGAAGTAAGTAAAAAAGTAAAAGAAGCGATTGCTAAAATTGAAAAAGATTACAGCAAATCGAACTTAAAATTAAAAGTAGCGAACGACAGTAGTGAATTTACGCTAACCGCTGCCGATAATGTAATGCACGATTTGTTCATCGCCATCTTTTTGGTAGCCTTTGTAATGTTGTTCTTCCTGCACAGTTTACGTAATGCAGCCATCGTAATGGTCTCGATTCCGGCTTCGTTAATCGCTACCTTCATCGGAATTTCATTAATGGGTTATACCTTAAACTTAATGAGTTTATTAGGACTTTCATTAGTAGTAGGTATTTTGGTGGATGACGCGATTGTAGTGTTGGAAAACATTCACCGTCATATGGAAATGGGTAAAAACAAAGTGCGTGCCGCCTATGATGGTACGGCAGAAATCGGATTTACCGTAACCGCGATTACCTTAGTGATTGTGGTAGTGTTCTTACCAATTGCCATGAGTACGGGATTAGTGTCTAACATCATTACGCAGTTCTGTGTTACGGTAATTATTGCCACGATGTTGTCCTTATTGGCTTCGTTTACGATTGTGCCTTGGTTGTTCTCCCGTTACGGAAAATTAGAACATTTGAACAAAACATCCGTTTTCGGAAAAATTATTTTAGGCTTTGAAAATTATTTGGACCGATTCACCCACAAAGTAACCGACATCTTAAAATGGTCGTTACACCACAAGAAAACAACTTTAGTAATCATGTTGTTTGCTTTCTTCGGTTCGGTTTTCGGATTGTTAGGTGGCGGATTTATCGGTGGGGAATTCTTTGCAAAAACCGACAAAGGAGAATTCCTTGTTCAGATTGAAATGCCAAAAGACGTTTCGGTGGAACAAACGAACTTCATGACCCAAAAAGCGGAAGAGTATCTGAAAAAAGATAAAAATATTGTCGACATGATTACCACCGTAGGACAAACCAGTGATGGTATGGGCGCTACGCAATCGACAGCCTACAAATCGGAAATTTTGATCTCCTTAGTTGAAAAATCTAAACGTGATGACAACTCGTTTATCTATGCCGCGAAAATAAAACGGCAATTAGAAAAAGAATTGGTTGGTGCGAAAGTGAAAACAGTACCGATGGGGTTATTAGGAGCCGATAAAGCACCAATTGCCTTAACGGTTACCGGTCCGAATTTCGATGATGTTATGGCGTTTGCCCAAAAAGCCGCAGTGGAGTTGAAAAAGGTACCGGGTGCTTCCGAAGTGAAATTAACTTCCGAAGCCGGAAATCCTGAAATTAAAGTACAGGTAGACCGTGATAAAATGGCCGCATTAGGCTTAAATCTTCAAACCGTAGGTTTAACCATGCAAACCGCTTTCAACGGAAATACCGACGGAAAATTCAGAGCCGGAGAATACGAATACGACATCAACATCCGTTTCAACGAATACGATCGTTCGAACATTAACGATGTAAACAACCTGATTTTTGTAAACAATGCCGGGCAACAGGTGAAATTGTCGCAATTTGCTGAAGTGATTGAAAGTTCCGGACCAAGTATGCTGGAACGACGCGATAAAAGTACGGCGGTAACCATCGAAGCACAATCGGTGGGCAGACCTTCCGGTACCATTGCTACGGAATGGGAAACGGCTTTCGCTCAAATGGAGCGTCCAACCGGTGTTAACTATGTTTGGGGTGGGGATATGGAAAACCAAACGGAAGGTTTCGGTACCTTAGGAATCGCTTTATTAGCGGCCATTATCCTGGTTTACCTGGTAATGGTGGCTTTATATGACGACTTTATCACGCCGTTTGTGGTATTGTTCTCCATTCCGCTATCGTTCATTGGGGCTTTATTTGCCTTGGCGCTGACCAATAACTCGTTAAACATCTTTACCATTTTGGGTATCATCATGTTGATCGGATTGGTAACGAAGAATGCGATTTTACTGGTCGATTTTGCCAACCACAGAAAAGCTGAAGGAGAAAACACATTTAACGCTCTAATACAAGCCAATCACGCCCGTTTGCGCCCGATTTTAATGACCACCATTGCGATGGTTATCGGGATGGTTCCGATTGCATTGGCAAAAGGTGCGGCAGCCGAAATGAACAACGGATTGGCTTGGGTAATCATCGGCGGATTGATTTCGTCTTTGTTCCTGACGTTGGTAGTCGTTCCGGTAGTCTATGCGATTTTCGACAGTCTGAAAAGACGTTTTGGCAAAGACGAAAAAGTGGATTACGCCGAATTAATGGTGGCCAACTATGTTCATAATGAATTAAGTGATGACGGTTTCACACCGAAACACGAGATGTAATCTTTATATTTAATTTGTTAAAACCGCTGCAGTGATGTGGCGGTTTTTTTATGTTTTATGGTTTCAGATACTGTTCGAACCAGGACACTGCCAAATCGGCAACCTGTTCCATAGCTCCGGGCTCTTCAAAAAGATGGGTGGCACCGTCCACAATTTCAAATTGCCGGATACAGGATAAATTTTCATAGGCAAACCGATTCAGATCGATCACTTCCGAATCGCGTCCGCCCACAATGAGCAATGTAGCCGCAATAACCGACGGTAAGGCGTTAAATGCCAAATCCGGCCGTCCTCCCCGGGAAACGACAGCCCGTATCATCGAACCGAAATAAGCCGATGCTCCCAATGCCGATGCTGCTCCCGTGCTGGCACCGAAATAACCCATCGGCAACGTTTCTGTGGCTTCATTCCTTTGTAGCCATTGCGTGACTTCAATCAGCCTTTGGGTCAGTAATTCGATATCGAATCGTTTTTCATAGTCCTGATCTTCTTCTTCCGTGAGCAAATCAAACAAAAGAGTTCCCATATGATGCTTTCGGATAAGCTGGGCCACAAAAGTATTTCGCGTACTGAATCGGCTACTGCCGCTACCGTGTGAAAAAACCACGATACCGAAAGCATCGTTTGGAATAATCAAATCGCCTTTTAAAGTCACTGACGACAACGGAATGTCGGTTTCCATCGGTTTCCTGTTTTTAATGTAAATGTTTGGCCTCGTTGAGCAACCGAATGACTTCTTCATCTTCCACTTGATGGAAAACTTCATAAAAAGCCCCTACCGCTTCAAAATAATAAGGTGCAAGCAAGTAAACGAACTCATCGGATTTCTGTCGGAACAATTCCACATTATCGGAAGGCACCACCGGAACGGCCACAATAATTTTCTTGGCGTTTTTTTTTCGCAGCATGGCAATACTCACCAGCACGGTACTTCCTGTTGCGATGCCGTCGTCTACCACAATAACGTTTTTGCCTTCTACCTCCGGAAATTTTTCATTGCCCATATAAAGCAATTGTTTCTCCAACAGCAGTTTCCGAAGGCGTATCATTTCGTTTTCGATATATTCTTCAGGAAGTTGGGTACGCTCGTTAACAATAACGGAATCCAAAGAAACCGAGCCTACAGCATATTCCTTATTGGACGGGTGTCCGATTTTCTTGGAAAGCAGAATTCCCAAGGGAAGTTGTAGTCTTTTTGCAATTTCATAGCCTACCGGTACTCCGCCTCTGGGAATGGCAAGCACAAGGGTATCGGTACCTTTATACCGGAGCAATTTTTCGGAAAGCAATATTCCTGCTTCGGTTCGGTTAGCAAATAAGTCGGACTCCATAACTTGCTGTTCAAAAATTAAACACCTAAAGTTACTGAAAATCAAGTACTTAAAAGATGTATTTTAAAACAAACTCACGGAAATTTCAGAAAAAAAACATAAAAAAATGGCTGTCACTACACTGTAACAGCCATTTCCCTTTAAAGATGCCGATTCTATAATCAGCACACAGCATTAATCTTTTTTGAAAACCAAACCGTGACTAATTTCTGTGTACTAAAGCATCCTTAGACCATTTTTTAACATCGGTGATTTTACTTTTCGTATAATCCACTTCGGCTAAACTTGTATTGTTCCAGAAAAACCATTTACCAGTTTTCATTCCGTCTGCATATTCTCCAATCGATTGTTTTGATCCGTCTTCGTTAAAGGCAACCCATTTTCCGTGAAGTTTCCCGTCTTTATAGTAGCCTTCCTGTTTTACCTGACCGTTATCATAATAATAGGTAGCTTTTACCATTTTACCGACAATCTCATATTTTGGTTCGATGTTTTGTGCGAATACTACTCCCGTAAACAATAACAATCCAGCAATTAAATTCTTTTTCATAGCGTTTGTGTTTTAATAGGTTAACAATAACACTATCGAAATTACGACATATTTTACATTAATGAAACTTTTAGGTAACAATTTGGTAACATGAAAGTAAAACTTAACACGACAAAGTAAATTCTTACAGATTTAAAATTGCATTTTAATTAAAAAGCTGGGTTTCATAGTCGGAAAATAAAACTTAAATTTGCAACAAATTTTATCAGAAATGTACAGAAGTCATAACTGTGGCGTATTAAACGCTTCACACATCAATACCGAAGTTACCCTTGCCGGATGGGTACAGAAATCACGCGATAAAGGATTCATGATTTGGGTGGATTTACGTGACCGTTTCGGAATCACACAACTAATTTTCGACGAAAGCCGTACCGACAAAGCCGTTTTCGAATTGGCCAAAACATTGGGACGTGAATTCGTGATTCAGGTTAAGGGAACGGTTATCGAGCGTGAATCGAAAAACCCGAACATGACCACCGGTGATATTGAAATTTTGGTATCCGAAATGACCATTCTTAACGAAGCCATCACGCCGCCTTTCACGATTGAAGACGAAACCGACGGTGGAGAAGACATCCGTATGAAATACCGTTATCTGGATATCCGTAGAAATCCGGTTAAAAACAGTTTACTGTTCCGTCATAAAGTAACCCAGGAAGTACGTAATTATCTTTCGGCTCAGGATTTTTGTGAAGTGGAAACGCCTTACTTAATCAAATCAACACCGGAGGGAGCCCGCGATTTCGTGGTACCTTCACGTATGAATCCGGGTCAGTTTTATGCCTTACCGCAATCTCCACAAACCTTCAAACAATTGTTGATGGTGGGCGGCATGGACAAATATTTCCAAATCGTAAAATGTTTCCGTGATGAGGATTTACGTGCCGACCGTCAGCCGGAATTTACACAAATCGATTGCGAAATGGCGTTTGTGGAACAAGAAGACATCCTGAATGTTTTTGAAGGATTGACAAGACACTTATTAAAAGAAATAAAAGGTATTGAAGTAGACAAATTCCCGAGAATGACCTACGATTATGCCATGAAAACGTATGGTAACGACAAACCGGACATCCGTTTCGGAATGGAATTCGGTGAGTTGAATGACGTAGCACAACATAAAGATTTCGGCGTATTCAATTCGGCAGAATTGGTAGTGGGAATCGCTGTTCCCGGCGGAGCAGCTTACACCAGAAAAGAAATCGACGCCTTAATTGACTGGGTAAAACGCCCTCAAGTTGGCGCTTCCGGAATGGTATACTGTAAATTGGAAGCCGACGGAAGTTTAAAATCATCGGTGGATAAATTCTACGATCAGGACGATTTGAAAAAATGGGCAGAACTTACCGGAGCAAAACAAGGCGATATCATTTTCGTGTTGTCCGGACCGGCAAACAAAACCAGAACGCAATTGAGCGCGCTTCGTATGGAAGTGGCCACACGTTTGGGCTTGCGTAAACCGGAAGAATTCGCCCCGCTTTGGGTAGTGGATTTCCCATTATTGGAATTTGATGAAGAAAGTGGCCGCTACCACGCGATGCACCACCCGTTCACTTCCCCGAAACCGGAAGACATGCATTTATTGGCAACCGATCCGGGAAAAGTCCGCGCAAATGCCTATGACATGGTATTGAACGGAAATGAAATCGGTGGAGGCTCCATCCGTATTCACGATAAAGCAACGCAACAATTGATGTTCAAATATTTAGGATTCACCGAAGAAGAAGCTAAAAACCAATTCGGGTTCCTGATGGATGCGTTCCAATTTGGAGCACCGCCACACGGAGGTTTGGCCTTTGGTTTGGACCGATTGGTAGCGATTTTGGGCGGACAGGAAACCATCCGGGACTTCATCGCCTTCCCGAAAAACAACTCCGGAAGAGACGTGATGATCGATGCACCATCGGTAATAGACAACAGCCAACTGGATGAGCTTTCGATAAAACTCAACTTAAAATAACACAGAGAAAGCGGCCTTAGGTCGCTTTTTTTTAATTATTTAATATTTAATTAACTTTTCTTTAATGTTTTCAACACTTAAACACTTTTTTTAAAAATTTTTTATCAAAAACTTGTTTGCTTTAGAAAAAAGTATATCTTTGAAATATTATTAATTATTTTTTTATTACAGAATGCGAACAGGAAAAGTAAAATTCTTTATTGAATCTAAAGGATACGGATTCATTACAGACGACGAAACAGGTAACGATATCTTCGTTCACGCAACAGGTCTTCAAGCTGAAGGTTTAAGCGAAGGAACAAGAGTATCTTACGTAGAAGAAGAAGGAAGAAAAGGTAAAGTAGCTGCTGATGTAGCTGTTATCGAAGACTAATATACATTATTTTTTGATTACCTATGAAGGTCTAACCGCTCCAATTGGAGCGGTTTTTTTATTCAGAATTTTCAGAAAAACACTGACAACACTACGTTAATTATTTGTAATTAGTCTAAATATGTTTTACATTTATATACTGTGTAACGCCAAAATCATTAAAAAATTACGTTGTGTTTAAAGTTTAGGAATGTATATTTGTGAATTCTTTCATAAAAAAGAGATTAAGCCATGCAAACAAACCAAATCGATTACATTCCTATTGCAATGCAATTACTTCTGGCTGTGGGATTTGTGGTAACAACCATCATAATTTCCGGCTTTTTAGGACCGAAAAGACATTCGAAGAACAAGGACAAAAACTTTGAGTGCGGTATCGAATCAGTAGGTAATGCCCGTATTCCTTTCTCGGTAAAATACTTTCTGGTTGCCATTCTTTTCGTTCTTTTCGACGTAGAGGTGATTTTCATGTACCCTTGGGCCGTAAATTTCAGAGAAATGGGCTGGGAGGGATTAGCCAAAATGGGCATCTTTATGACACTTCTGGTAATTGGTTTTTACTACGTTATCAAGAAGAAAGGTTTAGAGTGGGAATAAAAAAATAAGACAATGAGCGATTCACCAAAATACAACACGGTAGCGGCTCCGGAAGGATATGCCGGAGAAGGTTTTTTTGCTACCAAACTAAGCGATGTGGTAGGACTTGCCAGAGCCAATTCCCTTTGGCCTCTGCCTTTTGCCACTTCTTGCTGCGGAATTGAATTTATGGCTACGATGGCGTCCCATTATGATGTGGCGCGTTTCGGATCCGAACGTATGAGTTTCTCTCCGCGTCAGGCCGACATGTTGCTGGTTATGGGAACCATTGCCAAAAAAATGGCCCCGATTTTACGTGAGGTATATGAACAGATGTCGGAACCGAAATGGGTCATTGCCGTAGGAGCCTGTGCTTCTTCCGGCGGTGTTTTCGATACGTATTCCGTACTTCAGGGCATAGACAAGGTGATACCGGTTGACGTTTACGTTCCGGGCTGCCCGCCAAGACCGGAGCAAATCCTTGACGGCATCATGAAATTACAGGAAATTGTAAAAAATGAATCCGTAAGACGCAGAAGTTCCGACGAATACAACGACTTATTAGGTTCTTATAACATCAAATAAAATGGCTTTAGAGACCTCAGTAATACAAAATAAACTTATTGAAAACTTCGGATTAAAAGTATCCGATTTTGTTCAAATCCACGATATTTTTACTTTCGAAGTAACTCCGGAAGCCATCGTAGAAGTAATGCAGTTTTTAAAAGACGACGCAACACTTCGTTTCAACTTCCTAACCGATGTTTGCGGTATTCACTACCCGGATTATGAGATAAACCGACAGTTCGCTGTGGTATACCACATGCACAATTGGGTGGACAATGTTCGTATCCGAATCAAATGTTACTTAAGTGCCGAAAACCCGGAAATCGATACCGTATCCGATTTATTCTTAAGCGCTAACTGGCAGGAAAGAGAAACCTATGATTTCTTCGGAATCATCTTCAAAGGACATCCACAATTAAAACGTATTTTAAACATGGATGAAATGACTTCTTTCCCAATGCGTAAAGAATTCCCATTGGAAGACGGCGGAAGAACGGACAAAGACGATCGTTTCTTCGGAAGAACAACACAAAACTGTTAATAGAACCCTGAAATACTTTTAAAGAACCAATGTCAGACCTATTATTACCACCGGAAAAACGTTACGCGAACATCATCAATCAAAGAAGAAATGAAGATGGAAGCGAACTTTCTATACTGAATTTAGGACCTACGCATCCTGCCACTCACGGTATCTTCCAAAACATCCTTTTAATGGATGGGGAACGTATCGTAGACGGTGAAGGAACAGTAGGATACATCCATAGAGCTTTTGAAAAAATTGCCGAAAACCGACCGTTTTACCAAATTACCGTATTAACGGATCGTATGAACTATTGTTCGGCGCCGATTAACAACATGGGTTGGTGGATGACGCTGGAAAAAGCATTAGGGGTTGAAATACCAAAACGCGTACAATACCTTCGTGTTATTGTAATGGAATTGGCACGTATTGCCGATCATATTATCTGTAACTCGGTTTTAGGAGTGGATACCGGAGCCCTTACAGGATTCTTATACGTATTCCAGTTCCGTGAAAAAATCTACGAAATCTACGAAGAAATTTGTGGTGCCCGTTTGACAACCAACATGGGACGTATCGGTGGATTCGAAAGAGAATGGAGTCCGGCGGTTTGGGAAAAACTAAACAAATTCCTCGAAGAGTTCCCTCCTATCTGGCAGGAATTCGAAAATTTATTGACCCGTAACCGAATCTTCATGGATCGTACCATTAATGTAGGTGCGATTTCAGCTGATAAAGCCATCAGTTACGGATTCACAGGACCGAATCTTCGTGCCGCCGGTGTGGATTACGACATTCGTGTGATGCAGCCGTATTCTTCGTATGAAGATTTCGACTTTAATATTCCGGTTGGAAAATCGGGAGATACCTACGACCGTTTCTGCGTTCGTAATCAGGAAGTTTGGGAAAGTTTAAGCATCATCAAACAGGCCTTGGCCAAAATGCCGGAAGGACCTTACCATGCTGATGTTCCGGATTATTACCTTCCTCCGAAAGACGACGTGTACACCACAATGGAATCGTTGATTTATCACTTTAAAATTGTAATGGGCGAAGTTCCCGTGCCACTAACCGAAGTATACCATCCGGTAGAAGGCGGTAACGGTGAATTAGGTTTCTACTTAATTACCGACGGAAGCCGTACACCATACAGGCTACATTTCAGAAGACCTTGTTTTATATATTATCAGGCATTTAACGACATGGTAAAAGGACAGATGCTATCCGATGCAATCGCAACCCTTTCCAGTTTGAACGTAATTGCCGGTGAATTAGACGCATAATGATTATGGAAAAATATACCTACAAACAAGAAATAAACATTACTCCGGAACTGATGGCCCGAATCAACGAGTTGATCAGTCATTATCCGGAAGACAAACGAAAATCGGCTCTATTACCGGTATTGCATGAAGTACAGGATGCGCATGACAACTGGTTAAGCTATGAGTTACAGCAAAAAGTTGCCGAGATTTTAAACATACAACCCGTAGAGGTTTTTGAAGTGGTTACTTTTTATACCATGTTCAACCAAAAACCGATCGGAAAATACATGTTTGAATTCTGCAGAACGTCTTGTTGTATGATTCGCGGTGCCGAAGACATGATGGATTATACCTGTCAGAAACTGGGCATCAAAGAAGGTGAAACGACTGTAGACGGCATGTTTACCGTAGTAGGCGTTGAATGTTTGGGTGCTTGTGGCTATGCACCGATGATGCAGGTAGGTGATTTCTACAAAGAACACCTGACTAAAGAAAAGATAGACGAAATTATTACCGATTGTAAAGCCGGTAAAATAACTTTACACGACAAATAATACCATGGGAAGAAAGATATTATTAGACAAGATAAATATTCCGGGGATCAAAACCTATGAAGTCTATCGCGCTAACGGTGGCTATGCTTCTGTGGAGAAAGCATTGAAAACATTAACTCCGGATGAAGTTACCGAGGAAGTGAAAACATCCGGCCTTCGTGGTCGTGGTGGCGCCGGTTTCCCGATGGGACTGAAGTGGAGTTTTATTGATAAAAAATCAGGCAAGCCAAGACATTTGGTTTGCAACGCCGACGAATCCGAGCCGGGAACGTTCAAAGACCGTTTCTTAATGGAATACATTCCGCATTTATTAATCGAAGGAATGATTACTTCAAGTTATGCCTTAGGCGCTAATTTGTCGTACATCTACATTCGCGGGGAATACATGTGGGTGTATAAAATCCTTGAAAAAGCGATTAAAGAAGCCTACGCTGCGGGTTGGTTAGGAAAAAATATTTTAGGAACCGATTTCTCCCTTGATCTGCACGTGCACTGTGGTGCCGGAGCGTACATCTGCGGTGAGGAAACGGCCTTAATCGAATCATTGGAAGGAAAAAGAGGTAACCCAAGAATCAAACCACCTTTCCCGGCGGTTAGCGGTTTATGGGCGAATCCTACCGTGGTAAATAACGTGGAATCGATTTCAGCGGTGCCTTGGATTGTAATGAATTCAGGGGAAGAATACGCAAAAATCGGAATCGGACGTTCTACCGGAACCAAATTGATTTCCGCATCAGGGCACATCAAAAATCCTGGGGTGTATGAAATCGAATTGGGTTTATCGGTAGAAGAATTCATGAACTCCGACGAATATTTGGGCGGAATGATGAACGAAAGACCGTTAAAAGCCTTAGTACCGGGAGGTTCTTCAGTGCCGATTTTACCGGCGAATTTAATTTACAAAACTGCAGCCGGAGAAGACCGTTTGATGACTTATGAATCCCTAAGTGACGGCGGATTTGCAACCGGATCCATGCTAGGTTCAGGAGGTTTCATCGTATACAACGACACCGCTTGTATCGTTAGAAATACGTGGAATTTCTCCCGTTTCTACCACCACGAATCGTGCGGACAATGTACGCCTTGCCGTGAAGGAACCGGTTGGTTGGAAAAAGTGTTACACCGCATCGAACACGGTCACGGAAGAATGGAAGACATTGATTTGCTTTGGGACATTCAGAGTAAAATCGAAGGAAACACGATCTGTCCGTTAGGTGACGCGGCTTCATGGCCGGTAGCAGCAGCTATCCGTCACTTCAGAGAAGAATTCGAATATCATATTCGCTTCCCTGAAAGAATTAAAAACAGAGATCACTTTGTGAACGAACCTTTTGAAAAAGTAAGAAACTTAGTTTAAAGTTATACGTTGAGGCCCCAAAGTCTTCAACAACAAACAAAATAGTTATGAAAGTTACTATAGACGGTCAAGAAATAGAAGTAGAACCAGGAACAACCATCCTGCAGGCTGCTAGAATGATTGGAGGCGATTTAGTCCCACCGGCGATGTGCTACTACTCGAAACTGAAAGGCAGTGGCGGAAAATGCCGTTGTTGCTTAGTGGAAGTATCCAAAGGTAGCGATGCCGACCCAAGACCCATGCCGAAATTAATGGCGTCATGTGTTACCGGCTGTATGGACGGTATGGAAGTAAACAGTACCGCATCACCAAGAGTGGAAGAAGCCAGAAAGTCGGTTACCGAATTTTTGTTAATCAACCACCCGTTGGATTGCCCGGTTTGCGATCAGGCTGGGGAATGTGATTTACAAAATTTAAGTTTCCAACACGGAAAATCGGAAACGCGTTTCATCGAAGAGAAAAGAACGTTTGAACCGGAAGATATCGGGGATAAGATTCAACTTCACATGAACCGTTGTATTTTGTGCCAACGTTGCGTACAGGTTGCCGATCAGTTGACCGACGGACGTGTACACGGTGTAATGAACCGGGGCGATCATGCTCAGATTTCAACGTGCATTTCCACAGCGATTGACAACGAATTCTCCGGAAACATGATTGACGTTTGTCCGGTAGGTGCGTTAACCGACAAGACCTTCCGATTCAAATCGAGAGTTTGGTTCAACAAACCATACAACGCACACAGAAACTGCGACAAATGCTGCGGAAAAACAACCGTTTGGATGTTTGGTGACGAAATCCAACGCGTTACGGCTCGTAAAGACGAATACCACGAAGTGGAAGATTTCATTTGTAACACGTGTCGTTTCGACAAAAAAGACGTTAAAGACTGGGTAATCGAAGGCCCTCGTAAATTCGAGAAATTCTCGGTTATCAACAGAAATAAATATGCCATCCACCCTCCAAAAGTGGAAATCCAGACTGAAGATCAAATCTTATTGGGCCGTGAGCAGGATATGAAGAAAATCAGTATGGTGGATGTTCCTTTAAAAACTAACGGTAATTCTAAATCTTAAGACATGGAGAGTACAGTTATCATAGAAAAAGGAATTTTCATCGTAATCATTTTTGCCCTTACCATGGTTATGGCCATGTATTCCACTTGGGCAGAACGTAAGGTGGCCGCTTGGCTTCAGGATCGTATCGGTCCGAACAGAGCAGGACCCCTTGGATTGCTTCAACCACTTGCCGACGGTTTAAAATTATTCTCCAAAGAAGAATTTATCCCCGATACCCGAAATAAATTTTTATTCCTTGCCGGTCCTGCCATCTCCATGAGTGTGGCGTTAATGACCAGTGCGGTGATTCCGTGGGGAGACAAATTACATATTGGAGGAAGAGACGTTATCCTTCAGGCCACCGATATTGACGTAGCCTTATTGTACATCTTCGGAGTATTATCGGTAGGGGTTTACGGCATCATGATCGGAGGCTGGGCTTCCAACAACAAATTCTCCTTAATGAGTGCCATGCGTGCCGGTTCCCAAATGATTTCGTATGAAGTTGCCATGGGTCTTGCGGTTATCGCTTTGGTAATGATGTCCGGAACGTTGAGCTTACGTGAAATCGCGGCGCAACAATCCGGAATGAACTGGAATGTGTTCTACCAACCGGTAGGATTCATCATCTTCTTGGTATGTTCCTTTGCGGAAACCAACAGAACTCCTTTCGATTTAGCGGAATGTGAAGCCGAACTTATCGGAGGATACCACACCGAATATTCTTCCATGAAAATGGGATTCTATCTGTTCGCCGAATATGCATCCATGTTTATCTCTTCAACAATTTTAGCCGTTTTATATTTCGGAGCTTACAATTATCCCGGAATAGAATGGGCGGTTGAGAACTGGGGCGTAAATATTGCCAACAGTATAGGAATAGCAGTTTTATTCATCAAGATCTGTTTCTTCATCTTCTTCTACATGTGGGTGAGATGGACAATCCCGCGTTTCCGTTATGACCAATTGATGAATTTAGGATGGAAAATGCTGATTCCGATTGCCATTGCCAACATAGTTATCACAGGAATAGTAATTTTACTAGCCGATAAATTTTTATAAGAAATGTCACTAGATACAATTTCATTATCAGGAAAAAAAATGGAGGTTTCCAACAAAAAGATGACTTTTTGGGAAAGCCTTTATTTAGTAGCGATAGTTAAAGGATTATTGATTACGATTCGTCACTTATTCACACGAAAAGTAACCATTAAATATCCGGAACAAACACGCGAATTAAGTCCGGTTTATCGTGGACAGCACATGCTGAAACGCGATGATCAGGGAAGAGAAAACTGTACGGCTTGCGGACTTTGTGCCGTGGCTTGTCCGGCGGAAGCCATCACCATGAAGGCGGCCGAAAGAAAACCGGGAGAAGAGCATTTGTACAGAGAAGAAAAATATGCAGAAATCTACGAAATCAACATGTTGCGTTGTATTTTCTGCGGATTGTGTGAAGAAGCGTGTCCGAAAGACGCCATCTACCTTACAGAATCCAAAGTAATGGTAGCCTCGGCAAGCAAACGTGAAGACTTCATTTACGGAAAAGATAAATTGGTAATGCCTTTGGAAATGGCGCTGCGTAACAGCAAAAACAAAGTAAGTTAATCATGGCAGAAATTCTATTTTACATCTTAGCGTCAATCACCTTGGGGACTGCTTTTCTGACTATTTTAAGCAGAAACCCGATTCACAGTGCCATCTATCTGGTAATCTGTTTCTTTTCCATTGCAGGACATTATTTGTTATTAAACGCACAGTTTTTAGCAATCGTTCATATCATCGTGTATTCGGGAGCCATCATGATTCTGATGTTGTTCACCATCATGTTGATGAACCTCAATAAGGAAGACGAATCCCATAAATCCGTGGCTTCAAAAATCGCCGCCACCATTGCATTCTGCCTGGTAGGTATCGTTTTGTTGGCCGGATTACTGAAAACAAAACCGGTGGTGGAAAGTTATTTCCATTCGGGTGAAGACTTCCAATCCATCAAAGTATTGGGTCAGGTATTATTGAACGAATACATGGTACCGTTCGAATTCGCTTCCGTTTTATTATTGGTGGCGATGATCGGAGCGGTATTAATTTCGAAAAAAGACAAACAAAAAGAAGCATAATTATATGGAAACTATTTTAAAGGAAATTGGAGTAGAAACCTACTTATACTTATCGGCTTTATTGTTCAGCATTGGGGTGTTCGGAATTTTGTTGCGAAGAAACGCCATCATCATGTTCATGTCGATTGAAATCATGCTGAACGCCGTTAACCTGATGCTGGTAGCCTTTTCCACCTTCCATCAGGATGCTTCGGGACAGGTTTTCGTATTTTTCTCAATGGCGGTAGCCGCTGCGGAAGTTGCCGTAGGTTTGGCGATTCTGGTTTCTATTTTCAGAAATCACGGATCGATTGATATTGACAATTTAAAAAACTTAAAAGGATAACCCCTAATGGAGACAGGATTAGTTTTACTCTTATTATTGGCCCCGTTCGTAGGGTTTCTAACGAATATTTTTTTAGGAAAACAGCTTGGTAAAAACGCTTCCGGATACTTAGGAACGTTGGCGGTAATTGTCTCTTTCATAGTGACAACTATGTTCTTTTTACAGGTAAGCGAAACCAAACAGCCGATTACGGTTCATTTGTTCGACTGGATTGCATTAGACCAATTCAGCGTGAACTTTGACATTTTATTAGACCAATTATCGTTATTATGGTTGATGTTCGTAACAGGAATCGGTTCGCTGATTCACATCTACTCAATCAGCTACATGCACGACGATGAGAACATGCACAAATTCTTCGGTTACCTGAATCTGTTCATCTTCTTCATGATTACACTAGTAGTTGGAAGCAACCTCTTAATCATGTTCATCGGATGGGAAGGCGTTGGATTGTGCTCGTACCTGTTAATCGGATTCTGGTATAAAAACCAGGAGTATAACGATGCGGCCAAGAAAGCATTCATCATGAACCGTATTGGGGATTTAGGTTTCCTTGTCGGCATCTTCATTATCGGTTACGTATTCAACAGCTTGGATTTCATGACCATCAAACAAGCGGTAATTGCCGGAGAGGCATCAGCTAATTTGGCATTGCTTGGCGTTGCCACTTTATGTTTGTTCATTGGAGCAGCAGGTAAATCGGCTCAGATTCCATTGTATACCTGGTTACCGGATGCGATGGCAGGACCAACACCGGTTTCTGCTTTAATCCACGCCGCTACGATGGTAACGGCAGGTATCTTTATGATTACCCGTTTGAATTTCTTATTTGATTTAACACCTACAGTTCAGGATATCATTGCAGTCGTTGGTGCTGTTACTTCGTTGGTAGCCGCTTCCATCGGATTGGTACAAAACGACATCAAAAAAGTATTGGCGTACTCAACCGTTTCCCAATTGGGATTAATGTTCCTTGCTTTAGGCTTGGGTGCTTATGAAATTGCGGTATTCCACGTAATCACGCATGCGTTCTTTAAAGCCTGTCTGTTCTTGGGTTCAGGTTCCGTAATTCACGCGTTACATGGCGAACAGGACATGCGCAGAATGGGTGGTTTGAAAGGCGTAATGAAAATTACCTTCTTCACATTCCTAATTGCGACTTTAGCCATTTCAGGTATTCCTCCGTTTGCCGGTTTCTTCTCCAAAGATGAAATCCTAATGGTAGCCTTCCACGAAAACAAAGCGTTATGGGTTATTGCGGCTATCGCTTCCATCATGACCGCTTTCTATATGTTCCGTTTGTTGTACCTGACCTTCTTCAAAGAGTTCAGAGGCACGGAAGAACAAAAACATCATTTACACGAAAGTCCGGCGTTAATCACATTCCCGCTTATCGTTTTAGGAATTCTTTCTGCAGTGGGAGGTGCTTTAAGCTTACCGGGCAACAGCTGGTTAAACCATTATCTACAGCCTATTTTCGCTCACAAAGCGCATGCGGAACATCATTTGGATACCACTGCGTATATGTTAATGGGAATTGCAGTGGTGGGTGCCTTAATCGGTATCGGAATGGCGTTCTCCAAATACATCAAAAAAGGAGAAGTTCCTGTCGAAGATGCTCAAATTACCGGCTTCGCAAAAACATTGTACAACAAATATTATGTGGACGAAACGTATATGGCTGTAATCGTGAAACCGATTTACGCTTTGGCGAAATTCTCCCGTGATTATATCGAAACAGGACTTTCCAACGTGGTTTTCGGTTTCGGAAATGTAACGGAAGAACTGTCCATGCAAGGTAAAAAACTGCAAAACGGAAACATCGGTTTCTATTTGTTTGCCTTCGTATTCGGACTTTGTTCGGTAGTGTTTTATTTATTCTTCTTACGATAATCTATACATATAATGGACGTAACTATAGTACTTATTCTATTATTAATCGGAGCCTTAGCAACGTATTTCTCCGGAAATGCATTAGCTTCCAAAGTAGCCCTGTTTTTCAGTGTGGCGGCTTTAGGTGCTTCTCTTGTGATTTTAAATCAGTTCAACCAGGGTATCGACAGTGGTTTTTCCGCCGTTTGGATGAAAAACCCTAACGTTTTATTTTCCTTAAAAGTCGACGGATTGGCTTTGGCTATGGTGCTTTTAACCACCCTGTTAATGCCGCTAATCATTTTGTCCTCTTTCGGAAACAATTTCATTAATCCAAAGAATTTCTATGCCTTGGTTCTATTCATGGCCTTTGCAATGGTGGGAACTTTCTTGGCTTCTGACGGATTTTTATACTACATTTTCTGGGAATTATCCTTAATCCCAATCTATTTCATCGCTTTACTTTGGGGTAACGACGACGTGAAAGAACGCAAAAAAGCCGTAATTAAATTCTTTATTTACACCTTTGCGGGTTCGCTGTTCATGTTGGCCGCCTTCATCTATTTGTACCAAAAAGCCGGTTGTTTCCAATTGGATGTTTTATATGGTTTGAATTTATCGGCTAAAGAAGAATTTTGGATTTTCCTTGCCTTCTTCTTAGCGTATGCCATTAAAATTCCGCTTATTCCATTCCACACATGGCAGGCAACTGTGTACCAAAAAGCGCCGACTGTCGGAACCATGCTTTTATCCGGTATCATGCTGAAAATGGGATTGTACTCGGTAATCCGTTGGCAATTACCTATTGCGCCTAATGCCGCTAAAGAATTACAGTATGTGATTATCGGTTTGAGTATTGCCGGCGTAATCTACGGTTCTATCGTAGCATTGAAACAAAAAGACTTAAAGAAATTATTGGCGTATTCGTCCTTGGCACACGTTGGTTTAATCGCTGCGGGTTGCTATACCTTAACCGTTGACGGTTTACGTGGCGCTGTTTTACAAATGATTGCACACGGATTCGTAATCGTTGGTTTGTTCTTCGCAGCCGAAATCATCTACAGACGTTATGAAACAAGAACCATCAGCGACATGGGCGGTATTCGCCAGCAAACTCCGAAATTCGCTTCGATGTTCATGATTTTGGTTTTGGCTTCCGTAGCCTTACCGGGAACATTCAACTTCGTGGGTGAGTTTACCGTTTTATACAGTTTGTTTACCAAAAATATTGCTTTCGCTATTTTGGGCGGAACCACAATCATATTGGGAGCGTTCTACATGTTAAGAATGTTCCAACACGTAATGCTGGGTGAAACCAATGCAAAAACTTTTGCAGACGTTACCCTCACGGAAGGTATTGTAATGGTGGCAATTATCGGTTTCTTATTGTTCTTCGGATTGTACCCGAAACCAATTATCGAATTGATTACACCAAGTATACAAGAAATAATTTCAGTAATTAGTAAATAGTAATTAGTAAATAGTGAGTAGTAATGGCGAATAGCAATTGGTAATCCGGTACGCCAGATTTCCGATACCTAACTCCTAAATGCTAACTCCTAACCCCTATAATAATGAATACACTTATAGCAATTGCAGTATTGGGCGTTATTTGCCTTTTAGCTGAAATTTTCAACTTAAGAAAAGCCATTGTCCCTGTAATGATTGTCGGGTTATTGGCCATTTTG
Source organism: Flavobacterium saliperosum (assembly GCF_900100625.1). Lineage (GTDB taxonomy): Bacteria > Bacteroidota > Bacteroidia > Flavobacteriales > Flavobacteriaceae > Flavobacterium > Flavobacterium saliperosum. The sequence goes on from NZ_FMTY01000004.1 coordinate 253,515, forward strand.
GGTATGACGATGACTGATTTTGGTGTAACCGAAAGTCACTACAACAACATGATTGTGGTAAACAACTTTACGGTAACTTTTTCAAGCTTGTTTATTGTACTGACGATATTTCTGGTAACGCTGAGTCATAATTTTTATCAGGAACAGGCCACTAAAATTTCGGATTTCATTTCCATCAAACTGTTCCTGTTAGCCGGAGCGGTTTCCATGGTTTCTTTCGGAAACTTAGCGATGTTCTTCTTAGGAATCGAAGTCCTTTCCATCGCATTATACATTTTGGCGGGAAGTGACCGTTTGAACATGAAAAGTAACGAAGCCGGTATGAAATACTTCCTTATGGGATCGTTCGCATCGGGAATTATTCTTTTCGGAATCGCGTTGATTTACGGCGCCGTTGGTTCGTTTGACATGGAGATGATATATCAGGCTTCCAACTCGGCCACCACGGTAGATTGGTTTTATATCGGGGTCTCAATGATTACTGTCGGAATGTTATTTAAAATCGCAACGGTTCCGTTCCATTTCTGGGCTCCGGATGTTTACGAAGGTGCACCGGCATTGACAACCGCTACCATGAGTACGTTAGCAAAAGTTACCGCTATGGCGACGTTCTTCAAACTGAACATGGCAATGAACGGCAACATGAAATTCGAATACGAATTGGTCATCGTAATTGTTTCCATCGCTTCGATGACGGTGGGTAACATCATGGCATTGCGTCAGAACAACATCAAAAGAATGTTGGCTTTCTCGGGTATTTCCCATGCCGGATTTATGGTAATGGCGCTTCTGAATTTAGAAAACGCCACCGGAAGTTTGTTCTACTACACTGTAGCTTATGGTTTAGCCGGTATCGCTGCTTTCACGGTAATTTTATATGCCTGCAAAGGAAAAGATAATGAAGACATCGAAAACTTCAACGGATTAGGAAAAAGAAGTCCGCTTATGGCGATGATTCTTACCGCTTCTTTATTATCGATGGCCGGTATCCCGATTTTCTCCGGATTCTTCGCTAAATTCTTCATCCTGAACAGCACGTTGCAGGCGGGTTGGCTAATTTTGGTTATTGCCGGAGTAATCAACTCCATGATTGCGGTGTACTACTATTTCCGAGTAATCAGTGCGATGTACACCAAAGAAGCTACCGAAGAAGCGCAAAAAGTGCCTTTCGAATTCTATATAGTAGCCGTAGTCGCTATGGGGTTGAATATCGCTATCGGTTTGTTCCCATCGGTTTTGATGGATTTGTTCTAAGAAATAAAATTTTCAAAATAGATGAAGGCTGTTCTTTTTGAGCAGCCTTTTTTCATTTTCTCCGTACCTTTGCGTTATGTATGCACTAGTCGATTGCAATAATTTTTACGCTTCCTGCGAACGGGTATTTCAACCCCAATTCGCGGGCAAACCAATCGTGATTTTATCCAATAACGACGGTTGCATCATCTCGCGCAGTGAAGAAGCAAAAGCTTTGGGCATTCCCATGGGCGCACCAGAATTCAAGGTGCGTGAGCAATTGCAGCAAAACAACATCAACGTCTTTTCGTCAAATTACACCCTGTATGGTGACCTCAGCGGACGCGTGATGAACATCTTGCGCCAATTCACCCCCAACGTGGAAGATTACAGTATCGACGAAGCCTTTCTGAATTTCGACGGTGTTGCTATTGAAGATTACCACGATTACGGTTTGCAAATCCGGAAACGGCTTTTAAAATGGTTGGGATTGCCTGTTTGCGTAGGCATTGCACCCACCAAAGCTTTGTCAAAAGTAGCGAACCGAATTGCTAAAAAGTTTCCGGAGAAAACCGGCGGCGTTCACGTAATTGATACCGATGAAAAACGAATCAAAGCACTCAAGTGGACCAAAATCGGGGATGTTTGGGGCATCGGGTATCGGTTGACCAAGAAAATGAAAGCGATGCAAATCAATACGGCGTATGATTTCATTCAACCGCAATATGAAAATTTTATCAAACGCGAAATGGGTGTTGTCGGACTCCGATTGCGAAGTGAATTGGAAGGCAAACCCGTATTGGAACTCGAAGAAGCGCTGGAAACCAAAAAAAGCATCGCCATCACAAGAAGTTTCAAAACCAAACTGTCAAAGTTGGACGACCTTAAAGAACGTGTTTCGACTTTTGCAACGGTCTGCGCCGAAAAACTCCGAAAACAAAGTTCCTGCTGTTACAGCGTGAACGTATTTCTGGCAAAAGATCCGCACAAAACCAAAGACAGTCGCACTTATTTCAGTCGAACGGAAACGCTTCCGTTTGCCACGAATTCGAACATCACCATCAGTACGTTGGCAGTGAAAATGTTGGAAAAACTATACGAGCCCAATGAAATTTACATGAAAGCGGGCGTAATCGTAACACAGCTCATTCCGCAGGATCAGAAACAACTGCATTTGTTTGAGGAAGAAAATCCGAAGCACCAGAAACTCATGGATGTGATTGACCAGTTTCATAAGAAAACCGGCGAACGAAAAATACGTCTGGGCAATCAGGATTTACAACACACCTGGATCATGAAACAAAACCATCTGTCTCCGAATTTCACGACCAATATTAACGACATCATCACCGCAAAATGTCAGTAGCCAAACCAAAACTAACTTTTTTCCAACCGGACTTCAGCAATCCGACAGAACTTCCGTATATCGAAAGTGGCATCAAAGCCGGTTTTCCCTCACCTGCTGCCGATTTTGACGGAACAAAAATCAGTCTGGACGCGATGCTCATCAAAAATAAGGAGGCAACTTTTTATGCCCGAGCCAGCGGCAACTCGATGACCGGCGCCGGAATCGACGATGGCGATATTTTGGTGATTGACCGTAGTCTGGAGCCCGTTAACAATAAAATTGCCGTGTGTTTTATCGATGGAGACTTTACCGTAAAACGGATCAAAATCGAAAAAGATGGCGTATACCTGGTTCCCGAAAACAATACCTACAAACCCATAAAAATTACCGAAGACAATCAGTTACTTGTTTGGGGGATTGTGACTTTTGTGGTAAAAAGCATTTAATTTTTACAAATCTCGGTCAGGTAATTGTCCAACTGCACCTGAAACAAGGTTCCCGAAACCAAGTCGTTTAACTGAAAAGCTTACCTCTCGGATACCGCCAATTCCAAACCCGGAAAAGGGGTTTCCAACATGTATTTATGGCAATGTCCGCGCAGTTCGCAATCCGAACAGGTAATATTTCGGCAGGTGGCTTCAATATTTTTGGAGAATTTCAGAAGCTCTGAAGCTGAAAGATAAAAACCGGTTTCCTTAAAAATTAATTGGACTTTCTCACTCAAAACCACCTCATCTCTAATCCAATAAAAAGCTACGCCAAAATCATTATGATACAATTCTTTTATCGGTTCCATTTTGCTCGATTTTCAACAAATATACAAATTATTTAAAATCGTTCTAAATAAAATCATTGAATATCACGTAAACGAAGTTGTAACGCTACAGTCCCATTCCACTCGTTCTCCTCTACAGAGAATACCGCATCAAAAGATTTTTGATGCTCCGTAAGCTCTTTTTTATTGCCCAAACCAAATCCGATAGCACCAAAGGAAGCCGAAGTATTTTGTTTTACATATAATTTCAGATGTTCTTCTCCTGCACCGATTTTCTTGCCGTAACCGGTATCTTTCAGATTTTTAGCCAAGAAGACCGGTGTCATATTTTCTGGTCCGAACGGTTCGAACTGTTTCAGAATTCGGAAGAATTTCGCATTGATATCCGCCAACTGTACTTCGGCATCAATTGAAATTTCAGGCGTTAACAAATCGGGATGAATGGTTTCGGACACCACACTTTCAAAAGCGTGTTTGAATTTTTCATAATTCTCTTCCTTGAGCGTCATTCCGGCGGCGTACATGTGTCCGCCAAACTGTTCCAAATGTTCCGAGCAGGCTTCCAGCGCATTGTATACGTCAAAATCCTTCACCGAACGTGCCGAAGCCGCCAGCTTATCACCGCTTTTGGTGAAAACAAGCGTCGGACGGTAATAAGTTTCCGTCAAACGTGAAGCTACGATACCGATTACGCCTTTGTGCCAGTCTTCCTGATACACTACAGTGGTGAAACGGTTTACTTCGTTATTTTCTATGATTTGCTGTAACGCTTCCACCGTGATTTGTTTGTCCAGATCTTTCCTGTCAGAATTGAAAAGTTCAATCTGTGACGCAAATTCCTCAGCCTGTTCCAAATTGAATTCCGTTAACAATTCCACCGCATAATTGCCGTGTTTGATTCGGCCCGCAGCATTGATACGCGGAGCGATAATGAAAACCACATCGGTTATGGTGAGTACGTTTCGTTTTAAGTTCTGAATCAGTGCTTTGATTCCGGGACGCGGATTTGAATTAATCACTTCCAGTCCGAATTTCGCCAGCACACGGTTTTCACCTGTAATGGGAACTATGTCCGCAGCAATAGCCGTCGCTACCAAATCCAAATACGGAATCAAATCGACAATAGTCTGGTTTCGATTTTGGGATAAAGCCTGAATCAGTTTGAATCCGACGCCGCAACCGCACAATTCATCATACGGATAGGAACAGTCATTACGTTTCGGATCTAAAACAGCCACAGCATCCGGTAAAACATCACCCGGACGGTGGTGGTCACAAATAATGAAGTCGATATTTTTCGCTTTCGCATACGCAATATGATCGATGGATTTGATGCCGCAGTCTAACGCGATAATCAATGAAAATCCGTTATCGTCGGCAAAATCGATGCCTTTGTAAGAGATGCCGTAGCCTTCATCGTAACGATCCGGAATATAAGTCGCCACATTCGGATAAAAACTTCTCAGATAGGACGACATCAGAGAAACAGCGGTAGTTCCATCGACATCATAATCCCCGAAAACCAAGATGTTTTCTTCGTTAGCAATCGCCTTTTCGATACGTTCAACCGCTTTGTCCATATCTTTCATCAGGTACGGGTCGTGCAAATCGGTTAGACACGGACGGAAAAACTGTCGGGCCTGTTCGTAGGTTTCGATACCGCGTTGCACCAGAAGTTGGGCAGTAAGCGGATCAATGTTTAACTCGGATTGTAACCGATGAGTTTTTTCTGAATCGGGGGAAGGTTTGAGTGTCCAGCGCATAGTCAAGGATTTTGGATTATAAAAAATTAAAAATTGGGCTTATATATAAATTATAACTACGTTGTATGATAGTGGATTTTCGTCTCCACTTTGGCAAACTGACGGAACATTTCCATCACACCGCAATATTTGTCCACGGATAAATTTACTGCTCTTTCGAGTTTCTTTTCATCCAGATTTTTGCCGTAAAAATGGTAATCCACTCTCACGGTATGGTATGTTTTCGGATGTTCATCGGTTAAATCGCCTTCGGTATCAATTCGGAAATCTTCCACTTCCAGTTTCATTTTTTCGATTAGGGAAGCCACATCCAATCCGCTGCAACCCGCCAAAGACGAGAGCATCATGGCTTTAGGCCGCAGTCCGCTGCCTTCTCCTCCGTTATCCGGTCCGGCATCCATCATGATAACATCACCACTTGGATTATCCGATTCAAATTTCATTTTTCCTTTCCAGGAAGTTAGTACTTTATGTGTGTCCATATAAATTTAGAAGTTAGAAATTAGAAAAGACATCATTTAACAGGCTTTCCGCCCACAACCACCACAATCTCCCCTTTCGGCGGTTTGGCTTCGAAGTGTTTCAATACTTCTTCCGCTGTACCGCGAACGGTTTCTTCGTGTAATTTCGACAATTCCCTTGATACGGAAACGGGTCTGTCGGCACCGAAATACTGAATGAATTCCGCCAGGGTTTTGACCAATTTGTGTGGGGAAACATATAAAATCATCGTTCGGGTTTCTTCGGCCAAAGCCAAATAACGCGTCTGACGTCCTTTTTTATCGGGAAGAAAACCTTCGAAAACGAATTTATCATTCGGCAAGCCGCTGTTCACCAAAGCCGGTACGAAAGCGGTAGCTCCGGGTAGACATTCCACCTCCACACCGTTTTCCACGCAGGCTCTCGTCAGCAAAAATCCGGGATCGGAAATGGCTGGTGTTCCCGCATCCGAAATCAAAGCAATGTTTTCACCGGTTTGCAAACGCTTCACGATATTCTCCACCGTTTTGTGTTCGTTGTGCATGTGATGGCTCTGCATGTGCGTGGCAATTTCGAAATGCTTGAGCAGCTTTCCGCTGTTGCGGGTGTCTTCGGCCAGAATCAGGTCGACTTTCTTCAACACTTTTATCGCTCTGAAAGTCATGTCGTCAAGGTTTCCGATGGGTGTTGGCACCAAATACAATTTTCCCATTTAGGCGAATTTTTTCTCTACCAATTCCATAAAACGCGTACTGAATTCGTCTTTACCGTCCCAATTATTGTAATCCGGTTTGACCAAATCTTCGATGAAATCTTTGGCTTCCGCTAACGTGTGAAACGTATTCAACTGCGACAAAACGCGGTTTAAATCTTCGCCGCTTCCCCCGAAAAGATGTTTTTCGAAAGCAATACGGTCGTTTAACCCAAGGGTAATCGTTTTATTGAACTTATCGTTCAGCGACATGGCTTTGTATTCGGCTTTCTCCGCTTCGATTTCTTTTCTGATGGTTTCCAACGGTCTTTGACTGGAAACTTCTTCCACCAAAACGTCCTCTTTTACCGCTTCCTTTTTAACGTCGGTTACCTTCTCAAAGGTAATGTCTGCGACTTTTTCGACTTCCTTCGGAACATCGTTCACTTTTACAAACTCGGGTTCTTTATATTCATTCCCCAACAAATCTTCAAACGAAATTTGTTGCGGTTCTGGTTTTTTCTCTTCTTTTACAGACTCAACTGCTTCCTCCATTACCGGTTCAAAAAGCGGCTTTGAAACGTCTTCTTTCTCCGATTCTTCAACAACAACTGCCTCTTCTTCCTCCTCGATAACAGGTTCTTCTTCAACGGCAACCACAGCTTCTTCTTCATCTTCCACTTCATTATCGTCAACATCCACTTGGCCGACTAATATTTTTTCTTCCTCCACCGGAATTTCTTCAGCAGTTTCAGGTAAAATTGCAATTTTTTGCGGGGTTTCCTCTGCTTTTATTTCAATCTCAATTGCTGCTTTCTCTTCGTAAGCCTCTTCAATTTTTTCCTCCAGTTCCTCATGGGTCAGGGTAGGTTTCAGTGCTTCGAAATTTTCTTCATAAAAACGCAAAATCGATAACTTCTCATATAATTTCTGTGCTTCCTGATGCAACTGAATCATGTCTTCCCTGTTTTTCAGTTTTAAAATTCGGTGGGCAATACTGATTAATTCGGCTTCTAATTTTTTCTTCATAACTTTTGAATTTATATGGAGTAAAGCAATGGTTTTTTAATAAATTTGTTTCAATTACAAATCTAAACAGAAAATTTCTGTTACGTCTGAAAATTACAAAATGTTTCTCGAAAATACAGTAAATCATAAAGAACAATTTGGGTGGATTGAAGTCATTTGTGGCTCGATGTTTTCGGGTAAAACCGAAGAACTGATCCGTCGTTTGAAAAGAGCCCAATTTGCCAAACAGCGCGTGGAAATTTTCAAGCCGGCCATCGATACCCGTTACCACGACGAAATGGTGGTGTCGCACGATGCCAATGAAATCCGTTCGACTCCGGTTCCCGCTGCCGCCAATATTGCTATTCTGGCGCAGGGTTGCGATGTGGTAGGGATTGACGAAGCCCAGTTTTTTGACGACGAGATCGTATCCATTTGTAATGATTTGGCCAATTCCGGAATCCGTGTGATTGTTGCCGGACTGGACATGGATTTCAAAGGCAATCCGTTTGGCCCGATGCCGGCCCTTATGGCTACTGCCGAATATGTGACCAAAGTACACGCCGTTTGCACCCGCACCGGTAACCTCGCACACTTCAGTTTCCGCAAAGCCAATAACGACAACCTGGTTTTATTAGGTGAAACCGAAGAATACGAACCCTTAAGCCGCGCTGCCTATTATAATGCGGTGAGAGAATCGCAGGAAAAAGAAGGAAGTGATTCCGAAAACAAAAAAAAGCAAGAGTAAATTTTGAGTTTATCCCTAAAAAATATTGTCCCGGTCATTCACGCCAAATGGTTAGGGATTGACGAAACCCGTGTCATTGACAACGTTTCCATCGACAGCCGTTCGCTACAAAACAACAACAGCACCTTATTTTTCGCCTTGGTGGGACAGCATCACGACGGACATCACTACATCGCCGAGTTGCTTGAAAAAGGCGTACAGCATTTTGTGGTCAGCCACATTCCTTATAAAATGGACGGTAAAGCCAATTTTCTTTTGGTGGAAAATACGCTCGAAGCCCTACAGCAATTTGCCGCTTTTTACCGCAAACAATTTGATTTCCCTGTCATAGGAATCACGGGAAGCAACGGAAAAACCATCGTAAAAGAATGGCTGAATTTCCTGTTAAGTCCCGAATACAATGTTATCCGAAGTCCGAAAAGTTATAATTCGCAGGTAGGAGTTCCCCTTTCAGTCATCGGGATTAACGAACGACACAACCTCGGTATTTTCGAGGCCGGTATTTCCCTGGTGGGCGAGATGGAAAAGCTGGAAAAAATCATTCAGCCCACCCTTGGCGTTTTAACCAATATCGGTTCGGCACACAACGAAGGTTTTGCTTCCGAAGCAGAAAAAATCATCGAAAAACTCAAACTGTTTCAGCATGCCGAAGTGGTGATTCTTCAGAAAAACGAAAAAATAGAAGCGCTTTTACCGCCATCTGTTAAAACGTTTTCCTGGAGCTATGACGATGCTACCGCAGCGGTTTTAATTTCGAAAAAAGGAAGTTCCACGCTGGAAATTCAGCAGAAAGACAAACGTTTTTCGGTAGCAATTCCGTTTCATGACAAAGCCTCCGAAGAAAACACCATTACCTGCTTGATGGTAATGCTGCATTTCGGTTACGATGAAAAAACGATACAGGAACGCATCGCCAATCTGTACCCGGTGGAAATGCGCTTACAGGTGAAAAACGGCAACAACAACTGCACCATAATTGACGACAGTTACAGTTCCGATTACCAATCGCTGAAAATCGCGTTGGACTTTCTGGAACAACACAAGACCCATAAAAAGAAAACGGTGATTCTTTCGGATATTTTTCAGAGCGGTTTTCCCATGGAAGAATTGTATGCAAAAGTATTCCGATTGCTGACCCATAACAAAATCGACACGGTAATTGGGATTGGCGAAAGCATCGGAACCTATTTAAAAGACTATCCGAATTTCAAAGCCTTTGCCACTACCCAGGAATTTTTATTCCAATTCAACAGCGATCATTTTTCCAACGAAACGATTCTGATTAAAGGGGCGCGTAGTTTTCAGTTTGAGGAAATCGTGGTGGTTTTGGAAGAGAAAACCCATGAAACAGTTTTGGAAATCAATCTGAACGCCATCAGTCACAACCTGAATTTTTACAAATCGAAACTAAAACCCACCACCAAAATGATGGTTATGGTCAAAGCCTTCGGTTACGGAAGTGGCAGTTTCGAAATTGCAAAATTGTTGGCGCATCATAAAGTGGATTATCTGGGTGTAGCTTTCGCCGATGAAGGTATTGCACTCCGTAACGCCGGAATCACAATGCCGATTATTGTAATGAATCCGGAAAACACGGCGTTTTCTGCCATGGTGACATATAATCTGGAACCGGAAATTTATTCGGCTGCCGTACTGAAGAAATTCATTGTTTTGGCACAACAGAAAAATTTATCCGATTATCCGATTCACCTGAAACTCGACACCGGCATGCACCGTTTGGGTTTCGAAGAAAAAGACCTGAACGAACTTGTCGGCTTACTGAAAAACAACAACTTTGTTGCGGTAAAAAGCATTTTCTCGCATTTATCGTCGAGTGACGTTCCGGAATTCCGTGATTTTACATTGGAACAGATTCAAAAATTTGATTCGATGTCGTCAGTACTATTGAAAGAATTAAGCATTGCTCCTATCCGACATATTTTAAACACTTCCGGCATTTATAGTTTTGCGGAGCATCAGTTTGACATGGTGCGCTTGGGCATTGGGTTGTACGGCGTTGGCAACGATCCGGAAGAAACGAAACATTTAGAAAATGTCGGGACGCTCAAAACCATTATTCTTCAGATAAAAGACGTAGCCGTGGGAGAAAGCGTGGGCTACAGTCGAAAATTTAGAGCCACTATTCCCACCCAAACCGCCACTATTCCGATAGGCTATGCAGACGGTATTCCGAGAAGTTGGGGCAATGAGAAAGGCTATGTCGTGGTGAACCACCAGAAAGCGCGCATTGTGGGCAACATTTGCATGGACATGCTCATGATTGACGTCACAAACATTGATTGCCGTGAAGGGGATACCGTAATCGTTTTCGGAAAATCACCCCGCGTTACCGAACTGGCGGAAGTGGTAGGCACCATCGCCTATGAGATTCTGACCAGTATTTCCCATAGGGTAAAACGTGTTTTCTACAAGGAATAAGCATTTTTTTTATTACAATGTTAAATTGTAACCTAAATTTTACTAATTTAGTGTTAAACGAGTTTAACTAAAATCATATTCTATGGGATTTATTTCAGAATTTAAGGAGTTCGCCATGAAAGGCAACCTGGTTGACATGGCAATTGCATTTGTAATGGGGGGAGCATTTGGTAAAGTAGTTACCGCTTTCGTTGAAAAAATGTTTGCGCCAATCATCGGATTAATCATGGGAGGTATCGACCTTAACGACAAAAAGTTAATCGTTAAAGACGGTATTGCCGAAGTTAAAGATGCCGCAGGCACCGTTGTAACACCGGCAGTTGCTGAAGTGGCAATCGAGTGGGGCGCTTTCCTTACCGCTTTGATTGATTTCATTATCGTTGCTTTTGTTATGTTCATGATTATCAAAGCGATGAATAAAATGAAAAAACCGGAACCGGAACCGGCGCCTTCAGGTCCGACACAAGAGGAATTGTTAGGTGAAATTCGCGATTTACTGAAAAAATAATCCGCTACACAACATATTCTAACTTAAACCATTCGTTGCGGCGAATGGTTTTTCTGTTTTATAAATAATTCTTGAGATCCTTTTTTTTATCATTTTTTAACAGCTTTATTATTTACTTTTGTGGTACTAAATAAATCTAAAAAACACACACATTAAAATGAAAGTAGCCGTTGTTGGAGCCACCGGAATGGTGGGCGAAGTAATGCTTCAGGTTTTAGCGGAAAGAAATTTCCCCATTACGGAATTAATTCCCGTAGCCTCCGAAAGATCTGTTGGAAAAGAAATTGAATTCAAAGGAAACAAATATAAGGTGGTAGGCATGCAAACTGCCGTCGACATGAAAGCCGATATCGCTGTATTTTCTGCGGGTGGTGACACTTCCAAAGAATGGGCTCCTAAATTTGCAGCAGCGGGTACGACAGTTATCGATAATTCTTCAGCCTGGCGAATGGATCCGACTAAAAAATTAGTGGTTCCGGAAATCAATGCCTCGGTTTTAACCAAAGACGACAAAATCATTGCCAACCCAAACTGTTCGACTATTCAGATGGTGATGGCGTTGGCACCGCTACATAAAAAATACGACATCAAACGCATCGTGGTTTCCACCTACCAATCCATCACCGGAACGGGAGTGAAAGCCGTACAGCAATTGGAAAACGAATATGCCGGAATTAAAGGCGAAATGGCGTATCCTTACCCGATTCACCGTAACGCGATTCCGCAATGCGATTCGTTCGAAGAAAACGGATACACCAAAGAAGAAATGAAACTGGTTCGTGAAACGCAAAAAATTCTTGAAGATAAAACCATCGCGGTTACGGCAACAGCCATCCGAATTCCGGTTGTGGGCGGACACAGTGAAGCGGTAAACGTGCAGTTCGAAAACGATTTCGACGTGAACGAAGTACGTTCCATTTTACACCATACTCCGGGAGTTACGGTTCAGGATAACTTGGACACCAAAACCTACCCAATGCCGATTTACGCGCAAGGCAAAGACGATGTTTTCGTAGGAAGAATTCGCCGTGATGAAAGTCAGCCCAACACCCTAAACATGTGGATTGTGGCCGACAATTTAAGAAAAGGCGCCGCTACCAATGCGGTACAGATTGCCGAATATCTTGTGGAGAACAAATTGGTATAATTCCAATAAAAAATAACTTAAGAAATCCGTTTGATGTAAAAGTGAAACGGATTTTCTTTTGGGTTTACTATCTTTGCATCGGATGAATAAGAAACTGCAACATCTCAGCCTTTCGTTACTGATTACAATATTGTTCGCCATATTGTTTCAATCAGCGCATTCCTATGAGCATTTGGCAGAGCAGTTCACCGAAAAACATTGCGACCACAAATACAATTCATCCAAAACTGAATTCTCCCACAGTCATCATGAATTTGACGATTGTTTTACCTGTGACTTTTCGTTTAGCAATTACATTCCCGTACAGTTTTTTTCCTTCGGTTTTTTCAAAACTACAATAACGGAAAAACTGCCTTTTTCAATTACCGAAAAACCTCTTGTCTTTTCGGGCCATTTCATCCCGCTCCGGGGTCCTCCTAGTTTTATTGGATAATGTACTACTGCCGAACTATTCGGCACAAATTCTTATACAATAATTCAATCATAATCACATGAAATTATTTTTAACGACCCTATTCATAGGGTTTTCGATAGTTGCTTTCGGGCAAAACACCCTCATTGGTACGGTTTCAGACCATCACAACAAACCTATAGAAAGTGTAACGGTTTCTATTCCGGAACTGCACAAGGAAACCATTACCGATACGAACGGAACATACACTTTCAACAATTTACCCAACGGAAATTTCAGCATCACTTTTTCGTCTATTGGTTATGCCAATAAAACCCTAATCATTACACTCAATCAAAAAGAAACGCGACTGAATACCCTTTTGGAAGAAACGTCCACCCACATGGACGAGGTGATAATTTCCACGGTTTTCAACAAACTGCAATCGCAAAACGTAATGAAAGTGGAACACCAATCGGTTAAGGATTTACAACAAAAAGGCGCGGCTACTTTAGCGGAAGGCTTAGCTACCATTCCCGGCGTGTCACAAATTTCTACCGGAACCTCCATCGGTAAACCGGTAATTCGCGGACTGAGCGGTAACCGCGTTTTGGTGTATTCGCAAGGCATTCGTATGGAAAACCAACAGTTTGGTGAAGAACATGGCTTGGGTATGAGCGACGCTGGTGTGGAAAGTGTGGAAGTAATTAAAGGCCCGGCCTCGTTGCTTTACGGTTCCGATGCCTTGGGTGGTGTGTTGTATTTTAATCCCGAAAAATTTGCCAAAGCCAATACGTTTTCAGGAAACTTCAACCAGAAACTGTTCTCCAACACGCAGGGAAGCAACACGTCGTTAGGTCTTAAAACTTCGTCAGACCATTGGAAATTCCTGACGCGGGGCAGTTATTCGACACACGCGGATTATGAAATTCCGTCCGGCGAAAAAGTCATCAACACCCGTTTTATCGAAAAAGATTATAAAATTGGCATTGGCTATTCGGACACCTATTACAATTCGGAATTCCGATACAATTACAACAATCTGAATATCGGTTTACCCGAAGAAGATCTTGAGAACACCAATTTCCGAACGCCTTTGTATCCGAAACAGGACATCGACAATCACATGCTGAGTCTGCACCAGAAATTTTTCTTCCGAAATTCAAAACTGGAAGCCGATTTGGGATACACTTTCAACAACCGAAAAGAACTGGAAGCCGTTGATGAAGTCGCGCTGCACATGAAACTGAAAACAGCGAGTTATAACATAAAATACTATCTTCCAAAATCCGGAAATCTGGAGACCATATTGGGAGTTCAGGGATTACATCAGACCAATAAAAACAATGGCGAAGAACTGCTGATTCCCGACGCTTCCACTAATGATATTGGTGTTTTGCTGACTTCCAATTACGAATGGAAATCGCATACTTTTCAGGCCGGAATCCGTTATGATGCCCGAAAAATAAATACCGAAACCCACGGAATCGTGGGTGAGGAAGGCTACTTTAAAGCCATCGACAGAACTTTCGAAAGCTTTAATACATCGTTGGGATATAAAACCAAATTGCGTGATAAGCTGACACTTCGTTTGAATATCGCTTCGGGGTTTCGTGCGCCAAATTTGGCCGAGCTGACTTCCAATGGGGTCCACGAAGGCAGCAACCGGTATGAAATCGGGAACGCCGATTTAAAAAACGAGCAGAATATTCAAACCGATCTGAATCTGGAATATGGCAATGCCCATTTCGAATTTTTCGTCAACGGATTTTACAATCACGTAAACAATTATATTTTCATCTCCCCTAATGGTGCAGAAATAGACGGTAACAACGTGTATGATTACGTTCAGGACAATGCCGCACTTTACGGTGGAGAAATCGGCATTCACTATCATCCACATCCTTTGGATTGGCTGCATTTTGTGAGCAGTTTTGAAAACGTGACCGGTAAAAAAGACACTGGCGAGTATTTACCGCTGATACCGGCAAACAAATTTTCAAACACGATTCGCACGGAATTCAATATTCAGCAATGGTTCCAAAAAGGATATGCCTTGGTGAATCTGGATTATATTCTGAAGCAGAACAACAACAGTGCGTTTGAAACAACATCGAACGATTACACACTGTTGAATTTAGGTTTTGGCGGAAACATCAACGTTGGAAAAGCCAAGTTCGATCTTTCACTTAATGCCAACAACCTGTTGAACAAAACCTATGTTCCGCATTTGTCCCGATTAAAAACCGATGGCATTCCAAACATCGGAAGAAACATCATTTTGGGTCTGAATTTCAATTTTTAACACAAAAAGCTATCCTAACCGATAGCTTTTTTTTAACACATTTGAAGTTGCAGAATACTTATATTTGAGAAATCAAAAAACAACGCATGAGAAATATTGTAATCACAACTGCCGTAATCTGTAGTTTAACCATGAATGCACAAGCGCCAAAAAACGTAGGGAAAATCAAATATCCCGAGACCAAAAAAATCGAACATACCGACACCTATTTCGGTACTAAAATCAACGATCCTTACCGATTGCTCGAAGACGACCGTTCTGCTGAAACCGGCGCCTGGGTTAAAGCGCAAAACGAAGTCACTTATGGCTATCTGAAACAGATTCCGTTTCGTGATGCCATAAAAGCCCGTATGGAAAAACTGTGGAACTACGAGAAAATTTCAGCGCCTTTCAAAGAAGGAAACTATACCTATTATTATAAAAACAACGGCTTGCAGAACCAGTCGGTTTTGTACCGAAAAGATGCTTCGGGAAAAGAGGAAATCTTTTTGGACCCGAATACGTTTTCCAAAGACGGAACCACTTCATTGGGTGGACTGGATTTCTCCAAAGACGGTTCCAAAGTAGCCTATGCCATTTCCGAAGGCGGCAGCGACTGGCGCAAAGTGATTATCATGGATGCGGTTACCAAAAAAGTGATTGAAGACACTATTGTCGATGTGAAATTCAGCGGCGTTTCCTGGAAAGGCAATGAGGGTTTCTATTATTCGAGCTACGACAAACCGAAAGGAAGCGAATTATCGGCAAAAACCGATCAGCATAAGTTGTATTACCATAAATTAGGCACCGCGCAGAAAGACGACAAGGTTATTTTCGGCGTGGACCAAAAAAGAAGGTACGTGGGCGGAAGCGTTACCGAAGACGACAATTATCTGGTGATTACGGCGGCGAATTCGACTTACGGAAACGAGTTGTACATTAAGGACCTGACTAAAGAAAACAGTCCGATTGTCACCATTTTGGACCACTTCAATACATCGAGTTACATCATTGAAAACGAAGGTAAAAAACTATTCATTGTAACGGATTTCAATGCACCGAATAAAAAAATAGTAACGACCGACTTTTCGAATCCGAAACCGGAAAACTGGCAACCGTTTATTCCCGAGACTGAAAACGTGTTATCGCCTTCCACCGGAAGCGGCTATTTCTTCGCTAATTACATGAAAGATGCGGTTTCCGTTGTGAAACAATACGATTACAGCGGGAAACTGGTTCGCGAAATCACGTTGCCGGGTGTTGGCACTGCAGGTGGTTTTGGTGGAAAAAAAGACGAAAAAACACTGTATTATTCGTTTACCAATTACATCACCCCGGGAACCATTTATTCGTTTGAACCGAAAGCGGGAAGTTCTGCCGTTTACGAAAAACCGAAAGTGGATTTCAACGGGGAGAATTATGTTTCCAAACAGGTTTTCTATACTTCGAAAGACGGGACCAAAATCCCGATGATCATTACCCACAAAAAAGGATTGAAACTGGATGGTAAAAATCCAACGATGTTATACGGTTACGGAGGGTTTAATGTGAGTTTAACTCCAGCTTTCAGCATTGCCAATGCGATTTGGATGGAAAACGGAGGAATTTACGCGGTTCCGAATTTACGTGGTGGTGGCGAATACGGTAAAAAATGGCATGATGCCGGAACAAAAATGCAGAAACAAAATGTGTTTGACGATTTCATCGCTGCTGCGGAATACTTAATCAAAGAGAAATACACCTCTTCCGATTATTTAGCGGTAAAAGGCGGCTCCAATGGCGGATTACTGGTTGGCGCCACGATGACCCAACGTCCCGATTTAATGAAAGTGGCTTTACCGGCGGTGGGTGTTTTGGACATGTTGCGTTACCACACATTTACTGCAGGAGCTGGTTGGGCTTACGATTACGGCACTTCGGAAGAATCGGAGGCAATGTTTAACTACATCAAAGGGTATTCTCCGGTGCACAATGTTAAGAAAGGAACGCAGTATCCGGCAACTATGGTTACTACGGGTGATCACGATGACCGCGTAGTGCCGGCACACAGCTTTAAATTTGCTGCCGAATTGCAGGACAAACAATTCGGAAACAATCCGACTTTGATTCGTATTGATATTAATGCGGGTCACGGAGCAGGAAAATCGGTAGCGGCTACGATTCAGGAAAATGTGGACATGCAGGCGTTTACCTTATTCAATATGGGGATTACAAAATTGCCAGAGGTTAAAAAATAATCTGATTTACTTCTAACAAAAAAAGCGTTCGCCTAGGCGAACGCTTTTTTTATTTATTTAGGATTCCTTAAAAACGATTATCCCCGTCAATCATTCTTCCCAAACCGCCCAACAAACTGCCTTCGTCTCTACCGCTTCCGCCTGCTTTCGGTGCAGATGCGATTATTCTGTCGGCCAAACGGCTGAAAGGTAATGATTGGATGTACACGATTCCGGGTCCGCGTAAGGTCGCATAAAACAACCCTTCCCCTCCAAAAACAGAATTTTTGATACCACCGATGAATTCGATATCGTAATCGACATCTTTGGTGAATCCTACGATACAACCCGTATCCACTTTCAACACTTCTCCGGGTTGCAATTCTTTACGCGCCAAAGTTCCGCCTGAGTGTACAAATGCCATACCGTCACCTTCGATTTTCTGCATAATGAATCCTTCCCCACCGAATAAGCCACGGCCCAATTTACGGGAGAACTCGATGCCTACGGAAACCCCTTTGGCCGCACATAAGAACGAATCTTTCTGACAGATGAATTTTCCTTGGTATTTGGTTAAGTCAATCGGAACAATTTTTCCCGGATAAGGGGAAGCAAAGGAAACTTTACGTTTTCCTGCGTCCTGATTCATATACGCTGTCATGAATAAACTTTCACCGGTCAAAACACGTTTTCCGGCTGTCAGTAATTTCCCGAAAAGGCCTTGTTGCTGTCCGGAACCATCACCAAAAATGGTTTCCATCTTGATGCCGTTGTCCATCATCATGAAACTGCCGGCTTCGGCAATGACCACTTCCTGCGGATCCAGTTCTATTTCTACATATTGCATTTCCTCACCATAAATATGGTAATCGATTTCGTGTGCCTGCATGATTGTTTGGTTTTTTGATTATACCCATTAGACGCAGCAAACAACAAGATGTTACAAAGGGAAAAAGCGAAAATATTACCCCAAAACCGATTTTCGGATGACGTGATTGAATAATCTGTAACCTAATTTGGAACGAAGCAATCGCATCGCATTGGCATCGAAACCTATGGTGTAACGGGTAAAATTTTTACACGGATTGTTGGCAATCTCAAATAAGGTTTTGGTAATTTCAGGGGTAAGATTGGTATTCTTTTTGGTTTTTTTATGAAGAATGTCCGTGATTTTTTTCATCATTCGGTCGTAGGAAGGAATGGCTGAAGGTTCGGATTTGACCACGTGACTCTGGAAAGCCGTTGGTGCGTTTCCGAACTGAACCGTACTTACACTGATGTTGAATTCCAATAACTCATACGACATGCATTCCGAGAAACTTTCCACCGCTTTTTTTGTCGAATGGTAAAAGCTGCCCAAAGGCAAATTCACCAATCCGGCAATGGAAGAGATATTGATGAACTGTCCGTGTTGCTGTGCTCTAAAAACCGGAATAAAAGCGCGGCAGATTTTCACGACACCCAACCAGTTGACATCAACGATATGTTGGATTTTTTCATCTTCGGAAAGTTCCACAAAACTTCGGTAACCGATTCCGGCATTGTTGATGACCGCATCTACAGTTTTATGGTTTTTCAGAATTTTCGCCTTCGCGTTTTCAATGCTTTCGGTGGAGGTTACGTCCAACAAATAACTGCTTACATTGGGAAGTGCCACCACCTCTTTGCCATGATCGAAACAGGTCATGGTTGCAATGACATGCCAGCCGTTTTGGGAAAAATATTTCGCAGTTTCTTTACCGATACCGCTTGAAGCGCCTGTAATCAATACCGTTTTCATGTCATTCCGATTTGTTGTAGTCAATTTTACCAACGTGACGCATGATGCGCACAATTTTATCTTTTCTTCTGTTAATATAAGACGACGAATTGGACGCTTTGTATTTTCTTGGATTCGGCAAAATCGCCGCAATTCCGGCGGCCTCATATTTCGTTAAATCCTTAGCGTCTTTTCGGTACCAATGTTCGGCGGCAGCCTGTGCTCCGTAAACTCCGTTGCCCATTTCGATACTGTTCAGGTACACTTCCATAATGCGTTCTTTGCCCCAAATCAATTCGATAAGCACCGTGAAATAGGCTTCCAATCCTTTACGCAGGTAACTTCTGCCCTGCCATAGGAAAACATTTTTGGCCGTTTGTTGGGAAATCGTACTACCGCCCTTTAATTTTTTCCCTTTCTGATTGCTCTCGTAGGCGTTGGCTAAGGCTTTAAAATCGAAGCCGTTATGTCTTAAAAAGTTACCGTCTTCACTGGCAACAACCGCTTTTTGAAGGTTCATGGAAATGTCTTCCAACGGCACCCAATCGTGACTGCACGTCATTTCTTTACCCGCTTCTCTTTGTTCCAAAGCACGTGTCATCATAAGGGGTGTAAACGGTACCGGAACGAATTTAAAAACAATTACGGATAGGATTGACAACCCGAAAAGCCATAAAAACAATTTGAGAAAAAAGACAACTATCCTTCTTCTTAAACTGCGTTTTGGCGTATTGCTTTTTTTAGCCGGTTGCTTTTTTACGGTTTTTTTTACTGCCATTTATACTAAATCTGCTAATTCCTGTCCGACCAAACTGCCTATGGCTACGCCCATTCCGCCGAGACGAACGCCGCAATACACATTTTGGGACAACTGTTCCACAATTGGTTTTTTATGAGAGCCTAAGCCCATAATACCGCTCCAACGATGTTCAATCTTATATTCGCGATTTGGTAAAATCACTTCGGAAAGCAATTGTTCCAAGCGGTTCTGGATTTTTTCGGTCAGGCCGAATTCGGACGTGGTTTCGCCTTCAAAATCGAGATTTCTTCCGCCACCGAACAAAATCCGGTCACCGATATTTCGGAAATAATAATAGCCGCCATCAATGTGAAACGTGCCTTTAATATCGAGATTCGGAATCGGTTCGGTAATCAAAACCTGTGCGCGTGCCGGACGAACTGCACCATCCGTAATTGTACCGGCGAAACCGTTGGTCGCAAAGAGCACTTTTCTGGAGGTAAATGTAAAATCGTTGGTATGAAGCTGAACCCCGTTACCGGTATCGTGGAAATCGGTTACGGTTTGTTGGTTTAAAATCAGGATATTATTTGCCACCGCTTCCTTCAGCAAAGCCTGCATCATGTTACCGGTATCGATCTGTCCTTCAAAGGGATTGAATATCAGGTATTCGTGAATGCCTTTAAAATCGAATCGGTCGACTTCTTTCGCAAAAACATCAGTTCGGAAAAGCGGTTTGAGAATTTCGTTTACAAAAGGCAATTTCTGCAAACACTCGGCATAGGTACTTTCGTCCTCTTTCAGAAAGAGTTCATACCCTCCATAAGGCTTAAAATCGATGGTGGCATCGCCCAGCCGTTTGCGCAATAACTGCAAGCCGCTCCAACGCTTTTGAATAAGTTGGAGTACTTCCTCTTCGTTGTAATTCCTGAGGTCTTCAATAATTTCCGAAAGACTTCCAAAACAGGCAAAACCGGCATTTTTTGTACTGGCTCCTTCGGGTAAAATCCCTTTTTCCAACACCAGAATTTTACTTTCAGGGAAACGTTCACGAAGGCGCAATGCGGTATGAAGCCCCACAATTCCGCTACCAACAACGGTATGATCAACGTTGGTAAACCAATTTTTCAGTTCCCAAAAGCTAACATTCATGACGTTTATTTTCTGGCTTTCATTTTATTTTTGATTGAATTGATCACTAATGGTGCTGTCGATAGCACTATGATTCCGATTATAATCAATTCTATATACTCTTTCAGATTGATTCCATAATTGTTTTTCAGATAAGTATACAAATAATGACCCGCGAAAATCAGTACGTACGACCATAAGAATGAACTCACGATATTGTAAAACATGAATTTTTTCTTTTCCATCTGAACAATTCCGGCTACAATGGGTGCAAACGTTCTTAAGATTGGTAAGAATCTTGCGAAAATAATGGCTCTTCCGCCGTGTTTTTCAAAAAACAAACGCGACTGTATTAAATATTTTTTCTTGAACCAGAAATTGTCCTCTTTGGAATACAAATAGTGACCGCTTTTGGCGCCAAACCAATAGCCTACAATATTTCCGATGATTCCGGAAACGGCAACCAAAGTCGCCAATAGTGTTACATTGGCAAACTCATTTTCAATCACTACCAACTCTTTCATAAGCGCCTCGCTGTAAATTCCGGAAAGGAATAACAAGCTGTCGCCCGGTAAAAAGAAACCGGCAAACAGCCCCGTTTCAGCAAAGACGATAAACAATACGATATAGATTCCGATATGGTGACCGGCAATTTCAAGATTAATGTAAAATTCTGGGTTTAATAACTGCGTCCAGTGAAATTCTTCCTTCATTTGAGGATGTTTTTAAAAATTAATTCTGTTTTTGGGTTTCCCATTTGTCTACCGCACTGGTTGCCAAAGCATTTCCAAGTACGTTTGTCATACTTCTTGCCATATCACAAAAATGATCGATAGGTAAGATCAGCGCAATACCTTCCGGCGGGATACCGAACATCGCACAGGTGGCCACTACTACGATTAAAGAAGCCCTTGGCACACCGGCAACCCCTTTACTTGTTAGCATCAGCACCAATAGCATGGTTAATTGTTTGTCCAACGGCATGTCGATTCCGTATACCTGAGCAATGAAAATACTGGCAAACGTCATGTACATCATGCTTCCATCAAGGTTAAACGAATAACCCAACGGCAGGGTGAACGATACGATTCTGGGCTGACATCCGAAGCGCTCCAACTCTTCCACCATTTTTGGGAAAACCGCTTCGCTGCTGGTTGTGGAGAAGGCAATCAGTAATGGACTTTTGATTCTTCGCAATAAGGTCCAAAGACGATTCCCTAAAATAAGGTAGCCTACAAAAAGTAATAAAATCCAAAGAATGACAATTCCGATGGCAAATGCAAGAAGATAATTGGCATACAGACTGAAAATTTCAAAACCGTAGTTAGCAACTGCAGCGGCTACTGCTCCGAAAACGCCTAAAGGAGCCAACCACATTATATAGGTAACCATTTTTAGGACAACGTGAGAAATCCTGTCAAACAATTTGATAACCGGCTTTCCCTCTTTTCCTAACGTGGACAGGGCAATACCGAAAAGAATGGAGAAAATTACAATTTGCAGAATCTCGTTGGTGGCGAAGGCTTCAAAAATACTTTTCGGAACCACGTGTTTTACGAATTCCTCCAATGAAAACGATTGGGTTTTTTCCAACAATTCGGAAGCTGAGGACGTATCCTCCATTTTGATGTTTGTGCCTTTTCCGGGAGCGAGTGTATTTACCAATACCATTCCTAAAAGCAAGGAAATCAAAGAAGCGGTGATAAACCAAGCCATGGCTTTTGCTCCTACCCGGCCCACCATTTTCATATCACCCATTTTGGCAATCCCCACCACTAAAGTGGTGAAAACCAAAGGAGCAATAATCATCTGAACCATTCGGATAAAAATAGTCCCTAATAATTTTATGTTTTTTGCAAACGCTTCTTTTACATCCGGAAACTGATAATGTATGACTCCTCCTAAGATTACACCAAGCAGCAAGGCGACAATAATCGCTATAAAGAGTTTATTGTTATTGTTTTTCACTTCAAAATTAATTTTAGTCCGTGAAAATAGTCATATTTTTTGAAACTGCCTTTTCTTTATTTAATAAAAACCGGAAAGCGTTCTAAATCTTTCGAAAACAAAGAATTACGAAATGTGCAAATTTTGTTAAAAAAAACAATACCCCAATACATATTTCACAACAAAAAATCTTTAAACACTCATTTAGTTCAATAAATAAATGCCATATCTGTAATATGTTTTACTTATGGTTAACATAAATTCATTTTGTGTTATAATTTTTTGCTTATTTGATAAAAATGTTAAATATATTTGCGCTGAAAAACTAACAACCAAAAATCAATTAACAACCAAAAAACCATGAAGTACAGATTACTTTCAATTGCTTTATTGGCATTTACGAGTAGCACTTTCGCGCAAAGCGGAGACTCGTTCTGGAAGGCTTCTTCAAAAAAAAGTAACGTTGTTACTACCCAAAGAGGAGCTATTCTGCCTACTAAAAATCTGTTTGATTTAGATCTCAACGGATTAAAAAATGCAGTAGTGCATTCTCCTAAAAGAGGCGTTAATTCCTTAAAATCAAACATTATCGTTTCGTTTCCGGGCGCAGAAGGCCAACTGGAACGCTTCCGAATTTTTGAAGCTTCCAACATGGAGCCGGGATTGGCAGAACGTTACCCGGATATCAAATCGTATGTCGGACAGGGAATTGACAACCCAACGGCAACCATCTACTTCAGCATTTCGCCGCTGGGATTACAAACCATGCAACTTAATGCGGACCAGTCGGCCGTATTCATTGAACCGTATTCACAGGATTTAAAAACGTACAGCGTTTACAGAAAGGCGGATAAAATCCAATCGCTTTCGCATTTCGAATGTACCGTACTTGATGCTACACACGAAAGCGCTGTTGCTTCAGGAGCTAATTTAAGACCAAATGCAGACGACAGTACCTTGAGAACATTCCGTTTGGCGATGTCGGTAACCGGAGAATATACGGCTTATTTTGGCGGTACAAAAGCGTTGGCTTTAGCTGCGATTAACAACACCATGACGCGAGTAAACGGGGTTTTTGAAAAAGATTTCGGTGTTCGCATGAACTTAATTGCCAATAATGACGCTGTAATTTACACCAACGCATCAACAGATCCTTACTCTGCAGCAGCCTCCATGTCCAACTGGAATTCGCAATTGCAATCGACTTTAACCTCGGTTATCGGAGAATCCAATTATGATGTGGGTCACCTATTCGGGGCTTCCGGAGGCGGGGGTAATGCAGGGTGTATCGGATGCGTTTGTGTAAACGGTCAAAAAGGAAGTGGTTATACTTCCCCGGGAGACGGAATTCCTTCAGGGGATAACTTCGACATTGATTATGTGGCACACGAATTAGGACACCAATTTGGCGCTAACCATACTTTTTCACACACTAATGAAGGTACAGGTGTTAATGTGGAGCCTGGAAGTGGTTCAACCATTATGAGTTATGCCGGAATTACCAATCAGGATGTTCAGGCGCATTCGGAGGCTTATTTCCACGCGGCCAGCATCCAACAGGTCACCAATAACATCAAAAACAAAACGTGTCAAACCAATACGGCAACCGGAAATTCCGTTCCGACAGCCAGTGCCGGTTTAGACTATACTATCCCGAAAAGCACTCCGTTTATGTTAACAGGAACAGGAACAGACGCTAACGGGGATGCACTTACGTATGTTTGGGAACAAATGGACAATGCGTCTTCTGCACAAACCGGAGCAAGTTCGGCGGCAAGCGCTACGAAAACATCCGGTCCGACTTTCAGATCGTATGCACCCAGCACTTCACCGGTTCGTTATTTTCCTAATATGTCCCGAATTTTAGCGGGAGCGACCACAACTTCCGGAGCGGAAATCACTGTAGAGGCTTTGCCTTCAGTAGCCAGAAACTTGAATTTCAGATTCAGCGTAAGAGATAACAGAGCCGGTGGTTCTGCTAACAATAGTGACGATATGATTGTTACTGTAAACGGAACTGCAGGACCATTCGCTGTCAGCGCACCAAATACGGCGATTTCATGGGCGGGTGGTTCATCCCAAACCGTTACCTGGAACGTAGCCGGAACAACCGCAAACGGTGTAAACTGTGCTAATGTTGACATTTTAATTTCAACCAACGGAGGTACTACCTGGTCAACGTTATTGGCCGCAACACCAAATGACGGCACACAAGCTATCACCGTTCCGAATACTCCCGGTACTCAAAACCGAATCATGGTAAAAGGTACGAATCACATTTTCTTTGATGTGTCGAATACGAATTTCACCATTACGGCCGGAACATCAGATACTACGGCTCCATCTGCTCCAACAAGCTTATCCGCTTCAGGAACTACCACTACAACTACCAACTTGTCTTGGACCGCTGCTACCGATAATGTTGGCGTAACAGGATATGAGGTTTACAGAGGAACCACATTATTAGGAACCGTTGCTACTACTACCTATAATGTAACAGGTTTAACAGCGGCAACAGCGTATACATTCTCTGTAAAAGCAAAAGATGCGGCCGGAAACGTTTCTGCTGCAAGTAATACGGTGAACATAACTACATTGGCTGCAACAGCTGTTTATTGTACATCACAAGGAAACAGTGTGGCAGATGAATCTATCGGAAGAGTACAAATCGGAACCATCAACAATGCTTCTACAGGAGGTACAGGGTATACTGATTTCACATCAATTTCCACAAATCTTACCAAAGGTACTTCAACAACGATTACAGTAACGCCAACATGGACGGGATCTGTTTACCCTGAAGGCTATGCGGTTTGGATTGACTACAACAACGATAAAGACTTTGACGATGCAGGAGAACTGGTATGGAGCAACGCT
>NZ_FMTY01000014.1 GCF_900100625.1 Flavobacterium saliperosum
GGGTTTTCAAAAGAAAGGCGGCGACATACTCTCCCACAGGATTGCAGTACCATCTGCGCAGGCGGGCTTAACTTCTCTGTTCGGAATGGGAAGAGGTGAGCCCCGCCGCAATAACCACCTTAAGAGGTTAAATTGCTTTAGGCAATTTTCCAATTATTAATTATCAATTATACATTGTTAATTATCAATTGAACAATATCTTAACATACTGAGATAAAGAAGTATTTAGTTGTATTAGAAAGTTTCTTCCCCCGATTGCTCGGGGGAGGACGTACATAAGCTTACGGGTTATTAGTACTACTCGACTATGACATTACTGCCTTTACATCTATAGCCTATCAACGTGGTCATCTTCCACGACCCTTAAAAGAAATCTCATCTTGTGGTGGGTTTCGCGCTTATATGCTTTCAGCGCTTATCCCTTCCAAACGTAGCTACTCTGCGGTGCTCCTGGCGGAACAACAGATACACCAGAGGTTTGTCCAATTCGGTCCTCTCGTACTAGAATCAGATCCACTCAAATTTCTAACGCCCACAGTAGATAGAGACCGAACTGTCTCACGACGTTCTGAACCCAGCTCGCGTGCCACTTTAATGGGCGAACAGCCCAACCCTTGGGACCTTCTCCAGCCCCAGGATGTGACGAGCCGACATCGAGGTGCCAAACCCCCCCGTCGATATGAGCTCTTGGGGGAGATCAGCCTGTTATCCCCGGCGTACCTTTTATCCTTTGAGCGATGGCCCTTCCATGCGGAACCACCGGATCACTATGCTCTACTTTCGTACCTGATCGACCTGTATGTCTCTCAGTCAAGCTCCCTTATGCCATTGCACTCTACGCACGGTTACCAAGCGTGCTGAGGGAACCTTTAGAAGCCTCCGTTACTCTTTTGGAGGCGACCACCCCAGTCAAACTACCCACCAAGCAATGTCCCCCCATTGGGGGTTAGGCCTCAGATAAGCAAAGGGTGGTATTTCAACAATGACTCCACAACGCCTAGCGACGCCACTTCACAGTCTCCCACCTATCCTACACATCACTTATCCAAGGTCAATACTAAGCTATAGTAAAGGTGCACAGGGTCTTTTCGTCCCACTGCGGGTAATCGGCATCTTCACCGATACTACAATTTCACCGAGCTCATGGCTGAGACAGTGTCCAGATCGTTACACCATTCGTGCAGGTCGGAACTTACCCGACAAGGAATTTCGCTACCTTAGGACCGTTATAGTTACGGCCGCCGTTTACTGGGGCTTCAATTCAATGCTTCTCCGAAGATAACATCTCCTCTTAACCTTCCAGCACCGGGCAGGTGTCAGGCCCTATACTTCATCTTACGATTTTGCAGAGCCCTGTGTTTTTGATAAACAGTCGCCTGGACCTCTTCACTGCGGCCAGCTTGCGCTGGCGACCTTTCTCCCGAAGTTACAGGTCTATTTTGCCTAATTCCTTAGCCATGAATCTCTCGAGCACCTTAGGATTCTCTCCTCGACTACCTGTGTCGGTTTACGGTACGGGTACTGTTAATCTAAGTTTAGAGGTTTTTCTTGGAAGCCCTTAGGTACACTATCTCTTTGTCCGAAGACTCCGAGTACTATCGCATTTCACCAGTTCTCGCGGATTTGCCTACGAAACCTATAGCTAGGTGCTTTAACGAACTATTCCGTCAGTTCGCGGTACTTTCATCACTCCGTCACCCCATCACAATTAACAGTAGTACGGGAATATTAACCCGTTGGCCATCGACTGTCCCTTTCGGGTTCGCCTTAGGACCCGACTAACCCTCAGCTGATTAGCATAGCTGAGGAAACCTTAGTCTTTCGGTGTGCGGGTTTCTCGCCCGCATTATCGTTACTTATGCCTACATTTTCTTTTCTAACCGGTCCAGCATGAATCGCCTCACACCTTCAACCCTGTTAGAATGCTCCCCTACCACTTACAGTAAACTGTAAATCCATAGCTTCGGTAATATGCTTATGCCCGATTATTATCCATGCTCGTCCGCTCGACTAGTGAGCTGTTACGCACTCTTTAAATGAATGGCTGCTTCCAAGCCAACATCCTAGCTGTCTGGGCAGACAAACCTCGTTTTTTCAACTTAGCATATATTTGGGGACCTTAGCTGATGGTCTGGGTTCTTTCCCTCTCGGACATGGACCTTAGCACCCATGCCCTCACTGTTAGTAAACATTATATAGCATTCGGAGTTTGTCAGGAATTGGTAGGCGGTGAAGCCCCCGCATCCAATCAGTAGCTCTACCTCTATATAACTTTACGACTAACGCTGCACCTAAATGCATTTCGGGGAGTACGAGCTATTTCCGAGTTTGATTGGCCTTTCACCCCTACCCACAGGTCATCCGAAGACTTTTCAACGTCAACCGGTTCGGACCTCCACTATGTGTTACCACAGCTTCATCCTGCCCATGGGTAGATCACACGGTTTCGCGTCTACCACTACTGACTAAAGCGCCCTATTCAGACTCGCTTTCGCTACGGATCCACACCTGAAGTGCTTATCCTTGCCAGCAACGGTAACTCGTAGGCTCATTATGCAAAAGGCACGCCGTCACCCCACGAAAGGGCTCCGACCGCTTGTAAGCGTATGGTTTCAGGATCTATTTCACTCCGTTATTCACGGTTCTTTTCACCTTTCCCTCACGGTACTGGTTCACTATCGGTCTCTCAGGAGTATTTAGCCTTAGCGGATGGTCCCGCCAGATTCAGACAGGGTTTCACGTGCCCCGCCCTACTCAGGATACCACTATCCTTATCTTCCATTACTTATACGGGACTATCACCCTCTTCGGTTAACCTTTCCAGGTTATTCTAATTCTGTCCGCAAGAAATATCGTGGTCCTACAACCCCAACAATGCCGTAACATCCCTGGTTTGGGCTAATCCGCGTTCGCTCGCCACTACTTACGGAATCACTTTTGTTTTCTTCTCCTCCGCCTACTTAGATGTTTCAGTTCAGCGGGTTTGCCCCCTATCGGGTACTATATCTTCAATATAGTGGGTTGCCCCATTCGGATATCTGCGGATCAATTCGTGTGTGCCGATCCCCGCAGCTTTTCGCAGCTTATCACGTCCTTCATCGCCTCTGAGAGCCTAGGCATCCCCCATACGCCCTTATTTTGCTTATTGTACTACATATCATGCCTATTAATAGACACAATGCTGTGTTCTTTCTACTTTTTAAATATTTTCTTATCTCAATATGTCAATGAACGGGTTCCGCCGAAGCGAATTGTGGAGAATATCGGAGTCGAACCGATGACCTCCTGCGTGCAAGGCAGGCGCTCTAGCCAGCTGAGCTAATCCCCCGTTTTTTAGTTGTCTAGTTAACAGTTCTAAGTTAACAGTACTTCAAACGGTTACTCAACCTCTAAAATTTCCTCTTAAGTTAAAAATAGTAGTCCCGCCCAGACTCGAACTGGGGACCCCTACATTATCAGTGTAGTACTCTAACCAGCTGAGCTACGAGACTCTGTTTTTTACTTAATTTATTATTTGAACTAACAGCGAGAGTAATACTCTTGTATTAAAAGACCCATATCTTAATCTTTCTCTAGAAAGGAGGTGTTCCAGCCGCACCTTCCGGTACGGCTACCTTGTTACGACTTAGCCCCAGTTACCAGTTTTACCCTAGGCAGCTCCTTGCGGTCACCGACTTCAGGTACCCCCAGCTTCCATGGCTTGACGGGCGGTGTGTACAAGGCCCGGGAACGTATTCACCGCATCATGGCTGATATGCGATTACTAGCGAATCCAGCTTCACGGAGTCGAGTTGCAGACTCCGATCCGAACTGAGAACGGTTTTGAAGATTCGCGCCCACTTGCGTGGTGGCTGCTCTCTGTACCGCCCATTGTAGCACGTGTGTAGCCCAGGACGTAAGGGCCGTGATGATTTGACGTCATCCCCACCTTCCTCACGGTTTGCACCGGCAGTCTTGTTAGAGTTCCCGGCATGACCCGCTGGCAACTAACAATAGGGGTTGCGCTCGTTATAGGACTTAACCTGACACCTCACGGCACGAGCTGACGACAACCATGCAGCACCTTGAAAGACGTCCGAAGAAAATCTGGTTTCCCAAACTGTCGTCTCCCATTTAAGCCCTGGTAAGGTTCCTCGCGTATCATCGAATTAAACCACATGCTCCTCCGCTTGTGCGGGCCCCCGTCAATTCCTTTGAGTTTCATTCTTGCGAACGTACTCCCCAGGTGGGATACTTATCACTTTCGCTTAGCCACTCAGATTGCTCCGAACAGCTAGTATCCATCGTTTACGGCGTGGACTACCAGGGTATCTAATCCTGTTCGCTCCCCACGCTTTCGTCCATCAGCGTCAATATAGTGATAGTAACCTGCCTTCGCAATTGGTATTCCATGTAATATCTAAGCATTTCACCGCTACACTACATATTCTAGTTACTTCCCACTAATTCAAGTCTAACAGTATCAATGGCCGTTCTATCGTTAAGCGATAGGCTTTCACCACTGACTTATTAAACCGCCTACGGACCCTTTAAACCCAATGATTCCGGATAACGCTTGGATCCTCCGTATTACCGCGGCTGCTGGCACGGAGTTAGCCGATCCTTATTCCTACAGTACCGTCAAGCTCCCTCACGAGGGAGTGTTTCTTCCTGTATAAAAGCAGTTTACAATCCATAGGACCGTCATCCTGCACGCGGCATGGCTGGTTCAGGCTTGCGCCCATTGACCAATATTCCTCACTGCTGCCTCCCGTAGGAGTCTGGTCCGTGTCTCAGTACCAGTGTGGGGGATCTCCCTCTCAGGACCCCTACCCATCATTGTCTTGGTAAGCCGTTACCTTACCAACTAACTAATGGGACGCATGCTCATCTTATACCGTTGGAACTTTAATGTTTAAATGATGCCATTCAAACATACTATAAGGTATTAATCCAAATTTCTCTGGGCTATCCCTTTGTATAAGGTAGATTGCATACGCGTTACGCACCCGTGCGCCGGTCTCAAGGAAGCAAGCTTCCTCTACCCCTCGACTTGCATGTGTTAGGCCTGCCGCTAGCGTTCATCCTGAGCCAGGATCAAACTCTTCATCGTATATTTTAATATTGTCGATTAAAGATGCTAGGTTAATTCTAATAATTCGAGTCTTACTCTCTCTTATTTTTGAACCGGATTGCTCCGATTCAATGCTGTCAATTCAATATGTCTATGAACGTATTCTCTTATTTCTTATCGCCATCCTTTCGG
>NZ_FMTY01000006.1 GCF_900100625.1 Flavobacterium saliperosum
TCTCGATTACGTAATAATACGTACCGTCTGGCAGCTCCTGACCCGAATTCGACTGACCGTACCACTGATCTTTGTATCCGGAGCCGTAATCGTAAGTAGAAACTCCGTAACGGTTAAAGATCGATAACTTGGTTACATTCAGTCCTGACAAATCAAATGAGTCATTCTTACCGTCACCGTTTGGAGATATCCCTTTTGGAATTTCACAAATGGTATTGGTCACAACAACTTGTGCCGAGAAAACACAACTTCCGAAAGAGGTAACATCAACAACATAAGTTCCAGATGCTGTCACGGCTAAAGTGCCGTCAGTTCCAAGTACAGTCGTAGAGGAAACCAAATGCCACTCGTAATCCAAACTAGCATCATTTGGAATTGCAGTCAAAGTATACACCCCATCCACACAACCTTGCTCGATAGTTACGGAAATCGGTTGATTAATAGTAACTGTTGTAATAGCAGTTGTTGAAGAACAGGTTCCGTTAGCCGGAATGGTATAAGTCACCGTATAGGTTTGAGGTGCACTTCCGTTAGCCGTGATGGCACCGGTTGTGGCATCAATCAATAAACCAGCTGGTGTAACAGTAAATGTTCCTCCCGTATAAGCTCCGCTTCCGGTTAAAGTAACCGCTTGAGGAGTGGTTTCTGTCGAACAGAACGATAAGGCATCATAGCTGATACTAGCAGTCGGTGCTTCATCAATAGTAACCGTAGTGGTAACATTGGTAGACGCACATGAACCGTTCGCAGGTATAGCATAAGTAACCGTATATGTCTGAGGTATACTTGTGCTAGGTGTAATGGCTCCGGTTGTAGCGTTAATTACTAACCCTGCTGGTGTAGCCGTAAATGTTCCTCCGTTAAAACTTCCTGTTCCCGTTAAAAGTACAGTCTGATCAGCCGTAGTTGTGGTACAATACGAAGCGGATGTATAACTGATACTTGCTGTTGGCAATTCGTCAACAATAACAGTAGTCGAAACTGTGTTTGATCCACATGAACCGTTTGCAGGAATAGCATAACTAACCGTATAAGTTCCAGGTGTACTAGTATTTGGTGTAATAACCCCAGTTACCGGATCGATTGTTAAACCTGACGGAGTAGCGGAATAGGTACCTCCATTGAAACTTCCTGTTCCTGTTACAGTAACACTATAAGGTGTTGCGTCAGAAGAACAGAACGATGCAGGCACATAACTGATGGCTGCTGTTGGTGCTTCATCTATAGTGACTGTTGTAGAAACAGAAGTAGACAAACATGATCCGTTGGCAAGCATTGCGTACGTAACCGTATATACCTGAGGGATACTTCCGTTAGGTGTAATGGTTCCGGTTGTAGCGTCGATTATCAAACCTGCCGGTGAAGCTGTAAATGTTCCACCCGTGTAGGCTCCTGTTCCGGTTAAAGTAACAGTATAAGACGTTGCGTCAGTAGAACAGTAGGATACCGCAGCATAACTGATGGCAGCTGTTGGCGCCTCGTCAATAGTTATTGTTGTTGAAACAGATGTCGACAAACACGAACCGCTAGCAGGGATAGCATAAGTCACAGTATACAACTGCGGAACACTTCCACTAGGCGTAATTGCACCGGTAGTGGCGTCAATTATCAAACCTGCCGGAGTAGCCGTAAATGTTCCACCCGTGTAGGCTCCTGTTCCTGTTAAAGTAACAGTATAAGGCGTAACATCAGTAGAACAGTAGGATGCTGCAGCATAACTGATAACAGCTGTTGGTGCCTCGTCAATAGTTACAGTTGTTGTAGCCGTAACCAACGGACAGTTCAACGAAACCGGTATCGTATAAGTAACCGTGTAAACTCCTGGTGTACTGGTACTCGGAGTAATCGCACCGGATATAGAATCGATGGTTAAACCGGCTGTAGAACTGTAGGTTCCACTTGTATAATCACCTGTACCTGTTAGTGTTACAGGTTTCGGAGTAGCATCAGTAGAACAGAACGAAGTAGCGGCATAGCTAATTGTTGCTGTTGGAGCTGCTGGAACTGTTAAGACAATAGGTGTGGATGGTGCTGAAACACAACCTGTAACCATATCCATTACAGTGGCTGTATACGTACCTACCGGCACGTTATCAAAGGTATTACTTGTTTGATACGCCCCACCTATACTGTACTGATAGTTAGAAGAAAGTGATGCATGGGTTCCCACATTAGTATAAACTTCGGGGTCAATTACCGTCCAATCTGCTGGGTTCCATGTATTATTTGGAACAATGGCAGTCGCCAATCTTCTGTAAACATAACCAGGCTGATTGTTTGGTGTAAACGCAACACCATCTCTTCTTCCCCAATTATCAATTTCCACATCGGTACTGGTAGTTAATCGGATGTTATCATCGATATTAACACCACCACATCCGGCGGCTACTTGATGAGGAACAACACCACCTTGATTTGTAGTACTTCCCACAGCAATAATTCGAACATTATTATTTGCCACTGTTCCTGTCAGGGCAATATCACAGGATGTACTGGTACTTCCGTTATTATAGAATTTCAATTTATATCCGGATAAATTCACAGTTGCTCCTGTACCGTTATAAATTTCAACATAGGTTAACGATCCGGCATTAGAATCCGTAACTTCAGAAATAAACAGGTTAGAAACTGTAGCATTTAGCACGATTTGTCCGTCTGTGGTACACGTCGGTTGGGTCGCCGTCCACGTTGGCGCATTTGGTGCAGCCGGTATGGCATTAATCGGCTGTACTACCACTACCGATGTACATCCGGTAACCGTATCGCGAACCATTACGTTATGAGTCGAGTTTGGCGCTAAACCACTAAACACATTACTTGCAAAATACGTTAATCCGCCGTCTATACTGTATTCATAGGACCCCGTAGCCGGTGTTACCCCAACTGTTATGGTTCCCGTTGGAACTGTACATGTTGGTTGTTGTGTAACCGGTACCGGAACTGGTGTAGGTAAAATGGTTACCGTTGTGGTAAACGAAGTAACACCACATCCTGAAGTTACAGGGAAATTATAAGAAACGGTATAGGTATTCGGTGCACTACCCACTGGAGTAATGGCACCTGTCATTGGATTGATATTCAACCCAATCGGAGTAACAGAGAAAGTTCCGCCTGGTGTTCCAGTCACAGTAACCGCTTGTGTACCCGCCAGGTTATTACAATACGAAGGAGCCGAATACGAAATCGTCGCACTAGCCGGTTCTACGATGGTAATAACATAAGAATAGGTTTTCACTCCACATGTAGCAGTAGCCGCAAGTGTGTTATAAATAATATAATTTCCAGCAGGTGTAGCCGCCAAATCAATCTCACCTGTTGCCGTGTTAACAAAAACAACAGCCGGGTTAGGTGACGAGAATGTTCCTGACAGAGAACCGGTTGCAATAACCGCTACTGGGTTGGCACTACTTCCTTTACAATATGTTCCGGGAACATAACTAAAATTAGCATCCGGACAACAAACGGTAACCCCGGCACCTGGTGCTCCGGCATTCGTTTGGTTCAAACTGATTGTTCCGGAATCGTTAGAGAAGTTGGTAATCAAAATAATATAGAACTCCCCTGCCTGCGCATTTGGAATGTTAAACTGCTCTATTGGCGCAGCACTATAACTACACCCGTGATCCTGAGCAATTCCTGAAGGATTCGTGTTTGTAGGCGGTATAAAAGGAATACCTGCCGCACACGCAGCCGCTTGACTCGTATATGGTCCCCAAGCCGCGTAGTCAACATCCAAATCCGGAGTTGCACTGCCTGGTGACGACTGGGTCAATTCGAAATTAATCGGTCCGGAAGTCCCCACCTGAATGGTGAAATACGTTGGGTTCGGAGAACTGAATAAACATCCGATAGTTCCCAAACTGGTTACCCCAGTGGTGTTACCATACGTAATGCTACAAACCGTTGAAGCTGTCGCACATGTGGATGGTGTTGAAATACACAGATCAAAAGTAGTTGTTTG
Source organism: Flavobacterium saliperosum (assembly GCF_900100625.1). Taxonomy (GTDB): domain Bacteria; phylum Bacteroidota; class Bacteroidia; order Flavobacteriales; family Flavobacteriaceae; genus Flavobacterium; species Flavobacterium saliperosum. Next base: position 3,962 of record NZ_FMTY01000006.1, read on the forward strand.
AGGTGATGCAGAATTAGAATATACTCTAATATAATAGGTCTGACCAACCGTTAAGGCATTTAGTGTTCCTTGAAGGGCATTGGCCGCACTACAGAAAACCTGGGTTAAACCGGCACAAGAACCGGAATACACCGCAAAATTCACATTAGTGGTTGAGCCAAGTACATTTTGCAAGGAAACATTCAAATAAGAATTGGTAGCAATAAACTGGAACCAAACGTCATCATTTGGTGTACCTACACACGGCGCGACGATAGCCGGAGCTGTAGAGCCCGTTGCCAATGAAAGTGTACCTGAAACCGTTTGATTACAGAACGCATTCGCATTTACCGGGACAAACGTTGCCGTAGCACATTCATCATTTGAAGGTGCAGTGGTAAAGTTGAAACCGTTCGACCAGAAACTGGTTCCGGAAGTAGGACATATTGCTCTTACATAGTAAGTATATTGTGTACTTGGGTTTAAACTGGTAATCAATGCCGGATTAACGCCAACAATAATACCTGTTGTCGTATCGGTAGGAATTGGTGATCCGAAAGGCACCACATAAATTTCCCATTGTGTAGAGGTTCCTGTTTCCAACCAACTTAATAACGCTGATGTAGAAGTAATGTTAGTCGCCGTAAGCGTTGTAGGTTTGGTACAGTTCGGTGCCGGAGCACAAGTGATGTTGGCAATCCACCCGTCTCTGACTCCTGAGCCGTCTGATCGGAATCGGAATGTCAAACAGCCATCAGGACTGCTTGATGTAAAAGTACCAGGATTTACTGTTCCCCAGTAGCCTCCTGCTAATCCACCCGGTACGTTACCGGCGCCATTAGCACTGGCAAGTTGAGGAGCTGCAATAGAGTTACCGTCAAAAACATATAGGGCATCCCAGTTGGCTTCCGTATTGAAAGAAGTAAAAGTAACCGTTACCGTATCACCAGGATTCGTTGGACAGATTGTCCAAGTTTGATCATGGCTATTTGTATACTGTCCTGTTGCCCCGCCATTATCGGTAAACGTACCACCACAAAGCGGCGGTGTTACCGGAGTTGTTGCCGTTACCGGACCTACCGCCAAACTGGCGTCAGTAGGAGAACAAACGCCTCTTACATAGAAATCATAACACGTTGATCCGGTTAATCCGGTTAACGTAAACGGATTGGTCGGAGCTGCAACCCAACCTGCCGTAGCACCGGTTGGTCGTGGTGAACCACAAGGAACGGCAATTACTTCCCATGCTGTAGCACTACCGCCCGTCCAAGCTAAATTTACGGAGTTATAGGTAACCGCCGATTGCGAAAGCGAAATAGGTGCTTCACACGTTGGTCGTGGTGCACACGTTACGTTAGCTACCCAACCAGCCGCTGTTGTGCTTCCGTTGGAAATGAAATTGAAAGTCAAAGAACCGTCGGCAGCAGTAGAGGTAAATGGCCCTGGAATAGTGGTTCCCCAATATCCGCCTGCCAATCCACCCGGTACTGTTCCGGCCCCATTCACACTGGTGAATTGTGGTGCTCCGGTAGTATTTCCGTTAAAAACATACAACGCATCGCTGTTTGCCTGAGTATTAAATGATGTAAAAGTTACTGTAACCACATCCCCTGGGTTTGCAGGAAAGATAGTCCAAGTTGTATTTTGATTGTTAGTATAAGCTCCAGAAGGGCCTCCTGTATCATAGAAAACACCGCCACAAACCGGAGGAGCCACCAAAGTTGTTACCGTAGCAGGTCCCGTTACCGAACTGGCGTCTGTAGGAGAACAAATACCTCTAACATAAAAATCGTAACACGTTATTGCGTTTAATCCCGTTAACGTAAACGGATTCGTTGCAGCAGCAACCCATCCCGGTGTCGCTTCTGTTGGTCGCGGTGAACCGCAAGGCACGGCAATCACTTCCCAAGCCGTCGCGTTACCACCCGTCCAAGCCAAATTAACCGAGTTATGTGTTGCTCCCGATTGCGTAATGCTCACCGGCTCAATACAAGTTGGCGGTGGTGCACACGTTACATTGGCAACCCAACCGGCAGCATTTACAGAAGCTGTTGATCGGAAACGGAAGGTTAAGGAACCGTCCGCTGCAGAAGATCGGAAAGGAGGAGGGAGTGTAGTACCCCAATATCCACCAGGCAATCCGCCAGGAACTGCTCCTGCACCATTTGGACTTACAAATTGAGGCGCGGCAATTGAATTTCCGTTGAAAACGTATAACGCATCGTTATTCGCCTGCGTATTAAATGCAGTGAAAGTAACCGTAACCACTTCCCCCGGAACTGCAGGGGTAATAGTCCATGATAAATCTTCATTATTGGAATAGTTAGCTAAAGTTCCTCCGGAATCCATAAAGGTTCCACCACAAACCGGAGGAGCCACTTGAGTTGTAAAACTAAATGGTCCAACCCAAACACTTGGTCCGTTTGCGCCACAGTCAGCCAACATGTACACATCATAAATTGTCGATCCGTTTAATCCGGTGGCAACATACGGTGATGGTGCTGTTACTGTAACTCCTTGTGTTGGCAACGTTGGAGCCGGAGAACCTGTTGGCACAACATAGATTTGCCAAGTTGTTTCGGTTCCGCCCGGAGTCCAGTTGATGGTTGCTGAATTGTGAGTAACCGGAAGTACCGATGTTATGGTCGGTTCCGGACATGGTGGAATATTTTCAACAATAACCCTGTCTATAAATATTCTGGAACCGTTTGTACCCGGAGCCACATGGAAACCAATATTAACATCCCCAATGGCTGTAGCCGGTATGTTGACGATGTTTTCAATGTAGGTAATATTACTGTAGGTAGCCTGAGCCACAATCGTATTTGCCGCTCCGGCAAAGCCTGCCGCATTAGGGCCTGTAGTTGAGAATTTCACTTCAAAATTACATACTGACGATGCGGACAATACTCTGTATCTGTATCGTAAACGTTGGTTTCCGTTCAATGTTATTTGCGGAGAAATCAACCAGTCGTCGTTTGTGGAAGTACTCGAAACAATACTTGCTGCCTGATCCCCTTCAAAAGGAGAGGTAGCATAGTTCATGTTCCAAGCGTTGGCATCTCCATTTAGATTTAAAACCGTCCAACAAACCTCTGAGGTTGAAGCGGAAGGTGTAACCGCATTGAACCCTTCAAAGAAAGGTACGGTATAAGGGGCGCAAAGCGTGAAAAACGGGAATGGTCCCGCCCAGGCACTAAAAGTTCCGTCGCCACAATCAGCTCTTACGTAATATTCATAGTTCGTTGCAGGAGTTAAACCTCCGACGGTTGTTGCAGTATTTGATCCTGTTGTCGTTCCGGCTCCTGCTGGTAAACCTGCTCCGGGTGCTTGCACCACATATTCCCAACTTGTAGCTGTTCCGGTTACACCCCATTGAAGTGTCGCCCCCGTTTGGGTAATGTTGGTAACACCAAGTGCATTTGGCGGTAAACAGTTAACTTGTTGTAAAATTAACGTGTAATCCATTGTTTGTGGAGTACCTGTTGAAGAAATAACAATGTAATAGGTTGTTCCTGTTGTAACCGCAAAATTTGTAATGACTCTTGGAGCGGTACCCGTATTGGCAACCCCAGCCATACATTGCACGTTGATATTGGCACAACTGCTGTAAACGAAAATTCCGGAATTAGCACCTCCGGGATTCATGGTAATATCGACAAAACCGGTAAAGCCGGCAGTATAAGCATAGATAACCTCATTCCCATTTAAATAATTCCCTGTGATTCCACAAGATGCTCCAGGCGATCCTTCTATAGCATCAGCATAGATAAGGGTATTACTGGTATGGGAATACGGCAATACGGAAACAGGAATCGGTTCCGCACAAGTGGTTCCCAATGCTTTCGTTGCAAAAGACAAAGGCCCTACCCATTCGCTGTAAATTCCGTTGGCGCACAATGCCCTAACATAATAATTATAGTTGGTTCCCGGCGTTAACCCTGTTTGCGGATACGGATTCTGGTTGATTAACGTTCCGACACCGGTTTGAGTACCTCCAGCCGTAACATTCACCAATTCTATCTCCCATTGCGTAGCACCACTTGGATTAAGCCAAGAAAGACTCGCAGTTGTAGTTGTAATACTTGTGGCGTTAGGCCCTACAGGATCCAAACACTTTTGGATCAGGTTGACATCATCGATAAGTATCCTGTCTCCCACAACAGTAGTGGAAGGCTGTGTTACTTCACGAATTATGGCGATATAAACCTGTTGACCAAAAAGGCCTGGAGGAAAATCTGCCTTATGTTCGAAATAAGATGTGTTGTTCGTGTCATTTAATTGCACCTCGTCCCACTGTCCTATCGTTGTTGTAAAAGTGGAGTGATCTGTTTGTGATGTAGTTGACACTTTTACTTTGATCACTGTTCCCTGATTACCAATAAACAGCTGTCGCAACCAAAAGCGAAACTGTCCGTTGGTAGGAACCGTTACCAATGACGTGGTTAACCAATCTTCAGAAGTGTTTCCGGCACCGATATTACCCGTGTTAATAAAAGCAGCGGTTGTCCCTGTTCTTGGAAATGCGGTGTTAGCCACCCACTCCTGACCAGTGCCAATGCCATTATTACTAACAGTCCATCCTGCGGGAGGCACCCCTCCTTCAAATCCTTCAGGAAATTGGGCAAATCCCAAGAATGGAAGAAACGACATTAAGATTAATAATGTAATTTTTTTCATAATTAATATTTAGGTTTGTTGTAGTTTAATTTTCAAATTTAAAACAAATTTAGCTACAAGTTAACATTGACTGTTAAAATTCACAAAAAATCGACCATTTGTTTGGTTTTTCTTCAACCAAACACTAAATCATAGCTTTTTATCACTAATATTAATTTGCGTATTTTTGCTGTTCAATTTGATACCATGTTAGAAAAAGAAGTACATAATTTTGAGAAAACCGTAATCGTCGGCATCATTACCCAGCAACAAAGTGAAGAAAAGCTAAATGAATACCTGGACGAGTTGGAGTTTCTGACATTCACGGCCGGAGGTGAGGTAATCAAACGTTTCTCTCAGAAAATGGACAAACCCAACCCGAAAACCTTTGTGGGAACGGGAAAAATGGAGGACATCAACCTGTATATAAAGGAGAATGAGGTTTCCACCGTGATTTTTGATGATGAATTAACGCCCGCGCAACAAAAGAATATTACCAAAATATTAGATTGTAAAGTTTTAGACCGAACCAACCTGATTTTAGACATATTCGCCCAGCGTGCCGAAACATCCTATGCCCGTACACAGGTGGAATTGGCGCAATGTCAATATTTATTACCCCGTCTTTCGGGAATGTGGACACACTTGGAACGCCAGCGAGGGGGTATCGGAATGCGTGGACCCGGGGAAACGGAGATTGAAACCGACCGTCGTATTGTTCGTGACCGCATTGCATTACTGAAAGAAAAAATCAAAACCATCGACAAACAAATGTCGGTACAACGCAGCAATCGTGGTGCCATGGTCCGTGTGGCCTTGGTGGGCTATACCAATGTAGGCAAATCAACCTTGATGAACGCTGTAGGGAAAAGTGACGTCTTTGTGGAAAACAAACTGTTTGCCACGTTAGACACTACGGTTCGCAAAGTGGTAATCAAGAACCTACCGTTTCTGTTATCCGATACGGTAGGATTCATCCGAAAACTACCCACACAATTGGTGGAATCGTTTAAAAGTACGTTGGACGAAGTGCGTGAAGCCGATTTATTATTACATGTGGTGGACATTTCCCATGCCGAATTTGAAGACCATATTGCTTCGGTAAACCAGATTTTACAGGATATAAAAAGTGCCGATAAACCCACGATCATGGTTTTCAATAAAATCGACGCCTACAAACACCTCACCATTGCCGAAGACGATTTGATGACGGAAAGAACCACCAAACACTACACGTTGGAAGAATGGAAAAACACCTGGATGTCTAAAGTGGGTGAAAATAATGCGTTGTTTATATCGGCAACCAGCAAGGAAAATTTCGAAGAATTCCGCGAAAAGGTATATGAGGCGGTACGGGAGATTCACATTACCCGCTTCCCGTATAACAAATTCCTTTACCCCGATTATAAAGATGCCGTTGAAAAAGACGAAGCCTAAAAAAATCCCAACCTTACTACGGTTGGGATTTTTTTATGACATTTCTTTAGAAACCATAATTTACGGCTACGCCAAAAACCTGTCGGGTCTGAAAACCGCGGAAGGCATTGTCGTCATAAATGGTTTGAAATGCGATGTTCGTGGTCAAATAGCGGTTGATTTTCATAACCACATTCATTTGGTAGTCCAGATCCACGTTTTGCGGATCTTCCAGATAATTGGAATACAAACCAAGTATGTTTTCGATGGAAACATTCGCCATTATTACCAGCTTATAATATCCCGACGCATGGAATCCCAATTCATAACGGGTAGTTTCTCCTTCTTTGACCCCAAAATACGCTTCGTTGGGCAAAGTAAATTCCTTGTCGACAATGGTAATTTTGGACGTTGCCGGCGCTAGGTTAAATTTCAGGTTATCGTTTTTTTTCCAGAGCATTCCGGGTCCGAACATAAGATAACCCGGAGAAAGCACGTCGGTGTATTCGGTTCGTATTTCGGTTCCGTTTGCATCTTTCCCATAAACATAACCTTGCGTAATTTGGGTTTTGAAGTTTAAAAATCCGGAATAAAACCAATATCCCGTAGCTTTTTTACCCAAAAGGGAATTCAGTTCAAAACGATCATCGGTTTTCTTTTCAAAAGGGGAATTTTTGGTTTTCACCACACCATAGGAAGCAATAACTTTGTTGTCCCACGTCCATTCCTCTTTCTTGTAATTGAAGTCATAATTCACGCCGAGATTTCCTGAAAGATTGTTCTCCCCTCCGGAAAGCCAGTTGTTAAAATTCGATTGGTTAAAGAGCAAGGAAATGTTTCCCTTGGTGGTCCAGGTTTTGGTAGAATCCGGAATCGTTTCAGTGGGTTTTTCCTGAGCCAATGCGCTTATCATTCCGAAAACGCAGAGTATAATCAGTGTGCTTTTTTTCATGACCAGAATTTTGTGTACTAACAAAGTAACAAAATCCGTACAGAAAACCACTCAAAAGTCGTTAAAAGGTTTATTTTTTCTTATAAAGTGGCACTGCGGAACACGCTTCGCCAAACATAATGCTTTTGGCAAACGGCACCAGTTTTTGGGTCGCCAATACATACACTTCCTGAGGAACGGGTTTGTTGGAACACCCTTTTAAGATAATCGGTTTATCCTGAAATGAGCTGTAATCCAATGTTTCCAGAGTTTGCTGATAGACTGACAACAAGACGTCTTTCTTCGTTCCGTTCACCACTTTTAGGGCAAAAGGTTCCAAATACACCGAAACCAAAGCATATGCCCAAGCAGGTAAAATAGCCTCTTCCGAACAAAACAAGGCCACATAAACATCTTTGTAGTGTGACCAATCGTGTTGTTTCAGATGGTCGCGAAATTCAGTTTCCTTCAGGATAAATCCGCCGAAAAGCCATTGCGAAATATCCAATTCCACAATTTTCTCTTTCGGAAAATAATCTTCCAGATCAAAAACCTGCAAGACGCTGTTCGCTACTCTGTTTACAATTTCGTCCATTCATCAGTGATTAGTAGTTAGTGGTCAGTATTCAGTGATCAGCTCCGTAATGAAAACTGCTGACTGAATACCGAACACCGCCTACTTATTAAAGCATTCCTAATTCCAATTTGGCTTCTTCACTCATCAAATCCTTGCTCCAGGGCGGATCGAAAGTGATTTCCACTTCGCAGGATTTTACCAGATCGATGGATTTGATTTTTTCCTCGACTTCCATCGGCAGGGTTTCAGCCACCGGACAATTGGGTGAAGTTAAGGTCATCAGGATTTTCACCTCATTGTCCTCATTAATCATCACATCATAAATCAAACCCAATTCGTAAATATCAACAGGAATTTCCGGATCGTAAATACCTTTCAACACTTTTACAACGTCTTCTCCTAAATTGATCGTATCGTTAAATTCTTCCATTTTTTATGTCATTGCGAGTTTGCGAAGCAATCTCTGTTTTTAATTATCCCTTAGCCTGAAAAGCCAAAGCGTACATTTTAATTCCTTTAATCATCGACACCAGTCCGTTGGCTCGGGTGGGCGATAAATGTTCTTTTAATCCGATGGCGTCGATGAAATCTGTATTGGCCTCCAGAATCGCTTTCGGGGACTGGTTGGAAAACGCGCGCACCAGAATCGCAATAATCCCTTTGGTTAAAATCGCATCACTGTCGGCCGTAAAAACCACGTTTCCGTCATGCTGTTCGGCGTGTACCCATACTTTTGACTGACAACCTTTAATAATGTTGTCGTCGGTTTTGTACTTTTCGTCAATCAACGGGAGGCTTTTGCCCAATTCGATGATGTATTCGTAGCGTTGCATCCAATCGTCAAACATCGAAAACTCATCTACAATCTCATCCTGTATCTCTTTAATGCTCATTTTTTATTCCTGTTTATCGGCAATCGCGATAAGTTTATTTACAATTTTTTCAATTTCGGCCGGAGGATTCCCCGCATCGAAGGAACTCGATTCAAAGGTGATTTCCTTGGTTATCACTCTGAAACTTCCAATCGGTGCCCCATCGTAAAAACGCTTTTCGGAAGGTGCTTTCAAAGTGGCCAGACCTTCTTTGTTTACCGCTTTATATAAGGAAAGCAGTTCGTTCCAGTCGGCATCAGAAATTTTGGTTTCCGTTGGTTTTCCGTCACGCTCTTTAACAACCGCAATCGTTTGGTTGGCGGCCGTAATTTTATTATAAAACCCACGTGTATTAGCTTCGTATTCCAAAACGGGTGTCAATTCCTGATTCATAGTGTTTTCAGACGTTAAACTGTTTTTTTCGGCTGCTGTCTTTTGACAATTGCAACTCGCAAAAGTGATTGTCATTGCCGCTAAAAGAGTAATTGCTTTCATAGTGTTTGTTTTTTAGGATAACATCAGCTGTGCTTTTTTTACCGCTTCCACAAAGATATCAATTTCTTCTTTGGTATTGTAGAACGCGAAAGAGGCACGTATCGTACCCGGAATATTGAAATAATTCATAATCGGCTGGGCACAATGATGACCGGTGCGCACCGCTACTCCTAACTTATCGATAATTGTGCCAATGTCGTACGGATGAATCCCTTCGATGTTGAACGAAATCACCGAAGCCTTGTTTTCACCAGTCCCGTAGATTGTAATCCCTTCGATTTCCAACAAACGCTTTGTACCGTAATCCAGCAACTCCTGTTCGTATTTAGCGATGTTGTCGAAACCAATTTCGTTTAGGTAATCAATTGCGGTCCCTAAAACAATTCCGCCGGCGATGTTAGGCGTTCCCGCTTCGAACTTATGCGGCAAATCGGCATAGGTGGTTTTCTCAAACGTAACTTCCTTAATCATTTCACCACCGCCCATATAGGGTGGCAGTTGGTTCAGCCAGCTTTCTTTCCCGTACAAAATCCCAACGCCGGTGGGTCCGCAGACTTTGTGGCCTGAAAACACATAAAAATCGCAATCCAGGTCCTGCACATCCGGACGTAAATGCGGGGTTGCCTGCGCGCCGTCGATTAAAACCGCTGCACCCACTTTGTGTGCTTTTGCAATAATATACTTAACCGGGTTTACCGTTCCCAACGCATTGGAAATATGGTTTACCGCCACTATTTTTGTTTTATCGGACAATAATCTCTCGTATTCGGAAAGGATCAGTTCTCCTTTGTCGTTCATTGGGATAACCACCAATTTCGCTCCGGTTTTCTCACACAAAAACTGCCACGGTACAATATTGCTATGGTGTTCCAATGCCGAAACCATGACCTCATCTCCTGATTTTACAATTGCCGCAAAACCATTCGCCACCAGATTAATCCCTTGGGTGGTGCCTGAAGTGAAAATAATTTCATGAGGGTATTTCGCATTCAAATGCGTCTGGATGGTATTTCTGGACACTTCATACGCGTCTGTAGCCAACTGACTCAGCGTGTGGACACCACGGTGAATATTCGCATTGATTTCGCTGTAATATTTGGAAATCGCATCGATAACCACCTGTGGTTTTTGGGCAGTAGCACCGTTGTCGAAATACACTAACGGTTTGCCGTTTACGGTTTGGGACAATATTGGAAATTGTGCTCTTACTTTCTGAACATCAAACATAACACCTTGTAATTTGTCGCAAATTTACGGCTTGTTTATTTAAAATTGATATAAATAAATGATAAAATATCAGAAAGTCTCGCCGGCACCACCACCACTGAAACCACCACCGCCAAAAGGCATCTTATTTTCGGGGGCCATCGGTTTCACATCGGCTTGTGTGCTTAAAATAAGTGCCTGTGCGTTTACTAACAGATTACTGTCGGAACTGCGGTCCGGTTGGAAAGTCACACCGGTTTCCTTATGCTTCAGTACTCTTATAGCCGCAAAAACAACCGAGAACAATACCAATCCACCCAAAAGCAAGGCGATTTCCAGCGGCAGCAATTGGTGGTAATACCGAATGGTGAAAAAAGAATACCCTAAGGTTAAGATGCCCACAATCAGCATCATGCGGTCTTTGGTATACACGGAATACCAAATGAAAAACAGCGGAATGAGGAACGTGAATCCGTAAAATAAAAAAGCCAGTGGAATATCGCCTCCTTCTGCCACGGTAATGCCCATCAGACTTTGTGACAATTCGCGTACGACCATATAATTCAGGGAAAAATAACCCAACACCAAACTGAAGACTTTCGTCACGCGGAGCGCATTACCATACAGATTGTATTTCGGATTCGAATGCAGTTTCCTGTAAACAACATAAATACCAATCGCCAAAAGGAAACCTACGAAAGGCAGAAACATCGTATCCATCAGATGTTGTTCCGTAATCAAATCGAACAGTAATCCCACCAATCCGATACAGCTTATCAGCGCCGAAAGCGTATGGACGTAACGGATACAACACACTAAGCCGACTACCATCATCATTATAAAAACCGGCAGCGAATCTTCCAGGCTAAGGCCGACAGCACCATAAAAAGCGCCTTGCATCGACAAAATAAACGCATCGTCCAGTCCGTGTTTGTGGTAGTTTTTGGCCGCTAATAATTCTGTTCCTATTAATCCGATAAGGGCATAAAAATATACCATCGCTTTGTAGTTGTTGTCCATCAATGGTGCAAATAACAGCATGATTGAACCCATTACGGAAGAAAACAGAAAACACCCCAGCAGAAAAAACCCGATGCGTACCAAGAGGTTTCCGTTCGATTGCAATAAGGGAAGTTGCGTGGCGATTTCGGCCAACTGCGCTTTGGAAATGAACTTCATTTTGTACAGTTCTTTGGCTTCTGAAACCAATAAACCGTTTTCTAATTTCTCTTTATTGTAAGCGAGCATTTTTTTCTTTATTAAAATTGCGTACTAATCTGATGAACAACACGATAGAACCGATAACATAAATTGGGGACACCATGATAATCAATTCGATTATCGAAGACGTATCGACAAAACTGATGAATTTAAACAACAGGATATTCACGCCAATGTACCCGTAAATGAACGAAAACACAAAGAAAGAAGTCGCGCTGAACTGATAACTGATCCGGTAAAAGTAATAAACGGCGCCTAGTAGAAGCGGTACAAAAAACAGCCAATGCTCCTCCAACAAACCTGCAATAATACTGATTCCGAGTAAATGCTGCGCAAAAGTGTAATAGACGAAATGAAAATGTTTTTTCAGATTATTATGTAGGGAATAAACCGTCCAAAGAATCAACAAAATACCCAATGCCAAACCGTAATAACTTAGCGTTGGATTGGAATAGATGTCGTTTTCAAAAACGGTTTTCGGTGTAAGGGTGATGCCGACGAAAGCAGCCAAAGCCGTAATGGCCATGGAAAGCACCATCCGGCTGTCGAAATAATAGGCAATCCCGAAACAAATTACTGCGGAGAAAAGCGAAACCAAACTGAAATCACTTCCGAAAATGCCGTACTGAAACTGAAGATAACCTATGAAAATACAGCTCAGGATGCTTCCGGTCAAAACCACATAATCGTAAATCGGATTTTCGAAAAGCACTTCCTCTTTGGAAAATCCTTTCGCCTTTTTAAAACTGAAGTAAAAACAAACCGCTATCAGTACAAAATTCACCGCCAGAATAGCCATGTGCCCGATGCTGTCGATATTTTTGTAGATTAATGTGCCAACGCCGCCGGTAAACAATAAGACCGACAAATACAACAGGAAAAGCAGTTCAGTATGCAGCGAAAAAATCCCCAACTGAGTATAATTTTTTATTTCCGTGTGCTGTTCTTCTGTAACAAAACCCTGTTGCACAAGTTTTTCGATAGCCTGTTCTGACTGTTTTTCCATCGTTTTAAATTTGATCCGTATCAAATATACGATAAAGTCTTACAAGTTTTACGGCATAAAAAAACCGTCATAAAGACGGTCTTTTATTTATTATTGTTGCTGATTACAAATCAAACCCCATGTTCACACCTAATTTGTCGGCGATAATACGGGCGATTTTAGCTTTCAGTTCCGGTATTTTGACACTTGACGTTACTTCACTGGTAAACGCATACATCAGCAATGCTTTGGCTTCTTTTTTCGGAATACCGCGCTGTTGCATGTAGAACATGGCGTTGTCGTCCAACTGCCCGATAGTACATCCGTGGGAGCACTTTACGTCATCGGCAAAAATCTCCAGTTGCGGTTTTGCGTTGATGGTGGCTTTATCGCTCAATAAAATATTGTTGTTCTGTTGGAACGCATCGGTTTTCTGGGCTTCTTTTTCCACGAAAATTTTTCCGTTGAAAACCCCGGTCGATTGTCCGTCCAGAATCGTTTTATAGTTTTGGTGGCTCTCACAGTTCGGCGTAGCGTGCTGCACCAAGGTGTAATGGTCTACGTGCTGTTTGTCGCCGATAATCGTAATTCCTTTTAACGTCGAATCAATACGTTCGCCCTGATGATAGAAATTCAGGTTGTTTCTCGTGATGTTTCCGCCAAAAGAAAACGTATGCACCGAAACACGACTTTCCTGTTTTTGGGCAATATAGGTATTGTCAATCAGGTTCGCGGTTTGCACGTCGTTTTGTACTTTGTAGTAATCCACAATCGCTCGTTTTTGGGCAAAAATTTCGGTCACCGAATTGGTCAGTACCGGATTTTCGTTCAGACTCTGATGACGCTCCACGATTTGCACGTGTGCGTTTTCACCCACGATAATCAGATTTCGCGGTTGCACCATTAATGCCGCTTCGTTTCCTGTGGAGAAATAGATGATTTCTATCGGTTTTTCCACCACCGTACTTTTCGGGATATTGATGTAGGCGCCTTCCAAAGCAAAGGCGGTATTCAACGTCGTTAAGCTTTCTTCTTTACTGGCAATCTGATTGAAATACATGTCAATCACCATTTTGTATTTGGGTTTGGTCAGGGCTGAAGCCATCAGACAAACATCCAGTCCGTCGTGTGTCGTGGAAGACAGAAACGAACTGAAAACCCCGTCAATAAAGACCACTTTATAGGTGTCGATTTCGTGTAAAAAGTATTTTTTTACGTCTTTGAATTCGATGGAATTCTCTTTTTTCGGAAATACGCTGAAATCGTTTTTCAGCACCGCATTTAGGGAAGTGTATTTCCAGGCTTCCTCTTTTTTGGTTGGGAATCCTTTGTTTTCGAAGTTCTTAATCGCCTGACTTCGCACCTCATGAAGTTCAGAATGAGAATCAATCTTTTCTTCAAAAGCCATGAAAGAAGCAATCATTTTATCTTTCAATTCCATACTATGCTTCTTGTTCTTGTTTAATCCAGTCGTATCCTTTTTCTTCCAGTTCCAATGCCAAATCGGCACCCCCGGTTTTCACGATTTTACCGTCCATCAAAACGTGAACGAAATCAGGAATGATATAATCCAGCAAACGTTGGTAGTGTGTGATTACCAATACCGCGTTGTTTTCGTTTTTCAGTTTGTTCACCCCGTTGGCTACAATACGCAACGCATCGATATCCAAACCGGAATCCGTTTCGTCCAGAATGGCGATTTTTGGCTCCAGCATGGCCATTTGGAAGATTTCGTTACGTTTCTTTTCCCCACCCGAAAAACCTTCGTTTAACGAACGGGATAAGAATTTACGGTCCATTTCCAGTAATTCCGATTTTTCGCGAATCATTTTCAGCATTTCATTGGCCGGCATTTCTGTCTGACCGTTGGCTTTGCGTTTTTCGTTGATGGCCGTTTTGATGAAATTCGTTACTGAAACCCCCGGAATTTCCACCGGATATTGGAACGATAAGAATACGCCTTTGTGGGCTCTTTCTTCCGGCGCTAATTCCGATAAATCTTCCCCGTCCAAAAGGATTTCTCCTTCTGACACTTCGTAGGTTTCGTTTCCGGCAATAATGGAAGAAAGGGTGCTTTTTCCGGCACCGTTGGGTCCCATGATGGCATGTACTTCGCCGGCTTTGATTTCAAGGTTAATCCCTTTTAATATTTCTTTGTCTTCTACTGAAGCATGTAAATTCTTTATGGTTAACATTTTATATGTTGCTTTTTTAATTTGTATTATGACTATCCTACTGAACCTTCTAACGAAATTTCCAATAATTTTTGCGCTTCTACTGCGAATTCCATTGGTAATTTATTCAAAACTTCTCTACTGAAACCGTTCACGATTAATGCAATCGCTTTTTCAGTCGGAATCCCGCGTTGGTTGCAATAGAATACCTGGTCTTCCCCGATTTTTGACGTCGTCGCTTCGTGTTCGATTTTGGCCGAAGTATTTTTCGATTCGATGTACGGGAAGGTATGTGCGCCACAGTTATTCCCCATCAGCAACGAGTCACATTGGGAAAAGTTACGGGCGTTATCCGCTCTGGAACCGATTTGCACCAATCCACGGTAGCTGTTTTGCGATTTTCCGGCAGAAATCCCTTTGGAAATAATAGTCGACTTGGTGTTTTTACCCAAGTGTACCATTTTGGTTCCGGTGTCGGCCTGTTGGAAATTATTGGTTACGGCAATCGAGTAAAACTCTCCGATGGAGTTATCGCCTTTCAGGATACATGACGGATATTTCCAGGTGATGGCAGAACCGGTTTCCACTTGTGTCCAGGAGATTTTTGCGCCTTTTTCACACAAACCTCTTTTGGTTACGAAATTGAAAACCCCGCCTTTCCCTTCTTTATTTCCAGGGTACCAGTTTTGAACGGTAGAATATTTGATTTCGGCATTGTCCATCGCGATTAATTCCACTACGGCCGCATGCAATTGGTTTTCGTCACGGCTTGGTGCGGTACAGCCTTCTAAGTAGGACACATAACTGCCTTCATCGGCAATTAACAACGTTCTTTCGAACTGACCGGTTCCCCCCTGATTGATTCGGAAATAGGTTGACAATTCCATCGGGCAACGAACGCCTTTGGGAATGTAACAGAAACTTCCGTCGGAGAAAACCGCCGAATTCAATGCGGCATAGAAATTATCTTTCTGCGGAACCACGGTGCCCAAATGTTTACGCACCAATTCCGGATGTTCCTTAATCGCTTCTGAAATGGAACAGAAAATAATCCCTTTTTCGTTTAATGTTTTCTTGAATGTAGTCGCCACAGAAACCGAATCCACTACGATATCAATCGCAACGTTGTTCATTTTTTTCTGTTCGTCTACCGAAATCCCTAACTTTTTGTACATCGCCAAAAGTTCCGGATCCACATCGTCCAATGTTTTGTTCGGATCTGCTTTTTTAGGGGCGGAATAATACGAAATGGCTTGAAAATCGGGTTTCTCATAATGAACGTTGGCCCATTCCGGCTCGATCATTTCCTGCCAGGCTCGGAAAGCTTCCAAACGCCATTCGGTCATCCATTCGGGTTCTTCCTTTTTCAAAGAAATGGCACGCACGATGTCTTCGTTTAACCCCACAGGAAACGTTTCCGATTCCAGTTCGGTGTAAAACCCGTATTCGTATTCTTTATTTTCTAATTCGACTTTTAAGTCGTCTTCAGTATACTTACTCATTATTTTGTCTTAAATTTTAAAAACCAGATTCACATCCGGCTTCATATCGGACTAAAGAGAAAAACTCTCTCCGCACCCACAGGTTCTGTTCGCATTCGGATTGTTAAAAACGAATCCTTTACCGTTCAGTCCGCCTGAATACTCCAAGGTTGTCCCCACCAAATAGAGGAAACTTTTTTTGTCTACCGCAATTTTTATATCGTTGTCTTCAAACACTTTATCATCTTCACCCAAAGCTTTGTCAAACTTCAAATCATACGACAAGCCGGAACATCCGCCACTTTTCACGCCCACACGAACGTAATCCGTAGCAGTATCAAAGCCGTCATCTTCCATTAAAAATGCGATTCTTTTTTTTGCTGTTTCAGATACTTTAATCATAATGTTTATACAGATTAATTCTAATTTAGGGCAAAGATATTACAATTAAAGGTTTTTACCATACTAGCTAACATTTTTATAACTTATTATAAGATAGTCATTTCTTATGGCGCTTTTTAGATTGCCTATTCGCGTAATAATTGCTAATTTGCAGGCACATTTTAATTTCGAAAATCATGAAACTTCACCCAATAGAAGCCGGAAATTTCAAACTTGACGGTGGTGCCATGTTTGGCGTGGTACCCAAAACCATCTGGAACAGAACCAATCCGGCCGACGACAATAATTTAATTGACATTGCGGCACGTTGCCTTTTAATCGAAGACGGGAACCGCCTGATTCTGATTGATACCGGCATGGGCAACAAACAATCGGAGAAATTCTTTGGGTATTATTCGCTTTGGGGTGACCATTCGCTGGACAAATCCTTAGCAGCAAAAGGCTTTCACCGTGATGATGTTACCGATGTGTTCATGACCCACCTGCATTTCGACCATTGTGGCGGAAGCGTGAACTGGAACAAAGACCGCACCGGTTATGAAGTCGCTTTCAAAAACGCCACGTTCTGGAGCAACGACAACCATTGGGAATGGGCTACCAAACCCAACGCTCGTGAAAAAGCCTCTTTTTTACATGAAAACATCATTCCGATGCAGGAAAGTGGCCAACTGAAATTCATTAACCGACCGGAAGGTGATTTTTTAGAACAGTCAGAATTGGGTTTCGGGATTTTATTTGCCGACGGTCATACCGAAAAGCAAATGTTACCGCACATCAATTACAACGGGAAAACGATTGTTTTCTGTGCCGATTTGTTGGCTACTGCCGGACACATTCCGATTCCGTATGTGATGGGGTATGACACGCGTCCGTTGTTAACGTTGGATGAAAGGACAAAATTCATGAATGCTGCGGCTGACAATAATTATTATCTGTTTCTGGAACACGATGCCCACAATCAGATCATCACCGTGGAAAAAACCGAAAAAGGCGTGCGTCTGAAAGATGTCTATACTTGTGAGGATATTTTGGGATAATCATCCCAATCAAAAGTGACTTTCGTCATTTAAAAGTTCCATCTCGCCAAAAAACTTAAATTTTAGCCGCAGATTCGCAGATTAAAAAAGCATACAAACTATTTAAAATCGGCCGATCTGCGGCATTTTTCCCTTCCTAAGTTGCTTTTTGGAAACTTAAAGATCAACTTACGCTAGATTAAACTCTTTCTTTTCAGTGCTTTAGAAAGCTGTTAATTTTATATTAAACTTTAGTTGACATGTCAATTATTTCAAAATCATTAGTAATTTTGGATAAAGAATTCGTTCGTGGAAAAATTAAACAATATCATTTTTTACAACATTGATCACAGTATCCGTTTGTACCGCATGTTTGCTCAAAAAAAATTGCGGGAACACGGTTTCAAAATCACCATCGATCAGTGGTTGGTTATCAAATGTATTCTGGAAAACCCAACCATCACCCAACACGATTTGAGTGAATTGGTTTTCAAAGACAATGCATCGGTTACCCGAATTATTGATTTGCTGATAAAAGCCAATTATCTGGAAAAAGAAATCAATCCGGATGACCGAAGAAAATTTATGCTTCACGTTACCAAAGAAGGCGAAGAGGTGATAAGAAATGTTCAGGAAATTGTATTGCAAAACCGAAGCAAAGCGCTTAAAGGAATTGACGACAACGAACTGGAAATGGCCGATGCGGTCCTGAGAAAAATAATTGCCAATTGCAAACAACAATAATCAGTCAGACAATCATCTTCCGATACCCGTCGGAACAAAAAACGAACCGTTATGATTAAATTAGTTTTATTTTTAATTACCGTAGCGATTACCGCAGTGAGCTATTTTTTCATCTGAAATAGCTCATTTTTTCAACGCTGAATCGGCACAATCACAAAAAAGTCCTATCTTGCTCTTGTTGCAAACGATGTGTTAATGTTTGTTGTGTTTGTAACAATTTGGAATACTTTCGACTTATCAAAAAATTGTAAACAGATATGAACTTATTCAAATCCTATTATTTGTGCGCAGGACTTGCTTTAGCATTGGCAAGCTGCGGATCTACACAAACCATGGTTTCCACTCCAGTTGAAAACATTGACAAATTGCCGATGAAGGTCGGTAAAATTTCCGAAAACGACCTAAAACGCTGGAGTCACCTGGACTTAGGCAAAGACACTATCCCGGGAATGAGTGTGGATAAGGCCTATGCCGAAGTATTGAAAGGCAAAAAAGGCACCAAAGTGATTGTAGGGGTAGTGGATTCGGGTATCGATATCGACCATGAAGATTTAAAACCTTCGATTTGGACCAATCCGAGAGAAATTGCTGGAAACGGTAAAGACGACGACAATAACGGTTACATTGACGACATGCAAGGATGGAACTTCTTAGGGAATGCCGAACATGAAAATATGGAATATGTGCGTATCCTGAAAAAAGGCGACGACGGTTCGGAAACCTACCGAAGAGCCAAAGCCGAGCACGAAAAGGACATGCAGGAAGCCATGCAGGGAAAAATGCAGGTAGACTTCATTATGGCCGGAGACAAAGCGATTGCCGAGCATCTGAAAAAGAAAAACTATACGTTGGAAGACGTAAATAAAATTGAAACCACCGATCCGACGTTATTGCAATACAAAGGGATGATGCAGCAGATTTTGGCGCAAACTCCCAAAGCAGAATTCGACAAAGAAATCGAAGAATTCAAAGACTACGTTTACGGACAAATCAACTACCATTTGAACCTGCAATTCGACGGCAGAAAAGTGGTAGGCGACAACCCTGACGATCTGAACGATAAAAAATACGGCAACAATAACGTTATCGGGCCTGAGAAAAAAGGAGCCAAACACGGAACACATGTGGCCGGAATCATCGCCCAAACCAGAAGCAACAAAAAAGGCGGTGACGGTGTAGCAAGCAATAACGTACAGATTATGGCCGTTCGTGCGGTACCGGATGGGGATGAATACGACAAGGACATCGCGTTGGGTATTCGCTATGCTGTTGATAACGGTGCTAAAGTGATTAACGGCAGTTTTGGTAAATACTACTCCACCCACAGGGACTGGGTACACGATGCGATCAAATACGCCGCTTCCAAAGACGTCTTGGTGATTTTTGCTGCCGGAAACGATTCGTATGATTTGGATACGATGAACAAATACCCAACCGACTCTTACGATAACCAACCGGAAATTTCATCTAATGTACTGATTATCGGAGCGATCACACCTTTATATGGCTCGGAAATGGTGGCCGGCTTCTCTAACTACGGTAAAACCAGTGTCGATATTTTCGCACCGGGCGAGAAAATCTATGCCACTACACCAAGCAACACCTACTCCTACTTACAGGGTACTTCCATGGCGTCGCCAAATGTAGCCGGGGTAGCCGCTCTAATCCGTTCCTACTACCCGAGTCTGACTGCCGCTCAAGTGAAACAAATCATTATGGAATCGGGAACGACTTTAACAAACAAGATTACCGTTGGGGAAGCCAAAGAAGTAAAAGGATTTAACGAAGTTTCCAAATCAGGAAAAATCGTAAATGCTTATAACGCTTTGTTAATGGCTGCCAAGATGGCAAAAAAATAATTATATTTGAACATTGTACAATCGGAAGGGAATTTTTTCCCTTCCTTTTTATTTAATCAAAAATGAAAAAATACCTTTTATTTTCACTGTTCGTATACTGGGGAATGTCGGCACAGAAAAACCCCAATCCGGGCTACTGGCAACAACATGCCGACTACAAAATGGAAGTTTCCATGGATGTGAAAACCTATCAGTATAAAGGAAAACAAACCTTGGTCTACACAAACAATTCACCGGACACCTTACGCCGCGTGTATTACCATCTGTTTAATAATGCCTTCCAGCCAAACAGCGCCATGGATGCCCGTCTGAAATCCATCAAAGATCCCGACGGACGCATGGTAACCAAAGTGAAAGTAAGCGACAAAGAAGTGAAAGAAAGCCGCATTGCCGCTTTAAAACCCAACGAAATAGGGTATTTGAAAATCAGCAACCTGAAACAGGACGGAGTGGCTGCGGTGAATAAAGTCGTGGGAACCATTCTGGAAGTGGATTTGGCAAAACCGTTATTACCAAATACCTCCACTACCTTCTCCTTGAATTTCGACGGACAGGTACCGGTTCAAATCCGACGTTCCGGACGCAACAACAAAGAAGGTGTAGCGCTTTCCATGTCGCAATGGTATCCGAAAATGGCCGAATACGATTTCGAAGGCTGGCAGGCCGATCCCTACATTGGTCGTGAATTTCACGGTGTATGGGGTAATTTCGACGTAAAAATCACCATCGACAAGAACTATGTTCTGGGCGGAACCGGATACCTGCAAAATAAAAACGAAATCGGTCACGGATATCAGGATGCCGGAGTGATCGTAAAACTTCCGAAGAAACAAAAAACTCTGACCTGGCATTTTAAAGCACCCAACGTACATGATTTTACCTGGGCGGCCGATAAAGAATACCTACACGATATCGCACAGGTTCCGGGTGGGGCTACCATACACTTTTTATACAAAAACAATCCGAAAATACTCGAAAACTGGAAAAAGCTGCAACCGGCTACCGTTCGTTTGATGGAAATTTTCAACACAGTCGTGGGTAAATATCCCTACGAACAATATTCCGTTATTCAGGGTGGCGACGGCGGCATGGAATATGCCATGTGTACCCTGATTTTAGGAGAAGGCAGTTTTGATGGTTTATTAGGCGTTACAGCGCACGAAATGGCCCACTCCTGGTTCCAGCACGTATTGGCAACCAACGAAGCCAAAAACGGATGGATGGATGAGGGTTTCACCACATGGCTGGAAAATTACGGCTTAAATGAGATCGCCGATAAAAAAGTGGAAAACCCACATGCCGATTCGTATGCCGGGTATTATTTTCTGGTAAAATCCGGGAAAGAACAGCCACAAACCACACATTCGGATCGTTACGACGAAAACCGTCCGTACAGCATTCAGGCCTACAGCAAAGGGAATATCTTCCTGTCGCAATTGGAGTACCTCATCGGGAAAGACAACCTGATGAAAACCATAAAACGCTACTATGCCGATTACAAAATGACGCACCCTACTCCCAACGACATACGATATACTGCGGAGAAAGTTTCGGGAGCAAATCTAGACTGGTACCTGACCGAATGGACCAAAACCACCAATACCATTGATTACGGAATAAAATCGGTGGACGAAAACGGAAAAGCCACAAAAGTAACGCTGGAAAGAATCGGAAGAACCCCCATGCCGTTGGACATTATGGTAACCTACGAAGACGGAACCCAGGAAAGTTTTTATGTACCGCAAACCTTAATGCGCTGGACAAAAGACAATCCGTTCCCGAAGGTAAAAAGAACGGTTACCGAAGGTTGGGATTGGGCCTATCCTACTTTTGAATTTACCATCAACAAAGAAAAAGGAAACATCAAATCCATCGTCATAGACCCAAAAGAATTAATGGCCGATATCAACAAAGCCAATAACGTTTACAAGAAATAAGAGGTAAAGCTGTCTGAAAAGGCAGCTTTATTTTTTTAAAGAAGCTGCGCAACGGAAAATTAAGATCTGATACCTCATTACAATACGACCGTCATCTGAAACTCAACATTCATAGTATTAAATCCCGCATTCGACCCCTGAAATCCGGCATTGGAGACATGGCGAAGGCTCGGACGAAAATCGAAAGTTAGGGTAGCTGCTTTTAGAGAAATCCCAAGCGCAATGACATCCGAAAAGGCAAACCCTTTAGACAAGCGTTCCGTTTCCGTATCGGTAATCATGGGACCAATACTGCCCAAAAGATAAATGTCAAACGATTTCGCAATGGGTGTCCGGACCACTATCCCTATATTCAGGATATAATCCTGCACCGTTTTCCGTTTGGTGAACCGTTCCCTGAGCGCTTCATAATCGGGTTCGTGGGGTTGCACGAAATACCTATTCAAAAGCTGGTGTTTCCCGAAATTGACCTCCGGCTGCACCACCATTTCATAACGAAAGTGAGTAGCTGTTTTAAAAACATACCCAAGATGGATTTTATAAAAACTGTTGGTGTAAGTGTAGTTTTTGTTCTTAAGCTCATTGCCCACACCATAGGCAATACCCACTTGAAAGCGCTGTTTTTGCTGTTGCCCGTAAACAAATCCAAAAAACAGTATTGAAACAAAAATATACACCCGTTGTTGAATCATAAAACACTTACTTATTCTGATGCTACAATAAAAAAAGCACAACCAAACAGTTGCGCTTCTGTTGTTCAAATGAGCGGACTAATGCAGGTAAAATTTCTTAACCTTGGCGACAATCTCGTTAAGACTCATTTTATCGGCAGGTTCCACGGCTTTCAGTTTGGTCGAAATATTTGATTTGTCCCCGTTAATCATTTTGCTGAGTTCCGTTTTGGTTTCGGCAGGGCCAAAAACATACAATTCATCGGCATATTTGGTATGATTGACCACATCTTCCAAAAAATCATGCATTTGATGTTTGCGGCGTTCTTCAAATTTTCGTTCGTCGTTTACGTGTTGTCTTCCCATGAAGGTGCCTTTATTGCCGCCGTGATCATGATAAATTCGGTTCTCAATGGAGGAATCCACTTCGGTAACCTTTTCTTTCCCGTCCTGAAGGGTAACCAAAATCGCTCGCGAAGAGTCAATCCAGATACCAGTTTGTCTTACTGTTTTCATAATGTGTCGTTTTATTGTGTGAAATCGATTTCTTTACTGGTCCAAACTACAATGATACCCAAGTCTTCACTGCCAAATCCATCGTTAGCGCTATAAGTATATGCATTCTGAAATATTTGTAAATCAATAGTTTGCATCTTCATTTGCTTTTAAATTTACGAAAAAAGAAAACGGCGCTCCGGGTTTTGAACGTTAATTTCGGTAATAGGGCACAACATTCCGATAAAAGGAAAAACAGCAATACCGGTTCCGATTTCCATTTCGGACCCGAACTTCGTATATTTGCCCCTGAAATGAAAAATAACTACCCGAAGCACGAAAAGCTCAAAAGCAAAACCACCATCGACCTACTGTTTTCCGAAGGGAAATCGGTGTCGAAATATCCGTTGCGTCTGGTATACGTTCCGGTTACACTGGAAGAAGATGCGCCACTTAAAATGGGTGTTTCCGTTTCTAAAAAATACTTCAAAAAAGCGGTGGATCGCAATTATTTCAAACGCGTGTTGCGTGAAACCTATCGCCTGAACAAACAATTGCTGTTGGAAAATCTGGAACAGCCTTACGCTTTCATGTTTTTCTATCAGACCAAAGACCGACTTTCCTTTTCGGAAATCAACGAGAAAACCATACAGTTGTTTCAGAAGTTTGTGGAGGCCACCCAAACCGGGAGTAAATAATTTCTGAACAAAACGTACTTTTCTTAACCGCTTTTGCGTTACTATCTTAAAACCAAAAGCTTATGAGAACGCTATTCCTTTACTTAGCCTTGTTATTGATTCCGATGGCCTGCAAAGAGGCCGTTTCGGAAGACCGAATAATGTCCGTTTCCGCCACTGAAGAAGCGGTAGAAGCCGCCCTTCCGCCTCACCCGAAAGAAGAGGCCATGATGGATGCGGATAGGGATGCTTCGGAAAATGCGTCTTCGGAAGAAACAACCCAACCCAAAATCATCAAAACCGGAAACCTGCGTTTTGAAACCCCCAACCTTGACGAGTCGTTTGTCCACGTACAGAAAGCCATTCTGAAATACAAAGCAACCGTTCAGAATGACGAATCCGGAAAAAATTATGAATCCGTTTACCGGAATATTGCCATTCGCGTTCCCAGTGTTTCTTTTGATGCTTTTATTGCTGAAGTCAGTCAGGGTGTGAAACATTTCGACCGCAAAGAAATGTCGGCACAGGATGTTACCGAAGAATACATCGACGTGGAAGCCCGACTCAATGCCAAAAAAGTATTGGAAAAACGCTATTTCGAATTGTTGGGCAAAGCCACTAAAGTTTCGGAAATGCTGGAAATTGAAAGTTCGCTTTCGGCGGTTCGGGAAGAAATCGAAGCCAAAGAAGGGCGGTTGCGATTTCTTCAGAGTCAGGTTGCCATGAGTACGGTCCATCTGGAAATGTACACCACCAATCCTTCCGAAAGCGGCGCCACTGCCTCCTATTTCGGAAAAATGGGTAATGCCCTGAAAGGCGGGTTCAATAACATTGCAACTTTCTTTCTCGGAATGTTACACGTTTGGCCATTTATACTTATTTTCGTGGTAGGGTTCTTCTTCCTCCGAAGACGATTCCGACGAAAAACAACTTGAAAATGATATCATTACTGAAAAAAAAATATGTTATTCCGGCACTGGCGAGCGGGTTTTTGTTTGTGGGCGTAAGTTTTAAACAGGACTTTTTTGAAATTGCCAAACAGATTGAAATCTTCACCACGCTTTTTAAAACCGTAAATCAGAACTACGTTGACGAAGTCAATCCGGGCGAACTGATGGATAAAGCAATCAAAAGCATGTTGGCCGATCTGGATCCGTACACGAACTACTTCAACGAACAGGATGTGGCGCGTTTTAAAATCAATTCGACCGGAGAATATACCGGCATCGGGGCGATGATCAACCGTAAAGACGGCCGACTGATTATCGTAGAGCCGTATAAAAACTTCCCTGCCGATAAAGCCGGACTGAAAGCCGGAGACGAGATCATTCAAATTGGTGATGTGAATCTGGTGGATTTCAAAGAAGATGCCGGAACCCTTTTGCGCGGAGCAAAAAACACCAAAGTCGACATCAAATACAAACGTCAGGGCAAACTGCTGACCACGCAAATCATTCTGGATGAAGTGGATGTGAAAGCGGTTCCGTTCTTTTCCCTGCTTTCGGATAAAACTACCGGATACATCGTGTTGTCACAGTTTAATGCCAAAGCTTCCTTTGAAGTGAAAGAGGCCTTAACGAAATTAAAAGGCGAAGGTGCCTCCAAAATCATTCTTGATTTACGCGGTAATCCGGGCGGTTTATTGCACGAAGCGGTGAACATCTGCAATCTTTTCGTGCCGCAAAACGAGGTTATTGTAACCACAAAATCCAAAACCGACAAACACAACAACACCTACAAAACCCAAAAAAACCCCATCGACCTGGAAATTCCTTTGGTGGTTTTGGTAGACGGTAAAAGTGCTTCCGCTTCGGAAATTGTGGCCGGTGCGTTACAGGATTTGGACCGGGCTGTGATTGTTGGGACAAGAAGTTTTGGAAAAGGTTTGGTGCAACGCCCGTTGGATCTGACGTATGGTACGCAGGTAAAAGTGACCATTTCAAGATACTACACACCTTCCGGACGCTGTATTCAGGCCTTAGATTATACCCACAAAGACAAGGACGGTAAAGCCGTTCGTACGGAATCCAAAAATTACAACGCCTTTAAAACCCGCAAAGGAAGAACCGTTTATGATGGTGGTGGTATTCAGCCCGATGTGGAATTGGCTGAAGCCAAACAGAGTACCATTGCCTCCGCCTTGTTAAAAAGCGATGGTATTTTCAATTTTGCAACCGACTATTATTACAAAAATCCGAATCTGGGAACGACGATTCCAACTTTGAATGATGCCGATTTTGCGGCTTTCAAAGCGTTTCTGAAAAAAGATAACTTCCAATTGGATACCGAAACCGAAGTGGCCTTGAAAAACACCATGGCCATCGCCAAAAAAGAAAAAATCGACGAATCAATTATGGTGGAATATCAGCAATTACTGACAGCCCTGCAACGCAGCGAAGAAAAAGAACTCGACAAAAACAAAGCCGAAATCAAAGATTTACTGTTGGACGAAATCATAAAAAGATACCAGTACCGTGAAGGACTATACCAGTATTACACCAAAAGTAATCCCGAAATTGCCAAAGCGGTCAACGTGTTAAACAACACGGCTGAATATAATAAAATTCTGAAAAATTAAATTTAATGCGGTTTTTAGTTTCCGCTATCTTTTTTATGATAATTTTGTGCTTATTTAAATTTCCAAAAAGTGAGTTCACACAGCAGTAACCATCTGAACAAATTAACTTTAGGTGGTCTAATTGTAACCTTAGGTATTATTTACGGAGACATTGGTACGTCACCCCTATACGTAATGAAAGCCATTGTTGGCAAACAGGCCATTGATACCGATGTGGTTTTGGGTGCCATTTCCTGTATTTTCTGGACATTGACATTACAGACTACTTTCAAATATGTCATTCTTACCCTTAGGGCCGACAACAAAGGAGAAGGCGGGATTTTTTCCCTTTACACGTTAGTTAAAAAACTCAAGAAGAAATGGCTGATTGTGCCTGCTATCATTGGAGGTAGTGCGCTTTTGGCTGATGGGATTATCACGCCGCCCATCTCGGTTTCTTCGGCAATTGAAGGGTTAAAAACCTACAACCACGATTTAAATACGATACCGATTGTTATCGCCATCCTGTTCATACTCTTTTTCATTCAGCGTTTCGGAACCAAATTTGTCGGCAAGTTTTTCGGTCCGATGATGCTGCTTTGGTTTGGAATGTTGGGAATCTTAGGAGGCATCCATTTGTTTGGGAATATTGCCGTTCTGAAAGCACTGAATCCGTACTATGCCATTCATTTGCTGCAGGTTCACAACGAAGGATTCTATGTGTTGGGATATGTTTTCCTTTGTACCACGGGAGCCGAGGCTTTGTATAGTGATTTGGGACACTGCGGCATTAAAAACATTCGTATCAGCTGGATTTTTGTAAAAACCATGCTGGTCATCAATTATTTCGGACAAGGAGCCTATTTAATTGCGCACAGCGGAAAAACATTAACCGAATTAAGCGGTAACCCAAGCAATCCCGGAAACCCATTCTATCTTGTGATGCCGGATTGGTTTTTGCCTTTCGGAATCGCGATTGCAACTTCGGCAGCGGTAATTGCTTCCCAAGCATTGATTAGCGGTTCGTTTACCCTGATTTCAGAAGCCATGCGTTTGAACCTTTGGCCAAAAGTACGCGTAAAATACCCAACCGAACTGAAAGGACAGTTGTACATTCCATCCATCAACTGGTTGTTGTTCATCGGCTGTGTATTCATTGTGGTACACTTTGAAGAATCCGGAAACATGGAAGCCGCCTATGGTTTGGCCATCGTACTTTGTATGATCATGACCACCATTTTGCTTGGCTTCTTTATGGTCTTAAAACGGTACAACCCCTTCTTTATCGTACTGGTGCTGGCAACATATTTGTCCATCGAAATTTCCTTCTTCATGGCCAACATCCAGAAATTCTCCCACGGTGGTTACGTTTCGGTCTTCATTGCCGGTTTGTTAGCCTTTGTAATGGTGGTTTGGTTTACGGCGAAGAAAATCCGAAAAGAATATACCGAGTTTGTTAAGATTGACAACTTCAAGAAAGTGATTTCCGATTTAAGTAATGATCTTTCCATTCCGAAATATGCAACCCATCTGGTCTATTTAACCAATGCGGGAATGAGTGATGAAATCGAATCAAAAATTGTATATTCGATTTTACAGAAACGACCGAAACGGGCCGATATCTATTGGTTCGTCCACGTGAATGTAACCGATGAACCGTATGAAATGGAATACCGTGTTAGGGAAATGGAAAAGGACGATATCATCCGTGTGGATTTCTATTTAGGGTTCCGTGTGGCCCCGCGCATCAACCTGCTGTTCAAAAAAGTAGTGCAGGATTTGGTGAAAAACGGCGAAGTGGACATCACCAGTCGCTACGAATCCTTGCAGCGAAATAACGTAATTGGTGATTTCAAATTTGTACTGATAGAAAAATTTATTTCATATGATAACGATTTCCCTTGGTATGAACGAATTATTTTAGATATTTACTTCTTGCTGAAAAAAATCAGTTTGTCGGAAGAACAGGCCTTTGGTTTGGACAGCAGTTCCGTTAAAGTGGAACAGTATCCGATTTTAATCCATCCGCCGGGAGAAATCAATTTGCACCGAATAAAAGACCGTAGTCACCATTAAAATGAAAAAAACGCTTTTCCTTTTGCTATTGTTCGCCAATCTTGTTACTGCACAGGAAGAGGTAGTACATTCCGTTTATTTCGAGTTTGACAAGTTCAGCCTTGATGAAAAACAAGCCGATGATGTGGTAGCCTTCGTAAAAGCGATTGATACTTCCAGAATTGAAAGTGTTCAGATTTACGGCTATTGCGACGACCGCGGAAAAGATGCCTACAATTACAAACTTTCCATGAACAGAGCCAATACGATTAAGGCCAAGTTGATTGAAAAAGGAATTAAAAATATCATCATCGTAACCATTGAAGGAAAAGGCCGTATCTTGATTGATGACGATATCGTGGACAATCTCCCCGAAGTACGCCAGAAAAACCGACGTGTCGATGTGGTGATGAACTTCAAACCGGTACCGCCAAAACCAATTCCGGGTGTTTATAAGGATATCAAAAAGGACCTGATTGTGGGCGACCGCATTTACCTGGAAAAGATTTTGTTCGACAACGGCAGCAGCAAACTTACCGCAAAATCGAAATTGGAACTGGAACGCGTGGCACGCATCCTACACAAATACAAAAACATTGAATTCGAAATTCAGGGACATATCTGTTGTACACCCACGTTTCAGCGTGAGGCGATCGACAAAGACACCCGAAAACGAATGCTTTCCATCAATCGTGCCGAATCGGTTTACAAGTATTTGATTTTCAAACGAATCGACAAAAAAAGAATGACCTATAAAGGCTACGGAAACACCCGCCCTTTAGGAAATGGGCCCGATCAGGACCGACGCGTGGAATTGGTTATCACAAAAATTTAACGGCTTATGAAGAAACTTTTTACGCTACTTTTTTTATTCGGCCTGACATTTTGTTATTCTCAGGAGCTGACGCAGGTGAAGACCGATAAATATTCTGTTTATTTCGAATTCGACAAACATAAATTAACCGACGAGGAAGACAAACGACTTAACGATTATGTAAAAAGTCTGGGCGACATCGTTATCCTTTCCATCGGCTTGGAAGGATTTTGTGACGACAGGGGCAGTATCGAGTACAATCGTGGTCTTTCCCAACGCCGTGCGAAAACCGTGTCGGATATTCTTCAGGAAATTGCTTCCAAACAGAAAAACGTGGAAGGAAAAGGAAAAATCGATTTGCGGATTACGGAACTTCAATTAAACGATGACGAACTGGATGCTACCCGTCAGTTGAACCGAAGAGTGGACATCTATCTGGAATATTTTCACAATGATTTCATCGATTTAAGTAAGCCGAAAGATTCGCTGCCTACCAAATTGCAATTGGAAAACCGCCAGCTGCGTTTGAAAACATTTGAAGACAAACCACTTAAAGTGGGCGATATCATCAAACTTAAAGACTTGTATTTCGAAGGCGGTCGCGCCGTTTTGCTGCGGAAATCGGAAAAACAGCTGGAAAAGCTGCTAACCGAACTGCGAAACAATCCGAATTTCAAATTCCAGATTCAGGGTCACGTTTGCTGTATCGATACGGAATATTTCCGTGATGCGGTAGATGAAGACACCGGAATCAGTAACCTTTCCGAATCCAGGGCCAAAGCCATTTTCGCTTATCTGAAAGCCAACGGTATCCCCGAAGAACGGATGACGTATAAAGGTTTCGGTCGGGATTATCCTTTGGAAGGCGAAAAAGAACGCAACAACAAACGCGTAGAAATCAGCATTACCAGTATTGATTAAGCCTTTTTCATTTCGATGTGCGGAATGTCGTCTTCCAGATACATTTCGCTGGTTGGCACAAAACCGTGACTTTCATAAAATTCCTGCAGGTACAATTGCGCGGAAATCGTGATTGCCGTGGTGTTATAATAATCCGAGATCCCTTTAACGGCTTCGGAAATCAAATCATGTCCCCACTTTTTATCGCGGTACGTCGGCTTTACGATAACCCGTCCTATAGAAGCGTTATCGAAATACGCTCCGGGCGGAAACAAGCGGGCATAGGCCACTAAAACACCGTCAAACATTCCCAAAAGATGCAATGCCTTCTCGTCTTTGCCGTCGATGTCCTGATAGACGTAATTTTGCTCCACCACAAACACTTCAGATCGCAGTTGCAACAATTGATATAATTCTGAGAGAGAAAGTGCCTTAAAAGGCTTTATTTCGAATTTTGGCTTCATTCTGCTGCGTTTTTAAAAATTGTATCGATTTGATAATGGATTCCAGTTCGAAAATCATATCGCGTTTGGTACTCGACGGATTATAGGCAAAACCTTCCACAATAATGTACCGTTTGTTTTTAAGGTCCTTAATCGCGTAATTGATGAACGGTCCGTTCATGAAATTGTTATGCAATTCCCAGGTGCCACGAATTTCAAAGGCCTGCCGCTCGTCAATCTGAGTTTCCGTAACATACGGATAATAACTTTCTTCGGTTATCATGGCTGATTTGTCCAACATCCCATGAATGTATTTTTTTCCGATGGAATCCCGAAGACGTATCGAATTTTCAGCAATTTCACCGTTCTTAAACGCCGAGATGGGCACCTGATAAATCAGCAGGCTGGCATTTCCGGAAGGTATGTCTTTCTTAAGCCAGATGAACCTGTCTCTCACCAACGCATAGGAAAAACTGTTTGGAATCTGGAGCGAGACGTGGAACTTCTGCCTGATCAGTCTATCGTTAAAAAGGGCTTTGGCGGAAATTTTCTGGTTCTCGATAATCTCATAAAACTTGATGCTGCTAACAAGTGTCGCGGCATGCAAATCGAGGGTTTCAATGATTTCTTTCAGATTGTGGCCGGTGATGTAAAACACGTTTTGTGGTGCCGCATATTTGTCCATTACGTGTTTGAATTCGGCATTGGATGCTTTACTGACCACCAGAATATTTCTTCCCAACCGCACATTGCTGTCGAAAATCTTTGGCGAAAACTGGTTGATGGTAAATAAAGGCTCCTCTTCCTGAAGGCCGTCTACCGGAGCGGCGAGTTTTTTACGCAGGCTGTCGCCCACATCACCATTCCATAAAACATCGTCGATAATAATGGAAATAGTGTTGATTTTCCCTGTAGAGGCGGGTAAAACCAAATCGTCCTGCTTTACTTTCTTTTCGCAGGAGAGTAGCAGTGACACCAAAAAGAGGCAGAAAAAAAAATTCGCTTTTCTCACTGTGGTTAGTTTGAAAAGCGAATTTAGTAAATTATCCGTTGATTTTGAGTTTCATGCCGGGTCTAATGTTGTCTCCTTTAATGTTGTTGAGTTTTTTAATCTCCGCCACCGTAGTGCCTTGTTTCTTGGAAATGCTGATTAAAGAATCGCCTTTCTGAACCACATACATGCGTTCTTTTTCAAGACTGCGTTCTTTAATGGAGGATTTCTTAACCTCTTTTCTCTCTTCTTTTTCCACTGAAGCTACAGCTTCCTCTGCTGCCAGAACTTTTAATTCCTGACCGGCTTTGATGCTTTCGTCGGCAAGATTATTCCACTCTTTCAGTTGCGCAATAGTGATGTTATTTTTCGTTGCAATCTGCGTAAGATTTTCGCCTTTCTGAACCACATACACTTTAGAGTTGTCTGCTACTGCCGTTTTTGGCTCTGCTGTTTTCACAACAGGATCAGCCACTTTAAGCGTATCGACTTTCTTCTTTCGCGCTGCCGATTTCTCTGCAACAACCACCGAAGTTTCATATTGTATTTTCAGTTTCTGACCCGCATTTACATTAGAGCCTTTAAGCTTGTTCCACTTCTTCAGCTGGGCCATGGTAACATGGTTCTTTTCGGAGATTTCCGATAGATTGTCGCCCCGCTTCACAGTGTAATATTTGGTTCTGACCTTTTTAACCGATTTGGCCGATACTTCGTCTTCCCCATAATCGGCAGAATACGTATTGGAAGCAATAGCAGTTTGAGTAGAATCGGACAGAATGTTTCTTGGCTTTTTAACTTTGAATTGCTGTCTTTCCCTCTTGCTGTCTTCATAATCAATATAGGCGTACACCTTGTCTTCATTGGAAGTGAAAACCGCCAATTTGTTTTTCGGCAAACGGATATAGTGGGCTTTATCGGTAACAAAAGGCACCACATTGCGTTTGTAAATCGGATTCAGAAAGCGCAATTGTTCTTCCGGCATGTCCAACAAATCGGCAATCTGTTTGAACGACATTTGCTTTTTCACCATTACCGTATCGGTTTCGAAATAAGTAACCGAGGCTTTTTTAGGGACAATCCCGTGTTCTTTTTTATATTCATACACATACATCGTCGCATAAAACGCAGGCAAATAGCCTTGGGTTTCCGGATGCATGTACTTTCTGATGTTCCAGTAATTGGTGTGTCCTCCCGAACGGCGAATCGCTTTCGAAATGTTTCCCGGTCCGGTGTTGTATGATGCCAAAACCAAATCCCAATCCCCGAAAATACGATACATGTTGGTGAAATACTGACAAGCCGCTTCGGTTGATTTCAACGGATCGTAACGCTCGTCCACATACGAATTCACTTCCAGTTTGTATTGTTTCCCGGTTTCATACATGAACTGCCATAAGCCGCTCGCACCTACTCTTGATTTCGCCAACGGATTCAAAGCCGATTCCACGATGGCAAGGTATTTGATCTCCAACGGAAGATCGTATTTGGACAATTTGGACTCAAACATAGGGAAGTAATATTCGGATACTGCCATCAGACGTTCGAAAGCACGCGGACGGTTTTTTAGAAACGATTTGATTACATTTTCCACCGTTGGATTATACTCCACGTTGAACGGCGATTTTTCGTCCAGTTTTTTCAGACGTTCTTTTAAAAGATCGGTTGATAAATCATAGCCAACCGTTTCATTGTTGTCCACTTTAGCGATTTCCGATTGCATTTCATCAAAAAGTTCCTGATTATTAAGTTCCTTCATCCACATTTCATCAATGCAGTTGCTGGTCTCGTGGTACACGAAAGTCGCTTTAATAGAATCAAGATACGATAGCTTTGGGAGCTGAGTAAGTTGAACCTCCTTTTCGGCAATCTCCTGAGCGTTGGCCGCCAGAGAGAAAATCCCGAATACTAGGGAAAATACTTTTGTTTTATTCATACTTGTTATTTTAACTCATTATCATTCAATCTCTTATCAATATTTACAAACATAATAGGTTATAACATAAAAATTGCTTAAAAATTGTTAAAAAATGAAACTTTAACTTAATATCGCCGCAATTCCGGGTAGTGTTTTGCCTTCCAGCATTTCCAGCATGGCCCCGCCACCAGTGGAAACGTAGCTCATTTTTGATTCAAAACCGAACTGTTTTACAGCGGCCACCGAATCGCCTCCGCCTACTAATGAAAAGGCGCCGTTTTTTGTGGATTCTGCAATAAAGTTACCCAAAGTGATGGTGCCTTCCGCAAATTTTTCCAGTTCGAAAACGCCTAACGGACCGTTCCAAAGAATGGTTTTCGAGTTTTTAATTACGTCTTTCAGGGCTTCCAACGATTTCGGACCCACGTCCAACCCTTTCCAACCCTCAGGAATATTGTAAACATCGACAATTTGTGTATTGGCTTCATTCGAAAACGCATCGGCTGCTACCACATCCACCGGTAAGTGAATCTGAACGTTTTTCGCTTTGGCTTTCTCCATGATTTCCAAGGCCAACGCCATTTTATCGTCTTCACAAATCGAATTTCCGATGTTCCCACCCAAGGCTTTGATGAACGTAAAGGTCATTCCGCCACCGATAATCATGTGGTCGATTTTATCCAGAATGTTTTCGATAACGGTAATCTTAGAAGACACTTTCGATCCGCCAAGCACCGCCGTTACCGGTTTTTCAGAATTATTCAGTACTTTGTTTAAGCTTTCGATTTCTTTCGCCAAAAGCAATCCGAAGCATTTGCGTTCCGGGAAAAACTGAGCGATAATGGTTGTCGAAGCGTGCGCGCGGTGTGCCGTTCCGAAAGCATCATTCACATAGATGTCACCTAATTTTGCCAATTTTTCTGCAAAAGCCACATCGCCTTTTTCTTCTTCGGCATAAAAACGAAGGTTTTCCAATAATAAAACTTCACCGGGTTGTAAATCGGCCGCCGCTTTTTCAGCCACATCACCAATACAATTGGAAGCAAATTTTACAGGAACACCCAAAACTTCAGCCGTTTTCGCCACTATGTGTTGTAAGGAATATTTTTCTTCCACGCCTTTCGGTCTTCCCAGGTGTGACATCAAAATAACACATCCCCCGTCTTTTAAAATTTTGTCAATGGTTGGTTTGGCCGCTTCAATTCGGTTGGCATCCGTTACGTTGAAATGGTCGTCCAACGGCACGTTAAAATCGACACGGATGATGGCTTTTTTACCTGAAAAATTAAAATCGTTAAGGGTTCTCATTTGGGTGTTATTTTGTTGATTGTTTATTCTTTAATCAGCAAATATACAATTTTTCTTTTTTCAGCCTTTTTTCTTATAAATTTTTAAGGATATCTCAATTTCCATTGACTTCGTATTTCATTTGTTAAATGATTTAAAAATACTATTTTTACTACAATAAATTCATCTATATGCCAAAATCAAACGAATTCACAGCCCTTACAGAAGAAGTGGTAATGAACCAAATCTACTTAATCAGAAACCAGAAAGTCATGCTCGATCGTGATTTGGCAAAACTTTATGGGGTAGAAACCAAAGTTTTAAAACAACAGGTTCGCAGAAATATCAAGCGTTTTCCGGAAGATTTCATGTTTGAAATGACCGAAACGGAAAGTCGAAACTTGAGGTCACAATTTGTGACCTCAAGTTGGGGAGGCAATCGTTATGTGATAATGTGCTTCACCGAACAAGGCGTCGCCATGCTTTCCAGTGTTTTGAAAAGCGAACAGGCCATAAAAGTCAACATCCAAATTATTCGCGTTTTCACTAAATTGCGTAGCTTCTTACTTGAGAATACGGAAGTTCGGCTGGAAATCGAACAGATAAAAAAGAAACTGGACAATCATGGGAAAAACATTGAATTAGTATTTCAGTATCTCGACGAACTTATTGAAAAATCGGAAAACAAAAAACCAAGGGAAAAAATCGGTTACAAAAAGTAGACTATTAACAGGCAATTGTTTCTTGCCCCGATTAAACTTTCTGTTATCTTTGCTTCATGCTATTCAGGGAAATTTTAGGCCAACAACACATTAAGAGTCATTTAACGAAAAGCGCCGATTTGGGCAGGATTCCGCACGCACAATTGTTTGTAGGTCCTGAAGGATCAGGAACTTTACCCATGGCGATTGCCTATGCGCAATACATTTTGTGTTCCAATGTTTCGGGTGAAAACACGAACGGCAACGAGGCCTGTAATTTAAAATTCGAGCATTTTTCACATCCCGATCTGCATTTCGTGTTTCCGGTGGCGACAAACGATCAGGTGAAAAGTCATCCGGTAAGTGCCAATTTCATGAAACAATGGCGCGAGTTTGTTATCGAAAATCCGTACGGCAGTTTATTCGAATGGCTGAAATCCCTGGGAATACAGAACAAACAGGGACAAATTGGTGTGGACGAAGCCCAGGAAATCATGAAATCCCTTTCGCTGAAAGCCTACGAAGGCGGTTACAAGGTGATGATTATCTGGATGGCCGATAAAATGAATACCGCGACAGCCAACAAATTGTTGAAATTATTGGAAGAGCCACCCCAAAAAACGGTCTTTCTTTTGGTTACCGAAAATCAGGATGATATCATGCAGACGATTTTGTCGCGTTGCCAGGTGCTCGAATTTCAGGGTTTACCCGAAAGTGTGATTGCCGATGCCTTGGTTTCACGTGAAAATATCGATGAGAAATTCGCCTTAAGAATTGCCCACCAATCACAGGGAAATTTCAATAAAGCGTTACATCTTTTACACAAAGACGAAACCGAATTTCCGTTTGAAGAATGGTTTGTACAATGGGTGCGTGCCGCGTTTCGTGCCAAAGGAAATGCCGCTGCCATTTTGGATCTGACGTCCTGGAGTGAGGAAATTGCCGGCATTGGCCGTGAAGCCCAAAAACAGTTTCTGCATTTTTGCGTAGAAATGTTCCGTCAGGCGTTGTTGCTGAATTACGAGTCGTCCAAACTGGTTTACATTGAGCCTACGGTTGACAAATTCAAACTGGAAAATTTTGCGCCTTTTGTGAACGGCAACAACATTAACGAGATTTTCAACGAACTTTCCGATGCGATATATCATATAGAACGCAACGGAAATGCCAAAATCATTTTAACCGATTTATCCATAAAACTAACCCGATTAATTCATAAAAAATAACCTATGTTGACAAGTCAAAATTATGCCGAAGTATTGATATTACTTCTTTTAGCAATTACATTTTTACAATCCGGCTACGATAAAATTACCGATTGGAAGGGTAATATTGAGTGGTTAAAGGGCCATTTTTCACAAACATTTATTAAAAATCAAGTCCCTGCATCTTTAGGGTTAATTCTTGTTTTAGAAATTTTTGCAGGTGTATTAAATATCATTGGCGTTTTGCAGCTATTCATGACAGAAGGTGTTCGTCATGACTTTGGTTTTTATGGTGCGTTAATGTCATGCATCACTTTGCTGTTTTTACTTTTCGGACAACGTATCGCTAAAGATTACGACGGTGCCAGAACGATTGTGATTTATTTTATTCCGGCTATCCTGGCGGTGTACTGGTTATAATTTCAGATAAAATCAAAATAGAAATTGCCGTAAATTTTAGTGTTTACGGCTTTTTTATTGTTTCAGACTAGCTTTAAACAAACGCAATTCATCCCACGAAAAAGCCTCTCCGTGCAGGTCTTTCAGTTCGCCCAGACTTTCCCCATTAAAATTTTTAAATGCCAAACGCAAATCGGCTATTTTGTCTTCGGGTAAAATATCTGAAAGTTCAATGATTTCCATCTGAATCAGTTTGGTGAAATGACTGAAAATGGTGCCCGGCGTGAGTTTTCGTTGTTTCGCGATTTCGTGTATCGATAAATTCTGTTTCCACAATTCCAACGTTTCTTCAATCGTGGCTTTCTTTGGTTCTTTTTTCTTTTTCATTTTCGGTTCGTAATAGGAAACGTCTCCATCGTCTTCCACTAAAGCGGCATTCCTGGTTTTGAAACGTTCGGTAATGGTAACCAACTTGTTGATCTTATAATGTTGGGCTTCATCGGAAAGTAAATTCTGTTTCGAAATTTCTTTACCTTCCGAAATGACTTTCAGCAACAAACGCACTTTTTTCAGTTGCAATACGGTTTTGATCTGCAGTTCTTCCAAAAGCAGTAACTCGTCGTAAAACGCTTTTACTTTTTTGATGCGCTTCACTTCTTCAATTTTCAGCAGGATTTCTTCCACGCCATTATCCAGGGATTTAAAGAAATAATCATACGCTGCATCACAACGCTGACGGATAAAGTCAATATTCACAGGGTTTTCCGAAAACAATTTGCGCAACTGACTTTGGAATTTCGCAGAAGCATCCCCTAATTCGGCCATACTTTCGGCATTGGTTTTGGCCCAGTCCCTGTGTTTTGTTTTAGGCGATTTCGGGGCTTCCTGATGGTAACTGAAACTATGATTGCGCCATTCCTGTATCAGGGTTCGGAAATCGAAACTGGTAATCAGACAATTAAAAAGATAATTCTTGGTTTCGGTAGTTAACGAATCCTGCAGGATTTCCTCACTGGCTTTGTTGGAAGCATAGTGCAACACTTCTTCGTCGGAGGAAATGCCATTCATTTGCAGCGGAGAAAGCAAAATAAGCCCGTTTAACGAACGCAAACGCGAAAGAGCGACATAGGCTTGTCCGGGTGCAAAAACTCGCGACACATCCAAAACAGCGCGGTCAAAAGTCAATCCCTGGCTTTTATGAACCGTTATCGCCCAAGCTAGTTTTATGGGAAAATGGGTAAAGGTGCCCAAAAGTTCCTCTTCGATTTCCTTGGTATTTTCGTTTATTTTGTACCTAATGTTCTGCCATTCATAGCGTTCCACTTCGATGGTTTTATTTTCTTCCGGAAAATGAACCAGAATTTCGTTGTCGGAAAGCGATTTGATGATCCCCATCTTACCGTTGAAAAACTGTTTTTCGAAAGACAGGTCGTTTTTAATAAACATGATCTGGGCGCCGACTTTCAGCTGCAAATTCGGATCGACAGGATAAATCTTTTCCGGAAAATCGTCCACAATTTCGGGTTTGAACGTGTACTGTTTTCCGGCTAATTCCTTGAGCGAATCGAAATTAATGGCATCTGCTTTAGCATTATGAGTGGTTAAAATGATATAGCCTTTATTGGCTTTGACATCAAAATCGGGTTTTACGAATTGGTTCAACACCTGAAGGTCATTCGAAGTAATTCGGTTGTTTCGCAAATTGTTCAATACCGAAATAAACTGATCGTCCGTTTGACGGAAAATTTTATCCAATTCGATATACAACGGCGGATACTGCTGCACCACATGCGAATGAAAAAAGAACATCCCGCGGTAGTATTTCTGCAACATCTGCCATTCTTCGTTTTTTACGACGGGCGGTAATTGTAATAAATCTCCTATATATAAAACTTGCACACCACCAAATGGGCGCTCGTTACGACGGACTTTCCGCATCATGAAATCCATGGCATCCAGCACATCGGCGCGAAGCATACTCACTTCATCAATAACGAGTAATTCCATATTCCGGATTACGGAACGTTTGGTGTTATTCATTTGAAAATGACGACGTAACGAATCCTGATTTTCGAATTTTACGCTCTCCGAAAAATACGGAAGTTCCTTATTATCCGGAATAAAAGCGGCAAAAGGCAGCTGAAACATGGAGTGGATTGTTACTCCGCCTGCGTTAAGAGCGGCAATTCCGGTAGGTGCGACAACCACCGTGTTTTTATGGGTGGTGGCTATAATTTCACGAAGTAAAGTTGTTTTCCCTGTACCCGCTTTACCGGTGAGAAAGATCGAGCGGTTGGTTTGATTGATAAACCGGAGGGTATAAGTAGCTGCGGCAGATAATTGTTCCATGTGGCGTATAATTTAAAATGTGAAAATACTAAAAAAGACGAACGGGTACAAATAAAAAAGCCTCCCAAATGGAAGGCTGTAGTATTATTTCTTTTCTTCGGTTTTAGGCTCTTCCTCTTTCTTGGCAGCGCCTTTGTAATTCTCGTTGATTTCTTTAGAAATAGTGGCCGTGATGTCATAAGCATCTTTCGCGTAAAGCACCGTCGCCGCATCCCCGGTTCCGTAAATATAATCGTAACCGTTTTTCTTACCGTACTCTTTGATATACGTTTTGATTCTTTTGATCAAGCTGTCCATTTCTTTACCGCTTTCTTGTTGCAACGTCTGTAACATAGCTTGTTGTTTCATACCAAGCTCCTGTTCTCTTTTTTGCAATTCGGCCCCTTTAGCCTGAGCCCAAGCCTGACCTTTTAACTGGGCATTTTGTTGGAAAGAAGCTGCTTCACTTTGGAAACGGCTTGCCTCGCCACGCAATTCGCGACCCATTTCTTCTGATTTTACTTTGTATTTATCTTCAATATCTTTTGCTTCAGTGTTTTCCTCCAATAATTTTGAAGTATCAACATAAGCGGTTTTCATTTTTTCTACAGATGGGGTTTCTTTATTGCAAGAAATAATTGCCATAGCGGCAATTGACAGTAAAATCAGTTTTTTCATTTTATAATGGATTTAATTTTGTGTAAAAGTAAGCATTCGTTTCAAAGTACCAAAGATGACAAATTTCGGAATCAAAAAAAGTGATTTTCGGTAAAATTTTATACTATAAGTTTTATTTATGGGAATAAAATAAGATATAATTCTACTTTATTAAAACCCACTTCATATAAAGCGATTTGCGGGACGTTCAAAAAAACTGAAATAATTCAGACATTAAAGCCTCTGAACATTGAAAATTGCGCTTTATTTTAATTTTTAATCGTTTTTTAGCACATAAATGTGTGAAGAATACTCAAAATTGCGTTTTGCTTTCCAATTGGACTGTAATCCGATTAAAAAACCGTTCAGAAAATTCATTTTTCCGTTTTTGTATTTTTCGGATAAAAGCGACACATAAAAACTGTCAAAAACCATTGGAAGGACTTTTATGAGTTTCAAGTTTTCTTTTGCGAATAATTTTTCAATGGCTGTTTTTGAAAAATGCCAAAGGTGTCTCGGCACATCATAGGCCGCCCAAAATTTTCCGTAATGTTGTGCATCGAACGATTTGTAATTCGGAACGGCAATTAAAATCGTACCGGTTGGCTTCAGCAGGCGTTTTAATTCCTGGATTTGTTTTTCCAAGTCAGGAACGTGTTCCAAAACATGCCACATGGTGATGACATCAAATGAATGGTTTTCTAAAGCTTCCAAACTTTCCGAAAAAGAAACGCCTTTTTGAATCGCAATTTTTTTTGCTTTATCACTGGGCTCGATTCCGGTACAGTTCCAATGTTGACTTTTAGCTTCCTGAAGGAAATCACCTGTTCCCGCCCCGATGTCCAAAAGACTTCCTTTATGCGGTTGCAGTTTTGTAATCAAACTTACTTTATCGCGAATCGCTTTCCTTTTTATGAAATGATACACTTTTTCAAACAACGAACGTTGGCCATCGGTATGTGAAATATAATCGTCACTTTCATAATACTTCGGAAGATGTTCCATAGACGGTTGCGGATGGGTTTTTAAAAGTTGCAAGTCGGTGTCCAAAAGCAAATCGAAATGTTCGCCGGAAACCGAATGGTCTTGTACAGTAATAAAAACGTTCTCGTTGGAAAAATTCATTTCTAAAAAATATTTTTTTAAAGATTCTCTTTGTTTATGGGGGTTACCGCCGTAGTTTCACGTGGAACAAAATCAGATGACAGATAACAGAATTCAGATTTTTGCAATCTGCTGTCTGAAGTCTGCAACCTAAATGTTATCTTCCCATGTGAATTAACAGGATGGAAATATCCGCCGGAGAAACCCCGCTAATTCGTGACGCCTGAGAAATGGTTGCCGGTCGGATTTTTTTCAGTTTCTCACGGGCTTCGTGTGAAATCGATTTTACTTTATCGAAATCGAAATCCGCGTGAATTTTTAAATCTTCCAGTCGGTTTAATTTGTCGGCGTTATTTTTTTCCTTTTCGATGTATCCCGAATATTTCACTAAAATTTCAGCCTGCTCCACCACTTCCCTATCCAGGTTGTGCTCCTGAATGTAATTTTGGACTTTGTCGAATTTTACAAAATCCTCCAACTCCAATTGCGGACGGGAAAACACCTTGAACATCTTATCGGGTTGGCTCATCGGCGCGGAACCTTTTGCTTCCAAAATCGGATTTGCCTCTTCCGGTTTCAAACTCGTCTCTTTGAAGAACGAAACAAACGCTTCGGATTGTTCGCGTTTCTTTTCCATACGTCGCAAACGCTCTTCACTCGCCAAACCTATTGCATGCGACATCGGCGTTAAACGATCATCAGCATTATCCTGACGGAGCAAGGTTCTGTATTCGGCACGCGAAGTAAACATTCGGTACGGCTCTTCCGTTCCTTTCGTAATCAAGTCGTCAATCAATACACCAATATAAGCTTCATTGCGTTTCAGGATAAACGGTTCCCGTTCCTGAACTTTTAAGGCGGCATTGATTCCGGCCATTAAACCTTGGGACGCCGCTTCTTCGTAGCCGGTGGTTCCGTTAATCTGTCCCGCGAAATACAAACCTTCGACTAATTTGGTTTCTAAGGTATGTTTCAATTGGGTCGGTGGAAAATAATCGTATTCGATGGCATAACCGGCGCGGAAGAATTTAACCTTCTCAAATCCGGCTACCGAACGCAACGCTTTAAACTGTACCTCTTCGGGAAGCGATGTGGAGAATCCATTTACATACACTTCGACCGTATTCCAACCTTCCGGTTCTACAAATAACTGGTGACGGTCTTTATCGGCAAATCTATTGATTTTATCTTCTATCGAGGGACAATAGCGCGGACCTAAACTCTTAATACGTCCGTTAAACATTGGTGAACGATCGAAACCTTCGCGTAACAAATCATGCACGAGTTCAGAAGTATATGTCATGTGACAATCCTTCTGAACGGTTAAGGGTTTTATTCTTTCCAAATAGGAAAACTTATCTGGGTTTACATCTCCGGGTTGTGGGATCATTTTAGAATAATCCAAGGAACGACCATCTACACGTGGTGGTGTTCCGGTTTTCATTCTTCCGGCTTCAAAACCTAATTTTACCAAATCTTCGGTAATTCCGTAAGCAGCACTTTCGCCGGCTCTTCCTCCTCCGAACTGTTTGTCACCAATATGAATCAATCCGTTTAGGAACGTTCCATTAGTCAACACCACGGATTTGGCTTTAATTTCAATTCCAAGCGACGTACGTATGCCGGTTACCTTACCGTTCTCTGTTAAAATTCCTCCTACCATTTCCTGATAAAAATCAAGATTCGGAGTCTGTTCCAACATCAGACGCCATTCTTCCGCAAAACGCATACGATCCGACTGCACACGTGGTGACCACATGGCAGGTCCTTTGGATTTGTTCAACATTTTAAATTGGATAGCGGTCTTGTCGGATACAATACCGGAATACCCACCCAAGGCATCAATCTCGCGAACGATTTGTCCTTTTGCAATTCCACCCATGGCAGGATTGCAAGACATTTGAGCAATGTTCTGCAAACTCATAGTAACCAACAGGGTTTTGGAACCCATGTTTGCAGCCGCAGCTGCCGCTTCGGATCCGGCATGACCGGCACCCACAACAATTACATCATATACATCTTGAAATAAACTCATTGTTCCACGTGAAACATTTTACTGCTTCGTATTAATTTTATAATATACTTATTGTTCCACGTGGAACAATAAAACTTTTTCATTTTCTTTGGAGCGCATAACCGCTTCGTCTTTCTCGGATTTATCTTTGTAACCACAGTAGTGTAATACACCGTGGATGATAACTCTTTTTAATTCTTCTTCAAAAGGAACACTATAATCATTCGCATTATCACGTACGCGTTCAATAGAAATAAATATATCTCCATGTAAGACATTTCCCTCAGAATAATCAAAACTGATGATATCCGTTAAATCATCGTGATTGAGGTACTCTACGTTGATTTTATGCAGGTATTCGTCATCACAAAAGATATAACTTATCTCTCCTTCTTCTTTGTCCTCAGACGCTATAACGCGGGATATCCAATTTTCGAACTGTTCTTCGTTCTCCAATTGAAAATCGGTTTCGTAATTAAAACTAATCATAGTTCTTGAAATAGGTTTGCACCTTTTGATTAAAATTAGGGCGCAAAGGTAAGCTTTGTCTATTTAAAATTTCAACACTGTTTAAATATTCTTTCAAAGCAGCAGGAAGCGGAGCCGCCTGATTGTTAAACGCTTTGGCATTGGTTTGCGATTGTCGTTTATTTTCTTCACCCTGTTGTTGGATCGCTTTGTCTAATTTTAGCAACTCGTTTTTCAGGTTCAGCATCTTTTGCATGGTCACGTTTTTGAAACCCATGTTCAGTAGTTGCTTTTCAATATCCTGCATTTGTTTGGCCGCATTCTGCCCCATGCCACCCATTCCTTCTTTCTGCATTGCTTTTTGCAAGGCTTCCCGAAGTTGTTGCTGTTCTTTGTAAATTTCTAAAACTTCCCCGGCATTTCCTTCACCATCCTGTCCGCCTTCCCCTTCTTTACCGCCTTTCTTACCATTCTTATCCGGTTGTCCTTCTCCGGGTTTATCCCCTTTCTTGATGCCTTTTTGGATCTTTTCAGCCAAACCTTCCTGTTTTTGAATGATGTCTTTCAATTGCATTCCCCCTTGACCCTGTCCTGGTTTCGGTTTTCCTTTACCCTGACCTTGTCCTTGCATTTCCATCTGCATCTCCATTTGCATCTGATTCATGGCATCACTAAGAAAATCAGCTAACTTATTGGCGGCACTTACAGTATATTGTTGATGCGAAACGCCTTTACCAATGTTATTATCGGCTAAATTATCAATCGATTTGTCCACGTTGTATTGTACATTCCCCACTTCCTTGGTAATCATATCGGAAATTTTAGGATTGCGTAACGACATAGCAAACAAACTGTCATCCACATGTTTAAACTGATTTTTTAAATCCTGTTGCTTTTTCAGTAACTTATTGTAACCGATAGTTCTGGTGGAAGTCGATTTAAAATCCCGCATTAACGCTTCTTGAGAAAAGGAAAAAGCCAAAAGGTTGTCCAAAATCTGACGTAACATTTTGACGTCTTCTTCCATTTGTTCCATATCGCCCATATCCATCGACTGCTGCATTTTCTGACTCATTTGCTGCATTTTTTTTGAAGCCGATTTCTGTTTGGGTTTCGCTTTGGACGGATTGTTTTTCTGTAATTCTTC
The DNA here is from genome assembly GCF_900100625.1 of Flavobacterium saliperosum. GTDB lineage: Bacteria > Bacteroidota > Bacteroidia > Flavobacteriales > Flavobacteriaceae > Flavobacterium > Flavobacterium saliperosum. The sequence goes on from NZ_FMTY01000006.1 coordinate 48,744, forward strand.
CGATGCTTTCTTTAAATCTTCCTCAATACTTTCCTGTTCCTTTTTATCATTAGGAATATCCATGGGCGCTTTTAACTCTTTGTTTTCTTTCTCCAGTTCGTTCAGCTCTTCCTGAATCTTATCAAACTCTTTATTGATAGCGTCCTGCTCTTTTGAATCATTGTCTTTACTGTCGGCTAACTTGTCTTCTTTTTTAGAAAGTTCGTCCAATTTACTGGCAATCTGTTCCGCTTTTTTCTCTACATAAAAACGTTTGGTAAGCTCGACCAATTGTTCCAGACTTTTGGTTTGGTCTTTCGTATTCTGTTTTAACTTATCCACTTTTTCAAAAAGTTCTTCTTCTTTTAATTTATTGGTTAACTCTTCCAATTCTTTTAAAAGCTTTTCGTTCTTTTCGATTTCCTTTTCGTTTTTCTCCAAACGTTTCAACAACTCTTCTTTGAAATCATCTTTCTTTTCCGGGTTGAACTGCTCCAGATTTTCTTCCAATTTCTTGGAAAATTCTTTCATCATCTCATCCTGTTGTTGCTGACGGTTGATGAAATCCTTCATTTTTTTCTGGTCTTTGAAATCAAGATTGGTTTTCTCTTTACCGAGTTTTTGCAGCTTGTCCAGTTCCGATAATTGCTTGTCCTGATTTTTAATTGACTTTTCTAAACTGTTAATGTTCGAATTCTGCTCCTGCAACATTTCCTCCTGTTTCTCGGTTTCCGTCAATTCACGATGACTGAAGACAGCTGACTTTGTACTCTTAAAATTATGAAGGGCATCGTTATCGAAAATTTCGAAATAATAATCGTAATCCACTCCTTGCTCTACATTCAATCCGGCCGGAAAATGATAGACAAACTGATCAAACGTATTTTTACTTACTGAAAGATTACCGCGACGAATAGTATTGGGTTTGTCCTTCGGATAAAAGACTACCTGAAGTTTCGTTAATCCGTAATCATCGGAAACCTGTCCTAAAATCATAGTGTTTTTAAGCTTGAGGCTATCTGGCGCCTGTTGTACATTGATGGTCGGATACTGGTCTTTAATGGTTGAAATCTGATACTGTAATTTTTCATGATTTTTTACATTGGAATTAGATGTAAAAATCTGATATTCTATAGTTTGCGTAATATTTTTTACCAAACTGAACTGCGTTTTATCCCGGTTAAAAGAAAGACGCTGACCGTTACTGATCCATTGCACTTCATTAGTAGCTAAGGCGTTTACTTTCCATGTGATTTTTGAACCTTCGGGTACGACGGCATTTCCGGTGCCTTGTATCACTTCCGCTTTTCTTCCGAGATACGATGGAAAATCAATCTGCATTTCAAAATTCGCTATCGTTGGAACCGCAACCACATCCAATTCGTAAACTTTAGAATTTACGGCATTGGCAGTCAATTGAAATTCAACATTCGAAACCGGTTTTTCAAATTTGTATTGGAACACTCCGGGCTTTACCGTTTCCAGATAATAACTTTCTTCTCCAATGAGAATCATCGCATTTTCAGGAACGACTTTACCATTGGTTTTCACCTGAAGCAGAAAATCTTTGCCTTGTTCCGAAAGCAGATTGCTATTCAGAATCTGAAATTCAAAAGGAGCCGGCGGCGTATATTGTTTCTGGAAATGGACTACCCTATCCAGACTTTGCGTAATCATACCCGAATTGCCACTGATGAAAAACAACAATAATACCAACAACGGAACTATCGCATACGGAAGAAATTTTAAATTCTTCTTAAAATTGATGGCATTACCGAAAGGAATTGGTTGTAAGGCATTCGCTTTCTGATCGATAGAAGCCAATAACAATTCTGATGGATTCGATTGGTTATGAAGCTGAATGAAATTGGTTAATTTATCGCTGACTTCCGAAAAATGATTTCCGATGATTATGGAAGCTTCCGTGTAATCAATCCCTTTTTGCAGTTTGAACAATTTGAACACCGGAAACAATATAAACCGAAGCAAAAGAAAAACTTCCACGGTGATGAACAACCAGAAAAGAATCGTTCTTCCAGTTGGCGACAACCAAAGGAAATGTTCCACCAACAACGTAAACATAAAATACAGCAAACCCAATCCAATAAAAAGTAAGGTACCTTTGAGTAACTCATTGGTATAAAACTTCTTAATGAAGGCTTCCAGTTTTTGAAATATCAGCTTCTTGTTTTCCAAATTCAAACGTTTCTTTATAACCGATAAATTTACAATTTTAATCCAAACGAAATTTAAATAATACGTTAAACCAAAGAAGGAAAAAACAACTCCTTTTTCGAAATTGAATTTAAAAACTCAGAAGTTGTCAACAATCATTAAAAACAACAACAAAAAATTTTTAAAAATTTAAATTAATTGATGGTTATTATAGCTTGTTAATAGTTGGCATAACTTTATTTTTAAAGGTATTGTTTTAGGGTTATCCTTTTTTATACCGGGTTATTAACAATGACTTTTTGTGTTAAAACAGTGTAAATCAATTGTAATGGAATGGTTATTAACAATCGTTGAAATGTGTTTTTTTACCGATAATCTTAATAATTCACACTGTGGATTTCTGTTAATAACTCCTCTTTTATTATTGATAAGTAAAATGTAAAAAATAAAAACTTCCTTAGGTTTTTTCATTCCTGTTTTTGATTAGAAAAAATTCTGATAGAAACAAAAAACAGTTGTAAAATTCTATCCTAAGTTATCAACAAATGTTGTTAATCGGTAAAAGCCTGTTATTCAACGATAACGCTTTTTTAATTAACAAAGTAAAATTATGGTGTTAATTGGTTATTAAATCCGCTATAAATCAACGGTTTACTTAAATATTATGCAGCTGATAAAAAGCTAAGTATTATGTAATTATCGTGTTATTAAGCTGTTATGGTAACAGTAGCTAATCCAAAGGTTACTCTACTGTTAAGGATAATGAAATTTACTTATAAAATACCGTAAAACAACAATGCTACATTTTAAAATTCATTTTCAAATCGGCTATTTTTCCAATTGCCGTATTGAAATAGTATCTTTGCGTAAAATTCTACTGAAATGTCAAAACCGGTTAGAGTGCGTTTTGCACCAAGTCCAACGGGACCTTTACATATAGGCGGTGTTCGAACTGCTTTATTCAATTATTTATTTGCCAAAAAAAATGGCGGAACGTTCTACCTGCGTGTGGAAGATACGGACCAGAACCGATTCGTTCCCGGAGCGGAACAATACATCATGGAAGCGCTGGAATGGTTGGGCATCGCACCCGATGAAACCGTGGGTAAAAACGAAAAATTCGGACCCTACCGTCAAAGTGAGCGCAAACCGTTGTACAAACAATACGCAGATCAGTTAATCAGCAACGGATGGGCCTATTATGCGTTTGATTCGGCTGCCGATTTGGATCAGTTGCGGAAAAATGCCGAAGAAGCCGGAAACACCTTTATCTATAACCATACCGTTCGCGAACATTTGGATAATTCCTTAACTGTTTCGGCTGATAAAGTGGCGGAACGTCTTGCCGCAGGTGAAGACTATGTGATCCGATTCAAAACGCCGGTGAATGAAACCTTACATTTAAAAGACATCATTCGTGGGGACATCAAGTTTGATACGAATTTATTAGACGATAAAGTACTGTTTAAAAGTGACGGGATGCCAACCTATCACCTGGCGAATATTGTAGACGACCATTTAATGGAAACCTCGCATGTGATTCGTGGGGAAGAATGGTTGCCTTCGATGCCGTTACACGAATTGTTATACAAAGCGTTTGGTTGGGAAGCGCCTCAGTTTGCCCATTTGCCTTTGATATTAAAACCGGTAGGAAATGGAAAATTATCAAAAAGGGATGGCGACAAATTAGGATTCCCGGTTTTCCCGTTGGATTGGAACGACCCGATTTCGGGAGAAAAATCATCCGGGTACCGGGAAAAAGGATTCTTCCCGGAAGCGGTGGTGAATTTCTTAGCTTTGTTAGGCTGGAACGACGGTACCGATCAGGAATTGTTCTCTTTGGAGGAATTGGTAACCAAATTTGATTTGAATCGCGTACATAAAGCCGGAGCCAAGTTCGACCCGGAGAAAAACAAATGGTTTAATCAGCATTATCTGAAATTGCAGTCGGATGCTTCTTTAGCGGAAGCATTTATGCCGATTTTAGCCGAAAAAGGCATCACTACGGATTTGGATTTCGTAACCAAAGTGGTCGCTTCGGTAAAAGAACGTGCAACCTTTGTATCCGATTTATACGAATTGAGTGATTTCTTCTTTGTGGCACCTACCGCTTACGATGAAAAAGCAGCGAAAAACTGGAAAGAGGAAACACCGCATCTGATGCAGGAATTGATTTCGGTATTGGAAAACATCGGCGATTTCACTTCGGTAAATATTGAAACGATTGTAAAAGACTGGATGACGAAAAACGAAATCGGGATGGGGAAAGTGATGCAGCCGTTCCGTTTGAGTCTGGTTGGTGCCTTGAAAGGCCCTCACCTGTTTGACATCGTGGAGATGATCGGTAATGAAGAAACGATCAAGCGATTACAACAAGCCATCGCAACATTATAATAAACAAAAAGCCTCGAATCTTCGGGGCTTTTTTTATAAATTAAATAATACCTGTCCGCTTAAGGTTCCGGTATGGCCGCTAAAAGCATTGTTATTGTTTTTAGCTTTCAGTTCGTCTTTTTTGTTCAGATTGTTTAGGATGTTGTTCACGCCGAATTGGTAATTGAGGATGAAACGTACTCTTCGGTTACCGGCGGAAAGTCCCGCATACATGTTTCCGTTAATTTTAGTGATGTCTGTTATCTCTTTAGCCGTGAGCGCTGTTCCCGAAACCATATTATTTTCAAACTCTTTGCTTATTTTGAGTTTGTCGTTAACCTGAAGTACTGGACCAAAATCGATGGAAACGTGATCTTTTACCACATTATAACTGAACAACAAACGGATTTGTGCCCCCATAAGTTTGTTTTGCACTTCTTGTTTCTGTAATAAAGGCGAAACCGTTTCCACCGAAAAATTACTTTCAAAAAACTGCATTCCGAAAATCATACTGAAATTATTATAGTAATTACCGCGTACCTGCATTCCGGCAGCCCAACCCAATTCCGGTTTGGTATTAAAATCGGAAGTCATTAACGAAGTGTGATTTACACCACCATAAATACCGATTCGGTTTCCGTCTCTGTAACCCTGTTGTCCCAAAACCGTAAAGGAAACCATCAAAAGTGCTGCAAGCAGTAATTTTTTCATTGGATGAAAATTAAAAAATTTGGGCAAATGTAAACTTATTTATGCTATTAGTGTAACATTTGTTATAGATATCCGTATAATCTTATAAAATCACTAAACATTTAATTATGACACTAATTATTATCTTGGTTATTGGATTCTTCCTGCTGTTAGCGTCCTTTTTCACCGTAAAACAACAATCGGCGGTAATTGTCGAGCGTTTCGGAAAATTCAACAGCATTAGACAATCGGGTTTGCAGATTAAAATTCCGGTATTTGACCGTATTGCGGGTCGTGTCAATTTGCGAATCCAACAATTGGACGTTATCATTGAAACCAAAACGAAAGATAACGTATTCGTGAAAATGAAAGTATCGGTGCAGTTCAAAGTACTTCAGGAGAAAGTATATGATGCTTTTTATAAATTGGAATATCCGCACGATCAGATTACTTCGTATGTATTTGACGTGGTGCGTGCCGAAGTGCCGAAATTGATTTTGGATGATGTTTTCGAAAGAAAAGACGATATCGCGATTGCCGTAAAACGCGAATTGAACGAAGCGATGACGACTTACGGGTATGAAATCATCAACACGTTGGTGACCGATATCGATCCGGACATTCAGGTGAAGAACGCGATGAACCGTATCAATGCGGCCGATCGTGAAAAAACAGCTGCTGAATACGAAGCCGAAGCACAACGTATCCGAATTGTAGCGAAAGCGAAAGCGGAAGCGGAAAGCAAGCGTTTGCAGGGTCAGGGTATTGCCGATCAACGTAGAGAAATTGCCCGCGGATTGGTGGAAAGTGTGGAAGTATTGAACAATGTGGGCATCAATTCACAGGAAGCTTCCGCATTGATTGTGGTGACGCAACATTATGATACCTTACAAGCCATTGGGGCCGATACGAATTCGAATTTGATTTTATTGCCAAATTCACCGCAAGCGGGAAGCGACATGTTAAACAACATGGTGGCTTCTTTCACGGCAAGTAACCAGATTGGCGAAACCATGAAAAACCAACCGAAGCGCACTAAGAAGAAAGACGATCACACGTCTTTGGATTATAATCCGTCAGATCCTGAATAAAAAGGAAACAAAAAGAATAGAAAAAGAGGTCTAAGGACCTCTTTTTTATTTTATGAATTTGTTGATTATGTAGGGAAGCACCACGTTTTTCAGCAGTCCGGATTTGGTTAGAAATGAACCGGCATTACCCAAAAGGTTTTGAACCAATCCGCTTGGTGTGACCCCATCAATGGTTTTCTCCACTGCCAGCGACAGCTTTTGAGTGTCGATTTCTTTCTGGAGTTTCAGAATTTCCAAATCCCTGTCAATTTCTTCATAGGAAGAATACACTTTGGTTGCCATACCTATATTTATTCGTTAAAAAATACATTTGAGAATTTCTCCAAAATACTGCCTTCCACGATATTGTCTTTTATGAAATAGACAATCAGCAATAAAATGATGTAAATACCTCCCACTGAGAGAAAACCTAAAACGTTACTGTTCAAAATTTCACTCAAATAGAATGCTAATGCAATTGAAGAAAAAAACAGGAACAACACAAAAAGCAACAACAATAATACTACTTTGAGCACTAAGGTGGTTGATTTTGTCAGGACTTTAAACAACCAAAGTTTGTAATAGGCAATATTACTGTCCATTACATTTTTAAGGTTGTCCTGAATTTCTTCTGCGTTTTCTTTCAGATGTTCAAAAGGCATAGTTAATTTTTAGCGGTTGCGGCCTGTTTTTTCAATTCGGCCAGTTTTCGTTCCATGGTTTCAATCAACTCTTCTTTTTTATGATGACTGTCGGCAAGCAAATGATCGAATTGGCCTTCCAGGTCTAATTTAGCTTTTGAAAATTTCGATTTGAGATTTTCCGTAACTTCATCAAATCGGTGTTTCAGATTTTCTTTACCTTCTTCAAAACCATCTCTAATTTTTCTTCGGGTATTTGAACCTTTATCAGGTGCAAACAAAATTCCCAATCCTGCTCCAATAGCAGCTCCGGCTAAAAGAGCCAATACTGTTTTTCCTGTGTTGTCTGACATGATCTTTCGTTTTTTAGTTAGTCTTATAAATTTAAGCATTCCAAATCCGTTTTCTGTTAAATGGCAGTTAATTCTTCCTGCTTTTTAATACAAAATCGATTTAAAGCGTTTTTGCGAGGTTAAACGGCATTGTTTTGTGGAAATACCTTTCGGTTTTTTAAAAGTCGATTACAATAAATTTATGAAAGCCTATTTTGATAATAAATATTGATTGATTTTCAATAATACATCATTAAAAACAATAATAAAAAAACCCACTTAATAGTGGGTTTTGTATTTATAAAATCTATGATAATTTATTCCTTAACTAGCTTAACGGAAGAGATGCCTTTTTCGTTTTTAATTTTTGCGACATACAAACCTTTTGGCAGTATTTCGACATTAATTTGACCGCTAGCATTTTTTGTGTGTAAAACAGTTTTTCCAAGCAAATCAAAAATTTCAATTTCTTCGACGGTTTCATTTCCGGAAATGGTGAAACTGTTTTTTACGGGGTTGGGGTGAATTGAAATTGAATTTTGAGTCAAAGTTGCTTCATTCGTACTCAACAATCCTTGCGGACCGTAATATTTTACATAAGCTCCTGTTGATTCGTAGGCTACATAAGGAATATTGTTACTATTAAACGCCATTGAAACAGCTCTCGAGTGTCCTGATGAAACGCTGGAGCCAACCACTTCCCATGCGGCGCCGTTAAATTTTTGCACATAAACATGGTTCCCGTTATTTAAATCGGCATACGAAATATGGGGGATGTCACTATGGTCTAAAAGAAGGGTTATAAATTCACTATATCCTGAAGAAAAACCTGGCGTACCAACGAGTTCCCAAGCGGTACCATTAAATTTTTGTACAGTTGTTTTATAACTGAGAGTTCCATCACTATAGGCAATATAAGGTACATTGGTACTGTTAAAAGCCAACGATGGATAATAATTCGTACCCGCCGAAATGCCGTTGCTTCCAACAATTTCCCAAGCGGTTCCGTTAAATTTTTGCACTATGACTTTATCACCAACACTGTTATCCTTATAACACACATAGGGAGTGTTTGTGCTGTTAATAGCTAATGTTATATAGGAAGAAAGTCCGCTGGAAAACCCTTGTATTCCCACGAGTTGCCAACTGGTTCCGTTGAATTTTTTAACGATAATTTTCCCTCCGTAAGCGTCATCAGTATAGCCCACATATGGTACATTATTAGTATCGAAAGTCAAAGAGATGTTATTTGCAAATCCTGTAGAAAATCCTTGTGTCCCGACAGTTACCCAACTCGATCCGTTGAATTTTTTCACAGTAATTCTATAGCTTAAAGGATTGTCACGATAGGCTACATAAGGAACATTATTATTATCTGTTCGTATGGTCAGATAATCTGCTGCTCCGTTTGAAAACTCTGGAGCGCCAACGGTTACCCAATTGGTTCCGTTGAATTTTTTCACCGTTGCTTTATTACTGATTGTTGTTTCCGTGTAGGCATAATAAGGGACATTGTTGCCGTCAAGCGTAAAAAAGCCTCTGAAGATAGCACCTGATGCATCGGTAAATCCGTGATTTCCTACTATTTCCCAGCTGGTTCCGTTGAATTTTTCAACTCTTGCTTTACCACCATAATACGTTTTGCTATATACTACATACGGAATATTGTTGTTGTCTATGGCAATTCCGGTATAATCGGAAACTTCAGTTGAAATTCCCGCGGTTCCGACAAGCTGCCAAGCCGTCCCGTTGAATTTTTGAATTGTAGCCTTGTAGCTGTTTGAACCGTCCTCATAAACTATGTAAGGCTCATTACTGCTGTTGATTGCTATTGAAGTATAGTCTGCTAAACCTGCCGATATCCCAGCGGTTCCAACTACTTGCCAGTTGGTTCCGTTGAATTTTTGCACGGTAGCCTTATTTCCGTTTATGACATCTTTATAAACTACGTAAGGAACGTTATTTGAGTCTGTAGCAATGGCGATATAATCTGCCCCGCCTGCTGAAAATCCCGAAATACCAACCACTTCCCAAGTCGTACCGTTAAATTTCTGCACTGTTACTTTATTACTATTCGAAGCATCTTTATAGGAAACAAATGGAATATTGGTATTACCAAAAACAATAGAGGTGTAGTCAACCGCGCCAGCCGAAAAACCAAGAGTTCCGACCACTTCCCAAGCGGTACCATTAAATTTTTGCACAGTAATTTTATTGCTGTTTGCGACATCTTTATAGGTTACATACGGAATATTATTGTTGTCTAACGCTATGGAAGCATAATCAGCTTGTCCTGTTGAAAATCCTGAAATCCCAACCACTTCCCAAACTGTACCATTGAATTTTTGTACCGTAATTTTATTACTATTGTCAACATCTTTGTAAGCGACATAAGGAATGTTATTGTTATCAATTGCTATGGAAGTATAATCGGCCTGACCCGTTGAAAATCCGGCAGAACCCACATATTGCCAACTAGTTCCGTTGTATTTTCTAACACATATTTTTCTACCGCTATTCTGATCGCTGCAAACTACATACGGAACATTGTTGTTATCCATAGCAATTTTAGTGTAATAGGCATAACTGAAAGAAGGTTGGTCATAATCATCCGGACCAATTGGGTGCCAGTCGTTTTGAGCATTTAGGGTTGTTGTAAGAAAAATACAAAAAGAAAGAAGTAAAAGTTTTTTCATGAATAAAATTTTTATCAAAAATAAATAAAATAGTACAAATAAATACAAAACCCACTATAATAGCGGGTTTTGTGTTTTTTAAATCTACAGTGAGTTTTAGACTATTTCAGAAAGCAGGTGTAAAACAATTTCGCTTTTTTCCGCCGATTTCATTTCCGAAAGTTGCGGTTTGAAATTTTCAAAAGCGTCCCAGTTTTTTTTCAGATTTTGGATGCCTTCATAACGTACAAACGGCGATTCACTTTTCAGCGACATCGCATACAATTTGTGCAACAGGTCGGTATCGACATCCGAAGCTTTTATTTTTTCGGAATATTTCAGTATCCAATTCGAAAACAATAGCGAACTTTTATTGTTGTTGATGTTTTTCTTTAGGGAATTCTGCAGCAGACTGTAATTGGCAATGGTTTTGATGTTTTCACCAATAGTATTTTCAATCGCTGCTCTTTCTTCTGTGGTGTCCACTTTGAAATATTTGTTGATTTCTTTCAAAGAGTTGTTAACGGTATTCTCCTCTTTTTTTCCTTTTTCTTCCCAGGAATCTTTCAGATCCACAGTTTTATTGAAGACCAAAGCTTCTGCCGTACTGTCTCTGTCTACGCAAAAATACCCCATTCGCTGGAATTGAAAACTGTCGCCTTCCTGAGCGTTAGCCAAACTTGGTTCCACAAATCCGATCACGGTTTTTAGGGAATTCGGATTCACGAAATCCAGGAAATTCTTGTCTTTGTGCGTGTCCGGCGATTCGTCAATAAACAAACGATCGTACAAACGGACTTCCGCCTCCACGGCATGTTCCACAGAAACCCAGTGAATGGTTCCCGAAACCTTACGGTTGCTGGCTTCACTTCCGCTTCCGCTTCGGCTGTCGTCATCGTAAGTAGCGTGAATTTCGGTAATGTTTCCATTCGCATCTTTCACAACCTTTTCCCCTTTAATGATGTAGGCATTTTTCAAACGCACTTCTTTACCTAAGCTTAAACGGAAAAATTTATTGCTCGCTTCTTCCAAAAAGTCGTCTCTTTCGATGTAAATTTCTCTTGAAAACGGTACTTTTCTGAACGTCATCAATGCTTCTTCCGGATTGTTTTCCGCTTCCAGCCATTCCGTTTTTCCTTCCGGATAGTTGGTGATTACCAGTTTTACCGGATCCAGAACCGCCATTACACGAGGGGCAATCTTGTTCAGATCTTCACGAACACAAAATTCCAATAACGAAACATCGATTAGGTTGTCGCGTTTGGCAATTCCGATTGTATCCGCGAAATTTCGGATAGACGCCGGCGTATAGCCTCTTCTTCGCATACCGGAAATCGTCGACATTCGCGGATCGTCCCAACCGGTCACATAATTTTCCTGAACCAATTGTAATAATTTCCGTTTGGAAACTACGGTATGCGACAGGTTTCTTCTCGCAAACTCGCGTTGTTTCGGACGCACTTTGGTGTCATCATAAATCTGATCCAGGAACCAATCGTACAATTCACGGTGCGGTAAAAATTCCAGTGTACAGAACGAGTGCGAAATTTGCTCTAAATAATCACTTTCCCCGTGCGCCCAGTCGTACATTGGATATACACACCATTTGTCGCCGGTTCGGTGATGGTGTTTGTGTAATATTCGGTAAATGATCGGATCACGCATCAGCATGTTGGTGGATGCCATGTCGATTTTAGCTCTTAAAATATGGGTACCCTCTTCGAATTCGCCGTTTTTCATTCGTTCGAACAAATCCAAATTTTCTTCTATCGAACGGTTTCGGTACGGCCCGTCAACTCCGGGTTGAGTAGGTGTCCCTTTTTGTTTGGCCATGTCTTCCGAAGATTGGCTGTCCACATACGCCTTTCCTTTTTTAATCAGCTCCACCGCCCAATCATACAGTTGTTGGAAATAATCAGAAGCGTAACATTCCTCAGCCCATTCGTAACCAAGCCATTGTACGTCCCGTTTGATTGCATCCACATATTCCTGCTCTTCCTTGGCCGGATTCGTATCGTCAAAACGCAGGTTTACCGGCGCCTTGTAATCGATACCCAAACCAAAATTCAGGCAAATCGCACTCGCGTGACCCAAATGCAGATAGCCGTTAGGTTCCGGCGGAAAACGGAAGCGTAATTTATCGGGTGACAAACCATTTTTTAAATCGTCTTCAATGATTTGTTCTATAAAATTCAATGATTTTTCTTTCGTTGACATAAGGTTGTATTAAGTGAACAAAGTTATCAAAAATGTTGGTTATTTGGCCAATCGTTCTTTTGGATATTTGTTGATTTATGCTGCAATAGTGTCAAAAATCCGTACTTTTATCAAATAAACGAAGAATCAAATTATCGAATACAGTAAAAATGGGAGTAATTAAGTTAAAAAACATCCGAACGTTTTCCTACCACGGCTGTTTAGTGGAAGAAGGTAAAATCGGCTCGGATTATGCGGTGGATTTGGAAATCAAAACCGACTTGCGTAAATCGTCTTTTTCCGACGAGCTTACTGATACCGTGGATTATGTGCATCTGAACAAAATCGTGGTGGAAGAAATGGACATCCGTTCCAAATTGCTGGAGCACGTGGCGCAACGCATTATCGCCCGGATTTTTCACGAAATCCCCGCCGTTTCCCGAATTATAGTAGCGGTTTCCAAACTGAATCCGCCTATTGGTGGTGACGTTGAGGCGGTTACCATACAACTGGAGGAATACCGCAGTTAATTTTTTCAAAAAGTTTGCAACTCTGCGCCGTTACGGCTTTGCAACTATAAAAAAATATTCTATATTTGCCCACCATTAACACTGGCATCGTGGCCGAGTGGCTAGGCAGCGGTCTGCAAAACCGTCTACAGCGGTTCGAATCCGCTCGATGCCTCTGAAACCTTCAAGGAAACTTGGAGGTTTTTTATTTGTAATTTTTTGGAAAAATCAGGTAAAGATAGTCGCGGTTCGAATCGTTAGATTGCTTGTAAAGCTTTCAGGGAAACTTGGAGGTTTTTTTATTTGTGATTTTTAGGAAAAATCTGGCAGAGAGAATCGCGGTTCGAAACCGTTCAAATTTCGGAGACCACTATTGTAGAGAGGGTTTTCATGTTTACAGCTCGAAAAGATAAATACAGTGGTATGGAGATATTTTAAAAAAGAAAACCCTCAAGTTGAGGGTTTTTATATTGTTTGGTTTTCGAGAAATTTAATGCGTCTGCTCAATCTTCTCCAACGTCTCTTTTACAAATTCTTTTTCTTTCGGGAACCAACCCTGAACCATAAGGATAACACCAAAAACAATCAGCAAAATACTGCTTATCTTTTTGATTTTGATGATGTTGGTAGGAGTCAGTTTACTTCGCAATTGCTTGGCTAAAAGTACTTTTCCGATGTCGGTAATCAAATAGGATCCAATTACGGCCGAAAAGAAAATAGCCATTCGAGACGCTTCCATGTCGAATTTTGGTCCGAACGTAATGATGATCGCCAGCCAGAAACCGAGAACGCCAATATTGATGAAGTTCAACAAAAACCCTTTAATAAAAAGACTGAAATAATCTTTTTTTATGATTTCAATGAATACCTCATCGGGATCGATAAGTTTGTGGGCTTTTCGTAGTTTAAGGAAGGTAATCAGCCCGTAAGTAAACATGATGATGCCACCGAAAATAAATAGGGCCGGATCGTCTTTAATACTCTGGATCAATCGGTAACTACTGAAATACGCTACGGCGATGAAAAAAACATCGGCCAAAACCACTCCAAAATCGAACGACATGGCTGCCCGGAAACCTTTGGTAATACTGGTTTCGAGTAGCACAAAAAAAACGGGTCCAATCATAAAACTAAGAAAGAACCCTAATGGAATTCCGGTTAGGATGTCGTCAATCATTCAAAAGCTGTTATTCTTACAAAGATATGAATTTAGAATTTAGAATTCAGAATCCACAATTCAGGTGCAGGAATTCAATTTTTTTTATTTAGTGTTTTTATTCAGATTGTGCTGACGAATTGTTCCTCCGGCAACCGTTTTCTGGTTAATCTGGCGTGGATTTCCGTAAATCGTAATGTTGCCTCCGGCTCTGGTTTTGGCATCCACCAATTCGGTAGCGGTTACATCGGCTTCTCCGCCGGCATTGACCACCACGACAGTTTGCTCGCCTTCCAAAGCACTGGCTTTAACGGTTCCTCCTGCGGTTACCACAATATCCTGATTGTGTGCCTTCCCGGTTAATCGCACCATCGCCCCGGACCCGCATTTTACTGTAACTCGTTTTACATCCAACGTCAGTTTGATTTCGGCACCTTCTTTGGCGTTAACATTAAAATCAATGCCGTTAAAAGTAGCCGGACTGGAGACATAAGCGCCTTCGCTGGCTTCCACACCGTCCAGTTTTTTAAAGTGTACGATGGCCGTGATTTCTTCGCCTTTCAGCAATTTTTTTAATGTCATTCGGATTTTCAACTCCCCGTTTTTATTGATGAGTTCCACGTCTTCCTTACGGTCTCCGGAAAGTTCCACTTTGGTTTCGGTACTTTCAACAAGTTGCACGGATATCTTATCGAATACTTTCACCGTGGAAAAATCACCTACATTTTTCGTGATTTTTTCCTGTGAAAAACCTAACTGTGTTGCAAAAAATACGGCAACTAAAACTAATTTCTTCATAACGTTAAATTTTATTCCTGTTTTCTGATATAATGAAAATCCAGTTGTTTTTTAACCAAATCGGCGTTCTTTACCTTAACGTAAATTTCGTCGCCCAATTGTAACAGGTTGTTGGAAACTTCGCCCACCAACGCATATTGTTTTTCGTCAAACGTATAGTAATCGTCTTTTATTTCGCGGATGCGCACCATGCCTTCGCATTTGTTTTCGATGATTTCGACATAAATGCCCCATTCGGTCACCCCGGAAATTACGCCCAGGAATTCCTGATCTTTGTGGTCCTGCATGTATTTCACCTGCATGTATTTCACCGAATCGCGTTCGGCACTGGCGGCCAAACCTTCCATTTGTGAGGAGTGCACGCACTTTTCTTCGTAATCGTCTTCACTTACACTTTTTCCGCCATCCAGATAATGTTGTAACAAACGGTGTGCCATTACGTCGGGATAACGACGAATGGGTGAGGTGAAATGCGAGTAATAGTCAAACGCCAGTCCGTAATGCCCGATGTTTTCCGTTGAATAACTCGCCTTGCTCATGCTTCGGATGGCTAAAGTGTCAATTAAATTCTGCTCTTTTTTCCCCTGAACGTTTTCCAACAATTCATTCAGTGATTTTGAAATCCCTTGTTTCGATTTGAAATCCAACGTATACCCGAATTTCGAAATCACGGTTTGCATGTTGATTAACTTGTCTTCGTTCGGTTCGTCGTGTACACGGTAAATGAAGGTTTTCTTTTGTTTTCCGATGAATTCCGCCACTTTACGGTTTGCCAAAAGCATGAATTCCTCAATCAGGTGGTTCGCGTCTTTGGCTACTTTGAAATAGACGCCAATCGGTTCTGCATCTTCATTTAGGTTGAATTTCACTTCTACCTTATCGAAGGAAATGGCGCCGGCCGCCATACGTTTTCGGCGCAGGATTTTTGCCAGCTCGTTCATTTTTAAAGTAGCTTCCACAATAGGGGCCTCCACTTTATATTCTTTTCCGGTGATGGAAATTTCTTCAGGAATCGTATCGTTTCCGTTGGTTTCAATGATGTGTTGCGCTTCTTCATACGCAAAACGCTGATCGGAATAAATCACGGTTCGTCCAAACCATTGGTTCGTCAATTCCGCTTTGTTATTCAGTTCGAAAACGGCGGAGAACGTATATTTTTCTTCGTGCGGACGTAACGAACACGCGAAGTTACTCAACACTTCGGGAAGCATCGGCACTACTCGGTCTACTAAATACACGGAAGTCGCTCGGCTGTAGGCCTCATCGTCCAATATTGTTCCTTCTTGAAGGTAATGCGACACATCGGCAATGTGAATTCCGATTTCGTAGTTTCCGTTGTCTAATACCTGGAACGAAAGCGCGTCGTCAAAATCTTTAGCATCTTTAGGGTCGATGGTGAAGGTTAAGGTATCACGCATGTCACGACGTTTGGCAATTTCCTCGGCGGTGATGGACGTGTCGATGCGTTTCGCATAGGCCTCCACTTCCAATGGGAAATCGTACGGTAATCCGTATTCGGCTAAAATCGCATGAATTTCCGTGTCGTGTTCGCCCGGTTTTCCTAATACTTTGATGACCGAACCAAACGGAGAATCGGCTTTTTTAGGCCAGTCTTCCATTTTCACCAAAACGACATCACCATGTTCGGCTTCGCCTATTTTGTTCTTCGGAATGAAAATATCGGTGTACATTTTGGCATTCGCGGTTGTAACGAAAGCAAAATTCTTCTGTATGTCGATAACTCCAACGAATTCTTCTTTTTTACGTTCCAGAATTTCCAGAATTTCCGCTTCGGGTTTTCGGGAACTTCTTCGGTTGTAGATGTAGGCTTTTACCTTATCGCCGTCTAGCGCGTGATTCAGGTTAATGGCCGGAATAAAGACATCGTGCTCCAGTTCTGGACATACGAAATAACCGGTTTTTCGGCTGGTCATGTCGACCGTTCCTTCGTAGTATTCGGCTTTGGAAATAATCTGGTATTTGCCGATTTCAGTTTCGTGAATTTTGTCCTGAGCTTTTAATACTTTTAAATCCCGGATGATTTCATTTCGGCTTTTGGTATCGGTGAGTTCTAAGGCTGCGGCGATTTGCTTGTAGTTGAACGACTTACTTGGCTCTCTGGACAATATTTTAAATATCGGAGCGGTAAAATCATGTTGTTTTTTTCCTAATTTTTTAGGTCTGTTATTCATATGTTCATTTCTTATAATGTTGAAAATTACGAATAACTATTAAGATTTTTAAGGTTAAAGCGCATTATTTATACTAAAAATAACTTTTGTATCTTTAGGGAAAGCAATTTTATGAGCGAATTTGTAACCGTGGCCGTTTTTGATTACCCGCACGAAATTACCGTGCTCAGACATCTTTTGGAACAATCCGAGATTCAGCATTTCTTTGAAAACGAAACGATGATGAATATTGTGCCGATGTATTCGCAGGCGCTGGGGGGTATCAAATTGAAAGTGCATCCGAACGATGTGGAAACGGTTCAGGAAATTTTAAAAAATTTGAGCGGTGATTCGAATTTGAAAATCGTTTGATTTACCTTTGTACAAAATAACTGCAAAACACAACATAAGAATGAAAATCTCCATCGGAAACGACCACGCCGGTCCGGATTACAAAAAAGCCATCGTAGCCCATTTAGAAGCCCAAGGACATACCGTTATCAATCACGGCACTGACACTTTTGACAGTGTGGATTACCCGGATTTCGGTCACGCGGTAGCCAACGACGTGGAAAACGGAACGGCTGATTTTGGCATTATCATCTGCGGAAGCGGAAACGGCATTGCCATCACAGCCAACAAACACCAGGGTGTTCGCGCCGCTTTGTGCTGGATAAATGAAATTGCCGCCTTGGCCCGTCAACATAATGATGCCAACGTAATGAGCATTCCGGCCCGTTACACCAATATCAAACAAGCGGTGGAAATGGTGGAAACATTTTTAACTACCGATTTCGAAGGCGGAAGACACGCGACCCGAGTAAATAAAATTGCCTGTCAGTAAAGATTATTAGACTAGTCAGACTTCTTAGACAATTTAGATTGTTAGAAAGTTGGATAAACTGTCAAAGTCTAAGAAATCTAAGAAGTCTAACAATCTAAGAAGTCTAAATTGTCTGAAATGGAACACGAACACAACCATCGAATCCATAAACACCACGTTGAAGGCAAAAATTTGGTGTATTCCATTTTGCTGAATGTGGTGATCACACTGGCACAGGTGGTGGGTGGTATCGTTTCCGGGAGCTTGGCACTGATTTCCGATGCCTTGCACAATTTCAGTGATGTCTTGTCACTGGTTTTTAGTTATGTGGCCCACAAATTATCAAGAAGAAAAGCCTCTATCAATCAGACCTTCGGATTAAAACGCGCGGAACTAATCGCTGCGTTTGTCAATGCTTTTACCTTGGTTATTGTCGCGGTGTATCTGATTTATGAGGCGATAAGCCGGTTCTTTCATCCGCACGAAATCGCTTCCGATACGGTGATTTGGCTCGCGTTGCTTGGCATTGTCGCCAACGGCGCTTCGGTTTTATTGCTTAAAAAAGACGCCGACCACAATCTGAACATGAAGTCGGCCTACCTGCACTTGCTGACCGACATGATGGCTTCCGTAGCGGTTTTAGTGGGCGGTTTATTGATGAAATACTACCAGATTTACTGGATTGACAGTGTAATGACATTACTCATAGCGATTTATCTGATTGTAGTGGGCGTCGATCTACTGAAAAAATCCACCAAAATGCTCATGCTTTTCACCCCGGAACACATCGATATTAAAGAGATGGTTCGCGAAGTGCACAAAATCCCCGGCGTACGAAAACTGCACCACATTCATGTATGGCATCTTAACGAAGAAGAATTGCATCTGGAGGCGCATCTGGATTGTTCCGAGGATATTAAAATGAGTGAATTCAACGACTTGCTGCATCAGGTGGAAGACATGTTTTATGAAAAATTCGGTATCAATCATATCAACATCCAACCCGAATTCCATAAAGAAGATCCCAAAGATTTTATCGTTCAGGATTAGTATCACGTTTAAGCTGATCCGACTTTCCGAACCTTTGCTTTTAAAAAAGCAGCTTATTCTTTTGGAGGCTTGTTTTTTTTTAGTAACTTAACCAAAGTTTTGATTATGAAGGATTTGACATAAAATCCTGATGGTTTGAAACGTCCACTAACAACTGCCACATTTTTCCCGAACAACCGAAATGAACCGTTCAGTCTTATTTCCCACATAAGATTGCAAGGCTTTTATTTCTGTATTCAAACCCTTGGTTTTTTGGGTGTATTGTTCAACAACCCGGATTATACATTTTTATGTTAAATCATTTTATTATGCACGCATAATAAAATAAAATTCACCATTTTTGTTAAAACGTAAACAACACAACAATACAACATGAATAAATTTACAATTACCAAGCTATTGGTGGCCAACAGAGGCGAAATCGCCATTCGGGTTTTCAGAGCGGCTTCCGAATTACAAATCGATACCGTTGCCGTTTTTACGCATGAAGACCGGTATTCCCTGCATCGTTTTAAAGCCGATCAGAGTTTTCAGATTGGAGACGAATCGGAGGCGTTGAAACCCTATCTGGACATCGAAGCAATCATAAAAATAGCCAAAGCCAATCAGGTGGATGCCATCCATCCCGGCTATGGATTTTTATCGGAAAACGTCGATTTTGTGCGAAGATGCGAAGAGGAAGGCATCATCTTTATAGGTCCGCGCAAGGAGGCCATGCTACAGTTGGGTGATAAAGTGGCGGCCAAAAAAGTAGCCACAGCCATTGGCGTTCCCGTTATCACCGATTCCAAAAACGATTTGAATACTTTGGAAGACGCGTTGTCCGAAGCCGAAACCATCGGCTATCCAGTCATGTTAAAAGCGGCGGCCGGCGGTGGCGGAAGAGGAATGCGCGTGGTTCGTAACGGCGAGGAGATGCAAAATGCCTTTAACAACTCCAAAAGCGAAGCGCTAAAATCGTTTGGCGATGACACCGTCTTCCTGGAAAAATTCATTGACAATCCCAAACACGTTGAGGTTCAGATCCTGGGCGATAATTTCGGCAATATTGTCCATTTGTACGAACGCGACTGCTCCGTGCAACGTCGTTTTCAGAAGGTAATTGAAATTGCTCCTTCGATACTTAAAAATGAGACGAAACAGAAGTTGTACGACTATGCGTTAAAAATTGCGAGATACGTTAATTATAACAATGCCGGAACGGTAGAGTTTTTGGTGGATAAGGAGGAAAACGTCTATTTCATTGAAGTCAATCCCCGCATTCAGGTCGAACATACCATCACCGAAGAAATCACGGGAATCGATATCGTCCGTTCCCAGATTATCATTGCGGCCGGACATCCGCTGACCCATAGTCAGATTTTTATCCACAAGCAGGAAGACATCCAATGCAAAGGATGGGCTATCCAATGCCGCATTACCACCGAAGATACCGAACACGATTTCAAACCCGATTACGGAACCATCATCGCCTATAGAAATGCAGGAGGCTATGGTATTCGTCTGGATGAAGGGAATTGCTATACCGGTGTAACGGTTTCTCCTTTTTTCGATTCGATGTTAGTGAAAGTGTCTTCGAGCGGCAGAACGTTGAAAGGCGCTTCCGACCGTTTGCGAAGAACCTTGGAAGAGTTTCGAATCCGAGGCGTGAAAACCAACATGCCTTTTTTATTGAATGTACTGACTAATGATCTTTTCCGAAATGGCGAGGCTACGGTGAATTTCATTCAGGAAAATCCGCAACTGACGATTCCCGATCCGGAATATTTTAACGACCGGGGCACCAAAATGCTGAAATATCTGGCCGAACTGAAAGTAAACGGGCATCCCGACGTAACGAAGTACGATCCAGAAAAAGTGTTCAGAACACCCATAATTCCCGAAGTTTCCAGGGAAGATTTTCCTAAAGGCACCAAGGATTTACTCAACGAAATGGGAAGGGAAGCTTTCATCGAGTACATTAAAAACGAAAAGAAAATTTTCTATACCGACACCACCTTACGCGATGCGCATCAATCGCTTTTTGCCACCCGTTTGCGCAACTACGACATGCTGAAAGTCACCGAAGGGATGGCCAAGAATTTCCCGGAATTGTTCTCGATGGAAGTCTGGGGCGGGGCCACTTTTGATGTAACGATGCGCTTCCTGCATGAAGATCCGTGGGAACGTTTGCGCCTGATTCGAAAATCGGTTCCGAATATTTTACTCCAAATGCTCATCCGAGGCAGTAATGCGGTAGGCTATGCGGCGTATCCTGACAACGTACTGGAACAATTCATCATTAAAAGTGCCGAAAACGGCATAGACGTCTTCCGTATTTTCGATTCGCTGAACTGGATGGAAGGCATGACCCACAGCATCAAAACAGTTCGAGAAAAAACCAATGCGATTGCCGAGGCCTGCATCTGTTATACCGGGGATTTTATGAATCCGGACCGACAAAAATTCAACCTTCAGTATTACATTGATTTGGCGAAACAGTTGGAAGCGGCGGGTGCGCACATGCTGGCAATCAAAGACATGGCCGGGTTACTTAAACCGTATGCGGCCGAAATCTTAATCAAGGAGCTGAAGAAAAACATTTCCATTCCGATTCACCTGCACACGCACGACACGTCCTCGGTGCAATCCACAACTTACGTGAAAGCGATTGAAGCGGGCGTTGACGTGGTTGATGTTGCGCTGGCTTCCATGAGCGGCTTAACCTCACAACCGAATTTCAATTCTTTAGTGGCCATCATGCAGGGTACAGAAAGGGAGAATCCAATCCACCTTAAAAAGTTAAACGAGTATTCCAATTATTTTGAAGCGGTTCGGGAATATTATTATCCGTTTGAAAGCGAACTCAAAGCCGGTACCGCCGAGGTGTATGAGCATGAGATTCCTGGCGGACAGTATTCCAATTTATTGCCACAGGCCCGTTCGTTGGGATTGGAAGACCAGTTCGAAACCATTAAGCAGAATTATGTGGTGGTGAATGAGCTGTTCGGGGATATCGTAAAAGTAACCCCATCGTCAAAAGTGGTGGGCGATATGGCGTTGTTCATGACATCCAATAATTTAACCGCAGCCGACGTAATGGAAAAAGGGGATACGTTGGCGTTTCCCGATTCGGTGAAGCAGTTGTTCCGGGGCGATTTGGGTCAGCCGTACGGCGGATTTCCGAAAGCCCTGCAGCAGATCATTCTGAAAAAAGAAATTCCATATACCGAAAGACCCAATGCGCATTTAAAACCGATTGATTTCGATTTGGAACTGCAATTGTTGCATCAGAAATTCGACGACAAACTCACAACGGAAGATTTATTATCGTACATCATGTTCCCGAAAGTTTTCGAAGATTTTTACAAGTTCAGAAAGTATTTCGGCAAGGTGGAAAAACTACCGACACCATATTTTTATTATCCGTTGAAGGCGAATGAGGAACTAATTGTCAATCTCGATTTGGGAAAAAACATGCTGATCAATTTCCGATACATGAGCGAACCCAACGAAGACGGCATCCGCGAGGTGTATTTCCAGATTAACGGTCAGACGCGCAATATTGTCATAAAAGACAATTCAATCCAATCGCTAAAACAAGCCAACGCGAAAGTTTCGGGATCCGATGATATAGGGGCGCCGTTGCAGGGCCGCTTGGTAAAAATTCTGGTCAATGAAAGCGAAGAGGTGGAAAAAGACAAACCCCTTTTTGTGATTGAAGCGATGAAAATGGAAACCACTATTTGTGCCCCAAAAAGCGGAAAAGTCGCTAAAATCGTTTTGAAGCAGAATTCTATGATTGAACAAGACGATTGTGTAATGCAGATTCAGTAATTTTGAAGGACCTCATTTCCGAATTAAAAAAAGCACCATGACTTCCGGACCACTTTTAAAAAAACAATATTATCCTATCAATACGCCGCTGTACAATTATCTGGATAAATACAAGCGGGTGGTAAAAACTACTGTTTTTTATCAGGATTTGTTGCGCTTTCAGGGTTCGGTGGTGGTGTATGATCAAAACAATGAGGATACGCTTTGGGTTCGGGTTTACTACAATGAATTCGAAAAGAAGGAAATTGATGAGAGTCTGAAAAAGATATACACCTTACTGCATTCCGACGGCGACGAACGCAACATCAAAAACCTCACGGTCGATTACATTGATTTTTGCACATTCGGAAATTCGAAACCGTTTCGGGTGAAAATCCGGAACATTTTGAACGACAATTACACACATTTTTATGTCAAAATTGCCGATGCTTCACGAATCTTCGGTTTGGAATTGGAACACATTCTGTCGCCCAACAGCATTAACTTTCTGGTGTATCAGGAAACGCTCATCGAAGAGCATATAGTGGGTATTCCGGGAGATGTCTTTCTGAAACATCATTTGGATAAATGTACCGAAGCCGAGAAAGCCCAAATCGCCAAAGAGTTCGTCAAATTCAACGAGCGGTGTATGATCGGACTTTTGGGCGACATGCGTTCGTATAATTTCGTGGTAATTCCCATTTACGATTACGATCATATTGTGTTTAAAATCAGAGCCATCGATTTTGATCAGCAGTGTTATGAAGGGAATTTCAAATTGTACAAACCCCATCTGTTCAAGGAGAATTTTCTGTTTACCCAATTGGTGAAAGACAAACTGAAAAAAAGTTCCATCGAGCAATACCAAAACGAAGAGCGTTCCATTCTCGTCAAACGATTGGCGGGTTTTGAGGAACGTTTGAGTGAACTTTTATTGGCGATGAAAGCAAACGAACTTTCCCCAACGATTAATTTGGAGCGATTGAAACAGGAAACATATAAGGTAACCATGGATAAGAATTTTAAAAACGCCACTTCGATGGGAGAGATTATGGAAGCCGCACTGAATTTCATGAAAAGAAACTACAACAGCCATCATTCCATGGAATAATATTTTATCATTTCAGAAAAAGATACAGCAACAGCAGTTGCCCTATCAGTATGCCGAAAAACTTCCATAAGAAAGCCATCTTGGAAATTTTATGCCGAAAAAGCAGCATCCCGGTCAAACCGCCGATTGATCCTCCTGTAAGCGCAAGACCCAAGAGCATTTTTTCAGAAATTCTGGATTTTTGGCGCACGGCAAGCCACTTGTCTGTTCCGTTGAAAAGAAAAGCCAGGCCGTTAATTGTCAATAAATAAACCGTTATCGGATGCATGTTGAGGTGTAAATTGACCCCAAAGATACTTAAATGGCAAATGAATTTGTCACAACGAATTTGCAATCCCGTTTTCCAGTTAATTCTCGAAATCAAGATTTAACGGTTCACTCACGGTTTTTACGTTAATTATTTTTTTACCGGTGGTCGGCACGGAAGTATCGACTACTTCAAAGGTTAATTTGTCGAACCACATTTGTCCGGTACCGCGAAGCAAAGCCCCGTAGGATATTTTGGAAGCCTTTTCGGATACGTCCAGAACGATTTCGTATTTTTTCCAGTCGGTGGTTCCCACA
Organism: Flavobacterium saliperosum; assembly: GCF_900100625.1. Taxonomy (GTDB): domain Bacteria; phylum Bacteroidota; class Bacteroidia; order Flavobacteriales; family Flavobacteriaceae; genus Flavobacterium; species Flavobacterium saliperosum. Next base: position 72,852 of record NZ_FMTY01000006.1, read on the forward strand.
ACAGGACGTTCCATCATGTTGTCAAAAGCCAGAAAATTTTGTGAATTGGCCTGACCGATGCGCAGCCAAAAACCCGCTTTACCAGCCACCTCATGTGTCTTGATGTAGCCGCTCAACCGGATTCTTTTGCTTTTGAATTTATCCGGTGAAGAACTTTGCATCAGGGTTCCGTATCCGTCAACAACATTTTCTACGGATTTAATGGTCGCGGCATTTTTTCCGTCCATTCCGGCACCTTTGTCAATGCCCATTTCATAACTGTCTGATTTACTACCCGCTTTGAACCAACCCGATGGCATTTCAAAAGCAAGTATTATAAAAAGCATGACAATAAAAAGGATTGTTTTTAAAGTAATTGTTTTCATTTCTTGGATGTGTTAATTGGACTTCCCTTTGTGTAGGTCTAGTAGTTTTTTATAGTTTATAACACTGAAAATGAAGCTATTATAAAGTTATGAAAAAAAGCTGAAAACGCATTGAAAAGCCCTGTTTTTTCGTTTACGGGCAAAAAGTTTCGGATAATCTGTACAAAAAGTAATTTATGGTGTCGGGACGGAGGAAATAAACCGCAAAGATGCTATTTTAGCATTCTTATTTTATTCCAGAGTACCATGACAACAATCGAATACATTCTGAAGTTTGTTCCTACGGCTTCCAAAAACATAGAAAACACATTACAACTTTTGGCAGAAGACTGTACGATTCCGTTTATTGCCCGTTACCGGAAAGACAAAACCGGAAATCTGGATGAGGTGCAGATTGAAAACATTGCCAAATACAGTAAGCAGTTTGCCGAAATCGTAAAACGGAAAGAAAGCATTTTAAAGTCGATTGAAGAACAAAACGCCCTTTCGCCGGAATTAAAAAGTAAAATAGACAACAGTTTCGATTTGCAGGAACTGGAAGATTTCTATTTACCCTATAAAAAGAAAAAGAAAACCAAAGCCGATACCGCCCGTGAAAACGGACTGGAACCTTTAGCCAAAATCATCATGGCGCAGAATTCGGATGATGTGGAGTATATCGCTTCCAATTACCTGAACGATAAAGTGGTGAATGAAGACGATGCTCTGCAAGGCGCCCGCGACATTATCGCCGAATGGATTAACGAGAACATTTTCATCCGTAAGAACCTTCGGAGAATGTTCCAGCGCAAAGCAACTATTGCGACCAAAGTGGTGAAAGCCAAAAAAGAGGAGGAGGGCGCTAAAAAATTCGAACAGTATTTTGATTGGAGCGAAACGATTACAAAAGCACCGGCGCACCGATTACTGGCCATGCTTCGTTCCGAAAACGAAGGTTTCATCAAAGTATCGGTGGAAGTGGATAAAGAAGAAGCTTTACGTTTCATTGAAGATACCATTATTAAAAATAACAATGAAACGGCAGGACAACTGAAATTAGCCATCAAGGACAGTTACAAACGTTTGCTGGAACCGGCGATTTCCAATGAAACCCTTCAGGAAGCCAAGGCGAAAGCCGACGTGAATTCCATCCAGGTTTTTGCGGCCAATTTGAGTCAGCTGCTGTTAGCTTCGCCTTTAGGGGAAAAACGAATTCTGGCGATTGACCCAGGTTTCCGAACCGGTTGTAAAGTGGTTTGCCTGGATGAGAAAGGCGATTTGTTGTACAACGAAACCATCTTCCCGCATGCCCCGCAAAACGAAACGGCGATGGCGATGAAGAAAATCCGTTCGATGGTGAATGCGTATAATATTGAAGCGATTTCCATAGGCAACGGAACGGCTTCCCGTGAAACCGAATTCTTCATCAAGAAAATTGCTTTTGACAAACCGGTGCAGGTATTTGTCGTTTCTGAAGCCGGAGCATCTGTATATTCGGCCTCCAAAATTGCGAGGGAAGAATTTTCCAATTATGATGTGACGGTTCGAGGCGCAGTTTCCATCGGAAGACGCTTATCCGATCCTTTGGCGGAACTGGTAAAAATCGATCCGAAATCCATCGGCGTAGGCCAGTACCAACACGATGTGGATCAGACCAAACTGAAAGAGGAATTGGATAATACCGTAATCCGTTGCGTGAATTCGGTGGGCATCAACATCAACACGGCCAGTAAATCGTTGCTGAGTTATGTTTCTGGAATAGGCGAGAAGATGGCCGAAAACATTGTGGCTTTCCGTAGTGAAAATGGCCCGTTCGAAGACCGTAAGCAACTGAAAAAAGTACCGCGTTTGGGCGAAAAAGCCTATCAGCAGGCGGCGGCGTTTATCCGAATCAAGGAAGGGAACAACCCGTTGGACAATTCGGCGGTCCATCCGGAAGCGTATGGCATTGTGGAAAAAATGGCGAAAGATTTGGGAGTGAAAGTCGGCGAACTCATTGCCAACAAAGAGAAAATAAGTCAGGTAAACCCTGAAAACTACATCACGAACGATATCGGGATTTTGGGATTGAAAGACATCCTGAAAGAATTGGAAAAACCGGGACTGGATCCGAGAAAAGCGGCGAAAGTGTTTGAATTCGATCCGAATGTGAAAACGATAAAAGATTTACGCACCGGAATGGTGTTGCCGGGCATCGTGAACAACATTACCAATTTCGGTTGTTTCGTGGATGTGGGCATTAAGGAAAGTGGCTTGGTGCACATTTCTCAGTTGAAAGAAGGATTTGTGTCGGATGTGAATGAAGTGGTGAAATTGCACCAGTATGTTCAGGTAAAAGTGGTTGAAGTTGATGAAGACCGAAAACGCATCCAGCTCACGATGATCTTATAAAAAGAAAAATCCCAAATATCACTTATGACGTTTGGGATTTAAAATATTGAGTTTTAAAGAAAATTATTCTTTAATAAATTTTTTGGTAAATTCTCCTTTTTCTGATTTAATTTTAATTAGATACACTCCGACAGAAAGACTACTTACATCGATGTCGTTACTTGCTTTTTCCAATAGTAGCTTACCTTGTAAATCGTAAATTTTTACAGATGAAATACGCGTGTTGTCTACTAAATCAATATTTAAAATATCTTTTACAGGATTTGGATATAACGAAACACCATTGGAATTAGTGAAATTTTCTGTTGCTAAACTTGTTTCTGAATGTAATGCAATTAAGTATGCAGATTCACCACTATCTTTATAAGTCGTAAAATTACCAGCCACGAATATTTTTCCGTCAGGATTTAAAGCAATTGAGCTAATATAATTACCAAACCCGCCAAATCCATTAAACCCCGTTCCTGTATCAAATACTGTATCTTTGTTGCCATCGGGATTCAGACGGATAATATAATTTTCGGTTACTCCTTTGTAAGTGTTAAAAGCACCTCCTAAGAGTATTTTTCCTCCAGAATGTAAAACAACGCAGTAAACAGATTCATTAAACCCAGACCCTGAAGTAAATGTGGCGTCTTTGCTACCGTCTGGATTCAAACGGATAATTCTATTTTCGGTTACGCTTTGATAAGTGGTGAAATCACCTCCAGTTACTATTCTCCCATCGGATTGCAAAGCTATTGATCGAACACCACTATTAAATCCTGTTCCTGTAGTAAATGTATTGTCTTTACTACCGTCTGGATTCAAACGGATAATTCTGTTTTCGGTTATGCCTTGATAAGCAGTAAATTCACCTCCTACAAGTATTTTTCCATCCGATTGTACAACTATTGAGTTAGCGCCACTATTAAAACCCGTTCCTGTAGTAAATGTGTTGTCTTTGCTACCGTCTGGATTCAGACGGATAATTCTAGTTTCGGTTGCACCATTATAGGTTGTAAAATAGCCGCCTAAAAGTATTTTACCATCGGATTGTAATGCTATTGCGTTAACAACATTATTAAATCCACTTCCTGTAATGAAAGTGTTGTCTCTACTGCCATTTGGATTCAAACGGATAATATAATTTTCGGTTACGCCATTATAACCAGTGAAATTACCAGCGATTAGTATTTTTCCATCGGACTGTAAAACGATGGTGGATACATAATTACTAAACCCAAAACCATTAACTCCAGTTCCTGTATTAAAAGAGATGTCTTTGCTGCCATCGGCATTCAAACGGATAATTCTATTTTCAGTTACACCTTTGTAACTAGTAAATCTACCCCCCACGAGTATTTTTCCATCAGGTTGTATTGCTGTTGCGTAAACAGCAAGAGTAAACCCTTTCCCTACATCATATGTGTGATCTTTGCTGCCATCGGTATTCAAACGGATAATGGAATTTTCGGCCACTCCTTTGTAGGTAGTAAAAACTCCTCCTACTATTATTTTTCCGTCAGATTGTAAAGTAATTGAGTAAATATTACCAGTAGATCCTGTTCCTGTATCAAATGTGACATCTTTGCTGCCATTGGCATTCAAACGGATAATTCTATTTTCGGTCACCCCATTGTAGGCAGTAAAAACCCCTCCCAGCAGTACTTTTCCATCGAGTTGTAAAGCGATTGAGAAAACGTTATTATTAGGCCCAGTGCCTGTAGCAAATGTGGTGTCTTTGCTGCCATCGGCATTCAGCCGGATAATATAATTTTCGGTTACTCCTTTGTAACTCGTAAAAGAACCTCCCACCACTATTTTCCCGTCGGGCTGCGTAATAATTGTTTTAATATCACTACTAAAACCTGTTCCGGTAATAAAAGTGTTGTCTTTGCTGCCATCGGCATTTAAACGAATAATTTTATTATTTCCGGTTACTCCTTTATAAGATGTAAAAAAACCTCCCATGAGAATTTTACCATCGGATTGCAATGCTATTGAGTAAACATAATTATTAAATCCTGTCCCGGTATTAAAAGTGGCATCTTTACTTCCATCGGGATTCAAACGGATGATTCTATTTTCGGCTACCCCTTTGTAAGTAGTAAAAGATCCTCCCACGAGAATTTTACCATCAGGTTGTACGGCTATTGAGTAAACATAATCATTGAACCCTGTTCCTGTATTAAAAGTGGCATCTTTACTTCCATCGGCATTCAAACGGACAATTCTATTTTCGGTTACTCCTTTGTAAGTCGTAAAATAACCTCCTACCAATACTTTTCCATCGGGTTGCAAAACAACAGAGTAAACATAATCATTAAACCCTGTTCCCGTATTAAAAGCGGTATCTTTGCTTCCATCGGCGTTCAAACGGATAATATAATTTTCGGTTACCCCTTTGAAAGCAGTAAAAAAACCTCCCATTACTATTTTTCCATCAGGTTGTGTTGCGGTTGAATTAAAAGCATTATTAAAACCCGGTAATGAACCAAAATGTTGTGCAATATCGCCTGGGTTTTGCGCATAATTAATAGAAGAAAGAGAGAATAAAAATAACAGTAGTATTTTTCTCATAAAATGAAGATTGATTATTGATGGCCAAAAGTACCTAAAAAATTCTTAAAAAGTGGTGGAGATAGACGAAGGCCGAAAGCGCATTCAGCTTACCATGATCTTATAAAAAGAAAAATCCCAAATATCACTTATGACGTTTGGGATTTTTTTTAATATTTTAAAAAACTATTGTTTGTTTTCTTCTTCTTCTTTTTTAGCAGCAGGAGCTTGATCTTCCCCTTTGGAAGCGTTTTTAAATTCCTTGATTCCGGTTCCTAAACCTTTCATCAATTCCGGAATTTTTTTACCTCCAAAAAGCAAAACGATTACTACAACAATTAAAATTATTTCGGTTGCACCAAATTTTCCCATGACTCTTTATTAATTATGTTTCTGATAATTTAATTCAAAATTCTGAGACAAAGTTAGCCATAAAAATTATTTAACAAACAACTATACCATTGTTTTTAAATAAAGTAGCCGAAATTTAGGTTTTCTTTAACCAAAAGACGAAAAGGTTTACACAAACCGTACGCAATCCAAACCGATATTTTTTATATTTGTGAATCAAACCAACAACATGTCCGAAAAAAGACTGAAACGCCAGAAAATCAAGAAAAAACTCTTCAGTAAAAACCGATTGGTCATTCTGAACGAGGATACGTTTGAAGAAATTTTTTCGCTTCGTCTGACCCTGATGAATGTCTTTGTCGTAGCCACTGTAGGTGCCCTGTTGATTATTTTCGTGACGACTTATATCATCGCGTTTACGCCGTTGCGCGAATACATTCCCGGTTATGCTTCCACTGACCTTAAACAAAAAGCGGTCGAACTGACCCTGAAATCCGATTCATTGGAACAGGCCATGAAACTTAATAACCAGTATGTGGAATCCATAAAAAAAGTACTGAATGGCGATTTGGAATACGCCAAATTGAATATCGATTCGATTATTGTCGCAGAACAGATCGATCCGGATGCGGTTGATTTGGAACCTTCCGAAAACGAACTCGAACTGCGGAAAGAAGTTGAATCCAAAAACAAAAAGAACTAATGGAATGGACTGCCGATTTATTGCAAATGCCTTTATTGTGTGGCATTATCTTTATGATTGCTGCTATAGTAATGTATGTTTTTCCGCCCAAAAAAATAAACGCACTCTACGGGTACAGAACCTCAAGTTCCATGAAATCGGAAGAACGCTGGCATTTTGCCCAACGCTTTTCAACCCTGAAAATGGCGCAGGGCAGTGTTTTTTTACTGCTTTCCTCGTTCTTGGGATTACTGATTACGATAGAGGGCAAACTACAGCTTGTGCCGGGAATCCTGTTTCCGTTATTGGTGGTTTTCTACATTCTGTTTTCGACCGAAGCCGCGCTTAAAAACAAATTTCCAAACAAATAATACCAATGTCGTTAAAAGCATTTTTCGCGAAACAGTTCGCCGCCATCATCCACAATAAAACTCAAAAATGGGCTAAAAATCCGGTTGCCACCCAGCAAAAAGTGTTTGAGCAATTGCTTGCCGAAGCCAAAAACACACAGTTTGGAAAGGACCATTGTTTTTCGGAAATAAAAACGTTTACCGACTTTACCCGCAATGTCCCGGTTCGCGATTATGAAGAACTGAAACCGTATGTGGACCGCGTGGTGAAAGGAGAAGAAAATGTATTGTGGAAAGGGAAACCGATTTATTTTGCCAAAACCTCAGGAACCACTTCCGGCGCGAAATACATTCCGCTTACCAAAGAGTCGATGCCCTATCATATCGAAGCGGCACGAAATGCGATTCTGAGTTACATACACGAAACGGGAAAAGCCGATTTTGTCGACGGGAAGATGATTTTCCTCCAGGGAAGCCCGATTCTGGAAGAGAAAAACGGCATCAAACTTGGACGACTTTCAGGAATCGTGGCGCACTATGTTCCGAAATATTTGCAGAAAAACCGCATGCCGAGTTGGGAAACCAATTGCATCGAGGATTGGGAAACCAAAGTCGATGCGATTGTGGAAGAAACCATTAAGGAAGACATGGCGATCATTTCCGGGATTCCGTCTTGGGTACAGATGTATTTCGAAAAATTGTCGGCGAAAGCGAATAAACCGGTAGGCGAGATTTTCAAAAACTTCAACCTGTTTATTTACGGCGGCGTGAATTATGAACCGTACCGCGCCAAATTCGAAAATCTTATCGGACGAAAAGTGGATTCCATCGAATTGTTTCCGGCTTCCGAAGGCTTTTTTGCCTATCAGGATTCCCAAAAAGAGAAAGGCATGTTGTTGTTGCTGAATTCCGGAATTTTCTACGAATTCATCAAAGCCGACGAATTTCATACCGAAAACCCCAAACGCCACACCATCGGGGAAGTGGAATTGGACGTTAATTATGTTTTAATCCTATCCACCAACGCCGGACTTTGGGCCTACAATATTGGCGACACCATTCAGTTTACGAGTCTGAAACCCTATCGAATTATCGTTTCCGGTCGGATTAAACATTACATTTCCGCTTTTGGCGAACACGTCATCGGGAAGGAAGTCGAAGCCGCGTTGCAGGAAGCGATGGAAGACACCGAGGTACGCGTGAATGAATTTACCGTGGCCCCACAAATCAATCCGAAAGAAGGCTTACCGTATCACGAGTGGTTTATCGAATTTGAGAATGAACCCAATAATCCGGCCGAATTTGCGTTACGGATTGACACCGCTATGCGCAAACAGAATGTGTATTACGACGATTTGATTGTGGGACACGTGTTGCGGACCGTCGTTATTACCAAAGTGCCGAAAAACGGTTTTCAGGACTACATGAAATCTATCGGAAAACTGGGCGGACAAAATAAATTACCGCGACTTTCCAACGACCGCAAAATTGCGGAATTATTAAAAAGAGAATAGAAAAAAGAGAATAGAAAAAAGAGAAAAGAACAAAGAAGCTGATGAAAAAATATTTCTTACTGTTGTTTTTAATGAGTTTTCATGTTTTTTCTCAGGTTAAAGGCATCGTTGTGGATGAAAATAACAAACCGATTCCGTATGTGAGTATTTGGGTTGAGAATGAAAACATCGGAACGACTTCGGAGGAAAGCGGGCATTTTGAAATTTCAGTTTCCGATAAAAAGAAAAACCTGATTTTTTCCTCCTTGGGTTTTGAAAAGAGAATCATAAAAGCAGCTGATGCCGAAGTGGTCGTTTTAAAACCGACGGCATACGATCTGAAAGAAATTGTTGTTTCCAACCGAAAGCAAACCAAAGCAATCGAGATTGGCCAATCCAAGAGCGAAATCCTTCAGGCTTTTGATAACGGCCCCAGAATTGACGCCAAATTTTTCCCGTATAAACCGTCGTACAACAAAACAAGATTTATACAACAAATTTCCATTTTAACGGACAGCAGCATTGATAACGCCAGTATCAAAATTCACTTGTACAGTGTGGATGCCGATGGCTTTCCCGGAGAAGAACTTTTAGATAAAGATTTTATAGTTTCCCTAAAAAAAGGGGTGGTAAAACAAAAAATCGATGTATCGGATTTCAATTTGATCCTGCCTAAAAACGGCATTTTTGTAGCCTATGAAAAGCTGCTGATTACGAGCAACCGGATTGAAAAAAAGATTATGGATCCCAATACGAAAATCGCCAAATCGCAAATAACGTATGTACCGCTGGTGCTTTATAATTTCGTCGAGAGGGAATTTTTATACACGTTTTCAGGAGGAAAATGGCACAAACAGGTTCCGGAAAAAACCGAAGATTCATCTCCAAAAATGCGGGTGTATGAACCTGTTATCCATCTGAAATTAACGAACTAAAAATAAAAACCTATATTTGTAGGTTAGAAAATAAAATATTTAATGAAAGAATTAAAGAACATTTCGCGCTCCAGAGCGCAAGAGTCGTCGGCAGCTATCGAACGACTGTACATTACCATGCGTCATTTGTTTAACCGCGGTTTCTACAAACCAATGGGGGTTTCGGGAGAAACGCTGCGTGAAGCATTATTATCCTTACGACCGGAAATCTACGGAACCATTGCCGAAGAAAAGGTAGAATTAAACGGATTGTTATACGTTATCGAAAGGCTACCGGTAGGTATAGAGGAGTGCCGTTACATCAACCTAACATCGGATGAAGGGTATTCGAAATCCCATTTCCAACCGATTGTGCCACCCAAAAGAAGAAGAAACTGTTACCGTATTGACGACGAACAGATGAACATTGAAATTACGCGTGGCCGTTCGGATATTTATGATATTCTGACGCACCTAACCTTCATTTTTATCGAATCCCACAAAATCAAAAACCGTGTTTTAATTGATGAGGAAGGACGACTGACCCGTGATTGGGAGAAATTGGAACAGGTGGTACTTCAGAACAAAAAATTAACTTTGATAGACCGTGAGAAAGCCATTTCCCATGCGTCCAATATTTTAGGAAGAACCTTTGCGGAAGTCATCGACATTTACGAAGGTTTCGGAACCAAAGAAAAACCCGACCGTTTCTTACACGTGCTTTACTGGTTAGGAAAACTGGCCATTGAAGAGGTGGTGGACAACAACAAACGAACCATTACCTTCAGTCCGATTTTAAGAGAACGTTTGGGTCATCATATTTATGGTGAAATCTGGGCGAACAATATTAAAGAAGTTTTAGAACAAAACGACTTATTGGCGCGACCAATTCACATCATCAGTGCGAACATGCACAGTGTAATGAATTCGGTTTTTGCCGAACCGGTTTTGGGCAGCAAATACAAAGCCGCCGACGATTTTCAGATTTTCGAAGATTTGAGCAAATCCGGAAACGACGCCTTACGCAAGAAAGTGGAAGAATTCGCGTTGCAACACGGAATGATTTCACTGCCGGACACATCAGGAACCAATATCGACGTGCAGATTTTCGATACGGCTAAAATCGACATCAAGAAATCGGCCTTTCCAAAAGCCACTTTCGGGAAAGAAAAACCGGTACTGATTGTGATGGATTATGCCTTCGGAGAGCAGGCTTTCGAAACGATTGATGAGTTGTTAAAACCGTACAAAACCGCCAACGGGAAAATATTCCTGAATGTGGAATCGGTTTCCATTATGGGGAAAGCCGGAATTTTGCAGGGTGGAAAAGGCGACATCATGATTCCGAACGCCCACGTGAATGAAGGAACTGCAGATAACTATCCGTTCGAAAACGAATTGACAACGGAAATGTTTGAAGGCAATGACATTCCGGTTTTCGCCGGCCCGATGGTTACGGTTTTGGGAACGTCGCTTCAAAATAAAGATCTGTTACAGTTCTTCCACGATTCGACTTGGGGTGCTATCGGTCTTGAAATGGAAGGAGCGTATTATCAGAAAGCGATACAGTCGGCTTCGCGAATCCGTAAGAGCATCAACCCGAACGTAAAAGTGCGTTATGCGTATTACGCTTCGGACAATCCTTTGGAAACCGGAAGCACCCTGGCCTCCGGAGGATTAGGAACAACAGGGGTGAAGCCTACCTACCTTATTACCATTAAAATAATTGAACAGATTTTTAACGTAAAATAATCCAATTTTTATGAGCCATAGCCCTCAAATTAACCCGAGCGATCAGGAAATCGATTTAAGTCAACTTTCAAAGAAAATAGGGGATAAAATCCAATCATTTATTGACTGGTTGTTTGACGGAATTTTATTCATCCGTAGAAACATTATAATTATAGGGGTACTGTTTATCATAGGCGCCGGATTGGGTTTTTATTTGGACAAGAAGACCAAAGTGTATGATCATCAGGTTATTGTGACGCCAAACTTCGGAAGTACGGATTATTTGTATTCTAAAATTTTCCTGATTAATTCCAAAATAAAGGAAGGCGATACGATGTTTTTGAAACAGATAGGGATTAAAAATCCAAAGAAATTTACTGGTATTGAAGTGGAACCCATTGTAGATGTATATCGCTTTATCAATAACAGTGCTCAAAATTTTGAAATGTTGAAATTGATGGCAGAAGATGGGGACTTAAAGAAAATTGTGGAAGAAAACCTAACCAGTAAGAATTATACGTTTCACAATATTTCTTTTACAACTAAAGATATCACTTCGGAACAAAACACCCTTTCTCCGATATTGAATTATTTAAACGAAAGTGAATTTTATGAAAAAATTCAAAAAGAAAGCTTGAATAATATCCATTTAAAAATAAAAGAGAACGACAGTATCATTGCGCAAATTAACGGGGTAATGAACCAGTTTTCGAAAGCGGTTGGCAGCAATCAAAAAAGCGACAAACTGGTGTATTACAATGAAAATACGCAATTGAACGAAGTGCTGAAAACCAAAGAGGCCTTAATCAATGAACAGGGAGCCAAACGATTGGAATTGGTCACTTCAGACCGAATCATCAAGGAGAGTAGTTTTACTTTAAATGTGGAAAACAACAAAATGTCGAACGGGAAGAAAAAAATAATACTACCGTTTTTATTTATAGGTTTATTTACCTTATTTGGTATGGCAAGACGTTTTTACAGACGTCAGTTAGCCAAAAGAAGTTTAGCATAATGAAGAATATCTTAGTAACAGGCGGAGCCGGATTTATTGGCGCCAATTTTGTGCCTTATTTCATAGAAAACAATCCCGAATATCATTTGGTAAATCTTGATATGCTTACCTATGCCGGTGATTTGCAAAATGTAAAAGAGGTTGAAAACCATTCCCGCTATACTTTTGTGAAAGGGGACATTTGCGACAGAGCCTTTATTGAGGAACTGTTTGGTAAATATGATTTTAAAGACGTGATTCATTTCGCTGCCGAAAGTCATGTAGACAATTCGATTTCCGGACCGGAAGCGTTTATCAAGACCAATGTTCTAGGTACCTTCAATCTTTTGGATGTGGCACGAAAACACTGGATGAGCGCGCCCAATGAATACAAATCCGGTTATGAAAACAGCCGTTTCCATCATATTTCCACCGATGAGGTGTATGGGACTCTAGGCGAAACCGGTTTGTTTACCGAAGAAACACCGTACGCGCCCAACAGTCCGTATTCGGCTTCCAAAGCATCGTCTGACATGATAGTGCGAAGCTATTTCCACACGTTCGGAATGAATGTGGTAACGACCAATTGTTCCAACAATTACGGCCCGAAACAACATAACGAGAAATTAATTCCGACCATCATCCGTAAAGCGATTGCGGGTGAAAACATTCCGATTTACGGTGACGGAAAAAATGTACGCGATTGGTTGTATGTTTTGGATCATTGTAAAGGGATTGAACTGGTTTTTCATAAAGGGAAATCGGGTGAGACCTACAATATCGGCGGACGAAACGAGCGAAACAACCTCTACATTGCCAACACGATTTGCGAATTGCTAAACGAAATGAAACCAAAAGCTGGCGGAAATTATCAGGAACAAATCACGTTTGTGAAAGACCGTCCGGGACATGATTTGCGTTACGCTATCGATGCTACAAAAATCGAAACCGAATTGGACTGGAAAGCCGATGAAAATTTCGAAACGGGAATTCGTAAAACAATTGCCTGGTATTTAGAAAAGCTTAATTAGGAATTAGGAATTAGGAATTAGGAATTAGGAATTAGGAATTAGGAATTAGGAATTTTGATTCTTATTAACTCATAACTTTACGTTACAACTTTGCAATTTTGCAACTTTGAGACTTTGCAACTAAAAAGATGAAAGGAATTATATTAGCCGGAGGTTCGGGAACCCGTTTGCATCCGTTAACGTTAGCGGTAAGCAAGCAATTGATGCCAATTTACGACAAACCCATGATTTACTACCCGTTATCAACCTTGATGTGGGCAGGAATACGCGAAATCTTAATCATTTCCACGCCGCATGATTTGCCGTTGTTCCGACAACTGTTAGGCGACGGAAGCAAATTGGGTTGTCGTTTTGAATATGCCGTACAGGAACATCCCAACGGATTAGCGGAAGCGTTTATCATCGGGAAGGAATTTGTCGGCAATGACAAAGTGGCCCTGATTTTGGGCGATAATATCTTTTACGGAACTGGTTTGGCCGAATTGCTTCAGGCAAACAACAATCCGGATGGCGGAATCATTTATGCTTATCACGTTCACGATCCGGAACGTTATGGTGTAGTTGATTTTGATGCCAACGGTAAAGTGCTTTCCATTGAGGAAAAACCGTTGCAGCCGAAATCCAATTTTGCCGTACCGGGAATTTATTTCTACGACAATAATGTATTGGAGATTGCGGCCAATATCAAACCAAGCCACCGTGGGGAATTGGAAATTACTGATGTAAATAAAGAATACCTGAATCGCGGGAAGCTTCAGGTGAGCATCTTAGATCGGGGAACGGCCTGGTTAGATACGGGAACATTCCAGTCGTTAATGCAGGCCGGTCAGTTTGTGGAGGTGATCGAAGAACGTCAGGGATTAAAAATCGGTGCCATCGAAGAAGCGGCTTATAAAATGGGCTTTATCAATGCCGATCAATTACGAGTATTGGCGGAACCCTTATTGAAAAGCGGCTACGGAAAACATTTAATGAGTTTAGTATAACTACCCATGAATTTCATACCTACTAAATTGTCAGGGTGTTTTATCCTTGAACCCAAAATAATAAACGATCCCCGTGGTTATTTCATGGAGAGTTTCAACGAGCAGACTTTTCAGAAAGGTACCGGTCAAGAAGTACATTTCGTACAGGACAATCAATCGTTCTCCACCAAAGGTGTTTTACGCGGATTGCATTATCAGACCGGCGATCATGCACAGGCAAAATTAGTTCGTGTACTTCAAGGGGAAGTTTTGGATGTGGCGGTGGACATTCGTCCGGAATCCGAAACCTATGGTCAGTATGTGGCGGAAGTTTTATCGGCAGAAAACCAGAAACAAATGTTTGTGCCGCGCGGGTTTGCCCACGGATTTGTGGTATTAAGTGAAACGGCAACGTTCTTTTACAAATGCGACAATTTTTACAATAAGGCATCCGAAGGCGGCTTCATGTACAACGACGCTACTTTAAATATCGATTGGCTTTTACCGCAAAGTGACTTGTTGATTTCCGACAAAGACCTAGTATTGCCAAGTTTAGCCGAAGCCAAAAAAGTATGGTAGTTTTAGTAACCGGAGCCAACGGCCAGTTAGGACAGGCCCTACAATTCATTGCTGCGAAGTTTCCGGAAATGAATTTTGTGTTTTGTTCTTCTTCCGAATTGGATATTACGGATAGTGCAAGTTGCACAACGGTTTTCGAAAAACACCAACCCGATTTCTGCATCAACGCTGCGGCATACACTGCCGTGGACAAAGCGGAAAATGAACCCGAAAAAGCACACGCCATTAATGTAACCGGAGCTCAAAATGTCGCTGCGGTTTGTAAAATTCACGATACGGTTTTATTGCATGTTTCCACGGATTTCGTTTTTGACGGTGAAAAAACATCACCGTATACCGAAGAAGATCGTTCCAACCCAACCGGCGTTTACGGTCAGACCAAACTGGATGGGGAAAAAGAAGTTGCTGCTGTCTGGGAAAAACATTTCATTGTCAGAACTTCCTGGGTGTATTCGCAATTCGGAAATAACTTCATGAAAACAATGCTTCGATTGGCTTCCGAAAGAGACACATTGTCGGTAGTGAACGACCAAATAGGAACACCAACCCATGCGGTCGATTTGGCCGAAGTCATATTGAAAATCATCGAAAGCGGGAAAAAAGCATACGGCATCTACCACTTCAGCAACGAAGGTCAGTGCAGCTGGTATGATTTTGCCCAAAAAATCTTTGAGGTAAATGCGGTTTCCATTCAGGTAAATCCAATACCTTCAACCTGTTATCCGACGCCAGCCAAGAGACCGAAATACAGTGTTCTGGACAAAACCAAAATTAAAGAAGTATTCGGATTGGACATCAAAAAATGGGAACAGTCATTAGAACCCTTCCCATCAGTTGTGTAATTCAGGCATTATTTTTTAAGAATTTTTCTGACTGTCGATTTTCCGTCCTCGGTGTGTAATTGCAGTAAATACATTCCGGATGGCAAATGCACCAGATTGATTTCATCCGCTTCAAGTTTCCCGAGTTGAATTAATCTCCCATCAATACCGAAAACCTTATACTCCGGATTGCTTAGCTGGTGTGTAATATGGACCACATCGGTGATCGGATTCGGATAGATGATAAATTCCGGAATTTCATTGGCGGTAGTAGTCAGGGTAACAGCTTTTCCTTCCACGCTTATATTGTTAAATGTCACCCTTTCTCCGGTGTCGACCGTCATATTCGGACCGGTAAAACGAAGGCGTACTTTAAAATCCGGATTGTTGTTAACAGCAATTACGGATGAAAAATCAGTCTCAATCCGTTGGTAGGTATTTGTTATTACATAGGAACTTTGCGATAATCCGGCAGTGGTCCAATTCGGACTTCCGGCATTTGTGGCATAATCGACACTAACTCCGGTGGCGGCGCCCTCATCCAATACCGCAAAAGCAAATTTAATTTCCTCATATCCTGCCGTTGAAAAATTAAAAATCAGCGCGTTTTCCATTCCGCCATTCTGGAACGGTTGCTTGATTTGGATTCCGCGCATGTTGGAATTGCCATAATCCAGGTTTCCGTTAACTTCCGGCAGATAATTTAACGGGGTGGGACTGTTTCTGCGCTCCATGGAGGCTTTTCGCCAATTTGGACTTGAACTGTCAAAAGGATACCCCGCCAGACAGGATTGGTACTGTAAAACACCTTCCGTGGTCTTCTCGAAGGTCGAATTAATGCTTGTTAACGGCGTGTCGTTTACAAGTGCCGTATCCATCATCCAGAAATACAACGTTTCTGCAACCGCCTCATTTCCGGAAGGGATAAAATGGGCCGTAACCGAAAAATCAGCTGTGGGAGTTAGGGTTATTTCCGCATTGGTACTGCTGGAACTTCCCGTCCAATGACTGAAGGCATACCCCGGAAGGGCTTCGGCTTTTAGTTTTACGGGAATATTATGAAAATAGATGCCGGTCCATGGATATGGATTTCCATTAATTCCCGGAGTGCCATCTTTGATGTTGATGGTATTCATTTTGATATAGCCCCGTGTTATGTCGGATACATTTAACGTGGCATTGATGTTGCTGCTTATGCCGAATTTTTGGCGGATGTGCTGTCTTTGATAGCCCGGACGCTGATTGACAAATGTTTTCTCTCTGTTCAGATGGTATTGCCAATCGCTGTTGCTCACCGGGCCTTTCCAACGAAAATACTGGTCATTCATTTCCGGCGCAATAACAGCTGCCATCGCATCAATCTGCGCTACAATTCTGGATGAAAGGAAATTGGTATTCATTAAATCGGCGAAACGGTTGATGAAATCGATTTTAAATGAATCATTAGCCAGAAGTTTGCGCAGGATTAACGTGGACCAAAGAGCATGAACATCCTCATCGGTTGTGGTGGCATCGGCTAAAGTATCGAAATCAGGATCGCCGAAAGTGCTGGTCACATCATGAAAAGCCCAACGCCACCTGCCGTCATGAGGATAAGGCGCATTAGGATTTAAACTTGTTTTTTTTCTCCAAAAAACAACGTTGTTGGTTACCCAATCGTCGTTATTCAAATAGATATTGCTGACGTGGTAATCGATGTAATTTTCGATATCCATTCGGGTTTGAATGTAGGTGTAATTAGTACTTAACGATAGATCCCGATTTTCAATTTCGGCAATAAAGGAATCATAATCTATGCGGTCTCCTTCTTTAACGGTTCCGTGGTTGTTGAGCAAATCTACCGCATCTATATTGTATACCAATTTAAAATAGTTGTCGTCATAGCGTTCCCTAAGGGCTAAAATCCCCCAATATTCCCCATTAACAAACGTGATTACCTGTTGGTGTGCTTCGGTTTCCATGCGAAGGTCTTTCACCAGTTCATTGCATAAACAGTCCCTAAACATGGTGTTGTTCCAATCGCCTCCTTGATTTTTAATCAGTACCCGTTCGTATGCGGTATACGGTTCGTCGGCAAAAAGCGGATACTCCAAATCGTCGGCACCATACGTGGATCTCGCATACACCCGTAGGGATTTATTCGGATAAATACGCGAGTGATCGCCATGGAGGCGCAAGCCCACTTTTTGGTTAATGACTTCCTGGCCGTTTACAAAATAATTAAGATTGGCCAACCGTTCGGTGGTATCTCCATGTCGGCCCCAATTTGCGTAATCGTTATCGGCTTCGTCATTTGGGTTATTCTGGCGCCAGGTGTCAAAATCGATTCCCGCCACAGAAATACCGTCGGTATACTCATAAAATCCGTTTTCATCAAAACTGACTGAGATTACCGGAAGCGTAAATCGGTTTACACCTTGGGGCGAAATGAAATAGTTCTTGGTTACGGTTTCACTGGGAAGCGCTCCGGTCTTAATAGCTTTTGCTTTTACAACAGTAGCTTTGAATATTGGACCGTTTGGAAAATAATCTGGTTCAGAATCCCAAGTGGTTGAGATATTGGATAGCTTATTGGGTTGTGATGACCTATCGCTGATTGGAATTGGTGCGGAATACTGCAGTGTTTGGAAACTGTTTTGAAAGAAGGCACCAAAGGGTTCTCCTGGAAATTCCGGGTAACTTTTTTTATAGGAATAGGTAGTTCCGGACAAATTGTTCTCGTTTGGTTCTGAACCGTCCAAGGTATACAGAATGGTGGTTCCGGGACTGGAAGAAGTGAGCGTCAGATTGAATCCGGTTGTTCTGAATTCGGAAGGTTGTGAAAAAACTGGGGCGCTTAATAATTCAGAGTAACTGGTGGTTGTATTTGCCGCATTGGGTGTTGGGGTTCCGAAGAAAACATACGGACCACTGCCGTTAGGGAACCGGCCATAAGAAATATCCGTTGGTAATGCAACCGGCAATACGGTAGTCACATTACCTCCTGACGGATTTGTTAATAAGAGGGTTTCCCCTCCGTTACTCAGCTTAAAATTAGTGTGCAGCGGATTCCCGGCTACCGCTCTGTTTTTATCGGATGCCCAGACAAGCAGATACTGCCCTGGATTTAGGGTTACACTGGGAAAAGTCCATTTGAACAATTCTGAACCATCATCAGACAAACCATGTCCCAAGAGATTTACAGGACTTGCCCCGGCATTATACAATTCAATCCAATCTTCGTGACTGCCATTTTCGTCGGTTATGGATGTGGTGTTGGCCGTCAGGATTTCATTAATAACTATATTTTGTGAAAACAGTGGATCTATGCTTAGTACAACCAATGTGGTTAGTATCCAAAATGTATTTTTTTTCATGCGTATATAATTTTAATAAAGTTAAATAACAACTTCAATATCAGGTTATTATATCCGACGCAGAGCGATTATAAACGATAAGTTACACTTTTAAATCAAAGGGGTTTTTAAGACATAAAAAGGATGATTTCAACACCCCTTTTTTCATCTGATAAGCAATCCGAATTATCGTTTAAGGATTTTTTTGGTTTCCGATTTTCCGTCTGCTTCCAATTGCAATAAGTACAAACCGGAAGTTAAATGAGTCAGGTTGATTTCATCGCTTTCAAGTGGGCCTTTCTGAATCAATTTACCGTCGATACCGTAAAGGGTATATTCCAGGTTTTTGAGACGATGGTTAATATGCACCACATCGGTTGCCGGGTTGGGGTAGACCACAAAATCCGGAATAGTATTTTCATCGGTGGTAAGCGTTTGGCGTACCCCTTCCAAACTGATGTTATTAAAGGTGACCCTTGCACCCGTGTCGGCGGTCATGTTCGGACCCGTAAAGCGAAGTCGCATCTTAAAATTCACATTATTGTTTACTGTCGGAATGGTTTTCAAGTCGGCTTCAATGCGCTGATAAGTGGTGGTTATTGGAAAAGCACTTGTAGTCATTCCGGCAGTCGTCCAAATTGGTGTGCCCGCATTGGTGGCATATTCCAGGGTAACTCCGGTAGCGGCTCCTTCGTCTAAAACGGCAAAGGCAAATTTGATGTCTTTATAACCCACAGTGGAAAAGTTGAAAATCAGGGTGTTCTGTAATCCGCCGCTTTGGAAAGGTTGCGTGATCTGCAAACCCCTCATGTTGGAATTTGCAAAAGGAAGGTTTCCATTAGCTTCCGGATAATAATTCAGTGGGGTCGGACTGTTACGACGTTCCATAGATGCTTTTCGCCAATTGGGACTTGTGCTGTCAAAAGGATAGCCTGCCAGCGACGATTGGTATTGCAAAACACCGTTTGCGGCCACTTCAAATGTAGAATTCAGACTGGTTAAAGGGGTGTCGTTGGCAATAGCCGTATCCATCATCCAGAAGTAAACGATTTCCGGAGTACCGGTAGTGGTTGAAGGGATGAAATGAGCCGTAAGCGAAAAATGCGCCGTGGGGGTAATGGTTATTTCTGCCGAGGTACTGTTCGAATCCCCGCTCCAATAGCTAAATGCATATCCCGGTAACGGAATCGCTTTTATCTTAACCGGAATATTGTGGAAATAAATTCCGGTCCACGGATATGGATTGGTTGCTATTCCGGGTGTCGACGGGAGTATGTCGATGGTGTTGATTTTGACATATCCGTGTGTGGCATCAGACACATCTAAAGTAGCGTTGATATTGCTGCTGATTCCGAATTTTTGTCGGATGTGTTGCCGCTGATAATTCGGACGCTCGTTGGCAAAACTGTGCATCAGGTTGATACTTTCTTCCCACCAACCGTAATCGGTAGCTTTCCATCGGTCCAGATGTTCCTGTATTTCGGGCTGGATTCTATTTTTCATGGCTGTTGAAACCGCTATGAAACGACTCGGAAGATAATAGGTGTTCATCAGGTCGGCAAAGCGGTTGATAAAATCATTTTTAAAAGTAGTATTGGCCAGCAAACTTCTCAAAACCAGAGTGGATTCCGGCGGATTACCCGAATCGGAGCTGTTCGGATCCGTGGCCACTTCCAGATTATTATGATTGTTGACGCCGGTTGTTGACCCAAAACAATCATCATTATCCTTTAAAGCTGCGCGCCATCGTCCGTCCAATCCGTATAGCGCATTGGGGTTATAGGCGGTTTTTTTTCTCCAAAAGACCGTGTTGTAATGAGGCCAGTCGGTATTGTCATAATAAATGTTTGCGATATAATAATCCCTCATATTATCCACATCCATTTGTGTTTTGATGTAATCAAAATTTGCGGGTATTGTCAGACTGTTGTTGGTCAGATAGACAAACATATTGTTGTAATGACTTCCCGGTAGGCCCCGCTGGTCGTTTTCCATGAAATCCAAATCGACTTCCTCGATGCCGCATACATTTTTGAAGTAATGCTCATCAAATCGTTCCCGAAGATTCAGAATTCCCCAATATTCTCCGTTAACAAAGGTAATCGTGGGTTGGTAGGCCATGGTTTCCATGCCGGTGCCTTTCATCAATTCATCGGCAAGGGCGTCCCGGTACATGGTGTCGAAGAAATCCCCCCCCGAATTGCGCAAAATCAACCGGTTAAAAGTGGTTAGGCTTTCATCGCTGAAAAACTTATGATTCATGCTGTCGTTGCCATAATCGGAACGGGCTACCAACCGTAAGGATTTACTTTGCCAACCTCGTGAATAGCCGCCGTTGATTCGTATTCCGATATCCTGATTTAGTTTTTGGACCCCGTTTTCAAAATAATTGATATTGCCGGTTCGTTCAGAGATGTCCCCATCAATTCTGAAATTGGCATCAAAATTATAAGGATTCGCATTCACCGTCGGATTGGCTGCGCGCCAACCATCAAACAAGGCACCTGCCACAAAAATTCCGTTGTTGTAATCAAAAAGTTTGCTCTCCGTTACACTCAGGGAAACCACAGGCAGCGAAAAGGTACTGTTTCCGGAAGGGGTTACAAAATAGGTTCTTGTAACGGTTTTACTAGGTATCGATCCGGATTTTATGGCTTTGGCCCTTACCACGGTACCCTTAAAGACGGGACTGGTAGGAATGTAATAGGGAACGTGGTGGTGAGTGGAAGACATCTTCGCCAAATCGTTAGGGAGCGAAGAGCGGTCTGCTATGGGAATCGGTCCGGAATATGTAAACGAGCGATAGTTGTTTTGCAGCATGGGCCCGTCAGCATCGCCTACCAATTCCTCATAACTGTTTTTATAGGAATAGGTGGTGCCATTGAGGTTGTTGGGATCCGGATCGGAGCCATCCAGTGTATAGATAATGGTACTGCCTGCCGTCGTATTGGAGATGCCTAGGTTTATTCCGGCGGTATAAAAGCCTCCGGTATGTGTGAAAACGGGGTCTGGTAAAATCCCGGAATAGGAAGTTGTCGAATTAGGTTGTCCCGGTGTAGGCACATTGAAATAAAAATAACCGCCGGTTCCGTTGGGGGATTTTCCGTAAGAAACATTGGCGGGGAGTGCTATGGCGGGAAAAGTAGCCAGATTTAAAGTCGTTTGATTGGTGAGATACAGTGTTTCACCGGTTGCTCCAATTTTAAAGTTGGTGTGCAGCGGACTTCCGGGCGTGGTTCTGTTTTTATCGGAACACCAAACCAACAGATACTGCCCCGGATTTAAGGTAACCGCCGGAAAACTCCATTTGTGCGGTAAAGCGACATCATCAGAGAGTCCGAATCCGTTTAAATTTACCGCTACGCCGCCATAGTTGTACAGTTCGACCCAATCTTCATAATTCCCGTCTTCATCCTGATTGACGGTTGTGTTGGAAGAAAGCACTTCATTTATAGTGATGCTCTGGGAAATAACAGGGTTGGTGAAAAACAATATGGTCGGGGCGAGCAGTGTAAATATTGATTTCATAACGCAACATATTGATTATTAAGAATATAAATTTAATCCTTATTAATCCTAGATGTACTTATTTTCGGCAAAATTGAGATTTAAACGATGAAATACTATTTTTTAATTAAATTTACCAGCTGTATGAATTTTAAGAAATTAAATTACGAATGAATCCCTATATCTACATTTTTGCCACACTCTTTTTTACGGTTTCGGGACAGATTATTTTAAAATGGAGAATAAGTCGTTTGCGACTTATTTTACCAGATTCTTTTGTAAGTAAAATTATGGTGTTGATAAAAGTTATTTTTGATCCATTTATTTTTACCGGTTTTGTTTTTGCCTTTATTGCTTCTTTATTTTGGATGGCTGCCATGACCAGGTTTGAAATAACTACAGCTTACCCTTTTATGAGTTTAGCTCCAGCGCTTGTGTTTTTAATTGGTGTTTTATTTTTAGGCGAAACATTTACAATTGGAAAATTGGCAGGATTAGGATTGATTATACTTGGAACTTTTGTAACGGTTAAATATTAATGAGAAAATTAGCCATTATAGGAGCCAGTTACCTGCAATTACCCTTGGTTGGGAAAGCTAAAGAAATGGGAATTGAAACCCATTGTTTCGCATGGTCTGAAGGTGCCGTATGTAAAGAATTGGCAGATTATTTTTATCCGATTTCGATTCTTGAAAAGGAAGCAATCCTTCAGGAATGTGAAAATATAGGAATTGACGGAATTACTACAATAGCCACCGATATGGCGGTACCGACGGTTTGTTTCGTAGCCGAGCAATTAAAGTTAATTTCAAATAGTGTTGCTTCAGGGGTAATTTCCACAAACAAATTGGAAATGCGTAAGGCGTTTGAAAAGCAAAACTGCAATACACCGAAGTTTGTTGAAACAACATCGAAAAATGTTGATAGTAAGCGCTTTAATTTTCCCTTAATTGTTAAACCGGTCGACAGATCCGGGAGCAGGGGTATTACCAAAGTGAATTTATCAGAAGAACTGCCTAACGCTATTTCATACGCTCTTCAGGAATCGTTTGCTAAAAAAGCACTTGTGGAAGAATTTGTCGAGGGCCATGAAGTAAGTGTTGAAAGCATATCCTGGAAAGGGAGTCATTACATTTTAGCCATAACAGATAAAATGACTACAGGAGCTCCTCATTTTGTTGAATTGGCTCACCATCAGCCTTCGCAATTGCCATTGAAGGTTCAAGAGAAAATCAAAGCCGAAACCATAAAATGTTTGAACGCACTGGAAATTAAAAATGGGGCAGGACATTCTGAATTCAAAATTACTTCTGAAGGAGAGATTTTTGTTATTGAAGTTGGAGCAAGAATGGGAGGCGATTTTATCGGATCCCATTTGGTCGAACTGTCCACAGGATATGATTTCGTCAAAGGAGTGATTGACATTGCTCTGAATACTTTTGAAAAACCGGTTTTAAATAAGCATCACTTCTCAGGAGTTTATTTCCTTTCTAAAGAAACCGAAGTCCTGCAACCTTATTTTTTAAAGGACAATGATTTCGATGTGGAAAAACAAATTCTGAACAATTCACTAAAATACAGTACTAACAGTAACGATCGTTCGGGTTATTTAATATACCAATCGAATAAAAAAATAAATTTATTATGAGATTATCTGTAGTAACCACATTGTACCGATCACGGCCTTTTTTAGAAGTTTTCCTTAGGGAAATAACCGCCGCAATTCAAGTACTGAAAATTGAGGATTATGAATTGATTTTTGTAAATGATGGTTCTCCCGATGATTCTCTGGCCTATCTTTTAACGTGTAAAAATGAATACCCACAGTTAAAATTGATTGACTTATCCCGAAATTTTGGCCACCATTATGCAATTCAAGTGGGATTAACGCAAGCAAAAGGAGAATACGTATTTTTAATCGACAACGATTTGGAAACCTCTCCTTACGTGATAGTGGATTATTACAATGAGATGAGCAAGGATCCTTCACTCGATGTGGTGTATGGTTATCAGGAAACCAGGAAAGGAAACTTTATTGAGAAAAATGCCGGAAGCATATTCTGGGTATTGATTAATAA
This sequence comes from Flavobacterium saliperosum, assembly GCF_900100625.1. Lineage (GTDB taxonomy): Bacteria > Bacteroidota > Bacteroidia > Flavobacteriales > Flavobacteriaceae > Flavobacterium > Flavobacterium saliperosum. The sequence continues at coordinate 96,959 of NZ_FMTY01000006.1, forward strand.
ATTATCGGACACCAAAATACCGCATAATATTTTAACCGAACGATTGATGACCAAACAATATGTAAATGAATTATTGCGTTTGCAAGATGCTAATTTATTTATAGGTGGAATGTTTTATTGGATTGGATTTAATCAGAAAGGATTACCGTTTAAAAAAGGAATTCGTGAAGGAGTCAGTACTTACTCTTTGAAGCGTCGAGCCGAACTGATGCTGCAAGCCATCACATCTTTTTCGGGAAAGCCATTGGAGTGGTTGTTTTATTTTGGGATTACAATTTCATTTTTCAGTTTTCTGTTTATTGTTTATCTTGGCATACAGAAATTAATTCATCAGGAGGAAGTACAGTTGGGCTGGACTTCGATTGTGGCTATAAACGTTTTGATGTTGGGAGTGATTTCTACTTTTTTGGGCATCATAGGGATTTATGTTTATAAAATTTTCCGTCAGGTGCAGGGAAGACCGAATGCTATAATTAAGAAAATTTATGAATAAAATTGTTTTTCTTGTTTCCGGAGGCGGAGGGTCTTTAAAATTTGTTTATTATGCCCTGCAAACTTTGAGAATCAATGCTGAAGTTGTAGGTGTAATTGCTGATAGAGAATGTTCTGCGTTAGAATTTGCCACAAGTAAAAGCATATATTTCAAAAAAATAAAATATAACCGAAATTATACTTTGGAACTTCAGAGTGAATTAAAAAAATTGGTTCCGGATGTTATTGTTACAAATATTCATAAAATAATTGACATTGACACATTGTCTTTGTTTCCTAACAAATTTGTTAATTTACATTATTCCTTATTACCGGCTTTTAGTGGTGTAATTGGTATGGAAACAATAGCTCAGGCAAAAGTTAAGAATGTAGGTTTTGTGGGAGGAACATGTCATTTGGTAAATGAAGAGGTAGACGCTGGTAAAGTTTTGTGTCAATCGTGCGTTCCCATTAATTGGAAAAAAGATCAGCTTGTAATAGATACTGTTTTTAAATCCTCGTCATTAGCTTTACTTGGTGGAATTTTCACAATTTTAAACATCAAAACTGACCGAAACGAACAATTGATAATTAATAAAGAACGAGTTTTATTTTCTCCACCACTTCCCTTCAACACAAGTTTTCTTTCGAAGGAATTTTGGGAGAAAGTAGCAAAATAATCATAATATAATGATTCCATTTAACAAGCCTTATCTAACAGGTAAGGAAACAGAATATATTACCGATGCTGTAGCATCTGGAAAGATTTCCGGAAACGGGAAATATACCCAAAAATGCCAGCTTTTTTTTGAGGAAAAATTCGGATTCAAGAAAGCGTTGCTCACCACATCATGTACTGATGCGCTGGAGATGGCAGCTATCCTGATAAACATTAAGGAAGGTGATGAGGTAATCATACCTTCGTATACTTTTGTGTCGACCGCTAATGCTTTCGTTTTGCGCGGTGCAAAAATTGTCTTTGCCGACAGTATGCCCAACCATCCCAATATTGATGCTACAAAATTAGAAGGGTTAATCACATCAAAAACCAAAGCGATTGTGCCTGTGCACTACGCAGGGGTTGCTTGTGATATGGATACCATTATGGAGTTGGCTCAAAAACACAATTTATTTGTGGTTGAAGACGCTGCTCAGGCCATTGACAGCTATTACACCGGTAAAGATGGGATAAGAAAACCTTTGGGTGCCATAGGACATCTCGCTGCGTTTTCATTTCATGAAACCAAAAATATAATTGCGGGTGAAGGGGGAATGTTAACCATTAACGACGAACAATTTATTGAACGCGCCGAGATTATTTGGGAAAAAGGAACGAATCGTTCTGCTTTTTTTAGAGGAGAAGTGGATAAATACGGCTGGGTGGATATTGGGAGTTCTTTTTTACCTTCAGAGATTATTGCCGGTTTTTTGTGGGCACAATTGGAAAATTTAACAAATATTCAAGCTGTAAGAAAGCAACATTGGGAGGTCTATCATGAAGAATTGAAAACTTGGTGTGAGAATAACGGAGTCGGGTTGCCGCAAGTGCCTGAATATGCTACCAATAACGGGCACATGTTTTATTTAGTTTGTCAAAACATGGAGCAGCGTACTGCATTAATAGAAAAATTAAGAAGTCAAAATATTCATCCGGTATTTCATTACATCAGTTTGCATTCCAGTCCCTATTATAAAGATAAACACGATGGAAGGGTGTTGGCCGAAACGGACCGTTTTACAGATTGTTTGGTTAGACTACCGTTGTTTTATGAATTGGATGTACAATTAGTAATAAAAAACATTAAAAATGTTTAATAAAATTATAACCTATATCAAAGAGAATAAGGCAATATGTATAATTCTTCTGGTTGCCGCCTTACTTCGATTTTATAAAATTAATTTTCAGAGTTTGTGGATGGATGAAATCTATACGATGAACATCACAAATCCGGATAATTCATTTTCGACGATTATAACGGAGGTAAACAACAGAGAGGGTTTTCCGTATCTGTATTTCCTTTTTTTAAAAATTCTGCACACTTTTTTGGGTTACAGTCCCATAGTTGCCAGAGGTCTGTCGGCATTGTTTGGAGTACTGAGTGTTTTCGCCATATTTAAATTAGGCGAGAAACTGTATGATAAAAAAGCAGGTTTTTATGCGGCTTTGTTGCTGACTTTTAGCGAATATGCTATTTACATTTCTCAGGACGCCAGGCCTTATACGATTTATTTGTTCGGGGTTATAATGTCATATTATGGGATGGTAACTTTTTTAAAAGAGGTAAATAGAAAAAATGCAATACAATATGGTTTATTAGCTGGATTGCTTTTAAATTTTAATTTTTTTGCGTTAATTAATTTATTCGCACAGGCAATATTGGTGGTTTTCTACCTATTCTTTATTGATAAACAAAAACGCATTGAATTAATCAAAAACGGACTACTATCTTCAGGGATTGCAATAATTTTATTTTTGCCCAACATTTACAAATTAAAAACACTGATGGCTTTTAAATCCTCATGGATACCAGCCCCTGGACCAGATAGTCTAACTATTATTCTAAAAGAATTTATTGGAAACTCTGAAATGACGTTATTTATGTTAACGCCAATTTTTATTTTCTTTCTATTGAATGTGTTTAATTCAAAAGAGACGAAATCAGTATCGGATTTTCTAAATAATAAGAAAGTTTTCGCTTTTATTGTGCTTTTTTCATGGACATTAGTTTATGTTACGATTGTGTTTTTAAAGTCGTATTTAGATACTTCACTATATATTGCAAGATATTTTACAAGTATCATACCTGTTATAATTCTTGTTTTAGGCATAGGCTTATCGATGATTAAAAATAAATTTATCAGAATTTCTTTTACGTTATCCTTGGTTATGTTTGTTTTTTTAAATCATACAATTGTAAGAAACTATTACAAATGGCCTAATAAAACTCAATTTAGGGAGGCGGCACAATTAATTATTGATAATAACCCCAAAAACGAAACAGTATACACTGGATTAAAATATTGGTTTGATTATTATCTGAACAATAAAATGATAAGGACAAATGTTATTGAAAAACCAAATCTTGAAGCAGTAATATCCGAGATGATGGCTGACCCGACTAAAGTAAAACCATTTTGGTATACCGATGCTCATGGCAGACCGTTTGCCTTAACTGAAGCTGCTCAGCTGTTTGTAAACAATACTTTTTATATCGATAATAACTTTGATGGATTTGACGCTTGGACCAGGCATTTTACTCTATTGAAAGATGTTCCTAGAAGCATTGATATTTCTAAATTCATTCCTTTGCAAACATATAACGGAGATGGATTTGCATATAATATAGAAGCTTTTGAAAACACAAACGGAATAGTGAAAATTTCTGGATGGGCTTATTTTGATGGGCAAAGTGCTTCAGAATCTGTATTGGATGTCGTTTTACTGAAAGATGGAAAAGCAACACGAATGCTTACTCAAAAAGTTAATCGTCCAGACGTAACATCCTATTTTAAAAGTAGTTTTGATTTGGCTAATTCAGGTTTTTCTTCAATGTTAAATCTGTCAGACCTTAATAAGGGAGAATATAAAATTGGTATTTATTTAGTAAATAAAAAAACTGGAAAAACAGGCTTAAATATTACAGATAAAATAGTCGTGAAATAAAATTAGTCTGAAATAAAAAAAAGTATAAATTTGCAGAAAAACATTTAAAATGAAAATCAAATCGTTTATAGTAATTTGTACTCTAGTAATTTTTGCATCATGTAAAAAAGAAGCTCAAGCTACAGGAGAAAAAACTGAAACACAAGCTGTCTCGACGGAACAAGAAGTTGATAAAAATTTATTAAAAGTATCTTTTGATTTGGTTGTGAAAAAAGATGACAATATGCATCTTTATTATACAGAGGATGGTACGATTAATTTTGATGAAAAAAAATCACTTTGGGTACCTGTAAAGGGTAGTGAAGGGGTACAAGAAGTTACCTTTAAATTACCAGAGAATGTTCTGCCTACACATTTAAGAGTTGATTTTGGTTTTGGAAAAAATGAAGCCCAGTCAGATGTAGAGCTAAAAACTTTTCGTTTGAAATATTTAGACAAAATGTTTGAAGCAAAAGACACTATGATATTTAATTATTTTTATCCAAATAAAGAAAATACAATTGTTCCTGCAAAAACAGCCATTCTTCAGAGAAAAGCAAAAGATCAGCCAGGAGGTCCAATTTTATATCCACATGCTCCATTAACAGAAGAGTTGAAAAAAATCATCCAATAAACATTGTGAATTTTAAAAAGTGAACTTATGTTCACTTTTTTTTTAAAAATTAATTAAAGTATATTGGTTGTTAATGAAATATAAATCGGATGAGATTATTTTTTCTTTTTTTTCTTTTCTCGTTAATATCCTGTGAGGATTCAAATAAAAATTCCAATTTTGTTTTGAATGTGGATCTTGTTGTCAAAAATGATGATTCTTTGCATATTTATTACAAAAAAGGAGGTACAATCAATTTTAATGAAAATGAATCTTTTTGGGTAAGGGTGAAAGGACAAAATAAAAATCAGAAGGTAGCCATTGAATTTCCCAAGGATATTGTGCCAAATCAGGTACGCATTGATTTTAGCAGAAACTTAGAACAACGCGAAATAATTTTCAATAAGTTTGAATTTGCTTATCGAGGAAATTCTTTTGTCGCTAAAGGCAAAGACATTTATAAATATTTCAGGGTAGACGATTCTAATACATTGTTGAATAAAGAATTCGGTTCATTAACCCGAAAAGACACCACTACAACGGTTGGTCCATCCTTATACCCTAACGGATACTATTTAGCAGTTAAATTGGATGAATTAAAATTCAAAAAATAAAAGATTTCAGTCCCATTAAATGTTTCATAAACTAAAATCAATATTTTCAAATCTTCAATTTCAAAAGCTATTCGTATATGGCTTCGGACAACTGTTCAATTTAGTTACGCCGCTTTTAATAGTGCCTTATATAGTTGGTATTTGTGGCGAAGAAAATTTCGGTAAAGTAGCTGTGGGAATGGCGCTATCATTTTTTCTGATTGTTTTTATTGATTACGGATCTGATTTGGTTGGAGTGAGAGAAATTTCCATAAACAGAAATAATAATGAGGCATTGCAAAAAATCGTAATGATCAGTTACATGTCAAGATTTCTTATCCTGCTTTTTATACTTCTGTTTTCCGTTGGATTGTTTTTGACCATTCCTTATTTCAAAGCCGAGAAAACATTGTTTCTTTTTGGATTACCCATTTTAATAGGCCAGTTTTTAAACCCGACCTGGTTTCTTCAGGGCGTTGAAAATGTCAGGTGGATTACATTTTCCAATATTATTTCAAAGATAATTTACCTTTTGGGTGTTTTTCTGATGGTTAAATCAGCATCTGACTATATTTATGTTAATTTTTTATGGGGACTGGGAATGATTCTGGCCAACACATTAATGTTAATCCTCATTTTTAAAAAACATTCCTTTTCATTCTATAGTGTGACAACTGTAGAGATTACCAAGTTTCTTAAAAATGATTTTTCCATGTTTTCTTCTCAAATCTTCGTCGCCCTTCAATTAAATACACCGGTAATGGTTTTGAGTTTTTTCGGAAACAACCTAATGGCAGGTCAGTATAAAATTGTGGAACAGATAATCGTAATTTTTAAAACGTATATTTTCCTGTTTTTTAATTATGTTTTTCCTAAGGTGTGCTACCTGCTGGAAAGAAACCCAACAAAAGGTATCCGAAACTGGCAATTGTATAATGGATTTAATTTCGTTTTTGTGCTCTTTGGAATGCTTTTATTTTATTTTTTTTCTTATGATGTGGTTTCCTATTTTAATCCTACGAACCGCTATGTTTTAAGTAGTCTTTTAAATGTGGCCATTTTAATACCAATTCTTTTAGCAGTTTCCATCCCCTTAAAGCAGCTTGTTTTGGGCTGGAATTACAAGAGGTTTTATGTCAGAATTACATCGGTTATGGTAATTTTAAACCTTTTAGCCATAATAATAATCTTACCCTACTATAAAGTTTACGGAGTTTTTTATAGTTTAATAGCATCAGAAGTTTTAATGATTTTATTTTACTTAATTTGTATTAGGAAAAAACTCTTCTTTAAAGAGAATGCTTAATCACATGTTAAAAAAAATATTTCAGAAACTTCTCAAAAATGCGGGAAAGAACTATCAAATGGATTCCAGGATTCCGGATGCTTTAATCTTATACACATTATACAAAAGAGGCATGATGTTGCTGAGGGGGATTATTAAGCTTCGAAAAAAAGTCTTTTTAGGACCCAACGTGTCTATTGCCAACAAAAGAAACTTCCACTTCGGTACAAACGTAACAATCGAGAAAAACACTCGTTTGGATGGTTATGCTTCCCAAAGGATTATGCTTGGAGACAATTGTAAAATCGGAGCTTTTTCCTGTTTAACCAGTACTAGCCATTTCTCAAAATACGGAAAAGGACTTGTAATGGGAAACAATTCGGCTATTGGTGATTATACTCATTTTGGTGCTTCAGGCGGTATTGATATCGGTAACGATGTGATTATGGGTTCCTATATTAGTTTCCACTCTGAGAATCATGTTTTTTCGGACACCTCTAAATTAATTCGCGAACAAGGGGTTACTTCTAAAGGAATTAAAATAGGGAACAACGTTTGGGTTGGAGTCAAAGTAACTTTTTTGGATGGTTCGCAAGTTGGGAATAACTCAGTAGTAGCCGCAGGAGCAGTGGTAAATGGCGTTTTCCCAAATAATGTTGTTATTGGTGGAGTGCCGGCTAAAATAATCAAAACAATAGAGTAATGACTTTAAAAATATCCAAACAATATTTACGACAGTTGTTTTTTTCCGTATGTGTGATTATACCTTTTTTTAATAATTACGAAATTTCTTTTGTCTTTTGGGTGATTGCATTGCTCTTTACAATAAAAAAAAGATACTCTTCTTTATTTTTAAGCTACCTGTCACATTTTATTTTAATTCTTTTACTGGCTTTGTTGGTTGGGTCGTTTTACGAATACAACCAATACTTTGTCATTCGCGACATAACATACATGCTCAAACCGATATTGGGACTGGTTATAGGGTATCAGTTTTTTTCGGAAGACACCAAAGACCATTTTAAATTTCTGTTATATGCCGGAATTGCCATGGCATTAATACATTTGGTTTTGGTGCTTTATGGAATTGGGATAATGGGGGCAAGAAGTGTTAGCGACATACGGTTGTATGGCGGATATTTTAATGATTATGAAATTTACACCCTTGCCTTATTACTGTTCTACAAAAAGTTTGAAATCGACATTACCAGAAAACAATATGTTTATTTCTTGATTATTCTTGCCGTTTCCAGTTTTTTCTATCTGGCCCGCACAAATTTTATTCAGATTGTCATTCTTTTTCTGGCGTTAAAAGGTTTTTTACATCTTAATAAGAGGTCGTTAACCATTTTTTCAGTTTTGTTTTTGTTGGCCGTAGTGGGATATACAAGTATCTATTATTATAATCCGAAGCGTAACGGAGGTGCAGTGGATGAGTTTTTATATAAGGTAAAACTGATTCCTTTGGAAGCATTTTCTACCAAAATTAACCGGGAAGATTGGAAGGATTTTCACGACCACTATCGCTCTTATGAAAATGTGCGAACTGTGGAACAGCTTTTAAGTAACGAAACCTATATTTTTGGTGAAGGAATCGGTTCTCAGGTCGATTTAAAACAGAAAGTCTTTCTTGGTGATATGGAATTACGCCACATATCGATCTTACATAATGGTTATATGACGGTATTTTTGAAATCCGGTATCCCTGGATTACTATTGTTGATAATGTCCATATTTTTCTTCTTTAAAAAATTTGGCACCATAAATGAAATGGATAACAACATAAATTTGCTTTTTGTGGGTACAGGGTTGTTTCTGATTGTCTCTTATTGGGTGTTTCTAGGATTGTATAATCTGTTAGATTCTAAATCGATTTTTATAGGGTATCTTTTTGCATATAAAAACAGTTTACGATTAAAACACAACGTTATTCGATGAGAAATATACTGTTTGTACACCAATCGGCAGAAATGTACGGATCTGATAAAACATTATTAGTTCTTGTTACGGAGTTTAAGAAAAAAACAATAAATCCGATTGTGGTTTTACCTAATGATGGCCCGCTCAAAGATGCTTTAGAAAAGGAAAATATTACCGTTATTATTGCTCCGGTTTTTAAGGTTTCCAGAAAAATGTTCGGAGTGCGAAACTTGATTTCTTTACCCAAACAAATATCACAAGCCATCAAAATTTTGGATCAAATCAATAAAAAAGACAAAATCGATTTGGTTTATTCCAATACATTAGCGGTTTTAATCGGACTTATTTATGCCCAAAAAAGAAAGATTAAACATATTTGGCATGTTCACGAAATTATTGAATCACCCAAATTAGTTGTAAAATTCTTCAAAAATGCTTTGCTTTCAAAAGCAAATAACACGATTATTTATAATTCTGAAGCAACAAAATGTTTTTGGAATAAAGACAACGAAATTCTTAATCAAAAAGCGGTAGTTGTTTTAAATGGTCTTTCTAAATCGGAAATAGAACTTCCAGAATTGGAAAGAGCAGAGATTAAAGAAACGTTACTTGGTGCAAAAAATAAAGAAACGATGATAGCCTTGGTAGGTAGGATAAGCAGATGGAAAGGGCAAAAATTGTTATTGGATGCTTTTCATAATTTGTCGAAAACACATCAAAATATACGACTTCTTTTCGTAGGTTCTCCACCGCCCAATCAGGAAGTTTTTCTCGAAACATTGATTCAACAGGTGGCTGATTATGATTTGATAGAAAAGGTAACAATCTTGCCCTTTCAGGATGACATCGCAAAAATTTGGGAAGTGATTGACATCGCCGTAGTACCTTCAACCGAACCGGAACCTTTCGGTTTAGTAGCCTTAGAAGCAATGTTAGCATCTAAACCAGTTATCGGAGCAAATCACGGAGGATTAAAGGAGATAATCATTGACAACGAGACCGGATTTCTAGTTGAACCTAACAATGTTGAAGCATTAGTTCACTCTCTGGAAAAGCTAATCACAGATAAAACCACGAGGGAAACAATGGGGCAGAAAGCCTATCAAAGAGCCATAGCCGTATTTTCACTCGAAAACTATGTTTCACAGATAGAACAAATCTGTCTGAAACAAATTGCAGACCATCCTAACCCGAAATAAAGTCCGTTTTGACTGCTTTTTTGTTAAAAATGCCTATTTTTGAACACTCATTAAGGAAGTGTTTTCATGAAGATTGCCATACTAGGAACCAGAGGAGTTCCCAATTATTACGGAGGTTTTGAACAGTTTGCTGAATTTTTTTCGGTTTACCTTGCTGAAAAAGGACATGAGGTTTATTGTTATAATTCACACGACCATCCTTTTCAGGAAAAAACATTTCACGGGGTAAACATTATTCACAAGTACGATCCGGAATACAAATACGGCACTTTCGGACAGTTTATCTATGATTATAACTGTATCATGGATTCCAGAAAACGAAACTTTGATATTATACTGCAATTGGGTTACACCAGTAATTCCATCTGGTTTTTTCTGCTGCCCAAACAGCCAATCATCATCACTAACATGGATGGCCTGGAATGGAAACGTTCCAAATATTCCTGGCCCGTACAGCAATTTTTAAAAGTTGCCGAATGGCTGGCAGCCGTTTCCAGTGATTATCTAGTGGCCGATTCATTGGGAATTCAGTCCTTTTTAAAAAAAACCTACAAAAAGGAATCCACATATATTGCCTATGGCGCCCATCCTTTTAATTCTCCGGATACAACAGTATTAAATGAATATCATGTAGAACAAGGAAACTACAACATGATTATGGCGCGCTTTGAGCCGGAAAACAATCTGGATATGGTGTTGGAAGGGGTTTCATTATGCGAAGATAAAACACCCATTTTAGTTATTGGAAAACACAATACAAAATACGGCGAATACTTGAAAAACAAGTTTAAATATTTCCCCCATATTCGTTTCATGGGCGGAATTTATAACTTAGAGCATCTGAACAGTCTTCGATATTTTTCCAATATTTATTTTCATGGACATTCTGTAGGCGGTACAAATCCGTCATTATTGGAAGCAATGGCTTCTCAGGCACTGATTGCAGCGCATAATAATGATTTTAACCGAGGTGTTCTGAAAGAAAACGCATTTTATTTTTCTAATCCAGCCGAAGTGAAAAACCTTTTAGAATCGGTCAATAAAAATGACAACACACATAAAATCAAGAACAATTACGAAGCAATTGAAAAGGACTTTAATTGGGAAAAAATAAATGGTGACTATCTCCAACTTTTTGAAGAATGTTTTTCAAGACATAAAACAGCAAACACGAAATAATTATTTATTTCTCCCGTTGCTTTTAGTTCTGATTACAATCCCGATGCGGTATGCTTACAACAGCATAACCACCGGCGTTTTCATTGGAATTTCCATTCTGGCATTTAAAAAGCGGCATTTCAGAATAGAAAAAAGTCTGATTGTACCCATAGCAATCTATCTTCTTATGCTTGCCTCAATGCTTTGGACTACAGACTTGCCGGAAACCAAGTCGGCACTTTTTAAAATGTTTCCGGTTTTATTACTCCCAGTCTGTTTCATGATTAACAAGCCGTTTTCGCAAGTTCAGATCCAAAAAATCATTACATATTACGGCTATTCGTTTGTTTTGTTTGCGCTGTTCTATCTTGGAAGAGCCATATTTAGGTATGTTCTTACTAAAGACAGCTCGGTCTTTTTTTACCACGGTTTAGTTACCGAGGACGTTAATGCTATCCACATTTCCACTTATATGGTTTTAGCCTATTTTTCGTTTATGATACAGGCAAACAAAACCGTTTATGTTAAAAGTGCGTTACTCCTTCTGGCAACTGTAATTGTGTTGTTGTCTTCTAAAAATTTAGCTGTCGTTTTTTTGATTTTAAATTCGGCGTATTTCCTTTATTATTTCAATAACCAGATCAAGAGAAAGCTTTTGATTACCCTAATTGGATTCGGATTGGTGGTGACAGTTGTTTTCTTTCAGGAACTTAAAAACCGATTTGAAATTGAGATTGCCTCAAATTTAAAAGAGAACACCATTAACAGAGAAATCAGTAAATCCAATAGATTGGTATACAATGTGACCGTAGGCGAGGCCTGGAGAACAGAACGTTTTGATAAAAACGATTTCTTTCCTGGAACAGCCCTTCGGGTTTATCAGTTTAGGATTTTTAATGAGATGATGCAAGCCGACCAAGTTTTCTTGACGGGGTACGGATTAAATGCCACCAAACATAAAATCAAAGAGAAGCGAATTGAACATAATTTGTATGAAGGGTATGATGAATTTAATTTTCACAACCAATACATACAGTTTTTTGCCGAACTTGGGGTTTTAGGATTCCTGTTGATAGTAACAATGGTACTGATAAACCTTAAAAACGGACTAAATAACAAAGATTTTATACATATTTCTTTTGCAGTTCTAATGATAAGCTTATTTTTGACAGAGTCGTTTTTGAGCAGACAGCGAGGCATTATTTTTTTTATGATGCTGTACTGCCTTTTTAATGCTTCAATAAGAAATCGACTAAAAAAGGAAATCGAATGAAAAGAATATTAATTACTGGAGCAGCAGGGTTTTTAGGGTCTCACTTGTGCGATAGATTTATTAGAGAAGGATACCATGTAATAGGGATGGATAACCTGATTACCGGTGACCTAAAAAACATAGAACACCTTTTCAAACTAGAGCATTTTGAGTTTTATCATCACGATGTGACCAAGTTTGTCCATGTTCCAGGGAAATTAGATTTTATTCTTCATTTTGCTTCTCCTGCCAGTCCGATAGATTATCTGAAAATACCAATCCAGACCTTGAAAGTTGGTTCCTTAGGGACGCATAATCTTTTAGGTTTGGCACGTGTGAAAAAAGCACGAATCCTTATTGCATCCACTTCCGAAGTGTACGGCGACCCATTGATTCACCCGCAAACGGAGGAATACTACGGAAACGTTAACACCATTGGCCCGCGAGGGGTTTACGACGAAGCCAAGCGGTTTCAGGAATCCATTACCATGGCGTATCATACGTTCCATGGCGTGGAAACCCGAATCGTTCGTATATTCAATACCTACGGACCAAGAATGCGTTTAAATGACGGTCGTGTTATCCCGGCTTTCATCGGTCAGGCATTGCGTGGGGAAGATTTGACGATTTTTGGCGACGGTTCCCAAACGCGCTCTTTCTGTTATGTGGACGATCAGGTGGAAGGGATAGTCCGACTGTTGCATTCCGATTATCACCTCCCGGTAAACATCGGTAATCCCGATGAAATCACCATTAAAGATTTTGCGGAGGAAATTATCAAATTAACGGGAACCAATCAAAAAGTGGTCTACCATCCGCTGCCAGTTAATGATCCGATGCAACGCCAGCCGGATACCACAAAAGCAAAGGAAATTTTAGGTTGGGAAGCCAAAGTCTCCCGTTCCGAAGGTATGAAAATCACCTACGAATATTTCAAGTCCTTATCTCCGGAAGAATTGGCCAAAGAAGAACACAAAGACTTTTCAGATTATATCCGATAATGACGGCGGCTCAAAGAGGAAGATATTCAAAATATTTAAAACCCCTCAGTATTATTATTGATTTAATAGTATTGATCGGATTACCGTTCTTTTTCTTTAAAGGCTTAAATGTTAATTTTTGGTATTTCAATGTCTATCAGGTTTTTTGTTGGTTAACCGTTGCATATTTTATAGGATTTTACGAGGTCTTCCGATATACAACCCCAGTGCAGATTTTTTCCAAAATCACGAAACAGGCCATCATTTTTCTTTTGATTGTTATAGCTTTCTTTCCTTTTTCAAAAGAGACTGTCTTTAGCGGAAAGGCCATTGCTCTCTTTTTGAGTAGCGGTTTTTCTCTGATTATCATTTCCAAAGTGTTAGCATTTTATTATTTAAAGAAATACAGAATTGTTACCGGCAGTAACTATCGAAATGCCATAATTGTAGGATACAATAAAGAAGCAATTCGGTTAAAGGATCTCTTTAATACACGAACTGATTTCGGATACCGGTTTCTTGGTTTTTTTTCGGATAATGTTCAAAATGATGATATAAGGGGGAATTTAAGGGAACTTCAATCCTTTTTAATTGATGAAAAAGTAGATGAGATCTATTGTTCTTTAGGGGAATTATCCAATGATAAAATAAAGGATTTAATTGAATTTACGGATGAAAACAACATTACAATTAAATTCATACCGGATTCCAAAGAGATTTTTTCAAAAAATTTAAAAATCGATTATTATGAGTTTTTCCCAGTACTTTCATTACAAAAAACTCCATTAGACGAACCTATTGTTAAGTTTTCAAAAAGAGTATTTGATATTTTTTTCTCACTATTCGTAATCGTATTATTTCTTTCTTGGTTGATACCCGTTCTCGCTTTTTTGATAAAATTAGAGTCACGAGGTCCCGTTTTTTTCAAACAAAGCCGTCCGGGATTGAATGAAGAAGAATTCTTCTGTTATAAATTCCGATCCATGATGCTGAATTCCACCACCGAGCAAGAAGCATCTCGAAATGACCCGAGAGTTACAAAAATAGGGAGGATCATTAGAAAAACAAGTTTAGATGAGATGCCACAGTTTTTTAATGTGCTTTTTGGCGACATGTCTGTTGTAGGGCCAAGACCACACTTATGGTCGCAAAATAAAACCTATGGAAACCGAATTAAAAAGTACATGGTTCGTCATTATGTGAAACCCGGCATTACAGGTCTTGCACAAGTTCGAGGTTTTAGGGGTGAAATCGAAACAGACGAAGACATGATTAACCGAATCAAATACGATGTTTTTTACATTGAAAATTGGTCAATGCTTCTGGATCTAAAAGTCATTGCCCAAACCGTAATTAATATTTTCAAAGGCGAAGAAAAAGCGTATTAGATTTTTTTTATTTCCTCGTCGATTACGTCTAATTGTCTGTCAAACGAAAAATGTTCTTCGGCAATTTCCCGAATTTTCACTCTGCTGTTGGAACTGGTTTTTGAAACCTTCAGGAACAATCGGTTCAGCGATTCATAATCCTGAGGCGCAATCACGGTACCCAATTGAAATTCCTTTACGATATCGCCACCTTCACCCCCGGCAATATAAATAATCGGTAATCCGATGTGTGCCATCTCAAATATTTTGGAAGGAACCGAACCGTAAATACGATTCACCAGCGGAATTATAGCATAATCGGCTTTATGGGTAAGAATTTCATGCAAGGCCGTACGGGTAAGTTCGCCGTGAAAGAAGATATTTTTATGCGGGTTCTTTTCGATAAATGCAATCAGCTCCGCTTTCTCCGCACCGTTGCCATAAATGTCAAGAATTACATTTTCGGGCAATCGGATATTTTTACAAAGAGTAACAATGCCTTGTGCCACACCTAATAAACCGGCATACACCACATGGATTTTTTCCGATGTTTCAGCAGTCGTGTTTTTCTGTAACAAAAATTTAGGATAGTTGCGGTACAAAACGGTTTTCGTCGACACGCTTTCCTTTACATGGGTACAGATTTCATTGGATTGCCCCAAAACCAAATTCGCGTTTTTATAATTGAACCGTTCGATTTTTTCCAACATACGATAACTGAAACTTTCGGTCATGACTCCAAGCTCTTTTCCCGCCAAAGGCCACAAATCCGAAACGTTGAGTATGATTTTTTTGCCTTTGATTTTATTCATCAGTACGCTGAAATAAGCAACAAAAAGGGGTGGCGACTGAATAATCACTTTCTTCGGCGTTTTGGTAAACAACAGAAAAACACTCAGCGAAAACGAAAACGACAACATGGAAATGAGTCGGACCACCTTGCTTTTCGAATTGCTCGGAAACACCCAGGTGCGGTAAACGGTAATGTTCTTCTCAACTGATTTGTGTTTGATTTTTCCCTGATAACCGTCAAAAGTTTTCCCGTTCGGATAATTGGGCAGCGGACACAATACCGAAACGTTCCAGCCTTTGTCACGAAGTCCGTGTGCCAGTGTTTCGATACGATTGGCGGCCGCTCCGGTTTCCGGAGGATAATAGTTGGATATGATTAGAATGTCCTGCATTACAGCGGTAAGTCTAGTAAAATTTCTACAATTCGGTTGGCGGTATTCCCATCCCAAAGCTCTGGAATTTGAACGTTCTTCCAGTTGTTATGGGCTATTTTCATAATATTTTCTTCCAAGGCGTTGAAGTCGTTTCCAACCAATACATTGCTGCCCAACACACAGGTTTCGGGTCTTTCGGTGTTTTCGCGAAGGGTGATGCACGGAATGTGCAAATAAGTTGCTTCTTCGGTAATACCCCCGGAATCGGTAATCACACCCGCGGCATTTTTAAGCAGGTAAATGAATTTCAGATAGGGTTGCGGTTCCACGATTTCCAGATTCGGATAGTTTTTTCCGATGGCTTCCACAATGGGTTTGGTTCTCGGATGAATCGGGAAAACGATGGTGAAATCTTTGGCAAAAGTCGTAATATTATCCAGATAACGTTCCAGATTTTCTTTATTGTCCACATTGGCCGGACGGTGCATCGTGAGCACCAGGTATTTTTTTTCGGAGGAATCTAAAGCGTCAAAAAAGGAAGGTTTTTCAATGCGTTCCAGATTTTTAACCAACGAATCAATCATAATATTCCCGACGAAGAAAATCCGGTCGTCTTCAATTCCTGCTTTTTTCAGGTTTTCATTGGCATAACTCGACGTGGTGAAAAAATAATCAGTAATGCTGTCGGTTACCATACGGTTGATCTCTTCAGGCATTGTCAAATCAAAGGAACGGATTCCGGCTTCGATATGAGCCACTTTCACATTGGCTTTTTTCGCTACAATACTGCACGCCATGGTAGAAGTCACGTCACCCACCACAATCACCAAATCGGATGGATGATCTGCCAGTTCTTTTTCAAAACCGATCATGATGCCTGCTGTTTGTTCCGCTTGCGTACCTCCGCCCACCATAAGATTCGCGTCGGGTTTCGGAATGTTTAATTCTTCGAAAAACGTGTCGCTCAGGTTCTTATCGTAGTGTTGGCCCGTATGCACCAATCGGAACGAAATGGCTTTTCCTTCCTGTTGTTTTTTCTGAATCTGATGGATAAGCGGCGCAATTTTCATGAAATTGGGTCTTGCTCCGGCAACTATGGTGAGTTGTATCATGTTAGTTCGGATATGAATTGTTTGAGTTTTCCCCGTGCATTGCGAAGTAAACTGTTTTTTCGGTGATATGAAAATTGTAATCCCGGTTCCAGATAGTTGTCTATGGCTTCCTGAATTTTTTTCAGCTGTTCGGACGTGAGTTCTTTTTCGGAAACGTAATCGATTTCAAACGTATCGATTTTGGTCTGACGGATGATGAATTCCTTCACGTTCCCGTCGTCTTCAATAATGCTTTTGGTGACGTAGTAAAAGGTCAGTCCCGGAGCTTTTTTTCCGCTGGGCAGTAACGCCACATCATTGGTTCTTCCGATGAGTTTTTTCAGGATGGGTTTTTTCGGCGTGCTTTTTTCATCCAAAATTCCAATGTCACCAATATCATAACGGATAAACGGATGGGCTTTGTTGTACAACGACGTAATCACAATCCGGCCTTCTGTTCCGTTGGGAACCGGCTGGTTGTTTTCGTCTAAGATTTCCATAAAGAGCGTTTCGGAATTCACCTGCCACTCTCCGTTTGGGTTTTGAAACGCAATCAAATCGAGTTCGGAAGCACCGTATTCGTTCACGATCGGAATGCCGAGTTGCGTTTCAAGCAGAATTTTATCGTCGTCAAACAGCATTTCGGATGTCACCATGCAGACTTTCAACGTCGGACAAATGGTTTTCAAGACAATGTTTTTGGTCTGCAGAAATTTGGCAAACAACACAATCGAACTCGTATACCCGTTGATGTACTCGAATTTTTTGGTTCGGAAATGGGTCAGCACTTTTTCCAGAAAGGCATCGGACAGGTCAAAAATCGGGAAACGGTAGCGTTGTCCCAAAAAGTCTTTCAGCCGTTCTTTACGGTACCCGATAAAATCCAACGGGATGCCGTAAAATCGGGCCTGATACGAGGTGTTGAAATCAATCCCGTACCAACCGAAACGGTGAATAATGGAAGCCCAGGTTAGGGCATGCGCCTGCTTGTCTTTGGCAAAAACGAAAGGATCACCACTGGAACCGGACGTTTTGTTTACGAAAACCGTTTTTGGGGTGTAGCCTTTGGAAAGTCTCTTTATTAAGGGTTTCTGCAAATCTTTTTTGGTAAGCACCGGTAAATCGTTCCAGTTTTCAACAGTGTTTTTTCCGGCCAATTCCCTGTAAAACGAATTGTTTTTCATATGAAAGCTTACGATTTCATTTCGCTGCACTGTAATGTAGTCCTGATACTTTTCTTCCGGAATGGAAAGAATGGCATCAAAAGCGGCATGGGCTTCCTTCATCGGGAAACCGTTCAATTGCAGTGAAAAATCAAATAATCGAAACACGTATCGGGTAAATTTCTCCAAAAATAATAAAACCCACCGCCATAAACTATCGATAGAAACTTTTTTTTCCGTTGAAAACCGACTATTTTTGCACCCAAATCAACAACACAACAACATGACTATTTTACTGTTAGGCTCCGGCGGAAGAGAACACGCTTTGGCTTGGAAAATGCTTCAGAGTTCTCATTGTTCCAAATTATTTGTAGCGCCCGGTAATGCCGGAACCGCTTCCATAGCGACCAATGTGGCCATCAATCCCAACGATTTCACCGCAGTTAAGAATTTAGTGCTTACGGAAAAAATCGAAATGGTAGTGGTAGGCCCCGAAGATCCTTTGGTTAACGGTGTCTTCGATTTCTTTAAGAACGATGCCGATCTGAAAGGTATTCCGGTTATCGGACCTTCAAAACAAGGCGCGCAATTGGAAGGCAGTAAGGAATTTGCCAAAGAATTTTTGGTAAGACATAACATTCCAACGGCTGCGTATGATAGTTTTACCAAAGACACGGTTGAAAAAGGCTGTGAATTCCTAACCACACTGCAACCGCCGTACGTTTTAAAAGCAGATGGTTTGGCGGCAGGAAAAGGGGTTTTGATTCTGAATGATTTGGCCGAAGCCCAGCAGGAATTAAGAAATATGTTGGTGGATGCGAAATTCGGCGATGCGTCTTCCAAAGTGGTTATCGAGGAGTTTTTGGACGGTATCGAATTGAGCTGTTTCGTTTTAACCGACGGGAAAAATTATAAAATATTACCCACGGCAAAAGATTACAAACGCATTGGTGAAGGCGATACCGGATTGAACACCGGTGGAATGGGAGCGGTTTCTCCGGTTCCGTTCGCGGACGCCGTTTTGATGGAAAAAATCGAAGAGCGTATTGTAAAACCAACGGTTCTGGGACTGCAAAAAGACAATATAGAATACAAAGGATTTGTTTTCATCGGTTTGATCAATGTGAAAGGCGAGCCGATTGTAATCGAATACAATGTACGCATGGGCGATCCGGAAACGGAAGTGGTCATGCCAAGAATACAAAGTGATTTGGTGGCATTGTTCCAAGCGGTTGCCAATCAGACTTTAGATCAGGTAGCTTTGGAAATCGATCCGAGAAGCGCTACGACCATTATGGTAGTGTCTGGCGGTTATCCGGAAGACTATGAAAAAGGAAAAGTGATTTCCGGTTTGGATAAGGTGGAAGGGTCGATCGCTTTTCATGCGGGTACGGCCTTAAAAGACGGTCAGGTGGTTAGCAACGGTGGCCGGGTAATTGCCGTAACGTCGTATGGCAACGATTTTAAGGAAGCGATTGCCAAATCTTATGAAAACATCGGAAAGATTACATTTGACAACATGTACTATCGAAAAGATATTGGTTTCGATTTATAGCAAAAAAAATCCCGATGAAAATCGGGATTTTTTTTTATTCTTATTTTAAGAAAGAATGCGCGGTAGTATCCTGCTCGTCTTCTCCTTTGTCTTTGAATAATTTTAATTGTTTGATCCAATACCAGTTGGCCGCACAACAGATAATGATGAAAATCCAGTTGATTGTGTTGGCAGTCCACCAGTTGGTTAATTCCATTTCTCTCATCCAATCCATTGGAGCGAAAAGGATTTCTTCGAATAAATAGGCTATTCCTTCAAAAAAAGCTTTCATAATGCGTTATGTTTTTAGTTTATTTGGAACTCACAGGGAAAGAAAGTAAAACTTCTTTGGTCTTGTTAGTCTCTTTTTTGTACAAATGTTATCTTTACAGTCACAAAAATATAAAATATCTGCATGATAGCAAGTCTTTTTAATAAATCCCGACCAATTAATTACGTTTTAATCAGTTTATTGCTGGTTGTTTTTTATTTTTTGTACTTAACAAAGGACTTTTCATGGACGGATTATTATTTCACCATCGTTCAGAAAATTGGATTGTTATTCATTTTAATCGCGTCTTTATTTTTGGTTCGCTTCATCACCAAACGCAACGGACTGAGTAAAGACAACAGTTATGCGGCTTTTCTGTTTGTCATTTTTCTGATTCTTTTCCCGACGACTTTGGTCAATACCAATATTATTCTGGCCAATTTCTTCCTGCTTTTGGCTTTGAGACGCCTGGTTTCAATGCAATCGTTGGTCACCCCGAAAGAAAAGATTTTTGATGCTTCGTTTTGGATTTTCGTAGCCTCTTTATTTCACTTTTGGTGTATTCTCTTTCTGATTTTGGTTTTCATTTCGATTGTTTTCCACGTATCGAGAGATTACCGGAACTGGTTGATTCCGTTCATTGCTTTTTTCTCGGTTTTAATTCTGTTCATGTTGGCCGTACTTATTTTAGACAGCGACCTTTTGGCGTATGTGGCCGGAAAAATGCAAATCAGTTTCGACTTCACCTATTTTGAAAACGTATTCCAGAATATTGCCTTGGCGTTTTTTTCTTCGGTAGCGGTATTGTTTTTCACCACTCAGGTTCTGGCACTTCAGAACCGACCGTTGAACATGCAGTCGTCCTATAAAAAAATCCTTTTCACCTTTCTTTTAGGGGTTGCGGTGTATGTGTTGTCGGCCAGTAAAAACAACAGTTTCCTGATAGTTACCTTTTTTCCGTTATCGGTTTTGGGAACCAATTTTCTGGAAGGCTTGGACAACAAATGGCTGAAAGAAAGTGTTTTGGGAGGCTTGGTAGTGATAACCCTCATTATCTTTTTCGGACAATTATAGTTTGCTACCGTAAGCCAAATCACCGGCATCACCCAACCCGGGAACAATGTAGTTTTTCTCATTCAGTTTTTCATCCAACGCGGCTACCCACAAATGGCAGTTTTCCGGAAGATTTTTTTTCAGAAATGCAATCCCTTCGGGAGCAGCAATGACCACCGCGATATGAATTTCCTTTGGTTTCTGTTCCAGGTGTAATTTGTGTAAAACCGCTACTAAGGATTGTCCGGTTGCCAACATCGGGTCGATTAAAATCAGATTTTTATCCTGAAAAGAAGGCGCTGCCTGATACTCCACTAAAATTTCAAACTTGTCATCATTGTCATAATGATGGCGGTAGGCCGATACAAATCCGTTTTCCGCATCGTCAAAAAAATTCATAAAACCTTGGTGTAAGGCCAAACCGGCACGTAAGATAGAACACAAAACCACATTGTCGGCAATGGTTGTCGTGTGTTTAATTCCTAGAGGAGTCTGAACGGAAATGTCTTTATATTCTAATGTTTTACTCAGTTCATAGGCCATGATTTCTCCGATACGTTCGATGTTTTTACGAAAACGCATACTGTCTTTCTGAATTGTAACGTCGCGAAGTTGCGTTAAAAAGTGGTTCAGAATGCTGTTTTTTTCGGAGATATAATGAATGTGCATGGGAATTGAATTTATTTTTCGGACTATAAAAGTATAAAAACTATATTTGTAAATAAAATTTAAAACTATGTTCGCTGAATTCGCCTTTCCTATTTTTGAGCAAAGCATCCGAGATTATCATGTAATCGACGATGTGTACCAACCCGTTTTGAATCCGTATGAAAAAGGTTCCATAGAATATTTATTGTATGCCAAAAACTGGGTGGATACCGTGCAGTGGCATTATGAAGACATCGTTCGTGACCCGAATATTGATCCGGTAGCCGCTTTGGATCTGAAACGTAAAATCGATGCTTCCAATCAAGTGCGTACCGATATGGTGGAATATATCGACAGTTATTTTCTTCAGAAATACAAAGATGTTCAGGTAAAACCGAATGCAAAAATCAATACCGAAAGTCCGGCTTGGGCAATGGATCGTTTGTCAATTTTGGCCTTGAAAATTTACCACATGAGCGAAGAAGCGAACCGCGCAGAAGCGACTCCGGAACACCGTGCCAAATGCCAGGAAAAATTAAACGTATTGTTGGATCAGAAAAACGACATGTTCATTTCAATCGGTCAGTTAATCGAAGATATCGAGAACGGTGATAAGTACATGAAAGTGTACAAACAAATGAAAATGTACAACGACGAGGAATTGAATCCGGTATTGTATCAAAACAAAAAATAGTCATCGCAACGATGCCTAAACCAATACATATTGCTGTAATAAGGCTCTCAGCCATGGGTGATGTCGCAATGACGGTTCCTGTACTGAGAGCCTTAGTTTTGCAGCACCCCGAAGTGCAACTTACCGTGGTTTCCCGACCTTTTTTCAAACCTTTTTTCAACGGTATTCCGAATGTGGATTTTTTCGCGGTCGATT
This sequence comes from Flavobacterium saliperosum, assembly GCF_900100625.1. Taxonomy (GTDB): domain Bacteria; phylum Bacteroidota; class Bacteroidia; order Flavobacteriales; family Flavobacteriaceae; genus Flavobacterium; species Flavobacterium saliperosum. The sequence goes on from NZ_FMTY01000006.1 coordinate 119,255, forward strand.
TGAATAAACGTCATAAAGGATTTGCGGGCTTGCTCCGATTGTATGCCGATTTGCGAAAGCTAAATGTTGACGCTGTAGCTGATTTGCATAATGTACTGCGCTCTAAAGTGGTTCGGAATTTATTCGCGTTAAGCGGAAAAAAAGTGAGTGCCACCGATAAGGGAAGAGAAGCCAAAAAAGCCCTTACCAGATTCGAAAATAAAATTTTTGCTCCGGTAAAACCGATGGTTGAACGGCATTGTGCAACATTTGCCGAGTTGGGTTTTACCATTGATTTGACAAATCCGAAATTTCCGAAAAGAGCGAACTTGTCTGAAAAAATCATTACCGTTACCGGAACCAAATCGGAGAAATGGATTGGCATTGCGCCTTTTGCACAATACGAGAGTAAAGTGTATCCTTTCGATTTAATGAAGAAAGTAATTGATGCATTGGCTTCCGACCCAAGTCTTAAAGTGTTGCTTTTTGGAGGCGGGGAAAAAGAAATCCAATTGTTAAACCAGTTGCGGAACAGCCATTCCAATGTTGTTGTATTAGCCGGTAAACTGAAACTCCAACAGGAACTTGAAGTGATTTCCAATCTGGATGTAATGCTCAGTATGGATTCCGGGAATGCACACCTTGCGGCTATGTTGGGCGTAAAAGTGATTACGCTTTGGGGCGCCACGCACCCTTTCGCCGGATTCAAACCGTTTCACCAACCGGATGATTTTTGCATTACGGCCGACAGAAATGAATATCCGTTATTACCAACATCCGTTTACGGGAACAAAAAAGTGGATGGGTATGGGGATGTCATGCGCACGATTTTACCGGAAACGGTTGTAACTAAAATAAAAAAGGAGCTTGAATAAGCTCCTTATTTTATTTATTGTCCCAGATAGGTGACCTCAATTCGGCAGAGATTGCCCATTGCGGTTGTTTTTCCGATAACATGAGGTGAAGCCGAAGTCAAATTGTCATCGGCAATCCCCCAATAAGAGGCGTTTAAGTTACAGGTCTGCCCCACTGTAAGTTGTACGGTATAGATAATGGTTGTCTGGTTGAACAATTCATAAATATCGGTATTACCGCCCCACATCCCGCCGTCTTTAAAGAAACTGGTGGAGTAGGTGTAAGAATCCGTATTTACACCATTTACCGTCAAACGGAAATTACCTTCCACAAAACCAAGTTTTGCATCGGTATCATCAACAGTGGTTGCACCCAAATACCCATGCAGTATGATTTGGTAGGTGCCATTGTAAGGTGCCACAAAACTCTTTGCATTTAAATTCGGAATGTTGGTATAGGTTGAGGCTGTAGTAGCGCAGGCTAAATTCGCATTTTGAACGAACGATACATTGTATTTTCTTTGGAATTGGGAAATCCAGGAAGTGCCATCCCAGAAATAAACACCCGGCACAACCGAATAGGTTCCTGCCGTGGTAGCCGTATTCCAAACGGATGTTCCTGCAACTAGGGCACCGCCTTGTGGGTTGATAACCGGTGCGGCCACATTGGTAGCGGTCAATGCCACTCTGGGCAATAAAAAACCGGTGGTTGAGGAGTTGATTTCTAAGGCTGCCCGAGGGGTGGTTGTTCCGATTCCAACCTGTGAATACACGTTTACGCTAAGGGTAATTGACAGGATACAGATTGCAAACTTGTAAAAAGTTTTCATTGTGGTTTGATGTTAGTTTTCGGTTAAATTTTTATTAAAATTTTAGCGAAACTATAAAAAACCCACATGTTAAGCCGATTATGTTATATAATATCGATGAAAAACAAAAAAAATCGACTAATTACAAAATTAGCCGATTTTTTTATAATTGGTTGTTTTACAGAGGATTTATACGTCGTCATAATCCACATAAATCTCTTCTGTGGTTGGGTGGGCCTGACAGGTTAAGATTAAACCGTCGGCAATTTCTTTATCGGTTAGGATGGCATTCTTTTTCATTTCGGCAGCGCCCTTGGTAACTCGGGCCAAACAGCTGCTGCAAATTCCGCCCTGACAAGAATAGGGAGCGTCAATGCCTTGTTTTAAAGCGGCTTCCAGAATGGTCTGTTTTTGCGCCATTTCAAAACTCACTTCCTCGTCATCTACCATCACGGTAATTTTGGTATGTCCGCCTAAAGTGTTTTCGGAGCTGGTTTCGTTTGGCGAAGTTGCGAACAATTCAAATTTGATGTCTTTTTCCGGAACATTGTGTTCTTTAAGAACCGTACTAACGGTAGAAATCATGTCTTCCGGTCCGCACAAATAATATTTGGCAAATTCCTTTTCCGCGTGTTTGTTTTTTAATACAAAATTGACGGCTGATTTATCAATTCTTCCAAACAAAGCCTCGTCAACATTTACCTGGGTGAAAGTAAAATGAACAAAGAAGCGTCCCACATATTTTAATTGTAAATCATGCAGTTGTTTGTAAAAAATGGTTTCTTCCGGAGATTTATTACCGAAAAGCAAAACAAAAGTACTTTTGGGTTCGTTATGCAAAACCGATTGGATAATCGACATGATTGGCGTGATTCCGCTTCCTGCTGCAAAAGCCGCATAATTTCTCTGGTTCTCCGCTTTGGGTTCAAACGTAAAACGGCCTTCGGGAACCCCTACTTCAATCAGGTCGCCCTGTTTCAGAGTAGTATTGGCAAACTGTGAAAAAACGCCATTGGAAACGGCTTTAATGGCAATACGGAATTCACCACTATCAGGAGCCGAGCATAACGAATACGCTCTTCGGATTTCCTTTCCGTCCAGTGTCAGTTTTAAATTAACATATTGTCCTGCAGTAAAAGCATATTGTGATTTTAATTCTTCCGGAACATTAAAAGCGACGGAAACGGCTTGTGGTGTTTCGCGTCGTACTTCTTTTATGAGTAGTTTATAAAATGTTGACATGATATAATTTGTTTAAAAGGCAAAAATAACTAATCTGAAATTTTTAAATATGATAAAAAGCAGAAATTAATTGTTCAGGAGTTTTAGGCAGGGATGTGAAAAGAAAGTTTTAAATGGTTTTCTCGCTGTATGTGATAGTTGTTTTCAAAGACTTTCTTTCCCTTTCGGCCGATTTTTCCTTACAAATTTTACACATATTAAAAAGAAACGTATTTTTACCCGTATTTATACTAAAAAAAGATTTTGAAAGTTAAAGGAATAAAACGGTTTACCTTGAAAAACACGATATTAAAATATTTGTTGGTTGTTGGCTTTTCGGCGCTTTTAATTGCCTGTTCCACCAAAAAAAACTCATTCACTCGTAGGGCCTATCATTCGGTAACTACGGAATTCAACGTACTGTATAATGGTCAAATCGCTTTTGATAAAGGCGTAGAAGATCTGAAAGTAACCTACAAGGATAATTTCTGGGACATACTGCCGGTAGAACGCATGCAGGAAAAAACAGAAGCCATTCTTCCGGGCCAAACCAAAAATGCCAATTTTGAACGTGCGGAAACCAAGGCAACCAAAGCCATTCAGAAACACTCCATGAATATAGACGGGGGCGAAAAGAATCCGCAAATGGACGAAGCACACCTCCTGTTAGGAAAAGCCCGTTACTATGACAATCGTTTTCTTCCGGCCTTGGAAGCGTTCAATTACATACTGTACAAATATCCCACCAGCGATAAAATATACGAGGCCAAGATTTGGCGAGAAAAAACCAACATCCGTTTGGAGAATGATGCGCAGGCCATCAAAAACCTGAAGATGTTGCTTAAGGATAAGAGATTAAAAGGGCAGGTACATGCCGATGCCAATGCCATTTTAGCACAAGCGTACCTGAATACCAATATCAAGGATACTGCAATTGCCAAACTGAAAATCGCCCGCGAGCTTACCGAACAAAAGGAAGAGCAAGCACGCTACAGTTTCATATTGGGTCAGTTGTATGAAAGCCTGAATTACCCGGACAGTGCCTATGCGGCATTTCAGGAAGTGATTGACATGAAACGAAAATCACCGCGTCGTTATGTCATTTGGGCACACGCAAAACAGGCGCAACAATTTGATTATAAAAACGGGGACACGCTTGCGTTTTCCGAGAAATATGACAAACTTTTAAAAGACAGGGAAAATCGTCCTTATCTCGATGTGATCAACCATCAGAAAGGATTGTTTTATGATAAGTTGGATAAGAAAAGCGACGCAAAAAAATACTACAATAAATCCCTTCGCTCCGTTTCACAGGACAATTATCTGATGGCCACCAATTACCGTAACCTGGCGGCGATTTATTTTGAAGATGCGAAATACAAATCGGCCGGGAAATATTATGACAGTACGATGACGAAACTGGACATGAAATCACGCGAATATTTTGCCATTAAAAAGAAACGTGAAAATCTGGATGACGTCATAAAATATGAGGATATCATTCATTTAAACGACAGTATTCTGAAAGTGGTGGCCATGAATGACAACGACAGAAGAAATTTTTATGAAGCCCACATTTCGAAGCTAAAAATCGAAGACGAAAGAAAAGCGCTTGAAGCCGCTAAAAAAGCGGAAAAGGAAACCCTGCAACAACAACAAAACCCGGGCGATACCCAAATCATGAAACCCGGCACAAATGATCCTCAGGGAGTTAAAGGAGGGAAAATGATGCCGCCATCCGGAGACCCTGTCAGTATGGAGCCGCCATCCATGGTTTCGCCCACGCTACAAACCCGAGGCAGCGACGGACAATCCAATTTCTATTTTTACAATCCAACCACGGTTGCTTATGGAAAAAGCGAGTTCAGAAAGAAATGGGGTAACCGTAAACTAAAAGAGGACTGGCGTTGGACTTCAATGTCGGATACCTCCAATGACAATCAGGACAATACCGAGGAAGTCATTGCCGATGAAGTGGTGAAAGTGGATGAGAATCCATTGGTTAAAACCGAAAAACCGGAATATTCTGCCGATTTTTATCTGAGCCAACTGCCAACCGAACAAAAAGTAATCGACAGTTTGGCACGAGACAGAAATTTTGCGTATTTCCAGTTGGGGAACATCTACAAGGAGAAGTTCAAGGAATACGAATTGGCCGCTTCAAAACTGGAAACGCTTTTGGCTCAAAAACCGGAGGAGCGATTAATCTTGCCGACGAAATACAATCTGTATAAAATATACGAAATCATTCATCCCTTGAAAGCCGAGGCGATGAAACAGGAAATAATTTCAGGTTACCCGAACAGTCATTATGCGCAGATTCTGCAGAACAGCGCAGTCCAGATTACCGACAGTCCGGCAATGGTTTACGGTACTTTATTCAAACAATACGAAAAAGGGGATTATCAGGAAACCCTAAAGCAAACCGAGCTGATGCTTCAGAATTTTGCGGGAGACGAAATGGCACCGAAATTCGAATTGTTACGCGCACGAATTATCGCCCGATTGGAAGGGGTTTCAGAATACAAAAAAGCCCTTACGGCCATCGCACAAAACTATCCTACGATTGATGAAGGAAAACAGGCCGATGCATTGGTGAAAAATGACATCCCGAAACTGGAAGCGCTGGAATTAGGAAAAGGCACGCCGGCTAGCTGGAAAATCGTGTACCAGATTCCGTATCCAAACGCCAGCGATACCAAAGTAAAAGTGCTGAACGAAAAGCTGCAGAAATACATCAAAGACCGAAACAGCGAAAAAATCACCTTGTCGAATGATGTTTACAGAGCCGATAAGAGTTTTTTGATTGTTCATGGCTTCAGTAGTAAGGAAGGGGCGTTGTCGACCATTTCGGTGTTGAAAGACTTCAAAGGCTATAAAATTCAGGACGCGGCTTTTGTGATTTCGAATGAAGATTACAAAGTGATTCAGATTAAAAAGAATCTACCGGAGTATCTGGCAACAATAAAATAAAACTATGTTCGACAAACCGCAAAAATCATACACCGACCTGTTGGGTAAAACCAACCGAATTGTGGAAGGTACCACCATTGAAGGTAATATTAGTTCTCAGGCCGATTTTCGTTTGGACGGACACTTAGTCGGAAATTTCACCTCCACCGGACGTTTGGTTATTGGTCCGGCCGGAAGCGTTACCGGTGATGTCATCTGTAAAACGGCGGATATCGAAGGGAAGTTTAACGGAAAAATCGACGTTACCGACATTTTGAATATCCGTTCCAAAGCGTCCATAAAAGGAGAAGCCACGGTGGGAAAACTTTCTGTGGAACCCGGAGCCGATTTCAGCGCTTCCTGCGTAATGCGAAATACCATTAAAAACAGCAATTCTCATGGAGGATCCGAAGAAAAAAGCGCCTAACAGATGGCTGGCACTAATAAATATTCCCATACAAATGGGGGCCATTATTTTTATCTTTGCCTGGATAGGAACGTGGCTGGATGAAAACCATCCCAATCCAAAAATCTACTACAATAAGGTTTTAATTGTCGTGGGTGTTTTTTTAGCACTGTACAATGTCATCCGACAAGTAAACGAAATGAATAAAAATGAATAAAGAACGACTGCAAACTTTTTTAGCGGCATTTTCGATTGCCATAACGGCATATAGTGTCAACAAGGGCATTTCTTTGTTGCCGGAACTGCTCCAGTCGTATAATGATTTTCGTTATTCGCTGGAAAGCTTATACCTCGTTTTTTTTGCCTTTACCATCGTTATCCTTGCGATTCTTTTAAAAGTGAAAGATAAAAATCTTGACTATGTAGGCATGACTTTTTTATTAATCACTTCCGTGAAAATGGGGCTGTCTTTTTTTATAGGACGGGGCATAGTGTCGGGGACAAACCCAAACCTGGTTGAAAAAATAAATTTTTTTGTGATTTTTATTCTTTTTTTGGCAATAGAAACCGTCATAACCATACGATTATTAAATAAAGGAAACGGATTGGATAAACAAAACATAAATTCCACTAAAAAATATTTCTAATAGCCTTCCGATATTAATAAAATATTTACCTTTGCACCAAATTTAAGAATCCTTAAAATTAAGTTAGTAATAGTTATGGTGATTTCAAAAAAACCACTCCACTTTATAGTTGCAGCTTTAGTAGCACTTTTACCGTTGGTAAACTTTGCAAATCCAACAACGGATACCACTGCGGTTCATGTTGAGGCAGCTGCTGTTTCAGAAGGTCAGCATCACACGGAAGAAGCTCCGAAAGACTTGAAAACGGAAATTAAAGAGTTTATCAACCATCACTTAATGGATTCTTATGATTTTCATTTGTTTTCCTATAAAGATGATGCGGGTGCGGAACAACACATTGGTTTCCCGTTGCCGGTAATTTTAATTGATAACGGACTTCAGGTTTTCCTTTCTTCAGAATTTCATCACGGTGAGCATGCTGCAGAAAGCAACGGAAACTATTACCGATTACACCACGGAAAAATTTACAAGGTGGCCAATGCTGAAGAGCAGGTTGCCATGGATGAGCACCATCATGCGACAAATGCCAAACCATTGGACTTTTCAATCACCAAAAACGTCTTCATGATTTTTGTGGTTGGGTTAATCATGTTCTTCCTGTTTACCAATTTGGCGAAATCGTATGCCAAAAACGGCGGAATCGCTTCAGGTGCCGGTCGTATCTTCGAACCGATCATCCTTTATATCCGTGATGACATTGCTATTCCTAACATCGGAAAGAACTATAAAAAATACATGAGTTATTTATTGACCATCTTTTTCTTTATCTGGTTCCTGAATATTTTCGGATTGACGCCGCTGGGAATCAATGTTACAGGAAATATCGCTATAACCGCTTGTTTGGCTATCCTTACATATTTGATTACAACCTTTACGGCCAATAAAAATTACTGGGGGCATATTTTCTGGATGCCGGGCGTTCCGACACCAATGAAAATCATTTTGGCTCCAATTGAATTGTTGGGTACCATTATCAAACCCTTCTCTTTAATGATTCGTCTTTATGCCAATATGGTGGCGGGACACGTGGTATTGATGAGTATCATCGGATTGATGTTTATTTTCAAAAACTGGTTGGGAAGCAGCTTGTCTTTCTTCCTGGCTTTTGCTTTATCTTTGTTGGAAATTTTGGTAGCCGCTTTACAGGCTTATATTTTCACCATGTTATCTGCGCTTTATTTCGGTGCGGCCAATGAGGAACATCACCATGATGATCATCATTAATAAATTGAATGTTTAATTAAATATATATACATTATGCAAATTCCAACTATTGTAGGTGCTGGTTTAATCGTAATCGGAGCAGGTTTAGGTATCGGTAAAATTGGTGGTTCAGCAATGGACGCTATTGCTCGTCAGCCAGAAGCTTCAGGAAAAATCCAAACAGCCATGCTTATCGCAGCTGCACTTATTGAAGGTATTGGTTTCGCAGCGTTATTCGCAGCTTAATCAAAAAATGCAGACAACAGTTGTGACGGTTGGTTACAACTGTTGTTTTTAAAAAATTAAAAGTATTCTAAATTAGAATTTTTATATAATGGAAAAGTTACTAGAACAATTTTCGCTCGGTTTGTTTTTTTGGCAATTTTTGCTTTTCGTAGGATTAATTCTTTTACTTAAGAAATTTGCTTGGAAACCAATTCTTGATGCGGTTAACGAAAGAGAAGAAGGAATTAAGGAGGCGTTGCTTTCAGCTGAGAATGCTAAGAAAGAAATGATGAACCTTAAGGCAGATAACCAAAAGTTATTGGATCAGGCTCGTGCAGAAAGGGACACCATGATTAAGGAAGCGCGCGAAATCAAAGAAAAAATGATTGCTGATGCAAAATCGGAAGCTCAGGTTCAGGGAGCTAAAATGATTGAGCAGGCAAAAGCGTCTATCGAAAGCGAGAAAAACGCTGCTTTGGCTGAATTGAAAAGTCAGGTATCGGGTCTTTCTGTAGAGATTGCTGAAAAATTATTAAAAGCAGAACTTTCTAACAAAGAATCCCAATCGGCTTTGGTTGAGAAAATGTTAGGTGAAGTTAAATTAAATTAATCGTATATGTCAAGAGCAGCGATTAGATATGCAAAAGCAATTTTAGATATTGCCAACTCTAACGGGAAAGCAACCAACGTTAACGAAGACATGAAGTCTATCGTTACGGCTGTTGTGGAAAGTGCGGAGTTAAAGGAGTTTTTATCGAACCCAACAGTAAAGGGTGACGTAAAAGTGGCGGCATTATCAGAAGTATTTGCTTCTGTTCAAAACGAAACAAAAAGTTTGTTCCGATTGTTATTGGAAAACAAAAGATTTGAGATTTTACCTGCCGTAGCGTCTCAGTACAATCTGTTGTTTGACGAGTTAAACGGTGTGGAAGTGGCAAAAGTGACTACTGCTTTTCCCATCACTCCGGAATTGGAAGCAAAAGTATTGGCGAAAATCAAAGAATTTTCAAATAAGTCGGTTACAATTAATAATATTGTAGATGAGTCAATCATCGGAGGATTTATTTTAAGAATCGGCGACAAGCAGTACAACGCTTCTGTGGCAAACAGTTTGCAAACATTAAAAAGAGAACTTTTAAATTAGTATTTACCACACTGAAAGGTGTTTAAATTATAAATCATAATGGCAGAAATTAAAGCTGCTGAAATTTCAGCAATATTAAAGAAACAATTATCTGGTTTTGAATCAGGTGCTACTTTAGAAGAAGTGGGAACAGTTCTTCAGGTAGGAGACGGTATCGCTCGTGTTTACGGGTTGTCTAATGCACAATACGGTGAGTTAGTACAATTCGACAACGGGTTGGAAGCTATTGTATTGAATCTTGAGGAAGACAACGTAGGGGTGGTATTATTAGGGCCATCTACCGGAATCAGAGAAGGTTCAACAGTAAAAAGAACTCAGCGTATCGCTTCTTTAAAAGTTGGTGAGCAAATGGTTGGTCGTGTTGTGGATACATTGGGTAACCCAATCGACGGTAAAGGGCCAATCGGTGGTGACCTTTACGAAATGCCATTGGAAAGAAAAGCTCCTGGAGTTATCTTCCGTCAGCCGGTAACAGAACCATTACAAACGGGTATCAAATCGATTGATGCGATGATTCCTGTAGGTCGTGGACAACGTGAGTTGGTTATTGGTGACCGTCAGACTGGTAAAACTACAGTATGTATCGATACCATTTTGAATCAAAAAGAATTTTACGATGCTGGTAAACCAGTATTCTGTATCTATGTTGCCGTAGGACAAAAAGCGTCTACAGTAGCAGGTATTGCAAAAACATTAGAAGAAAAAGGCGCCATGGCGTATACGGTTATCGTAGCAGCTAACGCTTCTGACCCTGCTCCAATGCAGGTATATGCTCCATTCGCTGGTGCAGCTATCGGAGAGTACTTCCGTGATACCGGTCGTCCGGCTTTGATTATCTATGATGATTTATCAAAACAAGCGGTGGCGTATCGTGAGGTGTCTTTGTTGTTAAGAAGACCACCGGGACGTGAGGCATATCCTGGAGACGTATTCTACCTTCACTCTCGTTTATTAGAGCGTGCAGCGAAAGTAATTGCGGATGACAGTATCGCTAAAAACATGAATGACTTACCGGATTCGTTAAGACCAATTGTTAAAGGTGGTGGTTCGTTAACAGCGTTACCAATCATCGAAACACAAGCGGGTGACGTTTCTGCTTATATCCCAACCAACGTAATTTCGATTACAGACGGTCAGATCTTCCTGGATGGTGATTTATTCAACTCTGGGGTGCGTCCGGCAATTAACGTAGGTATTTCGGTATCGCGTGTTGGAGGTAATGCTCAAATCAAATCCATGAAAAAAGTATCAGGTACCTTGAAATTAGACCAGGCGCAATTCCGTGAATTGGAAGCGTTTGCTAAATTCGGTTCTGATTTGGATGCGGTTACTTTAAATGTAATCGAAAAAGGTAAACGTAACGTTGAAATCCTAAAACAAGCGGTAAATACTCCGTTTACAGTGGAAGAGCAGGTTGCGATTATCTATGCAGGAACGAAAAACTTACTAAGAAACGTTCCTGTAAACAAAGTAAAAGAATTTGAAAAAGATTTCTTGGAATATATGAACGCGAAACACAGAGATGTGTTGGACGCTTTAAAAGCCGGTAAATTCGACGATAATATCACGGATGTATTAGAGAAAGCGGCAAAAGAGATTTCTGCAAAATATTAATAATTAAGGGAATAGGAGTTAGTGGTTAGTAATTAGTCTAAATCACTAACTCCTGACTCCTAATTCCTAATTACTAGAATAACAATGGCAAACTTAAAGGAAATACGTAACAGGATTACTTCCGTTTCATCCACGATGCAGATTACGTCGGCGATGAAAATGGTATCTGCAGCAAAGCTGAAAAAAGCACAGGATGCGATTACAGCGATGCGCCCTTATGCCGAAAAACTAACCGAATTGATTCAGAACCTTAGTGCTTCTTTGGAAGGTGATTTCGCCGGACAATATACAGACCAACGCGAGGTAAAAAAAGTATTATTGGTTGTAGTGACATCAAACAGAGGTTTGTGTGGTGCTTTCAACGCAAACATACTGAAACAGGTTAGAAATCTTTCCGAAACCACTTATGCAGGAAAACAGGTAGGTGTTTTTGCTATCGGTAAAAAAGCACACGATGCTTTGGTTAAAACGAATTACGTGGTAGCCAACCGTAGCGATATTTTTGATGACTTAACATTTGATAACGCTGCACATATCGCAGAATCGTTAACCCATTTATTTGTGGCCGGCGAATACGATAAAATTGAATTGGTGTACAACCAGTTTAAAAATGCCGCTACGCAAATTGTAGTTACCGAGCAATTCTTACCTTTGGCACCAATTGAAAGTAAAGCGGTTACCACTTCCGATTATATCTTTGAACCTTCGAAAGAAGAAATCGTATTGACTTTAATTCCAAAGTCGTTGAAAACACAATTGTACAAAGCGGTAAGAGATTCTTTCGCAGCGGAACACGGTGCGCGTATGACAGCGATGCATAAGGCTACCGATAATGCTACCGAATTGAGAAATCAATTAAAATTAACGTACAATAAAGCCCGTCAGGCTGCCATTACCAATGAAATTCTTGAGATTGTGGGTGGTGCGGAAGCGTTGAACAATTAAGAATAATTTTTTTGAAATATATAAAAGGACCAACGCTAGTTGGTCCTTTTTTTATTAACTTTACATAAGATATTGATTGTTAGTGAATTACAAAAATAAAGTTTAACTTTTGTTTTTGCTGGCAAATGCGTTAGGATGCTTATTTAGAATATAAATAGCACCTTCATCCTTATGGTATTCAAGAATAATCCCCAGGTTTTTGTTATAATTCTTGATTTGGAGTAATTCACTTTAAAAGAAAGAAATGAAAGCAATTCTATTATTTATGACGATTCTGTTTTTTTTCCAAGGTTGCACAAAACAAGAAATCGAGCCGGGCAACAGGGAGGCCGAAAACGGTAAACTGCTGAACGAATTTCCGGTAACAATTAAAAGCGCCTACTTCGAAGGTTGGATTTCAGGTGTTCAGGGCGGTGGGTCCGGCATGGATTTTTTCATCGAATTGGGTGAACCCCTTCCAAAAGGAGTTTTTTTGAAAAATGTGCTTTTCAGAGATACTAAAGCAGCCGTTTTCCCCCTAACCGAATTGCTTTTTGTGGCAAGACTTTCTGGCGAAATCAATTCCGGAGAGGGTATTCCAATGGATTATGACACCTTTCGGGTTGTTGCTAATGCAATTCCTTCCACGTCTCCCATTAAAGACGATCAGGCCCTATTGGAGTATGTTAACAATGGGGAAGTATTTTGGCATCTGATTCCAAATGTTAAAGAACAGGAACCGGATTTTTATCCGGAGTGAAGGAAGTGTTTTGTCTTATAATCCCTTTTTCAAGGGTACACATTATTTGTTTAAATGATACAACAGGAAACTGAAATATTCCGATTGTGATTCGATGCGTCCGTCGTAGGTCTGCCCCCTTCCGTTGTGCCCTGCTTTTTTAAGGACATTAATGTAAACCGGATTTTTCTGAGTTGCCCTGTTTTGAAGTTTTGCCGCGAATTTATACGATTGGAACGGAGTCACCCTGTCATCATTTTCACCCGCGAGTATGAGTGTTGTCGGATAATTTACATCTTCCTTAATGTTGTGATAAGGGGAATAGGTTAGTAATGCCTCGTATTCGGGCTTGTTATCCGGATTTCCGAATTCGTCCAAATGGTACTGTCCCGTAGTGAATAAGTTATACTTGGCCATATCAAAAACACCTGCAACAGGAATTGCCACTTTAAACAAATCCGGTCGTTGGGTCATGGCCACACCAACAACGAGTCCGCCGTGAGAGCCTCCGGAAATACCCAGTTTATTGGGCGATGTGTACTTTTCCCGGATCAGAAATTCTGCCGCATCGATAAAATCATTAAACCCGTTTATTTTCTTAATTCCTTTTCCATCCTTGTGCCAGTTGATCCCTTTTTCACCGCCTCCGCGAATTTCCGCAAAAGCATAGATTCCCCCTTTTCCCAAAAAATAGAGCAGCCCGGATTCAAAATCAGGCGAACTGATATTTCCAAAACCTCCATAAGCTTCGAGCAGTGTCGGGTTATTGCTGTCTAAAGGAATTCCTTTTTTATATACGATAGAAATGGGCACGTCTTTTCCGTCCCTGCTTTTAAAAGTAAGCGATTTTGTCTCAAAATAATTTAACGGAAAAATGGTGGGCTTGGGTTTTATGAAATCATTATAAAACGGATTGGCTTCTCCCGTAAGCAAATTGATGGTGTAATTCTGGTTCGGAAGTGTTCGCGAAAAAAAAGAAACGTACAGGTTTTTGGTTTCCGGATCATAAAATTTGAATCGGAAATCAACTCCGCCTGGAACCTCAATTCGCTTCAAAAAAGCGCCTGAATTTTCATAAACAATCAGGTAATTCTTTCCTAGCGTTTTGTATTTGCATACGATGTAATCGTCAAGAAAATAATGACCAACCAACAAATGGTTGTAAATCTGAGGGATAACAACGGTTTCGTCTTTGGGGTTGTTAATGTCCATAGACCGTATTTCACCCCAATCGTATTTCCCGGAAGAAAAATAGACCCTGTTGTTGCGGTAACTGATGAATTCGAAATTCTGGCTTTTGTCTTCGATAAATTTTTCAAGTTTAAACGGGAACACTTTCAAAGAAGCGGAATAGTATTTTTTTAAAGTCTCTTCTTTATTCTTTTCCACAACGAAAAGCCGTCCCCGTGAAGTGAAAAAGGAAAACGTTGTTTCGCTTTTCGAGGTGTCAAAAACCAAAACGTCTTTATCCTGACTTTCTCCCATTTTGTGATAATACAACTGATAGGTGGAATCCTTGGCAAAGACTTCCGTATTGCTGTTTTTTTTGTAAAATACGCCATCATCCTCATTCCATTCCACATTGGAATATTTTATGTTTTTAAGAATGTCCAACGGATTGGTGCCGGTAGTAAGGTTGTAGAAACGCACCTCATTTTTGTCGCTGCCGTTAATGTTGAATTTGGTAGCCAGATATTTGGAGTTTTTGGAAGGATAATAGCCATTTATGAAAACAGTAGGATCGTTGTATATTTTATAGGAATTGACAATCTCTGTCGGAAAGTCATTGAGGGACTTTCTGTACGTCAGATAAGCAGGGGTCGTATTGTCTTTACGGTACATTTTATAAAAGTACTTCCCTTTCTTATCCGGTAAGGTCGCGGCCGTTAATCGGTCGTATTCCCTGATCTTGACGGCAATCGATTTTGCCAGATTGATTTCTTCCAGGTGTGCTTTTGTGTTTTTATTCTGAGTGTCAACCCAATTTACCACATCTTCTGATTTTGTGTTTTCCAGCCAGGCATAATCATCAATTAGCGTAATGCCGTGTTTGGTAAATGGGGACGGATTTTTTTTGGTTGTCATCGTACTTTGTGAAAAAACGAAAACAGTAAAAAGCAGACAATAAAAAACAGTAATTTTTTTCATTTTAAGGGGGAACTGAAATATCACAACAAATATAGATTATTGATTTTTACAATTTTATTAAAATGGCTACATTTAGGGCTAAAATACTAAAAGTGGAAATCAAAGAACTTACGACAGTCACCGAAATGACAGATCAATTGGAACTCATCCAACAGTTGTATCCTAAAATGACGTTGGAAAAATACCGTTCATTCTTAAACGAAATGATTCCACACAAGTACACACAGGTAGCTGTTTTTGAAAATGAAAAATGCATTGGCATTACCGGTTGCTGGTTTTCAACAAAATTATGGAGCGGAAAATATCTTGAAATCGACAATTTTGTGGTTCATGAGGCACATCGTTCACAGGGCATCGGTAAAATGCTCACCGATTTTATAGAACAGAAAGCTTTACAATTGGGCTGTACCAATATTGTTCTGGATGCATTTACAACAAATTTTGCCGCCCATCGTTTTTATTACAATCAGGGATATGGCCCAAAGGGTTTCCACTTTGTGAAAATTCTAGACGAAAACGGACTCACCTAAAAATCAAACTATGAAACACTTGTTTTTATTAATAACGGTTCTTTTTTTTGTTTCCTGTGAATCGCAAAAAAAAGCCACCGAAAGGATGACGGAATCTCTTGTGGAAACGTATTTCGAAGGTTGGGTATCCGGAGTGCGTGGCGGAGGCGCAGGAATCAATTTTCATGTGATTTTCAGAACACCGCTTGCTGCTGAAATCCAACTCGAGAAAGTCGTTTTTAAGGGAAAAGAAGCTGTTTTTACATCCGAAGACGGCTTGCATTATACAGCCTATATCATTACTAAAAAAGGAGGAGGGCCTGTAATTGAAGGCGAAGAAGAAATCAACGAACCTTTGCCGGAAAGTAACAAAGCCGTTTTATACTTTAAGGTCAAGGGGAAATCGGAAATTTACACGGTGGAAGATGTCAAAGAAAAAGAAATGCTGGCCTATCCTTCTATGAACAAACCAAGATAATGGTTACTTTTGTCAGTCAGTAGTCAAAATAATATACATTGAGTTTATACAAAAATCTTTTCAAGCAAACCTTCATTTACGGAATCGCCACGGTGCTTCCGCGAATGTTGAGTTTCCTGCTTGTCCGTTTATATACCGATTTAATGCCCACAAGCGAATATGGTGAAGTGACCATAGTGCTGTCCTGGATGGTGTTTTTCAATGTGATTTTGTCTTACGGAATGGAAACCGCTTTTTTCAGGTTTTATTCGAAAGAGGAAAATAAAAAAAGTGTCATTGAAACCGCCACAATTTCCATTTTTTGGACCTCAATATCGTTTCTGTCCATCGCTTTATTGTTTCGAAATACCCTTGCCGATTGGGCCGGCGTGGAAATTCAATATGTAACCTATGCGATTTGGATTTTGGTTTTTGATGCCCTGACGATTATCCCTTTTTCAAAGTTACGCGCCCTGCAAAAGCCCATGAAATATGCCGTAATCAAAATCGGAAATGTGGTTTTGAATTTAGGACTCAACATTTTTTTCTTATTGATTTTACCAAAATTAGCCCAATCCAATCCGGAATCGTTTTGGAACACCATTTACATGCAGGATTTTCAGGTGGGCTATATTTTCATTGCCAATTTAATTGCCAGTTTGGTAACCTTACTGGTTTTTCTTCCGGATTATCTTTTCCTGAAATGGCAGTTCAGCATTCCGCTTTGGAAAAACATGATGCACTATGGCTGGCCCATTCTGTTTGCAGGTTTGGCTTTCGGGATTAACGAACATTTCGACAAGATTCTATTGGAAAAATTACTGCCGCCAAACATTGCATTATCCGAAGTCGGAGCCTATTCCGCCTGTTATAAACTGGGATTGTTCATGGTCTTGTTCCGAACGGCCTATACGCTTGGTATCGAACCTTTTTTCTTCAGTCATGCCGGAAACGAAAACGCCCCGCAAACCTACGCCACGGTAACCAAATATTTCGTGATTTTCGGTTCACTGATCTTGTTGTGTGTAGTGGTTTTTGCCGATGTGCTGAAAGTGATTCTGATTGGAAATCCCGAATACTGGGAGGCGATGAAAGTCGTTCCGTTAATTATTTTAGCCAATTTCTTTTTGGGCATTTACACGAATCTTTCGGTATGGTACAAGCTGATTGACAAGACTAAAATCGGCGCCTATATCTCGATTTTCGGTGCTATTATAACGCTGTTGCTGAATTTTTTACTGATTCCGAAATTCAGTTACATGGGCTCGGCCATTGCTACTTTGGCCGCCTATGGTTCCATGATGGCGATATCCTATTATTTGGGAAACAAACAGTATCCGATTCCGTATGACAAGAAGCGTATTTTCGGATATTTGGCAGTTTCCACCCTTTTGGCCGGACTTTCGTTCTACGTCCCGATGTTCCGCGAAAGCTATGTTTTCGGAATTGCCGCCATATTACTTTTCACCTATTTTATTTATCACAACGAAAAGGAAACTTTACTGCGCATTATCAAACGCAAAGTGGTTTAATTTTTTTACTTTTAGACTTTCATTATTTTAATTATTTCCAAAAATGACAATCAAAATCATTAATAAATCCCAACATCCGTTACCCAACTATGAAACCCATGCTTCTGCGGGAATGGATTTGAGAGCAAACATAACCGACCCAATCACGTTACATCCTTTGGAAAGAGCGTTGGTAAAGACCGGACTTTTTATCGAATTGCCAATTGGTTACGAAGCGCAGGTGCGTCCGAGAAGCGGACTGGCATTCAAAAAAGGCATTACGGTTTTGAATTCCCCCGGAACGGTGGATGCGGATTATCGCGGTGAAATCGGAGTGATTTTGGTAAATTTATCCAACGAACCTTTTGTAATCGAAAACGGCGAACGTATCGCACAATTAATCATCGCAAAACACGAACGTGCCGAATGGCAGGAAACCGTTGAGCTTACCGAAACATCACGCGGAGATGGCGGATTCGGAAGTACGGGAGTAAAGTAAGTCGGCAGTCGCAGCATTCAGGTGACAGTTTAGACGAACATAAAATAAATATAAAATACTGCTTTGCGCACTTTGCGAAAACTTAGCGAGCTTTGCGGTTTAAATAAAGATAACACATGAAAATTATAGTACCAATGGCCGGACGTGGTTCGCGTCTTCGTCCACACACTTTAACAATACCAAAACCCTTAATTCCTATTGCAGGAAAACCCATCGTACACCGTTTGGTGGAAGACATTGCCAGTGTAATCAATCAGGAAATTGATGAAATCGCTTTCATCATACACGAAAGTTTCGGGAAACAGGTGGAGACCGATTTGATAGCGATTGCCGAAAAATTAGGCTCCAAAGGAACGATTTATTATCAGAATGAAGCTTTAGGAACGGCCCATGCCATCATGTGTGCCAAAGAAAGTATGAGCGGGCCCATTGTGGTGGCGTATGCCGATACGCTTTTCCGCGCCGATTTTACGTTGGACACTTCGGCAGACAGCGTAATCTGGGTAAAACAGGTGGAAGACCCGAGCGCTTTTGGCGTAGTGCAGTTAAACGAGAACAATCAGATTGTGGATTTTGTGGAAAAACCGAAGGAGTTTGTGTCGGATTTGGCCATCATCGGAATTTATTATTTCAAAAGCGGTGAAACTTTACGTGCCGAATTGCAATATTTATTGGATAATAATGTTGTTAAAGGAGGCGAATACCAATTGACCGACGGTTTGGAAAACATGAAACAGAAAGGACTGAAATTCGTTCCGGGCAAGGTAGACGAATGGATGGACTGCGGAAATAAAGACGTAACGGTCGACACCAATTCCAGAATGCTGAATTTCCTTCACAAGGACGGTTCGAATTTGGTTTCGGATACCGTACGCATCGAAAATTCAACCATTATTCCACCTTGTTTTATTGGGGAAGATGTGGTTTTAATCAACACCATAGTCGGTCCGAACGTATCTTTAGGCCATGCGACCCATGTTACGAATTCGAAAATCAAAAACAGTTTGGTACAGACGCACGCGCACATAAAAAATGCCAATCTTGACAATGCAATGATTGGTAACCACGCCACGTTCGACGGCAATTTTAAAAGTATCAGTATCGGAGATTACTCCGTTTTAGAATAGTTTATGAGAGAAAACGTTTGGATGAAAAGAGCACTTGTTCTGGGAATTTTGCTATTCTCGGCGGTTTCTTTTGCCCAAACCGAACCGGACTCCATCGCCTTGGCAAAGAACGAATTTGAAGATCACTTTTTTGAAGCGCTGAAGCAAAAGGGCATTGAAAATTACGACAAGGCCATAGTTGAGATTGAAAAATGCCTCGTCTCACAGCCTAATAATCCGGTATTGCATCATGAATTGGGAAAAAATTTCCTGGCGTTAAAAAAGTACCCCGAAGCCCAACGTGCTTTTCAGAAAGCGGTCGACCTGAACCCGAAAGAGCGTTGGTACTGGAACGGATTGTATGATGTTTTTTATGAAACGAAGGATTACCAACAATCGATTACGGTAGTACAAAAACTCATCGGGTTTGATAAAAATTTTCAGGACGACTTGGTTTCGTTGTACATGTACACCCGACAGTTCGATAAGGCATTGGCATTGATTGAGGAAATGGAGCGCACTTCCAACATCTCACAAATGATGGAAACCTACAAACTCCAGATCCTGAGTGAAAGTCAGTCGCGAAAACCGCAAAAAGAACAATTGGAGGCGGCTATCGTAAAGTACCCGCAGGTCGAGGAAAACTACATTCAGCTGATTTATTTGTATTCCGAAAGCAATCAGGAGGAAAAAGCGCTGGAAGTGGCCAAGAAATTAGAACAGAACATTCCGAATTCGGATTGGGCTCAGGTAAGTCTGTTTAAATTCCATCTGAATAACGGCAACGGGGAGAAAGCGGCCCAGGCCATGCACATCGCGTTGAACAGCTCTAAAATTGAACCAAAAATCAAACACCGTATTTTAAACGAGTTTTTAATTTTTGTAAACAACACCAATGCTTTCGACAAAGAACTCGACAAAGCGGTTGATTATTTTGGTTACGATACTTCGGTAAATGTAGCGAAAGAAATCGGGATATTTTTTCGCAATAAGAAAAAAACCGACAAAGCGATTCACTTTTTCGAAAAGAGCTTGTTGAAACAAAAAGACGACATACTCGTTATAGAGTTATTATTGGAAGCCTATGCCGACAACAATCAGTTTGACAAGGTAAGCCGGAAAGCAGAGGGTTTTCTGGAATTGTATCCTACCCATGCCCGATTGTATTTTTATGCCGGTTTAGCCCAAAATCAATTAAAAAATTATAAAAAAGCGATTGCCCTTTTAAATTCAGGAATGGATTTTGTAGTGGATGATATTGATTTGGAAATTAATTTCAATATCCAATTGGGGGAAGCCTACAACGGATTAGGAGATCAAACCAAGAAATACACCCATTTCAATAAGGCGGAGCAATTGTTAAAACAAAAAAAATAATGCAAAAGTGGCTTGCGGTCTTCGGACTTATATTTCTGGTTTCCTGTAAACCAAAACAGTTGGTGGCGGAAAAGGGCGCGGCTGAAAATGTGGCGGTGTCCAAAATCATATCCGGACATTATGCTAACAGTAAGAATTTTGAAACGGTGCACATTAAAGCCAATGCGCGTTATGAAGACGACAAGCAAACGCAAAATGTAACCGCGGAAATTCGTATTAAAAAAGACGAGAAAATACTGGTAATCGTTCGCTTTTTCGGAATCACTATGGCCAAAGCCATGATTACACCGGAGAAAGTGAGCTATTACGAAAAGATAAACGGTAAGTATTTCGAAGGAAATTATTCGTTGTTAAGCAATTGGCTGGGGACGGATCTTGATTATCAGAAAGTACAGAATCTGTTCCTCGGACTTGCTTTGGATGATCTGACCAAGGGAAAATATGAGGAGTCTGTGGAAAATAACCTGCACAAACTGAAAAGCAAAAATAACGGCGCGATCGAAAAAGAGTTTCTCTTTGAAGGCGCTAATTTCCTGCTGAAAAAAGAAATTCTTACACAAAAAAAAGAAGATCGCACGCTGGAAATCAATTATCTTTCGCACAAAGAATCGC
The DNA here is from genome assembly GCF_900100625.1 of Flavobacterium saliperosum. Lineage (GTDB taxonomy): Bacteria > Bacteroidota > Bacteroidia > Flavobacteriales > Flavobacteriaceae > Flavobacterium > Flavobacterium saliperosum. Next base: position 140,191 of record NZ_FMTY01000006.1, read on the forward strand.
CAAAAGGGATTATGCCGTTTGATATTTTCATTCAGGCATTTCAAAAAGAAAAAGTATCTATTCAAATCGGTTACAATTCGGTAGCTTTCGACGAAGGATTATCTTTTTCTTATGATGTGCCGGAAGGCTACGAACAAATTTTTATTGATTAAATTTGCCAAAATTAATTACGATGCATAAAGTACTGCTCTCCATATTTTTCTTTTGTTTAGCTACGGTTGCCTGGTCGCAACCTAATGAGGACAAGCAGCGTAAACTCGAAGAGCGAAAATCACAACTCCAGAAAGAAATTCAGGAAGTGCAATCGCGTCTTCAGGAAGAAAAGAAAAAAGAGAAAAACATTTTAGGTCAGATTGCCCAACAGAATCGAAAAATTCAATTGAGTCAAAAACTGATTAATACTACGGCCAGACAAAAACGCTTGCTGTCGGATGACATATACCTGAAACAATTGGAAATCAACAAGCTTAACCGCGAACTGAAGGACCTGAAAACAGACTATTCCAATATGATTGTCAAATCGTACAAAAGCCGTTCGGAACAAAGCCGCTACATGTTTATACTTTCGTCGCAAAATTTCCTTCAAGCCTATAAGCGTATGCAGTACATGAAACAGTATGCCAGTTTTAGAAAAATGCAGGGCGATGAAATCAAGGTAAAATCAAATCAGCTTTCACAGGCCACTACCGTTTTGGAAGAGAAGAAAAAGGCAAAAGAAAAAGTATTGGCAGAAAGCGAGAAAGAAAAAAGAGAATATGAGAAGGACAAAGCAGAACAACAGCGTTTAGCCAAAATCGTTCAGAAAGACAAGAAAAAATACGCTGCCGAAATCAAGAAAATGCAGGCAGAGACAAGAAAAATCGACAAACAAATCCAGAAAATGATTCGTGAGGCGATTGCAGCGGCCAATAAAAAAGCCAATGCTTCCGGAAAAACGATTGTCAAATCGACCTCCGGTGCGGCCGATCCAGCCAAGTTCGTGTTAACCACCGAAGGAAAAGAATTAGCCGACAATTTCAAAGCCAGTCGCGGAAGGTTGCCTTGGCCGGTTGTTAAGGGCTACGTTTCCTTAGGCTACGGCGATCAGCCCCATCCTGCCTATCCGGATTTGACCGTGCATAACAGCGGAGTGGAGATTACCACCGAAAGCGGTTCCAATGCCCGAGCGGTTTTTGCTGGTGAAGTGTTACAGGTGCAGGTGATTAACGCTAACAATAAAGCAGTGTACATCCAGCACGGGGATTACATTACGGTGTATCTTAACTTGTCGAGTGTGTCCGTCGGGAAAGGGGATAAGGTTTCTGCGAAACAGAATATCGGTAGAATCCACACCAATTCGACCGGAAAATCAGTCATGAAATTCTTGGTGTTGCAAAACACCACTACGCTGAATCCGCAGAGTTGGATCAGTAATATGTAACAACAAAAAAGCTGTCAAATATTTTGACAGCTTTTTTAATCCTACAAACTGCTATCTGCAGCCTGTTATCTGTTTTTATTCTCCGGCAAACAAGGCTTTCAATTCGGTAGCATCGGCAGGTTTCATTTTTCCGGCCAGAATCAGACTCAGCTGTTTTCTTCGCAACGCCGCTTCAAAACGTTTTTTATCTTCATCGGTTTGCGGTACCACCGGTGGAACGGGAACGGGATTTCCTGTATCGTCTACCGCCACAAAGGTGTATATCGCCTGTCCGGCACTGTTTTTTATTCCGGATTCGCGGTCTTCTGTCCAAACATCGATTACGATTTCCATCGAACTCGTAAACGTTCTGGAAACTTTAGCTTCAATGGTTACCACGGCTCCTAAAGGAATCGCACGGTTAAAAGCCACATGGTTCACCGAAGCCGTCACACAAATTCTTCGGGAATGTCTTCTAGCCGTAATACTCGCCGCACGGTCAATACGCGCCAGCAATTCACCGCCAAAAAGATTGTTCAGCGGATTGGTTTCGCCCGGTAAAACCAAATCGGTTAACACGGTCAGGGAATCTAAAGGGAATTTCTCTTGCATCGGTTGTGTGTTTTTGCAAAGTTAGCAATAAAAACATAAAAAAATCCTCAGAAACTGAGGATTTGATAATTTTATAGCTCTTTAATCAGTAGCCAGGCTTCTTTGTTGTGTGATTTATGAATTTCCTTCATTTTGGTTTGCGCTTCCGTATAGCTTGTAAAACTGCCGTACAAAACCGGAAACAAACCAAACTGGTTCTGCTCCAAACGGATAGGCTCGAAACCCAACGCTTTCAATTCGTTGAAAATTTTATCCGCATTGGTTTCGTTTCGGAAAGAACCCGCTACAATGTGATACGGTTTTTTTGCATTTTCCGCCACATTCAAAGTAACCGCCGGTAACGGATTTTCAATAAAGAAGGTCGCTTCCTGAATTTTGCTTTGTACTTTTTCCTGTACCGCTTTTTCCACCATCAGATTGTCATTGGCAAACTGTTGGTCGTATTGGTATTTGTAGGCTGCTCCTCCAGCGCCAAGGGTCATCACGATAGCGGCAGCATATTTAAGGAACGAGTAATTTTTCTTTCTTTCCGGAGTGAAAACAATCGGTGCTTTTTCTTCCAACGCTTCCACTTGTGCTTTTAAAACCTCACGCTGCACCGCAGGGGAAACCACCGCGCTCAATCCGAAAGCATCGGCCAGATAATTTACCGAAGCAACCGGTTCAAAAACCCAGTTCCATTCCGAATTCATCGAAATTTCACCAATGTTTTTCAACACCAGTAGTTCTCTTCGCTGCAATTGCTCCGTCCAAACCGCAACCTGATTTTGCACCGCAAGCACCGCATCGTCATAGGAAATTTTTTCCTGCAACGAAACGTGATTCGCCAACAGACCGTCATTGTTTTTCAAATGCGGGTTGAACGAAACCACCTTTTTGGGCGGGTAAAACGTATTGGTGCTCCCGTTGAGTTGCGCCGACTGGATTTCAGTAAGAAACGCGCCGAAACCGGGAACAGTAACACACTGGTAACGATAGAGTAAAGCCGAGATGTAGTTTTCAATCTTCATACCTACAAATTTAATTATTCAACAGCCACAACCAAAAATTATCAACAAATTTTATTAACAATCGGAGTTTTTGAGGTAAGGAATTGGAAGCGAATGGCTTGGGTGTTTTTGCGGTCCGTTTTCCTGCTTTCTCTCCAATCTGTTAGTGTGAGCTTGCGCGGCAAGCTCACACTAACAGGATTTCCGTTCTATCAGGGCTAGGGAGGAATCCTTTTTATTTTCTGTAGTCTTTTTATTTCAAAATTAAGAAAAATTGATTTACTTTGAACTTTATTTATACGCCATGACAACATCCGATTTATATTACACGCTTGCGCTTTTAAAAGTGGAAGGAGTAGGCGACATCGTTGCCAAAAAACTCATTCATCATTGTGGTTCTGCTGAAAATGTTTTCTCCGCTAAAAAAAAGCAGCTCTTTGCCATAGATGGCGTAGGGGAAATGCTCTTTAGAAATCTTCAGGACGCTTCCGTATTCGACTTAGCAAAATCGGAATTGGATTTCATCGAAAAGGAAAACATTGACTTTTCGTTTTACCAGGACGAAAACTATCCCGAACGCCTCAAGCATTGCATCGACGGTCCGGTGGTTTTGTTTCAGTCGGGTGCGATTGATTTACAGCATCGTAAACTGATTAGTATTGTGGGTACGCGTCAAGTCACCAGTTATGGCTCCGATTTTTGCCGCAAGTTAATTGAAGATTTGGCACCATTAAACCCGGTCATTGTTAGCGGATTTGCGTATGGTGTGGACATTCTTGCCCATCAGGCAGCAATTGATTGCGGTCTGCAAACCATTGGTGTTCTCGCGCACGGACTCAATCAGATCTATCCCAAAATACATAAAAGATACATTGCGAAGATGGAACAAAACGGCGGCTTTCTAACCGAATTTTGGAGTTCCTCCAGTCCGGAACGGGAGAATTTCATTAAACGCAATCGCATCGTTGCCGGCATGACGGAAGCCACTATCGTAATTGAAAGTGCCGAAAAAGGCGGTTCGTTAATTACCGCTAACATCGCCAACGATTATAATCGCGACGTGTTTGCGGTTCCAGGTAGGAGTTCCGACAAATACAGTCAGGGCTGCAACAATCTGATCAAAACACAACGGGCCAATTTACTCTCTTCCGCTGCGGATATTGTGTACATACTCAATTGGGAATTGGAAGAAAAAAATCCAAAACCCATTCAAAAGCAGTTGTTTGTTTCACTGGATCAGGAAGAACAGAAAATTTACGACTTCCTGCAAAAGAACGGGAAGGAATTGCTCGATAGCATTGCACTCGAATGCGAATTTCCGATTTTCAAAATTTCGTCCCTGCTTTTAAACATGGAATTGAAAGGCTTGATTCGTCCTTTGCCCGGAAAGTTGTTTGAAGCGATATGAAAAGAGAAAAACAAAACCGCAGATTCACAGATTTTATTCATAATCAGCGAATCTGCGGTTGTGAAAAATTTAAAGTTGTTGTAATTGTGATTTTGAGTCCTTAAATTATTTATTCAAATCCCAATTTTTCTCTGACTCTTGCCAAAACACCATCCGCCACTTTGTGCGCTTTTTCGGCTCCGATTTTCAGCAGACGGTCCACTTCTTCAAGATGACTCATATAGTGATTGTATTTTTCCCTTTCCGTTTGGAATTTTTCTACAATCAATTCGAATAAGGCCTGTTTTGCATGCCCGTACCCGTAATTGCCACCAAGGTAATTGTTGCGCATGATTTCAATTTGTTCCGGCGAAGCCAACAAACGGTATAAGGCAAAAGCATTGCAGGTGTCCGGATTTTTGGGAGCTTCCAAGGACGTACTGTCGGTTTCAATCGACATGATTTGCTTGCGTAAGGTTTTATCGTCTAAAAAGATATTGATGAAATTGTTACGGGACTTGCTCATTTTTTCGCCATCGGTTCCGGGAATGATCATGCTGTCTTCCTGAATTTTTGCTTCCGGTAAGACAAACGTTTCCCCCATCTGATGGTTAAAACGCGAAGCCACATCTCGGGTAATTTCCAAATGCTGCAGCTGGTCTTTTCCTACAGGTACTATATTGGCATCATACAGTAAAATGTCGGCCGCCATTAGCATCGGATACGAAAACAATCCGGCATTCACATCGTCCAGACGATCGGCCTTGTCCTTGAAAGAATGCGCCAATGTTAAACGCTGAAACGGGAAGAAACAGCTCAAATACCAAGACAATTCCGCGGTTTGCGGCACATCACTTTGGCGGTAGAAGACAACTTTGTTAATATCCAAACCGCAGGCAAGCCAAGTGGCCGCAACACTATAGGTGTTTTCTCGCAATGTGTTTCCGTTCTTAATTTGTGTTACCGAATGCAAATCGGCAATGAAAAGAAACGATTCGTTTTCGGGTTGGTTTGCCATTTCGATGGCCGGTAAAATTGCACCCAAAAGATTTCCTAAGTGTGGCGTTCCTGTACTTTGAACCCCAGTTAATATTTTTGCCATTATGAAAATAATTTACGCAAAGGTAAAGGTTTTACGAAAATGTAAGCGTTGAATTGTTATTTTTGGTACAATGAAATCGCAACCAACAACAGGTTTGCACAAGCAAACACCAATAAATAAAGGTGATACCCTATATGACCTGTGATAAATAATTTCACTTATATGAAAATTTTCAAGATTCTTTTTTGGACGCTTTGGCGCATTTGGTTTTATGTGTTGGTCACGGTGCCCATTATCGTACTGTTCCCGTTTCTGGTGCTTTCTATTCTTTCTGAAAGAACCTATCCGCAGTTTTTTGTTTTAGCACGGCTTTGGGCCCGAATTATTCTATACGGAATGGGGTTTTATTATACGATAGAAAAGGACTATGAATTGGAAAAAGGAAAAAGCTACATGCTGGTGGCCAACCACACTTCGATGATGGACGTGATGCTGATGTTGCTTATAGTAAAAGACCATCCGTTTGTGTTTGTCGGTAAAAAAGAATTGGTTAAGATTCCTCTTTTTGGCTTTTTCTATAAGCGTACCTGTATTTTGGTGGACCGAAACAGTTCCAAAAGCCGTTTCGAGGTTTTCGAACGTGCCCAAAAACGAATTAATCAGGGATTGAGTATCTGTATTTTTCCCGAAGGCGGTGTGCCGGAAGACGAAAGCATTTTGTTGGATGAATTTAAGGATGGTGCTTTCCGTATTGCTATCGAGCACCAATTGCCCATTTTACCTTTGACCTTCGGCGATGTGAAAAAACGATTTTCTTTTACTTTCTTTAGTGGCAGTCCCGGTAAAATGAGAATCAAGATTCATCCGCCGGTTGAAACAAAAGGAAAAACGCTTGAAGACAAAAAAGTGATAAAAGATAAAGTTCGGGAGGTTATTTGGGAGCAACTTACAGCATTTGAAAACGCAAAATAATAGAAATAAAAAAGCACTCTAACCCAAAAGAGTGCTTTTTACGTTACTTTCCACCACAGAAAGCAACTGACTTAACTAAAACTTAACTAACTTAAAAACTAAAACTTATTCCGCTGTAAACCCCTATGAAATAAGGTTTAAAGTTTCCAGCGTCTCCACTATAGGTGTTGATTTGATATTTAAACATGGGCTCCAGATTTGCCTGAAAGGTTTTCATGAAACTATAACGCAATCCCAAACCGACATTCGTACTGAAGTGCAATTTGTTCAGGTTATTTGCTTCGCCGATATTCGTGCTGGACTCTGAAGTAACCACAGAAACTCGGTTGTCGTTCAGGAACATGGAGCTAACTCCTCCGATAACATCGATTCCGATTTTTTTGTTTAAAATTTTATAGGAAAGTTCTAAAGGAACCTCAATATAGTTTATTCGTTGGTTGATATTCCCTTTGTAACGGGTTGTAACAACACCATCATCATTATACGCGATTCCTTTTGGATTCGGATTTTCAATCACCATTCCGGTTCCGGCTCCGTTTTCGTTAACATATTCTAAACCGGCTCCGTTGTTGGAATTGTAAAATGTAATATCATTTGTGTTGTATTCGAAATTCAGCGCATTTACTCCGGTTCTTACTGTCCATTTGTTGTTTAAGGCATATTTTAACCCAACGCCATAACTCATGCTGGTCTGATAACTTTTTGAATTTTCGGCAAATTTCGAGTCTAAAGTAGATCCGGAACCGTTTAAATTCATGTATACCGGAGAAAAAGTCGTACTGACAATCCATTTGGTTTTTTTGTCTTTCTTGTCTTTACTGTCTTTTTCCTCTGTTACTTTTTCCTCTGCCGTTTTTTCAGCAACTTCTTTTTCGTTTTCCGCTAAAGAATCGGCGATAACAGCAACGGCAACAAGATTGTTTCCTGCGGATTTCGCCATCGCATCTTTTGATTTTTCCTTACTGGCAATTGTAGTGGCAACGTTGTTTGTAACGTCTGTTTTTTCTGCATCAGAAGAATTGGAAACCGTTTTGATTTCTTTTTTTCTTGGAATGTATTTGTTTCCGGATTCGTAGGCAACTTTTGAATTGGTTACGTTGTATTCGAAATCGGCATCCGAATTTTTGATTTTCGAATTTTCACTCACGGCATCGGTTTCTTCAGCAGCTTTCAGGGTTTTGTCAGCAGTGAATTCTACGGAAACACTCGTTGCGGAAACTGTTTCCGAAGCGGTTATTGCTGAGGAATGTATTTTCTTGATTTCATTTAAAACATCCGTGCTTGAGATAACGTTGTTCTTTTCGGAAATTGCCAAACTGTTTCTCTTTTTGGAAGTGTTCGACACTACCGTGTTTTCTTTTTGGTTTTCATACTCCGGTTTGTGCGTTTTAATGTTTCGCGAAGATGATTTCACAATCGCTGGCGTATGGCTGTTGGAAGTTGCGCCGGATTTAGTCGTTCCTGAAAGAACAGTATTTGGCGCACCCACACTGGAACGAGTGCCTTCGGAAGCGGAAAGCGCGCTTCTCTCGGAATTGATTTTACCGTGTGCAGGAGCAGCATTAAAATCGGACCCTTCTTTTCCGTTTTCAGTGACAACAACGGTATTGGTGTTGTTCTCTTTATTGTTGATTTCGAAAGAATCGGTAACCACAACATTGTTTTGTTTCGAATTGATATCCGTTGTACTTTCTTTGGAATCAAAAGGATTTTTAAATCCAAAAGGACCCGCGATAAAAGTAGTGGCAACAGAAAATCCAATTAAAAATACGGCAGCGAAGCTACACAACCTTAACCAGAATGGCAGAAGATTGGTTTTCTTTTCTTTGGTATTCATTTTTAACTGAATGTTTTCCCATACCTTATCGGAAGGAGCAACCTCAAAGTCCTTGAATTTTTCCTGAAAAAGTCTGTCTATGTTATTTTTTTCACTCATTTAGCCGATGTGAATTTTTTTTTTATTTGTTTGTTGTGATTCGATTTTGTCTTTCAGAATCATACGGGCACGGGCCAGATTTGATTTTGATGTGCCAATGGTAATTTTTAACATTTCAGCAATTTCTTTGTGCGAATAATCATCTATCACATAAAGGTTGAAAACTAACCGGTAGCGATCGGGCAACTGCTGAATAATGGAAACCAGAAAATCCATCGAAACCGAATCTTCCTCTACTTCCACATCGGGAGTGTCGGGTATGTTTTCGTGAATAATTTCGAAAACACCTTCCGTTCGGTATCGTTGCAGAATATTGTTGATGACCACTCTTTTTGCCCAGCCTTCAAAAGAACCTTTGAATTCGAATTTGTTTATTTTTTCAAAAATTAAGATAAAACCATCTTGTAAATTGTCTTCGGCTTCCGCATAATTTCGGGAATATTTTAAACTGACGCCGAACAATTTTGGGGCAAGGAGTTTGTACAGCTGCTCTTGTGCGGCTGTATCATTCTTCTGACAATTATGTATTATTTGATCTAACCCCAAAACAGTTGCAAATTTATTGTTGGACCAGAATGTTATAGGTTAAAAATACATCGTCTCCGTTTGTGTCTTTTCCATTCCAAAATTTCAGCGTGTATTCCCCGGTTTGCTCCGGTCTGAATTTTAAAATCTGAGTAGCCACATTGTTACTTTGTAAAGACGGGCAACCTCCATTATTGTGAAATACAGTAGATTCAACCGCAATAGTACTGATTGTGCCTTCTATTTCATAATAAAACTGATTAAACGCATAACAATCCGTTGGACGAACAAATTTCACCTTTATAATGTTCTCTTTATTAACTCCGAAATTGGCAGGTAATTCTACCTCACTAACGGGTAATAATTCCAAAGTAACATCTTCTGTTTCCGGTTCTTTACTGCATGACAGGTAAAGAAAAGGGATTAAAATCAATAATAAAATTTTTTTCATTTTACATCTTGTTAGTATACATAAGATGCAAAAAAAGGAAAAGGTTGCGTATATAAACAAAAAAATCCCGAAATTTTTCGGGATTTTAGACTTAATTGTTGTTTATTTTTATCAACTCTTTAATTTTTTGTTCCAATTCGTCCATTAATTCCGGATTGTCTTTGATTAACGCTTTTACCGCATCGCGACCTTGTCCCAATTTAGTGTCCCCGTAACTGAACCAGGAACCGCTTTTTTTGATGATTTCAAATTCTACCGCCAAGTCTAAAACTTCGCCGGTTTTCGAAATCCCTTCACCGTACATGATATCGAATTCGGCGGTACGGAACGGCGGTGCTACTTTGTTTTTCACCACTTTTACTTTCGTACGGTTTCCTAAAACGGTTTCGCCGTCTTTAATTTGCGTTGATTTACGAATGTCCAAACGAACCGACGCATAAAATTTGAGAGCATTACCTCCTGTAGTGGTCTCCGGATTTCCGAACATCACCCCGATTTTCTCACGCAACTGGTTGATGAAGAAAACCGTACAATGGGTTTTGCTGATGGTTCCGGTTAATTTTCTCAAGGCTTGTGACATCAAACGGGCGTGTAATCCCATTTTGGAATCTCCCATTTCGCCTTCAATTTCACTTTTCGGCGTTAACGCGGCGACCGAGTCGATAACCACAATGTCAATCGCTCCCGAACGGATCAGGTTTTCGGCAATTTCCAAGGCCTGTTCACCGTTGTCCGGTTGAGAAATGATAAGGTTGTCGATATCAACCCCTAATTTCTGCGCATAAAAACGGTCGAAAGCGTGTTCCGCATCAATAAAGGCAGCAATACCTCCGGCTTTTTGAGCTTCAGCAATGGCGTGTAAAGTTAACGTGGTTTTACCCGAAGACTCCGGACCGTAAATCTCAATGATTCTTCCGCGGGGGTATCCGTTTACTCCCAAGGCTAAATCGATACCTAATGATCCGGATGGAATGGCTTCTACCTCTTCCACGGCAGTATCGCCTAGTTTCATTACGGTTCCTTTTCCGTAGGTTTTATCCAGTTTGTCTAATGTTAATTGAAGGGCTTTTAATTTGGCTTCTTTTTCTGAACTCATGACTATCTATTTTGCGTAAAAATAATGCTTTTTTTTAAGTTTCAAATACAATCTTATCAACAGATGATTTTCTTTTTAATTTTCTTTTAACATATTGAAAATCAATTCGTTTTGAATTTGTTTTAAAATGTTTATTTTTGCACCGGAATTCTTCCATTTAGAATTCATAACCTATTTCTCACTTAACGTTTATAGCATGCAACTGTATAACACCTTAAGCGCAGAAGAAAGAGCCGAGCTGATCGATCAAGCCGGAAAACAGCGACTGACGTTGTCTTTCTACGCCTATGCGCACATTGAAGATCCTAAAAAATTCAGAGACGATTTATTTATAGCATGGAACAAGCTGGATGCTCTGGGCCGTACCTATGTGGCGACCGAAGGCATCAACGCACAGATGTCGGTACCGGCCGAAAATTTCGAAGCGTTTCGCGATACGTTGGAAGCCTATGATTTCATGAAAGGCATCCGTTTGAATGTGGCTGTGGAGCACGACGATCATTCGTTCTTAAAATTAACCGTGAAAGTACGTCACAAAATCGTGGCCGATGGTCTAAACGACGAAACGTTTGATGTAACCAATAAAGGAATTCACTTAAAAGCGAAAGAATTCAACGCGATATTAGATGACCCAAACACGATTGTGGTGGATTTCAGAAACCATTACGAAAGTGAAATCGGGCATTTCAAAGGAGCGATTACTCCGGATGTGGAAACCTTCCGCGAATCGCTACCTATTATTAATGAGCAACTAAAAGATTTCAAAGAAGATAAAAACCTGGTAATGTATTGCACCGGAGGTATCCGTTGTGAAAAAGCATCGGCGTATTTCAAACATCAGGGCTTCAAAAATGTATACCAACTGGAAGGCGGCATTATTCAGTACGCCAAACAAATCAAGGAAGAAGGTCTGGAAAGCAAATTCATCGGAAAGAACTTCGTGTTCGACCACCGTTTGGGCGAGCGTATCACTGACGATATCGTTTCTCAGTGCCACCAATGCGGAAAACCGTGCGACAATCATACGAATTGCGAAAACGACGCCTGTCATTTGCTGTTCATCCAGTGCGACGAATGCAAGGAGGCGATGGACAACTGTTGTTCTTCCGAATGTCTGGACATCACCCGTTTGCCATTAGTGGAGCAAGTGAAATTAAGAAGAGGAGCTCAGGTTGGAAACAAAGTCTTCCGAAAAGGGAAATCCGAATCGTTGTTGTTTAAAAGATCGGGAGCATTAACAGATATTCCTTTGGCGGTAGCCGACAAACCGAAAACCATCCGTCAGAAAATAAAAATCAAAAAGGTGTTGTTGGGCAAAGCCGAACATTATTATGTGAAAGCTCAGGTCGGACTTTTCATCATCGAAAATCAGGAATTACATCTTGGCGATAAGATTCTGATTTCTGGACCGACAACCGGGAATGAAGAACTGATTTTGGAAAAAATGTTCGTCAACGGTACGGAAGGAACTCAGGCAAAACCGGGCGATAAAGTCACTTTTGCTGTGCCGTTCCGCGTGCGATTATCCGATAAATTATTTAAAATTATCTGCTAATGACCACTTCAGGAAGAATTGAGCTTATGGCTCCGGCAGGGAATTTCGAATCCATGCAGGCGGCTTTGGACAACGGTTGCGATTCGATTTATTTCGGCGTGGAACAATTGAACATGCGTGCGCGTGCGACAGTAAATTTCGTAATGGACGATTTGCCGGAAATTGTACGCCGCTGTAACGAAAAAAATGTCAGAACGTATTTAACGTTAAACACTATTATATACGACCACGATTTGTCGGTGGTGAAAACCTTGCTAACCAAAGCCAAAGAAGCCGGAATTACGGCGGTGATCGCTTCGGATCAGGCGGTAATCATGACAGCCAAAACGATGGGAATCGAAGTCCATATTTCCACCCAATTGAATGTGACGAATATTGAAACGGTAAAATTCTACAGTCTGTTTGCCGATACTATCGTATTGTCCCGAGAACTGAGTTTGCGTCAGGTAAAGAAAATTACCGATGAAATCGAGAAAGAGCAAATCAAAGGCCCAAGCGGGAATTTGGTGGAAATCGAAATCTTCGGACACGGCGCTTTATGTATGGCGGTTTCGGGAAAATGCTACCTGAGTCTGCACTCGCATAATTCTTCGGCCAATCGCGGCGCCTGTAAACAGAATTGCCGAAAAAAATATACGGTAATCGATCAGGAAAGCGGATTTGAAATCGAAATCGACAACGAATACATGATGTCTCCCAAAGATTTGTGTACGCTCGATTTTCTGGATCAGGTGATCGATTCGGGCATCAAAGTGCTGAAAATCGAAGGACGTGGAAGAGCGGCTGATTATGTAGCAACGGTGGTTAAAACGTATCGTGAAGCTATTGATGCATATTATGAAGGAACGTTTACCAAAGAAAAAATCAATATTTGGATGGAAACGTTGGCTACGGTCTACAATCGCGGATTTTGGAGTGGGTACTATCTCGGGCAAAAACTGGGAGAGTGGAGCGACAATCCGGGATCGAGTGCCACGCAGAAAAAAGTCTATGTGGGCAAAGGTGTTCATTTCTTTCAGAAAGCCAGCGTAGGCGAATTCAAAATCGAAGCCTACGATATCAAACAAGGCGATAAAATTTTAATCACAGGACCAAGTACCGGCGCGCAGGAAATGGTGATTGACGAAATGTACGTAAACGAAAAAATAGCGGAGAAAGCCACCAAAGGCGACAGTTGTACGTTCAAATTACCGTTCCGAATCCGTTTGTCGGACAAACTCTATAAAATTGTGGAAGCCTAATGGTGGTGGTTACGTTACAACGGGAGAAATGCATCGGGTGTAATTATTGCGTCGAAATGGCTCCGGCACAATTTCAGATGTCTAAAAAAGACGGCAAAACGGTGCTGCTGAAATCGGTAAACACCAAAGGATTTCATACGTTAAAATCACACGATTACAGCATTATGGAAGCTTGTGAACAAGCGGTAAAAGCCTGTCCGGTAAATATCATTTCGGTAAAAGAAACCTAGAGGCATCAAAAATAATTGAAAGTAAGATACTTAAGTTAAACCTACTGCGTTGTAAATAAGCAGTAGGTTTTTTGTTTTGGAAAAATTAGGAATATTACAACTTTTCGGATTGTGGCTTTGCAACTAAAAAATACTATCTTTACCCACAAAATCAATTTAGAAACAGTAGTTTGCTAAGGCGAACGATCAATATATATTCATATTATGGCTTGTAACAGTTGTTCAACTTCCGATGGCGGTGCGCCAAAGGGGTGTAAAAATAATGGGACTTGCGGCACCGATAGCTGCAACAAATTAACCGTATTCGATTGGCTTTCCAACATGACGCTTCCGGGTGGTCAGGAACCTTTTGACTGCGTTGAGGTACGTTTTAAAAACGGACGAAAAGAATTTTACCGCAATACCGAAAAACTTACCTTAAGTATCGGAGACATCGTTGCGACAGAAGCGTCGCCGGGTCACGATGTGGGGATTGTTACCTTAACGGGAGAGTTGGTGAAAGTGCAAATGAAGAAAAAAGCGGTAAATCACGAAGGTGAAGTGCCGAAAATTTACAGAAAGGCGTCTCAAAAAGACATCGATATCTGGAGTGATGCCCGTGACAAGGAAGATCCGATGAAAGTGCGCGCGCGTGAAATCGCGATTGCGTTAAAACTGGAAATGAAAATCTCAGATATTGAATTCCAAGGAGACGGCTCCAAAGCCACGTTCTATTATACGGCGAATGATCGTGTCGATTTCCGTCAGTTGATTAAGGATTTTGCGAAAGAATTCAGTACCCGTATCGAGATGAAGCAGGTTGGTTTCCGTCAGGAAGCGGCCCGTTTGGGAGGCATTGGTTCTTGCGGACGTGAATTGTGCTGTTCGACCTGGCTTACGGATTTCAGAAGTGTGAATACTTCGGCAGCCCGTTACCAGCAATTGTCGCTGAACCCGCAAAAACTGGCCGGACAATGTGGTAAACTGAAATGTTGTTTGAATTATGAATTGGATACGTATCTGGATGCTTTAAAAGGGTTCCCGGATATGGAAACCAAATTGTATTCCGAAAAAGGGGATGCGGTTTGTCAGAAAATCGATATTTTCAAAGGTCTGATGTGGTTTGCTTATACCAATAATTTTGCTCAATGGCACGTTTTAAAGGTAGATCAGGTAAAAGAGATTGTGGCGTTGAACAAAGAAAAGAAACGCATTACGGCAATCGAAGATTATGCCATCGAAACCATTGTAGAGGAAGAGAAAAACTTCCAGAATGCCGTTGGACAAGACAGTTTAACCCGATTCGATCAGCCGAAGAAAAAGAAACGCCCGAACAAAAAACGTCCGACTGCGGATGCCGAAAGGCCAAGAGGTGCCGGCGCTCCGGAACGACAAAACAAAATTACGCCGGAAGGACAAGGCGGACAAAACAAAACGGCTCCGGAACGACAAAACAAAATTACACCGGAAGGACAAGGCGGACAGAAGAAACCCGCTGCGGAAGGACAAAACCGTAACAACCGAAGACCGAAACCAAATAGAAACAAACCATCGAACGATAAAAATGATTCAAAACAATAAATTTTTAATTTTTGGATTTGTCTTGTCACTATTGTTTTTGTCATGTGACAAACAAAGGGTCTTTGATGAGTATCAGGCAATTGACGGTTCCTGGCACAAAAAGCAAAAGGTGGCCTTCACGTTTGAACAGAACGATACCATCCAGGATTATAATATGTTTGTAAACATCCGGAATAACAACGATTATCCATACAACAATCTGTTTTTGATTGTTTCCATGTTGCAGCCCGACGGTGTTACCAAAGTGGATACCTTGGAATATCAGATGGCCCATCCGGACGGAAGTCTTATGGGTGAAGGGTTTTCGGATGTTAAAGAAAGTAAGCTCTGGTATAAGGAAAACGTAAAATTCCCAAAAGCAGGAAAATATACAGTAACTGTGCAACAGGCTGTTCGCGAAAGCGGAAAAGTGCCGGGCGTGGAACAGCTGCAGGGAATTTCGGAAGTAGGATTCAGAATAGAAAAAACGAATTAAAATGGCGCAAATCAATAATAAAAAAGAAGATTTTTCTCCTTACGTAAAGAAATTCTGGAAACTGTTTTTTTACTGTTTTGGCGGTGTGATTTTATTTTTCCTTTTTGCCTCGTGGGGGCTTTTCGGATCTATGCCGTCGTTTGACGAATTGGAGAATCCGAATTCCAATGTGGCTACGGAAATCATTTCTTCCGATGGGGTAACCATTGGTAAGTTCTACCTTGAAAACAGAACCCCGGTGAAATTCGCCGAGTTGCCCGATCATTTGGTGAAGGCATTAGTCGCTACCGAAGACGAACGTTTTTACGAGCATTCCGGAATCGATACCAAAGGTACGTTGCGTGCGGCATTAAGCCTGGGAAGCAGCGGAGGAGCAAGTACGTTAACCCAACAGTTGGCGAAAAACCTTTTTCACGGCGAAGGATCAAAATTCCTGCCGTTCCGTATCATCCAAAAAGCAAAAGAGTGGATTATCGCCACCAAACTGGAACGACAGTATACCAAAAAAGAAATTATTGCCCACTATTTAAATACGGTCGATTTCGTAAATACCGCCGTGGGAATCCGTTCGGCATCCAAAGTATATTTCGGAAAAGAGCCGAAAGATTTAACGGTGGATGAAGCGGCGATGTTTGTCGGAATGCTTAAAAACCCCTCGCTTTTCAATCCGGTACGCCGTTTGCAAAAAGTTACCGACCGACGTAATGTGGTGTTACACCAAATGGAAAAAAACAAGTTCCTAACCAAAGAACGAAAAGAGTTTTTCCAGGCCAAACCAATTGTTCTGAAGTTCACTCCGGAAAGTCATATTGAAGGAAGTGCGACCTATTTCAGGGAATACCTTCGTGATTTCATGAAGAAGTGGGTGAAAGAAAATCCGAAAAAAGACGGCGACGGCGAATACGACATCTACCGTGACGGATTGAAAATCTACACGACTATCGATTCCCGAATGCAGCAATATGCTGAAGAAGCAGCTTCAGAACACTTGGCGAATCTGCAGGGCGAATTCAACAAAAGACAAAAAGACAATCCAAATGCTCCTTTTATCGGCATTACACCTGCAGAAACCAAATTGATTATGCAGCGTTCCATGAAAAATTCCGAGCGTTGGCGTATCATGAACGAGAAAGGATTTGAGGAGGATAAAATCGTAAAATCATTCGAAGTTCCGACCAAAATGAAAATTTTCACTTGGAAAGGAGAGAAAGATACCCTGATGACACCGCGCGATTCCATTTTATATTACAAGCATTTCCTGCAAACCGGAATGATGGCCATGGAGCCACAAACCGGTCATGTGAAGGCTTGGGTGGGCGGAATCAATTACAAACATTTCCAATACGATCACGTAGGACAAGGCGCGAGACAGGTGGGTTCCACTTTCAAACCGTTTTTGTATGCGACGGCAATAGAGCAGTTAAAGATGTCGCCGTGTGATTCCATCTACGATTCCCCGTTTACCATGCCGAAAGGGCGTTATGGTATTGATGCCGATTGGAGTCCCAAAAACTCCACCGGGAATTATCGCGGAATGGTTAATCTGAAATCTGCCTTGGCGAATTCCATTAATACGGTTTCTGCAAAACTGATTGATAAAGTAGGTCCTGAAGCGGTGGTGGATATGACTAAAAAGCTGGGTGTTAGTTCAGAGATTCCTGTTCAGCCTTCCATCGCTTTAGGGGCAGTAGACATTACGGTGGAACAAATGGTAGCGGCTTTCAGTACGTTCGCTAATCAGGGAGTTTATATGAAACCTCAGGTAATCGTAAAAATAGTCGATAAAAACGGGGTGCTTTTATACGAACCGGTTCCGGAATCGAGAGACGTTATGAGTAAAGACGTGGCTTACACGATGATCAAACTGATGGAAGGGGTTACCGAATACGGTACGGGATCCCGTTTACGTTGGGGCAGCGCACCGGAATCCGCAAGAGTTACCGGAGTTCCGTATAATTTAAGAAACCCGATAGCCGGGAAAACAGGAACGTCTCAAAACAATTCCGACGGATGGTTTATCGGTATGGTACCCAATTTGGCTGCCGGTATCTGGGTAGGGAATGAAGACCGCTCCGCGCATTTTGAACAAACCAACATGGGACAAGGTGCCACGATGGCGTTGCCTATTTGGGGAATATTCATGCGAAAATGTTACGAAGATGACAATCTGAATGTTTCTCAGAAGCCTTTTGAAAAACCCGAGAATTATTCGGTTAAAGTAGATTGTTGGGTTCCTAAAAAAGCGGTGGTTGACAGTCTGGCCGTGGAAGAAGACACACAAACCGAAGAATTCGATTTCTAAATACAAAACGCCTTTCAAAAAAGGCGTTTTTTTTATACTTTTAGGCCAAAATTAAACAAACACAAACAACCATATGATTAACAAAAAAGTTGGTAATGTTCAGGAAGCATTACACGATATAAAAGACGGCCAAACCATCATGTTGGGTGGTTTCGGACTTTGCGGCATCCCGGAAAACAGTATTGCCGAGCTGGTAAAAAAAGACGTAAAAGAATTGACCTGTATTTCCAATAATGCCGGAGTTGATGATTTCGGATTGGGATTGTTGTTACAAAAACGTCAAATCAAAAAAATGATTTCTTCGTATGTAGGTGAGAATGCCGAATTCGAGCGTCAGATGTTAAGCGGCGAATTGGATGTGGAATTAACCCCGCAGGGAACTTTAGCCGAAAAATGCCGTGCGGCGCAAGCCGGAATTCCTGCATTCTTTACTCCGGCAGGCTACGGGACAGAAGTGGCGGAAGGAAAAGAGACACGTGAATTCAACGGAAAAATGCACGTCATGGAATTGGCCTACAAAGCCGATTTTTCCATAGTAAAAGCATGGAAAGGCGATGAAGCCGGAAACTTAATCTTCAAAGGGACCGCAAGAAATTTTAACGGCTGCATGGCCGGAGCAGCGAAAATCACGATTGCTGAGGTAGAGGAATTAGTGCCAGCAGGTACACTGGATCCGAATCAGATACACATTCCGGGAATTATGGTACAACGTATTTTCCAGGGCGAGAAATTCGAAAAGAGAATTGAGCAACGTACAACCCGTAAAAGAGACTAATCATGGCTTTAGATAAAAATCAGATAGCGAAAAGAATCGCACAGGAAGTGAAAGACCGTTATTTCGTAAATTTAGGAATCGGTATTCCAACGTTGGTAGCCAATTATGTTCGTCACGATATTGAAGTGGAATTTCAGAGTGAAAACGGGGTGTTAGGTATGGGGCCTTTTCCTTTTGAAGGGGAAGAAGATGCCGATATCATTAACGCTGGAAAACAAACCATCACCACTTTACCGGGCGCGAGTTTTTTTGATTCGGCGTTCAGTTTCGGAATGATCCGTGCGCAAAAAGTCGATTTAACGATTTTAGGTGCGATGGAAGTTTCGGAGAACGGTGATATTGCCAACTGGAAAATTCCGGGTAAAATGGTAAAAGGTATGGGTGGTGCCATGGATTTGGTCGCTTCCGCAGAAAATATTATCGTAGCGATGATGCACGTGAACAAAGCAGGGGAATCGAAAATCCTTAAAAAATGCACGCTTCCGTTAACCGGTGTGGGCTGTGTGAAGAAAGTCGTAACCGAATTGGCGGTTATGGAAATCACACCGAAAGGATTCAAACTTCTGGAAAGAGCGCCGGGCGTTTCTGTGGAGGAGATTATTAAAGCCACTGAAGCCGAATTAATTATTGACGGTGATATTCCGGAAATGAATATTGATTAGACAAAACATTGTAAGATAATTCAAAAAGCAGCCTTTTGGGCTGCTTTTTTGTTTTTAGGATTTTAAGGTTAACTTATGGTTGCTTTTTTGTTAAATGCGGATTTATTATTTTGTTAATATTGCTCTGTTTTAACAGATTGATTAAACAACAACCAAAAAAATTTTATCTAATGAACAACAAACTACAACGAAAGATTGCTTTAGCGGTTCTTTTTATGCTATTTTCATTTGCTGGGTTTGCGCAATTTAACGAAGATGCACCATGGATGCAGAAAACGCAAAAAAACGCAAATGATCAGCCACAAACCATGGCGGAAATGGTCACGTCCTTTAATGCCTATTGGGATCAAAACGATAAAAGCAAAAAAGGTTCCGGTTATAAGCCTTTTAAACGCTGGGAATACCAATGGAGCAATAATACACACCGAAATGGAGTGCTGGTAACGCCCGGAGAACTTTGGTCAGCGTGGCAGGCAAAAATTAACGCCCGAAAAACAAAATCAAAGTCTTCCGCATCGGTTGCGAAAACCAGTAATTGGTTACCGGTTGGTCCATTCAGCCATACGAATACCGGTTCGTGGTCTTCGGGTCAGGGACGCGTGAATGTGGTATATGTGGATCCCAACAACGCTAATACCATCTATGTCGGCGCACCGGCTGGTGGTATCTGGAAGTCAACAGATGCAGGGGTGAACTGGACACCTCTATCTGATAATTTACCTCAGATTGGGGTGTCGGGAATTGTGGTAGCCCACAACAACTCAAATGTTATTTATATTGCCACGGGAGACAGGGATGCCACTGACACTTATTCTGTTGGAGTTCTCAAATCCACTGATGGCGGGTTAACCTGGAATACCACCGGTCTGTCTTTTACCAATACTTTTACAACGGCTTCGGATATTTACATGCACCCAACAGATGCCAACACACTTTGGGTGGCCACTAGTGCAGGACTTTATAAAACTACCAATGCCGGTGTTAGTTGGACCAATGTGTTAACCGGAAATATTAAGGATATTAAGTTGAAACCGGGAGATCCCAACACAATTTACGCAGTAAAGCCAAGCTCATTCCATAAATCCACCAATGGGGGAACAACTTTTACGACTGTCACCAGCGGATTACCGGCGTCTTCCGGACGTTTGGTTATTGATGTAACCCCAGCCAATTCGGCCTATGTATATGTGTTGAGTTCTACTACGGCGAATGGCTTTCAGGGACTGTACCGTTCTACTGACAGCGGAACCACCTTTGCCAAAACGGCAAGTACAACAAATATATTTGAGTCGACCCAAGCCTGGTATGATTTGGCTTTGGCGGTTTCATCCACAGATGCGAATGTGGTTTTTACTGGATGTTTGAACATATGGAAAAGTACTAATGGAGGAACTTCTTTCACCAAAGTAAACAATTGGAGCTCACCTGCAGCAGCTACCTACACCCACGCTGATATTCATTTTTTACGTTATTATGGCAATAAGTTATATTGTGGCAGCGATGGAGGAATCTACGTGTCGTCAAATGCGGGAACTTCCTTTGCAAGCTTAACGACAGGATTGCAAATCAGCCAATTTTATAAGATATCGGTTTCGAAGCAAACTTCAAGTAAAATGGTAGGCGGACTTCAGGACAATGGAGGTCATGCATACAGCAACAGTCAATGGAAAAACTACTATGGTGCTGACGGTATGGACACGGGAGTGGATCCGACTAACCAAAATAAATTTTACGGATTCATTCAGGAAGGAACTAATCTCTATGTAAGTACTACGGCCGGTGATAACTTATCCAGTACAATTACCGGACCCGAAACCGGCAATTGGGTAACACCTTTAGCGATTAATTCATTAGGCGAGGTATTTGGTGGTTATGCGAAAGTTTACCGGTTAAACGGGACTTCTTGGGTAGCGAGTACAACATCATTTGCCACCGACGTGGAAAATCTTGTGATTGACCCGTCTAACGACAACAAAATGTATGCGTCAGATGGCGCAAAATTGTACAAGAGTACCGACAAAGGCGTGAACTTCGTTTTAGCATATACTTTCCCAACAACGGTAAAAGATATCCGCGTACATTCCACAAACAGTAATATTATTTATGCCGTTACTTCCGGGACAGCCGGACTGGTATACCGCTCAACAGATGCCGGAGCAACTTTCACAAGCATAAATAACGGATTGCCTGCAATTGCTAAAAATGTAATTGTTCATCAGGGGCAAAATGCCTTAAACCCATTATACTTGGGAACGTATTTGGGTATGTATTACAAAGACGATAGCATGTCGGCCTGGGAGCCTTTCGACACCAATTTGCCCAATGTACCGGTAACGGATTTGGAGATAAATTATGTCGATAATAATATTACGGCGGCTACCTACGGAAGAGGTGTTTGGAGAACTTCTCTTACTTTGGACTCCGGTGACACTGTTGCTCCGTCTGCTCCGTCAAATTTAACGGCTTCCGGAACTACGCAAACTACAACAAATTTATCGTGGACAGCTTCAACGGATAATATTGGTGTTGCCGGATACGATGTTTATCAGGGAGCAACATTAAAAGCAACCGTTACAACCACTTCCTATGCCGTGACAGGTTTAACGGCAGCAACAGCGTATACATTCTCTGTAAAAGCAAAAGATGCGGCCGGAAACGTTTCTGCTGCAAGTAATACGGTGAACATAACTACATTGGCTGCAACAGCTGTTTATTGTACATCACAAGGAAACAGTGTGGCAGATGAATCTATCGGAAGAGTACAAATCGGAACCATCAACAATGCTTCTACAGGAGGTACAGGGTATACTGATTTCACATCAATTTCCACAAATCTTACCAAAGGTACTTCAACAACGATTACAGTAACGCCAACATGGACGGGATCTGTTTACCCTGAAGGCTATGCGGTTTGGATTGACTACAACAACGATAAAGACTTTGACGATGCAGGAGAACTGGTATGGAGCAACGCT
>NZ_FMTY01000003.1:0-6853 GCF_900100625.1 Flavobacterium saliperosum
TTGTATCGTTTTCATTTTGGAGAAAAGTAAAGTGAAGAACTTGCAACTTCTTAAAATAGAGCGTTTTGTAATCTTTAGTTTAAAACTCCAACCATTAATTTGAAAGGATTTTTGTTTTTTGGACTTTACAAATGCAAAATACAATTACAATACAGCCCTGATTGCAGTGGAAATCTCCCGACACTATTAAAAAGTGGCGGGAATTGTAACGTAAAGCAGGAAAACGGATGGCCAACATAAACCAAGCCAATCGCTCCAAATAAGAAAAAACCAATCCGTAATGAATTGGTTTTGTGTGTTTTATGTTTTGCAGATAATCCGCAATCGTTACCCTAAAGAAGTTTTTCATGTATGGCCTTTTTTGAACGATTTCAAGAGTTGAAGGACTTTTTCACGATGATGATCAAATATAGTCATGTTATAAATAAAATAAGCTGTCCAATCGTGGGCAGCTTATTTTATTTAGGATGGTGTCAGTGTTTTATTTACTCTTTGATGAAACGCTTACTGCCCACTGATGTGCCGTCAGAAATATCAATAATATAAATTCCCGATTTTAAAGTGCTTACATTGATGGAATTGTTGTCAGTGTTGCCATTTTTTACTTGCTGTCCCATTAGGTTATAAATGCGGTAGGAAGCGCTGCTTTCAACATCTGTGAAATATAGGGTTCCGTCTTTTACGGGATTCGGATATACTTTGAAAGACAGTTTGTTAACTTCTTGTTTCACGGTTACCGAATCATTCAAAGCATCATTGTCTTCTTTAGCAGTAGATGCAGCAACAATGTTAATACTGTAATCCTCTACTTCTCCGTTGGTGTAAACCTCACAGGCTGTAGGTAACACATTGTATTTCATAGAGACTCTCATTCGAGTGGTTCCCATAGAGGCTGTACTAGGAATAACGAAACTACCGCTTACAGAAGAAGATTTTGTTTTTGTTTTACTGAAGACAAGTTCATTAGAACCAAAATTTCCGTCTTGGTTAAAATCAATCCAAACACAATATGCTTCATTGTCTGAGCGACCATTCCATGCCGGATTTATAGTAATTGTAGCTGTTGAACCTACTGATAAGTCTGTTGAAAGTGCAGTGAAGTTTCCGTAGCCATTGTTGTTACCCGACAGATTGTTAATGCTTCCCAATTGTACACGGTTAATATATTCTCTTATAGTATTACCCGTTGATGTACAATAGGTGGTAGCAGCACTTAATGTCGTTACGGTTACCATATTACTTGCAGTCGATAGATTCCCAGCCGCATCCTTTGCGATGACATAAAAATTGTATGACGTTGCAGCAGTCAAACCGTTTACTGCTAACGATGTAGCGGTAGTGGTGGTTTTTAATACCCCGTTTTGATATACATTGTAACCGGTTACCCCTACATTGTCTGAAGCAGCAATCCATGTCAGGGTTGTACTCGAAATAGTGGTTCCGGAAAAGCTAAGTTTTGTACTAGTTGGAGCGGTGGCGTCTGCTAATGTGGGAGCCGATGTGGTTACACTTAAGGTATTACTTACTGCTGAAACATTGCCGGCTGCATCTTTTGCAGTTACATAGAAACCGTAAGTAGTTGAAGCAGTTAAACCGGATACAGCCAATGATGTAGCCGTAGTAGTAGTTTTGAATACCCCGTTTTGGTATATATTATACCCGGTTACCCCAACGTTGTCGGTAGCGGCTGTCCACGCCAAATTAGTGCTTGAGGTTGTTGTTCCTGAAGCAGAAAGTGTTGAAGCCGTTGGGGCTGTGGTATCCGCCGCAGCTAAAGTAGTTGCGGTTACAGTATTACTTGCTGATGACAGGTTTCCTGCAGCATCCTTTGCTTTTACATAGAAGCTGTAAGTAGTTGAGGCTGTTAAGCCTGATACAGCCAATGATGTAGCGGTAGTACTTGTTTTCAATACTCCGTTTTGGTACACATTATAACCGGTAACTCCAGTATTGTCACTAGCACTAGTCCATGACAAATTAGTACTTATGGTTGTTGTTCCCGTGGCGGTTAGTGTTGAAGCCGTAGGTGCTGTACTGTCTGCAGGAGCAAGAGTAGTCACGTTTACCGTGTTGCTTGCTGACGATATATTGCCAGCGGCATCTTTAGCGGTTACATAGAAGCCATATGTTGTTGAAGCGTTTAAACCTGTTACAGCCAATGATGTTGTGGTAGTTGTTGTTCTTAAAACCCCGTTTTGGTATACACTATAACCGGTAACTCCAGTATTATCCGTTGCGGCAGTCCAAGTCAGATTTGTACTTGAAGTGGTAGTTCCGGAAGCGGAAAGTGTTGAAGTCGTTGGTGCTGTAGTATCAGCAGAACCAGAGCCGGTAATAGTGAAGTTCGCATTGTTCACGTCAAAGAAAATATGATTACTTCCCTTAACCATGATTCGGTTGGTAGTTCCCGGTATGTTTGGAATTACAATATTTTGTGAACCATCATTTGGAGTTCCTGCCAGTAAAACGGTAGGGAATGTTTGTCCACCATTAGTTGATAATAGAATGTCCACATTAGCACAGTTTATCCCGTTTGCGTTGGTACCGGCAACTGTCCAACTGATGGTTTGTGTGGTACCTGCAGCATAGGATACGGCATTATTTTGAGTATCTACAGTGAAAGGACCGGCAGTTCCGTTCACTGTCACAACCGCATCGTCTGTATTATTAGCGCCACCTCCGGCACGGTTATCACGAACGGTTAAGCGGAAGTTTAAGGTACGGGCTACTTCGGGTAAGGCTTCCACTTTGAATGTCGCACTTACCGGAGAATTTGGAGTGGATGTTAAGCCGCTTAGAATAGAATTCATGTTCGGAAAATATCGTGTAGCCGATGTTGTTGGTAAATAGGATCTAAACAAAGGACCAGTTGCAGCGGTATTTGTAGGTACCGTTGCAGTTGAATTTCCCAAATCCATTTGTTCCCAAGCATACGTCAGTGCGTCATTAGTATTGGCATCTGTTGCAGAACCAGTCAGCATAAAAGGCGTTCCTTTGGGAATAGTATAATCTAATCCGGCATTTACAACGGGAGTCGCATTGCCTGTAGTTGTAATTGTTCCGGCAGTTTTGGCTTTAATGTTATCGGTTACTTGTTGGATGCTGATAGCATGAAAATAGGCATCGGAATGCGATTGAAGATTATAACTCCCGTGTCCGGCATACCCCATTATGGTAGATCCGCTACCGGGTTCCATTTGTGAATTACTCCCACTTTCGGTTCTATAGGTAAAAGTGTGTGTGGCACCTAATTGATGTCCCATTTCGTGAGCTACATAATCAATATCAAAATAATCTCCGGACGGGATACTTTTTCCGGTATAACCGCTACCTTTTAAGCCGTCAACGCCAACACACCCAATACAGTTTGCATTTCCGCCAGCTGTAGTTCCTCCAAACAAATGACCAATATCATAATTGGCTTCACCAATTGTAGCGGTTAAATTTGATTGTAGTTGTGAACCCCAATACGTTGAAGCATCGGTATAGGGATCGGTTGTGGGATTGGTGTATACAATCGTATCGTTGTTCGCTATAAGGACTAATCTCACTCCGAAATCTTTTTCAAAAACACCGTTAATTCGTGTCATAGTGTTAACGATTGCTGCCATTGCTAGAGCTTTTGTACCGCCAAAATAGGTAGCATATTCTCCTGTACAGGAAATCGCTAATCTGTAAGTGCGAAGTTTGCCATCATCGGCGCCACGAAGGGTAGAAGTAGTCAGGTTGTTTTTTTCAACAACGGTATCTACGACGCCACACTCGAATTGGTCTAAAGGGTTCTCATGGTCAGATTTTTTATATACGGTATAAGAAGTGTTGTCTGAACTTACCGGTTCAATAAAAACACTTTCTTTACCAGGGTAAATCGTCATGGATTTGAAGCCTAGTGGTGAATTACTAAAATAGGCACGGGCCTGTGGGTTATCCACACCAAGCGCTACATAGGATTTTATTTCCGGGTATTTGGCAGCTAATTCAGGAGCCATAACCGAGTTTTCGTAAACTTTGAAGTTTTCCATTTGGCCTTCACCGTTTGGTAATGTGATAATTGTATTGGAGGTATTGTTGGAAGCGTCTCTTTTAGGAGAATTGGCCAACATTTTTTTCATAGCGGAAAAATCCAAATCAAAAATGTTTTTTTGCGGTAAGTGGGATTGAGTACTTCTTCCGGAAGATTCATTAGTGGTGTTTTTTCTCCATAAAGCATTTCCGTTTTGGGCAATTCCGTAAGTACCGGTAAATAATAGGGCAGCACAAATCAATTTTTTCATAAATCACTTCTTTTTGTTAACTGGTTCAAAACTAACAAGTTAAATCAAAATATCGATGAAATTAACAAAAAAATCGATGAAATGCATGTTTTTTTTTAAAACTGTAAGATTTGTGCTGTTTTTCGAACATTTCTTTAGGATAAAATTGATAGAAAAAATCTGTAATATATTGAATTTTAGTAAATTATGTTTTTAAGGCTACTAATAACTCCTCTTTATCTGTAAGTAATTTCATCCTATATTATGTTGCATTTCCTGTTGCAAAAATCAGAACCCGTGTTTTCATTTTTGTTCGGTTGATTTGTCACTAGGAGTGTACGAATTGTTCTTATTGAAATTCAATAAACTGAATTGAGTCGAGTAATTGTGAGGGGTAAGCATCCGCTTAATGAGATGTCTTTAATTGCGGTTAAGCATCTGGTAATCAATGTTTTGTTAAAAATGTTAAAGATTTAAAAACGTTATTATTTTGTTAAGGGAATTACTGAAATTATGTTAAATTTGTGTCAATAAACTTTAATAAGGTTATTTGACGGTTTTATGGTTAATTGTGATTGCGTTGTGCAATAATACCTCCACAAAAATCAATTAACATTTATTCTTTGTTCTTTTTTTCTGAATAATTTTAGAGTTTCAATTTTTGATTGAAAAGGGCGTTAATTTTTGGAATCCCCTTATTTGTCATTGAACTCCCACTAATAATATGGCTCTAAAACCGTATTATTATGAAACGAAAAATAGCTTTTTTTAGAAATGAAAACCCTACTGAAGGTATAACAAAATCAAAATCGTATTGTCAATATTTACTTTCGATAGTTTTCCTTTTTTTCCTTTACGGGTTATCGATTAATTCGATGTTTGCTCAAGAGCAACAAGATTTGCGTTTACTTACAGATGCGTATACAGATGGTCAGTGTCCCGCAAATGATATTCGAGTATTATCTGCCAGTATAGATACCGGAAGTCCATGTAACACGTGTGAAAGTGGTCCGGTAACTGCTCCTCTTACTATTAGAGTTAACCATAATACAGAGAGTAGTGGCAGACATTTGGCGATTTGTGGAACGATTGTGGAAACCCTGCCTGGCGGCGGGATTGTAAATCATAATCTTTCGATGTGTTTTGGACCACTTCTTAAAAATTCGGACCAAATAGGTGGTGGGCAGGATTTGGCTCCCGTTGACTTTACCTTTACTTGTGGTAGTACGCTTGTAATAACCGATATTCTTTTAGTTTGGACCGCGGCTAATGGGGAGTGTCCTGTAACGTTGGCCAATAATCCTAACGGTAAATATTGTTGGGATAATCCAGATGTTAATATTCCTACGACAATTAATGCTACTGAAACCCATGTAGATGCAGAATGTTTTGGAAGTGCAACTGGTTCAATCAATTTATCAGTAACAGGTGGAGTCCCACCATATACTTACGCATGGACAGCATCCAATGGAGGTGTCATTCCTTCAGGTCAAGCCGATGATCAGGATCTTTCCGGATTGGTGGCAGGGTCTTATAGTGTGATAGTTACAGATTCAAAAGGTTGTACGGATACGGTTTCTGGCATTGCTATAGGTCAGGATCCTTTGACAGTACCGGAAATAACCAAAGCTCCGGGCGGTGCCACCACCCTTTGTGGGGTTTCTGATCCGCAAACGGCAATCAACACTGCATTTAGTACCTGGCTGAATGCAACTCCGGTACCAACTGGAGGAACTGCTCCATATGGTACTGTAACGATAATAGATCCAGCGAATCCTGAAGCACCTTCCTTTACCGGTGGATTTACTACCGTTACGTGGAGTGTCACAGATGCCTGTGGTCAAACCGATACCGTAGCAGCAACCTTTACCGTATTAAATCCGTGTGCTCCTGTATGTGAAATAATCGACTCGGCTAATCCGGCCTGTTACGGAGATCTAACCGGTTCGATTACCGTTAGGGCTTCTGCAGGATTTCCGGCTTACATTTTTTATCTTTACGATACTTCAGATTTAACGCAGTCGATAGCCACCAGTCCTGCTGTTGATAATGACTTAAACCAAAGTTACGCAACTTATACCTTTACTGGGTTGAGTGGTGATAAAACCTATTTGGTGGTGGTTACCGATACAGTTGATCAGACTCCAATTCCAGACATCGCCTCATCTTGTCAGGTGCTTATCGATCAACCTGATGCTGCTTTATCAAGTCAAATCAGCGATGTGGATGTGCTTTGTTATGGAGGAGCTACCGGATCGATTGATTTAAGTCCATCTGGCGGTACACCACCGTATACTTACGCATGGAGCGCTACTAACGGAGGTGTGATTCCTGCTGGTCAGGAAGACGATCAGGATTTATCCGGATTGATAGCGGG
Source organism: Flavobacterium saliperosum (assembly GCF_900100625.1). Taxonomy (GTDB): domain Bacteria; phylum Bacteroidota; class Bacteroidia; order Flavobacteriales; family Flavobacteriaceae; genus Flavobacterium; species Flavobacterium saliperosum. The sequence continues at coordinate 6,631 of NZ_FMTY01000003.1, forward strand.
TACTTATAGTGTTGTCATTACCGATGCCAATGGAACTACAGGAGGCTGTCGTGCCGAAAACAGCGCGGTAATCAGTCAGCCGGCTGCCGCTTTATCAAGTCAGATCAGCGATGTGGATGTACTTTGTAATGGTGCGGCCACCGGATCGATTGATTTAACGCCATCGGGAGGTACACCGCCTTATGCTTATGCATGGACCGCTTCTAATGGAGGTGTGGTTCCT
>NZ_FMTY01000003.1:7423-499105 GCF_900100625.1 Flavobacterium saliperosum
ATGGTGCGGCCACCGGATCGATTGATTTAACGCCATCGGGAGGTACACCGCCTTATGCTTATGCATGGACCGCTTCTAATGGAGGTGTGGTTCCTGCCGGTCAGGAAGACGATCAGGATTTGTCGGGATTGGTTGCGGGTACTTATAGTGTTGTAATTACGGATGCCAATGGAAATACAGGCGGCTGTCGTGCCGAAAACAGTACGGTAATCAGTCAGCCAGAAGCTGGACTTGGCCTTATATTGTCTTCCGATCCTGAAAACTGTGTGGGAACTGAAACCGGAAGTATAACTGCTGAATTCTCAGGAGGTACACCGCCATATACAGTTTATCTTAATGATGTTAGCGTTGGAGAAGTTGCATCACCATATAATTTTACGAATCTTGGAACTGGAAGTTACACCATAAGAGTAGTGGATGCGAACGATTGTGAAATTAGCGATTCTGAAACTGTTGATTTGATTCCATGTGAAGGTCCAAATTGTACCTATACACAAGGATATTACGGAGCTTATAACGGATCGGCTTGTACTCCGGACGGCTTACCAACATACGACCATCAGATTATAGTTAATGCGGTTACTCAAGCAGGAGGATTCTTCCGATTTGGTAGTGTTGCCAATAATAAATATTTCACATTATACTTGTCCGATGTAAATGGTAATCCGGTGATTGCGGATAATAATATTTTCAAAATGCTTCCTGGTGGCGGAACACCAAGAGCGTTGACTGGAATAGCTACTTACGGTAATACTGCGACATGGGGTTATGTTCCTATAAGCAGTGGTCGTGGTAAATATGGAGCTATTGGTAATGTATTGTTGTCACAAACAATGACCTTATTCTTCAATAAATCGTTAGATCCGGGATTAGGAGCGGTAGAATTAGAAACCACTTTTGCTACGGCAGATGTGGATTGTGGTTCGGACATTCCAGATATGAGTTCTATTCAGGTATTTACAATTCCACAGTCAGTGATTACTTATCTGACTAATAATGGTGGGGCTACTGTAAATAATCTGTTTATCTTGGCTAATAATGTATTGGGAGGAGTTGCAGGTTTACCGTCTCCTTCAGATGTAAATGCCGCTGTTGATGCTATTAACAGAGGATTCGATGAATGTAGAGTAAGTGTTTCTGTACCTGTTGATGCAGTCGCAGCCCAAAGTTCCGAATCTTCAACGGAAGCTATGTTCTCCGCATATCCGATTCCTTTCAAAGAATATATCAATGTCAGATATGAGTTCGATTATCAGTCAAAAGCGCGAATTGAAGTGTATGATGCGAAAGGGCTTTTCGTTATGGCTTATAATGATGCTGATGCCTACTTCAATAAAGAAGTTCGATTGGATTTCACTTTTAATCACGGTGAAGGACAAATGTTTTTCGTAAAAGTGATTACCGATAAAGGGGTGAGCACTAAAAAAGTAGTTTCCAAAAATTAAATTTTCATGATAATCAAAAAAAAGGCCGGTTTAAATACCGGCCTTTTTAATTTATAAGTGTTTAGGGATTATTTTACCAATCCTCTTGAAATCACAATTCGCTGAATTTCAGATGTTCCTTCATAAATCTGAGTGATTTTGGCATCACGCATCATACGCTCAACGTGGTACTCACTCACATAACCGTTTCCTCCGTGAATCTGAACCGCCTCAATTGTCGTATTCATAGCCACTTCAGAAGCATATAATTTTGCCATCGCACCAGAGTGGGAAATGTCCTGACCCGCATCTTTTTCACAAGCGGCTTTGTAACATAGCATTCTTGCAGCGGTTATTTGTGTTGCCATATCGGCCAATTTGAAAGCAATGGCCTGATGTTGGAAAATCGGTTTTTTGAACGCCACACGCTCCTGAGCATATTTCAAAGCCAGTTCGTAAGCTCCTTGTGCAATACCTAAAGCTTGTGAAGCAATACCAATACGTCCACCATTTAAAGTTGACATTGCAAAAGCGAATCCGAAGCCATCTTCACCAATTCTGTTTTCTTTAGGAACTTTAACATCACTAAACATTAAAGAGTGTGTATCAGAACCACGAATACCCATTTTCTTTTCTTTTGGACCAATTGAGAAACCTTCCCAACCTTTTTCAACAATAAAAGCATTAATGCCTTTATGTCCTTTTTCAATATCGGTTTGAGCGATTACAAGATAAGTAGACGCTGTACCACCATTGGTAATCCAGTTTTTAGTACCATTTAATAAATAATGGTCTCCCATATCAATGGCAGTTGTTTTTTGCGATGTAGCATCAGATCCTGCTTCAGGCTCCGATAAACAAAAAGCACCAATAACGTCTCCTTTAGCAAGTGGCACAAGATATTTCATTTTTTGCTCTTCCGTGCAATATTTTTCCAAACCGGCACAAACCAAAGAGTTATTTACAGACATTACTACCGCAGCCGAAGCATCCACTTTCGCAATTTCTTCCATTGCCAAAACATAAGAAACGCTGTCCAATCCGGCTCCTCCGTATTTAGGATCTACCATCATTCCCAGGAAACCAAGTTCCGCCATTTTCTTTACTTGTTCTGTAGGGAATTTTGAGTGCTCGTCTCTTTCAATTACACCCGGTAACAATTCAGTTTGAGCAAAATCTCTTGCGGCCTGCTGAATCATCAACTGTTCTTCGCTTAAATTAAAATTCATTTTATTTTCAGTGTTTTGTTTGTATGTCCTTTAAAAAAGTTTCCAAATATAGGCCATAAATATCATATTTTCAATAGGATTGTCTAATTTTAACCCATGCAAAATAAGAGGTATAACGTTGTTGGTGTCATGTCGGGTACTTCACTCGATGGTGTGGATTTGGCACACATTCATTTTAGTGTTGAAAACGGGAAATGGACCTTTCAGATTTTTGAAAGTGAAACGATTAGCTATTCTGATCAATGGGTTGACCAATTGAAGAAAGCAGTAGATTTTTCGAAGGCCGATCTAAAAAAACTCAACGAAAACTACACTACATTATTAGCTGAAATCATCTCCGATTTCATTCAAAAACACCAACTTGAACATCTCGATGCGGTTTGTTCACACGGACATACAATTCTGCACCAACCCCAAAACGGATTTACGTTACAGATAGGCAATCTTCCGGCAATAGCCCAATTGACCCATCAGAAAGTGGTTTGCGATTTTCGTGTTCAGGATGTGCAACTCGGTGGGCAAGGCGCTCCGTTAGTACCTATTGGTGACCGGATTCTGTTTTCCGAGTTTGATTGTTGTCTGAATCTCGGCGGATTTTCCAATGTGTCTTTTGAAGAAGGCGGTAAACGAATCGCCTTCGATATTTCACCGGTCAATACGGTGCTGAATTTTTATGCCGACAAGCTAGGATTGAAATACGACGATAAAGGACGTATTACCCGAACCGGAACAATTTCAGAAGAATTGCTGTCAGAATTAAACGCCTTAGATTTCTACCAAAAAGCATATCCGAAATCACTCGGATTCGAATTCGTAAAAGGAACAGTACTTCCGCTAATAGAAAAACACTCCATTTCCATTGAAGATAAATTGCGAACGTTTACCGAACATGTCGCTTTTCAGATGGCAGCGGCGTTACCTTCAGAACAAGGGAAACTTTTGGTTACCGGAGGTGGTGCTTACAACGATTTCTTAATCGAACGGATGCGTTTTTACCTCCCTCAAATGCAGATTATAATACCGGATGCCAAAACCATCGAATTTAAAGAAGCGCTTATTTTTGCCTTGCTGGGTGTATTGAAACTAAGAAACGAGATAAATGTACTGGCCAGTGTTACGGGGGCAAAGCACGATCATTGTTCCGGGAAAATTCATGAATTTAGTTCATAACAAAATCGGTAACTTTTTTTATCAATTCCTTGCTTTTTAAGTCATGACCCAATCCTTCGGTGAGTAGCAGTTGGCTGTTTTTCCAATGTTTGTTTAATCGGACGGAATAATTAAAATTAGTGGCCAGATCATCTTTATCATGTATGATTAAAGCCGGAATAGCAATGTTTTCAGCAAATTGGGCACTCGAAAAATAACTGGGTAACTTTCCTAATTGTTCCTGAAATTCATCGATTATTAAGTTGACGGATTTCGTCGTTAATCCTAAAGTTTGTTTGTAAAAATCGAAAAAATCGGAAGCTTCTCCGGGTGCACCCATGATGACTGCTTTTTCAATAGTATGTTCTTTGTAGTGATCTAAAAAATAAGTGGTAGCGAATCCGCCGATGGAATGACTTACAATGGATGAAATCTCCGATTTTTTTTCTAAAAAAGTGTTGATAACCTTGGCATACAAAACCACATGAATGGACTTCCCTGAAGATAGACCATGAGCCGGTGCATCTAACGCATACACTGTAAAGTCGTTTTTAACCAAATGCTCAATATAGTTTTTCCAACGGAATGAATGGCTGGCCCAACCATGAACCAAAAGTGTTTTTTTACTTCCGTTGCCCCATTTGTAAGTCTGGATTTTGTAACCTTCCATTGTAAAGTTGTCCGCCATTCCTTTTTGTAAGAATTCCAATTGATGCGGTTTCACTTTTCGGGCAAATGGATTGCAAAAAAGCAGAAAACCTTCTTTTTTTAGTTTTTTCGGATGTGCAAATGAGAGGAAATTGAAATAAAATCCTATGGATTTTTGCATTATTTTTTTAGAATTCATGATTATTTTTATTTTAAGATACCGATTGGTATCAAATTATATAAATTTTTTTACAGTAAGATGTCCGAAACAATCCAGTTTTTTAAATGGTTGACCACAATTTCAATATCGGCATTTGAATTTTGCAGTTTACTCATCATTACACCACCCTCAAGTGTTGATATTAGGATAGTTGCGACTAATTTTTCGTTCACTAAATTCCTAACTTGTTTGTGTGTTTTTCCATTGATGATTATTTTCTCCACAGAATCGCGAAAAACAGCTAAGGCCTGTTGTGCTTTTTGCTTCAATTCCAAATTGGTGTCATCAACTTCCACGGCAACATTCAGCAACGGGCAACCGCCAATAATGAATGGATTTGTAATGTAACTTTGAAATAAATTCAGTACACAAAAGAGCTTGTCCCTTGTGTTGTTTTCCGCTTTGATTTTCTCGTTTAACGCCAAAAAAATAGCCTGCATCATTTTTTGGAAAGCTTCAATTTCCAGACTTTCTTTACTCTCAAAGTGCCTGTAAATGGCGCCTTTGGTCAAGCCTGTAGCCTCAGTTATATCGCTTAATGACGTGGATTTATACCCTTTCGTGTTAAAAAGGGCAGTCGCTTCTTTCAGCACTTTTGCTTTTGTCAATTCCGATGATCGCATATGCAAAGATACCAATCGGTATCTAAATATCAAAAAAAAATAAATTTTCTTTTTTACATTGTTTGAAACACCCTAGCTTTGCATATCAAAATTAAATTTTACAGATGAAGGATTTATTAAAGAAATTTGAAAATAAAGAACCGGAAGTAGTGTTCCATTGGAAAGATGCAGAAACAGATGCAGAAGGATGGACGGTAATCAATTCCCTGCGTGGCGGTGCTGCGGGTGGAGGAACGCGTATGCGTAAAGGTTTGGATATGAACGAAGTGCTTTCATTGGCGAAAACCATGGAAGTGAAGTTTTCAGTTTCCGGTCCTGCTATAGGTGGTGCGAAATCGGGAATTAATTTTGATCCGAACGATCCAAGAAAAAAAGACGTGTTACAACGTTGGTATAAAGCGGTTTCCCCGTTATTGAAAAGCTACTACGGAACTGGTGGCGACTTAAATGTAGACGAAATCCATGAAGTAATCCCAATGACGGAAGCTTGTGGTGTTTGGCATCCGCAGGAAGGTGTTTTTAACGGACATTTCAAACCAACGGAAGCCGATAAAATTAACCGTATCGGACAATTGCGTCAGGGTGTGGTAAAAGTGATTGAAAATACGACTTTCTCTCCGGATATCAATCGAAAATATACCGTAGCCGACATGATTACCGGTTATGGAGTGGCACAGGCCGTGCGTCATTTTTATGATATTTACGGTGGAAATGTGGTGGGTAAAAAAGCAATCGTTCAGGGATTCGGTAACGTAGGGTCTGCGGCTGCTTTTTACTTGGCGGAAATGGGTGCGAAAGTAGTGGGAATTATCGACCGTGACGGTGGTGTAATCAACGAAAACGGATTCACTTTCGAAGAAATCAGAACGTTGTTCTTAAACAAAAACGGTAATACATTAGTTTCGGATAAAATGATTCCGTTTGCGGAAATCAATGAGAAAATCTGGTCGATCGGTGCTGAAATTTTCGCTCCGTGTGCGGCTTCACGATTGGTGACTAAAGCGCAGGTGGACAGTATGACGGCAGCCGGACTGGAAGTGATTTCCTGTGGTGCCAACGTGCCTTTTGCGGATAAGGAAATTTTCTTCGGACCAATTATGGAAGAGGTGGACAGCAAAGTGAGCTTGATTCCCGACTTTATTTCCAACTGCGGTATGGCGCGTGTTTTTGCCTATTTCATGGAGAAAAAAGTGGCGATGACCGACGAGGCCATCTTTAACGATACTTCGGAGATCATCAAAGCGGCCATCCAGAAAACATACAATGTTAGTTCTGATAAGAAAAACATCAGTGCCAGAGCTTTTGAAATCGCTTTAAAACAATTGGTATAATTCTTGCTAAATATAATCTGTCGAAAGATGGAAATATAAAAATTCCTTTATTCACGTAAAGGAATTTTTTGTTTTACGCTTAAATTAAAGATATATTTACGCAACAATTTTTAGACTATATTAGCGTTACATTTAATAAATCAAATACAATTATGAGTTTATTACTTCAGGTGGATACATTAAGCCAGGCGGCAACACAAGTGGCAGGCGAAGTTGCAACAAAAAAAGAATTGACACTGATGGATATTATCTTTAGTGGTGGTTTGGTAGGACAGGTCATCATGGTTTCGATTTTCATCATGTTGTTTTTTGCGATTTATCTTTACATTGAAAGATTAATGGCAATTAAAGCGGCTTCTAAAATGGATCAGACTTTTATGACCCAAATAAAAATGCATTTGCAACAAGGGAAGTTAGATAATGCTAAAGTGTTGTGTGCCTCAACCAATTCGCCCGTTGCGCGCTTGATTGAAAAAGGTATTTCCCGAATCGGAAAACCATTGGAAGACATTAACATCGCTATTGAAAATGCAGGAAAGCTGGAAGTGTATAAATTGGAGAAAAATGTAAGTATGTTGGCAACTATTTCCGGAGCTGGACCGATGACGGGTTTCCTGGGTACGGTTGTGGGAATGGTAATGGCGTTTCATGAAATGGCCGCCAGCGGTTCGAATAAAATTGAGATGAGTGTACTGGCAGAAGGGATTTATACGGCAATGATGACCACGGTTGTGGGGCTGATAGTTGGAATTATCGCTTATGTGGGTTACAATCACCTGGTGAGTATTACAGATAAAGTGGTACACATGATGGAAGTGAACGTAGTGGATTTCCTTGATTTATTAAATGATCCTATTTAATTATGAATTTACGCGGAAGAAATAAGGTAAATGCCGAGTTCAACATGTCGTCCATGACTGACATCGTTTTTTTATTGCTGATCTTTTTTATGATTGCGGTGACTACGATGACCACCACCAATGCCCTGGATCTGGTTTTACCCAATTCCGACGGACAGGCTGATGAGGTTGAAAATATTTCCGTCAGTGTCGATGATAAATCCAATTATTTTATAGACAAGGATCCGTTTCCTGCAGAAGAATTGGAAAATGCACTCAAAAGCAGGTTAGGAAACCAAAAGGAACCCAACATTGTTTTGCACGTTGCGAAAGGGGTGCCCATTGAAAATGCCGTTAAAGTAATGGATATTGCTTACAGAAATAAATATAAAATCGTATTGGCGGTAGCGCCTAAATAACGTATGGTATTACTGGAAACGAAACATCAGAAACGTTCTTTTACAATTACCACGATTCTTTTCGTGCTGATGTTCCTATGGTTTTTTCTGTATATTTTAAAAGACGACCCGAATGTGCCGGAAGTTTTTGAAGGTGGCGAAATTGCCATTAATTTCGGAACATCCAATGTTGGACAGGGAGAAGTACAGCCAATGGAGCCTATAAAAACCTCACCGCAACAACAAGCGGCAGAGCCGGTGAAATCGGTGGCGCAAAACATAACGACGCAAACCAATACGAAAGCGCCGGTAATTAAAACGGCAGATACCAAAAGCAATACGACTACAGAAGTTAAACCTAAAGTAGCTCCGAAGCCAACGCCTACAAAATCAACTTCCGATGCGCTTTCCAGTCTGATTAACGGTCCGAAATCCGATGGGGTCGAAGGGGGTCACGGCGATGATGGTGTTCCGGGAGATAAAGGCGATCCTAACGGAGACCGGTATTCGAACAGTTTCTACGGAAGTGGAACGGGCACAGGTTCCGGAAGTGGTACCAGTTGGGGGTTGAAAGGAAGAAAGTTGTCCAGCGGAGGGAAACAGGTGCAGGATTGTAACGAAGAAGGACGCGTGGTGGTACAGGTTACCGTTAATAAAAGCGGGAATGTTATCGCAGCTCAATATGTAAAAGGAACTACCAACACGAATCAGTGTTTGATTGTGCCGGCCTTGGCAACAGCCCGAAAATTCAAATGGCATGCCGACAATAATGCGCCGGATACTCAAATCGGATTTATTGTAATCAATTTTAAATTAGGAGAATAGTGAAACAGTTACTTTTTGTTTCATTTTTCATTTTTAATGTCAATTGTTTTTCTCAGCAATTAGGTACATCACACGGTGTTGGAGGGGATTATCCGGGACTTCAAAGAAAATTTGAACGTTTTGAAAGTGTTTTTTATGGAAGACCCGAGAACAAGAAAATTGTTAATCATATTGATGATATAATCAGTTGGGCTTTATTGGATAGAGAATTGAGTAAATCTGAAACTATTTCTGTTTCTTGTGTTGATAAAGGAAGATTGGTGTTTCAGATTAAAATTGATAAAAAAGGAAATGTTGTTGAGGCTAATCTTTCTAAAGGTTCAACGAGTAGTAATCTTTGTTTAGTTGAGCCTGCTTTGTCTATAATCAAAAACTATAAATGGAGACCAAACAAATCCGCTCCTGAAAGTCAGATAGGGTTTGTTGTGGTTAATTTTAAATAAGATAGTCAAAAGCTATTCTTTTTTGTTATGAATTACCAACAAACTTTATATTGGATGTTTGCCCAATTGCCTATGTATCAACAGCAAGGCGCTTCGGCATATAAGAAAGATTTAACGAATACCCTTTTACTTGCCAAACATCTGGGAAATCCGGAACGAACTGTCAAATGCATTCATGTGGCTGGAACTAACGGAAAGGGTTCGACGTCATCGATGATTGCTTCGGTGTTACAGGAAGCCGGGTATAAGGTAGGTTTGTATACTTCGCCGCATTTAAAGGATTTTCGGGAACGGATAAAAATCAACGGGATTGAGATTTCGGAAGATTTCGTTGTCGGTTTTATTGCCGATAACCAATCGTTTTTTGAGGAAAACCAATTGAGTTTTTTTGAAATGACAGTAGGCTTGGCTTTTGATTATTTTGCCAAATCGAAAGTTGATGTTGCCGTGATTGAAGTCGGCATGGGTGGTCGATTGGATTCCACCAATATCATTACGCCTTTGGTTTCAGTAATTACCAATATCGGATTCGATCACACGCAGTTTTTAGGGAACACGCTGGAAGCGATTGCCTATGAAAAAGCAGGGATTATCAAGCCGAATGTTCCTGTAGTAATTGGTGAATACACTAATGAAACGAAGCCGGTTTTTGTGGCAAAAGCCAAAGAATGTGCTTCACAACTTTATTTCGCATCCGATTTGGTAAAGGAAGACTATCCTTGCGGCTTATTGGGCGATTATCAGTTTCACAACAAAAAAACGGTGGTGCAGGCTATTGAAGTTTTAAAATCGCATTTTAATATATCGGAAACAAATCTGAAGAGCGGACTGTTGCATGTTGTAAAGAATACCGGTTTGTTGGGGCGTTGGCAACAGATTCATTCCAATCCTAAAGTGATTTGCGATACGGCACACAACGGTCACGGATTGAAAATTGTACTCAATCAGATTCAAAATGAAAATTTTGAGCGTTTGCATTTTGTTTTGGGGGTAGTTAATGATAAAGATTTGGATATTATTTTGCCGTTATTCCCTAAAAACGCGAATTATTTTTTCTGTAAACCGAATGTTTCCCGTGGTTTGGATGCGAAGATTCTTCATCAAAAAGCCGCTGATTATGGTTTGAAAGGCAAAGTATGTGATTCTGTTTCAGAAGCTTATGCAAGTGCTTTGCAGGTTTCTAAAGAAAAGGACTTTATTTACATTGGCGGAAGTACATTTGTGGTTGCAGAAATTTTGTAAAATAATTTTGCAGAAGTAAAAAATACCGCTATATTTGCAGCCTGTTAATGGGAACATTAATTGATAAAAGGGCGATTAGCTCAGCTGGTTCAGAGCACCTCGTTTACACCGAGGGGGTCGGGGGTTCGAACCCCTCATCGCCCACAAAAAAAACAAAAAAATTGAAGTGCTTTTTTTATTACCGATATAGGTTTTAAAATGTAGTTACTTTAAAATACCTTTTGTTATCATAGGCAACAACCCAAATTTTGTTGTTTATAAACGATGATACATAGTGGATCTCGTTTCCTTTTTCAACTTGTTGGTCATTAATGTACTTTTTCAAGACTTCATTGTTGTCTACCGCCATTATGGTGTTATCGTCAAATGTTTTGTTTTTAAGATTTGTAAATCCATCAAGTTTGGAAAGAAATTTTCGAGCCGTAGAAAAAGAACTAAAAGTGGATTCCGAAAAGAGCATCTTATTTTTTTTGTTCACCGTTCCGGCAGCTTTATCTAAAATTGCGTAATGCATGAATTCCTTATGGTCGTTGACTGCTAATGAGAAATATAAATTCTCTTTAAATTCCGCTAAGGATGTGCTGATTTGTGCAGGGGAATATGAGCGGTTTAAATCGCCTTCATCTTCAAAATTGTTAACGGATTCCCATATTTTGTTACCGTTTTTGCCAAATTTGAAGACATAATAGCCATTTACTTTGACTGTTTTGTTTAATTCGGATGCCTTATCGCTGTAAATCCCATAAACATAAAATTCGCCATTAGCCAAATCTTCATAAAAATTATTTATTGACAAATCATCCGAAAATATCGTTCTGTTGCTTTGACCATACGATTCGGAATAGCCGCCTCCGTTAGTGGAGGTAATCAAAAATTTATCCTTTAAATCAATTTCATAAACTATTTCTCCCAGTGGTTTTCCCTGAAAGTCGTACAAAGATTTATAAATCACATTTTTATGATAGTCGCTGCTAATTGATTTTGTGATAATCTCAAAATGTTCCTTTTTAACGTACCCTTTCAGGCCTATTTTTTTTGATTTGATAAAACCAGGACCATTGAGCCTGTTTACATCCGGCGCTTTTAATGAAAAATTGTTTTTCGTGCCTGTTGCTACAGACAATTGATTAACGTAGACTTCGTCTTGGAGCAGATTAATTTCTTTGCCTTTTTTATTGGTGAAGAAGATTTCATGCGTGCCGTTGAAGTTATGATTTAATTCTTCCCGATTGTTAAGGTTATTCATTTTTAATTGCCCGCTAATTTTTTCAGAATTACCAATAGTATATGTATTACCTTCATTCAACATCCTGTAAACTCCGGGTTCTTTAGAAAAATACACATTAACGAACTTTTGGTTCTTAGAAATCTCCTCAACTTTTCCAGTTTCATCTACTGCTATAAGGTCGTTAAAGTAATAGCTTGGAGGATTGTTGATAGAAAAATAAAGTTTTTCATTTTCGTTGCTAAACTGCGGATTTACAAGTTGTTTTTCTTCAAATTTCTTTTCAAAAATAGTATTTTGCGCGAATCCGAAACACGAAAAGATTAAAGTAACAGAAGTTAAAAATTGTTTCATAGGTGATTTTTATATGGGATGTAAAGTTATATCGTTTATTTCATTTTTTTAAACAATAATGTGCGATTTTTTTTATCCCTACTTTTTTCTATTGCTCGTACTCCTTTTCGATTTTCTTAATACTGTCAATGATGGTTTTGGTTCTGGCATGTTCTTTCTCTTTCTGTTTTTTGCCCAGATAGAAATAGGCTATGAGCATCCAGGCAATATACACCGCCAAAACAATCGCTTTTGTCATTGTCGACATGGGTTGCATCACCTCGATAAAATAAAACCCAAAGGCTATATTCAATAGGATAAAGTAGGCCAGCGTGCATTTCGTGTTTACAAATTGCTGAAAAGCATAGAAGGTTTCCAATTCGGATAAAACCTCTTTCGGATTTTGCGTCAAATCGATATTTCTCAGTCTGTACATCTGATAGAGTCGAATTGCAGAAAAAGCGATTATTGTTAGGAACATTAAGCCCACACCGATGTAAGTTGTCGCCATTTTGAAATCTATAGCCGCTACTACCATGATTATCGCTACTACAGCCAACAATAAGGTTGCAACCTGAATGATTATTTTGTTCGCCATGGATTGTTTTTCCTTTTTTGCTTTCGTTATGATTATGGTTACGTCCGGAAGCGGATTTTGCTTCTGTTGTTTCCAGAGTTCCTGTAGGGTATCAAATTCTTTCATATCTCGCGTAAATAGTACTTAACTGTTGTTTTATTCGGTGGATTTTGACTCTTAAATTGCCTTCTGAGATTTCGGTTACGGCGGCAATTTCATTATAAGGAACCTCTTCCAGTAATAAGGTGATGATTAACCGATCCGCTTCCGAAAGTTCGCTGATGCATTTGTATAAAAGCTGTATCTGTTGTTCTTTGTCGTCGGTTTCCTCTTCTTTTTTGATTATCGCTTTGTCGATATCAACACTTTTTTTGTTTTTCTGACTTCGTAAATGATACAGACAGGTATTAACCGCTATTCGGTAAATCCAAGTGCTGATTTGCGAATCCCCTCGAAATTTATCCAGATTTTGCCACGCTTTTATGAACACTTCCTGAAGTAAGTCGTCCGCTTCCATTGTGTCTCCTGTATATCCAAGACACAGTCGATGCACTTTTGGTGAATAGGTTTCATAAATTTCTTTAAAGAATGTTTCTTGATTTTGGTTGCTTGTCACGGTTTGGTTATTTGGTTTTTAAAAAGGCATCGATTTCTTTGTAAAACCACTGCGGTTGATCGTACATGATAAAATGTTTACTGTCGGCAACTTTTATGGTTTTGTTTTTTAAAAGGGCATATTGTTCGTTGTATATTTTTTCACTGGCTTCTTTGGTACCGAAAAGACTTGCCATTACTAATATAGGCGATTTTATGTTTGCGATGTCTTTTCTTAAGTCGGTAGTCGCCATTTCAACGATGGTGCTTCCCAATGTTTTTCGGTCGCTCTTGTAGCTCCATTCGGCAATTTGTTTAGCGCGAATGCTGTCGCTCACCTGATATAGCATGGATTTTGTCATGTTGGCCACATAGCCTTCGTTGGGTAGCGCTTTGAAATTTGCAATGACCATCTCTTTATTGTATTGCGGACTGCTTTTCAAGGATTCTGCTGTAGTTTCCGGTTTTCCGATGGCAGAAAGGAAGGGAAGTCCGTCGACGCAAATGCCTTTTCCGAACAATTCCGGTTCCGTGCTTTGCACCCAAAGTGTCATGAAGGCACCTAAACTGTGTCCGATTAGCATTGGTTTGTTTAATTTCTTTTCTTTCACATAGTGAATGATTTGATTCTTCACGGTTTTTAGAATCTCTTCGTCTTCAATTGGTTTAGCACCTGCGAACCCTGCTAATGTAAGAACGTGTAATTCGTAATTGTTTTTAAGGTGGTTTACGGTTTCGTTCCAAACATCACCACTACAGGAGTATCCCGGAATTAATAGAATTGGCTGTCCTTTTCCGATTACTTTTACTTCGAATGCTGATGGCTGTTGTGCGAAAGTTAGTGAAGTGATTACTAAAAGCACAAAGGAGAAGAATACTTTTTTAAAATTGCTTTTTTGGAATTTTTGAGCTGTTGATTTCATGATATTGCTTATTTATTTGTGTTTGATTTTCTCTTTTGATACATAACTCAAATCATTGTTACAAAAAATAGCAATTTTTTTTTAAAAAAATAAAAAAGCCGCTGATATAGCGGCTTACCAATTTATAATATTTCTAAAGTTCGCTCGAGTGCCATGCCTCGGGACCCTTTTATCAGTATGGTTTTTCCAATCGGATTGCTTTTTTGAAACGCAGAAGAAAAAGCTTCAAAGCTATCGTAAAAATGTAAGTTAGAATACTCGGTTTTGTTTCCGAAAAAATCCTTGCCTATAAAGTAGGTTTCTATTTTCGGTTGTTTGATCAATAATTCTACAATCTTTTTGTGTTCTTCCAGACTGTCCTTGCCGAGTTCAAACATATCACCCAATACGGCGATTTTTGATTCTCCATCGAGTTGAACAAAGTTTTCTATGGCGGCTGTCATGCTGCTTGGGTTGGCATTGTAGGCGTCAAGGATTATTCTATTCCCCTTTTTTTCGGTTAGCTGGGAACGGTTGTTGGAAGGAATGTAATTTTCAATGGCTTCTTTTATGGCTTGAGTTTCTACGTTGAAGTAAGTCCCGATGGTAAGTGCCGCATTGATGTTGTTCGCATTGTAAATACCAATGAGATGGGAATTGATTTCCAGATTTTTAAAACCAATTTTTACCATAGGATTTGCAGTAACCGAATCGATGGTAACATCGCTTTTTTCAGTCAATGAAAAAGTATAGCGTGTCAGCGAGGTCGTTTTTTCTTTTTGGATACGGTCATCAAGGTTTACAAATGCTGTTTTTTGCTGATGTTCCAGATACTCGTACAACTCGCTTTTTCCTTTTATAACCCCTTCAATACCGCCAAAACCTTCCAAATGGGCTTTTCCGAAATTGGTAATATAGCCGTAATCGGGTTCGGTGATGGCGCAAAGCAACGCAATTTCTTTTTGATGATTGGCTCCCATTTCCACGATGCCAATATCGGTATCCTCGTCGAAAGAAAGCAGGGTCAAAGGTACGCCAATGTGATTGTTCAGATTGCCGACAGTTGCTTTGGTGATGTATTTTTTGGAAAGAACCGCGTTGATTAATTCTTTTGTGGTTGTTTTTCCGTTGCTTCCTGTTAAGGCGATTATGGGCAAACCTAACTCTTTACGATGATAGTGTGCCAAAAGCTGTAATGCTTTAAGACTATCGTCTACCAAAAGCATTTTATCCTCATCGGTAAAGTATTTTTTATTGTCGATTACTGCAAAAGCGGCGCCTTGGTTTAAAGCTTGCTGCGCGAATTCGTTAGCGTCGAAATTTTCCCCTTTTAAAGCAAAAAATATACAGTCGGAAGTAATTTTTCGGGTGTCGGTACAAACGCCTGTACTCTGTAAAAAACACTGGTAGATTTCTTCTGTTTTCATCAGGAAAGTATATAAAAAAATAAAAGCCCTAAGTTAGGGCTTTTATAGTATAGTATGAAAATTTTTGTGTATTATCCTCTTGGTTTTTTCTTGTTGTCTTTCGGACCTACTTTAGACATTGCGCAACGGAAACCAATGTAGTCTGTTGCCATATCTTGTGGGTAGTATCTTCTTGAAGCAGGATCCAACCAGTAAGCTCTGTCTCTCCATGAACCTCCTTTGTAAACTCTTGAATCGTCATTTACTAAAGTTGTTCTTTTGGAAGATTTATCGAACTGTCTTTTCATTGTTCCTAAACTGTCAACCGAGATTTGGTGTTTAGGTGAATCGTACATTCTTTTCGCATCGCTTCCTTTTTTGTCGCCACCTTCGTCTTCAGAATCAGCAAATTTGAAATAGCGGGTTGATTGCTTGTCACCATCTCTATAGTTTCTGTTGTCAGAAGTAGAGAAGTTGTATCTTAAATATGTTTCGTTTTCGTCAACCGGTACTTGAGCAATTTGACCAGGGAAATTTCTAGCCATTACTTTACCGTTACTTAAAGTGTCATATTTTACGTTTTCAGATGTAACCATTTCAACTTTTCCGTCTTCGCCAATTTTGTTTTTGGTGTAAACGTTACCTCTAAAGTAGTTGAAATCGTTGGCTTCATCGTCTACCATTGGACGGTAAACGTCTTGTACCCATTCCGCAACGTTACCAGCCATATCATATAATCCAAAATCATTTGGAGCATAAGATTTAACTTTGTTTGTGATATCGGCACCATCATCAGACCAACCCGCAATTCCACCGTAATCTCCTTTACCTTGTTTGAAGTTGGCTAATTGATCACCTCTTTGCGCTCTTTTACCGCTACGGGTATATTGACCGTTCCAAGGGTATTTCTTTTTACCTTTATAGATGTTGTACTCACGGATTCCGTTAAGTGCAACTGCAGCATATTCCCACTCCGCTTCTGTTGGAAGTCGGTACTCCGGCAAAATGATACCTGAAGATCTTTGTGCGAATACGTTTTTAGGCTCGATTGTTTTTCCGTCTTTCGTAGTTTGAGGCTTGGCATTTTTGCCTTTAGCTCCTTTTTTGCCACGGAAAACGATTTCCTCATTCCCGCCACGTGCGGTGGAAGGACTTGCCAAATAAGCTTCGGTGCTGAAAGTGTTTGTTGCATCCACTTCGTTTACTTTAGCGTCTTTTTTCAAGTATTGTTCTCTTTCAAGGATGGCCTCGTTAACACGGTCAGTTCTCCACTTGCTGAATTCAGAAGCTTGAATCCAATTCACGCCTACAACCGGATAACTTCCGTATGCTGGGTGTCTTAAGTAGTTGTTGGTCATCGTCTCGTTGTATCCTAAACGATTTCTCCACACTAACGTGTCAGGAAGTGCTCCTGTGTAAATGTTTTTGTAATTTTCATCATCCGGAGGGAAAACGGTTTTTAACCAAAACAAGTATTCAGCATACATCATGTTGGTTACTTCAGTTTCATCCATGTAGAATGATTGAACGTGTTGTTGGTTTGGCGTGTTGTTCCAGTCGTGCATTACGTCATCTTCAACTTTACCCATGGTAAATGTTCCACCTTCAATAGCCACCATTCCCGGAGGAGTTTCCTGCTTTTTGAACTTGTCATTGTACTGGAAACCACCTTTTTTGTCGTTGATTTTCCATCCAGTTGCCTGTGAACCTCCTTTGGACGACCCCTTTTTACTACAACTAGTAAAAGATATTGCCAACGCTAACGCTGCAAACATCTGTAAAGTCATAATTCTTCTAATTTTCATACTTCAAGTAGGTAATAAATTTAGTGCCGCAATATAGCAATTAACCATTAAACTGCAACAACTTTTTTATAAATTATTAAAAAAAATATAAATTCGTGTTAAACCTCTTTCTGATAACGCTTTTGTTTAATATATATTGTGTAAAATTAGCTATTAAAGAAAATATTTTCTCTATTTGTAATAACTTTTGAAATAATTCGTTTTCAATATAATGAAAAAATACTTACTTCTCATATTATTGTCTGCTTCTTTTTTTTGTTTTGGTCAGGAACAAGGGACTGTTACAGTCGATTGGAAACCGACGCAAAAATATTTCATTGATTCCATTCCTTTTCTTATTCCGCAGTTTACAATCGAAAATCTTGAATTTAATTCGGTTGAAAAAACCTTGGTTTTCCGCAAAAGAATTAGCGTTCAGGCGCCCGTAAATGAAAATTCGTTGCAGATATCCAATATTGTTTATGAAACCATTGCAAAAGAAGAATTGAAAGATCTTTCTTATGCCAAACTTCCGGCCGGACTGAATGGTGCCATTGATTATACCGTCGGACGCGACGCGCAAAGCGTCCTACTTTCTTTTTCTCCTATTATAAAGGTAGGAAATGAGGTGAAGAAAGTCAAATCGTTTGCTTATGCCTTTTCAGGTGCGACGTCTTCTGAACGACCATCTTCCGCCAGAGCCGCTATTGTTAATTCCGTTTTGTCTTCTGGCGACTGGTACCGATTCTATATCGAGAAGTCCGGAATTTACCGACTTTCGAAAAATTTTTTACAGCAATTGGGATTTGATACCAATGTCGATCCCAAAAGGATTAAGATTTACGGAAACGGCGGAAGAATGATACCTTTATTGAATTCCGTTCCTTATCCTATGGATTTGGAAGAAAATGCGATTCAGGTCTTTGGTGAAGAGGACGGCGCTTTCGACTCCGATGATTATGTGTTGTTTTATGCCGAAGGAATTGATGTTTGGAATACCGACAGTGACACCAGTGTTAATCTTTACGATTCGAAATCATATTATTACGTTACCTCACAGGGCGGAAACGGAAAACGCATAGCTGCCAACGTACAGCCGGTCACTCCTGCGGATATGGTTTTTACTACGTTTGATGATTATCAGTATTATGAAGTGGATAAAACCAACGTGGGACGTTTAGGGAGAAAATGGGTTGGGGATAATTTTAATATTGAAAACGTACAGTCTTTTGATTTCAGTTTTCCAAATCTGGCAACATCGGTTCCTGTAAAAATAAAAGTTAATGCGGTTTCTGCTTCCTATGGAAACAGCTCTTTCAAGATCAAAGCCAATAATCTGGAGTTGAATACCATGGATTTTCCTGCTTTAGATCCTACCGTACACGTTGCGGCCTATGAGAAAGTTTATGAAGGGACTTTTACATCCTCTACGGCAAACATTTCGATACAGTTGGATTATAATAATGGGGGAGTGCCTTCTTCTAATGGGTATCTTGACAATATTTCACTGGTTGCTAAGCGAAACCTTCAGGGATACGGACAGCAGTTCTTGTTTCGAAATGACTTGGCCGGAACAAATGTTGGCGTTGGAGAATATCAATTGTCTTCCGCATCCGGAATTTCTCAGGTATGGGATGTTTCCGATATTTATAATGTATCTAAAATTGAAAATCCGGGCCTGCCAAACTTCTCGTTCAAAGCCGCTTTAGGCGAAGTGAGAAAATATGTGGCGTTGGACTTGGCTAATGCTTATACGCCTCCAAGTCAATCGGCTTCACGAATAGCCAATCAGAATTTAAAAGGAACCATTTTTAAAAATGATCTTGGTGTTGATGTGGATGTGGATTATATTATTGTTACTCCCACTTTTTTAAAAACACAGGCTGAAAAGTTAGCAAATTTTCACAGGAATTATTCGCAACTAAATGTGAAAGTGGTGGAACTGTCGCAAATTTATCAGGAGTTTTCCTCAGGGAAACAGGATATTGGAGCGATTCGTAATCTGATAAAATACATTTATTTTAATAATCCGTCTTATCCGAATAACAAAATACGATACGTAAATCTTTTTGGGGATGCTTCCTTCGATTATAAAAACAGGATTTTCGGTAATACCAATGTGGTTCCCGTGTTTGAGGCCTTTTTTAGGGTAACGTCAAATTCAGGCGCTACTCCCATTAACTTCTCAAATTACCTGACTTTTATGTCGGATGATTTTTATGCCTTGATGCACGACGATGAAGGGACTATGCTGACTATTAAAGATTTGGATATTGCCGTGGGACGAATGCTTGTGAATTCTCCTGAACAGGCCGATCAAATGGTAAATAAGATTATTGAGTATCATGACGAGAAGTCCTTTGGAAGATGGCGCAACCGTTATGTGATTGTTTCCGATGATGCGGAAAACGCAACCGATGCCACTTTACAACGAAATCTCGACGGATTGGCAGACCAGCTTTATGCGCAAAAACCATTCATGAATGTGAAGAAAATCCATTCCGATTCCTATATGCAGGTTACTGCGGCCGGCGGGGAGCGTTATCCTTCGGTTAACGAGGATTTCGTGAGTGAATTGGAAAGTGGCGGTTTGGTTTTCAATTATTTCGGACACGGCGGGGAGGATGGTTTGGCTCAGGAGCGTCTTTTTGATAAAGCCACGGCGCAAAATTTAAAGAACCAGTACAGATATCCTTTGTTTGTAACAATAACTTGTGAATTTACCCGTTTTGACAATCCGTTCCGACCAACGGCCGGTGAATACATGTTTTGGAATAAAGCCGGTGGTGCGGTGGCATTGGTTACAACTACCCGGGAAATAGGAATATCAACAGGGGAAAACCTCAATCAGGTGTTGAATTCAAAGTTGTTTTCATTCGGCTCCAATACTTACGAATCCATTGCGGAAGCATTGCGATTAACTAAAAATCAGGCTGCTTTCGGAGATCGTAATGTTGTTTTTTGTGTGGGGGATCCGGCTTTGAAATTGGCCATTCCTAAACCAAAAGTACGTTTGACAAAAATCAACGACGTGCCGGTTACACAGCCTACGGATACCTTAAAGGCATTGAGTTATGTGAAAATGGCGGGCGAAGTGGTGGATGAATTCGATAATCTGCAGTCGAATTATAATGGTGATTTGGCGGTTCAGATTTTTGATAAGGATTTAAACCGTTCCACATTAGGAAATGACGGTACGTTGAATGGTAGTGGCCAATTGGAGATAATGAATTTCACCACATTGGGAGAAACCATTTTCAGAGGAAATGCTTCTGTGACTAACGGGCAATTCGAATTTGGATTTATCGTGCCAAGAGATATCAGGATTCCGGTGGGTACCGGAAGAGTCAGTTTTTATGCAAAAAACAAACAGCCTCTTGAAAACAATACCGGGTATGATTTGACCGTTAAAGTGGGTGGTATCAATACAAATGCGGTTGCAGACAATTTACCGCCACGGATACAGTTGTGGATGAATGATAAATCGTTTGTTTCGGGTGGAATTACAAATGCCTCGCCAATATTTTTGGCAGAATTGAAAGACGAGAACGGGATTAATACTGCAAGCGGAATTGGTCATGATATCGTTGCGATTTTAGACGGCGATGAGAACAATCCGTATATCCTGAATGATTATTATGAAACCGAACCGAATGATTATACAAAAGGGAATATTCGTTTTCCATTCCGAAATTTAGCCAAAGGTTTGCACACGCTAACTTTGAAAGTTTGGGACGTGTATAACAACTTCGCAACAGCTGAAATTCAGTTTATTGTAATGGGGGATGAGGAAATGGCGCTTTCCAACGTTTTGAATTATCCGAATCCTTTTGTGAGTTACACCGAATTTTGGTTTTCGCACAACAGGCCGTTTGAAACACTGGATGTTCAGGTGCAGATATTGACCATTACCGGAAAAGTGGTTAAAACCATTAATCAGTCGGTAACTACTGTAGGGTTCACTAATCGCGAGATTAAATGGGATGGTAAAGACGATTTTGGAGACAGAATCGGAAAAGGAGTTTATGTTTACAAGTTAACGGTGAAGTCGCAAAGTTCAAATAAAACGGCAGAAAAAATTGAGAAACTTGTAATACTTTAAGAAAATAGTATATTTGTTAAATTAATTAGTATCATAAAAATGAAGAAAATATCCATAGTATCCTTGTTCTTGCTTGTTGTTCAATTAGTTAATGCGCAGGATAGAGTGATTACGACAGGGGTTCCTTTTTTGTTGATTTCTGCAGATGCCCGCGCGGCAGGTCTTGGTGATATGGGTGTTGCCACTTCAGCAGATGTTTTTTCACAACAGTACAACCCTGCAAAATATGCCTTCTCACCTAATAAGTACGGATTTTCAGTAAGTTATACTCCCTATTTGACAAGTATAGCTAATGATATTTCTTTGGGTCAGGTTACCTTCTATAACCGTATTAATGAACGTAGTGCTTTTGCTACCAGTTTGCGTTATTTTGGGTTGGGCGATATTGAATTACGCGAAACCGGTGATCCGGGAGAAATTCCGAGAACCGTTAGTCCTAACGAATTGGCTTTTGATCTTTCGTATTCATTAAAATTGAGTGAACAGTTCTCCATGGGAATTGCCGGTCGTTACATTCGTTCCAATTTAAGAATTCCGGATGGTAATACCGATGCATCAGCAGCCAATTCGTTTGCCGTTGACGTAGCCGGATTCTATCAGTCGGAAGAATTTGCCATGAGCGATTTCAACGCAAGATACCGTATAGGAGTCAATTTGCAGAATATGGGTCCGAAAATTTCGTATGATGGTGATGTGGAGCGTAGTTCCAATTTTCTTCCGTCCAATCTGAAATTGGGAGGTAGTTTTGATTTCATTTTAGATGAATACAATAAGGTTTCGGTTATTGGAGAGGTAAACAAACTGATGGTGCCAACGCCTGAAAAAGTGGTTCCCACAGATATTGACGGAGACGGTACGATTGAGCAGACTGAAATTAACACGGCCTACTCGGAAGCGAATCAGCGTTACAGAAGAATCGGATGGGCTTCCGGTCTTTTCAAGTCTTTTGGTGATGCGCCGGATGGTATGAGTGAAGAGTTGAAGGAATTTACCTGGGCATTAGGGGCAGAATATTGGTATCAGGATTCCTTTGCTTTCAGAGCGGGGTATTTTAATGAGAGTGTCGAAAAAGGAGCAAGAAAATTTGCTACCATCGGAGCCGGATTCAAATACAATATTGTTAAGGTAGATGTTTCGTATTTGTTCTCTACTTCAAAAGTGAGAAATCCTTTGGAAAACACATTGCGTTTCTCGCTGACATTTAATTTCGGTGATTCGTATGATGATCTATAGTAAAAAGTAATAATAAATGAACTATCCAAATTCGTCATGAGTTTGGATTTTTTGTCTGTAATAATTTGAGTAAATGAAGAACATTAGCATTACGTCAACTTTTTTGGTTTATGAATCTTCGGATGAACTTTCCGCAGAAGTGAAGAGTTTGATGGAACAGGCGATTGAAATCAGAAAGAAAGCCTATGCACCGTACTCTAAATTCAGGGTAGGGGCTGCCATATTGTTGGATAACGGGAAAGTGGTGTTGGGTTCCAATCAGGAAAATGCCGCATATCCTTCGGGTTTGTGTGCGGAAAGGGTGGCGATTTTTCAGGCAGGGGCCATTTATCCGGATGCTAAAATCGTAAAGATAGCAATATCCGCAACCGCGGATGATAAGGAAATGACCGAGCCGATACCACCGTGTGGCGCTTGCAGACAGTCTATTGCCGAATACGAGTTTCGTCAGGATTTGCCCATTGAAATATATTTCATGGCGGCAGTCGGTAAAGTCTATAAATCAGATTCGCTTAAGAATTTGCTGCCGTTGATGTTTGATAAAAACTTTTTATAAAAAGAACAATTTAACGTCTTTAAATTTTCACGTCTTAAAGGGATGTGTTATTTTTGCCGTTCGCAAAATTGTGTAATATAGCTTAAAAGAGCAATAATAGATGAAACCAATCACAAAAGAAGTTTACCTTAAATGGTATGAAGACATGCAGTTCTGGAGAAAGTTCGAAGACAAACTCGCTGCATTATACATTCAACAAAAAGTTCGTGGATTTTTACACTTATACAACGGTCAGGAAGCGGTATTAGCAGGAGCTTTGCATGCGATGGATCTGTCTAAGGATAAAATGATCACGGCTTACCGTAACCATGTTCAGCCAATCGGAATGGGTACCGACCCAAAAAGAGTGATGGCCGAATTATTAGGGAAAGCAACCGGTACTTCAAAAGGTATGGGTGGATCCATGCATATTTTCGATAAAGAACACGGATTTTACGGAGGTCACGGAATCGTAGGGGCGCAAATCCCTGTAGGGGCCGGAATCGCTTTTGCCGATAAGTATTTTAACACTGGTGGCGTAACCATGACTTATTTTGGAGATGGGGCAGCACGTCAGGGTTCGCTTCATGAAGCCTTTAATATGGCCATGTTGTGGAAACTTCCCGTGGTTTTTATCGTGGAAAACAATGGGTATGCCATGGGAACTTCTGTGGAGAGAACCGCAAACCATACCGATATCTGGAAATTAGGTTTAGGATATGAAATGCCATGCGGACCGGTAGACGGGATGAATCCGATTAAAGTGGCTGAAGCTATGCACGAAGCCATCGAAAGAGCACGTCGTGGCGACGGACCAACGTTCCTTGAAATGAAAACATACCGTTACAGAGGGCACTCCATGTCGGATGCACAACACTACAGAACTAAAGAGGAAGTGGAAGAGTACAAAAAAATCGACCCAATCACTCAGGTTTTGGATATCATCAAAGAAAACAACTATGCAACCGATGCGGAAATCGAAGCAATCGACCAAAGAGTAAAAGACTTGGTGGACGAATGCGAGAAATTTGCGGAAGAATCTCCGTATCCGGAAGTAAATCAGTTGTATGATGTGGTTTACGAACAAGAGAATTATCCATTTATTCCACATAAATTATAATCGATTATGGCAGTAGTAATTACAATGCCGCGTTTAAGCGACACCATGACCGAAGGTGTTGTGGCAACTTGGTTAAAAAAAGTTGGTGATACGGTAAAAGAAGGCGATATTCTTGCAGAAATTGAAACGGACAAAGCAACAATGGAGTTTGAGTCATTCAATGCAGGAACCCTGTTACATATAGGAATTCAGGAAGGCGAATCGGCTCCGGTGGATTCCCTTTTAGCAATAATCGGTGCTCCGGGTGAAGATATTGCTGCTTTACTAAGCGGAGGTGCTCTGGCTCCAACCCGAGGCGAAGCCGAATCGAGCGAAGCTAAAACAGAAGCGGCTCCGGTAGCAGAAGGTAAGGCGGAGGCTCCAACAGCTGCAGCAGCACTTCCTGCAGGAGTAAAAGTGGTAACCATGCCGCGTTTAAGCGATACCATGACCGACGGAACGGTTGCGACTTGGTTGAAAAAAGTAGGGGATGCCGTTAAAGAAGGCGATATCCTGGCAGAAATCGAAACCGACAAAGCAACGATGGAATTTGAATCGTTCAATTCCGGAACGCTTTTATATATTGGGGTTAACGAAGGGCAAACGGCTCCGGTTGACAGCATTTTGGCCATTATCGGCCCTGCTGGAACCGATGTTTCCGGTATTGCTGCTGATTTTAAAGCAGGTGGTTCTCTTGAAGCACCGAAAGCGAACGCTTCAGTTGAAGTAAAAACGGAAACGGCTACTGCACCTGTACAAAATACAAATGCAGGCGGAAGAATTTTCGCATCTCCGTTAGCTAAAAAAATAGCTCAGGATAAAGGAATCGACTTATCTCAGGTAAAAGGTTCAGGTGAAAACGGAAGAATCGTTAAAGGCGATGTGGAAGGATTCACACCTCAGGCTGCCGCTGTGCAAACGGCTTCAACTCCTGCGGCAACAACAGCTGTACCAGTTGTAAAACCATTCGTTCCTGCCGGAGAAAAATTCCAGGAGGAAATCAAAAATTCGCAAATGCGTAAAACGATTGCACGTCGTTTGGCAGAATCGAAATTCACAGCCCCGCATTACTACTTGACTATTGAAGTAGCCATGGACGAGGCAATGAAATCGAGAGCGGTAATCAATACAGTACCGGATACGAAAGTGTCGTTTAACGATATGGTTGTGAAAGCATGTGCGATGGCCTTGAAAAAACATCCACAGGTAAATTCACAATGGAGGGAAGATGCGATGATTATCAACCACCACGTAAACATCGGTGTGGCCGTTGCAGTGGAAGATGGATTGGTAGTGCCGGTATTGAACTTCACCGACCAGATGAGTTTAACGCAAATTGGCGCTAGCGTGAAAGATTTGGCGGGTAAAGCAAAAAACAAAAAACTGACACCGGCAGAAATGGACGGAAGTACGTTTACGGTTTCCAATTTGGGAATGTTCGGTATCCAGTCGTTCACGTCGATTATCAACCAACCGAATTCGGCAATTTTATCTGTAGGTGCTATCGAAGAAAAACCGGTAGTAAGAAACGGACAAATTGTGGTAGGAAACACCATGACGGTTACTTTAGCATGCGATCACAGAACTGTGGACGGAGCAACAGGCGCTCAGTTCTTACAAACACTAAGACAATTTTTAGAAAATCCGGTAACAATGTTGGCGTAAGCCCGTTGTTCTTAATAAATTAAATCCCGTTTTGAACTTCAGAACGGGATTTTTAGTATTTTAGTTTTATGAAGCACATTATAATTACAGGAACATCCCGCGGAATAGGGCACGAACTGGCCTTGCAATTTGCAGCAGCCGGACATCAGGTCCTGTCGATTTCAAGAAAAATAGCTCCGGAGTTACTCGGGAATAAACATATTACTTGTTTGAGTGTGGATTTGGCTTCGGATGAAGATTTGCAGAAAGTAGCCAATTTCATTTCAACCGCATGGAAAAAGGTGGATATCATCATTCATAATGCCGGATCACTTTTATTGAAACCGTTCGGAGAAATTTCGTCGGAAGAATTTGAGAACGTTTATAAAGTGAATGTTTTCGGTGTGGCCAATTTAACGCGTGTCTGTCTTCCGTATCTTCAAAAAGGAAGTCATGTGGTGACCATCAGTTCCATGGGTGGGATTCAGGGCAGTATGAAGTTTGCCGGACTTTCCGCTTACAGTTCCAGTAAAGGAGCAGTAATTACACTGTCTGAATTGTTGGCCGAAGAGTACAAAGAAAGAGGCATTTCCTTCAATGTACTGGCTTTAGGGGCAGTTCAGACGGAAATGTTACAGGAAGCCTTTCCGGGTTATGAGGCGCCGATTTCCGCAAAAGAAATGGCCGACTATATTTTCAATTTCGCGCTGACCGGAAATAAATATTTCAACGGGAAAGTGTTGCAGGTTTCATCCACAACGCCATAGTACATGAGTGAGGTTCTTCTGAAATACATCCCGGAACACGCTGTCCCTCCTTGTTTTGAGTTAATCAAAGCTTATAACGTTCATTTGAAAATTGTCAATGAACGCGTGACCCGTCATGGAGATTACAGAAGGCATCCCGACGGATTTCATCAGATTACCGTGAATGCCAGTTTAAACAAATACCGTTTTCTGATGACGCTGATTCATGAAATCGCCCACCTGGTAGCTTTCGAAAAATACGGGAGAGATATCAAACCCCATGGCGACGAATGGAAGCTCACGTTCCAACGCATGATGGTACCGTTTATTCGTCCGGAAGTTTTCCCAAGCCAGTTGTTGCCTTTGCTGGCACGACATTTCAGAAATCCGAAAGCGAGCAGCGATACGGACGCCACTTTATCGTTGGCACTGAAACAATTTGACCCGGTAAACGATAAAAATTATATCTTTGAGATTCCGTATGGCAGTACTTTTCGCATTCATAATGGGAAAATATTTAAGAAAATCGCCCTTCGTACCAAACGGTATGAATGCATAGAACTAAGCTCGGGAAGAATTTATCTGTTCAATCCGAATGCCGAAGTGGAATTGTTATCCAATTAAAACTTTGCGACTTTGTTACTCAGTAACTTTGCAACTCAGAAAAAATGAATAAAAATTATTATGCAATATTAATGGCCGGCGGTGTCGGATCCCGATTCTGGCCTTTAAGTACCACGGAGTTTCCCAAGCAGTTTCACGACATGTTGGGAACCGGGGAAACATTAATTCAGAAAACATTCAGCCGGTTGTCGCAATTGATTCCGCAGGAAAACATTCTGATTCTTACGCACGAAAGTTACAACGACTTAATATTGAAGCAACTGCCGCAGGTAAAACAGGAGCAGATTGTTTTGGAACCTGCCATGCGAAATACGGCACCGTGTATTTTATATGCTTCCCTGAAGATAAAAAAGCAAAACCCCGATGCGGTTATGGTAGTGGCACCCAGCGATCACTGGATTGAGGATGAGGTGCAGTTTGTAGCCAATTTGCAGCGTGCTTTCGATTTGTGTGAGCGTGAGGAAACCCTAATGACGTTGGGTATTTTACCGACATTCCCGAATACCGGTTACGGGTACATCGAATACGATAAATTAGACACGCGTCCGATAAAAAAAGTGGTACAGTTCCGTGAAAAACCGGATTATGCCACGGCACGAAAATTTATTCAAAGCCGAAATTATCTGTGGAATGCCGGAATCTTTATCTGGAGCGCAAAATCCATTTTAAAAGCGTTCGAGCATTTTCAGCCGGCAATGTTCGCCCATTTTATGGATGGCTATGAAGCCTACAATACGGATAAGGAGCCGTTGTTTATCAAAGAAAATTACCCGAAAGCCGAGAATATTTCCATCGATTATGCCGTAATGGAAAAAGCACTGAATGTTTTTGTGTTACCGGCCACTTTCGATTGGAACGATCTGGGAACTTGGGGTTCTTTATACGATAAACTCCCGAAAGACGAACAGGATAATGCCGTGGTGAACGCAACGGTTATACTGGAAAACGCTTCCAATAATATTATACGAACGGAAGGGAAAAAACTGGTTGTGATTGACGGATTACAGGATTTCATCATCGTCGATAAAGACGATGTTTTGCTGATTTATCCGAAAGGGAAAGAGCAGGAAATCAAACGGATTACCACAATGGCAAATAAATTGAAATAAAATAGATGAAAAATACGTGTGAATCACTTTCAGTAAGATATAGATATATTACTATTTTTTTCTTTTTTCTTTTTTTTAATTTTTCATTCAGTCAACTATCAAGTTTTACGCTACAAGTAACGGCAACCAATGAAACTTGCAGCGGCAATGGATCGCTTACTTTTACCGTAGCAAATACAACTCCCGGTGCTACAGTAATTTACACACTTTTTAGATTGCCGGATGTTATATCACCAATTACAATAACAAGTACCAATAGTTTTACAGGACTTGTAGCAGGAAATTACAGAGTGGTGGCAACACAATCTTTAGGGACAGCATCAAACTCGCAACAGCAGGATATAACTATTGTAAGTCAGATTGTCCTGCTGAATTATAACCTAGTAGGCGAAAATGAGGTTTGTGGCAATGATGGAAAAATAACCGTAAATGTCACACAGGGAAATGCAGTGTCCTATGAAATTTTTTCAGGGCCAATGATACGGCCTTTGCAAGCCTCGAATATTTTTACGGGATTAACCTCGGGATCATATCAGGTAAGGGTTTTTGATAACTGTGGTGAAGGTGTGGTGAGGGCTTTTACTGTAGATGCAAATGCAACAGCCTTAGGTTTTTACAATTATCATTATATATTAGATACTTGTAACACTATTAACGTTTCTGATCAAGTTCAACCAACACTTCCAAATGGGATTATAGCTTATCCTATTACTCTTCAATATACGGTTTTTCCACCAAGCGGGGCTCCTATACAATATACACAAACAATCAATTCAGGAAATCCAAATGTATCTTATTTTTCGCAAATCTTACCCTTATATTATAATCAGCATTATTCATACTCATTGCAAGTTACAAACTCCTGCGGTGAAGTTTATGTTAAAAGTCAAACAATAGATGTAGTTACCCAATTGGATCTGAGAATTGTTTTAACAAGATGTGATAAGATGATACGGGTTATGCCTGTAGATTTCATTGCGCCATATAATGTTACATTTTTATCAGCACCCTCTGGATTTAACGCCTCATTGTATAATTCGAATCATCCTGGACCTTTTGGTAATGAAGAAGCAATATATTACAATCCAAGTATTCCTCTCCCAAATGGTTTATATACAATTCAGATAACGGATTCTTGTGGGAGAACTGCTGTAAATTCAATACTGATTGAAGCAACACCACCTGTTGAACCTAGATTGTATGTTAATGAAGGATGTCAAGACGGATTTGGAGGTTTTTATATTTTCTCTGTAATAAGTATGCAGAATGTTACAATGACAGCTGCTCCGTCATCATATAACCAAAACCTGCCCTATGATGTTTCATTTAATTTAGATTCTGTTAGTAACGATGATCATGTTTTTTTAATGGGGGATTTACCTCAGGGGAATTATCAATTTAATATTACCGATGTTTGTGGACATATTTATATTCTTTCCGGGGTAATAGAGGGCTATCAAGATGAAACAACGATAAATATTATCGAAAATTGTGGTTCATTTGATATTGATTTACATCACACAAGCAACTCTGTTAATAGTCCTGCATTTTTTCTTCAAAAATTTGACCCTTTACTAAACGCATGGGTTCATCCGCTAACTGGTGTTGTGTACCCAGATGGTTCAATTCCAACAATTTTAAATTCAATACAATTAATAAATAATACTGTTAATTATAATTTTGCTTTTACAGGAGAATTTAGAATAATTAAAGATTTTACTTCTATAGGAAGTGGTGTGTATGGAATCTGTATAAAAACTTTAGATGAATTTACTTTTACAGGTCTGCCTGAAATAGATAATGTTTATTCCTTTCAATGTAATGATGGATCTTATGATGTATTAGTGGAAGCAAATGGTGTTGCTCCGTTAATTTACAGGATTACCACTAAGGATGGATTGCCATTTGTTATTGATAACGGAACCTCAAGCTTTTTCCCTAGTTTGTCTCCAGCTATTTACAATTTTCAGGTTGAAGATGCCTGTGGTAATATTCTAAACCGAATCTTTGAGATTAGCGACGAAGTTATCTTCCCTATCACACCATCCGAATTATGTGCAGGACAACCAGGCTCTTTGTCTGTTCCGAATTTCCCTTTTCTGCATTATGAATGGTGGAAAGACAATAACACGACAAACATCCTCAGTACCACAAATTTGCTTCAACTGAATCCGTTTAGTCTGCCTGCTGATTTTGGTGCATATCATGTTAGGATAACCAACCCAGGAAATCCGAATTCCTGTATCAATGAAGTTATTGATTATACAATTTCACCGGATATGGCTAATCCAAATGCGGGAGGTGACAATAATGTTTCTTATTGCGGCAGTCAGGGCGTTATTAATTTATTTAATAGTTTGTCCGGTACATACCAAGCTAATGGAATCTGGCAGGAAACAACCGGAAGCGGAGTTTTGAACAATAATTTATGGGATTCTGCACTAGTAAATCCCGGGGTTTATCACTTCACGTATACTGTAAACGGGCTTTGCGGTAATTCTGATGAATCGCAGGTAACGATTGAAATAAAAAGCACACCTCAGGCTCCTGTAGCTTCAGTAGCCCCAGTTGTTTGTGATGCTCAAACATTTCAGTTGTTTGCATCGGATATTCCTAATGCTACTTATCAATGGACCGGTCCTAATGGATTTTCAAGTACAGTGCAAAACCCAACCATTGACAACGCATCTAATGTAAACGAAGGAATTTATACAGTAAGTGTTTTTGAGGATGGTTGTGAATCCAATACTGCTTCAGTAGAGGTTTTTGTTAATCGCTCTCCGGCATTTGATATTGTTAATGAATGCATAGGGAATTCTTCATCCCTATCGGCAGTACCGCTTAATGATTCGTTTAATGTTGATACCGCAGTATATTCCTGGACATATCCGGACGGTACTGTTGTAAATACAAATCCTGTAACTATCACAGGACAGGAAACAGGTAGTTATGTACTTACCGTAACCTCTGCAAATGGTTGCAGTGCCTCAAAATCTATTGATGTTTTATGCACAAACTGCGGCATTCCAAGAGGTATTTCTCCAAACAATGATGGGTTAAACGATACTTTCGATTTGTCCTGTCTTCAAGGAATTGTGAATGTGAAAATCTTCAATCGTTATGGGATGAATGTATATGAACTCGACAATTATGTAGACCAATGGGACGGAAAAGATTTTAAAGGACGTTTATTGCCTGCGGCAACTTATTATTATGTGGTGAAATTCGATACCGGCAATGTGAAAACGGGTTGGGTGTATCTGAATTATTAAAATAAAAAAACGGAGTCTAATTTGACTCCGTTTTTTTATAATTTATCCGCTCTGTTCTGCGCTTTTCGTACTTTCTTGAATAGTTCCGAGGAATAGACAAAATCCACAATCGCTTCGTTGTCGGTTTTGAAGATTTCTTTCTTGGTGCCTTCCCAGGCCAAAACTCCTTCTTTTAGGAAAATGATTTTCTCTCCGATTTCCATTACCGAGTTCATATCGTGCGTGTTTACAACGGTTGTAATGTTGTATTCCTGGGTGATTTCCTGAATCAGGTTATCGATAACTACGGCTGTTTTTGGATCCAGTCCCGAGTTGGGTTCGTCACAAAACAAATATTTAGGATTGTTCACAATCGCACGCGCAATCGCCACACGCTTTTGCATACCTCCGGAAATTTCGGAAGGTTTCTTTTTGTGGGCATCAATCAGTTTTACACGATCGATTACAAAATCCACACGTTCCTGAATTTCTCTCGGGGTTTTGTTGGTAAACATTTTCAATGGGAATCCGATGTTCTCTTCCACAGTCATGGAATCAAACAAGGCACTTCCCTGAAATACCATTCCGATTTCGGTACGTAATGTTCGTTTGTCATCCGCACTCATTTCAGAGTAAATACGTCCGTCGAAAGAAATCGTTCCCACATCAACAGTATGGATGCCAAGTAAACTCTTAAGCAAAACGGTCTTTCCGGAGCCACTCTGGCCAATAATCAGGTTGGTTTTTCCGGTTTCAAAAGTGGTCGTAATTCCTTTTAAAACTTTCTGTTCCCCAAAGGATTTTTCTACATTCTTTACCTCAATCATCTTATTTGCTTAACAGTAATTGTGTTAAAATATAATTCACCAAAATAATCGCTACCGATGTCCATACGAACGAAGTCGTACTCGCTTTTCCCACTTCCAAAGCCCCACCTTTCATATAATACCCGTGAAAAGAAGGGATTGTTGCCAACAAAAAAGCAAAACAGACTGTTTTAATAAAAGCGTAGGTAATGTGAAACGGAATAAATTCCACCTGAAGTCCGGTCTGAAATTCGGTACTTGAGGCAAATCCGCCATACACTCCGGCAATCCATCCGCCAAGAATCCCTAAAAACATACTCAATCCGATAACGAACGGATACAACATCATCGCTACAATTTTCGGAAAAACCAAATAGTTCAGCGAGTTCACCCCCATTACTTCCAACGCATCAATCTGTTCGGTAACCCGCATGGTTCCGATACTGGAAGTGATAAACGACCCCACTTTACCTGCCATAATGATGGAGATAAACGTCGGTGCAAACTCCAAAATTACGGATTGTCTTGTGGCAAAACCGATTAAGTATTTCGGAATTAACGGATTGGTAAGATTTAACGCCGTCTGAATCGCCACAACCCCGCCCACGAAGAACGAAATGAAGGCTACAATTCCTAAGGAACCGATAACCAAATCGTCAATCTCTTTCATGATGAGCTGTCGCATCATCGACCATCGGGTGGGTTTGTTGAAGACTTCTTTCAACATCAAAAAGTATTTTCCTATCTGGGATAAATATCGAATCATAGTGTACTGAAAATATCCGCTAAAATAGTAAGAAGTTACGAGTTATGAGGTATGGGTTATCAGTTTTTTGGGCGTGTCCCTTTGGGTCGGGCTATCCGCTGTATCTTTTATTCCGCGATGCTCCATAAAAGGATGCCGCTGCCATCCCTCACGCAACCCCGGTCTTAATAACGAAAGCTGTTATTTAAACAACTTCTCTTTCATCTTCTTCCAACGGTAGCTACGGATAAACTTTGCCTGTTCGGGAGTTACCAACATCGTTTTGTTCTCCGATTTCGCTTTCCAAAATCCTTTGATATAATCCAGAAACAAAAGCGGTTTTCCTTTGCGTAGCGCCAGTTTCAAAGAAGCAATGGTCGTGATGAAAAATCCGTAACCCAACGTGTAAAAGGCTTCGCCCTGTTTGTATCGGGAAGCTTTGTTGTAATTGGCTCCGGTAGGTTTCAGGTGTTTTACTTTCAGGGTTTCATCGGTTACGACTTTCCAATTGTAAAATTTGCACAACAATTCGTCTACGGTATCCCAACCCATGGCTGGTTTGAGTCCGCCAATCTGTTCGAAGCACGCTTTTCGGTAAGCTTTAAAAGCACCACGAATGTGATCTTTGTCGGTTAAATTCTCTAAAATCCAATCATTATTTTTCTCGATGTAGGCAAATCCACCCACCATCCCGATTTTGTCGTCACTCTTAAAATGAGTCAGTATCGTTTCGAAGTAATTGTTCGGAAAAATCAAATCGGCATCGGCTTTTACAAGGATGTCGTAGTTTGTATCAATCGTTTCCAATCCTTTCTGGAATGCCTGAATCACCTTGCTCCCAGGCAGGTGAATCGCTTCGGAAGTTTTGTTTACCAAGGAAATCCACGGATGTTTTTCGGCGAAAGCCTGAACGATTTCCCCGGTTTTATCGGTGGAATTATCATTCACGACCACGACTTTCGCAGGCAAAACCGATTGGGAAACCAGCGATTGCAAAGTCAAGCTGATAAAAGCAGCTTCATTGTGGGCGGGAATTATGATATAATAGCGCATCGTTTCGAATAAGTTGTACAAACGTACACAAAATTTTTTTCTGATGATAAAATCAATAGAAGGTAAAATTTCATTTAAGTTCCCTCTTTCCTAAGCAGAAATAAAGTTTTACAGCGGAAATATCTTTATTTTTGTAGGATTAGAAACCAACAATTTGGAAAAGAAAAAAATCGCTTTTATCGAAATGGAAACCCATTCGGCTTTGCTCGAACAGTGGTACCTGTTGTTAAAGGAAATGACGGCGGTTGACTTCCGGTTTTTTGTCCACGATAAAGTGAATGCGAAACTTTCATCGATTCCCGAAGACAAAATCACGGTCGTGAAAACGGTTTCCGAAATGAATTGCAACGACTTCGATGTCATAGTGGTAAACACCTTACATCGTAATTTCGAACAGTATTCCAAAGTTTTTCAGCAAAAACCAACGTTATGTCTGGTGCATAATCTGAACTTCAGTCTGTTTTTTAAATCGATAAACCGCCATAACTTTTGGGCGGATAAAGAGCAATGTATCTATTATCTCAAATTGTATTTGTTGGAAAAAGTCGGCCAGAAAAGAAAGACGATATTACAGGCAACACGCTTCGGAGTACTTTCACAAAGTCTGTTGGATGAGGTAAAAAGCAAAGGAAGTTTTGCGGAAAAAACGGAATTGGTTTCCATGAATTATTGCCATTCGCATTCGTTTCCGATATCGGAAGTGATCGACATCGTAATGCCGGGGAATGTTTCGAACAAACGAAAAGACGTGGCGATGCTGCTCTCCGTTTTACCGAAACTGAAACCCAAATCTCGACTGCATTTTACTTTTTTAGGAAAACCGGAAAACGACAGCGTATTGCAACAATTGGAACATCTCAAACATGTTTGCGATGCCAATGTAACCATAACGCATTACTATCGGTTCATTCCGTGGGAAGAATACAGCGAGGTGATTGCCAAGGCGCATTTGCTTTTGTGTCCGGTAAAGTCGCAAACCTCATTTTATTGGGTCGATGAATTCTACGGAAAAACGAAAGTCAGTGGCAGCGAGGCCGACTGTATTTACAACGGAAAAATCGGTTTGTTCCCAACGTCGTATCCCAAAATGGACTGGCACAATCTGTACTATGAAAGTGAAAGAGGATTGACTTCCGTTTTGAATACGCTCAGCAAGGAACAGTTGGAAAACGAATACCAAAAACTACAGCCTTATCTTGAAAAATACACTTTTGAAAAAGTGAAAAACCAATTAGAGCAACAACTTATAGCACTGACAGCATCAAAATAATGATACAAGCACTAATACAATTGGCCTACAAATTTTGGCCCGAATTATACAAAAAGCGTTTTTTTAAAAAACTGAATTCGTTGCATACTGACGATTTCAAATGCGAACCGGAATTGCTGTATCTGCATCAGGTACTGAAAAACGATTCTGTTTTTATCGATATTGGAACCAACAAAGGTATTTACTTGTATCAGGCCGAGAAAGTGATCAAAACCGGTAAAATCATCGGGTTTGAACCGAATAAGAAGTTGGTGGAATTTTGTGCGCATTTGTTCAAAACGGCTAAAGTGTATCCTTTTGCGGCATCGTCCTCTTCCGGGATTTCGGTGCTGAATATTCCCAAAAAAGGCAACGGGTTACAGGACACGCGCGCCTCATTGGAAGCGTTGGGTGATGATGTGGAGAAAATTGAAATCGAAACCATTCGTTTGGATGATTGGGTTGCAAAACAGGGACTAGCAAAAATCGATTTGATAAAAATCGATGTGGAAGGTCACGAATTTGATTCTATAAAAGGCTGTGAAAACATTCTGAAAACCATCAAGCCGATTTTCATCATCGAAATCGAATTGCGTCACGCCCATTATCCGATTAAGGACATTTTCGATTTTATCATTGGTTTTGGTTATGAGGTGTTTTACTTTGATAGAAAAAATCTGAAAATTGCACCGTTCGATTTCAACCAAATCGCCAATTTTCAAAAAGACGAGTACCTGAACGATTTTAATCGTTATATTAATAACTTTATTTTTATTCCGAAGCCAGTTTAACCGCGAAGTACACAAAGAAGGCGCTAGGTTCGCAAGGCTTTATGAAGTGTGCAGCGGAAAAGGTTTAACCGCAAAGAGCGCAAAGAAGGCGCTAGGTTCGCAAGGCTTTATGAAGTGTTCAGCGGAAAAGGTTTAACCGCAAAGAGCGCAAAGAAGGCGCAAAGTTCGCAAGGCTATGTGTACATTGCGAAAACTTAGCGAACGTAGCGGTTAATTGTAAAGGTTTAGAAATAAAGTTTAGAAATAAGAAAGGGTCCTTTGCGACCATTGCGAAAAACCTAGCGTTCTTTGCGGTTAATTGAAAAAGTTTGGAAACGTAGTTCACAAAGAAGTAGAGCCTTTGCGTACCTTGCGTAAACCATAGCGACCTTTGCGGTTAAATTTTGGAATTTAGAATTTAGAATTTTCATAACATGAGTGTAGTAGCACGCCAAAGCATAAAATACAGCTTCGTAGGGTATTTCAGTTTTTTAATTGGAACACTGGCTACGTTTTTCCTGTATCCGAATGATTTGGAATTCTATGGGAAACTGCGTTACGTGCTCCCGGCGGCCGAATTGATTCTACCTTTGGTAACCATCGGAATGGCGTATGCGAACGTAAAGTTCTATCCCAAACTCTCCTCCGAAAACCAGCATCATAACCTGTTGAAATTCTCGATGCTCTTTACGCTCGTTAATTTCACGTTTGTGTTTTTATGTTTTCTCTGCATTGGTTTCTTCTCCGATTATTTCCGTGGAAAAGACTTGTGGAACATGCGGTATTATATTTTTGTCTTGGTGTTTTTGCTTTCTTTTCTGCAATTGTTTTCCAAATACATTTCGATTAAGAAACGGATTGTGGTTCCGAATATCTTAGAGAACAGCATGCCGAAATTCGGAGGGATTGCCGCGTTCATGGCCTATTTCTATTTTGGTTGTTCCGAAACGGTTTCCATCGCCATTTTCGTGGGGTTCTACGTTTTTTCGTTGCTGATTATGTTTGCCTATCTGTTGCGACTGGAGCCTTTACCCATGAAAACGTCGTTCACTTTTTTATATCAGGATAATTTCAAGAAGGAATTGTTTTCCTATGCGTTTTACACCCTTTTGGGCAGTATTGGAAGCATTATTGCGTTGCGTATCGACAACTTTATGGTCGGGGAGTTTATCGGGTACAAGGCGAACGGCGTCTATGCGATTGCTTTTTCGATTGTGGGGTTAATCAGTGTGCCATCCTTAGGCGTGTATACGATTTCATCGCCCATTATCGCCGACTACATTGCCAAGAGCAACATGGAAGAATTGGATAAATTCCACAAGAAAACATCGTTGCATTTGTTTTTGATCGGTGCTCTTTTGCTGGCGATGATTTTAGCGGGAATGAACGATTTGTTTTCGATTATGAAAAAAGGCGAGGAGCTCATGAATGCCAAAGGCGTGATTTATTTTTTGGGTTTTGCCACGTTGTTCGATTTGGCGACCGGTTTTAACGGGTACATCATTTCCTATTCGAAATATTACAAATTCAACATCATATCGATGCTGTTTCTGGCGGTTATCACTGTAGTGAGTAATTTGTTGTTTATCAAGTTTACCGATTTGGGCATCACCGGCGTTTCCATTGCGACGTTCATTTCGCTGACCCTTTTTAACGTACTGAAACTGTATTTCAATTATAAGAAATTCGGAGTGCATCCTTTCACCAAACAATATATCAGTGTATTGGTGCTGCTGTTTTTGTCGCTGATTATCGGCCTGTTGGTGCCGGATTTCGGAGACAATCATTTTGTAAACCTGTGCCTTAAACCGTTGGCGGTGCTGTTGGTGTTCTTCTTCGGTAACCAATTCTTCAAAATCATTGCCATCAAGGAAGTGTTACCGAAATCGTTATTCGGAAATAAGAAATAATTCTTTTGGAGCGACCCGAGCGATAGCGAGTTGGCGAAGTAATGGCTTGGGATGTACCGGCTGTCCGTTTTCCCGCTTTCCGATCCAATTAGTCATTGCGAGCTTGCGAAGCAATCTCCCTCCGCTACTTCGAGCAGGAGCGGAGTGTTGCTCTTAACTTTTTATTCCAAGTTTCTTTTTTGTACTTCGAGCTCAATAAATTTTGGTAAATAGTTAGGCGAGCAGCCTTTTGTCACCACTTCATTTTTGTAAAGCCCCAGTTTTTCTCCCATTTTTATACATTGAGTTCTATTGGCTTTATCGAAGATTCCAATCCAGGCGGCGGTGAAGTTCATTGCCCATTGCACCTCAGGTTCTTCCTTTAGCATTTTTTCTTCTATTGCCGAAAGCAATTCGTTTGTATTGTTTGGCGGTGTTTGTCCGACCCATCGCAATCGCCCCTGATGGTACCAGAAAATCCGTCTTTGAATGGCTGAAGGACTATTTTCCCAGGAAGCTATCAATGCAACAGCTTTTTTATTTTTTGTGAGTTGGTTCGCCATTAACCAATCGGCCAGTTGAATACGCTCCTCCAATTCGTGGTTCTGAATGTCGTCAAAGAGCATTTGAATGACCTCCGGATGCAGTTCTTTGTTCTCCATAATCAGAATTGACAGCAGTCTGGGAAATAGCTTTCCCGTTGACCAAAGTTCTTTAGCCAATTCGTGATCTTTTTTAATTTCTTTGGCAATAGTTCGCAAATCCCCAAACTTCGTTCGGTCATTAATCTCATTGGAAATTTTCGCTGCTTTCCTGGAAAGTATCATTTCAAGTAAATTGTTTTTTATTGTTTCCCCAAAGTTTTGCGGCTTGACGATGTGACGGATTATTAGCACCAAAGTTCAATAGCAACTAAGTGTAGCGAAGCTAAATCGATGTTATAGGCTGTGTTTATTGCGTTGTCTTGTTATGCTATTCTTGAAATTGCTATTTTTCACAAAGTTCTTTCAGCTTGTCGAGTGCTTTTGGGTAGGTCTCGTTCATATAATCTAAAAAATCTTCTGTTGTGTCTAAGTCAACAGTAACGGTTGTAGTCCCATTGTTTTCTTCGAAGGTATAGTTTTCGAATCCGTTTGCCCATTTTTCTACTTCTGGGCCTTCTGTAATTTCCTTATCCGCTTTTACAAGCCCATAATGTTGAATAGAAACAAATTTGTTGGGAATGTTGTCAACTATCTTGGAAACCATACCTCCCTTTTCTCCTTTTTCATCTACTCCAATAAATAGCATTTTATTTCCCTTGTCCCAACTTCCTTCATAGGTTGATGTAGGGTTAAACAAAGAAGTCCATTGTTCATAAGTTGATTTACTGGTAATACCCAACATAAAATCGTATATCTTGTTTACAGGGGCGTTGATGCTTACGGTGTATTGTAACTTTTTCATACTGTTAACTATTTGATTGGATTAATCTTTCAAAGTGTCATTATCAGTCATACCAGCTGTCGTTTTACATCGTCTATAACATCCGTGACTTTGTGATTTAAAGTTACCAATTTAAGATTACGTTTACAAATACAAAACCAACATTATTTTTAGCATTTAAACCCCAATTTCATGAAACCACTGTTGTGCGTTCGGCTTTGCTTTATTAAGAATCTGGTTTTGGGCTTTTTGAAATTATATATCTCATCAATCCGGGAAACCATCGTTGCAACCATACAAATATTTTGCCGTGTGTAGTGAAAACATAATTTCTCTTTCGTTTTAAAATAGCCTTTACCATCACCTTTGCAGCTTTATCAGTAGGCCAAATTAAATTTGACGGACGTGGATCTGGAAGTTCAGGATGCCAAACTCCGTTATTATCAATTCGTGTAATTTCCGAAACCACAAATCCGGGATGCAACGTAGTACAACTCACACCTGTGCCCATTAATTCCACCTGTAAAGTCTGACCAATTGAGTGTACGGCAGCCTTTGAGGCTCCGTATGCGCCTAAATTAGGACTAGGAAGATATGCACCTACACTACCCACTAAACCAATTCTTCCATTGGTTTTCTTTAAATGTGGCAGGGCATATTTAACAGTTATGGCTAAGCCGGTAACATTGCCTTGTAATTGTCTATTCCAATCTTTGGCTGTTAGCTTTTCCATATTTCCAAAAACACCAAAGCCGGCATTTGCTATAACTACATCTAAACGCCCCCAAGCTAAAATGATTTGTTGCACTGTATTTTCAATAGCGTTTTCTTCCATTATATCACACGGTATTACCAATGCTTCCCCACCGGAGTGTCTAATATCGTCTGCCACTTTATTCAATAGTTCTTTACGTCTGGAGGAAAGAACTACTTTATATCCTAATCTTGCCCATTCAAAAGCCATAGATTTACCAATACCAGATGAAGCACCAGTTATCCATACTACGTTTTCTTGCGGATTTGTCATTTTTAGCATTTTTAGTTAGTAGAATTACTTTTCAAGCTGACGCACAACGTCCTTGGCTTCATGAGGTTGGGGTTTATATGTTCCCAAACCTTTCCATTAGGATTGAAATCAAATATACAAAAAGAAGTTTCAGTTTTTCCCTAAAACCCCACTTGCATAAACCCGTTGTTAGCGGCAGATTCTTTTAATGTCAAATTTATGATACTTACTGTACTCGAAAATCAAATCATTTATACGCATCTAGATCTAGGTACAATTTGAAATTTCTCCAAACGTACTCATGAATAATTACCTACACAATCACTAAATTTAGTGATATTTAGATTACTTCGTCTCCCGATAGCTATCGGGACGCTCGCAATGACATTGTGACTAAGTAACTATTTTTTTATAAAAGTCACACTTTTTGTGACTAACTTATATGTTTCAGAAAAAAGTCACGATATTTGTGACTACTTCAAAAAAAACAATAATAAGTCACAGCATGAAAACGCCCGATATAAAAAATAGACTAGGACTAACACAGGAAGAAATGGCGATGCATTTGGGTATCTCCCTAAGCCAGTGGAAAATGTTCAAATCCGGGAAGCGCTCCCTGCCGCTGCAGGC
This sequence comes from Flavobacterium saliperosum, assembly GCF_900100625.1. Taxonomy (GTDB): domain Bacteria; phylum Bacteroidota; class Bacteroidia; order Flavobacteriales; family Flavobacteriaceae; genus Flavobacterium; species Flavobacterium saliperosum. The sequence continues at coordinate 48,532 of NZ_FMTY01000003.1, forward strand.
ACTGGAAAATTTTTCGGTTTTACTAAAAGGCGTGCAGCAGAAAAAAGATAGTTCCACGGAAGCACAGGGCCTTCGTAAAACAGAGGAGGAGCAAGCAAAAGGAAAAAGACAGCACGCCTACTTAAAAGTACAGGTAAAACTGCAGCGGCTGGAAAAAGAAATCGCCGTTATTGAAAATCAGCGCGCCGAAAGTTTTGCAGCCTTGGAAACAGCTTTCTTTTTGGAAGGGCAGAAGGAGGGTAAGGCAAACAAAGATTTTATTCAGAGTATCCGAAGCAGGGCTTTAACTACGTTAAAAAAGCAGAGCCTGTACAAACGCGAAGCACTGCAGCTGCAAAAAGAAAACCTCGAAATGTTAAAATTGGAAATCGGGAAAAAAATGGCCGCGGAGGAAAAATAATTGAGAATCAGCAGCATAAATCAAATTATTAAAAGATTTATTTTCCTACAAAATGTTAAAATTTTTTGCGGTGTTATTTGTGGGAATTTTTTGGCATCACATTTGAAAATGACTACAGCATTATAAACCTTTTAAATTTTAATTTATGTATTCATTGAACAGAATTACCACAATTACAGATTGCGACACATTATTGGCATGGGCAAACAAAGAGAAATCAGAATTGACCTTAAAGAAAATTAATGACGAGTACTCGGTACAAAATTACGGTTCCACTTCCATAGAAATCGAAGCGATCTTACAAGGGGTCATTGCCGAAATTGCCGCACAGGAATCCGTAATCGCCATTCTGCAGGAAGGCCCATCCAAAGAGGAAGCCATCCGAAAGAAAACCAGACTGGAATACAAACGGTTCGTGCTCACCACCCGAAAAGAAAATTACGGTTCGGTAGCCTTACTGGAAAAAGAACTGGATCTGGATCGCATCAACAAAGAACTCACCTCCGTCGAAACCTTCATCACGGACCTAACCGCGCATAGGGGAACATTACAGTAATAAAAAAGGGCAGCTCAGTCGAGTTGCCCTTTTTTGTTTGATTTTTCTTGATATCCCTAATGAACTTCGAAAAAAAAACACCCCTAAAGTCCCCTCAAGGGGACAATCCTTCTAACAACTTTTGTCTTATAAAACAGCATTTGATTATTTTAAGAGAACGTCTTGGTAAGATTCCCCCCTTGAGGAGGGCTACGGGGGGTGTCAGAAAAGAAAAACCCCATACAAAAAGTATGGGGTCTATATCAAGAGTCATAATTCATAATTAACAACGGTACACAAACGCATTAATATTCATTCCGGCACCTACCGAAGCGAATAAAACCACGTCGCCTTTATGCAATTCCTGATTTTCGATTTTACCTTTCAGAATCAGGTCGTATAAAGTTGGGATGGTGGCCACGCTGCTGTTTCCGAGTTTTTTAATATTCATCGGCATCACGTTTTCAGGTGGCGTTTGTTGGTATAACTTGAAGAAACGATGTACAATCGCTTCGTCCATTTTTTCGTTGGCCTGGTGAATCAGGATTTTTGTAAGGTCTGCTATCGGAATACCGCTATTGTCCAAACAAGCCTTCATGGCAAGCGGAACATTGGTCAGTGCAAATTCATAAATTTTTCGGCCGTACATTTTAAGATACCGTACATCGGGATTGTGGTCTACATTATAGGACTTTCCGAAGAATAAAAACTTACTTTCCTCATAAGTAAAGGAAGCGGTTTCATGGGCTAAAAACCCACCTTCGCCATCGGTCAGTTCAAGAACCGTAGCTCCGGCACCATCCGAATAAATCATACTGTCCCTGTCGTGCATGTCCACCACTCGGGAAAGGGTTTCGGCACCAATCACCAAACATTTTTTTGCCATACCGGCTTTAATGAAAGCCTGCGCCTGAATCATCCCTTCAATCCAGCCCGGACAACCAAACATCACGTCGTATCCCACACATTTCGGGTTTCGGATTCTGAGTTTGTGTTTCACACGGGCAGCAATGCTGGGTACGGTATCCGATTGGATGGCACCTTTTTTTACATCACCAAAATTGTGGGCAACGATAATATAATCTAATTTTTCGGGGTCGATTTTCGAATCTTCAATTGCCTTTTCAGCGGCAAAAAAAGCAATGTCGGAAGTGGTTAAGTCGTCTTCAACATAACGACGTTCTTCAATTCCGGTAATATCCTTGAATTTTTCGGCAATCACTTCATTTGGAACAGCATAAGTGGAGCCGTCTTCATTGAGAAATTGATGTCTTTCAAAATCGGTATTCGTAACAGTTTGGGTTGGGATATAACTTCCTGAACCCGTTATTTTTATAGCCATGGCGTAGGTTTCAATACTACTAAGGTAGTTATTCTAAATTGTGATGTATTCAAAAAAAATAGTTTACGTGTTATTTTTATGAAAACGTTACGGTAACGTCAGTAAAATTACAAATTTTGTTTTTATTTTCTATTTTGATGCGAAAAATGTATTTGAATTTGACAAAAAAAACCCCTTCCGTTTCCGAAAGGGTTTTTTTATTAGCTGCTTTTGCCATCTGCTATCTGTAATCTGCAAACTAGCTTTCCATATACGCTTCAATCGGCGCACAAGAACAAACTAAATTTCTGTCACCGTATGCATCGTCTACACGACGAACGGATGGCCAGAATTTGTTGTCGGCAATATATTCCAACGGATAAGCCGCTTTTTCTCTTGAATATGGGAAGTCCCAACGCTCAGCAGTCAGCATGGCTAACGTGTGAGGTGCATTGTGAAGTACGGTATTATGATCGTCTGCTGATGAATCTTCGATTTCTTTTCTAATTGAAATCAATGCATCACAGAAACGGTCTATTTCCGCCAAATCTTCCGATTCGGTAGGTTCGATCATTAAGGTTCCGGCTACCGGGAAAGAAACCGTTGGTGCATGGAAACCGTAATCCATTAAACGTTTGGCGATATCGCCAACTTCTACACCTTTTTGTTTGAATTCACGACAGTCTAAAATCATTTCGTGAGCCGCACGACCCATTTCTCCTGAATATAAAATTGGATAATGTCCTTCAAAACGCGCTTTCATATAGTTGGCATTTAAAATGGCGTGTTCGGTAGAAGAACGTAAGCCTTCTGCACCTAACATACAGATGTAACCGTAAGAAATCAAACAAACCAAAGCCGATCCGAACGGAGCTGCAGAAATAGCGGTAATGGCTTGATCGCCTCCAGTCGCTACAATTGGGTTTGTTGGTAAGAACGGTACTAGTTTTTCGTTTACACAAATTGGTCCAACACCAGGTCCGCCACCACCGTGAGGGATAGCGAAAGTTTTGTGTAAGTTCAGGTGACAAACGTCGGCACCAATAGTAGCCGGATTGGTCAATCCAACCTGTGCATTCATGTTTGCCCCGTCCATATATACTAATCCGCCGTTATCGTGGATTAATTTTGTGATTTCAATAATAGAGGATTCGTAAACCCCATGCGTAGAAGGATACGTCACCATCAAACAAGATAAATTGTCTTTGTTTTCGATGGCTCTTGCTCTTAAATCTTCCACGTCGATGTTTCCTTCCGGAGTGGTTTTGGTCACGATGATTTTCATTCCTGCCATCGCTGCCGAAGCCGGATTGGTTCCGTGTGCCGAAGATGGAATCAAACACACGTTTCTGTGGTGATCGCCTCTGGATTGGTGGTAGGCACGAATCGCCATTAAACCGGCATATTCTCCTTGCGCTCCCGAGTTCGGTTGTAATGAGGTACCCTTGAAACCGGTTATTACATTTAACTGCTGCTCTAATTTTTTAAGCATCGTTAAATACCCTTGCGCTTGGTCGGCTGGAGCAAATGGGTGAATGCTGTTCCAGTTTGGCATGGAAAGAGGTAGCATTTCTGCCGCCGCATTCAACTTCATCGTACAAGAACCTAAGGAAATCATCGAATGGTTCAATGATAAATCTTTACGCTCTAATTTTTTGATATAACGCATCAACTGGCTTTCCGAATGGTGACTGTTGAAAACGTCGTGTTGCAAGAAGGTTGAGGTTCTTACTGATTTTTCTGTTAATTGAATTTCAGTTGCTAATGAAGAAACGTGAACCGAAGATTTTCCGGCGGCTTCTGCGAAAATAGCAATGATTAGGTTGATATCGGAAAGCGATGTCGTTTCGTTGAATGAAATTGAAACCGATTCGTTATTCGGGTAGAAGAAGTTTACTTCGTTTTTCTCTGCAATCGCTTTTACTTTAGCAGCATCCGCTTTTACTAATAGCGTATCGAAGAAAGCCGAGTTCACCTGGTTCACTCCGATAGAAGATAATGCTTTTGCCGTTGTAACTGCCGAAGCGTGTACTTTATCAGCAATATAACGTAAGCCTTTCGGACCGTGATACACCGCATACATTCCGGCCATAACCGCTAACAATACCTGAGCCGTACAAATGTTGGACGTCGCTTTTTCACGTTTGATGTGTTGCTCACGGGTACCTAAAGCCATACGTAAGGCACGGTTTCCGTTTGCGTCGATAGAAACTCCAATGATTCTACCCGGCATCGAACGTTTGTATTCTTCTTTTGTAGCAAAATAAGCAGCGTGTGGTCCACCGTAACCCATCGGAATACCAAAACGTTGCGTAGTACCAACAACAACTGCAGCACCCATTTCGCCGGGAGAAGCTAATTTTACTAAGGATAAAATATCGGCAGCTACCGCTACTTTAATTTCTTTTGATTTTGCCGTGTTGATGAAACCTGCGTAATCATAAACCTGTCCGTATTTGCCCGGATATTGTAAAATCGCCCCGAAGAAATCTTCTGCGAAATCAAAAGTTTCATGATTACCCACAACCAGTTCAATATCTAGTGGTGTTGAGCGCGTTTGTAAAACCGATAACGTTTGTGGTAAAATCTCTTCCGAAACAAAGAATTTGTTAACGTTGTTTTTCTTTTGGTCACGCGTTCTTACGTCGAATAATAACGCCATGGCTTCAGCTGCTGCGGTTCCTTCATCAAGAAGCGACGCATTGGCGATTTCCATTCCGGTTAATTCGATAATGGTAGTCTGGTAGTTTAATAACGCTTCCAGACGACCTTGTGCGATTTCCGCCTGATACGGAGTATACGCTGTGTACCATCCCGGGTTTTCGAAAATATTTCGCTGAATAACCGGTGGGACAATCGCCGGATGGTATCCTAAACCGATATACGATTTGAATACTTTATTTTTTGAACCTAGCTGACTTACGTGAGTTAAATACTCATATTCGGTCATGGCAGGGTCTAATTGTAAGTCTTGTTTTAAACGGATTCCGTCCGGAAAAGTTTCATAAAGTAATTGCGACATGTCCTTTACACCAACGGTTTTGAACATGTGTTGCAGGTCTGATTCTCTCGGACCGATGTGTCTTAAAGCAAATGCATCTGTTTTCATCAGTTATCTATACTGTTTGTTTAAGCGTTTGGGGGATTTTAAGTACCTCAAACAAAATTTTGAGTTGTGTTTTAACGCCAACAAAAATAATTATTAATATCCTAATAATCTTGTTTTTTAACCTCAATTTTATGCAGAATTGTTAACCGAAAATTACAGTTATTAACAGATTGATTACTTTTGTAAGTATGCAATTACTCAAGCGGATACTAGATTTTTATATCAACGGAAGCATTCATGTGGCTTTGGCGGTATATGCCTTGGTGCGCATGACGTTTCATTTCTTTCCTATCGGGTATGACGAACCGATGGCTTGGTTTGCTTTTTTCGGTACGATTGTGGGGTATAATTTCGTGAAATACGACGAATTGGCCCGCGCAAAAAAAGTGAAGTGGAGCAATCAATTGCGCGCGATTGTGGGACTGAGTGTTGTTTCTTTTCTGGCAACAACCTATTATTTTTTTTATCTTGAGCGAACCACCCAATTGGTGGCGGTTGGTTTTCTGGCGCTGACGATGCTTTATACGTTGCCGGTTTTTCCGAAGATGGGTAATGCGCGCAATTGGGCCGGTGTGAAAATTTATATCGTAGCGTTTTGTTGGGCCGGAATCACGCTTTTTCTGCCGATAATCAATGCCGATTTACCGCTTTCACACGATGTATGGCTGAAATTTTGCCAACGGTTTTTACTGGTGATTATCCTGATTCTGATTTTTGAAATCATCGATCTTAAAAAAGACGATTTGTCGCTGCAGACGGTTCCGCAGAAGTTGGGTGTCCGAAAAACAAAAATCCTCAATTTGTTTTTGCTGATACCGTTTTACTGCCTAGAGTTTTTGAAATCCGATTTTCAACTGCAACAACTTTGGATTAATTTGATTTTGGTGCTTGTGATTGCACTTTTTACGCTTTTCGCGAGTCCGAAACGATCCGATTATTACACGTCTTTTTGGGTGGAAAGTATTCCGGTTTTCTGGTGGTTACTGGTTGTTTTTTGGAAATAAAAAACCGAAGCGACAAACTCCGGTTTCTAAATTCTTATTTCTGACTTCTAAATTTTAAATCAACCCTGCACGTTTCAGTAACGCTTCCGGTTTCGGTTCCTGACCTCTGAATTTTTTGTACAAGGTCATCGGCTGATCTGTACCCCCCTGAGACAGTACAAAATCTTTGAATTTATCAGCTACTTCTTTGTTGAAAATACCTTTTTCCTGAAAATACGCAAAAGCATCGGCATCCAAAACTTCCGCCCACTTATAACTGTAATAGCCTGACGAATATCCGCCCTGGAAAATATGTGAGAACGAAACACTCATACAGTTTTCGGCGACATCGGGGTATAAGGAGGTGTGTTCCATGGTTGCTTTTTCAAACGCTTTCACGTCGGTAATGTCGCTTGGATTGTTGCTGTGGAACGCCATGTCCAGCAATCCGAAACTCAATTGACGTAAGGTCGCCATACCTTCTAAAAAGTTGGCACTTTCCTTGATTTTATCGACATATTCCTGCGGAATGATTTCTCCGGTTTCATAATGATGGGCAAACAACGCCAACGCTTCCGGTTCGTAACACCAGTTTTCCATCACCTGACTTGGTAATTCTACGAAATCCCAATACACGGACGTTCCGGATAAACTCGGATACGTGGTGTTGGCTAACATGCCGTGTAACGCGTGTCCGAATTCATGGAATAGGGTGGTTACCTCGTTGAAAGTCAATAAGGACGGTTTGGTTTCAGTGGGTTTGGTGAAGTTGCAAACGATGGACACATGGGGTCTTTCGTTGATACCTTCTTTTACGTATTGCGGTTTGAAGGAAGTCATCCAGGCGCCGTTACGTTTTCCTTTTCTCGGAAAGAAATCGGAATAGAAAATGGCGACTAAATTTCCGTCAGCATCCGAAACTTCGAAAGTATGTACGTCTTCATGGTATTTGTCGATGTCGAAAACTTCGGTAAAGGTTAATCCGAAAAGCTTGTTGGCAATGGTAAAAGCGCCGTTCTGTACATTCTGTAATTTGAAATACGGCTTCAGTTTTTCATCATCCAAGTTGAATAATTCCTGTTTCAGTTTTTCCGAATAATAAGAGCCGTCCCATTTTTCCAGATGATCAATGTTGTCCAGTTTTTTGGCAAAATTTGTCAGTTGCTGAAATTCTCTTTCGGCTGCGGGTTTCGCTTTTACCAATAAATCATTCAAAAACGATTTTACTTTTTCCGGATTTTGTGCCATGCGTTCTTCTAAAACAAAGTCGGCGTGGGTTTTATAACCTAATAAATTAGCGCGTTCGTGACGCAGGTTGGCTATTTTTAAAACATTCTGCTGATTGTCAAATTCGTTGTTCTGAAATGCTTTTTTTCCGTAAGCGATGGAAAGTTCTTTTCGCAGTTCACGGTTTTCGGCGTAAGTGACAAACGGCAGGTAACTCGGAATGTCCAAGGTGAAAATCCAGCCTTCTTTTTCATGACTTTTAGCCAAAGAACGCGCACCTTCTATTGTTCCTTCCGGTAATCCTTTTAAATCGTCCTCATTGGTTATGTGTAATTCGTATGCATTGGTTTCGGCCAAAACATTTTCACCGAAAGTCAGTTTTAATTTGGCCAGTTCCGTATCTATTTCGCGAAGACGGACTTTTTTATCGTCTGCTAAAAGGGCTCCGTTTCTTGAGAAGTTTTTGAATTTTTTATCCAACAACATGGCTTGTTCGGTTGTGAGCGTCAGGCTGTCTTTTTGGTCGTAAACCACTTTTATCTTTTCAAATAAAGCGGTGTTTAAGGTAATGTCGTTGCTTAATTCGGTTAACATCGGGGAGACTTCCTGTGCTATTTTCTGCATTTCGTCACTGGTTTCCGCAGAATTCAGGTTGAAAAAGATACTGGTAATTCGGTCCAAAGACTGTCCCGCAAACTCCAAGGCTTCAATCGTATTTTCAAAAGTGGGCTTTTCAGGGTTGGCAACAATGGCATCTATTTCAGCGCGGGTAAGTTGAATGCCTTTCGTGATTGCCGGTACGTAATCCTCAATTTTTATCTTCGAAAAAGGAGCCGTATTGTATTTGGTTGAAAAAGAATTAATAAGAATATTCATTTGATTGTGTATTTTGACGATTTTATTTGCTGTATATCGAAAGGAATCATATATTTGACACGTAAAATTTTGATTACAAATTTATTACCGCCTTTTTTGACCCAAAAAAGATTGAAAATAAACACCGGCTAATTTTAACCCATTAGTCTGTGGACCCCGAAAAAAGTCCCAGCCACAGGGGCTTTTTTCATTTTTATTTGGTAAGGTTTTTCGAAGCGGAAAGTACGGCCTGTTTCAACCCTTCTTTGTAAGCTATCATTTTGTCCATCACACATTGGTCGGAGCTTCCTATAATCTGCGCTGCCAGAATGCCTGCGTTTTTAGCGCCGTTCAAAGCAACAGTCGCTACCGGAACGCCACCCGGCATTTGCAGAATGGATAAAACGCTGTCCCAACCGTCGATGGAATTGCTTGATTTTACCGGAACACCAATTACGGGAAGTGGACTCATAGACGCAACCATACCCGGAAGATGCGCCGCGCCACCCGCTCCGGCAATGATTACCGAAATCCCTCTTTTGTGGGCATTCTGACTGAAGTCAAACAATTTTTCAGGCGTACGGTGTGCCGAAACAATGTCTACTTCGGTTTCAATATCAAATCCTTTTAATATGTCAATGGATTCCTGCATCACCGGCATATCGGAAATACTGCCCATTATTATTGCTACTTTACTCATTGTTGTATGTTTGGTTATTCGTCCTTCGACAAGCTCAGGATGACAATTGTTGTTTGGTTATTCGCTTATTTGGTTTCTACAATTTTATAATCTGCTTCCTGCTCACTGAACACTAATCACTCGAATACTGTTTTTCACTTCTTCGGCAATTTTTCGTGCTTCGGTCATGTTCTCGTTTACAATCGTTACGTGTCCCATTTTACGGAAAGGTCTTGTTTCTCTTTTTCCGTAGATATGCGGCGTTACGCCATCAATCGCCATGATTTTCTCTATGTTTTCGTAAACCACCGGTCCGGAAAAACCTTCGGCGCCTACCAAATTTACCATAATTCCGGCAACTTTACTATCGGTATTCCCTAAAGGTAAATCTAAAATCGCACGAATGTGTTGTTCGAATTGGGAAGTATAACTGGCCTCAATGGAATAATGTCCGGAATTGTGCGGACGCGGCGCCACTTCATTGACAAGGATTTCGTCGTTTTCGGTTTGAAACATCTCAACGGCTAATAACCCCACGTGATTAAACGCTTCCGAAACTTGTAAGGCAACTTTTTGAGCTTTATCAGCTACATTTTTATTAATACGTGCCGGACAAATCACATATTCCACCTGATTGGCTTCCGGATGGAATTCCATTTCCACCACCGGATAGGTTTTGATATCACCCGAAACATTTCGGGAAACGATAACGGCCAATTCGTTTTTGAACGGCACCATTTGTTCGGCGATGCATTCCACTTCGGGTAAATCGATTAAATCCAATGCGGAACGTACGATTTTCACCCCATTTCCGTCATAACCAAACTGGGCGCATTTCCAAACGAAGGGAAATTCCAGTTCGTTTTTTTCTAACGTCTGTTTCAAGTCGTTGATGCCAACAAAACGCTGGTGTGCAGAAGTGGGAATGTTTTTTTCAACATAAAAATCCTTTTGTCGTCCTTTATTTTGAATCATTCGAAGGGTTTTTGGAGACGGATAGACTTTTAAGCCTTCTGCTTCCAAAGTATCCAAAGCATCGAGATTTACGTTTTCGATTTCGATGGTTAAAACATCCACCATTTTTCCGAATTGGTAAACGGTTTCATAATCCATCAAACTGCCCTGAAAAAATTTAGTGGCACCAAACTGACACGGCGCTTCACTGCTGGGGTCTAAAACGTAGGTTTGAATGTCGAATTTTCGGGTTTCGGCAAGGATCATTTTTCCTAATTGCCCTCCGCCCAGAATTCCTAATTTAAAATCGGAAGAGAAATAGTTCATTGTGTTGTTGTTTGCGCAAAGATAGGTAACAATTTGAGGATATGAAAATTTGGTGTTTATTTGATTTTGCGTAAAACTTCTCTTGCGGCTGCTTTGTATCCTGCCGACTGATGGGCATAATCCCGTTCGATAATTTCTTTTAAAGTTTCATTTATCCAATCCTGTTTTTTGCCGAAATGGGAAAGAGCTTTCATGGCATACACCTTCGGTGCCACCCGTTCGTCGCGAATGAGCCAGTCAAGACAAATTTCGATTAGTTTTTCCTGTTGACTTTCGTTCAGTGTGATTTTTTCGGAAGTTCCCAAAAAGTACGCTGTGCGGGACATGCCCCGAATGGCCGACTCGTGTTTGTATTTCGATAGGGTTTCGCAAATGCGGTCAAGATAAGGAAGCAGCATTTCTGTTTTTGATTCGGCAATCATTTCAATAATCCAAACCGCTTTGTGATGGTTTTTATTGGAAAGGTCGGTGCCAAAAGCGATTAAGTCAGGCAATTGGCTCGGATTTTTAAAAATATAATCCCGAAGACCGTTGCGGTTTTCAGTACTCGCGTTGCTTTTTTCAAATCGGTGGAATAAAATCTCGTTCATTTTGTAAAAGAATGCCAATATCGGTTGTGCTAAAGTAAGTGAAATTAATTTGAATGTGCATTGTATTTGGGGTAAATGAGGTAACTCGTAATCCATAACTTATAATTTATAATTCGTAACCTATAATTCACAACTCCTACCTAAAAATAATTATCTTTGCCAATTATTCTATAATTTAAAAATGGAAATTCAACTTCACGACAAGCGATTTGTTCCTTTTGTTTCTGCGGAAGAACTGGAATGGGCTATTGCGCGTATGGCACAACAGATTGCAAACGATATGGGGAGCGAAATACCGGTGTTTATTGGTGTTTTAAATGGCTCTTTTATGGTTGTTTCTGATTTTATGAAACACTACAAGAAAAACTGCGAAGTAAGCTTTATCAAAATGGCCTCCTACGAAGGCATGGAAACTACCCATGAAGTGAAACAGCTTATCGGGCTGAATCAGGATTTGTCTGGAAGAACCGTAATTGTGATTGAAGATATTGTGGATACCGGCAATACGATTGTGGAATTACACCAATTGTTTGCAGATAAAAACCTGAAAGCGTTAAAATATGCCACCTTGTTTCTGAAGCCGGAAGCCTATAAAAAAGATATCAAAATTGACTATATTGGTATCGAAATTGAAAACAAATTCATCGTAGGTTTCGGATTGGATTACGATGGTTTGGGAAGAAACTTACCCGAAGTATATCAGTTGAAAGGATAATAAACAACATAACTACAAACAACAATTTTTTAAAATGATAAACATTGTTTTGTTCGGGAAACCGGGCGCAGGAAAAGGAACACAGGCAGAATTTTTAAAAGAGAAATACAATTTAACGCATCTTTCCACGGGGGATATTTTTCGTTATAACATGAAAAATGACACGGCACTTGGAAGAGAAGCAAAAGGATATATCGACAACGGGGATTTAGTGCCGGACAGTGTAACGATTAAAATGTTACAGGATGAGGTGGATAAGAATTTGGATTCGAAAGGGTTTTTATTCGACGGTTTCCCAAGAACATTAGCACAGGCAGACGCCTTGGATGCTTTTCTGAAAACAAAAAACTGGGAAGTAACCGCTACCATTGCGCTTGAAGCGGATGATAACATTTTGGTGCAACGTATTCTGGAAAGAGGAAAAACCTCCGGAAGAATCGACGATCAGGATGAAGAGAAAATCCGTAACCGTTATGAAGAATACAATGAAAAAACAGCGCCTTTAATGAACTATTATAAGGAGCAGAATAAGTTTCATGCCGTAAACGGTATTGGGTCTATTGCAGAAATAACCGAGCGCTTGAGCGCTGTAATAGACAAGTTGTAACGTAAAACAGAAACATGGAAATACTCATAATTTTCTTTTTGATAGTACTGAACGGAGTTTTCTCCATGTCGGAAATCGCATTGATTTCGGCTCGAAAAAACCGTTTGGAATCCGCAGCAAAAAAAGGAAATACCAGTGCGAAAGCGGCGTTAGATTTAGCCAATTCGCCTAATAAATTTTTGTCCACCGTACAGATCGGAATTACCTTAATCGGAATTTTAACCGGTATTTACAGTGGTGAAAAAGTTACCGATAACGTACAGTTTTTTTTAGAAGGTTTTGAAACGTTAAAACCGTATTCTGAAAGTTTGGCTGTTGGTATCGTTGTTGTGGTTTTAACCTATTTTTCTTTGGTCATCGGAGAATTGCTGCCTAAAAGAATCGGATTGAATTATCCCGAAGCGATTGCGAAAGCCGTGGCCGTACCGATGAAAGCGGTTTCCATCATCACCATGCCGTTTATCTGGTTGTTAACCAAGTCTACCGATTTTGTTTTGGATGTTTTTAAAATCAAACCTACGGCAGACGGAAAGGTAACGGAAGAGGAAATTAAAGCGATTATCAAAGAGGGAACCGAAGGCGGGGAAGTACAGGAAATCGAACAGGACATCGTGGAACGCGTATTTCACATCGGTGACCGAAAAGTGAATTCCCTGATGACGCACAGAAAGTCTTTAATGTATCTTTCGCTTGATGAAACCATGCAGGAATTAAAAGAGAAAGTATTGGAAGAATTGCATTCGGTGTACCCCGTTTGTGTTGAAAATCTGGATGACGTTGTGGGCGTGGTTTTATTGAAAGACCTGTTCGCCAGTTTCGAAAAAGGCGATTTCGATTTGAAATCCATTACCAGAGAACCGGTATATTTTATCGAACATACTTCGGCCTACAAAGCGTTGGAGAATTTCAAAAAATCCAAAGTGCATTATGCTTTGGTAACCGACGAATACGGAATATGTCAGGGTATTATCACCCTAAACGACATTCTGGAAGCGTTGGTGGGCGATGCGGCCGATTTCTACGAAGAGGAATTCCAGTTAATCGCCCGCGAAGACGGCACCTGGTTGGTAGACGGACACTATTCGCTACACGACTTCCTGACGTATTTCGATATGGACGACCTGATCAACGATTACGATGTGACGACAGTCAGCGGATTGATTATGACCGAGTTATCCTATATTCCGAAAGTGGGCGAAATCCTCATCTGGAACAAAATGGAACTGGAAGTTATCGATATGGACGGTGTGAAAATCGACAAGGTTTTAGTCCGCCAATTAAAAGATGCAAATTAAGAGGGAACGAATGGTTCGGGCTTTTTCAACATACCCTGTTCCCGCCATTGCCTTTATCTCTCCGCTTCGCTGCGAGGATACCGGCGCTGTCGGGGTTAGTAAGCCGACCATTGGAATACTTGAAAGAATATAAAAGAATAAGAAGTGAAAGTGCCGTTTAAAGACGGTTAAGTCAATCAATTTTTGACACGATAATTAATAGAAGGGAAAGAAAAAATGACAGAGGATTTGAAATTAAAAGGAGGACAGCCGGTGGCTGTCAGGTATATTTTCAAGCTTTTGTTTATAATTTAAGGAAGGGAAGAAGAAAAAATGACAGAAGGAAATTTTGTAGACTACGTAAAAATATATGTTGCTTCCGGAAAAGGAGGTAAAGGGTCTACGCATTTGCACAGAGAGAAATTTATTGAAAAGGGTGGTCCCGATGGAGGTGACGGTGGTCGCGGCGGACACGTATATCTGGTTGGTAACAAAGGATTGTGGACGTTGTTCCATTTAAAATTTGCCAGACACGTAAAAGCGGGTCACGGTGGCGATGGCGGAAGCGCCAGAAGTACCGGAGCCGACGGAGAAGACAAATACATTGAAGTACCGTTGGGAACTGTCGTTCGCGATAAGGAAACCGACGAAGTGCTTTTCGAAATTACCGAACACGGCGAAAAACGCATTCTCGTAAAAGGAGGAAAAGGCGGATTAGGAAACTGGCATTTCAGAAGTTCCACAAACCAGACGCCACGGTATTCACAACCGGGTTTGCCATCGGAAGAGATGGATGTGGTTTTGGAATTGAAAGTATTGGCCGATGTTGGTTTGGTTGGGTTTCCTAATGCTGGAAAATCAACATTATTGTCCGTGCTGACTTCCGCAAAACCAAAAATTGCCGATTATCCGTTTACGACTTTAAAACCGAATTTGGGAATTGTATCCTACAGGGATTTCCAATCGTTTGTAATTGCCGATATTCCGGGAATTATTGAAGGTGCGGCTGAAGGAAAAGGATTGGGACATTACTTCCTGCGTCATATCGAACGTAATTCCACCTTATTGTTTTTAGTGCCAGCCGATGCGCCGGACATTAAAAAAGAATACGATATTTTGTTGGATGAACTTCGTCGTTACAATCCGGAAATGCTGGATAAGGATCGCTTGGTAGTGATTTCAAAATCCGATATGCTGGACGAGGAACTGAAAGCGGAAATGAAAAAACAATTGGATAAAGACTTTAAAGGAATTCCGTATATGTTCATTTCATCGGTAGCGCAACAAGGCCTTACGGAACTGAAAGATAAACTGTGGCAGATGCTGAATGTGGAAACAGAAGAATAAATACAATAAAATAAGTTAATTAAAGGTGTTCGAAAGAGCACCTTTTTTTGTTGTATCTGATAAGGTTTTTAAATTAATTGTAAGAAAAATGCAAGTAAATGCAACAAATAAACGTGATTTTGTTGTATTTTTTATTTTTTTAATAAAAAAAAGTATATTCGCACACTTAACTAAATAACCCAAAAAATGAAAATTAAATTACTATTTGCTTTATTGGTGACACAGTTTGTGTTTTCTCAGGAAAGAACCTGCAGCACTACGGAGAAAATGGAGGAACTTTCCCGTAACGAGAAAATGAAAGAAGTGTACGAAAACAATCAAAGAAGATTTGAAGCCGAATTAGAAAAACTTTCCGGCAAGAATGCTGAAAGAACGGCAATGCGCGCTACTTTAAGAATTCCTGTCGCAGTGCACTACCCCAGCGCTAACGGTTTGACGGAGCCTGAAAAACAATGTTTGAGAGATCTTGCTCAAAATCAGGTTGACATTTTAAATGCCGACTTCAATGCGACCAATGCTGATTTGTCGATATGGACAAATACTACCGGTTCCTATTTTCCGGGAGTCAATCACGGTGCTATGGACGTAAGGTTTGAAATAGCACAAGGAGATCATCCTGCAAGTACAGGACTGGTTGATGGTACAAAAGCAATTACTTTTGGTCAGGCTTTTGGAGGTGGACCTAACGGTGATTGGGACCCGGATTGGGCTGGATATTTAAATTTTGTAGTTAAGAATTTGTCCGGAGGAACATTAGGATATGCTTATTTAGGTTCGTCACCGGCTGATGGTGCTGCAGTTTATATAGATAACGGTGCTTTCGGTTCCGGTTCCGGTTGTACCGGTTTTGTGCCTGGAGCGCCTTACAATTTAGGACGAACATTAACCCATGAGTTAGGTCATTATCTGAATTTGAACCACATTTGGGGCAATACAACCTGTGGGAATGATGGTGTTGCTGATACACCTGTGCATAACACTTCCAACGGAGGCTGCCCAGCAATTTCCCATTTGTCTACTTGCACGGGAACCCCTAGAGAGTTGACTATGAATTACATGGATTATACCAATGATGTTTGTATGTATATGATTACTGCAGGTCAGGCAGCTCGAATGCAGGCACATCTCAACACGATTCAGTCGGCTTTTAACCAGGATGCATTGTTGTCGGATGACAATTTCAATCTTAAAAACAGCTTTGCCATTTATCCAAATCCGAACAAAGGAACATTTAATGTTCAGTTTTCAGAAATCGTAAGCGATTATTCTGTTCAGGTAGTTGACCAAATGGGAAGAGTCGTTTTTAATGTTGATTTTACCAACCAAAACAATTTAACACAGACAATTGCTTTAAATTCGGCTTCGTCCGGGATGTATTTCGTAGTTGTTAAATCAAATGATTCGGTTGCCACTACAAAGATTATTGTAAACTAAACGTTCGCAGATTATGATGAAGAAAGGTGTTCGAAAGAGCACCTTTTTTTGGTTTCTGAAAAGAAATAATCAATTGTTAAATTTTTCTTAACAAAAAATATTTCCATGCCATTATTTTCAGCCAATTACCAAAAAAAAGTATCTTCGCATCACTAAAAATATTATCTATTATGAAAAAATTACTTTTATCCCTAATCGCTTTGGTTATGCTTGTTCCGGCAAGTGTAAAAGCCGATGAAGGAATGTGGTTTTTAATGTTCATCGAGCGTTTGAATCACAGAGATATGCAAAAAATGGGATTACAGTTAACCGCTGAGGAAATCTACAGTATTAACAACCACAGTTTGAAAGACGCTATCGTTCAGTTCAACGGAGGATGTACGGCCGAAATGATTTCAAAAGACGGTTTGGTATTAACCAACCACCATTGTGGGTATGATGCGATTGCGGAATTGTCATCTGCAGAAAAAAATTATTTAAAAGACGGTTTTTGGGCTGCGTCTAAAAAAGACGAAATGAAGCCTTCCAGCTTATACGTTCGTTTCTTCGTTCGTATGGACGATGTTTCAAAACGTATCTTATCTGTTGTGAACGATAAAATGACGGAAGCAGAACGCGAAAAAGCAATTAATGCTGAAATTGCAAAAATCGAAAAAGAAAACAACGAGGGTGGAAAATATACCGTTTCTGTTCGTCCGTTTTTCCAAGGAAATGAGTATTACTATTTCGTTTACCAGGATTATAAAGACGTGCGTTTGGTAGGTACACCTCCTGAAAGTTTAGGAAAATTCGGTGGCGATACTGACAATTGGGAATGGCCTCGTCACACGGCAGATTTCTCCATGTTCCGTGTCTATGCTGATGCAAACGGAAACCCTGCTGATTATTCTGCAAACAACGTTCCGTTAAAACCAAAACACTATTTGCCGGTAAATATCGGTGGTGTTAAGGAAAATGATTTTGCGATGATTTTAGGCTACCCTGGGAGAACAAACCGTTGGATGCCGGCTTCAGGAATCGATCAGAATGTAAAATTCGCTTACCCTGCATGGGTGGAAGGTTCTAAAACCGGAATGGATGCCATGAAAAAATACATGGATCAAAGCGAAGCGTTAAACCTTGTGTATGCTTCTAAATATGCAGGTGTTGCCAACTACTGGAAAAACCGTCAGGGAATGATTGACGCGTTAACGAAATTCGGTACCGCTAAAACAAAAGCAGCTCAGGAAGCGAAATTTGACAAATGGGCGAACAAGAAAGAAAACAAAGCCAAATACGGAAGCGTAGTGGCTACGATCAATAACTTCTACAAGTTAACGAATGAGAAATCTCGTCACGACAACTATCTTACTACCCTTTTCAGAACCAGTGCTTATGGAACGATCTCGAGAAGTTTAGGAAGACAATTGGAGAATTACGCTAAAGCGGATGCGACAAAACGTGCACAAATGGCTCCTGCAATTCTTGAAATGACCGATGAGTTCTTCAAAGAAGTTCACATTCCGGCTGAAAAAGACATCTTGGCTGCGGAGTTAAAATTATATGCTACAAAATCTACCGGTTATGCAATCGCACCAATGGTGGCTGAATTAGGGAAAGCGAACAACAACGATTTTTCTAAATACGTAAATGCTGCTTTCGATTTGAGTATTTTATCTTCTAAAGACAGAATCAAGGCGTTCTTGGAAGTGCCAAATGAAGCGTTAATCGCAAACGATCCTTTAGTGAAATTATCCAATGATTTAGTAGCACATTTCGGTTCAAAATCGGACGAAATTGCAAAAGCACAAAACGATTTCGGTGCAGCTTACCGTAAATTGGTGGAAGGTTTAAGAGAATCTAAAATCGGAACCATCAAATATCCGGATGCGAACTCAACTTTGCGTTTAACTTACGGAAAAGTACGTTCATTGCCTGCCGACAAACGTAATGACGCTACAGTAAACAACTACACTACGTTAGCGGGTCAGGTTAAGAAATACAAAAAAGGAGATCAGGAATTTGATTTGCCAACGCGTGTTCTTGAAATGAACAAAAACAAAGATTTCGGTCGTTATGCAGACAAAGACGGTTCCTTACACGTGAACTTCTTAACAGACAACGATATTACCGGTGGTAACTCAGGTTCTCCGGTATTAAACGGAAAAGGGGAGTTAATCGGTTTGGCTTTCGACGGAAACATTGAGGCGATGGCTGGAGACGTAATCTTCGACAGTAAATTGCAAAGAACCATCAACGTAGACGTTCGTTACGTATTGTGGGTAATTGAGAACTTCTCAAATGCGAAACACATTGTAGACGAAATGACTATCGTGAAATAATTTTTCATTCGTAACGGGGCGGCATTCCATCGAATGTCATTCCGAACGAAGAGAAGGAATCTGAATCCGGATGCAGCAATGTATCCGGATTTTTTTATGCTGTTATTTTGGAGCCTTATCCCGCTGTCCGCTCTATCTTTTATTCCGCTGTTGCTCCATAAAAGGATGCCGCTCCCATCGGGGCTAAGAAGGCAATTTGAGGGCACAAAAATCAGATTGATCAATAGAGTCATCGGTTTAATTGGGTATTCTTCGGAATCTGTGTTCGATTATTGTTTTCCAAATTCCTAAACACATTTACTTGGCAACAACCGTTTCCGGCAGATAGTCAAACGGGAGCATTTCGCCCATTTTTTTCCATCCCATATAACCGAAACTGGCCAAACGTTCCGTATCGGCATAGTTTCCGTTCGCATAAATCTCTACAGGGGAGTCTTCTAATAATTTTAACTGCGAAGTCTGAAAATCAGTAGCTATCTGATGGTAATATTCCACATACTTGCTTTCTTCTTTTGCTCTTCGGTATAGAATCGACAAAAAATCAGTAAAATAAAAATACTTTTTACCGAACCTTTCGAAAACCAACTGATGTTCTTTGCAGTAGGCATCCTCATATACAATTTTGTATTTTATGGGCAAATGTGGAATCGGGCCTTTTTTTCTTCTAAAACGTTCCCACATCCGGTTAATGCTGTCCTGTGACGGATATTCCGGATTCAGTTCCCGGATAAACTTTTTTACCGTAAAACCATCGGCCTCCATCGTGCTATGATACATGCTTCGGATAAAATGCATAGTGGAACCTTTGTAGCATTTCAAACGTGTTTTTGCCACCTCTTTCGCATCCAGTTTTTTCTCCGCAACAATATCTTTGAAAAAAGGATACCCAAAATATGTGGTTAGCTTCTGATTGTGTTCTTCAGGAAGCACCTTACTTTCGAAGTACACCAAATCATAAGAAATGAGATAGCCTGTTTTTTCGTTAATCATCTGAATAGGGGAGTCTGCCGTTACAATCAACAGCGTGTTTTCCTTGTTCATGTCAAACTGCAACACCTCGGGATTCAGGATTTTTGTTTTTTCGGCAATTTTTCCCATCCCGATAAATTCCCGCTTGAAAATCTCCATGTATTTTTCCCTTTGTTTTGCGGTGATTTTCCTAACAACCACTTCCTTAAGGTTGTTCACAGCCGGACTCAGGTAGACTACATTCGGTTTGTCGTTGGCGGTAAAGGAACTGGCAGGTACAATTACGCTTTCGTACCCAATGTAACTGATTATAACCTGAGTTTGCCCTTGAATTAGGGTAAACGCAAATAATCCGTTTTCGTCCGTAGCTCCGCCATTGGTGGTTTGTGGCGCAAAAATAGAAGCACCGGGCAACGGTTCTTTCGTTTCAATATCTCTTACGATACCGGAAATTTTGGTTTGGGAAAACGAAATCGTTCCGAAAAGCAAAAATATAAGTGCTAGGGTTGTTTTCATTCGTTATTCTTTTACGGAAACCCTTATTCCTTTGCTATGACTCGTAAATTCCGGAGCATACATACTCTGAATGGTTGTAATTCCATTGGAAAAATCGCCTTTGTTGTTTACGCGCACATCGTATTCCAATACATACGTTCCCTTATTGATAGTATCAAAAAAGAAATGCGTGGCCATGTCTTTGGTACTCTGATAATACGAAAGTCCGTCTTTCCAATGATGTGTTGAAATCACATCCACAGGTTCAAATCCCGCCGCCCGCATGTCTTTCAAATGAACATATTCCATATTTTCTTTTGCGGTTATGATGAGGCGAACCGTAACCAAATCACCTGTTTTAAGCGGATTTTTATCCGTAATTCTCTGTAATAGCTCTCCAGCGGTCGTACTTTTCTTGAGGTATAATTCTTTTGAAACCGATAAGATGCTTCCGGAATTGGCTTTTATTTTATCCAGATCCTCAAAATACTGCCAATAGAAACCTCCATAACCCGGAACGTTCGATTTGTTTTCTACCGAAAGTGCTGCCATTTCTTTCTTGATTTCATCCGGTTTCCAATTCATTTTGATGTAACCGGTCTCGGCTTCTTTTTCGGTTTCCGACATTTTTTTGGTGACTATCTTTTCATCTCCCATTTTTATGATGGTGTTGTCTTTTACAGAGAGCCAATCATTGCCCTGCATCAGTAAGGCATAAATGGCTTCGGTAGTAGCTTTTGTGGTTGGCCAGTTTTTGTTCTGCTTGTTTTTCAGTAACCAGACCTTCATGGCATCCACCGATTGGGTGTCGTTGTTAATTTCAGCGAAAGCTTCTATCAGTAACGCTTGAGTTTCAATAGGTGCCTGATACCAATACCAGCCCACTTTGTTTTCAATCCAATACATACCCCAGTCTTCGTTGTTGGAAGCCGTTTCCTTGAGACTCTCCGTGATTTTTTTTGCCGTAACATTTTCACCGAAACGATGTAAAGTCAAAGCGGCCATTCCCTTTTCGTATAAGGAATAATTTAGCCAGTTTTCGATTATATTGTCAATATAGGCTTTCGTTGTTTTCTTTAACTCGTCGGTAAGCGGATTACTTTCCAGGTAGAAACTGCGCGTATACAAATAGTGTAAATCGGAATAGGGATTAAGTAAATGCAGTTTTTCTTTTCCTTTCAACGCTGCTGTTCTGCGTTTATGTGCTTCCATAAACTTTATGTCCATGAACATGACTCCTTTTTCTGTAATGCCCTTGTAATCTTCTTTGAGTTTGGCATTGATTTTCATCTTAGACAAATGTCCGAAGCCCGCAAGAATATGTCGGGTAATGTATTCACTTTCGTCAGCACCGTCAAACCAGGCAAAACCACCGGAACTTTTTTGTTTTTGCGTTAATTTATTCAACGTATTCTGCAGGGACCCTTTCATTTTTTCCAAATCAAAAAGCAAGGCCAAGTTCTTTTTTCTTTCCTCTTCGGATTGCGCATCACGAATCCACGGTGTTTCCGCCAGAATAATGGATTTCAATTCTTCATTTTGTTCCAGTTTGGAAATCGATTTTCCGGCTTTGCTCCAGGCATTGAAAACAGCAGCTATTTTCGGATTGCTGTTGATGATTTCAGAAGCCAGCACATTGGCATAATAAAGGGCAAAAGTCTGCTCGCTGCATTCGTGTTCGTATTCCATCAGATAAGGCAATGACTGGAGGGCCAACCATGTGGGATTGGAAGTGTATTCCAATGTGATCATATGGTTTCGCAGGGTCGTAGAAGTGTTGTTTTTTAAATTCTCCAACACATATTTTTTTTTAGTGCCTCCGCGAACCCATAAAGGAATACTTTCCGTTACGAGCATGTTGTTTGTCAGCACCGGAAGAATGTTTTCTTCGCCGTCACTGTAATTGCCTGCTTTCGCCAAAACTTTGTATTGAACGCCCTGCAATCCCTCCGGAATAACGATTCTCCAGGTCACCACCGTATTTCCTCTTGCCGGTATGGTGAAATTTTTGATGTTATCGGTATTTAAGACTTTGGCATCAATCGTTTCCATGGTTGTGGCATCAAATAATTGTAAGGCGGCAATCCCGGTTTTTGCCTCATAGGTCAGATTGGCCACTTTTGCCGTAACGAAAACGGTATCCTTT
Organism: Flavobacterium saliperosum; assembly: GCF_900100625.1. Lineage (GTDB taxonomy): Bacteria > Bacteroidota > Bacteroidia > Flavobacteriales > Flavobacteriaceae > Flavobacterium > Flavobacterium saliperosum. The sequence goes on from NZ_FMTY01000003.1 coordinate 70,820, forward strand.
TCGCGCAGAAAACGCGGAAAATTTGGGGTGACCATCAAATCTTTTTGGGTGATGACGGTGTTCTCGAAATATCCCGAGACGCCTCTTTTATCATGGGCCAAAAGCCTTAACTTCCACTGTGTAAGGGCTTCCGGTGATGTGAAGGAAAACGTCACTTTTCCGTCTTTATCCGTTTTCAGATGCGGGAAGAAGAAAGCTGTTTCGTTTAGGTTTTTTCTTGCCTGAACCTGAGTCACTTCCTGAAGTGATTTTTTGGTTGTAATGATAAGCACACCGTTTGCGCCCGCTTCGCCATAAAGTGCAGCTCCCTGGGCTCCTTTTAAAACAGTTGATGAAAGTAATTCGGAAGCGTCTATTTTTGTTAATGCATCGGCATCGCTTATCACACCGTCAATAACAACCAATACCTGATTGTTTCCGCTTATAGATCGGTTGCCTCTAAGGACGATTCGGGTGTTTGCATTTACACCGTTTGAAGGAGTTATCTGTAAACCTTCGACTTTGCCTGCCAACGATTGAACTATGTTAGGATTGGCTGCTTGTGTAAGTTCTTTTGCACTAAAAACCTGATTGGATGAAGTTATTTCATCCTGTCTTTTTTTGATTCCAAGCGCTGTTACTACTACATTTTCAAGCATCGCGCTTTCGGCGGGCATTGCGACATTATGAACCTTCGAATTAACTTTTAGTTTAACGTCTTTCATACCGATAAAAGAAAAAACAAGTTCTTCTCCTTGCGCCACATCAATAGAGTAATAGCCATCCATGTCAGTCTGGGTCCCCCTTGTTGTCCCTTTAACAACTACGGATACACCCGGCAGTGGCAGACCGCCTTCCGTAACAACGCCAGATACTGATTTTGAATTGGTCGGAATCTTGACTTTTCCCGCTTGTATTAATTTTTCATATTGTTTTTTGGCATAATAATCGTTGGCATTTGAGAAGTTAAAACCAAACCAAATAAGGCTAGTTTCTTTTTCATCAATATCTCGATAGTAATAATTGGTTGGGAATCTTAAAGTACTGTAGATGCTGCGAAATCCAAGTGCGGTTTCAAAATCTCCATAATTAATATAATCATTTTGGACATCTAAATTTTTCCAAATTTTTTTAGTGAACTGATCTAAGGAACTATCATACATGGAAGCCAAAATTTCCGTTTCATTGGCTTTGCTCCCAAGAATTTTGAAAACCCAATTTTCGTTGCTTCCAGGTTCGATTTTGTTTCGAAGACTTTCTGTTTTAAATTGGAGGTTTGATTTTTCATCTAAAAAATACACGGTAAATTGCTTTTTTTCGGATACGTTTTCAAAGATGGTCTGAAATTGTATGTTTATACCATTTTTAAAATCTTTTTTTATCGGAATCTGAATTACAGCTGTATGATTTTCCAATTGTATTTCATTGGAATGGTATTCATTTCCTTTGTAAAAGGCATTTGAGGAAATGTATAAATCAGCAAAATTGGAATTGATTTCCAGTTTTACAAAACCATCTTTTTTTGGATTGAGGTTTAATTGTTTAATGGCAAATAGCTCGTCGGATGGTTTGTTTTTATCTCTTTTTTGAAACAATTTAAATGTAGAAGTGCTCTCCACAGGATTACCAAGTGAATCTTTAGCAGAAAAAACGACTTTATAATTACCCGTTTTCCAAAAGGATAGGAAGTCCAGGGCAATTTTTTTATCTTTTTCTGTGTCTATGGTTTTAGTGAATATGAGTTTTTCTTTTGGAGAATCATCATTTTCGTTTTTTTCATAAGGAAACAGCTGATCGAATTCACTCTCCGGAATTGTTTTGATTTCAGGTTTTGACCATGTCCTGTTTTTCCACTTATTATGGATAGGGGAAAGGGAGTAAAAATGCAATTGTCCTTTAACAGGTACAAATTCATGATTTAGATTTTTACTGTCTACTTCCATAACCGATTTTTTGTCGGTTTCGATGATACGCGGAATAATAGTCTGTAATCTCAACGAATGATATCCAACCTTAACCGTTGTTTGGTTGTTTCTGGTTTCACCGTTAATGTCAGTTATTGAGGCAGCCACATCGTAATTGAAAACGGGTAAGGATTTTTTATCGAATCCGTAATTTGGTTCAGCCGTAAATTCAATAATAAAGTTTCCTTCGGCATCTGTTTTTGTTTCCCCTTCTTCAAGTGTGTTGGTCTCGCTTGGATAAGAATATCTGTAACTGGAGTACGAATTTCGGACAATCTTGTAAGTTACTTTTGAATCGGAAATAGCACTTCCTGCAAAAGACCGTGCCTTCCCCTTAACAGTGACTTTTTGGTCTACGGTATACGTTTTTTTAATTGGACTGAACGTAATTTCAAATTTAGGACGTTTGTATTCTTCCACCTGAAAAGTGATTTCAGGATCATCTCCTGTCAGGTTATCCCAAAAAGGATGTTCTTCTTCTTTTTTATCATATAAAGCGTCTTTTTCAGGTTCATTCGGTTCTTCGGCTGCAAGTGTATACTCACCTGTAAGTCCGGTTTTTGGTAGTAAAAACTCACCTGAGAAGGAACCAAACTCGTTTGTTTTGACTTCTATTTCTTTAATTTCATGTCCGTTGGCATCTTCAAGTAATACTCTCACCGTTAAATCGGGGACAACTTCAATTTGATTGTTTTTTTTCCAAAATGCAATTCCTTTATAGAAGACGGTTTGCCCCGGTCTGTAAATGGCGCGGTCCAGATAAAATTCTATTTTGGGTTCTGTTGTTTCTTTATCATCACCATCATCATAATTGAATGGTCTGATATATTCTCGGGCGATATATAATGAATCATTGTTTTTGCTTATAAAAATTGATTTGTCAAAATAGTGGCTCTTTTTTGAGAATTTGACATCAGCTTTTCCCATTTCATTTGTGTGTAAAACAAAATCATCAAATTCTATTTTCACATCTTCAACAGGAATTCCTGTTTTTCGGTCCAACGCCTGAAAATAAACAGTTTTCTCCTTGGTATGGCTTAATAAGGTCAGATTGCTAACGGTAAGTGTTTCATAATCGAAAGCCTTTGTTTTCAACGAATCACTTTTTTGTTCACTTTCCATATATACCAGATAATGTCCGGTTTCCAATTGAGGTAGGAGCACCTCTGTTGAATATTGAAAATAATCTTTTTTGTTTTCCAGTTTATATGTGGCTTTTTTAAACGGTAAACGATTCTTCAAAAGAAGATTAACAATGCTGTCTTTTTTTTGACTGTTGTCATACTCATAATTAAATAGCGTCTGTTTTATTTTGTAAAACGATATTGTTACATTATCAATGTTTTTATAGGAAATATGTGCTCTGGAGTTTTCCTTATTGTAAATTTGTTTCAATAATTTAAGGTTCAGCTCATTTCGGGTTATTTCATTTTTAGCGTTTGAGGCTTTTTTGTAACTATCCGATCTGCTTAAGTTTAAAATACTGTCGTATGTTGCCACGGCCAGTATAAGGTTCTGAGGTTTTGATTCTTTTGATGCGGAATTGCTGTAAATTTGCGCTTTTTCCAACAAAACCTTTTGCAGGTTTTCGTTGTATAAATGATTTTTCTGAAAACGGGTAAGTACTTTTAGATACGAATCATTATCCGAATAAAAAAAAGCATCTTTTAGAAATCGAATTCTTTGGAACTGATGCTCCTGTGATTTTTTGCTTCCGGATTCCAGTTTCTGATGCAGTGTTAAATACTGTTTTAAATTAGCTTCCTGAATGAAATCGAAAGATAAGTTCTGATACTTTGACGAAACATCAAAAATCAAGTCCCTTTTCAACTCCAAATCAGAATGGTTTATTTTACTGTAATCAATTTTTTCACTGTAATGATTCGCCACTTCAGCAGCCAAAAAATCGTATAGGGAAGTTTCCTTGAAATCTTCGTATTTTTCAAAATCGAAGATCATTTCATAGGTAACTAAAGGGGTGTTTTTCAACAGTTCTTCTTTACTGATGCAGGAATTGTATGCGGTATTGATTTCTTTCTCCAGGATGTTTACGGGCCAGGTTCTGAAGTCCTCACTGTAAATGGAGTCGGTTGCGGTGAGCTTCTGAATACTATATCTGTTTTTAGATAAATGACCCGCAAGACATTTTGCATAGATGTATTTTAAGACAGACTGGGAAGGGCTGCTGAGCTCTTTTATCTCCTTGTTCAAATTGAAAAGGATTTTTAGTTGCGCCTCTTCTTCTAAAGTCTGAATAAATTTAGAGGAATAGAAAAAAGTTTTGATGATTTGGGTTTCATCGTTTCTTCTTTTTGCTTTACTGTAGATTTTCTGAACTTCTTCGTTAGCGGATTGTATTTTCCCTTCTTTTTCGAGTTCAATTACTTTCTCCCATTTTCCATCGAAATTTTGAGCAAACAGATTCAAAGAGAAAAACAAACAGATGATTAAAACTTCTTTTTTCATTTATTTTGATTTGTCAGCAATATACTGCAATATTTAATTTCCTAAAGATTGTTTAAAAGTTAAAAGTAATTTATTTCATTTCCTTATTTTTGACACATGAAGCATTTCCTTCTTCTCTTACTTTTTCCGACGCTGCTTTGGTCGCAATCCGATTTTGAAAAAGCCGAAAAGCTTTTTGAACAGAAAAAGTATGCTTCAGCCGAAACTCTTTTTGAAAATTATCTGAAACAACAACCTAACGACACCAGAACAACGGAATACTTGGGTGACATAGCTGGTCACCAAAAGCAATGGGATAAAGCCATCAGGTATTATAAAAAACTAAAACTGCAATTTCCCAAGAATGCCAATTACCATTACAAGTTTGGCGGCGCATTGGCAATGAAGGCCAAAGAAGCCAGTAAATTTCAGGCACTCGGAATGATTGATGAAGTCAAAACCGCTTTTGAAACCGCAGCGAAACTGGATGCCAGACATATCGATACCCGATGGGCACTGGTAATGCTGTATCTCGAATTGCCGGGGATTATCGGTGGAAGCGAGGTCAAAGCCCAAAAATATGGCAACGAATTACAACAACTTTCAAAAGTGGACGGCTATTTGGCAAAAGGGTATATCGATGTTTATTTCAAACGCTATCAGAAAGCAGAGGAGCATTATAAAAAAGCCCATGAAATTGGTAATTCAAAAACCACTTTCGAAAAACTTTATGATTTATATTTGAACAAATTAAAAGACCGACAAAAAGCTGTTAATTTAAAAAAAGAGTATCAAAAATTAGGTTAAAACTGAAGGGTTTCAAGTTGTTGCCGACTATTAACTTCCGATTTTTAACTCTCGACCAATATATATGAGAACACATTTTATTGCCATAGGCGGTGCAGCGATGCACAATTTAGCATTAGCATTACACAATAAAGGATATAAAGTTACCGGTAGCGATGATGCTATTTTTGAACCCTCCAAATCCCGTTTGGAAAAAAAAGGGCTGCTGCCAGCTGAATTTGGCTGGTTTCCCGAGAAAATAACATCTGATATCGAGGCAATCATCCTGGGAATGCACGCCAAAGCGGATAATCCGGAATTGTTAAAAGCACAGGAATTGGGTCTGAAAATTTATTCGTATCCTGAATTTCTATACGAACAATCCAAAAACAAAACCCGAGTGGTGATTGGCGGTTCGCACGGAAAAACAACAATTACTTCCATGATTCTTCACGTGATGCATTATCACGGTATTGAAGTGGACTATATGGTGGGTGCCCAATTGGAAGGTTTCGATACCATGGTGCATTTAACCGAAGAAAACGATTTTATCGTGTTGGAAGGCGATGAGTATTTGTCTTCTCCAATGGACCGACGACCGAAGTTCCATTTGTACCAACCAAATATCGCTTTAATCAGCGGAATTGCCTGGGATCATATCAACGTGTTCCCAACGTATGAAAATTACGTGGAGCAGTTTGAGATTTTCATTCAGAAGATTACCAACGGCGGCATTTTAGTATACAATGAAGACGATGCGGAAGTAAAACGCGTGGCGGAGGCGGCAACCAATCCCATCCGTAAAATCGCTTATCATACACCGAGTTATGCCGTGGAAAATGGCGTAACCTTATTAGATACTCCCGAAGGTCCGATGCCGATTGAGGTTTTCGGTGCTCACAACCTGAACAATTTAGCCGGAGCCAAATGGATCTGTCAAAATATGGGTGTGGACGAAGCGGATTTTTACGAAGCCATTGCGAGTTTCAAAGGCGCATCGAAACGTCTGGAAAAAATCGCCGAAAGTAAAAACAAAGTGGCTTACAAAGATTTTGCGCATTCGCCAAGTAAGGTTGCAGCAACCACAAAAGCGGTAAAAGAGCAATATCCGAACCGAAAAGTGGTCGCTTGTCTGGAATTACATACGTACAGCAGTTTGAACGCTGCATTTTTAAAAGAATACGAAGGCGCTTTAAATTACGCCGATGTGGCTGTCGTTTTCTATTCTCCCGATGCGGTAAAAATCAAACAATTGGAAGAAGTGACGTACGAGCAAATCGCACAATCTTTCAAACGCGATGATTTGATTATCTACACCAATCCGGCCGATTTTAAAAATTATCTGTTTAATCTTGATTTGGAGAATTCCGCTTTGTTATTGATGAGTTCCGGAAATTATGGCGGACTGAATTTTGATGAAGTGAAAGGTTTGATGGGGTAATTATTTCGCATATTTATAATGCCCCACAATAGTATAGCGGAACAGACAATCCTCTAAAACCTGTCCGGCACCCACATTATGAACTATCATCGGGCGTTTTCCGTCCGGTGATTTTTTGTTTGTAACGATACCAATGTGTGGCAATTTGTTATCAATCATCCAGGTGACCAACTCCCCGGTTTTATAGTCTTTCGCATTGTAGGACACCGTCAGTTTTACTCCTTTTCGACTGAAGAACACTTCCAGATTAGGAACCCGTCTGTGGTCGATATTGGTGTCGGGTTTCTTTAATCCCCACTTTTTTAAATTCGGATACAGGTTAAAATGGGTTTTCATGTCTTCATGCACTTCCTTCTGTAAATCGATTCCGAGTTTCCGATACGCACGGATAATTACATCGGTACAAACCCCTTTGTTTTTGGGGACATCACCATTCGGATATGTAATGGAAACATAGGCGGGATCATAAGTCACCTTATCTCTTGTCAGGAGAATGGCTGCTTCGGATAATTTTTGCTGAAAATCACTTTCTGTAGGATAAAAGCTAAAAAATAACACAGAAAGAATCGAAATGTAAATGACTTTCATTATTTTCGTTTTTTTATGTATAACGCAAGAATTCATTATAAAAGTATACGCCATGAAACCAACCAATTTTGCCATAAAATATTGGGCTGAAGACGATAAACCAAGAGAGAAACTAATGCTGAAAGGCAAATCCGCGTTAAGTGATGCGGAACTGATTGCCATATTAATTGGCTCCGGCAGCCGAAATGAAAGTGCCGTGGAATTGTCCAAACGGATTTTAATCAGCACCGACAATAATCTGAACGGCCTCGGAAAAGTATCACTGAAACAACTAACGACTTTTAAAGGAATAGGCGAAGCCAAAGCGATTGCCATTATAGCGGCTTTGGAATTGGGCAGAAGGCGTAGAGCCGAAGATGCTTTGGAGCTTTCTAAAATCACGTCCAGTAAAACGGTGTTTGAAATCATGCAGCCAATTATCGGTGAATTGCCTCATGAAGAATTCTGGGTAGTGTACCTGAACAATTCGAATAAGGTGATTTATAAAACACAAATCAGTAAAGGCGGCATTACCGGAACCGTTGTCGACACCCGGATTATTTACAAAACCGCTTTAGAGCACAATGCCACTTCGCTTATATTGTGTCACAATCATCCTTCAGGTGTTTTGCAGGCAAGTGAGGCCGACAGACAGATTACCCGAAAACTCAAAGAAGCCGGAAAACAGCTTGATATTATGGTGTTGGACCATGTAATCATAACAGAAAAAAGTTACTTCAGCTTTGCTGATGAAGGAATTTTATAGATTAAGGGTTCTTTAAGATGTTATTCGCTTCCAATTTTATAAATTGCGCTGTAATTTTTTATCGATTCCGAAATCAGTATGATAAGCACCAAAAAAATCACGTTTTCTTACGGAAAAACAACCGAATTTTCCTTTCCCGACATTTATTGTAACGAAGGCGAAACATTGCTGGTTACCGGAAGTTCCGGTGTTGGAAAAACCACGTTACTGCATTTGCTTGGCGGATTGTTGCGACCTGATTCAGGAGAAATTTCAATAGACAATACCGCGATAAATTTTTTTTCAGAACGGAAATTAGATCATTTTCGAGGTAAAAATATCGGTTTGGTGTTGCAACAGTCGTATTTTATAGAAGCCTTTACGGTTTTGGAAAATGTGGCGTTGGCATCATGGCTGGCTACCGGTCAGCAGAAAACGGAAAAAGCGAAACAACTTTTGGAACATTTAGATCTGAGTAGTCAGCTGCATAAATTACCCTCTCAACTCAGTATTGGACAACAACAACGGGTTTCCATTGCCCGAGCCTTAATCAATGAGCCGAAATTGCTTTTGGCTGACGAACCGACTTCAAGTCTGGATGATGAAAATGCGTTAAAAGTTGCCGATTTATTAGAGCAACTGGCCAAAGAATTCAAAACGGCATTGGTGATCGTAACCCACGATTCCCGTCTGAAAGAGCGATTCCCCAATCAAATTTTATTGTCATGATAGCAAAATTAGCGTGGAGAAATACTTGGTTTAAACCTTTAAGCACCGTTTTGAGTATTATTTTGCTCACGGCGAGTGTGGCGATAATTACGGTTTTGATTTTATTGCAAAAACAATTCGAAGAACAGTTTTCCAGCAATGCCGATGATATCGATTTGGTATTGGGAGCGCAGGGAAGTCCGTTACAATTGATACTGTCTTCTGTATATCAGGTAGATGCACCTCCTGGAAATATCGATTATACCGAAGCGAAAACCTGGATGCAGCACCCGTTTGTAAAAACTGCCATTCCTTTGGCTTTTGGCGATAATTATCTCGGATTCAAAATTGTGGGGACAACACCGGAGTATCTTAATAAGTTCGGAGCCACAATGGAAAACGGAAGGGTTTTTGCCACGAACTTCGAAGTTGTTGTAGGGAGCGAAATTGCGTCTAAACTGAATGTGAAAGTAGGGGATTCCTTTTTCGGTTCCCATGGTGATGCTAAAGAAGGCGAGAAACACGAGGAAGCCGCATATAAGGTTGTTGGTATTGTTTCCAAAACCGGAAAAGTAATTGACAATCTGATTTTGTCCAATGTTCAAAGCGTGTGGGCGATGCACGATTCCCACGATCATAATCCCGCACATGGCGAAGAAGGTCATGTTCATGACGAAGACGAAGAGCACCATGCGGAAACGGTAATTTCGGAAGAGGGAAAAGAGATAACTGCTGTCCTGCTGAAGTTCCGAAACAAGATGGGCATTGTGTTGTGGCCAAGACTCATAGCGCAAAACACGAAAATGCAGGCAGCATCACCGGCCATTGAAATCAATCGCCTGTTTACCCTTTTCGGAATCGGGCTGGAAGCATTAGCCTATCTGGCTTACGGCATTATGTTAATCTCAGGAATCAGTATTTTCATTGCGTTGTTTAACACCTTAAAAGAAAGGAAGTACGAGTTTGCCTTATTGCGTGTCAATGGCGCATCCCGTTTCCAATTACTGCAATTGGTTGTTATTGAAAGTATGGTTTTGTGTGTTATCGGGTTCTTTTTTGGAACGATTTTTGGTAGAATAGCCCTGTTGTTCATTTCCAAATCCTCCGATGAAGAATTCAAAATAGCATTCAATCCGTTGGAGTTTGTTTGGGAAAAAGAAGGCGTTTTATTTTTAATAACTATATTCGTGGGCGTTTTGGCTGCCGTGATTCCGGCGGTTAAAGCCTATAGGTTAAACATTTCAAAAGTTTTGGCAAATGCGTAAGAAACAAATTTTAATTATTGTGTTACTGGCGGTAGTTTTCGCCATGGAGCACTTCTATTCTCCCAAAGAGAAAAAAATAAGCAAAGAAACTTTTTCCGAAAGGAACATTCAAAGAGCTGGATTTACGCCGGATTTCAATAAGGTTGATGATGTTGGAAATCCCGATACGCTAACCTGGAAATTGTTAGGGGAAATCAAGTTTTTGAAAAAGCAGGACAAGACCTATGGGGAAGTACAGTTTCCGATAATCAATACGAAACTGAAACAAACCCAAAAGAAACGCATTGTGATGAGCGGTTTCATTGTCCCGATTGATAACAAAAGTTACGCGTTGAGTAAAAATGTGTTCGCTTCTTGTTTTTTCTGCGGGAAATCGGGACCGGAAACGATAATGGGTATAAAATTCAGAGGCGGTAATCCGAAACTGAGAACCGATCAATATGTGACTTTAGAGGGAACATTCCGATATAACGATGCTAATGTAGACGACTGGATTTATCACATTGAAGATGCGGTTATAGTAAAAGGAGGGAAGTAAGGAAATGAGATTTACCAATAAAACCGATATTTTTTTCGATCTGGATCACACGCTTTGGGATTTTGAACGCAATTCGGCATTGACTTTTGAAATGATTTTCAGAAAACATGCTATTGCGGTTGATTTACAGGCTTTTCTTCAACATTATGTCCCTGTGAACATGAAATACTGGGCCTTGTACAGAGAAGACAAGATCGATCAGGTCACCCTGCGTTACAAACGGCTGAAGGAAGTTTTTGATTTGGTGCCGCATGAAATTAAGGATTCGGACATTCATTTGATTTCGGAAGAATATATAAAATACCTGCCTACGTTCAATCATTTATTTGACGGGGCCATCGATGTATTGGATTATCTGAAGCCCAAATACAATCTGCATATTATCACTAACGGATTTCAGGATGTGCAAAACGGCAAATTGAAAAACGCCAAAATCGAACATTATTTTGCGACAATAACCAATTCGGAAATGGCAGGGGTTAAGAAACCCAATCCTAAGATTTTCGAGTTTGCGCTGCAACTAGCTAAGGCAGATAAAGCCACAAGTGTTATGGTAGGGGACAGTTTGGAAGCCGATATGGAGGGCGCCAAAAACATCGGATTGGATGCCTTGTTCTTTAATGAAACCAAAACCGTGGAGCCACATGATTTCCCTCAGATTTATCACCTTTCCGAAATAAAAAATATACTATAAAAATGAAAAAAAGTTTTTTACTTTTCACGTTGCTGTTTTCTGTTTGTCTCTTTTCCCAAAACGTGACCGATTATAAATACATTGTTGTTCCGGTAAAATTCGGGTTTTTAAAGGAAGCTAATAAGTACAATTTGAATGCTTTGACAAAAAGTGTTTTGGAAAAACAAGGTTATGAAGTGTATTACGATAATGAAATCCTGCCTCAGGATTTGGCAGAAAACCGATGTAAAGCGCTTTATGCCGATATGCTGGAGAACAACAATTTGTTAACAACGAAAATTAAACTGGAACTGAAAGACTGCAAAAATCAGGTGGTATATGTTTCCGATCAAGGGGTTAGTCGTCAAAAAGAGCTTGTTAAAGCTTATGTTCAGGCATTTCGTCAGGTTGGAAAGTCGGTTGAAACATTAAAAAGCAACCCGAAACCGCAAATTAAGGATGTAGTAACCCAATCCAAAAAGGAGGTTGCCGAAGAATCAATTGGGTTTCAGCTTTTCGCGCAACCCATAACCAATGGGTTTCAGTTGGTTGACAGCACTCCGAAAGTGGTAATGAAACTATTTAAAACCTCGATAGATAATTTTTACATCGGACAAAAAGACAGTCAGCAGGGTATTGTTTTCAATAAAAACAACCAATGGCATTTCGAATATTATCAAAACGATAAGTTGGTAACAGAAAAAATGGAGATTAAATTTTAATCTCCATTTTTTATTAATAACCGTATTTGTCTTCCCAGCGGTTTTTTAAAAACTGACGCAATTCGCGTTCCCGTGCATTGTTTCCCGGGTCATAAAATTTCGTATTGGATAGTTCTTCCGGCAAAAATTCCTGCTCGGCGAAATTGTTGGCAAAATCGTGCGAGTATTTGTATTCATCGCCATAGCCCAATTCCTTCATTAATTTAGTCGGTGCATTGCGCAAGTGTAACGGAACCGGTAAATCGCCGGTTTGTTTTACCATTTGTTGTGCTTTTCCAATGGCCATATAACTCGCGTTACTCTTGGCGGAAGTGGACAAATAAACGGCGCACTGACTTAAAATAATCCGGCTTTCCGGATAACCGATGGTGGTTACCGCCTGAAAGGTGTTGTTTGCCATGATTAAAGCGGTCGGGTTAGCGTTTCCGATATCTTCCGAAGCCAATATCAACATTCGTCGGGCGATGAATTTTACATCTTCACCTCCTTCAATCATTCTTGCCAGCCAATATACAGCGCCATTGGGGTCACTGCCACGGATGGATTTTATAAATGCCGATACAATATCATAATGCTGTTCGCCGGTTTTGTCATACAACACCGTGTTCTTCTGTACCAACTGCATCACTTTTTCATTGGTGATTTCAATGGTTTCCGATTCGGTAGCGTTGACAATCAATTCGAAAATATTGAGCAGTTTTCGTCCGTCTCCACCGGAAAGGCGGAGTAAGGCTTCGGTTTCTTTTAGCTGAATGTTTTTGGTCTTCAGTATTTCATCGGTTTCCATTGCCCGATGCAATAACGCTTCCAGATCGTCTTTCGAAAACGCATTTAAAATATATACCTGACATCTTGACAATAAAGCGGGAATCACTTCGAAACTCGGGTTTTCCGTGGTCGCACCGATTAGCGTTACCCAACCTTTTTCCACCGCAGCCAGCAACGAATCCTGTTGTGATTTGCTGAAACGATGGATCTCATCGATGAACAGAATGGGGTTTTTAGCCGTGAATAATCCGCCGCTTTGCTTGGCTTTATCAATCACCTCCCGAATGTCTTTTACGCCCGAGTTAATCGCACTCAACGTATAAAACGGCCGCTTGCTTTCCTGTGCCATTATTTGTGCCAAGGTGGTTTTTCCCGTTCCCGGTGGCCCCCATAAAATCAGCGATGGGATGATGCCACGGGCAATCTGATGGGTTAACGAACCTTGTTCTCCCACTAAGTGAGACTGACTGATGTATTCCGATAAGTTTTGCGGACGAATGCGTTCGGCTAAAGGTGCTTCCATAGGTGTAAAAATACTATTTTTATGTGAAGCTAATCCAGCTCTACACTATATCTTTTTGTCCAACAGAAAAAGTTGGATAAAAAGGATGCCGTTGCGATCTGGGCTATGGGAATTGTAGTGAAATGATGTCCGGTTTCTGATATCTGTCGTTATGAAGTGACAAAACTTCATTAAATTGCTTTTGGATTTGTTTTTGATAGCATTCCGTCAAAATCAGCTTATGAAAGAAACCGACTTTAAATTTTCGACTTCCGTGATTGCCTGGCCGCTATTGTTCCTTTTGACAATTTGGGTGGTGTTTTGGTTTGAAGTGCGTTTCAAGATGAGTTTGTACGATTTTGGGATTTATCCCAGAACGTTTTCGGGGATGAAAGGGATTGTTTTCAGTCCGTTTTTACATGGCAACTTGCAGCATCTTTATAACAATTCCATTCCGATTTTTTTGCTGATTATGGCCTTGCGTTATTTTTACCGCGAACAGAGTCTGCAGGTTTTGGTTTTGGGGATTTTGATCTCCGGATTCGGGACGTGGCTGATTGGACGCGAAAGCATGCACATTGGTGCCAGCGGATTGATTTATGTGTTGGTGAGTTTCATGTTTTTTAAAGGAATCCAAACCGGGTATTATCGTTTGGTGGCGTTGTCACTGACTATAGTGGTGTTGTATGGCGGAATGGTGTGGTATCTTTTTCCGAGTGCCGAAGAAAATATTTCCTGGGAAGGGCATTTGGCGGGCTTCATTACCGGATTTTTATTGTCGTATTTTGTAAAAACGCAGGATTATCAGAAACCCATCAGATACGAGTGGGAACAACCGGATTTCGACCCGAGTCAGGATCCGTTTATGAAGCATTTTGACGACGACGGAAATTTTGTACCCACACCCAAACCGGAACCTATTGAAGAGCAGTATTCGTATTTCATATCGAATTTGCCTGTGGTGTATTCTATAAAAGAAACCAAAGAAGAAAAAGGAAACCCATCTAGCCCCGATGGAGCCGGTAGCTTGCCGCCGTTAGGTGGGAACTAAAGGCGAAATGTTTACATTCACGAATACCAAAACAAATATAAGCGCGTGAGTAGAGCGGGAATTTCTCCCGATAGCTATCGGGATACAAAAAAAGCCCGAAACTTTCGCTTCGGACTTTCTTAATAGTTTTTTTATTCGATTAACTTCTTTGGCGAATCGTTTCGTATAAAAACGCACCACAAGCTACGGACACATTCAGCGAGCCAATGGTACCGAACATCGGTAACTTCGCTTTTTCGTCCACAATTTTTAAAACAGACGGATTCACACCACGGTCTTCGCTTCCCATAATGATGGCAACCGGTTCGTTAAAATCGATATCGTAAATGTTTTGTTCTGTTTTTTCGGTAGCGGCCACGGTTTTGATTCCGGAACCCTGAAGGTAGAAAATCGCATCCTTAATATGGTCTACTTTGCAAATTGGCACGTTGAATACCGCTCCTGCTGATGTTTTAACCGTATCGCCGTTAACGGGAGCCGAACCTTGTTTCTGAACGATGATGCCGTTCACTCCGGTACATTCTGCGGTTCTGATGATGGCACCGAAATTACGCGCATCGGACAATTGGTCCAAAATTAAAAACAAAGGTTTTTTACCGCTTTCGATTACGCCTTCCACTAAACTTTCCAGTGAAACGAAGGAGATAGGAGCAATGGTTGCCACCGCACCCTGGTGGTTATTGGAGGTTAATCGGTTTAATTTTTCTACGGGAACATAGGAGAAATTGATGCTGTTTTTTTTCATCGCTTTCATCAAATCCTGCATCAAATCGCCTTGTGCGTCTTTCTGAATAAAAACTTTGTCAACTTCTTTTCCTGCGTTTATAGCCTCAATGATGGCTCTGATTCCGAATATTAGGTGTTCTTTTTCCATGAGGCAAAGATAGTGTATTTAGACTTTCTTAGACAACTTAGACTGAATTAGACTTCTTAGATTTTTAGATTTTCTTAGATTTCTTAGGTTTTGGACTTCTTAGACTGATTAGAATTTTAGACGCTTTAGATTTCTAAAGTGATTGTCTTTTTTGTGTCTGACAATCTAAACGGTCTACGTTGTCTAAGATGCCTTTCTTAAAAATTCGTTTTAAAACTGATGTGAACAATGGAATTCGAAAGTTTTATGGCTTGCTCACTGGTGCTTCCGTTGGCGTAAATTAAGTTGAACAATCCGTTTTTGGTAAACAGTCCGAAACCGAAACCGAGTCCGAGCAAATTGTCTTTCAGATTGGCAGTTTTATCTTGAAAATAACCGTAATCGGTAATGGTGTGCACGTACATGCCTGGTGTTAACACATAACGGTATTCGGCCATGATGCCGGAAAACAAATTGGCCTGCAAACTGTTCTCGCTGAAACCCCGGATGGAATTGATGCCGCCAAAACGATACAATTCGTTAATGATGTAATTGTTGCTCTGAAGGTAAAAACTCTGGTTTTTGAGAGCAATTATGTTTTTCTTGTTCAGATAAAAGTTGTGATGTGTGTTGAGTTGCACGAAATACTGACTGCTGGTTTCGATTTTCGATTCTCGGCTTCCGAACCCGAATTTCAGATACAGGCTGGTTTTTTCGCGGAATAGAAAATCATCGACATTAAAATCGGTGAATTCATACGAGGTGGTCCAAAACGAATTGGAATAGCTGCTGATAAAAGCGTTGTTTGATTTCTGGATGTCGACCGATTCTGCAGATTGGTAGCCCAGATAGACTTTGGAGTTGTAGCTGAAATAATAACCCAGATTCAAATCGGTGGTCGTGTTCTGAAAGGTGCTGTCTTGTTTGAAGATTCTCAAATTGGCTTTGATACCCAACGGACTTTTGAAAATATAGGGCAGTTCGGTTCCGATGTTGAAGGTGGTTTGTTTCTTGCCGTCGCTTTTCCAGTACAGATTTATTTTCTCTCCGGTGTTCAGGGCGTTGTTTAACAGTAGGTCGAGATACCCGTTAAAACGGACGCCGGAATTTTCTTCGTTGGCAAAACCTATAAAGCCGTCAAAACGATTCGCCTTTGTTTTTTCGAGATACACGTAGACTTTCGTGCTGTCTTTCGTAAACAGGATTTCGGGATATTTGATTTGATTGACGAACGGAAGCGCTTTGAAATTGTTGTTCAGTTGTTTCAGATTCTCCTGATTGAATGTGCGTTTGCGGTATTGTTTGGCGATATTTCTGCGGATGCCTTCGGGGAATTTGGTGTAACCTACGATTACGATGTCGTTCAGGCTGCGTTTCTTTTCGGTTTTGAGTTTCAGTTCGGCTAAAAGATGATTGTCTTCTTTTTTATGGTTGACCAGTTGCAGTTCGCTCAACGAATAGCCTTTTTGTTCGAGTTTGGCCAGATTGGCATTCATGAAATCTTCCACTTGGGAGATTTGGAGTTTTATCGTGTCGGAAGGGAATTCGAGTAGTTTTTTTTCTTCTTCGGAAATCCTACCTATATATATGTTGATACGGCTGGTTTGTTTTCCGATGGCATAATAAAAGACAAACGTGCTGTCGTTTACTTTCTTCTGATTAAGCAATTGGCTTTCCAGGTAGCCTTTTTTGAATAGTGTGGCCGAGAAATTGTGGGTTTCCTCAAGAATGGATTTGGTGTTTTCGTGTTGCCTTTTATAGCCGATGCTGTCGATGGTTTTGTTTTCTTCGGATGAAATGCCTTCCAGTTTTAAATGCAGGTTTTGTGCTTTTGATGAAAAGCAGCAACTAAAAAGGAACAGGAAGAGGAGAAGATTTTTCAAAAGCCGGATTTGTTTTGGTAAAAATAACGTAAAAAACAGAAAAAAGTATCGTTGTGGGATATGTTGATTAATGTGGTTGAAAATTAATGATTTATGATTTGTATTGTCAAATTTTATTTCTACATTTGCAACCCCGTAAAAAGCGGGAAATTTAAAAATAAGAAATTTTTAGTATTTAATTATGCCAACAATTCAACAATTAGTAAGAACAGGAAGAACTCAGATCACTAAGAAGAGTAAATCGGTTGCTTTAGATTCTTGTCCTCAAAGAAGAGGGGTTTGTACGCGTGTTTACACTACTACACCAAAAAAACCAAACTCTGCAATGCGTAAAGTTGCGCGTGTACGTTTGACAAATGGTAACGAGGTAAATGCTTACATCCCAGGTGAAGGACACAATTTACAAGAGCACTCGATAGTATTAGTGCGAGGCGGAAGGGTAAAAGATTTACCAGGTGTTAGATATCATATCGTTCGTGGAGCGCTTGACACGTCAGGGGTTGCAGGAAGAACGCAAAGAAGATCTAAGTACGGTGCTAAACGCCCTAAAGAAGCTAAAAAGTAATTTTAAAAAACTTTTAAAGAAAAGACATGAGAAAAAGAGCGGCCAAGAAAAGACCACTTTTACCAGATCCAAGATTTAATGATCAATTGGTAACACGTTTTGTAAACAACTTAATGTGGGATGGTAAGAAATCAACAGCTTTCAAAGTATTTTATGATGCAATTGACATCGTAGAGTCTAAGAAGCAAGATGCAGAAAAATCATCATTAGAAATCTGGAAAGATGCTTTAACAAACGTTATGCCTCACGTAGAAGTACGTAGTCGTAGAGTTGGTGGAGCTACCTTCCAAATTCCAATGCAAATTCGTCCGGACAGAAAAATCTCTATGGCGATGAAATGGATGATTCTTTATGCAAGAAGAAGAAACGAAAAATCAATGGCAGGCAAATTAGCGTCTGAAATCTTAGCTGCGGCTAAAGAAGAAGGTGCTGCTGTTAAGAAAAGAATGGATACTCACAAAATGGCAGAAGCTAACAAAGCATTCTCTCACTTTAGATTTTAATTCATAAGAAATGGCTAGAGATTTAAAATACACAAGAAATATCGGGATTGCGGCTCACATTGATGCTGGTAAAACAACAACAACAGAGCGTATCTTGTTTTATACTGGAAAATCACACAAAATTGGTGAAGTACACGATGGTGCTGCAACAATGGACTGGATGGCGCAAGAGCAAGAAAGAGGTATTACCATTACTTCTGCTGCTACAACTTGTGAGTGGAATTTCCCAACAGAGCAAGGTAAAGTATTGCCTGAATCAAAACCGTACCACTTTAATATTATCGATACCCCAGGACACGTTGACTTTACTGTAGAGGTAAACCGTTCATTACGTGTATTGGATGGATTAGTATTCTTGTTCTCTGCAGTTGATGGTGTTGAGCCACAATCTGAAACGAACTGGAGACTTGCAGATCAATATAGAGTGCCGCGTATGGGATTCGTAAATAAAATGGACCGTCAGGGTTCTAACTTCTTGAACGTATGTCAGCAAGTTAGAGACATGTTAAAGTCTAATGCAGTTGCGATCACATTACCAATCGGTGAAGAAAATGATTTTAAAGGAGTAGTGGATTTAGTGAAAAATCAAGCTATTGTATGGCATGATGAAACACAAGGGGCTACTTTTGATATTGTTGACATTCCTGCTGACATGATTGCGGAAGTTAAAGAATATCGTTCTACATTAATCGAAGCGGTTGCTGAGTATGATGAGAACCTTCTTGACAAGTACATGGAAGATGAGAACTCAATTACTGAGGAGGAAATCAACGCTGCATTACGTGCTGCTACAATCGACATGGCAATCATTCCGATGATTTGCGGATCTTCTTTCAAAAACAAAGGAGTTCAGTTCATGTTGGATGCAGTTTGTAAATATTTGCCATCTCCTTTGGATAAAGAAGGTATTCAAGGTATTCACCCTGATGACGCTGATTTATTGGAAGAAGATCAAACTAAAATCTTACGTAAACCAGACGTAAAAGAGCCTTTCGCGGCTTTAGCATTTAAAATCGCTACCGACCCTTATGTTGGTCGTTTGGCTTTCTTCCGTGCTTACTCTGGACGTTTGGATGCGGGTTCTTATGTCTTGAACACACGTTCAGGAAACAAAGAGCGTATCTCTCGTATTTACCAAATGCACGCGAACAAACAAAATCCAATCGAATATATTGAGGCTGGAGATATTGGAGCTGCTGTAGGATTTAAGGATATCAAGACCGGAGATACATTGTGTGATGAAAAAGCACCAATCATTCTTGAGTCTATGAAATTCCCTGATCCGGTAATTGGTATCGCGATTGAGCCTAAAACAAAAGCTGACGTAGATAAAATGGGTATGGCTTTAGCGAAATTAGCTGAAGAGGATCCAACGTTTACAGTTAGAACTGATGAGGCTTCAGGTCAAACGATTATCTCTGGTATGGGTGAGCTTCACTTGGATATCTTGGTAGATCGTATGAAACGTGAATTCAAAGTTGAAGTGAACCAAGGTGAGCCTCAGGTGGAGTACAAAGAAGCTTTCACAAAAGCAGCACAACACAGAGAGACTTATAAGAAACAATCTGGAGGTCGTGGTAAATTCGGTGATATCGTATTTAGAATCGAGCCTGCTGATTTAGTAGATGGTAAACCAGCGATGGGATTACAGTTTGTTAATGAGGTTAAAGGTGGTAACGTTCCTAAAGAATATATCCCTGCAGTTGAGAAAGGTTTCCGTGAAGCTATGAAAACTGGACCTTTGGCTGGATATGCTGTTGATAGTTTAAAAGTTACTTTGTTGGATGGATCTTTCCACCCTGTGGATTCTGATGCGCTTTCTTTCGAGTTGGCTGCAAAAATGGGTTACAAAGAGTCTGGAAAAGCTGCAGGGGCTGTTATTCTTGAGCCAATCATGAAAATCGAAGTTATCACTCCGGAAGAAAACATGGGTGATATCGTAGGTGACTTGAACCGTCGTAGAGGTCAGGTGAATGATATGGGTGACAGAGCAGGTGCTAAAACAATCAAAGCTGATGTGCCTTTGTCTGAAATGTTCGGTTATGTAACTACATTAAGAACATTGTCATCAGGTAGAGCAACTTCAACAATGGAGTTTTCACACTATGCTGAAACACCTTCTAATATTTCAGAAGCAGTTATCAAAAAAGCAAAAGGAAACGCTTAATTCTAAAGAAAATGAGTCAAAAAATCAGAATAAAATTAAAATCTTACGATCACATGTTGGTTGATAAATCAGCTGAGAAGATTGTAAAAACTGTAAAAAGTACAGGTGCAGTAGTAACAGGACCAATTCCTTTACCAACTCACAAAAAGATTTTCACTGTATTGCGTTCTCCGCACGTAAACAAAAAATCAAGAGAGCAATTTGAAGTGAGTTCATACAAGAGATTGTTAGACATTTACTCATCTTCTTCTAAAACCATCGACGCTCTAATGAAGTTAGAGTTGCCAAGTGGAGTAGAAGTAGAGATCAAAGTATAAGTAGCACACTAAAAAGTAATTGGGCATTAAGTTTTGTTATTCAAAACTTAATGCCTACTTTTGCGCACTCTAAAAAAATATTTTAATTAGTAATTAATAATTAGTTTTATATGTCTGGGTTAATTGGAAAAAAAATCGGCATGACTAGTATCTTCGATGAGAACGGGAAAAATATTCCTTGTACTGTAATTGAAGCTGGTCCTTGTGTCGTTACCCAAGTCAGAACCAATGAGGTTGACGGGTATGAAGCGTTGCAACTTGGTTTCGATGACAAAACAGAAAAACATGCTACTAAAGCTGACTTAGGTCACTTCAAGAAAGCCGGTACTTCTGCAAAAAAGAAAGTCGTTGAATTCCAGAATTATGTAACGGAGCATAAGCTAGGTGATGTTGTCACTGTAGAGCTTTTTGCTGAAGGAGAATTTGTAGATGTACAAGGTGTATCTAAAGGTAAAGGTTTTCAAGGGGTTGTTAAACGTCACGGTTTTGGTGGTGTTGGACAAGCAACTCATGGTCAGCACAACCGTTTAAGAGCGCCGGGTTCTGTTGGAGCTTCATCTTATCCGTCTAGAGTATTCAAAGGAATGCGTATGGCTGGAAGAATGGGAGGAGATAATGTAACAGTTCAAAACCTTAGAGTTTTAAAAGTAGTGGCTGAAAAGAACCTACTTGTTGTTAAAGGAGCGATTCCTGGGTGCAAAAACTCTTACGTAATCATTCAGAAGTAATGGAAGTAAAAGTATTAGATATCAACGGAAAAGATACTGGAAGAAAAGTGCAACTTTCTGATTCAGTATTCGCAATCGAACCAAATAATCATGCGGTTTATCTTGATGTTAAACAATATTTAGCAAATCAAAGACAAGGTACTCACAAAGCTAAAGAAAGAGCTGAAGTTGCGGGAAGTACACGTAAGATTAAAAAACAAAAAGGAACTGGTACTGCTCGTGCGGGTAGTGCAAAGAATCCATTGTTTAAAGGTGGGGGAACAGTTTTCGGTCCAAGACCAAGAAGTTATTCTTTCAAATTGAACAAAACTTTAAAGAGATTAGCTCGTAAATCGGCTTTCTCAATTAAGATGAAAGAGTCCAATTTAGTAGTTCTTGAAGACTTTACATTTGAAACTCCAAACACTAAAAATTTCATTAACGTATTGAAAGCTTTAGGGTTAGAAAACAAAAAATCTCTATTTGTGTTGGGTGATTCAAATAAAAATGTATATTTGTCATCTCGAAATTTAAAAGCGTCTAATGTTGTAACTACCTCTGAATTAAGTACTTACGCTATTTTAAATGCTAATAATTTGGTGCTTTTAGAGGGATCTTTAGAAGGAATTGAAGAAAATTTAAGCAAATAATAGGCCATGAGTATCATAATTAAACCTATCATTACTGAAAAAATTACCAAAGAGGGAGAGACTTTCAACCGCTTTGGTTTTGTTGTTGACAAAAAAGCAAATAAAATTCAAATCAAAAATGCTGTTGAAGCGGCTTTCGGTGTGAATGTAGTTACTGTTAACACGATGAATTACAGAGCTGATAGATCGGTTAAATACACTAAGAGTGGTTTAATCAGTGGAAAGACAAATGCTTACAAAAAAGCAATCGTTCAAGTACAAGAAGGTGAAACAATAGATTTTTATAATAATATCTAATAGAAAATGTCAGTTAGAAAATTAAAACCTATTACCCCGGGTCAGCGTTTTAGAGTTGTGAATAGCTTTGACACTATTACAACTGATAAGCCGGAGCGTTCATTGATCGCGCCGAAAAAAAACTCTGGAGGTAGAAATAGTCAAGGAAAGATGACCATGCGTTATACGGGTGGTGGTCACAAACAAAAGTATCGTTTAGTAGATTTCAAAAGAACTAAAGTAGGAGTTCCTGCTGTAGTTAAAACTATTGAATACGATCCAAACCGTTCAGCGTTCATTTCGTTATTGTACTATGCAGATGGTGCTAAAACGTATATCATCGCTCAAAATGGTTTACAAGTAGGACAAACTGTAGTTTCCGGACCGGATTCGGCTCCAGAAATCGGTAATACTTTACCATTAAGTAAAATTCCTCTAGGTACTGTTATTTCTTGTATCGAATTAAGACCAGGTCAAGGTGCGGTTATCGCGCGTTCAGCTGGAACTTTCGCTCAGTTAATGGCAAGAGACGGAAAATATGCTACAATTAAAATGCCTTCAGGTGAAACAAGATTGATCTTGTTGACTTGTTCAGCAACCATTGGAGCAGTTTCTAACTCAGATCACCAATTAGTTGTATCAGGTAAAGCTGGTAGATCTAGATGGTTAGGTAGAAGACCAAGAACTAGACCGGTAGCAATGAACCCTGTTGATCACCCAATGGGTGGTGGTGAAGGACGTTCTTCTGGAGGTCACCCACGTTCAAGAAAAGGTTTACCTGCTAAAGGCTATAGAACTCGTTCTAAAGTTAACCCGAGTAATAAGTATATCGTAGAACGTAGAAAGAAATAATAAGTAGATATGGCACGTTCATTAAAAAAAGGACCTTTTGTTCACTTTAAGTTAGAGAAAAAAGTTCAGGAAAATATCGAAAAAGGTAACAAAGGAGTGGTAAAGACTTGGTCTAGAGCTTCGATGATTACTCCGGATTTTGTTGGGCAAACTATCGCAGTTCACAACGGTCGTCAATTTGTACCTGTTTACGTTACAGAAAACATGGTAGGTCATAAATTAGGAGAATTTTCACCAACAAGATCTTTTAGAGGTCATGCCGGTGCAAAAAATAAAGGTAAAAAATAAGAAGCTATGGGAGTTCGTAAAAGAGAAACAGCTGATGCAAGAAAAGAGGCTAATAAGTCTATTGCTTTTGCAAAATTGAATAACTGCCCTACTTCACCTAGAAAAATGCGCTTAGTTGCAGATTTAGTAAGAGGTCAGAAAGTGGAAAAAGCACTTAATATCTTAAGATTCAGTTCTAAAGAAGCTTCTCGTAAATTAGAGAAATTGTTGTTATCAGCAATCGCTAACTGGCAAGCTAAGAACGCAGATTCTAACATGGAAGAAGCAGGATTATTTGTTAAAACGATTACGGTAGACGGTGGTATGATGTTGAAAAGACTTCGTCCAGCGCCACAAGGTCGTGCACACAGAATCAGAAAACGTTCTAACCACGTAACAATCGTGATTGGAGATAATAATAACACACAAAGCAATTAATAAAGATGGGACAAAAGACAAATCCAATCGGAAATCGCCTTGGTATCATCAGAGGATGGGATTCTAACTGGTATGGTGGAAATGACTACGGTGATAAACTTGCCGAAGACCACAAAATCAGAAAGTACATTCATGCTCGTTTATCAAAAGCTAGTGTATCGAAAGTAATCATCGAGAGAACTTTGAAACTTGTAACCGTTACTATCACTACTGCTAGACCAGGTATCATTATCGGGAAAGGTGGCCAAGAGGTAGACAAGTTAAAAGAAGAACTTAAGAAAATTACTGACAAAGAGGTTCAAATTAACATCTTTGAAATCAAAAGACCTGAACTTGACGCTTACTTAGTAGGAACAAGTATCGCTCGTCAAATTGAAAGTCGTATTTCTTACAGACGTGCAATTAAAATGGCTATTGCTGCTGCTATGCGTATGAACGCAGAAGGTATCAAAGTTATGATTTCCGGTCGTTTGAACGGTGCTGAAATGGCGCGTTCAGAAATGTTCAAAGAAGGACGTATTCCTCTATCAACTTTCAGAGCTGACATCGATTACTCACTTGCTGAAGCACATACTACTTACGGTAGAATGGGTATCAAAGTGTGGATCATGAAAGGCGAAGTTTATGGTAAAAGAGATCTTTCTCCACTTGTAGGCATGGACAAAAAACAAGCTGGAGGTAAAGGCGGCGACTCTTCGAGAGGAGATAGAAAGCCTTTCAATAAAGGAGGAAAACCAGACGCTCGTAAAAGAAAGTAAATTTTAAACTAAAGAAAAATGTTACAGCCTAAAAGAACAAAATACCGTAAGGTACAAAAAGGTAGAATGAAAGGCATTTCTCAAAGAGGACATGAACTTTCTAATGGAATGTTTGGTATTAAATCTTTAGATTCATCTTTTATTACTTCTCGTCAAATCGAAGCTGCACGTATCGCGGCAACTCGTTACATGAAAAGAGAAGGACAATTATGGATTAAAATATTTCCAGACAAGCCTATCACAAAGAAACCTCTTGAGGTACGTATGGGTAAAGGTAAAGGTGCAGTAGAGTACTGGGCAGCCGTTGTTAAACCAGGTAGAATTATGTTTGAAGTAGGAGGAGTTCCTTTGTCAGTTGCAAAAGAGGCGTTACGTCTTGCAGCCCAAAAGATGCCTGTTAAAACTAAGTTTATCGTTGCTAGAGATTTCGAAGCATAATCAATTTTTATTATGAAACAATCAGAAATTAAAGATCTATCTGCAGCTGAGTTACAAGGACAACTTAGTCAGTTAAAGAAGACATATGCCGACCTAAAAAACGCTCACGCAATTTCTCCAATTGAGAACCCATTACAGTTAAGAGCTGTAAGAAGATCAATTGCCAGAGTAGCGACTGAGATAACTAAAAGAGAGTTACTATAATTGTATTCTTCTGAAAGATGGAAAAAAGAAATTTAAGAAAAGAAAGAATTGGTGTAGTTACTAGCAACAAAATGGAGAAATCTATTGTTGTTTCTGAAACTAGAAGAGTAAAACACCCATTATACGGTAAGTTCGTGTTAAAAACAAAAAAATATGTTGCGCACGACGAAACAAACGATTGCAATATTGGCGATACAGTAAAGATCATGGAAACACGACCTTTGTCAAAATCAAAATGTTGGAGATTAGTTGAAATCATTGAAAGAGCGAAGTAATTATGGTACAACAGGAATCGAGATTAAAAGTAGCAGATAACACGGGAGCAAAAGAAGTTTTGACTATTCGTGTTTTAGGAGGAACGAAACGTCGTTATGCCTCTGTTGGAGATAAAATTGTAGTATCTATTAAAGACGCAACACCTAACGGAAACGTTAAAAAAGGTGCCGTTTCTACTGCAGTTGTTGTACGTACCAAAAAAGAAGTGAGAAGAGCCGACGGTTCATACATCAGATTTGACGATAACGCTTGCGTATTGTTGAATGCTGCGGGTGAAATGAGAGGAACTCGTGTTTTTGGTCCTGTAGCAAGAGAACTTCGTGAAAAACAATTCATGAAAATTGTATCATTAGCACCAGAAGTGCTTTAATTCGTTTAGACAATGATAAAGCTAAAAGTAAAATCTGGAGACGTGGTAAAAGTTATCGCAGGTGACCATAAAGGTGCTGAAGGTAAAATTTTACGTGTTCTTCGCGAGAAAAATAAAGCGGTAGTTGAAGGTGTGAACATGGTTTCGAAACATACAAAACCAAGTGCAAAAAACCCTCAAGGTGGTATCGTTAAAAAAGAAGCTCCTATTCACATTTCTAACCTTGCTTTAATTGATCCTAAAACTAAGTCAGCGACTAAAGTTGGGGTTAAAGTTGAAGGAGATAAGAAAGTGAGAGTTTCTAAAAAATCTAATCAAGTATTATAGTCATGACTTATATACCTAGACTAAAAGAAGAATATAAGAGCAGAGTAATTGCTGCTCTTACAGAAGAGTACGGTTACAAAAACGTGATGCAGGTTCCAAAACTTGAGAAAATCGTTATTAGCCGTGGTGTTGGTGCTGCAGTTTCTGATAAGAAATTAGTGGATCACGCAGTAGAAGAGTTAACAAAAATTACAGGTCAAAAAGCTGTATCTACTATCTCTAAGAAAGACGTTGCGTCATTCAAATTGAGAAAAGGGATGCCGATTGGAGCTAAAGTAACATTACGTGGCGAAAGAATGTATGAATTCTTAGATCGTTTGATTACTTCTGCCTTACCACGAGTAAGAGATTTCAGTGGTATCAAAGCTACAGGTTTTGACGGAAGAGGAAACTACAACTTAGGTGTACTGGAGCAAATCATTTTCCCTGAAATTGATATTGACAAAGTAAACAAGATTTCTGGTTTCGATATTACTTTTGTAACTTCTGCCGACACTGATAAAGAAGCGAAGTCATTATTAGCACAATTAGGTTTACCTTTTAAAAAGAATTAAGTTATGGCTAAAGAATCAATGAAAGCCCGCGAGGTAAAAAGACAAGCGTTGGTAGACAAGTATGCTGAAAAAAGAAAAGCTTTATTAGAAGCCGGAGATTACGAAGGTTTACAGAAATTACCAAAAAACGCTTCTCCAGTTCGTTTACACAACCGTTGTAAATTAACCGGAAGACCTAGAGGGTATATGCGTCAATTCGGTATTTCACGTGTAACTTTCCGTGAAATGGCTAATAATGGATTGATTCCAGGAGTTAAAAAAGCTTCTTGGTAGTCTCGCAATAAGTTAGTACTTTTGCAAACTAAAAAATAATTTTAATTGATTAAAGGTTCAGGAAGCGGGTGCTTCCTGAAAACCATAATCGCAATTTTATACATATGTATACAGATCCTATTGCAGATTTTTTGACAAGAATCAGAAATGCAGTGCGAGCTAACCACAAAGTGGTTGAGATTCCTGCTTCTAATTTGAAAAAAGAAATCACTAAGATTTTATTCGATCAAGGATATATCTTAAGTTACAAATTCGATGACAGTTCTGTTCAGGGAACTATCAAAATCGCTCTTAAGTACGACAAAGAAACTAAAGAGTCTGTAATCAAAGATATCCAAAGAATTAGTAAACCAGGTTTGCGTAAATACGCTGGTGCTGCGAACTTACCTAGAATCCTTAACGGTTTAGGTATTGCTATTGTTTCAACTTCTAAAGGTCTTATGACTGGGAAACAAGCGAAGCAATTGAATGTTGGTGGTGAAGTAATTTGTTACGTATACTAATAATAAAGACTTAACAATGTCAAGAATAGGTAAAAGTCCAGTTGTAATTCCGGCGGGTGTAACTGTAGAGGTTAACGAAGGTGTAGTTACAGTAAAAGGAAAATTAGGTCAGCTTTCTCAAGAATTTTCAGATGTTTCTGTTAAAATTGAAGAAGGAAATGTAATCGTAGAGAGATCTTCAGATCACAAAGATCACAGATCAAAACACGGTTTATACAGATCATTAATCAGCAACATGATTACTGGTGTATCCGAAGGTTTCACTAAAGAATTAGAATTAGTGGGAGTAGGTTATAGAGCAGCAAACCAAGGTCAAAAATTGGATATCGCTTTAGGTTTTTCTCACAACATCGTTCTTGAAGTAGTTCCAGAGGTTAAAGTAGAAACAGTTTCTGAGAAAGGTAAAAACCCAATCATTAAACTAGCTTCACACGACAAACAACTTTTAGGCCAGGTGGCTGCGAAAATCAGAGGTTTCCGTAAGCCAGAGCCTTACAAAGGAAAAGGAGTTAAGTTTGTAGGTGAAGTATTAAGAAGAAAAGCAGGTAAATCAGCTTAAAAACTAAGACTATGTCATTAACAAAATCTGATAGAAGACAGAGAATACAGTACAGAATTCGAAAAATTGTTAGCGGAACCGTTGCAAAACCTCGTTTGTCTGTATTCAGAAGTAACAAAGAAATCTATGCGCAAATCATAGATGACGTAAACGGTGTAACTTTAGCTGCTGCCTCTTCAAGAGAAGCTGGTATTACTAAAGGAACTAAAATAGAAACGGCTGCATCAGTTGGAAAACTAATCGCAGAGAAAGCTTTGAAAGCCGGTATCGAAACCATCACTTTTGACAGAGGTGGAAATTTATACCACGGACGTGTTAAATCATTAGCTGAAGGCGCTAGAGAAGCTGGACTTAAATTCTAAGAATTATGTATCATAATTATAAAAACGTAGAACTGGTAAAACCGAGTGGTCTTGAATTAAAAGATCGTTTGGTTAGTGTGAATCGTGTTACTAAAGTTACAAAAGGTGGTAGAGCTTTCGGTTTTTCCGCAATTGTAGTGGTAGGTGATGAAAACGGTGTTGTAGGTCACGGTTTAGGAAAATCGAAAGACGTTTCTGAAGCAATTGCGAAAGCAGTGGAAGATGCTAAGAAAAATCTTGTGAGAATCCCTTTAAGTGGTCAATCGGTACCTCACGAACAAAAAGGTAAATTTGGTGGAGCAAGAGTATTATTGATGCCAGCTTCTCACGGTACTGGAGTAATTGCCGGTGGTGCAGTTCGTTCGGTATTGGAGTCAGTGGGTATTCACGACGTATTGTCAAAATCTCAAGGTTCATCCAACCCTCACAATGTTGTTAAAGCTACTTTCGATGCTTTATTACAAATGAGAAGTGCTTACAGTGTTGCAAAACAAAGAGGTATTTCTTTAGAAAAAGTATTCAAAGGTTAATTCAAGGAAATTATGGCAAAAATAATAGTAAAACAAGTTAAAAGTCAGATTAACTGTCCTCAAACACAAAAGAGAACATTAGTGGCTTTGGGTCTTAAAAGATTAGGACAAACTGTAGAGCATGATGCAAATTCTGCTATCCTTGGAATGGTAAATAAAGTTAAACACTTGGTTTCTGTAGAAGAAACTAAATAACATTAATAGTTATGAATTTAAGTAACTTACAACCGGCTGAAGGGTCAACTCACAATCAAAACAAAAGATTAGGTAGAGGTGAAGGTTCTGGTAAAGGTGGTACTGCTGCACGTGGTCACAAAGGAGCAAAATCTCGTTCTGGTTATTCTAAAAAGATTGGATTTGAAGGAGGGCAAATGCCTCTTCAAAGACGTGTACCTAAGTTTGGTTTCAAAAACATCAACCGTGTGGAGTATCAAGGTGTTAACCTTTCTGCATTACAGTTGCTTGTTGATAACGGAATCGTTACGGATACTGTGGATTTCTCGGTATTTGTTGAAAACCGTTTGGCAACCAAAAATGAGCTTGTAAAGATATTAGGAGGAGGAGAGCTTAAAACAAAATTAAAAGTAACTGCTCACAAATTTACTGCGACTGCAAAAGCGGCTATCGAAGCTGCAGGTGGAGAAGCTGTAACTTTATAAACTAATATACCAAGATGAAGAAGTTTATAGAATCGTTTGTCAATGTTTGGAAAATTGAGGAATTAAAAAATAAAATTTTAATTACTTTAGGAATGTTGGTTGTGTACCGTTTCGGTGCTCAGGTGACTTTGCCAGGTATTGATGCTACTAAATTGCAAAATTTATCGACTCAAACTGATCAAGGTATAGGATGGTTAATCAATGTATTTACAGGTGGCGCGTTTTCGCAGGCATCTGTATTTGCATTGGGTATCATGCCATATATTTCTGCGTCCATCGTAGTGCAATTAATGGGTATTGCTATCCCTTATTTGCAAAAACTGCAAAAAGACGGAGAAAGTGGTAGAAAGAAAATTAACCAAATCACAAGATGGTTAACAATCGGAATCACCTTATTGCAAGGTCCGGGTTATATCTATAACCTGTACAAACAATTACCGGGTGATGCTTTCTTATTAGGGTTCAGCTCTTTCTCATTCTTATTCTCTTCTGTAATCATTTTGACTACTGGGACAATATTCGCAATGTGGTTGGGTGAAAAAATCACTGATAAAGGTATCGGAAACGGAATTTCGTTATTGATTATGGTAGGAATCTTGGCGCGTTTGCCGCAGGCATTCATTCAGGAGTTTTCTTCCCGTGTATCAGAAAACAACGGAGGTCCAATGTTAATCGTTCTTGAAATTATCATTTGGTTATTGATCATTATTGCTTGTATCTTATTGACCATGGCTGTTAGAAGAATACCGGTACAGTACGCAAGACGTACAACAGCCGGCGATTTCGAACAAGATGCAATGGGAGGTAACAGACAATGGATTCCGTTAAAGCTGAATGCTTCAGGAGTTATGCCGATTATCTTTGCACAGGCAATCATGTTTATTCCTGCTGCAGTAGCTGGTTTGTCTACATCAGACGCCGCTCAAACTATTACTACCAGCTTCCAGAATATCTTTGGATGGCAGTATAATTTAGTTTTTGCTTTGTTAATCATAATTTTTACTTACTTTTACACCGCAATTACGGTACCTACCAATAAAATGGCCGACGATTTAAAGCGTAGTGGTGGTTTTATTCCGGGTATCAAACCAGGTGTGGAAACAGGTGATTATCTTGATAAAATCATGTCATTACTAACCTTTCCGGGCTCGTTATTTCTTGCTTTGATTGCTGTGTTCCCAGCTATTGCCGTAAGTTTGATAGGAGTTCAACAAGGATGGGCAATGTTTTATGGCGGAACATCATTGTTAATTATGGTGGGAGTTGCAATTGATACTATTCAACAAGTAAATTCTTATTTATTGAATAAGCATTATGACGGATTGATGAAAAGCGGTAAAAACAGAAAAGCAGTCGCTTAATTTTATGGCAAAACAATCAGCAATAGAACAAGACGGATCAATCATTGAAGCATTGTCAAATGCGATGTTCCGTGTAGAATTAGAAAATGGACATATAGTAATTGCTCATATTTCCGGTAAAATGCGAATGCATTACATCAAATTATTACCTGGTGATAAAGTGAAATTGGAGATGAGCCCTTACGATTTGTCAAAAGCAAGAATTACTTATAGATACTAAAGGCTATTAAAATGAAAGTAAGAGCATCAGTTAAAAAAAGAAGTGCCGAGTGCATTATCGTGCGTAGAAAAGGAAGATTATACGTTATAAACAAAAAGAATCCTAGATTTAAACAAAGACAAGGATAATTATGGCAAGAATAGCAGGGGTAGACATACCTAAAAACAAAAGAGGAGTTATTGCTCTAACCTATATCTTCGGAATTGGTAGCAGCAGAGCACAGGAAATCTTAGCAAAAGCTAACGTTAGCGAAGATAAAAAAGTTCAAGACTGGAATGACGACGAGATCGGAGCAATTCGTGATGCGGTATCCTATTTCAAAATTGAAGGTGAGTTGCGTTCTGAAATCTCATTGAACATCAAA
Source organism: Flavobacterium saliperosum (assembly GCF_900100625.1). Lineage (GTDB taxonomy): Bacteria > Bacteroidota > Bacteroidia > Flavobacteriales > Flavobacteriaceae > Flavobacterium > Flavobacterium saliperosum. Next base: position 102,210 of record NZ_FMTY01000003.1, read on the forward strand.
CGTTTAATGGATATCGGATGTTACAGAGGGATTCGTCACAGATCTGGTCTTCCGTTAAGAGGGCAAAGAACTAAGAACAATTCCAGAACAAGAAAAGGTAAAAGAAAAACTGTTGCTAACAAGAAAAAAGCAACTAAATAATAAGTAGTAGTATGGCTAAGGCAAGTACAAAAAAACGTAAAGTTATCGTTGAATCAACGGGCGAAGCACATATTAATGCGACTTTTAACAACATCATCATTTCTTTGACAAACAAGAAAGGTGAAGTTATTTCTTGGTCTTCAGCTGGTAAAATGGGCTTCAGAGGTTCTAAAAAGAACACTCCATACGCAGCTCAGATGGCCGCAGAAGATTGTAGCAAAGTAGCGTTAGAAGCGGGTCTTAAAAAAGTAAAAGTTTACGTTAAAGGTCCAGGAAATGGTAGAGAATCTGCCATCAGATCACTTCACAACGGAGGAATTGAAGTTACCGAAATTATCGATGTAACTCCAATGCCACACAACGGTTGTCGTCCTCCAAAAAGAAGAAGAGTTTAATATTTTATAGTATAACCAAGGTAGGATATAAGATTATCGGAGGATACGACCTGAATTCATAATCCCTACCTTTTTTAATTTTTAGCAATGGCAAGATATACTGGTCCACAAACTAAAATTGCTCGTAAATTTGGCGAAGCAATCTTCGGAGATGACAAATCTTTCGAAAAAAGAAATTACCCTCCTGGGCAACATGGTTTAGCCAAAAAGAGAGGTAAAAAATCGGAATATGCTGTTCAGTTAATGGAAAAGCAAAAAGCTAAATATACTTACGGTATTTTAGAAAAGCAATTCAGAAACTTGTTCGAAAAAGCAGCTGCATCAAAAGGGGTAACAGGTGAAATCCTTTTGCAACTTTGTGAAGCGCGTTTAGACAACGTAGTATACAGAATGGGTATCGCTCCTTCTCGTCGTGCTGCGCGTCAAATCGTAGCTCACAGACACGTAACTGTAAATGGTGAGAATGTAAACATTCCATCCTACCACCTAAAACCAGGTGATAAAGTTGCAGTTCGTGAAAAATCAAAATCTCTTGAGGCTATCGAACGTTCGTTATCTAATTCTAGCGCTGTTTACGAATGGATTACTTGGAATAATGATACTAAAGAAGGTACTTTTGTTTCTGTACCTCAAAGACTTCAGATTCCTGAAAACATTAAAGAGCAGTTAATCGTAGAGTTGTACAACAAATAATAATTAGACATCAGTCGAAATAAATATGGCAATATTTAATTTTCAGAAGCCCGATAAAGTTATCATGATCGATTCCACCGATTTTGAAGGTAAATTTGAATTTAGACCTTTAGAACCGGGTTATGGATTGACTGTTGGTAACGCATTAAGACGTGTTTTGCTTTCTTCTTTGGAAGGATACGCAATTACTTCAGTTCGAATCGAAGGTGTAGAGCATGAGTTCTCCACTATCGCGGGAGTAGTTGAAGATGTTACTGAAATTATCCTTAACCTTAAACAAGTACGTTTCAAACGTCAGATTGAGGATATCGATAACGAATCTGTATCCATCTCCTTCTCAGGTAAAGACCAGTTAACTGCAGGTGATTTCCAAAAATACATCTCCGGCTTCCAGGTATTAAATCCTGATTTGGTAATCTGTAACCTTGACGGTAAGATTACCATCAACATGGAATTGACTATCGAGAAAGGTCGTGGTTATGTTCCTGCTGAAGAAAACAAAAAACAAAACGCACCAATAGGTACTATTTTTACAGACTCTATCTACACACCGGTAAAGAATGTAAAATATGCAATTGAAAACTTCCGTGTGGAGCAAAAAACCGACTACGAAAAGTTGGTTTTCGAAATCATCACAGACGGTTCAATTCACCCTAAAGATGCCTTAACAGAAGCAGCTAAAACATTGATCCATCACTTTATGTTGTTCTCTGACGAAAGAATCACACTTGAGGCTGATGAAATTGCTCAAACCGAATCCTACGATGAGGAATCATTGCACATGAGACAATTGCTTAAAACTAAGCTTGTTGATATGGATTTATCGGTAAGAGCCTTAAATTGTTTGAAAGCGGCTGAAGTTGAAACACTTGGCGATTTAGTATCATTCAACAAAAATGATTTAATGAAGTTCCGTAACTTCGGTAAAAAATCATTAACAGAGTTAGACGAATTAGTCGCTGTTAAAGGTTTGAACTTCGGAATGGATTTAGCTAAATACAAATTAGATAAAGAATAAATTACTTCATATTTTGCGCTCCTTAACGGATTGAAGCAAGATGAGGGTTAAAACAAAGCGTCATGAGACACGGAAAAAAAGTAAATCATTTAAGCAGACAGACTGGTCACAGAAAGTCAATGCTAGCGAATATGGCTTGTTCATTAATTGAGCACAAGCGTATTAATACAACTGTTGCCAAAGCAAAAGCTTTAAAACAGTTTGTTGAGCCATTAATTACAAAATCAAAAGAAGATACAACTCACAACCGTCGTATCGTTTTCTCTTACTTGAGAAACAAATACGGTGTTACCGAGTTATTCAGAGAAGTTGCTGCGAAAGTGGGAGACCGTCCAGGCGGATACACTCGTATCATCAAGTTAGGAAACCGTTTAGGGGATAACGCGGATATGGCAATGATCGAATTGGTAGATTTCAATGAATTGTACAACGGAGGTAAGAAAGAAGTGAAAAAAGCTACAACCCGTCGTGGTAAAGCTAAAAAAGCGGAAGCAACTCCGGAAGCTCCTGCAGCAGACGCTACAGAAACTACTGAAGCTACAGAATAATCATGAAACAATTGATTTTTCAATAAAAATTAAGGATAAACTTTTTAGAGTTTGTCCTTTTTTTTTGTCTCGTCTTTTCGAGGTACGAAGCAATCTTTGGAGCCAAACTGTAGGCGTTTTTTAAGCCATGTTCCCGCTGTCCGCTGTATTTTTCTGGCTGACTGTCCGCCATGGCGTGCCAGCCAGCCAGAAAAGATGCCGCTCCCATCGGGGCTAAAGAAAAACTTTTGGCTTCTTTTGAACGAAATTTTTTTAACGCCGGAATTTAAATTAAATTTGCACAACTTTTTACAACACAACTACAAAAATGAAATATTCAAATCGTAATCAGGCCATTCTTTTATTAAACGACGGAACGGTTTTCTACGGCAAATCCATCGGGATTGAAGGGAAAACATTTGGGGAAGTCTGCTTTAATACCGGAATGACAGGATATCAGGAAATTTTTACCGACCCGTCGTACTTCGGACAAATTATGGTGGCGACCAACGCGCACATCGGAAACTACGGTGTTCACGCCGATGAAACCGATTCCGAAAGCATCAAAATTGCCGGATTGGTTTGTAAAAACTTCAGTTTTAACTATTCCAGACCCGACGCAGAAGGCAGCTTGTTAGACTACTTCGAAAAAGTAAACTTAGTGGCGATTTCCGACGTGGATACCAGAGCTTTGGTAGCCTACATCCGTGACAACGGTGCACAAAACGCGGTTATCTGCACTGACGGAACGCCGCTGGAAGAATTAAAGAAATTATTGGCCGATGTGCCGAATATGAAAGGTTTGGAACTGGCATCAACGGTTTCCACAAAAGAGCCGTATTTCTTCGGTAATGAAAACGCAACCTATAAAGTAGCAGCATTGGATTTGGGAATCAAAACCAATATCCTAAGATGTCTTGCCGAAAGAGATTGTTACGTGAAAGTATTCCCATACAACACCACTTTCGAGGACCTGAAAGCCTTCAGCCCGGACGGTTATTTCCTGTCCAACGGTCCCGGCGATCCGGAACCTTTGAAAGAAGTACAGGAAGTGGCTAGACAAATCATTGCGGAAAACAAACCGGTTTTCGGAATCTGTTTGGGACACCAGATTATCGGATTGGCCAACGGTATTCCGACTTACAAAATGTTCAACGGTCACCGTGGTATCAATCACCCGGTAATGAACGTACTCACCAATCGCGGAGAAATTACGTCTCAAAACCATGGATTCGCCGTAGTGCGCGAAGAATTGGAAAAACACCCCGACTTCGAAATCACGCATTTGCATTTAAATGACGGAACGGTTGCCGGTATGCGTATGAAAAACAAATCGGTTTTCTCTGTACAATACCATCCGGAAGCTAGTCCGGGGCCACATGATGCCCGTTATTTATTCGACCAGTTTGTTGACAACATTAAAGAAAGTAAAAAATAATTCGCGGTAGCGATAGCAAATAAAAGACAGTATTATGAGCATGATTATCAAAGTTCACGCAAGACAAATATTAGACTCAAGAGGAAATCCAACGGTTGAAGTAGATGTAGTTACGGAAAACGGCATTTTAGGAAGAGCGGCAGTTCCGTCAGGAGCCTCAACGGGAGAGCATGAAGCGGTGGAATTACGCGACGGCGGAAAAGCCTTCATGGGTAAAGGGGTTTTAAAAGCGGTGCAAAACGTAAATACGACCATTGCTGCCGAATTGGTAGGAATGTCCGTTTTCGAACAAAATGCCATCGATAAAATGATGATCGAGTTGGACGGTACGCCAAACAAATCCAATTTAGGAGCCAATGCCATTCTTGGTGTTTCCTTAGCAGTGGCAAAAGCGGCGGCGAACGAATTGGGTATGCCTTTGTATCGTTATGTGGGTGGTGTTTCTGCTAACACGCTTCCAGTACCGATGATGAATATTATCAACGGTGGTTCGCATTCCGATGCGCCTATCGCGTTCCAGGAATTCATGATCATGCCGGTAAAAGCACAAAATTTCACACACGCCATGCAAATGGGTACGGAAATTTTCCACAACCTGAAAAAAGTATTGCATGACAGAAACCTTTCTACAGCTGTAGGTGATGAAGGTGGTTTCGCACCCAACTTGGCCGGAGGAACTGAAGATGCTTTGGATTCCATCAAATTGGCGGTTGAAAATGCGGGTTATACTTTCGGTGGCGATGTAATGATTGCTTTAGATTGTGCCGCTTCTGAATTCTACGTAAACGGAAAATACGATTACACGAAATTTGAAGGCGAAACCGGAAAAATCAGAACCTCGGAAGAACAAGCGGATTATTTGGCGGAATTGGCGGCAAAATACCCAATCATTTCCATCGAAGACGGAATGTACGAAGACGACTGGGCGGGCTGGAAATACCTAACCGAGAAAATCGGTGATAAAGTACAATTGGTGGGCGACGATTTGTTTGTAACCAATGTGCAACGTCTTTCTCAGGGAATCGAACAAAATATCGCCAATTCCATCCTAATCAAAGTAAATCAAATCGGAACCTTAACCGAAACGATTGCGGCGGTTAACATGGCACACAATGCAGGATACACTTCGGTAATGTCGCACCGTTCGGGAGAAACAGAAGATAATACCATTGCGGATTTGGCGGTAGCATTGAATTGCGGACAAATCAAAACCGGTTCCGCATCGCGTTCGGATCGTATGGCAAAATACAATCAGTTGTTAAGAATTGAAGAAGAATTGGCGGAAGTAGCTTATTTTCCGAAAGAAAGAGCTTTTAAAGTGAGCCGATAGTTTTGGGATAAAAAACAGGAAAGCCTGACAGGGAAACTTGTCGGGCTTTTTATTTTACTGAACAATCTTCAATTATTTGTTTTAGGTCTTATGAAATCAATCAGAATTAAGTTGAAATTTATCTAATAATTAACGATTTCATTGTGAGATTTTCTTTTTAATTCGAATGTAATTTCTTAAATTCGCCTAGAACAAAAATAATTACATTTAATTCCTAATACAAACATGTCGAAAACTGCAATATTAGAAATTGATGGCAACAAATATGAATTTCCGGTTATCGTGGGAAGTGAGAATGAGGTTGCTATCGATATTGAGAAATTACGTGCTGCAACCGGCGCGATTACGCTTGATCCGGGTTATAAAAACTCCGGTTCTTGCCAAAGTGAGATTACTTTCCTTGACGGAGAAGAAGGAATCCTTCGTTACAGAGGGTATGCGATTGAAGATTTAGCAGATAAAGCGAATTTTCTGGAAGTATCTTATTTAGTGATTTTCGGAGAGTTACCTACAGCGAAACAATTAGCGCAGTTTGAAACCGATATCCACAAATATACTTTGGTTAATGAGGAAATGAAAAACATCATCGATGGTTTTCCTAAAACCGCACATCCAATGGGGGTTTTGGCTTCATTAACAAGTGCATTAACCGCATTCAACCCTAAAGTGGTTAATGTTGAAAACGAAAAAGAAATGTACGAAGCGGTTTGTAAAACAATGGGTAAATTCCTTGTTTTGGCAACCTGGACGTACAGAAAAAGTTCTGGTTTCCCTTTGAATTATTACGATAATACAAAAGGTTATGTGGAGAACTTTATGCGTTTAATGTTTGAATTGCCAACAGGACCTTACAAAATCAATCCGGTAGTGGTGAATGCTTTGGATAAATTATTCATCCTTCATGCCGATCACGAACAAAACTGTTCTACGTCAACGGTAAGAATGGTTGGTTCTTCACATGCCGGTTTATTCGCTTCCATTTCAGCAGGTGTTTCTGCACTTTGGGGACCACTTCACGGTGGTGCTAACCAAGCCGTTTTGGAAATGTTGGAAGAAATTCAGAAAGACGGCGGCGACGCGGATAAATTCTTGGCGAAAGCAAAAGATAAAAACGATCCTTTCCGTTTGATGGGCTTCGGACACCGTGTGTATAAAAATTTCGATCCGAGAGCAAAAATCATCAAAAAAGCAGCGGATGAAGTATTGGCGGAATTGGGTGTTAACGATCCCATTCTTAACATTGCTAAGAAATTGGAAGAGTCGGCTTTACAAGACGAGTATTTCAAATCAAGAAACTTATATCCAAACGTAGATTTCTATTCCGGTATCATTTACCGTGCTTTAGGAATTCCTACCGATATGTTTACCGTATTGTTCGCAATCGGTCGTCTTCCGGGATGGATCGCACAATGGAAAGAAATGCGCGTGAACAAAGAACCAATCGGTCGTCCGCGTCAGGTGTACACGGGATATCCGTTACGTCCTTTCAAAGAAATGGATGCAAGATAATTGTAGTTATATAATAAATAAAAAAGTCCCGAGAAATCGGGACTTTTTTTATAAATCAAAACCAAACTATTCCGCCGGTTTTTCTTCTTCCGCAGCATCAGCAACATCATCGGCCGCATTTTCAATTGTATTTTCTGCTTTTTCAACAGTATCTGTTACGGTTTCTTTTGTCTCGCTGACTTTGTTTTCCGCAACGTCTTCCATCTCCGAAGCTTTGCCTGTTAAATGGTCGATTTTGTCTTCCACTTTGTCAACTACGTGTGCTAGGGTTTCTTTGGCATCTTGCGCTTTGTCTTCCGCCCAATCTGCAGCTTGTGACGCTTTCTCTTTGGCGGTTTCGATGAAATCGTTTACCTTGTCCGGAACACCCATCTCTTCCAGTTTGTGTGCGGCGTTCTCTGCTACATCGGATACCTTTTCGACTACGTCTTTCGAAAACGTTTCTGCTTTGTTAGCGGCAGTTTCTGCCATATTGGAAACATTTTCCCCTAAACCTTCGGCGCTTTGTTTCGCTTTTCCGAAAAGTGAACTAAAAAAACTTGATAATCCCATAATTTTTTGATTTTTATCAAATTTAATAAAAATTTACTTAAGAATTAACTTATAGCAAGCCAAATTGGTATTAAATAATAGTTTTAAAATTCTGAATTGCTGTGAGTTATTTTTAAGGAGACGTTATTTTTAACGAAGTTTTTCGTTTATCGGAGCCCTTTTTCTATATTTGTCAAAAGCCAAAAGCTATGTTACAGTTAAATGTAAAAAACGAAACTTCAAGATTAAGAGCAGTTGTTTTGGGGACTGCAGTCAGTAACGGCCCAACGCCCACAATCGATGAGGCCTACGATCCGAAATCATTAGAACATATCAAAGCCGGAACTTATCCTGTAGAAGCCGACATGGTAAAGGAAATGGAAGCCTTCAACCAGGTGTTTCAGAAATACGATGTAAAGGTATTTCGTCCGCAAACCATCGAAAACTACAACCAGATTTTTTCCCGTGACATCGGATTCGTAATTGATGATGTTTTTATCAAAGCCAATATTTTGCCCGACAGAGAACGCGAACTCGATGCGATTCAATACGTAATCGATCAGATCGATCCCAAAAAAGTAGTGCGTCCTCCGGAAGAAGTGCATGTGGAAGGTGGCGATGTGATGGTGTGGAACGATTATGTTTTCATCGGAACCTATAAAGGAAGCGATTACAAGGATTACATCACGGCCCGCACGAACATGCAGGGGGTGAACTATATAAAAGAAATGTTTCCGTATAAAATCGTGAAGGAATTCGATTTGGTGAAATCCAAAATTGAACCACGGGATAATGCTTTGCATTTGGACTGTTGTTTTCAGCCGGTGGGTACCGATAAAGGCATCATTTACAAAAGCGGTTTCCGTGAAGAAGCCGATTATATGTTCCTGGTGAACCTTTTCGGAATGGAAAATCTGTTCCATATCGAAAGAGAAGAAATGTATCATATGAATTCCAACGTATTTTCGATTGCCCCGGATGTGGTGGTTTCCGAAAGAAATTTCACGAGATTAAATAACTGGTTACGAAGCAAGGGAATCACCGTGGAAGAAATCCCGTATGCCGAGATTGCCAAACAGGAAGGACTGTTACGTTGTTCCACTTTACCCTTAATAAGAGACTAATTATGAAACAGACAACCGATACCATATTGATGATTCGTCCGGTAGCTTTCCGAATGAACGAACAAACCGCCGTAAACAATTACTACCAGAAAGTTTTGGACAATTTATTGCCGGCAACCGTAAACGCTAAAGCACAGGAAGAGTTTGATACTTTCGTAACGAAACTCCGCAATGTAGGTGTGAACGTAATCGTGGTGGATGACACTGTTAGCCCGGATACACCCGACAGTATATTTCCAAACAATTGGATTTCTTTCCATGAAAACGGCGATGTGGCTTTGTATCCGATGTTTGCCGAAAACCGTCGTTTGGAACGAAGAGAAGATATTTTGGATATTCTGGAAGAGAACGGTTTCCACATAGAACAGATTGTGGATTACAGTTCTGCCGAAGAGGACGATCTTTTTCTGGAAGGAACCGGAAGCTTGCTTTTGGACCGCGAAAACGGAAAAGCCTATTGCGCACTTTCACCAAGAGCGAATGAAGAGTTGATGATCGAATTTTGTGAAGATTTCGAAATGAATCCGGTGATTTTTGAAGCGTATCAAACGGTAAACGGCGAGAGAAAACACATTTACCATACGAACGTAATGATGTGCTTGGGAGAAACTTTTGCGGTAATCTGCGCGGATTGTATCGATGACAAGAAGGAACGTAAAATGGTTCTAGATTGCCTGAAATCGGACGGAAAAGAAATCATTTTGATTACCGAAGATCAGGTAAACAATTTTGCAGGTAACATGCTGCAGGTGCGTGGTGCAAATGACAAACGTTATTTAGTGATGAGTACATCAGCACACCAAAGTTTAACTCCGGTGCAAATTGCCGCTCTTGAAAAACATTGCGAAATTTTAAGTTCCAGCTTGGATACTATCGAAGCTTGCGGTGGCGGAAGTGCGCGTTGCATGATGGCGGAAGTGTTTTTACCAAAAGAAGATTAATTTCAGATTGCATAAATTTAAAAGACCTCCGTTTGAGGTCTTTTTTTTTATGGGTTGTTTTCGGCTATGTTTTTAAGCATTCCTTCAAAAATAAAGTAATGGAACGGTAGCATGGCATACCAGTAAAGCCGTCCCCACAATCCTCTCGGTCTGAATGTGGCGGTTTGGTGTAAAATATTGTTTTCGTCAATTTTAAATTCGAGCCAAGCTTCTCCGGGTAAACGCATTTCAGCGAAAAGGAGTAACCGCTTTTTTTCTTTATCGGCCAAAAGGACTCTCCAAAAATCTAAAGCATCGCCATTGTCCAAATGTGTTGGATTGGTTCGGCCTCTTCGTAAACCTACTCCTCCGAAAAATTTATCGAGAAAACCTCTTATTTTCCACATCCAATTGCCGTAATACCAACCTTTGTCGCCGCCAATACTCCAAATGTTATTGAGTGCCTTTTCCGGATTCCGGATTTTAATTTTCTGATAATCGCTCAGACATCCGAAAGTGGGCACCTGAATGAATTCTGATAAATTGTGTTTGAATCGTCCGCTGACCAAACTGTCTTTCCAACTGGAAATAACCAGATTCTGTTCGATTCTCTTGAAGGCCAGTTTTATGGCTTCGGTATAGGAAATGGGAGTGATGTTCAGCATTTTCTGTAAACGCCTGTCTTTACTTACCACTTCAATTTTCATACTGTCTACCAAATTCACAGCCAGTTTATAGGAGGTGGATGTCACGAAATAAAGCCAATAAGAAGAAAGTTTCGGGGTCATGACCGGCACTGTGAAAATCCAGTTCCTGAATCCGCGGGTTTTGGCATACAATTGCAACATTTGTTTGTAGGTCAGCACATCGGGACCGCCAATGTCAAACGATTGGTTGTAACAGTCTTCGCGAAGTTGAACGCCGATAAGATATTTGATCACATCCCGAATGGCGATGGGTTGTGTTTTGGTCAGCACCCATTTCGGGGTAATCATCACCGGCAATTTTTCGCATAGATCCCGAATGATTTCAAAAGAAGAACTTCCGGAGCCCACCACGATTCCGGCTCTTAAAACTGTAAGATTGAATCTTCCGCCGTATAGTATTTTTTCCACATTTCTCCGCGAGCTTAGGTGTTTGGAGAGCACACCATTGTTTACAATGCCGCTTAGGTAAACCACTTGTCTTACCTTAATTTCATTCATGTAGATGTTGAAGTTTTCGGCGGCAACAGCTTCTAATTTGTCAAAATGCTCTGTCGATGATGTCATGGAATGGATTAGGTAATACGCCACATCGATTTGTTCGGGAAGGCATCTAAAGTCAGGTTCCGATAAAAAGTCGACTTCCCAAACGGTTATTTTTGAGAGCGTTTCCGTATCCAGTCCCAATCGCATTTTGTCTCTGACCGCGCAGGTAACTTCATGGCCTTGTGCCAATAATTCGGGCAGCAGTCTGCGTCCGACATAGCCATTGGCACCGGTAAGTAAGATTTTCATGGCTCCTTTTTCTTTTAAAGTTACAAAAAAGGAAAGTGCAACAGTTGTTAAATCGTTTTGAAGATGTTTGTGACTGAGACGCTAATGTATTGAACGCCAATTGCAATTACGATGAATCCGATGATTCTCGAAATCGCAACGATACCCGAAGCCCCTAAAATTCGGGATAAATAATGCGCACTTCTTAAAATGATAAAAATGGAAAGCGCTACGGCTAAAATAGCACCGCAAACAATCGCTTTGTCTGATGCTTTTGGGAAATCCTGATAAAAAGCGATTAACAGTGAAATGGAACCTGGACCGGCGAGCATCGGAATGGCTAACGGTGTTAAGGCGATGTCGGTTCTTTTTTGGGCATCACTGGCTACTTTTTTGTTTACACCTCGCGTTTTTCCAAACTTACCGCTTAAAAGAGCAAAACCGGAGCTCACAATTACCATACCGCCCGCAATACGCAAAGCATCGATACTGATGCCGAAGAATTTCAATACATATTCGCCGATAAAAAAAGAGATTACAAGAATGATAAATACGTTGATTGCTGTCCAGAGTGAAGTTCTGGAACGCTCGGCATCGCTGTCGTGCTGTGTTAATCCAACAAAAACGGGAACGGCTCCTAAAGGGTTTAATACTGAAAATACGGCGGCGAAAATGTAAACAAATAATTCCATTGGTTTTGTTGCAAAATTAATGTGACTGTGGGCTCGGAAGCGTAAAATAAAAATTAAGGAAAGGTTATTTAACCTTTGCGGAAAACTAAAGTACGAAATTGATTTAGAATAAAAATGCGTAATTTTGAAAGAAATTAAAAATAAGATGAGATCGAAAAAAACCTTGGTGCTTGGAGCGACTGTAAAACCGGAACGTTATGCGTTTATGGCGATGACTAATTTAACTGAAAAAGGACATGCTGTGGTGGCTATCGGTCAAAATGAAGGTGAAGTGGCGGGTGTGAAAATACAAACCAAACAAATCCCTTTAAAAAATATAGACACCGTTACTTTATATCTGAATCCGGTCCGACAAAGGGACTATTATAACTACATCATCGGATTGAAACCAAAGCGTGTAATCTTTAATCCCGGCACTGAAAATCCGGAATTTTATCAATTGCTGAAAGCGAATAACATTAAGGTTGACGTGGCTTGTACGTTGGTTTTACTCAGTACCAATCAGTATTAAAAATGAGTTTGGCCTGTGGCCGGTTTGCTGATTAACAACAAGCCAAGCAGCGTAATCAGTCCGTTGAGAATGATGATTTCAAACGAAAACACATAACCACCAAACCAGTCTTTCGAATTGGTATTGATGAAATACGTTATTAGTGGTGATACTAGGCAAATGATTGGCACAAATTTGTCAATAACCGTTTTTGATTTTATGAAAAGCCCAAATCCATACAATCCCAAAAGCGGACCGTAAGTATAACCGGCAACGGTGAAAATCATGGTTACCACCGATTTGTCGTTAAGTGAATTGAAAACCAATATCACCAAAAACATTAAAAAGGAAAACGTAAGGTGGACGAAATGTCTTGTTCGTACCGTCTTCATGTTGTTCGCGTTTTCGGCTTTGTCCATACCAAGAAAATCAACGCAAAAGGAAGTGGTTAAAGCGGTTAGAGCACTGTCTGTTGTGGCGAATGTAGCCGCTGTCAGCCCCAACAGGAAAATCACTGCCGGAATGATGCTTAAATGCTTGAATGCGATTTCGGGAAAAAGGTAATCCGTTCGGGCAATGCCGTCAACCATTGGTATGGCCACACCATTCTTCTCGGCATACATATACAATAAAGCCCCTACACTCAAAAAGAAAATGTTAATCAGTACGAAAATTGCCGTAAATGTGAACATGTTCTTTTGTGCTTCACCGATGTTTTTACAACTCAGGTTTTTTTGCATTAAATCCTGATCGAGCCCTACCATGGCAATGGTTACAAAGATTCCGCCCAGAATCTGTTTTATTACATAGTTGCCTTTGAGATAATCTTCGTAGAAAAATATTTTGGAATAATTACTGTTTTTAACGGCTTCAAAGGCTTCAATCGCACTGAAATCCAGACTTCTGCAGACAAAAATAATCGTCAGAAAAACAGAGGAAACCAAGAAAAACGTTTGCAGTGTGTCGGTTATAATGATGGTTTTCAGTCCGCCGCGATACGTGTAAGCGAAAATCAAACCAAGCGAAATCAGAACGGTTGCTGCAAAAGGCACATTGAAATCGTCAAAAACATAGCGTTGAAGCACGATTACCACCAAATACAAACGAAAGGCCGATCCGATGGTTCTGCTGATCAGGAAAATAATTGCCGAGGTTTTATAACTGATGGTTCCCAATCGTTGTTCGATATAACCATAAATTGAAGTGAGGTTCATTCGGTAATACAATGGCAGCAGTACTTTGGCGATGATAACGAACCCTATGGCGTTTCCTAAAATAAACTGGAAGTATTTAAATTGTAAATCAGGATTACCCACTTCCCCGGGAACGGAAATAAACGTCACACCCGAAAGTGCGGTGCCAATCATTCCAAAAGCCACCAGGTACCATTTCGAATTTTTATTGGCTTTGAAAAAAGTATCGTTGCCGTGATCTTTTTTACTTACGATGTTGGAAATCAGTATCAGAAGCCCAAAGTAAATGATAATAATGGTAAGTATGGTTGCCGATGTCATTGCTTAAATTTTAGTGTGCCAATTTACACAAATAATCTTCAAATTTTCAAATAGGTTCATTTTCAAATTAACTACTTTTGCATCATGGAATTTTCTTCAAAACTTTTAGAGCGGGCCGTTAACGAAATGGCACAATTACCGGGAATCGGTAAACGTACCGCATTGCGACTGGTGCTTCATCTGCTAAAACAACCAAAAGAGCAAACCGAGCTTTTGACATCGGCTTTATTGAAGATGCGGGAAGAGATAAAATTTTGCAAAGAATGTCATAATATTTCCGATGTGGATGTCTGTGAAATTTGTGCGAATCCCTCCAGAGATCAATCGGTAATTTGTGTGGTGGAGGATATCCGTGACGTAATGGCATTGGAAAATACCGGCATTTTTAAAGGGTTGTATCACGTTTTAGGCGGAAAGATTTCACCCATTGACGGGGTGGGGCCAAGTCAGCTAAACATCCATTCGTTGGTGGATAAAGTGAAATCAGGCTCTGTTAAAGAAGTTATTTTTGCCTTAAGTTCCACAATGGAAGGAGATACCACCAATTTTTACATTTACAAGCAAATTAAAGACTGCGAAGTGACAACCTCTGCAATTGCACGCGGAATAGCCATTGGCGACGAGTTGGAATACGCCGATGAAGTAACATTAGGACGCAGTTTGATGCACAGAATTCCGTTTGAGAGTTCCCTGAAGAACATGTAAAGGTTACTTTTTGGTTTAATATCATCTAATAAGTTTAAAATTATCAATTGAAAAACTATATTTGTTTTTTTAAAATAAGAATAATGAAGAGAGGTTTTTTTCTTTTACTGTTAATAATTGGATTTTCAGCTGTTTCCTGTATTCCCAACAAGGATTTGATATACCTTCAGAATGCAAAACAGGACAGTCTGTCGGTAGCGGTAAATCCGGTAGTTAATAAGCCTTACAGAGTTCAGGTTAATGATATCTTGAGTGTAAAAATAAAAGCGCTGGATCAAAAATTAGTAGAGATGTTCAATCCATCTGAAGCTCAAGGGATTCAGGCGCAGTCAGAACAAGGGCTTTATTTTAATGGTTTCAGTGTCGACGATCACGGGAACATAAGAGTGCCGGTTTTGGGAGAAATCAATGTCTTGGGTTATACGCTGGAGGAAGTCAGACAGGAAATTGAAAAACGGCTGTTGGAGGACTATTTTAAAAAAGAGGCCAATATTTTCGTTACCGTAAAACTGGCCGGATTGCGATATACCGTAAATGGTGAGATTGGAAGCCCGGGAACCAAGATATTGTTTCAGGACAAAGCCACCATCATGGAAGCGATTGCCAATTCGGGAGATATTACCATGACCGGAAACCGTAAAGAAGTGACCATCATCCGCCAATATCCGCACGGTACCGAAATGCACACCATTAATCTTACCGACGGGAAAGCCATGCAGTCCCCTTATTACTATATTCAGCCGAACGATTATATCTATATTAAGCCTTTAAAGCAAAAATCATGGGGAACGGGAACAACCGGAACACAGTCGGTGGCGACTATCATAACAGCGTTGTCATTGGTTACCACCACATTTTTATTGCTTAAAAATCTATAAACGAATTCTATGTTAGATATCAAAGATTTTTCCTTTTCAGAAAATCAGAACAGTTTCGACTTTAAGGGTTTTTTCGTAAAGATTCTAAGTTATTGGAAATGGTTTCTGGTTTCGTTAATCATAACCTTTACCATTGCTTACCAGGTCAATATCCGTAAAGAGAAAATTTACGGTATGGACGCATCCATTGTGGTTAAAGACGAAAACAATCCGTTTTTTACTTCGAACACCAGTTTGGTTTTTAACTGGGGAGGGACATCAGATAAGGTGCAAACCATAATTACCGCTCTTAAATCCAGATCACACAACGAACAGGTGGTTGAAAAACTGAATTATTACATCGACTATCTCAAGCAGGGGAAATACAATTTGACTGATGCTTATGGTGATGTTCCTTTTTATGTTCAGATTGATAAAACCCGGGAACAGCTGGCTGGCATTCCTGTACAGATTAAGTTCTTGAATGATACGGAGTACCAGATCAGTGTTAATTTTGAAGGAACATCAGTTGGTACGTATTTGTATGCTGCCAATACCACCGACACTGCAAATGTTCAAAGCGGGACTTTCACAAAGAAATACAAAGTAGGAGAAACGGTTGATTTACCATTTTTAAATTTCAAACTGTTTATCCTTCCCGATGCCGGAATGTATAAAGGGAATGAATACTATATCCGTTTTAATAGTTTTGACGGTACGGTAGCGCGATATAAAGGAATTAATGTGGATGCCGATGCCAAAGCCGGATCGATTATCCGTTTGGATTTACAGGGAACCAATAAAAAACGACTTGTTGATTATTTGAATGCAACGGTTCAGGTTCTTAAGAAAAAACAACTGGACAGTAAAAACCTGTTTGCCATTAACACCATTGCCTTTATTGACAGTACATTGCTGGCTATGGAAGGGCAGTTAAAGGATACGGAAAAGGAACTGAAAGATTTCCGAAAAGACAAGAATGTATTCGAATTAGAGGGCGGAGGGGAAAAGCTGACGGAACGCCTCACCAATTTTGATGTGGAAAGAGATGCGGTTCTAAGAAAAATAGCATATTATAATTCATTAAATGCTTATTTGAGAGGGAGTAATGATTATTCTAAACTTCCTGCGCCTGCAGTAGCCGGTATAGACGATCCAAACGTACTTGGAAACGTTTCCAAATTGATTTTGCTTTCCACTGAGCGTTCCCAAATGTCTTATTCCGTGAAAAGCGAAAAGATTTTTAAGGAATTTGATAAAGAAATGGACGCAATTAAGCGCGTTCTTTTGGAAAACATCAGTACGGCCAAAGCGGCTTTGCAATACGATTTGGCTCTGGTTAACCGCAACATCGGTGAGGTGGAGAGTACGGTTAAAAAATTGCCGGAGGAACAACAGGAATTGCTGAAAATTACCCGAAAATACGATTTAAGCGACAATATTTACAATACCTTCCTTCAAAAACGAAGTGAGGCCGATATTGTTAAAGCGGCCAACGTGTCGGATATTGAGTTTATCGATACGGCTAAGGATACCGGTGGCGGTTTGCTTGGACCAAAAACCAGTGTGAACTATATTTTGGCCTTGTTGCTTGGAATGCTGATTCCTTTGGTAATTGTATTTGTAATTACGATTCTGGATAATAGCATTCACAATACGGATGATATTGAAAAGTTAACTAAAATCCCTATTATTGGAGTAGTCGGGAAGAAAAACACCACCAATAACCTTTCTGTTTTTGAGAAACCGAAATCACCTTTGGCAGAATCTTTCAGGGCGATTCGTTCTTCCTTACAGTATTTGTATAAAAAACAGAAGGGTGACGGTACCAAAATATTGATGCTGACGTCGTCGGTCGGCGGAGAAGGAAAAACCTTCTGTTCGATTAATATGGCTACGGTATTTGCGTTGAGTGAAAAGAAAACCGTAATCGTGGGATTGGACTTGCGTAAACCGCGAATTTTTGGAGATTTCAGTATTGAAAATAATATCGGAGCGGTTAATTATCTGATCGGACAAAAATCATTGAAAGAGATTATTCAGAGTACGCATATTCCTCATCTAGACGTGATTACTTCCGGACCTATTCCTCCAAATCCTTCCGAATTGATTCTTGGGGATTCGATGCGTGAAATGATTGAGGAGTTAAGGGAATTATACGAATACATTATCTTAGATACACCTCCGGTAGGATTAGTGGCCGATGCTTTGGAGCTGGCTCAGTATTGTGATGCCACATTGTATGTAACCCGACAGAATTTTACCAAGAAAGGAATGTTGTCCATTGTTAATGAAAAACACAAACGGGGCGAATTGCATAATATCAGTATTGTACTAAACGATTTTGAAAGCAGGGCCAAATACGGCTATGGTTACGGCTATGGTTACGGCTATGGTTACGGTGCATACGGAAGCGGTTATCTTGAAGTGGAAAAACCAAAAACGTTCCTTGAAAAAGTCAAATCAAGGTGGTTTAAAAAATAGTATTGTTTTACCAAAACGGTAATTTCATGTTTTTTTTCAAGTAAAGCGATTTGTGAAATTAGCGTATCTTTGTACTCAAATTATATAAAATGCCTGTGACTAATACTACTGTTCTTATTACTGGAGGTGCCGGATTTATAGGGTCCAATTTATGTGAGTATTTTCTGGAAAGGAAGTATGGGGTAGTGTGTCTGGATAATTTTTCAACCGGATTTCGTCATAATATAGAGCATTTGTTTTCCAATCCTGATTTTCAGCTTATTGAAGGGGATGTCAGGGATTATGCTATTTGTCAAAAAGCGTTGGACGGGGTGGATTATGTTTTGCATCAGGCGGCTTTGGGATCGGTACCGCGTTCCATTCAGGATCCTATTACTTCCAATGAAGTGAATGTTTCCGGATTTTTGAACATGCTTCATGCTTCTAAGGAAGCCGGAGTCAAACGATTTGTCTATGCGGCGAGTTCTTCCACTTACGGTGATTCCGAAAGTTTACCGAAAGTTGAGGATACCATCGGGAAACCCCTTTCCCCTTATGCAATAACCAAATACGTGAATGAATTGTATGCGGATGTGTTCAGTAAAACCTACGGGATGGAAACCATCGGATTGCGGTATTTCAACGTTTTCGGGCGCAAACAAAATCCGAACGGAGCCTATGCTGCCGTAATCCCTAAGTTTGTGATGCAACTGATGCAGCATGAAAGTCCGGTTATTAACGGAGACGGTAATTATTCCCGTGATTTTACGTATATCGATAATGTACTTCAGATGAATGAACTGGCGTTAACCACTCAAAATCCGAAAGCGATTAATACCGTGTACAATACCGCTTTTGGAGACAGAACCACATTAAACGATTTGATTCATTATCTGAAAGAATACCTGTCGGAGTTTGATTCGGAAATTAAGAATGTTCAGGTAGTTCACGGCCCGAATCGTATGGGGGATATTCCGCATTCGCTGGCGAGCATTGAAAAAGCCAAAGAACTATTGGAGTATAGTCCGCAGTTTTCCATTACGCAAGGGCTGAAAGAAGCGGTGAAATGGTATTGGGAGCATTTGAAGTAAACCGAATCGAAATCACGGTTTAAACAGGATTAGAAGTTAAAAGTAAGAAGTAGAACCATTTGGTGAAAATATAAAATGGAAATAAAAAGGATTTGTTGTATCGGAGCAGGATATGTTGGGGGGCCTACAATGGCTGTTATTGCCCAGAAATGCCCGCATATTAAAGTAACGGTTGTCGATTTGAACGAAAAGCGAATTGCCGCCTGGAATGATGTGAATACCGACAATATTCCGGTATACGAACCGGGGTTAAGTGATGTTGTTGCGGCAGCCCGCGGAAGAAACCTGTTTTTCTCAACGGAAGTGGATAAAGCCATTGCGGAAGCGGATATGATTTTTATCTCCGTAAACACGCCAACAAAAACCTATGGCGTAGGGAAAGGTATGGCCGCCGATTTGAAATATATCGAGTTGTGTGCCCGTCAGATTGCCCGCGTGGCAAAAACCGATAAGATAGTTGTAGAGAAATCAACCTTGCCGGTGCGAACCGCCAGTGCCATCAAAGATATTTTGGACCATACCGGTAACGGTGTGCAGTTTCAGATTCTTTCGAATCCCGAATTTTTAGCGGAAGGAACCGCCGTACAAGATTTGTTTGCACCCGATCGTGTTTTGATTGGTGGCGACACCACACCGGAAGGTCAGAAAGCCATTCAGGCTTTGGTCGATATTTACGCAAATTGGGTTCCGAAAGACCGCATTCTGACTACCAACGTTTGGTCTTCCGAATTGTCGAAATTAACCGCCAATGCTTTTTTGGCACAACGTGTTTCATCCATCAATGCGATGAGCGAATTGTGTGAAAAAACGGGAGCCGACGTGAATGAAGTGGCCCGAGCGATTGGAATGGACAGCCGTATCGGCCCTAAGTTTTTAAAATCTTCGGTTGGTTTCGGAGGTTCTTGTTTCCAAAAAGACATACTGAATCTGGTTTACATTGCCAAATCATACGGTTTGAACGAAGTTGCCGATTATTGGGAACAGGTTATCATCATGAACGATCACCAGAAGCGTCGTTTTGCGAAAAACATCATCAGTACCTTATACAACACTGTGTCCGGAAAGAAAATCACCTTTTTGGGTTGGGCTTTCAAAAAAGACACCAACGATACCCGTGAATCGGCAGCGATTTATGTGGCAGACGATTTGTTGAGCGAACAGGCACATCTTTCTGTTTACGATCCAAAAGTGACTGAAGAGCAGATTCTTGCGGATTTGAATTACCTGGATACCCGTTCCGAAACGGAAAATACAAAAGGAATAATTGTTGAAAACAATCCATACGCCGCCTGTGAAGGAGCACATGCGATTGCGGTTTTAACCGAATGGGATGAATTTAAGGAATACGACTGGCAAAAGATTTACGACAGTATGCTGAAACCGGCGTTTGTTTTTGATGGCAGAAATTTATTGGATAAAAAAGCATTAGAGAAAATAGGATTTGTTTATCAATCCATCGGTTCTTAAGCATACAAACTAAAACTATGAGTATAAAAATAGCCGTTATCGGATTGGGTTATGTAGGTTTGCCTTTGGCACGACTGTTTGCCACAAAATATCCAGTAGTCGGGTTTGATATTAATACGAACCGAATTGCTGAATTGAATCATGGCATAGATGCCACTCTGGAAGTGGATAATGAAGTGTTGAAAGCGGTTTTGGTTGAAAAGACGTCTAACGCCAACGGACTTTACTGTTCTGCTGCTTTGGAAGATATCGCCGACTGCAATTATTACATCGTAACCGTTCCCACTCCGGTGGATAAAAACAACCGACCGGATCTGACACCGTTATACAAATCGAGTGAAACGGTTGGAAAAGTCTTGAAAAAAGGAGATACCGTTATTTACGAATCTACCGTTTATCCAGGGGTTACCGAAGAAGAATGTATTCCGGTTCTGGAAAAAATCTCCGGACTGAAATTCAATGTGGATTTCTTTGCCGGCTATTCCCCTGAGCGCATCAACCCGGGCGATAAAGAGCATACGGTGGAAAAAATATTAAAAGTAACTTCAGGCTCCACTCCGGAAATCGGACAAAAAGTGGATGCATTATATAAAAGCGTGATTACAGCAGGAACGCATCTGGCACCTAGCATAAAAGTGGCTGAAGCGGCCAAAGTAATCGAGAATTCCCAACGCGATATCAATATTGCCTTTGTGAACGAATTGGCTAAGATTTTCAATATTCTGGATATTGATACCCATGCTGTTTTGGAAGCCGCCGGTACCAAATGGAATTTCCTTCCGTTCAAACCGGGATTGGTTGGTGGACACTGCATCGGTGTGGATCCGTATTATCTGGCACAAAAAGCACAGGAACACGGTTATCATCCTGAAATCATATTGGCCGGACGTCGTTTGAACGACAGCATGGGCGATTATGTGGCTTCCCAGGTGGTGAAACTGATGATTAAAAAAAGCATCAAAGTGAACGGTTCCAAAATCTTAATGTTAGGTTTTACGTTTAAGGAAAATTGCCCGGATGTGCGCAATACCAAAATCATTGATGTGGTTACCGCGCTTAAAGATTACGAAACGGATGTTACGGTTTATGATCCTTGGGCCAATCCTGATGAGGTGATGCACGAATACGGACTAACCACAACCAATGTATTGCCAACAGATAAGTTTGACGCGATTATTTTAGGCGTAGCTCATAAAGAGTTCCTGAACATGGATTTCGGTTCACTGCAAAAAGAGAACAGTTTACTGTATGACGTGAAAGGCATTTTAGGAGCTACCGCAGACGGGAAGTTATAATTTTCGTAGTATCAGAGAATAAAAACTGAATTTATGGGTAAAAAGATTTTGGTTTTAGGCGTCGCGCAAAACAATTTTTTGTCTTTTTTATACGGAGCCTTAAAAACGGTTTATCCTGATTTCACGATAACAGTTCCGTCTTACAGGGAAGTTAAAGAGCATGTGGCGGTATCCGACTGGATGTATGACAATACCGGACTGAAAAAAAAAACAACACCATTTTACTATTGTAAAGCTGCAATCGTACTGATGTTCTCCAAACACCATTACGGGGCATTTTTTTTCATGCTTTTTTTTGAAAAAAAGGTGTCCAAAGCACTGCATTTTTTGATTGAGAGTGTAAAAGAAAAAGCCTTCTTTTTGCAGAATGATAATTTTGCGAACATCGATACGTTTCATTTTCATTACATGCAGTACAGTTATCTTAGGGAATTGTTTTTGGTCCCCGAAGGAAAAAAAATTGTCTGCTCGTTTTGGGGCTCTGATTTGATGCGAACTTCCGATACGTTTAACCATTATTTCGTTAAGAAGGCACTCCACCGAGCGGATGTTATTACCTGCCAGTCCACAGAAATGCGTGAGATCATTTTATCCAAATTCGGCAGAACGCTTTACGATAAAATTCAAATAAACAATTTCCCCATTGACGAATCGGTTTTTAACGGGATTGATACTTTTTTAATATCCGATGAGTCCGTTGTAAATTTCAAAAAGGACTATGGTTTCTCATCCACTAAACTTAATGTGGCCATAGGACATAACGGCAACCCGCAAAACAATCATCTGAAATGCATTGCGGCCCTTCGTTCTTTTCCTCATAAAGAAAAACTTCATCTGATTGTTAACCTTTGTTATGCTTTACCTCAAGACCAATACGACTCGTATAAAGAGCAACTGCATACCGCTTTTAAGGAAACGGGGATTGACTATGTCATAATCGAGAAATTTTTTACCGGCGATGAGTTGGTTTTCTCAAGACTTGCCACCGACGTTTTCATTCACGTACCGGTTTCCGACGCGTTAAGCGCAACACTTACCGAAATGATGTATGCCGGTAGTATTGCCATCACCGGAGGCTGGTTGCCTTACAATACCCTGCGACAGTTGGGTCTTTATTATCATGACATCAATGAGTTTGATCAGCTTTCCGGAAAACTGGAAGGGATTGTTGCCCATTTTGAGGATGAGAAGGCGCAGTGTAAAATCAACGCTTCTTTAATCCGGGATTATTTTTTCAGAAAACAGATTGTTGAAAAGTGGGCTAAAATCTTAAGTTAATGTCGCAAGTTTTAAAAAGTAAAGTAAAAAGCAGTTTAATTTGGTCTTTCGCGGATCAGTTTGTAACGCAATTTATCTTTATTATTTTTAGTATTTATCTGGCGCGTATTTTAGCTCCTACTGCTTTCGGAATCATCGGATTGGTTACAGTTTTTACCAATTTTGCGGTGCTTTTTATTGACATGGGATTTGGTGCTGCCCTTGTTCAGAAAAAAGAGGCCGGTAACGATTACTTTTCCACCGTTTTTTGGTTTAACATGATTGTTGGAGCGCTTCTTTATCTGCTGTTTTTTTTATTTGCGCCTTTGATCAGTACTTTTTATAATGAACCCGAACTGGTTTTGATTATCAGGGTGTTGTGTCTAACTTTTATAATAACTTCATTTACTGCCGTACAATCGAACCTCTTAGTTAAAGACCTGAATTTTAAACGGAAAGTCGTTTTTAATTGGATTGCCACACTTTTCGGATACGGTGTTGCGTTCTATCTTACCTATTTTGGCTATGGTGTTTGGGCTATAGTTTGGATGACACTGAGCACTGCTTTTGTCAATTCCATTCTCTACTGGTTTGGCGCATCGTGGAAACCGGATTTCATTTTTCATTGGAGCAAAATCAAAGAACTTTCTTCTTTCGGGTTTAATGTTTTGGGAGATACTACCATTAATTACTGGTCACGAAACTATGATAATTTTATAATCGGAAAAGTATTGGGCAGTTCCGATCTTGGAATTTACGCCCGAGCCTATTCCCTGATGATGCTTCCTTTAAGAAATATTACCTCTGTTTTTTCAAAAGTTTTGTTTCCCGCTTTTTCAAAAATTCAAAATGACATTCCGTTAATCCGAATGCAATATTTAAGAATCATTCAATACATCGCCTTAATCACGTTTCCGATGATGATTGGCATGTCTGTGGTTTCCAGAGAATTTGTGTTGTTGTTTTTTGGTGAAAAATGGTCTGAAATGATCCCGATATTGTCAATGTTAAGTGTATTGGGGGCGTTTCAGTCGCTCATATCGCTTAATGGATTGCTTTATAAATCGTTAGGGAAGGCCAATTTAGCTTTTAAAGTTTCGATCTGGGTAAACCTTATCTTAATCATTACATTTACTGTAGGTGTTCAATATGGGATTTTCGGACTCACACTGGGTTATTTAATCGTGGGTTCCCTTATTGCCATTCCGGTTTATTCCATTGCTATCAGTCTGATTGGTTTGAGTTTATTGGATGTCGTGAAAAAGCTTAAAAGCGTTATTTTCGCAGTGATTGTTATGGCAGCCGCTATTTATTGCCTTCATTTCATTACAATCGAGTCTTTATTACTTTTGTTTATCGTGAAAGTAAGTATCGGAGTGATTGTATATTTTTCAGCACTTTTCGCGGTCGATAAAAAACTTATTTATGAAACAGGCGCCATGATAACACCACTTTTCAAAAAGAAAAATAGACTGTAATAGCATTGCTGAAATTGAAACCGGTTTTGTGCTACTATCTGAGTATAAAATATTTTCAATGTTTAATCGCGGTTTTTTTACAGTGATTTGAATCAGAAGAATGCAAGCCGTCATTTCTAAAAATTAAGACCTGTCAAGTTTTTACAGATGAACTTAGTACGGAAAGTATAAAAAATCAGTTTTTTTGCCGGAATTACGAATGGATTGCTGATTTTTGTTCTCATATAATTTTTGTGAATCGAAATGTAGCTGCGACAGTTTCATATGGGAAGGGATTTTAATCCCACCGATATAAAATATGCGCTGAATGTTTGCAATTGCTGAATGCTATTTGATGCATGATTCTTCCATTTACAGACACAATAGAAACGAATTAACTAAATTTAGAATACGAGATGATTATAACTATACGCAAACTGTATGCTGCCAACATTCATCTTCTGAAACCCAAAACCCTTTTCATAAATCTCTTTACAAAGGGGAAGAGGAGCAATATGAGCCGAATATTATTATTTGGAAAATGTTCTTATTCCATTGACAAATCGGCTTCCATAGATCTTGAGAACGGACATTTGGCACTAAATCGGTTCATAACAAAACCTGATCCGTTTATTGGAAACCTGGAGCTTTATGAAAATGCGGCAATTGCGGTGAAGAATACGTTTTTTATTCACAGTGGTTGTGATGTGATGGTTTTTAAAAACGCCAAACTGAATTTAGGGAGTGGTTACATTAACCGTTATGCTAAAATTCGTTGCTATAAGGAAATCACCATTGGACATGACGTTGCCATTTCCGATAATTTCACCGCCTGGGACAGTGATGCCCACACCATTATCGGTAAGGAAGAAAGTGCCGTACTGCCCATTCGCATCGGGAATAAGGTGTGGATTGGCGCCAATGTTACGGTTTTAAAAGGAGTTACTATTGGTGACGGTGCCATTATTGCTGCAGGATCTCTGGTGAACAGGGATGTTCCTCCTTATTGCTTGGCTGCCGGGGTTCCGGCAAAAGTGATTAAAGAACAGGTGGCATGGAAATAAAAAGATCCGATACAATTCAGTTATGTTTTCAATAGTTATCCCTCTTTACAACAAAGCCGCTTTCATACGGCGTTGTCTCGATGCTGTTTTTCAGCAAACCTATCGTGATTTTGAAGTGATTGTAGTGGATGATGGTTCCACCGACGATGGTGTGGCTGTTGTTTTGCAGCAGTTTCAGGATAAAGTAAGGCTTGTTTCCCAAAAAAATCAGGGTGTTTCTGCGGCAAGAAATAGCGGAATAGCGCTTGCCACTTTTCCTTTTATTGCCTTTTTAGATGCCGATGATTGCTGGAATGCCCGCTATTTAGAAAAAATGGCTGAAGTTATTTCCAAGGAAGGAACAGAAAATGTTACGATAATCGGATGTCATTATACCCGAGACAGTGAAAAATTGGCTAAAGATGCTTTCCAATTCCATTATTATAAAATAGAGAATTATTTTAAAATAGCCATCCGAAACACGTTATTCACCTCGTCTTCTTCTGTCGTAAAAACTGATTTTTTTAAAAAGAATCCCGGTTTTAATACCAACTTAAAAAGAGGGGAAGATATTGATGTCTGGTTAAGAGCGGTTGCCAGTGGCGGTAGTGCTTACTATATTAAGAATACGCTTGTGTATTATTCTGAGGAAGATACAAATCAGGCCACAGCTACGAAACCGGATGTTGCCTTAACGCTTGTTGGGACTATCAATACATTGTATGCCCCTTTGATGGCAACCGTGAAAGATCCCGAATTTTCAAAATTCATCAGTAAATACGTGTATTTCAATTTATATCCTTATTATTTTGATGAAAATTGGCATACCAAAGCGAAAGAAAGCCTAAAGGGCAATAAGCATCGCTATTTTCTTTTGGATTTGCTCTACGGAATTCCACTTAAAATAGGAGCCCGAATGATTGCATCGAAGAAGTATAACCGATACCTTCGCCTGTACCTTAAATTTATCCTTCGTAAAATTTTAAAATAAAGAAAATGAAAATAGTCCGCATAACAACTTTGCTTGATTTTGGAGGGCAGGAGCGAAAATACCTTTCGTTTACTGAAGACAAAACCCTTCTCAAGCACGAGTATGTATTTGCGGCAATCGGTCATGGTGGGAATGCCGAAAAAATACTGCAGGAACGCGGTTTTGACGTTACGGTGTTCAATAACAATCCCGCCATTACCAATTTAAAAAACATATGGGTGCTTTACAAATGGTTTCGCAAAGTTAAACCGGATGTGGTGCATACCGCCGCCGCCGAAGCCAATTTTCACGGCGTGATTGCCGCGCGACTTGCCGGGGTAAAAATTGTAGTGGCTGAGGAAATCGGATTGCCTAATCACTCTCCTGTTGCACGGTTTGTGTTTCGGTTCGTTTATAAATTCGTTAAGAAAGTAATTTGTGTATCCAAAGCGGTTAACGATTTTCTGATTGCTATTAAAGAGCTTCCTTCCGAAAAAGGAATCGTAATTTATAATCCTGTCAGCAAACCGATGTTTTTTAAAAAACACCTGACGGATGCTTTCACCATTGTTTGTGTAGGTCGTTTGGAAACAGTGAAGAACCAACAATTGCTTATTAAAGCGTTTGCACAGCTTGAAAATAAAGAATCACGATTATTGTTGGTTGGTGACGGAAGAACCCGAACCGCACTGGAACAAATGATTAAGGAATTCAATTTGGAGCATAGGGTTGTTATTACCGGTTTTTCGGAAACACCCGAATTTTTCCTGTCCCAAGCACATTTGTTTGTGCTGCCTTCGTTGTCTGAAGGATTCGGAATCGCCGTGGTAGAAGCGATGCAACAGGGATTACCTTGTTTGTGTTCGAATGTGGGCGGTATTCCGGAATTCATAGAGGAAGGTCTTACCGGATGGCTTTTTGATCCCAATCAGGAAGGTGAATTGACAAAGAAACTTAATGTCATATCGAAGCTTTCTTTGTCGGAATTGGAAGCAGTTGGAGCGGCCGCTAAAGCATATGCGAACAATCGGTTTACCTCTGAAAAATATGTCACCCATTTGGAAAATTTTTATGAAGCATTACTATGATTAGAGTTTTGAACATATTGGATACCGTAGGGTCCGGAGGTGTGGAACGCAGAAGATTATCGATGGCCAAATTGTTGGATAAATCGCGGTTCGAACTGAAAATCATATGCACCAACACTAAAGGCGGTATCGCTGATGAAATCAGGGCACTCGGTGTTGAGGTTATTGTCATTGGTGATTTGAATTCACCATTTGATTACAAACAATTCCAGAAAGTCAACCGTATCATCACCGAATTCAAACCTCATATTATTCATGGGGCTGTTTTTGAAGGGGTTACGATGGCTGCGATTTGTGGTTTTGTAATGCGAGTGCCGGTTGTTATTATAGAGGAAACCTCAGATCCCCAAAACAGAAGTTGGAAAGGCAATATGCTCATGAAGTTTTTCGGGATGTTATCTGATAAGGCCATAGGAGTTTCACCGGCTGCAACGGAGTATCTTATCCATACCTTAAAAATTAAGGCGGAAAAAGTACAACTGATACTAAACGGGATTGCCGCTCCCAGAAAGGTAAGCACGGAAGAAATCACTTTTTTAAAAGAATCGTTAGGAATTGGAGTTTCCAATATCGTTATCGGATCTATAGGACGAATGCGAGATGATAATCATAAACGGTTTTCCGATCTTATTGCCGCTTTTGCACTACTGGTTCAGAAAAAGTTACCGGTTAAGCTAGTGCTGGTTGGCGATGGACAAGAACGTGAACGGTATGAAAAGCAAGTAGCTGATTTGCAATTGAATGACTATGTTATCTTTGCGGGGTATCAAAGTGATGTTGCACTTTATTACAGTATTTTCAATATCTTTTCCCTGGTTTCTGCCTATGAGGCTTTTGGATTGGTTTTAGCGGAAGCCATGTTAAGTAAATTACCGGTAGTTGCCACTAAAGTAGGCGGAATGCAATACATTGTTGACGATAACGTAACCGGCTATTTGGTTGAAAAATTTGATATTGATGCCATTGCAATGAAACTTGAGGTTTTATATGAAAATGAGCAGTTGCGAAATGAAATGGGTATCGCCGGATACGAGAAAGCTATTCGCAATTACACAGAAGAACGGTATGTGCAAAAAGTGGAAGAAATTTATTTCGAACTTATAAAAAAGAATAAGATAAACAATGTCTGAAAAAATATTTTTACCCGGACTGAACGGAATACGTGCCATAGCCGCCATGGCAGTTGTGTTTTCACATATCAATAACCGCTTGGATTATTATGGTCTGCCAAAAGGAGAATTGTTGGATCTGGCCTCTTTTGGCGTAACGATGTTTTTCACATTGAGTGGTTTTCTAATCACTTATCTTCTTTTAAAGGAATTCGAAAAAACCGGTGACATAGACGTTAAGAAATTTTATATGCGTCGGGTTTTACGCATTTGGCCCCTGTATTATTTTTACATTATTATTATCGTTTTAGTGAATGGCGTTTCTGAAATTCATTGGCCTATTTTGTTCTATTTATTGATGATTCCGAATTTTAAAAACTCTTTTACAGGGATAGTGAACACGGTTCTGGGAAATCAAAAAGTTACCTATATGATGGGACATTACTGGTCGTTAGGGGTAGAGGAACAATTTTATGCTTTTTGGCCATGGATTGTGAAGAAAAGCAAACACCTTTTGTTGATTTTGATTTTGATTCCTGTAGGTTATGTGCTTTTAAAACTGGGATTAAGAATTTTTAAAGCGCCATACAATATTTTGGTTTTTGTAAACTATACCCGTTTTGGCTGCTTAGCCCTTGGCGGTCTTGGCGCGTACTTGTTTTATTATCATAAAGAGAAACTTCAGGTTTTAAATCAAAAATGGGTTGAAATTGCAGCCTGGTTGTTTTTTGTGGTGGTAGCATTCAATAGATTTCATATCACTTCCATAATTGATCACGAGATTGTATCCTTTTTCACACTTGTAATAATTTTCAATCAGGTAAATAATTCGAATAAATTTGTCTCTTTAGAGAATCCGGTTTTTGATTATTTAGGAAAAATTTCATTCGGACTTTATGTATACAATCCACTGGTAATATATGCCGTATCGTTATTGTTCAGTAAAATTGTCATTGGTGATGGATTAAAGATGATTGCAATATATGCATTAGTGCCAATAGCGATAATAGGTATAGCACATCTGTCTTATTATTACTTTGAAAAGCGTTTCCTCAAAATGAAAACAAAATACACCACAGTACAAAGTGCTGCAAGTAAAGCCGAATTAAATGAGTAGCAAGTTTCCAAAGATTCTTTTCATCACTTGGGATGGCCCGCAAACCAGTTATATGGAAGGTTTGTTCCTGCCTATTTTTAACGCGGTTCAACAGCAATCCGATTATCAGTTTCATGTGATCCAATTTACATGGGGAACACCGGAGCGCCTTGCGGTTACTCAAAGAAAGGCACATGAATTGGGAATTACCTATACAGCAAAAACAATTTTACGTAAGCCCAATGCTACTTTTGGAAGTGTTTTTTCCCTGTTTAAAGGGATTCGGTTTTTAAATCGGTACGTAAAAGAGCATGAAATCGATATTGTTATGCCACGAAGTACCCTGCCGGCTTTTATGGTAAACAGAATGGGTAAAGGTAATTTTAAGATTCTCTTTGATGCTGACGGATTAGCGCTTGATGAGCGGGTGGATTTTTCCGGTTTATCCCGTGACAGCAGACAGTATCGGTTTTTGAAAAGCGAAGAGAAGAAAATGCTTCGAAAGGCCGACAGCGTAATTACCCGCTCCCAAAAGGCCATCGAAATTCATTTAAAGACCATCGGTAATGAAAATTTAGAGAAATTTTCAGTGGTTTCCAATGGAAGAAATACGGATTTTTTTAAACCAGATCTCGAGCAACGAACCATAGTAAGGTCTGGGTTTGCTTGTTCTGACACAGACAGGCTTTTTGTTTACTGTGGCTCGTTAGGGGCACAGTACGGCTGGCGCGAAATGCTGGAGATTTTTTCGCGGTATCATAACCGAAACCAAAAGGCCAAGTTTTTGATTCTCACCGGGAATCCCGAGTTTACCTACGGAAAAATACCAGAATTGTTAAACAAAAATATTTTTGTAAAGAAGGTTCCCTTTGAACAGGTTCCTAATTGTCTTTCTGCGGCGGACGTGGCTTTTGCGATTCGCGAACCCAAATACAGCATGCAAGGGGTGGCGCCCATTAAGTTAGGAGAATATCTTTTGATGGGGTTACCCACTATAGCTTCGGCAGGTATTGGTGACAGTGAAGACATCTTAACACGGGTTCCCGATTGTTTTTTATTCCGTCACGATCAGAAAAGTGCCATTGCGAATGCCGTAACATTTGTGGAACAGTTAGGCGAGGTAAAGCATCAGGTCATTAGAGAATATGGTATTCGCTATTTTTCAATGGAAAAAAGCGCCGTGAGTTATATTCAATCTTTAAATAAATTAACGGATATTTGCAGTAAATCTCCCCAAAAATGAAAGAACGTGTTTTAATTACCGGTGGAGCCGGTTTTATTGGTTCCAATCTGGCTTTGCAGCTGGTCGCTTTAGGCTATGAGGTAACGGTTTTGGATAATCTGTCGCCGCAAATTCACGGTGATGCTTCGTCTTCAAGCCTTTATCGGTCCATTCAGGGTAAAGTTGATTTTATTCAAGGCGATGTAAGAAACAAATCGGATTGGTATAAAGCATTGGAAAAAGCTACTGTTGTGGTGCATTTGGCAGCGGAAACCGGAACTGGTCAGTCGATGTATGAAGTGCAGAAATATGTGGATGTTAATGTGAACGGCACTGCTATTTTTCTGGATTATCTGGTCAATGAAAAACATACGGTCAAAAAAGTCATCATAGCTTCTTCACGAGCCATTTATGGGGAGGGAAAATACATTTGTGCCACTCACGGCGCTGTTTATCCGGAAGAGCGTGTTGAAGGTGATTTGTTACGGGGTGATTTTGAACCGAAATGCCCTTACTGTAATACAACCGTTGTTTTGGCAGCGACGGATGAGGATTCCAAAATCCATCCTTCGTCTGTTTACGGGATTACGAAACAAAATCAGGAACAAATGGTTTTGAATGTTTGTAAATCCATAGGAGTTCCTGCCGTGGCCTACCGTTATCAAAACGTGTACGGTCCAGGACAGTCACTCAAAAATCCGTATACCGGAATCCTTTCCATTTTTTCCACGCAAATCCGAAACGGAAACGATCTTACCATTTTCGAAGACGGAATGGAGAGCCGCGATTTTGTATTTGTTGCTGATGTGGTTAATGCCACTATTGCCGGTATCGAAAAATCCGAAGCCAATTATCAGGTTTTTAACGTAGGTTCCGGAGTGCCCACTACGGTACTTGAAGTTGCACAATGTTTGAAAGCATTTTATAATTCTGATATTGCCATCAATGTGTCCGGAAATTTCCGTCTTGGGGACATCCGACATAATTTTGCCGATTTGCATAAAATTGAAACCCGACTTGGGTTTTCCCCAAAATATGATTTTGCAACCGGTGTGAAGAAATTTACCGAATGGGTTATTTCTCAGGAAGTAGTTGCCGACAACTATTCGAAATCCATCGAAGAAATGCGCGCTAAAGGATTATTCAAATAAGATGCGGTTCGTGTTTTTTTCCCTGAACGACTTCACTCACGAAGGCGGCGGGACGATAAGGATGCAGGGAATTATGAATGAGCTTTCCAAAAAAGGACATGAAGTTATATTTATATCCAATACCCGTAAACAATCTCTTTTTCATGAAAAAATTAGGCATGTGGCGATTGAATTTCCGTTTTCCAGAAAAGACAAAAGAATTTTTCAGGGATTGTTAGGGATTTTACCATTGTTTGTGATTCGGATTGTCTATTCGAAATTTTTCAACCGACTGAAAGACGTTCTTGCGGGGCAATTTGATAAGGAACCGATTTATTTTTTTGAATATCTGGATAATTCTGTGGGGTACTGTCTGAAAAAATCCGGAATGATTCAGGATTATATTAACGATTTGCACGGAGTGGCCACATTGGAGTTCAAATTCCAATCCGATCACGCAAAATCGGTATCGGAGAAAATAAAGTTTTATTTGAAATACCTGATATCGGACCTTCTTGACCGCAAAGTTTTCAATGGTGCAAAAGGTTTGATTTTCGCAAGTCAGGCCATGAAAGACTATTTCTGCGGCTATTATCCGGAAATTACTGCCAAAAAAAACTACATTCTGCCTTATGTTTTAAGCTCTGATGCGGTATCGGATGTTGTGGATTATGAATTAAAAAAACAATTGGAATCCAAGTTTTCGATTTTACCCAACGAGAAAATTATTTTTTTTGCCGGCGCTTTTAAGAAAACCGGTGGGATTACCGATTTGATTGCTGCCTTTGCTAGTATTGTTTCCAAACACCATTGCCGTTTGTTTTTATTAGGTGATGGTCCTACAATGATTGAATGTAGGGCATTGACCGAAGAACTGGGGTTAACGGACAAAGTGGTTTTTATCGGAAGAACACCTTACCACCATCTTCGTACTTATCAGGATTTGGCTTCGGTTATTGTATGTCCGGACAAACAGAATGTCTATTCCGAATTGATTATACATGTGAAATACCTGGATGCTCTGCTCTCGGGGAAAATCGTTATTAACGGTAGTTTTAAAAGTGTACAAGAAGTCAATGTAAACGAATTCCTGTCGGTTAATTTCACCCCGTCGAGTGTTGAAAGTTTGAGCAGTGCCTTATCGTATTCGTTGCAAAACCATGATCTTCTGGAAGAAAAGTATAAAAACAGCAGGGTGTATGCCGCGAAAGCGTTAACTTACGCTTCACATGTGGCAGTTTTAGAGGAATAAAGATGGATTTTATAGTTGTACTCTTAATTTTAGCGGGAGGAATGGGTTTTATAAACTCGTTTGGAAAAACATTGTCCCATCAGGATATTTTGACCCTAAAAAAACTATTCTTTTATCATCTATTGTTTGGTGCCTATTATTGTTTTTTTATTAAAGGTGATGCCATTGGGTATTGGATGACGGCAAAAATGCTGTCTCCGGATGAGTTTGCCCTTTATTTTGCCGAACAAAAAGGGACTTATTTCCTGTTTGCGCTGAACTATTATCCGGCAAATATTTTAGGTTTATCCTATTTTACAGGAACAATGTTGTACTCTTTAATCGGTTTTATTGGGATGGCATTGTTTTATGTGGTAGCTGTTGAGATGGTTCCTTACAATTCCAAGTTTGGAAATTACACCCTTTTTCCCTTGGTGTTTTTTATGCCCAACCTTCATTTTTGGAGTTGCGGAGTCGGGAAAGATACCTTGCTGTTTTTTTGCATCAGTATCTTTGCTTATGGCTTATTGAAAATTCAAAGACGTTTACCGTTAGTTCTTCTGGCTCTGTTACTCTCTTACTTTGTGAGACCTCATATTACTATGTTTCTAGTGGTGGCATTTGGGCTCTCCTATGTAATGAGTTCTAAGGTTTCCACTGCACAAAGAATAATTTTTTCGGTAGTTTTAATTGGGGTTGGAATAGCCATTCTTCCTTCTGTAATGGAGTTTGCCCGAATCGAGGAAGCATCCGTCGACAGTTTTGAACAATTTTCAGATACCAAAGCAGGTTTGTTAAGCCGCGCCAGCGCCGGTTCCCGAATCGACATATCTTCCTATCCTTTCCCCCTGAAGGTGTTCACTTTTTTATATCGTCCCCTGTTCTTCGATATTAACGGAATTCCTGCCGCTATTGCTTCCATTGAAAATTTATTACTTTTAATAATTTCTTTTTCCATTTTCAGAAACCAGCCGGTTCAAACCTTTAAAGCGGCACCGTTTGTAATAAAAGGGCTCGTTATTTTTCTGATTATCGGAACATTGGCCTTTTCACAATCTCTTGGTAATTTAGGTATTATGATTCGTATGCGTAACATGTTCCTTCCCGGATTTCTTATCTTTATCCTTTGGTCGTATTCTTATAGGAAACAACTTTTACAAAAACGAAAGTGATGTTAAACAGTCTTAAAAGCCATTGGAGTTTTGGAGTCATTTTATTTGGCTATCACCTGATGTTTACTTTTATAGGCTATCATTATTTTAAAGAAAACGGAGGTGATGCCGCTTTTTACTGGCTACAACTCAAAGCTTCCGATTCCAAAGACTGGCTGGATTTTTTCAATTACGGTTCCAATTTTATGCTGTTTCTCAATTACCCTTTTGTGAAGCTGCTCCATATGGATATTGCTTTCGGTTTTTTTCTTTATAGCTGCATCGGTTTTTTAGGAATATTTCAGCTGTATCGTTTGTTGCGGTTTCACATCGGAGACCGTTTGCTGTTTTTCGGAATCAATTGGCTGCCATTACTCTTGTTTTTGCCGAACCTGCATTTCTGGACCGCCATGTTGGGGAAAGAAGCGCTTTGTTTCCTGTTTATTGCCACCGTTTTGCTGGAACTGTCCAAGGGTAAATACACTTCAATTGCCCTATTGTCATCCTTTCTTTTACTGACGGTCATCCGACCTCATGTTTCTCTCATGTTGTTCTTCAGTGTTTTTACCGGCTTTTTTTTCTTCGGAAAATGGACGCTTAAAACCAAACTTATAGCTTTCGCAATCGCTGCAGTTGTCTGTTCGGGATTGTTTTACATGTTTCTGCAATTGTCGGAAATCAAAAGCTTGGATTTCGAAAGGATTCGGCGATTCAATGTCTTTTCTCTTATGTCGTTTAAGGATTCCGGTACGTATATTCCCATTATTGAGTATTCGTATCCGTACAAGCTATTTACGTTTTATTTCCGTCCGCTCTTTACTGAAATCCCATCTCTTTACGGTATTGTTCTCGGATTGGAGAATGTTTTGGTGTTAACGGCACATCTTTTGGCCTTTGTTTTATTTCTTTTACATTACAAAAAGTTGGTTTTTCCGCTGGTTTTTAAAGTAATTCTGATTTTTGCGTTAATTTCAGGCGTGCTTATAGTACAGCGTTACTCCGGGTTTGGTATTTTTGCGCGAACCAAAGTAATGCTGCAGCCTTTTGTTATGGTTGTGGTATTGTGGATATTCGCACAGTTGAAAAATAAACCCATTGCCTCAAGCCAATGAAAAAACTCATACGTATAACAACCATACCGCTTTCTCTGGAAAAACTTCTGGAAAACCAACTGCGTTTTATGAATGCGTATTATGATGTGATTGCGGTTTCTGCTGAAGGGGAACGATTGAAAGCTTTCGGGAAAGAGCAGGGTGTGAGAACGCACGAAATCGGTTTGACGCGTCAGATTACCCCGTTACAGGATTTAAAAGCCTTGTGGCAACTTTTTTGGTTGCTGAAAAAAGAGCAGCCTTTCATCGTTCATTCGCATACGCCAAAAGCCGGAACCATCGGAATGCTGGCCGCAAAATTGGCCGGTGTGCCCCATCGGTTGCATACGGTAGCCGGATTACCGCTTTTGGAAACAACGGGAATTAAAAGAAAGGTGTTGGATTTTGTGGAGAAAATTACCTATGCCTGTGCCACAAAAGTATATCCGAATTCCAACGGTTTGAAATCCATTATCCTACAGCATAACTTCTGTTCTTCTGAAAAACTGAAAGTGATCGGTAACGGAAGCTCCAATGGCATTAATGCCGATTTTTTCAGTCCGCAATCGGTTTCTGAAACTGAAAAAGTCCGTCTGAAAAAACAATTGGGTATTGCCGATAGTGATTTTGTGTTTGTTTTCGTGGGACGACTTGTTTCCGACAAAGGTATCAATGAGTTGGTTGCCGCTTTCGTGCGCTTGTCGGCAGAAAATAAAAACTGTAAATTGTTGCTTGTCGGACCACCTGAAAAAGAACTGGATCCGTTGTTGCCGGAAACGGAGAAAACGATTTTGACTACGGAAAGCATTCTTTCGGTGGGGTATCAAAACGATGTACGTCCTTATTTTGCCTTAAGTGATTGTTTGGTGTTCCCGAGTTACCGCGAAGGATTTCCCAATGTGGTGATGCAGGCCGGCGCTATGGGATTGCCGTCAATTGTGAGTGATATTAACGGATGTAATGAAATCGTAGTTTCCGAAAAAAACGGAATTATTATTCAACCCAAGTCAACGGAAGCCCTTTACAATGCCCTGAAAAGAGTGCTTGAAGATATGGATTTGTATAGCCGATTAAAAACTGATGCCCGCGAAATGATTGTGTCCCGTTATCAGCAACAATTGGTTTGGGAGGCGATTTTGAATGAATATAGGAGTTGTGAATTATGAGTTGAAAGGGGTAAGTTGAAAGGGATAAGGGATAAGTTGAAAGGATAAAGATTGTTCAGGAGACAGTATGATGGGATTCTTCGAAAGGCTCAGAATGACAGGAGATTCCTCCTTCGTCGGAATGGCAGTGGAGATCCTTCCTTCGTCAGGATGACAGAAGGTTTAATTGTGAAATTATTTGGGGTTTGTATTATGTATAAAAGGATTTTCAAGCGTTTTTTGGATATGGTATTCTCTTTTTTGGGATTACTGTTGTTAAGTCCTGTTTTTTTACTGGTAACCATCGGATTGTTTTTTGCCAATAACGGAAAGCCTTTTTTTGTGCAACAACGTCCCGGAAAGGATGAAAGGCTTTTTAATATCATCAAGTTTAAGACGATGAACGATAAGAAAGGAGCCGACGGAAAATTACTTTCGGATGCCGAGCGGCTGACTGCCATTGGGAAGTTGGTGCGCAAAACCTCTTTGGATGAGGTTCCTCAGTTAATCAATGTGCTGAAAGGCGATATGAGTCTGATTGGCCCAAGACCTTTGTTAGTGCACTATCTTTCTTTGTATGATGTAGATCAGAAAAAACGGCATCAGGTTCGGCCGGGCATAACCGGATGGGCACAGGTGAACGGACGGAATGCTATCAGTTGGCAGCAGAAATTCGAATATGATGTTTGGTATGTAACCAATATTTCACTAAAATTGGATATTGTAATTTTTTTCAAAACCATTCAGAAAGTTTTGAAAGGGGAAGGGATATCGGGAGAAGCTGTGGCAACAGCAGAACCATTTAAAGGAAATTAATATGTATTTATACGGCGCAAGCGGTCACAGTAAAGTGATTATTGATATTTTAAAGGAACATCACATTGTGGTTACAGCCGTTTTGGACGATGCTCCGAAGGGCGATTTTATTTATGATGTTCCGGTGGTGCAGGCTTCCCAAAAGCTTTTCGATACTTCGGATGTGCTGATTGTCTCCATAGGGAATAATGCGATTCGTAAGAACATAGCCCAGAGGCTTCCGGTACAATTTTATACCGCTATTCACCCTTCGGCGGTAGTTTCTTCAAAAGCGACCATTGGAGTGGGTACCGTCGTAATGCCTAACGCGGTGATTAATGCTTTTTCCAAAATAGGAGATCACTGTATTGTAAATTCAGGTGCCGTTGTGGAGCACGATTGTGTTTTGGAAAATTACGCGCATGTTTCACCGGGAGCGGCTTTGGCCGGTGCGGTTCAGGTAGGAGAAGGCAGTCAGATAGGTATTGGTGCCTGCGTTATTCAGGGGGTTACGATAGGAAAATGGGCAACCATTGGCGCCGGTGCTGTTATCATTGACAATGTGCCTGATTATGCCGTTGTGGTAGGAAATCCGGGTAAGATCATCAAATACAACGAACCTTCCTAACTATGGCAAAACGCCTTTTTGATATCGTATTTTCACTGTCAGCACTGGTGTTTTTTGGCTGGATTATACTGTTGAGTTGGTTACTCGCCGCCTTTGATACCAAAACCAGCGGATTGTTTCTTCAGAAAAGGGTGGGGCAGTCGGGAAAACTGTTTACCATTTTCAAATTAAGAACCATTCGGAAGAATAAAGAGGGAGTTGCTTCCATTTCTAAAATCGGGGCTTTTTTGCGTAATTCCAAATTAGATGAGTTGCCCCAACTTTTAAACGTCTTATTGGGCGACATGAGTATTGTTGGTCCGCGTCCTGATATTGAAGGGTATTACGATTGTCTTGAAGGGGAAGAGCGGAAAATACTGGAACTGAAACCGGGACTTACCAGTGAGGCCTCCCTGAAGTATTTTAACGAAGAGCAACTTTTGGCAGTCCAGGATAATCCACTAGAGTACAATGACCTTGTTCTGTTCCCTGATAAAGTAAGGCTAAACCTGCAGTATTACTATGAACGCACTTTTTTCGGAGATCTGAAAATCATCGCAAAAACACTATTTCACAAAATGTTTTAATTTTAAAATTTAGTATCGAATACTTTTAAAAGTTTCTGTACATTTGTGCGTTAGTTCTCCCCAAAACTACACTTAACTGTTTGATAATGAATAAAGAAAAAATATGGCTTTCTTCGCCACATATGGGCGGAAGGGAGCAAACTTATATACAAGTCGCTTTTGATACCAACTGGATAGCTCCTTTGGGTCCTAATGTTTTGGGTATGGAGTCTGATTTGGAGCGTTATTTGGGCGAGGATGTCTTTGTTGGCGCCCTGAGTTCCGGTACCGCTGCCATTCACCTGGGCCTTATTCTTCTGGATGTTAAAGCCGGAGATGAGGTTATTTGTCAGAGCATGACTTTTTCCGCCTCCGCCAATCCGATTCTTTATCAGGGGGGTACTCCTGTTTTTATTGACAGTGAACCCGACACCTGGAACATGTGTCCGGCTGCTTTGGAAGAAGCAATCCTCGACCGTATTGCCAAAGGGAAAAAACCAAAAGCAATCATTGCCGTGCATTTGTACGGAATGCCGTTTAAAGTGGATGAAATTGTTGCCATAGCTGAAAAGTATCAGATTCCGTTGTTGGAAGACAGTGCCGAAGCGTTAGGAAGTTCCTATAAAGGCAGAAAATGCGGAACTTTCGGAGCGGTAGGTGTTTTGTCGTTTAACGGAAATAAAATCATTACGACTTCCGGTGGCGGGGCCATTGTGGTTCCCTCAAAAGCATTAAAAGACCGAGCTGTGTTTTTTGCCACGCAATCCAGAGACCTTGCACCGCATTATCAACACAGTGAAATAGGGTACAATTATAGGATGAGTAACATCTGTGCGGGTATTGGAAGAGGACAGATGGAAGTTTTGGATGCGCATGTGGCACTCCGACGTAAGGCCCATGCTTTCTATTCGGATTATTTTGCCGCCATTGAAGGAGTGACCGTTTTGAAAGAACCCACTGCGGATTGGTTTTCCAATCATTGGCTGACCGCCATTGTAATGGATGAGGCGAAAGTAGGGAAGTCCCGTGAGGATTTACGATTGGCCTTTGAGGCAGAAAATATCGAGAGCCGACCGCTTTGGAAACCCATGCATCTGCAGCCGGTTTTTGAGAAGTATCCGTATTACGGAAACGAAGTGTCTTCCCGTCTTTTTGAACAGGGATTGTGTCTTCCGTCGGGTTCCAATTTAACCGATAATGATTATTTACGACTTGAAAAGGTTTTGGATCATTTCTTTAAAAGTCAAAAATTATAGCAGTGAACACTACTTCGATGTTTAAAATAAAAACTGTTTTTGAGCAGGCAATTAAAAAGGCCAGTTTCAGTTTCAATGTCAAAAATTTAAGCTATCTGCCACGATGGATTATTTTGACCATAGATATTCTGATGGTTTTTTTATCGGGATTTTTAAGTCATTTGCTGTTAAAAGGCATCGGACTTGATTTTCTGCTGAGCGCAAAAGTATTTCCGATCACATCGGTGTATATTTTCATTACGGTATTTTTTTTCTGGCTTTTCCGGACCTATTCCGGTATTATTCGTCATTCCACTTTTATCGATGCGGTAAAATTGTTTATGGCACAGTCGTCGACTTTTCTGTTTTTACTTTTACTGAATACGTTCTGGG
The DNA here is from genome assembly GCF_900100625.1 of Flavobacterium saliperosum. GTDB lineage: Bacteria > Bacteroidota > Bacteroidia > Flavobacteriales > Flavobacteriaceae > Flavobacterium > Flavobacterium saliperosum. Next base: position 142,474 of record NZ_FMTY01000003.1, read on the forward strand.
ATATTTTCACAGGCGGAAAGTTATTTCTGAACACCCGTCTTTTTATCACGGTATTGCTTTCCTTTTGTTTTCTGTTGTTGTATCGGATTATTGTAAAAACGGTTTTTGAGAATTACATCAACGAGAGCAAGAACAATCAAATCACCAAAGTACTCATATACGGTACGGGGCCTAATGCTATCGCTGTTGCCAATGCCGTCCAGATGGAACGTCCGGCGCGATTTAAAGTGGTGGGCTTCATCGATCGGGTAAGTAAAAACACTTCGAAACGTATTTTGGATTTGCCTATTGTAGAGCAAAACAAGCCTGTTCCCGTATTGCTTCGGTACAAAGGTGCCGAATCGCTTATCATAGCGGATGATTCGTTAACCAATGAAGAGAAATTCGATATTGTAGACGATTGTCTGGAGTTTAATTTCAAAGTTTTTTCCATTCCGAAAATTACCGACTTCGAAGACAGGGAGAGTATTTCCAGAAAAATCAAAAACGTTCAGATTTCCGATTTGCTGGAACGACAGCCTATTGAACTGGACAACAAAACCATTTCCGGGCAGATAAAAGACAAAACCATTTTGATTACCGGTGCTGCCGGTTCGATTGGAAGTGAACTTGTCTGGCAGATTCATGCCTTTGGTCCCACAAAAATTATTTTGGTGGATCAGGCCGAAACCCCGCTTCATCATTTGAGTATGGAGTTGGATAAGTCCTTTTCGAGTGTCTTGGTCCGTTCGATTATTGCGGACATTCGGGATTATGCGGTCATGGAATCGATTTTCAAAACGTACCGTCCTAATTTCGTATATCATGCGGCGGCCTACAAACATGTGCCTTTAATGGAGGTTAATCCGGCACAGGCAGTTTTTACCAATGTACAAGGGACTAAAAATCTGGCCGATTTGGCCGTAGCCTACAATGTGGAACGCTTTGTAATGGTTTCTACCGATAAAGCCGTGAATCCGAGCAATGTTATGGGGGCCAGCAAGCGCATTGCCGAAAAATACGTTCAGTCTTTGTTCCTGTATCTTAACCGTTCGGAGGTGATTACCACCAAATTCATCACCACCCGCTTCGGAAACGTTTTGGGGTCCAATGGTTCCGTAGTTCCTTTGTTTACCCAACAAATTGCCAACGGCGGTCCGATAACCATCACACACCCTGAAATTATCCGTTATTTTATGACGATACCCGAAGCCTGTCAATTGGTTTTGGAAGCCGGTGCCATGGGGAACGGTGGGGAAATTTTCATTTTTGACATGGGAAAACCCGTAAAGATTATTGATCTGGCCACCAAAATGATCCGTTTGGCAGGGCTGCGTCCGGATAAGGATATCAAGATTCAGATTATCGGTTTGCGTCCGGGCGAAAAATTATATGAAGAGTTACTGAACGATTCGGCACTAACCCTGCCTACGCACCATGAGAAAATAATGATTGCACAGGATGTTTTCGATGAGTATGAGATTATTGAAGAAAAAGTGAATCAACTGGTTCAGATTGCAAAAGGATTCCTGGTAGAAGACATCGTACTTAAAATGAAAGAAATCGTTCCCGAATTCCGCAGTATGAATTCCACTTACGAAACGTTGGATTCCTAAGCGGGATTCGGCAGCCCCTCTTTTTTAAAAGGTATTCCGAAGAAATAAATTATCTTTGAAAAAAAATGTATTTATGAGCAGTAAGCAAGCAGTAAGAAGTTTAATGATGGTAATGCTATTGGGAGTTTTGTCGTGTGGCTCTCCTAAAAAAATCGTTTATCTTCAAAACGCATCCGCCAATGCGGGTAAAAATGCTACGTCTTATGAATTGCTGATACAACCGGATGATATGTTGCAGATTATCGTTTCGGCCGAAAATCCGGAAGTTGCCGTTCCTTATAATCTGAAATCGACTTCGGTGGATGAAGCCATGGGAGGCCAAAGTTTGGGCGATGTGTATCTTGTGGATAAAAACGGGGAAATCGAATTTCCGCAACTCGGAAAAATAAAACTATCGGAACTTTCCTGCGCTGAAGCAAAAGAAAAAATCAAAACAATACTTAAAGACCACATTCATAATCCATCCATTCAGCTAAAGATAACCAATTTTAAAATTTCAGTGCTGGGAGAAGTATCAACTCCCGGAGTTTATAAGGTTTCCGGAGAACGTATAACGCTTTTGGAAGCATTGAGTTTGTCTGGGGATTTGACCATTTACGGCAAAAGAAAAAATATCATGGTGGTACGTGAAAAAGAAGGTGTGAAATCCATCGAAAAAGTTGATATCACCAATACGGATTTCATTAATTCCCCTTATTATTATCTGACTCAAAATGATGTTGTTTATGTGGAACCTAACAAAACCCAAATCAACAATTCGGTAATCGGTTCCGACATTCGAACATTACTCACGGTTTTGTCTTTTGCCATGGGTGTTATTTTAATTTTTACAAGGTAAACGGATGGAAAACGAGTTTAGCCCTCAAGACAGTAACGGATTCAATTCGGGGTTCAGCATAAAGGAACAGCTTGATTATTATCTCAACAACTGGAAGTGGTTTGTGTTGGGTGTTGTAGTTTTTTTTACCGGTGCTTATATTTACCTGAGATACACCACCCCACAATATAGCGCAGTTACCACGCTGATGCTTCGAGATGAGAAAAAAGGCGGTGCTGATACCCAAATGAATGCTTTTTCCGATTTGGCTATTTTGTCTAATATAAAGAGCAATCTCGATAATGAAATTGAGGTCCTCAAATCCAGAACCCTGATCAAAACAGCCGTAAAATCCTTGGGGTTAAATGTCTCTTATGTTAATGAAGGCCGTGTCAAATCAGAAGAATTATATAAAAAATCACCGATTCAGTTCCGTTTTTTACGACTTAATGATGGATTTGAACAAAGAAATATTATTTACAAAGTAATCAGTTCCGGATCTAACCGCTACACACTATACGACAGGAGTGAAAACAGATTGGGCGTGTATCAGTACGGGCAATCCGTGCCACTGAGAGAAGGTGAAGCCATAGTTTTTGAGACCGATAAAAGAAAGTCTTTTAAAGAGAATCCTTTCAAGGTTATGGTTCAAATCCGTCCGGTTTCTGCTGTAGCAGGGAGTTATAAAGGGCGTCTTTCGGTTAGGAAATCAGGTGACCGCACCACAATTGTGGAACTTTCCGTTACCGATCCGGTAGGCGAACGCGCCGAAGATTTTTTGAACGGACTTATCGCGGTATACAATCAGGATGTTGTTTCTGATAAGAATCTTGTTTTTGAAAACACCTCAAAATTTATAGATGACCGTCTTAAAATCATTGCTGACGAACTGGATGGGGTTGAGAAAAGCACCGAGGCCTTTAAAATCAGGAATCATGTGACGGATATCACTTCGGAAACGAGTTTGTTTCTTAACAGTGCCAGTGATTTTGAAAAAAAGGAAATCGACACGGAGACCAAACTAAAGATAGTGGGAGTTATGGAAAACTATCTTAAGAATGCAGGCGAAAACGACTTGATTCCGGCTAATATATTGACCAGTGATGCCAATGCTGTCGGATTAATTGACCAATACAATCAGTTAGTGCTGGAACGTAACAGGATGTTGAAAAACGGAGGCCCGAAAAACGCGGTTATTTTAACCTTGAACAAAAAAATTGAAGCTTTGCGCATGGATATTGGTGAAGTACTTGCCCGATTGCGCGGGCAACTTGAGATTTTAAAAAAGGATTTGGCCTATCAAAGTACTGTTTTTAGCGGAAAAATTTCAAAGATTCCGACGCTTGAGCGAGAAGCGCGGGCGCTAGGCCGTCAGCAGCAAATTAAAGAAGCGTTGTATCTGTACCTTTTGCAGAAAAGGGAAGAAACAGCTATTTCACTGGCCGTTACATCGCCTAATGCGAAGGTTGTTGATGCAGCCATTGCTTCGAAATCACCGGTATCACCACAAAAAAGATCTATTTATATGATGGCTTTGGCCTTAGGGGCATTACTTCCCTTTGGGGTACTTTATTTGCTGAACATGTTGGATAATAAAGTAAAAGGCCGATCGGATGTTGAAAAGAAATTATCCATTCCGATTTTAGGAGATGTTCCCACCTCTTTTTCGAACGAGGAAATTATAGCCGCCAACAGCAATACCAGTGCCGCCGAAGCCATTCGAATCGCAAGAACCAATTTGGAGTTTATGCTCAATCAGGTTCCGGATGGAAAAGCCAAGACCATTTTTGTAACGTCGACACTGCCTAAGGAAGGAAAAACCTTTATTGCCGTAAATATGGCGGGAGCCATTGCCTTGTCCGGAAAAAAAGTGTTATTAATCGGTATGGATATCCGGAATCCAAAACTGGAAGACTACCTTCATTTACCTAAAGAAGGGGTCACCAATTATCTTTCCACCAAAGATCTTGATATTCACTCGCTAATCCATCAAATTCCTAATTATGAGGCTTTTTATGTTTTGCCTTCCGGAGTGATTCCTCCCAATCCGGCCGAATTGCTCATGAGTAATAAAGTAGATGTCTTGTTCGATCAATTAAAATCCGATTACGATTACATTGTAGTGGATACCTCCCCCGTCCATCTTGTAACGGATACGCTGCTGATTGCCCGACATGCCGATTCCTTTGTGTATGTAATTCGTGCCAATTATCTGGATAAGGGATTGCTTTATGTGCCTTATAAGTTTTACCAGGAAAAGAAACTTCCTAATATGGCGCTGCTTATTAATGATACTACTGTCCGAAAAGGGTACGGTTACGGTTATGGCGCATACGGTTACGGTTATGGTGTGGAAGTGGAGAAAAAAAGCAGGTTCCGTCAGTTTTTGGATAAATTTAAAAAAGAGGTGTAAAAGCCTCTTTTTATTTGGTCTCAAAATACGTGAAACTATCTGTTTTATTACATTTCGCTTTTAGCTTCAAAAAAATTTACCGCAGATTCGCAGATTGAAATATATTGTATCCGTGTTAAAAAATCTGCGAATCGGTGTTCTTTAACCTTACAGGCTTTTAGTCTGCTAAATAGATACCGTGAACTTCCCGCGGCTTTATGTTGTGGCGGTTTATATATTCTCTAACCATTGAATAACCACAGAAATATATGAAATAATCTTTAAATTTAGCCTTAAAGCCCCAATTTCATGAGACCTCTGTTAGCAGCAGCCAATTTATTTTTTGAATATTTTTTTCATGTCACTTTTTAAAATAATTTGAGAAATTAGTACAGGAATGTTCAATCTGAAATTGTCTTTAATAATTGTAAAATAGACATCATTGTTATCTAGTAAAAAAATTCTACTTGTATGATAACTATTACTTAGAGTATATGGATTTTCTTCGATATAAATTAGTATGTTGTTTGAGTTTCTTTGTTTTTGATAACCTTTTTGTTTACAATAATTATTTATAATCTCTCTATTAATTTCAAGACTATTAAAAGTTTCTATTTTGTTAAGATTCTTTTCAGTTGCTTTTCTATAAACCACATAAAGACAGAATAAAGACAGTAAAGAAGAAATGAAATAATAAATATTTTGATTATCCTTTGAAAAATCAGCGTATAGATAAGGCATAATTCCAAAATATGTAAAAAAAAGATAAATCGTAATTCGGTCAAGTTTGTCGCCAAAGTTTTCCTCAAAAATTAAACTCTTTGTATTTATACTTTTATGGACATTTAGATTTTTAAGTTGTCTCATGTATGGTTGCTGCTAACTTTCAATTATCAGTGGTTTATCTGAAAATGCCATTGTTTTTCATGGCTTCCGTAACGGGAAGGAAATCTTTAATCCTTATTTTTTTGGAAAAAGCTTCAATGTGTGTTTTGTGGTGCGCATCCGATCCTGTAAAATCAATCATTCCTTTTTTTAATAATTTTTCGGCTGCTTCCGTTACATCAGGCCCATAATACCCCATCGTGGATAAAAGGTTCAGCTGAAAAAGACAGCCTGCTTTTTTTAGTTTTTTATACTCGGGAAAATTGTGATGAAAAAAAGCATAGCGCTCCGGATGTGCCAGTACAGGAGTATAACCCGCCAGCTGTAATTTGAAAAGGATATCGTATAGTTGTATCGGGGGATTGAGATAGGACATCTCCACCAAAACATAGTTGCCTTTTAATGTTAACAGTGGTTCGGATTGGAAAAGTGTCACAAAACTTTCATTCATCATGTATTCCGAAGCCACTTGTAAACCGATCTTTTCACTCAAATCAGGGGAAATTGCGCTTACTTCCCGGTGTTTTTCCAAAATGCTTGCCCTTGAGTTGTCCCAAACATGTTCAATGGTGTGTGGGGTGGTAATGCATTTGGAAAAACGCATGTCCAGCATGGATTGCATGAGAAAATTGGAGTCTTCGATTGTTTTTGCCCCGTCATCGATTCCGAATAAAACATGGGAGTGAATGTCGACATACTCGTCGGGAATCAGGTCTTTTAAGACGGGTTTGGCTTTTAAAAATGATAACATGGTGCAAAGGTACGCTTTTTTGGAACTTCATAAAGGCACGAATTGCGTAATCCTTCGAGGAAAATACGAATCGTCAGACCAATAATGTACAAAAGGTTCGTTAAAAAAGAGGTAAAGAAATCGGTGATGCGCAACGGTGCATTAAAGCGAGGTGTCTAACATTAATTTTCGGTCAGGCTTTGCAGAAATTCCACCGTTATCGGTTTGCTTGTAAATAATCGAATGCTTTCGTCAATTTTGGCTTTGTGGATGTAATAATCATCCACAGTGGTTGAAACGATGCACAATTCGCAATGATTAACCACCGCTTCAGGTAAAAGTCTGAACATGTTTATGAAATCGAAACCATCCATCAGCGGCATGTAAATATCCAGAAAAATAAGTTCCGGTAACATGTGTAAATCGTTTTGGTTTTCCACTAAATATTGTAAGGCTAATTCGGCTGAATTAAATTCGAGTACTTCGGTTGCCAAGTTAGTATTGCCGATTAGTTTGGCTGTAATGTAACAGTCAAATTCATTGTCGTCAATAACCATCACTTTTTTAAATCGTGGTGCCATAAATTTGTTTTATTTAATGTTGTAAAAGTATGGTAATCTTGCGAAAATCATTAAAAAACTTTACAATTTAATAAATTTGATGAACTCTTCCTGTCTTCTTTTCGCGATAGGAAGTGTCATACCATTGGTAAACTCACAATAAAAGCCTTCTTTCTTAGAAATTTTCACAACATGCTTGATGTTTATGATATAAGAATGATGGATTCTAAAGAAAAAATTCTCACTTAGGATGCCGTTATATTCCCCTAGATTACGACTAGACAGTACTTTCGTACCGCTGGTTAACATGAATTCGGTATATTTTCCTTCCGCTTTGCAGAAAATAATATCTTCGATTTTTAACAATTCTATCTTATCAATAGAGGCTACCGCAATATATTCGTTGTTTTTGTGCTGGGCATTTATGGAATCAATTTGTTGTAATTTCTGATTCTGAAAGCTGATTTCCATTTCTATAGTCTTAATCACTTTATAGATAGAAATGATAATTGTATTGAAATCTAAGGGTTTTAAAAGGAAATCAACCGCATTGCATTTAAAGGCATCATATGCTTTTTGAGGGTCTTCGGACATTAAAATGAATTTCGGAGTATTAAAATCCAAGTCGGTTATCCGTTTTAGGTTGCTTAGATTTTCGGAATTGGCATTTAAAAATAGCAATTCGGGTTTGTGAAGCTTTATTAGTTCCAAACCGGAGGCAATATCTTCTACCGTTTTAATAATGTTTAGGATTAAAGAATTGTCTTCACCAAATTTATTTAAAATTTGTGCAGTTTCTATATCGTTTTCAATTACGATGGCGTTTACTATTCTCATGTTCGTTTTTCCAAGCCGTTACGCTTTTGTGATGTTCTCAAATTTACAAAAAGAAATTTGTGTTTTGTGTAATTTTTTAAGGAACACATTTTTCTTTCCGTAAAGGAATGAGACATAATCGGGTAGGCTGAGGCTGAGAAAATCTTATTGTGGAACTGATTTCTTTTTTGTTCCTTATGACCGAGTGGATTAGCAGTTTCCGTTGCGGTTCATCAAGTGGCTTGTTTTTCCAAAAAGAGAATTGCTTACAGTTTAGGGAGAAGTTTCTCTATTTTTTCTTTTGTAAGCGGTTTTTCGATAAAATCATGAACGTACTTGGACTTCAAGGCCTTGTTTATATCGTAGGGATCGATGGAAGAGCTCAGCATGTAAATTGTGCTCAAAACCTTTACGGAAGGAGGGAATTTTTCAAAACGCTCTAAAAATTCAAAGCCGTCTACTTTAGGCATTTTTATATCGAGCAGAATGATGTCGGGGATTGCAGACGGATTATCCATTGAGCTAAAAATGTACTCCAAACCTTCCTCTGCAGATTCCAAAGCAATAATGGTATTTACAGGCATGTGGTTTTTAACTACCTCAGAGGCAATTAAACGGTCAAACATTGAGTCGTCTATAATTAATATTGTTTTCAGTACAGTGAATTTTTAGTTCGTTATGTTGAGTGCCTTCTTTTTTCATCGTTTCGGATTTTAAAGGCTTGAGTTCTTGGTTATTTTAATTACAATTTCGTCTAATTTTAATGCCAGTTCCTCAATTCCCTCCAAAAGTTTATTTTTTGAAAGATCTTCCGCAGGTCTTTCTTTTAAAAGCGCTGTTAGTCCCAATATACTTGCAATTGGTCCACGAATATCGTGCGATTGTATTTGCTTTATTTCAGACAAAATTTGGTTGTGTTTTTTCTGTTTTTGGAGAAAACTCCGAATAACAAATGCAAAAGTAATCACTAAAATGGAAATAATCAACGAATAGAACAACGTTTTCTTCTCCGACTTCAGGCGTATGATTTCGAGCTCTTTGTTTTTAATGACCAGATCTTTTTCCTTAAGGGATTTTGCCCGTTCCGTTTCCAGTATGGAGAGTTTCTGGTTGGCTTCCACCGTTTTTAAGGAATCGGAAAGATCGGTTTTTTCCTGTAAGGCTTCAAAAGCTTTTTTGTAATCTCTCTGAAGGGAATAGGCTTCGGTAAGGATTTGCGAAAATTCCATTTTTGGCGCAATAAAGCCAATACTGTCACAAATACGTATGGCTTCTTCGGTGTTTTTTATCGCGTTTTGTAATAAAGTCAGATCTGATTGATCGGATTCTTTGTATAATTCCAAATAAATACTGCCAATATTTCCCCTGTTTACCGCAATAGAATTTTTCATGTTGAGTTTTTCACTCATTTCGAGCGATCTCTTCATGTAAGTCAGGGCCTTTTTGTTTTGTTTTTGTTTCGAATATACGTTTCCGATATTGGTAAGGTTGATGAGTTCGGAATTCTTATTGCCCAATTCCTGATTGATTTCAAGAGCTTTTTTGAGGTATTCCAAAGCTTTCGGATAATTTTCTATATCCATTTCCACGCGAGACATATTACCCATGCAGCGTGCCAAATCGGTTTTTAAACCGTATGATTTAAAAATTTCCAAGACCTGCATATAATACGTTTTGGCTTTTTTTAAATTCTTGAGTTCATAGTGAATGTTTGCTATATTTTCCAGTACGATACCTTTGTTTCGGTATTCTTTACTTTGGTCGTATACCGTTAGGGCACTGAAGCTGTACTCTAATGCCGCATCATAGTTTCCTTGTCGCAGATAAATTTGCGAAAGATTGGAATATACGGCCGCCAGTGATTTTTTGTTATTTAACGTTTTGTATATTTCGATTGCTTTTTTATTGTATTCGATTCCTTTTTCGGCATTCGACGCGGCTAAATGGTTTACCGCCATCATGGCCATAGCGGCCGCCTGCCGATTTTTTAAATTCAAATCGGTCGCTAATTTGTATGCTTTGTCGGCGTATTCAAGTCCTTTGGCAGGGTCGTGGTTTGCATACGCAAGGCTGATTTTTTCCAGTAAGATTACGCGGCTGCTGTCTTTAGGGGATTTTTTAAACAAGTTATTTAAAGAATCGATGTATTTTGTTTGGGGATTGGTCTGTGAAAAAACCATCATCTGAAACAATGTCAGCATTAACGTTGCCGTTATCTTTAATTTGCATAGATTCATAGTTTTTCATTTTAGGTGGAATGTTACTAACGGCAAAATACCAAATTATTGCTAATTATTAACCTTGGTTATTAAAAATTAACATTAATTTTATTTTATTAACACAATAGATGATTGAATATCAGTAACAAAGCTATTTTGGTATCGTGAAGGTAAAGACACTGCCTTTGTTTTTTTCTGATGTAACCCGGATGGTTCCTTTCAGTGTTTCAATTATTTTTTTACAAGCCGCCAGACCTAAACCACTGCCGCTGAATTCGGATTGATTGTGAAGGCGTTTAAAAGGTTCAAAAATGATAGCAAGGTTTTCTTGTTCAATTCCAATTCCGTTGTCTTTTATTTCAAATATCCACTCAGTATCATTCCCTTTACAGCTGAGTTCTATTTTTGGAGTTTTCTCTCCTGATTGGTATTTTAAAGCATTGGCAATCAGATTTTGGAAAATTATGGTTAATGCTATTGCTGATGATGTGACTGTTGGCAATTCCGAAAGCAGTAATTCGGGTCGATTGGAGGTGTATCCTTTGGTTAACCCATAAAAAATATCACTTACCAGTTCTTCCGTGTTAACCGTTTCGTTGTGGGCATGCGTCATATAACTTTTGGCATAATCGAGTAAATCGAGAACGAGTTTATCCATGCGTTGCACGTTCTCGAAAATGAAATCAAAATATTGCCTGTCTTTTTCATCCCATAATGTATCATTTTTACTTTCCAGGAGTTTTAAAAAGGAGTTAACGCCTCTTAACGGAGAACGTAAATCATGCGCCGCTATAAAGGCGAATTCTTCCATAACTTTGGAATGGCCTTCCAGTTTTCTTCGGTAGGCTTCCAGTAAAAAATTCTTTTTCCGTAATTCAAGCAAATAAACGACTTGCTTGGCTAAGCTTTTCATAGCTGCTCTTTGCATGTCGGTTAACTCCTGAATTTCGGTATTGATAATACTTAAGGAGCCAAATGGAATGCCGTCTTCGGATATCAGCGGAACACCAAAATAGAATACTATTTTCCGACCTTCCATTACCATTGGATGATCTTTAAAACGAGCATCGGCACGAAGGTCTTTGATTTCAAAAAATGCTTCACCCGAGTTAATGGTATGTTTACAGATGGATTGCTCAATCGGTGTCTGATCGACGTCGATTCCGTAATGCGATTTGAAAAATTGACGGTGCTTATCGACCAGTGTTATCAATGCTATTGGGGCGTTGCAAATGGATGCGGCCATAGCAGTTATGTCGTCATACATTTGTTCCGGTAAAGTGTCGAAAATTTTATATTCCTCCAGAAGTTTTAAACGTAAAATTTCATTTTCTTTCCACATGGTTTGTCTAAATGTAAGGGATAGTTTTTATGCAGAAACATTTTTAAGCTATCCGTTTTTCTGCAAGATAGTAAAAAAATAGGCCTTCTCAAAAGCAAAAAAGTATGCTAATAATCTTATTGTTTGAAAAAATGATGGTTTTGATTATTGTTTTTTTGTTTGATTTGTTCAAATTCGTTTTGAGTTATCGCACGTGTTTCTTTTTGTTTCACCTTGTTAAAGAGCCTGATTTATCCCTGCTTTTTGAAACGTTTCCCTGTATGGCCACCGTATTGAAAATCGAACACGTTTAGTCGCTGCATTTACTGTATATCCGGTGCTTAAAAGGTTTTCATAAGTATGAGACTGATATTTTCTAGTTAGACAGTATGATGAATTCACTTCTACGGTTAACCCGGTGTTCTTCTTCACTGCATACTGTTCCGTCTTTACATTGGTTTAGGGGTTGTGTTTCGCCTAGTCCTTTGTAACGGAGTCTTTTTTCGGGGATTCCTTTGTTTATCAGCCATTCCATTGTTGCTTTGGCTCTTTTTTCGGATAAAGTCAGATTGTAATTTTTTGAAGCGCGACTGTCTGTGTGGGATCGGATTTCAAGACTTAAGGAAGGAAACTCCTGAAGGATAACGAACAATAGCGCTAATTTTTCTTCGGCCTTGCGGGTTATTTCCCATTTGTCCAAATCGAAATGGATGTCTTCGATTTCGAATGCTTTTGCGAGATCTTTTCCGGTTTTAATACTGTGCTGTTGTTTGGTTAAAGAAGAATTGTGAACAAAAGATGCCGAAACCTTGTCGATGTTTATGTGCTGTTCCTGCGTTTGGTATTTTTGAGCTTCTGCGCGTATGAAAATGTCTTTATGTTGGGATGTGGCCTGCCATTTATAGTTTCCAAGAGTATCCGTTATGATGGATTTTATTTTTATGTATTCATCGTTGAATACGGATACGATAGCCTGAGAAATACCAACGCCTGTTTCTCTGTCGGTTATCTGCCCGGAGAGCTGCACCAAGGTATCGTTAGTGCTATTGTCTTTTTTTGTGAATTTGTAAATGTCGTCGTGTCCTTTGCCACCCGGTCGGTTTGACGAAATGAAACCGTAGTTTCCGCCCGGCGCTTCCGTATAGGCAAAGTCATCGTCATTGCTGTTAAAAGGTGTGCCTAAATTTTCAACATTGGCGAAGAAGCCGTCCAAAGAGTTTTGTGTGGCTTTGAACAGGTCCAGTCCCCCTATGCCCGGATGTCCGTCTGAAGCGAAAAAGAGTTGGCCTTTTTGAGTGATGTATGGAAAGGATTCACGTCCTTCGGTATTTACTGATTTTCCTAAATTAACGGGTGTGCCATAGCTTCCGTCTTCTTTTATGGCTACCATAAAAATATCCGATTGGCCTAAGGTACCCGGTCTGTCTGATACAAAGTACAGTGTTTTTTCATCGTTGCTTAAAGCCGGATGCGCGCAATTGAATTCGGAACTGTTAAAGGGCAACTCGGTTATGTTGTCCCAACGGCCCTTGTTAAGGGTGGCTTTGTAAATTTTCAGCAAAATGCCATTCGTTTTGTTTCCGCCTTTTCTTTTGTCGTCCGAATTGTTACGCGTAAAATAGATTGTTGTGCCGTCTTTCGTGAAAACCGCTGTTGACTCATTGTGTTTTGAGTTTATCAACGCATCAAAATTCCGGATATTTTCCCCTAATTGATTTTCTGAAACCATAGTTGCGCTGTATAAGTCGGAGAATGGCTGTTTTGTCCATTGGTGTATTTGAGTTGTCTGATTTTGATTTTTCCGACTACTTGTAAAAATCAACTCTCCGTTAAAGAACGTGGTGCCATATTCGCTGTATTCGGTGTTAATACCCGCATCTGTCATTACATATTCGTTATGGTTTTTAACGGACGCATCTGTGGAAGCCTGTTCTCGGAATCGGATGGCTCTGGAGTCGTTGTTTTTTATTTCCGAAAACTTCGAAAGATATTCATTTGCTTTTTGTTGTTCGCCAACGGATTTCAGGGATTGTGCATATCTGAAATAGTATTCAGGATCAATAGGAGTTGTTGCTTCCAAAGCTTTTGCATACCATTTATTAGCCATCGGATACACCGCATTAAAATAGTAGGCATCTCCCAATTTTTGATAAATTTCATTGGAGCCATATCCTTTCAGAACCGCTTTTTCGTATATTTTCACTACATCCATGTAAGCAAGGTTCTCAAAAGCACCATCGGTTTTTTTTAATAGTGTTTGTTGTGAGATTGCTACTGCTGATGTCAGTAAAAGAATAAAGAGATAGTTTTTTTTCATGTGTAAAGGATTAGAAGAATCGTGGGGCATAAATTTTTTCCTGCTTTGGAAGCAATTCAAACCTCAGGAAAATTTCGTGCGAACCGGAATTGTAATTTGACAAGCGGGTTGATTCCGCATCGTAGCTATATCCTATAAAGAATTTTTCGGTCAGCTGAAATCCCGTCAGTATGCTAACTGCGGCATCCCATCGGTAGGCTCCTCCAATTGTGAATTTGTCATACATCATGAAGTTTGCTGTGGCATCTAACTGTAACGGGGCACCTTGAACTAATTTGGTTAAGAGTGCAGGTTTGAATTTCAGGTTGTCATTCAGATTAAAAACATAGCCTCCCATAAGATAATAGTGCATCCGTTCTTTTGCTAAAGAAGCAGCATTGTCGTCATAATGTTTGGTTTCCAGAAACGACGGAACCGATAACCCCACGTAATGATTGTCTGAGTACCAATACAGTCCGGCTCCGATATTTGGTGAAAATTGGTTGTCGACATTGTTTTGGAATTTCGGATCGGAGATATCATGAATGTCCAGTTTGCGATAATCGACATTCAACAAATTAGCACTGCCTTTAATTCCGAAGGACAAGGTGTTTAAGCCCATTGGAATCCTGTAAGCAAAATCTACCGCAATATTATTTTCTACAGACGGACCGATTTGATCGTTAACAAAGGAAATTCCCAACCCTGTGCTAAGACCTATGGGAGTGTGTGCTGTAAAGGCGCTTGTTACAGGGGCTCCGTCGAGTCCAACCCATTGGGCTCTGTGTAATCCAAACAAACTTAAGGCTTCCCGAGTTCCGGCATATGCAGGATTAATCGTTGACGTATTGTACATGTAATTCGTGTATTGTGCGTCTTGTTGCGAAAAGCAAGGAAGCGAATACCCTATGAATAAACCAAGGGTTGCGATGCCGAATATTTTTTTTAAAATCATTTTCATTGTTCTATTTGTTTACAACGTATAAATACCCTGTTTTTTCAATTTTTTCAGTTTGATTTCCGTCTGAACTAAAGTCATAATGTAAAACATAAAAGTAAGTGCCTGTTGGTAACTCTTCGTTTTTTGAGATGGTGTTACGTCCTTCGGATCTGCCTCTGAAAACATTTGAAGTGTTATCATATCCCTGAGTTTCGAATACTTTTGCACCCCATCGGTTGAATATTTCAACAGAATTGTTGGGGAAGCATTCAATTCCTTCGAGATAGAAAATATCATTGCTACCGTCCCCATCAGGTGACACGGCGTTGAATACCTTAACATGGCAATTCAGGTTTAAGGTTTGAGTATGTGTTGTCGTATTTCCGCAGGAATCCGTAGCGGTCCATGTTCTTATAAGTTCGTATTTGCTCTTACAGTCTCCTTCCACTTCGTTTTCTTCAAAAGTGATGGTTACCTCCCCACAGCTGTCTGTAGCGGTAAGGGTTTGGGCTACAGGGATACTGCCGCATTCCACGGAGAGGTTTTGAGGGAGTATGCCTTCAAATACCGGAGGTGTTGTGTCGATAACCGTAATGGTTTGGATATGAACATTTTCATTTCCACAGGCATCCATAGTTCTCCATGTTCTTATGATTTCAGCATTTCCGGGGCAACTTCCGTTTATTGTTTCTTCGTCAAACTGTACCGAGGCAGCACCACAATTGTCTGTCGCTGTCAGTGTAGTTGGAGCCGGAATAATCGAATTGCATTCCACGGTAATATCCGCAGGAAGCACTTCGTTGAATACGGGTGCCGTAGTATCTTCCACAGTGATGGTTTGTGTGTGGGCAACAGTGTTTCCGCAACTGTCGGAAGATGTCCAGGTTCTTGTAATGCTATAGTTGTTTGGACAACCTCCATCAACACGGGTTTCGTTGAAGGTAACCGTTGCCGTACCACAGTTGTCTGTGGCTGTCAGCATTATTGCCGGTCGAATCGCATTACAGTTCACGGTACTGTCTAAAGGAAGCGTTTCATTGAATACTGGTGCTGTAGTATCTTGTACATTAATGGTTTGTGTATGGATGACAGCGTTTCCGCAACTATCAGAAGCTGTCCAGGTTCGTGTAATGACATAATTGTTGGGACAGTCTCCGTCAACACGAGTTTCGTTGAAGGTAACTGTTGCCGTTCCACAGTTATCTGTAGCCGTTAGGACAGCTGCTGTTGAAAGATCGCTACATTCTACAGTACTATCTGAAGGAAGTATTCCGTTGAAAACAGGTGCTGTAGTATCTTCCACATTGATGGTTTGCGTGTGGGTAACTGTGTTTCCGCAACTATCGGAAGCTACCCATGTTCGGGTAATAACGTAGTTGTTGGGACAGCCACCGTCAACACGAGTTTCGTTGAAGGTAACTGTTGCCGTTCCGCAGTTGTCTGTTGCGGTAAGTGTGATTGCCGGTCGAATCGCATTACAGTTCACGGTGCTGTCTAAAGGAAGCGTTTCGTTGAATACTGGCGCCGTAGTGTCTTGCACATTAATGGTTTGCGTGTGGGTAACAGTATTTCCGCAACTATCGGAAGCGGTCCAGGTTCGTGTAATAACGTAGTTGTTGGGACAGCCACCGTCAACACGAGTTTCGTTGAAGGTAACTGTTGCCGTTCCGCAGTTGTCTGTTGCGGTAAGCGTTATTGCCGGTCGAATCGCATTACAGGTCACAGTGCTGTCTAAAGGAAGCGTTTCGTTGAATACCGGCGCCGTAGTGTCTTGCACATTAATGGTTTGCGTGTGAGTAACAGTGTTTCCACAGCTATCGGAAGCTGTCCAGGTTCGTGTAATGACATAATTGTTGGGACAGCCATCGTCAACACGAGTTTCGTTGAGGGTAACCGTTGCCGTTCCACAGTTATCTGTTGCTGTTAGGATGGCTGCTGCCGGTACCGTGTTGCATTGTACGGTGATGTTGGCAGGAAGCATTTCATTAAATGCAGGGGGGATTACGTCGTTTACAGTAATGATTTGACTGCAAATGGCAGAATTAAGAATTGTATTTTCCCCTATATCTCTCATGCCATTTGCATTTGTGTCCTGAAATTCGGTAATCCAATAGGTTCTTTTAACATCACTATTACAGCTTGTAAAAGGCGAGTTTGAAGCCGTAATTTTAATGATGCCACAAGGCGAATTTCCGATACTTCCGTTTGCGTTGCCCAGCATTTCAAATTCCGTTTCGGTAAGTTCTGTAGCAGTGGGGATGTCATCATAACAAGCCACTACAGTGTTTGGGAAAGTAGGACAGGTAACCTGGAATGAGCAGTTTCGCATTAGGCGGATAAAAGCGATATTGGAAAGATTCCCATCAAAGTCTCTCACACGGTATTGTTGCGTTGTAGGTACTCCGGTAAATCCCGGTAGCGGGGTAAATGTTGCGGTACCCAAAGTGTTATCAATGGACCATGTCCCTTCATTGATAATTGAAAGATGGGTCAATTGAGCAGCAGTGTCCGGAGTACTTTGGCTTGGATTTTCAGAAAGTAACAGGCTGATTGTAGCCGGATTAACACGGTCTCCCAAATTGTCATTTATTACAATGTTTATTGTTATGGGAGTTCCCTGTGTGTAATAGGACACATCATCTACGGCTATAGGCATGAAATCTACGGTTACGGATGCATTATTACTTGTATTGCCATAGAAATCCTGTACGTTGTATTCTATGACGGAAGGCGTTCCGGTAAATGAAGGAAGCGGATGAAACGAAAGTTGTCCTGTTACAGGATCTACTGTCCAAGACCCCTCATTAGGAATATCCATGCCTATAATGAAACCATTACTGTTTTGGATGTTTGCGCTGTTGTTTTGAGCCACCAAACTCACGGTAGCTGGATTTACTACTGCGCCAGTGGTATCATTTAGTATGACGTTTACAGTAAAAGTAGTTCCTGAGGTATAAATACCGAAATCGTTTGATGCCACAGGACAAATCGGCACCGAATTGATTGTCACATTTAAGGATTGGTTTTCTGTGCACGTAGTGATATTATCCCGTACAGAAAAAGTGTAATTGCCCGGTGTTAAATTGTTAATAGTAAACGATGCCGTAGTATTATGAAAGACCACATTTCCGGGATTCATCGTGATGGTCCAATCGGAAGGAAGGTTGTTTATTGTAACGCTTCCCCAAGTGGATTGGCAGCCCGGATGAATAATCTCATCTAAAGTTGCAATCGGAAGCGGAAAAACTTCAAATTGTTGCGTAAATTCTCTACCGCAAGCATCGATGGCTTTTGCGGTGTAAATTCTACCGGTAATCAAGCCGGAAAATGATGCGGAACTCTGGTTTGGAAACAATTGGGTATTACCCGATTGATCCAGTACAGCGAATGTGTATGGAGCAGTTCCTCCGGATGCCGTCATGCTAACCGAAGTGCCGCAGGCTTCAATCGCCTGAAATCGGAATGGTGTTAATTCCGTTTTAAAATAGTATTCGTATAAATAACCTCCCTGTATCCTTTGGAGCGCACCATTACCTCCAAGTTGTGTTGGCTCCATCAGATTTCCAGTTTCGGTCACTCCCCCGTATCTGAAAAAGTACTCCGTATTGTTCGGTAAATTAAGTGTTAATGTACCCAATGACGAAGAGGCAACATAATAGAAAGGGCTACCGGAGTTTATAATACCCGTAACAGCGATACTCCCATCAGCTTTGTAAATTGTAGCCTTTGTTCCTGCAAGCCCTTTTGGGATGTATAGTTTGACCCCAATGCTTCCTTCGGTCACCATTTCGCAAGTTTGTAAGGAATGTGTTATGTCGGAATTTCTGCTGCAACTTACGTTTTGGTTGAATGTACTGCTTTTTCCGCAAGCATCTGTAATTGTTATGTTGTAAGTGCCAGGAGGAAAGTATCGAGTGCCGCTTTTTGAGATGAAATCGACTAAAAAAGGAGAACTAATTGTTGTGGAATAAGGGTATTGAAGAGTTCCTGATGTTACTGTGTTTCCGCTTCCTGAAGAAGTCGTGAAATTGGAAGGACCCGAGTTTACAGTAAGAGTTAATGGTCCAACAGCATTGCTGGAAATGGCAACACCGTTAAACTTTAGAAGTGCTACATCATCGAAATATCCTGTGGTGTCTGCGATTGAAGAATCTGTTATACAACTAATGGTAGGATTGTAAGGGGTAACCGTTTGTCCCATTGTTTTGGTAACCGTTAAGCCACAAGCATCGGTAAAAGTAATGTTATAATGGGTGTTGTATTTTAATCCCAATGGAATAACGGTAGCCATACCCATAGGAACCGAATTAAGGTGCAATAGGTTTATCACCTGCGGAACCATCGGTTCGCCTATGAAATTTAATGGTGTAACTCCGGGATTTCCCGCTTCTTCCACAGTTATGGTTATTGGATTTGTCATAAAATTTCTAAAAACTTTTATGTCATATCCAATGAGGCATCTGTTTTGGGGATCTGAAGTGTCCATAATACTTGGTATACCATACACTATATCGTTTGTTACCGGCAAAACCAAAGTACCGCCTGATAATGGGCCACACTGGTTGGACACGGAGTATGTGATATTTTGACCGTTGAAGAAAGCTATTGGGATTACTATATCCAGGAATTCTATTTTGCTCACCGGTTGTGATGTACGGTTGACGGCCTTTGTAAATGAAAGTGTGTTCCCTTCGTTATTTGTAAAAATGCAAGTAACATCACCGGCTGTCCCAGTTGTGGTAATGGTCATTCGATACTTGAGCATGTTACCACATACACTGTACTCGGGATTGTTGGTTTTGTCTTTAAGAATGTAGGTTGTTGGTGCTAAAGTTGTGTTAAGCGGAGGGTTTACAAGTGTTATCGTTTTGTCTGCACTGTTACCGCCACATTGGTCTATAATGTCCAGGACATAAGTTCCTGAAGCCAGGCCTGATAAGGTAAAAGTAGCCGAATTAGCAGTAATCGGATAGGTTGTGGAGGCGTTCGGTCCTGACAATATCCGAATCGCATAGTTTTGATTGGTGAAATCACCCTGACCCACCGTACTTGCAATATGTGTTATCTTAATTTCTCCATCCGTTCCATTGTGACATCTTGGTGACCATCCTTGCAGTTGAAAACTGTCTGAAGGTCGGGTAAAGTAGTCTGAACATTGAGCTTCCAAATTCTGACACATCAGTAAAACCATAGTCAGAAGAAGAGATTGCCATAGCATAAAGTGTAATTTTGATTTCATAGGCGGCGCATTTGTTCTTGTTTTTAATGATTTGTTTTTCAAAACTTTAAACAAATGTCGCGAACCCTTTACAAGGGGGAGGTTACAGCTTAATAACTGGTGCGAAAGACTTAATAAGTGTATTGTTTTAAGGAATAACCATAAAATGCGATGCTTTGTGAATTTTAATGTTAAAAAAATATGTAATTGTTATTTTTATGTTTAATTTATTGTGTTTTATCATTGATTTGTATGTTGTTGGTCTTTTTTGATGTGAATTGTTTAATTTTTTATCAATTTTTAAAATTTACATAATGAGTAAATCGGTTGTTATTTCTTGTTAAATAATACCCTTTAGTGCAGGGAATAAAGCGGTTGGGTTTTTAACTCTGAAAAAAAATTGATATATTTACACTATAGCTTTTACGGGTCGAATGCTTTTTTATGAAATGGTTTTCCTGTTAATGTCATTTAATCAGAGGATGTTTGTTGATGATGGAAATGATACCCTTCGGGTAGCTAAAAAAATCATGGGTGTGGTTTTAATAAAAATGATTTTCTGAAAAATTCTTCATGCAGAAAAAAAATAAAATAGCCAATAATCACGAAAAGGACACCAGTAGAACGGCATTTTTGCTGCGTCAAACAGAAGCCATTGCCAAAACCGGCAGTTGGGAACTTGATTTGCAAACCCAAGAGCTTTACTGGTCTGATGGGGTTTATATGATTTTAGAATTTGAACCCCAGTCGTTTACGGTGGATTATGATAAAGGGATTGAGGTTATTCATCCTGATGACAGGGATATGGCTATTCGGGAAATGAATGAGGCTATCAGTAGAGGCAAAGAATACAGTATCCAAAAGCGATTTGTAACGTCAACCGGAACCATTAAATTCATTCGTTCTTCCGGAAAAGTTTTGTTCGATGCAACGGGTCAACCCCATAAATTGATAGGGGTTTTTCAGGATATAACCGATTTTGTAAAAGCCCATCAGGAGTTGCAATCCGTTAAATCACTGGTGGAAGTCGTTGCTACCAGTGTTGAGGGAATTATTTGGGAAGCCAACGCGACTACATTTGAGTTTACCTATATCAGTAAGCAAGTAGAGCGCATTTTGGGTTATTCCCCTTCGGATTGGCTTACGAAACCCTATTTTTGGAAAGACCACATCCATCCGGAGGATCGGGAGGCGGCGATTCATTTTTGCCATGAGCAGACACTTATGGGCAAGGACCATACTTTTGAATATCGTATGTTAACCAAAGCGGGGGATTATGTTTGGTTACAGGATCGGGTAACCGTAATTTCCGAAAACGGTAAACCTGTTATTTTACGTGGGCTTCTTATCGATGTGTCTGCAAGTAAAGAAATTCGTAAAAGACTCGAGGATGAACGTAATTTGAACCAACAGCTCATACAGTACCTTCCCAACGTAATCTTTTTGTTTAATGAGGAAGGGGAATTTCTTTTGTGGAATGATAAATTACTGGAGATGAGTGGTTATGTGGATGCGGATATGGAGCATCTCACTCCTTGGAATTTCTTTGATTCTTCACAAACGGAGACTTTAATAGAACATCTTCAAACGGTAATTCATAAAGGATACACAGAGATTGAAACCGAGTTTGTTTCCAAATCAGGAGAGCGAAAGCCAATGCTTTTCATCGCTTCAAAGTTTACCTATAAAGGGCAAAAATGCATTTATGGTGTGGGTGTTGACGTGTCCCAGCGTAACCAACTGATAAAGGAACAGAAAAGACTGTTAAAAACCATTGAGAGTATTCTTCAATTTGCGCCTGACAGTATGTTGGTGCTTACCAGTAAATTGAATTTGTTTAAAGAGAATTCATCTTTTGAGAAGTTGGTGGAGGAGTATGCGGCTAAACTTCATTATGAGGAAGATGAACTGAAAAAACTTATAGTCAATCAAGTGATTGCTTCGATGTCGAATGAAGGAAAGACAGAAATCACGATTCCCAAAAAGAATAAGTAGCATAAATTTTAGTGTTGTGAAGGATTTGCAGCGACAGTAAATAACGTTAGTAAAAAAATAACAAGTCATAATTTAATATGCCAAAAAGGAACGATAATACGGAGATTGAAAAACTCATCCTTGAATGTGAAACAGCGAAAATGTTTTTTGCTGGGGAAAAGGCTTCCAGTTATGTGGTCTCATTAAAGGATGTTACGGAACAGGTAGACATACAACAACGATTGGCATTCAGTGAAAAGCGATTTAAGGCTTTGGTGCAAGAAGGAGCCGATATGACGGCCGTTGTGGATCAGGAAGGGGTGTACCACTATATCAGTCCCAATTACCCGGATATTGTTGGTTATTCGGAGGAAGATCTGTTGGGGAAAAACGCTTTCGATTTCATTCACCCGGACGATGTGGTACAGATTAAAGAGGAATTCGTTAGGTTGTTTACCGAAAGAAGAGTAAAATCATCCATCTACCGCTTCCAGCATAAAAACGGGAGCTGGTCTTTTTTTCAAAGTACAGGCTCTAATCTTCTTAACGAGGAAACGATTCAGGGGATTGTAATCAACACGGTGGATATCACCACTTTAGTTCATACCCGTGATGCACTTAACCGCAGTAACGAACGGTTTGAAATATTGATGAAAGCCGGTTCCGAAAGTATTTGGGATTATGATCTGGTTCGCAATGAGTTTTTTTTGAGCAACGGTTTCAAAGAAAATTTCGGAATTGAAAGTAAAGCACTCGGCGAGAATCATGAACTTATTATTAACCATATTCATCCGTCGGATTCCGAGAGGGTTCTTGCCTGTTTTCGTGATGTGCTCGAAGAAACCGATCAGGAAAAGTGGTTTTGTGAGTACCGTTTGATAAAAGCGAATGGTGAAGTCGCTTACGTAAAAGATCAAGCGGTTATTATGAGAGGTGAAAACGGTGTTGCTTATCGGGTTGTGGGGGCCCTTAAAGACACTACATCAGAGTATTTTTATCATCAGTTCGATTTGTTGGAGAAGGAGATTATGGAGAACAGTATGTCTACTGATACCGACCTCAGAAGCATATTAACAACGTATATTCAAAAATTGGAAGACTTCTTCCCGGATATTAAAGCTTCCGTAATGCGTATAAAAGACGATACGCTTCAAAATCTGGCATCCCCTTCCTTACCGTCGGAATATATTCAAAACATTGAGGGTGCTATGATTGGGGATAATGTAGGATCCTGCGGCACTTCGGCTTATTTAAAAGAACAAATTGTTGTGACTGACGTTTTTAACGATGTGCGGTGGGATAAATTTAAAAGTATAGCGAAAAAATACGGTATTAAAGCCTGTTGGTCCTATCCGATACTTAATGCCAACGGAGCCGTAATCGCAACATTTGCCAATTATCCTTCAACAAACAGAATGCCCAATGCCCTCGAGGAGCACGTTATAGAGCGCTCCCGACGATTAATATCGATTTTTATAGAGAAATTCGAATACCTCAAAAACATTCAAAAGAGTAATGAGCGGTATGAACTTATCAATAAGGCTTCCAGAGATGCTATTTACGAATGGGATATTCTTTCCGATATTTTTTATTGGAATGAAAGCTTTTACACTGTTTTTGGATATTCGAAAGATACGGGTGTTTTCCGTATAGCCGATTGGGCCAATTTAATGCATCCTTCCGACGATCAGAAACTTAAGGAAAAATGGATCGCTTTTTTAAATGACTCCGGTCAAAACCGATGGACAAAAGAATTCCGATTCCGAAAAGCTGATGGTACTTATGCTTATGTGGAAGAAATTGGGCATCTGATTCGCGACAAATACGGAAAGCCATTGCGAATGATCGGTGTGTTGCGGGATGTTTCTTCCGTTAAACTTATTGAAAAGCAGAAGCAGTTGCAGTATCAAGTGTCCCAGTTTTTCAAAACCGAGAACAATTTGAGTGAAACGTTATCAGAAGTTTTAAAGTTCCTCACGATTCAAGGCGAATTGCAAACCGCCGAAATCTGGCTTACGAGTATCGATGAAAAACACTTAAATGTAATGTCGGCCTCACGATATGCACAAACGCCTGATGCTGCTCTTTTTTTTAACGAAAGTGAAGATGTAATCAGGTTCCAGAGCGGAGAAGGGTTGCCAGGACATGTCTGGAAAAAAGGGCAGGTTGTGATTTGGGACAATATCGATGAAAACGATTTGTTTGCCCGCCGCACATCCGCTAAAAAAGCAGGATTGAAAAGTGCCATGGGATTACCGCTTTTTCATAAAGATAAAGTGGCAGGTGTTTTACTTGTATGTGCCGGTTCGAAAAACTTTTTCACCTCCTCTTTGGTAGAACAATATGAACCCTTACAGTACAATCTGGGTGATGAAATAAAACGAAAACAGCAAGAAGAGGAAATGTTTCTCTTATTCCACAGTGCGCCGGAAATCATGGCAATAGTTTCACCCGACCGGTATTTTGTTAAGGTAAACCCGGCATTTTGTAATTTGTTGGGCTATACCGAAAAAGAATTATTGGAACAGCCTTTCGACAGTTTTGTGCATCCCAATGATTTGCAGAAAACCAATTCAGATTACTCGGATGCCATTGCTGCCCAAAAAAGAATTTACGGTTCCCTGAACCGATATCGAACCAAATCCGGCAATTACCGATGGATTTCCTGGACTTCCTCGGATACTTTTGGTGATGAAAAATTCATTTTTGCTTACGGTAGGGACATGACGGAAATTGTAGAGTTGCAAGGGTTACTCGAAAATGCCTCGAAATTGTCGCGTGTAGGCGGTTGGGAAATGGATGTGGTAAATGATGTTCAGTATTGGTCTCCGATGACCAGGGTTATTCATGAGGTGCCGGATGATTTTCAACCAAATTTGTCCACTTCGATTAATTTTTATCGCGAGGATGTAAGGGATAAAGTAATGGCTTATGTAGCCAACACCATTGCAACCGGAGAGCCGTTTGATTTTGAGGTTCCGATAATTACGGCAAAGGGTAAGGAGCGTTGGGTTCGCGCAATAGGGAATGCTGAATTTTTCGAAGGCAAGTGTATTCGTCTTTACGGCAGTTTTCAGGACATTCATGAGCGCAAGGTTACCGAATTGCGTTTTAAAAACATTTCCGATAATGTGCCCGGAATTCTGTTTCAATATCATTTGTATCCCGACGGAACCGACAATCTTTTTTATGTGAGCGGAGGAGCCGAAGAAGTTTGGGGTTGTACTGCTGAAGAAAGTATGAAGGATGTCGCAAAAATATGGGAAGGAATTATACAAGGAGGCGATTTTGAGTCCGTTCGCCAGTCCATAACGGAGTCCGGGGAACAACTTACCCGTTGGCATTCCCGCTGGAAATATGTAAAACCAGACGGTAGTGTTCGATTTCATGAAGGGTATGGAAACCCTCAAAAAATGACAGACGGCTCTATTGTTTGGGATTCTATCGTGATGGATATTACCGAAAAGCACGACCTGGAAGAATTGGCCGAGCGTATTTCAGTAATGGCACGAATAGGAAGCTGGGAGTTGGATATGGTCGATGGGGATACGAATGAGATGTATTGGTCGTTCATGACGCGTGAAATTCTGGAAGTTGCCCCTTCTTTTGAAACAACTCTTATACACGGATTTGATTTTTTTAAGGGAGATTACCGCGCTCAAATCGAAACTGCTGTCGCAAGACTGATAGCGACCGGAGAGCCGTTTGATTTACAGTTGTTATTAACTACGGCAAAAGGGAATCCGCGATGGGTTCGCTGCATTGGCAAATCGGATCGCGTTGGGGATCGATGCCTTAAAATTTTCGGAAGTTTGCAGGATATTCACAGTCAGAAAATTACCGAACTCGAATTGCAAAAATCGTTTGAAGAGCGCAATAACATTCTTGAAAGTATCGGTGATGCTTTTTTTGCGGTTGACAAGAACTGGACAGTTACCTATTGGAATAAAGAGGCGGAAAATGTTTTGAGCAGAAGACGAAAAGACGTATTGGGCAAATCGCTCTGGGATAGTTTTCCGGACGCAGTAGGACTTAAATTTTATACCGAGTATCATACCGCAATGCAAACCGGAGAAGTTTTGCATTTCGAGGAGCACTATCCTACCAGTAATCAATGGTTTGAAGTAAGTGTTTATCCTTCAGACGAAGGATTGTCGGTTTATTTCAAAGACGTAAGTATCCGAAAAACAGCAGAAGAGGAGATTCGTCAAACGAATGAACGTTTTGAAAAAGTAACCGAGGCTACAAATGATGCCATTTGGGACTGGGACATCCAAAATAATACCTATTACCGCAGTGAAGGTTTCGACAGGCTGTTTGGTTACAAGATAGAAAAAGACATCTCTTCCGATGAATTTTGGGAGCGTCATTTTTTGACTGATGACATGAGCAGAATCGCAGGCAGCATCGATGAGGCCATAAATGACCCTAAAACCAGTCGTTGGGAAGCGGAATACAAGATTATAAAAAAGGATAAAAGTTCGGCTTATGTGATAGACAGAGGGGTTATTATCCGGAACAATAAGGGGAAAGCCCTACGAATGATAGGCGCTATGACGGACATAACGTATCGGAAAGAATATGAAGAATCCTTAAAAAGATTGAATACCCAGTTGGAGAAACAAACGAAAGAACTGATGATTTCCAATAAAGAATTAGAGCAGTTTGCTTATATCGCCTCACATGATTTACAGGAACCGCTTCGCATGGTAACCAGTTTTTTAAATCAGTTGAAAAGGAAATACAATAATCAGCTGGATGAAAAAGCACATCAGTACATCCATTTTGCAGTTGACGGTTCTTTACGAATGCGACAGATTATTCTGGACATTTTAGAGTTTTCAAGAGTTGGGAAACACGAAGAAAATAAAGAAGTGATTGATTTGAATCAAATTGTTGACGAAGTTTGCCAATTGCAGCATAGGCTAATCGAGGAAAAAGTAGCCCTGGTGCATTATGAGCATCTTCCAAGAATCACCTCTTACCGTTCTCCAATTTTGCAGGTATTCCAAAACCTGATTGGCAACGCGTTGAAATATTCCAAACCCAATGTGTCGGTAACCATTGAAGTGACCGCGAAAGAAACTAAAGATGAATGGGAGATTGCCATAATGGATAACGGTATCGGAATCAGTAAAGAGTATCACGAGAAAATTTTTATACTCTTTCAACGGCTTCATGTTGATGAGGAATACCGTGGAACAGGTATCGGTTTGGCTATTGTGAAGAAAATTTTAGATAATTTGGGAGGACGCATCTGGGTAGAATCAGAAGAAGGAGCAGGCAGTACTTTTTATTTTACGATTCCTAAATAATTGTGCCTATGAAATCATTTGTAATCTTAAGTGACCTTGTCCGGACGCGACCCAACCGAAATGCGTGGTTGGTTTTTATAGTGTCTTTACTAATTACACAAGGGATTGCCTATCGTATTTATACGGTTGAAAAAGAAAATGAATTCCTTCAGGTAAAACAGGAAGCCGGTCATATTAAGAATAAATTTGAGAGTGCCCTTTATCAGAGTACCAATGCTTCCAGGATTATTGCGTTTCTCATTGAACGCAATCTCATCGATACTTATTTTGAAACCGTGTCGGAGGAACTGATCAGTCAGAACAATCTTGTTGATGCGCTTCAGTTAGTTAAAGACAATAAAATCATCAAAACATACCCGTTAAAGGGAAATGAGGTAACCATAGGGTATTCGGTTCTCCGGGATTCTTTTCATCGTAAAGAGGCGCTTAAGGCCTTAAAGCGAAGGGAACTTTATTTTGAAGGTCCGATTAAACTAAAGCAAGGTGGTGTGGGCATCGTAGGAAGATTGCCGGTTTACCGGAATAAGGTGTTTTGGGGCTTTTCGGCTGTGATTATCCGAAAGGAAACTTTGCTTCACGCTATTGGGATCGACAGTACGGGAAAGAACGATACTTACAGCTATCAGCTTGTGAAATCGGAAAGAGAAAGTAGCAACTCGGATTTCATGTTTAACGATCTGTATGATTACAAAAGCGGAATTTTTTACAAAGAACATGTGAAAATTGGCGACTGGGAGGTTTATGCCAAATTAAACAACCCGCATTACCTGGATCGGGCCTTACAGTTTTCCTTCCTGGGCCTATTATTTTCATTTCTGTTTACTCTTTTTATGTGGCATCTTTCTGTGCAGCCTCAAAAGCTGAAACTGCTTGTAGAGAAAAAAACCAAAGCCCTCGATCGGCTTAACCGTGAATTAGAAGACAGGGCCCATGAACTTACCGCGTCCAATAAGGAATTGGAGCAATTTGCCTACATTGCTTCACACGATCTTCAGGAGCCCCTTCGTATGGTGTCGGCGTATTTAACACAAATCGAACGAAAATACTTTCATGTTTTGGATGAAAATGGAAAAAAATACATTTATTTTGCTGTAGAAGGCGCAAAGCGTATGCGTTCCATAATATTGGATGTGTTGGAATTTTCAAGGGTTGGTAAATATGTTGAAAAGCAGGAGAAAATCGATTTGAATCAATTGCTGGATGAGGTTTGTATGGGACTTCAAAAAACAATTGAAGAAAAACGAGCGGTTATTTCCTATGGCGTATTACCGGAGATTGTTTCCCATCGTTACCCTATGTTGCAGGTATTTCAGAATTTGATTGGCAATTCGCTTAAATATTGTGAAGGAGGCAGATCTCCTGTAATTCGGGTTTCAGTGGTTCGACATCATGATGAATGGCTTTTTTCCGTAAAAGATAACGGCATCGGTATCGATAAGGAATATGCCGAAAAAATATTTGTGATTTTTCAACGCCTGCATTCCAAAGATCAGTATTCGGGTTCGGGATTGGGCTTAGCAATCGTTAAGAAAATAATAAACAACCTTGGTGGAGCTGTGTGGCTGGAGTCTGAAGTTGGTTTTGGAAGTACTTTTTACTTTACGTTGCCTTATAAAAATGATATACAGAACAAATCCGTTATAGCATGAGAATAAAACCTGAAATGAAAATAACACTGATTTATTTAGTATCGGGTGTTTTGTGGATTTTGATCAGCGATCGGTTTCTGCTTCTTTTTTTTAGCAATTATGAGCTCAAAAAGCTCACCTATCTCCAAACCATTAAAGGATTTTTTTATGTCACTTCAACAGCCTTACTCCTTTACATGCTGTTAAAGCGGCAATACAAAATCATTAATGCAAAGGTAGCGCAGCTGGAACAATATACACAAGAACTGGAATTTTCCAATAAGGAACTCGAACAGTTTGCGTATGTTGCTTCCCACGATCTCCAGGAACCATTACGGATGGTTATCAGCTTTATTTCTAAACTGGAAGCCGAGTACAAGGAAAAATTTGATGAAAAAGGGAAGCAGTATATTGGTTTTGCCGTGTCGGGCGCCAAACGAATGCGAACCTTGATTCTTGATTTGCTCGAGTATTCCAAAATCGGGAAAGAGAACCAAAAAAACGAAACCATAGATGTGAGTCAAATTGCGAAAGAGGTTTTTTTGCTTCATCACGAATCGATTACCCGTAAAAATGCCCAAATGCGTTTGCAGGAACTCCCAATAATTTATTCTGATTCTTCAGCGGTGTTTCAAATATTCTATCAGCTTATAGGGAATGCGCTTAAATATACCAAGGATACCGTTTTGCCATCCATAACCATTGCAGCGGAAGAGACAAATCAGGAATGGGTTTTTTCTGTTGCTGATAATGGGATTGGAATAGAGAAGCAGTATTTTAAGAAAATTTTCCTTCTTTTTCAACGGCTGCACAGTAGTGAAGAATTCAATGGAAACGGAATAGGATTGGCTATCGTTAAAAAAAATGTAGACAAACTTAAGGGGCGAATATGGTTGGTTTCTGAAAAAGACAAAGGGACTACTTTTTATTTTTCATTAAAAAAGAAGCTTTTGCCATAATTGGATTTATGAAAAAAGAGAAGTGAAACCTTTCGGAGATTTAATTTCAGCAGAATTAAATTTGTGCTAAATTTGTTACTTGCAGTATTGTTTTGCGTAAAAAAAAGGTTTATTAACCGAATTCGTCAAAATTAAAAAATAGAGGAATGAAATCAGTAAATATTTTATTAGTGGAAGACAATGAAGGGGATATCGTTCTAACCATAGAAGCTTTAGAGGAAAGTAAAATCATAAACAACATTAATGTAGTACGCAACGGAAAAGAGGCTATCGATTATGTCTTTAACGAAGGAAAGTATAAGGAAGTCTCTCCGCCGGATCTTATATTGTTAGATGTGAATTTGCCTCTCAAAAGCGGTCACGAAGTACTCACGGTAATTAAAGGGGATGAGAGAACCAAACACATTCCGGTTATCATGCTTACCACTTCGTCTTCTGAACGAGATATTAATCTTTCATATAAGCATTATGTGAATTGTTATATTACCAAACCCGTAGATTTAACAGATTTTTTCGAAGCTGTTACCAGTATTGAGCAATTTTGGTTTAATATTGTAAAATTACCTGTCAGAAAATAGGACTAATGCATAAGGATAGAAAAAAGTATACCATAATTGTAGTTGAAGATAATGCCGGTGATTTCTTTCTCCTGCAGGACTATTTGGATGAAATGATACTTACTCCGGAAATCATTCATGTGGCATCCTTTAAGGAATTGGATTCCTATCTAGCTTCGAATTCTAAAGAAATTGATATTGTACTTCTGGATTTAAGTCTTCCGGATAAAAGAGGCGAAGAGCTTATCAAAGAGACCCTGAAAATCGTGGGTACCACACCTACGGTTGTGCTTACCGGCTATCCTGATTTTTCTTTCGCGGTAAAGTCCCTTGGTTTGGGTATTTCTGATTATCTCCTCAAAGATGATTTAAGCGCCGCCACATTGTATAAAAGCATTCTTTACAATATTGAGCGGAATAAAAATCTGGTCAAATTGAAAGAATCGGAGCACCGTTATTCGGATTTGTTCCACCTGAGTCCGCAACCCATGTGGGTATGTGATGCTGAAAATTTCCAATTCCTTGATGTGAATCTGTCGGCAGTAAATCATTATGGTTATACTACAGAGGAGTTTCAGAACATGGTCGTAGGGGATATTGAATTTGATGACACCGAAACGGATTTGTCTTCCGATCCGATTCCCGGAAATTTCGAAGATGTTTACAAGCATAAGAAAAAGAACGGTGAAGTCGTATATGTGGCTATCCGGAGTAATACCATTCCTTATAAAGGGCGTGAGGCTAAGGTGGTTTTGGTGAACGACATAACTGAAAGTTTAAGGCATCTGAAAGCTATCGAACAACAAAACGAACGGCTTATGGAAATTGCATGGACCCAATCCCATGAGGTTCGCGCCCCATTAGCGCGAATAATGGGACTTATTCAGTTGATTTCCGATGCGCAAACCCCTGTTGAGGAAAAATTGGAAATGCTTTCACATGTTATGGATTCGGCTAACGAATTAGATGGAATCATCCGAAAAATTGTTAAACAGTCTAAGTCAATCTTTCCATAATATACATTGCCTATGTCAAAACAACATGTCTTTTTCGTTGATGATGACCTTATCGCTATTATGATTTTAAAAAAGGTATTGGAAAAGTGTGATCTGCATGCTTCATCTTTATCTTTTAAAAATGGTAAAGAAGCGTTGGATTATTTTCAAAGCAACTATTCTTCAACCGATCATTATGTGATTTTCTTGGATATCAACATGCCGGTAATGAATGGATGGGAATTTTTAGACGCTCTTAGTGCGTTTACTGTTCCCGAAAAGACAACCGTTTTTTTGGTAACTTCTTCCGTTGATGAAGCGGATATAATACGCGCAAAGCAATATCCTTTTGTGTCGCGTTTTTTGTCGAAACCGGTTTCGGTTGCTACTGTAAATGAGTTGAAAGTGATGTTTAACGATTAAAGGAAAATACAAACACTTGTTGTTGCCCCTTTGCTTTTTTTTTATGCTTTGAAGCAGGTAATAATGGTAATTGTGTTGTTTTTTCGGTGCAATGGCTTTAGTTTTCTTCGTTCCTGAATTGCAAACCCAATAAATAAGAAGCTGATTTTCCAGTTGTTTCCGTTAGGGATTTCCGTTTGGAGTGTTACGGTGCCGTTATGACACTTTTTAAATGTTACCTCTTCGCTATAGTTTGTAGTGAAACCTTCGTTTACCGGGTCCCAATCGGCCGTAGCCATTTGCAACTGAACATGGGTGGCTTCATCTGAGGGCCATTTTATATGGTTTTCGGGCTTGAAATCCTTAATCCGAATGGTGTTCTTATCCGGCAAGTATTCAAAAACCGTTTTCAGTGTTTGGTGTAAGGGGCAGTTTTTGTTCCCTTCGAATCCGATGAGAATTTCGGGAATGTGTTCCGATTTGAGTCCTTCTTCGAGAGTTCTGGCACCTTTTGGGTTTACGGTATCTTCTTCAAGTATTTCCGAAAGCAATTTAATGCTTCTTCCGGCAAAACTTCCGTCTTTGGCTTTTCTAAAAAGTTGTGCTGCCACTTGCCGGAAACTTTGGGATTTTTTGGAGCAATAACCCCATTCCTTCCCGTGGTTGCGGATTCGGTCGAATATGGGGTTGTTTTTGAATTCTTCTTTGGTAACTCCGGTTTTACCTTTTAAGCGAGCGTAGTTGTTGCCGTCTTCGGTTACTACGAAATTGATGTCGTCCAAGGTTCCTGATATTTTAAAAGGCGCGAGTACTTTTGCCATTTTTCTTTTTTGTAGTAAAAGTAGTAAAAATATGATTGTTTTTGAAGTGGGTGGGATTTGTGGATTCGGTTATTTGGAATTGCAGTTCCAAGTGAATTTGTTGCCGGTTTTACATCGAAATCGGTATTATCGTTTACGGAAATGAATTAAAGGTTATTTTACAAGGCTTAAATTTGGTCTGTTCCTAAAATAGTTTAATTTTGAAAGCTTATTAGATACGGATTGATATTGATGGAAAAGAAAAGCTTTGCTGAAGGAGAATGGCTTTATGAGATAGGCCCAAAAAACAATTTTTTTTCCCTGAACCTGAGTGAGGTTTGGCGTTATCGGGATTTACTTATGCTTTTTGTAAAGCGTGATGTGGTGACTGTTTATAAGCAAACCATATTAGGTCCGCTTTGGTATTTGATACAGCCGTTGTTTACTTCGATTATCTTTACAATCATCTTCAATAACGTGGCCGGTATTGATACCGGTAACGTCCCTTCCTTTCTGTTTAATCTTTCTGGGATTATTGTTTGGAATTATTTTACTTCCTGTTTAAATGAAACTTCAGACACCTTTAAAAAGAATGCTGCAATTTTTGGAAAAGTTTATTTTCCCAGAATAATATTGCCGATGTCAATTGTCATTACCAATTTGGTTAAATTAGGAATACAGTTATTCATATTTGTTTGTTTTTATATTTTTTATTTATTTAAAGGTATGAATAGCGAACTGAACTGGACACTTTTGTTTTTTCCTTTTTTAGTTTTGGTTATGGGGCTTTTGGGATTAGGATTGGGTATGATTATTTCTTCCATGGTAACAAAGTACAGAGATTTGACTTTTCTGGTTTCGTTTGGAGTACAGCTGTTAATGTATGTTTCTGCAGTAATGTATCCAATGTCATTACTTAAGGAAAAACTTCCCGAATTAGGTTGGTTAATAGAATATAATCCTTTGGCCTATGTGGTAGAGACTTCCCGTTATTTACTTTTGGGTGAAGGTTCAATTTCAACAGGAGGATTGCTTTATACAATCATAGTTTCAATACTTCTGTTTTTCTTAGGATTGGTTGTTTTTAATAAAACAGAGAAGAATTTTATTGATACGGTTTAAGAGGCGCAAGAATTCGGATTGTTGAGGATGTAAAAGATTAAGAAGTAAGAATGGTACTTACGCAATACTACTAAAAATGCACGATAAGGATATCATATTAAAAGTTGAAAATATTTCCAAGCAGTACCGGTTGGGAACTATAGGCACCGGAACATTGAGTCACGATTTAAATCGTTGGTGGCATGCGGTTCGCGGTAAAGAGAATCCTTATTTAAAAGTTGGTGAAGCTAATGATCGTTCCTCTAAAGGTAACAGTGACTATGTTTGGGCCTTACAGGATATTAATTTTGAAGTGCAGCGTGGAGAGGTTTTAGGAATTATTGGAAAGAATGGTGCCGGAAAGTCAACCCTTCTGAAAATATTATCCAAAGTTACCGCTCCCACAACCGGAGTGATAAAATCCCGAGGACGAATTGCGTCCTTATTGGAAGTTGGAACCGGGTTTAATCCTGAACTGACCGGTAGGGAAAATATTTATCTTAACGGAGCCATTCTTGGCATGACCAAAAAAGAGATTGCTTCCAAATTAGACGATATCATAGAATTCAGTGGATGTGAACGCTATATTGACACGCCTACTAAACGTTACAGCAGTGGGATGACCGTGCGTCTGGCGTTTGCGGTTGCCGCTTTTTTAGAGCCTGAGATTTTAGTGGTTGATGAGGTATTGGCTGTTGGTGATGCCGAATTTCAAAAGAAAGCCATCGGAAAGATGCAGGATATTTCACGAAGCGAAGGCCGTACCGTTTTGTTTGTGAGTCATAATATGGCAGCAGTTAAGAGTTTGTGTACGAAAGGAATCGTATTGGAACACGGGAAGGTAATTTTTAACGGGGATTCGGAAGAAGCGGTGAATTTTTACCTAACCAATGAAAGTCGTAAAATAAAAGAGGATTTACTGGAAAGAGAAGACCGAAGAGGAAGTGGGGAATTACGGTTTTCGAGTGTAGAGCTTTTAAACTATGAAGGACAAAACGTTAAAGAACTGCTTTCTGGGCACTATGCGAAATTTAGATTCTATTTTGAAACCATAAAAGAAATATCTGCTGAAAATCTCGTTTTTGGAGTAGTTTTCAGGGATACCAATGAAACGAAGATTGCCGATTTCTATTCGGATGAAATGGGGGTTCAATTCCATAATGTTATCCATAACGGATTTGTGGATCTGGAAATTCCAAGACTTATGTTGAGAGGTGGGGAATACACTTTGGATATTGTGGTTCAAAACGGAAAAATTGCGGTAAACCAAATTGATTTGCTTCACAATGTTTTTGTATTCAATGTTTTTGCAGGCAATTTATGGAATTCGAGTAAGATTAACAGAGCCACCAATGTAGCACTTATTGAAGGAATGTTTACGGAATAATTTATAATGAAAGTACTGCTGACTAAAATAAAAAACAGGCTGAAAAGCTATTTTTCATCGCCTAATGTACATAAGGAAAATGAAGAATTCAAAACGAAATTCGGCAATTATAAACAGGCTGTAATTTTAGGTTCAGGGCCTTCCATTAACAGTTTGGATGTTACGGTTTTTAAGAATGATTTTGTGATTACCATGGGCAATTTCTTCGAACATCCCGATATAGAAAAAATCAATCCTAAGATGCACATTTTTGCGGCTACGCATCTCCCCATTACTAAAAAAGTACTAACAGATTGGTGGTGCCGATGCCAGGAGGTGTTGCCGAAACAAACGCCGATTTTAGTAGAAGAAAAAGACAAAATAAAGGCTCTTGAGATTTTCAAAGGGCGAAAAATTTATACGTACTCTTATGGCGGAACATTGCCCGTGGATTTTACCAAGAAAATCCTATCGCCTTGGAGTGTGACCATTGTAGGATTACAATTGGCGGTGTATTGCAAAATTCCAAAAATCATTTTGTTAGGGATTAATCACGACTGGCAGTGTATTCAGCCCTATACCCATTTTTACGATCATGATAAGCCATCCTTGGAATATTACCTTAAAAAGGAAGGGATAAAAATCAGTTATGAGGAACAAAAACAGCCGTTCCCTAAAGAACGGTTGTACCGCGAATATGAATTGTACCAGCAGTATGAAAGTTTAAAGAAAGAAGCGGCTGCCTTAGGATTGCAAATTGTAAACAGTGATCCTTTTTCCCATTTCGATGTGTTCCCTTTTGAAAAGCGTACCGATTTAATCCTCAACCAAAATTAATAAACCCATTGGAAAATATACTCTTATCGGTAATTACCATTAATTATAACGATGCCAAAGGGCTGAAAAAAACCATGGACAGTGTGGTGAACCAAACCTGGAAAGGATTTGAATACCTTGTTATTGATGGTGGTTCTGCCGACGAAAGTCCGGCACTTATGGAAGCTTATAAACAGAATATTACTTATTCGGTAAGTGAAAAAGACAGCGGTATTTATAATGCCATGAATAAAGGGATTAAAGCCGCCAAAGGAAAATACCTGTTGTTTCTGAATTCGGGTGATTATCTGGTCAATCCTACAGTTTTTGAAAACGTGTTCAGCAATTTTACGTCTGATGCCGATTTTATCTGCGGTCATCTGTATTATGAGCAGTCCGGAAAAGCCGTTGTGAAAGAACATCCCGAACAAATGACTTTCAGTTATCTGGTTTCGAAGACCGTTTACCATCCCAGCACTTTTATAAAAAGAACGCTGTTTGAGCGCTACGGCTTGTACAATGAAAACAATAAAATCGTTTCGGATTGGGAGTTTTTTTTCAAAGCTTTGGGTTTGAACGGCGCGAGTTATCAAAAGTTGCAACACACCATTACCCATTTTGATATGAATGGCATATCTTCTGTTCATGGGGATAAGGTAAACGAAGAAAAGCTTCAGGTTTTTAAAAACTATTTGCCCTATGTTTTCAATAATGAAAACGATCGCTATATTTTTGATAAGTTCAGGGAAACGAACAAACGGTTTCGATTGCTCCGTGAGATAGACGAGCATCCGTTTTTCAGAAAAATCACTACCTTTCAACTTTCAGCAACTGCAATGCTGATGAAACTATTTGAAAAGAGAAAATAATACAAGCTATGAAAGTTGCATTTATAACAGGAGTAACAGGACAGGACGGTGCCTATTTAAGCGAGTTTTTATTAAGAAAAGGATATATTGTTCACGGTTTAAAAAGACGTTCGTCGCAATTCAATACCGACCGAATAGACCATTTGTACCAGGATCCTCATATAGAAAACCGTAATTTCTTTTTGCATTACGGAGACATGACCGACAGTACCAACCTGATTCGTCTGATTAAAGAAATTCAGCCTGATGAGATTTACAATCTGGCCGCTATGAGCCATGTACATGTGTCTTTTGAAGTGCCTGAGTATACCGCTAATGCGGACGCTTTGGGGACACTTCGTGTTTTGGAAGCGGTTCGCTTTTTGGGTTTGGAAAATAAAACCCGTGTTTATCAGGCTTCCACTTCCGAATTATACGGAAAGGTTCAGGAAGTGCCACAAACTGAAACGACTCCGTTTTATCCGCGTTCTCCTTATGCCGTTGCTAAGATGTATGCCTATTGGATAACCGTGAACTACAGGGAAGCTTACGGCGTGTATGCCTGTAACGGTATCTTGTTCAATCACGAATCGCCCATTAGAGGGGAAACATTTGTAACCCGAAAAATAACCCGTGCCGCATCCCGTATCGCTTTAGGCTTACAGGATAAAGTGTATTTAGGCAATCTGGACGCGCAACGCGATTGGGGCCATGCAAAAGACTACGTACGGATGATGTGGATGATTTTACAGGCCGAACAACCGGAAGACTGGGTAATTGCCACCGGAAAAACAACACCTGTTCGTGAATTTGTGAAGATGGCGTTTGCCGAAGTTGGTATAACATTGGAGTTTAAAGGTTCCGGTGCGGACGAGAAAGGTTATGTTGTTACCTGTACCGACGACCGTTTTCAACTGGCTTCGGGAACCGAAGTGGTAGCTGTTGATCCGAAGTATTTCCGCCCTACCGAAGTGGATTTGTTAATAGGCGATGCAAGCAAAGCCAAAAACAAGCTGGGTTGGG
This sequence comes from Flavobacterium saliperosum, assembly GCF_900100625.1. GTDB lineage: Bacteria > Bacteroidota > Bacteroidia > Flavobacteriales > Flavobacteriaceae > Flavobacterium > Flavobacterium saliperosum. The sequence continues at coordinate 180,047 of NZ_FMTY01000003.1, forward strand.
TTCCGGAATATGATTTACAGGATTTGGTTACTGACATGATGCAAAGCGACATTAGACTGATGCAAAAAGAAGTGTATCTGAAAGAAGGCGGTTTTGAAACCAAGAATTATTTTGAATAATGGATAAGCATTCCAAAATATATGTAGCAGGACATCGCGGACTGGTAGGCAGTGCCATAAAGAAAAATCTGGAAGGCAGAGGATTTACCAATATTGTGGTGCGCACGCATGCCGAACTCGATTTGACCGATGCCAAAGCAACCGCCGCTTTTTTCGCTGAAGAGCAGCCGGAGTATGTATTTTTGGCTGCGGCCAAAGTAGGCGGTATCGTGGCGAATAACACCTACCGTGCCGATTTCATTTATGAAAACCTGATGATTCAAAACAATGTGATTCATCAGAGTTATGTGCATGGGGTGAAAAAACTGCTGTTTTTGGGCAGTACCTGTATTTACCCGAAAAACGCCCCACAACCTTTAAAAGAAGACTACCTGCTAACAGGAACATTGGAATATACCAATGAGCCTTATGCCATTGCCAAAATAGCGGGAATCAAAACCTGCGAGAGTTATAACCTGCAATATGGGACTAATTTCATGTCGGTGATGCCCACTAATTTATACGGTCCCAATGATAATTTTGATTTGGAAAAATCCCATGTGCTTCCGGCATTAATCCGAAAAATCCATTTGGGAAAAGCGTTGGAAAATAACGATTGGCAAACGATTCAGTCGGATTTGAATCATCTGCCGATAAAAGGGATTGACGGGCAGGCTTCGCAAGAGGCTGTTTTAGAGGTGTTGCGTTCTTTTGGTGTTTCCAAAAGCAATGGTGCTGTTGCCGTGGAAATCTGGGGTTCCGGTAAACCCATGCGGGAATTTTTATGGTCGGAAGATATGGCCGATGCCTGTGTATTTCTGATGGAAAACCGTGATTTTTCCGATTGTATTACTTCGCAAGAAGAAATCCGGAATACGCACATTAACATTGGTACCGGAAGTGATATTTCCATTGCGGATTTAACGCAACTTATCAAGGCAACTGTTGGATTTAAAGGGGATTTTGTTTTTAACTCGGCAAAACCCGACGGTACATTACGTAAACTTACCGATGTAAGTAAACTAAATGCTTTGGGATGGAAACATAAAGTTGCTATTGAAGAAGGAGTTAAAAATATATATGATTGGTATTTAACAAAACGGAATGCATGAAAAAAATAATAAAAAAAGTTGTCAATCAATTGCCGTATGTAAGAGGGTTATATATTCAAAACGAGAGATATAAAAACAATGCTTGTTTTCCTCCGGGTCATTTTTATTCAACAATTGTTGATGTTAAAGAAATAAAACGTAATGAAGATAAGATTTGGGAAGAACTTTCCAATGATGGGTTGAATGATATTGAATTAAACACTCAAAATCAAATTAAATTATTGGAGGACATTTCAAAATATTATTCTGAAATTCCTTTTGAAGAGGAAAATAAGGAAAATATACGATACAAATTCAAAAACGGGATGTATTCCTATACTGATGGTATTGTACTTTATTCGATGATTAGACATGTGAAACCCAAAAGAATTATTGAAATCGGATCGGGGCATTCCTCTGCGCTTATGTTGGATGTTAATAATTTGTTTTTTGATAATTCAATTGAGTTAACTTTTATTGAACCTTTTCCCAGACGTTTACATTCGTTAATTACCGATACAGACAGAAAGACTGCTAAAGTCATTGAAAGAATAGTACAAGATGTTGATTTGTCTATATTTAGTACGCTTGAAAAAGGAGACATATTGTTTATAGACAGTACACATGTTTCTAAGTGTGGCAGCGATTTGAATTTTATTATGTTTAAAATCCTACCCTTGTTGAAGGAAGGTGTTTTTATTCATTTTCACGATATATTTTATCCTTTTGAATATCCTAAAGAATGGGTATATAAAGGATATAACTGGAATGAAAATTATATTTTAAGAGCTTTTCTAATGAATAACGACAGGTATCAGATACAATTGTTTTCACATTATATGCATTTACATCATAAAGAGGCTTTCAGTGCTATGCCTCTTGCCTACCTAAATTTTGGAGGAAATTTATGGCTTAAAAAAGAGTAAGTTTATGCTAAAAAAAACAGTCTCTAAAATTTTACTACGGCTTGTACCTCAATTAGCCCCCATAATAAAGGGGAAAGTGGCTTTGCATTGGATTGAGAATATCGAACAGGATGTGGAAAGAGGCAATTTAACAAAATTGCATCCGCCTTACACAATACTGCATTCTAAAATTGGGAAGGGAACCTATATTTCGGCAAATTCAAAAATGGCAAATACCACCATCGGTAAATTTTGCTCAATTGGTCCCAATTTAGTTTGCGGTTGGGGCATTCATCCTACAAACGGCATTTCCACCAGTCCTTATTTTTACAGTATAGCAAAACAAAACGGGAGCACTATCGCCACAAAAAATTTAACTGAAGAACGAAAACCTATCGTTATTGGCAATGATGTGTTTATTGGAGCCAATGTAACTATATTAGATGGAGTTACTATAGGAGATGGCGCTGTTATAGGTGCCGGAGCAGTGGTTTCCAAAAATATTCCGGATTATGCTATCGCAGTTGGTTGTCCGATTCAGGTTAAGAAGTATCGTTTTACCAAAGAACAGATTGTAAAATTAAAAGATATGGCCTGGTGGGATTTTGACGATGAAAAGTTAAAAGAAATCAATACTTTGTTTTTTGATGTTGACACTTTTATTAGTCGAAACCAATAAATCATGATGAAAAAGAAAATACTCATTGTAGGCCCTATTGGTGATTTTGGAGGTCGTGACGTCGAGGTAAATATCATTGCCCGTGCCCTGGAAACAGCGTACGACACCACGATATTATCAACGATACCTATGACTGCGGCTTCTTTTTCCCTGCAAGAGTTAACAAACACCAAATGGAAATCGGTTCCCGAATCACTGTTTAAGAATAACAGGTTAATCCGATTTCTAAGCCGTATTTCCAAAAAAAGGAATAAGGGGAATAAGGGGAATAAGGAGGTTTATGACTATGTGAGTAATTCGTTAAGTAAAAAACTAATGAATCTGGATGCTCTTTCTTGGGAGATTATCCGAAACGAGCTTGCACAAACCCATTTGGTTGTATTGCCAGTACAGCTTACAACGAAGTTTTTGCCAGAAATTGTCAATTATTGTCATGAAGCTAAAATTCCATGTTTGTTGCGAACTACGGGCACCATTCGTGAAGTGTCTTCAAAAGATTTTGATTTTCTTAAAAAAGTTACGCTGTTTTTGCATCATTCGGAAGCCAATGCGGCCAATTTGAACCGACAATTGGCATTGCCCTACACTATTATTGATCAATGCGCCCTAACTGAAACCGGTTTGTTGGCGTTGGATACGGTTAAAAAGAAACCGCTTCGTTTTGGGTATCTCGGAAGGTTAAGTGAAGAAAAAGGCATACTGCCAGTAGCGCGGTTTTTTGCCCAAACGGAGTATCCTTTTTTTATGGCAGGAGATGGTTCTCAAAAAGAAGCCTTATTGCAGATTATAAAAAATAAAACCAACTGTATTTATGCGGGATTGTTGAGTAATGCAGCCATCACCGACTTTTTCCGTCAGATAGATGTTTTGGTTATTCCTTCATTTGAAGAGTCCGGTCCTTTGGTTGGATTGGAAGCCATGGCCGCCGGAAAAATCATTATTTCCACAAAAGTGGGTGCTATGCCGGAACGGTTGGAGGGAATAAAATCTTTTTGGTTTGAAATTGAAAACGTATCTTCGCTGCAAACTGTGTTAGCCGAAATTGAAAATAGCACGGACTCCGAGCTTAGTAATTATGCAGAGGAAGTAAGGAAAAAATACATCGAAAAATACAGTTTTGATGCAGTTGCCCTGCAGTACAAAGAAACAGTCCAACAATTTTTGCCCTGAAATGAGAATAGGATTTAATCCGCAAAAAGACAAACAACTTGCACCCAGTGAATTTTTTCACCAGGTTGTGATTCCTGTTTATATACCTCATCAGGAGGGATACTTTAAAGACAGTTTTACAATTTTAAAGTATTGTTTGGAATCCCTGTTTAAAACCTGTCACGATAAAACGTATGTAACGGTTGTCAATAACGGAAGTTGTAAAGAAGTTGTGGATTATCTGAATGCACTTTATTATCAGAAAAAAATTCACGAATTGGTCCATACCACTAATATCGGTAAACTTAATGCTGTTTTAAAAGGATTATCGGGGCAAAATTTCCCGTTGCTTACCATCACCGATGCCGATGTGTTGTTTCTGAATGGTTGGCAAGAGGCTACCTATAACGTTTACACTGCTTTTCCAAAAGCAGGAGTTGTTGGTCCGGTACCCAATTCCAAAATGTTACGGTATTTCTCCGGAAATATTTATTTTGATCAGCTATTTTCAAAATCACTTCAATTTTCCAAGGTTATTAATCCCAAAGCTATGAAAGAATTTGCCATAAGTGTCGGGACACCTGAATTGTTTAATTCCTCACATTTAGATAAATATCTAACACTTAGTTCAAATACTGTAAAAGTGGTAGTAGGGTCTGGTCATTTTGTTGCAACCTATAACAGGAGAATTTTTGACAGGAATATTGAAAATCATTCAATTTTTAAAATGGGAAGTGAATTGTCAAAATTTTTAGACATTAAAGCTTTAAAACTGGATTTATGGCGATTGTCAACAGAGGAAAACTTTGCCTTTCATATGGGCAACGTTAAGGAAGAATGGATGACTGCAACATTACAGGGATTGCATGATAACAAAGAAAGTGTTTCCGCTCCGCAATTAAAACCGATTACGAATTCTAAATTAGGCACTTGGTTCAAAACCGAAGTTTTCTCAAGAATTATTTTCAGAGCACCGATTTGGCGCTTATTTTTACGTTATAAAGGATTGTCAAAAGAAGAAGCAAATACGTATTAATTATGAAAACCATTGCCATCATTCCGGCCCGTGGCGGATCGAAACGACTTCCGGGTAAAAACATCCGGCTTTTGGGAGGGATTCCATTAATAGCGCACAGTATCCGTTATGCACAGCAGTGTCCTTTTATTGATGTGGTTTATGTTTCTACGGATGATGCTGAAATAAAAGCGGTGGCTTTAGCTTACGGTGCCAAAGTTGTGGATCGTCCCGAAACGATTTCAGGCGATTTGGAGCCTACAGTTTCGGCTTTAAAACATGTTTTGGAAAATATGGAAGGGGTAACCGATGTTGTATTGCTTCAGGCTACCAATCCGCTTCGACCGGGTGAATTACTTAATGAAGCCTTCCGGAAATATGAAGAAGGCAATTACGACAGCTTATTTACCGTGACTCGTAACCATCAGAAGTTGGGTAAAATAATCGAGGATAAATTCGTGCCTTTTAACTATGAAATAGGGCAGCGCAGTCAGGATTTAGAACCGTTGTATTTTGAAAACGGTTTGTTGTATATCAGTAAAGCCGAATTAATTTTAAAAGATGTGATAATAAGTGAAAATGCTTGCCCAATGATTGTTAACCACCCTTTTGCGAATGTGGATATCGATACGCAGGAAGATTTTGACTATGCGGAGTACTTGTTTAAGAAAGATATAGAGAATTGAATATAGAGAATAACTGAGGTCCTTCGACAGGCTCAGGATGACAGTTAGTCCTTCGATAGGCTCAGGATGACAATCGACAGGCATGGGATGACAAAAAAATGACAGCTAATTAATATTATTATATTTATTATGAATCCATATATAGAAATTGCCGGAAGAAAAATCGGTCCGGATTATCCGCCTTTAGTGATTGCCGAAATCGGAATTAACCACGAAGGGTCGTTGCAGGTGGCCAAGGAAATGGTAGATGCAGCCAAACGTGCCGGTGTTGAGGTGGTAAAACATCAAACCCATATTGTGGAAGACGAAATGAGCGGGGCGGCCAAAAAAGTGATTCCGGGCAATGCCGATGTGTCCATTTATGAAATCATGGAGCGTTGCGCACTGAATGAAACAGAGGAACTTGAATTGAAAAACTATGTGGAAAGCAAAGGAATGATTTTCATTTCCACCCCTTTTTCCCGTGCGGCTGCCGAACGTTTGAAAAAATTTGACATTCCGGCCTATAAAATCGGTTCGGGAGAATGTAATAATTATCCGTTATTGGAACATATTGCCTCTTTCGGAAAGCCGGTTATTTTAAGCACCGGGATGAATACGATAGAAAGCATTCAAAAAGCGGTGGCTATTTTCGATAAACACAATGTTCCTGTGGCTTTACTGCATACCACAAATTTATACCCAACACCCATTCACCTGGTACGTTTCGGAGCAATGATGGAAATGCACCACGCGTTTCCGGATAAGGTTTTCGGATTGTCCGATCATACGTTAAATAACAATGCCTGTTTGGGAGCTGTGGCTTTGGGCGCTTCCATATTGGAACGTCATTTTACAGACCACATGAACCGCACCGGACCGGACATCGTTTGCAGTATGGATGAACAGGCTACTAGAGAGTTGATTGTAAACAGTGCCGAAATGGCCTTAATGCGCGGCGGAACTAAAAAGCCGGCCGATGAAGAACAAGTGACCATTGATTTTGCTTTTGCTACGGTTTGTACCATTGCCCCAATTAAAAAAGGGGATATTTTTACCAAAGAAAATATTTGGGTAAAACGTCCGGGAACCGGAAAAATTTTAGCAGAACATTTCGATAGTTTGTTGGGAAAAACGGCTACCAGAGATATTGAAAACGATGAACAATTGGTTTGGGAAGACATAAAGTAATGAAAGATTTCACAGCATTTTTATTAACAAAAGTATATCTGTCCAAGCCGATTGATGAGAAGTATATAGACAATGCATTTGAGTTGACTTTTAAGGATGTGGTTTATCATTTTCCCGATCTGACACCGGAAGAGATTAAGAACAGGATAATTTCAAATTCCAACGAATTGGCCGTTTTTTTATTTCGTCTGGGAAGCGAATTGCATCAGAATAATCAGGAAGATTTAAAACCCCAAATACATTGGTTGTTAAGAGAACTGTGTTCTTGTGAGATCTATTTCAACAATAAAATTGATGAAGGTTTTTATGTTGTTCACGGACAGGGAACCGTTATCGGAAGCAGAAATGTAATCGGCAAAGGTTTTAAAATTCACCAGGGTTGTACCATCGGACATAAAAAAACGGAGGTGGGGAAGGAAATGTAATCGGGGATAACGTAACAATGTACTGTAATTCATCGATTATCGGGGAATTGAATATTGGTGATGATGTAATAATTGGAGCCCATGTGATGGTTACGAAAGATTGCGATGCCAAGAAAATAATCATATCCACAAATATGCTTAATGAAAAGGAGTTAAGATAAATGAAAAAAATAGTATTTCTAACCGGTACCCGAGCCGATTTCGGTAAAATAAAATCGCTGATACAGATTCTTGAAAGCCATTGCGGTTTTGAGGTATTTGTGTTTGTAACCGGCATGCATCTGCAAAAGGAGTACGGTTATACTTTGTTGGAGATCGAACGTTGCGGTTTTTCCAATGTGCATACTTTTGAAAATCATACGCACGAAACCACAATGGATTTAACGCTGGCGAAAACCATCGAAGGCTTATCAGCTTATGTGAAAGAGTGTCAGCCGGACATGATCGTAATTCACGGAGACAGGGTAGAAGCATTGGCTGGTGCTATAGTAGGTTCGTTGAATAATATTTTAGTGTCCCATATCGAAGGAGGGGAGATTTCCGGGACGATTGATGAATTGATTCGTCACTCCACCAGTAAAATGAGCCATGTGCATTTCGTTTCCAACCAGCAGGCCAAAAAGCGACTCATCCAGATGGGTGAGTTGTCGGAATCGGTATTTACCATTGGTTCCCCTGATGTGGATATCATGTTTTCGGATTCGCTCCCCGATTTGGAAACGGCCAAAAAATACTATGAAATTGCTTTTGAGAACTATGCCGTGGTGATGTTTCATCCGGTAACCACCGAAGCAAAATACATGCAACAGTATGCCGATGCTTTTGTCGAAGCGCTTTTAGAAGATACTCATAATTATGTGGTGATTTTTCCCAATAACGATTTGGGAAGCAATACTATTTTAAAAGCTTATGAAAAACTGAGCGGTAATCCCCGTTTTCGTATTTTCCCTTCGTTGCGGTTTGAATATTTTTTAACCTTGCTTAAAAAAGCACAGTTTATTATAGGGAACAGCAGTGCCGGAATTCGTGAAGCACCCTATTACGGTTTACCGATTATTAATATCGGAACCCGTCAGCAAAACCGTGCGCTTCATGCCGACATTATCAATGTGAATTACGACAAAGAGAGCATCAGAAAAGCACTTGGAATTATCGATACCCATAAAGTACAGAAAACCGATGGTGATTTTGGTAAAGGAAACAGTGCGCAATTGTTTTTGCAATCGTTGGAAAAAAACGATATTTGGCAATTGAACCACCAAAAACAGTTTAGGGATTACTAATTTCATAACTTGTAAGCATGTTTTTTTACTTAAAGAAGGATTTTTTATACTTTTAAGAACTGTCATTGCACTATAATAGTAATATAAATGGATAAAAATCCGGTTATATCCTTTGTAAGTCCGGTTTACAAAGCCGAAAAGATTCTCGACAAATTGGTTGCTGAGATTGCTGCAACAATGTTGGAAATCGGTGTCTCTTTTGAGATTATTCTGGTGGATGACCGGAGTCCGGATACCAGCTGGGCGGTGATGCAACAGATTTCCGAAAGATATCCACAGGTGAAAAGTATTCGTCTGAGCCGTAATTTGGTCAGCACCCGGCTATTATGGCGGGACTGGCGCAAGCCAAAGGCGAGTGGGTGGTGGTTATGGATTGCGACTTGAAGGACCAGCCCAAAGAAGTTGTTAAGTTATATGAAAAAGCGATGGAAGGCTATGATGTGGTTTTAGCCAACCGAATGAACAGACAGGATGGCTTTTTTAAGAAACTTTCTTCCAGGATGTTCTCCGCTCTTTACAGCTATTTGACCGATACCCAATTCGATTCCTCAGCTGCCAATTTTGGCATTTATAACCGAAAGGTAATTAGGGAAGTGCTTCAGATGAATGATTATATCAAATCGTTTCCTTTATTTATCCATTGGGTGGGTTTCAACAGTACGATCGTGGCCGTGGAACATTCTCAACGCTATTCGGGTGATTCGACCTATACTTTTTCCAAATTAATAAGCCTGGCTTTTAATACCATACTTTCCTTTTCCAACAAACCACTGAAGCTTTTCGTAAAATTCGGATTGTTGATATCCCTTATTGCTGTACTGTCAGGATTTTACACTTTATACCGGTACAGTGTCGGCGAAATCAAAGTGATGGGCTATAGTTCTCTTATTGTGTCGATTTGGTTTTTATCCGGAACGATAATTACAGTTATAGGTGTGGTTGGCATCTATGTAGGGAAGCTATTCGATCAGTCCAAGAACAGACCTTCTTATATTATTGATACCATTTATGACAAAAAAAAAGCTTGTACAGACGAGTGAAGTTTATGTCTATAATGTAATCTGGAATTTATGAACGATTATTTCTGACAAATTGATACAATTTGGAAAAATCATATTGGTAAATTAAGAAATAAAAGTTCTGAAAAATAGAAATGATTTCAAATTACGGTGAATAATCTTTATTAAATAATTTCAATTAGAATTGAATAAATGTACTTTCAAACTATTTCAATTAATTCTAACAATTACCAAATATAAATTTTATATCAAATATGATTTTCAAACTATTTAGTATTGCTTAAAAAAAGCGATATTTGGCAATTCAAACATCAAAAACAGTTTAGCGATTTATAATGCTTTTTAATTCCCTACAGTATCTGATTTTTTTACCGTTGGTTTTTGCCCTTTATTGGGGAATGAACCACAGATCCCTGAAGCTCCAAAACCTATTGCTTTTGGCGGCCAGTTATTACTTTTATGCCTGTTGGGACTGGCGCTTTCTGTTTTTACTGGTGTTTTCCACAGGATTGGATTATTATACCGGATTGAAAATGAAGGATGCCCATTCTGTACGAATGAAAAAATTCTGGTTTTGGCTGAGTATCGGTATCAATGTCGGATTTCTTGGCATATTTAAATATTACAATTTCTTTGCCGAATCGTTTGCCGAGTTACTCTCCGGTTTTGGATTTCAGGCTAATTTATGGACCCTGCAGGTAATCCTTCCGGTAGGAATTTCCTTTTACACGTTTCACGGTTTGTCTTATGTGATTGACATCTATAAAAACCGCATCGAACCCGAACGCAATATTGTGGATTATTCCCTTTTTGTGAGTTATTTCCCTTTGTTGGTTGCCGGACCTATCGAAAGAGCCACGCATTTGTTGCCACAGATAAAAAAGCGCCGGAATTTTGATTATACTAAGGCAGTTGACGGATTGCGACAAATTTTATGGGGTTTGTTCAAAAAAGTGGTTATTGCTGATAATTGTGCTAATTACGCCAATGTGATTTTTGAGAACCCTGAAGCACACTCCGGAAGTACTTTGGCGTTAGGAGCCGTATTTTTTGCATTCCAGATTTACGGTGATTTTAGCGGGTATTCAGATATTGCTTTGGGTACCTCACGACTGTTTGGGATAGAATTATTGAAAAACTTTAATTATCCTTATTTTTCAAGAGATATTGCCGAGTTTTGGCGTCGTTGGCACATTTCGTTATCCACTTGGTTTAGAGATTATCTTTATATTCCATTAGGAGGAAGTCAAGGGGGAACGTTAATGAAAGTGAGAAATACATTCATCATTTTTTTAGTTAGCGGTTTTTGGCATGGCGCGAATTGGACTTTTATTGTGTGGGGACTGTTGAATGCATTGTTTATCATGCCTTCCATCATTTTAAATACTAACAGAAATAATTTAGATATTGTTGCAAAGGGAAAAAATTTTCCAACAATTAAGGAATTGATTCAAATAATCCTAACATTTGGAATTACATGTTTTGCCTGGATATTTTTCAGAGCCAAGGATTTGGATGCTGCTTTTAATTATGTCAAAGGGATTTTTTCAGATACATTTTTCAATTTACCTCATTTTGCAGGTAAGTATTATTCATTCGGTACAATGTTTTTTATTTTTTTATTAATTGTAATAGAGTGGCTTGATAGAGAAAATAATTATGGTTTGCAGAAATTTTTATCAAAAAAAACTAAAATGGCTAGATGGTTTTTTTATTTATTTTTAATTGTGTTTATATTTATATATTCTGGTCAAGAACAATCATTTATTTACTTTCAATTTTAGTTTATGAGAAAGTTTGTAATTAAGGTGCTTTTCATTTTAATATTGTCGATTATAGCAATACTATTAACTATTTTCTTATTAAATAAAATTACTTCTGAAAGAGCAAAATTTAAAATTAAAAGTAGTGTTACTGAAAATTTGATTTTAGGTCATTCACAACCAGAATGTGCATATAATGATTCACTTATATCTGGTTTTTTAAATCTTTCGAAATCAGCAGAATCTTACTTTTATAATTATATAAAGCTAAGGAAAATATTAGAGCAAAATAAAGGAGTAAAAAGGGTCTTTATCGAGTTTTCAAACAATCAGATAGAAAAAGGGATGAATAATTGGATATGGGGCGATGAACTCCTTTCAGAGCGTTATTCACGTTACGCACCCTTTATGTCGTTTAATGAGCATTTGCTAATTTGTAGTAATAATAGAATCGGATTTTTAAAAAATCAACCCATTATTTCAAAACGAAATTTTGAGTATATTATTAAAAATGATTATGATTTTACAACCAAAATTGGAGGGTATAATAGATTGTCAAGATGTAAAACAGACTCAATTTTAAAATTTTCAAACAAAGCAAACAAAGTAAAAGCTAAGTTTGAATTGTCCAGAACTAATATCGAATATTTGATTAAAATAATAGATTTGTGTGAAAAAAATAAAATAAAGGTATTTCTAATAAGAACTCCGATGCATCCAAAAAATGAAATACTTAACAACGAAATATCCTATCAAAAAATTTTAAAAGAAAAATTCAAAGATGTCGATTATCTTGACTTTATTGACTTTCCTCTTGATAATTCTGAATTTGGAGATTTAGCACATTTAAATTTTAGAGGAGCTGAAAAGTATTCACTTTTTTTTAATAATCTTATTAAGGACAGTCTGTTGTTTAAAAATGATAAACAAAAAATGATAAATTCAAAGATTGCTGAGTTTAGACAGAATTTAATAAAGTAAATTATTGTTTCTGTAAAATTTTGAAAAATAACATTTGATAACAAAACCAATAAAACAGTTTAGCGATTTATAATGCTTTTTAATTCCCTGCAATATCTGATTTTTTTACCGTTGGTATTTGCCATTTATTGGGGAATGAACCACAGATCCCTGAAGCTCCAAAACCTATTGCTTTTGGCGGCCAGTTATTACTTTTATGCCTGTTGGGACTGGCGCTTTCTGTTTTTATTGGTGTTTTCCACAGGATTGGATTATTATACCGGATTGAAAATGAAGGATGCCCCTTCTGTACGAATGAAGAAATTCTGGTTTTGGCTCAGTATCGGTATCAATGTCGGATTTCTCGGCATATTTAAATATTACAATTTCTTTGCCGAATCGTTTGCCGATTTACTATCCAATTTTGGTTTCCAGGCGAATTTCTGGACATTACAGGTTATTCTCCCCGTAGGGATTTCTTTTTATACCTTTCACGGTTTATCCTATGTAATTGATATTTATAAAAACCGTATCGAACCGGAACGCAATATTGTGGATTACTCCCTTTTTGTGAGTTACTTTCCTTTGTTGGTTGCCGGACCTATCGAAAGAGCCACGCATTTGTTGCCGCAAATTAAGAAGAAAAGAATTTTTAACAGTGATAAGGCTATTGACGGTCTGCATCAGATTATCTGGGGATTATTCAAGAAAATTGTAATTGCGGATAGTTGTGCGACTTATGCAAATCAGATTTTTGATAATTACGAGAATGCCAATTCATTAACCTTGTTGCTTGGTGCACTGTATTTTACATTCCAGATTTACGGAGATTTTAGTGGCTATTCCGATATTGCTTTGGGGACTTCCAAATTATTCGGAATCGATTTGCTTCGGAATTTTAATTATCCTTATTTTTCAAGGGATATTGCCGAATTTTGGCGAAGGTGGCATATATCACTATCCTCGTGGTTTAAGGATTATCTTTATATCCCGCTCGGAGGCAGTCAGGGAGGGACGTTGATGAAAGTACGAAATACTTTTATCATTTTTTTGGTGAGCGGTTTTTGGCATGGCGCCAATTGGACTTTTATTGTTTGGGGATTGCTTAATGCCGTTTATTTCATGCCGTTATTGTTATCGAACACAAACCGATACCATATTGATATCGTTGCAAAAGGGAAAAAATGGCCTACTGTTAAAGAATTTTTTAGTATGTCGCTGACATTTTGCCTAGCCATGTTTGCCTGGATTTTTTTCAGAGCCGAAACCGTTGCGATGGCGATTCAATATATAAAAAATATTTTTCTGTTTAACTTCAAAGGAGGGGTAGCTTATTTATCGATTGATCGTTATTCCATTGAATTGGTAGGACTGTTGGGTATATTTATTGTTTTCGAATGGGTATCCCGTGAAAAAGAGCATCCTTTTTTCGGTAGGTTTCTTTATATTCGATTAGTATTGGTACTTTTGGGATTATTATTGTTTGGTGCATTTACAAATGCTGCGGATTTTATCTATTTTCAGTTTTAATGAAAAAGTTTTTGTATTCTTTAACGATGGTTTTAGGTAGTGTTATTGTGTTATTATATGCAATGGACTACTTGTTCACTTGTGTGTATGAAACCTCTCAGCCCAGAAATAAGTTCCAATATATCCTTAAACTTAAGCCTCAAACCATTGACTATGTTTTTTTAGGGTCTTCCCGGGTTGCTAACCATATTGCTACAAAAGAAGTGGAGCAATTAACCGGGAGGAAAGCCATTAATTTGGGTATGGAAGGGGCACATTTGGAAGACAATCTGTTGCAGTTGAAGTTGTTATTGCATCAAGGGGTTAAGATAAAAAAACTTTTTTTGCAGGTAGATTATCAGTTTGAAGATGAAGGAAGGTCGCCTATTGCCCTTTCAGATGCCATGCCTTTTATCAAACATCCTGTTGTTAAAGAGCATATGCAATCCATCAATACTCCTGATTTTGAAGCCAATTATTATGTTCCTTTCTACAGGTACATGATGGCAGCTCCTAAAATAGGGTTTCGCGAATTTTTCTTTGCATCGATAAATAAGCAACCTAAAATAGATCCCGGCGAGGGGTTTACGCCGAAAACAGGGAACCATTCTTTCGGGAAATATGCGCTGCCCTCATCCATTTCCGAAACCAATGCCGCATTGGAAGGCATTAAAAAAATCTGTAAAGACCATCAAATCGAGGTAGTTTTCTTTTGTGCTCCTTTCTGTTCGGTAACTGAAAATAAAGAGTATATTCGGGAATTAAAAACAAAATTGCCGGAATTAAAAGATTATTCGGCGGGCTATGAAGATGAATTATTTTACGATTGTGCACATTTAAACGAAAAAGGAGCGCTTTTCTTTACAAGACAATTGGTTACAAATGAATTACTAAATGAGGAACAATAAAATTTTACTTTTATTCCCAGACGGTGTAGGAATCCGGAATTATCTCTATTCGGATGTTTTTAAAAATACCGAAGCGGAATTGATGCTGTTTCACAATTTTGATGATGAAACAGCAGCCGATGTAAAAAACCTAACCGGGCTTTCTCAGGCATTTAAAATTCCGAAATATAAAGAAACGCTTAAAGAAAAATTTTTAAGGGAGTTGATTTGTTTGTCGCGTTTGTACAGCAATTCCAAAAAAACAGGAAATCCATCCATCCTCGCCAATTGGAACAGGAAGCATAAAAGTTTTTCTAAAAAAGTTGTTTACAAGGCGATTGAAATTATCGCTCCTTTTATAAAAAAATACACTACTATTCTGTCTTTAGAGTCGGTTTATCAAAAAGCCATACGCGCAACCCACTTTTATAATGAGGTAAGAAGCATACTCGAAAACGTACAGCCGGACATGTTGTTCTGCTCCCATCAAAGAGGGTTGCAATGTGCTACGATTTTTGCTGCAGCATCTGATTTGGGTATTGCAACTTCCACGGTGATTTATTCCTGGGACAATCTTCCGAAAGCCCGAATGGCATTGCGCGCCGATAGCTATCTGGTTTGGTCTGATTATATGAAACAGGAAATGGCATTGTATTATCCTGAAATCAATCAAGCGCAGGTTTATGTTACCGGAACCCCCCAATTTGAATGTTATGAATCAAATCATTTGATTATTCCAAAAGACATTTTTTATGATAAATACGGATTGGATCCTAATAAAAAAATAATTTGCTACTCCGGTGATGATATTAAGACATCTCCCGATGATCCGCAATACCTTGATGATATCGCCGAAGCATTGATTAAAGCAGGATTGGAAAACGAGTATCAGATTCTTTTACGACGTTGTCCGGTTGATTTGTCGGGTCGATTTGGCGCTGTCGTAAAAAAACACCATGGGTTAATAAAAGAAGCCCCACCGCTCTGGCTTTTTAAGAATTCGACAGAATGGAGTATGGTGTATCCGTCACGTGACGACGTTTCACTTTTGGTAAGTACCGCCTACTATTCTGAAGTTGTTGTTAATGTGGGTTCCACTATGGCTTTTGATTTTGCCATGTTCAATAAACCGTGTGTTTTTATCAATTATGATCAGGAACACAAAAAAACAAGGAATTGGTCTGTAAAAACAATTTATCAGTACCAGCATTTCAGAAGTATGCCTGATAAAGAAGCAGTGATTTGGCTCAATCATCCTAATGAGATTGTTGCTAAACTCGTTCAGCCGTTCAACCGTAACGCGATGAAGCAGTGGGAAGCGGTTATTCTTGCCGACTATCAAAACGCATCGGCTGCCATCCGAAAACAATTGAAATTAAACTAACCGTTATGCACATCTGCTTTATTACTCACGAATATCCCAAATCCGGCTTTCCGCATGGCGGATTGGGCAGTTTTGTCAAGACTATCGGGGAAGCTTTGGTAACAAAAGGTATTCGGGTTAGTGTTGTAGGGATGAATTACACTTCCTGTTATGAGGAAACAACAGCATCAGGTGTTAGCGTTTACCGATTAAAACGAAGTACAGTCAAAGGCTTGTCGTGGTGGTTGAATTTCAAAGCGGTAACTGCTAAAATCAATGAAATTCATAAACTGCATCCTATTGATATTGTGGAAACCGCCGAATTGGGTTTGGCATTTCTCCCTAAAATAAAAGAGATTAAATACGTTATCCGTCTGCACGGAGGGCATCATTTTTTTGCCGAAGCCGAAAACAGGGGGGTCAACTGGTGGAAAGGATTTCAGGAGCGACGTTCTTTTGCCAAAGCTGATGCTTTTATAGCCGTTTCAAAGTATGTGAAAACCCATACCGAAAAGTACCTTTCCTACCGAAATAAACCTTTAGGGTATATTTTCAATCCCATAAATACCGATTTGTTTCATCCTATTGCGGTACCAACTGTTCCTTTTCAAATTGTATTTGCAGGTACTGTTTGCGAAAAAAAAGGAGTACGTCAATTATTACAGGCTTTTCCTTTGGTAAAAGAACAATTTCCCGCTGCAACTTTAGACATTTATGGCAGGGATTGGTTGTTCCCGGATGGGAGTTCTTACCGGCAAATGTTAATGGAAAAAGAGTTGCCTAAACTTGGAGACTTTGCGACTTCGGTTCATTTTCATGGTGCGATAGCCTTTGAATCTCTCCCTTCTAAATATGCACAAGCGAATGTGTGTGTGTTTCCTTCTCATATGGAAACTCTTGGTTTGGTGGCTCCGGAAGCTATGGCAATGGGGAAACCCGTGATTTTTACTGATAGAGGTCCCGGTCCTGAAATCATTACGGATACCGTTACCGGGTTGTTGTGCAATCCCTTGGATTCTCAGGATATCGCTGAAAAAATCCTTTGGGTGTTTGAACATGAAGCCTTGGCTTCGGAAATGGGTGAAAAAGCCTCTCGTGAGATAAGTTCCCGTTTTGCGGTGGATGCCGTATTAAATAAGAATATTGATTTTTTTAAATCATTGATAGGTAAAAAAATATAACTTTAGCGACAAATAACAGAATTTATGAAGACGGAAGCGGAAATTATTGAAATCAACAAAAAACAAAAAGAGTTTTACAACCATAAAAAGAAGAACTTACCCACCCGTATGTGGTCGTTTGTTAGAGAGAAAACCTTAAAGCAAATCCGCAGGGATATTGGGGTTTTGAATCAATCCTATGATTTACACAAGGAATGGTTTGGGGATCTGACTCATAAAAAAGTATTGGATCTTGGTTGTTTTTCAGGAAATAATCTGAGTCTTTATCTGGCTGAAAACAGTAAGGAGTATATTGGATTGGATTTGAGTGATCTGGCTATTGCCAAACTGAACGAGCGTTTAAAGAACATCCCGACAGCGAAAGCCATCGCTGCCGATTTCCTGTCCGAAACGGATTTTCCAGATAAGGATTTTGACGTGATTTATGCTTATGGGGTATTGCATCATTTCCAAAACCCCGATGTGTTAATCAATAAATTAAACGAAAAACTGGCTTCCGGAGGCATCATCGTTAGTTACGATCCTTTGGAAACCAGCCTGCCTATCAAAATCTTAAGAATGCTTTACCGTCCTTTCCAATCTGATAAGGATTGGGAATGGCCTTTTACCAAAAAAACCTATTACAAGTTTCACAACACGTTTAAGGTTATCGAGCGTCATGGAGTTTTAGGTCAGGCAAAATGGTATTTTTTAATCAATCTGCTGCCGCTGTCTGACGCCAAAAAACAGGAAATCGGAAAGAAATGGCATAAAAAAGACTGGGAGTTATCTGTGAATTCTGACAGTCATCTGTTTAGTTGCATGCAGTTAACCATGGTCATGCAGAAAAAATAACAATAATCGGAATGACTTTTTTAGCATTAATAGCGTCTGATTATAAAAAATATAAAAAATACGGGGGTAATTTTATTACAATCGTATTTTTTACACAGGGTTTTTGGGCATTGTTTCAATACCGTATAGCCCACGGTATTTTTTCAAGCATAACTATTCCTTTACTTAGGCAGTTATTGCTTTTCGTTTGCTTGTTATGGCAAAAAGGAATTGAAGTGACCACCGGTATTTCGATTCCTGCTTCAGCCAAAATCGGACATTCTTTTTATATAGGGCACTTTGGCGGTATTATTTTGAATTCGAATGCGGTTATAGGCAACAATTGTAATATTTCACAAGGGGTAACTATTGGGGTTTCCGGAATTGGCGAGAGGAGAGGCGTTCCGCTTATCGGTAACAATGTTTATGTTGGCGCCAACAGTGTTGTGGCCGGTAAAATAATCATAGAAGATAATGTACTCGTGGGAGCCTGTTCCTTGGTTACATCCGACATTAAGACTAACAGTGTGGTGTTGGGTGTTCCGGCAATAGTGGTTTCCGATAAAAGTTCGGAGGGTTATATATAATGAAATTATTGATTGTTTCAGGCGCACCATTAATTCCTTCTTCCGCCGGATGGAAAGCTTATGGCCCTTACGTAAAGGAAATGGAGCTTTGGGCTAAATATGCGGATGAGATGCAATTCTGTTGTCCTGTTTGGGAAACCGATAGGGGATTGCTCATTTCTGAAATTCCATTTGACACACTAAAGCCGATTCCGTTACGGGAATTTGATATTAAATCGGTTAAACAGGGAATAAAGGCTGTTTATGCGGCGCTATTGAATTTTTGGATTATCATAAAAGCAATGCGTAATGCCAATCATATTCATCTTCGCTGCCCGGGCAATATCGGATTGTTGGGCTGTCTGGTTCAGATTTTATTTCCCAATACACCCAAAACCGCTAAATATGCCGGAAACTGGGATCCCAATGCCAAACAACCGTTGAGTTATCGCATTCAGAAGTGGATTTTAAGCAACACGTTTCTGACCCGCAACATGCAGGTTTTGGTCTATGGGGAATGGGAGGGAAGTTCGAAAAATATTAAGCCTTTTTTTACGGCTTCGTATAAGGAAAGCGATAAGCACGGTGTTGTGATAAGAAAAATGCAGGAGACCATTCGTTTTCTGTTTGTAGGAACATTAACGGAAGGGAAACGTCCTTTGTATGCGGTCCAGCTCGTTGAACAATTATTACATTTAGGATATTTGGTGCATTTGGATTTGTATGGTGAAGGAAAAGAAAGGTCTGTCTTAGTCGATTATATACAAAATAACGAATTACGGGACTTTATACTTTTACACGGCAATCAACCCGCGGAAACTGTTCAGAAAGCTTATCAGGAAAGTCATTTTTTATTATTGCCCTCTAAAAGCGAAGGTTGGCCGAAAGTGGTGGCGGAAGCTATGTTTTGGGGCTGTGTACCTGTTGCCAGTTCCGTTTCCTGTGTGCCTACCATGTTGGATAAAGGGAATCGGGGTGTCGTGTTGGCGATGGTTATTAATGAAGATTGTGCTAAGCTAAAAGATTTCATAGACGATAATGAAAAGTATCAAATTGTTGCTGAAAAAGGTATGCAATGGTCACGTAAATATACTTTGGACTATTTTGAAACTGAAATAAAAGCGTTGTTGAAACGTTGATGTTTTTAATAAGCCATCGAAATAATTTAATAATAAAGTAAGACAGTGCGAATTCTTCAATTAATAGACAGTCTGGAAGCGGGCGGAGCGGAACGTATGGCCGTAAACTATGCTAATGCACTAGTTTCACGTACAGAAATTTCCGCATTGGTTGTATCGCGAAAAGAAGGGGCTTTACGGGAAAGTCTTTTCGAAGCGGTTCCGTATCTTTTTTTGAACCGTACAAAGGTAATCGATCTTAAAGCCTTGTGGAAGCTCCGGAAATTTGTTGTGCAAAATAACATCGAATGGCTTCATGCGCACGGGACCTCTTTTTTTATGGCGGTGTTACTCAAATTGGTTTATCCGAAACTCAAAATCGTATGGCACGATCATAATGGAAACAGGGTCAAAATGAAAGGGCATGACAACAGGATGCTTATTGTGTGTTCTTACTTTTTTAATCGTGTCCTTGTAGTTAATGAAGAATTGAAAGTTTGGGCAACCCGGCATTTGAAATGCAATCAAGTGCTCTATCTTCCCAATTTTACGGTGGTAAACAATAAAGAGCGCGGACAAACCTTATTGAAAGGGATCTCGGGAAAAAGAATCGTCTGCCTTGCAAACCTTCGTCATCCAAAGAATCACATCACGCTGTTAGAGGCATTTCATACTTCCGGTCTTGCGGCAAGCGGATGGACTCTCCACCTGATTGGCAAAGATAGTCTGGATGCTTATTCTGAGGAACTGAAAGTTTATATCAAGGAGAATTCGCTTCCGGAAAGTGTGTTTGTATATGGAGGACGCAACGATATTTTTCCCATACTTCAACAGGCCACCATAGGCGTATTGGTCTCCACTTATGAGGGGTTCCCGGTAACGTTACTGGAATACGGCCTTTCCGGACTGGCTGTTATTGCTTCGGATGTTGGGTATTGTTCCGAAATAATCAACGGTACTGAAAACGGATTGCTTTTCGATCCTAAAGAAACGGCACAGTTACGCGAAAAATTAGTAGTTTTGGCGGAGAATGAAGGTTTGCGAAAGGAATTTGGAGCGGCATTGGCTGCTACGATAGCAAAACGGTTTTCGGAACAGACTGTGATCGCAGATTTTCTGCATTTTATACATTGATTTTGGGAAAAGGGAAATTAACATATACCGCACTGATACTCATCCACATCGGCATTGGACTGGTTGTCTATTTGCTTCCTTTTTTATCCAAAATATACAGTCTCCTGATGTTGGCCGTAGGGTTGGTCTATGTCGTAAAAACCAGAAATAAAAATAATGAGGTTTTGTTTGTGTCGGCTTACCTGGTTGGCAGTGAGGTTTTTTTAAGGATGACTGAAGGAAATCCCTTTCACGAGCTAACTAAATATTCCGTGATAATTTTTATGATACTCGGAATGTTTTACAGCGGTATTTCTAAAGGCGGTTTGCCCTTTTGGGTGTATTTGATTTTTTTGATTCCCGGAGTTTTTGTAGCCACCGAAACACTTAATTTTCATACCGATATCCGTAAGGCTATTATGTTTAATCTTTCGGGACCGCTTTGTTTGGGATTTGCCGCCATTTATTGTCACCGGCGCCGATTTACTTTAGAAGCGTTGAATAATCTGCTGTTAGTCATTGCACTTCCAATTGTGTCCACGCTAACCTATATTTTTCTATATACGCCTAGTATCAAAGAGGTGGTTACTGATACCCAGTCGAATCATGAAACCTCGGGCGGATTTGGTCCCAATCAGGTAGCTACCATATTGGGGTTAGGTGTTTTTATATTTTTTACCCGAATTGTACTTAAATCAAAGAGTAAATGGCTGCTTTTCTTTAATGTAGTGCTTTGTGTTTTAATGACTTTCAGGGGAATCGTAACCTTTTCGAGAGGAGGGATGATGACAGCAGGACTTATGGTAGTCCTCTTTCTTGGGGTGCTCTATTTTTTTATGGGTAACCAAAGCAGGTTTAAAATACTGCAAACGGTTTCTTTCGGATTCCTGTTACTTATGGGTGTATGGCTGTACAGTTCGTCGCAGACCAGCGGGCTAATCGAACGACGTTATGCCAATGAAGGGGTGCACGGGAATAAAAAGGAAAGTCAGTTGTCCGGAAGGGAAGATTTGATTTCTTCGGAGTTAAAAATGTTTCTCGACAATCCGATTCTTGGTATCGGGGTGGGAAAGAACAAAGAATTTCGTGAGGAAACCACCGGTATTCAGGCGGCATCTCACAATGAAATTACCCGTATGCTTGCCGAACACGGTAGTTTCGGTTTGATAGGGTTTATTATTTTGCTCATCGTTCCCTTTGTCTTGTATCTGGACAATAAGATGCATATTTACATGCTTTCTTTTTATGTTTTCTGGTTACTGACGCTTAATCACGCGGCGATGCGAACGGCGGCTCCGGCTTTTATTTATGCCTTAACCCTTTTAAAAATTTATGCCCTTGAAAAACCTGTTGTACATAGGGAATAAGCTTTCCGGGAAAGACATAAACGTTACAACGATTGAAACTTTAGGAGCGTCGCTTACCCATGAAGGTTATAGTGTGTTTTATGCATCTGAAAAGCGAAATCCACTGCTTCGAATGACCGACATGCTTTGGATGACCTTTCGTTTGCGAAAGCAAACGGATTATGTACTGATTGACACCTACAGTACTTCCGGTTTCTGGTTTGCTTTTTTGGTGAGTCAATTGTGCCGGGTTTTAAATAAGCACTATATTCCTATTTTGCACGGCGGTAATCTTCCTAATCGATTGCAAAACAATCCAACACTTTGCAGGATGGTGTTTGGACATGCATACCGAAATGTGGCTCCGTCCCATTATCTGTTGGAAGCTTTCAGAAGATTTGGTTTCACCAATCTGGTTTTCATACCCAATACCATAGAAATAGACCGTTATCCTTATTTGGAACGCAAAGAATTCCGACCTAAACTTTTATGGGTGCGCGCCTTTGATCAGATTTATAATCCGAAAATGGCAGTTACGGTTTTAAACGAACTTCAAAAAAGGTATCCCGATGCCCAACTTTGTATGGTGGGGCCGGATAGGGATGGGAGTATGGAGCACTGTAAAGACTATGCTTTGGAAAATAAAGTGACTGTTCGTTTTACGGGCCGACTCCCCAAAGAAGCATGGATTGCCTTGGCAGCGGAATATGATATTTTTATCAATACCACCCATTTTGACAATACCCCGGTAAGTGTTATGGAAGCCATGGCTTTGGGTTTGCCGGTAGTTACAACTAATGTGGGCGGGATTCCTTTTTTACTTAAAGACAGGGAAGAAGCTCTGTTAGTGGATGACGGCGATGGGGAAGGGATGGTTAAAGCAATTTGTACATTGATGGAAAACCCAGTGTTGACTCAAAGGTTAGTTCAGAATGCCAGAAGGAAAGCCGAGTCTTGGGACTGGGAAGTTGTGAAAGGGTTGTGGGCTGATTTGTTTCGATAGCAGATAGCAGATAGCAGATGGCAGATGGCAGATGGCAGTGTTAAGTAGTCAGCGTTAAGTTCTGGATGAATGTTTTTTGGAGTGAATCGTTTGTTTTTTTTGTTTGAGATCCTTCCTTCGTCAGGATGACATTAGATTCTTCGACAGGCTCTGGATGACAGGTGTCCGATTGCAGGTCAGGTGTCCGATTGCATAAGTCGGTGTTAGACGCACATTTTCAGTATGTTGAGGATGTAGAATTCAACTTTTTTTATTATTTTGTTATTTCTTTTTTGCTAGTGTGTTTTTCTGTAATAATTTGTTATTTTGCACAATAATGATTTATTGATGACGAACAGGAAAAAAATACATTTTGAAATCTCGGAACGCAAGATTCTGCTTCGTGTTTTTGACGTGTTGTTGGTGCTGGCCGCGCTTTACTTTCTCAGTAATTGCTTTCAGTTCGATTATTTTCGTTTTTCCATTCACAATTATTACTGGACATTTGTTTTGGCTTTTTATCTGCTTTTGTTCGGTACTGTTTTTGAAATGTACAATCTGCAGGTAGCCGGAAATCAGTTTCAAATCATTAAAAGCATCATTCTTACGACCACCACTACGGTTTCAGTTTATCTTTTAACCCCTATACTTACCCCTTCGTTGCCTAAAAACCGTTTGCAGATCGTATTCTTTTATGTTACAATCCTTGGGATTCTTTTTTTATGGCGAATGGTTTATCAGAAGTTTCTGGCTTCGCACCGTTTTTATAAGAAAGTACTTTTTCTGGCCGATGATAAAACGGTGGACAGTTTGGTGGCCGAACTTGAAAAAGCAGATCCCAATTACAAAGTGATGGGGTATCTGAGTACGAAAGAGTCACTTAAGAAAAAAGTACAACTTACCAAAGTAACCCTCGATTCCCTTGAGGATTTTATAAGGAAGCATTCGGTTTCCGAAATCGTAATTGCCAACAAATCCACCGATGAGGTTCCTGTTGAGGTATACGATAAGCTTTTGTCTTTTCTGGAAAAAGGAATTATAATCCGTGAATATTCTCAGGTATACGAAACCAGTACGTATCGTCTTGCGGTACAATTTTCTGAAAAAGATTTCTACAAGTATTTTCCTTTCAGCCGAAGCAACCAGAATAAATTGTATCTGTATGCCATTCGTCTTTTCGACATTGTCGTTTCTGTAATCGGTTTGTTGGTAGGTGTTTTGTTTTTACCATTGCTTTTTATCGGAAACCTGTTGGGCAATAAGGGGCCGTTATTTTACACACAGGAACGTGTGGGGAAAAACGGTATTCCATTTAAAATCTATAAATTCCGCTCGATGGTAACCAACGCAGAAGCCAATGGCGCTGTTTTTGCCGCTGCCAATGACAGCAGGGTCACTCCTTTCGGTAAGTTCCTCAGGAAATCCAGAATCGATGAATTTCCACAGTTCATTAATATTCTGAAAGGGGATATGGCAGTAATCGGACCTCGACCGGAGCGTCCTGTTTTTGTGCAGCAAATTGCGGAAATCATGCCTTTTTACCAAACCCGCCATGTGATTAAACCCGGACTTACCGGTTGGGCACAGGTAAAGCACGCTTACGGCGAAACCATTGACGATAGTTTGATTAAACTGCAGTACGACTTGTACTATATCAAACACCGAAGCTTGTTTCTGGATGTGAATATCATCGTAAAGACACTTAGTACAGTGTTGTTTTTTAGGGGACAGTAGTGTTTAGGTAGCAGTCCCGATAGCTATCGGGAGCAGATAGCAGAAAGCTGTAATCGGGGTTAGTGTTCAGTAATCAGTTTCAGGGATTTTTTGGAGCGTCCCGGTAGGTTCGGCTATTTTTGATTGTGATTCTTCGATTGGTTCAAGATGACAGAGTAGGTCCTTCGACAGGCGCAGGATGACAGTGGCGGTTCGGAATTACCTTAATCAACTGTTGGTTAGTTCTTAAGCGCTTCTTTGCGTACTTTCCATAGTGCCGTAAGACAGGTTGCTACAAACGGTACCATCATTATCAAGTGGGCTTTGTTTAGCATGTACATCGTGTAAACGGCTATCAGTCCGAAACTCAACATCACTAAACGGTTTGTCCAAAGCGTATTTTTTCTTAAAGCCAAGAAAACCAAAGCAAGGTAAAGTGGACTCAAAACCAACACATTGTAGTTCCATAATACTTCCTGATGGAACGAATACAATCCGACCAATGTAAAGAAAAGCCCCAATAACCCTATGATTGTTAAGTAAGTCAAAGCTATGACACGTTTCTTAAAAGCAAGGAAAGCAATACTGAGCATGACAAGTGCAAAGGTGTAATAGTTGTTCCAAAGGGATTTCTCGGTTTTTACATTCTGACTTTTGAATACCGTAATGGTACTGTCAGATAATGGTTTTCCGTTTATTTTTGTTTTTTCAATTCCCTGCAACAGTTCTATGGGAAGGAATAATTGGTCGGATTGGCGGTCTGTCTTTGCGCCGAAAATTAAATTGATTCCGAGATTTTCATAAAATTTATCGGTTTGGTAATCGTATAAAATCTGACGGTAATTTTTCTGCGTATCAGGTACTTCTGTAGAAATAGGTTGGGTCAAAACGTTATTAATCACATCCCGAACCATAGTGGTACAATTCCGGTCGATGAATTTATAAGTGTAAAAACGTTTTTCTGAGGCAAGTACGCTGTTTAATTCGGTAAAAATCTTTTGTTTTTGTTCGTGGGTCAGGTTCAGTTTTTGTTCAAAAATATCCCGGTTGTCATACACGTAGCTGTAGTTGAATTCTTGAAAGCTGCTGGTGCTCACGAAGTATTCCAAATCGCCTTTGACAAATTTTCCGTAAAAATTGGGCGTACTGAAATCGAATGCGCCATAATTGTAAACCACATCGATTTGGTTGATTGGGTCGTTAATGCGTAAGGCCGTATGCCCGTATAAGGAGTACAGTTCTTCTCCTGTTCCGCAGGTGAGCAGACTGATTTGTGCTTTTTCGGACAGGCTTTGTGTTTGTGATTGCGCTGTATTTCCGATGCAAATCGCAATCAGCAGCAGTAATGATTGTAGGAAAGCAAAACGTGGTGTCATTATCTGAAAATGCCTAAATCGACTTTAAGAGAAAAAATATTTGAGTACAAAGCGGCACTCTGGTCACCAATATCGGTAAGTGCATAATCTACCTGAATGCCTTTGTATTTGAATCCGATACCGATGTTGGGCTGGAAACTTAAGCTTTTGGAGTTGTCGATTTCCGTGATGTTCTGAAAATTCCCCACTCCGGCACGCAGAAAAACCAGGTCGATGTACCCGGCTTCAAAACCGATGGCCGGATCGATACTCACCACGTCTGTGGAAATGATGTCGTTGGTTTTTGCGAACTGCATGTTTAAGTTGGCCGCTGTTACAAGGCTGTAATCGTGGCGAATAAGGAACTTTTTGGACATTCCGAATTGGGCTTTTGGCAACGTGATTTCCGAAGTTTCGGGTGCTTCCTGGTTTTCGCCCGGAACGGCATCTTTAATTTTTTGATATTCATCTTCATCAATGGCCCAAACGTTATAGGTTGTGGTGATGTCGCGAAGCATTACGCCGAATTTCCATTCGTCTTTGGTTTCGTACTGCAGACCCAAATCAAACCCAAAACCCCAGGAACTGGCAAATTTACCGATGACCCGACGGATGATTTTTGCATTTACCCCATAATTGAAGCCCTGGACCGGTAAGGCTCTGGCATACGAAACGGTCAGGCCGTAATCGGCAGCGGAAAACAAACTGATTCTGTTATAATCGACATTTCCCTGACTGTCTATAAGTTGGGTAGTGTTCAGGATGTCATCCACTCCAAAGCGAATTAAGGAAACTCCCATTGCGCTTCGGTCGTCTATCGGCATCGCAAAAGCGGCGTAATCGTATTGGGCAATATTGGCAAAATAGCTGGCATGCATCAGTGCGATTTGCTTGTCTTCCAGTTTTAAAAGACCTGCCGGATTCCAATACCCTGAATTTACATCAGCGGTATGCGACACCACAGCGTTAGACATCCCCAGTGCCGCTGCGTCCACACCAATACTCATAAACTCATTGGAGTATTTTCTAACGGCTTGAGCGTTAGCAAATAAAGTGGTGAATAAAAGTAGTACTAAGTAGGTCTTCTTCAAAGCCATTTTTTTTACGAATATGAAACGAGTATATGTAAAACTCACAGAAGACAGTCATTTGCATCCGGGTTCTGTTCTATACCTTTGACAAATATAGTACAATAAGATGAAATGCTCATTAAAAAACATTCTTCCCGACACTGTCAAAAAGCTTTGCTTTGCAGTGCCTGACGGTGAACTACTTTTCAGTAAGAAATAAAAACTCAATTAGTAAACTCCATTTTGTATTAACTTATTGTATAACTTTGTGTCAGTTTAAAAAGAAACCGTATGTCATTTAAAAAACAGATTCCTAATTTTATTACTTTCTTAAATCTTATTGCAGGACTTTTAGCGTTAATACATGCGTTTAACGGTAATTATAATGAAGCCTTTTCATTGGTGTGTCTTGGTATCTTTTTCGATTTTTGGGATGGTTTTTTTGCCCGGATATTCAATGCGCAGAGTCCTTTGGGTGTTCAGTTGGATTCCTTAGCCGATATGGTTACCAGTGGTGTGGTTCCGGGTGTGGTGATGTACAAGATGTTGTCTGATATTCAGGAAAATCAAGATATTTACACTTTAACACCGGATACGTATTACATGGCGGTGGTGCCTTATATTGGGTTTATCATAACGGTGGCTTCCTGCTATCGTTTGGCTAAATTTAATATTGATACCCGTCAGACGGATTCTTTCATCGGGTTACCAACACCGGCCAATGCCTTGTTAATCATGAGCATTCCTATGATTTTGTTCGCCAATCAGTACGAATGGCTTTCCAATATTTTAAGCAATCCGTATTTCCTTGTAGGATTGTCCTTTTTGAGCGCTTATTTGTTAAACGCTGAAATTCCTTTGTTCTCATTGAAAGTGAAGTATTTCAGTTGGGATAAGAACAAGCTTCAGGTTTTGTTTTTAGCGGTTTCGGCGGTTTTGGTGGTACTGTTACAGTATTTGGCGATTCCGATAATTATCCTGTTTTACGTGCTGCTTTCGGTGATAAACAATTCGTTTTTAAAAAATAAGACCGCTTAGTTTCATGAAGCGCGCTGCTGCGAAGAAAAACACGCCGTTAAAAAGAACCTCCCGCCCGAAATCCAAAAAGACAACCCAAACTCCTTTCGGGAAGCTGTTGTTGTAT
This sequence comes from Flavobacterium saliperosum, assembly GCF_900100625.1. Taxonomy (GTDB): domain Bacteria; phylum Bacteroidota; class Bacteroidia; order Flavobacteriales; family Flavobacteriaceae; genus Flavobacterium; species Flavobacterium saliperosum. Next base: position 208,450 of record NZ_FMTY01000003.1, read on the forward strand.
ACTTTGGGTATTCTCTTTATTGTGATGCTAATCGGGGGGGTGTACAATTACCGCCACGGTTTGTTGTATTATCTCGGATTTAAAAGCTATAAAAACACTGCGGAACTTACCGAAGAGGAACGCAAAATTGAAGACATCCGTATTTTTGAAGTCCTGAGTCGCCATGATGCCCAATTGGTTGGTTTTGATGTTTCGGAATATCAGGAAAAAATAGAATGGGGCAATATCAATACCATTGAAGAGGAGTTTCCGCTGACTTTTGTTTTTATCCGTGCCACTGCCGGAAGTAATAAAACGGATTCCCGCTACAAAGAAAACTGGAAAGCGGCTAAAGAACATTATTTTGTTCGCGGGGCTTATCATTACTACCGTCCGAATGAAAATTCCATTGCTCAGGCAGAAAATTTCATCAGAAATGTAAAGCTGCGAAAAGGCGATTTGCCACCGGTGTTGGATATTGAAAAGTTACCTAAAAACCAATCGATTGACAGTTTGAAGATAGGTTTACGACGTTGGTTGAAACACGTGGAAAAACATTATAAGGTAAAACCCATCATTTATTCCGGGCAAAGTTACTATACCGATTTCCTGAAGGATGAATTCAAAGGCTATCCGTTATGGATTGCCAATTACAATTTTTTTGTGGAACGAATCCGTAAAGACTGGCTGTTTTGGCAGTTTACCGAGAAAGCACAAATCCATGGTATAAAGGGTATGGTGGATGTGAATGTGTTTAACGGGAATATGGAGGATTTGAAGGCATTGATGATTCAGTGATCAGGTTGCAGAAAGCAGATGAGATTCCTCCTTTGTCAGGATGATAGGAATTCTTGAAAATGGTTACTTTTTGGAAATAAGTGTTGTTACAAATACAAAGAAAAGAGCCATTCCAAAGAATAGTAAAACCGCTTTGGTATTGGCAAAATTGATGGTCCAGCCCATCCATTCTATTTTTTTGGGAACCATGCCGCGCGGATCTTCCGGGTTGTAATAGAAAATGCCCCATTTCCAGTTGTTGGGGTCTTTCTGCCATTTATCCAACGTTTCTTTATCAGGAGTTTCAGAATCTTTCATAGCTTTTCGCTTATTGCTTACAGCCTTTAGCTTCCGGCACTATTAAAACTCCAGTTTCTTTTTACGCAATTCGAAATTCTGACCCAAATACACACGACGTACCATTTCGTCCTGTACTAATTCTTCCGGTACTCCGGCTTTCAGGATACCTCCTTCAAACATTAGGTACGTTTTGTCGGTAATGGCTAGGGTTTCCTGCACGTTATGGTCGGTAATAAGGATTCCGATGTTTTTGTTTTTCAACTGTGCTACGATACGCTGAATGTCTTCCACGGCCACCGGATCCACTCCGGCAAACGGTTCGTCCAATAAAATGAATTTCGGATCGGTAGCCAAACAACGGGCGATCTCCGTACGACGACGTTCGCCTCCGGAAAGTAAATCCCCGCGATTCGTACGAATGTGTTGTAGGCTGAATTCGTCAATCAGCGATTCCATTTTAGCTTCCTGTTCGGCTTTGGATAGGCTGGTAAGTTGCAATACACTTAAAATGTTGTCCTCAATACTCAACTTTCTGAACACCGACGCTTCCTGAGCCAAATAACCAATTCCGTTTTGTGCGCGTTTGTACATCGGGAAGTCGGTTATGTTCATGTCGTCCAGGTAGATGTTTCCGGCATTGGGTTTTACCAGGCCTACAATCATGTAAAACGAGGTGGTTTTCCCGGCACCGTTTGGTCCCAGCAATCCCACAATTTCTCCCTGATTCACTTCTACCGAAACGCCTTTTACCACGCTTCTTCCTTTGTAGGTTTTAACTATATTTTCGGCTCTTAATTTCATTCTTTTTGAGGTGCTTAGTCGCTAAGTTTCTTAGTTACTGAGTATTTTAGTATTACAAATAAACGAATTACAGTTTATTGCATCAACAAATTAACAAATAATTATTCTTGGTTTTCGAGTGCTTCCCAAAACTCATATGCTCTTCTTAAATGCGGAATTACTATGGTTCCGCCCACTAATGTGGCAATTCCCATGGCTTCCATCATTTCTTCTTTGGTGATTCCGTTTTTGTAGGCCGTTTCCAGATGGTATTTGATACAGTCGTCGCAACGCAAAACGGCCGAAGCCACCAATCCTAACAATTCTTTGGTTTTTACATCCAAAGCGCCTTCCATGTAGGCATTCGTGTCCAGATTGAAAATGCGTTTTACGATTTTGTTGTTATCGTTTAGTAACTTTTCGTTCATTTTGGAACGGTAGTCGTTGAATTCTTTTACGATGTCTGACATAATTAGGTGGTTTTCAGTTCTTCTTTTTTGATTACGAAACGCGATATGAAAATACTGATTTCATATAAAATGACCAACGGAATGGTTACAATCGTCTGGCTGATAACATCCGGAGGGGTAACAATGGCCGCGATAATCAGAATGATTACATACGAATATTTTCGGTAATCGCTCAGGAATTTCGGGGTTACCAAGCCCAGTCGGGAAAGGAAATAAATCACAATCGGCAATTCAAACACGAGTCCGGTTGCCAGGGAAGTGGTTTTTACCAATCCGATATAGGAGTCAATGTCAATCGAATTTTTTACGTGATCACTGATGGTCAGATTCGCAAGGAAGTTGATGGAAAGCGGCGTCAATACAAAGTATCCGAACGCGACTCCGATGAAAAAAAGCAGGGAAGCGATGAAAATGAACAATTTGATGTTTTTTCGTTCCTTGTCGTATAGGGCAGGGCTTACGAATTTCCATAATTCCCATAAAATAAAAGGAAAGGCAACCACAAAGCCCACCGTGATGGATGTCCAGATTAACATGGAAAACTGTCCTTCCATGGTTCGGTTCTGTAATTCAAACGGCAATTCCTGAATGCAGAAACTTTTGTCCAAATCATACTGATTGGCTAAATCACAAAAGAAGCGATAGGTGATGAAACTTCCGTCTTTCGGACCAAATATTATCGTGTCGAAAATAAAATCACTGAAGTAATACGCCACACAGGCGCCTACTAAAATGGCTATGGTGCTTCTCACTAACAACCATCGGAATTCTTCCAAATGGTCTAAAAACGACATTTCTTTTCCGGCTTTATTCGTTGCCATTATATAATTCCTTCTTTTAAAATATCATGAATGTGGAGTACGCCTTTGTATTCTCCATTGTCTACAACAACCATTTGGGTGATGGAATGGTTTTCCATGGTGTTGAAAGCGTCCACCACCATGTCGGAAAGTTGTACGGTTTTCGGTTTTTGGGTCATAATGTCTTTAGCGGTAAGATCGCTGAACGTGTCTCTTTTTTCCAGCATTCTTCGGATATCCCCATCGGTTATGATGCCTACAAGATGCTTGTTTTCGATTACGGCGGTGACTCCCAAACGTTTTTCGGAAATCTCCATAATCACGGTTTTGATGCTCGCATCCGGACTGACTTGCGGACGATGGGTTTGGTCTAACATATCTACCACACGAAGCAATAATTTTTTACCCAAAGCGCCTCCCGGATGGTATTTGGCGAAATCCTCGCTTTTGAAATTGCGCATTTCCATCAAACAAACGGCTAACGCATCGCCTAAAACCAATTGCGCTGTGGTACTGTTGGTGGGTGCTAAATTGTTCGGACAGGCTTCCATATCCACATGGGCATTCAGTACGAAATCGGATTCTTTGCCTAAAAACGACGATTTGTTAGCCGTCATTCCGATTAACATATTGCCGAAACGTTTCAATAAAGGAACCAAAACTTTTATTTCCGGACTGTTGCCGCTTTTTGAAATGCAGATGAGCACATCGCCGGGTTGCACCATGCCTAAATCACCATGAATGGCCTCGGCGGCGTGTAAAAACATCGACGGCGTTCCGGTTGAATTAAAAGTGGCGACCATTTTCGTGGCAATAATGGCGCTTTTCCCTATTCCGGTTACAATCAAACGGCCTTTGCAATTGTAAATCAGTTCCACCGATTTTGCAAAATCATCATCAATGAGGTTTATAAGATTGGCAATGCTTTCGCTTTCCGATAGTATCGTTTTTTTTGCCGTAGCTAAAATGGTTTCCCTGACTGTCAAAATAGAAATTTTATTAGTTTGTGAATATTAAAGATTTTTGTATCTTTATTCTCTGCAAATTTATGTAAAAATACCTATTAATAAATAATGAAGCCAAGCGAAATTGACTTACATAAAGAGTTAAAAAAATATTTTGGTTTTAACCAATTCAAAGGTTTACAGGAAGGTGTTGTTAAAAGTATTATTACGGGTAACAACACTTTTGTGATTATGCCTACAGGTGGTGGTAAGTCATTGTGTTATCAATTGCCGGCTTTGGTGCTGGATGGTACCGCTATAGTGGTTTCCCCGTTGATTGCCTTGATGAAAAATCAGGTGGATGCCATTCGGAGTTTGTCTTCAGAATACGGTATTGCCCACGTTTTAAACTCCTCGCTTACCAAAACCGAAGTCAATCAGGTGAAGAAAGACATCACTTCCGGATTGACTAAGTTGTTATACGTCGCCCCCGAATCGTTAACAAAAGAAGAATATATCGACTTTTTAAAAAGCGTGCCCATTTCTTTCGTTGCCATTGATGAAGCGCACTGTATTTCCGAATGGGGACACGATTTCCGTCCGGAATACCGTAACCTGAGAAGTATCATTAAGCAATTGGGAGATATCCCGGTTATCGGATTAACGGCAACGGCGACACCCAAAGTGCAGGAAGACATTCTGAAAAATCTGGACATGACGGATGCTAACACGTTCAAAGCCTCGTTCAACCGTCCGAATCTGTACTATGAAGTACGTACCAAAACCAAAAACATTGAAGCGGATATCATTCGTTTTATCAAACAGCATAAAGGGAAATCGGGGGTAATTTACTGTCTGAGTCGTAAGAAAGTAGAGGAAATTGCCCAGGTGTTACAGGTGAACGGCATTAGTGCCGTACCTTATCATGCCGGATTGGATGCCAAAACACGCGCCAAACATCAGGACATGTTTCTGATGGAAGATGTGGATGTGGTGGTGGCCACTATCGCTTTCGGAATGGGAATTGACAAGCCGGACGTTCGTTTTGTGATTCACCATGATATTCCGAAATCACTTGAAAGTTACTATCAGGAAACGGGTAGAGCCGGTCGTGATGGCGGAGAAGGCCATTGTTTGGCCTATTACTCGTATAAAGATATAGAGAAGCTGGAGAAATTCATGGCCGGAAAACCGGTAGCCGAGCAGGAAATCGGATATGCGTTGTTGCAGGAAGTGGTGGCGTATGCGGAAACTTCCATGTCGCGTCGTAAATTTTTACTGCATTATTTCGGTGAGGAATTTGATGAAGTGAATGGCGAAGGTGCCGATATGGATGACAATGTTCGCAATCCGAAGAAAAAAGTGGAAGCCCAGAATCAGGTTGTCACCCTTTTGGAAACGGTTCGGGATACCAATGAAATGTACAAATCCAAAGAAGTGATTTATACGCTGATCGGAAAAATCAATGCAACCATTAAAGCGCACAGAACCGATGCCCAGAAGTTTTTCGGAAAAGGAAAAGAGCATGAGGAGAAATACTGGATGGCACTAACCCGTCAGGTGTTGGTGGATGGTTTGCTTTCGAAAGATATTGAAACCTACGGTATTCTGAAACTGACCAAAAAAGGATTGGAGTTCATTAAGAAGCCTCATTCTTTTATGATGTCGGAAGACCATGAATACAACGAAACCGAAGACGAAGCTATTGTAACGGCGGCAAAATCTTCCGGTACTGCTGATGAAGCCCTGATGACCATGTTGATTGACTTGCGTAAAAAAGTGGCCAAAAAACTGGGCGTACCGCCGTTTGTGGTTTTTCAGGAGCCTTCTTTGGAGGACATGGCGTTAAAATACCCGATTTCTATCGATGAATTAAGTAACGTTCATGGGGTAGGAGAAGGAAAAGCCAAAAAATACGGAAAGGAATTCGTAGAATTAATTGCCCGTTATGTAGAAGATAATGACATCATGCGTCCGGATGACTTGGTGGTGAAATCCACCGGAGCGAATTCGGCATTGAAATTGTACATTATTCAGAATATCGACCGAAAACTGCCGTTGGATGATATTGCCAAAGCGAAAGGATTGGATATGGATGCGCTGTTGAAAGAAATGGAGCAGATTGTGTATTCCGGTACCAAGCTGAACATCAAATACTGGGTCGATGACATTTTGGATGAAGACCAACAGGAAGAAATTCACGATTACTTCATGGAATCGCATTCGGATAAAATTCAGGATGCCTTAGACGAATTTGAAGGCGATTATGATACGGAAGAATTGCGACTGATGCGGATCAAGTTTATCAGCGAAGTGGCGAATTAGTGGTCAGGATACAGAAGGCAGAAGGCAGAAGGCAGAAGGCAGAAGGCAGAAGAGGAGCTAGACAGCTTAAAAACAGATAATAAAAACCCCGATTGATTTTCAGTCGGGTTTTTTTTATGGTATCTGTTGAAAATACAAGATTCATGATTGCATTAAACTATCTGAATACCGAACACTGCTTACTGATAAATCTCTCCACGATGTGGTTTCAGGGCATCTCTCATCGGAATCATGTATTCATCGGTGACTACAATATAAGCGATGGCATACATGTCGCTGATGATTTCAAATCCGGTAATGGTTATGGGCAGTTTCTCGATTTCAATATATTCTTTCAGATGAATTTCGTGATGTTCTGCGGTTTTGGCGGCTCCCGGTCCCCGGAAATCCCAAATGAGTTTGATTTGTCGTTGCATGATGTTAGTGCGATAATACAGAAACAAAGATAGTAAGGTTGGCTTTGAATTTGTATTTTTGCGTCTGAAATAGTTGTAAAATAAAAATTTACCTTCCATTCGTATGCCTAAAGAATTACTGATACAGGTCGCTCCCGAAGTGGCAGCCAATGCACAATTGTTAAACGAACATTTAGCCAAGTTACTACATGTAAATAGGTCTGAAATCCAACATGTTTCGATTCTCAAACGTTCCATTGATGCCCGTCAGAAAGCGATTAAGATTAATCTGAAAATCACCGTTTTTTTTCAGGACGAACCTTTTGTTGAAGATAAAATCGAATTACCGGACTATAAAAATGTGGCCAATGCGCAGGAAGTTATTGTGGTTGGGGCAGGTCCGGCAGGTTTATTCGCGGCCTTGCAATTGATAGAACTCGGTGTGAAACCCATTGTAATCGAAAGGGGAAAAGATGTTCGTGGTCGCCGTCGTGATTTGAAAGCGATTAATGTCGATCATGTGGTGAACGAAGACTCCAATTATTGCTTCGGGGAAGGAGGAGCCGGAACGTATTCCGACGGGAAATTGTACACCCGTTCCAAAAAACGCGGGGATGTCGACCGGATATTGACTTTGTTTGTTGCTTTTGGTGCCACGCCGGATATTATGGTAGATGCCCATCCGCACATCGGAACCAATAAACTACCTCAGATTATTCAGGATATCCGCGAAAAAATCATCGAATGCGGCGGAAAGGTTTTGTTCGAAACCCGTGTAACCGACATTCTCATAAAAAATAACGAAGTACAGGGTGTTGTTACCCAAAACGGCGATACTATTGAAGCAAAGAAAATCATTCTGGCTACCGGACATTCCGCCCGTGATATTTTCGAATTGTTAGACAGAAAAAAGGTGTTCATTGAAGCCAAGCCGTTTGCTCTAGGCGTTCGTGCCGAGCATCCGCAAAGTTTAATTGACAGTATTCAATATTCCTGCGATTTTAGAGGCGACTTTTTACCACCGGCGCCGTATTCCATCGTGAAACAGGTGAACGGACGGGGTATGTATTCATTCTGCATGTGTCCGGGTGGTGTGATTGCGCCTTGTGCTACGAGTCCGGGTGAAGTGGTAACCAACGGTTGGTCGCCCTCCAAAAGAGATCAGGCTACGGCCAATTCGGGTATCGTGGTCGAATTGAAGTTGGAAGATTTTAAGCCATTTGCCAAATTCGGCGCACTTGCCGGAATGGAATTTCAGAAAAGCATCGAACAAAAAGCATGGTATCTGGCGGGGCAAACCCAAAAAGTGCCGGCACAACGTATGATTGATTTTACGCAAGGCAAGGTTTCCAAGGATATTCCCAAAACATCGTATGTTCCGGGAACGACTTCGGTGGAACTCGGACAAGTGTTTCCCGGTTTTCTGACCCAAATCATGCGGGAAGGTTTCGTACAGTTCGGAAAATCCATGCGCGGGTATCTTACCAACGAAGCGATTTTGCACGCTCCGGAAAGCCGTACTTCCTCACCGGTTCGAATCCCGAGAGATAACGAAACCTTAGTACACCTGCAGATAAAAGGGTTGTATCCTTGCGGAGAAGGCGCGGGGTATGCGGGCGGGATTATTTCGGCCGCCATCGATGGTGAGAAGTGTGCTTTAAAAATAGCTGAAGCTTTGGGACTTGCTGTAAGTTAATAAAAACAGCGCTGCATGCTACTGTCTGCAATTCATTGTTAATATTAACATATATCGCGTTAACCGGGTGTTGAATAAGTAACACAGATTTTGCGGATTTCGCAGATTTACACGGAGTAATCGGTGTGAATTTGTGGAATCTGAGTTTTAAAATTTTATTTCGTATTCGTTTAACACCTTATTTTTGAAGCGTCCCGATAGCTATCGGGAGGTTCGGGTTTTGTCGGTTGTCCTTGTTCCCGCTTTCCGCTGCAATTACCTTTGTCAAAGTTCAAAACTTTTACAAAGGTAATTTACACTGCAATCGGGGCTAAGCGGGATTTCTTTTTTCCATTTGTTGTGTTTTGATTGCTGAATGCAGTAGTTCGGTTCCTGTTTTTCCGTTTCCGGCTGTAAAGGGATTATTTTTTCAGAATCAGTACAAAGCCTTTTAAACCATTTCTTTTTTCGTATTTTTGACATGTAATAACCAATTATGACAGAAGAAAACGTAATATTAGTCAACGAAAAAGACGAACAGATTGGTTTGATGCCAAAATTGGAAGCGCATGAGAAAGCGGTGTTACATCGTGCTTTTTCAGTGTTTGTTCTGAATGAGAAAAACGAAATCATGCTCCAGCAAAGAGCGCATCATAAGTACCATTCCCCGTTATTGTGGACCAATACCTGCTGCAGTCACCAACGCGAAGGTGAAAGTAATATTCAGGCCGGAACACGAAGATTGCGGGAAGAAATGGGTTTTACCACCGAGTTGAAAGAACTGTTTTCGTTTATCTACAAAGCACCTTTTGATAATGGTTTGACCGAACACGAACTCGATCACGTAATGATTGGTTATTATAATGAGGCGCCGAAAATTAATGACGATGAGGTGGAAAGCTGGAAATGGATGGCTGTGGACGCCGTAAAATTGGATATGGAACAGAATCCGGACATTTATACGGTATGGTTCAAAATCATATTTGATGAATTTTATCATTTCCTTGAAGATCATAAACTTTAAAATTCTGATTTCTGAATTCTAATTTCAAAATTAAATGAGAGTAACTGTCAGTAGAAAAGCCCATTTTAATGCGGCACATCGTTTGTATCGCAAGGATTGGTCTGTGGAGCAAAATGAGACTGTTTTCGGAAAATGCAACAATCCGAATTTTCACGGACACAATTATGAACTGATTGTGAGTGTTACCGGAAAAATCAATCCGGAAACAGGGTATGTAATGGATATCAAGGATTTGGCAGATATTATTTATGAAGAAGTCGAAACCCAGTTTGATCATAAAAATTTGAATCTGGACGTACCCGAATTTCAGGATTTGAATCCCACAGCTGAAAACATAGTGGTTGTTATCTGGAATAAAATCAGAAAAAGAATAGTGGCCGGAAATGATCTGGAAGTGGTGTTGTATGAGACGCCGCGTAATTTCGTAACCTATAAAGGCGAATAATGGGAGAGATTAAAGTAGGGGATAAGTTGCCCTTGTTTGGCGCTAAAGACCAAAACGGAGATGATTTTTACATTGCTTCGGTATTGCATAAAAAAGTGTTGGTGATTTATTTTTACCCCAAAGACGATACACCGGGCTGTACCAAGCAGGCCTGTTTTTTTCGGGACCAATTTGAGGAATTTAAGGATGTAGGAGCTGAAGTTATCGGAATCAGCGGTGACAGTGTGAAATCCCATAAAAAATTTGCGGAACAGTATAAGTTGCCGTTTACCTTACTTTCCGATCAAGATAAGAGCCTGAGAAAGCTATTTGGCGTACCAACGAATCTTTTAGGGTTGCTTCCCGGAAGAGTTACTTATGTTGTGGATAAACAAGGGATTGTTCGTTTGGTTTTTGACAGTATGAATGCAGAAAGCCATTTTCCAAAAGTGGTGGAAGCAGTGAAAAAGTTAGTGTAAATGAATTTCGAGAGCTATCCACTGGTTTTTAAGCCAATCGTAAAAGACCGAATTTGGGGGGGAGAAAAACTCCGGACACTTTTAAATAAAGATATTCTAACGCCAACAACGGGTGAAAGTTGGGAAATATCGACTGTTCCCGGAGATGTAAGCGTAGTGGCTAACGGAAATTTTGCCGGGATTTCCTTAAACGAATTGCTTCAGAACTATCCGAAAGAAATTCTCGGATCAACCGTTTATGAACGTTTTGGAAGCGAATTTCCCTTGTTGTTTAAGTTTCTGGATGCCCGAGAAGATTTGTCGATTCAGCTCCATCCGAATGATGCCTTGGCAAAAGAACGTCATAATTCTTTCGGAAAGACTGAAATGTGGTATGTGATGCAGGCCGATGAAGGTGCTGAAATTATAGTAGGTTTTAAGAAAAAGTCTTCCGCTTCCGAATATTTACAGCATTTGGAACAAAAATCACTGGTGTCGATTTTAAATAAAATACCCGTGCAGCAAGGAGATGTTTTCTTTTTGGAAACCGGAACCATTCACGCAATAGGGGCAGGAGTGATGTTAGCTGAAATTCAGCAGACTTCGGATATTACCTATCGCATTTACGACTGGGATCGGGTTGATGCTCAGGGGAATTCACGCGAGTTGCACATCGAACAGGCTTTGGATGCCATAACCTATGATGAGGTAGCCGCACAAAGAAAGTACGAATCCAAACCGAACACAAGAAACCAAGTCGTTCATTGTTCTTATTTTACCACGAATATCATTCCGTTGGACGGAAAAATGAATTTTAATAAAGACGGCGAATCGTTTACGGTTTTGGTATGTACGGAAGGGGAATTTTATGTGGTAACCGATTCATTCCTAAAGTATTCCTTTAAAAAAGGCGATACGGTTTTACTTCCGGCGGCTTTAACTGATTTTGAATTGGTTGGTAAAGGCACTTTGTTAGAAATATTTATTTCTTAACTTATTATCTAAAGATTAATTGTAATTTTGCAAACGAAATTTTAAACAAAATAAAATGGCAAGCGTAAAAAACTTAAAAAAAGACATCAACTTCGTATTGGGTGATATTATTGAAGCAGTTTATATCTATGAGATGACTACAACAGGGAAACCATCTGCTGAATCTGATGCATTGATTGATGAAGCTATCGCCTCTTTTGATGGTTTGATCACTAAAGTGAACCAAAAGAAAGTGGAGAATAAAAAAGCACATTACAAACAAATTAATAAAGATTTAGAAGTTGTTGCTACTCAGTTGGTTGAAAAAATCAACAAATTGTAGTCTGAAAAAAACTTAAAAAAGTGCAAATAAGAATTTGGAAGTTTGAAAAACTCCATTATATTTGCACCCGAAAAGTAATTCACGAGCCCCTATAAACAGAAGTGTTTGTGAATAATTGAGACGCCGGTGTAGCTCAGCTGGCTAGAGCAGCTGATTTGTAATCAGCAGGTCGTGGGTTCGAGTCCCTCTATCGGCTCAATTTTTTCTAACACGCGCAGCGTGGTTTCTTACTGAAACAAAAGCAACAGTACAAGTTGCCGGTGTAGCTCAGCTGGCTAGAGCAGCTGATTTGTAATCAGCAGGTCGTGGGTTCGAGTCCCTCTATCGGCTCAAAAGGTTTCCAATTTTGGAAACCTTTTTTGTTTTTGAACCTTTTTGTGAAAAGCATCAATAAAAAAAAGCGACCGTTAACGGTCGCTTTTTTTATTATTCCATCCCTTTACATTATTCGGATGTTTTTCGTCTTGCAATAAATTCGGTTAACTGTTTTCCGTATTTGGATTTGGCAACCTCAGGAGACATTGCTTTTTGGATGGTGTCTAAATATTTGATGTTCGCATCATAAATTTCTGTCAGGGCAATGTAAGGCGCCACTTCGTGATTTCCGTTGTTAACCGCAAAGTTAATGGCGTCCAGATACCTTCTCATGGTTAGTTTGTCAGCACGCTGGTTTAAACTGTCTAATTTTTGGACATTATTGATTTTTCGTGCCAATATTGTAAAGCTTAACGTTTTATTCTGCTCGTCATTGTAACGCATTTTAATTTTCTTAAAATCATTGTACAGATCGTTGTTTTTTGAACCGGTTACTTTTGCTTTGGCATAAAACTCTTTTAAAGAGGTTTCAATGGTCATATTGCCCGGTTCGGCAAAGAAAGGTAAGATGTTGTCTAAGGAGTTGGAATTTCCTCTGTCCAGGGATAAATACAACATTTCCGGTTCCGAAATTTGTAAATCGCTTTTGAAATTGGCATCGCCTTCCACCATAATACTGTCCAAGGTTACTAAACTTGTATCAACAATGTGCTGGATGTATAATTTGCCCTTTTTTAAACCTTCAATTTTTCCGGTTAAGTGCAGGTTTTTATCGCTTTCTTTTTTATCGCAGGCCACTAAAGCAGAAAAGGCTAAAGCGGCAATCAGTAATTTTTTCATTCTTTTTGGTTTAATGGTTGCAAAGTAAAGAAAATTAATTGAAATGCCTGTAAAGAAACTTTGCATGGCGCTTGTGAATCGAAAGGAAATAAAAATCCCCGACCTACATTGTAAATCGGGGATAGTTGTATTAAAAAGAAATACTAGCCTTTTAACCAGCCTTCTTTTAATTTCGCTTTGCTGCTGTCCGTGGCATGGAAACCTTCCACTTCCTCCATTGGTAAGGTGACTTTTCCTTTCAGAAGTTGCTCTTTTCCGTTGCGTTTGATTTTAACGGTAATCGGATCGCCTTCTTTCCATCCCATGCTTAACATAATTAAATCATAGATGTTGTCTAAATTGTAGTTGGTGTCGTTAACCGCTGCAATGACATCGTCATTTTTAATGCCAAGGGATTTCATGAACGTATTCAGTTCGATTTCCGGAAGAATTTTGATTTCTTTCGTGGCGGGATCTACCGTAATGTATGGGGTAGACTGGTCTTTTAAGAATGGATTGCCCGCTTTTTTGACTTTTGCCTGAGTCACGCCCATTTTTGCAAAGTACTGATCGTAAGGAATCGGCGTTTCTCCCGCAACATAGGTTTTTAGGAATTCCCCAACGGCCGGATAAGATAAGGATGTTATTTTCGCAAACAATTCGGCATCGTTAAACGCTTTTTTGGTTCCGTATTCTGCAGATAATGCGTGCATTAGATCTAAAATTCCTTTTTCGCCATTACTGCTCTCTCTCATTTGAATGTCGATACACATGGCAATCAAAGCTCCTTTTAAGTAAACATTATAATAGGAATCTTTGTATTGTTTGTCCAAAATGTTTTTACTCATCGTGGTGAACGGCATTTTTTCATCAAAACGTTTGGACTGGTCAATTTTATCCACCATTCTGTTGTAGAAGTCTTCTTCGGATATTAAACCTTGGTTTACCTGGAAAAGATTCGCGAAATATTCCGTTACCCCTTCATACATCCATAGGTGTTCCGACATTTTCGGATTGTTGAAATCGAAATATTGGATTTCCGTAGAGTGTACCGTTAAAGGTGTTACGATATGGAAGAATTCGTGGGAAACCACATCTTTCAATTGTTCCAATAAGGCTGCTTTCGGCATCATTTCCGGCATCACTACCGTAGTGGATGTGGTGTGTTCCAAAGCGCCGAAACCTTTAGCATCGGCTTTTTTCATATCGGATAAATACAATAAAACGCTGTATTTTTTGGTGGCATTTACCGGGCCTAAGAATTTTTTCTGAGCGCGCATCATCGTTTCCATCGCTGGCGTGATGTCTGCTGCTTTGTAGGTTCCGTTTGGCGAATACACGCTGATTAAAATATCCATATCGTCTACTTTAAACGCCGTATAATCCGGTTTGGAATACATGATCGGGTGGTCTACCAATTCGGCATAACGGGATGTCATGAATACATCTTTATCGGCGCTGGCATCTGTGTCTGTCAATGAAGTGGCGCCCCATAAAGCTGCCGGGTGCGCAATGGTTACTTTGTATGGAAGCTCCGATTTTCCTTCGAAATACCCCACAAAACCATGTGTATTTATCATGAAATTCTCGCCTGCTGCAATGTTTGTTCCGGCCGGAGAGAAAACATCTTTTCCGCCCATGCCTCCTGAAACTTCCACGTCAAATGAGTCGTTTACCAAATAGGTTACTTTGCTGATTTTTTTAGCATCGGCAATCGTCCATGAATTCTCGTCTTTTTTTGTGACAGCCAAAAGGTTTCCTTGGGCATCGTATGCTTTTACATCCTCGATGAATCTTCCGTAATTGTCTTCGGAATACGTTCCGGGAACGGTTTTCGGAATGTGGAATGTAATTGTTTCTGTGGTGAAAGTTGGTGGTGTGATGGTTACCATAACCTTATCGTCGGTTACGTTTACCAAATCAATAGCAACATTTACGTCGTTTATTGTCGGCGTGTTATTTTGTGCCGTTTTGCAGCTTACTAACACTGCGGCCAATGCCAATGTGCAAATTAGTTTTTTCATTATTTCGTTTTTGATATATCAATAAGTAGCACAGTTGTGTTTTTTGTTACAATCTGTTGTTTAAGAATTTTAGTATGGTTTCTGAAAGTTCCGGATTGTTCTTTACTTCTGGCTTTGAATAAGTTTCCATATTCTCCTTTTCGTCTCCCGTAACGGTTTTGAAAACGTGGTTCATGTCTTTGATGATGACCAGTGTGCTTTTTTGTTGCGCCTCGTTTAACAGTCGGGCATCTTTTGGGGTTACCTGTAGGTCTTTATCACCATTAATAATTAGCGTCGGACAGTTTACTTTCTTGATTTCCTGCTGCGGATTGTATTTTAACCACGAAATCATATAAGGCTGAACGCTTTCCCGGAACAGTGAATTTAAAACCGGAGTATCATTCTTAAATGTTTCTCCCTTTTTTAGCAGGTTCAGGTAGGCAATGGTTTTCTCTTTAAGCGAAGGTATTTGCTTTTCAAGTTGTTCCACCAGAACTTCATCAATGCTTCTTCCGGCTCCTGCAAGCGAAATATAGGCGTCTGCTTTGGTTTGTTGGGCGGCAATCATTCCTACTAATGATCCTTCGCTGTGTCCGGCAAAAATGAATTTGTTGTATTGGTTCGTTTTCTTAAAATAATCGGCTACGCTTGTCGCATCGGAAATCAAATCGTCAAATCTTGCTTCCGATTCATTTACGGTACCGGCTATAATCTGAGCGATGATTCTTTTATCGAAAGTAAACACGCTGTAGCCGCCGTTGGTCAATTCTTCCGCAAGGTATTTCAGGGAATTGTTCTGCATTCCGATTTGATTCCCGTTGCGGTTGGTTGGTCCCGATCCGGCCAAAAGAATAATCAGGCTTTTTTGTGATTTTCCGTTCTTGGGCGTGTACAGGTCGCCTTTAATTAAAGTCGAAACGGCGATTTCTTCTTTCGAAAAATTTTCGGTTTGAGAAAATGCCATTGTCGTGAAAAGCAACAATAGGAGGTTGAGGGTTTGCTTCATGTTTGTGTAAAAAAAATCTCCCAAATATAGGAGATTTCTGTTTTAATCCATTTTATTTTTAAAATAGTATTTGCTGTCTAACTCGTCATCCTCAATTTCATTGAATTTTAGAGGTTTTGGTTTCGGTTTGCTTGCTGTAACCTTCTTTTTCCAAAGTTCGAAATTGTCTTTAGACAATTTTTTCCGCATCAGTTCAGTAACATCGTTTTCTGAAATACCAAATTCTTCTTTTAATACTTCAAAAGGCTTTTTTTCCTCCTGAGCCATTGTGACAACACGTTCTAGCGTTTCGTTGTCCATTTCTGAAATTTTTCTTTTTTTCATTAGATGAAAAATTAATACAATAAACTGGTTTTAGTACTATTTATAAATCGTTACTCAATATTACTAAAAAAACGGATTTAGAAATACGTGAGTTTTATTTTTTATGAATTTACAAAAATCAGACCAAAAAGGAAATCACCTTTGCATTTTGTTTTATAAAATTGTACGAAACGTAAGATTTATTCGTTGATTTATTGGTTTTGTTGTTTTCGGAATCTGATGTTTCCAATAGTGTTGTGTGGTTCCCTTCATTAAAAGTAGGCTTCCGTTTTCCAGAACGATACTTTGTTTGGCCTCTTTTATGGTATTGTGTTTTAACTGAAAGGTTCTTTTTTCTCCGAAACTTACCGAAGCGATTATTGGATTTTGTCCCAGTTCTTTTTCGTTATCGGCGTGCCAGCCGTTACTGTCTTTTCCATCGCGGTATAAATTGAGTAATACCGAAGTGAACGTGTGTCCGGTTGTCTTTTCGACTTTCAGTTTAATTTTTGTCAGTAATTCGTTCCAGGGATGTGGATGCATACTTATGTTGGAATAGGAATACGGTTTTCCTTCCTTTCCGAATAGAGCAGTTAGTCTGGGTTGTTGATGTGTTTTTCCGAAAACGGTGATGTTGTCCTGCTGCCACGGAATTTCATCAAGGAGTTTGTGAAATAACGAAAGGGCTTCCGTTTCCGAAACGAAATCCGGATAGTATTCGATGTCAGCATCGGGTAAATCGAACGTGATTTTATCTTTCGGAAACAAATTCATAATTCAAAATTAAAAAAAAAGCGATGAATGCTTTCACCGCTTTTGATTTGTATGCAGCAATTTATTCCGAATCGTTTTTCTGGAGCAGGTTTTTATAAATAATTCCCGCAACGATCGCCCCTAAAATTGGAGCCAGCCAAAATAGCCATAACTGAAGTAAGGGTTCGCCCTGAGTAAATAATGCCTGTGACGTGGAACGGGCCGGATTTACAGAGGTATTGGTGATTGGGATGCTGATCAGATGAATTAAGGTGAGTGCTAAACCAATGGCTACTCCGGCAAATTTTCCGTTAGCCAATTTATCGGTAGCGCCAAGGATGATTAACAGGAAAAACATCGTGAGAACAAATTCGACCGTAAAAGCGGATGCCATGGAAAAACCGTCGGGTGAGAAACTGCCATAACCGTTGGAAGCAAAAGCACCTGCTTTCGTGTTGTCGATGGCAAATCCGGCTTTCCCCGATGCGATAAAAAACAGCGTGGCGGCAGCCGTAATGGCGCCTGAACATTGCGCAATGACATAAGGAATCAAATCTTTAATGTCAAAACGACCGCCGGCCCACAATCCGAAAGAAACTGCGGGATTAAAGTGTCCGCCCGATATGTGTCCAACCGCATACGCCATGGTTAAAACGGTTAACCCGAAAGCTAAAGAAACACCGGTAAAACCAATACCTAACTCAGGGATACCTGCCGCAAAAAGGGCGCTCCCACAACCTCCAAATACTAACCAATAGGTTCCGAAAAATTCTGCGAATAGTTTTTTCATACTGCTGATGTTTTTATTATGTGTGGATTAAAATTGATTCAGGTGTAGCAAAAGGCCCAATACAATAATACCAGTTGAAATGGTAAACGAATAAACCGTAACCAGGACGGAATGCCTAAGCCGGCATCATCGTGCAGATACATATAAATATTAGCCGGAAAAACAGCAATGAGTAAGGCAATAATGCCCCAGGCGGCGAATTTTGAAACCACGGGAATGCAAAGCGCAATCCCCAGAATCACTTCAGAAAAACCGCAAATCAGGTTGAGTGTCTTAGGATTGGGGAAATAAGGCGGAATGATTTTGAGATAGAGTCTTGGCGTTCTGAAATGATTTAACCCTGCAATAATGTAGAGCGAAGCCATCAGGTATAAGTGCCAAGGTAAACTCATAATAAGGTATATTTATTACGAATTTACTTAAAAAAATATAAAAATGTTAAAAAATTACGATTTATTTTTAAAATTTACATTCATAATAACAATAGCGAGAATTATTAATAAAATCCCTATCCATTGTGTGAAAACCACCGTTTCGTTCAGGATGAAGAAAGCCATTGTAACGGAAACCGGCAATTCCAGAGAGGAAACAATACTTCCCAATCCGATTCCGGTGTTTGGAAACCCGGCATTCATCAACATAGGAGGTATTATCGTTCCGAAAACCGCTAAAACGATGCCCCATTTCATGAAAATGTCAAAATTGAAAGGCGCGGTTTGGGTGTATAAACTAAATCCAAATACGATAACGGCACCACCTAAAAGCATGTACAAACTTCTTTGTGCCGAAGAAATGCCCACGGCTACTTTGTTAGCGGTGAACATGGTGGTTGTAAAGGAGGCCGCCGCTAAAATTCCCCAGAAAATTCCGGTTGTCCAATCTATTTCGGGGTCATTGAAGTCGATTTTAAAAATGTTTATGGCCAAAGCAGTTCCAATCAAAACAATAATAACCGAAATGATTTTTTGTATGGAAGGCGCTTTTTTATCCAGAAACCACTCCAGTAATACTCCCATCCAAACCGTTTGCATTAACAAAACGATTCCAATCGAAACCGGAATGTATTTTACGGCCAAATAATAGAAAATGCTGGTCATGCCTAGCGAGGTTCCGGCCAGCATCAAATGAAAAACATTTCTTCCGGTAGCCTTAATTACACCGTTTCCTTTTTTTATTTTCTGAAAAGCATTGATTAATAAAATTCCAATAATTCCCAATATGAATTGTGATGACGTTACTTCTGCCGTGGTGTATTTTTCCTCATACGCCAATTTTACAAAAGTGGCCAACATCCCATAACTGGTAGCACCTAAACCTACCAGGAAAACTCCCTTTAATACTCTGTTCCCAAACATATTTTCAATTTTAAAAAGCCGGCAAAGATAAGGGTTTTGTTTAAATTATGTTGTTTGCAGACAGAAAGTTGTGGTTTTTGGTTTGGGTATAGACGGGCGGATTAAAATTAGTTCAGGTAAATCATACTAAAATTAAAAGAGTGGTGTTTAAACAGTATCTCTGAAATTTTAATGCGCCATGAAAAGAAAGCTCCTTCTGATTATCGTTTCTTTTATCAGCTGTAATTCCTCAAACGGGGCCAAAGCAACCTATGCCGATTGCCATTTGGAAGCTAAAAAATTTTGCAAGGAAAACAACTTCAATGAGGAGTATTATTTTCTGATTGATTTGAGCGTGCATTCCGGAAAAAACCGGTTTTATGTCTATGATTTTACAAAATCAAAAATTACCGATAAAAATCTGGTAACACATGGTGCCTGTGATCATTTCGAAGTCAATACCGCCAAATACAGTAAGGTGAGATTCAGCACGGAAACCGACAGTCATTGTTCCATGAAAGGGAAATACAGGATTGGAAAGCGCGATTACAGTACGTGGGGCATTAAGGTGAAATACTGGCTGGAAGGTTTGGAAACCACGAATAAAACCGCTGTGGAACGCATTGTGGTGTTGCATTCCTGGGAAAAAGTCGCCAATAAGGAGATATTTCCTCTTTATTCTCCTCTAAGTTGGGGCTGTCCTGCGGTTTCGGATGCGTTTATGAGAAAATTGGATAAGAAACTGAAAACTACCAACAAACCCGTTTTGCTTTGGATTATCGAATAAAAAAACCTGCAAGTGATTTTCCTGCAGGTTTTGTTTAATGATAATGACTTTTAAGAAGCTTACTTAATCAATTCAAAACTACGTTTCACAAAAGCGGTCAATTCTTCGCCTTTCAATAAACCTTGTGACAGTTTGGCTAAATCCAGAGCTTGTTTTACCAGGTTTTCCTGAGCGGTTTTGTCTTTTTCGTTTACGATGGAAGTCGCCAAATCCGAATTGGTATTTACCACCAGATTGTACATTTCCGGGAAGTTGCCCATGCCGAACATTCCTCCGCCGCTTGTTTTGCTCATTTCTTTCATACGACGCATGAATTCCGGTTGTGTAATCATAAACGGCGCGGCTTTGCTGTCCATCGCTTCCAGTTGTACCGTGTATGTGGTTGTAGGAACAATGGATTCCAGAGTGGTTTTCAGCGTTTCTTTTTCTTCATCGGACAATTTCGAAATCTGATTGTCGTCTTTCTTGATCAAATTGTCAATATGATCCGAATCCACGCGAACAAACTGCAGGTTTTCGTTATCGGATTCCAGTTTCTGAATCAGATGCGATACGATTGGCGAATCCAATAACAAGACTTCGTATCCTTTGGCTTCGGCAGCTTCCACATAACTGTGTTGTGCATCGTTGTCGGAAGCATACAGAATCACTAATTTTCCGTCTTTATCGGTTTGCTTGTCTTTAATCGTTTCTTTCAATTCCTCCAGCGTGTAGTATTTTTTGTTTACTGTTGGATATAATGTAAAGGCGCCTGCTTTTTCATAGAATTTCGGTTCGGATAGCATTCCGTATTCCAAAACGATTTTTATGTCGTTCCATTTTTGTTCGAAATCTTCGCGGTTTTCGTTGAATAACGCTTTCAGTTTATCGGCAACTTTACGCGTAATGTAATTTGAAATTTTCTTCACCGCGCCATCCGCTTGTAAGTAGGAACGCGACACGTTTAACGGAATGTCCGGAGAATCGATTACCCCTTTCAGCATCGTAAGAAATTCAGGCACAATGCCTTCCACGTTATCAGTTACATACACCTGATTTTGGTACAATTGGATTTTATCTTTCTGAATCTGTAAATCGGCCGACATTTTCGGGAAATACAGGATTCCGGTTAGGTTGAACGGGTAATCCACGTTCAGGTGAATGTTGAATAACGGTTCTTCAAACTGCATCGGATACAATTCGCGATAGAAGTTTTTGTAGTCGTCCTCATCTAAATCCACCGGTTGTTTTGTCCATGCCGGCGTTGGATTGTTGATGATGTTGTCCACCTCAATTTCCTCCATTTTTTCTTCTTCGCCTATGCCAAACGCTTTTTTCTCCTTACGGGTTCCGAATTTAATCGGCACCGGCATGAATTTGTTGTATTTGGTTAACAATTCACGGATTTTGAAGTCTTCCAGAAACTCCAGGGAATCTTCGGCAATATGAAGGATGATTTCGGTTCCGCGTTCGGTTTTGTCTGATGGAGTTAATGTGAATTCCGGACTGCCGTCACACGTCCAATGTGCCGCCGGTTCGTCTTTATAGGATTTGGTGATGATTTCGACTTTTTCCGCTACCATGAAGGCAGAATAGAAGCCCAAACCGAAATGCCCGATGATGCCGCTGTCTTTAGCCGAATCTTTGTATTTCTCCAAAAATTCTTCCGCACCCGAAAAGGCGACCTGATTGATGTATTTTTCGACTTCTTCCGCCGTCATCCCCAAGCCCTGATCGATAATGTGAAGCTTTTTGCCTTCTTTGTCGATTTTCACTTCGATAACCGGATTGCCGTATTCCACTTTTGCTTCACCAATGCTGGTGAGGTGTTTTAACTTTAAAGTAGCGTCGGTGGCATTGGAAACCAACTCACGAAGGAAAATCTCGTGATCGCTGTATAAAAATTTCTTGATTAACGGAAAGATGTTCTCTACCGAAACATTAATTTTTCCTGTTGTCATATACTGTGAATTTTAATTAAAAGTTATGCTGGCTTTTCGTCAAATTAAATACCAAATGCGATGGAAGTGACAAATTGACATAAGTGTTAAAAAAAAAACAATTTGCCGTTTAATGGGTAATAATTCGTTAAATTAGTACGTTTTTAATTACTAAAATTATTTACGTAAAATCAAAATATATTTTTATGAGAAAGTTATTGCTTTTAAGTTTTTTTGCCTTGTTCCTGTTTTCGTGCAAACCTACTATCGATACCAAATCACAAATCGGATTAAAAGGAAAATGGACCATCACTAACGTAAGTTATGCCGGTTCGGAGTATTTTAAAGCCACTTCGTTTCAAATTGCCGATTCCAAGTGTTTTGTAGGCAGTAAGTGGCAGTTTGTGTCCAATAATAATACGGGAACGGTCGAATTAACCCAATGTACCGATTTCAATAGCGATATCGTGTGGTCCATTACCCCGGAAAAAGAGTTTACCCTGAAGTTTATCGGAGAAGATGCCAAAGCAAGAAAAGTCACTCAGGGTTACCGTTTACGAATTGCCAACCAATCGGAGAATTCTTTTCAATTGGTTGACAAAATCAATGTTGGCGGAAATAATGCGGATATTGTGTATCAATTTCAAAAAGTTAATTAAATAAACAAGAATAATATGAAAAAGGTAAGTATTTATATTTTGGCGTTGACCCTTACAATGGGAGCTGCTTTTACAAGTTGTAAATCAGTTAAAAATGCCAACAATACTCAAAAAGGAGCCGTAATAGGTGCTGTGGGAGGTGCTGTTATCGGTGGTGTTTTGGGAAATAATCTTGGTAAAGGAGGAAAAGGGGCTTTGGGTGCCGTTCTTGGAGGTGTAATCGGAGGAACTGCCGGCGCCATAATCGGAAGACAAATGGATAAACAGGCACGTGAAATCAAGGAAGCGTTGCCGGGCGTTGAAGTGGAAAGGGTAGGAGAAGGAATCCGTTTGATTTTGGGTGAAAACTCCGTGAATTTTGATTTTAACAAATCGACATTAACGGCTACAGCCAAACAAAATTTAGACAAATTGGTTCCGGTATTTAAAGAATATCCGGATACTAATATTCAGATTTACGGATATACCGACAGTAAAGGTTCGGATGAATACAATTTGAATTTATCAGAGCAACGTGCTGCGGCTGTTCGAAGTTATATGGCCGGAAAAGGTTTGGTTTCTGCTCGATTCACTACTGTTGGAATGGGAGAGGCCGATCCGATTGCAGATAACGACACTGATGCAGGAAGGGCTAAAAACCGCCGAGTTGAGTTTGCCATTACGGCTAACGAAAAAATGGTGGAGGAAGCGAAAAAAGAATCCGGAAATTAAGTTTTAAGGATTTTCCATAAAATAAAACCCCCCGATGTCTTCGGGGGTTTTTGTTTTATTATTTTCCGCCAAAAGTATAGGTTAGTCCCAGACTTAAGTTGTAAGTGTATGTTGTAGTAGCATTGTCGGCAGCTCTGGAAACACGCGTTCCGTCAAATTTAACGTGCTGCGCCAAATTCATAATCGCTGTGGCATCAATACCTACCGAAAAACCTTCGGCAAAAGTGTATTGCGGATTAAGTCCTATCATCATGTGCGGAATTTCATCAATTCCAGGCCCCCCCCATTCGGGGTAAGATACCGACTTCTGCCAGGCATAGCCACCACCTGCATGTGCTAAAATGCAAAAGTATTCGTTGTAAAAATAACTTCGGTCGTCCAGAATGTTATTCAGGTTTCCAACCGCCTGAACAGAAATCCGCTGATAATCCGTTCCCATTTCATTTGGCGATTTTTGGGTTCTGAATTTATCGGTTCCGTAATCCAATTTAATTCCCCATTTTTCACCAAACATGTAGCGAAATCCGAAATCGATATGCGATAACTCTGTTATGGAAGGAGCATATGCACCTGATAGACCGTAGTTTACATCAATGGAGTAGTTATCATACACACGTTGTCCAAACGAGAAATAGGATAAAAACAAAAAAAAGAATGTCAGTTTTTTGGCTGAAAAATTCATGCAACTAGTAGGTTATAATTTCTGCAATATTAGACATAAACTTTCAAATAGTAACGAATTTGGATTTAAAAAAATGTTATAAAGGATGCATATTAAGATTATTAGCGGTTAAATTTGCAGCTTCTATTTGATAACAATGCTACAGGTTAAAACGATTTCCTTCGGATATACGGATAAAAAGATCATTCATAACTGCAACTTTACGGTTGCTAAAGGGACGAATTTGGCTGTCTTGGGAGAAAGCGGTTGCGGTAAAAGCACACTCCTTAAACTCATTTACGGTTTGTATGATTTGGATCAGGGACAGATTTTTTGGGCAGACACGGAAGTAACCGGACCGAAATTCCATTTGGTTCCCGGAATGCCGTTTATGAAATATCTGGCGCAGGATTTTGATCTGATGCCCTATGTTACCGTAGCCGAAAACGTGGGAAAGTTTCTTTCTAATTTTTATCCCGAACAGAAAAAGCAACGGGTTGAAGAATTGTTGGAAATTGTGGAAATGACAGAATTTGCCAATGTGAAAGCACAGTTCTTGAGCGGAGGACAACAGCAGCGTGTGGCTTTGGCAAGGGTTTTAGCGCTTGAACCGGAAGTTTTGTTACTGGATGAACCTTTCAGTCATATTGATAATTTCAGGAAAAACGCACTGCGAAGAAATTTATTTGCCTATCTGAAATCCAAAGGGATTACGGTAATTATTGCCACCCATGACAGTGTGGATGCGCTTTCTTTTTCCGATGAGACCCTGGTTTTGCGAAAAGGGGAAATCGTGGAGAAAGGTGTTTCGGCAACGATTTATAATAATCCGAGTAACAAGTATGTGGCCTCTCTTTTTGGGGAAGTGAACGAATTATTGCTTTCGCAGCTTGTATTCACGGAAGGCGAAGACGAAACGCTTTTGTTGTATCCGCACCAATTGAAAGTGGTCGAAAACGGTCTTTTAAGAGTAACGGTAAAACAATCCTATTTTAAAGGAAGCCATTATCTGGTGAAAGCGGTGTTTGACCGAAAAGTGATTTTCTTCGAGCATGAAACCGAATTGACTTCCAATTCGGAAGTAACCTTAATGATCAGTTAGTTATGGCAAAAGAGGATTTCCTGTCCAAACAGATAGCGCAGTTGGGATTTGTATTGAAAAGAATGTTTGAAAAACTTATCGGAAGCACATCGGATGCTGATTTTAGTACTGCCGTTTCACAGATTAATGTCGCACTAAAGAAAGAATTGGGTTTTGATTTGGATACCATTGAGGGAATTCCAAAGGACGAACTAGTATCTTTTTTGATTCAAAATCAGTGTTTTACTCCTGAAAATATCGAAATTTTTGCAGATATTCTGGCGCATATCGGTAAATCAGATTTTAATGAAAAAGCCTTGCTGCTTTACGAGTACGTAAATGCAAAAACGGCCACTTTTTCCATGGAAAGGAATCTGAAAATTCAAAACATAAAAAAGAGGCTATTGTAAAAAGAAACCCCGAATACTAACATTCGGGGTTTGATTTATAAATTAGTTTTTCAGATATTTTTCCAGGAACTGATCTTGTTCCCAAAGCAGGTGGAAAATATTTTCCTTAGCGGCATATCCGTGTGATTCTTTCGGTAAAATAACCATTCTTGCCGGCGCTCCCAAACCTTTCAAAGCCTGGAAGTAACGCTCGGTTTGTAGGGTGAACGTCCCCGGATTGTTATCCGCTTCTCCATGAACCAATAGCAAAGGGGTTTTCATTTTTTCCGCATTCATGAACGGTGACATTCCGTTGTAAATGTTCGGAACTTCCCAGTAATTGCGTTGTTCGCTCTGGAAACCGAAAGGCGTTAGGGTTCTGTTGTACGCCCCGCTTCGGGCAATCCCACAGGCAAATAAGTTGGAGTGGCTTAATAAATTTGCCGTCATGAAAGCACCATACGAATGTCCGCCCACAGCTACTTTTTTACGATTAATGTAGCCTAAATTATCCACCGCGTCAATGGCCGCTTCTCCGTTAGCTACCAATTGCGTAATGAACGTGTCGTTGGGTTCTGTTTTTCCTTCTCCGATAATCGGGAACGAAGCGTCATCCAATACCGCATAGCCTTTGGTTACCCAATATACAAACGAACCGTAATTAGGGAAGGTGAATTCGTTCGGGTTCTGATTGGATTGTCCTGCCGAATTCTTGTCTTTAAATTCGGTTGGGTAGGCCCAAATTAGTAACGGAAGTTTTTCTTTTTTCGCTTTGCGGTCGTAATTTGCCGGAAGGTATAATGTTCCCGATAATTCCACGCCGTCCTTACGTTTGTATTTGATGACTTCTTTATACACGTTCTTAATGCTTTCAAATGGGTTTTTGAAGGCGGTTATCGGTGTGATTTTGTCTTTCGATTTGATGTTTCGGAAATAATAATTCGGGAATTCGGTTGGTGATTGGATTTGAACCAGAACCTCTCCTTTTTTATAATCTTCAATCGACAGGATGTCTTCTTTTTTGTTTTTGAAAGCCGATTGGTACAAACGTTTGGCTTTTAAGGTTTTGGTGTTGAACTCATCAATGAAAGGGAATTGCCCTTCTTTGGTGAATCCGTTTCCAATCAGATAGGCATTGTCGTTCTCCATTGCTAGCACCTGTCTGCCATATGCGTTTTTCTTCGTTTCAAAGTTTCCGGGATCGGAATAGATGTCCTGCGAATTTCGGTCAGAAATCACTTTGGGCGCTTCTGATGGATTGGATGGATTGATCAGGTAGGTTTTGGTGTTTCGGGTATCGTACCAGCTGTCATAAACCACAGCAATTTTATCATTACCCCAGGTGATGCCGGCATAGCGTTGCGGCGTTTTTACCAATGAAGTGGGTGCCGAAGCGAAAGGGGCATTCCATAGGAAAACTTCATCTCGGAATTCCACTTTGTTGGCAGGGTCGCCACCGTCTAAAGCCTCCACATAACACAACGTTGCCGGAGTGTCATTTCTCCAACTCATGTTTCTTTTTCCTTTACGGACGGCCATGAAACCTTTGGGCATAATTTCATTCAGCGGCACTTCATTCACCACTTTGATTTCGTTTCCGGATTTCTCATAAACGATTGTTTTTTGCGGGAAACGGCTTAACGGTACGATGTAGGAAAACGGCTTTTGTAATGTCGAAATCATAATGTAATTTCCGTCCGGAGAGAAGGATTCACCCGCATACATGTCGGCTTTTTTGAATAATTCGGCTTTTCCGTTCAAATCGATTTTGTACAATTCGGAGGTTACCAGATTTTCAAAATTGGTTTCATCGGTTTTGTTTTTCAGTAAATCCTGATACGTTCTGTTTTGGGATACTTTTCCTTCGCTGTTGGAAACGATAGGTCCGGCAGGCAAATCCTTTTTGGCATCAATCAAAGCGGAACGGTTTGTTAATAATGTCTTTACCAGAAGATGCTGTCCGTCTCTGAACCAACTGATTGGGTTGCCCATGTTGGCATTCAGATTGTCGGATGATAATTTGGAAGCTTTCGCCGATGCAATATCCAAAACCCAAAGTTCTACGCCCGAAGTGGTAGTGTGGGTGAATGCTATTTTCTTTTCATCGGGTGACCACGATAAGTTGGCAATTTTCGGATTGTTCGGTAAACCCTGAACCTGAAGTTCGTTTTTGTCTTTTATACGACGAACTTTCAGGTTATTGATGTAGGTAACCGTACTGGAAATATTGGTAATCGGATTGATTCGCAACCCGCCCAAACGCATTTCCTCCTGATTCAAATCGTCTAAGTTCTTGTAAGTGTTGCGGTAGCTCAACAGCATCCATTCTTTTTTGGTGTCCATTGTTACCGATGGTGCTCTTTCGTATTCTGCCAATGCCAAAATTTCTTTGGAAGGCTTTTGGTAGGTTAGGTTTTCCTGTGCAAAAAGCGAACTGCTTAAGAATAAGAAGAATACAGATTTATAAAGTAGTTTCATGTAGTAAATGGTTTTTTGAAAAATGAAAGCCTCTAAAATACTATTTTTAAGTAAGAAATGAAGTATGGAATTGTTAAAAATCACCAATTTATCGGATAAGAATTGCTGTAATCGAAAAAAAAAGTGCTAATATTAATTATAATTTCAATTATGCTTAAATTTGTAGCCCGATTTTTAACAAAAAAACAAAGATGATGTATCATTCAAAAATCTCTGGACTAGGCTTTTACGTTCCGGAAAATATTGTTACCAACGACGATTTGTCGAAAAAAATGGATACCAACGATGCATGGATTCAGGAACGGACCGGAATTCAGGAGCGTCGTCATATTATAAGAGGTGAAGACACGACAACTTCTATGGGCGTAAAAGCGGCTGAAATAGCTATCGAACGCTCCGGAGTGGCTAAAGAGGCTATTGATTTTGTGGTTTTTGCCACGCTGAGTCCGGATTACTATTTCCCGGGTCCTGGAGTTTTGGTACAACGCGATTTGGGTTTGAGAACCGTTGGTGCTTTGGACGTCCGTAACCAGTGTTCCGGATTTGTGTATGCGTTATCGGTTGCCGATCAGTTCATTAAAACCGGAATGTATAAAAACATTCTGGTAATCGGTTCGGAAGTACATTCCACCGGTTTGGACATGACCGATCGCGGCCGTGGTGTTTCCGTAATTTTCGGAGATGGTGCCGGTGCAGCCGTTTTAAGCCGAACGGAAGATACCACAAAAGGGATTTTATCCACGCATTTGCATTCGGAAGGCCAACACGCCGAAGAATTGGTGTTGATTGCGCCGGGTATGGGAAAACGCTGGGTAACCGATATTTTATCCGATAACGACCCGGACGATGAAAGTTACTATCCACACATGAACGGACAATTCGTATTCAAAAATGCGGTGGTTCGTTTCAGTGAGGTGATTAATGAAGGGTTAGAGGCGAACAACCTGCAGGTTTCAGATATTGATATGCTGATTCCGCATCAGGCGAATTTGCGTATCTCTCAGTTTATTCAGCAGAAATTCCAATTAACCGACGATCAGGTATATAACAACATCCAAAAATACGGAAACACAACAGCCGCTTCTATTCCGATTGCTTTAACTGAAGCATGGGAAAAAGGAAAAATAAAAGAGGGTGATTTGGTGGTTCTGGCAGCTTTCGGGAGCGGATTTACCTGGGGAAGTGTGATTATCCGCTGGTAAAAAACGGATAAATCAAACTACAATAAAAAACCTCGGAGTTGACCATCTCCGAGGTTTTTTGGTTAAATATAATTGAAAAACTAAAAACTCACATTTAGAACATTCCGCCACTACCTTGCGTTTCGTTGGTATCACGTTGTTTGCGTTGTAATTCTCTGTTCTTTCCACCACCGAACATTAGGTTAAACCCAACATATAAGGTTTGGCTCTCCCAGTAAAAAGCCCCGTGTTGTCTGTACGGAATATCGCCGTCAAAAGCAAAACGCATGGTGTTGAAAATATCATTGGATCGGATCGTAATCGTACCTTTTCCTTTCATCACATTATACGTCATCCCTAAATCGGCTTTGTACATTGGCTTTCTTTCGAACTGAAGACTCAAGTCGCGTCCTCTGTACATTCCGAACAATTGAACACGTAAATTTTTGTTAAGTGTGAACGTATTGTTTAGTCTCGTGTTGAATGTCGTAACATCCACTTCGGCATTTTCAAATTCGTCAGTAGTCGCGTTTTGAACCGTACCGCGTACTGTTTTGAAATAGGCATCAGCACTAGCATTAACCGCCCACCATTTTGTGAATTTAAGGTTGCCTGAGGCTTCTACACCGTAGGCATTATTGTCGTTGAAATTGTCGAAAGAAAGTATTTTTCGGTTTTCATCGTTCGGATCATTAAACACTACTCTTGAAATTTCATCATTGATTCTTCTGTAGAAAACACCTGTGGTAACAGAACCCAATTTGGTGTTTCTGGTGTAATTAATTTCAAATGAATTCGTGAACTGAGGTACTAAATCCGGATTACCTCTTGATTCCATCGTAGGCGTTGTCCACTCTCTGATCGGATTGATTTGTCCAATACTTGGTCTGTCCACTCTTCTGGAATAATTGAAGTTGAAAGAGTTTTTCTCATTTACAGTGTATGTAAGGAAAGCAGACGGATAGGCTGTGAAAATATCATCGGTTACCGTTTGGGATTTGTCGTCAGCCGGATTTGTGGAAAGCGTTTCAAAGTTGGCTTCAATTTTATATGCCTCTACACGTACACCTAATTGTGCGCTCCATTTGTTCCATTGCTTGCCGTAATTGGTGTAGACTGCATGGATATCTCTTTTGAAATCGAAATTATTGGCTGCAAAATACGTCCCGGAAACATTGTCGAAATTACTGTCGGTTTTTTGCAATCTGGTTTCGGCTCCCACTTCGATTTTTGAAGTTTCCGATAACGGATTTACATAATCAAGGTTTAACTGCGTATAATTCGTTTTCGTGTCGATTAAATTGGTTCTGTATGAATCTTCGGTTGGCGTGTATTGCGTATCGATATAATCTGTGTTTTCATTGTTTTTCGTTTTTGAAAAATTCGCCTGAAATTCTAAGTTTTCACCCTTTTTAGCAAAATCGTGTTTAAAAACCATATCATACGTCTGGTTTTTGTTTTCGTTTTCATTGCGGAACAACTGCTGTGTATCTCTGTTGGTTCTTGTGAAATAAGTTGCCGGATCTAAAGGATCAACCGGACCGGGAACATTCGGGTTGTCATCAAGAAAAACCGAAGTATTGTCAAAATAATCAACAGTAGTGCTTCCGAAACCGTCTGAATGGGTAATGTTCTGGTTGGTATACGCAGATATCGTGTTCTTTTCGTTGATATAAAAATCCATTCCGAATTTCAATAAATGCGAGTTGTTAAGATTTCTGAATTTAAACTCCTGGAAGCTTTCACGCGTTGGGTTTTCACTGGTAACATCTCCATGGTTGGCATTGATACCGTGATTGTATCCGTAGTTGGTGTAGAAATTCACTTTTCCGACTTTATAATTCATGTTTAAAGCGGAGTTGGTTTTTGGCGTAATACCAAATGTCACACCCGTATTTAAAGAGCCGTTAAACCCTTGGTTTGCATTTTTGTGAAGAATGATGTTGATGATTCCGCTCATTCCTTCCGGATTGTATTTTGCCGAAGGATTGGTAATCAACTCAATTTGTTTGATGGAAGCCGATGGGATTTGCTGTAACAACTGTGCTGCATCGACATTGGATGGTTTTCCGTCAATCAGCACACGTACATTGCTGTTTCCTCTTAAACTTAATTCTTTGGTTTGCGGATCAACGCTTACTGTTGGAACATTGTTAAGAATGTCTGATGCAGTTGTTCCCGAGGCAACCAAATCTTTGCCGACATTCACCACTTTGCGGTCGATTTTCTGAACAATGTTAGAACGCTCAGCAACGATATTTACGCCTTCCAATTGGGTGGCTTCGGATTCAATCGCAATCGTACCCACGTTTAGTGACTTGTCGGAAGTGCTTAAAACAATGGCTTTTGTATACGTCTTATATCCTATGAACTGAACTTCTAAAGTGTAGCTTTTCAGTTCCAGATTGGGAATGTTGAAATTTCCGTTTTCCTGAGAAATGGCTCCGGTTACTACTTTAGCGCCGTCTTTTATCGAAACCGAGGCATAACCAATGGGTTCTTTGGTGGTTTTATCAACGATTTTACCGGAAACACTGCCCGGATTTCCTGCTGCTGCGGGAGCCTGTGCGAATGTCGAGCTGATAGAACCCAACAAACAAACGATGAATAATTTAAGTTTCATGCTTTTGATTTTTTTCCGATGCGCTCCAAATGGTTCGGCTGCGTTTCGGGTTGATTGATGATTATTTGATTGTATTCTTTTCATTAAAAATATTTTTGGGGCAACTGTTACCATTTCGTAACTCACGAATAATAGACTCATAAAGGGATCAATTGTTACATAATTTCCATAAAAAATTACGCATTAGTAAATTGTATTCGATAAAGTGTTGAATTTCAGCGTTAAAATTTGTGATTTTCTAATTTTCAATTTCTGCAATTAAACGTATCTTTGCACCCTTAAAAAATCAAAGATTATGATACTTCAACAAATTCTTACGGAAAAAATCCAGAAAGCAGTTCAGGATTTATTTGATGTTACACTCGAAAAAGTGGAATTTCAGGCTACCCGTCGGGAATTTGAGGGAGACATAACGGTAGTGATTTTTCCGCTATTGAAACTGGTGAAAAGCAACCCGGTGGAATTGGGGAATAGAATTGGGGATTATTTGGTTCAGAACGTAGCTGAAGTAGACCGTTTTAATGTGGTTTCCGGTTTTTTGAACATCGTGATTTCCGATGCGTATTATCTGAATTTCTTCAACGAAATTAAAAATACCAACAACTTCGGTTTCGTAACTCCAAAAGAGGATGCCAAAGCCATTATGGTTGAGTTTGCTTCACCCAATACCAACAAACCGTTGCATTTAGGACACGTGAGAAACATTCTTTTGGGATCTTCCGTAGCTGAAATCATTAAAGCTTCGGGTAAAAAAGTATACAAAACCCAAATTATCAACGACCGTGGCATCCATATCTGTAAATCGATGTTGGCCTGGCAAAAATTCGGAAACGGAGAAACACCTGAGACATCTGGTTTAAAAGGCGATAAATTGGTTGGGAAATATTATGTAGAATTCGATAAGGCTTATAAAACCGAAATTGCTGCTTTAATGGCGCAAGGCAAATCGGAAGAAGAAGCCAAAAAACAAGCACCCATGATTCTGGAAGCACAGCAAATGCTTTTGGACTGGGAAGCCGGAAAACCTGAAGTGGTAACGCTTTGGAAGACCATGAACCAATGGGTATACGATGGTTTCGCA
This sequence comes from Flavobacterium saliperosum, assembly GCF_900100625.1. Classification (GTDB taxonomy): domain Bacteria; phylum Bacteroidota; class Bacteroidia; order Flavobacteriales; family Flavobacteriaceae; genus Flavobacterium; species Flavobacterium saliperosum. The sequence goes on from NZ_FMTY01000003.1 coordinate 241,012, forward strand.
GTTACTTATAACGGTTTGGGTGTAGATTTCGATTCGTATTATTACGAAAGCAACACCTATTTGTTAGGAAAAGAAGTGGTGCAGTTCGGATTGGAAAAAGGCATTTTCGAAAAAGATCCAGACGGTTCGGTTTGGATTGATTTAACCGAGGATGGTTTAGACCGAAAAATAGTATTGCGTTCGGACGGTACAGCCGTTTACATGACGCAGGATATCGGAACCGCGATTCAGCGTGTGAAAGACAATCCGGATGTGGGCGGAATGGTCTATACCGTAGGAAACGAACAGGATTACCACTTTAAAGTATTGTTCCTGATTCTGAAAAAATTAGGTTTCGACTGGGCCGAAGATTTATATCATTTATCGTACGGAATGGTGGAATTGCCTTCCGGAAAAATGAAATCCCGTGAAGGAACCGTGGTAGATGCCGATGATCTAATTGAAGAAATGGTGGTAACCGCACGAGAAATATCGGAAGAATTAGGAAAACTGGAAGGCTATTCCGAAGAGGAAAAAGCGAAGTTATACACTACCATCGGAATGGGGGCGTTGAAATATTACATGCTGAAAGTGGATCCGAGAAAAGGAATGATGTTCAATCCGGAAGAATCGGTTGATTTTGCCGGAAACACGGGGCCTTTTATTCAGTATACCTATGCGCGAATCCAATCGATTTTAAGAAAAGCCGATTTCGATTTGAGCAAAGACGTTGTGGTGGAAATCCACGAAAAGGAAAAAGAATTATTGAAACAAATTGAGGCATTCCCGGTTGTCATTCAGGATGCGGCCAAAAACCACAGTCCGGCTCTGATAGCCAATTATACCTACGATTTGGTCAAAGAATACAACTCGTTTTATCAGTCGGTTTCCATTTTAGGCGAAGAAGACGAAATGAAGAAAATCTTCCGCGTGCAATTGTCTAAAAAAGTAGGCGAAGTAATTAAATCGGCATTTGGTTTGCTAGGAATCACGGTGCCGGAGAGAATGTAAATAAAAAGTAGTTAGTTGAGAGTAATTAGTAGTTAGTAAAAATAGAAAGAGGGAATACCTAACTCCTAACGACTAATCCCTAACACCTGAATATAAAATGAATCAAAATAAATCATACTTTGTTCCATCGCTCACAATTTTTGCAGTTTCCATAGCGGCATTTTTGGTGTTCAAATCGTTCTTGCCGAAGAAATTGTTTTCCGAAAGTACGGTTAACGCTAAAAATGTGGTGATCGACAGTCTGCTTTTGGAGGCAATCGAAGAAGAAAATACTGCCGAAGAAGGCGATACCCTTTCCAATCAGCCTATTTCTTTTGCAGCGGTTGACGGTATCACGTTTCCTGATGAGACTTTTAGCGATTACAGGGGTTTTCAGCATTTAGTGCAATTTTATGAAAAACTGTATCAGTTGGAAACCACGCAGCAAGGCAATGTACGTATCGCGTATTTTGGCGATTCGATGACCGACGGCGACATGATTGTGCAGGATTTCAGAACGAATTTCCAGAACGAATTTGGCGGCCAGGGCGTAGGTTTCGTGAACATCACTTCCGAATCCGCAGCGTCGCGTAATTCCATCAAACACGAATTTTCACCAAACTGGAAAACACAATCCTATCTGAACGTAAAAAATCCGAGAAAACCTTTCGGCGTAAACGGACATGTGTTTTTCGCGAATGATACCGCAAACGTGGAGTGGGTAAAATACAAAGCAAGTAAAATTAAAAACCTTACGGAACTCTACAATCCGACGCTTTTCTACGGAAAATCATCCAATAAGAGTGGTAAAATTGCGTTGAAAGTTGGCAACGATACGATTTACAAAAAATTGTCGCCCAACAAATTGGTGAATACACTAGTAATCGGAAACACCACCAAAAACCTGAAAGTCGATTTCATAAAAGCGGATTCGATTCCGGTTTACGGATTGAATTTCGATGACGGAAAAGGTGTTCACGTGGATAACTTCTCGAATCGAGGGAATTCCGGTTTGCCGATTTCAACCTTCAATACCGAAGTAATGCGTCAGTTTCAGGAGAAATTAGGCTACGATTTAATCGTTTTGCATTACGGAACCAATGTGTTGAATTACGGTTCTTTAAATTACACCTGGTACGAAAAGCGCATGAAAAAAGTGGTGAATCATTTGAAAGAATGCTTTCCCGGTGTAGCCATTTTGATTATTTCCACGGCAGACAAATCCACGAAATACGATTTGGAAATGAAAACCGATTCGGCAGTGGTTCCATTATCGACAGCACAGAAAAAATACGCGATTCAGTCGCAAGCCGGTTTCGTGAATTTATACACCTTAATGGGAGGGGACGGTTCGATGGTGAAATGGGTGGAAGAAACGCCGGCTTCGGCCAATAAGGATTATACCCATTTTAATTATCGCGGGGCCAAACGGATTTCGTCGTTAGTGTACGATCAGATTTACGGTGGGTATCAGCAATTCAAAAAACTGCGTGCCAACAGAAAACCAGTAAAGCCAGCTGTTAAGAGAGACAGTGTAACCGTTAAAACAGACAGTGTTCATGTGGAATAAATTGCTCCTATTGTTTTCCGGATTGCTCTTTTCCGTAACGCTGTCCGCCCAAGTGATTGATTCTACCACGGTGGAAGTCGATACGCTGGGAATGGAAGCGAAGCTGAGTTACGGAGAAAATGCGATTTCCAATACCAAAGCGATAGATCGTTTTTTTGAAAAATTGTACGTCCTTGAAACGGCTAAAACCGGAAAAGTGCGTGTGGTTCATATTGGAGATTCCCACATTCAGGCCGATTTGTTTACGGGTGTTATCCGAAAAAAGCTTCAGGATACATTCGGAAACGGCGGGTTGGGATTTTCCTTTCCGCACAATTTGGCAAAAACCAACGGCAGTCACTACATCCGTTATTCTTCCAACGAATCGTGGAATAATCACCGGTTGACTAAAGAAAAAAACGGCAGTCCGATTGGTTTAAGCGGCATTTCATTGACGACCCGGGCGAAAGATTTTGCATTGGAAATCAACGTAAAAGACAACGCCTACCAATTCAATACGCTAAAAATCGTCACTCCGGAAAATACTCCGATGTTCGATGTGGCCACGAGTTCCAAAACCATTGTGCTGGAATCGAAAGTGCCGAAGAAAATCGTACATAAAATCAAAAATGGGGAAGCGATTTCCATCATCGCCGACAAATACAATATTTCCGTAGCCGAATTGAAACGTGCCAACGGTTTGAAATCGGATAAGATCCGTGCCGGAAAAACGCTGAAGATCCCAACGAATGAAATGCAGAAACGAAGCCTTAAACGTTCGGAATTTATTCCGCTTTCGCTGAATGAGGAAGCTCAAGCGCACTCGTTTTATTCGGAAACCCTTATGGATAAAATCTACCTGATTCCGAATAAAAAAGCCACTGCTTTCGCTTTGAACGGATTGGTTTTTGAAAGAAACGAACCCGGAATCACGTACAGTGCCATTGGTGTAAATGGTGCCAAAGCGTCTGACTATAACAAATATCCGTTGTTTTTCGAACAGGTTGCCGCATTAGAAGCAGATTTGATAATCGTCTCCCTGGGAACAAATGAAACGTTTGATAAAATGCCGGTTCAGGATTATATGAACGTGCTTAATGCATTTATTGCCACTATCAAAACCAAGAATCCGAATGCGGAAGTTTTGGTGTTGTCGACGCCGCCTTCCTTGTTGTACCGTCGTTCCCTGAATCGTTTTGCCGATGAGTATGCACGTGCCATCAATACGCAGGCGACCACGGTGAATCACGCTGCTTATGATTTGTTTGCGATTATGGGCGGGATGTATGGTGTGAACCGAAATTACCGTCAGGGTTTGATGTCGGGGGACAAAGTGCATTATTCCAAAGCCGGTTACGAAAAACAAGGTGCCCTTTTCAGTGAAGCGTTGCTGAACGCCTACGAGAATTTTAAAGTAAATAAGAAAAATTAATATGCAGGATTGGTTTACCCAAAATATAGCCTCACTCTTTACAAATTTAACTGCCGAAACGGTTACCGACTGGTTTGTTTACAATCCGAAGGAACCGATTTTGTTCAATACCGGTTTGTTCCTTGGAATGTTCCTGATTTTCTACAGTTTTTACATTACGCTTAAAAATACGTTTTATCCGCGTTTGGTATATGTAATCCTGTTCTCCTTGTTTTTCTATTACAAATCGAGCGGTGTTTTCTTTTTGTTGTTGCTGGGTTCTTCGATAGTCGATTATAATTTAGGGAATCTGGTCCACCGCACGCAAAGCGTACTGAATAAGAAATTGTGCCTGGCCTTCAGTGTGGTGTTGAATTTAGGCTTTTTAGGGTATTTCAAATACACGAATTTCATCATTGATACCTATAATTCGGTTTCCGACGGGCATTTCGAATTTCAGAAAATCATCCTTCCGGTGGGGATTTCGTTCTATACGTTCCAGTCGATAAGTTACATCATTGAGATTTACCGTAAGGAAATAGAGCCCACGAAAAGCTATGTGGATTACCTGTTTTTCGTATCGTTCTTCCCGCAGTTGGTAGCCGGACCTATTGTTCGTGCCAAAGATTTCCTGCCGCAGATTTATCAGAAATTAAACGTGACCAAAGACGATATCAACCGCGCCTTTCTGTTGATTATTGGCGGATTGATTAAGAAAACGGTGATTTCCGATTACATTTCGATCAATTTCGTGGATCGTGTTTTTGACGCACCTTCCGCATATACCGCTTTCGAAAATTTAATGGCCTCTTACGGGTATGCGATTCAGATTTACTGTGATTTCTCCGGATATTCCGATATGGCGATTGGGGTGGCTTTGTTGTTAGGATTCAAATTACCCACGAATTTCAGAACACCGTATCAGTCGGCATCGATTACCGAATTCTGGAGAAGATGGCACATTTCGTTGTCCACCTGGTTGAAAGACTTTTTATACATCTCGGTAGGGGGTAACCGTAACGGAACCTTTGCCGGATTTTTATTCCCAGCCTTGTTCTTTTTCGGATTGATTGTTTGGGGCATCACGTATGCGCCAACCAGTAATGTTCCTTTGATTATAGCAATTGGTTCCACCGTTCTTTTTGCCCTGACGTTTTTATTGTCTAAGGAAAAAGAGCGTACTATGTTTACCAATGTCAACCTGATGACCACCATGTTATTGGGCGGATTGTGGCACGGCGCGAGTTTGCGTTTCATCATTTGGGGCGCTTTGCACGGAATGGGACTGGCAGTTCATAAAATCATCATGGAGTTTTTTCCATCCAAAAAAGAGGAGAAAAAATCATTTTTCGGATACGTTTGGTTGGTGATTTCGGTACTGATAACGTTTCATTTCGTAACCTTCTGTTGGATTTTCTTCCGTGCGAAAGATTTTACCATTGCTTTGGAATTAATCAACAACATAGGAAAAGTAACTTTTGATTGGGAACAATGGATGGTTATTGCTCAAGGGTATAAAAATGTATTTTTGTTGATGGCTATCGGTTTTTCATGGCATTATTTACCCGAAAAAATGATTAATGCGATGCAATCGGTCTTCAAATCACTCCCGATTATTGTAAAAGCACTCGTGTTAGGATTGGTTTATTGGCTGGTGTATGCCACTGCTTCTGCGGGGCCTCAGCCTTTCATTTATTTTCAGTTTTAATTTTAATAAAATATTAAGTTAGCAAAAATTATCATAATTCATTTTTTTTTCTACATTTGAAGCAATGAAATTTTTGACAGCGATATTAACTTTTTATTTTGTGCTTCTGATGGGGACACCAACTTTGCGTGTGGTAAAGTCTCATATGAAAGCGCATTGTACGGCTACGGCTAAAAAAGGATGTTGTCAGAAAGAAGAAATACCCGAAGGCTGTCAGAAAGAAAAATGTGTGCTGAACATGAATTTTTCGGCAGGACAGTTCATCGTGCAACAGATTCAGAACCTTTCAATACCAATTGAATTTGAAACGGAAAAAAAAGAAAACCTGATTTACGAAAAATCGTTTATACCCAATTATTATAATACGTTTTGGCATCCTCCGGAAGGCATTTCCTAAATCCGAGATTACAAATTCAAAATAAACAAAATAAAAAATCAATAAATTAATTTTAAAAAATATCAATATGAAAAATATCGTAGCAATTTTAGCAGTAGCATTATTTACAGTTTCAATGAATGTAAATGCACAAGAGAAAAAAACCAGCGGACCTGCTAAAAAAGAAGCAACCACTAAAAAAGAAGAATGCTCTAAAGAAGAGAAAAAAGCTTGCTCAACAGGTGAGAAAAAAGCTTGTTGTTCTGCAAAAAAAGCATAATTCTTTAAGATTACCAGTAAGACGCCTCGAGAAATCGAGGCGTTTTTTTTGCTTTGTAACATAAGTTACAGATTATTGTTTATAAAATTATAATTTCACCAAGATTCTAAAAGTAGAATACTGCTTTTTTTTCGGTTTAGAGAAAAATCTGTTTAGGAAATTCTTTAGTGGTATTCATGGAATAATCCTAACGTGTTGGTGTAAAGTATATTAAAATTCATATATTAGGATTGTGAAATTTTTGGTCTACATAGTATGTGCTTATCTGATTGTACTGACGGCGTTGCCTTCGGTGCGGTCTGTTAAGTTGCATCACATTGGGTCGAAAGCACTTTCTTGTGAAAAAAAATCCTCAAGTAGCAGTTTTCCTGAGGGTTGTGAAAAAAGTAAATTCATAACCAGTTTAAATTTCAGTCCGCTACAGTTTGTAAGCGAATTACGGTTGACTCCAGATCCTTTTATTCTGGAAGCCGCTATCGGAAAAAACCAGTCCCATTACGAGAAGATATTTATCCCTAAATATCAGAATACGATATGGCACCCTCCCAAGACTTCTTCTTTGCTATAAATTAAATTCTCAATTATTATTAATGATGTCGGTTACTGTTTTATTCGGTTTCGGACACACTTATTTATACCTAATTATGAAGTCTATACTATCAATTTCAATAATGCTGTTTGGTCTGGCGTTTTTATGTTTGGGAAGCCAGTCCGCCACCATCCAATCTTCAAAATATTCTTTAGAAAAAGAAACGCCTTTCGCATTGGCACATTCTCAAGCCAACAAAGTTGTAACATCCGAAAGTTGTGTTCGTTGTCATGATTGTTCGGGAACCAATTTAGAAAATGACGAAACAATTCAAAACATTGTGACCCCTTCCCGTATCGGTGTTGAAAAAGCCGCGGATCAAGAATCAACATCGGAATCGGTTTTTGATGACACCCCAACTGTAAAACCGGAAGTGGCAGATCGTTTTGTTCAAAGGGAATTAAATTAAAGTACAGATGAAAAATTATATTTACATAGTGCTGCTGCTGTTTGCAAGTCATTCCGCATTGGCTCAAAGCACCTTTGCTTACGATGTGGTGCTTACACCGGTAACAGTTTCCGGTTTGCCGGGATTGCATTCGTATGCCTTTGCCCAATCGAACGGAAAATGGCTGATTATCGGTGGAAGAAAAGACGGAATTCACGCACGCCAGCCTTTTAACGCTTTTCCGGGTGCCCAAAACAATACCGACATTTATGTGGTTGATATCGCAACGCAACAATCGTGGTCGGCTTCTTTAAATTCTTTGCCAACTGGAATCAAGGAACAATTGCAATCCACCAACATGAATTTTCATCAGGATGGGGATGCGTTGTACATTATCGGCGGGTATGCTTTTTCCGTTACGGCAAATGACCATAAAACCTTTACTAATCTGACATCGGTTAATGTTCCCGGTCTGATCAATGCCATCATAGCCGGCACACCCATAGCGTCTTATTTTAAGCAGATTTCCAATGATGTTTTCGCCATAACGGGCGGGCAATTGGCAAAAATAGACGGTACCTTTTATCTGGTGGGAGGACACCGTTTCGACGGACGGTACAATCCGATGGGCAACCCAACATTTACACAGACCTATTCCAATCAGATCCGGAAATTTACCATCGACAACTCAGGAACCCAATTAAGTTATGCCAATTATCAGGAGATTACGGATGCGGTTCATTTGCATCGTCGGGATTACAATCTGTTGCCTCAGGTGTTTCCGGACGGCGAGTTGGGATACACCATTTCATCCGGCGTTTTTCAGATTAATGCCGATTTACCTTTTTTATACCCTGTGGATATTAAGAGCGGAGGGTACTTTCCGCAAACACAGTTCAATCAATATCTGAGTAATTATCATAGCGGGAAAGCCTGTTTGTATGATCAAACCGAAAACAGTATGCACAATTTGTTTTTCGGAGGAATAAGTCAGTATTATTATCAGAACGGAACTTTGATACAGGATGACACCGTTCCGTTTGTGAAAACAATAAGCAGAACTACGCGCTCGGCTGACGGGACTTTAACCGAATACCAGTTGCCTGTAGAAATGCCAAGCCTGAAAGGATCGGGCGCCGAGTTTATTATGAGCACTAATTTACCTCATTATTCCAACGAAGTGATTAAGCTCAGTGATATTACGGCAGATGAGTTTGTAATCGGGCATCTTTACGGCGGAATCCAAAGTTCTTCCAAATCGGCCTTTACAGACAATCAGGTAAATTTAACCAGTGCCGATCCTACGGTTTATGAGGTTAAATTAATCAAAAACCCGGCTTTGAGTGTTGCGGAAATTGATGGCAGCAATCCTTATTCCTTTACGGTTTCACCCAATCCGACCACATCAGATGATGTTAATGTGGAGTTCACACTAATAAAAGAAGTGCCTCTGGACTATTTGATATCTTCTTTAGATGGTAAGATTATTGAAAATGGTGAAATTGTAGGGACCAATATTGGCTTGAATACCATGAGTTTCGGTTTATCCAAAGCTAAGACCAATGTGGTAATCATCACGTTTGTTTTTGATAATAAGTATTTCGTTTCCCGCAAGGTAATCCGCAAGTAAAAATTTTAAAAAACAATCATCAGTAAAAGACACCTTTTTTGGGTGTCTTTTGTTTTACAGATGTTTTTAGTATTGGTACTAGTGGCCTTTTGTAATGTTTTTTCATATAAGCATTCTAGTGTTTAGTGGATTCGAGAGGAGTGTAACACTTGTTACTGACTATACTTTTTGTCCGTCATACATTTGCTTCATAATCAGAGATAAGTAAATGTTATGAAAAATAAAATTCAACTGTTATTATTAGGATTCCTTGTTTTTACGCAAGTGATGATGGCGCAGGATACGCTGCGTATTTCCAAAAACGATTTGTGGCAGAAAGCTTCCGAAAAGAACTTACAGCTCAAAATCGCCAATCAGGAATTCAAATCCGCTCAGGCCGATTATCGCCAGTCGAATTCGCTTTTCTTACCGAGTATCTCCGCTTCGCATACGGCCATGACCACGACCAATCCGTTAATGGCTTTCGGTTCGAAACTGAATCAGGAGATTTTAACCGCAGCCGATTTCAACCCGGCGTTACTGAATGATCCTAATCAGACCCAAAATTACGCAACCAAAATTGAAGTCTTGCAACCGATAATCAATGTGGACGGAATTTACGGCAGACAGGCGGCCAAAGCGAAGATGGAAGCCTATCAGTTGCAAACCGAGCGTTCCAAAGAATACCTGGAACTGGAATTGAGCAAAGCGTTTATGCAGTTGCAATTGGCATATAAAGCGGTAACGGTTTTGGAAAAAGCAAATACTACTTCCGAAGCGACACTTAAATATGTAGAGAACAATTTCAAACAAGGGTACCTGCAAAAAACCGATGTATTGTCTGTTCAGGTGCGTGTAAATGAAGTGAAAAACCAACTGCAATACGCCAAAAGTAATGTACAGAATGCTTCCGATTATTTAGCGTTTCTGCTTCAGGAAGACATGACCGGAAAAGTATACCAGCCCACAGAAGCTTTGGAAAACACCATCGCGGTGACTTCGGTAACGGCAACATTGTCTGACAACCGTAAAGATCTTCAGGCGATGAACAAGTCCAGTGAGGCGTATCGTAAAATGATGCAGTCCGGAAAAATGAGTTTTCTTCCGCGTTTGAACGCTTTCGGAGCGTATGAATTATACGATACTAAAATTTTCGGAATGGCAGCCAACGGTTATACGGTAGGCGCACAATTGTCATGGTCCTTATTCGACGGGTACAAGTCCGTGGGAAAACTTCAGAAAGCAAAAGCCGATTTCCAGAAATCCGAATTGGAGCTGAAACAGTACAAAGCACAAAGTCAGCTGGAACTGAACAAAACCAACCGTCAGTTATTGGACGCCGAAAATAAAGTGAACCTTTCGAAACTGGCTTTCGAACAATCTCAGGAAGCGCAAAGAATCCGAAAAAACCGATTCACACAAGGTCTTGAAAAAACCACCGATGTATTGCAATCGGAAACCCAAGTGGCCCAAAAAGAACTGGAATATTTGCAAGCCGTTTTCGAATACAATTTCACCCAACAATACCAACAATTTCTAACAAAATAAATAACCAACCATGAATAGAATCAGTAAATCTTTAATGATAATCGGAACCGCTGTTTTAGTGGCGAATTGTTCCGGCGATAAGAAACAGGAAGCTGTTACACAACCGACAGTTTCCGTAAAAGTGAGTACGCCTTCCGGTGATTCAGGCAGTCCGTTTGTAACCGCCAGCGGAAAAATTGAAGCCGAAAACAGTGCCAACTTAAGTACCCGAATGATGGGGTATGTAACCAAAGTGAACGTAAAAGTTGGTCAGAATGTAAAAGCCGGGCAACTTTTGGTAACGGTGAACAGTACCGATTTACAGGCGAAAAAAGCACAGGTGGACGCTTCCATTATTCAGGCAGAAGCCGCTTATAAAAATGCGAAGAAAGATTACGATCGTTTCGTAAACCTGTACAGTCAGCAAAGTGCGTCGCAAAAAGAACTGGACGATATGACGGCGCGTTACGAAATGGCAAAAGCCGGACTCGAAGCCGCACGACAAATGCGAAATGAAGTACTGGCGCAGTTTTCCTATTCGAACATAACCGCTCCGTTTTCAGGTGTAGTAACTAATACGTTTGTGAAAGAAGGCGACATGGCGAATCCGGGGATGCCGTTAGTGAGCATCGAAGGTTCGGGACGTCTCCAGGTAACCGCGATGGTTTCGGAATCGGACATCACCTCCATCAAAAACGGAATGCCGGTGAAAGTATTGGTGAAATCCTCCAACAAGGAACTAACTGGGAATGTATCGGAAATAAGTTTGTCGGCTAAAAATACAGGAGGACAATATTTAGTAAAAGTGAATTTGGATAAAACGGATGCGGCTACCTTATCCGGCATGTTTGTCAACGTACACTTTCCTGTTGAAAAAACGGTTAAAACAACCGAAAGCGATGTGGTTTTAGTACCCGAAAGCGCTTTGGTGAAACAGGGTCAGTTGACCGGAGTTTATGTGGTTGGGTCCAATAACACCGCGCTATTGCGTTGGATTAAAACCGGGAAATCGTTCGGGAATCAGGTAGAAGTGCTATCCGGCTTAAATGCTTCTGAAAGTTATGTTACTGAAGCCGAAGGGAAATTGGTTAACGGAGCGAAAATCAGTATTCAGTAACTGTAAACCGTTAACAGTAAACTTTAAACGAAAGAAATTATGCAAGAAGGTATTTCAGGAAAAATAGCCAATTTCTTCATCAACTCAAAACTAACCATCTTGTTGATGGTGGCGTTGATGATGATAGGCGTATACAGCTCGTTCTTAATTCCGAGGGAAGAAGAACCGCAAATTAATGTTCCGATGGCCGACGTAATGGTAGGTTATCCGGGAGCCAGCCCAGCCGAAGTGGAAAGCCGTGTGGTAAAACCGCTGGAGAAAGTGATTTCCAATATCAAAGGGGTGGAGCACGTACACAGTATGGCCATGAACGGTCAGGCGATGTTGATTGTTCAGTTTTATGTGGGTGAAGACATCGAACGCTCGTATGTGAAATTGTACGACGAATTGAATAAAAATGCCATGAATATGCCGCAAGGCGTGATGCAACCGATGGTAAAAACACGTTCCATAGACGATGTTCCGATGCTGGGACTGACCTTGTGGAGCGAAAAATACGATGATTATCAGTTACGTCAGATTGCCGGTGAGTTAACCAACGAAATCGAGAAAGTAAAGGACGTAGCCATTACCAATAAAATCGGAGGAAGAAACCGCGAACTGAAAGTAGTTTTGGACAAAGACAAGTTAGCTGAAAATGGAATCGATGCGCTTTCGGTAGTGCAGATGATCCAGGCCAACAATCAGCAATCGCAGTCCGGAAGTTTTGTAAGCAAAGACCAAGAGTATCTTTTAACTACAGGGAATTTTTTAACCTCGGATGAAGATGTGGAGAATCTGGTTGTGGGTGTAAACAAAAACATGCCGGTGTATTTAAAACAGGTGGCGGCCGTTCAGGACGGACCTTCATCGCCAAAAAGCTACGTCTCTTTTGGATACGGAACCGGAAATGAGGCGCGAGCGAAAAACACTTCGGAATATCCCGCGGTAACCATTTCGGTAGCCAAAGTGAAAGGTGCCGATGCGATGAAAATCTCCGAGAAAATCATCACGAAAGTAGAAGCATTAAAGAAAACATTGATTCCGAGTGACGTTCACGTGGAAGTGACCCGTAACTACGGCGAAACCGCGTCGCATAAAGTAGGCGAGTTGTTGCTGCACCTGGGTGTTGCGATTATTGCCGTGACGCTTTTGGTAATGTTTGCCATGGGATGGCGCGGCGGATTGGTGGTTTTCTTCTCCGTACCGCTAACGTTTGCACTGACGCTTTTCAGTTATTATTTATTAGGATATACCTTAAACCGAATCACCCTTTTTGCCCTGGTGTTCGTGGTGGGAATTGTGGTGGATGACAGTATTATCATCGCCGAAAACATGCACCGTCACTTTAAAATGAAGCGACTGCCGTTCAAACAGGCTGCGATTTATGCGATTAATGAAGTCGGAAATCCTACTATTCTGGCGACATTTACGGTTATTGCGGCTATTTTACCGATGGCTTTCGTATCGGGAATGATGGGGCCATACATGAGTCCGATGCCGATTGGCGCTTCCATTGCGATGATCTTGTCGTTGTTCGTTGCCTTGACAGTAACACCTTATCTGGGGTATCATTTGCTTCAGGAAAAGGACGAACAAAAACATAAAGAGGAGCAAGGTCTTGAAACCAGTTGGATTTATAGAATCTACAATAAGGTGGAGCGTCCGTTTTTGGAAAGTTCCAAAAAGCGTCTGATTATGTTCGGCATTACGATTGTATTGTTATTGGGTTCGGTACTGATGTTCTTTACCAAATCGGTAGCCGTGAAAATGCTGCCTTTCGATAACAAGAACGAATTCCAGGTGGTCATCGATATGCCGGAAGGAACTACGTTGGAACGCACTGCAGCGGTAACGAAAGAAATTGCGCAATACCTTTCCGGGCGCCCTGAAGTGGTGAGTTATCAGAATTATGTCGGAACCTCGGCACCAATTACCTTTAACGGACTGGTGCGTCATTACGACCTGCGTGGCGGAAGTAATATGGCCGATATTCAGGTGAATCTGCTGCATAAGGAAGACCGAAGCGAACAGAGTCACGACATCGCGAAAGCCGTGCGTCCGGAGATTCAGAAGATTGCCAAAAAATACGGTGCGAATGTGAAAGTGATTGAAGTGCCGCCGGGACCACCGGTTTTGTCAACTTTGGTAGCCGAAATTTACGGACCGAATTATGAAGAGCAGATTGAAGTCGCCAATCAGGTGAAAACCATACTGGAATCGACGTCTGATATCGTGGATGTAGATTGGATGACCGAAGACAATCAGACCGAATACAAACTCGAAGTTGATAAGGAAAAAGCCATGTTGTACGGTGTAGCGCCTCAACAAGTTGTTGCTACATTAACCACAATCATGAAAGAATATCCGGTTTCCCGATTGTACGATGAAAATTCAAGCGACAATATCGGAATCGTATTGGCTTTGGATGATAACGAGAAAACGAGTCTGCAGGATATTCAGAACATTAAGATCAAATCGGCGCAAGGAACTATGATTCCGGTGAGCGATCTGGTAAAAGTGAAAAATGAAACCCTGAAAAAAACGATTTACCGTAAAGACCAAAAACGCGTAGTGTATGTTACAGCGGATATGGCGGGAGTATTGGAAAGTCCGGTATATGCGATTTTGGGAATGAACGAGAAATTGCAGCAGATGAAACTGCCGAAAGGGTATAAAGTAAACGAACTGTACATGGAACAACCTTCGGATGAAAGCGATTTCACCGTGAAATGGGATGGCGAATGGCAGATTACCCTGGAAGTGTTCCGTGATTTGGGAGCGGCCTTTTTAATCGTGATTATTGTGATTTACATGCTGATTGTGGGCTGGTTCCAGAACTTCAAAACGCCGATTGTCATGATGATGGCCATTCCGCTATCGTTAATCGGAATTGTATTGGGTCACTGGTTGTTAGATGCTTTCTTCACCGCAACTTCCTTTATCGGAATGATTGCTCTGGCGGGAGTTATGGTGCGGAACTCGGTGCTGCTCATCGACTTTATCGAAATCCGACTCAAAGAAGGAGCGCCTTTAAAACAAGCCATTATTGAAGCCGGAGCGGTACGAACCACCCCAATTTTATTAACAACCGGGGCCGTGGTAATCGGAGCTTCCATCATTCTGTTTGACCCGATTTTCCAAGGGTTGGCGATTTCACTGGTGGCCGGAGCGATTGTATCGACATTATTAACATTGATTGTAGTTCCGCTGATTTATTACATAACCGAAAAACATAAATACGAATAACGATGAAAATGATGCTCATAACCTCCGTAAAAGCTTTTGAAGACAATATCAAATTGTTTTTAAAGGAAGCAGGAATTCAAAGTTATACCTATCAGGATGTTAACGGATTTAAAGACTGCTCCGGACTGTCCGTAAAGGATAACTGGTTTGCCAATGATAAGAGTGAGTGTGAATCGGTTTTGTTTCATGTTTTTACTGAACAAATTAAAACGGATGGTTTTCTTCAAAAAGCCAAAATGTTCAATGAAAAACAAGCGACAGCGAACGCTATTCATGCCGTAATAATTAACACAGATAAAACTTTATAATTATGATAAACAGAATTGTTAGAGCCGTAGCCGGCACGTTTATACTGATCAGTTTGTTATTGGCAGTGTATGTCAATCAGAATTGGTTGTGGTTCACAGGATTTGTGGGAATCAATTTGCTTCAGTCGTCATTCACCAAATGGTGTCTGCTGGAAGACATTCTCCGAAAAGTCTTCAAGATTCAGGATTAAATCAGAAAATAACCGTCGTAAGGCGGTTTTTTTATGCAATTTTATTCAGAAAAAAGCGTTAATTTTATTCTGAGTTTTTAATGTTTAAAATTTTGATATGAAAAAAATAGTAAGTCTTTCAGCAGCGGTTTTTCTGCTAATGGTTAGTTTGGGTTGTTCCGATGATGATGACAATAGCAATTCGTCTTCGTCAAATAACAGTCAGACGATAACGGCAATACGAAATGCGGTTTCTTCGGGAACTTGGCGCATCACCTATTTTTACGATACCGATACGGATGAAACCGCAAACTTTACCGGATACAATTTTACTTTTGGTGCCAGTAATGTGTTAACGGCAACCAACGGTGGTAATACCTACACCGGAACGTGGTCAGTAACCGACAGTAACAGCAATGACGACAGTCCGAGTGATGTCCATTTCAATGTAGGATTTACAGCGCCTCTCAACTTTGAAGATTTAACCGATGATTGGGAAGTGTTGGAACATACGGCTACCAAAATCAGATTGACCGATGTAAGCGGCGGTGGCGGCGGAACCGATTTTCTGACTTTCGAAAAGAATTAAATACAACACCAGTCTACGGACTGGTTTTTTATTCCTTAAAACCCAAAACTTTGCACCACTGTCACTTTGCACCTTTGCGACTTTATATTATCTTTGCACCTCATTAAACAAAAACTATCATGTTTGATAATTTAAGCGATAAACTCGATAAAGCCTTCCATATATTAAAAGGGCACGGAAAAATTACCGAAGTAAACGTAGCGGATACTTTGAAAGAAGTACGCCGTGCTTTACTTGACGCCGACGTTAACTTTAAGATTGCCAAAGATTTTACCTCTCGTGTAAAAGACAAAGCAATTGGTCAGGACGTACTAACAACATTACAACCGGGTCAGTTAATGGTGAAACTCGTTAAAGACGAGTTGACCGAATTGATGGGTGGTGATGCGGCCGGAGTAAACCTTTCTGGAAATCCGTCTGTGATTTTGATGTCGGGTTTACAAGGTTCGGGTAAAACGACTTTCTCCGGGAAGTTAGCAAATTTCCTGAAAACAAAAAAAGGAAAAAAACCGCTTTTGGTTGCCTGTGATATTTACCGTCCGGCGGCTATCAATCAGTTGCATGTGGTTGGAGATCAGATTGGTGTTGAGGTATATTCGGAACCCGAAAACAAAAACGCGGTTTCCATTGCCGAAAACGCGATTAAACACGCAAAAGCAAACGGTTTTAATGTCGTAATTGTCGATACCGCCGGTCGTTTGGCAGTAGACGAGGAGATGATGACCGAAATCGCCAACGTACACAAAGCCATCCAGCCTCAGGAAACCTTATTCGTAGTGGATTCCATGACAGGACAGGATGCCGTAAATACGGCAAAAGCGTTTAATGACCGATTGAATTTTGACGGGGTTGTATTAACGAAATTAGATGGTGATACCCGTGGTGGAGCCGCAATTTCGATTAAATCCGTAGTAAATAAACCGATTAAGTTCATCGGTACGGGGGAGAAAATGGAAGCGATTGACGTTTTCTATCCGGCGCGTATGGCAGAACGTATTCTCGGAATGGGAGACGTTGTTTCCTTAGTGGAAAGAGCTCAGGAGCAATACGACGAAGAGGAAGCACGTAAATTACAGAAGAAAATCGCTAAGAATGAATTCGGTTTCGACGATTTCTTAACGCAAATCCAACAGGTGAAAAAAATGGGTAACATGAAAGACCTTGTCGGAATGATCCCGGGAGCCGGAAAAGCGTTGAAAGATGTGGAGATTGAAGACGATGCTTTCAAACACATCGAAGCAATCATTCATTCGATGACCCCGGCAGAACGAACAAAGCCAGCGTTATTGGATGCAAAGCGTAAAATCAGAATCGCAAAAGGTTCCGGAACCGATATCCAACAGGTAAATCAATTGCTGAAGCAGTTCGACCAAATGAGCAAAATGATGAAGATGATGCAGGGCGCAGGCGGTAAAAACCTGATGCGCATGATGGGCGGAATGAAAGGAATGAGACCATAAATATAAAGACGTGAGCAATCGCGTCTTTTTTTATATAACAACAACACAATTAAGAAGCCAGGTTTTCAGGTTTTTATAACTTTTACTTTCTGACTTCTGACTTTAAACCAAATTAAAATGCAACTACTGGACGGAAAAAAAGTATCGGAAGATATTAAAAATGAAATCGCTGCCGAAGTACAGCGCATGAAAGACAATGGCGAAAAAGTGCCTCATTTGGCGGCTATCATCGTAGGAAACGATGGGGCCAGTTTAACGTATGTGGGCAGTAAAGTAAAAGCCTGCGAGAGAGTTGGTTTTGAATCAACACTGATTAAAATGCCAAGTACCACTTCGGAAACCGAATTACTGAAAAAAATCAAGGAATTAAACACCAACGACGATATTGACGGATTTATCGTGCAGTTACCGCTTCCGGAACAAATTGATACGCAGGAAGTGCTGATGGCCATTTGTCCGAGCAAAGATGTAGATGGATTTCACCCGGAGAACTTTGGTAAAATGGCTTTGGACATGAGTACGTTTATCCCTGCAACGCCATTCGGGATTTTGGAATTGTTAGAGCGTTACAACGTAGATACAGCCGGAAAACATACGGTGGTTATCGGAAGAAGTCATATTGTAGGCCGTCCGATGAGTATTTTGATGGGACGTAAAGGCTTCCCCGGAAACTCAACCGTAACCTTAACGCACAGTCATACCAAAAACATTACCCAGATTACTTCTCAGGCCGATATTATCATTACGGCATTAGGTGTACCCAATTATCTGAAAGCCGAAATGGTAAAGGACGATGTAGTGGTTATCGACGTGGGAATTACCCGTTTAGCCGATGAAACCAACCCGAAAGGATATGTGATTACCGGTGATGTTGATTTTGAAAACGTAAGCAAAAAAGCCTCGTTCATTACGCCGGTTCCGGGAGGAGTAGGACCTATGACCATTGCCATGTTGTTGAAAAACACCCTTTTGGCAAGAGAAAACAGAATGTGTAAATAAATGCGAATACTTCAAGCTGATAAAGACCAATTGTACATCGTACGTGATTTAGCCTACACAATCTGGCCGGATGCTTATGGTGAAATCCTTTCGGAAGCGCAGTTGGATTATATGCTGGAAAATTTCTATGCCATTCCTGCCTTGGAAATGCAGATGGAAAACCATCACGTCTTTTTATTGGCCGAAGAAAACGGTGTCTTTTACGGATTTGCCTCTTATGAAGTAAATTGTAATGCTACCGGAAAAACCAAGCTGCATAAAATTTATGTTTTACCTGAAACGCAAGGAAAAGGATTAGGAAAACTTCTTTTGGCGGAAGTGGAAAAAGCAGCTTTACAAGCGGGAAACCGCATCTTGTTTCTCAATGTAAACCGGTACAATATCGCTCAGGAATTTTACAAGCGTCTCGGTTTTGATATTGTCCATGAAGAGGATATCGAAATTGGAAATGGTTACCTCATGGAAGATTTCGTTATGGAAAAACCGTTATAAAATACAACCCGAGACGTAAGTCTTGGGTTTTTTATTTATAGGTCTTCATGATTTTATCCCAGACTAAAAAATAGAACCCAAAATTATGTTTCCCGTTTTTGTGATGCAGGTCATGATTCTCGGGAGTATTCTGAAAATTATTTTTTAAAAAAGGGGCTGTTATATTGTATCCTAAATGAATCCAGATATTGTAAAGGGTTAGAGTTGTTGAAAAAAACAACAGTGCAACAGGATGTACCGGCAGTAAAAAAACAATTACAGGTATGATACCTAAAGAGATTAATGCCTCTACAGGATGGAAGGAGAATGTTGTCCAAGGATTGGGATTGTGGGAACGATGATGGATTTTGTGAAAACGGTACAGGAACGGCAGTTTGTGCATTAACCAATGGGTCCAGTAAAAATAGGCGTCATGAAGAACAATCATAACAGCAATGCTGAAAACAAGATACGGGTATCCATATTCTTCTATGGAAAGATAAATTCTTGTCCACCCGCTCTGATACCAAGAAATGAGCAGTAAAGTGGAAAAACTGTAAATGAGAAGGGTCATTCCGCCATAAATAAACTCTGTTTTTAGCTGGGCTGTTGAAGGATGTTTTTTGTTTAGTTTTAAATGAAAAAAAGATTTCTGTTTTTGTGTGTAAAAAATGTAATACAGTATGCCTGCAATAAAATAGTATCGGAAAGCAAATACTGCCATCGATGCTATAATGGATTGGTATTGATCAGTAAAAAACATCAGTCGGTACTTCCTTTAAATTGTTGGCATCCGTTTGTTTGTAATTCTTCCAAAACCGTTGGAAAATCGTCATTTAAAATGTTTCCGCTCTTTTTTTGGCAAAACGGACAAGCGTTCAAATCGCCATCGGAATCCACATATAAACTTCTGTTGCCTGCCCCGTAACACCCCATTCTTCTCTGGTAATAGCCATGATAGCTGATCAGTGGAAAATCCTTATACTTCGGCGAATAATTCATTTCAAGATAAAATTTTTCCAACAGCTGAATTTGCTCTTCCGTTAAATCAACTTCTTTTTCTTTATAATGCCCTACCGCTCTCGGTTCCAAAATCTGAATGAAAGATACCCCCATTTTTTTGGCGAGCAATGCGTACTGCATCAGGTTGTTTTGAGTGACAAAATCGCGCGTCACACAAATGGAGAGCGCCGTAGTCAAGTCGTTTTCAATGGCATTATGAACGGCTGTCTCCACCCAATAATAAGCGTCTTTAAATCCGCGAAACATATTGTGCTTTTCATGGAGATAATGGTCTAAACTTATCATTACACCTTTCACACCCGCTGCTTTGATTTTTTCTGCGTTTTCATTGTGTAGTTTGAATCCGGAAGTCAGCACCCAGAAATCGGTTCCTTTTTGTGCTTTACGGACGATATCCGCAATCAAATTCACTTTAAGTAAAGGTTCGCCACCGGAAAGATGAATCTGGCTGATGCCTTTTTCCTGAAGCCGCGCAATCGTCTGATGAATTTTGTCTTCCGATTGTGTTTCTTTCTGGTTGAGGTTATCCCATTCGTAACAATGCTCGCATTGCAGGGAACATTTTTTAGTGATGGCTACATAGGCACTTGTAAAGCGATTGGTTTTTCCTTTTATCGGAACGATTCGGTTCATTTCCGAGGCGATAAAACTTTTGAACGATGCGCTATTCCGGCTCCATCCCGGGGTGTAAAGACTCCAGTAATAGGTTTTGCCCACATTGGCGAGTTTATAGAGTCGGTGTTCCCCGATGTTTTTTCGTCTTTTTTTATCCAATGCCAAGGGAACCGCTAACCAGTGCCAGGGGTTAGAATAGTTTTTTACTGCGATTTTTATAATAGTGAACCGAAAAAGCAGTTCAATCCATTCTTTGCGGAATCCGGTTACCAAATGTTGTTTATTGTCCGAACGCGTTTGTTGCGCCAATTCGGTTTTGGAATCAGCATCCTTCTGAAAAAGATGCATCGGATTTACAAAGTAATTTACCTGATTATTCATGATTGAAAACGATTTCGTTTAAATTTTTGGAAGTTGTTATTCTCAGGAATTCTTCTTCGGAATAGTCAGATAACCTGCCGGGATTACGGAATGTTTTCAGTTTTGAAAAATCCGGATTGCCAGTATAATTTCGGATGTATTCGTAATAGCCTTTGTTTTTAAGATAGACAGTCTGTTTCATCCCTTTTTGGGTAGTAGGAGCGTTGTATCGGACGGTAACGGCATTGTCGGGATTGGGCTGAACCAGATACTTTTTGTCTTCAGAGGTGAGCAGATTGGTTACCTCTTTTCCGTTTTCATCGATGGCAGAATTAGGTTTGATAACGGAAACGTTTAATTTCGGGTTGTCCGTCTGGTCGAGCGCGACATAATCGACTTCCCAAAACATAAATCCAGTTTCGAGTTTTATTTCGATGGTTTCCGAATCCGTTGCGATGTTGTTTATCGGTACAACAAGATCACGAAAAGCCATTGGTCCGGTAGGGTTTATTTTTTCAACCAGTTTCCATTTTTCGTTGGATTTCACATAAACAGAAAGGGGAATGTGTTGCTCATCCCGCCATTTTATGACTTTATCAGAGGTCATTTTTCGCTGCTGTTTTTGAAACGTATTATAGTATGAACCAAACTGTTCGTTGAATTTACCGTACAGATAATCGAACCAAAGTGAATTTTTGGCTCTTAAAACCAATTTTTTTTGGGTGGAACCGGTGTTTTTAAAGTTGAAAACCATTTCATTCGATTTTGATTCGGGTAGTTTTTTATCGAACAAATAAGAGTGGTCGTCTTTTAGCAGTGCAGGTTTTAGGTCGGATGGTGTATTGTTACTGCTAACCTCTTGTGGGGTAACAGGATTGGAAATGCATTGAATCGCACCTTTCTGATCCAATAACACGGCTGAATTTTCAGGATGTTCAATGGTGATTAATTCCGCAAGGTCGGTGTATTGTACTTCCAATAATTCATTGGTGATTTTTAAAACATATTCGCCGTTATCCGGATTGAATTCCGGAAGCAGAAGATAATCGGTTCGTTCCAGCGATGGAAGGATGGCGCCCGGATACAGTTCTCCGGTAAAAACATAGGAATCTCCATTTTTTATATAGACATAGGGGCAAGAGCTTTTGAGGAGCAAAATTAGTATGAATACGAGTGCTAATGAAGCAAGTGTAATTCCTGTCGCTGATAAGGCAATTCTTCCGTGATTCAATTCGTATACTTCCACTTTTGAGATGTCGGAAAACGGAATTGTAATGACATCCGGAGTCACATCGATTTTTTTGTCGGCATAAAAATGAATTTCATAATGCTTTTTTGATTTGCTTCTGTCGAACCGTGCGGATGTTTTTCCCTTTTTCAAAGGATAGAGTAAATGACTGTTGTCAATTCCATTTGGAACTGCCGTGATTTCTTTTTTCACATCATCCAACACTATCTTGTCGAGATTCACCTCTCCTCCTTCAAAATGCAGAATTACATATTTCTTAGGTTTTTCCGATGTATACTTGTATGCAGATGAAAAGTTGTCTTCTTTTGCAGGTAAAGATCTGACTTTATAATAGGAACAACCGATGGTTAAATTTAAAAAGGCAGCTACAATGAAATAAGTAAAAGGTTTTAGCTTTTTTCTCAGCAGTTGTAAAGCGGAAGGGGACGTTAATCTTTGTTCTCTTTTCATAATACAATTTGTTAATTCGTAAAATGTTTAAAATCAAAGATTTGGAGTTACTAAAGTTAGTAAATATTAATGAGAGATAACTGACTTTTGTAAAAAAAAAGTAAGGTTTCTTGTTATAAAAAAGGGTTTTGAAAACGGTATAGGCTGTACACTTAGAGAAATTGAAGGGAAAAATAAACCCCAAGAGCAAATCCCGGGGTTGTATTGAAAAGAATTAAATTAGGTATCGTTTCTGGAATTACGACGATTATCATTCCTTGGCGGCAACGGTTTTCTGTGCTCCCGCTGAATGGGTCTTTTTGTTTCCACTTTTGGTAAACTCGCTTCTTCCGTTTTACTGGACGGTTCGATAAGCTGGTTGAGTTCCTGAATTTCGGCATCGGTTAACTCGCGGTAACGACCCACCGGAACATCTAAGGATATATTAATGATTCGGGTACGCTTTAAAGCCGTTACTTCATATCCTAAATACTCACACATACGACGGATTTGTCGGTTCAAACCTTGTGTAAGGACAATCCGGAACACAAACTTACTGATTTGTTCCACCTTGCATTTTTTGGTAACGGTATCCAGAATCGGCACACCATTTCCCATGCGTTGGATAAAACGGTCTACTATGGGTTTGTTAACGGTTACCACATATTCTTTTTCGTGATTGTTACGCGCACGAAGAATCTTGTTCACGATGTCACCGTCATCGGTCATGAAAATCAAACCTTCACTGGCTTTGTCCAATCGTCCGATAGGGAAAATACGCTTAGGGTAATTGATGTAATCCACAATGTTGTTTTTCACACTCTGATTAGTTGTACATTCAATTCCTACCGGCTTGTTGAATGCCAGATAAATGGGTTTGGAAGTTTTTTCACGAATCAGTTTTCCATCCACGCGGATTTCGTCGTCCAACGAGACTTTGGTGCCCATTTCGGGAACGACGCCATTGATGGTTATGCGGCCTTCTTCCAACAGTCTGTCTGCTTCACGACGGGAGCAATAGCCTGTTTCGGAAAGGAATTTGTTAATACGGGTTTTGTTTTCTTCCATGATGCAAAAATAGCACATATTTAAATAATAGACTGCTCCTCCTTAATAATGCGCTAACTTTTTTTATATCTTTGAACCTTAATTCGTTAGCCGATTGAAAAAAATACTGGTACTATTACTTTTTTCTACTGTTTCTCTTTTTGCCCAAAGCAGAAAAGGGGAGTTTCAGTTGGCACCCAACACCGGACAACACGAATTGTATGTGTCTTTTTTTGATGTCCTTGTTTTTCAGGATGATAATTATGAACAGGTCCTTTCCCAAAAGGATGAAATCAAAGAACTGATTGCTCAATACGCCATTCGTTTTCATAAAGGCATTCAAATTTCCGATGAGAAAACGGAGGCTTTTTTTGAAGCAGCCAAGCAGAACGGACACGACGGAAAATCGGTTCTGAAACTTAAAAATATCGTCCGATTTGAAATCGAGAATCCTACCAATGAGCGTTTGTTGGCTTTAGCCACACAATTGGAAAAACTGGATGTTGTAGAATATTGCAGTCTGATGCCCCTAGAGCCCATTGCGCCTCCGGGTGACATTGCGCCCGCCACACCCAATTATGAAAACAACCAAACGTATTTGGATGCCAATCCGGGTGTGAACATGCGTTATGCCTGGGGATTGGGCTTGACAGGAACGGGAATCCGAATTCGGGATGTGGAATACGGATTTAATAAAAATCACGAAGAATTAGTAGATCGCAATGCCTTTATTGCTCCTGGGATGACGATTTCAACCAGTGCAACCCCATCTTATACGGAACACGGCACATCGGTTTTTGGAATTATGTATGCCGATAAAGGTACTTATGGCGTATCAGGGATGGCATATGACGCTGCGGAGATGGTACTGTTTCCGGAATGGCAGCAGACCGGATACAGCCGGGTGAATGCCGTAACACAGGCAATTGCGAATTCGGTTGCCGGGGATGTCATTGTGTATGAAATGCAGGCTTACGGTCAGGGAGGTAATTTCGTTCCGGCCGAATTTGATAATCCGGTTTGGGATTTGACCAAGGCTGCCACAGATGCCGGAATTGTTATTGTGGAAGCGGCTGCCAATGGAAATCAGAACCTGGATTCGGCCTATTACGCTTCTTATATGGCGAGAGGAAATTCGGGAGCAATAATTGTGGGCGGTGGAATACCCGATATTTCACATAACCGTATTTCTTACAGCACTTATGGTTCGCGTGTGGATGTACAGGGTTGGGCAAACAATGTTCGTGCCTGCGGAACCGGCGATTTTATCATGATTGGTGGTGATTTTAATCAGAGTTATACCAATTTCTCGGGGACGAGTTCGGCAACACCTATCGTAGCATCGTGTGTGGTGGTTTTACAGTCGTATTACTACGGTTTGACCGGATTGTATCTTACCGGAGCACAAATGCGTCAACTGTTGCAGCAAACCGGAATTCCGCAAGGAACAAGTGTCGCCGGAAATATTGGACCGTTGCCCGATATGCAGGCGGCTATTTTGCAAATCAACCAGAATTTGAGTGTTGCTGACAATGAAACCATCCGCTTTACGGTATTTCCTAATCCGGTAACCGATCGACTGAATGTGCTTATTCCTCAGTTAAAAGATACTGTTGCGCGACTGGAAATTTATACGGCATTAGGACAAAAAACGGCGGAGTACACACTACAGGCGGGTACCAATGAAATTGCTTTCGGAAACTTACCGCAAGGCATTTATTTTGTAAAACTTACCGACGGGAAAAGAACCCAGGTCAAGAAAATCGTGAAACGATAGTTTTATTCTTCGAAAAGAAAGAGGTGTATTTTTTCGTATAATTCCTTATCGTGCAAACTGTGGCCTAATCCTTTAGTTTCAATAAATTGGGATGATTTCCAGGCTTCAGCGATTTGTTTTCCTTCATTAAAAGCAACTACCGTATCATCAATGTCGTGGGCAATCAGTCCTTTAAAATTGAAACCCGAAGCGAATTTTTTTCCGGAGAATTCGGATGGATGAATGTTAAAACGCTCCACAATTTTTTCTTTCAGCAGTTGAAACACTTTATCGTTGAGGCTTATGGTTTTTTTATAATTGCTTAAAATGAGTTCAAATTCACTTGGAGAGCCCAGCAACACCATTTTTTGTAACAACGGATTGTTGTATTTGTATTGATAGTACAAACAGGTAGCGCCGCCCATGGAATGTCCGATAATGTATTGCGGTTGGTATTTTTCCATGAGTGTATTGACATGCTTGGCGTATAGCGGGATGTTAAATTCAATTCCGCTCGAAAGTCCTTGACCGGGACCGTCTAAAGCAATAATGGTGCATTTTGATTTTTTCAGAAGGATGATGAATTCTTCCCAACGTGAGGCATTGCTTTCCCAACCGTGTACCAAAAGTATTTTGTTTTCATTGCCTCTCCACGTATAGGTTTGAATTGTGCAGTCTTCGTGGAAAAGCACTTCCTGTTCGGCCTCTTTTAAGATGTCGGGAATGGCGTTTGGAAGCAGTTTCCCTTCGCGTGGTTCACTGAAAAATTTATAGGCCAGTCCGGCTGCTTTTTTTGGAAATACGTAACCCATCAGGTTAATGTAGAGCCCAATAGATTTAGTGAAGGTAAAGTATGCTATTTTGTTAACGAGTTCCATAAAAAAAGTCCCGATGTTTCGGGACTTTAAGTTAACTATATTTTAGCAAATAATTGCTGAATTTTTTCTTTTTCTTCGTCAGCCAGAGCACTGTCAACTAAAATTCTTCCACTGTGTTCATCAGTGATGATTTTTTTGCGGGAAGCGATTTCCATTTGTGTTTGCGGCGGAATCGTGAAGAACGATCCTGCAGAAGCACCACGCTCAATAGAAACCACAGCTAAGCCGTTTCTAACACTGGTACGGATTCTGTCGTAAGCCCCTAATAAACGCTCTTCGATTTGTCCGCGGAATTCTTCTGACTTACCGGATAAGAAGTTTTCTTCTTTTTCCGTTTCAGCCATAATAGCGCTTAATTCTGCTTTTTTGTGTTTTAAATGGCTTTGTTTGGCGTCTAATTTTTCTTTAGTTTCACTTAAAACCACTTTTTTGTGCTCGATGGAAGCTTTCATTTCTTTAATGTGCTTCTCTGCCAATTGAATTTCCAACTCCTGGAATTCCACTTCTTTTGTTAAAGCGTTGAATTCTCTGTTGTTACGGACTTCTTTTTGTTGCGCCGAATATTTTTTGATTGATTCTTTATGCCCTTCAATAGCATTCTTTTTGTCTTTGATTTGTTCTTCGATAGATTCCAAATCACCTTTTAATTTGTCTAAACGAGTGCTTAACCCAGCTACTTCATCTTCTAAATCCTCCACTTCAAGAGGTAACTCCCCTCTAACATTTCTGATTTCATCGATTCTTGAATCGATAAGCTGTAAGTCATAAAGAGCTCTTAATTTTTCTTCTACACTTAATTCTTTAACGTTTGCCATATTTTAAAAGTACTTAACCGGATTTGTATTTTCTTGCGATAAAATGATTCCACCAAAAAGCGATGAAGGTGCAAAATTACTAATTTTTTCCGTAAGATAATCAACTATATGGTTTTTTGTAAATCTTTCACTTTCAAAGTGCCCGATGTCGGCTAAAACAACCTTGTTTTCGGCTTCATAGAACTGATGGTATTTCAAATCGGCAGTAAGAAAAATGTCTGCTCCGGCCGCTATGGCGTTTTTAATGGCAAAACTTCCGGAACCTCCTAAAACCGCCACTTTTTTAATGGGTTTGTTTAAGAATTCACTGTGACGAATACTGCCACACTGCATTTTTTCCTTAACGAATTTCAAAAAATCCTGTTCTTTCATTGCAGTGGATAATTCTCCAATCATTCCCAATCCGATATGCTGATGTTGGTTCTGTAATCCGTAAATTTCGTAGGCCACTTCTTCATAGGCATGATTCGAAAACAACGCTTTCAGGACTTTACCCTGCAAATGTTTTTCAAAAGTGACTTCAATTTTAATTTCCTCATTTTCCACAAATTCAAAACGTTCCCCAATTTGCGGATTGCTGTCTTCATTGCCCATATAGGTTCCGATGCCTTTTGAATTGTAACTGCAGTCTTCATAGTTGCCGATTTTTCCGGCACCGGCGTCGAATAGCGCATTACGTAATTCCTCCACGTTTTCGGGAATGGTATAGGTAACCAGTTTTTGAATGAAATTTTGTTTCGGAACCAGTATTTTGGTATTGATTAGTCCTAAAGCATCACAGAAAATCTTGTTGACTCCTTTTTTGTGATTGTCCAAAGCGGTATGAACGGCATAAATGGCGATATCGTTTTTGATGGCTTTGATAATGGCGCGTTCCACATAATTCTTTCCGGTGATTTTTTTTAAGCCCGAAAATAAGATAGGATGAAAGCAAACTACCAGATTGCATTTTTTAGTAATGGCTTCGTCAATAACAGATTCCAAAGCATCGTGACAAACCAAAACGCCGGTAGCTTCCGTATTGGCATCTCCGACTAACAGTCCGACATTGTCAAAATCTTCTGCATAGGCTAGAGGCGCCATTTCTTCTAAAACCGAAAGGATTTCCTGTATCTTCATTTGAAATAATTTTCTGTATAACAAAGTAACGAATAAACCGATAACTTTTTTCAAAAAGATAAAAAATAGCTACATTCGTAGTATGAATTTTTTCCGCAAAATACTCTTTCCGTTTGCCGTTTTGTACGGATTTATCACTGCCATCCGCAATTTTTTGTTTGATAAAGGAATTTTGAAATCGGTTGCGTTTGACATGCCAGTCATTGCAGTCGGTAATTTAAGCGTAGGTGGCACCGGAAAAACCCCTCAGATCGAATATTTGATTCGGTTATTATCGGATAATCATAAAATTGCAACCTTGAGTCGGGGTTACAAACGGAAATCGGAAGGTTTTGTTTTGGCTGATGCCACTTCCAATG
Organism: Flavobacterium saliperosum; assembly: GCF_900100625.1. Classification (GTDB taxonomy): domain Bacteria; phylum Bacteroidota; class Bacteroidia; order Flavobacteriales; family Flavobacteriaceae; genus Flavobacterium; species Flavobacterium saliperosum. Next base: position 269,410 of record NZ_FMTY01000003.1, read on the forward strand.
CTGAAATTTTGGGAGATGAACCCTACCAGTTTTATCAAAAATTCCCTAACATTCAGGTAGCAGTCGATGCGAACCGAGTAAATGGCATTACGCAATTACTTTCACAAATAAATAAGCCCGAAGTCATTTTGTTGGATGATGCCTTTCAGCACCGAAAAGTAAAAGCGGGATTTTACATACTGCTTACGGCTTATAACGATTTGTATTGCGACGATTTGATTCTCCCGGCCGGAAATTTAAGGGAAAGCAGGAGCGGAGCGGAGCGGGCTGATGTGATAGTGGTAACAAAATGTCCGCCAGAATTGACACTGCAACAACAGACGGAAATCAAGTCCAAATTAAACCCCGCGGCGTATCAGCAAGTATTTTTTACCTTTATAGAATACGATAACGAGGTGTATTCGGAAGAGAAGAAATTGTCGGTGGCAGAAATCGCCACTGTTGATAAATTACTTTTGGCCGGAATTGCAAAACCGGAACCTTTTTTCGCATATTTGCAGGCTGCGAAATCGGGAACGATGGTTTTTTCGGATCACCACGATTTTACGAAGCAGGATATAGAAACAATAAAAGAAAAAGCAAAAGACAAAATTATCATTACCACCGAAAAGGATTTTGTTCGTTTAAAAGGGAAAGTACCCAAAGAACAATTATTCTGTTTGCCTATTAAAAGCTCGTTCGTAAATGATAAAGCGGATTTTGATAAAACAATTATGAATTATGTGGGAACAAGTACAGCAAACCGTTAATTACATTAAGGCTAAAACCAATTTCATTCCGGAATACGGTGTTATTTTAGGGTCGGGTTTGGGCGGATTTACAAACGATATCGAAATTGAATTTACCTTACCTTATGATGAGATTCCGAATTTTCCGGTTTCTACCGTGGAAGGGCATAAAGGTGCTTTAGTTTTTGGAACGATCGAAGGAAAAAAAGTGGTTGCCATGCAGGGACGTTTTCATTTTTATGAAGGTTACGACATGAAGCAGGTTACGTTTCCGGTTCGGGTAATGAAATATTTAGGCGTAACGAAGCTTATTGTTTCAAATGCTTCCGGAGGTGTGAATCCGGATTATAAAGTGGGTTCGGTGGTTATCATTAAAGATCATGTAAACATGATGCCGGAACATCCGTTACGGGGAAAAAATGACGAACGTTTCGGTCCGCGTTTTGTGAACATGAGCGAGCCGTACAGCAGAAATATGATGGCTAAAGCAAAAGAAATTGCGGCGTCTCTGAATATTGAGATTCACGAAGGTGTCTATCTTGGGTTGCAAGGACCAACATTCGAAACTTTGGCAGAATACAAAATGGTGAAAGCAATAGGATGTGATTGTGTTGGAATGTCTACCGTTCCGGAAGTTATTGTGGCACGTCATATGGAATTGGAAACGTTCGGGGTTTCTGTAATTACCGATATGGGTGACGAAGAAAGCATCGGTACCATTACCCATGCTGAAGTTTTGGAGGCTGCAAAAGAAGCAGAACCAAAAGTAAGAAGTCTGATTAAAAATTTAATTATTCAGTATTAATTCGCTGATTGATGGTGGTTGCAATTACCTCGTAGAACTTTTCAGGATTGAACGGTTTTGTAATCACCTCATTCATGCCGAAGGATAGCAGCATTTCTTTGTTTTCATCCAATGATATTGCGGTAAGTGCTACAATAGGGGTTTCGGGATCGAATTTTCGGATTTGTTCCGTAGCAATGGTTCCGTTGATACCTGGAAGGTGAACGTCCATTAAAACCAAATCATAGGTGTTGTTGCGCATGTGTTCCACCGCATCTTCTCCGTTTTCAATGATATGGCATTTCATTTTCTTTCTTTCCAGCATTTTTTGGGTAATCATCTGGTTGATTTTGTTGTCTTCCACCAAAAGGACGTTTTTGCCAAGCAGCCATTTGTCATCATAAAGCGGACCGGTTTTTTTCTCTAATTTCTTATCACTTGCTTTGAAGGATAAGTCAAAGTAGAATCTTGAACCTTTGTTTTCTTCACTGTCCAATTTGATTTTTCCACCCAATAAATAAACCAGTCTTTTTACAATCGCAAGTCCCAGGCCAGTTCCGCCGTATTTTCTGTTTATCTCTACGGAACCTTGAGTGAAGCTGTCAAAAATAGTTTCTATTCTGTCTTTTGGAATACCAATTCCGGTGTCGCGTACTTCGAAATGGATTTTAACCGAGTTTGGTTTTTCCCTTTTAACGGATGCCGCAACCCAAACGTTACCGTTCTTGGTAAATTTGATGGCGTTGTTAATCAGGTTGATGAAAATTTGGGATAATTTCGTTGGGTCACCGATTAAGGTGGTGGGTATTTTTTCGTCCAATTCCAAATGATAGACCGTTTTGTTCTTATTGGCAATTTCCGCAAAAGAACCTAGGATGTTTTCAAGCAAATCCCGTAAATCGAAATCGATTTTTTCCACTTCCACCACATCCGATTCCACGCGGTTGATTTCAAGAATGTCGTTAATGAATGTCAACAGATAATTCCCCGAAAACTTAAGGGAGTTCAGGTAATTCATTTGGCTTGGTTTCGGGTTGTCTTCAATAAGAATGTGCGTAATTCCATTGATGGCATTTAAGGGAGTTCGCAATTCATGACTTACTGTGGAAAGAAATTCGGCACGGGCTTTGGAGGCTCTTTCCGCTCGTTCCTTTTCAACTTCCAGTTCTTGGTTTTTGTCTTTTAGAAGTTGATTGGTTTTTGTTCGTATAATGTTGTTTTTATAGAGTGAAAGACTCAAAAGGGATAAGATGGAGATCAGAGCGATACTCAGAATACTGATTAGTTTGGAAAACTTAATGGATTTTTCCTGCGCTTTATTTTCACGGTTTATTTTGTCGATGGTTTTTAACTGCTCTGTAGCGATGTACTTTTCATAAGCGGGAACATCAACTGTTTTTGTTCTGATGTTGAAAAGAGAATCCCTTATTGTTAAGAATTCTTTTAAATAATGATGGGAAAGATTGGTGGATTTAGTGGTGTCATACAATTCGCTTAAGCGTTTCAGTATTCGCAATTTTTGATTGGTATTTGAACTTTCTTTGGAAATAGCATAAGCCTTTTCCAGATTTTTAATTGCCGCTTTGGGATTTTTATCGGTTTCAATTTCAGCTAATTGAAAATAGGCTTCCGCTTTGGCTTCAAAAATACTTCCCGTACTGTTTTTGTTTATAATGGCATTAAACTGTTTTTTGGCATTGGGGATGTCACCTTTTTGTTTGGAAATAATTCCTTTCTGCAAATTAATTAAGTCTGCCGCATCAGGGATATTAATGGTTTTGTATTCAGAGGCTGCTTTGTTGAAATAATTTTCGGCAAGGCTCAAATTGTTTTTTTCCAAATAGCTCAAACCAAGGCTGTAGTAACAAAAAGCACTGTTTAATGACGGGTTTAAATTGTTGTAAATGGTTGTGCTTCGGATGTAGTTTTCAACCGCTTCGTCAAACCGGCTCAGTTCATGATAAATGCTTCCAATGGATAGGTGACTGTCGGCAAGTTCTCTCTTTAACTCGTTTTTGGTGGCATACTCTTTGGCTTTTCTTGCATAGAGCAGCGCTTTGTCATAATCAAAACTGCTTTTGTGGAAATTGGAAACTTCAAGGTAATACGAAACACTGTCAACTTTAACAGTTGCATTTTTCTCTTGGGAAAAGCAGTTAAATGTTGCTGATGATAAGAAGAGTAAAATGTATAGATACTTCATGTTTATGCTTGAAATTCGCATAAATATAAGGAATTATTTTTTAGAAATAAAACTAATGAGGTCAATTATTCTTGAGGAATAGCCAATTTCATTGTCGTACCAGCCCACTACTTTTACCATTTTATCAATAACCGATGTCAGTTGTGCGTCGAAAAGACACGAGTTGGTATTTCCTAAAATATCAACCGAAACTATGGGGTCTTCTGTGTAATCCAGGATTCCTTTCAGATGGGTTTCTGCTGCTTTTTTGAAGGCGCTGTTAATTTCTTCTATGGATACTTCTCTTTTTACATTGAAAGTAATGTCGGTCAACGAGCCGTCAGGAACGGGAACACGAATGCCGCAACCGCCCATTTTACCCTGCAGATGCGGAAAAATTTTGGTTATCGCTTTTGCTGCTCCGGTTGTAGTGGGAACAATCGATTGTGAGGCGCCTCGGGCTCTGCGTAAATCTTTATGCGGTTGGTCGTGAAGGCTTTGGTCGGTAGTATACGAATGAACGGTTGTGATGTAAGCCTGTTCGATACCGCACAATTCTTCGATCACCTTAATCATCGGTGCAGCGTTATTGGTGGTACAGCTTGCGTTAGAAACGATGCGTTCGCTTCCCTCAAGAATGTGTTCGTTAACGCCTAAAACAACGGTTTTTATGGTGTCCACTTCGGCTGGAGCGGAAAGGATGACCTTTTTTGCGCCTGCAGCAATGTGTTTGAAGATGTCTTCGTAGGTTTTATATTTTCCGGTCGATTCAATAACAAAATCGATATCAAGATTTTTCCAGTTCAGGTTTGCAATTTCTTTTTCACAAAAGAATAAGAACGGTTTTTCGGTGACAATGATGGAAGTGTCGTTATAGGAAACCGGATAAGGCAACACGCCGTGAATACTGTCGTATTTTACCAAATGCGCCATGGTTTTTATATCGGCAATGTCGTTTATGGCAACCACTTCAATCGTGGGATGATTGAGTAATAATCGGAACAGGTTCCGGCCAATACGACCAAATCCGTTGATTGCTATTCTAGTTTTTGCCATCCGAAATTATAAAATATGTTTTTGGGCATGGTAGGAGGAGCGCACCAAAGCACCACTTTCCACATGACGGAATCCTAATTCTTTTCCGATTTGCTCGTATTTGGCAAACTGTTCCGGTGTGATGAATTCTTTTACCGGAAGGTGTTTTTTACTGGGTTGCAAATACTGTCCGATGGTTACGATATCCACATTCGCCTCACGCAAATCTTTCATGGTTTGAATTACTTCTTCTTCGGTTTCGCCAAGTCCTAACATGATGCCGGATTTGGTTCTGCGGATGCCTTGGTCTTTCAGATATTTTAAAACTGCTAAACTTCGGTCGTATTTTGCCTGAATACGTACTTCACGGGTTAAACGACGTACGGTTTCCATATTGTGCGATACTACTTCCGGACTCACTTCGACGATACGGTCAATGTTTCTTTCGATGCCCTGGAAATCGGGAATAAGGGTTTCCAGTGTTGTTTCCGGATTCATTCTTCGGATGGCTTTCACCGTCTCCGCCCAAATGATGGAACCACCGTCTTTCAAATCGTCACGATCCACACTGGTAATAACCGCATGTTTGATGTTCATGATTTTAATGGATCGGGCCACTTTTTCCGGTTCATCCCAGTCTACGGTTTCGGGTCTTCCGGTTTTTACACCACAAAAACCGCAAGAACGCGTGCAAACATTTCCGAGTATCATGAAAGTGGCTGTTCCTTCTCCCCAACACTCACCCATATTCGGGCAACTACCCGACGTACAGATCGTGTTCAGCTTGTATTTGTCCACCAATCCTCTTAATTCGGTGTATTTTTTTCCTGTCGGAAGCTTTACGCGTAACCATTTTGGTTTTCCTACCGGAAGTATGTTGGATTCTAAAACAGTGTCCATGTTCTCAAATATTTGTAGCAAAGATAAGCATTGTTGTTAATTTGACGATTGGTTTAACGCATTTTTAATAGGGTAAACAATAAAGGCTTTCGAGGGTTTTCCTGTCCGGATAAAATGTGTTATTTTAGCGGGAATTAATTTTAAATGCCACCATTGGATGAGAGTTTCTAAGTTGTTTACCGAATTTTTCGAAAGTGAAAAGGCTTCCGGAATCGTTTTGATAATTTGTACCCTGGTTTCCTTGTTTTTAGCAAATTCTGTGCTTCAGGAAAATTACGGACATCTTTGGCATTATCAGATAGGACATCATTCGGTGGAACATTGGATTAACGACGGACTGATGACCATTTTCTTTTTACTCATCGGTTTGGAGTTGGAGCGTGAGGTGTATATAGGTGAATTGTCCAAACTGAGAAATGCGCTTTTACCTATAATTGCGGCGTTAGGGGGAATGCTCGTGCCTGCGGGGATTTATATGATTTTTAATCACGGAACGCCAACCCAATCCGGAGCCGGAATTCCGATGGCAACCGATATTGCTTTCGCATTGGGCGTTTTGTCGTTGTTGGGAAGCAAAGTGCCGACATCATTGAAAGTTTTTCTGACGGCGTTGGCGGTTATTGATGATTTGGGCGCCATTTTAGTCATCGCTCTTTTTTATACCGATAACCTTTCGCTTTTGAATTTAGGGATTGCCTTAGCGATAATGGGTGTTTTATTCGTTTTTAACCGAATGAAAGTCAACAGCTGGATTCCGTATATCGTTGGTGGAATAGGAATGTGGTATTTCATGCTGAATTCCGGTATTCACGCTACCATTTCCGGAGTTTTGTTAGCTTTTGTTATTCCTTTTGGCGATGGGAGTGAAAAAACGATTTCCTATAAATTGCAGCATTTGCTTCACAAGCCGGTAGCTTTTTTTATTCTCCCGGTTTTCGCTCTGGCCAATACTGCGATTGTAATTGGTGATGATTGGATGGAAGGTCTGAAACACGAAAACAGTATTGGTATTTTTCTCGGATTGGTTGCCGGTAAGCCTCTTGGGATTTTATTGTTTTGTTTTCTGGCAGCTGCTTTAGGGCTTTGTCAATTACCGAAAGGGTTAAAGTGGAAACACATCTTTGCGACAGGTTTTATGGCGGGAATAGGTTTTACAATGTCTATTTTCATCACACTTCTGGCCTTTAAATCACAGCCTGAAGACATTACTATTTCCAAAATAGCCATTATGATTTCCTCACTGGTGGCCGGAATAATAGGGTATGTGTTTTTGAACAGGTCGCTTAAAAACACTGAAATTATAGAAGAGGAATTATAAACAATAAAAAAGCAGAACTTCGGTTCTGCTTTTTTGTTAGTGTTCCACATTAACAGTGATGGGTAAGTTATAGGCGGTTCTCACCGGTTGTCCGTTCTTATACCCCGGTGACCATTTGGTTTTCATGTTGTTTAAGACTCTTGTCGCTTCTTTGCCAAGGCTGTAACCCGGATCTCTTGTTACTCGAATGTTAGATAGCGATCCGTCTTTTTCGATAACAAAATATACCATAACCTGTAAGGTTTTAATGCCTTCGTCTACTTCCGGCGTTTTGAAATTCTTTCCTACAGTTTTTAAAAAGGCGCTGATGCCACCGGGATATTGTGGCTGTACCTCTAATGAAACCGGCATTTCAACAATAGCGCTTCCTCCAGTGCCGTTTCCGTTTTCGTTTGTTTTTGGCGCAGTTACCAGTGCGTTGCCTGTAGTTGTTATTCCTTCGTTGGTTACCTGTCCGATTTGCGCTTTTTCCAATTCCTTGTTGGTGGCGACTTCTTCCGTAACTTTTTGTTTTTCCGCAACCACCATATTAACATGTTTGATTACTTTTTCATCTGTTAGCGGTTTTGAAATTTCCGGACCGGCCTCTTCTTTTTTCGGTTCTTCTTTTTTGAAAACATCGGCGTCAACCGGAATGATTTCTTCTTCTGACGTATCCGGGATTACCAAGGCCGTTGTTTTATCCGGTTTAAGATAACTGATTGCCACAGGAATTGCTGCTACCGTACCAAATAAAGCCATTGCGGAGAAAAATGCTTTTACAGTTGTTTTCGGATTTTCGGTTCGTAACTGATACGCACCATAGGCTTTGTTTCGTCCTTCGAAAACCATGTTTACCCAACCGGTTTCGTAAATGTTGATTTTAGACATAATAGATAGTTTTTGAGGTTAATTAAATAGCTATTTTTATTTAATAACGAAAACTATGCTATCATAGTATTTAAAATGTTAAATATTTGTAAAAATATTTTTCAATTAACATTTTTAGTTGTTAAAAATCAATAATAATACTTTTTATCTGAATGAAATTCAGCGTTTCAGCGTTTTTGTTGAATGATTTCCGCGAGAAGTTTTTTGGCACGCAAAAGTTTGATTTTTACGTTATTTAAAGGTTCTTCGAGTTCGTCGGCAATTTCCTGATAACTCATTTCCTGAAAATAACGCAATTGTATCACTTCCTGGTATGCCGGTTTCAATTCTTTTATGAACAAAAGCAATCGGGCAAGGTTTTGTTCTTTGATGATTTCGTCTTCCACCGTAGGTGTGGTGTCGGCAACATCATACGCCTGACGGTCTTCTTCGTCGTTAAAATCCACGAATAAGGATGATTTTTTCTTGCGAAGCATGTCGATGTGCACGTTTTTGGCAATGGCAATCAGCCAGGTGTTGAACCCGAATTCCGGATTGTAAGTGGCGATTTTGTCAAACGCTTTGGCGAAAGTTTCAATGGCAATATCTTCGGTGTCGGTTTCATTTTCGGTGCGTTTGAGCATAAAGCCATAGACCTCGTTCCAGAAAAAATCCAATAAAAAAGTAAAGGCTACCTGGTCGCCCATTTTAGCCTTTTCGATGTTTTTCTGTATGATTTCTGAAGTTATTTCCAATGTACGGGTTTTGAAACTAAATTAGTGAAAAACACATTCAACTGTGTGAAGATAAGGATTATTTCGATGATTGGGAACCAATACATTACGTCTTTTTCTTTCAGTTTCCCGGCGGCATAACCCAGAGTCGTCCAGGCGAAAATGTATCGGAAAACAATCAATCCGCCCACAATTATCCATTGGAACTGTATCGCCAGTAGCAAAACGGCTAAGATTAAAAAGGTCAATTGTGAGAAATAATACAGGCCTAACTGAAACTTGTCAAAACCTTTATACAATTTGGCTGTGGAAACATGGCGGCGCTTTTGACGGAACCAGTCTTTCCATGTCAATTTAGGTTCTGATATCGTAAAACTGTCCGGCGTATAACAAACGGTAGTGTTGCTTCCCTTAGCTGCCTGGTTGATAAACAAATCGTCGTCACCGGAGCGCACATTCATGTGGTCTATAAATCCGTTTACCCTAAAAAATTCCTCGCGTTTGTAGGCTAAATTTCTTCCGACACCCATATACGGTTTGCCCATTTTTGCCCATGAAAAATATTGTGTTGCCGTAAGCATGGTTTCGAATCGGATGATTTTATTCAGGAATGAACCTTTGATTTTTTCGTAAGCGCCATACCCTAAAACGATGGTTTTGTGCATGGTAAACTGCGCACTCATGTTTAAAATCCAGTCTTTGGAAGTCGGATAACAATCAGCGTCCGTAAAAAGTAAATATTCTTTGGAAGCGGCTTTAATGCCTAAGGTTAGAGCGAATTTTTTATTGCCCCAGAAGGCTTCGTTGTTTTGTACTTTGACCAATTTCACATTGGGATACTGACGTTCAAAAGCTTCGAAAATTTCAAGGGTATCGTCGCTGGAAGCATCGTCAATCAAGACAATTTCATAATCGGGGTAATTCTGCTCGGCTAAAAGCGGGATAAACTTTTTTACGTTTTCCTCTTCGTTTTTGGCGCATACAATTACCGAAATCGGGATGCGTTTTGGAGTGATTTTCTGCGCTTTGGCAAACGCGAATTTTCCAAAAACTACCAGATAGTAAAACAGTTGGATGGCGATGATTCCGATAAAAATGTAAAGTAAAATTAGCAGCATAGAGAATCCGAATCGGTGTTAAAATTGTGGTGCAAATGTACAAATCCTATGTTACATTTCAACCGTAATTCTTTAAAATAGCGGGATAAATTACTTTCGCTGTTTTACCATTTCACCGGCGATGTCCTGCGCGTTTTGATGAGGACATTTCCGGAGTTCCGAAATAATGCGTATGTGGTTTTTGTCGTCGCGGTTCTGCGAAAGTTTTTTTACCGCCTGAATTTCATTTATCTCGATTTCAAAAGCCACAAAACCATTGGTTTGTCTCATGGTTTCTTCGGATAAATTTTCAATTTTCACCGGATTTTTGGAAGTGGCTTCGTATTTGTCCACCAGTTTTTTCAAGGCGAAAAGCATTTCATCGCCCTCAATGATGCTGATTTTACCGTACACGTGAACGGCGATGTAATTCCACGTAGGCACATTTTCATGATCGTACCAGGAAGACGAAATATAGCTGTGCGGACCCGAAAAAATAGCCAGAACCTCTTTGTTGTTTTCAAAAGCCTGCCATTGCGGATTTTCTTTGGAAACATGTCCGAACAACACTTCTTTGCCTCGCGCATTAGTTTCCAGTTCCAATGGAATGTGCGTTCCCCAAAGTTTTCCTTCGGTCTGATTTATGAGAATGCCGAAACTGTTGCTTTTTAAAAAGCTTTTGATTTCTTCGGCGTTTTCGTTTTTGTAAAGTTCAGGGATGTACATTGGAAATTAGAAGTTAGAAATTAGAAGTTAGAAATTAGAAATGAGAAATTAGAAATGAGAAATTGAATGTTTGTAATCGTATTTCTAGTTTGTCTATAAGTAAGGATTGCTTCTTTGTTTTCTGCAATCTTTTTTCTGTTGACTGTCAACTGTAATCTGCCGTCTGGTAACTATTTCCTGCTAACTGAGACTGATCACTAATTACTGACTACTAATCACTAAATAATATTCACCTCCGCTTCAATCGCAATGCCGTATTTCTCCAAAATGGTTTTCTGAATGGCTTTAGAAACATTTAAAATTTCCTGCCCGGTAGCGTTGCCGTAATTTACCAGAACCAAGGCTTGTAGCGTGTGAACACCAGCATCGCCAAAGCGTTTTCCTTTAAAACCGGCCTGTTCGATGAGCCAGCCGGCAGGAACTTTCACTTCGTTTTCGCCAACCGTATAATGTGGCATGTCCGGAAATTGTGCGTGGGCTTTTTCGTAAACTGCTTTCGGAACAATCGGGTTTTTAAAGAAACTGCCGCTGTTGCCAAGCTCTTTCGGATCGGGTAATTTGCTTTTACGGATGGCAATCACCGCGTTGCTGACGTCCTGAATCGTAGGATTGGCAATGTTATGTTTTGCCAATTCCCCATCGATGGCGCCGTAAGACGTATTGATTTTGTGGTTTTTCTTAGTCAGTTTGAAAACTACAGAAGTGATCACGTATTGGTTTTTTGCTTCGTTCTTGAAAATACTTTCGCGGTATCCGAATTTGCATTCGGCATTGGTAAAGGTTACGATTTCCTGGGTTTTGATGTTCATCGCTTCACAAGAAACCATGGTGTCTTTTATTTCGGCACCATACGCACCGATATTTTGGATAGGCGTAGTGCCCACATTTCCGGGAATCAATGACATGTTTTCAATACCGCCAAAATTCTGCTCTAAATTCCACAACACAAATTCGTGCCAGTTTTCGCCGGCATTGCCCTGAACCCAAACAAAATCAGCGTCTTCTTTCAGGATGTTTTTGCCTTTCAGATTCACATAAATGACCAAAGCATCGATGTCCTGCGTTAAAAGCATGTTGCTTCCGCCACCCAAAATGAATAATTTTTCGTTTTGATGTTCTTTCAGGATTTGTGCCAGTTCCGTTGTATTACCGACTTCCACAAACGATTTCGCTTTGGCTTCAATGCTGAATGTGTTGTAGTTTTTTAAGGAGAAATTGTGTTCTATCTGCATACTGTTTTTGTTTTCCTGCAAGGTTTTTGAAATTTTGCAGGTTTTGTTTCCAAACAAACGAATGGTTTATCTAATAGCCCCGATTAGAGGGGAAATTACCTTTGTCAAAGTTTTAAACTTTGACAAAGGTAATTGTAACGGAAAGCGGGAAAAGGGTAGACAAAAATGCCCAAGCCATTCGCTTCAAATTACTTATTGCAATTGGGCTCTTAATTCGGCTTCCGATACGAATCCGGTTTTTTTCCAGACTTCTTTTCCGTCTTTAAAAATAAGCACCACTGGAAGTTCGCTGTAACCCAAACCGTTAAAAAGCGCTTTGTTTTTATCGGCATCCACGCGGACAATTTTGGCTTTGCCTTCGTATTCTTTTTCCATTTTGGTCAGGTAAGGCGCCATTTTTTTACAAGGACCACACCATTCGGCATAAAAATCGATTACCACTACTTTGTCCGAAGCAATCAGTTTTTCGTACTCCGATTTGCTCATACCGATGTCGGTTTTCTTTTGCGTGTTGGGATGTGCCGCACTCCATTTCATATAGCCGCCTTCCATGTCGTAAACGGTGGTGAAACCTAATTCTTTCAGTTTGTTGGCTGCTTTTTTACTTCTTCCGCCGGCAAGACAGTACACGAAAACCGGTTTTGATTTGTCCAGTTTTTGTACTTCGGTTTCAAACGAATCGCCGTTCCAGTCGATATTTTTGGAATTGTCCAAATGGCCTTCCGAATATTCGCCGGTAGTTCTAACGTCGACCAATTGTGCGTTTTCGGTGGCTTTTAATTTTGTTTCAAAATCAGTAACGGCAATGGTTTCCACATTCTGACCTTTACTGCAGTTGCTGAATAATAAAGCGATGGTAAGGGTTGCTAAGAATTTTATTGTTTTCATTTTTTTTGATTTTTGTTGTGTAAAATTACAAATTAAATAGTTTGTATGACTGATGTGTTGACTTTACGATGCTTTCGGTGCGTTCGGGATGAGTATCGGAAATAAACAACTGGCCGAAAGTTTCGTCGTTGACCATTTCCACGATTTTGCTTACGCGGGTTTCGTCCAGTTTGTCGAAAATATCATCGAATAATAAAATGGGTAAAACGCCACTTTGTTTTTTGATGAATTCGAATTGCGCTAGTTTTAAGGCAATCAGGAACGATTTTTGCTGCCCTTGCGAACCGAATTTCTTTATCGGAAAGGTGTCGATTTCAAAAGACAAATCGTCTTTGTGGATACCGACGCTCGTGTATTGTAAAACGCGGTCTTTGGCTAAATTTTCTTCGAAAAGCTGTAACAGCGGTTTTTCGGAGAGCTGACTTTCATAGACAATCTGTACCGTTTCTGCCGAATTGGTTATGGATTGATGGTGTTGGTTGAAAATCGGAATGAAATTCTCCAGAAATTGTTTTCTTTTTTCGAAAATCGAAGAGCCTAAAACGTCCAATTGCTCGTTATAGATGGAAAGGGTGTCGTTTTCAAACGTTTGGTTTGCCGCGAAATATTTCAGTAGGGCATTCCTTTGTGCGATGATTTTCTGATATTGGATTAATTGCTGCAGATAGGTGCTGTCCAATTGCGAAATCACGCTGTCGATAAATTTTCGACGGGTTTCGCTGCCTTCGATAATTAAATCCTGATCGGAAGGCGAGATAATTACGAGTGGAATGAACCCGATATGATCGGAAAAACGCTCGTATGGTTTGTTGTTGCGTTTCAGGATTTTTTTCTGACCTTTTTTCAGACTGCAAATGATTTGTTCCTCACGTTGGTCTTTTTCAAAGACGCCGTCCACTACAAAAAACTCCTCGCCGTGTCGGATGTTTTGAACCGCAAGCGGATTAAAGTAACTTTTCCCGTACGACAAATGATAAATAGCATCCAGAATATTGGTTTTTCCGATACCGTTTTTCCCTACGAAGCAATTAATTTTCGCTTCGAAGTCGAAAGTGGCTTCGGTGATGTTTTTGTAATTAAAAAGGGAAAGGCGCTTTAGATACACGAGAAATCCGAATTATTTCAGAGAATTTAAATCATTTTTTTAAAGTGGGTGCAAATTATTGAAAAATATCGACAAAAAGGATTTCCATATATGAATAAAAATTTTATTTTTGCCGTTCATTAAATTAAAAATAGATGGCAACATATAACAAAAGAGGGTATAAAGCTCCAAAACCAAAAGACGAAGCGGCTGAAGATCAAATTGACGTTGATACATTAGACAACATTAAAGAGGAAGATAGCGCAACGGCAGAGGTATTTAATACTTTGGATGAAAGCGCTAATAAACTTGAGGATTGGGTTGCTAAAAATCAAAAATACATTTTCGGTGTTGTAGGTGCTATTGCAGTTGTGGCAGCCGGATATTTATTATACAACAAATTTATTGTTGAACCGAAAGAAGACGAAGCGGCGAACGAAATGTTCCAGGCTCAACAGTACTTCCAACAGGCAGTAGACGGTCAAACCGCTAATGATTCTTTATACAATCTTGCGTTAAAAGGTGGTGAAGGAAAATTAGGTTTCATCGGAATTACCGATAACTATTCCGGTACCAAAGCGGCTAACCTGGCTCATTACTATGCAGGTATGGCGTATTTAAATACAGGTAAGTTTAAAGAAGCGGTTGAGCAATTGGAGCAATTCAAATCGGATGACATGTTCCTGAAAGCGATTGCTACCGGAGCTATCGGAGACGCTTTCTCTGAATTGGGTCAGAAAGAAGATGCGTTAAGCTATTACCAAAAAGCGGCTGAAGCTAACGCAAACGATTTTACCACACCAAGATATTTATACAAAGCAGGTCAAATGGCTTTGGAAATGGGTAAAAAAGCGGAAGCGTTGAAATTCTTTACCGAAATCAAAGACAAATACGAAACTTCTCAGGAAGGTGCAGGTATTGATGCAATGATTGCAATGGTTGAGTAAATAGAAGGCAGAAGACAGAATTTAGAATTCAGTTTCTTTTTTCAAACTTCTAATTTCAAACTTCTAATTTAAATTATGGCAACAGCAAATAAAAATTTATCCAATTACGATAAAAACACAATCCCAAATGCGAAAGATTTTCGGTTTGGGATTGTTGTTTCAGAATGGAACGATAAAATTACCGAAGGATTGTATTCCGGAGCCGAAGCGGCACTTTTGGACTGTGGTGCTTTACCGGAAAATATTATCCGATGGAATGTTCCCGGCAGTTTTGAACTGGTTTACGGTGCACAACGCATGATTGTAACACAGGAAGTGGATTGTGTCATCACCATTGGTTGTGTAATCAAAGGCGAAACGATGCATTTCGAATTCGTTTGTGAAGGCGTAACGCAGGGAATTAAAGATTTGAACGTGCAAACGGATGTTCCGGTAATTTTCTGTCTGTTAACCGATAATAACGAACAACAGTCGATCGATCGAAGCGGCGGCGTTCACGGCAATAAAGGGACTGAAGCGGCAATCGCTGCCATCAAAATGGCCGATTTAAGAAGAACGACCAATCAGTAAGCAGGATTTTGATTGGCTGTAAAAGGAAATCATTTTACAACGAAAATACAATATCAGAAAGCCTATTCGTAAGAGTAGGTTTTTTATTTTTTTATGATTCCATTAGGTATAATAACAAATTCCTTTTCCTTAAATTTGTGAACCATGAGGCTGATTCATAACTCATAATCTATAATTCATAATTACTTGATGTCAAGCATAATTCAATTACTACCCGATCACGTTGCCAACCAGATAGCCGCCGGAGAAGTCGTTCAGCGACCGGCTTCCGTGGTGAAAGAATTGGTGGAAAACGCGGTCGATGCTGGCGCTACCGAAATCAAACTTATCGTAAAAGATGCGGGAAAAACCCTGATTCAGGTAATTGACAACGGAAAAGGAATGTCGGTTACCGACGCGCGTTTGTGTTTCGAACGCCATGCCACTTCCAAAATCCGTCAGGCGGAAGATTTGTTTTCACTGCACACCAAAGGGTTTCGAGGTGAAGCTTTGGCTTCCATTGCAGCGATTGCCCATGTGGAAATGAAAACCAAACAGGATCAGGAAGAATTGGGAACACACATTGTTATTGAAGGCAGCAAATTTGTTTCTCAGGATGTGGCGGTATTGCCCAGAGGCACTTCTTTTTCAGTCAAAAATTTATTTTTCAATATTCCTGCCCGTCGTAATTTCTTAAAATCTGATACGGTGGAATTTCGTCATATTGTGGATGATTTCGAACGCGTGGCTTTGGCACATCCCAATATTCACTTCATGTTGTTCCATAACGGAAGCGAAATGTTCAATTTGCCGCAATCCAATCTGCGTCAGCGTATTGTGAATGTTTTTGGCGGAAAGACCAACGAAAAATTGGTTCCGGTGAATGAAAGTACCGAAATTGTCGGTATTCAGGGATTTGTGGGGAAACCCGAATTTGCCAAAAAGAACCGTGGCGAACAGTTTTTCTTCGTGAACGACCGATTTATTAAAAGTCCGTATTTGCATCATGCGATTATGGCAGCCTATGAAGGGTTGCTGAAAGACGGAAGTCAGCCGAGTTATTTCTTATACCTCGATGTGCCTCCGCATACGATAGATATCAACATTCATCCGACCAAAACCGAAATCAAGTTTGACGACGATCAGGCGTTGTATGCGATTTTGCGTTCCTCAATAAAACACAGTTTAGGACAGTTTAACGTAGCGCCGATATTGGATTTCGAACGCGATGCTTCGTTGGATATTCCGTATGATTACAAAGAAAAAGAAAGCGAAACGCCTTTAATACAGGTCGATTCGAATTTTAATCCGTTTGCTGCTGAGCTGCCTTCGCGAGGGTTTTCAGCGTCTTCGGTAGGCTCGCATTCTTTTGGTTCCGGTTATAAAAAACAAGACCATAATGCAAGTTGGGAAAGTCTGTATGTTGGATTGAAAACGGCTACCGATGAAATCGACGTAAGTGAAATCCAATTTGAAAGCGAGGAAGTGACCGGTTCCCTTTTCAGTGAAAACGAAGTGGAAACCGCCGGAAACAGAACTTATCAGATTCAGAAAAAATACATCGTCAGTCCGATTAAATCCGGAATGATGATTTTATATCAGGAACGGGCACACCAGCGTATTTTATACGAGCAATTCCTGACAAGTATTACGATGCATCAGGCGGCGAGTCAGCAGTTGTTGTTTCCTTTGGAATTGCATTTTTCGCCCTCGGAAATGACGATGATAAAAGAATTGCGATCGTCGTTGGAAAATACCGGTTTCGTTTTTGATGCGATGACTACGGAAATCCTTGTAATTTCGGGATTACCGGTGAATGTGGCGGAAAGCGAAGTGAGTGTGCTTCTGGAAGAACTGATTCACGATTTGCAGGGCGAACTTCCGGAGAGTAGTTTCAGTCAGAGTGACCGTATTGCCAAATCGATGGCACGAAGCCTTTCGGTGAAAACCGGCGCCTATTTAACCGAAAAAGAACAGGAAAGTATCGTGAATTCTTTATTTGCGTGTAAAGAACCCAACGTATCACCATTTAATAAACCGACTTTCATAACCATGGGTGTGGAAGATTTAGACAAACGTTTTGCCCTATGATGAACATGACCGAAACTGTAAAACAGTTAATTATAATTAATGTGATTTTTTTTGTGGGCGCCCAGTTTGTTCCCGCAGCGCAGGATTTTTTGGCGCTTTTCTATTTTGAAAATCCGAGTTTTAAAGTTTGGCAACCCATTACGCATATGTTTATGCATGGCGGATTAATGCATATCTTATTCAATATGTTTGCGTTGTATTCTTTCGGAAGTGCCTTGGAGCATTTCTGGGGTGGAAAGAAGTTTTTGTTTTTCTATATTTCGTGTGGTTTGGGATCGGCTTTGTTGCATACGGCTGTAAATTATTTCAGTTTTCATGATGGTTTGAATTTTCTGATGGAAAACGGATTTCAAAAAGAAGAAATTATAAAAATTTTAGCCGAAGGGAAATTTGACACCCGTTGGCAGGAAATAATGGGAAATACTAATTTTACCAGTTTCTTACAAAGTTATATTGTGCCTGTTGTTGGAGCTTCCGGTGCCATTTACGGACTCTTGGTGGCTTTCGCGTTCATGTTTCCCAATGCCGAACTGGCTTTGATGTTTATTCCTGTTCCGATAAAGGCAAAATATTTTGTTCCCGGCTTACTGTTGGTCGATTTGTTTTTGGGTGTTTCCGGAAAATCGATTTTCGGAGGAAGCAGTGGAATTGCCCATTTCGCTCACATAGGAGGTGCTCTTGTTGGGTTTATTATGATGTCGTACTGGAAAAAGAATCAGTTTAATGACAATCGTTGGAATTAAAACAGAAGGCAGTAATCAGTACCGCTAATCCGTTTGCAGAAGTTCTAAATTCTAATTTCTAAATTCAAAATGAATATTTTAGACGATTTTAAATTACAATACAAAACCGGGGATATTACCCAGAAACTCATCTTTTGGAATGTGGGTATTGCGATTCCGTTTTTCATTTTAAGCGCTTTTGCACCGTCGGTTTTTCAACATGTGATTGATTGGTTGAGTCTGTCGTCAACTGTTTCCAAAGTTGTTGTCAAACCCTGGACGTTTATCACATATGCTTTTCTTCATGCCGATTTTTGGCATCTGTTGTTCAATATGATTGTGTTGAATTTCTCCAGCCGCCTGTTTCTGACGTATTTCACTCAAAAACAATTCTTCGGATTGTATCTGTTGGGTGCTGTTTTTGCGGGATTGGTGTTTGTACTGTCCGATTTGTTTCTTCACAGCAATACCATTTTAGTGGGCGCTTCGGGAGCGATTATGGCGGTTCTGATTGCTGCGGCAACCTATTCGCCGTTGTCGGAAATCCGGTTGCTGTTAATCGGAAACGTGAAGCTGTGGCACATTGCGCTGGTATTGTTTGTTTTGGATCTGATTCAGATTCCGATGAGTAATACCGGCGGACATCTGGCGCACATCGGCGGATCGCTTTTTGGTTTTTTGTACATCAAACTGTTACAAAACGGAACCGATTTGAGTAAAATAGTGTCGAATGTTATCGATTATTTTGTTTCTTTGTTTTCCCCAAGAAAAGCTACCCCGTTTAAAAAGGTTCACAGAAATGCGAACCAACAGACACAAACCAAACCGACGAAGCCGCAAAAGGACATGACGCAACAACAAATCGATGAGATTTTGGATAAAATCAGTAAATCGGGTTACGACAGTTTAACCAAGGAAGAGAAAGAATTTTTGTTTAAAGTAGGGAAGTAGAAACAACGAGTGAAGAACTTATCAATTATCAATAAAATAGCCTTTTTTTTCAACATCGTTTTGGCGATGCTTACGTTTGTGGCGTATTTATTGCCTTTTCTTGCTCCTAAAATGTTTCCTTTTCTGTCGGTTTTAACCTTGGTGATGCCGTTAATGCTGATACTCAACCTGGTCTTTTTGTTTTATTGGTTGTTGCAATTTAAGAGGCAGGTGCTACTTTCTGCTTTTGTTTTTTTAATCGGAATCACGTTTTTCAATAAATTCTATAAATTTTCGGGAAAAGATCTGATTGTAGAGGACAATGACTTTACTGTGATGAGTTATAACGTGCGTCTTTTCAATGTTTTCGAATGGATGAGCAAACAGAATATTTCCGAAGATATAGTTGATTTTGTGGCTTCACAGGACCCGGATATTTTATGCATACAGGAATATTCCACGTCGGCTGATGTGAAGTTTTCGGATTACAAGTACAAATACATCCTGATGCAGGGTGATAATATCCGAACCGGGCAGGCTATTTTTTCGAAATTTCCCATCATTGAAAAAGGGGAAATCGATTTTCCGGAATCCGATAATAACGTGATTTTTGCCGATATTAAAATGCGTCGTGATACCATTCGGGTGTACAGTATTCATTTGCAGTCCACTAAAATCAGTCCGGATATTAACGAGAAAATTGATGAAGCCAAGTCAAAAAAAATATTCCGAAGAATGAGCGAAGCTTTTAAAGAGCAACAGTTGCAGTCGGAACTTATAAAGGAACATAAAAACGAATGTCATTATCCAATGATTGTTTGTGGCGATATGAATAACAGTGCGTTTTCCTACGTGTACCGTAACATTAAAGGCAATATGAATGATGCGTTTGAAGAGGCCGGGGAAGGTTTCGGAAAAACGTACGATTACGAATTCTATCCGGCGCGTATCGATTATATTCTAACGGATAAACGGTTTGAAGTAAAGAATTTTAAGAGTTTTGACAACTTCGTCAATTCCGATCACTTTCCGATTACTACCCGATTGATGTTAAAGCAGGAGGAGTAATTATAAGGATTGTTTTTTCAGATAATCCACCGCATAACGTCCTTCATTGAACAACAAATCCAGAATACTCAAATTGTTGATGAATCCGTGTTTGTCATCGAAAACCTGAGTGTACGGTTCGAAAACCAATGTATCTTTTTTACCGTTAGCCAAATGACGGAAATCTGTTAACCCTTCCACTTCATGGAAATATTCGGTAGTTTTTTCGATGTCGAATTTCACCCCTAAACATTCGGTAACCACTTCGATAGTCTGAAAATTCAGGTCCATCATGAATTCGTGTTTCTTTTCGAAAAGCGCACGGATATCGTCTTCAAAATACTCGAAGAAAGGTGACGTTCTATAAGCAGCTTCCAGCGATTTAAAATGGTTTTTACGCCAGTCGAAATCGTTTTCAATGCGCACGTCTTTAAATTTCTGATGTGCTGTCTTGCTGTGCTTAATCGGAATATTCAACATCTGAATGCCGTTAGGCGAATAAATATACATCCTGTTGCGATTGGTTTGTTTCTGGAAATTGTCTTCCATTTCAAAGGTAATCGAATCGGCTTTTACCATCGCTGTAAAATGGCTGATGGAAGGAAAGTAGGTAGGGTGTAATAAAATATTCATGTTTGGGTATTGTTATGAGAGTACTGTTCACAGCTTAATGATAACTGCAAACAATAAACTCTAAACGTTATGCATTTTTCGCTTTTCTCTTTCTGTAAAAATTATATCCAAAATAACCCAAAAGAGCAATCAGGAAGTATTTGAAATAAGAAACCGGTTCGCCGTCTCCGCCTACGGTGGTGAACAAGCGCTCCCAACGTATCTTATCAATGGCTTTGCTCCAAGGAATGTTTTGGTCCAAACTCATCCAGATAAATACCGGTTTGCCCACAATATGATCGGCAGGTACAAATCCCCAATAACGCGAATCTTCCGAACGATGACGGTTGTCTCCCATCATCCAGTAGTAATCCTGTTTGAAAGTATAGCTTTTGGCGATTTCTCCATTGATGCGGATTTCATCTCCGTTTACTTTTACATCATTGTGCTCGTATTCCGTAATAAGGTATTTATAAAACGGAAGTGTTTCTTTGTTAAGTTCAACTGTTTTTCCTGCTTCGGGAATATAAATCGGACCATAGTTATCAATGCTCCAGTCTTTTGAGTGAGGGAAACAAGAAGTGTTGGTCGCGTCTTTCGGAAGAATAACTCTCACAATGGAATCGAAAGCCTTACTGTTGCGTAATTCTTCCGCTCCCTTAAGTGTTAAATTCACATCGGCTTTGGCATCGTAAAGTTCCTGAGCATATAAACCGATGCTGGAGGTTAAGTTCTGTGATAAACCTTCAGCGGATGTGATAACCGTTAAGGAGTTGTCTTTATTCTGCGTATAATCCGTAACATAAGGTTGTATGGCTGTCAATTGGTCCTGACTCGTTGGTTTTACGATGTATTTTCTGGAAAATTCGGTTGACCCCGTGTTTTTAACCAACTCCATATTGACCCCTTTTTTGGCGTAAGCGATGTGCATGAACTGAGGTTTGGCTCTTTCCGGTAATATGGATTCTTTGTCATTAATATAGATGATACCGTCTTTTATGGACAGACTATCACCCGGAATTCCCACGCAACGTTTTACGTAATTGGATTTTTTATCGATAGGTTTTTCGGCTCTTCTTCCGGAACGGTCAAAAAACTGATATACGGTATCCATCGGCCAGTTGAAAACTACGATGTCATTACGCTTTATTTTTTGGATTCCCGGGAATCGGAACGAAGGTAATTGCGGGAAATTCGAATACGATTTGGATTTAACCAGAGGAATACTGTCATGAACCATCGGCGCGGCAACAGTTGTCATTGGTGTTCTCGCACCGTAATGAAACTTACTTACGAATAAAAAGTCGCCAATCAGCAATGATTTCTCCAAGGAAGAAGACGGGATGGTAAAAGGCTGAATAAAATAAGTATGCACCAAAGTCGCAACGACTAAGGCAAAAAGCAATGCGCTAACCGTATTTTCGGTTTTTACCTCATTTTTATTCGGTATATAAGTTACTTCTTGTGTATAGTTAATATAGTAAATGTAAAACCCAAGGGTTACGATACCTAAAGTGGTATCCATCTCTGATTTTTTACCAAAAGCCCGTAACGTTTCCACCCAAATAACCGGAAACATAATCAGGTTTACTACCGGAACAAATAATAAAACGGTCCACCAGGTAGGGCGGTCGATGATTTTCATTAATACGATGGCGTTGTATATGGGAATGGCGGCTTCCCATCTTTTTCTGCCTGCTCTTTCATATAATCTCCATGTTCCTAAAAAATGCACTGCCTGAATAATTAGGAAAAAGATAAACCATTGTATTAGTGTCATAATTGAGATTTTTAGATTTTTAGACTTCTTATATTTTTAGATTTTTGTACGGTTAAATCTTAATCTTTCAGAAGTTTTATAATTCATTTTATTTTATCTTATCTTTTGCTTTTTATGTATGCTGTTTTATTCTTTTGTTTGGAATCTAATAATCTAAGAAATCTGATAATCTAACGATTTAGATTCAAAACGTCTTTCATTGTGAAAACACCTTTTTTATTTTGTAACCATTCGGCAGCAATTACAGCACCTAATGCAAAACCTTCACGGCTGTGGGCGGTGTGCTTGATTTCAATCTGATCCACGTCCGAATCATAAAAAACACTGTGTGTACCCGGTACATTTTCGATGCGTTTCGCCTCAATATGAATCTGATCCGGTTTTGGGCTTTCTAATGTCCACGAAGTATAATCCGAATTTTCTATCACTCCGTTGGCCAATGAAATCGCCGTTCCGCTTGGTGCATCCAGTTTTTGCGTATGATGAATTTCTTCCATCGACACTTTGTATTGCTCCAGATTGGCCATCATTTTTGCCAGATAATTGTTCAGTTCAAAGAAAATATTCACTCCCAGACTGAAATTCGATCCGTAAATGAAGGCACCGTTTTTGGCTTTACACAATGCAACCATTTCGTCATAATGTTCCAACCAACCGGTCGTTCCCGATAGTATAGGGATATTAGTCTCCAAACAGGCTGAAATGTTACTCACTGCCGCTGAAGGCACGCTGAAATCGATGGCAACATCAGCAGTTGAAAGGCCTTCATAACCCATATCCTGATCTTTTCGCAGCACAATTTCATGACCTCTTTCCAAAGCAATGCGTTCGATTACTTTGCCCATTTTTCCATAGCCTAAAAGTGCAATTTTCATGATATTCGGATTAGAAATTATAATTCAGCGTAAGTCCTATGTTGTGTTTGTAATTGATTTCGTTTTGGTACAAATCCGGGCGAACCGTAAGATTTTCATTTACGTTGAACTGCATTAAGTGCGCGTCAACATTGGCGTCTACAACATTCAGAATGTAAATAGCGGCTGTAATGAAAGCGGATAAATCCCTGTTTCTGCGGTAAAACTTTTGTCCGTCAATTAATCGGCTATTGTCTAAACGACCGAAATAAGGGTCTTCCGGGTCATAGGTGTTGTTCAGACGTTTCTTGTATTCGTCGCGAAAACGCTTGTATTTTTTGTTGTTATCGGCGTAGAAATAAATTCCGGCACCCAATCCCACATAAACAATAGGTACTTTCCAGTATTTTTTATTGTACACCTGACCAAGTCCCGGGACCAATGCCGAATAAAACGCGGCTTTGGAAGGGGCTAAGACATTCATTTCGTCTGATTTTACAGAATCCGTGGCAATCAACAGCGGCACTTCGGTTTGTGAAAAACCGGATTGCGATGTAAAAAACAGCGTAAAGAAGCATATGATTAGGAATCTAGTCACACTATCCGTTGATTAGTTTGATAATTCGGTTGAAGTCTTCTTCCGAATGGAACGGAATGGTTATTTTTCCTTTCCCGTTTCCGGCTACTTTTACGTCTACTTTGGCTCCGAAGAAATCGGTAAACGCTTTTTTCTTATCGTTACTTACTTCGAACGAAGTACCTTTTGGCGCTTTTGCAGGAGCAGGTTTTAAGCTTTCGTGATAGGCTTTCACCAACGCTTCCGTTTCACGAACCGAAAGATTCTGGCTTACGATTTTCTGATATATATCCGTTTGAATGTCATGGTCTTCCACGTTGATAATCGCACGACCATGCCCCATAGTGATGAAACCGTCGCGAATACCCGTTTGGATAATCGGGTCTAATTTAAGCAATCGTAAATAATTGGCAATCGTAGAGCGTTTTTTGCCCACACGGTCGCTCATTTGCTCCTGTGTTAACTGAATTTCGTCAATCAAACGTTGGTAGGATAAAGCGATTTCAATCGGATCCAAATCATGACGCTGGATGTTTTCCACCAAGGCCATTACCAAGGAATCGTTATCGTTTGCCAGGCGGATATAGGCCGGAACTGTTTTTAGTCCGATTAATTTCGAAGCGCGCAAACGACGTTCTCCGGAAATTAACTGGTATTTGTTGAAGTCGGTTTTTCTTACGGTAATAGGTTGAATTACACCCAATTCACGGATGGAAGATGCCAATTCCTGTAACGATTCTTCGTTGAAATTGGTTCTGGGCTGAAAGGGATTGATTTCAATCGCTTCAATGTCAAGTTCGATAATGTTTCCAACAACTTTATCTGCGTTTTTGTCCTCCGCCGATTTGATATCGTTTTCAGGGTCTTTTAATAACGCCGATAATCCTCTTCCTAATGCCTGTTTTTTTATCGCTTTTGTCATACAACTACTAATTGCTGTTTTTCTTGATTATTTCTTCTGCCAAACTCAGGTAATTCGTTGCGCCTTTGCTGGTTGCGTCATAATTGATGATGCTTTCGCCAAAACTTGGTGCTTCACTCAGCTTGATGTTTCTTTGAATGATGGTATCAAAAACCATATTGTTGAAGTGTTTCTGTACTTCTTCCACAACTTGGTTCGATAAACGCAAACGCGAATCGTACATCGTTAACAATAATCCTTCGATATCCAGTTCCGGATTGTGGATTTTCTGAACGCTTTTGATGGTGTTCAATAATTTCCCAAGACCTTCCAAGGCGAAATACTCGCATTGAATCGGAATTACAACCGAATCTGCGGCTGTTAGAGCATTCAACGTCAGTAAACCTAACGATGGCGCACAGTCGATGATGATGTAGTCGTACTTATCTTTTACGCTCGCCAATGCCTGTTTCAGCATGTACTCGCGGTTTTCCTTGTCAACCAATTCAATTTCAATAGCGACCAAGTCAATATGTGCCGGAATTACCGAAACATTCGGAGCCGAGCAGGAGATAGTTGCTTCTTCGGGTGTATTGCTGTGTTCCAGAATCTGATAGGTTCCTATCTCGACACTTTCCACGTCAATTCCTAATCCGGAGGAGGCATTTGCCTGTGGATCAGCGTCAATTAGCAGTACTTTTTTCTCTAAAACGCCTAAAGAAGCCGCTAAATTAACTGAAGTCGTAGTTTTTCCAACGCCACCTTTCTGATTGGCTATAGCAATGATTTTACCCATTTTGTCTTTACAAATTTTGAAGCGTAAAAATACAATTTATTATGGTTTATGAAAATGTTATTTGTTAACAATCTCTCAAAGTTTACAGTTATCAGTTTGCAGTTAACAGTTTGCAGTTAACAGTTTGGATTGTCTAAAAAAGAAAAAGGACGAAATTTTCGCCCTTTTTCTATAAACTGTTGACCGTAAACGGGCAACTATTATTTATTCCCTTTCGATTTGATCATCATTTCCAGCATATCCCATAATTCGGTAGGAACGGCTTCCAGCAAGTTGAACTGACCGGCACCCTGTAACCATTCACCGCCATCAATAGTAACTACTTCACCGTTGATATAAGCTGAGAAATCGGATACCAAATACGCGGCTAAATTCGCCAATTCCTGATGGTCGCCCACACGTTTTAACGGTACTTTTTTGGCTAAGTCGAATTTCTCTTTCAGGTCACCCGGCAATAAGCGGTCCCATGCGCCTTTTGTCGGGAAAGGTCCCGGTGCGATGGCATTCATGCGAATCCCGTATTTTGCCCATTCCACAGCCAAACTGCGTGTCATGGCCAAAACTCCGGCTTTCGCTGTGGCTGAAGGAACTACATAAGCGGAACCGGTCCAGGCATACGTAGTTACAATATTTAAAACATTGGTGTTTTGTTGCTTGGCAGCAATCCAGTGTTTGCCGAAAGCCAGCGTACAGTTTTTCGATCCTTTCAATACGATATCAATGATGGTGTCCCAAGCATTAGCCGATAAACGCTCGGTAGGTGAGATGAAGTTTCCGGCAGCGTTGTTTAATAAGACATCGACTTTCCCGTAAGCTTTTAAAACCTCGGCCAACATGGCTTCGACTTGATCGTAATGACGCACATCACATTGTATCGCCAAACATTTTCCACCGGTTTCGGTTTCCAGTTCTTTGGCTGTGGTTTGCAGTTTTTCCAGGTCTCGGGAAGTGATGGCCACTTTAGCGCCCAATTCCATAAAATATTTGGTCATCGCTTTCCCCAAGCCGCTTCCGCCGCCGGTTACCACGATTACTTTATCTTCGAGTGCGTTATCGCGGAGCATTTTTGCTGAAAAATTCATATTTGTAAAGTGTTTTTGATGGTTTTTAGAATCGTAAAGATAATTAAATTTTATATGCACGCATAATAGATAAATTAATTTTTGAGCAGGTAATCTTCCAATCGGTCAAAAGTACCTGTGAAACCGATTTCCATATTTTCGTGGTTTTCACCGAAAGTATTCACTTCCGCTTCGGAGGCATTGTAGGGTGAAATATGAAGCTGTATCGTGGTATTTCCGTTGGTTTCTTCGAAAGTCAGCTTATTGTACATTTCCAACGGCCAGGTTTCGCTGAAAGGCGCCCGAATGGTGTTCGCGTTTTCATCCGTAAAAGAATTCAGAAACACGATTTTGGTATTGGGTTCGATTGTTTTATACACAAATTTCCCCCACATTTTCAAATCGTCCGGCGATTGAATGCAGTAATGAAAAACGTCTTCCGGATGGAATTCCAAGTGCTCGACTAGTAACGAAAAACCTTTCGGACCCCACCATTGTTCCAGTCGTTCGGCTTCCGACCAGGCTTTAAAAACCAGATTTTTCGGCGCTTTAAAAGTTCGGGTGATAATGAGTTCCTGCTCTCTGAAAATGTTGTGTTGCGACATAGTGTTTTTTTGATGTTCTTAAAGGTAAGAAAAAAACATCAGGAAACGAATACTCAGAAAGTGCCGCTTGTCGAAAATTAAATACTATTCAACTTCTCCGCGGCCGCAATCAACGTTTCCTCTGTCTTGGCGAAGCAAAATCGCAGCATGTGCCTGTCGGTGGCATCGTTGTAAAATACCGAAATCGGAATCGCCGCCACCCCGTGTTTGGTAATCAGTTCCTTGGCAAAATCCACATCATTCTGTGTACTGATTTTATTGTAATTCACTACCTGAAAATACGTTCCGTCGCAAGGCAGTAATTCGAAGCGACTGTTTTGAATCAGACTTTGGAACAAATCCCGTTTCTGTCGGTACATTCTCGAAACGGCGTTAAAATCCACTACGTCCAAATACTCGGATATGGCGTGTTGTGAAAAACTGTTGACACTGAACACCAAAAACTGATGCACTTTTTTCATTTCCGCCATCAGCTTTTCCGGTGCGATGAGATAACCGACTTTCCAACCGGTAACGTGCAGTGATTTTCCGAAAGACGAAGCGATAATCGTTCTGTCAACCAACTTCGGACGCGTATGGAACGAAATGTGTGGGTGCGAAAATGAGATATATTCATAGACTTCATCTCCTAAAATCAGCACCTGCGGATGTTTTTCCAAGAGCAGTTCCAACGCTTCAAATTCGGCATCGGTCCAGATTCTTCCCGTCGGGTTGTGCGGATTGTTGATGACCATCATTTTGGTTTTTGAAGACAACGCCGCTTCAATACGGTTAAAGTTGGGCGAAAAATCGTCATTCAGCGAAATGCGCACCGGAACACCGCTTGCCACCAAAACCGAAGGCTCGTAACTGTCATAACTCGGATCCAGAATAAGCACCTCGTCGCCTTTATTCACAAACGTATTGATTGCCGTAAAAACGCCCTGAGTTGCTCCGGCCGTAACCAGTATTTCAGTTGCGGTATTTACTTTTCGCTGATACTGTTTTAAGGTCAACCCCGCAATTTTCTCCAACAACGAAGGCAATCCCGCCATCGGGGTATATTGGTGAATGTTCTCGCGAAGCAGGCGTTCCGAAATCTGTAAGAGGCGCTCATCCACAGGAAAATTCGGAAATCCCTGTGAGAGGTTAATCGCACCATATTCGTTGGCCAATTGCGACATCACGGAAAAAATACTGGTGGTTATATGGGGTAGTTTCGACATGCTTGTGTTTTTAAGGAGCGTAAATTTACGGATTTTTTTGGAGCACCACTTCTGGCGTTTTTTTAGCGTCGGTTCCTGCTGTCCGCTGTATCTGTCATTGCGAAGGAAGCAATCTAAAAAGAGATTGCCGCGCCCGTTAGCAATGACAGGATGCCGCTCCCATCAGGGCTGGAAGATAACTTTAGGAATTCTTTTGAATTTTATTTTGCTGATATTGAATGAAATATAGGATGGAAAGTCGTATTATTTTGTAACTTTAAGTAAGGGAATTTTTAAAAAGGAACGCCATGAAAATGTTAGTTACGATAATTTTACCGATTGAACCTTTCAATTCAATGGTACGAAACGGGAAAGCGGGAGATATTCTCATGCGCGTCATGGAAGATATCAAACCGGAAAGTATTTATTTCACCGATATCGAAGGATGTCGTGCCGCCATTATGATTGTAGAAGTTACCGATCCGTCTTCGATTCCGTCCATTGCAGAGCCCTGGTTTTTAAATTTTGAAGCCAGTTGTGAATTCAAGATGCTGATGGCTCCCGAAGATATAATGAAAGCGGATTTGGCCAAACTCGCTGCAAAATGGTATGATGTGCATTTGCTTTAGTTAAAAAAGCAGCATTAGTTTTCTTAAGAAAAATCAGAAAAGAATACGTGAATAATCATTAAATAAAAACAGTCAGTTATGAATCCAAATAAAGCACTGTGGGAAAAGGGAGATTTTACGCAACTGGCAGCAACTATGCGGGAAAGCGGAAAGAAATTGGTTAGTCAAATCGGTGTCAGCAGCGGAATGGATATTTTAGATTTGGGTTGTGGTGATGGAACCACTGCGATTCCGGCAGCACAATTGGGGGCGAATGTTTTGGGAGTGGATATTGCTTCAAACCTTGTGGCAGCTGGAAATAGTAGAGCTAAAGCGGCAGGACTTCCCAATTGCAAGTTTCAGGAGGGTGATGCCTGTGATTTACAGGATCTTAAAGAGAACAGCTTCGATCTCTCGTTAAGTGTGTTTGGCGCTATGTTTGCTCCCAAGCCTTTCGATGTCGCAAAAGAAATGGTAAGGGTAACCCGATTTGGTGGTAAAATAATCATGGGTAACTGGATACCGGGTGATCCCACTTTGGTAGCGCAAATTCTGAAAATCTGTTCTGCTTATACGCCGCCGCCGCCGGAAGGATTCATAAGTCCGATGTTATGGGGCGTGGAAGATCATGTTGTGGAACGATTTGGTGCTGCGGGTATTCCAAAAGAGAACATCTCCTTTACCCGAGATACCTTTTTATTCGAAGCGGCGTTTTCACCTTTACACTTTTTGGATAAATTCAGAAACTTCTACGGTCCGACCATGAATGCATACGAAGCAGCGGAAAAGGAACGTAAAAGCAATGCTTTGCAAGAAGAGTTGGAAATCCTTTTTAATGCCCAGAACCAAAGTCCGGATAAAAATAAAACGGAAATTCCGGCAACGTTTCTTAAGGTGACAGTTCAGTGTTGATTTTGAGTGGGTAGACAGATTTTTTGAAAAAAAACACCCGACAGAAAAAATCTCATCGGGTGTAGTATGTTTAGTCTTCCAGTAAAACCTTCAAAATCGTAATGGCCGCTTCGCTGATTTTAGTTCCGGGACCAAAAACCGCAACCGCTCCCGCATCAAACAAGTATTGATAATCCTGTGCCGGAATCACCCCGCCCACAATCACCATGATGTCTTCACGACCGTATTTTTTCAGTTCTTCAATTACCTGTGGAACCAATGTTTTGTGTCCTGCGGCAAGAGAGGAAACGCCTAAAATATGCACGTCGTTTTCCACCGCTTGTTTGGCTGCTTCGGCCGGAGTTTGGAAAAGCGGACCAATATCTACGTCAAATCCAACATCGGCATAACCGGTTGCGACTACTTTTGCGCCACGGTCATGTCCGTCCTGACCCATTTTTGCAATCATGATACGCGGACGACGGCCTTCTTTTTTGGCAAATTCGTCGGCCAATTGTTTTGCTTTTTCGAAACTTTCGTCGTTTTTAATTTCTTTGCTGTACACGCCGCTAAATGATCTGATTTGTGCTTTATATCTTCCGAAAACGGCTTCCAATGCATCACTGATTTCCCCTAAAGTGGCTCTGTGTCGTGCAGCATCTACCGCTAAATCCAATAAGTTACCTTCTTCACCTTTTGCACACGCGGTTAGTTTTGCCAAACATTCCTGTACTTTTTGGGTGTTTCGGGTTGCCTTTATGTGTTCCAGACGCTCAATCTGTTCTTTACGAACGGTTTGGTTGTCTACTTCCAATATGTGTAACGGGTCTTCTTTTTCCAGACGGAATTTGTTCACCCCTACAATAATATCCTGTCCGCTGTCAATACGCGCTTGTTTACGCGCTGCCGCTTCTTCAATTCTAAGTTTCGGGATTCCTTCTTCAATGGCTTTGGTCATACCGCCCAACGATTCCACTTCTTCGATTAACGCCCAGGCTTTATCCGCAATTTCTTTGGTTAAGCTTTCCACGTAATAACTTCCCGCCCAAGGATCTACGGTTTTACAGATTTTGGTTTCTTCCTGTAAAAAGATTTGGGTGTTACGGGCAATACGCGCGGAGAAATCAGTAGGTAAGGCAATCGCCTCGTCCAACGCGTTGGTGTGTAAGGATTGTGTGCCTCCGAAAGCCGCTGCAGCCGCTTCAATGGCGGTACGCGCCACGTTATTGAACGGATCCTGCTCGGTTAAACTCCACCCGGAAGTCTGACAGTGTGTTCTCAATGCCAATGATTTTTCGTCTTTCGGTTCGAATTGTTTCAGGAGTTTTGCCCAAAGCATACGACCGGCGCGCATTTTGGCAATTTCCATAAAATGATTCATTCCAATCGCCCAGAAAAACGATAAGCGCGGAGCAAATTCGTCGATTTTCATTCCGGCAGCCAATCCGGTTCGGATGTATTCCAATCCGTCGGCTAAAGTATAGGCCAATTCAATATCGGCGGTAGCTCCGGCTTCCTGCATGTGATACCCCGAGATGGAAATCGAGTTGAATTTCGGCATTTTTTTACTGGTGTAGTCAAAAATGTCGGCGATGATTTTCATCGATGGTGTAGGAGGGTAGATGTAGGTGTTACGCACCATGAACTCCTTTAAGATATCGTTTTGAATTGTGCCCGAAAGTAATTTGGCATCAACACCTTGTTCTTCGGCAGCTACGATATAGAACGCCATAATGGGCAATACCGCACCGTTCATGGTCATGGAAACCGACATTTCGCCTAACGGAATC
The DNA here is from genome assembly GCF_900100625.1 of Flavobacterium saliperosum. Classification (GTDB taxonomy): domain Bacteria; phylum Bacteroidota; class Bacteroidia; order Flavobacteriales; family Flavobacteriaceae; genus Flavobacterium; species Flavobacterium saliperosum. The sequence continues at coordinate 300,912 of NZ_FMTY01000003.1, forward strand.
TGGTCGAATAATATTTTCATATCTTCTACCGAGTCGATGGCTACTCCGGCTTTTCCAACGTCTCCCACAACACGTTCATGATCGGAGTCGTACCCGCGGTGAGTTGCCAAATCAAAGGCTACAGATAGTCCTTTTTGTCCGGCAGCTAAGTTACGACGATAGAAGGCGTTACTTTCGGTTGCGGTCGAGAATCCGGCGTATTGGCGCACGGTCCAAGGTCGGCGCACGTACATGGTGGCGTACGGTCCGCGTAAATTCGGCGCAAAACCCGCCCCGAAACCTAAATGTTCCAAGCCTTCCAAATCTGCTTCGGAATAGGTTGGTTTTACTTCGATGCCTTCAGCGGTTAGGAAGTTTTGCTCTTGTGACTGTGAACTTTTAACTTCAGAAGTTTCTAATTTGATATGTTGAATGTCTTTTCTCATTTGTTTCCGCTAAAGCGCAAAGATTAAAGTTTCTATTTTTTGAAAGGTTTTAATATTATTTCAATCAGAATATAATAAGGTAAATAATAACAGGTTATACTTATTACAAGGCTGGATAATGAAAGCAATATTTTTCTCCAATTTTTATATGTAATGCCGATGATAAAATATATAATTCCAAAAACAGCAAATCCAAAAGATAATACCCAAGAAATGAGGAATAAAATCTCCATTTGTAATTATTTCTCTGTTTCCAAACGTTCCTGTTCCAATTTCTCGGCCAATCGTTTTTCAATAATCGGAACAATCAATGTTTTTCGCGGATTGGTTTTTACAAACGGGAACAATTCCAGATCGTGGTGCATGCGGTCGTCTTTGTTCGGGTATTTGTTGGTACCCAATAAGATTTCCTTGCCGTTGTCGAACAATTCCTGTTCTTTTTCGGCGCTTTCCTTAATTTTTCGTTGGATGTTTCCTCCGATTAATTGTGTGATGAAACCGCCGTTTGCTTCAATATCTTTGAATAACAATAACGCTTTTTCGGCCAATTGTTCGGTTACCACTTCAATATAATAAGCACCATCTGCCGGATTGTTTACCTTGTCGAAATAACTCTCGTGTTTTAAAACCAACAATTGGTTACGCGAAATTCGGTCGCCAAACTCGTTGTCCTTATGATAGATGGCATCGTAAGCTAAATTTGAAACGGCATCGGCACCACCTAAAATGGCACTCATGCACTCGGTTGTCGTACGAAGCATATTTACGTTGTAATCGTATAAGGTTTTGTTGCGTTTGGTTGGCGTTGCAAGGATATGACAACTGATTTTGTCGCTGTATTCTTTTGCTAAGGTGTTGAATAATAAGCGCAAGGCTCTCAATTTGGCAATTTCAAAGAAATAATTCGTTCCTACAGCAACCTGAATCGTAACTTGTTGGTTGAAATTGGTAATACGGTTGAAATATTCGTTGGCATGGGCTAAAGTGTACGCCAATTGCTGTACCATGTTGGCACCCGCGTTTTGATACAAAGCCGCGTTGATACTTAAAAACTGAATGTTGGTACAACTTTTTGCCAGATGGTTTAAGGTGGCAAAATCGCCTTCCACGTTGGAAAACAGGTTGCCGTCTTTGGCAAATTGTCCGATCGGATCCACCAAAACGTGAATAACAGCCGAATGGTTGGAGGCAATTTCGTCAATCTTTTTTATGAACTCTTCCGATAGGAAATGCATCGAAATGTATATCGGAGTAGTGGCAAGCGGAAGGGAAGTCAGTAATTTAGTGATGTCAACCGATTCGTTTTCCAATGTGAATCGGATACTTTCTGCTCCTCGTGATAAAGTTTCCAACGCTCTTGCAATGGATTTGTCTAAATCGTGTACAAAAATATCCTGTACGATTTTAAAATTAGTCGCTTCGGTATTGGCCGGAAATGATTTCTTATCCTCATCAGCATGGTAAAACGGACGGACTTTAATGCCTTCCGGACTTTCCCAAACCAAGGTTTCGTTGTAATCGGCACCTTTCAGTTCGTATTGAATCTGGTTTTTCCATTGTTTGGAGGAAACGTCTTCAAATTCAGTAAACAGCTTCTCGCTCATAATGTGTTTTTTGAGTTATTCCGCGCCTTCATCAGGAGCTTCACCTTCAAATTCTATAATGTAAATGTCTTCGTTGTCGCGTTTCATGTAGTATTTCTCGCGAGCATATTTTTCTACCTGTCCCGGATTTTTCAGTTTTTTGATGTTCTCGTTATCTTTTCTGATTTCGTCCTGATAGTATTTTTTATTGTCTTCGAGTTCGTCGATTTCTTTATTCAGAACCCGGTGTTCCAAATAGGAGTAATTGTCCAGAAAAAGCATCCACACGGTAAAAAAAAGCAACACCAATACGTATCGGCTTCCGAAGATTTTCAGAAACGGGTATCGGGTTACTAAATTTTGAAATGCTTTTCTCATCAGCTATAAATGTACTGAAAAATTTATGAAATACGTTGGTTGATTACCGCACGAACCACGTCAATGGCTACCGTGTTGTATTTGTCGTTCGGGATGATGATGTCGGCAAACCCTTTGGTTGGTTCGATGAATTGCTGGTGCATTGGTTTTAAGGTATTCTGATAACGGTTCAGAACTTCTTCCATATCACGGCCACGTTCGGCAATATCACGTTTTAAACGACGGATTAAACGTTCGTCGGAATCCGCATGCACGAAAATCTTAACGTCAAACATATCGCGTAATTCGGGATTGGCAAGGATAAGAATACCTTCCACAATCATTACTTTTCTCGGGTGGGTAACGATGGTGTCGTCCGTTCGGTTGTGTGTAACAAAAGAATAAACCGGTTGTTCGATGGTTTTTCCTTCTTTTAATTCTTTCAGATGGGTTACCAGTAATTCGAAGTCAATTGCTCTCGGATGGTCGAAATTAATCAGCGCACGTTCGTCGAAACTTAAATTGTGAGTGGCTTTGTAGTAAGAGTCCTGAGAAATGATTCCCACTTCGGTTTCCGGCAGTTCATTCATGATTTGATGCACTACAGTTGTTTTTCCGCTTCCTGTGCCACCGGCAATTCCTATAATCAGCATAAAATGTTGTGTTAATTTGTATTGGCAAAAATAGGAATTTATCAATTGAAAAAACGATAATCGGGAAGGAAAGCAAACAAAAAATCCCTTCCGAAACGGAAAGGATTTGAATGCTTTGAATTTAATAGTTTAAACTTTACAACATCCGTCCAGTTTTTCATAACCTTCAGGACTCGCTTTGACGTCATCGGCATCATAGCCCAAACTGCTAATGGCGTTTTTAATTGCGGTAAGATCTGTTTTTTTGGAATTGAAAATCACTTCGATAGTCATTGCTTCCGCATTCAGAGTGACCATTTGTATGCCTTTTTCGCGAAGCAGTGTTTTTTCAAATAATTGTCCGCAGGTTTCGCACTCCTTACAATGATCGCAGGTAATGGTGGTTTTGATTACCGCTTTTTGCGTTTTCTTTTCCTGTGCGAAGGATGTAGTGGAAGCTGATAATAATAAAAAAAGTACCGTTATGAATTTGAAAATTGGTTTCATGATTTTAAATTGATTGGTTTCAAAAATAGTAAAATTATGGACTCACGGAGAAAAGGCAGTAATTTTTAAAATAATATTTTGGGCGTTCCCACAAGGGTCGGGCTTTCCGTTACAATCTTTTTTGAAGCAAAAAGAGCTTCAAAAAAGGATTTCCACTACAATCCCTAACGCAAGTGTTGTTGTTGTTGTTGTTGTTGTTGTTGTTGTTGTTGTTGTTGTTGTTGTTGTTGTTGACTTTGGCTATTATTAGATTGCAGGATTACTCTGTGATTCTTTTTTGGGTTTGATGTTTAAATTTTCTGCGAAACTTTGGTTTTTTCTCTTGAATGAATTTAAAAGAAATATTTAAGTAATTCATGGCAGGATTACTCTGTGATTCTTTTTTGGGTTTGATGCTAAACAAATCCTTTTAAAGTTTCTGCGAAACTTTCGGTCTTTTTTGTTTTCAATAAAATATCAAGCGAGCTTGAATTTTCCTGAAAACAAAAAAATCCCTTCAGCAAAACTGAAAGGATTTGTTTGTCGGGGTGGCAGGATTCGAACCTGCGACCTCCTGGTCCCAAACCAGGCGCGATGACCGGGCTACGCTACACCCCGTGTAATTGTGGGTGCAAATATAGGACTAAAATTCTATTTCCAAAATATTTTTACAGATAAATCTAATTTATTTTTGAATAGTTAATTCTGATATCTTTTTTGAGAAACTTTTTTAATTAAAACTTACATTTGTGAACTTGAAAATAAAAAATACAATACGATTATGTCTGATACGATAGAAAGAATTAAATGCCTTATTATAGGTTCTGGTCCAGCAGGTTATACTGCTGCAATTTATGCAGCCAGAGCGAATATGTATCCGGTTTTATACCAAGGAACGCAGCCGGGTGGTCAATTAACCACAACTAATGAAGTAGAAAATTTTCCGGGGTATCCCGACGGCGTAACCGGACCTGAAATGATGGTTCAGTTGCAGGAACAGGCAAAACGCTTCGGAACCGACATACGTGACGGTTGGGCAACCAAAGTCGATTTTTCGGGAGAGGTTCATAAAGTATGGATCAACGATACCAAAGAAATTCACTGTGATACCGTTATTATTTCAACCGGAGCTTCTGCAAAATATTTGGGATTGCCTTCAGAACAACATTATTTGAAACTGGGAGGCGGAGTTTCTGCCTGTGCGGTTTGCGACGGGTTTTTCTACAGAAATCAGGAGGTAGTGATTGTTGGCGCGGGAGACAGTGCCTGTGAAGAAGCGCATTATCTGTCCAAATTGTGTAAAAAAGTAACGATGTTGGTGCGTAGCGAAAAATTCCGTGCTTCCCGAATTATGGAAGACCGTGTCCGTAAAACCGAAAACATTGAAATTTTGTTACATACTGAAACCGAAGAAGTTTTAGGGGACGGGCAAGTGGTAACCGGCGTATTGGCGAAAAACAAAGCGACCGGAGAAATTACAGAAATTCCGGCTACCGGATTTTTCGTGGCTATCGGTCACAAACCGAATACTGATATTTTCAAAGACTATCTTACGTTGGATGAAACGGGTTATATCATTAACGAACCGGGTACTTCCAAAACAAATGTTCCGGGAGTGTTTGTGGGTGGTGATGCTGCCGATCATGTGTACCGTCAGGCGGTAACTGCCGCAGGAACCGGTTGTATGGCGGCTTTGGATGCGGAACGTTATTTGGCGGCAAGAGAATAATTAAAAAAGACAATATGGGATTAATTAAAGTGTTTTCGGGGAGTGAGATTTTAGCATTGGCATTACAGGCTAAAATTGAGGAAGCAGGAGTGGAGACACTTTTGAAAAATAATATCCAATCGGCAAAACTGGCTGGATTTGGAACTTCGGGTTCGGCAGTGGAACTGTTTATTCAGGAAACGGATTTTCATAAGGCAAATCCTGTCATTGAGGAATTCCGGATGAGTATTTAAATTCTAAAAACTGTATAAAAAAAGCTTCAACATTGTTGAAGCTTTTTTGTTTACTTTTTATAACGGTTGTATTTTTTCAGAATCGTCTGTAAAGCATCATGCGGTAACCCAAATATTTTGTTGTTGTTAATGCCTTCCATGTCTTCGGCAGCGACCAAGGTATTGATGATTGCTTCCTCTGTAGCCTGTACCGTAGCTTTGAAGATCGGATTCAAATGTTCTTTCGGAATCACATTCCAGGTTTGCATTGTTTCTTTTTCATTATTCACCGGTTCGGCAGTCGAGAGCGCTAAAAAGATTTCACCCGAACCGTCACTGGTAAATGTTCCGGTTCTGGCAATGCCATGTGTAACCCTTTTGGCTATCAATTTAAGTTGGCTGGGTAATAGCGGTGCGTCGGTAGCCACAATAACAATGGCGGAACCGTCTTTTCGTTTCGGATCGTTGAAAATGGGTTTGTAGTCTTTGATTTCTTTTCCGACAGGCACTCCGGAAATCATCAGCTCGTTTCTGCCTCCAAAATTCGCCTGAATGAATACGCCTAATGTATAGGTTTTTCCATCAATCGTAAAGGTTCGTGATGCTGTTCCGCTTCCGCCCTTGAAATGATAAAGCGCCATTCCGGTGCCACCTCCAACATTCCCTTCCTGTACCTGACCGGTTTTGGCATTGTCTAAAGCATCCCAAACGTGTTCTTTTTTAACGTGAAAACCGTTAATGTCGTTCAGTAAGCCGTCCCAGGTTTCTGCTGCAATCGGCAGTCCGAAGGAGAAATCGATGAAATCGCCCTCCGAAAATTTCTTATAGCTCCATTCTCCGATAGCATCCCTCACGGTACCTACGCTGTTGGTGTTTGTAATTCCAATCGGACCATAACCTAATCCATAATCCTCAATATTAGCCAGTCCGGTCATTTCACCATCTCCGTTTAGGCTGTACCAGGCGGCGGGGTAGTTTTTGGCTGTTTTTCCCTTTGGAAGAATTACCGTAACACCCGTGCGTACCGGACCTTTTCCGGGTTCCAGTTTTCCGTTACCTTCAATAATGGTTTTATATCCCACTTCAATTCCGGGCACATCCGTAATAGCGTTGTATTTTCCGGGTGTTCCTTCAAACGGAACCCCTAAATCTCTGGCTCGTGGTTTTGTTTGGGCTGCCACTGTGATTACGGCAAATAATACAGCTGTTGTTATGATATTTTTTCTCATTTCTTAATTGTTTGATATGTCAAACAATATTATTGAAAATTCTGAAATGAAATTGCTAAAAGTTTGTTAATATTAAATCGGAAATCTTGTTTGGGAAAGTAACCCAAATCAAAAAAGCTCCAACATTACGTTGAAGCTTTTTAGTAGTTGTGTAAAGGACGGGGCTAGTTTTTCACGATTTTAAAAGTGCTTTGTTTTTTATCGGATTCCACCGAAATAAAGTAAATACCGGTTTTCAAACCTGAAAAGTCCAATTGCACTTCATTGTTATTGTAATTTCTCTCAAGAACCATCTGTCCTAATTGATTAAAAGCTGTCACCTTATTGATAATTTGATTGTTTTTGATGTTCAAAATATCGGTTACCGGATTTGGACTTAAAAGGAAGTCTTGCGAATTGAAACTGTTAGCGCTTAAATTTGGGCTTACATTCACTGTAACATAAATTGGAGCTCCGGTGCAACCATTTACATTAGGTGTTATAATGTAATCAACGGTTCCTGATTGGGTAGTATTCATCAGTGAAATCTGTTGATTAATAATGTTTCCAACCCCGGAAGTTGCTCCCACTGCATTTGATTGAAATACCGTCCAAGTAAATGTTGTGCCTGATACATTGCTTGTAAGTACAATATTGGTTGTGTCTCCTGAATTTATGGTATCGCCAGGGGGACTCGGTGTTACTATTGGTGATGGATTGACATTTATTGTAACCGTTGTAGGGGTTCCTACACAACCATTTGCCGTAGGGGTAATGTTGTATACTACTTGTCCAGTGTAATTCCCAATTGCAGTTAGTACATGATTAATGGAATTTCCAGAACCTGCGGACGCACCTATCACTCCTGCCTGAACAACGTTCCATTGAAAAGTTGTGCCGGGAATATTACTGGTTAGTGTAATATTTGTCGATTCTCCGGAACATATTGAAGGGGAACCTGATGAAACAGACATGGTAGGATTCGGCATTACAGTAATTACTGCAGATCCTGAAGTTGGGCTTGAACAGCCTGTAGCCGATGAAGTACTTTCCAAGTTATAAACGGTATTTGATGTTAAGGGAGGGGTAGATAATGTTGCAAACCCTGAAGAATTTAATACAATGTTCTGGATTGCTCCACCATTTATAGTATAGGAAACGGTTGCATTTGCTGTTCCTGTGAAAGAAATCATTGCGGTATTACCGGAGCAAATGGTTTGATTCGATCCTATAGTTGCTGTTGGAGAAGGTAATACTATAATAGTTCCGGAGTAATTTGCTGGAGGAAAGCAGTTTCCTCCGGTAGTATAAATGGTATAATTATATGCTCCCGGAACCGTTGGAACACCAAAAATAGTTATAGTGTTTGACGACCATGCTGAAGTTACACCCGGTGGCAGCCCCGTGGCTGAGGCTCCTGTTGCATAAGTAGTTGCTGCGGTAATGTTTATTATGGGCTGGTTTAGGCAAACCGTCTGATTCATAAAAGCCGAAGTTGGCGTAATTTGGTCATCGCCAAGTATTGTTACTGCTGCGGTTGCCATGAAATCTGGGCAGCTACCACCTGATGGAATTGTGTAAGTAACAGTATAAGATCCCGGAGTACTCAAACTAGGGGTTATCGCTCCGGTCATAGGGTCAAGTGCCAAACCAACGGGTACACTGCTGAAAACGCCACCTGTATAAGCATCAGTACCTGTTAAAGAAACATTTTGAGGTGTGCCTGTATTTGTACAAAATGGAGAACCACTATAACTTATTGTAGCCGTTGGGCAAGCAACGATTTTATCATCGTTTATTTTGGAAGTATTTGAAAAAAGTAATCCAAAGGATAAAACAAATAAAAGAGTAAAGATTTTCTTCATGAACTGAATTTTATATTTCAGTGCGAAAATAATCTTTTTATTACAATTTTAAGGTAATTAAATTGTTACATTTTTATGCTTCGTTATGCTTCCGCCAATTCTTTGACTTTGTTTAAGGCTATAGGAAATTTTTCATTGAAATAATCCTGATAGTCAGCGACAATATCCATTTCAACTGTAAGGGTTGTGACTCCGTTTGCTTCTTTTAAAGTGTAATTCTCAGTGGAACCCGACCAGCTTTCGGTTGTCGCATCCAAGGGCAATTCGACTCCGTTTTTGATATTACCGATGTGTTTGAAATTCATGATTTCATTATCCACACGTTTATCGATGGTGCTGTACATACCGTCATTGTTTTCGTTCAGAAAATGAATTCTACTGCCTTCCTTCCAATCGGAAACTGCTTTTGAACCTTCACTGAAAACCGAAGTCCACTTTTGGTAGGTGTCGTCATTCCAGAGGGTTTGCCAAACTTTTTCTTTCGGGGCATTGATACTGATGGAGAATTGCATTTTTTTCATGATTACTATTTTAGATAATCTAAAGTTACTGAATTATTCATTTCGGTAATCTAACATTCTAATTGTCCAATAATCTAATTAAACTATCTTTGCACCTTTAAAAATGGTTTGGACTCTTCTGATTTCTAACCTCTAAATTCTAAATTCAGAAATGATTACAGTAAACGATATCGCCGTAGAATTTGGCGGAACCACATTGTTCAGCGATGTGACTTTTGCCATTAATGAGAATGATAAAATTGCCCTTATGGGGAAAAACGGCGCAGGAAAGTCGACATTGTTAAAGATAGTTGCCGGAGAAAACAAACCAACGCGGGGTGGAATTTCGGCGCCGAGTGATGCTGTAATTGCCTATTTGCCACAGCATTTACTGACTTCCGATGATTGTACCGTTATAGAAGAAGCCTCCAAAGCATTCGCCGATGTGTTGAACATGAAGAAAGAAATCGACGAAATCAACGAGCAGTTAACCATCCGTACCGATTATGAAAGTGACGCATACATGAAACTGATTGAGCGTGTTTCCGAATTGAGTGAGAAATACTATTCGATTGAAGAGGTGAATTACGAAGCGGAAGTGGAAAAAGTACTAAAAGGGCTTGGTTTTGAAAGAGAAGATTTTACCCGTTCGACATCCGAGTTTTCCGGAGGTTGGAGAATGCGTATCGAATTGGCCAAAATCCTTTTAAAGAAACCCGATTTGATTTTGCTGGATGAGCCTACGAATCATATGGATATCGAAAGTATTCAGTGGTTGGAGGATTTCCTGATCAATTCGGCGAAAGCGGTAATGGTGATTTCCCACGATAAAACGTTTGTTGATAATATTACCAACAGAACCATTGAAGTTACGATGGGTAGAATTTACGATTACAAAGCCGTGTATTCCGAATATTTGGAATTGCGGAAAGACAGAAGAATTCATCAGCAGAAAGCGTACGACGAGCAACAGAAATTCATTGCCGAAAATCAGGCATTTATCGATCGTTTCAGAGGAACTTTTTCAAAAACAGAATCGGTGCAGTCGCGTGTGAAAATGTTGGAAAAAATTGTGCCGATTGAAGTGGATGAGGTTGATACTTCAGCTTTAAAACTGAAATTCCCGCCATCGCCACGTTCAGGACAATATCCTGTGGTAGTGGATGGTTTGTCAAAATCCTATGGTGACCATGTGGTGTTTAAAGACGCCAATCTGGTGATTGAACGCGGACAAAAAGTGGCTTTCGTAGGGAAAAATGGGGAAGGGAAATCGACCATGATTAAAGCCATCATGAAAGAAATCGATTATGACGGCGGAAAACTGGAAGTAGGACATAATGTTCAGATTGGATACTTTGCACAAAACCAGGCATCGTTGTTAGATGGTGAAATGACAATTTTTGAAACCATCGATCAGATTGCGGTGGGTGATGTGCGTACTAAAATCAAAGACTTGTTAGGCGCTTTCATGTTTAAAGGCGACGATATCCAAAAGAAAGTAAAAGTGCTTTCCGGAGGAGAAAAAACACGTTTGGCCATGATTAAATTATTGTTGGAACCGGTAAACGTATTGATTCTGGATGAGCCAACGAATCATTTGGACATGAAAACCAAAGACATCATCAAAGATGCGTTGAAAGATTTCGACGGAACTTTGATTTTAGTTTCCCACGATCGTGATTTCTTAGACGGTTTGGCGGAAAAGGTATTCGAATTCGGACACAAACGCGTGAAAGAACATTTCGAAGATATCAAAGGTTTCCTGGCTCACAAGAAAATGGAAAGTTTGAAGGAGATTGAGAAATAGATTTTATATTTAGGGCAATAAATAAAGGACATTAGATGAAAAAAATATTTGTTTTAATATTTGTGCTTGCTTTTTTAAATTCTTATGCACAATGTTGGCGGTCTGTTTCAGCAAAGGTATACCATAGTGTTGCTATCAAGACGGACGGAACATTATGGTCTTGGGGAATTAATAATGCAGGGCAAATTGGAGATGGAACATTGATTGACAAACACCAGCCGGTTCAAATAGGTACAGATACGGATTGGCAATATGTTGTAGCCGGAATGAATCATACTCTTGCACTAAAGACTAACGGAACTTTATGGGGCTGGGGTGAGAATTTTTATGGCCAGCTTGGAGATGGAACATATGTTAGAAAAACCTCTCCAATACAAATCGGAACAGATACGGATTGGCAATTTATTGACGCAGGTAACAGCCATTCTATTGCCCTTAAAACTAATGGGACATTATGGCTTTGGGGCGCTAATGTTCAGGGGCAGCTTGGTGATGGTACAACAGTGAAGAAGAACATTCCTGTTCAATTAGGGACTTTGAATACTTGGCAATCGATTTCTACTGGTTCAGCTAATTCAATGGCAATAAAAACGGATGGCACTTTATGGGCTTGGGGTTGGAATACCAGTGGGCAATTAGGAAACGGTACCAATACAAATTTGTATTTTCCTACTCAAATAGGAAACGACATAGACTGGCAAAAAGTTGATGCAAGCGTTACTCATACTGTTGCATTGAAAACTAATGGCACCTTATGGGCTTGGGGAGAAAATATTGATGGACAATTAGGTGATGGCACATACATTGAAAGGTTTAGTCCAGTACAAATGGGGGCAGAAACAAATTGGCAAAATGTTATTGCCGGGAGTTACCATACTTGTGCTTTTAAGACTGATGGCACTTTATGGGCTTGTGGAAGAAATGATTACGGTGAATTGGGAGATGGTAATGGTGGTTTAAATACTAGAAGGAATTTTTTTCTTCAGATTGGGGTTGATACAAGTTGGCGGAGTATTTCTGCTGGTACTCAGAATCTTGCGGTTAAAAACGACAATACCTTGTTTTCATGGGGGTATAACCTTTACGGACAATTAGGAGATGGTTCAACTACAAATAAATACACACCAAATCAGGTAAGTTGTGTCACATTAGGAGAGGAAAATTTAATTTTTGATAAAAAATCTATGAGTATTTACCCTAATCCAACTTCAAAAGGATTTACAATTGATTTAAAAGAAGAACATTCGGAGATTTCTCTGGAAATTTACGATGTGTATGGAAAAGTGGTTAAAAAGGAAACTTACTATAATACAAAAGAAATTGTTTCCGGTATGGATAATAATACTTTCGGTATCTACTTTGTTAAAGTGAAGTATAACGAAAATACACAATGGTTGAAATTAATTAAAAATTAATCCCTGGTGAATCCAACACTTTTAAAGTAAATAAAAGGGAGAAGTTAAAAGACTTCTCCCTTTTATTTTGTCTAAGTTTTATTTTTTTATCCCTAACTTAAAAATACCCGCATTCAACTCCTCGGTATCATTGTCCTCACAAAGTAAAAAGGTGATTTCCTTTTCGGTTTCCTGAAACAACGTCAAACCTTCAAATTTTTGGGTGTCGGTGATTTTTTTCGTGAAATCGATTTTCATTTTTGACAGGTCGATGCAACCAATAATGCTTCCCAACACTTCGCCATCATTGTAAGTCGAATCGGTGTTTTCCGCCGTTGCGAGAAAGTACATTTTATTACCCACCGTAACGGCATCGGTAAAACTGGAGCGGATTCCCTTTAGTTTCGGGAGTTTGAATTCGGTGGCAATGATGTTGAATTCTTCGGTAAGGTTTTTGCCCTGAACCGTAAAAACAATATTTTTTCCTTTAACCCCATTGCCGCGATTGAAGAAAAACCACTCCGTTCCGTTAAAAGCGGCGCCTTCGATGTTGAGATCGTCTTGCGGTAATTCGGCAAACGATTGCATGGCCAGATACAAATCGCTGAGGTCCGTCGTCGCGATGATTTCCTTTGATTTTGCATCCAAAGTGACCATTTTGTTGCGTTTTTCGGTGGAACCGGAGCCGAAAACGTAGATTTTACCGTCAAATTCGGTTACCGCTTCAAAATCGGGTTTTTCTTTTTTGGGAATGTTTTCGGATGGGTTTTCCGTTAGCGGATGGCGTTTCAGTTCTTTATTATCGATACGGTATTCATACAAATAGCTGCTGTTGTCGCCAATGATGAACAACTGATTGTCTTTATAAATGAGTCCGGATGCCGAACCGATTCCGATAATCTGAAACAGGATTTCCAACGTGAATTTATGCATGATTGTGTTATTTGGTTTAGCCCTGATGGGAACGGCATCCTGTCATTGCGAGCTAGCGTGGCAATCTTTTTTGATTGCTTCATTTTTCGCAATGACAGATACAGTGGACAGCAGGAAAAAGCTTCAGATTGCTTCGAAAACTCGCAATGACAATCGGAAGAATTTTTTATATTTACAAATATAAACCAAAAAACTATGGCAGTATTTAATCCGGATAATTTTAAAATCACAAAGCCTTTTTACATCAACGATTTTCCAACGACTGTGCAAACCCATTTGGATGATGACGATAAAGAGGAGAAACTCGACAAGGTGCAGGCGAAACTGAGCGAGTTACAAGACGTGATGTATGCACACAACCGTTATGGTGTGTTAATTTGTTTGCAGGGAATGGATACGTCCGGAAAAGACAGTCTGATTCGGGAAGTTTTTAAAGAATTCAATCCGCGTGGCGTAGTGGTGCACAGTTTTAAAACTCCGAATTCCACTGAGTTGGAGCACGATTACTTATGGCGTCATTATTTGGCGTTGCCGGAAAAAGGGAAGTTTGCGGTTTTCAATCGTACGCATTATGAAAATGTGTTGGTTACGCGTGTGCATCCGGAATATATTTTAAATGAAAACCTTCCGGGAATTGAACAGGTGGATGACATTACGCCCGAATTCTGGGAAAACCGTTTTGAGCAAATCAACAATTTTGAGAAACACATCACGCAAAACGGAACAATCGTGTTGAAGTTCTATTTCCATATGAGTAAGGAAGAGCAACGCAAACGCCTGTTACGCCGATTGGAAGAGGAAGAACACCATTGGAAATTCTCACCCGGCGATTTGAAAGAGCGCGAGCGCTGGGACGATTACATGAAGTTTTATGAAGAGGCAATTAACAAAACCTCGAAACCTCATGCACCCTGGTATGTGATTCCGGCGGATGATAAGGACATGGCCCGCTATATGGTAGCCAAAATCATTTGGGAAGAAATGCAGCTTCGTGCGGATATTAAAGAACCGGAGCTGGACGAAAAAGTGAAAGCAAACTTCACGATGTATCGGGATCAGTTAAAGTAAGAGAAAAGGTTGTTCGGTAAAGAACAACCTTATTTTTTTTCGGCTTCAAATTTTAAAAGCGGTGCCATTCTTGCCCTGTTCAGTTGCAAGCTGTTTCCGTTTAGGTTGTAATTGTCAACCGTTTGCATCAGTTTCAGGAACTGGGTTTCCGTTTCCATATCGGCACAGGCCATCATGGTTCCCATCATTTTGGAAAAAGCAATCCGGTTTCCGTCTGTAAGTTCATAATTTCCACCAAACCCGTTACAACCACTGTGTCCGTTGATTCGGTCTTCGTTTGTGTCGAGATAAACATAAATGTCTTTTCCGTTTTGGGAAGAGGGGATGGGTTTTCCCATCATTTCAACTAAAATCCATTTTGTGCCTTTAAGCGGACTTTCGGTTGCAGATTGCTGATTTAGCTTGGTTTTACAACCTGAAAGTGTCAATAGTGTTAGAACAAGTAACGCGGTTATCTTTTTCATGGTAAGATGTTTTTTTGTTGTAATAAAGGTACCAAAAAATTACAACAGAAAACCATAGGCCAATCGGAGCGATATCTGTCCGGTATTGAAATCACTGTAATTTTCATAACGCAAACTAACATCGATATGTTTGGTGGCTACTCCAATTCCGGGTGCCCATAAAAAGGAGTTGCCCAATTCTTTTGTTGTTCCGAAGGCACCACCGGCTTCCCCTAACACGTAAAACTGATTGCCTAAAAAAGCCTTGAAACCCAATTTGGCAGGAAGGAATCCGCCATCATCACCAGGGCTGAACAAGTGGGTATATCCTGTAGTTACTGCCAGAGATGTTTTTCGGGTTAAATCGTATTGCAAACGGCCATCGGCACCCAAACTGAAATTGTAAGTATCGTTGGTGGGAATACCGCCGTTTAGTCCGTATCCGATACGCCAGTGGTGTAAGTATTCGGGTTGCGAGTTTGATTCCTGAGCTTTTACATTGGTCGTAAATAACAGTCCTGTTGTTAAAGTAAAAAGTACTAAAAGTCCGTTTACATTTTTCATATTAAAATAGATTTAAGGGTAATTATTGTGTAGTAAAACAAGGAATTCGGGGTTTTGTTTTGATGAAAATGATAAACTTCTGTTAAAAAGTCATAAAGAGTCTTAATGGATTTGTGTAATATGCTGGTTGTGAAATAATTGTAAAAACATCGAAAAACACTTAAATTTTCAATTTTCAATACAATTCCCCAAAATCTAGTGCTTACCTTTGCCCAAAATTTGCAAAAATGCGTTTGTCAGCCTATACCAAAGAGTTCTCTTATAATTTAAAACTGGCCTATCCGATCATTCTCGGGATGTTGGGACATACCTTAGTGGGTATAGTCGATAACATTATGGTGGGTAAATTGGGTCCGACCGAATTGGCAGCAGCGTCATTGGCAAACAGTTTCGTGTTCATTGCCATGTCCATCGGAATAGGATTTTCAACGGCCATTACGCCTTTGGTAGCGGAAGCTGATGGTGAAAAAAATGTGGATAAAGAGCGAACCATTTTCCATCACGGATTAATATTGTGTACCTTTTTGGGTGTTTTCCTTTTCCTGGCGATTTACTTTTCGAAACCCTTGATTGTGTATATGGGGCAACCCGAAGCTGTAGTGGAAATGGCAAAACCGTTTTTGGATATTGTGGCGTTCTCCTTAATTCCGCTCATTATTTTTCAGGGGTACAAGCAATTTGCCGACGGGAAATCGGAGACAAAAGTGGCGATGTGGGCGAACTTACTTTGCAACGTAGTACACATTTTGTTAAATATAGTGCTGATTTACGGTCTTTGGTTTTTTCCGAAATTAGGCATGTTGGGTGCGGCATACGGTACCGTGATTTCCCGTTTCGTAATGCTGATTTTTATTCATTTCTCCTTAAAACACAAGGAACGATTTCAGACGTATTTCGAGCAGTTTTCGTTTAAGGAATTGCAAAAAGATATCGTAAATAAAATTGTGAATCTTGGTTTGCCATCTTCGATGCAGATGTTTTTCGAAGTGGCGCTTTTCACCGGTGCCGTTTGGCTTTCCGGTGTTATTGGCACGACCAGTCAGGCAGCAAATCAGATAGCATTGAGCTTGGCTACGTTTACGTTTATGTTCGTATCCGGTTTCGGAGTGGCGGGAATGGTGCGTGTTGGGAATTTCAAAGGATCGCAGGATTTTATCGGTTTGCGTATTGTGGCCCGTTCCATATTCCTATTGGCCATTAGTATTCAGGTCGTTTTTGCCCTGATTTTCGTGGTTTTCCACCAATATTTACCCGAATTGTTCATGAATGCCGAAAATTTATCGCAATTAAAAGACAATACCGAAGTAATTTCAATCGCGTCCCAACTAATTATCATCGCCGCTATTTTCCAGATTTCCGATGGGGTGCAAGTGGTGGTTTTAGGCGCACTTCGCGGTTTGCAGGATGTGAAAATACCCATGTATATTACCTTCATTTCCTATTGGATTATCGGTTTCCCGATTTCAATTTACCTGGGATTGTATACCGATTTGAAAGCAGTCGGCATCTGGATCGGACTTTTAGCCGGATTAACGGCAGCCGCAATATTTTTGTATCTTCGTTTCAATCATTTGACACGCCAATTAATTTTAAATAATCATACCAATAAATAAAAGCATATGGAATTACCAAAATTTGTATTAGCAGACAACACCGATTTTCCGGAAGATATTTTCATCATTCACTTGGACTACCCAAGATTCATTATCAATTTAAAAGATGATGAAGTGGAATTTTTAGAAGAGCTGGATGAAGAAGAGGAAGAGGAAATCGAAGCCGAAATGGAAAAACTAATCAACCTGGCAGGTGAATTTTACGACAGGGAGATGAAACTTTACGAAGAGTAATCAGAGGGCAGGTTTCAGATAGCAGTTAGCAGACTTTTACTGAGAAATTGCATTCTGCGTTCTCCCAACACTATTTAAAATAGGCATTCAAAAGCAACTGAGCGGCGGCAAACGGTGAAATTTCATTGTTTTGCACCGCTTTTTTAGTTTCTTCCAACAGTTTCTGGATTTCCTGATGGTTGTAGAAATTCAGTTTCAACTGCTCGTTGATGGTTTCCAGCATCCAGTATTGGCTCTGTTCTTTTCGTTTTTTATCGAAATATCCGTTTTCTTTGGTTAGTGTGAAATAGTCGGTAATCGTTTCCCATACCTCTGAAATCCCTTCATTGGTCAAAGCACTGCAGGTAGTCGCTTTCGGAGACCAACCGGAATTCTTCAATGGGAACAAATGCAAAGCACGGTTGAAATCGACTTTCGCCAATCGGGCCCGTTTGATGTTATCGCCATCGGCTTTATTGATTACAATCGCATCCGCCATTTCCATGATACCGCGTTTGATGCCCTGTAATTCATCTCCGGCTCCGGCTAAATTCAGCAGTAAAAAGAAATCGACCATACTGTGAACGGCCGTTTCACTCTGACCCACACCCACGGTTTCAATCAGAATTGTATCAAATCCACAAGCTTCACATAAAATAATCGCTTCTCGGGTTTTTCGCGCCACACCACCCAAACTTTCCCCGGAGGCACTCGGACGGATATAGGCATTTTCATCTTTTACCAATTCTTCCATACGGGTTTTATCACCCAAAATACTGCCGTGGGAAATCGAACTGCTCGGATCTACCGCCAAAACAGCCACTTTCTTTCCGATGGACGTCAGGTATTTTCCAAAGGCTTCAATAAACGTACTTTTTCCAACCCCGGGAACTCCTGTAATCCCAATCCGCAACGAATTATTCGCGTAAGGCAAACACCCTTTGATGACTTCATTCGCTTTTTCCAGATGGGTGGCACTGGTGCTTTCCACCAAAGTAATGGCACGACTCAATGCTACTTTGTCGCCTTTCAGAATGTTGGAAATCAATTCCTCGGCGGAAGGTTGTTTTCTCCGGAACTGCTGAATGTGTTCCACAGACGTAGCGCTAATGCTGTCCGGTTGTTCAATACCGTCATTTTCTTTTAAGGCTGATGGATGTGATTTTTTCTGTGCCACAGGAATGAATTAGTGCAGTAAAAATAAGGAAAAAGTGCACAATGTTCAAGGATATTCAAACATTGTGCACTTTCGATATGTGAATTGCTGTGCTTTTTGTCATTATCTAGTATAGATTTTAAATCCGTGAAAATCCGCGTTGCTTGCATCCGTGTCATCCGCGTTCCAAAAAAACAATAGTCTTAATCAAATGCTAAAGTTGAATAAAATCGGGGCTTAAAAATGAAATAGTAGTAATTTTGTCTCGCTTTAAACCACTATGGAAAACATTTTACTTATTTTCGTCTGCATGCTTTTGGGTTTTCTGCTCAAAAAAAGCGCTGCCTTTCCTCCATTAAGCTATAAAACGCTCAATCAGTTTGCGATTTACATATCACTTCCCGCCGTTGCGTTGTATTATATCCCGAAATTGGAAATCAGTTCGAAATTGTTATTCCCGTTGGGAATTGCCTGGTTGGGTTTTGCGCTTTCCTACATTTTTTTCGCAGGTTTCGGAAAACTATTCGGCTGGTCCAAAAAGCTTACAGGCTGTTTAATCATCACAGCCGGATTGGGAAATACCTCTTTTGTCGGTTTCCCGATAATCGAAGCGGTGTATGGAAAAAAGGGACTGGAAACTGCCGTTATTGTCGATCAGCCCGGTTCGTTTGTGGTGCTTTCCACGGTAGCGGTTTTGGTGGCAACCGTCTATTCCAGAGGAACAACCAGCTCGAGTGTGATTTTCAAAAAAATACTGTTCTTTCCACCCTTCATAGCTTTTGCTTTTTCATGCTTTTTGAACGTTTTGCAATTGGATTTCCCAGAAATGTTCCAATCGGTTTTTCAACGTTTGGGCAGTACGGTAACTCCGATAGCACTCGTAGCGGTGGGAATGCAACTGGAATTCGACAGTAAAAGCAAGCATTGGAAATTCCTGACTTTAGGATTGTTTTTCAAACTGTTCCTAACGCCGGCGTTTTTCTATTTGTTCTATGTGACACTTTTAGGTGGTAGCGGGTTGGAAGTTCAGGTTTCCATACTGGAAGCTGCCATGGCACCCATGATAACCGGAACCATAATAGCATCCACTTATGGATTGAAACCCAAACTAAGCAACATGATGATTGGTTTCGGTATTCCGATTTCGTTCCTCACCCTAATTTTCTGGTACTTTATTTTACAGCATATTTGATGAAAACTGAAACTGCAACCCTCGATACTAAGAATTTAGCGCAAACCACGGTATATTCCATCCTGTTTTCCATCTGTTTCGCGCATTTGCTGAACGATTTGTTGCAAGCGGTCATTCCGGCCATGTATCCGGTTTTGAAAGCGAAATATGCGCTTACGTTCACGCAGGTCGGATTAATTACGTTTACCTATCAGGTTACCGCATCGTTGCTGCAGCCTTTCGTCGGAATTTATACGGATAAACATCCCAAACCGTATTCGTTGGCGTTTGGAATGTTGTTTTCGTTAGGCGGCATCATCATGTTGTCACAGGCTTCCAGTTTCCCGTTGATATTGGCTTCGGTGGCTTTCGTGGGAATCGGTTCGTCCATCTTTCATCCGGAAGCTTCCCGTGTGGCGTTCCTGGGTTCGGGCGGGAAACGCGGACTGGCACAATCGATTTTCCAATTAGGCGGCAATACCGGAACGGCAATCGGACCGTTATTGGTCGCTTTAATCGTAATTCCGCGCGGACAATCGTATATTCTTTGGTTCGTATTGGTCGCCATCGTTGGGATTATCGTGTTAAGTAGAATCGCCATTTGGTACAAACAAAAATTAATCTCCATTCAGAGGAAGAAAAAAAGTGGCGAACGTTTGCACAATCTTTCCCCGATGAAAGTTAAAATGTCGGTCATTTTATTGCTGATTCTGATCTTTTCGAAATCGTTTTACACCACTTCGATGTCGAGTTACTTCACGTTTTATCTCATCGAAAAATTCCATATTTCCGTATTACAGGCGCAATATCATTTGTTTGCCTTTTTAGGGGCTGTAGCTGTCGGAACCTTAATTGGCGGACCATTAGGCGATAAATTCGGACGAAAATACATCATCTGGTTTTCCATTTTAGGAGCCGCGCCGTTCACTTTACTGCTTCCGTTTGCCGATTTGTTCTGGACCGGAATTCTCTCCGTGATTATCGGAATCGTCATCGCTTCGGCTTTCTCGGCAATTTTGGTGTACGCACAGGAATTAATGCCTGAAAGAGTCGGAATGATTTCCGGATTGTTCTTCGGTTTCGCCTTTGGAATCGGTGGTTTGGGTTCCGCCGTTTTGGGCTATCTGGCGGATAAAACGTCCATCGAATTCGTCTATGCTATCTGTTCGTTTCTGCCATTAATCGGTATATTTGCTTACTTCTTGCCGAATTTAAAGAAGAAATAGGAGCGAATGGTTCGGGATTTATCAGTGGTCCATTTTCCCGCTTTCCGTTGCAATTACCTTTGTCAAAGTTTTAAACTTTGACAAAGGTAATTTACACTGCAATCGGGGCTAGTTAGGATTTGTCTTTTGTGCAAAATCGTTTTTAAATCAAATCTTTGCGAACTTTGCGCTAACCTTAGCGTTCCCTGCGGTTAAGTTTATTTGTAATCTATAAGCCTTAAATTTTGACGGTCTTTTTAAATGTTTAATGCTAATAATGGATATAAATTCTTTGCGAACTTTGCGATAACCTTTGCGCTCCTTGCAGTTAAGTTTATTAAATTTGTTTTAAAATTAGTTCAGCAATGCAAATCACACCCGAAATACTTCAAAAACTACAAAATATAGTAGGTACATCCTTTGTATTCACCGACGATGAAACCCGCAACCACTATGGCCACGACGAAACCGAAGATTATGTTTTTCCGCCAAGCGTAGTGGTAAAACCGGCTTCGGCTCAGGAAATATCCGAAATAGTGAAAGTGGCGAACGAATACAAAATTCCAGTGGTTCCCATTGGAGGAAGAACGGGTTTGAGCGGCGGGGCATTGAGTATTCATCACGGCATCGGTTTGTCTACGGACCGACTGAATAAAATCATCGAAATCGACGAAAAAAACCTTCAGGTTATCACTGAACCGGCTGTTATCACTCAGGTTTTACAGGATACGGTTTTGGAAAAAAGCCTGTTCTACCCGGTAGATCCAAGCAGCCGTGGCAGTTGTTTCATTGGTGGTAACGTAGCCGAAAATGCCGGTGGTGCAAGAGCCGTGAAATACGGAGTCACCAAAGATTACGTGCTGAATCTCGAAGTGGTTTTGCCCACAGGAGAAATCATCTGGACGGGGGCGAATACCTTAAAAAATTCGACAGGATATAACTTAACACAATTGATGGTGGGTAGCGAAGGAACGTTGGGGATCATTACCAAAATCGTTTTAAAACTCTTGCCTAAAAATTCCCATAACGTATTGATGTTGGTACCATTTTACAAAGCGGAACAAGCGTGTGAAGCGGTTTCAGCGATTTTCAGAGCGGGCATTGTGCCGAGCGCGTTGGAATTCATGGAGCGTGATGCCATCGATTGGGCTATCAGGTTTGTTGACGGCGTGAATGTCGATATCAAACCGGAAATCGAGGCGCATTTGTTGATTGAAGTCGACGGAAATTATCCCGAAATCCTGATGCTCGAAGCCGAAAAAATAATGACGGTTGTGGAAGGTTTCCAAATCGATGAAATCCTTTTCGCCGATACCGAAGATCAAAAAAATGCTTTATGGCGTATGCGTCGCGGTGTGGCGGAAGCGGTTAAATCCAATTCGGTGTACAAGGAAGAAGACACCGTTGTGCCACGATATGAATTGCCAACATTGTTAAAAGGCATCAAGGAAATCGGAAACAAATACGGTTTTAAATCGGTTTGTTACGGACATGCGGGCGACGGAAACCTCCACGTGAACATCATCAAAGCAGACATGACCGACGAAAACTGGAAAACCGAAGTCCCGAAAGGCATTCGCGAAATTTTCGAATTAACCGTTGCGTTAAAAGGAACCTTGTCCGGCGAACACGGCATCGGTTACGTTCAGAAAAATTTTATGGACATTGCGTTCAGTACGTCGCAGTTACAGCTAATGAAAAATATCAAACTGGTTTTTGATCCGAACAATATCCTGAATCCGGGAAAAATTTTCCCTGATACACATTAATATACCCTAGTTTTAAAAAAAGACGTCGCAGAACGTGGTTGACCACGTCTTGAAGTCCGTTTACCACGTTACCGGACGTGGTACACCACGTTATGAACCCCATTCACCACGTTGTTTGACGTGTTCAACCACGTTATGAACCCCATTTACCACGTTGTAGGACGTGGTTAGCCACGTTTGTAACGCCAATTACCACGTTAGGTAACGTGGTCAACGCACTTCCGAACGTCATTAACCACGTGGTAGGACGTGGTAAATGACGGTATTGGATTGTTTTTAGTTATTGATTTCGAAACTCGGATAAAACAGCATCCGGATTTTTAAAGGTTGGCGGTTGCTCGGTAATGTTGGCAATGCGTTTTTTGTTTAATTTCATGGTAACATCGGCTTCCGTAGTAAACAACAACACCCACATGAACGGATTGTTGATGTAAGGGACTAATTCCGCTTCCATGGCATCCATTTCGATGATTTTTTCAATCTCCTGTAAACCTTCGTTATAAATCTTATGCGTAACGGATAATTTTAAAACACCATTTTCTACTGCCGTTCTTACATAAATGTTCTGTAACTCGGGTTGCCCAATGGTTTTCGTCAGCGTTAATTTGGCAAAAGTGCCGTTGGCAATACTTGATTTTACGGTATCGAAAAAAGTGGTATAGGTTGGAGTATTCGGCATTTTATATCTTCTGAAATGAATGACTGATTTGAAATTGTTTTGCAAAAGTAGCTTTTTGACTTTGATGGAAGCGCATTTGCTCTTCTTTTTTTGAAATGGAGCAGGGTGGAAATTTTTTGGAAATCTGATAAAAATCAGGTTTGTCATAAAAAAAAGGAAGTACCTTTGAGGTATGAAAAATGCAATTGTAATCATAGTATTCCTTTTCGTGATGAAACCGATTCTTCCGGTTTTGGAATATGTATTGAATTACGATTACATTGTAAAAGAACTTTGTGAGAACAAAGCCAAACCCGAAACGAATTGTAACGGAAAATGTCATTTGATGAAAGAATTGGCAAAAGCTTCCGAAAATAACACTCCTGTTTCTTCTGAAAAAAAAGTTTCTCATTCGGAATTCGAAGTCTTATTCATTCAAAAACTTGCTTCACTTGAAGTGGTAACCTTGAATTTCCCAATTCAAAAAGCAATCAATACAAAGTATTCCGATGGCTATTTTTACGAAAATAGCACCACAACTTTCCATCCGCCTACGGTTTAATCCTTGTTTACTGTTTTAGTTCTGTTGTTTTTTCAGCAGGATTCATTCTTTCTTCGGTTTAACCGGGAAAGAGCATTATGCAATCATTATACTTACCGAGATGAAAAGAATATTCCTTGCCTTATTGGTTTTAGGGCAACTGTCATATGGACAGGCTTCAAAGGATACGATGAATGTCAAACAACTTGAAAATGTAGTTGTAACAGCCAGTCGTAGTGTAACCTTAAAAAGAGAGGTTCCTGTAGCCATTTCAAAAATTACACAAAAAACAATCAACGAGACCAAAGCAACGGCGGTTTACGAAATTATAAACAAAACCCCAGGCGTTTTAATGGTCAATTTGGGGAACGAACAACATTCGATGGCCATTCGCCAACCCATGACCACCAATTCCTATTATTTATACCTCGAAGACGGTTTACCTATCCGTCCGATGGGCGTTTTCAATCACAATGCATTATTGGAAATCAATCAGTTCAACCTGCAGAGTATCGAAGTGGTCAAAGGACCGGTTTCATCACTGTACGGACCAGAAGCCGTGGGTGGCGCCGTCAATCTGATTTCCTTAAAACCTTCTTTACAACCCGAGTTCAAATTCGGAATTCAGGCCGACCAATGGGGGTACAAACGGTTTCAGGCAGCCGGAGGGACCACGATTGGAAAAATCGGTTTCTATATTGCCGGATTATCAAGCGCACAACGCGATTCCTGGATGACCTATTCCGATTATAACAAAGACAACATCAACGCCAGAATCGATTACAACATCAACACAAAAACCCGATTGATCGGAACCCTTTTTTACGGAAAATACAATTCCAACATGAGTGGAAGCATCAACGAAAATGATTTTTACAACCGAACCTACAAAAGCACAACCGATTTTGCCTATAGAAAATCCGATGCGTTGCGAAGCAAAATAGCTTTGGAAAGAGATTGGAATGATAATTCGCATTCTTCCGTAACGGCTTTTACCAGAGATAATAAACTAGGTCAGAATCCGGCTTACGGCATTCGTTGGACACAAGGGCAAACGACTGCAAAAGGCGAAATCAATTCCAATGATTTTAAAAGTTATGGTGTGGTGGCGCAACACAATCAGAAATTTAAATTTCTTACTACGACATTGGTTGCCGGAGGATTGTTTGATTATTCTCCCGTAACTTACAATGCGTATCAAATCGATTTGAAAGCGAATCTGAATCCGGGCGGACAAACGGTGAGCAGTTATGAAATTACAGCCGAACGTCCCGACATTCGTTTAGCGGATTACGATGCCAAAATATACAATAAAGCTATCTTTTCACAGTTGAGTTTTAAACCGATAAATAAAGTTTTGGTTACGGTGGGCGGTCGTTATGATAACATGAGTCTGGATTATACCAACAATATTGATACCTTCAGCGGAAGCAAAACCTACGATCAGTTTACGTTTAAATCGGGGGTGAATTACAATCCGTTTGATTTTGCAGGTTTTTACGGGAATTATGCACAAGGCTTTGCACCTCCGGGGCTGACTTCCATTTTCAGGGCAAAACCGGGAACAGGAGGAGCTACAGGTGTTCCGGCAGCGTTTTACTATAATTTGGAGTCGGCCGAATTTGACAATTACGAAGTGGGCGGATGGTTGAGTTTCTTCGGAAAAAAATTAAATATAGAATACTCTCTTTATTATATGGAAGGGAAAAATGAATTGTTGAATATTCGCCAACCGGACAATTCCACGGATTACCAATCGGCCGGAAGAACGCGTCACAAAGGAATTGAATTTGCGGTAAATTACTCTCCGAATGAACAATTCCGATTCAGAGCAGGCGGTACTACCGCACAACACACTTTCATCGATTTTAAAGTTTCGGACAAACCTTCCGATCCGGTTAAAGAGTTGAACGGTTTTGAAATGCCGTCGGCTCCGAAATGGACCGGAAATTCGGAAGTGAGTTATTATCCGAAGTGGTTGCCAAATTTCAGGACGTCAGTAGAATGGCAATTCGTTTCCAGTTGGTATCAGGATCAGATCAATACGGTGAAATATGACGGGTACAATGTTTTTAATGCCCGAGTAGGGTACCGATGGAAAGGGGTTGAATTGTATGTGAATGCCATGAATCTAACCGATAAATTATACGCCTATAATGTGACCAGAGGGAATACGGCATCGGCGGCGCCCAGTTACACGGCAGCTGCACCGAGAACTTTCGTTTTTGGTTTACAGTACCAATTGCAACTTAATAAAAAACAAACGAATGAAAAATAAGCTTCTTTTAGTTTTCGCAATGCTGTTATTTTCATTGCAAAACGGTAATTCCCAAATAACGGAAACGGAGACAAAATCGATTTATTCGGAAGGGGAGGCAACCACCGTTTGTCCGTTTTTCACTTCAGATACTAAAGGACGAATGATGCTGAGTTTCGGTAAAGAGACCAAAGGTAAAGAAGCGGTTCTTTGCTATTCGTTTTTCAATTCCACAGAAAAAAAGTTTGAAATCCCTGTTGAAGTCCCGTCGAGTAGAGGAGTGGAACTTCATGGGGAAAATGTGCCTAAAATGATTGTCAAACCCAACGGGGAAATGATAGCGGTTTGGGGAATCGATAATCCGACACCAAAGAAAAAATACGGTGGATTGGTTCAATATTCCCAATCGTTTGATGCCGGGAAAAGCTGGACACCGGCTACCCAATTGGTGAAAGACACCACCGGAATCGACCAACGTTATTTTGATATTGACCTGCTGCCAAACGGTGAAGTAGCGATTATCTGGCTGGACAACAGAAGTAAAACCGATTTGGATGGCTCTACGTTGTATTATGCCGAAACCAAAGGAAAAAGTGGTTTTCAAAATGAAAAACCCATAGGAGAAACGACATGCCAATGTTGCCGTACCGATTTGTATGTAGGCAAAAACGGCGTGATTTATGCGGCTTACAGGGACATTATCAACGAAGAAATTCGCGATATGGTACTGACTTATTCCTTGGATAACGGAAAGACATTTTCTGTGCCGAAACGTATCAGTCCGGATGATTGGAAAATCAACGGCTGTCCTCATACCGGACCTACAATGACACAAAACACCAGCGGACTGCATTTTGCCTGGTTTACCATGGGTGGCGGAGCAGGGGTTTTTTATGCTAATTCTTCCGATAACGGAATTCGTTTTTCTCAGAGAGAAAGCGTTAGTGACAACCCATCGGCGAAGCATCCGCAAATTGCTACTTTAACTAATGATGTTTTAATTGTGTGGGATGAAACGACGGAAGTTGACGGTAATTATTTCAATAGAATTGGCTTACAACTCAGAAGTCAAAACGGAAAAGTTTTGGATACAAAATTTGTCACATCGACTGAAGGTTCGGCCACATTTCCAATAGTGAAAGCCTTAAATGAAAAGGAGGTGCTGGTTGCTTGGAGTCAGGGTGGTAAAGAAGAAAAGGTGTGTTATAAGGTGGTTCGGATTGAATCGGATGGAAAAAACAACAGTCCGAAATTTTAACCGGAGCCGATTTGAATCCGACATAAAAAATCCCCAATTACAGCGTAGTTGGGGATTTGTATTTAATCTCTTTTCGGATTGTTTTTCTTGTCTCTCTTTTCTTCTTTCTTTTCTTTAGCGGTCTTAAGAGGTTCTTTTTTTACCGTTTTCTTTGCGTCTTGACTTTTTGCCATGATAGTTGTTTTTAATGATAGCGTATCCTTTGCTATTAAAGTAAAGATAGCGAATAAGACGGACAATTCGTTATGAATACTCAAATAGATGAATGGAGTACAAATTATAAACCTAACTGTGTTCTTATTTTCTCGGTAATCACAGCATCAAGCAATTCTTTGTAGTTAGGGTCAAAACTGATGAATTTCCACTTGCCTTCCGTAAAATCGTCTGCAATGGCAACCAGTTTGTCGTTTTTAACGATGTAAAAGGCGTTGCGATCCTTTTCAAAAGTTACGATGGAATTTGGGAAATTCTTATGGATGGATTCCTTTATTTTTTGTTGTGTGGCTTCCGAATTTATTGGTTTTTCATAAGTCATCCTAATGGCATTTTCATAACTCACCACACAATAGAGTCCGTTTTCCAAGGCTTTGATGTCGGAAAAGTCAAAATGAGGAGTACTGTAAACGTAACGGATACTGTAGTTATCGTTTTGAAAAGCGCTGTCCATGGCGCCATACATATCGGCGCGTTGCATGAATTTAAACACCAAGGGATGTGTGAAATTCAGGATGTCGTCAAAGGCCATGTTGTATGTGGCCTCATAGAGCGATTTGGTATCACGCTTTAAGTCATCAACCGATTGCGCAGAATGCACCACGGATACGAGTAACATTAAAAAGGTGATTTTGAAGCGCATCGAAACTAAATTTTTATAAATATAGCAAAACCAATTTACCAGGACAACTGCTCAATGATTTATTATGTTTCTTATAAACCCAACTCGGTTTTTATTTTTTCATTAAAAAGCATATTGAAAAGCTGTCCGCTTTTGTCGTTGTTTAAGAATTTCCATTTGTTTTTGGTCTGTTCATCGGCAATGGCAATCATAGTAGAGCGCATTTTAATGGAAAAAGTATTGGATGCTTTGTCATAGGTAACTTCATCCGCCTTCATGGAAGCCTTAAAGGTCGCTATTAGATCTTCCGCACCTTCCATTGGTGTATTAAATTTCATAGTCATGGCATTATCGTGTTCCACAACACAGAAAAGCTTATTTTCAATTTTTTTGATGTTCCCAAACTTGAAATTGGGTGCTACTGGAATCAGTTTGATTGTAAATTGGTCATTAGCCATCATCTGGTCGAACATTTCTTTCATCTGTTCTTTGGAAACGATTTCGAAAACTTTCGGATAGGTGTGTTCAAAAATGGCATCGAAATTCAAATTAGCAGAGGCTTCATATGTTTTTTGCGCTTCCGTTTTCAGCGAAGTCAAGTCCTGCGCGTGAATGTTCGAAGCAAATGATGCGATAAGCACTAAAAGAAGAAATAGTCTGTTTTTCATGATTTGATTTTTTCAAATATAAAAAATCCCCAACCTAAGTTGAGGATTTTGAGGATTTATTTTTTAAAAACGTTATTCGTTTACCACAATCCATTCGCCGGAAGCCAACATGGGTTCCGCTTTTTTGAATTTCATGGTTTCGGTTTTTCCGCTCATAACGTGTTTGATTGTAACGTTATCGTTACGGTTAATTTTCGGCTGATCACGAACGATGGTTTCAGTTACATGGTGTTGTTGCTGCTGCTGTTGCATTTGCCCAGCTTCACGGTTTCTCGCCGCCAATTCATCCGTATTTAAAACTTCTTCTTTAGAAATCGTATAATCTTCCTGAACCGGTACTTCCTGCGCTTCCTGAATGTTATTCGGGTTTTGCGACGGTAAATCACCTTTGAACAAGAATGAAATCACTTCTTTATTGACACCGTCCAACATGTTTTTGAACAAGTTAAACGCTTCGAATTTATAAATCAACAATGGATCTTTTTGCTCATGAACGGCCAACTGAACCGATTGTTTCAATTCGTCCATCTTGCGTAAGTGTTTCTTCCATGCTTCGTCAACGATGGCTAAGGTGATGTTCTTTTCGAAATCGGCCAACAATGTTTTTCCTTCGGTTAGGTAGGCTTTTTCCAAATCGGTAACCACGTTAAGCGTTTTGATACCGTCAGTAAACGGAACCACGATACGCTCAAACTGACCGTTGTTGTTTTCGTATACGTTTTTAATTACCGGGAAGGCTTCTTTGGCGTTGCGTTCCTGTTTCTCATCGTAATGCGCTAATGCCGCTTTGTAAACTTTTCCGGCGATTTCCATTTCCGAAAGTTTGTTGAAATCACTTTCTGAAACCGGCGACTCGATAGCGAAGTAACGGATCAATTCGAATTCGAAATTTTTGAAATCTTTGGTAACTTTATTGTTTTCCACAAGTAGTTCTGCCAAATCATACATCATGTTGGCCAAATCCACTTTCAGACGTTCTCCGTGTAATGCGTGACGACGACGTTTGTATACTACTTCACGTTGCGCGTTCATAACGTCATCATATTCTAACAAACGTTTACGCGTTCCGAAGTTGTTTTCTTCTACTTTTTTCTGTGCTCTTTCAATCGACTTGGTCATCATCGAGTGCTGAATTACTTCACCTTCTTTGATTCCCATTCTGTCCATTACTTTCGCTACTCTTTCCGAACCGAACAAACGCATCAGGTTATCTTCCAAAGACACATAGAACTGTGAACTTCCCGGATCTCCCTGACGTCCTGCACGACCTCTTAACTGACGGTCTACACGACGTGAATCGTGACGTTCCGTTCCGATAATCGCTAAACCACCAGCGGCTTTCACTTCGGGCGATAATTTAATATCGGTTCCACGACCTGCCATGTTAGTTGCAATCGTCACTACGCCCGGATTACCGGCTTCGGCAACAATCTGTGCTTCCTGTTTGTGTAATTTCGCATTCAATACGTTGTGTGGAACACCGCGCATTTTCAGCATTCGGCTTAATAATTCCGAAATCTCAACCGAAGTGGTACCGATCAGTACCGGTCTTCCTGAAGCTGCAATTTGTTGAACGTCTTCCGCCACCGCGTTGAATTTCTCACGAACGGTACGGTAAATTAAGTCTTCTTTATCTTTACGGGCAATTCCTCTGTTAGTTGGAATTTCCACTACGTCTAATTTGTAAATTTCCCAGAATTCCCCTGCTTCTGTAACAGCAGTACCGGTCATACCCGCTAATTTGCTGTACATACGGAAGTAATTCTGTAATGTGATCGTTGCGAAAGTTTGTGTAGCCGCTTCAATTTTTACGTTTTCTTTGGCTTCAATCGCCTGGTGCAATCCATCAGAATAACGACGACCGTCCATGATACGACCCGTTTGCTCATCGACAATCATGATTTTGTTGTCCATGATAACGTATTCCGTATCTTTTTCGAATAACGTATAGGCTTTTAAAAGTTGCGTTAACGTGTGAATACGCTCGCTTTTTACTCCGAAATCCTGGAACAGTTGTTCTTTGGCTTCTGCTTCTTCTTCTTTGGCCAGTTTTTGTTTTTCGATGTTGGCAATTTCAGTTCCGATATCCGGAAGGATGAAGAAATCATCGGAAGTATCCTGAGAAAGGAATTTGATTCCGTTATCCGTTAATTCTACCTGATTGTTTTTTTCTTCGATTACGAAATACAAGGCTTCATCAACAATCGGCATTTTACGGTTGTTGTCCTGCATGTATTCGTTTTCGGTTTTCTGAAGCAATTGTTTAACGCCTTCTTCCGATAAGAATTTGATTAATGCTTTATTTTTTGGCAAAGCACGGTAAGCTCTTAAAGTCTGGAAACCGGCCTCTTTTGTATTTCCTTCTTTCATTAAGCGTTTTGCTTCGGTAAGGAAGCCATTCGCTAATTGACGCTGAAGGTTATATAAGTTTTCGATTTTCGGTTTTAATTCGTTGAATTCGTGACGGTCACCCTGAGGAACCGGACCGGAAATAATCAACGGTGTACGCGCATCATCAATCAATACGGAATCCACCTCATCGACAATCGCGTAGTTGTGTTTTCTTTGTACCAATTCACCCGGTGTATGTGCCATGTTATCTCTTAGGTAATCGAAACCGAATTCGTTATTGGTTCCGTAAGTGATATCGGCGTTATAGGCACGACGTCTGGCATCAGTATTCGGCTGGTGGTTGTCGATACAATCTACTGTCAAACCGTGGAATTCGAATAAAGGTGCTTTCCACGTGCTGTCACGTTTGGCAAGGTAATCATTCACGGTTACCAGGTGTACTCCGTTTCCGGTTAAGGCATTTAAGTACATTGGTAAAGTCGCAACCAAAGTTTTACCTTCACCCGTTTGCATCTCGGCAATTTTACCCTGATGTAAAACGGTACCACCAATTAACTGAACATCGTAGTGAATCATGTCCCAAGTGATGGCTTTTCCTGCCGCATCCCATGAGTTCGCCCAAACCGAGTTGTCACCTTCAATAGTGATATACGATTTAGTTGCGGATAATTCGCGGTCTTTTGGTGTAGCCGTTACCGTAATTTGTGTGTTTTCTTTGAAACGACGTGCGGTTTCTTTTACTACAGCAAAGGCTTCCGGAAGGATGTCGCTCAATACTTTTTCAGAGATTTCATAAGCTTCTTTTTCAATTCCATCAATAACGGCATAGATATCTTCTTTTTTGTCAATATCTGCGGTAGCTTCAACTTCCTGTTTTAAAGCTTCGATTTTAGCATCTTGTTCCGCACGGGCAGCTTTGATCTGTTCTTTGAAATACGTTGTTTTTGCTCTCAGTTCGTCATTCGATAAGGCTGCTAAAGCACCTTCGAAAGACTTTATTTTGGCAATAATCGGTTGAATTGCTTTTACGTCTTTTTGGGATTTGTCACCCACAAAAGCTTTTAATATGCTGTTTATGAAACTCATAATCTGGTTTGGTTTATATTCAAATAAATGTGTGCAAATTTACACAAAAAAAAAGCCTCGTGAGAGACTTTTTCGCTGTGCGTTTATTTTTTAATACTCATCCTCGTTCCAAAGGTAATCTTCGTCGGTTGGATAGTCTGGCCATATCTCTTCCATTGATTCGTAGATTTCCCCTTCGTCTTCTATCGATTGCAGGTTTTCCACTACTTCTAATGGCGCTCCGGTTCTGATAGCATAGTCGATAAGTTCATCTTTTGTGGCTGGCCACGGGGCATCACTTAAATAAGACGCCAATTCTAATGTCCAATACATCTTTGATTGATTTATAGTTTTATGCAAAAATAAATTTTATACTGAAAAAATCAAGTAAAATTTCTTTTATTTTAAAAAAAGTTAAGAACGTCTTGTTCAGACTGCAGCATTTAGACATCAGACTGCAGTTTTGTTTCAATGAAATACTGCTTTCTGCTACCTGCAATCTGACTGCTGCTTACTGTTTACGCGGAATCCATTTCACTTCGTCAGCGTGCAGGTCATGGGACAACTTTCGTGCCAAGACGAAAAGGTAGTCAGAAAGTCGGTTCAGGTAGGTTAAAACCATCTCGTCGATGACTTCAATTTCGTGTAATTGCGTGGCTAAACGCTCGGCGCGACGGCATACACAGCGGGCTATATGACAATATGACACAGTGGTGTGACCGCCCGGCAATACAAAATGCGTCATTGGCGGTAAAGCCTGATCCATGGTGTCAATTTCGTTTTCCAAGAAGGTAACATCTTCATCGGAAATCCGGTTGATGTTTAGCCGTTGTTGACCATTTTTTAGAATTTCTTTTTCGGGTGGCGTGGCCAAAATAGCGCCTACAGTAAACAAGCGGTCCTGAATTTCGATTAACACGTTTTTATACAACGGATTGATGTCCTGATCGCGGATTAATCCGATATAGGAGTTCAATTCGTCTACGGTGCCGTAGCTTTCTATGCGGATGTGGTGTTTGGGTACGCGGGTTCCGCCGAATAGGGCCGTGGTTCCTTTATCGCCGGTTTTGGTATATACTTTCATCTCATTAGACTTTATTTGTTATTGGTATTCGATGCAACTCGCCAAAAGCTCGTGTCATTTTTATGAGTTGCTAAGTGTCAAAGTTGCTAAGTTACTGAGTTTTTTGAGGAGTAACCAAAAATAAAAGACAAATCCTGACTAGCCCCGACAGCAGCGGCATCGTGTAGAGCGGATGGCGGGAATAGGGATAGCCAATATATCCCGAACCATTCGCTTCAAAAGAAACATAATTAAAAGTTTGAATTTAGTTAGCAATTAACCAAATCCACCAATAACCAAATTTGCTACCTATTAGGACTGTCGCTTTCAATCACGCCGTCTCTTAACCGAATGATGCGGTGGGCATGTTTCGCGATGTCTTCCTCGTGGGTTACCAAAATAACGGTGTTTCCGTTGGCGTGGATTTCGTCGAAAAGATTCATGATTTCCACTGAGGTTTTACTGTCTAAGTTTCCGGTGGGTTCATCAGCAAGGATGATGGACGGATGGTTAACCAAAGCTCTTGCGACGGCCACACGCTGGCGTTGTCCACCCGAAAGCTGATTGGGTTGATGATCCATACGATCGGACAATCCTACTTGCGTGAGTACTTCGGTGGAGCGATGATTTCTTTCCTGTTTTGAGTATCCGGCATACACCATGGGTAAAGCCACATTGTCCAAAGCTGTGGTTCTTGGTAAAAGGTTGAAGGTTTGGAATACGAATCCGATTTCCTTGTTACGGATTTCGGCCAGTTCGTCGTCTTCCATTTTGCTTACGTCTTTCCCGTT
Organism: Flavobacterium saliperosum; assembly: GCF_900100625.1. Lineage (GTDB taxonomy): Bacteria > Bacteroidota > Bacteroidia > Flavobacteriales > Flavobacteriaceae > Flavobacterium > Flavobacterium saliperosum. The sequence continues at coordinate 334,733 of NZ_FMTY01000003.1, forward strand.
TAAAATATAGGAGCCGGCAGTTGGGGTGTCCAGACAGCCTAAAATGTTCATTAAGGTCGATTTTCCGGATCCCGAAGGCCCCATCAAGGCAACATATTCTCCTTTGTTGATGTGTAAATCGATACCCTTTAAAACGTAGACGGTTTCGTTTCCAAGAGGGAAATCTCTTGTGATTCCTTTTATTTCTATGATGGTTTTTGACATTTTGGCTTATTTTCAGTTTTTAAAAGTACAAAAACGAATTTTTATACAGTTATAAGTAGAAAATTTTCACTTTTTGTTACAGGGAAATAAAAAAGCTCCCCGTTGATAAGACGGGAAGCCTAAAAAAAGTATTTGCTGTAATCATCTGCAGATGCGACTTAAAGCAATTTAAAGTTATTGATTTTCAGTAAATTATATTCATTGAAAGATGTTATATCTTTGTTAAAATAGTGTGTCTGTCGGGTTAGGTTCTGATGGTAAAATGTTCTTTCTCCTGCTCGTATCTAAAGAAAACCAAGCCCCATTGAAAAGTATCTATCGTAACGGTCACTTTAGGATGGTTTTTGATGATTTCCCAGGCGGCTTCCATGTCGGCCGACCAATGAATGTCGTCGAAAATCCACACCGTTTCGTTGGTAATTGTGGGTAAAAGAAGTTCAAAATAGTCTAAAGTGGCCTTTTTGGAATGATTACCGTCGAAATAGATCAGTTGGTAGTGTTCCGTCCCGATAGCTATCGGTATCAGTTGCCTGTTTTTGAAGTATTCGGTAAATTCAGTTACAACGGATTCAACATTATTAAAATTAAACTTTTGAAACTGCAATTGTGCCTGACCTGCCGTTTGCGGACAACCTTCCAACGTGATGATTTTTGCTTTCGGATTTCCCAAGGAAAGGGCAGCAGTGGCCAGTCCTAAAGAGGTTCCGATTTCCAGTATGTTATCCGGTTGGAAATAATTGACGATTCGGTACAACAGTTCTGCCCGTTTCGAAGTGATTCCGGCGGTTTGTGCGATTTTGGAAATCTGACGCGTATTGGACTTGAAAACGCGTGATCCGGCTCCAAAATCGGTAACTTCAATTGTGTTTTTATTGCGGAGTAATTCGTTTCGATAGGCTTTCAGAATTTTATATTGCTTCGCCAGTTCGCTCTCGCTCGGGTCCGGTTTCGATTTTCGGTCATAAAAACATTTCGTTACCAAACTATACACGAAGGGTGAATGCACTCCGTGTTGATTTTTGGAATTCCAAAGGAAATTAAAGTAAGCTTTGATTTGAAATAGCATAGTTATAACAATGTTTCACAAAAACGGGGCGAAGATACGAAGCCATTTCAGAAACATTGAATCGTTTACAGTAAAAAGTTGAAACCAGATTTAAAAACTATATTTGCAGCCTTGGCCGTTTTGCCAGGATTGATACTTGTTTTTTATGATGAAGAAGGATGAAACCGAAAATTTGAAGGCCATAACTTCGGAGGAAATTGACAAATGCATTGCGCTATTGACGCAATTAACTACCGATACCGACCAGATATTTGATATTCCGAAAGAGCAGCGAACCGCATTGATTAAAGCCGCAGGACAATTCTCCAGACCGGATCGCGATGAGCTTTCCCGCAGAAAAAAGGACGGAAGACTAGTCGCCAAACGTAAAAAGGAAAACGCAGACAAAACCGCTCGTAAAGAAACCGGAATCCGTCATGCGCGTGAAGCGAGTATCTTTATTGCTCCGAAATTACTGGCGCCAACAGATCTTGCCAATAAAGAACAATTGGAGTTAGAAACGCCCAGAAATTGTTATGTCTGCAAGACCTCTTTCACTAAACTACACCATTTTTACGATACCATGTGTACCGATTGCGGCGATTTTAATTATGCCAAACGTTTTCAGACGGCAAATGTCAAAGGACAAATTGCAGTTATTACCGGTTCCCGTTTAAAAATCGGATACCACATTACACTGATGCTTTTACGCGGCGGGGCAACCGTTATCGCGACTACCCGTTTTCCGGTAGATTCTGCCATACGTTTTGCCAAGGAAGCGGATTTTATGGAATGGGGACATCGGTTAAAAATTCACGGACTGGATTTACGTCATATTCCCAGCGTAGAGATTTTCTGCAATTTTATTGAACAGAAATACGGGCGATTGGATATTCTTATCAATAATGCAGCGCAAACCGTACGACGCCCAGCCGGATTTTATACGCATTTAATGGAGAATGAAGAACGACCGGTTGCATCGTTGTCAAAACAAGTCCAAGACCTGTTAGTGGATCATACCGATTGTTTACAGGAGTTAAAAGTACTGACCTCCGGAGCTTCTTCCAATCAGAATATGCCGGTAACCTGGCACGGACCGGAGCCGGGAATCGGGTTGCGGGCTTCGGCTAAATTGTCTCAAATTCCATATTCTTTCGATAACGCGTTAGTGGCGAATGAAGTTTTTCCGGAAGGACAATTGGATGCCGATTTACAACAAGTCGATTTAAGAAAAACCAACAGCTGGCGTTTAAAACTGGGTGAAATAGAAACGACTGAAATGATAGAGGTGCAGCTTGTGAATGCTGTAGCACCTTTTGTGTTGTGTAATCGCCTTGCGGAAGTGATGAAGAAGGACAACACGGGACAAAAGCACATTATCAATGTTTCGGCGATGGAAGGCAAGTTTTATCATGGCTATAAAGATGCCCGTCATCCACACACCAATATGGCTAAAGCGGCCCTGAATATGTTAACCCACACGGCTGCAGGTGAATTGGCAAAACAGGGCATTTTTATGAATGCGGTAGATACCGGTTGGGTTACCGATGAAGATCCGGCCGAAATGGCAAAAAGAAAACAGGAAGAAGAAGATTTTCAGCCGCCGTTAGACATTGTGGATGGTGCTGCAAGAGTGATGGATCCTTTGTTCGATGGAATCAATACGGGAAAACACTGGAGCGGGAAATTTTTGAAAGATTACGTGCCGATAGCTTGGTAATACGCTGTTACCAAATAAAAAACCACAATGAAATTTGATTCTATTGTGGTTTTTGCTTTATCTATCAGCTTTAGTTTTTACTTTGCTAACTGCTAACTGCTAACTGCTAACTGCTAACTGCTAACTGCTAACTGAACACTGATTTACCCTTCAATCTTAGCGGAAAGTTCAAACCAGCGCTCTTCTTTCTCTTCCATCTTCTTAATCACATTCTGCAATTCGTTCGCTTTCTTCTCAATATCCGCATCGGCCACTTTCCCGTCCGAAAACAATTGCTCGATTTCTTTTTTCTTCAGCTCCAACTCTTTGATTTCGCGTTCGATTTTTTGAAATTCCTTCTGTTCGTTAAACGATAAACCCGAAGTATTATTTTGCTGTTTCCAGTCTTTCTTTTCAGCTTTGTTTTCCTCTTTCTGTGCTACATCGGCACTGTCTTCATACGCTCTGAAATCGGAGTAATTTCCAGGGAAGTTTTCAATCTCACCCTGACCTCGGAATACGAATAAATGATCCACGATTTTGTCCATGAAATAACGGTCGTGACTTACAACCAACAAGCACCCCGGATAATCCAAAAGGAAACTTTCCAATACGTTTAGTGTTACGATATCCAAATCGTTTGTCGGCTCATCCAGAATCAGGAAGTTCGGATTCTGAATCAAAACCGTACACAAATACAAACGTTTCAATTCACCACCGCTTAGTTTTTCTACGAAATCGTATTGCTTTTTTGAATCAAAAAGAAAACGCTCCAACAATTGCGAAGCCGAAATAATGCGTCCTTTCGCCAGCGGAATGTATTCACCGTATTCTTTAATAATGTCAATTACACGTTGTCCCGGTTTCGGATTGATACCGCTTTGCGTATAATAACCGATTTTAATCGTGTCTCCAACCACCACTTTTCCTCCGTCAAGCGGAATGGTTCCGGTTAACAGGTTTAAGAACGTCGATTTTCCGGTTCCGTTTTTCCCGATGATGCCAATTCGTGCACCACGTTGAAAGTCAAAACTAAAATTGTCCAGAATCACATGGTCGCCAAACTTCTTTGAAATCTTGTGAAGCTCGATAATCTTGCTACCCATACGCTCCATGTTAATTTCCAACTCGACCACATTCTCTTTTCTACGGCTTTCCGCTTTTTCCTTGATTACGTAGAAATCATCCTGACGCGATTTCGATTTGGTCGTACGCGCTTTCGGCTGACGACGCATCCAAGCCAATTCCTTGACGAAAAGATTCTGTGCCTTATCGATACTCGCATTTTCCGAAGTGATGCGTTCTTCTTTTTTCTCTAAATAGTAAGAGTAATTTCCTTTGTATTGGTATAATTTTCCGTTGTCCAATTCGATGATTTCGTTACAAACACGCTCCAAAAAGAAACGGTCGTGCGTTACCATGAACAACGTAATATTTTCTTTGGCAAAATAACTTTCCAACCATTCGATCATTTCCAAATCCAAGTGATTCGTAGGCTCATCCAAAATCAATAAGTCGGGGCGACTGATAAGAATAATCGCCAGCGACAGACGTTTTTTCTGTCCACCCGAAAGGTTTTTTACCTTCAGTTTAAAGTCTTCCAACTTCAATTTGAACAAAATCTGTTTGAATTGCGTTTCAAAATCCCACGCATTGTGACGGTCCATGTTGTCGAAAGCTTTTTGATATGCTTCTTCGTCTTCCGGATGTTCCAACGCTTTTTCGTATTGCTCGATTACTTTCAGAATTTCATTGTCCGAAGCGAAAATACTTTCCTCAATCGTCAGTTCGTCCTGCAAATTATGGTCCTGCGACAAAAACGCCATTTTGATGTCCTTGCGCACTACCACTTGTCCTGTATCGGGTTCGTCCTCGCCGTTTATGATTTTCATAATACAGGTTTTTCCCGAACCGTTTTTGGCAATAAAAGCGATTTTCTGGTCTTTGTTAATCCCGAACGAAATGTCTTTGAACAAGGTTCTTTCGCCAAACGATTTTGATATGTTTTCTACTGAAAGGTAATTCACAATGCTAAATTTTCTGCAAAAGTACGCTATTATATTGCGAATTAAAAATGGTGAGGTTTTGAAGCGAATGGCTTGGTATGTTTTTGGAAACCGTTTTCCCGCTGTCCGCTTTATCCGCTAAGGCGGGATACCGCTCCCATCGGGGCTATTCGGGAAATGTCTTTTGTGTTTTTTACCGAAACAATTTTCCTTCTGTCGGATTTCAAACAACCCGCAATCAATTATTAAGTACCTTTGTATGGTTAAAACAATGGAGGAAACGGAATGAAAAAAATACTTTTATTGCTGGTTTTCAGTCATGTTATTGGGTTGGCCCAAAAAGGATATCCCATTCCTCCGGATGCGGACGAACGTTTGTTTTACATTCAGCACAGTGACAATCATAATACTTTTGTATACGATGTTAATTTTTCCGAAAACAACAAGGTTAACGATATTGAGCCTATCAGAATTTACAGGATTGCCTATACAAAGGGTGGGGTAAAGGAAGAGTTGAGCAGTATGCAGCGAAAGTTTGCTTACGGAATTACGTTTAAAAAAATAAAAGAAAGTCACTACGAGTTTACGCTGGTTGCCTATCCCGAAAAGAAACTGTATCTCGAATTGGATTCAAAAGGGAAACCACAGGTAAAAACCATCGTTAACGGAAAGAAAATGATTGTCAGACGGATGTTTATCACTAAATCGGCCACCAAATCGGTCAAACCCAAAATAGATTTTATTGATTTCTACGGAAACAACGAGATTGGGAACGGCGAAATGAAAGAACGCTTCTATCTGTAAAAAATAAGCAAGCCCATTTCTTCTGTAGCCGTAATTTTTAGAATTGACAAATTTTCCTGTTATATTTGCTTCATGCAGTTATCAGTAATCATCCTTAATTACAATGTCCGTTATTTTCTCGAACAGTGCGTTTTGAGCGTACAGAAAGCGCTGGAACACATTGAAGGCGAAATCATTGTTGTGGATAACTTATCGTCGGATGAGAGTTGTGCCATGATGAAACAGCGTTTTCCCAACGTAACACTCATCGAAAACAATGCCAATCTCGGTTTTCCGAAAGGCAATAATATAGGAGTGGCAGCAGCCAAAGGCGAATACCTCTGCATACTAAATCCCGATACCGTCGTTGCTGAAGATACCTTTGAAAAAGTCCTAGCTTTCGCAAAATCAAAGCAGGATTTGGGAATCGTAGGCTGCAAACTCATCGACGGCACCGGAAATTTTCTGCCGGAATGCAAACGTGGCATACCAACACCTTGGGTCGCTTTCACCAAAATCTTTAGCTTGTATAAACTGTTTCCCAATTCCAATCTTTTTAATAAGTATTACGCGCAGCATCTATCGGAAAACCAAACCGGTAAAACGGATATTTTGGTAGGGGCTTTTATGGTGATGCGACGCGATTTGTATCTCGAAGTGGGTGGATTTGACGAAAACTGTTTCATGTATTCGGACGATATCGATCTGAGTTATATGGTGTTGAAATCGGATAAATCGAATTACTATTTCCACGAAACATCGGTGATTCATTATAAAGGAGAAAGTACGGTGCGCGACGAAACCTATATGAAGCGTTTTCGGGAAGCGATGCAGTTTTTCTACAAAAAGCATTTTGGAGGCTCGTTTGTGTTTGATGTTTTAATGCGTGTGGGCGCTTTTGCGTTTGCTTTATTTAAGAAAAATCAAGCTAAGAAAATCAACCGAACTGTTGATGAATATTGGTTGTTTTCCCAAGATGAAATGTTGAGAGAATCATTGGAAAACCATTTGCGAATACCGGTAGTTTTGATGTCAGATGTGAACAGCGCATTGCCGGAAGCCACAGGAAGAAAAGTAGAAATCGTACTGGATAATTCCGCTTTTTCCTTTTCAGCAATCATTAAATTTATCGGATGGAATAAGAACAAAGGATTTACATTTAAAATACGTCCGCAACGTACTGACTTTCTGATTGGTAGTAATCACAGTGATGATCGGGGCGAAATAATTGTATTGAACAAATAAAAATTACTGTATTCGTGGTATGCAGAATGAAAATTTGTTAATTTTGCAAACCAAAGACGAAAACACAACTTTAGTTTAAAGATATGGCAAAGTTTGAATTGAAATTACCCAAAATGGGGGAAAGTGTTGCTGAAGCAACGGTAACCAACTGGTTGAAGAAAGTTGGAGATAAAATTGAAATGGACGAAGCAGTACTTGAAATTGCTACTGATAAGGTAGACAGTGAAGTGCCTTCCGAAGTGGCAGGAACACTTGTTGAAATTCTTTTCAATACGGACGATGTGGTGCAGGTGGGACAAACTATCGCCATCATTGAAACGGAAGGTGGTGCAGTGGAAGCTCCAAAGGCTGAAGCAGTGGCGGCTCCGGTTGCTGAAGTAGCCAAAACAGTGGAAGCGGCAAAAGAAACAGCAGCTCCGGCAGATTTCTCGGATTCGGACAAATTCTTCTCGCCATTGGTGAAAAACATCGCTAAAGAAGAAGGAATTTCATTGGCTGAATTGGAATCCATTCAGGGTTCCGGAAAAGACGGCCGTGTAAACAAAGAAGACATCTTAAATTACGTTAAAAATAGAGGAAGTCAACCGGCAGCGGTTGCAACTCCGGTAACTCCGGCACCAAAAGCAGCAGCAGAAGCGCCAACCCGAGGCTCTGCCGAACTGAGCGCAGCTAAAGCAGCTCCGGTTTCTGTAAACGGTGGCGACGAAATCGTGGAAATGGACAGAATGCGTAAGCTGATTTCCGGATACATGGTGGCGTCGGTACAAACTTCGGCTCACGTACAGTCGTTCATTGAAGTGGATGTAACCAACATCGTGAAATGGAGAGACAAAGTGAAAAACGCTTTCGAAAAGAGAGAAGGGGAGAAATTAACGTTCACGCCAATCTTCATGGAGGCGGTGGCAAAAGCCTTGAAAGATTTCCCGGGAATGAACATTTCGGTGGACGGTGATTTTATCATCAAACGTAAAAACATCAACTTGGGAATGGCAGCAGCTTTGCCAAACGGAAACCTTATTGTTCCTGTAATCAAAAATGCAGACCAATTGAACCTGGTGGGTATGGCAAAAGCAGTAAACGATTTAGGAAACCGTGCAAAAGCAGGGAAACTGAAACCGGACGATACTCAGGGTGGAACCTATACGGTGACGAATGTGGGAACTTTCGGTTCTGTTTTCGGAACACCGATTATCAACCAGCCGCAAGTGGGAATCTTAGCGTTGGGTGCGATTCGCAAAGTGCCTGCAGTTATTGAAACGCCGGAAGGGGATTTTATCGGAATCCGTCAGAAAATGTTCTTATCGCATTCGTATGATCACCGAGTGGTGGATGGAGCCTTAGGAGGAAGTTTCGTAAAACGCGTTGCCGATTATTTAGAAGCATTTGATGTAAACAGAGATTTCTAAAATAGATTATTGAATATATTGTAAAAAAACGGTTAGATATTTCTAATCGTTTTTTATTTCTTTTTCTAGTGAATCTGTATAGAAATCGAAAATTGTCGGGATAGACAAGGCCTGTTAGTGGGTTATTATAGTGCAAAAGTTTAAAAAATAAAAAGGATATCAAGAGAGTATACTCCTAAACTGTAAAAATAAGTATGAAAAATTTTAAAGTGTTTTTTTCGTTATTCTATGCCTTAGTTGTACTGGTGTCTTGTAGTAAAGATGAAGAAACAGTAGTTGATGGACCGTCTGGTTTTAATGCTCTAACAATTGTAACGAAGCAGGCAGTTTTTGTAGCTGATAATTTAAGTTTTACTTCCGGTGGAAAAGCATCAATGGACGTTTCAGATACTAATGAATATCAGGTTGGTATTTGTTATAGTAGTACCATCAATCCGACGGTTTTCAATAATATTGATTATTCTTATCAGATAAATGAAGAAAATTTCAATAATGTCATTCCTAATTTTATTGTTGGACAGACTTATTATATAAAAGCGTTTGTCAGAAAAATATCTACCAATGAGGTTAAATATGGAAATCAAGTTTCTTTTCAAATTCCTGTTTCATTAACGACCAATTGGGCGAAAAATATCTCTGTTACAGGTTTTCAGGTTGATGCGAACGTTGGAAGTATTTTTTCATCAAATACAGAAAGAGGTGTTTGTTACGGTACCAATCACGATCCAACGATTGCCGATAGGATTATTGTCGACTCAAATACCGGTTCGGGTAATTTTACGATTTCGGTCGAGGGAAATGATATGTTTCCGTTTTATTATGTTAATTCCAATACTATTTATTATTTAAGAAGTTATGTAAAGCTTAATGGAGTCTATTATTATGGCAATGAAACATCTTTTAGGACAGCTGGATATATTAATGGTTCTGGAGGGTATGTGTTTTTCGATATGGGGACCGTTTTAGGAATGGGAAGTAATGCATGGCGATATTTAGAAGCGGCGCCTGCAAAACTTACGGCTGCTAATAATAATCATTTTAGTTGGAGCAATTCAGCATGTGGTTATAGTTTCTATCCGGCAATTAAAAACGGAATTGGAGACGGACGGTATAATTCACATTTAATCAGTTACTCTTGTAATTATCCAAATGTTGCAGCAACGGCGTGCCAGACAACCCTTTTAAACGGGAAAAACGATTGGTTTTTACCTTCGATTGATGAATTGAAAGAAATGTATAAATTAAAATATACCGGGCAATTGGATTTTGGCTCAGATGTCTTGTTAAGTTCTTCGCATTTTTCAAGTTCATTATGTTTTGCAATTGACGGTAGTAATGGTAGAACTATGACTGTCGATAAAATGTCTTTACAGGTTGCTTGGCAAGTAAGGATGTTTTTATAAGCAAGTTAAAATTATTTGTAAAGACCTCATTTTTTGAGGTCTTTTTTTATTTGCAGAAATGAGGTTTTTATGTTTTTTAAATTCGTAAATTAGTGGTTATCAAATATTTATGGTTATGAAAAAAATTACTATGCTCTTCGTAACTGCTCTATCTCTTTTTTTTACTGCTTTATTTGCACAACAGGAATACCTGGATGATACTTTCGGAAGTAACGGAATTATTTTTCAGAATTATACCGATACCCTTACGGGAGCGAATTTTGAGTCTGAATTCAAAACAATTGTTTTTCAGCCCGATGGTAAGTTTATTACGGGTTCGAATTTCCACCAGCACGGACCCAATCAAAGATATATTATTAACCAATACAACTCAGACGGGACTTTGAATCCAGCATTTGGAACAAATGGATTTATTGAAAGTAATGTCGATAATAGTATAGGAGCCGTTCAACTTCAGTCCGATGGGAAAATTATAGCCAGTTCCGTTGAGGGTAATTATGATTCATCGTTTAGTTATTTAATCCGTTATAATGCAGATGGCTCTGTTGACAACTCTTTTGGAGTAAATGGAACCGTAATGGATACGGTAAATACTATAAAATCATTTTCAATTCGGTTAAATGATAAAATTGTGGTCGCTAAAATGCCTGATTATGTTGGGTTTTCCCCCAATTTTAAAATTGAGAGATACAGCGCAGACGGTCAGTTGGATGTTGGTTTTGGAACTAATGGGACAGTTGAGTTTTCATTGGTTCAATCAAAAATTTCAGTACAACATCTTGTGATTCAGGATGATGGTAAAATGATGATCTGTGGTTTAGTCAGAAGCGATGACGTTGATGATTACAGTAGTAACATCATACTGTTGCGGTTTGATGATGACGGTAGTTTAGATTCAACTTTCGGAGATGCAGGAATTAAGGTTTTTGATTACAGTTATAACGATTATTTCTACGACCTCTTAATTCAGCCCGATGGGAAATTGATTTTTTCAAGTTCAAGTCATGCAGTGGAATCCATAAACAGAATAATGCGATTAAATGTGGATGGCAGTTTAGACAGAACTTTCGGTAATGGTGGGATTACAACAATAGACTATCCGATTCTTAGAGTGTTCTCAATAAAACAATTGCCAAACGGTAAGCTGATCGTTGCCGGAATTTATGAAACGAGTGTTAATCCTTCTCCCAGCGACAACCCAACACCTACAGCGGTTATGATTGGCTGTTATGATACTAATGGATACCTGGATTTGGATTTTGGTCAAAACGGATATATTATCACAGCCATTGAAAACCATCGTGTTTTAGATGATAAATTGGCCATTCAATCCGATGGTAAAATTCTTGTCGGAGCGACTTTTAGTAATGCTTGGTTTTCTACCCATCCCCGCGCTGCAGTTTTGCGATATAATCCGGATCAGAATTTATCCATTCCTCAATTTAACAACAAGTCTACTTTCTTGCTTTACCCTAATCCTGTCGGGGAAACTGTGACGATTGATTTTACGCTCAAGCAATCCGAAGAATTATCCATTGACTTGTATGGTAATGATGGTAGAAAAATAGTGAATTTATTGAAGAATCAAGAATTTCAATCCGGATTCAATTCCCGAAAATTAGAAATGCCTGACAATTTATCGCGAGGTATTTATTTTTTAACAATCTCCAACGGAACGAATACTGTCAATATTAAAATTGTTAAGTAAAATAATTGTAAATAAATAAGAACCTGTCAGTCTCCGGCGGGTTTTTGTTTTGAAATGATTCCGATTCAACTATATTTGTAGTACATAATAAAGTATAATGGAATTAAAACTTAACAGACCTATTTGTTTCTTTGATCTTGAAACGACCGGAATTGATGTGGCCAAAGACCGAATAGTGGAAATCGCAATTGTAAAAATATACCCAAACGGAAATAAAGAAAGCAAAACCTGGCTGGTAAACCCAACCATTCCCATTCCGCCACAAGCCACTGCCATTCATGGAATCAGCAACGAGAAAGTGGCCAATGAGCCCACTTTTAAGGAATTGGCCTCGCAAATTCACAACATGATTAAGGATTCCGACTTGGCCGGATTCAATTCGGACCGATTCGATATTCCATTATTGGCAGAAGAGTTATTGCGCGCCGAGGTGGATTTCGACATGAAAAACCGTGTTTCGGTAGATGTGCAGACAATTTTCCATAAAATGGAAGAAAGAACCCTGAGTGCCGCCTATAAATTCTATTGCGGACAAAGTCTGGAGAACGCCCACAGTGCCGAAGCGGATACCTTGGCGACCTACGAGATACTAAAAGCGCAATTGGAACGTTATCCTGAGTTGGAAAACGACATGAAAACGTTGTCGGAATTCACCACCCGTAAAAAATCGGTGGATTTTGCCGGATTTATTGCGCTCAATGCGGAAGGTCAGGAAATTTTCACGTTCGGGAAACACAAAGGGGCCTTAGTGGATGAAGTCCTTGATAAAGAACCGGGCTATTTCGGCTGGATTCAAAATGCGGATTTCCCATTATATACCAAAAAGGTGTTAACGGCAATCAAGCTCCGAAAACTGAATACAAAACAGTAATAAATGAGTTTTCAGTCGCAGTTTCAGTTGGGAACTCAATGCCAAACTTAGCGACTCAGTAACTTAGTAACTAAAACGAATGAAAATAATCTGCATCGGTCGGAATTACGCCGACCATATTTCCGAACTCCAAAACGAACGCCCGAGCGAACCGGTCATTTTCATGAAACCGGACACCGCCATTTTGCCGAAACAAACCCCTTTTGTGATTCCCGAGTTTAGTAACGACGTACATCACGAAGTGGAAATTTTGGTAAAAATCAATAAGGTGGGAAAGTACATCGATCCGAAATTCGCACACAAATACTATGATGAAATCGGATTGGGAATCGATTTTACGGCTCGTGATTTGCAATCCGAATTGAAAAGCAAAGGACTTCCGTGGGAAAAAGCCAAAGCATTTGACCATTCAGCGATAATAAGTGACTTTTTATCGAAAAAAAAATTCAGTTCGCTGGAAAATATTAACTTTGAGTTAACCAACAACGGAAAGACAGTTCAAAGCGGAAACACCAGTCATATGTTGTGGAAAATTGACGAATTGATTGCTTTTGTTTCGCAATATTTCACCTTAAAAACAGGCGACGTGATTTTCACAGGAACCCCGGCTGGAGTGGCTAAAGTGCAACCGAATGACGTTTTGGAAGGTTTTATTGAAGGACAACAACTTTTTAGAATACAGGTAAAGTAGATGGCATTACATTATAACTTATCAAAAGTCTATGAAATCTCGGATAACGATACCGAGTTTGCACAGCAAATTATTAATCTTTTCGTTGAAGAAGTACCTCAGGAGTTAAAATCCATGAAAGAAGGTATAGACGAGAAAGATTATCCAAAAACATACGCCTCTTCCCATAAAATCAAACCTACCCTGGATTTGTTGGGAATGGATTCTGCCTATGAAGAAAACCTTCAGATAATGGAGTGGACAAAATCCGAAGGCAAGAAAAAAGAGATTAAAGAAGTTTTTAAAAGCTTAAAAGAACACATTGACAACGCCCTGAAAGAAGTAAAAAAAGATTACAACATTTAACTTTCAGATACAATGCCTAAAGACATCAGAGTAAAATTCAGGGATCATTTTAAAGTAGATGTCCGTACAAAAGACGTTAACTTGTTTGAAGAGGAATTAAACCGAAAAGGAGTAAGTTATTATGTGGACGCTGTCCCTGATGTTTTTTCCGGTTCCTTAGTACAATACTATCTGTTGAATAAAGACAAGGAAATTCTTGAAACTTTTTCCGAGGGTAATGAAATTATTGTGCTTTCTGAATGTCTGGAATATCCCGTGTTTAATGAGGAGCAAAAATTCATGCATCTTTATTTGAAATTGGTGGGTGTTTTTATACTGCTTCTGGTGGCGCTTAAAATCATCGACGAAGTATTGCGTCCCTAGTATTTTTTTTATCTTTTCATTTGGCGCTTAAAATCATCGACGAAGTATTGCGTCCCTAGTATTTTTTTATCTTTTCATTTTCATTTTTCAGCGTTTACATTTTGAATCCGGGAGTGCTTGCTATTTTCTTTGATTCTTTAAATTAAGGGTAGTATCTTTGGGCTTTATCACTTCAGAAAAATGAAAGCAACCATTGTTACTATTGGCGATGAAATACTCATCGGACAAATCATTGACACCAATTCGGGGTTTATAGCCAAATCATTGGATAAAATAGGGATTGGCGTACATGAAATGTTGTCGATTACTGATGACAAACTCCATATTTTAGAAACCTTTGCAAAACTTCAAAACCATTCGGATGTGGTTATTATTACCGGTGGTTTGGGGCCAACCAAAGACGACATCACCAAAAAAACATTCTGCGATTACTTTAAGGACGAATTGGTTACTGACGCTAAAGTATTGGCACATGTAACCGAGTTGATTGAGAATTACTTCAAGCGACCTATCACGCAACTCAATAAAGATCAGGCTTTAGTGCCTTCAAAGGCAACGGTGTTGTTTAATGCCGTGGGAACCGCTCCGGGTATGTGGATGGAAAAAGAGAATACCGTTTTTGTTTCCTTACCTGGTGTGCCTTTCGAAATGAAGCACCTTGTTGAAAATGAAGTCATTCCCAGACTGGTAGCGAAATTTGACCGGCCGTATATTGTGCACAAGACCATTCGCACTTACGGTATCGGGGAAAGTGCCTTGGCCGAAAAAATCGAATCTTGGGAAGACAATTTACCCGAATTCATAAAACTGGCCTATTTGCCCAATGCCGGTCAGGTGCGTTTGAGACTTTCCGCTCGCGGAACCGACGAAGCGCTTTTACATCAGGCAATTGCCGAACAAGTTGCGAAGTTGGATGCAGTCATTCACGAAGCCATTATCGGTTATGATGACGGGGAAAGTATCGAAGTGGTTTTAGGGAAATTATTTACCGAAAAAGGACTTACGATTTCGACGGCAGAAAGCTGTACCGGAGGAAAAATAGCGGCCACGTTAACCTCGGTGGCAGGATCATCGGCTTATTTTAAAGGCAGTATTGTGAGTTACGCTACCGAAACAAAAGTGAATGTTCTAGGGGTTTCGCAGCAAACAATTGATGCGCATTCGGTGGTTAGTATGGAAGTGGCCGAAGCCATGGCGCTGAATATTAAAAAAATAATGAAAACCGATTACGCGATTGCCACCACCGGAAATGCCGGTCCGAACAAAGGCGATTCCGATGCCGAAGTGGGTACGGTTATCGTTGCTATTGTGACTCCCAAAGGTGTGGAAACTGAAGAATTTAACTTCGGACAACCGCGGGAAAAAGTGATAGACAGGGCAGTCAACAAAGCGTTGGAGAAAATTTATAAAGAAATTTTAAAAAACTAATTAAAATAGTTTGTGTAATAGGTTTCTTTTTTGTTTCTTTGCACCCTGATTTTGAATAACGAATATAAAGATAAGTACAATGTCAAGAGTTTGTGAACTTACAGGTAAGAGAGCAATGGTAGGAAACAATGTTTCTCACGCTATGAATAAAACTAAAAGAAAATTTAGTGTAAACTTAGTTAAGAAACGTTTCTACATTCCTGAAGAAGACAGATGGATAACTTTAAAAATATCTACATCTGCTTTAAAAACGATTAATAAGAATGGTATCGCTGCGGTTTTGAAAGAAGCTAAAGCTAACGGATTTGTTAAATAATTCCGTAACCTTAAATAATATATCACAATGGCAAAGAAAGGTAATAGAATTCAGGTAATTTTAGAATGTACTGAGCACAAAACGTCTGGTGTTCCAGGAACGTCTCGTTACATTACGACTAAAAACAAAAAGAATACTCCGGACAGATTAGAGATTAAAAAATTTAATCCAATCTTGAAGAAAGTAACTATTCATAAAGAAATTAAATAATAGTACGTCATGGCAAAGAAAACCGTAGCAACATTACAGACAGCTTCAAAAAGATTGACTAAAGCTATCAAGATGGTGAAATCACCAAAAACCGGTGCTTATACTTTCGTTGAGTCAGTAATGTCTCCAGAAGAAGTGGATGCTTTCTTAAGCAAGAAATAATTCCATAATACAATATATAGAAAAGCTACTTTCATACGGAAGTAGCTTTTTTATTTTTTATATTTGTTGAAATTTTGGAGCCTCCCGATAGTTATCGGGACGCGTGGGCTTTCTTTAATGGTAATTCCTGCTGTCCGCTTTATCTCTCCACTGCGTTGCGAGGATACCGCTCCCATCAGGGCTATGGAAGACTATCGGTTTTAAGACTTAATTTATAACTCATAATTCATAATTTTAAAAAAATGAATTTCTTTAAAAAAATATTCTCCTCCGAAAAAAAGGAAACCTTAGACAAAGGGCTTGAAAAGTCAAAAGCTTCTTTTTTCTCCAAACTGACCAAAGCGGTTGCCGGGAAATCAAAAGTAGACGATGAGGTTCTGGATAATTTGGAGGAAATCCTTGTCGCTTCCGATGTAGGGGTAAACACCACCCTGAAAATCATCGAGCGCATCGAAGAACGCGTTTCCAAAGACAAATACTTAGGAACCGACGAACTGAACGAAATCCTTCGCGAGGAAATCGCCGGTTTGTTGTCGGAAACCAATTCCGGTGAAGCCACCGAATTCGAAATCCCTGCCAACAAGAAGCCTTATGTTATCATGGTGGTTGGTGTGAACGGAGTGGGTAAAACCACAACTATAGGTAAATTGGCCTATCAATTCAAAAAAGCAGGTCATAGCGTAGTGCTTGGTGCAGCCGATACCTTCCGTGCTGCAGCAATCGATCAGTTACAGATTTGGGCGGATCGGGTAGGCGTGCCTATCGTTCGTCAGCAAATGGGAAGCGATCCAGCTTCCGTTGCTTTTGATACGTTGCAATCTGCTGTAGCGCAAAATGCCGATGTGGTAATCATTGACACCGCAGGACGTTTGCATAATAAAGTGGGATTAATGGCCGAGTTAACCAAAGTGAAACGCGTAATGCAAAAGGTAATTGATGATGCCCCACACGATGTGTTATTGGTGCTGGATGGTTCTACCGGACAAAACGCGTTTGAACAGGCAAAACAATTCACAGCCGCAACCGAAGTTTCGTGTTTGGCAGTAACAAAATTAGATGGCACCGCAAAAGGCGGCGTGGTTATCGGGATTTCCGATCAGTTCCAGATTCCGGTAAAATACATCGGAGTGGGAGAAGGTATCGAAGATTTGCAGGTGTTCAACAAATACGAGTTTGTGGATTCTTTCTTCAAATAAAATATTTATGGAGAAGGTTATACGGTTTTTCAAATCGAAATCACCCATAGCTTTTATAGTTATTGGTGTGCTGTTGATTGCGCTATCGTATTTTTTGGAAAAAAAGATGCCCGGTATTTTTATGGGAATGCGACTGCTGGCATTTATCGTTATTTTATACGGACTGATACAATTCTTCAGTAAAAAATAAAAACAAAGGCGTTATTCATATAGCGCCTTTATTTTTTGCCATACTACTTCGTCAAAATCCGAGAGTGCCATATTGGAACTGTCCGCTGCATCTCCCATTCGGATTACCACCATTTTTTTACTCGGGATGACATAGATCTTCTGATCGTTTTTCCCTAAAGCCATAAACATATCATTCGGTCCGGAAGGAATAATACTTCCCGGAAATTGCAATTGACTTTGCGGTAAATGGAAACTCGCTTTTCCGTTCAGCCACCATAAATAACCATAGGCAAGATTGATATTTTGCGATGTGGTGGTAGCGTCATGAAAATAAGCTGAATTTACTATCTGCGTACCATTCCAGTTCCCGTTATTCAAAGCCAGTAGCCCGAATCGCGCCATGCTTCTTGTGGTACTCCAATAAACGCTTAAATCGCCGTTTGGAATCCAGACCCCATTCATTCCTATGCGATCCCTTAATTTTGAATTGAAATACGAATTCCATGTCAAACCACTGGCGGAAGCAATTACATCCTGAAGTTTTACATAAACATTATGATACGCCCATCGTGTGTTGGCATCGGCTACGTATTGAAGATTTGCAGGGGACACATCATCACCTAAAGCATCATCCAATCCAGAAGTCATGCTTAACAGATGTTTACAGGTAATCAGATTTTCTTTTGCTGTCGGAGCGCTGGTCCAACCCGTTCCTAAATAATCGGAAACTTTGGAATTGACATTCAAAAAACCTTCCTGTTGTGCGATTCCGGTCATGGTTGCGGTTAATGTTTTTCCGGCGCTCGCCCAATACCAGTTGTCTGTTGCGGCGTGGCCGTTAAAATAGCGTTCCATAACAATCCTGCCGTTTACAAGGATAATAAAGCCTTTGGTGTGTTTGTCATTCAAATACGTTTCTAAGGGCGTTACTGCTGCTGGATTCCAGCCTAAATCGGCGATGCTTTTCGTTTCCCAGGTAGTTCCGGTTAGTGGCGGAAAATACATTGCTTCGGGTGTGGGGGAAGGGTTTTCTGTTGCCACATCGGAATCGGAATTGCAACCCAACAGGAGAGCCAGAATGAATATCGGTAAAATGATGTTTTTCATTTGTTAAGATTTCGGATAGGACTTTAAAATTAGCGAATAGTTTAATCGGTTTTGTTTTTTCGGAATGGTTTTTACAATTAACTTTGTGAAAATTCAAATCCGATGAAAAAAGTTTTTTCCATAATTCTTGTTGTCTTATTTTTTACTGGTTGTAAACAGCATATCGATGAAAAAGAGTTGGTGAAAATAAACGGCTATTGGGAAATAGAAAAAGCCGAATTACCCGATGGCAGTAAAAAAGAATATAAGGTAAACACCACGATAGATTTTTTTGAAATCAAGGGTAAGAAAGGCTTCCGAAAGAAAGTAATGCCGCAACTTGACGGTTCGTACCTGATGAATGATTTGTCTGAAAACATTGAAGTAGTGAATCGGGAAGGCGACATCATTCTTAATTATGCTACACCCTACGCTAAGTGGAAAGAAGAAATCATTGCACTTTCCGAAGAGAAATTAGTCATCAAAAATGATCAGGATATTGAATATCACTATAAAAAACCAAAACCTTTTTCTGTGAAATAATGGCAAAACGATTCAACGAGGAAAGTCCGATTGGCGATGTTTTAAGACAGTTTATTCAGGAGAATAAGCTGCAGGCCGGTATGGATAAAATTGACGTTCGCGATGCCTGGAAAAACCTGATGGGTAATGGCGTGAATAATTACACTACCGAGATACTCCTCAAAGGAAGCACCCTTTATGTGGCACTTTCATCGGCTGTTTTAAGGGAAGAGTTGAGTTACGGCAAGGATAAAATCATTAAAATGATCAATGAAGAATTACGGAAAGAAATTGTTAATGAATTGATTTTAAGGTAGTTAAAAAAATGTAAATAAATTTATTTTTATTTATTCTAAATAAATTTGCACAGTTTATAAACCTTATTTAGTTTTGCATTAAATATAATCAATCTAAATAAGCTTTATAAAGATGAAAAGCCCTATCAAGTTTTTATTCGCAGCTCTTTTTTTTACTTTTCAATTATACGCACAAAGCAATGGATCAATTAAAGGTACTGTTGTTTCTTCGCAAAATTTCCCTTTGGAAAAGGTTACTGTTGCTACTCAAAACGCTGGTTTCAGTACGTTAACAGATAAAGGAGGGAATTATAACATTTCCAATGTAAAACCCGGAAATTACACCCTTATTATTTCTCACATCGGTTTTACCACTTCATCGGTTCAGGTTACGGTAACCTCAAATTCGGTAACTATTGTTCCAAAAGTAACCTTGGCAGAATCCCAAAATACGTTATCCGAAGTGATTGTTTCCGGAAGTGTAGTCAACAGAACCCTTGCCAATGGTAAGGCTGGTATCAAGACGATTGATTTACCGCAAAGTATTCAGGTAATTAACAGTAAGACTTTGGAACAGCAACAAACACTTAGGTTAAGTGATGTTATCAAAAACGTCAATGGTGTTTACGTAGGTTCGGCCCGTGGTGGTGCTCAGGAATCGTTTTGGTCCCGAGGATACGATATGAGCGCCAACAATATGTTTAAAAACGGCTTCCGTTCCAATTCGGGTTCGATGCCGGAAGTGGCCTCTTTGGAGCAGGTAGAAGCTTTGAAAGGGAGTTCGGCTTTGTTGTTTGGAAATGTTGCCCCTGGTGGTATCATCAACATGGTTACGAAAACACCTTATTTCAGTAAAGGAGGGTCGGTTTCTTTTCAGACAGGAAGTAATGCTTTTTACAAACCAACCATCGACTTTTACGGGCCGTTAAATTCAACAATTGCTTACCGATTCATTGGTTCGTATGAAAACGCCGAAAGTTTCAGAGACGTGGTAACAAGGGATCGTATTTATGTAAATCCATCCCTTCTATTTAAAGTCAGTAAAAAAACCCATATTTTATTACAAGGGGATTATTTGAGAGACAATTGGACTCCCGATTTCGGTACCGGTGCCATAGGAAAAGAATTGGTCGATTTGCCCCGTAACACTTATTTGGGAGCAAAATGGTCTAACGGTTTGACGACTCAGGCGACATTCACAGGTCAAATCAGTTATAAGTTTCACAAGAATTGGAAATTCAGTTCCAATACCTCGATACAGGATTTCGGAAGAAAATCAGAAGGTACAGAACGTATTCAGCCCTCTGCGAATGGAACGTTGAACCGACCATACGGAAAAAACAAGAACACGGAACTTATTACAGCACAGCAGTTCAATCTTCAGGGTACAGTTATGACCGGTTCCGTAAAACACCAATTGTCAACGGGTGTTGATACCGATTACTCTTTTGGTCAGGCGTATACGTATGCTTTTGATACAGCAAATTACGATCAGATAAATATTTATGATCCATCAACGTATGAGAATGATAATGGTAGTATGACAGGTGCCAGAAACTCAAAAATCGTAAGAACGGAAACCAATCGTTTTGGCGGATATGCGCAGGATTTAATCAGTCTTAGCGATAAATTCAAAGTTTTGGCCGGTATTCGTTGGTCTTGGCAGGAAGCACAGGCTATAAATTATAATGAAAAATTAACGGCTGGAGTTCAGGAATATACGCCGGAAAACGATCCAAATCCAAAAAAAGACGCGAAACGTATCGATGCTGCTTTTTCACCAAAAGCGGGATTAGTGTATCAGCCTACCAAAAACACCTCCTTATTTGCCAGTTATGCCAACTCATTTACGCCAAATACAGGGATTGGTATCGATAAACAACCGTTAGAAGCTTCCATTATCGATCAATTCGAAGTAGGGGTTAAGAAAGAATTCTGGAACGGAATTTTAACAACCAACATTACGTTATACCAAATTGTAAACAATAATTTAGCGCAAATGGCCGAATTTGATGCGGAGGGTGCAGTAAATTCAAATTCGCAAATGAAAATTTTGTCTGGAGAAACAAAAAGTAAAGGGGTTGAAGTAGATGTAAACGTGAAACCGATTGAAGGACTTAGTATCCTTGCAGGATACAGTTATAACGACATGCGATTCTCGGATACTGAGGAAGGTATTGTAGGAAGTTTTATCGAAGGCGACCGTGTTGCCAGAACGCCTGCCCATACCGCTAATTTAAGCTTCTTTTATACTGTTCCTTCAGGGAAATTAAAAGGACTTTCCTTTGGTAGTATCGCAAATTATATCGGAGATCGTATTGGAGGATGGAACAGGGATTATGCCAAAGATCCAAACACGAATCAGATTTTTATCCGTGATCGTGAAATTCCAATCAGCGGGTATACTACCATTGATGTTTCTGCCGGATATACTTGGAGACAGTTCTCTATCCTGTGCCGATTGTCCAATATCACAAATGAATTGAACTATACCGTTCATGAGAATTACAGTGTGAACCCAATTGCACCACGTCAGGTAATGGCGACTTTAAAATACAAATTTTAAGATAGATGAAAAGACAAAAACAGCTTAGAGCCATACACCGCGATCTTGGGTATTTCTATTTGGGATTAATCATTTCCTTCGCTTTCTCCGGAATTTTAATGAACCACCGCGAAAGCTGGCATCCCGAAAAATATACAGTGGAATCCAAAGCCATAGAAGTGACATTGCCGCCGGAAGAACAGATTACGGAGAAATTCGTAGAGCAATTCGTCAAAGGATTAGGGATAGAGGATAAGTTCAAACGCCACGGAATCAAGAAAGGAGAATTGCGAATCGCATTTGAAAATACCGATGTGGAAATTGATCTGAAAACCGGAAAAGGCGAGATCGTTACATTCAAAAAAACGCCTTTCATCAGTCAGACCATGAAACTGCATAAGAATACGTCTAACTGGTGGATTTATTATTCCGATATTTTCGGACTGTCTTTAATCATCATTGCCGTTACAGGCGCGTTAATGATTTCCGTAGGGAAACATACTTTCAAACGTCGAGGCTGGAAACTCGCATTGGCCGGAATCTTATTCCCGCTACTATTTTTATTTTTGTTAGCTTAATTTTATAAAAAAGAGAAAACCCATTTCAATTGAAATGGGTTTTTTTATGGAATGCAAATAGGTTTTGGGTTACTCCTGTTTTCTGTTTTGGGCGTGTCCCGAAAAAGGGCCGGGCTTCCCGATAGCTATCGGGACGTTCCAATCTTTTCGGGAACAGAAAAAGTTCCCCAAAAGGATTACCACTGCTATCCCTCACGCAAACCTTGCAAATAACATGTTTAGTGGAAAAGAAACGAACTAAAGTCTAATCACATTAAAATTGTTTCCGTGTATCAAAAGGCTTAGTAGGGACAAAAAAGAAAAACCCACCTCGCAATGCGGGTGGGTTTTGTATTTGGTAATTCTAAACGATTAGAATTGCTCTCTTCCTGCAAAATGGAAAGCGCTTTCAATAGCCGCATTCTCATCACTATCCGATCCGTGAACTGCATTTTCTCCGATAGAAGTCGCATATTTTTTACGGATAGTACCTTCAGCAGCATCTGCCGGGTTGGTAGCACCAATTAAAGTTCTGAAATCCTCAACTGCATTGTCTTTTTCCAAGATAGCAGCCACGATTGGACCTCTTGTCATGAACTCAACCAATTCTCCAAAGAAAGGTCTTGCGCTGTGAACAGCATAAAATTTCTGAGCATCCGCTACAGTTAACTGAGTAAGTTTCATCGAAACGATTCTGAAACCACCTTCAGTAATCATATTTAAAATTCCACCGATGTGTCCGTTTTCAACACCATCCGGCTTAATCATTGTAAATGTTCTGTTAGTTGCCATTTTTGTATTTTTTAATTTGGCGCAAAAGTACTGCTTTCTAATTGAAAAACAACTGCGTTAACAGAAATTTATTTAACAGTTCTAACAATTCGCAATCCGAAAAATTCGTTTGTGGATGTTGGATTCCAACTCAACTGGTTGGATGGTTTTAAGTAATCCAATTTGCTGCTGTCCCAAGAGCCCCCTCTTACCGTACGTTTCTCCCCTCTGTCCGGACCTGTTGGGTTGTCTCTTTTTTCAACCAAATGGTGAATCGGGCTGTAATAATTCCAACACCATTCCCAAACATTGCCACTCATGTCATGGATGCCAAGTTCATTGGCTAATTTTGTTCCGATTTCCTGCGGAGATTTCCTGCTGTTTTGAGCATACCATGCAATCATTTCAAGATCATTGCCTCCGGAATAGGTGAAATTCTGAGATTTGTTACCTCCTTTGGCGGCATATTCCCATTCTGCTTCACTTGGCAAACGGTAACCGTCAGCAGAAAAATCACATACGTATTTCTCTCCTTTTTTGGTGTAGGCCGGTTTCAGATTATTTACTTTGCTTAACCAATTGCAATATTTTATCGCATCGGTCCAGGTAATGTTTGTCATCGGATATTCGTCATTCCATCCCCAAGATGGTCTTGCCGGCATGTTCATTTTATTGGCACTGGTATAGGCTTTCCAGTCGGCAACCGTAACTTCAAATTTAGCCATTTCAAAAGAAGCGACTGTGATGTCGTAAACGATTTTCTTTTTGGTTTTCGGATCTACCGCATTTTCTTTAGGAGACATTTTAAAAGTACCGCCTTCGACCATAACCATTTTAGGTTTCATGTTGGAAATCTGGTAAAAAGAGCATAAAAAAAGTGCCATGGCACTTAAACTTAATAGTAGGTAATTCTTCTTCATATGATAATTTTAACTTTTCTTTAAATTTATGTTGCGAAAATAACACTTTTTCGTTACCAACCTAATTTTAAAAGAAATTTGTTAGATGAAGTGCTTAAAATTATCGATGAAATACACTGATGTAAGTAAAATTTTGCTTTATTCTAAAACAATTATCTTAAATTCTTGGGATAATGGAATTAGTTCCTCAAGTAATCTTTCAAGGAGTCTTTTTCCGTTATCAAGATAGAACTCCGAAAAATTGGCTTTACGTTCCTGTAAACTCTGATTTGGGAATAATTCGTTCTGAATTTCATAGATTCGGAGAAGCTGCTCCTGATGGTTTCTTTTTTCGGCTTTCAGTAATCGTTTTTCAAGATTTTCCAAGCCTTTAAGTTGTTTTCTTTCCTGCGCTTTTACGGCTCCTATAAAAGACTTGTCGGTTTGCATTGCAATTTGGTTCAGTTTGTCGAACTGGTTTTTAAGAAATGCTTTTTGTTCGGAAAAATCCAGATTGAAATTGGAAAATTCAGCGGTTTTTCGATTGGTTACCTCGGTTTGTCCCGAAAATAAATCATGCCACTGCAAATTCAGTTTGTCGACTTTCTGGACTTGCTTTTCCGTAGCCAGTAAAACCGAATTACGAAGCAAAAGTATCGGAAAAGTAATGGCATTGGCTTCAAAATTAGCTTTCAGTTCCAGCCAATACGCAATCTCTCCTCCACCGCCAATATAACAAAGGTTGGGCAGGATTACTTCCTGATATAACGGACGCAAAATCACGTTCGGACTGAATTTCTCCGGATGGTTTTCCAACTCGTTAAGAATTTCAGATTCCGAAAACGTCGTGTTTGTATTGTTTATTCTGTAGTTGGAGCCTTCAAAAACAATGCGCTCTCTTAAATTGTCTTCAATGTAAAACAAATTGATTTCCCGCGGATTTACCTGAACCGTATAGTCTTTCAGTTTTTCATTGGTTTCCGATACCATTTTAAAAGAAGTCTGTTCCAGTAATTCCCGCTTGACAAACGGAACAAACAAACGTTTCAATTCGGCGTCATCTCCGTCGATAATCACTAACCCCTGTTCTTTAAACAATTCGTTGGCTAAAAATCGGGTGGCATCGGTCAAATTAGTATGTTCCAGATACGCTTTTTGAAATAAACCGCGTAAGAAATCGGCATTAGCACCAACGCCCAATTCCTTTGAAAAAACATTGAAAACTTCCTGGAGTCCTTCGGTTGAAATCCTTCCCACGGGGCCGCTGGTTGCTCTGTTCCACTGTATTTTTTTATTTCTGAAATGGAAATAATTGATTTCTTCAAAATCGTGATCCTCGGTTGCCATCCAATATACGGGAACAAAATCATATTCGGGATAGGCATTTTTCAGTTGTTTGGATAAATTGATTACCGAAACAATCTTATACAAAAAATAAAGCGGACCCGTAAAGAGATTCAATTGATGTCCGGTCGTAATTGTAAACGTTTTATCGTTTTTTAATGACTGAATGTTCGTTTTCGTAGCTTCGGAAACATCCAATTTTTGGTATTGCTTCGCCAATGCGTTTACCAAGACGGCTCTGTTTTCCAAAGGAAAAGTAGTCCTTTTTTCTTCGGCCTGTAATTTGAAATGCTCCGGTTTCGGAAAACGATGGTATAAGGACTGTACTTCCGGCTTCTGATTCAAATAATCAACAATAAGCTTTGAAAAATATCCGGAATTCTGATAACTGATACAGTCGGTTGGCATAGCATTTTTTTTTATTACCGCTAAAATAACAAAAATAAATGTAGCTGAATTCGGTTTAACAAAGACTTATAAATTCGGCTTATCGTTTCAGTGTAAAATGACCGCGATGTTCTTTTCCGTTTTTACGGGTTACCACAAACCAATAATCATCGGAAGGTACCGGCACACCTAAGTAAGTGCCATCCCAACCTTCGGAAGCATTCCCCAACTGTTTTAAGAGTTTTCCGTAACGGTTGAATATTTTTACGGTCAGATCCGATTCTTTTTCCGAAAATTTGATTCTCCAGAAATCATTATACCCATCGCCGTTCGGAGTGAAAAACTTAGGATGAATAAGTAAATACACCTCATCAGCCACAACGCCACAGCCGTGTTTGTCTCTTACATAAACGGTATGTTCTCCCACTTCCAAATCATAAAAAGTAGAACTGTTTTGATAATTAATCCCATCCAATGAGTATTCGTAATCACCCAATCCGGTGACAGATACTGTAATGATGTTGTTTTCGGGTGTCCAGTCCAATATGTCGAAATTTGTTATGGTTGCCGGATTGGATAAAACGACCTTAAAGGTTTTGGTTGTACTGCAAATTACCGAACCGTGACTCTCCGTTACGGTCAAAGTATAATTTCCGGCCTGCGAAATCACCGCGGTTGGGCTTGTACTTCCGTTAGACCAGGTATAGCTGTCAAAAACAGCATCTTCCGTTACGGTAACGGTATGGTTTTCACACAGGTAATATAAATCGTCTATGGTAATAACCGGTGTTGGGATTAAGGTTAAATCCAAATTGGCTATACTGAAACAACCGTAGGTATCTTTTACCACTACATAGATGATTTGGTTGGTTGTATTCAAATTATAACCGCTGTAATTGGTAATACCTTCCGCTGTCAGTTGATTTTGAGCCCCATTCAGTGAGGTATAGTAAGCAAATGTATAATTCGAAGGTGTTGATACGAACATAGGATTATAGAGCGATAAATTCACCGGTTCGTTTCCATTGTTCAGATTATCACAAATCAGCGTACTGTAATCGGTAACCACCGGAAGCGGTCGGAAATAGGAGCTGATAAATGCATTTTGGATGTTAGATATACAATTCAAACCTTTTCGCACTCTTAACTGTAAATTGGCGCCATTATTTAAATTGCCTAATGTATTGTTGGTTGACCAGGTTACTCCACCGTCAAAACTGTAAAAATCGGCAGGAGTTGTTATGATTATCGTGGCATATTTGTCACAGCCGGCATCATCTATAGTGTAGGTAGGGCGACTGTTTTCAAAACTGGTTAAATACACATATACATTTGGAGACGTGCATCCCTGAGCATTTTTTATTTTGATGATGTAACTTCCCGCAGCAAGATTGTTGAAAGTGTCTGAGGTTTGCCAGGTTGTTCCTCCATCAGAACTGTATTCCGATGCAGGGGTGGTCACTGTGATACTACCCAAGTTGGAACAATAAGGAGCAACAACGGAATACGTTGGGGCTGATAAAAACTGACTGTAAAATACGACACTATTAAAATTGGAAATACAGCCAAATTCATTTTTAGTACGAATTAAATACGTTCCAATCGGTAAATTGCTTGCGGTATTGCTGGTGGTCCATGTAACCCCGTTATCAAAACTATATTCTGTTGCCGGAGTGGTAATAGTGATACTGCCCAAATCATCACAATTCGTTGGATTAACACTGGTGTAAAGTGGGTATGAAGATAAATACGGAACGAGGTTAATAGGCGAACTGTAGGAAATACAGTTGTTTATCGTTTTTATTTTTATGCGATAGGTACCAACCTGTAAGTTGGTTGCAGTGTTGTTTGTGGTCCAGGTCACACCATCATCATAACTGTATTGCGATGCCGGGGATGCTATCGTTATGGTTCCCGTGTTTACAAAACAAGTGGGTTGCGTAACCACGATAGTAGGCGATACCGCAATTTGACTTGGTAAAATAGTTACCGAAGCATTCGCCACACATCCGTCGCTATCCGTTATTGCAACGCTGTATGTTCCTACGCTGTTAACAACTGTGTCGCGAGTCGTATCACCGTTAGACCATAAGTAGGCACTTCCCGGGGAGGCGGTGAGTGTGGTACTCCCACTACAAACATTTAAAATACCGGAGATGGTTCCGGAAGGATTTTTTACCATAACCTGAAAAGCTATGATTTTATAACAGGTAGCATCTTTCGTTACTCTCGCAAAAATGGTTGACGAATAACTTTCGTGATTGGTAAAGTTCGTTATCGGATTTGTATCGTTAGTGGCATCGATTAGTGTGGTGAAATAACTTAACGTCAGTCCCGTCTGTGTCCCGATAATTTGGGTGTCTACAGTGGTAAGGTCAAAAAATTCTTTCCCGTCATCATTTCCGTCACAAAGTTTCAGTACGCCGGTTTGCAGCGTAAAATTACAATCGGGAGTACAGTTCATAAATGAAATATCCCACCCCGGATTAGCATCGGTATCGCTTGCCGAACTGAAATTCGTTCCCGCACAGTCAGATTCGGTTACACCGTAATTGATAACCACACCCACATTGTAATTTCCGGTTATGGTATCAGGTAAATTGGTTCCGTCCAACTGAAAACAGAAGGTATTGTTGGTCAAATCCAAAGCAGATGTGACCGAAGTGCTGTAAATAACCGCATTCGTACTGTCGTAAACATTCAGCGTAATGGCTTCTACAGAAGCCGCAACACCTCCGGAATTCGGCACTGTAAAAGTACCGCAAACAGAGAGTGGTAATGTCGGACAAATTTGATACATAGGATCTAATTCGATACTTCCCTGAAGGTTCTCATCAGAGTGCAACAAACACAAATCGTCAATATAAGCATAGCCAAAATGACCGCCCAAACCGCATCGTGCACCGGTAAACTCGATGGTAAATTCTTCATTGTTAGGAATAGAAGAGATGTCAAGGCTTCCGGATTGCCAATTCTGGGTGTACAAAACAATGCTTCCGGCTTCATAATTTGGAGCTTGCGTAAAGATACAGTTGGTTGGATCACCGATTACACAGAACTCACTCACTACGGTACCGTTTCGGTTGATAATTCTCGCCTTGAAAAAGGGTTGTTCGTTAAAGTGTCCCGAATCTTCAATACTTTGAAGCACCGCTTTGTAATTAAAAATCACATTGGTTTCATTGTTGGTTTTGAAGCGTTTGGCCTGAACTACACCAGATGTTGTATAAGAGTCCTTGTGATTTATTTTCAATGCAAACTGATCAAAGGCATTGATGTTTCCAATGAATTCATCAATATAATTGGAAGGCACTGTCGATGCCATTAAACTATTCTGATTCGGATTATACTGTGCAATATTCTGATTGGCAGTTGTAGTTGGGGTAACACATTGTGTAGGATTGATTGGGTTTGCGGTCGTATATAAAAAATGCTTCAGAACCGTTGCGCCGGAAGCGATTTCAAATTCTTCGAAATTACTGTTACTGCACAAATGGGCCGGAGTTAAGGTAGCTCTGGAAGTGGAGGTACTCTTGTTGTTTACATTTAATTCTTCCTGTCTCTTTAAGAAATACAATGCACGCTGCACCGAATCGGTTATTATTTTACCGTTGCGGTCTTCAATAATTTTAGTTTTGAACAGACTATTGTCCGAAATTCGATTTGGGTTCGTATTTTGGGAAAAAAGCAGTGTGGAAAACAACAAACAGCCAACAAGAAATAAATGCCTCACTTTAATTTTTTTTTGCAAAACTAAGAGAAATGTTACAACTATTCTTATAAAAACAAACATTTAAACAAAACCTTACAATAAGTTCACAGTTTGATTTTTTTATGTGATAAACTGAATTGTTCAGGTGTTAAAAAAATGTAATAATGGTATATTTTAATAAAATGGGGGATTTATCTTTTGAGCGTAAAGTGACCCTGATATTCTTTTCCGTTTTGGCGTGTAACCATTTTTTGATACCCAATCACGCCTTTAATATCTAAAACAAAAGGAAATCGATAACGAAATCACTGAAAAAATAAACGCACTACGATATCGAGAAAATTCAGCAAATCCATGACATCATTAAAAATATGGAGTAATTTTGTCGGTCAATAAAAACAAATGAATAACATCCTCCTAATCACGCCGCCTTTTACCCAGCTGAATACGCCGTATCCGGCCACGGCTTACTTAAAAGGGTTTCTCAATACCAAAAACATCGATTCGTTTCAGATGGATTTGGGTATTGAAGTGATTTTGGAATTGTTTTCCCAACCGGGTTTACAAGGTGTTTTTAAGCAGTCGGCGGACAATAAAAGTACGTTTTCCGATAACGCACAACGCATCTTTTCGTTACAGAACGACTACATCAAGACCATCGATTCGGTTATCGCTTTTCTGCAGGGAAACAATCCTACTTTAGCGCGTCAGATTTGTTTGGACGGTTTTCTGCCCGAAGCTTCCCGTTTCAGTCAGCTCGACGACATGGATTGGGCGTTCGGAACCATGGGAATGCAGGACAAGGCGAAACATCTGGCCACTTTATATTTAGAGGATTTATCCGATTTCATTGTGGAATGTGTCGATGAAAACTTCGGATTCAGTCGCTATGCCGAACGTTTGGGAAGAAGCGCCAATTCGTTTGATGAATTATATGAGTATTTACAAACCGAACCAACGTACATCGATTCCATCACTTTAAAGATTCTTAGCGAAAGACTCGAAGAAGTACAGTCAAAATTGGTTTGCCTTTCGGTTCCTTTCCCCGGAAATTTATACAGTGCTTTTCGTTGTGCGCAATACATCAAACAACATTTCCCCGAAATCAGGGTTTCCATGGGCGGTGGTTTCCCGAATACCGAATTACGGGAACTAAAAGACAAACGCGTTTTTGAATTCTTTGATTTCATTACCTTAGATGATGGCGAATTGCCCGTAGAACTTTTATACGAAACCGTTTGTCATCCTGAGCCTGTCGAAGGAACTTTCAAAAGAACCTTCCTCTTGGAAAACGACACGGTGGTTTATAAAAACAATACGCTGCGTCACGACTACAAACAAAGTGAAGTCGGTACGCCCGATTACTCCGATTTGTTGTTGCATAAATACATTTCCGTAATCGAAATCGCCAACCCAATGCACAGTCTTTGGAGCGACGGACGCTGGAACAAACTAACCATGGCACACGGATGCTACTGGGGAAAATGTACGTTCTGCGATATTTCACTCGATTACATCAAAATATACGAACCCATTGCTGCCAAAATTCTGGTGGATCGGATGGAAGAACTTATAGCCCAAACGGGTCACAACGGTTTTCATTTTGTTGACGAAGCCGCACCACCGGCCTTAATGCGGGAAGTGGCTTTGGAAATTCTCCGCAGAAACCTAACGGTAACCTGGTGGACGAACATTCGCTTCGAAAAAAGCTTCACGGCCGATTTGTGTGTTTTACTGAAAGCTTCCGGTTGTATCGCGGTTTCCGGTGGATTGGAAGTGGCTTCCGACCGATTGTTGGAACTGATCAAAAAAGGCGTAACGGTTGAACAGGTAGCCGTAGTTACCCGCAACTTTACCGAAGCCGGCATTATGGTACATGCTTATTTGATGTACGGCTATCCAACACAAACCATTCAGGAAACGATTGACAGTCTGGAAATGGTACGCCAGTTGTTCGAATTGGGCGTACTGCAGTCCGGATTCTGGCATCAGTTTGCCATGACAGCGCACAGTCCGGTGGGCATGTTTCCGGAAGAATTCGGCGTGATTCCCGAAAGTAATGAAATCACCTTTGCGAACAACGATATTCAGTTTAAAGACAAAACCGGAATTGATCACGATAAATTCAGCTTCGGACTTAAAAAATCCTTATTTAATTACATGCACGGCATCTGTTTCGATTATCCGTTGCAGGATTGGTTCGATTTCAAGATTCCGAGAACCGCGGTCAAACCCGATTTTATTTATAATTGTCTTGAAAAAGAAGTGGCCTTTACGGTCAAGCCGAATGCTAAAATCGTTTGGATAGGAGGAAAACCGTTAACCGAGTCGTTTACGAAAAGCAAGAAAGGCAATTCGTGGGAAATGATGAAGTTGACATTTCACGACAAGCGGGAAGTCTTCGAAATTACGGTCGACAAAGAAAAAGGCGAGTGGTTACAATCGTTATTGGATAAAATTTCGGTTACGAACGAAAAACGTTATACTTTCAACGAAGTCAAATCCGATTACGAAACTTCAGGCTTGGATGATTTCGAATTGTTCTGGTATGCTAAACCCTTAAATACCTTACGGAATTTCGGATTGTTAATCTTATAACACGCTGTTTTGATAATTTATTTTCAAATAATAATTAAAATAATTGTTTGTTTTGCGGATAA
This sequence comes from Flavobacterium saliperosum, assembly GCF_900100625.1. Taxonomy (GTDB): domain Bacteria; phylum Bacteroidota; class Bacteroidia; order Flavobacteriales; family Flavobacteriaceae; genus Flavobacterium; species Flavobacterium saliperosum. Next base: position 366,764 of record NZ_FMTY01000003.1, read on the forward strand.
GTTGTTAAATTTAGATAAAACTTGCTAAATTTAGTTTAGTATCTGAAAACAAGAACAGTGAAACCTATTCGTAAACGTTATAATGACTCCACCTATTCCAAGGTAATATTACTGCTTTCGTTGGTAACCTTCGGATTATTATTGCTTGTACTCTCATTATACTTTTACACCCGAATACAGGAAAAGCAGATTTTTAAGTCCAGCAGGGAACTGTATGCCAATGAAATCTCTTCCTTGTTAAAACTGAACGCAGAGCCTTACCTGTCGGTTATTGCCGATGCCACCTATTGGGACGAGTTTGTGGATTTTACTCAAAGCAAAGACATCAAATGGTTCAATACTTCGGTAGCCAACATCATTGATTCGTATAAAGTGGAATATTTGTGTGCATATAATGTTGATGGAGAGTTTATTACCAAAGTATCCACGCTTAAAATTAAAACAAAAGATTTTATTCCCGAAGCGGCTTTAAAAAGAATTCACGAAAAAAAAGCCGATAAGTTTTATTTGAAAATACCCGAAGGCATTGTAGAAGTTTATGGTGCCACCATACATCCTTCCGATGATCCGTTCAAAAATAAAACCAAACCATCTGGCTATTTTTTTATCGCCCGATTGTTGGATGCCGAGTACTTCACCAATATAGAAGAAATATCCAGTTCGAAAATTAAATTTTACGAAGGGAATGAAAAGGCAAAAAAAACCGTTTTTACCGTAGTGCCTTTAAAGGATTATGAAGGAAATGTTATTTCCAGCCTGTATTTCAAACGAGCCTACGATATTGATTTTTCCATAACCAAAAGAATTCTCCTGATTACCGCTTTAGCACTGCTGTTATCCTGGATAGTATATTATTATTATGCCAATTTATGGTCAAGATTACCCATCAGTTTCATTAAGAAAATTTTAGTGAACGGCGATCCGGGCGCCATTGCATCTCTGAAAAATATAAAAGGGGAATTCCGATACATTGGAAAACTCTTCGAAGAGAATAAGTTGAAAACCGAACAGCTCGCCATCGCCAAAAGCAAAGCGGAAGAAAGCGACCGACTGAAGTCCTCGTTCCTGATGAATTTATCCCATGAAATCAGAACACCGATGAATGCTATTTTAGGATTTACCGATTTGCTGTCCAATCCTGCCGTATCCGATGCCGAGAAAAAAGAATATATCACGATCATTCGGCAAAGCGGTAAGAACCTGATTGAAATTATTGACGATTTGGTTGAAATGTCCAAGATCGATTCCAATATCGTAAAACCCAACCTCTATTCTGTTAATTTGGATGAGTTGGTTCAGATGACTTACCATTCTTTCAAAGGACTTAATCAGAATACGAACATTGAGTTTAAATTGATTTCTCCTAAAAAACCGATTCGCACGAACATCATGACGGACGGCACAAAATTGAAGGAAATTATAACCAATCTCGTAAACAACGCCTTCAAGTTTACGGAAAAAGGTTTCATTATTCTGGAATATGATCTTGACGAAGAAAACAAAAAAATCATTTTCAGCATAAAGGATTCGGGAATCGGCATTCCGGAGGAATTTCAACAAAGCATTTTTAAACGTTTCAGTAAAATGAATGCCAAAGGGATTTCCGCTAACGAAGGTTTAGGTTTGGGGCTTGCCATTTCCAAAGCCTATGTTACGATGCTTGGGGGAGAAATTGAGTTTCAGTCACAAATGGCGATTGGCTCAACGTTTACTTTTTCCATTGCATTGGAATATGATGAAGCGCAACTCGAAACCGAGGCGGTTGTCAATAAAGAAATTACTCCCATTGATGTGGGTAACGAAAAAATCATTTTAGTTGCGGAAGACGATAATATTAATTTTATCCTGTTGGAAAAGCTGTTGAAAATGAATAATTTCAAGGTAATCAGGGCGAAAGACGGCCTGGAAGCGGTTCAGATCTGTAAGGAGAACCATGAAATTGATTTAGTATTTATGGATATTAAAATGCCCAACTTAAGTGGTTATGAAGCTTTTGTTGAAATACGAAAATTCAATCCCGCAATTCCCATAGTAGCGCAAACGTCCTATTCTTTTTCAGAAGAAATCGAGCGCATCAAAGAAATCGGATTCAACGATTATATTTCCAAACCATTGGACAAGGAGAAAATATTCGGGTTGCTGAAAAAATACTTTGCCGAACAATAACCTTGGAATAACAATCGAATCCTTATCAAATCAAAAAGTAGTTATCGGATTAAAGGGAATACTTTTTCGGATTTATATCTGAAGTAGTGTCTTGTAATATAACTATATCAGATTACCAATTTCGAAGTTAAAAGTTTGCGGGAAAACGCTTTAGATTATTTACATTTACGGCAACAAATTTTTTAGCCCATGAGTACTACTTATAAAGTGACCGTAAATACATCAACTCATTTTGATGTTGTAGATTCGGATGTGTCCTCTCTGGATGCCGTGAGTTTAGGAGACTCGAAATTCCATATTTTAAAAGACAATGTGTCTTATAAAGCAGAAATTACTGCGGCTGATTTCAACGCCAAAAAGTACACCGTAAAGATGAATAACACTACTTATGTGGTGGACATCGCCAATCCGTTGGACCAATTGATTAAGGAAATGGGGTTTGCCGTAGGTGCTTCCAAACAAATCAATTCCATTAAAGCACCCATGCCGGGCTTGATTCTGGAAATCAGCGTGGCAGTGGGCCAGGAAGTGAAAGAAAACGATCCAATCCTGATTCTGGGCGCCATGAAAATGGAAAACAGTTTCCTTTCGCCAAGAGACGGTGTCATCAAGTTAATTGCCGTAACACAAAATCAGGCGGTAGACAAAGGTCAGTTATTAATCGAATTCGAGTAAAAGTAAGAATAGAAAAAAGAACCAAGAGAAAAGACTTCATTCAATAAAAAGATCTTTCTTCTTTTATCTAAAAAAAAATATGAAGAAAATATTAGTTGCCAATAGAGGAGAAATTGCGCTTCGTGTCATGAAAACAGCCAAGAAAATGGGAATCAAAACCGTTGCTGTTTATTCGGTGGCCGACAGAAATGCGCCTCACGTTAAATTTGCCGATGAAGCGGTTTGTATCGGTGAAGCACCTTCCAACCAATCCTACCTTTTAGGAGATAAAATCATAGAAGTAGCCAAAACATTAGGGGTTGACGGTATTCACCCGGGTTACGGATTCTTAAGTGAAAATGCCGATTTTGCCGAATTGGCAGAAAAAAACAACATCACGTTTATCGGACCAAAATCGAAAGCCATTAAAATCATGGGAAGTAAGCTGGCGGCCAAAGATGCTGTGAAAGCCTACAATATTCCGATGGTTCCGGGTGTGGATGAAGCGATTACCGATGTTGAAAAAGCAAAACTGATTGCCAAAGAAATCGGATTCCCAATCCTGATTAAAGCATCTGCCGGTGGTGGAGGAAAAGGAATGCGTGCCGTGGAAAACGAAGCGGATTTCGAATCCCAAATGAACCGCGCCATCAGTGAAGCGGTGGCAGCTTTCGGAGACGGTTCGGTTTTCATTGAAAAATATGTAGCGTCGCCACGACACATCGAAATTCAGGTTATGGCCGACAGTCACGGGAATATTTTATATCTGTTTGAAAGGGAGTGCAGTATCCAGCGTCGTCATCAAAAAGTGGTGGAGGAAGCACCTTCAGCAGTGTTAACTCCGGAAATCCGTAAAGCGATGGGAGAAGCGGCTGTAAAAGTGGCCGAATCGTGTGATTACCTTGGTGCCGGAACGGTAGAATTCCTGTTGGATGAAAACAAAAATTTCTACTTCCTGGAAATGAATACACGTCTTCAGGTGGAACATCCGGTAACGGAAATGATTACCGGAATGGATTTGGTGGAAATGCAGATTCGTGTGGCCCGAGGCGAAGCCTTGAATATTAAACAAGAAGATTTGAAAATTAACGGACATGCGATGGAATTGCGTGTCTATGCCGAAGATCCGTTAAACGATTTCCTTCCGAATGTAGGACGTTTGGATGTGTATCAGATTCCGGAAGGAGAAGGTATTCGTGTGGATAACGGATTCGAACAGGGTATGGACATTCCGATTTATTACGATCCGATGCTTTCCAAACTGATTACCTACGGAAAAACCCGTGAGGAAGCGATTCAGAAAATGATTGAAGCCATTGATGCGTATCACATTGAAGGGGTTAGCACGACGTTACCTTTCGGGAAGTTCGTTATGGAGCACGAAGCGTTCCGTTCCGGGAATTTCGACACCCATTTCGTAAAAAAATATTACGACAGCGAAGTGTTGAAAGCCCAAATGCTGAAAGAAGCTGAAATTGCAGCCTATGTTGCCTTGAAGCAATACATGGAGGATCAGAAAGTTTTACGTTTACCAAATCAGTTATAAGATGGAATCAAAATTCGATATATTAAATAAGAAAATAGCCGAATCCAAACTGGGCGGCGGCGAGAAAAGAATCCTTACCCAACATGCCAAAAAGAAATTAACGGCTCGGGAGCGCATCCAATACTTTTTCGACGAAGGTTCGTTTGAGGAAATCGGCGCTTTTGTGACCCACCGTACCAAAGATTTCGGTATGGATAAGGAACATTACTTAGGTGATGGTGTAATTACAGGATATGGAAACGTAAACGGGCGTCTGGTATATGCTTTTGCTCAGGATTTTACGGTTTTCGGAGGTGCTTTGTCGGAAACCCATGCGGAGAAAATCTGCAAAGTGATGGATATGGCACTAAAAGTAGGCGCACCAATGATCGGATTGAACGACTCGGGTGGCGCGCGTATTCAGGAAGGCGTTCGTTCTTTAGGGGGGTATGCCGATATTTTCTTCCGAAACGTACAGGCATCCGGGGTGATTCCACAGATTTCTGCGATTATGGGACCTTGTGCCGGTGGCGCAGTGTATTCTCCGGCGATGACGGATTTCACGATGATGGTGGAGAATACTTCATATATGTTCGTTACGGGACCCAACGTGGTGAAAACGGTAACGAATGAGGAAGTGACTTCCGAAGAATTGGGAGGCGCGAGTACGCATTCGACAAAATCCGGAGTGGCACATACGACTTCGGCCAATGATGTAGAATGTCTGGAAGATGTGAAACGCCTGTTGAGTTATCTGCCGCAAAACAATACCGAAGTGCCGGAAGATTTACCGTATGCATTAGGAGAGGAATTCAGAGAGCAATTAAATACGATTGTTCCGGATAATCCGAACAAACCGTATGATATGCACGATGTTGTTAATCAGATTATTGATGAGGACAGTTTCTTTGAAATTCATAAAAACTACGCCGAGAATATTATTGTTGGTTTTGCCCGTTTGGGAGGGAAAAGTGTCGGCGTGGTAGCTAACAACCCCATGTTCTTAGCCGGATGTCTGGATGTAAACAGTTCCATTAAAGCGGCCCGTTTTACCCGTTTCTGTGATGCGTTCAACATTCCGTTATTGGTATTGGTGGACGTTCCGGGCTTCTTACCGGGAACGGATCAGGAGTGGAACGGAATTATCGTTCACGGCGCAAAATTATTATACGCATTAAGCGAAGCAACGGTTCCGAAAGTGACCGTAATTACCCGTAAAGCCTACGGTGGCGCCTATGATGTGATGAACTCGAAGCATATCGGAGCGGATATGAATTTTGCATGGCCGGGAGCTGAAATTGCGGTTATGGGTGCCAAAGGCGCTTCTGAAATCATCTTCAAAAAAGAAATTGCCGAGGCGGCGGATCCTGCTGCGAAGTTGCTGGAAAAAGAAACGGAATACGCGGAGAAATTCGCAAACCCTTATCGTGCCGCACAACGTGGCTTCATCGATGAGGTGATTTTCCCTCAGGACACGCGAAGAAAGTTAATAAAAGCCTTCAAAATGCTTGAAAATAAAGTAGTGGACACCCCAAAACGCAAACATGGAAATATTCCTTTATAATGCAAAAAACCGCCGAAAGGCGGTTTTTTTATTAACTACTACAAAAACTAAAACAAAACTACACCGCTACCGATATAATTTTTTTGGAACTGTTCAATAACTCAATCATACAATTTATATCTTCTTTGTTTAAATCGTACTGATCGTTATCCAACAGGTAATTTTGATATTCCAGCATTTTCCGGTATTTCAATAACGACAGTGGACTATGTGAATTCAGGTATTCCGATTTGTATTCGCGCCACAGATTCATTCTCTTGACCATGAAATTCATGTAATAATAATGGGTATCGTTATGGGCATCAAAACCTTCAAATTTTATTTTTTCTAAATCAAGTCCTTCTTTTTCTTCTTCGGAGAGCGTATCCAAGGCGTTGTTGATGCGACGGTACATGTTCAGGATCTGACTGGTTTCCTCGCAAATTTCAACCGGAATCTCTTCGGTATCTACTTCGAAAATTTCATAGTATTGTTCGGTATAGCCATTTTCCAGGATTTCAATTTTGATTTCATACTCTTCGGTCTGATCGGTTATTTTTGACAATATTTTAAACTGATTGGCCAAAATCTGTCTTTCAACGATGGATAGGGTTTCCGGAATCATAATTTTAGTTGTTTAATTGTTTCTGCAATAGTAGAATGATATCGGGACGCGCTGTTGTGGTTTTTCCGCAATTAATGTTAAAAGCGACAATAGTCTAAAGAATGGGAACAAAAAAATCCCCATAAACGGTCGCTTATGGGGAGTATGTTTTAGAATTCGATTACGTTATCTCAAATCTTGCAGGGCTTCAAGCTTTCGGATTCGTTCTTCAATCAGTACTTTGAATTTTTCTTTTTGGTCTTTGTTTAAGTAACTCATGATTTCACGGTCGGTGTTAACCAGTGAGGCATTCATTTCGGCTATTTTAGCTTCTTCGGAATCATCGCCTGAAGCAATGGCCGTTTGTTTTTTCTGATTTTCGGTAATCACTTTGGTAATAACAATCAATTGAAGCTCATCTAAATGCAATTCCTTGTTTAATTTCTCAATGGTTTTTGCAGCTGTTTCTTCGCGTATTTTATCCTGCTCTTTTTTAGGAAGTTTCGAAATGTCCCGCATCGGCATGTTTCTCCTTCTTCCGTATCCGGTTACGCCACTTCGCTTGTTAGCACCATAAGGATCTTCATATCCATCCTGCGCATAAACGGTCGTGAAGCTCACTAGGAGCAATACAACGGTAATTGTTTTTTGAATGGATTTCATATGCCTCAAATTTGATTATCAGGTCTATACAGCCGGTTCGCCATAAAGGTCAAATTCTGTAGCTTCGGTGATTTTTATGTTTACGAATTCGCCTGTTTTTACGTAGTGTTTCGTCGCATCAATCAAAACTTCATTATCTACATCCGGACTGTCGAATTCGGTTCTTCCCACGAAATGACCACCTTCTTTTCGGTCGATGATGCATTTGAAAACCTTTCCGACTTTCTCCTGATTCAGATCCCAGGAAATTTGCGATTGCAGCTCCATGATTTCATTGGCACGTGCCTGTTTCACTTCGTCCGGCACATCATCTTCCAATAAATAGGCGTGGGTGTTTTCTTCATGTGAATAGGCAAAACAGCCCATACGGTCAAATTTCATTTCCTGAACAAAGTCTTTCAGAATGTTGAAATCTTCCTGAGTTTCACCCGGATAACCAACGATTAAAGTCGTACGAATCGCCATTCCGGGAACCGCTTCACGGAAATCCTTCAATAGTTTCGTGGTTTTTGCCTGAGTGGTTCCGCGACGCATCGATTTCAAAACACTGTCTGAAATGTGTTGCAACGGAATATCAATGTAATTACAGATTTTCGGCTCACGCTTCATCAATTCCAACACATCCATAGGGAAACCGGTAGGGAAGGCGTAATGCAAACGAATCCACTCGATTCCTTCCACTTTTACAAGGTTTTCAAGCAGTTCGGCAAGGTTACGTTTTTTGTATAAGTCCAATCCGTAATACGTTAAATCCTGAGCGATAAGAATTAATTCTTTCACGCCGTTTTTAGCCAAACCTTCCGCTTCTTTTACCAATTTTTCAATCGGCTGGGAAACGTGTCCGCCTCGCATTAACGGAATCGCACAAAAACTGCACGGACGGTCGCAACCTTCGGCAATTTTCAAATACGCATAATTTTTCGGGGTCGTCGTTAAACGCTCTCCCAACAATTCGTGTTTATAATCGGCACCCAACGCTTTCAGCAGTTGCGGTAATTCTGTCGTACCAAAAAACTGATCCACATTCGGGATTTCTTTCTCTAAATCAGGTCGGTATCGTTCAGACAAACATCCGGTTACGAAAACCTTGTCTACCAAACCACGTTCTTTCTTATCGGCATACTCCAAAATCATGTTCACCGATTCTGCTTTCGCATTGTCAATAAACCCACACGTGTTGATAACGATAATGTTACCTTCGCTTTCTGCAGGTGCTTCGTGCTCCACTTCTTTACCGCTGGCTTTCAACTGGCCCATCAGTACCTCACTGTCATACACGTTTTTCGAACACCCAAGGGTGATTACATTGATTTTGTTTTTCTTTAACGACTTGGTTCTCATATATTTACGATACTTATTTTAACAAAGTGCGCAAAATTACGCTTTTTATAATTAGGAGCACCATCGTTTGGGAATTTTTTAAGGTTCGTCCCGTTTTCCGCTGCTCCCGATGAAAAATCGGGATCCACTGCAACCGGGGCTATGGGCCAACGTCAGTGCATGAAAAAACCACTCCGTAAGAAGTGGTCTAATATGTTGAAGATGCTACTTTTAGAAATTGAAAGTGTAAGAAAGCGTCATGTTGTTGTTTTTAACGTTCACCTTGGCGGCATCCGTAAAGCTGGACAATAAACTCACTGCCATATCTCTTTGCGAGTGCGAGTAAGCCAGGTCAATTCGGGAATTACCAAAATTATAACCCAAACCGGCTGAATATCCGGTTAAGTCGTCCATGGTTTTTCCGTCTTTGTACGGACTTTCTTCAAATCGGTATCCGCCACGAAGACTGATCTGTTTGATTCGGTATTCAAGTCCGACTCTAAACTCGGAAGCCGTTGTAAGCGTTTCCGCCATTTTAGCGTTCACCGAACTGTAATAACGGTCGTTTTCCGGTTTGAATTTGGTAGCAGAATAATCCTTTAAGGAATAGTCAAAACTGATGAGCCCTTTTTTTCCAAATAGATACGCCATACTTCCGGTAACTTTTCCCGGAGTCTGGATTTTATAAGTAGGGTAGATGTTTATCAGATTGGGATTGATGTTTGAATAAGATTCGGTGTTTGCCGGATTGTCATTCGGTCCCGTTCTGAATGTAGTTGAAATGCTTTGGGACAGTTCATCGGTAAGACTATACCAAGTTGGCGATTCATAGCCTAAGCCCAATCGGAAGTCTTTGGTAACCTTTGCGATAGCACCTAAATTTAATGAAAATCCGCTTCCGTAAGTGTGCATTTCGTTGTTGAAAATGACGCTGCGAAGTGTTGCGCTGTTAAGATTGTTTGGTCCGGAGTTTGACTCGTAAACGGAAGAAGTCTGAATGTAATCGGTAAAGTGCACGTTCAGATTGATTCCCAAATACAACTTGTCTTTATAGGAACTCGAAACGTTGAAAGCCAGTTTTCCGTTATATCCGGACGACGAAACCACGTTTTCCTGATAGAAATTTCCACCTGCCGGAGCATTGGAATTATAGCTGGTTATGTTGGGATCGTTAGTGTTTGTAGGGTCAACAGGGCTAAATATGTACGATTGGTATCCTAGCCAGGCCTGTTGGTCAATAAAAGTCAATTCTCCGTAATCGGCATCTTGTAACGTACCGAGGGTGATGCCTCCCAAACCGTTAAAGCCATTGGCAAATGCGGTAAAATATTCACTTATGGAACGATTCGGATTTGAACCTCTTGAAAAGATATTGTTTTCAAAGTCGTTGGTATTTTCGTAATTGATAGCCAATGTGAATTTTTTCCAGTCGCTGTTCTCCTTGGTGTTAAGGAAAACAAGCGCTCCGCCCAACTGATTGAAATCCAAGGTTCCGCTGTTATCTGTTGCTGTTCCGCCAAAATAACTGGAATTGTTCCTGGTGTTGTAATTGCTTAGGGTTCCGCCTGCGGTATTGCTGTTAAAAAAAGCAGACCCGGCCGGATTTACATTCAGCGATGATAAATCGCCGCCCACGGCGCCAAAAGCACCACTCATTCCCCGGAAACGTGCGGTTCCCAAAGTGTTGTCAATAGCATAACGCAATGCCGTTGCGGGATTAGGTTCTTGGGCGTTTGCCATGAAAGCCGACAAGATAAAGGCTGTATAGAGTAACTGTTTTTTCATAACATGTCTTAGTATTAATTAACGTAAAAACCTAAGTCCAAAATAAATTGGACTTAGGAATTAAATTTATCTTCTTCCGCCGCCTCCTGATCTTCCGCCTCCTGAGTTGCCACCACCTCCAAAAGAACTTCCGGAACTTCTAGGTGTTGAGTAACTGTTGTTGCTTCTGGGAGCTGAGTAGTTGTTGTTTCTTGGAGCAGAATATTCCGAACTTCTTGGTTTTGGTTCGCTGCTCGGGTTTACTCTCGGACGCGGAGTAGGTTCCTGATATTGGGTACCTCTCGGATTCACATTGTTATTTCTTGGATTGACGTTATTGTTTCGAGGATTAACCGTATTGTTGTTTCTTGGGTTTACAGTACTGTTGTTATTTCTCGGATTGTTGAAATTAGGTGTTCTTGGATTAGTGAAATTGCTGCTTCTCGGACGTGGGTTGTTAATGGTATTGCCTCTTCCTCCGGAATATATCCCTTGATTAGAATACGATCTGCCTCTGTTTCCTTGATAGGAATAGCCTCCTCTTGTTCCGCCAATGTAATGATGATGGTGTCCGTAATATCCATTGTATGGGTAGTAGTAACCCGAGTAATAAGGGCTGTACCATGAGTTCCATCCCCATCCGTAATAAGGAGAGTTCCATCCCCATCCAAATCCAACATTCCAATAATTACCATAATATGAATTCCATCCCCAACTCCAACTTGGTGAGTACCATGAATTCCAACCCCAACCATAATAAGGGGAATTCCATCCCCAATAGTCGTTATTATAATAGTTAATGGTTACGTTTTTATCATTGTCACCCCAGCCGGCATAATTATCCTGTTGATTTTTTGCGACCGTATCATTGGATTGTGAATTGTAGCCCTCTATGTCTGTAAAAGCTTCATTGTCATAGGAGTAATTATCTTTGTTAGCCGCAAAAAAATCTTTGTATTTGTTGCTTTGTTCAAGATTTTCTTCGCTGTACTTATTTTCAGTCTGTGTGCGTGGTCTTTCGGACGAACCGTAAACCCCGTCATTATCGTAATACGAAGCGTTTTGATAAGAACCACAGGAGGAAGCCAAAAGTCCTACTAATCCAAATATTGTGTAAATGGATACGTTTCGGCCGGATAGGTAATTAGTTTTCATATCAATGGTGTTTTTTATTGTTGGACATAACAAAAATAGTTAGTTTTGTCGAACTATTTTATCAAAGATAAGTTAAACAATATTTGTGCCAAAGTATTAAAAATGAGCAAGAACTTAACAAAACGATCAGAAGATTATTCCAAATGGTATAATGAACTGGTTGTAAAAGCAGATTTAGCAGAGAATTCCGGAGTGAGAGGGTGTATGGTTATCAAACCGTACGGCTATGCTATTTGGGAAAAAATGCAGGGAGAATTGGACCGTATGTTCAAAGAAACAGGTCATCAAAACGCGTATTTCCCCTTGTTCGTTCCGAAAAGCATGTTTGAAGCAGAAGAAAAAAATGCCGAAGGATTTGCAAAAGAATGTGCTATTGTTACGCATTACCGATTAAAAAACGATCCTGATAACAAAGGAAAATTAATGGTGGATCCAAATGCCAAACTGGAAGAGGAATTAATCGTTCGTCCCACCAGTGAAGCGATTATTTGGTCTACATATAAAGGTTGGGTGCAATCCTACAGAGATTTACCGTTATTGATTAACCAATGGGCGAATGTGGTGCGTTGGGAAATGCGTACGCGTCTGTTTTTACGTACTGCCGAATTTTTATGGCAGGAAGGGCATACCGCGCATGCCACAAAAGCAGAAGCCTTGGAGGAATCGGTGAAAATGATGAACGTGTATGCGGATTTCGCTCAGAATTTCATGGCGATTCCGGTTGTAAAAGGAATTAAAACCGAAACGGAACGTTTTGCCGGAGCTGATGAAACCTATTGTATTGAAGCCTTGATGCAGGATGGTAAAGCGCTTCAGGCGGGAACATCGCACTTCTTAGGGCAAAATTTTGCCAAAGCGTTTGATGTGAAATTTGCCAATAAAGAAGGAAAACAGGAACATGTTTGGGGGACCTCTTGGGGTGTTTCCACACGTTTGATGGGTGCTTTGGTGATGACACATTCTGATGATAACGGATTGGTGTTGCCTCCAAACTTAGCGCCGATTCAGGTGGTGATTGTACCGATTCACAGGACAGATGAGCAATTGGAAGCGATTTCAGCGCAGGTAAACGACTTAATGAAAGAATTGCGTAAAGCAGGTGTTTCCGTTAAATTTGATGATAGGGATACACAGAAGCCAGGATTTAAGTTTGCGGAATGGGAACTAAAAGGAGTTCCGGTGCGTTTGGCTATCGGTCCGAATGATTTGGAAAACGGAACGTATGAGGTTGCTCGAAGAGATACATTGACAAAAGAGACGGTTTCCAAAGACGGAATTACAGCTTATATTCAGAATTTATTGGAGCAAATTCAGAATGATTTGTTCAATAAAGCGCTGAATTACAGAGATGCACATATTACTGAGGTAAATTCGTTTGAGGAATTCAAAGATGTTTTGGAGAACAAAGGCGGGTTTGTTGCTGCCCATTGGGACGGTACCGCCGAGACCGAAGAAAAGATCAAAGAGTTAACAAAAGCAACCATTCGTTGTATCGCTTTGGATCGTGTTGAAGAGGCGGGAAGCTGTGTGTTTACTGGGAAACCATCAGCGGGAAGAGTGCTTTTTGCGAAGGCATATTAAAAAAAAAATATTTTTTTCTACTGAGTCTTGTGGGAATAAAAAATAGTTGTATTTTTGCAACCGCAATTAGAGAAAAGAGGCCCGTTCGTCTATCGGTTAGGACGCCAGGTTTTCATCCTGGTAAGAGGGGTTCGATTCCCCTACGGGCTACAATCTTTTAACTCTAATATGGCCCGTTCGTCTATCGGTTAGGACGCCAGGTTTTCATCCTGGTAAGAGGGGTTCGATTCCCCTACGGGCTACAATCTTTTAACTCTAATATGGCCCGTTCGTCTATCGGTTAGGACGCCAGGTTTTCATCCTGGTAAGAGGGGTTCGATTCCCCTACGGGCTACAAATTAGTTGTAAATAAGTTTTATAAAATAATGATTGGTGTCTCGGTCATTGTTTTATTAGTTAAAACCAAAGTGATTGTCTTAACAGTTGTGGGAGGTTTTTCTTTTTTAACTAGTAGTTTATAACAATTATTACAATTAAAAAAAGAACAAAATGGCAAATCATAAGTCCGCTTTAAAAAGAATCAGAAGCAACGAGAAAAAAAGAGTATTAAACAGATACCAACACAAAACTACACGTAATGCTATCAAAGCACTTCGTTTAGCGACTGACAAGTCTGAGGCAGCTGCAAAATTATCTTCAGTAATCTCTATGATTGACAAATTAGCTAAGAAAAACATTATTCACGCTAATAAAGCTTCAAACTTAAAATCAAAATTAACAAAACACGTAGCTGCTTTATAGTAACTAAGTTTTGATAAAATAAAGAGCTCTCAGTATTGAGGGCTTTTTTTATTTTTTATTAATTGGTTAAATTTTAGCTAACTACTTCATAATTAGTCTTTTTAATCCAAAAAATAGTTGTACTTTTGCACCTTCAAAATTAGTATATGACTTCAATTAGAAACATCGCGATTATTGCACACGTTGACCACGGTAAAACAACATTGGTTGACAAAATTATGTATCACTGTCAGTTATTCCGTGAAAACGAAAACACAGGTGATTTGATCTTGGATAACAACGATTTAGAGAGAGAAAGAGGGATTACCATTACTTCTAAAAACGTTTCCGTAACTTACAAAGGCACAAAAATTAACATTATCGATACTCCGGGCCACGCCGATTTTGGTGGGGAAGTAGAGCGTGTATTGAATATGGCGGATGGAGTTTGTTTGTTGGTGGATGCTTTTGAAGGTCCGATGCCACAAACCCGTTTCGTATTGCAAAAAGCGATTGACTTAGGATTGAAACCATGTGTGGTTATTAATAAAGTGGATAAAGAAAACTGTACTCCGGAAGAAGTGCATGAAAAAGTTTTCGACTTAATGTTTGAATTAGGCGCTACCGAAGCTCAGTTGGATTTCCCAACCGTGTATGGTTCTGCAAAAAATAACTGGATGTCTGATGATTTCAGAAACCAGACTGAAAACATCGAGCCATTATTGGATATGGTTTTAGAACACGTTCCTGCTCCTAAAGTTTCCGAAGGAACACCACAGATGCTAATTACATCTTTGGATTTCTCTTCTTTTACCGGTCGTATTGCGATTGGTCGTTTAGAAAGAGGTGTTTTAAAAGAAGGAATGCCAATCTCGTTGGTGAAAAGAGACGGGACGGTTATCAAATCAAGAATTAAAGAATTACACACTTTTGAAGGTCTTGGCCGTAAAAAAGTGGAACAGGTTGTTGCCGGTGATATCTGTGCGATTATTGGTGTTGAAGGTTTCGAAATTGGTGATACCATTGCTGATTTTGAAAACCCGGAAGCATTACAGACTATTGCTATCGATGAGCCTACAATGAGTATGTTGTTCACCATTAACGATTCGCCATTCTTTGGTAAAGAAGGTAAATTTGTTACATCGCGTCATATTAGAGATCGACTGACTAAAGAGTTAGAGAAAAACTTAGCCATGAGAATGGGTGAAACGGATTCTGCTGATAAATTCATGGTTTTTGGTCGTGGTGTATTGCACTTATCGGTTCTTATTGAAACCATGAGAAGAGAAGGTTATGAAATGCAAATTGGACAGCCACAGGTAATCATCAAGGAAATTGATGGTCAGAAATGTGAGCCAATTGAAGAATTAACCATTGACTTGCCAGAGCATCTTTCCGGACGTGCTGTTGAATTCGTAACCATTCGTAAAGGTGAAATGCTTTCGATGGAAGCTAAAGGTGAGCGAATGATTATTAAATTTAATATTCCGTCTCGTGGAATCATCGGATTGAGAAATCAACTTTTAACCGCTACTGCCGGAGAGGCAATTATGTCACACCGCTACATTGGATACGAACCTTTTAAAGGGGAAATTCCGGGAAGAAACAACGGTTCGTTAATTTCTATGGAAAACGGAAAAGCGATTCCTTATTCTATCGATAAATTGCAGGATCGTGGTAAATTCTTCGTTGAGCCCAATGCTGAGATTTATGAAGGTCAGGTTATTGGAGAGAACAGTCGTGGTGATGATATGTGTATCAACGTAACTAAAGCTAAGAAGCAGTCTAACGTTCGTTCCTCCGGAAATGATGAAAAAGCAAGAATTATACCTCCAATTATTTTCTCATTGGAAGAAGCTTTAGAATACATTCAAAAAGACGAATATGTTGAGGTAACTCCAAAAAGTATTCGTTTGAGAAAAATATATCTGACTGAAAATGACAGAAAGCGTTTCAAAATTTCATAATTGAAACACTCATAAATAAAAAAAGCCACTCATTTGAGTGGCTTTTTTTATGTTCTATTTTCCTTTAAATAGGAGATTGACTATTGCTAAAATGACAATGGCCCCTACAGCTCCGGTTAAAATAGCGCCTAAAATGCCTGTCCCAAGGCTGACTCCTAATTTACCTAAAAGCCAATAACCTACAAAGCTGCCTAAGATGCCTACAACAATATTGCCCAATAAACCTAAACCGCCACCGCTGAAAATCTGACTTCCAAGCCATCCGGCAACCGCTCCGATAATTAATGTAACTACAATTTCCATAACTTATTGATTTAAAGATTAATAGCTGTAAAGTTACTACTATAAATCCAATAATTATTAGGAATGTGACTGTTAAAATGATTTATCGTTTCAAAGCGAAATGCCCTTTGATGATTCTGCCATCTTCAAGATTCATTACATACCAGTAATCAGTTGAAGGAAGCAGTTGTCCATTGAAAGTACCATTCCAGCCTTCTCCACCCGGTGCCATTTGTTTCAATAACTTACCAAAACGGTCAAAAATATAAATGGAACTGTTGGCATAGAACCCTTTTTCCATGCCTTTAATAATCCAAGTATCGTTATATCCATCGCCATTGGGAGTGAAAAACCTCGGAATACCCAATACGGAAACTTCTTTTGGAATTACACCACAGCCGTCAATATCGCTGATATAAACGGTATGTATTCCGGGTGTTACGTTTTCAAAATGATTGCTTAACTGAAAAGGGCCGGTAGGGGAATCCAAACTGTATTCAAATTCGTTTTCATTGCCCTGAACAAATACCGTAATGGTGTTGTTGTCGGATAAATCGGTAACCGCTACGGACTCCACCATTGCGACATCCGAATCTTTAACGATAATGGTTCTTTCTTTGAAGCAGCTTACCCCGTTGGTCACTTTAACAGTATAGGTTCCTGAGGCCAAAACGTCTATAGTTGGGGTCGTTTCTCCACCCGGCGTCCAAAAATAGGTAAACAAAGTTGGGTTCTGCGTGCCTATTCCCGCATGTAACGTAATTGGAACAGTAGGAGTGTTTAAGCAAAAAACGGCTGTGTCTTCGGTTTCAATATCAGGTAATGGTTTGACTGTTAAGTCAATTACGTTAATGCCAATACAGTCATTTCCGTTTTCTGATCTTACAAAAATCCGTTGGTTGTTCGCCTGTGTGTTGGTGTAATCAAGTGGTGTTGTTATGGCATTTTCTTCCATTAAAGCATCATTACCTGAAAGGTAGTACTTGGTTGTGTTGCCCGGAATTTCAAAACCGGCGTCCGATAAATCAAAAGAAGTGAAGCCATCCTCGGTACCGTCTGTGTCACATTCTCGTAAATCAACTATGGTCGTTGGATTTATCGTTACATTTAACGTTAAAGTAGTGTAGCTGTAACATTGAGTGGTATTGTCGGTAATCTTAACATTAAGTGTCTGAGGATTTTGAATGTTTGTATAAACCGTATTCAGCGGTGTAATGTTGTTGGTCTGAGTGTAAAATTGAGTGCTGTAATTGGTATTGTTTCCTGTCAAAATGCCATTGGCTTCTGTTAAATTGAAAGTTGTTAAACCGTCGGGATTGACTTGAAAATCGCATTGTGTTAATTGGGCAGGAATGGCAATGGGAAGCGGATTCACAATCAAATCAAACGGACGGGTACTGTAACAATCTGTGTTTAAATTGTTTTCAATTCTGACAAAAAGGGTTTGCAGGTTTGGCGTCGTGTTATAAAAGGAAAGAGGCTGATGATTGCTGTCTGAATCGGCATCATTTTGTGATAAGTGATAGGAAATGGTATTTTCAGAGGCACTTTGCGTACCTAAAATATCGTTGTTTAACGAAGATAAATTAAAAATCGCCTGTCCGTTTGTAGTATCCCCATCTAGTGCATCATCACAAATGATAAGGTTTGATAGTGCATTTATCACCGGGCGTTTGAAAACGTTTACCGTAAAATTTGTAATGGCATAACATAGAAGGTTATTTTTATTGGAAACCCTTGCATAAACAATGAATGTTGGGGTTGAATTCGTATAATTTGTAGCATCAATTGCATTGGTATTGTCTATGGCATCCTGATTGTTTAAAAAATACTTCACTTCAAAAACCGAAGGATCCTGACCACCGAGAATGGTGTTCGTTATTAATGATGAAAAGTTAAAGTTGTACCTCTGATCCCCGTCATCATCACATTGATTAAGCACCTGATTTGGGATTGCATAGGCAACGGGTTTTGCATGTATTGTTACCATTTGTTCGTTTGTTACCGAACTTCCATTTACCGTTATTGTAACACTTACCGTATAATTACCCGGAGTGGTATAGGTATGGGTGGGTGATACTTGTGTAGAAGTGTTTCCGTCACCAAAATCCCAATCGATACTGTCTAAATTCGGATTCGCGGGAATAGTGAATTCGGTAGGATCTCCCAAACAAATGTTTGTTACCGCTATACTGGCATTAAAAACTGAGGTAATGAACGGAGGCAAGCCCAACGCGGAACTTCCGTAAACCAATTCTACTCCCAGTTGTTGATAATCACAGCCCGGTCCGGCTATTTCCGGATTATTGATTACACCTAAGTGAGTGTCAATATTGCTTTGCGTTGAAAAATTAGCCCGATATATTTTCTTGTTGGGGCCTAATTGGAGTGCTCCTGCTGTAGAATTGTACTGATCAATAAGAACTTGATTTATGGGGGTTGTGGTTAAATCAAATTGCAATAATTGACTGGACAGGTTGTTGTTTATCCCGTTTGTGGCATAAAGTTTTCTGGAATCGGCGGAGAATTCAATTCCGTAAGGACTGCCACCGGTAACAAGACTGATTGGGTTGGAAACGATTCCTGTCGTATTATCAAAATCATACAGCAGTATCTGCCCGTTTTCTTCTGTTCCTCCGGTTATGTTTCCTAATTGACTGTGTGCGATTGCAATTTTTCTTCCGTTTGGAGAGGATTTCAAATAGCCAATGGAATTTTTACGATATCCGTTTATGGATACAAAAGGGGTAGTGGTTGAAATCACCGGATTGGGATCCACACCATTATTGTCTATTTTGAAAGCGTAAAATTTATTAACGAAATGGGTTAAAACCCAAAAACCGCTCCCGTTATTGTTTTTTACCGCCGTAATTTTTTCTGAGCACTTGTAGGCTACTTCGCTATTGTTTATGGGATTATAAGTCACCAAATAGGAATTTCGTGTTGTAATATCCCCGATGCTTCCGTTTGAGCCGGTAATCGATAAGTCTACAATCGAATAGGTTAATCCGTTATTAAATCCGTCATCCTGATCTGGGGTAACATTGGTATTCTGATCCGGAAAAACAGCGGCATTTTCATGGTGAGGTTCATCAACGGTAAAGATGTAGTAAATGTCAGGATTTCCGGGTTTCGGAACAATAATGGCAGATTGTGTGCTTGAAGGATCGCCCAGAAGACCGGTTCCGGCGTTATAATTTCCGTTAGGCATTATAACATGATTCCTGTCCCAAACGGTTTTTCCATCCGAATAAAAAAGCAAATCGCCATTAGCATTTGATATGGAGCTGCAGCCTTCAAAAGTGAATAGTAGTCCACCAGATAAAGGTTGCACCGAACCATCCGGCATAAATTTTATTCCGGCTCCGCTTCCAAAATACCAATTGTTAGCTTCTCCTTGTGCAAAAGAAACAATTGAGATAAATAAGCACAAAAAACTACAATAAATTGATTTCATGATAAAAAGACGTGAATAAAAGTCAAATGTAAGAATTTTTATCTTTTCAAACTAAAATGACCTTTAATAATCCTTCCGTTTTCAAATGTAAGGGTAAACCAATAATCGTCAGAAGGTAAAGTGTTATTCTCCAATGTCCCGTCCCAGCCATCATTTTCTGAGGAGATCTGTTTCAGCAGTTTACCATAACGGTTAAAAATGAAAAGTCGGGAGTTAGGGTAGTTGGTATCCAGATTTTTGATTTTCCAAACATCGTTATATCCGTCTCCGTTAGGGGTGAAAAATCTAGGGTAATCCAAAACATAGGTTGTTTCAAAGTCATCTCCACAGCCATAGATGTCGCGAACGTAAACTGTATATTCTCCCGGATAGACTCCGGTAAAAACATTACTGGTTTGATAAATTACATCGTTCAGCGAATATTCATAAGTACCGGAACCGCTAACATATACAGTGATGGAATTGGCAATGCCCGAAAAACTGTTCGTATCGATACCGGTTATTGTAGGCGGCTCTGAAGTGGTTACGAAATAGGTTTTTGTAACCGAACATCCATCAGCGTTGGTTACGGTCACCGAATAGTTTCCTGACTGTGAAACGGTAATTGTTTGCGACGTTTGAACGGGAGTGGTGTTCCAGGAGTAGGAATTGAAACCGGATCCCGGATCAAGAGTTATGCTTTGCTCGTTGCAGATGGGAACAGACTCGTCTTGCAGGTTCGATGAAAAGGCGGTTACGGTTAAGGTAATCGGTAATATTTCAGAACAACTGTTTGCGATTCGGGCATAAATGATTTGCTGGTTTGGAGTTGTATTCGGATACGGACTGGTTAACGCATTGACAAAGTTTTGGGCGTCTTGTTGTGATGCAAAATACTGTATGACGGTGCCGGCCGGAAGGGTATTGGTATTTCGGATCAGTTGTGTAATCGCATTGAGGTCAAATTCATACAATCCGTCCTGTTCGGCATCGTAGTCGCATACTTTTACGGGTGCTATGGGATTCAGCGCGATACTGTTGGTTACCTGAAGAGTGATATCAGCGTAATCAACACAACCAAAATCGTTTTCTACTCTGGCTATAACAGTATTCCCTAAAGTATTTTGATAGGACTGTGGATTCGTAATGGCATTTTGCTGATTTTGGGCATTTGTTAAATTTCGATAATATCCCTGAATCGTCATTTCTGGATTACCACCGGTTATTGCTGGCACGGCATCGGTCAGGTCAAACGTGGCGATTGCGTCATTGTTGTCGTCGCATTCGGTTAGATTTGTATCGTTGGCTGTAACCGGAGCATATTCAACATTGATATAACCATAGACCGTACAACTTCCGACATCGGCCATTAAAGTATATACCCCGGCAGCATTGATGGTATAGGTTGGTGAGCTGACATTGGTATACCCCGGAATCGGAGCCCCGTCTTTCAGCCAACTGTAACTCAATGTTCCCGGCACGGTATAATCCGGTGTTACGGTAAGGGTTTCGCCCGGACAAAGCGGATTTCCGTCGGCAATCAAACGATCGTCGCCCATGGCATAATCGTTATTGAAACTGTTGCCACCTATAAAAATAGCCGAATCGTAAAGATTGTTTCCCTGATCGGCAATAACCATTTTGATGTGGTACGAACGACCCGGTATTATGTCGGCTTCGGCATTCATCACTCTGGTTTGTCCGTTAAAATTGGTAGGGTGATTACTTCCGTTAAAAGCATCGAAGTATTGTGCATTGGCCGCCGGACAAACAGTGCCGCTACCCCGAACGGTGGTGACTTTTACGGGAATATTCGTTCCGGGAACCACCGCCAGATTTTGATTGGCAGGCGATCCGATTTCGTTCAGTAAAAAGGCAAAACCATCGGAATAATTACATTGATTTGAACTCGGATTTGATAAGTACTGCTCCGACGAAAAAATATAATTAAAACTCATATAATTAGTAACCGCAACAAAATCAAATTCGACAATGGTGGCATTAATGGTATTGTTTTCATTAATGGCCATTTCCAAATCGTTATCTCCCGGCCAGGAAGAAGGGCCTTCACTTAGCAGGGAGGAATTCGGACCAATGGCAGAACTCGCACGACCGGTCGAAATAAGCAATCCTTTTTGAAGCGGAAAGCCAGAACCGTTGCTGTCAAAGGAAGCAAAACTTTTCTCCCCGCCGCCAAAATCATAGCCGGTTATGGTAATGTTTGTAGGTACCACACAACTCCCGCCGGCAAACAATTCCTGAACAAGCTGCGTTGGGGTTTTTGAGTTATCTACACTAATAGTCTGTGCTGAAGCCGATAAGGACAGCAGCAATATAAAGAGTGCCGAAAAATGGATTTTATATTCACGCATAGTATCGCAAAGATACTACAAATCTCTTTTTTTAAGTATTTTATACGACATAAACATAAAAATACCGGTCCAAATTAACACGATTAGTATTTCATAATAATGAACCGTATAATCTTTCTCAAAAGCTTTACCTCCAATGGTTTCTCCCACATTTTTAATTACCGACAAACGGGAGAAGGGTTCTTTTATTAAATTACTCATCGATTCCAAAGGGAAAAACTGACTCACATTGGCAGCAACATCAGTATCTTTAAAGAAATTCCACTTCATTAAACCAATGGAAATTCCCTCAATGATGTTCCAGACAAATAAGAATCCGAGTGCAAACGCCGAACGTTTTACCAGAATTCCCAAAAACAAGCAGAAGGAGAAGAAGGCAACCAGTTTTATGAAATAGGCCAAAAGGTATTCCAAATCGGAGAAAACGATGCCGATTTCATTATAGGAAGAAAAACTGTAACCCAAAATCAAAGACATGATAAAAATGAAGACAGTCGAGCCCAAGGCAAACAGGATAACCGTTAAAAATTTCGACTGAATGAATTCTTTCTTACTCATTCCGTCAATAAGGTTTTGCTTTAACGTTCCGTAACTGTATTCGTTGGCCATCATGGAGACGATTACGATGGCTAAAAACAGTTTTAAAATAGCCGCAATGTACGTGTTGAAATGCCAAATGTATGGGAAGTTGAAAATTCCCTGTTCGGCAATATGAAGCTTAAAGGCACCAAATTCAAATTTGATGGAAGCAATTAAGGCAATAAAAGAAAGCAGAATGAAGTAAGCAATGATTAGGACCTTACTGGATCTGTTTTTCCAAAGTTTTTGTAATTCTATATCTAAAAGTCGTTTCATCTCGGAGGGATTAATTGTGGTTTGTAAGTTGTAAAAACTGTTCTTCAAGGCTGTGTTTGCGTTTAACCAAATGGTTCAGACTGATGTTGTTCTGAAATAGAAATCGGTTCAAATCGGCAGCTTCCAACGGTGCTTTCAAATACACGAACAGCTTTCCGTCTTCGTCATCAATTTTTTCAACGGCCGGATGATTCTGAAGCGTTGCTTTCAGTTGATTGTTGTCGTTGGCCTGCAGTTCAAAAAAGCCTTCGTTGGTGATAATGCCATCTACGGAACCCGAGTATAGTATTTCGCCTTTGCGTAGCACAACCACGTGGGAACACACTTTTTCCACTTCATCCAAAAGGTGGGAAGCCAATAAAATAGTGGTTCCTAAAGACGCAATATGCTTAATGATATCCCGTATTTGGCGAATTCCCTGAGGATCCAATCCGTTGGTAGGTTCGTCCAGAATTAGAATTTCCGGATCGTTCAAAAGAGCTGAAGCAATAGCTAAACGCTGTTTCATTCCCAAAGAAAAAGTTCTGAATTTACTGTCTTTGCGTTCCAAAAGACCAACAACCTGTAGTTTCTCTTCCACCTTGTCGTAATGAATCCCTTTGATTTTACAAACCAGTTTCAGGTTTTCCTCGGCAGTCATGTACGGATAGAAATTCGGTCGTTCAATAATGGCGCCTACCTTTTTCAGGGCATGATGCGTATCCATTTTTCCGTCAAACCATTTGTAGTCCCCGGAAGTGCGGTTGACCACATTGAGTATGATTCCTAAAGTGGTCGATTTTCCACTTCCGTTCGGACCTAAAATGCCGTAAACATTTCCCTTTTTAATTTCAAAAGAAACGTTTTTAACTGCATGAACGCTTCCGAAACGTTTATTCAGATTTTCAATTGTAAGAATAGTTTCCAATTTTTTCGTTTTTTGATTGTTATCAATAGGACGAACAACTGTTGCTTTTGTTACCGATTTTGAAAAGAATTACTGAAAAGGTACTATGGCCGGTTTCCCGATTTGATAATCGAACAAATCGATGTCGTTGTTTTTGAAGGAGTTAAGCTTGAAAATATTATCGCCTGTTCCCGGGATGGTAGGATAATAAGCAAAGGATAACAGAAAACTGTTGAACACCAGATAGTCATTACTGATTAAAACTCCGATTCCGAATTTAGAATACAAGGGGGTTTTCAGTAGGTTCTCGTTTTGGTGGGCAATCATACCCATGGAAAAATTGGCAAACGGACTCATACGAAACCCGAGGTAATTTCCCGGTATGTAAGATTGTGTCTGGAAAGTGACCAATAATTTTTTTGTTCCCTGAATTGAATTCTGAAACCCTTCGATACCATTGGGGTCACTTAGGTTAAGCAAGTCACTTTTTGTTGGGATACGGTTGTTTCCTATGGTTAGCTGCGGTTTAATGAACTGTCGGAATTTCCAGTTGCCGTATTCAATCAAATCGGTAAAATAAAGGGCTTCGGCTCTGAATGTGGTTTGTTCGGAAGCCCCGTCATTAAAGAAACTTCCGAGTTCAAAATTGCTTCCGAAGTACCCGAAATTATGAAATCCCCCAAACGAGAAGCGTCCGCCGAAATAATTCCTTCGGATGCTGTTCTTTTCTTCAAATCCTGATGTGATTGCATAAGTTTTTCCAATCTGTACATATTCCGGAATCCCGTAATTAAAGAGGTATTTGTTTTCCACAAATCGTCGGGAAGTAATACCGATGCTGGCCAGATATAATCTTGAATTACTGAAATAATCGATGGGATCATAGGCCAGTTCGGGGCTTTCGGGATACTTTATGTTTCGGAATCGCAAGGTGGTTACAAGATTTGTAATGCGGTCGTCTTCGGTATTGCCTTTAAAAATACGGAACGAATGTCCGGCCCAATAATCCTGGGTTTCCAGTTTGAAATTCTTTAGCGCCATTACATCGTTGGTTTCACTGAGCGAATCGCGATAAAAGCGTTGTTCGAAAGCGATTCCGCCAGCCCAACGGGTAAAAGGAGAAAAGAAAACGCGGTTAATCCCGGCAGCTTTTACATGATTCTTGTCGAAATCCTCGTCGTAATGAAAAACGGTACTGATGAATGTATTTCTGAAATTGGGGATTATATAGCGCATGCCGTAGGCGGCCGTATTATCGGTAAATCGTTGTCGGAAGTTGTTTTCAAATTCATGTCCCAATCCCAAAAAATTTCGTTCCGTGATTTCCAGATTACCATTGGAAGATGAAATCGAACCGTTGGGAATCAGGCTCCAGGAATCCAGAACCGTAATGGAAATGTCGACCGAATCCTTACTGTTCGGAATCGGTACCGGTTTAATGGATACATTGCGGATGTAACGTTGTCTTTGGATTAGACGTTCGGATTCTTTAACCAAAAGCGAATCCAGTTCGTCATTTTTTTTGAACAGCAAGTGGTTACGGATGGCCCATTTTTTCGACTTGGTATGCATACTGTTTCCGGCCTTTTCAATCCATTTTTTTGGTATTTTATTCGGATTGTCTATTGCGAAACCAAACGGATCCAAGACCTCAATATTGATGTTCCGAATGATTTTGCATTCGTGCTTTTTGAATATGTTCTGTTGTTGCCGGGTTTGTTTCTTCTTTTTTGTCGGATTTGTCCGTTCTGTGGGTCTGAAGATTAACCGGTGTACAAATTTGGTGAACTTCCGTTTCTTGGAATACCGCTCAATATAGCTGTATACTTTTGTGGTATCCCTGGGCATTCTGGTTACCTGACCCAGCATAGGCTGACAAGTAAAAAGAAGTATCAAAGAAAGTAAAAGTAAACGTTTAAACATGTTGTTCTGATAAAGGAATTATCTCAACGTAATTTAGTCTTTATTGTTGTGATGGGCAACTAAAAAAGGAGTTGAATAACCTTATGCGAATTCTGTTGGCGCAATGCAGTTAAAGTTATCGGATTTAAACTCCGAATTGCCTAAGATGATGATCCAGATGTTTCCATTGGAAAACTGCCCATTCTTCGGGGGTAAATTTACCAAAAAAAGGGTGCGGATAAGTGGTGCATTGCGAAGGACCACCCTCGGAAAATTTTCGGATGGATGCGGTTATTTTTGATTTTTCCTCTTCAAAGTTACAATTGTCTGGGAAGATATAGCTTTTGTCGGTTGGGGAGTTTTTACCGAAAGGTTTGGCAATCACAACTTTAGTCTTCAAAAGAGTGCCAATAATCCGGCCAATAAAAAGACGTTTCATGAAATTCTGCCCCATGGCAGTTTCTACCGACTTGTTGCAATGTGCCAACATTTGGGCCGCGTTCATTTTCCCCCATTGTCTTGGTGAGTCAGGTGTCAGTTTCTCAATGCGCTCCAGAATTCCAGAAACATCCGATGGATTAAATAGGTTGTTCATTGTATTACCGTATTATTTTCAGTAGGTTTTTATTAGTAAGCCAAATATACAAAAAGGGGTTTCAGTTTTATCTTAAAGCCAGTTTTGTGATAAAGAA
Organism: Flavobacterium saliperosum; assembly: GCF_900100625.1. GTDB lineage: Bacteria > Bacteroidota > Bacteroidia > Flavobacteriales > Flavobacteriaceae > Flavobacterium > Flavobacterium saliperosum. The sequence goes on from NZ_FMTY01000003.1 coordinate 392,851, forward strand.
AGGCTATAATTTATCCAACGGACTGATAATTCTCCGAATCGATTTATCCGACACGTGCGTGTAAACAAAAGTGGTTTTAATGTCGTTATGCCCCAATAATTCCTGTATGAACCGAATGTCGGTACCGCTTTCCAGTAAATGGGTGGCAAAACTGTGTCGTAAGCTGTGAATACCCACTTTTTTAGAAATCCGTGCTTTTTCCAACGCTTTTTTGAATACTTCCTGTAGGGTTCTCGCGCTGTATTGGCCGCCATATTGTCCTTCAAACAGATAGGTTTTCGGCTTGTATTCGAGATAATAGGAGCGAAGTTGTTCCAGGATGCTTTCCGGTAAATTCACATAGCGGTCTTTTTTCCCTTTGCCGCGTTCTATGTGAACCCGCATGGTTTTGCTGTCGACATTTGAAATTTTCAGATTTAGGATTTCACTGAGCCGCAAACCCATACCGTAACAAAGTTTGAGCATCGTATTGTGCTTCAAATTTTCGGTTACATCAAAGATGCGTTTCACTTCATAGGTGTTTAATGCTTTCGGAAGTTTGCTTTGCTTTTTAGGACGCGGAATTTCAAGAAATATTCTTTCCTGAAGCAAAACCTTTTCATAATAAAATTTGACGGCATTGATCCGGCTGTGTAATGAGTTTTCGGTAAGTCTCAGGTCTTCAATGCAGAAAATGAGGTAATTGCGCACTTCATTTTCCCCACATTTGTTTGCGGGTAAGTTTTTCAGATAATACAAATACTGCGCAAATTCACTCACATAGGATCGAATCGTGTTCGGACTGTAGCCTTTTAATTTGAGTTGATGAACGAGTCGTTGTATTTCTCTCTGATTGACATCTGAAATTTTTGACAGAACGTATTTTCCAATGGCAAAATCTTCCGGCAAATTAAAGAGTTTTCGGTAGTCGGCTGTGTCCGGAACATACCAGGTAATTAGGTTCCAATCCCACTGGGCACCTTTCAGCGCTTTGATTTGTGCAAGGAGTATTGGATTTTTTTCAAATCGGATGAAAATAACTTTCTTATCATTAAGTTCACCAAGGGTAAAAGTAAAAGGCTTTAAATCAATCATAATGGCTTATATAGGAATAGATTCAAATATAAGAAAAATCCTCATGTAAATGAATGCATGAGGATTTTGTTTTTATGTACTTTTGTAAATTATGTACCGATTAGCTCTTGTTTTCCTTGTTGAAATACACCAGATAGTAATACATCTGTTTTTCTTCGTCCCAGCCTTTTTCTACGTATTTTTCGGCACTTTCCGGGTTGATGAAATCCAGTTTGATCTGAATGTTAGTGTCCAGTTCAATGATGTTTTTCATTTTTTTACGCGCATCCGAAACCGCCGCATTGGCAATAGGGAACGAGGTTAAATCTTCAATACTGTATTTCTCGCCTTTGTCCACTTTGTAGTTTTTGAATTCCGAAATCAAGTCCGGATTGTCAATCACTTCGTTTAAGAATAGGGATTCCTCGAAGTTGTCGTTTTTCGCAAAGTGATTTACCGCACGGTTCATGAACATTACTTCTTCTTTCTTGTCTTCTGCCGGAAGTACTACCTCTTTGGCAAAATCCTGACAGAATTTCAAATACTTTTTCGTGATGAAATTCTCATCCTGAAACGCATCCACCGATAAGAAATGCTCTAACCAGTAACGGGCGTCATAACGGTTACTGTCTACGGTTAAAATTTTGTATCCTTCTTCTTTTTTGTAGTTGAAAATCAAACAGCCTTTGTCCAGTTTGTTCAGACTGATTCCCTGTTGCAGAATCATTTCCAGATTCGTGTCTTTCTCTTCAAACTGAAGGAAATCGGCTTTGATTTCACTTTTGAAAACGCCAATCGCGTCCACTACATTGTTGTCAATCGATACATTCGTTAAGTAGGTCACATACACTTCTCCGTTTTTAATGTGCGGATGGTTGGACTGCTCGAACAAATGACGGGTAATTTTTTTAGTAACTTCGTGTACGTTGCTCGGATTCGCGAAAATCTCATTCGCAAAATTGTACATTTCGTTGTAATCCAAATCCACATCGTGTGCAAACTGAAAATAGTTTTCCTCTTTGTCTCTGAAAGGTTTAAAGAAAAATTCTTTCAGAAGCGGCATAATCTCGTCATTCAGATTATACGGTTGTTCCGAAAGGAAAATAGCTTCGTTACGACTTTTGTTTCCAACTCTGTGGATAGACAAATTGTCGATATGGGTGTTGAATAGATTGATCATTTAGGTGGTATTTTTAGATGAAAGAACCAAGAAGAAAGATCGATACTTAAATCTTGGTTCATTTATTTTAATTCGAAAAATTTCTTTTCCCTTTTTGCTTAATTCCAGTTCTCTTCGTAACCCATATCCTCAAAAGAATCATCGCCGTCGAACATATCCATGTCCTCTTCGTCAAACTCGTCTTCGAAATCGCCGTAAATGTCGTCGTTGGAAACATCGGCGCCTCTGAAACCGCTGGTAGCAGCTTCAGCTGGTAATTCACCGTGAGAGAATAACAAAGCCGGGTAGGTTTCTCCGTCTTCATTTTCTTCGATAGCGCCCAATTCCAGGAAGAAAGTCCACATGCTGAAGAAATCATACACATACACCATTTTGGTACTGTCGCGGTGTAACAAGTCGTTCAGTTTGAAATCGGCCATTGTTTTCATTTCACCGGGAACATCACCGGTATCAAACATCGGAATTTCATCTTCTTCATTCCACGTCCAATCGTCTTCACAAGTGAAAAAAGAACCTGTTTCGGTACCGTCAAAGCCAAAAGCATTAACGATGGCATTGTGCAAATCTTCTAACGTATCGTCTTCAAGAATTGCAATATCTCTGAAAATATCTTCCTCTGCATCGAGGATTACTCGGAATTTGTAAACCATGACCTTATCATTTTTTGAAAGGTCAAAGGTAATTATTATTTTAGATTTCAGATTTCCGAAATGCGTTTTGTTGATAAGATTTTAATCCGCTCTCATAGAATTCGATAGGCAAATCATCAGGATCGGATAGGAAGAAAAAACGTTTGTGCGTATATTCGTCCACACGTATCGTTTCGGCTTCGATGTGGTTGGAAAGGAGGAAGGCTCTGGCGGCTTCAATGTCGTCCACTTCAAAGGCAAGATGGCGTAATCCGACTGCTTCCGGGCGCGAAACACGCTGCGGCGGATTCGGAAATGAAAACAATTCCACGATATAGTTTCCGTTTAAAGCCAAATCGAGTTTGTGTGACTGACGTTCCTCCCGATACACTTCCTGTAGGACTTCCAAACCCAAAATTTGGGTATAAAAGTGTTTCGATTTCTCGTAATCGGAACAGATAATGGCAATATGATGGATTTTATTCAGCTGTAACACGGCTTACATGGTTTTAGTAACCGTAATGCGGTCGGCGAGTTTCTTTTTAAGTTTCGTAAACTTCTTATTTGTAGGGTATTGCCGGTTAGCCGTCATGTTGTTGAATACTAAAGCGACAATCAACAAAATCATTGCGCCGCTGAAAACAGGGAAAATCACATACCAATAGCCTAATTTCAGAATGGTTGGAGACCCCGTAACAGCAATCAGGGCAGTTGCACCACCTGGCGGATGCAAGGTCTTGGTTATCTGCATGAAAACGATAGCGAATGCTACGGCAACAGCAGAAGCCAGCCAGATCATATCGGGGAAAAGTTTGGCCGCGGTAACCCCAACGATTGCAGAAACCACATGACCACCAATAAGATTACGCGGTTGGGCAAGCGGACTCTGAATCACGCCATACACCAAAACACAAGAGGCACCAAATGAACCAATCAGAAAGACGACATCTTCTTTCGGGAGCATGTTGTATTGCAGATAGGCGATGATTCCCATCCCTACAAAAGCACCTACGAATGCCCAGAAATGTTCCTTAAAATCAACCAGTGTTTCTTTATAAAGTACATATTTCGCTTTGCGGTAGTTGCGTTTTATTTTGTGTGTGGGCATAACAATCAGTTTATGGGTTTTGGCTGATAGGTGTAAACGGTATACGGATAAATAAGTTGCGCGGTGGTTTTGGAAACCAGACAAACGATTAATATCGGAAAGAATAAGGTGTAGTCGTTTATCAGTCCGCAAATCAGAAACAACGCGGTAAACGGTGCGTGAATACTTGCACTCAACATGGCCGCCATTCCGATAATCATAAAGTTGAGCGGAATCACATTCGCATCAAAGAAAGTGTTTAAAACGGTGGCTACCAACAACCCAAGAAAGGCTCCGATAAACATACTCGGCGCAAATACACCGCCATCACCACCAGAGGCTAACGTTATCGAGGTAATTATGGGTTTCAGAAACAGAATTCCAATCATGGTTAACACGAACGAAGTTGTAAGAACCACCGATTCGGAACTTGCAAACAAGGTTTTAACCGCATGATAACCTTCGCCGTATAATTGAGGAAATAACAGTAATGAAGCACTAATAATCACAGAACCAATAATGATTTTGGTGGCATGGTTGTCGATTTTTGTAAAACGGCCTTTGATATAAAGTACGCATTTGGTCAGATAAACCGAATTGGCTCCTGCCAATACACCCAATAATAAGAAATAAGGAAAAGCGTGAAGGTGCCAGGTAGCAATGCTGACTTCAAACAAAGGTTTTTCATCTAAAATAAGGATGAAAGCATAAGCGATGGCCACAGACAAACCAGTGGTTAGGGCAAACGTTTTAGTCACTTTTTTAGAGATGACTTCAAAAGCAAACAGCATTCCGGCGATTGGACTGCTGAATAATGCTGTAATTCCGGCCGCGATTCCGGCACAAATCAGTTCGGTTTTATGACGCTTGAAAACGTTTTCTTTTTGTTGAGCGACGGAACCAATGGCGGCCGAAGCAACCACAGTAGAAACTTCAATGCCTGTGGAACCACCAAAAACTACGGTTAGCAATCCGTTGAAAAAGTGGGAGGGGATTTTATACACCGGAATTTTTTTAGTGGGCGAACCGGTACTTTCAAAAATCTCTTTAATCCCTTTGTTTTCTTTCTTTTTAAACAAGTAATGTCTCAGTAAATAAATCACGGATAGTCCGAAAACAGGGAATATTATAAAGAAAATCCAGTTTACAGTGGCTTTATGAAACAGTATTTCTTCGTAATGTTCGGTTAAATGTTTTAGTGAAACCGCTAAAAAGGCACAAAGGAATCCGATAACAATCGAAACGATACTCAGTTTCTGTAACGTGATTTTTTTGTGATTCTTGCGAAGATGTGTGGTTGTATTCATTTAAAATGAGACTTCTGACTAATTAGGAAGCACAAAAATAAGTACTGAAAAACGTAAAGTCCTTTTTGAAATGTTAAAATTTAAATTTGTTATGTAGGGGTTTAATTAACTTATATTCAGTTCTTTCTTGATTTTTGCAGGTAATTTATCTTTTATTAGCGTATAGGATTGTGTAACAAAATGGTTCCATTGTGCAGGCGACAAGTTGTTGATGTCTTCAGCTAAAACCCACTTGTAGCGGGCTACATAAGGCGCCGGTTTAAAGCCATCCCGACTGGAAAGTGTGTCGAATTCGTCATCCAATACTTTAAAGGAAGCAGAAGTGGGTGTCTGATTCAAACCAATCACACAAAACATTTTTCCGCCGATACAGAAACACAAGTCGTGTTCCCATTTGATGTCTTCGGTTACTCCGGGAAGGGATTTGCAGAGCTGTTGTAAGTCTTCGATGTTCATAGCAATTGCGCGATTTTTCTTTTTCTTAACCAAGTTTCCATGGTGTCCCAAAAACCTGGTGCGTATTTCCAGCTGAATTCGTCATTTGGCAGGCCGGTTTTAGCGACGATGCCTCCGTGTCCCATGTTTGGGATTATAAATACGGTATGATCCTTATTTTTGGCAAGGGCCAAGGCCTCCAAGATACGTGGGTAACTTTTTTGTGAATTGACGTTCCAGTCTTTTTCGGCTAATTGCCAATACACAGGGATTTTTAACTGTTTCAGATAGTCATAACTGTCAACATAAAGGTTCTTGCTTAACCAGGTCCACCATTTTTCGGAGCCAGGTGTTTTGACTCTGGGTGTTGGGAAAACTTTTGAAAACCAGGGTTTGTCTTTGTAGCTCAAATAAATGTCGTTGCCTTCTTCCCAAGTCTTGTTTTGAGCGGCCGCTACCCAGTGCTGGCGAACCATTACCATGATTTCGGCTATTTCTTCTTTGGTGAAACCATCAGCAATAAAGCTTCCTTCATATTCATGCGCTATCGTTTCGAGGACACTTTGTCCGGAACCTACACGCATTAACAAAAAGGAAACGACTTTTGATTTTGCGGCTGCCATGGAACCTACCCAACCTCCCTGACTGGTGCCAAGAATGCCTATTTTCTTTTGGTTTACTTTCGGATTGGATTTTACGGTGTTAACAGCGGCTACCACATCCTCTGCTAACGCATCTAAAGCGGCTACCTCCCAATCGCCTTGTGATTTTCCGGCGCCCTGTTTGTCGAAAGTGAAAACACCAATACCCAATTGTAAAAAGTAGGTGGTAAAGAAACTAACGCCTCGAGTGGTCGGCCCTGAACCGTGTGCGAAAACCACAACCGGATGTTTTCCTTTTGTAACGGGTAAATATAAATCGCCTTCTAAAGTATTGTTACCGCTTTTGAATGAAATCGTTTCACGGGTATGCGGGAAGATTTTTTTTCCTACGATTGATTTTCCGTTTTTGGTCTGGATTAACTCATTGGCCTTGAAATGGAAAACTAAAGTACTGTCGTTGTTTTCTTTGAAATGCGTGTCGTCAATCGGAAGTAAAGCCCCTTGTTTTAACGTTTTTAAATTAAGATACACAAGGTTGTGATTGAACTCATCGAAAATACCAAGCGTAATTTTTTCATCATTACCGAAATCATAGGTGCCTTCGTAAGAATACAACTTTTTGGGATCAACGGTATGCTGACTGAATGAGGGGATGGTAATAATAAACAGAGAAAATACAAGGATGGCCTTGTAAAAGGATTTGATTTTTTTCATGATGATTGATGATGATTGATGATATTTAATTACAAAAGAATAAAAAAAAATTAACTTATGACTTTGGTTTGGTGATTTTCTTATGAGTCTCCGGAACGGCCATCAAGGCAGCACTGCAGAACCACGGAGTTAATTCGACTTCGAAAATTTTAGCTTTTACGGCAGGGTCGGTTTCCACCAAAGCCTGCGCTTCCTCTACCGTAGTTACGTTGAAGATGAAAACGCCTCTGTAATTACGGTCGTTTTTCATGAACGGGCCCGCAACTACCAGTTTTCCTTCATCGGCGAGACGGTTGATGTTGGCCATGTGCCCTTCAAAATATTTGGCTTTTTCTTCTTTGGTTGCAGTGGTATTGCTTCCTGTTTTTAGAATGCAGAAGATATAGGTTTTCATTCCGTTGTCGTTACCACCTAACTCTTTGGCAAGCTTTTCATCGTAAACGGTTTCGGTTTTTTGGGCTGTCAATGTGTTGATGGATAGCAGCATCAGCAAGATATACAATAACTTTTTCATCGGATGTTTTTTTAATGGTATTTCAAATGTACAAAATAAACTTTGCACTCAGCTGTTTAGTCACTCTGTCGCTTGAATTACGGTTCATCCTCAAAAAATAACAATTCGGCATTCTTTTTTATACTATGTGGTTTTTCTTGAGCACATTTGTACCATCAAAACCAAACAAAATGAAAACCATACTTACTTTCTTAATTGTCTTATACAGCATAAATTTTTTTGGACAAACCACGATTTCCGGAAATGTAACCGACCGTAAAGGTAAAATCATAACCGGAGCCAACGTATTTATTGAAGGCGCTTATGACGGAGCGACCACCGATGCCGAAGGGAATTTTACCTTTACCACTATGGAAAAAGGGCTGCAAACGGTGGTAATCACTTATTTGAGTTTTGAGACTTTTAGGATGCCGGTTACCATTGAAACCTACCAGCCGCAAACGATAAAACTTCGCGAGAGTGTAAATACGTTGGATGCGGTAGTGATTTCGGCCGGAACGTTTAAAGCGGGCGACAATTCGAAAGTATCGGCGTTGAAACCCTTGGACATTGTTACTACAGCAGGGGCAGCCGGAGACATTATCGGCGCTTTGCAAACTTTACCGGGCGCGCAAATTGTGGGCGAGAGCGGAAGGTTGTTTGTACGTGGCGGGGAATCCGATGAAACCCAAACCTATGTGGACGGAATTCGAGTAGCGCAACCGTATGGAGCTACGGCGAACAATTTACCAACGCGTGGACGTTTTTCACCTTTCTTATTCAGTGGGATGACGTTTTCCACTGGCGGTTATTCGGCTGAATTTGGCGATGCGTTGTCCAGTGTTTTGTTGTTGAATACGACCAATGAAGCGGATCAGGAAGAATCGCACCTGTCTTTTATGACCGTAGGTTTGGGAGCAAGCAATACGCAGAAATGGAAGAAGAGCTCGCTGACTTTCAATACGTCCTACATCAATTTGGAACCGTATCAGAAGGTTATCAAACAGGATGTCGACTGGATTAAACCGTATCAGTCCTTATCGGGAGAAACGGTTTTCAGAAGAAATTTCGAGAACGGATTGTTTAAGTTCTATGCCGCTTTTGATTATGCGACTTTTAATCTGAACCAGAAAGACGTGAATTCGGCAACTCCGATAAATGTGGATACTAAGAACAATAATTTTTACCTGAATTCATCCTATAAAGGGAATTTCGGTTTGGGCTGGAGTATTCAAACAGGCATCAGTTTCGGTTTCGGACAAAATAAAATCGGATTGGATGTCAACGATTTGAACAACCGCGAAAACGCATCACACCTAAAGCTGAAGCTGACCAAGAAGTTTTCAGACCGAATCAATCTGACTTTTGGTGGGGATTATTTCATTACCGATTTTGATGAGACCTATAAAGACCAGAATTTTGGCGATTTTACGTATGGATACCGCAACAATATAGGAGCCGTATTTGCAGAAACGGATATTTTCTTTTCGAAGAAATTAGCGGCTAAATTGGGCGTGAGAGCGATGAACAGCGATTTGTTAGACAAAAGTGTTGCCGATCCGAGAATCTCTCTGGCATACAAGACGAGTAAAAACGGACAGGTCTCGTTAGCATATGGCGATTTTCATCAGAATCCGAAACAGGACTACCTTAAGTTTTACTCCGATTTCAATTATGAAAAAACATCGCATTACATCCTGAACTATTTGTATGCAAACAACAGAAAAACCTTGCGTGCCGAAGTGTTCTTTAAGGATTACTCCGATTTGGTGAAATACAACGGGAGTATGCCATTATTTAACAGCCAATACAACAACAACGGTTACGGTTATGCAAAAGGACTGGATGTGTTTTGGAGAGACAGCCGCTCGATTAAGAACATGGATTATTGGGTTTCCTATTCTTTTATTGACAGCAAGCGGGATTATAAGAATTATGAAGCGAAGGTTACTCCGAATTTTGTGGCCAATCATACACTGTCGGTAGTTGGGAAATATTGGGTTGAGGATTGGAAATCGCAAATCAGCGTAACCAACAGTTTTGCTACCGGACGCCCTTACGACAATCCGAACGAAACCGCCTTCATGAACGGAAAGACAAAAAACTATAACAGTTTGAGTATGAGTTGGGCGTATTTGCTTTCACAACAAAAGATTTTGTATTTTTCGGTATCGAATGTATTGGGGAATGATAACGTTTTTGGTTATCAGTATGCGAATTCCCCGGATTTGGCAGGACAATTTCAGCGCCAGGCCATCACACAACCGGCAGACCGTTTCTTTTTTATCGGGTTCTTCTGGACGATAAGTCAGGATAAGAGTAAAAATCAGTTGGAGAATTTGTAAGCTTACAGCTGTCTGCTATAAGCTGTTAGCTAAAAAAAACAATTCATCCTCAAATTTCGACAGTTCGGTAAGGATAAATTTTACAGGTATGAAAACCGACCTACATTTGACATATAAATTAAAGGTTTCAATCATTCATCATTAACAAAAATCAGTAATTAATTAAAAGAATAGAAATTATGACTAGAATTATCACATCATTAGTATTTTTTATCTGCACATTGGCATATGCTCAGTCGCCATCACAGTACGAACAGGGAATGGGAAAAGCCATGGGATTATGGAAAGAAGGAAAAACTGCGGAAGCAACTGCTATTTTCGAAAGAATCGCATCGGTAGAGAAAACAAACTGGTTGCCAAATTATTATGTGGCCTTCATCAATACAATTGAAGTATTTCAATCTCAGGATAAATCGAAAGCACCGGCTTATTTGGATAAAGCACAGCAGGCTTTGGATAACGCGTCGGCAATCAGTCCGAATAATCCCGAATTGATGGTGGCTCAGGCGATGATTTACACGGCCTGGATTGTTCAGGATCCGATGACCAACGGCATGAAGTATTCCAGCAAAGCAATGGAACAGTACTACAAAGCACAAGCGATTGCACCGGAAAACCCAAGAGTGGTGTTCTCTAAAGCCGAATTTGAAATTGGCGGAGCGAAATACTGGGGAACCGATACCAAACCAATGTGTGCGGAAATTGAACGTTCTTTAGCTTTATTCGCTAAATTTAAACCCGAAACCGCATTTCACCCAAGTTGGGGATTAGACAGAGCAAAAGAGGCTTTAGTAAATTGCGGAAAATAAATTTTTAAGTGACTCGGCAACTCAGTTACTTAGTCACTTAGTTACTCATAATAAAATGAATATATATTTAAAACATTTTTTACGTTCGATTGCCATTGGATTACTGGTTTTTTTCCTGCTGCTGTTTTTGAGCTGGATAACCGGATCGACCATTGCAATGGACCGGAAATTGCTGATGAACTTGCAGTTTACCTTGTTGTATTCGGTTTGTTTGTATATGGCGAATTCGATATTGTTCATTTATTTAGACCGAATTTTTGCCGATGACCGGTTTTCTTTTAAACGATTGCTCATAGGGTTTATAAGTTCTTTTTTTACTTCAGTTTTCATTATTTTCCTGTTGCGGGTTTTTGAAGAAGTGGTGATTAACCAAAACACGTTGGATGATTTTCTGACAAATGAACAGGCTGGGAATTATTTGGTAGCCACCATTATTACGTTCATCGTTACGCTTATTGCTCATTTGGTTTATTTCTATCGTTCCTACCAGGAGAATAGAGTTAAACAGCAGAAAATAATAGCGGGAACGGCTTCGGCAAAGTTTGAGAGTTTGAAGAATCAGATTGACCCGCATTTTTTGTTCAACAGCTTGAATGTATTGAGTTCATTGATTGAGGAAAATCCTGAAAACGCACAAAAATTCACTTCGTCGCTGTCGAAAATTTACCGCTATGTTCTGGAACAGCGTGATAAGGAATTGGTGAGTATTGAAGAAGAGCTGACTTTCGCCAAAACGTACATGAATTTATTGAAAATGCGATTCGAAAACAGTATTTTCTATGAATTACCGGCAAAAGTGAGCAATCCGGAAGCTAAAATTGTTCCGCTGTCGTTGCAATTACTATTGGAGAATACGGTAAAACATAATGTGGTAAGCGAAAAAAAACCCTTGCACATCCGCATTTTCGAACGCGATAATTGCCTGATTGTGCAAAACGATTATCAGAAAAAAGAAGTGCTGAAAGACCGTCAGGGTGTCGGACTGCAAAACATTATAAGTCGGTATGCCATTTTAACCGACAGAAAAGTCAGAATTACTCAAAGCGAAAAAGAATTTACGGTAGAATTACCGTTATTAACCAAACAGATAGGAATTATGGAAATAACCTCTCATTACAGTGATGATTCGGCCTATTACAGAGCCAAAAAAAGAGTGGAAGCCATTCGTGGTTTTTACGGAAGTTTAATATCGTACTGCGTTGTCATTCCGGTGCTGGTATTTATCAATTTGCAATTTTCCTCTAAATTCCAATGGTTCTGGTTTCCGATGCTTGGATGGGGAATCGGACTGGTAATGCACGGTATTGGCGTTTTCGGATACGGTTCGCGATGGGAAGATCGTAAAATACGGGAAATTTTAAATGAAGACAAAGAAAAACAAAATTGGAAGTAATCATGGAACGAAATTATACAGAAGAGGAACGCTATAACCTAGCTAAGAAAAGAGTACAGGAAGTTAAAGGATTTTACGGAAATCTGACCGCCTATATTGTGGTTAACATTTTCTTGGTTGTAGTTAATTTAATGACCTCTCCGGAACATTTATGGTTTTACTGGCCCATGTTGGGTTGGGGGATAGGAGTCCTTTTTCACGGATTACGTGTTTTTAATCGTATGCCTTTTTTAGGCAAAGACTGGGAAGAACGCAAGTTGAAAGAGTTTATGGAAGAAGAAGAGCGTCGTAAAAACCAATTTAAACAGTAGCTGTCATGGAAAATTTTGAGAACAACTTCGAAGAGCGTTATCAATACGCACAAAAAAGGGTAAAACGACTGAAAGGCTTTTATTCACACCTTGTGGTTTACATCCTTGTGAATATTATGATTGTCTTCTTAAATATTCGAGACTTAGAGCCGGGTGAAAGCTATTTTCAGTTTGAGAACTTCTTTACGGCTTTCTTTTGGGGAATCGGTTTGTTGACTCACGCCGTTAGTGTTTTCGGACATCATCTGATCTTCGGAAAAGAATGGGAAGAAAAGAAAATCAAGGAATTGATGAATAAGGACAAACAGGAGCGTTGGGAGTAATTTCAGTGATCAATTATCAGTATTTAGTGTTCTGTGTTTAGATAACAGATAACCGATAGCAGAAATCAGATTGCGGAAAATCAGTGACAACCTAAGAAGAAAAAAAATCTCAGTACCTTAGCATTTCAGAATCATAGTACTTTAAAGAAAATGAAAAAATACCTGCCGATAATTGTTATACTGTCGCTTGTAAAATTACTGATTCATCTTGTTGCAAATCGGAATTACGGTTTTCATCGGGATGAATTACTGCATTTGTCCGTAAGCGAACATTTGGATTGGGGGTATATGGAATTTCCGCCTTTCATTGCTGTTGTCGGGAAACTGGCTCATTTTCTTTTCGGATACTTGTTGTCGGGTGTAAGATTGTTTCCCACGTTAGCAGGCGTCGCCATTTTAATGTTGTGTTGTATGATAACCAAAGAGCTCGGCGGTAAGAAAAATGCAATAGTGTTGAGCGGAATTTCGGTATTGGCATTCATTCCTTTTTTTCGGAACCATACGCTTTTTCAACCGGTGGCTTTCGATCAGCTTTTCTGGACCTTGGGTTTTTATTTTCTGGTAAGATATCTCAATACGAAAAACATAAAATTCCTTGTTTATTTGGGAATTACAGCCGGAATCGGACTCATGAACAAATACACTTTTGTGGTTTGGGGATTCGGGATAGCGGTAGGGTTATTGTTTTTTGAAAAAGGAAAAGCCTTCCGAAACAAATGGCTTTATATTTCAGGAATCCTTGCCCTGATACTTGTTTTACCAAACATCGTCTGGCAGTTCAATCATGATTTTCCACTTTTGACGCATTTGCAGCAATTGAAAGAAAGTCAGCTGGATGAAATCGGGCCTTATGATTTTGCGTTGGAACAACTGAAAATGCCATTCACATTAATCATCAGCCTAATCGGATTGTCGGCCTGTTTCTTCGATAAGGAATTGAAGAAATATAAAAGTATTGGTGTGGCGGTTTTGGTCATTTTTTTTACAATGTGGTTCTTACAATCCAAAGCTTATTATTTCTTTGCAATTTATCCGATGCTATTTGCTTTGGGCGCTGTGAAGGTTGAAAAATTGCTCGAAAGAAAATCTGCTTGGAATTATGTGGTGGCAGCGATTTTATTTGTGCCGACCGTTTATTTCATTCCGATGGCAACACCGCTTTTACCGATTGAAGCGTTCGTAGCGTATAACAAACTCCAACCCGAAAAGGACGGAAGAATTATCCTGACGGGCGATTATGCCGATATGTTCGGATGGGACGAACAGGTAAAATTGGTGGACAGTCTCTATACATCATTATCCAAGTCGGAACAGCAAAAATGTGTTATTCTGGCCGAAAATTACGGAGAAGCCGGAGCCCTGAAAATATTAGGAAAAAAGTACGGTTTGCCCAATCCGGTTTGTCGTCACGGTAGTTTCTGGATATGGGGACCGGGTGAAAAAGAGGGTGAAGTTTTTATCAGCGTGGGAAATGAAAAAGACGTGGTTTATGAATTTTTTGAAGAGCACACCCTCGTTAAATTGGTAACGCATAAATATGCCATAGACGAAGAAAACAACATACCGGTTTATATTTGCCGAAAACCAAGAATCAAACTGAAAGAGATTTGGCCCGGACTGGAAAAATATATTTTTGAATAAGAATAATAAAATAGAATCTTAGCGACTCAGAGCCTAAGTACCTTAGCACCTTTCAAAGAAAATGAATATCATTATCATCGAAGACGAAAAACCGGCCGCACGCTTATTGCAGCGTAAAGTCGAAAAACTGGGATTGAATGTAAACACCATGCTGCATTCGGTAGAGGAATCCTTGGATTGGTTTAAGAACAACCCGCATCCCGATTTGATTTTTCTGGATATCCAATTGTCCGACGGATTGTCGTTCGAGATTTTTGAAAAAATCACCATCAAAAGTGCCATTATTTTCACCACAGCGTATGATGAATATGCGTTGAAAGCCTTCAAATTAAACAGTATCGATTATTTGCTGAAACCGATTGATGAAGACGATCTGGAAGTGGCGGTAAATAAGTTTAAAGAACGTAATCAGCCGCAAAACTTGTCATTGGATTTCGAAATGATCAAGAAAATGCTGGTCAATCCGATTGATAAGAATTATAAAAAACGATTCACGGTAAAAATCGGGCAACAGTTAAAACTGATCAATGTGGATGAGGTGGAATGTTTTTACAGCGAAAATAAAGGGACTTACTTGCATACGCTAGACAATCGCGATTATTTGCTGGATGGCACTTTGGAACTCCTTGAAACCGAATTGGATCCGAAAGATTTTTACCGCGTCAGCCGAAAATTCATTGTTCCGATGAAAGCCATAAAGGAAATTCAACTGCACAGCAATTCCCGCCTGAAAGTTGTTTTACCAACCTATAACGACGATGAGGTTATTGTAGCACGGGAACGGGTCAACGATTTTAAGGAATGGATTGGGTAAATAACTAATAGAAAGTGTTCGGATTTCAACATGCCATCGGTTTGCTGAAATCCGATTTTTTATTTACTCAATCGGTGCAAGGTAAACACCATAGCCGAAAGCAACATAAAAGCCACCAACTGATGTGCCAATCCCAACCAAAGCGGTACGTGGAATAACAAGGTGAAAATACCCAAAGCAAACTGCACAATAACTACAGCGACCAAAGTTGTTATTCCTTTTTTCTGCGTAGTGTTCAGAATATATTTTTTACCTCGGAAATACAGGTACACCATTAAACCGACCACAACATAGGCCATGGTTCGGTGAACGAATTGTACGCCGCTTTTGCCTTCGGTAAGACGTAGCAGCCAGGAATCTTTTTCTAAAACTATACTTTCGTGGAAAAATTGTCCGTCACTCATTAAAGGCCAATGGTTGTGAATCAAACCGGCATTCAGTCCTGCCACAAAACCGCCGTAAACGATCTGGATAATCAAAACCACCAAAGCGATTCGCGCTATGGAACGCAGGGGTTGTATCACTTCAATCCGGTTCGGGTAAATCAAATCCAAAGCCACCCAAAGGGTGTAAGCAAATGTTATGAAAGCAAAAGTAAGGTGTAACGACAATCGGAAATGACTCACATCCGGACGGTCAATCAAACCGCTTTTCACCATGAACCAGCCCAAAAAACCCTGAAAAGCGCCCATCGCCAAAAGCACAACACACTTTTTAATGGTTTCCGGAGAAAGTCGTTTTTTGATTAAGAAATAAACGAACGGAATAATGAAAACCATTCCGATTATTCGTCCGATGAAACGGTGAAACCATTCCCAGAAATAAATGAATTTGTAATCGCTTAAATCAAAATCGTTATGTATGTTAATTTGCTGATACTCCGGAAATTTCTTGTATTCTTCAAAGGCATGTTCCCATTTTTTTTCCGTTAACGGAGGAAACGTATCGGTAATTAAATGCCAGTCGGTCATCGATAAACCGGAGTTGGTTAATCGGGTGATTCCACCTACCATTACCATGATGAATAATAATGCACAACCGGATAACAACCAGATAATTACGGATTTGTCTTCTTTTTTCATTTTGGATTCAGTGGTATTTTTAGCAAATTTATTTCTATTGCAATCAAAAAACAATCGAATAAAAGTTAAACTTTAGTTTACTTTCTTCAGTCCCATTTTTTCGGCTCTTTTCAATACAAAATCATACGCCGCCTGATAGTCATTCGGAATTTCGCCTTCCAGAATTGCTTCTTTCACCGCTTCTTTCAAAACACCAATTTCTCTTGACGGTTGTAAGTTGAATAATTCCATAATCTCTTCTCCCGAAATAGGCGGCTGAAAAACACGTACTTTGTCGCGTTCTTCCACTTCCACAATTTTCTCGCGTACAATTTTGAAATTATTATGGTATTTCTGAAACTTCTTAGGATTTTTTGTGGTGATATCCGCCTCACATAAAGTCATCAGGTTTTCCACATCTTCACCGGCATCAAAAACCAAACGTCTTACGGCAGAATCCGTAACGATATCTTGCGCCAATACAATTGGGCGCGAACTCATCATGACCATTTTCTGAACGAATTTCAGTTTTTGGTTCAACGGCATGTGCAAACGTTCGAAAATCTTTTTTGCCATTTTTCCGCCTAAAAATTCATGACCGTGAAATGTCCAGCCTTGTTTTTTGTTGTAACGCTTGGTGGGTGCTTTTCCGATATCGTGCAGTAAGGCCGACCAGCGTAACCAAACATCATCGGTATTCGGACAAATATTATCCACCACTTCCAGCGTATGGTAAAAGTTGTTTTTATGCGTATGCCCTTCAATTTCTTCCACCTGATTTAAAGCGGTCAGTTCCGGAAGGATAATGTCCAGCAATCCGGTTTGGTATAACAGCAAAAATCCAACGGAAGGAACATCCGACATCAGGATTTTATTCAGTTCATCAACAATACGTTCTCCCGAAATAATACTGATTCGGTCTTTGTTTTTGGTAATGGAAGCTAAGGATTCGGCCTCAATTTCAAAATTCAGCTGGGAAGCGAAACGGATCGCACGCATCATTCGCAACGGATCATCAGAATACGTGATATCCGGATTTAAAGGCGTTTTGATGGTTTTGTTTTCCATATCGGCTAATCCGTTAAAAGGATCCACCAATTCGCCAAACGTGCTTTCATTCAACGAAAGTGCCAAGGCATTAATGGTGAAATCACGACGGTTTTGGTCGTCTTCCAGTGTTCCGTTTTCCACAATCGGGTTACGGCTGTCGTGGTTGTAGCTTTCTTTTCGGGCGCCAACGAATTCGATATCCATGTCGTCATAGCGCAACATCGCCGTTCCGTAGTTTTTAAAAACCTGGACTTTCGGTTTGTGCGGAATGAGTTCGGATACTTTTAACGCCAGTTCGATACCGCTGCCTACCGCAACAATATCAATGTCTTTTTTGTGATCGCGTTTTAAAATCAAATCACGGACAAAACCACCAATTACGTAACTTTCCAAGTTAAGTTCGTTGGCTGCCTGAGCGATTATTTTGAATATTTTATCTTGAAGCGCTTCTTTGTAATTCATTAATTGAGGATTTTTACCGCAGATTCGCAGATTTTATTTGTTATTGCTGCAAACTATGCGTTTATATTCCAATGAGATTGTATTGAAATTAACTAACAAGGCTAATTCGTTACCCGATACTTTTAAATAATTTAAGCATTGATTATAATGATTGTTGTTAAAACAATCTGTGGATTTTACTTCTAAAATGATAGAATCAAAAACTACAAAATCAGCGTAAAACTTATGTTTTAATACAGTATCCTTATAGTTAACACAATACTCTTTTTCTCTTTCGTATGGTATATTCAAACTTTGAAATTCATATTCCAAAGCATCTTTGTAAACAATTTCAGAAAAACCTTTTCCTAAGTTTTTGTGTACATCGAAAAATATTCCAATAATTTGATAAGTTTCTTTGGCGTTTAAATATTCTTCAGGCATATAGTAATTAATTGTAATCTGCGAATCTGCGGCAAATTTGTTATTTACGAATAACTTTAACCTGACTGTCATTCGTTAATTTAATGATCGTCGAAGGCTTGTCGCAAATTTTATCGTGGTGCAAATTTACCACATAGTCAACACCTTTTAAAATTTCAGGGCTGATTTCTTTAAAAGATTTTGGCGTAAACATTCCGGAAATATTAGCCGAAGTGGAAACCAACGGTCTTTTCATACGTTCCATCAGTTTAAAGCAAAACGGTTCCTTCACGATTCGTACACCAAGGGTTTTATCTTCGGCAATGATATTCGGAGCCACATTTCTGGGATTGTCAAGGATTAACGTGGTCGGTTTTTCGGATAAATCCAGAATTTGCCAGGCCACTTCAGGGATGTCTTTGAAAACGGTATACATCATTTTTTCACCATTCATCAGCACAATCATGCTTTTGCTTTCTTCACGTTGTTTCAAAGCATAGATTTTCTTTACGGCTTCCGGATTGGAAGCGTCACAGCCAATGCCCCAAACCGTATCGGTAGGATAAAGAATAATGCCGCCGTTTTTAATGACTTCGTAGGCGTTGTGTACTTCGGTATTGATGTCCATTTCAAGTAAATTTATTTGCAAATATAATTAACATTTAGAGGTTGACTTTCTAAAAACGGGTAAAAATGCACGGAATGTTCCGTTGTGAAGAATGGCTTCTGAACTAAAGCTTAAATTCATATATTTGTAAGCTAAAAATCATAAAAATGCTGAATAATAAATCCATATTAATTACAGGAGGAACAGGGTCTTTAGGTAAGGAATTGACCAAGACAATTTTACAGAAATGGCCGGATGTCAAACGTCTTGTGATTTACTCCCGTGATGAGCAGAAACAGTTTCAGATGGCTCAGGAATTCCCGGAAGCTCAATACCCTGCAATACGCTATTTTATTGGTGATGTAAGAGATCTGGAACGTTTGAAAAGAGCTTTTAATGGTATCGATTATGTTATTCACGCAGCTGCCATGAAGCACGTTCATATTGCCGAATACAATCCGGATGAGTGTGTGAAAACCAATATCGGCGGTGCTGATAATGTCATCAAAGCCTGTTTGTCAAGTAATGTGACTAAAGTGGTGGCCTTATCAACCGACAAAGCCTGTGCGCCGATTAATTTATACGGAGCAACCAAACTGACATCGGATAAATTGTTCATCGCAGCCAACAATGTTAAAGGAAAACAGGATATTAAATTTTCAGTAGTACGTTACGGAAACGTAATGGGGTCGAACGGTTCCGTGATTCCGTTCTTTATGAAAAAAAGGGAAGAAGGTGTTTTACCCATTACCGATGTGAATATGACCCGTTTCAATATCTCACTTCAGGGTGGCGTTGATATGGTTCTTCATGCTTTGGATGCGGCTTGGGGAGGCGAATTGTTTGTTCCGAAAATCCCTTCGTACCGAATTTTGGATGTGGCTCAGGCTATTGCACCGAGTTGTGAACATCGCGTAATCGGAATCCGTCCGGGTGAAAAAGTACATGAAGAAATGATTACGTCATCGGATTCGTTTACCACTTATGATGTAGGAAAATATTATGTGATTCTTCCGCAGGTAACCAATTGGAATCTGGAGGATTATAAACATGCTTTTAATGCAAAATTGGTTCCGCAGGGATTCAGTTACACTTCCGGTGAAAATACGGAATGGGAAACTGTTGAAAGTATGCGCGAACAGATAAAAGAACACCTTTATCCTGATTTTGAAGCAAAATAAAACGGAATGATACCATACGGAAAACAAAACATCACGGAAGAAGATATTCAGGCGGTTGCAAAAGCACTTAAAGGTGATTTTCTAACGCAGGGACCAACCATTTTGGAATTTGAAAAGGCGTTTGCCGAATATATCGGATGCAATTATGCCGTGGCAGTTTCCAACGGAACCGCCGCTTTGCATTTATCCGCTTTGGCTTTGGGTGTCGGAAACGGCGACAAAGTAATTACCACACCCATCACTTTTGCAGCCTCGGCGAATTGTGTTCGTTATTGCGGCGGTGAGGTCGTTTTTTCAGACATCGATCCGGATACCTATCTGTTGGATATCGAAAAAGTGGAGCAGCTTTTAAGATCGTCTCCGAAAGGAACGTATAAAGGAATTGTTCCCGTAGATTTTGCAGGACGCGCCGTGAATCTGGAAGCTTTCAGAAAATTGGCCGACGAATACGGGTTGTGGATCATCGAAGATGCCTGTCACGCTCCCGGTGGTTATTTTACCGACAGCAAAGGACAAAAGCAAAATTGCGGAAACGGAAATTATGCCGATTTGGCCATTTTCTCTTTTCATCCGGTAAAGCACATCGCAACGGGTGAAGGCGGAATGATTACCACAAACGACGAAAAACTATACAAGAAATTATTGGAATTGCGCACCCACGGAATTACCAGAGATACCACCATTTTCAAAAATTCAGTGGAATTTGCGGTGGGACAACCTGTAAATGAAGGAGATTCCTATCCGGGTTGGTACATGGAAATGCAAACCCTGGGGTACAATTACCGTTTTACCGATTTTCAGGCGGCTTTGGGCATCAGTCAGTTATCCCGTGCAAATCAAGGTATCGAAAGACGTAAAGCCATCGCTTCAAAATACAATACGGCTTTTACAGGAAGAGATTATGTAAACGGACAATCCGGTTATGTGGACGGACACGCGTATCACTTATACGTTATCGAAGTGGAAGACCGCGTAGGTTTGTACAATTATCTGAGAGAACACAAAATCTTTGCACAGATACATTACATCCCGTGTCACCTGATGCCCTATTACCGGGATTTGGGCTGGAAGGAAAACGACATGCCTTTAGCGGAGCAATATTATAAACATTGTATCAGCTTACCGATGTATCCTACGTTAACAGACGAAGAACAATCTTTTGTGATTGAAAAAATAAATCAATATTATGCAAAACAACAGTCATAAAGAATCGTTTCTTTCCTATGAAGCCGATGCTTGGTTCGAGCGTAACAAGTCCGTAATTAATAATTACAAGCCGGAAAGTGATAAGGTTCTGGAACTGATTAAAAATTACGGGTTGCAACCTCAAAGTATTCTGGAAATAGGCTGTTCGGCTGGGTATCGTTTAAATGCCATTAAAACGCTGCTTCCCAATTCGGAAGTTTTCGGAATTGAGCCTTCCTCCAGAGCCATCGAATACGGGAAATCAAATTACAGTGATGTGAATTTTGTTCACGGAACGGCGGATAATCTTTCTCATTTCGAAACGGAATCACTTGATATTGTGATTGTAGGCTTCGTTTTTTATGTGATTGACAGAAACATATTATTGAAAGTTGTGGCAGAAATTGACCGCGTACTTAAAAATGGCGGTATCCTTATAATTGTGGATTTCTTTTCCGAAAGCTCCCTGAAAAACGTATACCAGCATATTGAAGAGTTTAATGCGTATTCCTTCAAGCAAAATTATGATGAAATATTTACGGCAACTAAACTGTACTACTTGCTGGATAAATCGACATGGAGTCATTCGGAAAAAGCATTGGATGCCACAAGCAATTATTACGACAAGTACAGCGTTTCATTATTGAAAAAAGATTTTGAAGCAAGTTATAAATAGTATCAGACGTAAATAAGGTTCATGCAAACCGAAATAAAAATAGCACTCGGAACAGTTCAGTTTGGCATAAACTATGGTATTTCCAATACGCATGGTGTGCCTTCCGATGAAGCCTTGAAAGCCATTCTTTCAGTTGCAGAGGAAGCTGGAATAAACCAACTGGACACCGCACTGGCGTACGGCAATGCTGAAGAACGTTTGGGTTTGTTGGCCGATAATCGGTTTCAGATTATCACCAAATTTCCTACGGTTGTTTCAGGCGAGGAACTCAAAAACACACTGAAGCAATCCCTGACCCGATTAAAAACGAATTCGGTATACGGTTATCTGGCACACAATGCCGATATTTTAATCGAAAATCCAAGTTTGTGGACAACGTTGCAACAAGTAAAAAAAGAGGGTAAAATAGAGAAAATCGGATTTTCATTGTACCATCCGGAGCAATTGGATAAACTTTTGGCTTTAAACATCGTTCCCGATTTGGTACAGTTGCCGTACAGTATTCTGGATCGGAAATTCGAAAACAAACTGGCGGAATTAAAACAATTGGGAACCGAAATTCACGTGCGTTCCGTTTTCCTTCAGGGATTGTATTTCATGAATCCGAATCAGTTACCGGAAAAATTAAAACCGTTAGCGGCTGCTTTAACCGAATTGCACGCTGTTTGTGAAGAAAATCATTTGGCAGTGGGGGATGTTGCGCTGAATTATGTGATTGCAAACCCCAATATCGATAAAATCGTCATGGGAGTGGAAACCGCAGCGCAATTAAAACAGAACATACAAATGGTGTCCGATTGGAAAACAGAAGCAAGTTTGTTTTCAAAAATTGAGGCCATCGAAATAAAAGACAAATCATTATTAAATCCCGTAAACTGGTGAAAATAATTGGTGTAACACAGGCCCGAATCGGTTCGTCCCGTTTGCCCGGAAAAGTGCTTTTGGAAATTCAAGGGAAACCCTTGTTGGCGTACCATCTGGAAAGGGCAAAGCAATCAAAGCTGGTGACAGATTGGGTTGTGGCGACGACTGAAGAAAAGGATTCCGATCTGATTTGTGCCATAGCCGAAAAATTGCATATTGATTCGTACAAAGGAAGTCTGAATGATGTTTTAGACCGGTTTTATCAGGCGGTACAAAACAAAAAACCGGATTATGTGGTGCGCGTTACTTCCGATTGTCCGCTGATTGACGCCGGATTGATTGATAAAACGATACAGTTCTGCCTCGACAATCAGTTGGAGTATCATTTAAACCAATCGCAGGAAGCCTATCCGGACGGATTGGATGTGGAAGTTTTCAGTTTTAAAGCGTTGGAAGAAGCCTGGAAATCTGCCACAGCGGTTGCCGACAGGGAACACGTAACACCTTTCATCCGAAGAAATGCCAAAATGATGCTGTCCGATGAAGGCATCGATAAAAAATATGCGGCTTTGCGGATTACCGTTGATGAAACTTCCGATTTTGAAGTGATTCAGCATCTGATTCAGCAATTAGGCGATAAGCAACCGTGGAAAGTGTACGCGGATTATTTATTACAACACGAAGAAATACAAAGTATTAATCATTCTATTTTTAGAAACGAAGGTTATATGAAAAGTAAATTTAACGAAATACAGCTGCGAAATATCACGAATTTCAAAGCATCAGACGAATACCGAAAAGCAATTCACAATTTAATTCCGGGCGGAAGTCATACCTATTCCAAAGGCGACGATCAATTTCCGATCCTGTCTCCGGCAGCGATTGTTAGAGGAAAAGGGTCGCACATTTGGGATGTTGACGGTAACGAATATCTGGATTGTTCCATGGGATTAACCAGTGTGAGTTTAGGTCACGCCTACGAACCGGTGTTGGATGCTGTACGAAAAGAGTTGGAGAATGGCGTGAATTTCCAACGTCCGGCTGCTTTGGAAAAAGAAATGGCCGAAACGTTTTTAGCTTTGGTTCCCGGACACGACATGGTGAAGTTTTCCAAAAACGGATCTATTGTGACCACAGCTGCCGTAAAATTAGCCCGTGCTAAAACAGGACGTGATTTGGTAGCCTTCCCGGTTGACCATCCGTTTTACAGTTATGACGATTGGTTCATCGGAAAAACTGCCTGTAATAAAGGGGTTCCGGAAGCGGTTTCCAATTTGTCCGTGACGTTTCAGTCGTTTAATATAGAGTCGTTAAAAGAATTATTTGCCAAATATCCGGGACAGATTTCCTGCGTAATCACCGAACCGGAAAAAGGAAATTATCCGCATCTTCCGGCCGATTTTAACGTGGCCGACTTCCTGAAACAGGCAATCGAACTGTGTCACGAAAACGGCGCTTTGTTCATTGCCGATGAAATGGTAACTGGTTTCAAAACGGATTTTCCGGGATCGATAACCAAATACGGCGTTACTCCGGACATGGCAACATGGGGTAAAGGTATTGCTAACGGCTTCTCATTCTGCGCCTTAACCGGTACCAAAGACGTTATGGAGTTGGGCGGAATTACCCGCGAAGGTGAAGAAAAAGTATTTTTGATTTCAACAACGCACGGTGGAGAAACCCACGGATTAGCCGCTGCCATTGCGACCATCAAAGAGTATCAGCATAAAAACGTGATTGCACACAACCATAGTATCGGTAAAAAAGTGGCCGAATTATGTCAGCAATTAGTAACCGAAAATGAATTGACCGATTATATCGAAGTCGTTGCCGCCGAATGGATGCCGTTTTTTGTGTTTAAAGACAAATCGGGTGTTGCCAGTCAAGGATACCGAACACTTTTTATGCAGGAAATGATTAAACGCGGCATCTTGTTCCAGGGTGTTTTCATGCCTTGTTTCTCCCATACCGAAGAAGACGCCTACTATTTTGCAAAAGCGTTCGGTGAATCGTTAAAAGTATATCAGGATGCCTTAGAGCAGGGATATGAAAAATTCCTTGTGGGTAGTCCGGCCAAAGCGGTTTTCAGAAAAACGTTATAAAAACAAAGTCCGATGCGAGTATACAAGTGTTTAGATACCCATGTTTTCAAAACCAATTCGTTCCATATCGAACCGATACGGGATGAGGATAAGTATGAAATCCTGAAGATCCGAAACGAACAGTTGTATCATTTGCGCCAATCGGAACCATTAACAACCGAAAAGCAGGAAAATTATTTTGCGACCGTAGTTGCGGGTTTGTTTGAAATCGAGGAACCGAATCAATTGCTGTTTTCGTTCTTTAGGAATAATGAATTTGTAGGTTATGGCGGATTGGTCCATATCAATTGGATTGACAAAAATGCTGAAATCTCTTTCATTATGAAAACGGAGCTGGAAAAAGAGTCTTTTGCCGAATTTTGGTCCAATTACCTGCAATTGATTGAACAACTGGCTTTTGAAGAACTGAAGTTTCATAAGATATTCACCTATGCGTTTGATTTGCGTCCGCATTTGTATGAGGTGCTTTTGAATTGTGGTTTTAAGGAAGATGCTCGTCTGAAAGAGCATTGCTGTTTTGACGGAAAGTACCTGGACGTACTGATTCATTCAAAAATAAATAACAACATCTGGTTTCGAAAAGCAACAGAAAACGATGTCGAATTGTATTATAATTGGGCAAACGATCCGACGGTAAGAAGCAATTCCTATTCTTCGGGAAGCATTCCGTATGAAAATCATGTCAGCTGGTTCAAGTCGAAACTGAAAGACGAAAATTGCAATATGTTTCTTTTTCAGAACCATGATAATCAGAATATCGGACAGGTGCGTATTCAGAAAATAGACGAAATTTCGGCAATAATCGGAATTTCCACTGATGAAAATCACCGCGGAAAAGGGTATGCCGCTAGGATGATTGCCTTGGCTTCGGATGCATTTTTGGTAAAAAATCCTGAAATTTGCATCAGCGCTTATATTAAAATGGACAATCCGGCTTCGTCAAAAGCTTTTGAGAAGGCTGGTTTTTCGATGCTGGAAATGCTTAAATATGAAGGGGTTGACAGTTTTCATTATATAAAAAGAAAATGATAATAGATAATTTTAAAATAGATGCCAAGTCACCGGTGTTCATTATTGCGGAGCTTTCTGCGAATCATAATGGAAGCCTGGAAACTGCCTTGGAAACTGTTAAAGCTGCTAAACGTGCCGGGGCCGATTGCATTAAACTACAGACCTATACGGCGGACACGATTACGCTCGATTCCGACAAGGAGGATTTCGTAATCAAAGGAACCATTTGGGACGGAAGAAAACTGCATTCGCTTTATCAGGAAGCCTATACACCTTGGGAATGGCATGCCGAAATATACAAAGCAGCCAAAGAAGAAGGCCTGATCTGTTTTTCATCACCGTTTGATAAAACTGCGGTGGATTTACTCGAAGAACTGAATTCTCCGGCCTATAAAATTGCGTCTTTTGAAATTACCGATATTCCGTTAATCGAATATGTGGCTTCTAAAGGCAAACCAATCATTATTTCCACCGGAATCGCCGAAAAAGAAGACATTGAACTGGCTTTGGATGCGTGCCGAAGAATGGGTAATAACGACATAGCGCTTTTAAAATGTACGTCGAGTTATCCCGCGCCCATTGAAGAAGCAAACATGATTATGGTGAAAGATCTGGCCGAGCGTTATAATGTTATCAGCGGTCTTTCCGATCATACCATGGGAAGCACGGTGCCGATTGTAGCAACGGTTTACGGAGCGAAAATCATAGAAAAGCATTTCATTCTGGACAGAGCCATTGGTGGTCCGGATGCGTCTTTTTCGATGAATGAAGACGAATTTAAACAAATGGTGAAATCCGTTCGTGAAGCCGAAAAGGCCTCCGGTGTTGTAGATTATACCTTAACCGAAAAACAAGCCAAAGGACGCGATTTCAGTCGGTCACTTTATATTGCTGAAGATATCAAGGCCGGAGAAGTTTTTACGGAGAAAAATCTGCGTTCGGTGCGCCCGGGCTTTGGATTGCATCCCAAATATTACAGCCAGCTATTAGGAAAAAAAGCTACATCCGATTTAGAAAAAGGCACTCCGATGCAACTTGATTTCGCCGAATAATTTTAAGGGACCAATGACACATATCGACAACATACATAACAAAACGGTTCTCGTACAGACCACCTACCATCCGGCGCCACATCTGGAAACCGAAATGGAAATAGTGGAGCATTTGCTTCAACAAGGAAATACGGTGTACTGGCTGGTGTGTAATGCCGATTTTAAGGCGTGTTACAACAATCCGGAGCATAAGAAAATGGATTGTAAGGTGTGCTATTCAAGAGTGAATACCGGTATCGATTTTCTGAAAAAAAAGGTCGAAAATGCGCATAATCTTCATGTTATCCGATATGATTCGTATCTGAAACAGTCTGATTTTAAAAAGAGTTTCATTCCGAAGACGGATTTCACAGATATTTCCGAACTGAAAACCTTCCGTTATAAAAATTATGATTCCGGAATGGCGACGGCTTCTTCTCTGGTTTCTTTTACCAGAAATCACGAACCGTATGTAACAGATCACAGGGATTTCATCGCACGCGGATTGTTTACGGGAGCCTATCTTTATGAAACGTTTCAGCTGATTATTGCGGAGATTCAGCCCGATTTGGTGGTGCTTTTCAACGGAAGATTTATCGAGAACCGTCCGGTGTTACGCGTTTGTCAGGAAAAGAAAATTGACTATGCTACGCACGAGCGCGGCGGAAAAATAGATTCGTTTCTGTTTCGTGTAAATTCCATTCCGCATTCCATTGAAACGGTTAGTGAGGAAATGGAACACCTTTGGAAACTTGCTGCCGGAAATAAGGAAGAAATAGGGAAAACCTTTTATACCAACAGAATACAAAGGGTGGAAGACGCCTGGTATTCTTTTACAAAAGAACAGCAGGAAGGAAGATTACCGGAGAGTTTTAAACACAATTCCGGTAAGAAAGTAATCACTATTTTCAATTCTTCGTTGGATGAATATGAAGGATTAGAAGGGTTTGGTCCTTATTTTTATTCCAATGATAATGAAGGTATCCGTCAGATTTGCGAAGCTTTGGAAGGTAATGCCAATATAAAACTCTATTTAAGAATTCACCCTAATCTGAAAGGACTCGATAACAGTCAGAATCAGTTTTTGAAAGATGTTATTTCCAAATACAGTTCGGTTGAGATTATTCCTGCCGAGGACAGTGTGGATACCTACGCCCTGATTAACAAAAGTGATATTATTGTGGTTTTCGGCTCCACTGTTGGGGCAGAAGCGGCTTTTGCCGGTAAGAATGTGGTTTTGCTGGGAAGAGCGGCATACGAGCGTTTGGACTGTTTCGTGATTCCGAAAAACCACGAGGAACTGATGCACATTTTAACCGATGATTCGTTTGAATTTCCCAAAATAAAACATGAAGAAACCCTCAAATACGGATTTTGGAACGAGAGCTTTGGCTACAAATACAAACACTATTCTCCAATTAATCTGGGTAAAGGGCGTTATAAAGGAAAACAGATCAAAGCCAATTTCATCCTTCGGGAGTGGCGGAGATTCATCAATAAAAAAAGATAGCATCGCTATCTTTTTTTATTTTCATTATCCTGTAACACATTTAAAGAACAACAGGGTTTTGTCTAAAAACCCAATGCGTCGGAACAAGTCGTTTTCCTCCTTTTTAAGATAGTTGAAAAAGGACATATCGTATTTTTTCGCATTTCTTACGGTTCGTAAAAGTACGCTGTCGATTTGCTTTTTTAATAGTTTGGCGTCGAAATTACCAAGTTTTTCATTTTGTGAAATAAGGAATTTTGCGGCTTTAATCGTTTGTTTTATTTCTTCGGGAGTGAGTTTGCGTTTTAGGGTTAACGCATTCAGATAAGCATCAATATTGGCATCCGAACTGTCGATTCCGAATTGCTTCAGCATATTTATTTTTACGGCTCTTACCGAACGGTTCACGTTGTCAATTTTGGTTTTACTGATGTTCGAATCGTGCTGGCGGTATTGCAGTAACGATTCCTGAACGATATAAAAGTCGGTGGCCGTAATCATTCGGCTCCATAAATCATAATCTTCCACGGGTACGTACTGGTTTTCAAAGCGATAGGCTCCTAAAGCCGATTTCCGAACCATCACGGTCGGATTTCCGATGCTGCAACTGCTCAAAAAAGACACTTTAATTTTAGCGTGATTTTCCGGTTGTCTTACCGTTTTGTCTTTCTTTCCGCCGAAAAAAGTAAACCAGGTCCCGCAAACACCCACTTCAGGTTTTGTGTTTAAAACCTGGACCTGTTTTTCAAATCGGGAGGGAAGTGCAATGTCATCCGCATCCATTAAGGCAACATATTCCCCTTTTGACAACGAAAAACCCTCGTTTCTCAAATTTGCCGGACCCACATTTGCTTCTTTAACAATAACCTTTATCCGGGAATCTTTCTGCTGATAACTTTCTATAATGGCTTGGGTACCATCGGTGGAATTGTCGTTCAGAATCAGCAATTCAAAATCGGTAAATGTTTGATTTAAAATACTGTCAATCGTTTCCGAAAGGTATTTTTCGCCATTATACACCGGCATTATAACAGAAAGAAGAGGACTTTGCATGCGAACTGTCATTAAATTTATTTCATCAAAGATATTACTATTCTGCAGAAACTTGTTACCGATGTACTAAAATACAGCGGTAAAGATTATTATATTTGTCTGTTAAATAGAGTAAGATGAATAAAATTCAGGTTGGTTTTTTGGTGTCCTATGATTATGAACTTCTGAAAAATGCCATTCCCCCCATTTATAAAGAATCCGATACCATTTTTCTGGCTGTCGATAAGAACCGAAAAACATGGAAAGGTGAAGTCTTTTCAATAGATCCGCTATTTTTCGAATGGGTAAAGAATTTTGACACCGATAAAAAGATAGTCATTTACGAAGAAGATTTTTATCAGCCGCAATTAACGGCGATGGAATGTGAAGTCCGCGAACGTAAAATGCTGGCGAACGAAATGGGCATGGGCAATTGGATCATTCAGTTGGATGCCGACGAATATTTTATCGATTTTAAGAGTTTTGTGGCCTATTTGAAATCGCAAAACCACTTTTTGAAGCACCCGGAAAAACATCCGGTACAGATTTCCCCTTTTTTAATCAATCTCTATAAACGACTGGAGAACGGTATTTTGTATGTAGACGAAGCCAGTAAAGTGATGGCGGTTACCAATTATCCCGACTATAAATTCGGGCGCAACACCCGGGCAAGAATCATCTACCACGATTCCATTATTTTGCACGAATGTTTATCCCGAACAAAAGAAGAATTAATTCAGAAATTCAGCAATTGGGGGCATGATGTTGATGTTAATGTCGATTCGTTCCTAAAAAAATGGGAAGCGGTTAACGATAAAAATTATCACACAATGAGTGACTTCTTTTATCTGGAACCACACAAGTGGAAAACCTTGCAGTTTATTAAAGCCGATACGTTTTCGGATATCTTTACGAACATTGAAAAGACCAATAAAATTAGACCTTCCGCGTTTTTTATATGGAAAAAGAACTTAGGACAGTGGTTCAAGCATTTATTTAAATAAAATGAAGACAGCTTTATTACTATCGACATACAATTGGCCGGCAGCACTTAATTTAGTGCTGAAAAGCGTGATGCGCCAATCGGTGCTTCCGGATGAAATCCTTATTGCAGACGACGGTTCCAAAGAGGAAACAAAGCTGTTAATCGAGACGTTTCAGCAAAACAGTCCGGTGCCAATAAAACATTTTTGGCAGGAAGACAATGGTTTTAGAAAATCAGCAATTTTAAACAAGGTGGTAGCACAAACTGATGCGGAGTATATCATCCAGGTGGATGGCGATTGTATCCTGCATTCAAAATTTGTAGAAGATCACATCAATGCCCGCGCTTCGAATACGTATCTGTATGGTGCCCGTGTGAACATCTTGCCGGAGTATGTGGAGGAGGTTTTTGAAAAACAAATTATCGATTTCGGCTATTTTTCCAAAGAAATCAAAAACAAATCACGAGCGCTGCATGTTCCGTTTTTGGCCTCTTTTTATAAAGTACATAAAGACTATTCCGATAAATTCAGAGGTTGTAATGTTTCCTTCTGGCGAAAGGATTTTATCGAAATCAACGGTTATAACGAGGATTACGAAGGCTGGGGCAGGGAAGATTCCGATTTGGTTATCCGTATGGGAAATAAAGGCGTACTGGCCAAAAGACTGCGTTATGCGGGAATCGTTTTCCATATTCATCATAAAATCAATTCAAGGGATAATTTTGATAAAAATGATGCGATGCAAAACCAAACCATTGCCGATAAAGTGGTTTGGATTGAAAACGGAATCAGTAAATACCTGTAATAGAAGTTAATCGATTTTTCTGTACATCATCCACAACTGTAAGTAGCGTTTGAATACCGAAAAGGCGTGAACATACGCCAGAATGAACCCTTCTTTACCGTCAAGAATGCCCAAGCGGTAGATGTACTGCCAGAAAAAGCGGTATTTAGGACGTATGAAAAAGTGGTACGCATTCGGTCTTTTGTTTTTCACATAAAGACTTTCCGCCTGAAGCTTACTGTATAAATTGAGCTTGTTGTTGTAATTATCGAAGTTTTTATAACTGAAATGATTCACCCGTTCTTTCAGAAATCCTACCGTTCCGTTAGCAGCAACCATTTCATGAACCAGATTGCCGTTGTACTGACAGAAACTTTTGTTGAAAACACGAATCGCTTTATCGGATTGCCATCCTCCGTATTTAATGTGCTTCCCCAGGAAGTAAAAATTCCGTTTAACATAATAGGCAACACAATCGGATGGTGAGGTGGTTACGGAAATGATTTCAGCCTCTAGTTCGGGCGTTACGATTTCATCCAGATCAAAGAAAACAATCCAGTCGTTTTTAGCCTGACTGATGGCAAAATTCCGTTGGTCTGAAAAATTATCAAAATTCCTCTGAAGTACGGTAACCCCCAAACTTTTTGCAATCTCAACAGTCCTGTCGGTACTGAAAGAATCGATAAAAATAATTTCATCAGCAAAAGACAAACTTTCAACATATTGTTTTACGTTTTCTTCTTCATTTAAAGTAATTGCTAATGCAGTTATTTTTGATTTCAAATTATTTTGGGTTCTGTTTGTGGTGGATATACAGGCAAATGTAATAATTTTACAATTATTTACTAATATAAAATAACGAAATGACACGATTACCGATATTAATGTATCACAATGTGACCAATGATGAAAAAATGGGCAAGGGACTAACAATCGCTGCACAAAAGTTGGAAAGTCATTTTCGTTATCTGAGTGAAAACAATTACGTTAGTTTTCATCTTTCTGAATTGGAAAATAAAACGGCTATTCCTGAAAAAAGTATTGTGATTACTTTCGATGATGTTACTGAAAATCAGTTGCTGGCGGTAGAATTACTTCAGAAATACAATCTGAAAGCCACTTTTTTTATCCCGTTTGCCTATGTGGGTAAAACCGATGAATGGAACAACGGAAGTGAAAAAATAATGACTTACGATCAGTTAAGAAACCTTCCGGAAAATATTGAGTTGGGACTGCATTCGTATGCCCATAAAAAGTATGCAAATCTTTCTGAAACGGAATGTTATGAAGATTTCGGGAAATGTTTCAGAAGCAGTGAAGAAAACAACTTAAAGGTTTACAGCGCGGTGGCCTATCCGTATGGTAATTATCCGAAAAACGAACCTAAAAAATCCAAATTCAAATCGGTTTTACAACAAAATAACATTAAAATGGGATTACGGATTGGAAACAAAATCAACAAATTTCCTTTCAAAAATCCCTATGAAATCATGAGAATTGATGTAAAAGGTGACGATAGTCTGTTGAAATTCAAACTGAAATTGCGTTTCGGAAAACTGAAATTATTTTAAGCCTTTCTCAATTAAAAGAATTTTCACATATCGTGAGAAAACACCATACGCGTTAATACTTGCCAAAGCCAGTCCGGGAACACCGTCCATAAAACCTCTTTTTAGGATATAAGAAGAAAAAAAGCGGTAAAACGGTTTGAAAAACAGGTGGAAATAAGTGGCTTTCTTTCCCTTTTTTACGGATGTATTGGCCTGAAACCAAGCATAGGAATCTTTCTTTTGCAAAAGATGGAACAAGCCTTTGTAGGTATAATGAATCATGAAATTTTTTAGGATACCGATGCTTCCTTCCACATGAAGTTTTTCGTGTACATCGCCCGTAAAATGAATGTTGTTGTTTTTTACCAAACGGGTTACTTTATCCACCTTGTGGTATAAAAAACGATTCATGTAAAAATGCGGAAAACAGATTTTATATCCCGAGTGTTTCCCGTTTTCAATAACCGACAAAATCTCGTATTTCAGTTTTTGGGTAACGCGTTCATCGGCATCCAGAAAGAGTACCCAATCTCCGGTTGCTGAAGCGATGGCATGGTTTTTCTGACTCGAAAAATTATCAAATTTCCTTTCCAGAACCTTGCAGCCCAGTGCGATAGCTTTCTCTTTGGTTCCGTCTGTGCTGAAGGAATCGATAACAATGATTTCATCGGCAAAAGCCACTGATTTTACAGCATCTTCAATGTAGGAAACCTCGTTATAAGTAGGAATAATTACCGAAAGCGTACTCATTATTTCGTTTTAGGAAAAACAAATTTAACAAAATTAGGTTACCTTTGCAGCATTATGCAAAAGAATATTTCCGTTGTAATTAGCACATACAATTCACCCGAATGGCTTAAAAAAGTGATTTGGGGTTATAACACGCAAACCTATCGTAACTTCGAAATGGTAATTGCCGACGATGGTTCGCGCAAAGACACTGCCGATTTAATCGAAGAAATGCGAAAGGAAGTATTTTACCCGATAATTCACGTTTGGCACGAAGACAATGGTTTTCAGAAATCACAAATCCTGAATAAAGCCATTTTAGCCTGTACGACGGATTACATCATGATGTCGGATGGCGATTGCATTCCGCGTCCCGATTTTGTGGAGCAGCATATTAAGTTCCGTGAAGAAGGGTACTTTCTTTCGGGGGGGTACCATAAATTACCGATGGATTTGTCCAAAAACATTACCAAAGAAGACATCTATTCCGGAAAGTGTTTCGAAATGGACTGGCTGAAAAAACACGGTATGAAATCCTCGTTTAAAAACAATAAAGTGGATGCGGTGGGTTTAAAGAGTTGGTTTATGAATCTTTTGACACCAACAACGCCAAGTTGGAACGGACATAATGCTTCGGGTTGGAAAAAAGACATCGTGGGCATTAATGGTTTCGATGAGCGTATGCAATATGGAGGCCAGGACAGGGAATTAGGGGAGCGTTTGGTGAACTACGGCATCAAACCGAAACAAATCCGTTACAGTACGGTTTGCCTGCA
Source organism: Flavobacterium saliperosum (assembly GCF_900100625.1). GTDB lineage: Bacteria > Bacteroidota > Bacteroidia > Flavobacteriales > Flavobacteriaceae > Flavobacterium > Flavobacterium saliperosum. Next base: position 426,965 of record NZ_FMTY01000003.1, read on the forward strand.
TCTGGATCATCCGCGTGGGTATGCCACTCCGGAATCCATCAACAAGAACAAAAATATCCGAAGAGAAACCAAGGAACAAAATAAAAAATGGACCGATTTCGGAATAGTTAAAAATAGCCGGCAGTAATCAGTTTTCAGTCGTCCAGTTAAAATAGTAAAGCTTCAAATTCACATTTGAAGCTTTTTTTATGGGTTAAAATTACAGTAGCCACAGATTCACAAATTATTAAAATGTAAAAGTCCGCGAATCTGCGGTTAAATTTCAACGGATTGTTTATAGATTGTTTTTCAGGAAAGCATCCAATTCCGGTAAAATCATTTCCGGAGTCAGTTGTTTGTAAAGTTCGTCGGGATTGGCTTCGATTTTCTTGCGTTCTTCAAAAGTGAAACTGTCAAACAAATCGGGTTTCATTTCCAGTAAGTGTACCGAATGATGGAATTTCCCGTCCTCAAAACTCGCCCAATGGTCTTTGTTGACATACGGGGAAAAAATCGTAAACGTGGGTTTGTTTAACGCTTTGGCAATGTGAACCGTGCCGCCTTCATTGGAAACCAACGCGTCGCATTGCGCCATCAATTTGATGAAATCACGAATACTCGGCGCATAAATATCCAAGATGATGTTTTCTTTCTTTTGGCACATCGCATAAATCTTCATCGCTTCCTCTTTCTGGTGCGGCGCATAATTGAAAAGAATATTCACATCGTATTTCTCGGCAATAAAATCCACCATTTCAGCCACATAGTCGTAGGGCATCGATTTTTGCGGCGTACTTCCCAAAACGCCTAAAACAATTACTTTTTTGTTGGCATAGTTTCCTAACCAGTTTTCTTTTTTCTCCGTTTCCGACAAAAAGATTTTCGGTTCGTAATCAATCGGGTCGAAATTTCCGGCCTGATTCAACAAATGGATTCGGTCTTCAATTGCTTTTCCGCAGATTTTGGTTTTTTCTTTGGAGATTTCCACCGGATGGGTATAATAACCCCAATTACCAAACTTCTTGCGGCTTTTATGACCGATGGTTTGTTTCGCTCCGGAGAATTTACAGATAATACGGCTTTGCGTTTTGGAATACGGATCGAAAATAATATCGTATTTCTCTTTTTGTATCTGACGAACCAATTTCAGTAAAACCGGGATTTTTTTCAGTTCCTTGTCGTTTATGGAAATGATTTTATCAATGTTGGGATTGTTCAGAATCACGCCGTGGGTAAAGTCATACGCCATGAAATGCACTTCACTGTCGGGGTATTTTGCCTTAAAATTATTCGCAATCACCGAGCTGATTAATACATCGCCTATGCGCTTGTTTTGTATGATTAAAATCTTCTTCATAAAAGTAATTCTTGGTGCAAAGTACTATTTTTTATACTTTTAAACCAAAATATTATTTACCTCAGTGAGAATTATCATTCATCCGAAATACGCCGCGCAGGAAAAAGCTATACTTCAACTGGTTACCACCTTTTTTGACGCGGGCAATCTGATTGTAAAAGGTTCCCGGAATACCATCAAATCGAATGCTCTGGGCGATGAGAAGGTAAATATCAAATATTTCAAGAAACCGGGCGCATTTAAATCCATCATTTATTCGTTTTTCAGAAGCACAAAAGCCAAACGTTCCTACGATTACGCTAATTACCTGTTGCAGCACAATATTCCAACTCCTTTCCCGATTGCCTATATTGAAGAACGGAATCAATTCGGACTTCTAGGCGACAGTTACTATGTTTCCGAGCAAATCGACTACGATTTTACCATTCGCGAGTTAATTCACAATCCGTTGTTTCCGGAACGAAACCGTATTTTGGAACAATTCACCGAGTTTACTTTTAAAATGCACGAAGCGAACGTGAATTTCTTAGACCATTCGCCGGGCAATACTTTAATTATCAAAAAAGGAACTGGAGATTATGAGTTCTATCTGATTGATTTGAACCGAATGCAATTCGGGAATCTTTCCATCGAAGCGAGAATGGATAATTTCAAAAAAATGTGGTTGTCGAAAACGATGGTAAAAGTCATTGCGAAGAAGTATGCCGAGTTGAGTGGGCAATCCGAAGAAAAATTACACGCTATCCTGTTGGAAAAAACACGTGATTTCAAACGCAAAATCACCAAAAAGAAATGGCTGAAACGCAAACTGAAACGCTACTAAATAAAAAAGTTCCAAATTTTAATCTGGAACTTTTTTTATATCTGCTCCCGATAGCTATCGGGACTGCTTTCTGCTTTCTGCCTTCTGTCTAAACCGCTACATCATACTCACGTAACGCATTGTTCAACGACGTTTTCAAATCGGTCGATGGTTTACGTTTTCCGATGATTAAAGCGCAAGGCACCTGAAATTCACCCGCAGGGAACTTTTTGGCGTAACTTCCCGGAATCACTACGGAACGCGCCGGAACAACTCCTTTATATTCAATTGGCGTATCGCCGGTAACATCAATAATTTTAGTGGAGGCGGTTAAACATACATTCGCTCCCAAAACCGCTTCGGTTTCCACGCGAACACCTTCCACCACAATACAACGCGAACCAATGAACGCACCGTCTTCAATAATAACCGGAGCTGCCTGTAACGGTTCTAAAACCCCACCGATTCCAACACCACCACTCAGGTGAACGTTTTTACCAATCTGTGCACAGCTACCAACGGTTGCCCAGGTGTCCACCATGGTGCCTTCATCCACATACGCACCAATGTTGACATAACTCGGCATTAAAATCACACCGCTTGAAATATACGCTCCGTATCGCGCCACGGCATTGGGAACTACGCGAATTCCTTTTTCGGCATACCCGCGTTTAAGTAACATTTTATCGTGGTATTCGAAAATACCTGCTTCCCAGGTTTCCATTTTCTGGATAGGGAAGTACATCACCACCGCTTTTTTAACCCATTCGTTTACCTGCCAGCCACCTTCAATTGGCTCGGCCACACGCAATTTTCCTGAATCCAGCAATTCGATTACTTCTCTAATGGCTTTAATTGTAGTTTCTTCCTGTAACAAAGCACGGTTGTCCCAAGCCTGTTCTATTATTGGTTGTAAAGTGTTCATAGTATTTGATTTTGCACAAAGATAAAGGATTTAAGGAAAAGGAGAAAGGGAAAAGGAGAAAGGGAAAAGGAAAGTGAATATTGAATAGGATAGTGTATTCACATATTGTCATGCTGAGTAATCGAAATATTTGGAGCGAATGGTTTGAGTGTGTTTAAAAACCATGTTCCCGCTGTCCGCTTTATCCGCCAGAGGGCGGGATGCCGCTCCCATCGGGGCTAGACGGTAAAGGTCTTGTTTGTTTGGAAAGTTCATAGATTGTTCGATAAAAAGAAGAAAAAATCAGGTTTTTGATGCTTAAAACCTTAGCGACTTAGTATCTTTGTGTCTTAGTACCTTATAAAAAATGCCAAGAATACTCGCCATCGACTACGGCCAAAAAAGAACCGGAATTGCCGTTACCGACGATTTGCAAATCATCGGTTCCGGATTGACTACGATTCCTTCAGAAACGGTGATTGCCTTTTTGAAAGACTATTTTGCAAAAGAAAATGTTGCGAAAGTACTTATCGGCGAACCCAAACAAATGAACGGACAGCCTTCGGAAAGTGCCCCCATCATTGAGGCTTTCGTGCTGAAATTCAAAACCGCTTTCCCCGAAATGCAATTAGAACGCGTAGACGAGCGATTTACGTCGAAAATGGCTTTCCAAACCATGATTGACAGCGGACTCAAAAAGAAACAACGTCAGAATAAAGCACTGATTGATGAGATTTCGGCAACGATTATGCTTCAGGATTACCTATCCCGAAAAATGTTTTAGATTTTATTTTCAATTCCCTAAAAATGATTTGGCAGCTGTAAACCCTTGAAAATTAAGATAACTTTTGCATTGTAAGCCGTAAATTTGTGCTTTAAAACTTTGCGATGACTACAACTACAACAACACACAAATCAGAAGCGGATGTGGTTTTAATTGGTGCCGGAATTATGAGCGCCACGTTAGGATTACTGCTGAAAGAATTACAACCCAACTTAAAAATTGAAATCTTTGAACGTCTCGACGTGGCTGCAGCCGAAAGTTCCGATGCCTGGAACAATGCAGGAACCGGTCATGCGGCATTTTGTGAGTTAAACTACACTCCCGAAAAAAGTGACGGTACCATCGATACTTCCAAAGCAGTTAAAATTGTGGAAGCTTTCGAGGTTTCCCGCCAGTTTTGGGCTTATTTGGTGGAAAAAGGCTTGTTGAACAATCCTGAAAATTTCATAAAGAGTATCCCTCACATGAGTTTCGTTTGGGGTGAAAAAAACACCAAATATCTTAAAAAACGCTACGATGCCTTACAGCAGTTTCATCTTTTTAAAGAGATGGAATATACCGAAGACGCCGGTAGAATAAAAGAATGGGCGCCATTAATTATGGAAGGTCGCAAAGGTGCGAAGAAAGTAGCCGCTACTTCCATGCGTTTTGGAACCGATGTGAACTTTGGAGCGTTAACCCGAAGCATTTTCAGATACCTTGAAACATTGGACGGAGTGAATCTGCATTTCAATCACGAAGTACGCAAACTTAAAAAATACGACGACGGAACCTGGAGAGTGAAAGTGAAAGAATTGGAATCGGGAACCAAAAAAAGGGTGAAAGCGAAATTTGTTTTCATTGGTGCCGGAGGAGGCTCTCTTTTATTGCTGGAAAAAGCCAACATTCCGGAAGGGGAAGGTTTTGGCGGTTTTCCGGTGAGCGGACAATGGTTGAAATGTACCAACGAAGCATTAATCGCCAAACATCAGGCAAAAGTATATGGAAAAGCTGCTGTTGGCGCACCGCCGATGTCGGTGCCGCATATCGATACCCGTATGATTGACGGTAAAAAAGCGTTGTTGTTCGGGCCGTATGCCGGATTTTCAACAAAGTTCCTAAAGAACGGTTCCTATTTCGATTTGGCAAAATCCATTCAACTGGACAATATTAAACCGATGCTTGGCGCCGGAATCAGCAATATTCCGCTTACGAAGTACCTGATTGAACAGGTTTTTCAGTCTTCGGAAGACAGAATGAGAGCCTTAAAAGAATACCTTCCGAACGCTAAAAAAGAAGATTGGGTGCTGGAAAATGCCGGACAGCGTGTTCAGGTCATCAAAAAAGACAAAAACGGAAAGGGAATATTGGAATTTGGTACGGAAGTTGTGAATGCTTCTGACGGTTCTTTGGCGGTTTTGCTTGGGGCTTCTCCGGGAGCATCCACAGCGGTGTCTATTATGCTGGATCTGATTGGGCGTTGTTTTAAAGAGGAATTAGCTTCTCCGGAGTGGCAAGCCAAACTAAAAGAAATGATACCGTCTTACGGACAATCGCTGAATGCCAACCCGCAATTAGCCAATGAAATCCGACATAAAACGGGAGTCATTCTAAAGCTAAAGGATTAATATTTTTTATTTACTTTTGCAGAGGTTTTTCGGCTTGACCGGAAATAAAGAATTCAAATACAGGAAATAATGATTTTACCAATTATAGGATACGGCGATCCGGTACTACGCAAAGTAGGGGAGGAAATTTCTAAAGACTATCCGAATCTTAAGGAAGTGATTGCCAATATGTATGAGACCATGTACAATGCATATGGCGTTGGATTGGCGGCACCCCAGGTTGGGTTAGCGATTCGTCTTTTTATTGTGGACTCAGAACCGTTTAGCGACAGCGAAGATTTAACGAAAGAAGAGGCAGCACAGTTAAAAGGGTTTAAAAAAACATTCATCAACGCTAAAATCCTGAAAGAAGAAGGCGAGGAGTGGGGTTTTAACGAAGGCTGTTTAAGCATCCCGGAGGTTCGCGAAGATGTTTTCCGTCACGAACAAATCACGATTGAATACTTCGACGAAGACTTTAATAAGAAAACGGAAGTATATGATGGCCTGATTGCCAGAGTAATCCAACACGAATACGACCATATAGAAGGAATTTTGTTTACCGACAGAATATCGTCACTAAAAAAACGTTTAATATCCAAGAAATTACAAAACATCATGGAAGGGAAAACCCGTCCGGATTATAAAATGAAATTTGTTGCCAAAAAAGGCAGATAATTTTTGTTTTTCAATGTAAAGATTAGATATTTGTCACCCTTAAAATAATACACGATGAGCATAGAAAGAATATTATCCATTTCGGGTAAACCAGGATTATACGATTTAAAATTACAAACAAGAACAGGATTTGTTGCCGAGTCATTAATCGACGGTAAAAAAATCACGGTTGGAATGCGCAGTAACGTAAGTTTATTGTCTGAAATTTCAATTTACACGTACAATGAAGAAGTACGTTTGTCTGAAGTGTTCAGAAGAATCGCTGAAAAAGAAGATAATGGTCCTGCACTATCTCACAAAGAAGACAACGACAAGTTAGCGGCTTATTTCAGAGAAATTCTTCCTGAGTATGACGAAGACCGAGTATATGCGTCCGATATCAAAAAAGTCATGAACTGGTACAACATGCTTCAGGCAAAAGGAATGATTTCTAAAGAGGCGCCTGCACAAGTGGAAGCAGAAGCGGAGAAAACGGAAGAATAATTCTTTCTAAAAGATACTGAAAAATAAATCCTGCCTTCGGGTGGGATTTGTTATTTTTACACAAATTCTAACGCTATGAACACACGTCAGCAACAATTGGAGGCTTTCAGCCGCTTACTCGATATTATGGATGATTTGCGTGAAAAATGTCCGTGGGATAAAAAACAAACACTCGAAAGTTTACGCCATTTGACCATCGAAGAAGTCTACGAATTGGGAGATGCCATTCTGGATAACGATTTGGAGGAAATCAAAAAAGAGTTGGGCGATGTGTTGCTGCACATTGTTTTTTATGCCAAAATCGGAAGTGAAAAACAGGTGTTTGATATTGCCGATGTGGCGAATTCCATTTGCGATAAGTTAATTGACCGTCATCCGCACATTTACGGCGATGTGGTGGTGGAAAACGAAGAACAGGTGAAACAAAACTGGGAAAAGCTGAAACTGAAAGAAGGCAAGAAATCCGTTTTGGAAGGCGTTCCGAAAAGTTTACCCGCCCTGGTGAAAGCCAGCCGCATACAGGACAAAGTGAAAGGCGTAGGTTTCGACTGGGAAGAACCGCAACAGGTTTGGGAAAAGGTACAAGAGGAGTTGGGCGAATTGCAACACGAAGTGGAAAGCGCCAATCAGGATAAAATAGAAGCCGAATTTGGCGATGTTTTGTTCTCGATGATAAATTATGCACGGTTTTTGAATGTCAACCCGGAAGATGCCTTAGAACGCACGAATAAGAAGTTCATCAAACGGTTTCAGTATCTGGAAAGCAAAGCAAGTGAATTGGGGAAACCTTTGGCAGACATGACCTTAGCCGAAATGGATGTGTTTTGGGAAGAAGCGAAGAGGATTTAAGGCAGAAGGCAGAAGGCAGAAGGCAGAAGGCAGAAGGGATGCAGTAGTAAACAGTAATTATGATAAACAGTAATGATAGCAAATACGCCACAACCACCATATTACGCCGTAATTTTCACTTCCGAAAGAACGGAAATAGAACAAGGCTATGCTGAAACCGCTGAGCGCATGGTGGAATTGGCCAGCGAACAACCCGGATTTTTAGGTGTGGAATCGGCGCGTAATGACATTGGCATTACCGTTTCGTACTGGAAAGATTTGGAATCCGTTAAAAACTGGAAAATGAATGCCGAACATACCCTTGCCCGTGAAAAAGGCCGAACCGATTGGTACAAAGCGTTTAAAGTGCGCATCGCCAAAGTGGAACGTGATTATGATTTTACGAAATAAAGAAAAAATAAATAACCATTAAGTCATATAAGTATCATAGGCTCTTATATGATTTATATGGTAAATAAATTAAAAAAAATGAAAAAAATTACCTTGCTGTTTTTGTTGTTTGTAAACAGTATCATTGCCCAAAAAACAGTTAAAGTAACCGAACAAACTATTAAAATCAAGCCAAATACTTCAGAAGAGTTACTTTTTGGTTTTACCGAAGGCGATCGTATCGTATTCTCCTTTTCGGAAGAAGACGGAAAGAGACTAAGCGAAGTTTCCGTTGCGGAATACCCGGATAACACGAAATTTAAAGTACTGGATACCAAAAAAGTGAAGAAAGAAGAAATTGTTGTGATTCACAAATCGGCTTACCAATTCCAATTCAAAAATAACAGTACGGAAGCGCTAACGGTTTCGGTTTTAATCCAGCGTATTCCTCCGGGTGAAGCAGCTGCCAATTTCAACACAGCTGTAAAATGGGTGACAGAACAGGATACAACCTGGAATTCATTGACTAAGGAGGTTGTTGTAGGATACGATACGCTTCAGGTACAGAAAACCCGAAAAGTGGTGACTTACGAAAAGAAATACGAGGAAATGGTTTTGGATAAAAACCAGCGTGTGAATGCCAAAACGACTTTTGATTCCAGTACCTCCAGTGTGTTTTTTACCTTACCGAAGAATACGATTACCGAAAACGAAACCAAAAAAGTGGTGGCTTGGGCGTATTGGGTAGGTGTAGGGAAGGAAAGTAACGAGTATTGGCAACAAAACCGTAAAATGATTGTAGGTGCCGTTCAGGGAGCCACTACGCTTTTTACCACACCTTTAGGTGGAATTGCGGCAGGAGCGATTACCAATCTGGTATTACCTGCCAATGGGGAAGACGTGGAATATGCGTTGGTGAATGAAGAAAATAAAAAACTGTTCCTAGAGGAAAAACCAGTGAAATCCTTCGATTTCGGAAAAGGGGTGGCCACTTTTAAAAAGTTTACCGAAAATCACCTGCTTCAGGGACGTTATTTCGTAATGATGAAAAATGACAATTATGTACAACCCATTGATGTCAACATTAAGGTTTCTGCGATACTGGAGCACAAGAAGTTTAAGGAGGAAACGTATATGGACAAACAAATCACACCGAAATATGGTAAGAAGATAGTTTCGGAACCGACGATTACAACCCGAAAGTTTCCTGCTACTTTTGATTACAAAAGAAAGTAATGATATTCATGCTTATTGTTATCGTCACAATTTTACAATTCAGTTTGTATTTTATATTGGATAGATATAAGTATTACAGAATCAAGTGGGTAGTTTTTATTTTAATTGTGTTTTGTAACCTTGTTTTTTTTCCGGACATTTTTATTCAGAAATTCCGAGAAGAAGAAGGAGGTACTATACGGTGTGGACTACCGGTCATGGCAATACATTTGGCTTTTTGGATTTTCGGAAACGGGGCTTCCGTTTTTACGCACATTGTTTACCGTTTTATAAAAATTAAAAACCGCGAATAACATAAGTTGTTCGCGGTTTTTTATTGTTTTTCCTGTCTACTCCTGTTTCAGACTTCGAATCTGTTTCAGTTTGTCTTTCCAGGTTTTCAATTCCTCTTTGTGACGGTCGATGCTTTTCTGCACTTCTTTCACAAACGGATTTTCGCCCTTGCTTTTTGCACTGGTAATGAATTGAATGTTGTTCTCCAATTGGATGATTTCACCTTGCATTTCGTCAATCTTACGCATGATGAAAATCTGTTCGTTTTGCAGTTGTCTTTCATCGCCTTCGGCCAATTGTCCCAATCGGTTGCTGAATTTTGCCATTTCGGCATCTTTCTTCGACAAACTCAATTTGTCAAACAACGCATCCAGAATCTTATTGAACTTTCCTTCGATATGACGACGGGCGTGTGGCACTTTTCCAAACGATTTCCATGTTTCGATATGTTTCTTGATGGCATCCAGATCGGTTTTGTGTTCGCCGGTTAACTGGAATTCTTTCAGAGTTTCCAAATACTCTTTTTTCTTATCGAATGCTTCCACTTCTTCACCACTGGCTTCGTTGCGTTTTTCGTGCATTCTGTCAAAATAGTGGTTGCAGGCATCTTTAAAATCCTTCCAGACACTATCCGAATATTTTCTCGGTACATGTCCGATTTTCTTCCACTCTTCCTGAATCTGTTTCATGATTGGTGTCGTAGCATTAAAATCGTCGCTTTCCTGCAATGATTTTGCTTTTTCCACCAAAGCCAGTTTCTTATTCAGATTGTCCTGCTGGTCCTTCTTAATGTCTTTGTAAAAGGCATTTTTCTGAGCGTTGAAGTTACGAACCGCTTCTTTAAAAGCAGCCCAGGTTTCTTCATTCACTTCAAGAGGCACTTTTCCGGCCTGCATGAATGCAGTTCGTAAGGCTTCAATCTTTTCAATCTGACCCTGCCACGCGCTGTGCACCGTTATTTTTTCATTGGCCACCGCTTCAATCATGGCGATGATTTCTTTTTTCTTCGCTAAGTTCTCCACTTCAAACTCTCTTGCTTTAGCAAATAAAACTTCGCGTTTGTCATGTAATTGCTTGGTCAGTTCACTGAAACGGTTCCACAATTCCTCACGGTGTTCGCGGGAAACCGGTCCGATTTCTTCTTTCCATATTTTATGTAACGATTGCAATTCGCGGAACGCTTTGGCAACATCTTCTTCGTTGACCAATTCTTCCACACGGGAAATAATTTTCGACTTTAATTCATAATTGTGTTTAAAGTCAAGGTCACGCGCCTCACGGTCCAAATGCAAATGATCGTAAAAACGCTCGATGTGGAAATGGAAGTTATTCCAAACGTGGTTGTATTTGTCACGCGGAATCGGTCCTGCATTTTTCCATCGCTCGCGCAAATCGTTCACATCTTTCAACATTTCCTGCATGTTCTCGCCGGAATTGTCAATCAGGTTTTTCAGTTCTTCAATAATGGCAGTACGAACATCCAAATTGTGTTTCAGATTGTTCTGCATCTGCTTGAAATGCTGATTTTTTTGGTCTCTATATTGATTGTAAATCGAATCAAATTTGTGTTTCAGCGGAAAATGGTAATCGAAACCGCTGGTATCACCGTTGTTCTGGTGACTGTATTCGTCGCGTTTCTCATCAATAAAATGATGGTACTTCACCATGAACTCTTTTTTGATTTCTTCCACATGGTTGCGGATCGCCATCATTTTTTCGTTGGAAACCAGTTTGTTCAGTTCATCGGTTAGCTCGTCCATTGACATCGCTTCATAATGCAGCATCGGAATATCGTGACCTTCGCTGATGCTTTCGTCTTCGCTTTCCTCCGCGTTGGAGCTTTCAATGGCTTCTATGGCCGATTGGTTTTCCTGAACAGTTTCCTCTTGTGTAATCTGTGCCTGTCCGTCTGCCACTGGCAGGTTATCATTCTTTTCTTCTAACATTGTAAGTAATGCTTAAGTTTAACAAAATTGAGCCGAAAGATACTAAAGCAGCCCGATAATTCAAAGCAAAACCGGTTAAATAAACCGATTTTTCAGATTAAATGTTAATAAAATCGATTAGGAGCGGATGGTCCCGATAGCTATCGGGAGGGATTTTTGGTTTCCGTGTTCCTGCTTTCGCCTTTATCTTGTTATTGCGAGCTTGCAAAGCAATCTCTCCATAACAAGATATCGGCTTAATCAGGGCTATGAGAGGAGGGTTTTATCTTTTTGAAGGCGAAATATCAAAGTGTTTGATTGTTAGTTTGTTACGTGGGATTGTCAGCAGGCTGTATTTGGTTTTAAAAGGGAACATTTTGTTTTTAGGACTTAAAAAACTACTTTTGCCGCATTCTTATGGGAAAACAAACTGCTATACATACTGTTAAAGTTACGCCGCATTGATTTATAACCTTTAAATCAGCGGATTATTCCATCCAACTTATCGAACATTTTACTCGATGCTTTTAGCTATGGTTGAAAGTGTCCTCAATCTTTTATTTTAAAACATGAAAAATATAATTAATCTCTTTAATTTATCGCAAAAGGTAGATTATAAAATTGAAATTCTGGCCGGTTTAACGGTGGCCATGACCATGATTCCCGAATCTTTGTCGTTTGCAATTTTGGCCGGATTTCCACCTTTGGTAGGGCTTTACGGTGCTTTCATTATGGGAATCGTTACAGCGATTTTCGGAGGAAGACCCGGACTGATTTCCGGAGGAGCAGGAGCAACGGTTATCGTTTTGATTGCTTTAATGAAATCACACGGATTAGAATATGTGTTCGGAGCTGTTGCTTTGGCGGGGATTATTCAGATTGTGGTTGGACTTTTAAAATTAGGGAAGTTTATTCGTCTGGTACCGCAATCGGTTATGTATGGGTTTGTGAACGGATTGGCGATTGTCATCTTCATGTCGCAACTCGAACAGTTTAAAACAGTGGTAAACGGCCAAACAATGTGGTTGAGCGGAACGCCACTATTAGTAATGGCGGGTTTGGTGGTCTTAACCATTGCTCTTGTAGTGGTGTTGCCCAAAATCACTAAAGCGATTCCTGCTTCTTTGGTGGCTATTCTGGTAGTGTTTTCCGTGGTGCTGATTTTTAATATTGATACGAAACAGGTTCAGGATATCGCCTCGGTGAGTGGCTCTTTACCGCCATTTCATATTCCGGATTTTCCTTTTACGCTTGAAACACTGCAAATTATTTTCCCCTATGCTTTAGTGATGGCTGCAGTTGGTTTAACGGAGGGACTGCTGACGCTGAACCTGGTAGATGAAATTACGGCAACGAAGGGAAACAGCAACAGGGAATGTCTGGCGCAGGGAAGTGCCAATATCCTAAACGGGTTCTTTTTCGGAATGGGTGGCTGTCCGATGATTGCGCAAACATTGGTGAATCTGTCTGCCGGTTCAAGAGCCCGACTTTCGGGGATTGTTGCGGCATTAACCATTTTATTGATTATTCTGATTGGAGCTCCCGTAATAGGGAAATTGCCGTTAGCAGCTCTAACCGGAGTAATGATTATGGTGGCCATCGGTACGTTTGAATGGGCGAGTTTGAAAATCATTAACCGTATGCCAAAATCTGATATTATTGTTATGGTCATCGTGATGCTGATTACTGTTTTTCTTCATAACCTTGCGTTGGCGGTGTTAGTGGGCGTAATTGTTTCGGCGTTGGTATTTGCCTGGGATAATGCCAAAAGAATCCGTGCCAGAAAGTATGTCGATGAAAACGGAGTGAAACATTATGAAATATACGGACCGTTGTTTTTTGGTTCGGTTACGGCATTTGCAGAGAAATTCGATGTGCTGAACGATCCCGCTGAAGTTATCATTGATTTTAAGGAAAGCCGTGTTGCTGATATGTCGGCCATTGAAGCCCTGAATGCTTTAACGGAAAGGTACCACAAAGTTGGAAAGAAGGTGCATTTGCGTTACCTGAGTCAGGATTGCATCAGTTTGCTTAAAAATGCCGAAGCGATTATCGATGTCAATATCATGGAAGATCCAACGTATAAAATCGTTACCAATGAATAAATAATACAAAAGGTTTTCAATTTGAAAGCCTTTTGTATTATTTATTCCAGATTTCCCAGGCTTTTTCCGCCTGAAAAACCAGCATATCATACCCGTTTTTGGTTTTCGCTCCTCTTTCTTTCGCCAAGCGTAAAAATTTGGTTTCTTCCGGGTTGTAGATTAAATCGAAAGCAATATGGTTTTCGGTAAACAGGGAATAATCCAAAGGCGGACAATCATCAACATCCGGAAAAGTGCCAACCGGCGTGGTGTTGATGATGATTTGATATTCACTGAAAACCTCCTTCGTCAATTCGTGATACGATAACTGATATTCCGAAGGGTTTCTCGATACAAAATCATAATCGATATTGAGTTTTCGTAACGCATACGCCACCGCTTTACTTGCGCCACCCGTTCCCAGTATCAGTGCTCTTTGATGCTGTTTTTGGAGTAAGGATTTCAATGCTTTTTTGAAACCGTAAAAATCGGTATTATAGCCTTTTAAGGTGCCGTCTTTGGATATCTTAATGGTGTTTACCGCGCCAATTATTTTTGCGTTCTTGGATAATTTCGTCAGCAACGGAATCACGGATTCTTTATACGGAATGGTAACGTTCAGACCTTTCAGGTTCTTTGTCTCTGCAATGATTTTTGGAAATTCTTCGATGGTGTCCACATCAAAATTCGTATACGAATAATGCGTGAAGTTGATTTTTTCAAATTTCTCCGTAAAGTACTTTTTGGAAAACGAATAACTGATATTCTTTCCCAGTAACCCGAATTTTTTCTTTTTAGGCTTTTTCGTTTTCTTCGATTTCATTTGCTGTAAGGATAATGGAAGGAATCTTGTTCAGACGCGCCGGTTTATAAAAATTATGGTCAGTTATTGAAATAACTGACCATAAAGGTAATAGTAAAATGTGGTATTTGATTTACTATTCGTCTGCTTTTTTATGTTTATCAATGGAATTCTGAACAATTTTTCGGGTCCAGATTACTGGAAATAATTCTTCCAGCAATGATCTGTTTTCAAAGTTCAACCGCAAACCGTTGCTCAAATGGAATTTACCTTTCACATCGTCCTGCAGCATGAAGTACAATCCGGCCAAGCGGTATTCCACTTGGTATTCTTCCGGAAAATATTCGGCAGCCTGTAACAACGTTTGAACCGCGCTTTCAAATTCGCCTAGGAACTGTAAAATGTCTACCCAGAATAACCAGGTGTCTAATTCATAATCGCCATATTCCACCGCTTTTCGGAATCCGTATTCGGCTTCTTCAAAAAAGTTCAGCGCTTTATTGATGGTCGCATAGCGTTTCCAGTACAATTTGTTTTCGTTGTCGATTCCCAAGGCTTTATTGGCATAATACAAGGCTTTCTGGAAATTCTTCTGACGGATGTAAAAATCGGTAATCGCTATCCAGGCCTTATCCAATAACGGATCTTCGTGAACGGTTTTTAAAAAGAATTGTAAGGCCAATTCGGTATTGCCTAATTTTTCGTGACATTTCCCCACGCGCAATAAGGCAAACGAAGTCGCATCGTCCAATTCCATGGTAACGGTGTAACAGTCAATCGCTTCCTGATATTTTTTTAGTTTCTCCAGTGCTTTTGCTTTTTCAAGATAAGCGCCTAAGAAATTTTCGTCAATCAGGGTGGCATAATCGAAAGCACGAACTGCCTGATCATAATCCTTAATCGTGTAATATTGGCGTCCTAACTGATGCCAGGCCACTTCACTGTACGGATTTCTGTCGATAAAACTGTTCAGGAACAAAATCGCTTCGTTGTTCTGGTCTAAGAAATCAAAACAATACACCACGTTGTACAAAGCGGAATGGTCTTCCAAATCCTCGTCCAGGCATTTGATGAAGTTTTCTTTCGCTTTTTCCAGATCGTCCATGAATAAATACTCCATTCCGATAAGAGAATACACATCAGCGTAATCATCGGTATATTTCAGGGCGTATTTTAATAATTCAACGGCTTTTTCATGTTCGTCTCTTTTCGAGTGAATGTTTGCCTTCTGAATGTAAATTTCTTCGTTGGTAGGTTCGATGGCGTACAACTCGTTCAGCATTCTTTCTGCTATATCGAGTTTGTCTTCAAACACTAACAGTTCTACTTGAACCAACTTCAAACCGGTTGATTTGGGGTGTTGTTCTAAGCCTAATTTTAAAGCCTTTTTGGCTAAGTTTATTCTCCCCGTGTCGAGATAATGAAGAATAATGTCTTCAAACTCTTCAGAGTCAAAGAAGAATACCTTGTTGGTTTTCAACATGGATTCAAACTTCGATAAGGATAAACTGTTTTCCTCTTCCTCGTTACTCAAATACATACTCCACTTGTTTAAAATTATCCTTATTAAAATTACTAAAGGTTTTAGGCCTTTTGTTGATGAACGTCTTTATGTTGTAAACAATATTATTAACAATTTATTACAACTCGGACATCACCTCATTCATCGCTTCAAGAATGATGCCACAACCTTCTTCAATCTCTTGGTTGGAAAGGGTTAGGGGCGGAGTGATGCGGATGGCGCACCCTTCAAACAACAGCCAGAATAGAATGAGTCCTTTATCCTGACATTTGAAAATTACTTTGTTGGTGATTTCAGGACTTTCTGTCATTGCAGCCAGCATTAAACCCTCACCGCGTATCTCTGTAATTAACGGATGCACCAGTAATTTACGAATTAATTGCTCCTTTTCCAAGGCCTGAGGCATTAAATCGGTCTCAAGGAGTTCTTTTAACGTTGCCAGACACGCTGCGGCAATTACGGGATGTCCTCCAAAGGTGGTAATGTGTCCCAGTTTCGGATCGTGACTCAGTAAATCCATGTATTCCGATTTGGCCATGAAAGCACCAACTGGCATTCCGCCGCCCATGCCTTTGCCCATCACAACAACATCGGGAACCATATCGTAATTCTGGAATCCGAAGAGTTTTCCGGTACGGCCAAATCCGGGTTGGATTTCGTCTAAGATCAATAAAGCGCCCACTTCGTCGCAACGCTGGCGTACTTTTTTAAGAAAATCGTTATGAGGTTGGATAAAACCGGCACCACCCTGAATGGTTTCCAGGATGATTCCGGCCGTTTTTTCGGTTATTTTGAGTAAATCTTCTTCGTTGTTGAACGTGATGAAATCCACATCGGGAATCAACGGGCGGAAGATCTGTTTGCGTTCTTCAAATCCCATTACACTCATCGAACCCATAGTGTTCCCGTGATAGGCGTTATGACACGAGATAAGCTGACTTCTTCCGGTCACACGACGGGCTAATTTTAAAGCACCTTCTGTGGCTTCGGTACCTGAGTTTACCAAATAGACTTTGTCTAACGGCGCTGGGGTATTTTCGGCTAAAAGTTTACATAATTCCACCGCCGGATCCTGTGCGTATTCGCCGTATACCATTACGTGGGCGTATTTGTCCAATTGGTTTACAATAGCTTCACGCACACGCGGATGCTGATGTCCAAGCGTACACGCGGAAACGCCCGCTACAAAATCTAAATAGGCTTTTCCGTTAGTATCGTAGATGTAGGAGCCTTTGGCGTGGGAAACTTCCATTCCTAAAGGGTAAGGGGAAGTTTGTGCCTGGTATTTATAGAAATCTTTTAACATGGTGGTAGATATTCGTGTATTCTGTAATTGGGTTATTTGTAATCTGTTCACTGACCACTGAATGCTGTCAACTGATTATTTCTTCTTCTTTTTAGCTGGAGCTGGTTTCTTAACCGGCTTGCCATATTCCAGCGTTTCTTTCTTAATCTCCATAGGTTTTTCGTCTGCAATAGCATCTTTTTTACTCTGAAGCTGTGCCTTTTCGTCAAGGGCTAATTCTTCAGCAGGAAAGATGTCTTCCAGTCGTTTTATTTCTTCGTCGCCACGCCAAACGAATCCTCGAAGTTTACGCGCGTTTTCCGGGAACTCGGCTTCAGGATAGATTTGTCCTTCGGCATTTATCAATTTGGTTACGGTTTGGATTTGATTGTTTTCCAACTCCAGATGAATGTTACTGCAAACGCCTTTATCGATGCCTACCAACTCATTTTTGTCGTTGTACATGTAGTAAATCATTTCGGCATTTTTTACCATGTCTACTTCATAGAGTTTGTTGTCGCGGAACTTCCCGTATAAATGCTGTCCTTTTACCTGATTGTAGCCATTGCCGATAGTATCTTTCTGAACGATAAAGGCATTGTTCATCACTTTCAGGGAATCCATTTTTTCGGTTTTGTTGTTGCCGATAAGATGCATGATGTCGCCTGTTAATTGGCTTTTCTGACTCCATAGAACGGGTTTCCCGATAAGTTGGGTCAGTCCTTTTTGCTGGTCGGAATGAATCGAGTCGCATTTTCCACTCATATCCGACTTGAAAATACGGGCGTTATTGAATCCGCGTACAATGCGTTCACTTTGCTTTCCGGTAACCAATATGCGTTTTGCGTGGATATAAACAGAATCGTTTTCAACAAAAGTCGCAATCAGGGCCTTTTTGGAAATAAACATCGAGTCTTTCGCTTTGTACATCTCGGCATAATGACCTCTAACCACCATCCTGTTTATGGAATCGGTTATTTTTACGTTATTGGTGGCGGTTGAAAAATCGTTTTTCCGATCGTAAAATATCTTATCGCCCTTTATCTTTCGGTTTTCATAAGTAATGGTTGAGTTTTTCGACAGATTCGAGGTGTGATTTTTGGTATCGTAAAAGCCGTTTTCGGTGTAAATCACATTTTCTTTACTCGTAATTGTGGATGGTCCGAAAACATACGCATGCCCCGAATTGTCATAGAAATCCAAATGATTGGTTTTGATGGTGCATTCCGGATTGGTAACCGTAACAGCTGTTTTAAACTGGTATTTTTTTTCGTTCAGAAAATAACGTCCCGATTTGCTTCGCAAGGTGTTTTCGTTATTGATAATGGTTCCGTAGGTATTGTAATAAGCCTGTTGGATGCTTCTGTCGAAATTAATGGTGTCTGTGGTTAAGGTGGATTCCGGTGAACGTAAAACCACATCGCCGGTTGCAAAAGCGAACTTCTGATTTCCGTTGTATTCGGCATATTTGCTGGTCATCGTAATGGAGTCACCCTGATTCAAGCGGACATTCCCAAAGGCTTTCACGTAGTTTTCATCTTTAAAATGATAAGCTTTGTTACAATTGATAATTACGCCGTCGTGTTCCACCTGAACATTTCCTGTAAAGAGGATTGCGCCGGGGATTTCGGTTTGATTCATGTCAATGAAATCCGAATTGATGATTCTGATGACTTTCTTTTCCTGTGCCAATGAGGTAAAACCAATGAAAAGAACACTTATGATGAATAGAAAATAGTTTTTCAATGTCTGAAATTTTGTCCAAATTTAAGTAAAATCTGTGAAAGCCGATTTTTATTAAGAATTATTTGTGTATGTGGGCAGAAGGCAGAAGGCAGAAGGCAGAAGGCAGAAGGCAGAAGGCAGAAGGCAGAAGGCAGAAGGCAGAAGGCAGAAGGCAGAAGGCAGAAGGCAGAAGTATAAGTGTTATCCACTATCCTTCACAAAACTTTGTGTGTCTCTGTGGGGCTTTGTGCCTCTTCGCGAAATAACTATCAAAAAAAAAACGCCTTCCGAAGAAAGCGTTTTTCATATTATTTAAGAATCGTCTGAGTTCTGTCCGGTCCAACTGAGACCACTTTGATAGGCACTTCGACTTCTTTTTCAATAAATTCGATGTATTCTTTTAATTCCACCGGTAATTCGTCGTATTTGGTCATTCCGGTTAAATCGGCTTGCCATCCTTTTTTCTCAATGAAAATCGGAGTAACGTTTTCTTCTTCAATGTTGTACGGTAAGTGAGAAATAACTTCTCCTTTGTATTTGTAACCTGTACACACCTTAAGCGTGTCAAAACCGGAAAGTACGTCGCCTTTCATCATGAACAATTGCGTAACGCCATTTACCTGAACGGCATATTTCAACGCTACCAAATCCAACCAGCCGCAACGTCTTGGACGTCCTGTTACGGCTCCGAATTCGTTACCTACTCTGGCCATGGTCTGACCATCTTCGTCGAACAATTCCGTTGGGAAAGGTCCGCTACCTACACGGGTGGTGTATGCTTTGAAAATCCCGAAAACGTCTTTTACTTTGTTAGGCGCAATTCCCAAACCGGTACAAGCTCCCGCAGCTGTTGTATTAGACGATGTTACGAAAGGATACGTTCCGAAATCGATGTCCAATAACGAACCCTGAGCACCTTCTGCAAGAATTGATTTTCCTGCTTTCATCGCATTGTTCAGGTATTCTTCACTGTCAATGAATTGCAATGTCTTTAAAACTTCAACAGCTTCAAAGAATTCCGCTTCCATTTCCTGTAAATTGTATTGCATATCAACATCATAGAATGCAATCATCGCCTCATGTTTGTCGGCTAATGCTCTGTAACGTTCTTTAAAATCACCTAATTCGATATCCCCCACACGGATTCCGTTTCTTCCGGTTTTGTCCATATACGTTGGGCCAATTCCTTTTAAAGTTGAACCGATTTTCGCTTTTCCTTTAGAAGCTTCCGAAGCAGCGTCCAATAAACGATGTGTTGGTAAAATTAAGTGTGCTTTTCTGGAAATCAGTAATTTTGATTTCACATCCATGTTGAATTTTTCAAGACCTTCCAGTTCTTTCTGGAAAACCACCGGATCAATTACCACGCCGTTTCCGATGATGTTAATCGCCGTTTTATGGAAAATCCCCGAAGGAATGGTTCTTAAAACGTGTTTGATTCCGTCAAATTCTAAGGTGTGTCCGGCGTTTGGTCCGCCTTGAAAACGAGCAATAATGTCGTATTTTGAAGTAAGTACGTCAACGATTTTTCCTTTGCCTTCGTCGCCCCACTGTAAGCCTAGCAGTAAATCTACTGTCATTGTGTTGTGTTGTTATAGTTGTTGTTTATTTTTGATAGTCAATCCGACTTTCGTTTACTCCTGTTTTTTTGTAGCGTAAAAGTAAAGCGAATGGTTGTGAATGTTCACTCCGAAAATTTCTTCGATGGTTTGTTTTATCGTTTGGATTCTCGGGTCACAAAATTCGATTACTTCGCCGGTGTCGCTCATAATGATGTGATCGTGCTGTTTGTCAAAATAGGATTTTTCATAATGCGCCTGATTTTGTCCAAACTGATGACGTCTCACCAAACCGCATTCCAATAACAATTCTATCGTGTTGTAAAGTGTTGCTCTACTTACGCGATAGTTCTTGTTTTTCATTTTAATATATAAGGATTCGATGTCAAAGTGCTCCTGACTATCGTATATCTCCTGAAGAATAGCATAGCGCTCCGGCGTTTTACGATGCCCTTTTTCTTCAAGGTATTTTGTGAATACACTTTTTACAATCTCCTGATTCTTATTATTATCCATTTGGGTTTGCTATGAAAGACCCGCAAAGGTAAGTTTAATTTTTCTGAAGTGAAAGTTTAATTTTATTGTGTTTTGAAAATTGAATTCCATATTTCAGGTTTCAGATGTCCGGCAATTGAGTCAGCGGTGGTTTCTCCGTTGTATATCAAAGTGGTGCCGTCGTATTTGGTTATTGAGAAGGAGCCACAAACTGTTGGGTTTCGAAAAATATTCTCTCTGATGTTATTGTTTTTATCTGAAAAGAAATATTCGTTTTCGTATTGAAGGCTGTCAGAAAGGGTGATGCCTTTTTCGTATAAAACAAGGAAAACGGTGTTAGGGTATGTTTTTTCGATATAAACTTTAAATGGATCGTGATATTCTTTCTTTCTTTTTATCAATTCACTATTTATGTTGTTGGAATACCAATCCGAGCAAACATCATCTTTATAGTTGTAATAAATTATGAATGTAGTTGATTCTGAAAATGTTTTCCCTGTTAGATCTTCAATTTTTTTTCTGAAATCAGCAAAATTGATTTTGTATGCACTGTATCTTGGGGCATTGTATTGATAAACCCTTCCGCTGTCGGCAGTTATTCTAAAGGCCATAGCATTATTGGGGTATTTTTCTGCCAAAGTCATGAAATTCGAACTTGTCTTTTGTCCGTACGGGTCTAATTTATATTTGACACTTCGACTCTGTGCTGAAACACATGAACATGTGAATAAAGCACTGAATAGTAAAACAATTTGTTTAATCATGAATTAAATATTGTTTACACGCGTTACTTTATCCACGCCGTCAATTTTTCGGATGTTGTCCATCAGTTTTTTCAGAATTACATTGTTCTGAACCACTACCGTTACCTGACCGTTAAACAGTCCTGCTTCACCACTCAAGGAAATACTCTGAATGTTTACGTTCATTTGGTTGGAAATTACTTTGGTCAGTTCGTTGGTTAAACCAAGTGTGTCCATTCCGGTAATTTTCAGGGTGGCTTTGAATTCTTCCTGGGAAGAGTCAATCCATTTGGCCTGAATGATACGGTAGGCGAAATTCGACTGTAAACTGATGGCGTTCGGACAGTCTTTTCGGTGCACTTTAATCCCTTCGGTAATGGTTACGAATCCGAAAACATCATCGCCGGGAATTGGGTTGCAACACGTAGATAATTTGTAATCCAGTTTGTCCTGTTCCGCACCAAAAACCAATAAATCGTAGTTTTTGCTGAGTTCGTTTTTATGAATGTGTTCCGGTTGCGCCGATGGGGAACGCTTTATTGTTTTCTTGAAGAAATTCACCAATGAATTGCTTTTCTGCGCGGCAAAGTCTTTTAATTGCTGGTTGTCGATGGTTCCCAATCCGGCACGGTAAAACAAATCCAGACTGGTTTGCAGTTTGAAGAAGTTTACCAATTCGTTAACGGTTTGCTCGTTAAGCGCTACTTTTAAATGGCGTAATTTTCGGGTTAGGATTTCTTTTCCGTCTTCGGCAATTTTTTTGGTACTCTCGTTGAGTACGTTCTTGATTTTATTTTTGGCTCTGGCTGTAGTAACATAATCCAACCAATGCGCTGTTGGTTTCTGATTCGCCGATGTGATGATTTCCACCTGATCGCCACTGTTTAGCACATGGTTCAGCGGTACCAGTTTTCCGTTTACTCTGGTGCCTCGCGTTTTTACACCGATTTCCGAGTGGATGCTGAACGCGAAATCCAGTGAGGTAGCACCTTTAGGTAACGATTTGATTTCCCCTTTTGGTGTAAAGACATAAATTTCTTTGGCATACAGATTTAGTTTGAAATCCTCGACAAAATCTACGGCATTGGTTTCTGAATTTTCCAGTGCTTCTTTCAGTTGGTTCAACCAAACATCCAGACTGTTTTCTTCAGACGCGCCTTGTTTGTATTTGTAATGTGCTGCGTAACCTTTTTCGGCGATTTCATCCATGCGTTCGCTTCGCACCTGAATTTCCACCCAGCGCCCTTTCGGCCCCATAACGGTAATGTGTAAGGCTTCGTATCCGGTTGATTTCGGCGAAGAAATCCAGTCGCGCAAACGACTCGGACTCGGGCGATAATGATCGGTTACTATCGAATAAATCTTCCAGGCCAGGAATTTTTCGTCGTGCGGATTGGATTTGTAGATGATTCTCAGGGCAAATTTGTCGTATACTTCGTCAAAAGTAACCCCTTGAGCGAGCATTTTTCTTCGGATGGAATACACCGATTTCGGTCGGCCTTTCATCGTATATTCAATATGTTCTTCGTCTAGGGAATTTTTAAGGACATCGGCAATCGATTTGATGTATGCCTGTTGTTCTTCCTTACTCTCCTTCATTTTACTTACGATATCGTTGTAAACGGCAGGTTCGGTATATTTCAACCCTAAATCTTCCAGTTGGGTTTTGATATTGTAAAGTCCCAAACGATGGGCTAGGGGAGCGTAAATATATAAGGTTTCCGATGCGATTTTAGCCTGTTTGTAATCGACCATGCTTTCCATGGTTTGCATGTTATGCAGACGGTCGGCGATTTTGATAAGGATTACACGAACATCATCATTGAGTGTCAACAGCATTTTGCGGAAATTTTCCGCCTGCATTGAGATTTCCTGATCCGTTTTTACTTTGGCGATTTTGGTTAAACCGTCAACAATACGGGCAATTTTCGGGTTGAACATCTTTTCGATGTCTTCCACGGTAATGTCCGTATCTTCCACCACATCGTGCATCAAAGCAGCAGCAATGGAAGTCGCACCCAAACCAATTTCTCCGGCTACAATTTTAGCAACGGCAATTGGGTGAAAAATATAGGCTTCGCCCGATTTTCGGCGTTGGTCTTTATGTGCATCAACAGCCACATCAAACGCTTTTCGGATGAGTTTTTTATCGTCTTCGGAAAGGGTCTGATAACTAATACGGAGCAGTTCTTTATATTCTTTGGCAATAGCTTTGTTTTCAGCTTCTAAATCAATCTCTATCATGGTATTTCATTCAGTACTTAAAAATAAGGTAAAGAAATGAAGTTTGCAAACAGATTGCCGTTTTATATGAAAAAAGCGTTCTTTTTATAAGTTTTTCATTATGGTTCTGTTAAGAGCGTCAAATGTTGGTTTTTATTTTAAATAGATTTTGGAGAGCTGTACGAATTATAAAAGAATAAATTAATAAGAAGAAGATTTTAAGGGGAACTTCGTTTTTTTTAAAACCATCACAGGAATCGCTGTTGAAGAAGTTTATAGATTCCTGTTATGTTGGTCATGATTTTTAGAAGACTGCTATATTGTTTTCGGCTATTAAATCAATCGGATGGCTTGTTCATTATATTACTTTGAGGTATATTAAAATGTAGTATAACCCTGTTCCTACAAAAAGTAATCCTGCAATACCTCTCATAATCTTTTCGACTTTGGTTATGGCATTAAAGTATTTGCCCACTTTTTGCATGCTGAAAGCGATTAGAAAAGTAAAAAACAATACCAAGGAACCGGCACCAAGCGCATAGAAGAACGGTAGGGTGAAACCAACACTGCTTTTAATACTCATTGGAATTAAAATACCAAAATACATTGCGCCGCTGTAGGGACAAAATGCCATTGCAAATAATGCGCCCAACAAGAAAGAACCCAATAGTCCCTTATCCTTAAATTTATCCTGAACTTTTTCGGTAAAATTGGATTTTCCTAAAAAATGGAGTTTAATCACGTTTAGCATTATTAAACCAATGACAACCATAATCGGCCCAATGAATTTTTCGCCATTGCCTTGAAAAAATTTAGCCACATGGAATTTGCTTGCGCCAAAAATAATAATCAACGCGATGCTCGTATAGGTTAATGCTAACCCCAATGTATAAAGAAAACCGCTTAACAAGACTTTTTTCTTTCCTGTTAGTGTTTTGGAAATATAGGCGGTTGCCGTAATGTTAGTGGCCAACGGGCACGGACTGATAGCTGTAAGTATGCCTAAAAGTAAAGCGCCTAAAAGAGGCATGTTGCTGCTTTCAAATAGTTGGGTAACCGTCTCCATTATTTAAGCGCTGTTTGGATTTTTGTTCTTAACTGTGGAATGTATTCTTCGGCATCATTGGCTTTATCAAAAGCGAAGTCGCTCCAATCGGAAATATTGTCTTTACCGTTTGCAACATTATTAATCATTAACGCTGTTCCGGTTGCTTCAAACTTTTCGGCTAATTTTTCGTTTTTTTCGTCATCCACATCAATAACCTGATAAACAATCTTACCGGATTTCATTTCGTTTGCAAAATAATTGTCTAAAGTTGCTTTGGTGTTGGCTTTCATGTTTTTGCAGGTTTCACATTGTCTTGTTCCGTGAAAAGCATAAACTTCCAATCTGTTTTTTGATGTTGTAGTTTTTTCTGTACCTGTTGGTGTAAAGCCTTCTTTTGGACTTTTGAAATTTTCATCTTTAGAATTGCAGGAAAACAATATGGAAGTCGCCACAATTGTAAGTAATAAACCTATTTTTTTCATCGTAAGTAATCTTTAAAATGTTCCGTATTTATTTATTATGGCCAATTGACCTGCATGATAAGCGGTGTGAGAAACGATTCGGCCAAATGCTTCTGCTTTGGTTTTGGCGCCAAATTCATTTGTAGTGATCGTGGTTTCCCAATCGGCATCCGTTTGTTTTTCCACAATCGATTTTAAAGCATCAAAGGAGTAGGTTACATATTCTTTTAATTCCTGAAGATTAGTCCATTCGCCCGTATCGTGTTTTGCGATTACTGTTTTGGCCACTACTTTCACATCTGTTGCACCGAATACGTTTTTGGTGAAAAGCAATTCCACATCGCCTATATGACGAATAAGAAAGCCGACACTATTAACGGAAGGTGCTAATTTTTTAAGTAAATCTTGTTCGGTTATATTTTCTGTTTGATTGGTAAACCGCGTTCTGGCTTCGAGCCACAGTTCTAAAAAAAGTTGTGTTTTGGTTTTCATGATTATAAAATTAAATTAAAAATGTAACCTGATAGAATAATACATAGTGTTACTACTCCGAAAAATATCGCTAACATTTTTCCCGTCATTACTTTTTTCAGAAGCATCGCTTCGGGAAATGATAATGCCACAACTGCCATAGAGAAAGCCACCGCGGTACCTAATGGAATGCCTTTCTGAACCAAAACCTCCATGATAGGCAATATGCCTGCTGTATTGGTATACATGGGAACACCAAGTAAAACGGCAATGGGCACTGCCAGAGGATTGTCTTTACTGATGTACTGTTCAAAAAAATCAGTAGGTATGAAACCGTGCATTAACCCACCAATTGCAACGCCAACCACTATATAGACCGACACACCTTTTACAATACTCATTGCTTCTGAAAATATTACAGGGAATCGTTGTATCAATGATGTTTTTTCTGCTTCAAATTCAATATTTGCTTTTTGTTTGTTTTCAATGATTTGTTTAACCCATGGCGTTAGCATTTTTTCTAATTTCATTTTACCTAAAATAAATCCAGCTATCATGGAAATTATAATGCCGCTGACTACATAGATTACTGTTGCTTTCATACCAAACATTCCTAAAAATAGGGCAACCGTAACAGCATCGACTAAAGGCGATGAAATAAGAAAAGCCAGAGTAACACCAAGCGGAATTCCACCTTGCACGAATCCTATAAATAAAGGTACCGAACTACAGGAACAAAAGGGCGTAACCGTTCCGAAGAAGGAAGCGAAAAAATAGTCCAATCCGTACCATTTTCTTTTTTGTAAGGCATAACGAACTTTATCAATCGGAAAGTAAGAATTGATAATGCCCATTAAGATGCTCATGAAAAACAGTAAAATAAATATCTTAATGGTGTCAAACACAAAAAAATTCAAGGCATCCGCAAAATGATTTCCTTTTGCCAATCCAAATAGGGTGTAGGTAAGCCAATCGGCAAAGTTCTGTGTCCAATCAAACATGATTTGCTAATTTAGTTAACAACAACTTGAAGAAGAACAACATCCTCCATCATTTCCTAAAACAGAAGCGGTATCGCCTTTAGTTGAAAACCCTTTTTGAACCCAGCGAATGATACCGTATTGCATGTTCACCACGTTTTCATAGCCATGATTAACCAGGAAACCTGCCGCCCGTAAACTGCGTCCGCCACTTTTGCATGCCATTACCACTTTTTTGTCTTTTGGAATTTCGTTAAAACGTTCTTCAAATTCTGATAAGGGAATATGCAATAAGTTAGGAACATCATAAGCTAATTGTGCCACTTCCTCTTTTTCGCGAACATCTACCAATACAGCGCCTTCTTTTATCCATTCCTGAGTTGTAGTCGGACAAATTTCTTTCACCAGTGTTTGATTTTCCATAATCTTATTATTTTAAAAGGTCTTTGATTTCGTCTATTTGAGCGATTCTGCCTTTAATCTTAATTTGCTCGTCAATAACCAAAACCGGAGTGGTTAAGACATTGTATTTCATCATTTCTTCGATGTCTTCCACTTTAGTGATTTCGGCATCAATGCCTAATTGTTTTACCGCTTCTTCTACATTGTGAAACATCGTTTTGCATTTAGGACAACCCGGCCCGAGTACTTTAATTGTTTTCATTGTATTGCTTTTTATGGTATGTTTTATTCGTATTATTACGAATGTTTTTTATGTTTTTTTACTTTAACAGATTGCCCAATAAATATTTTGCTAAGGCCCAATTTTCTCTGTTGATACAATATTTAACCGTTGGTGGTGTGATAGTTCCCTGAATTAACCCCGCATCCTTTAACTCGTTTAAATGCTGGGATAAAGTGGATTTGGCAATAGGCAACTCTTCTGCCATATCACCATGATAACAGCAAGACTGCGAGTTTAGCAATTCCAAAATAGCTACTCTCACCGGATGGCCCAATGCTTTTGCAAAACGAGCGGTATCTACTTGGGTGTTAGTAAAATAGTTTTCTTTGACTGTTTTCATTGTATTTTTACTTTCTGTTCGTAAAATTACGAATACTATTTTTAGTAAAACATGAAAAATACATTTTTTTAACTGTAACTACTGTTGCGATAAAAAGGAGTTTTATCTTTTATAGGTATTTTGTCGAAGGATTTGAATACATCCGAGAAACCTTTTGACATAGAAGGGTTTTAGTGATAACAGGTTTACGGTATCACATATAGTGCGGTAAACCGTTGCTTTAAATAAAAAAAAGCGCTCTTTTTAGGAACGCTTTAGGCTTTATTTGATTCGGTTGATATCCAAATCCTGAAAATCATAACTGAAATCGGTCAGGGGAGAAATCGGTTTCATTTTAATGTTGGTCACATAACCCAAGTTGTCGTAAGTGATGTACATGAAAGCATCGGCATGGAAATACCGGTTGAACCACTTAACCGCAAAAGTGTTGTCTTTGTAAAATGAAATTTCTCCGGTTAATTGCGGCGAACGTTTTGCCGAGAAAATCAGTTTGCCTTTCTTTTCACTGATGGTAATTTCACCCAACCAATTGTCTTTGTAGGTTCCGATCAGTTTTGCAGGGTCAATCTTCAGTTTTTTATCCGATTTGTTTTTTGCCACAGTCGCCCAAACTTCGTCCGTCACTTTATCGGCTTCGGTTTCCGTGGCTTTCATCTGTTGGCTGTATTTGGTCACGTAATCTTCGTAAGGAATATTCAGATAACTGTTTTTAATCGTATTCGAAATGGCGTTAAAAGCAGCTCCCGATTGCTGGTTGGTCAAAACCACAATACCCAATTGCAATTCCGGAATCATAATCGTCTGTGTAACAATGCCTTCCAGACCTCCTGTGTGCGAAATCTGAAGTTTCCCTTTGATATCCTGTAACTGCCAGCCCAAACCGTAGGCTTTGAATAGCGTGTTGTAAGGAGGAGTTGTGCGGTTGGGAAGTATGGTTTGCGGCGTCCACATTTCAGCATGTTGTTTACTGCTGAACAATTGTTGGTTCGTGCCGTATTTTCCTTTGTTCATTTGTACAATCATCCATTTGCTGATGTCGTTTACACTCGAGTAAATTCCGCCCGCAGCATCCATGACTCTACTTTTATAACGGGTGATGACTTTTAGTTTTCCGTCAATCGGAACATGGGGAACGATAGTGTTGGTGGTATCTTTCAAACGCGACCAGGTTCCGACACTATTTTCCATTCCGATAGGTTTCATGATGCGGTTTTCCACAAATTCCGCCCACGATTGTTTGCTGATACGCTCCACCACTTCTCCGGCAATCACATAGAGTAAATTGTCGTAATCGTATTTCGTTCGGAAACCCGAAACCGGTTTTAAATACTGAATGTTATTGATAATGTCTTTCGGAGTAAAATCGTGTCCATCGGGCCAAATCATTAAGTCACCGGCACCCAAACCCAATCCGCTTCGGTGCGTCAATAAATCCCTGATGGTGAATTCGTTGGTCACATAATCGTTGTACATTTTGAATTCGGGAATGAATTTGATAACCTTATCATCCCAATTCAGTTTGCCTTCATCAACCAAAATAGCTAATGCCGAGGCGGTAAAAGCCTTACTGTTGGACGCGATTCCGAATAACGTGTTTTCATCCACTTTTTGTTTGGTGATGATGGATTTTACACCATACCCTTTCGAATGAATCACTTTTCCGTCTTTTACAATGGCAACCGCTATACCCGGAACATCAAAAGCTTTTAATGTCTTTTCCACCAGCTCATCCACTTGCGGAGCCGTCATTTGTGCCGAAACACAAAAACCAATTAAAAGTGTTACTAATGATAATTTATATTTCATATTCGTGGTTTTTTATTGTTGCTTTCTTTTCCCTTTTCCCTTTTCCCTTTTCCCTTTTCCCTTTCCTAACCTTAAAACCCCCTTTGTCTTTTTGCTTCGAAGAGTAATATCGCAGCCGCAACCGAAACATTCATCGAATCGATTTCACCCTGCATCGGGATAATGATGTTTTTGGTACTCGCATTTCTCCAGGCTTCCGTTAAACCTGTGGCTTCCGTGCCCACGACTAAGGCCGATGGCGTAGTGTAGTCCTGCGTATGATAGGAAGTCGAATCCTGTAACGTAGCGCAATAAATAGCAATGTTTTTTTCTTTCAGATAAGCGATAACGTCCTCAGTGGAACCGATCGCGATTTGTCGGGTAAACAAACAACCAACACTCGAACGCACTACATTCGGGTTGTACATGTCGCTTTTCGGGTTGGCAATGATTACCGCATCCAGATTAGCGGCATCGGCAGTTCGTAAAAGGGCACCAATGTTTCCCGGTTTTTCGGTCGCTTCGGCAACTAATATCAACGGGTTGTTGGATAATTTTAAATCCGATAGCTGTAACGATTTGGTTTTAGCTATGGCCAAAATTCCTTCGGTAGTGTCGCGATAGGCTAATTTCTGATAGACTTCTTTGGAAATTTCAATCAGTTCGACTTTTTGTCGGGTGAGTTGTCGGATCTCGGTTTCGGAAATCAATTCCGGCAGAAAAAGAATCGTTTCCAATTCATAACCGCCTTTTTGAGCGAGCATGATTTCGCGCTGCCCTTCAATTAAAAACGTGCCGGTTTGTTTTCGGGTTTTCGCTTTTTCCTGAAGTTGCACTAAGGATTTGATATACGGATTCTGAACGGAAGTAATTTGTTTCATTTTGATGTAGCTGAAGGACAAAATTAAGGAGTTATTCCGAACATCTTACAAAATTCCCCTCGCTTTAATTTCCAGATATTTGTTGATGGTATCCAATGTAAGGTTTTCCGGTTGGGTTAACACCGAATAAATGCCGTATTTCTTAAGTTCGTTTACGATCAGTCGTTTTTCGAAAGCAAATTTTTCGGCAATCGTCTGATCATACACGTCCTGAATGGTCGTTGCCTTTTTGTTGATCAAGTCATTTAATTCCGTGTTGCTGAAGAACACCACTACTAACAAATGGTTTTTGGCAATCCCTTTCAGATAGGGCAACTGGCGGTGCAATCCGTCAACGGTTTCGAAATTGGTGTACAGTAAAATCAGACTGCGGTGGTTGATGTTTTTCTTAATGTCCACATACAAACGGCTGTAATCGCTTTCGAAGAAATTCGTTTTGATGTTGTACAGGTTTTCCAGAATCAGATTCATCTGCGACTGCCGGCGTTCGGCGATAACGCGGTTTTCCACTTTTTTCGAGAAGGAAAACAGTCCGGCTTTGTCGCCTTTTTTCAGAATTACATTCGATAAAACCAAACTGGAATTAATCGCATAATCCAGCAGACTCAATCCGTTAAACGGCATTTTCATCACACGGCCTTTGTCGATTACCATATAAACCGTTTGCGATTTTTCGTCCTGAAACTGATTCACCATCAGTTGATTGCGTTTGGCCGTCGCTTTCCAGTTTAAAGTTCGGATGTCGTCGCCCTGAACGTATTCCTTAATCTGCTCAAATTCCATCGTATGTCCGATGCGTCGGATGCGTTTCAAACCGTATTGTAACAGATTGTTGGAAAATGCCATCAGATCGTATTTTCGTAACTGAATGTACGATGGATAAGTAGGCACCATCTGATTGTTGGCAAAGGTAAATCGGCGTGAAATCAGTCGTAACGGGGAGGAAATGTACACATTCAGATTGCCGAAGAAATATTCCCCGCGTTCCGTAGGACGTAATTTATAACTGAAATGGTCTTTTCCGTTCGCTTCCAATTTGCGGTTGATTTCGAAATTGCGCACCTGAAACTGAAACGGAATTTCATCGATAACCTTAGCTAATACCGAAAACGAATAGTGGTTTTTCAGTTTGACGGAAATTTCGTTTTCATCGCCATTGGAGAATTTTTCCGGAGTATTTCGGGAGGCTTTGATGTCCTGTTTTGTTGCGAATAAAAGTAAGATGTCTACTCCGGTAAACGTTACCAGTAAAAGTACCAATAGCCAGCAGACTTTGTACAATCCCGGGAAAAAATAAGCCAAAACAAATCCGGCTATGATGCCCAAAAGCACATAGAAAAAAAGCGTGTTGAGGTATAGTTTTTTAAAAAATTGCATTAGCGCGGAATTTCTACGGTATCAATAATCTGACGGATGATTTCTGTGGAAGTGATGCCTTCCATTTCACGTTCCGGCGTAACCATCACACGGTGTTGTAATACTGGAACTGCAGCGTCTTTAATATCTTCCGGCGTAACGAAATCACGTCCGCGAAGGGCTGCGAAACCTTTGGCTGCGTTTAAAATCGCAATCGAAGCTCGTGGCGAAGCACCCAAATATAAGAACGCATTTTCACGGGTATTCATTACGATTTTGGCAATGTATTCCACCAAATGACTTTCAATCTTGATTTGCTTCACCAAACGCTGGTAGTTTCCGATTTCGATTTTGGAAAGAATCTCACGGATGTTTTCCAGTTTGTTTCGGTCCTGCAACTCGTTTTCTTTTTGAAGGATATGAATTTCTTCGCTCAGATTCGGATAATCGATGCTGATTTTGAATAAGAAACGATCCAATTGCGCTTCAGGTAAACGATAGGTTCCTTCCTGTTCAATGGGGTTTTGCGTGGCGATAACCAAAAACGGGGCGTCCATTGGATACGCTTTTCCGTCAATGGTAATCTGACGTTCTTCCATCACTTCAAACAGTGCTGCCTGAGTTTTGGCAGGAGCACGGTTGATTTCGTCAATCAGAATGAAGTTGGAGAAAACCGGTCCTTTTTTGAACTGGAATTCCGATTTCGACAAATCAAATACCGACGTTCCGATGATATCCGACGGCATCAAATCCGGTGTAAACTGAATGCGGCTGAAATCCAGCGCCAACGTTTTCGATAATAATTTGGCGGTAATCGTTTTGGCAACGCCCGGAACCCCTTCCAAAAGCACGTGTCCGTTAGACAAAACAGCAACCAAAAGCTGATCGATCATTTTTTGTTGTCCAACAATAACGGAACTTAACTCGTTTTTGATTTCTGTGACACTTTGTAACAATGGCGCCAGATTGATTCGGGTTTCAAAGTTGACATTCTCATCTGAAGACGGTGTAATTTGTGTTGTCTCACTTGAAAATTCAGGGTTTGAATTTCCGTTAAGCGGGTTGTGGTTATTTTCGAAAGTATCCATATTACTTTAATTTATCTATTGCTTTACTGATTTCGATTACGTCTTTTTCTGTACTCGGCAGATTATTTCGGTGTCTTTTTATTAATCGTACGATGTTTTCTATGTCGGCTTTGTCTTTACCGGTTTTCTGATGCAGGCGATTGATGAACGTCTCGTCTAGGTTGAAGGTGTCAATCAGATAATCGGTGCGTATTTTTTCCAGAAAATAAATGATTTTTTTATCAATGATGATATGATGATTGCCTTCCTGAAGGTATAAATTTCCGATGGTTTTGGTGAAATCCACCGTGGTATTCTGAAGCGGGACTTTTATCGGGATGATGCGCTGTCGTCGTTTGGCATTGAAAACCATAAAGATAGTCATTCCGATCAGGAACAGGTACCATGCCCATTTTAAGGCGGGCTGACTCAGGATGTACCGCATCGGTGAGCTGGACAGTTCTTCGTTTTTAAAACTTTTGGCCTGCCAATAGATGTTTCCTTTCGGGATGTAAGAAAGGATGTCGGCACAATACTTGGCATTGTTTTTATGCAGCAGGTAATAATTTGAAAAAGCAGCCGGTTGGGTGTGGAGGTAGAAATTTCCTCTTCCGTAAGGTACTTTTACGAAATTAATGTGTTTTGCGGTATCGATTTCCTGATGTCCCAAAACGGTAGCGTTTACCGTGTCGATTTTATTGAAATAGGAGAGACTGGCTCCTTTTTTAAAGGTGTAATTTTTGTGTTTGAAAGCATCGTTGGTCAGATTGAAATGCAGACTGTCCGATAACGAATATTGGTTTCCGAAATCGGTATTCAGGGTATCCATCAGTTGTTCCGGAAAATCTTTCATACTCAGAAATGCCGAGTTCCCGTGCTCCACAAACCAGATTAATTCGTTTAAGGAAGTTTCATCAAATTCGTTGTTTTCAGAAACAAGCAACAGGGTTCCTTTTATGCTGTAGGTCGAATCGGCATAACTGTATTTCGGATCCAGAAACTCATAGAGCGTACTGCCGAAGCGTTCCACTTTCTGATCTTTAAACAGTGTAGTACTTTCTTTGTCGAAAACATGAAGTCCGAACGGAATCTTGTCTTTTGTGGCATACGTGGGCGACCAGTCAATCGGTTTGGAACGGTTGGCGTCAATAACCATAATTCCGATGATAATCAGCACAAAAAACGCAATGTATATTTTGAGAGTTCTGTTCATTTATATCGAATTAATGGTTTTAACAAAAGCTTTTTCGGCTTTATCAAACAACGCGTCGTCAATGGTAAATTCGCCATACCAACTGTAATCATAGATGTACGAAAGGTACTGGAAATCTTCTTTCAGGGCATTGCGTTTGATTTCATAAAGGTAATCGGAATTGGTTTTTTCAATATCCCATTCGATTACGCCATTGTCCGACATGCGTTTCAGTAACCATAAATAGTAATACCGAATGGACAATCGGTGGTTGTTGGCGGCTTTGCTTTTTTCGATAATGGTTTTAAAATCGATGCTGTGAATGTCCTCTTCCGAAAATTCAGTCGTACTGATTTTCTTTTTGGATGATTTTCCGAAAATCCATTTCCCTTCTTTGTTGATAATCGTTTTTACAATCAGATAGACTACAAAAAGCACAATCAAAAGGGCGATTGTTTTAAGTACGATTTCAAAAACAGTTACATTTCCTTCCCCTCCGAAAGAGAAAATTCGGTCCAGCCAATACGCCAGCCAGGCTTTGAAATTATCCCATCGTGACGTGTCTTTCAGTACCGGTTCGTATTGAAATTCTTCTGCGGTATAGTCCTTTTGAAAATTTTCACGGAAAGATTTCGGCTGAATACTTTCGTTGTCTTCGTAAATTTCAAAATCTTCATTTGTTGCTTTTAACAAGTCACTTTTGACTGTTTTAACAACCTGAACGGCTGTATCCACAACAATTTCGTTCTCCGTTTGGGAAAAAACTGAAAGGCTTAAAAGGAGTAGTATGTAAAGTAGGGCTTTATTCACTGTAGGTTCCGATCAGATCGATTTCGCTTTTAGGGGTGTTGTTTTCGTTTTCTTCACGCAGACTGTAATAAATGATGCCTTGGTTTACCAATATGAAATTCTGAAAAATAAAGTTCAGCAAGAGCGATAAAATCATCGTAATTCCCATCATTAACATCAGGAAAGAAAACTGTTCCGACTGAATGTTGGGTGAGTTCTGACCTTCCAATGTTGTGAACATGGAAAAGACTCCTATCAGGTACGGAATCATCGATACGAATCCCACAACAATCTGCATGATAAGATACATTATGGCTGTGGAACCTACGGAGGGCCAGAATTTTTGTTTCAGCAGACTGAATCCGTTTCCTAACGCTTCAAAATAACCTTTATCGGTCGATATGTAATCGTAAAAACTCAATGAAAACCAACACATCAGTGCCGGAATGATTATGAATAACAACGGAATCCCAATCAGAATGAAAACCAAGGCAAAACTAAGTACCATTGCAATCATCATAATCGGAACCAAGACAAAAAGGGAAGCGATAAAGAAGATAACGATTTTTCCGATTTTGCTTTTGATTACCTTAATAATATCGTTGGTTGAAAAAGTGCTGTTCTTTTCCAGTAATTTCATATAAGCCACCGGATAAGCATAACTTAAAATGCTTAGGAATACCGCAACCACAACAGTCATTATACTTAAAGTTATAAACAATTCCAGATTGTTGTTCATGTAATGATCAATGGTATTGTTTGTACCGCCAAGTCCTCCGTTAAGATTGGCAAACAATCCTTCGAAAAACACGTTCATAATGAAATAAACCAATACCAATAGGACGAGTAAAAAACCTCCGTTTATGATGAAATAATTTCGGAAGTAATGTTTACCGTTCATTTTAAAGAACGTAAAGGTGTCGCCCACCAATTCGCTGAAGTTTCTTTTCTTAAAGAGTTGGAACATGATTTTTATTTGTTTTTCGGTTAACAATGAACGGGTACACTAAAAAATAATAGGCGATAAGCGATAACGTTCCCAAAATGATGAAAACGTTTAAGACTCTTGGCATGTCTATCGAATAACGGGTAATAAACCCTTCGAGAAACCCTGCTGCTATAGTGAAAGGAATAGTGCTTAAAAATATTTTCAGACTGTTTTTGAATCCGGTTTTGAACGAATTGAGTCGGGAATACGTTTTTGGGAACAGGATGCTCGCACCTAAGATGAATCCGCAACCGGCTTCCACCACCATACCGAAAATTTCCATCGCTCCGTGAATCCAGATACCGCGAACGCTTTCCCAAAACACATTTTCCTGATAGAAAAAATACTGAAACGACCCCAGCATAATCGAGTTCTGAATAAGAACAAAAAAAGTTCCGACCCCGGCAAAGATTCCGTATACGTAACATTTTGCGCCCACAATAAGGTTGTTTAACGTGATTCCGATGAAACTTCCCCAATTGCTTCCGCCTTTATAAACTGCCACCGGATTGCCTTTTTCGATATTTTCCAACGTCATGTTCACGTAGGAATCGCCTAAAATCAGCCTCACAAAAGTAGCATCGTTATGCGCGGAAATCACACCGATTCCGGTGCAAAGGAAAAACAGCAGGAAAGCATAAAGGAGGTACCTTCGGTATTCGTAAACGAGCAGCGGTACTTCGGTTTTGAAGAAATACACCAGTCGGTTGGTTTCCTCGCGTTTGGTTTTGTAAATTTTCTGATAAATCTGAGAAGCGAGATGGTTTAGGTACACCACCGTTTTACTTTTGGGGTAATACGTTTGCGCATACGACAAATCATTCACCAAATGAATGTACAAACTGGCCAATTCATCGGGATTTTTTTTAGCTTTGCCAAAAATAGCCTGTTCAAATTCAAGCCATTTTTCTTTATTTTGTTTTATAAACGCAACTTCTCTCATTGGAGGCTAAAATATGAAATATGTCAGAATTATCAATAACGACAACACAAAATGTGAACATTAATTTTCAGGCGGCTTCGGTTGGCGATCGTATTGTTGCCCAATTGCTTGATTTGTTGGTAAAAGCGGCTTATGTTATTGTAGTGTATTTTATTTTCTTTTATCTGATCGGATTAAACGAATATTTGGATGGTGCCGACAATTGGTCGGTAATGGCTGTAGTGATGCTGTTCGGGTTGCCGGTGATTTTTTATTCGTTGGTTCAGGAAAGTCTGATGGAAGGACAAACCTTCGGAAAGAAAATAATGAAAATCAAAGTGATTAAGTTGGACGGTTATCAGGCTGGCTTTGGCGATTATCTGATGCGCTGGCTTTTCAGGTTAATTGAAATCAGTATCGGAAGCGGAATCATTGGTTTGATTGCGATTTCCCTAAGCAGTAAAAATCAGCGATTGGGCGATATGGCTGCCGGAACAGCGGTTATTTCACTAAAGAACAATATCAATATCAATCATACCATACTTCAGGAAATTGATGCCGATTATGTGCCAACCTATCCTTTGGTAATCAAACTTTCGGATAACGATGCCCGAATTATTAAGGAAACGTTCGAATCGGCTTTAAAAGCGAAAGATTTCAAATTGATTTATAAACTGAGACAAAAGATCGAATCGGTAACCGGAATCAAAAGCCAGTCCGACAGCGATTCGGAATTCATGAAAACAGTTTTGAAAGATTACAATTACTATACCCGAAACATGCAATAATGTTTGAACTACTCGATATTTTAGGAACCATGGCGTTTGCCGTGTCCGGAGCGTTAACGGCCATGAACAAAAAAATGGATCCGTTCGGAGTGCTGATTATTGCTTTTGTGACCTCGGTGGGTGGCGGAACGTTGCGGGATGTGCTTATCGGAAGAACACCGGTAGGCTGGATGCTGAATATCAACTACGTTTATGTGATTTTAATTGGTTTTGCCTTGGCGATGGTCTTCCGTAAAAAACTCGACCGTTTTAGAAAATCCATGTTTTTGTTTGATACGATCGGGTTGGGCGTTTTTACGTTAATCGGATTGGAAAAAGGGCTTGAAAAAGGATTGGAACCCTCAGTTTGTATTATTCTGGGTACGGTAACGGCTTGTTTTGGCGGCGTGATTCGGGATATTTTGTGCAATGAAATCCCGGTGATTTTCCGCAAAGAAATTTATGCCACCATTTGTATTATCGGAGGTCTTTTCTTCTTTTTTCTGAAAAGTCTTGAAATTCCGGAAGACGTATTGTATCTGATGACATCCATGATTATCATCGCCATCCGACTAATGGCCGTAACATTTAAATGGTCGTTACCCACCGTCGATAAAAATTAATGATTCAGATACAAATAGCCATTCAGCGGTTTGGGATAATCGGGATCGTTCAGGTATAGAATGTAAAAGTAAGTGCCGTCCGGTGCCTGTTTGCTCCCGATGCCGTCTTTTATGAATCCGTCCCATTCCGGAGTAGCATTATCGCCACTCCATACTTCTTTTCCCCAACGATTGTATACATAGAGTTTGAAATTTACAAAAATATCGTACAACCCTTCGATATGAAAGGTGTCGTTCATGCTATCACCATTTGCGGAAACCGCATTGTAAACTATGGGTGGACAGTTTTTCGTTTGCAATAGCACGGAAGTAACCGAGAAACAGTTCTGGTCTTCTATCCTTACAAAAATCACTTTGGGAAGTTGGGCTGTATAATAATTTGTTGTATTGGTTATGCTG
Source organism: Flavobacterium saliperosum (assembly GCF_900100625.1). GTDB lineage: Bacteria > Bacteroidota > Bacteroidia > Flavobacteriales > Flavobacteriaceae > Flavobacterium > Flavobacterium saliperosum. Next base: position 465,382 of record NZ_FMTY01000003.1, read on the forward strand.
TTGATTCCCAAGGCGGCATCCGAAGCGTTTTCGTGGAATGTTACGATTTGTGAAGGTCTGGTTTTTACGGCATCTTCATAATCTGAAAAGTCAAAATAAACCGGATTTAAACCCAAATTACAGGTTTCCAATGTCGGTAAATGATTGAAAGGTGGCGAAACCAGAAGATTTATGATTATGGCATCGGAATTGTTATTTTCAAAGAGCTCCGTAACAGCACCAATTTCATCAACAACAATCTGAAGGGTGAAAGCATTGGGGATTTCCGCCGGAATTGTTATTGTTTGTGTCAGGGTAACACTGTCGCCAATTTGTAATATGGCCGGTGTTACATTAGTACCCACCAAAATGCCGTTTGCATACACGGATATACTGGTGTTAGCGGGCAAAGGATTCGTAGCGTTGAAATTATTAACGCTGTATTCAATAGGTATTTCTCTTACGTTACAGTCAAGCGAATAGTTGCCAAAAGTAACGGTAGCATCCGGTAACTGGCTGTTGAATTTTGTGACAATAGCATTAATCATAACAAAATCCTGTCCGGAGGTAAGTCGTATCGTTGCTTCGGTATCACCAATCCGGATGTTGTTCTCGACATTGTAAATATCCAGATCCATGTTGTAAAGCACACTGCTGTTGGTACTGCTGTTGGTTCCGTTAAACGCATTATTGGCAGGGTTTAAAGGAGGATTGCCGATTAATGCCGAGTTGATGAACAGGTTTTCCGAGACCCGAATGTTTTCATCACCTTCCCAAGCCAGAAACCCGATTTTCGCATCCTGATTGTCGATTACATTTAAATTGTCCAGAAGGATGTTTATTTCATTCGGGACACCCTGCAATCCGTCATAAATATTCAACTGATTTAACGGCAAAGCGTTGTTTTTGTATACCACGATCAAAGCCCAGCCCGCAAAATTGGTTCTGTTACCGTAATACCGTGTAATTAAGGAAGTCAAATCTAAATCCGAAAGCGTATAAGTGCCGTTTCCTGTACTTTGCACCAATGAAGTCACATCTGAAAAAGCACTGAAATGAGGTAAGTTGGAACTCGTCTGAATAATGGAAAAAGTACGGTCTGGCACAATATCGACATTATTCAGCTTTACATTAAAATCACCGGTTCCACAGCCGGCCCAATATAAATAGGCGGATTCAATGACATCACTGGGAGTTAAAGCAAGTGTTGCCGAAGAGGAAGTTAAAATTGTCGGTACAGGCTGATAGGAATTTTCAAGTGGATTCAAAGTATTGCCAACGAAAGTGAAATCATACCGTCCGTTAAATTGCCGGTAAAGACTTACGTCCTGACCTGAAGCAGAACAGAAAATCATCAAAATAAGCAAATGGAAAAAGTAATGTAGTTTTGGTTTCAATAGCAATCCTTTTTTGTTAAAAGTAATAAATATTTGGAAACAAGAACACGCAGCGAAATAAAAAACAAAAAGGCTTATTCTTTATTTGGTTAAAAATTAGTACTTTTCCGAAGTTTATCAAGGCTTTGTGAAAAACTATACCGTCCGAAAATACCAAAAAACCGATTATGCGCTCTGGAATGATTTTATACATCAGGCCAAGAATGCCACATTCCTTTTTCATAGGGATTTTATGGAGTACCATTCCGATCGTTTTGAAGATTTTTCACTGCTGGTTTTAGATGGAACGAAACTGGTGTGTGTTTTACCGGCCAATAGAAAAGGGGATGAGATTTTTTCACATCAGGGGTTGACCTACGGAGGATTTGTAACTCAGGAGAAACTCAAATCGGAAGCTGTTTCAGCCGTTGTTGACGCAGTAATTGCATTTTTAAGGGAACAACAGTTTAAGAATTTGTTTTTGAAGCAGTTACCTACTTTTTATGCTTCGGGAGGCAAGCAGCAAACCGATTGGTTCCTTTTTCAGCGTGGAGCCGTCCTGTATCGAAAAGATATGAATCTGGCCGTTAATTTAAATCAGCCGTTGACTATTTCCAAAAGCAAATTGAAGCACTTCAGACGGGTTAGCGAGTTTGATCTTTCCTATAAACAGACAGACGATTTCGCATCGTTTTGGAATCTTGTTCTTTTGCCCAGATTATCTGAAAAATACGATGTAAAACCGGTACATTCATTGGAAGAAATTGAAAAACTACAACGTATTTTTCCGCAACAGATCAAACAGTTTTCGGTGTACCATCACGATGAAATTGTAGCGGGTATCACTGTTTTTGAATCGGATTGGGTTGTCAAGTCGCAGTATGGCGCCACTACGAAGCTTGGTGAGCAATTGAGAGCGCTTGATTATTTGTTTATCCATTTATTGGAACACTATCAAAAGCGGGGCAAGCATTTTTTTGATATGGGAACGGTCCATGAAAACGGTGGGCAAAACGTTAATTGGGGATTGCTTAACCAGAAAGAAGAATTGGGGTGCAGCGTTTACAATCAGGATTTTTATACATTAGAATTATGATTCCTTTTTTAGACATAAAAGCCATAAACGAACCTTTTGAAATCGCTTTTCAGGAAAAACTGAAAGATTTTTTAGCGACAGGCTGGTATATTTTAGGGGATGAAGTGAAAGCTTTTGAAGTGGAATTTGCGGCCTATTGCGAGTCGACATATTGCGTGGGCGTTGGAAATGGTTTAGATGCCATTATTCTGACTTTCAAAGCCTACATCGAAATGGGATATCTTCAGGAAGGGGACGAAATCATTGTTCCGGCCAATACCTACATCGCTTCGATTTTGGGAATCCTTCATGCGGGTTTGGTGCCTGTTTTAGTAGAACCCAACATAAATACATATAACATCAATCCGAAGGCTATTGAAGAAAAAATCACCGCCAAAACCAAAGGCATGCTGATTGTTCATTTGTACGGTCAGTTGGCTCCGATGGATGAAATCATGGAAATCGGATACAAGCATAATTTACTGATAGTGGAAGACGCGGCTCAGGCACACGGACTTCAATTCAAAGGCAGTCATGCGAGAACCTTCAGTTTTTATCCGGGTAAAAATTTGGGTTGTTTGGGCGATGGCGGCGCTGTAGTAACCAACGATGAAAAACTCGCAAAAACCATCAAATCGCTTTCCAATTACGGTTCACAACAAAAATATTACAACGATTATTTGGGGTTCAATTCCCGATTGGATGAACTTCAGGCCGCCTTTTTGAGAATTAAATTGCCTCATCTGAATGCTGAAAATGACAAAAGAAGAATAATCGCAAAACGCTATTTGTCGGAAATAAAAAATGATAAAATAATTTTGCCTTTTCAGGAAGGTTCCGATAATCATGTGTTTCATTTGTTTGTTATCCGAACGCCAAAAAGAGACGAATTGCAACAATATTTATCAGAAAACGGTATTCAGACCATGATTCATTATCCGATAGCGCCACACAAGCAAAAAGCGATGAAAGACTACCATCATTTATCCTTTCCGATAACGGAACAAATTCACCGGGAGGTACTGAGTTTACCGATGAGTTCGGTTTTAAAAGAAGGTGAAGTTACTCACATTATAAAAATCCTAAACGCGTATTAATGGGGATTTTAAGAAAAATAAAGACCGTCCTTTTTGTCAGCCTCCGCATTTGGAAGTACAAAGCGTTGTCCGACTGCAATTCGGTTTCCGGAACACCCGAAATCGCTTATCCTGTTTTACTGAAAGGCGCTGGAAGCATCCGTTTTGGGAATAAGGTAAAAATAGGCGTGGAGTTGTCCCCTGGTTTTTATTCAGGGTACGGCTATATCGAAGCCAGAAACCCGGAAAGCAGTATCGAAATTGGGAATAATGTCAGGTTAAATAATGGGTTTTCGATGGTGGCCCTGCAAAAAATAACCGTTGGCGATAACGTGCTTGTCGGACTTAATTTTGTGGTTTCCGACAGTGATTTTCATCATTTAAAGCCATCCGAAAGATTCCATCAGAATCCGCCTTCTGAACAAGTTAGCATAGGAAACAACGTTTTTATAGGTTCGGATGTAACGGTTTTAAAAGGCGTAACGATTGGTGATAATTCGGTTGTGGGAAGCAATTCGGTTGTTACGAAAAATGTGCCTGATAATGTAATCGTGGCGGGAAATCCGGCCCGAATAATCCGGGAATTGTAAGTGAGTTTTTTTCGCGAAAATAAGCTGATTAAAGTCCTGTCGATGAACTCGTTTTCCATCGGCATCAATTTTATTTTAGGGATTGTTTCGGTTCGTATTGTCGCACAGTTTCTCGGGCCTTCCGGGATGGCGTTGATTGGAAGTTTCAGGAATTTTACAACGTTGTTCAAATCGTTGTCGACTTTGGGCGTAAATGCTTCTTTGGTACGTCTTTTCGTTGAAAACAAAAACGATAAAAGCGAGCTGTCAAAAATATATTCCACTTTTTTTTGGATTTTTATCATGATTTCCGTGGGTTTGGGATTGCTGATTACCTTGTTTTCAGGATTCTTGAGCCGTTTGCTTTTCACTACTTCTGATTATGCTTTCGCCATTCGACTTTTCGGATTATTATTGCCTTTTATTGTTCTGAACACCTTTTGGATTGCCGTTTATAACGGGTTGCAACAATTCCGTAAAATCGTTTTCATTCAGATAGTGTCTTCTGTTTTTACTTTTGCGCTTACGGTAAGTCTGATTTATTTCAAAAGGCTCGAAGGCGCTTTAATTGCCACAGCAGTTTCAGACATTGTTTTGTTGATAGTAACACTTTTGTTTGTAATAAATAACAAAGAATATTTCCAATTTGATTTGCAGAAGATCATCAGCAAAAAGTACTTTTCGGTTATCGGAAGGTTCTCGGTGATGTCTCTTTTGAGTGCCATAATCGTACCGCTGACCTTAATTTCCATCCGAAGTTTATTGATTGAGACCCATTCTGTTGAGAAAGCGGGAATATGGGATGCGGTAAACCGAATATCCGGATTTTACATGTTGTTTTTCAGTTCCGGACTTTCCTTATACTACATGCCAAGGTTAGCCGAATTAAAAACGGATTCCGAATTTATAAACGAACTCAAAAACTATTTCAAAACACTGGTGCCGTTGTTTCTGATTTTAGTGGCCGGAATATTTTTTTTCAAGGATTTTATTGTCAATCTCGCTTTAACCAGAGAGTTTTCAGAAGTGAAGGAAATCATTATCTGGCAGCTTTTGGGTGATTTGCTGAAGGTGATGAGTCTGGCTTTCGGGTATCAGATTTTAGTAAAAACGATGATGAGGCGCTATTTTGCCGTGGAGATTATCTTTAATGTTGCGTATTTCGGTTTGGCGTATTTTATGATTCAGTCAGAAAATGTGGCAGGAGCGGTAAAAGCCTATTTCTTTGCCAATATCATTTCTTTCGTTTTGATGTTGGTCTTGTTTAGAAAACTTTTAAAAAAAAATCTTAACTAATTAAAATCTGATTTTACATTATACTTTTCCATCTCACTTTCATTTCCAATAGTAAAAGCTTGCCCGTCAGTACAAAGTTTCGGGAGGTAATGAATTTGTATAGTTCAAAGCGAATGCGGCCTAAAAGCGCTTTGTGTTCCTCTTTTGTGCGATTCAATTCGAAAGCTTTTTTCAGGATTTGGTAAGTCGATTGGTTTAACCGTTTGGATTTTTTACTGTTTTTCTTTGTGAAATGAGCGCTTAACGAAGTGGGAAGTTCCCTTTTCTTAACTAAAATTTCCGGGATGTATTCAAAATCAAATACCCGTGAAGCCCTGATCCATAAATCCAAATCTTCATAGGCCAGGTTTTCATCATAATAACCAATAGTCTCAAAAACGGTTTTCTTTACCATCGACGAAACAGAGCAGATTTTCGTGGTACGGCCAATTACCATTTTATAAATATTTCCGCTTTCCGGAGTGTCTTCTGCAGTATAATAATCGTTTAAATACGAACCTGCTTCATCAATCTGAATAAGGTTTCCATATACAATTCCCAAATTGGGATATTTACTGTTTTGAAATGCCGTTATTTGCCGTGAAACACAATCCGGAAGCAATACATCATCGGCAGCCAAATCAATAATATAGTCTCCTTTGGCATGTTTTGCCACAGTATTGAAAGTTTTGGTATTGCCTAAGTTTTTTTTGTTTGAAAAAAACAGAATGGTAGGGTGGTGTTGCAGCCAATTCTCTATGACAGTAACCGAAGCATCGCTGCTGCAATCGTCGGCAATCAGCAGTTCAATATTCGGATAACTTTGATTTAGGACTGATTCAAGCGCTTCCACTACATAGGCCTCATGATTGTAAGCCAAACAAATGACACTAACTAGCGGAAAGTTTTGCATATTGGGTTTTTAAAACTATTTTTATGCTAAAATAAGAAACCTAGTCAGAACTGAATGGCAAACGCTCAAAAAAAGAAACTTAAAATTGCACTTGTAGGCTACAAATTGGCCGAGGGCGGTTTGGAACGGGTATTCAGTTCAACTTCAAGCATATTTCATTCTTTAGGTTTTGAGGTTCATGTTGTTGTCTTGGAAGATCAGGTGGAGTATGCCTACGATGGGAAATTGGTTAACTTCGGGAACTACTCCAAATATCAAAAATACATTCGTTTACAAAAATATCTTGCCCAACAGAAGTTTGATTATGTTATTGATTTTCGTCACCGTATCAATCCTTTCATGGAATTGGTTTTCACGTATTTTATTTACTTTAAAATGAAGACCATTTATACCATCCACAGCAACAGATTGGAAACGTATTTGACCGATAAAATCCGGATAGCGAAAATTTTACTCAAAAAAGCACATAACGTTGTTGTGGTTTCCACCGCTTTGAAAAACAAGTTGGCTGCGGAATATCATTTTGATAAAGCAGTCGTTATCTCAAATGCTTTTGATAATGAAAAAGTTGATTTAACTTCTTTGGAAGTACCGCTTTCTTTCGATTATTGTATCGCAGTGGGAAGACTGCATAAATTAAAACAATTTGACAAACTGATAGAAAGTTACCGTCAATCGGTTTTACCGGAAAAAGGGATTCATCTGGTTGTTTTAGGAAAAGGAAAAGAGGAACGTTCTTTGAAAACACTCATTAAAGACATGCAATTGGAAGCGTTTGTCCATTTGGTTGGCTTTAAGGAAAATCCTTATTTTTACATAAAAAACGCAAAATTTTTGATGCTTTCGAGTTTGTATGAAGGTTTTCCAATGGCAATTTTGGAATCGTTAAGTCTGGGTCGTCCCGTGATTTCTTTTGATTGTCCGACGGGTCCTAGTGAAATGATTGTCGATGGCGAAAACGGTTTTTTGGTGGAAAACCAGAATTTCAAAGCTTTGACTTCCAAAATGAATACCTTTGCGCAAGACGAGGTTTTGTATCATAAATGCCGTGATAAGGCAAAGTCCAGTGTTTCTCAATTTGAAACAAAGGAAGTTGCTAAAAAATGGCTGCAATTATTAGAAAATGAAAAGTAGCATCATCAGGATACCCAAAATAGAAGACCCAAGAGGGAATCTTTCCGTAATTGAAAAAGACGTACTCCCTTTCGAGATGAAACGGGTTTATTATTTGTATGATGTGCCAAGCGGGGCAGAGCGAGGCGGACATTCGCATAAGGAACAACAGGAGTTTTTAGTGGCGCTTTCCGGAAGTTTTGATGTGATTTTAAACGATGGGCATGAAGAGCAGACCGTTACCTTAAACAAGCCGTTTGAAGGCTTATTGATTGCAAACGGAATCTGGCGGGAACTGAAAAACTTTTCATCCGGTGCAGTTTGCTTGGTCGTGGCTTCCGAGGTTTTTGAAGAAGCGGATTATATCCGTGATTTTGAGGAGTTTAAAAAGAGTGTCGTTTAGCTCTTTCGGAGTAACATATCGTAAACACTTCTCAAATCCTTAAAATGATTTTCAAAGGATCTGTTTTTTACAAATTCAGAGGCATTGGTTTCCATTTCATTTTTCAGATTATCATCGCGTAGTAATTTTTCAATCGCTTCTTCTAATCTTTTTACATTGCCAAAAGGAAATACCAAACCGCTGTTACTTGATTTTACTTCGTTAGCTATTCCTAAAAGACTACTGATAATAACGGTTTTCTTAAAGGCAAAACTTTCCAGAATAACATTGCCGTAGGATTCTAAAATCTCGCTCGGCATAATGGTAAACTTTGCTTTTGAATACAGGTTTGCAAGTTCGTTACGGTCTTGAGTTCCTAAAAAATGCACGTTTTGAAGCTTGTTTATCGAAACATAGTTTTCAAGTGCCTTTTTTTCGGAACCGGAACCAACAATCATCAGTTTTTCGTTTGGGAATTTCGCAGCAGTGTTTTTAAATGCTTCCAAAAGAGTGAGTACGCCTTTTTCTTTTTCCAATCTTCCCACATAAAGCAAATAATCAGACTTTGTTTCAAGGGATTGATTGGTCAGTAAAGCCGGATTTGCCAAGGTTTTCCCGGGAACTTTAAAATGGCTGGCTATGAAATGGGTTAAATTCTCTGAAGGCGTTAAAAAATAACAGATATGCCTTTTTATGATTTGCTTGTGATAGTATTGTCTTAGATACAACAAACTGTCAAATAGAATGTTTTTTTTGGGATGATGGTGTAAGATGCAGTCCAGTGCACTTTCGTGACGGGTAAGAATTTCGCCTTTATCGGTTAACATGTAGTTTTTCGGACAGATGTAATAATAATCCCTAAACGATTGTAAAACAGGGATGGACTTTGATGTGACATATTTCATGAAATGCGGAGTGACCGGCACTCCAATACTGAAACAATGAATTAAATCCGGTTTGAACGAATCAATTTCGGCTATAATTTCTTCGGTGATTTCACGATTGTATAATTTCTGGTACCAGCTTGATTTTTTTGTGTCCTTCCCAAACCACTTGAAAACCATATCCGAATCGTTTTTCTGAGCATAATCAATCAATTCCTGCAGGTAGTTTTCAACGCCTCCAAGCTTGTTTTTGCTGCTAAAATTATTGATTAGTAAAACTCTCATTTTGTCGGTTGCTTTTGGGTGTCAAGAGAACAAAAACTGCCCAGTTTATACAAGTCCAGTACGATTAAACTTGGATTGTGAGACGTAAGATTCGAAAGCATTCGTTTTGAAAGTTTTCGGAATAAAAAAGCAATGCCCTTTTCTAAGCCTAAATGGCGCAATTGGGAATAGGTTTTACTAAGTCTAGTGTCTTCGTATGTCAGCTCTTTGTTTTCAAGCAGTTGTTTTAAAGTGCGAACCGCTTTTTCGGTTTTCTGAATAAAAACGATACTCTCTTCATTATTAAAATGGATTAATCGATTTTCAATATGTTGAATATTTACGTTTTGCGTTTTTAATTTTTTTATGAAAACAACATCTTCATAACCGTATTCTTTAACCGAAACCGGAAAAGGATTTTGCGACAGAATTTCTTTTTTTACAAGTAAGTTCCAGGTAAAAACAAAATGATACGGGTTTTTTAAACGCGCTTCGATTGTGATGCTTTCGCGTTCCTTTCCATATTTCCATCTAAGTAATTGTTCGCTGTTTGGTTTCGTTTCAGGATACCCAACACCTCCGAAAACGAGCTGAGTTTTATCTGAAATGGATTTAATAAAAGGTTCCAAATAATTGTCATTTTCAGGAAAAGCATCAGCTTCAAGGATTAAAACGTAACCGAATTTGGCTTTTGAATTTAAAGCATTGATGTTATTTCCTCTTCCAAGATTTTCAGGGTTTAAAGCATAAACACAATTTTCCAGGGAGTTGATGCTTTCATTTTCTTTTAAAAATAAAGTACTGGCATCATCCTGAATCAGAATTTCATAGGGAATGGAAAGTGAATTGGCCTGTTTTTTTAATTCCGTAACCAATGGATACACATTGTAGTTGTATGTTGGAATTAAAATGGAAATCATTACACCGATCTTTGAACCACTTCAAAAATTTTACCGTCCTCACATTTCAGTGTTTTGGAAGGGAACTTCATTAGTAACGCATAATCGTGCGTAGCCATAATGATGGTTTTTCCGTTCTGGTTGATTTTTTTCAGCACTTCCATCACCTCCACACTGGTTTGGGGATCAAGGTTTCCGGTTGGTTCATCGGCAAGAATTAATTCGGGGTCGTTCAGCAAGGCACGTGCAATGGCAACACGTTGTTGTTCTCCTCCGGAAAGCTGGTGCGGCATTTTTGAGGTCATCGATTTCATGCCCACTTTATCCAAAACCTCTTCGATTTTTACCTGCATTTCTTCTTTTTCAGCCCAGCCGGTCGCTCTCAGAACAAATTCCAGATTGTCGTGTACATTTCGATCCGGTAAAAGTTTGAAATCCTGAAAAACAACACCTAGTTTTCTTCTTAAATACGGAATGTCATTTTCTTTCAGGGTGTTTAAATTGTAATCCACAATAGTCCCTTCGCCTTCGGTTAAATCCAAATCGGCATATAGGGTTTTCATCAAACTACTCTTTCCGGAACCCGTTTTTCCAATCACGTAAATGAAATCGCCGGATTTCACATCAAGATTAACGTTAGATAAAATGGGGTTGTTTTCCTGATATATGGTTACATCTTTTAAAGAAAGAATTGTTTGTGACATGTTGTATGATTTTGTTTTGGTAAAAGTAATAAGTACAACGAACTTAATCAAAAAAAAGTATAAAAGTTTCTGAGTTACGAAGTTTCTGAGTTTCTGAGTTTCAGGGTTTCAAGGTTTTAAAGTTTCAGAGTTACTCAGCTACTCAGAAACTTAGTTAAAACTTTGGCTCGAAATTTGTTGAAAACATCCATAATAAACGAATGAAATTCCGCGTTATTACCACAAGAATTTGATATATTTGAATTTTAAATAAAGCCAAACACTATGCGAAAATTGAACAGGTTTCTTTATACCTCTCTCATTTTAAGTGCCATAAATCTCTCAGCGCAACAATCAAACATCTACACTCATGAATTAACCGACTTCGACAAAGCGGTTGCTCTCTATAAGGACAAGCAGTATCAGGCTGCCCAGATTTTGTTCAGTAAAGTCAAAACCACCAGTTCCAATTACGAAGTAAAATCGGATTGTGCCTATTACAGTGCCAATTGTGCAATTCGTCTGGAGCAATCCGGTGCCGATGCCATGATGGAGGATTTTGTGAAAGACTATCCAACCTCTTCCAAACAAAACCAGGCGTTTATTGAAGTGGCGCATTATTATTTCGAACAGGGGAATTATCCGCAGGCATTAAAATATTTTGACCGTGTGGAAGAAGGTTCCATGACCAATGAAGAGCGCGAGAAATTCAATTTTCAAAAGGGATATTGCTATTTTTCGGCTAAGAATAAAAAAGAAGCCGACAAGTATTTCAACAAAGTGGCCAATTCCAAAGAATTCGGTTCCCAGGCGAAATATTACTTAGGGTACATGGCTTACGAAACCGACAATTACAAGGAAGCGACACAGTATTTCGATCAGGTGCAGGACCAGGACAAATACAAGGAAAAAATGTCCTATTTCCAGGCGGATATGAATTTCAAATTAGGGAATTTTCAGAAAGCCATCGATTTGGGTGTGCCGCAATTGTCGAAATCCAATGCCGAAGAAAAATCGGAGCTCAATAAAATCATCGGGGAAAGTTATTTTAACCTGAAACAATACGATAAAGCGCTTCCTTACTTGTTGAACTACAAAGGCAAAAAAGGAAAATGGAACAACACCGATTTTTACCAATTGGGATATGCCTACTACAAGGGCGGTGATTACGAAAACGCCATTGCGCAATTCAATAAAATTATTGACGGACAGGATGGTGTGGCGCAAAATGCCTACTACCATTTGGGAGAAAGTTATTTAAAAACCGATAAAAAACAACAGGCTTTAAATGCTTTCAAAACCGCTTCGGAAATGGAGTTTGATGCCAAAATTCAGGAAGATGCCTATCTGAATTACGCGAAGCTGAGTTACGAAATCGGAAATCCGTACCAAAGCGTACCGGAAGTGTTGATGGGCTATCTTAACAAATATCCGCAAACCGCTTACAAACAGGAAATCGAAAACCTGTTGATCAATTCGTACATCACGTCTAAAAATTACAAAGAAGCCTTGTCGCTTTTGGAGAAAAACAAAAATCCGCAAAACCGTCCTGCCTATCAGAAAGTGGCTTTTTACAGAGGATTGGAATTGTATACCGACGGGAATTATAACGAGGCCTTAACATTGTTTAAAAAATCCATAGCCGAACCAAGAGACGCCAAGTTTACTGCCCGAGCGACTTTTTGGAAAGCGGAAACCGAATACAATCTGGATCAGTTCAGTGAGGCTTTAATCGGATTCAAACAATTTACGGGTTTCACGGAAGCCAAAAACGTCCCGGAAGCCAAAAATGCCGATTACAATTTGGCATATACCTATTTCAAACTGAAAGAATACGAAAGTGCTGCCAAGCATTTTCAGGAGTATATCAATGTTTCGAAGGATGATAGAGTACGTCTCAATGATGCCTACCTGAGAATGGGGGACAGTTACTTTGTTACAGCGAAGTACTGGCCGGCCATGGATGCTTACAATAAAGCCATCGAATTGCGAAGTGTGGATGCCGATTATGCGCATTTCCAAAAAGCGATTTCTTATGGTTTTGTGGGGAAAAACGACCTGAAAATCGAAAACCTGAATTCGTTCATGAAAGCGCATCCGAAATCCAAATATGCCGATGATGCCTTATACGAATTAGGAAATACGTATGTGGCTCAGAATAACGTGAGCAAAGCGGTGGAAACCTATGACCGACTGGAAGCTGAATACAAAGGAAGTTCCTATGTTTCGAAAGCGATTCTGCGTCAGGGACTGGTGTATTACAACAACGATAAGGACCAGCAGGCTTTGGTGAAATTCAAAGAAGTGGTTGCCAAGTTCCCACGTACGGAAGAAGCAAATCAAGCTGTTTCGACGGCCCGATTGATCTACATGGACAACAACAAAGTAGATGAATACGCAGCTTGGGTAAAAACATTGGATTTTGTGGAAGTGTCGAATGCCGATTTGGATAACGATACCTACAGCGCAGCCGAAAAACAATATTTACAAAACAACAGCAAGCAGGCCATTTCCGGTTTCAGTGGTTATTTGGCCAATTTCCCTAACGGATTGCATGCCTTGAAAGCCAATTTCTATCTGGCACAACTATATTTTGCGGATGGTTTGGGAACCAATGCGATTCCGAACTACGAATACGTTATCGGAAAATCCCGTAATGAGTTCACGGAACAGTCTTTGGCGCGTCTGTGTGAAATTCATCTGAAAAACAAAACGTATGATAAAGCGATTTCAGTTTTACAGCGTTTGGAATCGGAAGCTGATTTCCCGCAAAACGTAACTTTTGCGCAATCCAATCTGATGAAAAGCTATTACGAGCAAAAAGAGTACGCCAATGCTGTAATTTATGCAGATAAAGTATTAGCGAATGCAAAAACTGATGACAAGGTTAAAAGTGATGCCCAGATAATTGTAGCACGTTCCGCAATCAAAACCAACGATGAAGTTAAAGCTAAAGAAGCCTATGCCAAACTACAGAAAATTGCCAAAGGGGAATTAGCAGCCGAAGCGTTATTTTATGATGCCTATTTCAAAAATAAAGAAGGTAAATTCGAAGCATCAAATGTTTTGGTTCAAAAACTGGCTAAAGATTATTCCGGATATAAATATTTTGGTGCGAAAGGATTAATCGTAATGGCGAAAAATTTCTACGGACTGAAAGACAGTTTCCAAGCCACCTACATTTTGGAAAGCGTAATCAAAAATTTCGCCACCTATGACGATGTGGTAGCCGAAGCGCAAACCGAACTCGATTTCATCAAAGGCGAAGAAGCAAAACGCAATTCATCCATAACGAATTAGGAAGTCAGAATTAAGAAATCAGAAAAATAGAAGGAAGAATTTAAAATATCGGAACTGAAATCATATGCAGACACTTTTCCCTTATCTCTTTTCCCTAAATCAATTAAACATGAGCAAGACATTCAAGTATATAACAGCCATTACCTTTCTTTTCATCGGATTACAAACCTTTGCGCAAAAGAAAGATGAAAACATAGGAACGGAAGTCGTAAACGTGGTAAAACCATACACCCCTACCATTTCCGATGCCTTTAAAGTGAAAGAAACACCGGTTATCGAAGACGAAACCAACACGCAGAAAGAGGAAATCAAATACAATATTTTCTCGTTTCCGGTAGCCTCCACGTTTACGCCTGCAAAAGGCAGGGCGGCTGATGTGGATAAATCGGCCAAAGAGCGCATCTTTAAAAATTATGCCACTTTAGGGGTGGGGAGCTACGGAACGGTGAATGGAGAATTATTCATTACCGAGAATTTGAGCAATACGGATTATGTGGGCGGAATGTTGCGTCACTTGTCTTCTCAGGGCGGAATCAACGATGTGAAATTAGACGACAAGTATTATAATACGGCGTTGGATCTGACTTACGGAAGCCGTACCCGTGAAATGGACTGGAATGCCGATTTGGGGTACAAACATCAAATGTACAACTGGTACGGATTGCCAACTGAATTTGTCGCGTTTACCGATGAGGTTATCAACGGAATCAGCGAACAGCAAACCTATCAGACACTTAGTTTAGGAGCGAAATTAGGGATGAAAGATAGTTTTATGAACGAAACCTCGCTGCAGTTCAAACGCTTTTGGGATTCGCACGGTTCTCAGGAAAACCGATTTTTCATCAAACCGGGCATCGATTTTGAAGTAGATAATTATAAATTCAAAGCCGATTTCGTCGCGGATTACGTAGGAGGAAGTTTCGAAAAAGATTATTCTGCCATTTCGGATATTTCATATAGTTACTTGAATTTCGGAGTTCAGCCAAGCATTTTATTGCAGCAGGACGATTTGTCGGTTCAGGCCGGAGCAGGTTTCTTTTACAGTTCAGGAAAATTCAATAATGAGACGGATGGAAAATTCTATATTTTCCCGCAGGTAAAAGCATCGTATAAATTGGTAGGAGACATCATGATTGCCTACGCCGGAGCCGAAGGAACGCTAAAGCAAAACACCTTCGCGGACTTTGTAGAGGAAAACAAATTCGTATCGCCAACATTAGCCATCGCGCCAACCAATCAGCAATATGATGTGTATGTGGGCTTGAAAGGAAAATTGGCAAATACCGTGGCTTTCAATGTTAGAGGGTCGTATATGGCGGAAGACGATAAAGCTTTCTTTATGGCCAACCCGTATGAGATTTCAAATGTGAATGTTTTGGGCTATACCTACGGAAACTCTTTCGGAGTTGTATATGATAACCTTACAACCATAAGTGTTTTCGGAGAACTTAAAATGGATTTTTCTAAAAATGTAGCTTTCGGTATCAACGGAACATTCAACAGTTATACTACAGACCAAGCCGAAGCATGGAATTTACCAAGTATGAAAGTCGGCGCAAATCTGGACGTGAATATCACTAAGAAATGGTACGCGGGAACCAACATTTTCTTTGTAGGCGAACGTAAAGATATGTTTACAACAGTTGACAGTATGGATCCGTTAAATCCATTTATACAAAAAGCTGTCACTTTAGATAGCTATTTTGATTTGAACGCACACTTGGGTTACAAACACAGCGAACGCTTAACCGGTTTCCTGAAGCTGAATAACATCGCCAACCAACAATACGAGCGTTGGATGAATTATCCGGTGCAGGGCTTTCAGTTCTTAATTGGAGCGAATTATAAATTTGATTTTTAATAGTTAATGCCACAAAGACACCAAGTCGCAAAGCTTTTTTTAATTGTTTTGTGACTTTTGTATTTATTTTTCATGTAAATTTTTTTTGTGTCTTAGCGCCTTAGAGGCAAAATAAAATGACTTTCAAACAAAAAATACTTCATCATCATTTAACCCTGCTTCAGGATAAAATTGATGTCTATCGCGACATGATTTCCGGTCTGGCCGATGATGCGCAAAATGATGCTAAAAGTTCAGCAGGCGATAAGCACGAAACCGCTTTGTCGATGATGCATCTGGAACAGGAAAAACTCAGCGCGAAACTTCAGGAAGCCCTTCATTTTAAAGAGATTTTGGGTAAAATTGATATTTCCGTCGAAAGTCAGCGAGTTGCCATCGGAAGTCTGGTAAAGGCCAACGGATTACAGCTTTTTATTAGCGCTGCCTTACCGAAAATCACCATAGACGGCATCACGGTTTTAGCACTTTCGTCGCAATCTCCATTGGGTTCGCAGTTAATGGGAAAACAGGTTAATGATGTTGTAGTTGTGAACGGTTCAAATTTTACGATTGAACATATAGCGTAATTCACTATTTTAGCAAATAAAAATTGCTGAAAATGAAACTTAAATTCCTGCTTTTTTCGGTTTTAGTTGCCAATTTCATTCATGCTCAAAAAAAGCAACAAGCTGATGTGATTGTAACCAACGCAACCATTTATACCGTAAACAGAAACTTCGATAAAGCAGAAGCTTTTGCCGTTGCCGAAGGTAAAATCATCGAAATCGGAACTTCGGCAGCCATTCAAAAAAAATACACTTCCCCAAATATAATAAACGCTAAGAACAAATTCGTTTATCCCGGATTTTACGATGCGCATGCCCATTTTTATAGCTACGGAATGAATCTTCAAACCGTCGATTTACGCGGCACCAAAAGTTTTGAGGAAGTAATAGAAAAAGTAATCGCTTTTCAGAAAGAAAAAAACCTGCCTTATATTCAGGGAAGAGGCTGGGATCAGAATGATTGGGCGGTAAAAGAATTTCCAACAAAAGACGCTTTAGATAAACTTTTTCCCAATACACCGGTTGCCATTACCCGAATTGACGGGCACGCGTTGTTGGCCAATTCAAAAGCATTGCAACTCGCCGGAATCACTCCAAAAACCAAAATCGAAGGCGGGCAAATCGAGTTGAAAAACGGACAGTTAACCGGAATTCTAATCGACAATCCCATGGAATTGGTCTACAGCAGTATTCCGAAACCCTCAAAACAAACCCAAGTCAATGCTTTAAAAGCAGCAGAAAAAGTAATGTTCGATTATGGCCTGACTACAATCAACGAAGCGGGTTTGGAGCGTGAAACCATCGATTTGATTGACAGCCTGCAACAGGAAAACCAACTGGACATCAATATTTACGCGATGGTGATGGCTTCCAAAGAAAATGTGGATCATTACACCCAATTGGGGACATATAGAACAGACAAAATCAACGTACGTTCTTTCAAATTTATGGGTGATGGCGCTTTGGGTTCGCGTGGTGCTTGTCTGCACAAGGCTTATTCCGATAAACCCAAGCATTTCGGAGCTTTGCTTTCGCCGATAAAAGACATTCGTCAAATCGCACAACAGATTGCCGATTCGGACTACCAAATGAATACCCACGCGATTGGAGATTCCACCAATACGGTTTTGCTGAAAATTTATAAAGATGTCCTTGCCGGAAAACCCGACAGACGCTGGAAGATAGAACACGCACAAATCATGCAGGAACAGGATTTCGAGTATTTTAAACTCGGCATCATTCCGTCCGTTCAGCCTACACACGCCACGTCCGATATGTATTGGGCTGCCGACAGAGTGGGTAAGGAGCGCATCAAAAATGCCTACGCCTATAAAAAAATGCTAAGTAAAGCCGGATTAATTGCTCTGGGAACGGATTTCCCGATTGAAGAAGTCAACCCGATGTATACCTTTTACGCCGCCGTAGCACGCAAAGACCTGAAGAACTATCCGGAAGGTGGTTTCTTGCCGGAAAATGCCTTAACACGTGAAGAAACATTAAAAGGGATGACCATCTGGGCCGCTTATTCCAATTTCGAAGAAAATGAAAAAGGAAGTCTGGAAGTCGGTAAATGGGCCGATTTTATCATTTTCGATACGGATATCATGACCATGGATATCGACGGCGTGCCGTATGTCAAACCCGCAAACACGTTTGTTAAAGGAAAACAAGTGAAATAAAGCAATACCCCAAGCATAGGTTTGGGATTTTTTTTGGAGCGAATGTCCCGATAGCTATCGGGAGGGCTTATTTGCGATGGCAATTCCTGCTGTCCTTTGCAATTTGTCATTGCGAGCTTGCGCGGCAATCTCACAGTGCCAGGATTTCCTCTCCCATCAGGGCTAAAGGATAAACCTTTTACTTCTTGGATTTGCCTCAAATTACAATCTGTAATCCAAATCGCCTATTTTTAATACAAAATATTTCATATTTATTGTAAATTCAATTTTAAAGTAACAAATTATAATTGAATATCGATTTAAGGTTTAGAATTAAAACTTTATACTGCAATTTTGTTTCATAATAAAACTTAAAGAGAATAATTATGTGCGGAATATTGGCAGTTATAGGAAAAGGAGCAGAGGAAACTTTAGTAAAGCAATTATCCAAAAGAATGTCCCATCGCGGACCCGATGAAAGTGATTTACATGTGACCGAAAAAGGTCATTTTTTGAGCCACGAACGATTATCGATTGTCGATTTACATACCGGAAAACAACCCATTCAGGGAACGGCTTCCGCATGGATGGTGCACAATGGCGAAATCTACAACCATCAAATATTGCGTGAAACAGTTTTAAAACACCATGCGTTCCGCACGACTTCCGATTCCGAAGTAATTGTGCATTTATATGAGGAATTCGGGTATGATTTCTGTGATAAATTAGACGGTATTTTTGCTTTCGTGGTCATCGATGGGGATGATTTTATCGCCGGTCGTGATCCGCTGGGCGTAAAGCCTTTGTATTACGGAAAAGATCAAGAAGGACGTTTGTATTTCGCTTCCGAAATGAAATCCCTTGCCGACCAATGTGAATCGTTTGAAGCTTTTCCTCCGGGACATTTTTACACGCCTAAAACCGGTCTTGTAAAATACTACGAACCCAAATGGGAAGACGAATCAAAAGCGGTTGAAAAACTCGATTTGAAAGCCATTCGCGAAGCCTTAACCGAAGCAGTACGAAAACGTCTGATGAGCGATGTGCCAATCGGAGTGTTGCTTTCCGGCGGTTTGGATTCATCGTTAACCTCCTCAATTGCTTCCCGAATTATGAAAGAGGAAGGCGGACAAAAACTGCATTCCTTCTCGATTGGCTTGGATGCCGATGCTCCGGATGCTGTTGCAGCAAGAGAAGTGGCCGATTTCTTAGGAACGGAACACCACGAAATTCATTTCACGATTGAAGAAGGGATTCAAATTCTGGATAAATTGATCTGGCATCTGGAAACCTATGATGTGACGTCCATTCGCGCGAGCACGCCAATGTATTTTCTTTCAAAAGCAATTACAGATATGGGGATTAAAGTGGTGCTTTCCGGTGAAGGTTCGGATGAGATTTTCGGTGGCTATCTGTATTTCAGAAACGCGCCAAGCGTAGCCGATTTTCAGAAGGAAACCATTGAGCGCGTACAGCGATTATCAACTGCCGATTTGCTTCGCGCCGATAAATCCACAATGGCCCACGGATTGGAAGCTCGCGTGCCGTTTTTGGACAAAGCTTTCCTGGAATTAGCAATCAAAATCCAACCGGAAGAAAAAATGCCGAAAACCTACGACGGCATCGAGAAATACATTCTGCGTAAAGCCTTCGATACGTCGGAACGACCGTATTTACCGGAGCGCATTTTATGGCGTCAGAAAGAACAGTTTTCAGATGGGGTGGGCTATAACTGGATTGATACTTTAATCGACTATTGTGCGTCTCAGGTTACGGATGTTGAATTTGAAAAAGCGGCGGTATTGTTTCCGTACAACACACCGGCAACGAAAGAAGCGTTCTTTTACAGAACGATTTTTCATAAGCATTTTCCTCAGGAAAGTGCGGCCAAAACCGTTCGAAAATGGATTCCGAAATGGCAGTCCAACCAAGATCCGAGCGGAAGAGCCAATGCGGCTCACGTAAAAAGCGACTTTGCTGTTCAAGCAATATGATTTTATAAATGTGATTAGTTTGTTTGTTTAAAGGCGTCGGTAGCAATACCGGCGTTTTTTTCTTCCCCTCCTTTGGAGGGGTGCCCGTAGGGTGGGGTGGTTTTTTACTTCCAAACCAGAAAGAAATAAAGTAACTTCTCAGCCCTGATGGGAGTGGCATCCTTTTGCGGAGCAAAAGATAGAACGTACAGCAGGAACAGGGTTTCCTGACAAGCCCGGACGATTCGCTCCCAAAAACCAAAATCAATATTTTAGTACTCGAGAAAAGGTTAATAAAACAGGTCTTTTTGTTAATAACTTAAACGTTTAAAAGGCTTAATTTTAACTATAAATCATCTTCGTTTTCATATATTTGCTCGTTAGACAAAAAAATACACATTCAGAATATAGATTATGAGCGAAGAAGTAAAGAAACACAATTATTCGGCAGACAGTATTCAGGCACTGGAAGGTATGGAGCACGTAAGAATGCGTCCTTCGATGTACATTGGGGATACGGGAGTTAGAGGTCTTCACCACTTGGTTTATGAAGTAGTGGATAACTCGATTGATGAGGCGTTGGCCGGACATTGCGATACTATTCATGTAACAATTAATGAGGATAATTCGATTACCGTTGAAGATAACGGTCGTGGAATTCCGGTAGATATTCACAAAAAAGAAGGGGTTTCCGCGCTACAGGTTGTAATGACCAAAATTGGTGCCGGAGGTAAATTCGATAAGGATTCCTATAAGGTTTCCGGAGGTTTGCACGGAGTTGGAGTGTCGTGTGTGAACGCGCTTTCCAACCATTTGCGTGCAACGGTTTTCAAAGACGGTAAAATCTATGAGCAGGAGTATGAAAAAGGAAAAGCATTATATCCTGTAAAACAAATCGGGGAAACGGATAAGCGAGGTACTACGGTAACCTTTACTCCGGATGATACGATTTTTACGCAAACCACGGAGTATTCGTATGATACTTTGGCAGCGCGTATGCGTGAGTTGTCGTTCCTGAACAAAGGGATTACGGTTTCGTTAACCGACAGAAGAGAAGTTGATAAAGACGGAAAATTTGCCGGTGAAGTATTCCATTCGAAAGAAGGACTGAAAGAATTCGTTAAGTTCCTGGACGGAAACCGTATTCCGATTATTTCGCATGTAATCAGCATGGAAAATGAAAAAGGCGAAGTTCCGGTGGAAGTGGCCCTGATTTACAATGAAAGTTATTCGGAGAATATTTTCTCTTATGTAAATAATATCAATACGCACGAAGGAGGAACGCATTTGCAGGGTTTCCGTATGGGGTTAACCCGTACGCTGAAAAAATACGCGGATGCTTCGGGTTTGTTGGAAAAGCTGAAGTTTGAAATTTCCGGAGATGACTTCCGTGAAGGTTTAACGGCCATTGTTTCGGTAAAAGTTTCCGAGCCTCAGTTCGAAGGGCAGACCAAAACCAAATTGGGTAACCGTGAAGTGGTTTCTCCGGTAAGTCAGGCAGTAGCCGAGATGCTGGAAAGCTATTTAGAGGAGAATCCGAATGATGCCAAAATCATCGTTCAGAAAGTAATCCTTGCAGCGCAGGCGCGTCATGCGGCGAAAAAAGCCCGTGAAATGGTGCAGCGTAAAACCGTTATGGGTGGCGGTGGATTACCGGGTAAATTGTCCGATTGTTCGGAACAGGATCCGGCAAAATGTGAAGTGTTCTTCGTCGAGGGAGACTCGGCGGGCGGAACGGCTAAACAAGGCCGTGACAGAGCCTTCCAAGCGATCATGCCATTGCGTGGTAAGATTTTGAACGTGGAAAAAGCAATGCATCACAAAGTGTTTGAAAACGAAGAGATTCGAAATATTTTTACGGCATTAGGGGTAACTATCGGAACTGCGGAAGACAGTAAAGCCCTGAACCTTGAAAAATTGCGTTACCATAAAGTAGTCATCATGTGTGATGCCGACGTCGATGGTAGTCATATTGCCACTTTGATTTTGACGTTCTTCTTCCGATACATGCGTGAACTTATCGAAAATGGCTACGTTTACATCGCTACGCCACCATTATATATGGTGAAAAAAGGAAATAAAAAAGAGTACGCCTGGACCGATGCGCAACGTGATGAGATTTCTTCAAGAATGGGTAGTGGATTCACAATCCAGCGTTATAAAGGTCTTGGAGAGATGAACGCGGAACAGTTGTGGGAAACTACGATGAATCCGGAATTCAGAACCCTTCGTCAGATTGGAATTGACAGTTTGGCAGAAGCAGACAGGGTATTCTCGATGCTGATGGGAGACGAAGTTCCGCCACGTAGAGAGTTTATTGAGAAAAATGCGGCTTACGCTAAAATTGATGCGTAAATCGGTTAAAATATCGGTGCTTTTGATGGCTTTTTTGTGTTTTGCAAATAAGGCGCAATCGCAAACATCACAAACCTTTGAAGATATAGGGCATCTGCTTAATGATGCCTTATTCTTTTCCGATCAATACATTACACCGGCTACGGATGCGGCAGTATATCAGGCGGCTTCGGGTTGGATGACTTCACCCAAGAAACGTAAACTTTGGGATGTGACTTTAGGGTTGCATTCTAATGTCTTTTTTGTTCCGAAACGCGACCGAAGTTTCGGAATCAAGAACAGCGATTTTTCTTTTTTTCAGATTGAAGGAGCCACCTCGGCTACGGTGCCAACGGCTATGGGGAATGATTCTCAGGTTTATTTGGTGGGGGATTTGGATGGCGAGGAAATCCGATTGAAAAGTCCGGAAGGAATCGATCAGGAAACCATTTTTTATCCTTACCTGCAAGGTTCTGTCGGGTTATGGTTCGGAACGGAAGCATTGGTGAAATATTCCACCAAAACCAAGTTGAAAAAAGGCGATTATCAGGTGTACGGCTTCGGATTGAAACATAATTTCAGTCAGTATTTCAAGAAACTGGAAGCGAATAAAATCCATTTGGCTGTTTTGGCAGTGTATTCAAAAGAAGACATCAGTTTTGATTTCATATCGATTCCCACACAATACGGAAGCCTTGGTATTAACCGACTTAACGGTTTGGTGGATACCTGGCAGTTTCAGGTGAACGGTTCCAAAGAATTTAAAAATTTTGAACTGATGGCCGGAATTATTGCCAATACAAGCAAGTTCAAATATGTGGTAGGTGGGGAAAAAGGGGAGACTGAAGAGGTTATCCCGCTTCAGGAAATTTTGAACAAAAGACTGGAAGAGATTTACAAAACCAAGACGAATGTTATCGGTGAGATTTCCGGGCGGTATCAGATCAAAAAAGTGTATCTGCAATCGGTAATCGGATTCGGAAAGTTTGTTAATACCAACTTTTCCGTTCAATATGAATTTTAAATTTAATATATTTATCACTTTATAAATAACCAACCCAAAAATTATATAATATCATGAAAGTAACGATAGTTGGCGCAGGAAATGTAGGAGCCACTTGTGCGGATGTAATTTCATACAGAGGAATTGCAAGTGAGGTAGTTTTGTTAGATATCAAAGAAGGTTTTGCTGAAGGTAAGGCTATGGATATTTCGCAATGTGCAACAACAACAGGTTTTAACACTCGCGTTTCGGGAAGTACAAACGATTATTCGAAAACAGCAGGAAGTGATGTAGTGGTGATTACATCAGGTATTCCTAGAAAACCGGGAATGACTCGTGAAGAGTTGATCGGAATCAACGCCGGAATTGTGAAAACAGTGGCAGATAACGTGTTACAGCATTCTTCAAACGCAATTATAGTTGTGGTTTCCAATCCAATGGATACCATGACCTATTTAACTTTAAAAGCGACGGGATTGCCTAAAAACAGAATCATCGGAATGGGTGGTGCTTTAGACAGTTCGCGTTTCAAATATTATTTATCAAAAGCGTTAAACAAACCGGCTAATGATGTGGACGGAATGGTTATCGGTGGTCATGGTGACACAACCATGATTCCTTTAACGCGTTTGGCTTCGTACTGTGGAACTCCGGTTTCAACCTATCTTTCTCAGGAAGAAATGGATAAAGTGGCAGCGGATACTATGGTAGGTGGTGCTACTTTAACAGGATTGTTGGGAACTTCAGCCTGGTATGCTCCCGGAGCTTCGGTGGCGTATTTGGTAGACAGCATCCTAAACGATCAACGTAAAATGATTCCGTGTTCGGTTTTCCTTGAGGGAGAATACGGTCAGGAAGATATCTGTATGGGTGTGCCTTGTATCATCGGTAAAAACGGAATCGAAGCGATTGTGGATATTAAATTAAATGATACAGAAAAAGCCGCTTTTGCTAAAAGTGCCGACGCAGTTCGCGCTATGAACGCCGATTTGAAATCGGTTTTGGCATAATATTGCAACAAAATATTGAGAAGACTGCTTCGGGCAGTCTTTTTTTTGGATATAATTAAGAAATAAATTGGTAAATAATACTGTAAAGTATATATTTGCTCGTTTTTGAAAAAAAAGAATAATTAATTTTTAGTAATAATGCAGAATAAAGGACTTATTAAATTTTTTGCAATTTTATTTGCATTGGTAAGTATTTACCAACTTTCCTTCACAGTTGTTACCAATAATATCGAAAGTAAAGCAAAAGAATTCGCTCACGGTGATTCTAAAAAAGAACTGTTTTACTTAGACTCTATTGGTAAAGAAAAAGTGTTTTTGGGGCATACATTTAACGATGTAAGAGCAAAACAGATCAACAAGGGTCTTGACCTTGAAGGCGGTATTAACGTAACGCTTCAGATTTCGGTTAAAGACGTATTGAAAGGATTGGCAAACAATTCAAAAAATCCGGTTTTCAACCAGGCTTTAGCAGAAGCTACAAAAAACAGAGAAGGAAATCAGGATTACCTGGATGCTTTCTTTATTGCTTTTGACAAAGTTTCCAACGGAACAACAAAATTATCATCCCCTGAAATTTTTGCCAACAGAAATTTAAGTGAGATTAATTTTAAAATGTCGGATAATGAAACGAAAACCATTATCAGAAAGAAAGTTGGTGAGTCTATCGAGAGTGCTTTCAACGTATTGAGAGAGCGTATCGACAAATTCGGTGTTACACAACCAAACATTCAAAAATTAGGGGAGTCAGGAAGAATCTTGGTAGAACTTCCTGGTGCTAAAGATATCGACCGTATCCAGAAATTATTACAAAGTACCGCTCAATTAGAGTTTTGGGAAACGTACAAAACCGACGAAATTTCTAATTTCTTAATGGCAGCTAACGAAGCTTTAAAGAAAACGGAAAAACCGGTATTGGATAAAGCGGCTCCAAAAACTTCTGATATTGACTCTTTGTTGACTTCAAAAGCAAATGATTCGACTGCGGTTAAAAAAGGAAACAATCCTTTATTGGATTTAGTAAAAGGTGGCGGACAACAAGGTGGTCCGGTTTTGGCTTACTTTAATCCAAAAGATACCGCTAAAGTAAATGCGTATTTAAAAAGAGAAGATATTCGCGCTTTATTGCCTGCAGAACAGCGTTTCGCTCGTTTTGTATGGGGTAAATTAAATTCAAAAACTCCTGATGTTGTTGAGTTATATGCGCTTAAAACAAACAGAAGTGGTATTCCTCCATTAAGTGGTGGTGTTATTGTTGATGCTTCCGAGTCTTTTGACCAAATGGGAAGACCTTCAGTAACCATGCAAATGAATGCTTCCGGAGCAAAATCTTGGGAAGAATTAACTGGAAAAGCATTTACACAGCAAAGTAATATTGCTATTGTATTGGATAATATCGTTTATTCTGCGCCGGGTGTTTCTACCGGACCAATTGCAGGTGGGCGTTCAGAAATTTCAGGTGTTTTCGATGTAACGGAAACCAAAGACTTAGCTAACATTTTAAGAGCGGGTAAATTACCGGCTTCTGCAGAGATTGTACAATCAGAAGTAGTTGGTCCATCTTTGGGTCAGCAGGCTATTGATAACGGTATCATGTCTTCTGTAGTAGGTTTGCTATTGGTATGTTTATGGATGGTGGTTTATTATGGTAGAGCAGGTTGGTATGCTAACGTTGCTTTATTGGTGAACTTACTGTTCTTATTCGGAATCTTGGCAAGTTTAGGTGCGGTGTTAACGTTGCCTGGTATTGCTGGTATCGTATTAACAATGGGTACGGCAGTAGATGCGAACATCATTATCTATGAAAGAGCCAAAGAAGAATTAAGATCGGGTAAATCACTTTTAGACTCCATTATCACTTCTTATAGCTGGCATGGTGCGATGCGTTCTATCATTGATGCGAACGTTACGCATATCCTTACTGGTTTGATCCTTTTCATTTTCGGAACAGGACCAATCAAAGGTTTCGCAACGACATTGTTAATTGGTGTATTCACTTCATTGTTCACGGCTATTTTCATCGCAAGAATGTTCTTGGATAAAGATGCGGCTGCAGGAAGAAAAATTACATTCACTACGAGTCTTTCTAAAAATTGGTTTACCAACTTTAACTATAATTTCTTAGGCGCGAAAAAATGGACTTATGCCATTTCCAGTCTTATCGTTATCGGTAGCTGTATTTCATTTGCTGTAAACGGATTGGATGAAGGGGTTGACTTCGTTGGAGGTAGAACCTTCCAGGTAAAATTTGAAAAACCGGTTACGCCTTCTGAAATTTCTGAAGAATTAGGAAAAGAGTTTGGTGTAAACGTAGAAGTGAAACAATTTGGTGCCGCTAATCAAATGCGAATCATTACCAAATATAAAGTTCAGGAAGTTGGCGCTGGTGTAGATAAGGAAGTAAATGAGAAATTGTATAACGGTTTGAAAAAACATTATTCTAACAATATTTCTTACGATCAGTTCATCAACACGGCTGAAGGTAAAACATTAGGAGTGGTTTCTGCATCTAAAGTAAGCGCTTCGGTTTCGGATGATATCAAGACGAATTCTTATTGGGCTGTATTGGGAGCCATGTTAGTGGTAGGTTTATACCTTGCAATTTCATTCCGCAAATGGCAGTATTCCTTAGGCGCAATTGCTGCTGTGGCACACGACGTAATTTTCGTATTGGGAGTGTACTCGTTATGTTATAAATTCATGCCTTTCCATATGGAAATGGATCAGCATTTCATTGCGGCGATTCTTACCGTTATCGGATACTCCATGAATGACACCGTAATTGTATTCGACCGTATCCGTGAGTTCATCGGCGGAAATACAAAAGGGGATTTCAATAAAATCGTAAACGATTCGATTAATACAACGTTATCAAGAACCATCAACACCTCTTTAACGATGATTATGGTATTGGCAATTATGTTTGTATTCGGTGGTGAGTCCATTCGTGGTTTCATCTTCGCAATGCTAATCGGTATCGGTGTTGGGACTTACTCATCTTTATTCCTAGCGACTCCGGTATTAGTGGATACTATGCCTAAAGCGGATAAGAAAGAAGTGGAAAGACTTCATGAAGAAGCTAATCAAGTAGCATAATCAAACTTCGCGATATATCAAAAGCTGCTCATTTATGGGCAGCTTTTTTGTTTTTAAGACAGTGAAGTTGGTTCTTGGTTTGCAATGGTAATTCCTGCCATCCGTTCCCAAATGAAATTCACGGAACTCCAAAATAAAATAATACTTTGTGAAGTAATCTGCCATTGCGAGTTTGCTAAGCAATCTCACAAAGTCAGGATTTCCACTGCTGTCAGGAGTAGCGGGGAACCATTTTATTTGTCGGGGAAGACACTGCTTAACATGAAGATAATAGTAAGCAGATTGAAGTTAGGTTCCGTTGTCTTCCCGGTACTGCTTTAGAACGCTTTTTTAAGCCTGTCTCGGAAAGAAGTATAAGTTGAGTAAATGATTTGGTGTAAACGACCTTGTTACTTTTAAAGCATAAAAAAATCCCACCATGTGAAACACGTGGTGGGATTTTACATTTTTATAATTATGAATTGCTGTTTTCTCTTTGCTTCGCTTTAAATATCATGTAAAAGCCGATTGCGATAAAAGGGATGCTCAGCCATTGTCCGGTAGAGAAAACGCCGAGAGCGCTCTCAAAACCACCCTGACTCTCCTTTACAAACTCAACCACAAAACGAACGGTCCAAAGCAGAATGAGAAACAGTCCGAATAAGTAGCCTTGTTTCTCGCGAGCGTTGGTTTTCCAATACAGGTAAAACAATATCCCAAATACAACTACATAACCAATGGCTTCATACAATTGTGCAGGGTGTTTCGGTAACACGTGTTCCAGTAAATTGGCAAACTGCGCATTGGTTTCAATCGCATTGTAAGCCTGATTAGGATCTTGTAATCCCGTTGCCTGCATCGCTTCTCTTGGGGTGTATTGGTCTCTGATGAATCGGATTCCTAAAGCTGACTCCGTTTTATTTCCAACAATTTCCGAATTGAAAAAGTTACCCAAACGGACAAAAATGGCACCACTGGAAACCGGAAGTACAATGCGGTCCAATATCCAAAGCAGGGGTTTGTTGATGATTTTTTTGCTGTAAAAATACATTACCAGAATAATGGCAATGGCAGCGCCGTGACTTGCTAATCCTGCAAATCCGGTGAATTCAAACTCAGGACTGAATCGGAATGGCAATAAAATTTCAGCGGGATGATCTTTAAAATAATCCCAATCGTAAAAGAAAACATGTCCTAAACGCGCCCCGATTAATGTGGCAAAAACGGTGTAAATAAATAACGAATCCAGTTTTTCAAGCGATTCACCCTCTCTTTCATAAATGTTTTTCATAATGTACCAGCCCAGTCCAAAAGCGATGATGAACATTAAACTGTAAAAACGAATCATGAAAAAACCTAAGTCGATTCCTTCGGAAGGATTCCAAATCATGTGTAAAGCGTGTGTCATATTGTAAGTGTATTCTTTGTATCGGTAAATATAATTATAATTGGTTTAACGAAAAGGTTAAATTTTAATTCCTAAAATCCAATTCCTAATTCTTTATTCTGCAATCTGCAATCTGCAATCTGTTTCACGGAACCGGGTCATAACCACTGCCACCCCAGGGATGACAACTTCCGATTCGTTTTACAGCCAGCCATCCACCTTTGAAAAGGCCGTGTTTTTTTAGCGCTTCCACCGTGTAATGGGAACAGGTAGGCGAGTAGCGACAAACGCCCGGAGTATAAGGGGAAATAGCCACCTGATAAAACCGAATCAGCAGTACGAAAGGAAATATGATGATTTTTTTAAACATGTGCTTCAAAAAAAATGATGAAGTAAAGATACTCCATCATTTGCGTTTTTGTGTGAAATCAGAACTAAAGGCTAAAAGTGGTCCCGTCTTTTCCGTCTTTTAATTGGATGCCCAATTCCAGTAATTTGTCGCGAATTTCATCGGATAATCCCCAGTTTTTATTGGCTCTGGCTTCATTTCGCATACCAATCAGCATGTTAACTACGCCTTCCAGTTTGTCGCTGTTGACAGTACTGTCATTTTTATCCTGCAAGCCCAAAACATCGTGAACAAAAGCGAAAAGGGTCTTTTTGAAAGTTTCCAAATCAGCTGGACTAAGGCTTTCTTTTCCGTCTTTCATTAAATTGATGTAACGAACCGCTTCAAATAATTGTGCAATCAGAATCGGACTGTTGAAATCGTCGTTCATCGCATCATAACAGCTTTGTTTCCAGGAATTCACATCGAAAGAGGATGTGACTCCGGCCTGAATTTCTTTCAAATCCGAAAGGGCTTCCATTAATCGGTTGTATCCTTTTTCGGAAGCTAACATCCCTTCATTGGAAATATCCAGGATGCTTCTGTAATGGGCCTGTAAAAAACAGAAACGCACCACGCTCGGATGAAACGCTTTTTCGAAAAAGGTATTTTCTCCATTGAATAATTCCATCGGGAGGATATAATTCCCGGTCGATTTACTCATTCGTTGTCCGTTCATGGTCAGCATGTTGGCGTGCATCCAGTAATTTACCGGAGAAGTTCCGTTACAGGCTTTTCCTTGGGCAATTTCACATTCGTGATGTGGGAATTTCAAATCCATTCCGCCACCGTGAATGTCAAACCGTTGACCCAAATATTTTGTACTCATCGCCGTACATTCCAGATGCCATCCGGGGAAACCATCACCCCATGGGGACGACCAACGCATGATGTGCGCCGGGGAAGCTTTTTTCCATAAGGCAAAATCGGCAGCATTTCTTTTCTCATCCTGACCGTCCAAATCACGAGTGTTGGCAAGTAATTCGTCGATGTTTCGGTTACTCAGTTCGCCGTAATTTAGCCCTCTTTTGTTGTATTCCAGTACGTCAAAATAAACGGAACCGTTGCTTTCGTATGCAAAACCGGTTTCTATTAATTTCTGCGTAATTTCAATTTGCTCCAGAATATGTCCGGTAGCGGTAGGTTCAATGTTTGGAGGTAGCAGGTTGAACAATTCCAAAACCTTATGAAAGTCAACCGTATATTTCTGAACCACTTCCATAGGCTCCAGCTTTTCAAGACGGGATTGTTTCACAAAGCGATCGTTATCTACATTACCGTCGTCGGTTAGATGACCGGCATCCGTAATGTTTCGGATGTAGCGTACTTTGTACTCCAAATGTTTGATGTATCGGTAAATCATATCAAAAGACATGAAAGTTCTACAATTTCCCAAATGCACATTGCTGTATACGGTTGGTCCGCACACATACATCCCTACATGTCCTTCATGAATAGGGTTGAAAAGTTCTTTTTCTCCGGAAAGTGAATTGTAAAGCTTTAACGTCTGATTTTGATATAAGTGCATATACTTTCTTGATTTAGCTATTTACTAAATTAAAATGTGGTGTCTAATTTGATGTAATCCAAAAACTCACGACGTACTTTGTCTTCTTTGAATTTTCCCCCGAATTCGGCTGTTACGGTGCTGCTTTCGATATCGCGAATACCACGGGAATTTACGCAAAGATGTTTCGCATCGATTACGCAGGCAACGTCATCAGTGTTTAAAACTCTTTGTAATTCCTGAACAATCTGAATCGTTAAACGTTCCTGTACCTGAGGTCTTTTGGCGAAATAATCCACTATACGGTTCATTTTCGATAAACCGACTACGGTTCCGTTGGAGATATAAGCCACATGAGCGCGACCTACAATAGGTAAGAGGTGGTGTTCACAGGTTGAGTATACGGTAATGTTTTTTTCGACTAACATTTCACCATACTTGTACTTGTTTTCAAAGGTCGAAGAACTTGGTTTTTTGTTTGGATGAAGTCCGCCGAATATCTCTTTTACAAACATTTTGGCCACACGGTTTGGAGTACCTTTCAGACTGTCGTCAGTTAAGTCTAAACCAAGTGTATTCAATATGTTTTCCACGTCCTTTTTAATGAGGCTTATTTTTTCGTCGTCAGTTATGTCAAAAGCATTAGAACGTAAAGGAGTTTGAGCATTTGTGCCTACATGATTTTCTCCTAACGGATCGTTCAAATCGTCGTTGTGAATCATTATGGATATTTTGAGTTAAAAAGTTACCACGCAAAGATAATTAATTAATATGAAATGCCTGTTATCGTTAAAATGTTAATTAAAACAGTTGAAATGTATTACAACAGAGCGTTGTTTTTTAACAAAAACAAGTTTTTTTGTGTAATGATTTCCTTTCGGAAGCATCGTGTTTATTGGTATTTTTAATAATGTTTGTAAGGTTTTGAAATAAATTTGCGAATGTATTTTTTTTAATCATAAAGTTTTGCATATTTGTTAATTAACAAAATATTAATATTTCATTTAAAAAAATAATATTTATAGACAGAAAGCTACACTTACTTCTTTTTTTTCTTTTATGAAGTTTTACTAGTTAGTAAATCGTGTTTTCATGTCTGTTTTTTTTATTTATAAATTGGAATGTTTACCAACAAACTATAATTCCAAATATTAAAAACCATTATGAAAAAAGTTTTACTACTTATTCTGACAATGTTTTGTTTCTCTCTTTATTCTCAAACTAAGGGAGAAAAATTCACAATCTTAAAAATTGGAAATAAATACTCTAAGGAGACTATCGTATCTGCCTTTTCAAAAGCAGACATGTGTGGTAATTTTTATTTCTCAAAACCGAACGATATTACGTTGGATGACGGAGCCGTTGTCAGGTTTTTATCCAAAACAGAACAGGGTTTAACTTCTAATTTATCAGATCAGTGTTTTGTTGTTGATAATTATAAGTTTGATAAGATTGTTTGGTCAATCTCACCTAATGGCTTTGTGGCAAAGGGTCATGCAGTTCGTCCAAATAAAGCATACATTAAAGAATAAGTAGCATGAAGAACTTTATAAATAAAATAGTTTTATCGGTTATATTCGTAACCGTTTTCGGCTCATTATCATGGGCTCAACCCGCAAATGATAATTGTAATGCAGCGACTAGTTTTGGTTCTTTACCAACTCCGGGGGCCTGTGTCGCAGGTCTTCAAAATGGAGCAACAACAACCCTGAGTAATCAGACTACAGTGGGAGCAACGGGAGCAAATCCTTATGTTTATCTTACTGGATGTTCAGGAGGAGGGAATATGCAGTCTCCTGCGTTGGATACCTGGTACAGTTTTGTTGCAACCGGAACTACAGTTAATATTGCGATTGCAGGTTTTCCAAGTGCCAGTATCGGAGTTTGGACAGGAAGTAATTGTAACAATCTTACTGGAGTTGCTTGTACAAACATCGGTGGAGGTGGAAACGGAACTTTGACTGTGCCTTCAATAACAGTAGGAACTACGTATTATATTCAAATAAGCGGTGGTACAACAAGTGCAACCGATGCTAATTTTTCCATCACATTAGATAATGATATTGATTGTGATGACTGTTTACGTGCTAGTACATTGACAGCTTCACCGCTACCTGTAAACGGGACCTATTCTCCGGGACAGGTGGTTCGTTTTTGTTATACAGTGACTGAATGGAATCAAACAAACACTAACTGGTTTCATGGTGTTCAGATTGCTATGGGACCCGGATGGACAGGGACAATTACTAACGCAACTCCTGCGGCAACTTGTCAAAATATTCCTGGACCTGGATCTGATGGTACTTGGCTATTCTTTCCTTCAGGTTATGGTTCGTGGGGACCTGGATTTTATTTTGATACACCCGATGCGGGTACAGCTGCGAGTGATAACTTTGGAGACAACTGTTCGGGTACTGGTTTAAGTTGGACATTTTGTTGGGATTTAACAGTTAGTTCTACCTGTGTTGCTGGTCAAAACCTTGGAGTTACAGTCAGCACGAGTGGTGATGGGGAATCAGGTTCATGGTCAAGCCCTGCATGTGGCACCGATCCAGCCAATAACTTTACAGCTGTAATGTCTCCTGGTCCGGTAATGACTAGTGCTGCAGCTGTCACGATTTGTAGTAATCAATCTGTTGGTCTTGCTCTAACAGCTAACATACCATCAACTTTTTCATGGATTGCTACAGCAAATCCAAATGTTACAGGAGAAAGTACTACTGCGCAAAGCGGAAGTACAATTAATAATATATTGGTTAATACGACAAGTGTAGTACAGGTAGTTACTTATACGGTAACACCAACTTCAAGTCCGGGAGGGTGTTTGGGAACGCCACAAACAGTTTTAGTGACAGTAAATCCGAGTCCAACGGCAACGATTAGTTACGCTACACCATTCTGTACGACTGTGGCCACTGCTCAGGCGGTAACCTTAACGGGAACAGGTGCATATACGGGCGGAACATATTCTTCCACAGCAGGCTTAACCATTAATGCTGCTACGGGAGCCATTACTCCAAGCACGAGTACTCCGGGAACCTATACGGTAACGTACACGATTCCGGCCAGTGGCGGTTGTGCTGCGGTTCCAGTAACCACCAGTGTTACCATTGTTGCAGCACCAACAGCAACGATTAGTTACGCTACACCATTCTGTACCACTGTGGGTACTGCTCAGGCGGTAACCTTAACGGGAAC
>NZ_FMTY01000010.1 GCF_900100625.1 Flavobacterium saliperosum
AAGCCCCGGGACGTTAGCTGTAATTGAAGAAAAACGAAATCTTTAAAAGAAATGAAACAAATAATTTTAATTTTTCTATCGTTAATATTCGTTACTTGTGCAGATGAAAAATCTACCACTGAAAAATTTACTGCTCCTTTAGAAAAGGATATTGTTGATATCACAAAAATTATTATTGAACAAGATTTTATCCCAAATGGAGTAAAACCAGACAGTGAACTTAAAAAATTAAATGTTATATTTAAAAAAGATTATTGGCCAACAAAAGAAGAAGTCCTATTTATTAAACTTTCAAAAGTGTTTCCAAATAATTTAAACAATACTGAATTAAAAAATTACATGGTTTTTCAAAATAATGATAAAAGAGTCTTTAAAATTTCTGATGAAAATTTATCAAAAATCAATGTAACACCTGACAATCCTTTTAATATAAATACAATATCAATCCCAATCTTTAATGTTAATAGAGATTTTGCATATGTTGAAGTCACGCATTATATGAAACCACCAGGGTTTGATACTGGCTCCGGTGGCTGTGATTACTATATTCTCCAAAGAATCAATGGGATTTGGAAAATTACTGACAACAATCTTGTATGGATAACATAATCAACTACAGCTAACAGCGGTTTAACAAAAAACATCTTTAAATAAAGTAATTATCATAGATTTGATTCTTATAAACTTCCCAATTTTTACGATTGTTTTCCTACAATGATTTGGCTTTTAAAAGAACTGAAATACTCCTAAATGTCATTTCTTTTTGTCACTGCTGACCCACTCGACACTATCAAGGATATTTTGAAGCCATTAAATAACTAAATGGAGAGTTTGGATTTTAATAACGTTCTCAACATTTATAAATTAAAAAAACTATTGAAACCAGATTTTATTTTGGGAAAGAATATCTTTGAAAAACAGCAATGAAATTTTCTGATGACAAAAAAGCAATTGAAAAGCTAAAGCAAAAAAATGTTATGTTCAAAAACCATAATCCACATAGAAATCTTCCTTGTTTCTTAAAGAAAAAGCTCTCAAAGTATAATTCACTCAAATAGAATTCACGCTTGTAAAACTGATTCGGTAGTTTGGTATAACATTTACGGTCAAGAGGTAATTAGTGAAGACCTTATCCATCATC
This sequence comes from Flavobacterium saliperosum, assembly GCF_900100625.1. Classification (GTDB taxonomy): domain Bacteria; phylum Bacteroidota; class Bacteroidia; order Flavobacteriales; family Flavobacteriaceae; genus Flavobacterium; species Flavobacterium saliperosum. Next base: position 1,142 of record NZ_FMTY01000010.1, read on the forward strand.
ATAATCTTCATTGTAGACCATTCCTGATTTGGCAATTGCAAAAGCTTGTCTTAACAATTTGTTACAAACCGCAATCAGCGCCAATTTTTTGCTTTTACCTTTATTAACCAAACGTTCATAAAGATTTTTACAGGCTTTATTGGATTTACAAGCTGTAAAACTGCACAAAAAAAGAAGGTTTCGAAGTTTTGCACTACCCATTTTACTGATTCGTGTTCTTCCTTTAAAACTGCTTCCCGACTGCCGAATTACGGGTGTAATTCCGCAATAGGAACACAATTGACCGCTGGTTTCAAATGGTTTAAATCCGTTCGTTTGAACCACAAGCATAAAGGCTGTTCTTGGTCCGATACCCGGAATAGTCTGTAGCTTCCTAATTAGTCCCAAATACTCATCCCCAATCATTGCTGATAATGAAGTCTCAACTCTGAGTTTCTCTTTCTGAATGTTTTTCAGACACCGCTTAAGTGACCGTAAAACCACTTTACAGGGAACTCCTAAGGTCTCTTCAGCCTGAATTTTATTTTTCAAAGCCGTACACTGCTTGGTGAAGAAGTCAAGCAACCGGATGCATTGGAGACATTGTAACTGATTATGACTGTAGTCGGTCCAAAGTTTCAAATCGCGCTCCTGACCATAAAGACAAATCATTTTGGCATCAGATTTATCGGTTTTGATTCTGCTCAACTTCATTTGGATAAAACGCTTAATCGACAAGGGGTTTTCCACAGAAACTGCAATATTGTGATTCTTAAGAAAATAAGCCAATCGGTAATGATAATATCCTGTGGCTTCCATGACACAATGCGACTGCTTGTTCAATAATTTCAAGAACTTAGAAAAGTCACTTGTTTTGTTGAAAAACTGGTAATGATTCCCTAAAGAATCCATCACATCAAAAGTATCTTTACTGATATCTATGCCAAAAATGATCTTAGCCTCGAACATGAAAAAGAAATTTAAATAAACCCGTTCAGTTAAAATCAAAGGATACAATGTTATAGTTCCCAACACACGTAAGTACAAAAGAGAGGCGATTATCACTGTTGACGGAATCATAAGTTCCTGCAGTTTTCACAACCTCTTTCCTCTCTTCCATACTTATTTTACTTTAAAAAGCCTTCTCTATTCAGAATCTTGTCCAAAAGGATTATAATGGAAGTAATCGTTTCTCAGCTATAAAACATCAGACTCAAACGTGAATCTGAAATCAAAATGCTTTAAAAATAAAAAATCCCTCTTCCGAGGGATTTCCTATTAGTATTCAAATACTCCATATTCAGAAGCAATGGTTAATTTTTTGTTTTCGGAAGCTTCTACCCTTCCTATGATTTGTGCCTCAACTCCAAATGATTTTGAAATTTCAATGATGTCTTCGGCGATATCCGCAGGAATGTACAACTCCATTCGGTGACCGCAGTTAAACACCTGATACATTTCTTTCCAATCGGTATTGGATTGTTCCTGAATAAGCTTGAATAATGGCGGAACCGGGAATAAATTGTCTTTAACAATATGCAGATTATCTACAAAATGAAGTATTTTGGTTTGCGCACCACCACTACAATGCACCATCCCGTGAATCAATCCTGCAGTATATTTATCCAAAATCGCTTTGATAATCGGTGCATACGTTCGTGTTGGCGAAAGCACTAATTTTCCGGCATCAATCGGAGAGCCTTCCACTTTGTCGGTTAATTTCACGTTTCCGGAATACACCAATTCTTTCGGTACCGAAGCATCATAACTTTCCGGATATCTTTCGGCTAAATAATTGGCAAACACATCATGACGTGCCGATGTCAATCCGTTACTGCCCATGCCGCCGTTGTATCCTTTTTCATAATTCGCCTGTCCGAAAGAAGCCAGTCCTACAATCACATCTCCCGCCTCGATATTGGCATTGTCCACCACATCTTCGCGTTTCATACGGGCCGTTACTGTCGAATCAACTATGATGGTTCGTACTAAATCACCTACATCGGCTGTTTCGCCTCCGGTAGAATTGATGGTTACCCCATAATCTTTCAGCTCCGCAATAAGTTCTTCGGTTCCGTTGATAATCGCCGAAAGCACTTCGCCCGGAATCAGGTTTTTGTTTCTTCCGATAGTGGATGACAACATGATATTATCGGTAGCGCCCACACACAACAAATCGTCAATATTCATAATCAACGCATCTTGTGCGATTCCTTTCCAAACCGAAATATCGCCTGTTTCTTTCCAATACATGTAGGCCAAAGACGATTTAGTTCCGGCACCATCGGCGTGCATGATTAAACAATAATCCTCATCACCGGTTAAATAATCGGGAACAATTTTACAGAAAGCTTTGGGAAATAACCCTTTATCGATGTTTTTGATGGCGTTGTGCACATCTTCTTTGGAAGCCGAAACTCCGCGCAGGTTGTAACGTTGACTGTTATCAGAACTCATTCTATTGGTTTGTGTTGTTGTGGTGCAAAGGTAAGGAGAAAAATAGAGAATTGAAAATAGAAACAAGAGCCAAGAGTCAAGAAGAAATTCAATTCGAAATACCAAATATCAATCGACTCTTGATTCTTGATTCTCCTTTTCTATTTACTCAAAATCATAATTTCCACCCGACGGTTAGCCAAAGCCTGTTCTTCATTGGCTTCCGGTATTGGATATTTTGGATGGGATACGCCGAAGCCTTTCACTTTTACCCTTTTCTGAGCAACCCCGTTACCTTCCAAAACTCTTCGTATCTGTTTGGCTCTGTCTAAAGAAAGATGTCTTCTGTCTGCATCAATACAGCAAATATGACCTTGTATTTCGATAACCATGTTTGGATTTTTAGTCATCACATCAATTAATTCATCCATAGCCGGTTTGGAAGTCGGCATCATTCCGAAAGAATTCTGATAGAAAAAAATGTTCTTGATTACGATTCTGGTTCCGGGTTTGGCCAAAGCTACCTTTTCTTCCAAAGTCGCATTCACTGGAAAATGCATGTCTTCTTCTTCAATCGGAACAATTTCTGCAATGGGAACTGCAATTGGTTTAATCCCTAAAATTTCATTCTCACGGGCCAAATCTTTCGGAAGGATGTAATAAATCACCACTTTTCGATTTTCGGCTTTATTTTTGGATTGTTTGTGCGTTTCCCCAAAGCTGCGTGTTTTAAAATCCTCGCGTATTTTCACATTACTCTTAAGAATGATATTATGAATGAAATTCACACGGCGTTGGGAAAGCGAATCGTTATGGGCATTGGTACCGTCTTCGTCTGTAAATCCGCTAATGGCAACTACTTTCGATTCTTTGTTGGCAGCAATCCAATTGTTTAAAATCTCGGATTGCTTTTTTGTCGTCTCGTGCTTATTGCTTTCGAAATAAACCGAAAACTGTTCCTGCGCCGAAACAAAGAAAGGAAAAACAAGAACAAAAAACAGGAGGAAACGTTTCATAAAAATGCTTTTTATCTATAACGAATAAACGAAAATATTATGATAAATAAAACTATTTTATTGATTTTCAAGAATGAGAATTTCGACTCTTCGGTTTTCGTCGCGTTCGAATTCGTTTTGCTCCGGTATGTTATAAAGAGGCTGTGAACTGCCGAAACCTTTATACGAAAGTCGATTTACAGCAATTCCGTTTTCAATAAGATAATTGTATACTGTTTTACAACGCAAGGTGGAAATATCCTCGACATCAAATTTTTCCTGACAGCAGATATGCCCCTGAATTTCGATTTTGAGTTTCGGGTTTTGCTGCATGATTTCGAGTAACTCCGCTAAAACCGGACGTGATTTCGGCACCACTATTCCGGAGCGGTTGTAGAAATTCAGATTTCGGAGTCGGAGTTTGTCGCCTACTTTCAATTGTGCGATTTTATCGGCTAACTTTTCTTCTTTCTTTTTGAAATAAATTTCCACTTTCCGGTTTTCGTCCTGAATTTTGGATTGTTCGAAACGTTTTCCAAAACCTTTGGTTTCCAATTGTTTCGCCAAACGGATTTTATTATCCCGCAATGTTTTCAGAACCGAATTCACCCTGCGCACCGCAAGTTTGTCATTATATTCGTGCGAACCCACGCTATCGCAAAATCCGTAAATACGCGCTACTTCCACATCTTTGTTTGTTGCAATCCAATCGGCTAATTTCTGATTCGAATCGGAATTGGTCTGATGAATATCAAAATCGAAATAAACGGTAAATTTTTCCTGTGCAGAAACAGCACTGAACGAAATCAGTAAAAGAAGTAATAGGTGTTTTTTCATGATGCGATTTGTATCTGACTAAGTTACAAAAAAGAAAAGCACTCTCTTTTTAAAAAAAGAAAATGCTTTTCACAATTAAAAAACAAGTGTACTGATTTCGGATTAAAAAAGTGAGACAGACAGTGCCCGTCTCACTTTTTCTCTATGGGTTTGGTTTGTTTCTGAGTACAGGAGCAACTAACAAATTATCGATTTTTTAAAACACAAACGATGTGCTTTACCAAGTTGAATAAATTCTTCGAGGTTAAAATTGATGTTTGCTCCTGCTCGGTTAACGAAATTCATTGCAGAAAATCGTGTACTTTAAATGTGAACCCATACAGTTATAAACAATAAAAAAACTCGCATTAATGCAGGGAAAATAAAACGTTGAGGGAAATCTAATCTTGCGATTACGTTGTTGGAAATAAATCTGTGGTTGATTTATAGTTCAAATTTAGTACAATTATTTTTCACACAAAAAGCTTTAATGATTTATTTTTCAGAGGATTACATTTTTTCTACGAAGCGATTAAAAAAGCAGATTAACTACCCTAAAATCATAAAAAAACCTCCCGAAGGAGGTCTTAAAAAATAAAAACAAACAGATTATTTTGTAAATAACAATTCTCTGTATTTTGTTAATGTCCAAACTTCATCGTCAACCAACAATTCCAGTTTATCACAATGGTTTCTGATGATATCAAAATACGGTTTCACTTTATCACAGTAGGCATCGGCCATTTTTTCAGTGCTGGTAAGATTGTTGGCTTTCTTACGTTCTTCCGTCATTAATTCCACATTCGTATTAATGCCTTCGATATGCTCAGAAATTTCTTTGATCAATCCGATTTGCTCTTTGGCAATTTTCTCGAAATCTTTCCCGAAAATTTCTTTTAATCCTCTTACGTTTTCAATTAACGTATTTTGGTATTTAATCGCAGTCGGAATCACGTGATTGCGGGCAATATCCCCTAACACACGTCCTTCAATCTGGATTTTTTTTGTGTACTCTTCCAATTCGATTTCGTAACGCGATTCTACCTCAACATGGTTCATTACGTTCATTTCTCCGAAAAGTGCCACCGCTTTTTCAGACACTTTCGCTTTTAAAGCTTTTGGTGTGGTTTTGTGATTGCTCAATCCGCGTTTTTTCGCTTCTTTTTCCCAAGCTTCGCTATATCCGTCGCCTTCAAATAAAATCGCTTTGGTTTGTTTGATGTATTCTCTTAACACGTTGAAGATCGCATCGTCTTTCTTCATGTCTTTTTTCTCGATTAAGGCATCCACCTCAACTTTAAAATCTTTCAATTGTTTTGCCACAATCGTATTTAAAGTCGTCATGGAAACCGCACAGTTAGCCGAAGAACCTACCGCTCTGAACTCGAACTTGTTTCCTGTGAAAGCGAATGGAGACGTTCTGTTTCTGTCGGTGTTATCCAATAAAACGTCCGGTAATTTTCCAACTACGTTTAGTTTTAAATCGGTTTTTTCTTCCGGAGATAATTTCCCTGTGGAAACCCCTTCCAGTTCCGCTAATACTTTTGTCAATTGTTGTCCGATGAAAACCGAAATGATGGCCGGTGGTGCTTCGTTCGCTCCCAAACGGTGATCGTTACTTGCCGAAGCAATTGAGGCTCTCAACAATTCTTCATAATCGTGTACCGCTTTGATGGTATTGATGAAGAACGTTAGGAACTGTAAGTTGCTCATTGGCGTTTTACCCGGACTTAACAAGTTAATTCCCGTATCGGTTGCTAACGACCAGTTGTTGTGTTTACCCGATCCGTTGACTCCTTTGAACGGTTTTTCATGGAACAACACTTTGAAATCATGACGTTCGGCCACTTTTTGCATTACATCCATCAACAAAGAGTTGTGGTCTACCGCTAAGTTCGTTTCTTCGAAAATCGGAGCCAACTCAAACTGATTCGGAGCTACCTCATTGTGACGCGTTTTTACCGGAATACCCAATAACATACACTCGTTTTCCAAATCTCTCATGTATTGCAATACACGTGTTGGAATCGAACCGAAATAATGGTCATCCAATTGTTGTCCTTTAGAAGACGTGTGTCCTAATAACGTTCTTCCTGTCGCTAAAATATCCGGACGGGAATAGGCTAATGCACTGTCAACCAAGAAATATTCCTGCTCCCAACCTAACGTCGGGGTGATTTTTTTAACGTTTTTATCAAAATATTTAGCCACATCAGTTGCAGCCGTATCGATGGCATGTAATGCTCTTAATAAAGGGGTTTTGTTATCCAATGCTTCTCCGGTATAAGAGATGAAAACAGTTGGAATACACAAAGTGGTTCCGAAGATAAATGCGGGTGATGTCGGATCCCAAGCCGTATACCCACGTGCCTCGAAAGTATTACGGATTCCTCCGTTAGGGAAAGACGACGCATCCGGCTCTTGTTGTACCAATTGACTTCCTCCGAATTTTTCTACCGGATCACTGCCGTCCATTGACGTTTCGAAGAACGCGTCGTGTTTTTCAGCGGTTGTTCCTGTTAACGGTTGGAACCAGTGGGTATAATGTGTTACGTTTTTCGATAAGGCCCATTCTTTCATTCCCATGGCAATGTACTCCGCCAGTTTTCTGTCGATTTTGGTTCCGAATTCATTCGCGTTTTTTACCGCTTTGTACGCTTCAGGAGTTAAAAACTGTCGCATAGCCTTATCTCCAAAAACGTTGCTGCCGAAAATCACTGATTTTCTGTCCAATTCTTCTACCACTACCGGTTTTCTGTCTGTTGCTTTTTCTAAAGCCTTGAAACGAAATGTTGCCATAAAGTTGTGTTTTTAAAATTATACCCTCTAATTATAGAGCAAAAATATAAATTTTTACATTACAAAACACATTACCCCTAAAAAAATAGGGGTGCATCTTAAAAACAGCTTTAAAAAATAAATAAACACCCTTATAATTCAGTTGATTTCTATTCTGAAAAAATAAAACCATAAAAAAAGCCGTCCGAAGACAGCTTTTCAATATAGCTAATATGTCATTACATTTTTATTTTCTGAATCTTGGATTCATCTATACCATATGCTTGAATTACCGCCTGATAATCGTTCACATCTACTTTGTTAGCTGATTTCCCAAAAGCAGCCGGAATAACCACCACTCTGAAAATCTGATCTAATTTATATGCATTTGACAATCCCGCCAAATCGTAACCGTACAAATTAATCTTGACATCATATTGCGTAAAATCGTTATTGTATCCAAAATCCAACGTTCCGTCATCAAAATAATAAGTTTCCGGAAGTAATTTCCAGATATCACCTGCCGAACTTCCGCCCGCCAAACGATACACCAAAACCATATCGGAAGAATAAATAGTATGAGGAAAGTCCAGAAAAAGACTGTAATTGTTCGGATAGAAATCGACATTGGTATATTCCCAAACCTCACTTATGGTATCCTGATCGTACGTATCTTGTACAACCACTTCTTCTCTAACGCAACTTGTAAGCCCAATCATCCCGATAAAAGCTAATACTAAAGTAATTTTTTTCATAGGTGTATCTTTTATTATTTTGGTTTTATAAATCAGGTTTTTCATGACAAAATGTTTTACTGTTTATTTGTACTATTTTATATCCAATAGTCGTGCCAAAAATTGTTTTGGTGAAAAATCGGATTATTTCAAATAATTGGAAAATTGATTTACCAACGTTTCCACCGATACCGTGCTGGCCGAAGACGTCGAATTCAGAATCACACAATCCACAATTCTTTCATCAAAACGAACCGTAAACTGCTGCTCCGATTTGATTTTAAAGTCAGCCGGAAAAGAAGCCGGAATGTTTTCCTCTTTCAGATACCGCATAAACGCATGTGCCGCACTGTTCTTTGCCGAAAACCCCAAAAGTACAATCTGTCTCAACTCCGGGTGATTCGCGACTATTTTCCGTATGTCCTGGTATTTGAGGATTGTAATATTGGAATCCAGCGAACTGTTATTGCTGCGTTTGATTTCCAATCCGACATCATGAATGCCGACTTTCAGTTTCTCCATTATCCTTTTCCGTTCCTCCACCGCCTGTTCCTTATCCGTTAACGGAACTTCTAAAGGCATTTCTGAGATAAGAGAAGCTACTTTCCAAAAACGGTTTTGTTTGTTCGGATAATAGAACGGAAACGCATGCTTACTCTGATGTGGTGGAAAACTTCCCAAGATCAGACTGTGCATCGGATGAAAATCATGAAACCAATTGGGATGTTGCTCTATCATAGCTACTTTATAAAAAAACCTTCCGTTTCCGAAAGGTTTTCAATTTATTTAAATACAATAATTACATATTTCTTCGGTACTGTCCTCCTACCTCAAACAAAGCGGAAGTAATCTGACCTAACGAACATACTTTGGTCGCATCCATCAGTTTCTCAAAAATATTCTGATTGTTGATGGCCGCCTCCTGAATGATGTTCAATTGCTCTTCCACTTTATCCGCATTCGCTTTGTGCAAATGGTCTAACATTACAATCTGATATTGTTTCTCTTCTTCCGTGGCACGGATAACCTCAGCCGGTATAACCGTTGGCGAACCTTTAGAACTCAGAAATGTATTTACACCGATAATCGGGAATTCTCCGGTATGTTTCAAGGTTTCGTAATACAACGATTCTTCCTGGATTTTCGAACGTTGGTACATCGTTTCCATAGCACCTAATACACCACCTCTTTCGGTAATTCTGTCGAATTCGGCTAAAACGGCATCTTCCACTAAATCGGTTAATTCTTCAATAATGAATGATCCTTGAATCGGGTTTTCGTTTTTAGCTAATCCTAATTCTTTATTGATGATTAACTGGATGGCCATTGCTCTACGTACGGATTCTTCGGTTGGTGTTGTAATCGCCTCATCATATGCATTGGTGTGCAATGAATTACAGTTATCATAAATCGCATACAACGCCTGTAACGTAGTACGAATATCATTAAAGTCAATTTCCTGAGCGTGTAACGAACGACCGGATGTTTGAATATGGTATTTCAACATTTGTGCTCTTTCGTTGGCTCCGTATTTGTTTTTCAAGGCTTTGGCCCAGATTTTACGTGCCACACGACCGATTACCGCATATTCCGGATCGATACCGTTCGAGAAGAAGAACGATAAATTCGGACCGAAATCGTTGATGTTCATGCCACGGCTTAAATAGTATTCCACGTAAGTGAAACCGTTTGCCAAGGTGAATGCCAACTGCGTAATAGGATTCGCTCCCGCTTCCGCAATGTGGTAGCCCGAAATCGAAACCGAATAGAAGTTACGAACATTCTCCTTAATAAAGTATTCCTGAACGTCACCCATCAAACGAAGGGCAAATTCCGTAGAGAAAATACAGGTATTTTGTGCCTGATCTTCTTTTAGGATATCCGCCTGAACCGTTCCACGAACTTGCGCGAGTGTTTTTATTTTGATATCGTTATAAACATCCAATGGTAAAACCTCATCTCCGGTAACACCCAAAAGCATCAAGCCTAAACCGTCATTCCCGGCAGGCAATTCGCCTTGGTAATGCGGACGCTCTACTCCTTTTTGCTTATAAATAGCGTTGATTTTTGCTTCAACTTCTTTTTCTAAACCGTTTTCTTTGATGTATTTCTCACAGTTCTGATCGATAGCCGCATTCATGAAGAAGCCTAACAACATCGGAGCCGGACCGTTGATGGTCATCGAAACCGAAGTCATCGGGTGGCTCAAATCGAAACCGGAGTATAATTTTTTAGCATCGTCCAAGCAACAGATGGAAACTCCGGCATTACCGATTTTCCCGTAAATATCAGGACGCACGTGCGGATCATTTCCGTATAACGTTACACTGTCAAAAGCGGTCGACAAACGTTTTGCTGGCAAACCGGCGCTCACATAATGGAAACGTTTGTTGGTTCTTTCCGGACCTCCTTCACCGGCAAACATACGCGAAGGATCTTCGCCTTCACGTTTGAACGGATACAATCCCGAAGCGAACGGGAATTCTCCCGGTACGTTTTCCTGTAAATTCCATTTCAGGATATCACCCCAAGCCTGGTATTTCGGTAAGGCTACTTTTGGAATCTGACTATGTGAAAGTGATTCTGTATGTGTAGCTATTTTAATTTCCTTATCGCGTACTTTAAACGAGTACACCGGATTTTTATATTTGTTTACTTTTTCATCCCATGTTAAAATGATTTCCCAGTTATACGGGTCCAAATTCATTTTTACGCGGTCGAATTCTTTGGTAAGCAAGGATAAGAACTCTTGTTTGTCCGGTGAATGATTCAATGAATCTTCCACAATTCCGGCTTTGTCAAGTTTTGGAATTCTTCCGGAAACGGTTTCCACTGTTTTGAAAATACCATATAATTTCTGAGCCACATCTACCTGAGAAAGCGCGGTTTCATCGTACTTACGGTTGTTTTCGGCAATTTCAGACAAATAACGCGTTCTGTGCGGTGGAATCACGAAGATTTTCTCACTCATTTCACGCGTAATCTGGAACGTCGAATGCAAATCGATTCCCGTTTTCTCCACAATTTTATCCATGATGGATTTGTAAAGCGTATTCATTCCCGGATCGTTAAACTGCGAAGCAATTGTTCCGAAAACCGGCATTTTATCTGGGTCAACGTCCCATAAATTATGGTTACGCTGGTATTGTTTTTTCACATCGCGGATGGCATCTAAAGCACCACGCTTGTCGAATTTATTCAAAGCTACCAAATCGGCGAAATCCAACATGTCGATTTTCTCCAATTGGGTTGCTGCCCCGAATTCAGGCGTCATTACGTATAACGAAACATCGGAGTGATCCATGATTTCCGTATCCGACTGACCAATTCCTGAAGTTTCCAGAACGATTAAATCGTATTTAGCAGCTTTCAACACTTCAATGGCTTCCTGAACGTATTTCGATAATGCCAGATTTGATTGACGGGTTGCTAACGAACGCATGTATACTCTAGGATTGTTGATTGCGTTCATTCGGATTCGGTCTCCTAAAAGTGCTCCACCCGTTTTACGTTTGGACGGATCCACCGAGATTAATCCGATGGTTTTTTCAGGGAAATCGATTAAGAAACGACGTACCAACTCATCCACTAAAGAGGATTTTCCGGCACCACCTGTTCCTGTAATACCTAAAACCGGAGTCTTACTGTCTTTATTTTTTTCGTAAATCGCTTCCAAAGCAGGTTTTGCCACTTCGGGGAAATTTTCCGCCGAAGATATCAGTCGGGCAATTGCTGTGGGATTCTTATCTTCGAGATGATCCAGTTCTCCGTTCAAAACTTGTCCTACCGGAAAATCGGAACGTTTTACCAAATCGTTAATCATTCCCTGCAATCCCAATTCACGACCGTCGTCCGGAGAATAAATTCTTTCGATACCGTACTCGTGCAATTCGGAGATTTCCGAAGGAAGGATTACACCGCCACCGCCACCAAAAATTTTGATATGACCTGCTCCTTTTTCTTTCAGCAAATCATACATGTATTTGAAATATTCGTTGTGGCCGCCCTGATATGACGTCATCGCAATCGCATTGGCATCTTCCTGAATAGCGGTATTCACCACTTCTTCCACACTTCTGTCGTGACCTAAATGAATCACCTCAACACCGGTGGCCTGAATGATTCGGCGCATAATATTGATGGCTGCATCGTGTCCGTCAAAAAGTGAAGCAGCGGTCACAATTCGTACTTTATTTATGGGTTGGTAAGGTTGTACTGGTTCCATTTTGTATGCTATAGATTTGAGGACGCAATTTACGCATTTATTAAAAATTAACTATTTAAAACTTAAATTCTTCTGAACAAAAAAAGGCGGGTTTGAAATCCCGCCTATATTTATAACTATACTATTTCCCCAACAATTTCCGGGTCAAATTCCATATGATCCGCTATTTCTTCCTCTTTTTCCGGTTTGGAAGCTTTAAGGGCATTGAATTTTTCCAATTGTTCCAATCCGTCTTCTTCCCCACTGAAATACGGAAAAACATCCATAATAGGGGATTCCGAAATGGCCGGTATGGTGTATTCACCCATCGTATTTTTCATGGCGAAAACGGTGTTATCAAACGCCTCTTTGACATCGTTGGCCTGTACCAGCAGATAAAAACTCGTTTTTCGTTCTTTACCGCTTTCTTCGTCATACGCCAATAACGAAACTTTTGATTTGAACCATCGGTCTGTATTTTCGAAGGGATGAATTTCGGCATAATTGGCCACTTTTATATTCGTGATTTTAAATTCTTCACTAACATAAGCTGCCATTTCTGCATTGATTCTGGTTTCGGCTTCCGTATAGGATAAAGCATCTACCAAATAAGGCTCTGTGGTAACCTTTTGAACTCCATTATCATCTGTTTTTCTGTATTTTACTTTACATTCATACCAAATTGCTCCCATAACTGTTTTTTTTTTAAGGATGGCAAAGTTAGATTTTAAACGGCATTGGACGCATAATTTCTGAAATAGATATTCACAATTTGCGATGGGTATTAGTATTGGTTTATATTTTATTTTCTTTGACAACTATTTTCTGTTAATTTACAAAAAAGTAAAAAAAGAAAACAAATTAAACGGAATCGAGTTATAAAATTTCACATAGGAAGTACTGCTAAATTTTGCGTATCTTTAAGCTAACGAACAACTTAAAAGAAAACCCTATGACATCACATAATCAATCCGAGTGGAAAGAGGCAAACGGCAAGCTATTCAAAAGTTTTCTTTTCAGTGATTTTTCAGAAGCTTTCGGCTTTATGACCAGAGTGGCGTTAGTGGCACAACAACTGGACCATCACCCTATGTGGACCAATACCTGGAATAAAGTGGAAATTTGGCTGTCGACGCACTCTGCCGGAGATGTGGTTACTGATAAGGACCGGGAATTGGCGGCTAGAATTGACGGTTTGATCTGAGTCGGAATGTTACAGATTACAAACCATAAACAAACAAAGGGCAAACAATCAAAATTTTGAATTGTTCACCCCTTATATCACTACCTATTTTTAGTGGCTATCTTTTCAAAGAAGCCATATCAATTACAAAACGGTAACGAACATCGCTTTTAAGCATTCTTTCATAGGCTTGGTTGATATCCTGCATCTTGATCACCTCAATTTCCGATACGATGTTGTGCTTGCCACAAAAATCAAGCATTTCCTGTGTTTCCGCTATTCCGCCAATTAAAGAACCAGCTACTGCTCTTCTGCCCATAATCATCGGAACGGTATGTAAAAGGGGGGCCAATCCGCCCAAATACCCCACCACAACCAAGGTGCCACTAATCGTTAAAGTTCCGATATAAGGATTCACGTCGTGAACATAAGGCACGGTATCTATAATCACATCAAATTTTCCACTTACTGAATTCATCTGAGCTTCGTCTGTGGAGATAATTACGGCATCGGCGCCCAATGACAAAGCATCTTTCTCTTTATTGGGTGTTCTTGAAAAAAGGGTTACTTCTGCTCCCAAACCTTTGGCGAGTTTAATCGCCATATGCCCCAATCCGCCTAAACCTATTACAGCCACTTTGCTGCCTTTACCAACGTTCCAGTGACGAAGCGGCGACCACGTGGTAATTCCTGCGCAAAGCAATGGTGCTGTAGCTGCCAAATCCAGATTAGATGGCACTTTCAGTACGAAATGTTCCTCTACCACCACTTTTTCGGAATAGCCGCCTAACGTCATCCCTCCCAAATGTTTGTCTTCACTATTGTAAGTGCCAACCCATCCGTTTAAACAGTATTGTTCCAGATCTTGCGCACAGCTACTGCAGGTACGGCAAGAATCCACCAAACACCCTACGGCGGCAAAATCGCCCACTTTCAGTTTGGTCACTTCGCTGCCTACTTTGGTTACTTTGCCCACAATCTCGTGACCGGGAACAGTCGGATAAACCGTGAAGCCCCAATCGTTTCTTGCCGTATGCAAGTCGGAGTGACAAACCCCGCAATACAAAATTTCAATTTCAATATCTTTTGCGGTAACGTCTCTGCGTTCGATACTCATTTGTATTAAAGGTGCATCGGCCGCATGTGTCCCGAATGCTTTTACATTGGTTGTTTCCATAATTTATTGATTAATTTAATTGGTTGTTATTTCACTTAAACACTCTCACGGAATGAAGATAATCTCATGTTGTTTTTCGTTGTGCTGAAAAATCACTTTCGTCGAGAACGGTTGTGCATTCTGTGTTGTTGGAAACCAATTTCTGTTAGTACCGGAAACAATGAACAAACCGTGGTTATCGCCCAAAACAGCGAAGTTTTCGCGTTTGGGTTGCATTACAAAATAATCCGTTTCATATTTTTGATTGACGGCATCACAAAATCCGAGGACATCATCCACAACAAAACCGATTTCACTTACTTTCAGAAAGGAAGTACCATCGAATGGTTCATCCGAAGTATTTTTCAAATCATAGCGTACAATGCATTCCAGAACATTTCCGTTAGTATCGTAGAAATAAAAAGATTTTGCATGCCAATTCGTGAAATCTATAATTTCATGGGCTTCAAACGAAATCACTTCGGCTCTTTTCCGAATCCACTCCAATGCTTCATACAATCGGTTTTCAGGAATGTCGAAAGCAAAATGATATATCGGCTTTGGAATTGTATCCGACAGATGAAAACACAATTCTGAAGTTCCAATCTGAAAAGAAAGAAGTCCATCCGATTTCCCTGTAACTTCCAAACCCAGTTTTTTCTCGTAAAAAAATTCGGTTTCCGAAAGGGAGTTGGTTACCAGATGAACTTCTGAAATTTGCATGGATATTAAATTTTACAACTGTTTATAAAACAGATTGAGTTATTTTTGCCGCAGATTTAAAGGATTTTCACAGATTTCTCCAGCATGAAGAATTCTATTTAAATCTAATCTGTTAATCTGCGGCATTAGTATTGGTTTGAATTAATAAAAAAATCAAGCCAAATCAAAACGATCAAGATTCATGACTTTGTTCCATGCCGCTACGAAATCTTTCACAAATTTTTCCTGAGCATCGGCGCTTGCGTAAACTTCGGCAAGGGCTCTCAGTTCTGAATTGGAACCAAAGATAAGATCTGCGCGGGTTCCTGTCCATTTCAGTTCTCCGGTAACACGGTCATGTCCTTCGAACAATTCCTTTTGCTCGTCAACCGCTTTCCATGTATTACCCATATTTAACAGATTAACGAAGAAATCATTGGTAAGCGTCTCCGGACGGATGGTGAATACCCCGTGTTTCGAATTATCGAAATTCGTATTCAAAACACGCATACCACCCACAAGTACTGTCAGTTCGGGAGCTGTCAGCGTTAGCAATTGTGCTTTATCGACCAGCAATGCTTCTGTAGGTACCGTGTATTTTGTTTTCAGGTAATTACGAAAACCGTCTGCTATCGGTTCCAAGACTGCGAAGGATTCCACATCGGTTTGTTCCTGTGAAGCATCCATACGACCTGGAGTAAAAGGAACTGTTATGGTATATCCGGCATCTTTGGCCGCTTTCTCGACTCCCGCACAACCCGCCAATACGATAAGATCGGCAAGCGAAACTTTTTTACCGTTAGATTGGGCTCCATTAAATTCTCGTTGAATGCCTTCCAGCGTATCTAGGACTTTTGATAATTGTCCCTGATTGTTCACGGCCCAATACTTTTGGGGAGCCAGACGAATACGGGCGCCATTAGCACCACCACGTTTGTCGGAACCTCGAAAAGTCGATGCCGAACCCCAGGCTGTAGCCACCAACTGCGAAACGGAAAGACCGGAATCCAAGACTTTCGCTTTCAGAACGGCGATATCGTTTTCATTGATTAATTCATGATTTACGGCCGGGATCGGGTCTTGCCAAATCAGTTCTTCTTTAGGGACTTCATTACCCAGATAACGAGTAAGGGGCCCCATGTCACGATGTGTCAGCTTGAACCACGCGCGGGCAAAAGCGTCGGCAAACTCATCCGGATTTTCGAAAAAACGTCGGGATATCTTCTCGTAAACAGGATCGAATCGCAGTGAAAGGTCGGTAGTTAACATGGTAGGCGCATGTTTTTTTGAAGGATTATACGCATCCGGAATCGTACCAGCGCCGGCACCATTTTTTGCCACCCATTGTTTTGCTCCCGCAGGACTTTCGGTCAGTTCCCATTCGTAACCGAACAAGTTCCAGAAAAAGTTAGTGCTCCATTTTGTTGGGGTACTGGTCCAGGTAACTTCCGGTCCTCCGGTAATACAATCGGCGCCTTTTCCCGATCCGAATTTGCTTATCCAGCCCAAACCTTGCAATTCTATGTCTGCCGCTTCGGGTTCGGGTCCGACCAGTGCCGTATCTCCGGCGCCATGGGTCTTCCCGAAAGTGTGTCCGCCGGCAATAAGCGCAACGGTTTCTTCATCATCCATGGCCATACGGGCAAAGGTTTCACGAATATCTTTGGCGGCAGCAATCGGATCCGGGTTTCCGTTTGGCCCTTCCGGATTTACATAGATTAACCCCATTTGTACAGCTGCCAACGTATTTTCAAGTTCGCGTTCTCCCGAGTACCGTTTATCGTCTAACCATTTGGTTTCAGAACCCCAGTACACATTTTCATCCGGTTCCCAAACATCTTCGCGACCACCTCCAAAACCAAAAGTTTTGAATCCCATCGATTCCAATGCCACATTTCCGGCAAGAATCATCAGGTCGGCCCAGGAAATTTTACGTCCGTATTTTTGTTTGATAGGCCAAAGTAATCGGCGTGCTTTATCAAGATTCGCATTATCCGGCCAACTGTTAAGGGGCGCAAAACGTTGTTGTCCGGCTCCGGCTCCACCACGACCATCACCAATACGATAGGTTCCGGCACTGTGCCATGCCATACGGATGAAAAAAGGGCCATAATGCCCAAAATCAGCCGGCCACCAATCCTGTGAATCGGTCATGAGTGCATGTAAGTCACTTTTTAAAGCATCCATGTCCAGACTTTTGAATGCTGCAGCGTAATTAAACTCTGGCCCCATAGGATCCGATAAGGACGAATTCTGACGCAGGATGTTCAATTTTAAATGATTGGGCCACCAGTCCCGATTTTTGGGGCCATTACCAGCTATGCTTTGAATTTGAGTGCTGCCGGAAAATGGGCATTTACCGTTGTTGTTCGCGTTGTTTTCCATATTTTATAAAATTAGTGATAGATGAAGTTTTTTTTTTTTTTACAATCAAAAAGCTGTAAATCAAAAAATTACAACCTTTAAATTTAGTTAAAATTATGCAATTGAGAAAGGAAATACTTATAAATCAAATTGATTGTTTTTATTTTCACATCATCAAAAACTATGAAATAAAAATTGGCATCAAGTTTGCTTATCTTTGGAAAACAAATTAAAACTTATGAGAAAGATAGTACTCCTTTTAGCTTTTATTCCTTTCGTAGGATGTGCAGAAATGCAACAGGTAATGAATCAGTTACCGCAAACACAAGGCGTTTTAGGACAAGCCGAAATTGCTTCCGGTCTTAAAGAGGCGTTGAATAAAGGAATCGACAAACAAGTGGTAAAACTCACCAACGTGGATGGTTTCTATAAAAATGAAATGGTGAAAATCCTTTTGCCGGAAGAATTGAAAAAAGTAGACAAGACCCTTCGCGATATCGGAATGAGCAAATTGGCCGATGAAGGTTTAAAAGTAATGAACCGCGCTGCGGAAGATGCCGTAAAAGAAGCCACGCCGATATTCGTTGATGCCGTAAAAGGAATGAGTTTTAATGATGCCAAGAACATTTTGTTAGGCGATGACCGTTCTGCAACGACGTATTTACAAACCACAACCTCATCCGCATTGTACACCAAATTTAATCCTGTAATCAAGAATTCGTTTGCAAAAGTAGGTGCCGATAAAGTTTGGGCCAACATTATTACCAAATACAACAGCATTCCGTTAGTAAAAAAAGTAAATCCTGATTTAACGGATTACACCACCACCAAAGCGATGGAAGGTGTTTTTAAAATGGTGGCCGTGGAAGAAAAAGACATTCGTAACAATCTGGCGGCGCGTACTTCCGATTTATTAAGAAAAGTATTCGCATTGCAAGACGGTCAATAAAGTTAAAAAATTAGCTTTCAATAACATACATATAACAAATTGTTAACATTAACAAACGAAAAATTATCGGAACTTTGTACCATAATAAATAGTTTCTCATTTGGTTAGGGTTAGTTAAAAAAAGAATTCCACGCTTTCGGGCGTGGATTTTTTTGTTTCAAAGCATTGGTATTGACTATTTTCTCCTCCCTATTTAACTTATTTTTCACGGAATTTTGAGTTGTGCACCGTACTTTTGCACTCGAAATCTACCGGCAAACCAATTCTTTTTCCTACTCACAAAATTGCTTGCTGATATACAGTCACTGCACTTATGATAAATAAAAGCCTTATTGCTCTTGCCTTTGGCGGACTTGCCATTGGAATGACCGAATTTACAATGATGGGAATCCTACCCGATATCGCAAAAGATTTAAGTATCGACATTCCTACGGCGGGACATCTGATTGCACTTTATGCCATGGGCGTGGTGGTTGGCGCTCCAATTCTGGTTTTATTCACCGGAAAATATCCTCCTAAAAACGTATTACTGTTCCTGATGCTGTTGTTTGTGGTTTTCAACGGATTGTTTGCCATTGCCCCGGAGTACAACACTTTATTACTGTCCCGATTCATGTCGGGTTTACCGCATGGTGCTTATTTCGGAGTGGGATCTGTCGTAGCAACACAACTTGCCAGCAAAGGAAAAGAAGCACAGGCGATTTCAATTATGTTTACCGGAATGACCATTGCCAATTTAGCCGGGGTTCCTTTAGGGACTTATATCGGGCACCACTATTCCTGGCGCTACACTTATGGTTTCATCAGCCTGTTAGGTTTGGTTACTTTCATTGCTATTTATTACTGGCTACCTAAAATTGAAGCAAATCAGGGTGGGAATTTATTTGGGCAGTTGGGCTTCTTCAAACGTTGGGAAGCCTGGTTGTTAATCGCCATCATTTCCATAGGTACCGGAGGCCTGTTTGCCTGGATCAGCTATATTGCTCCCATGGTTACCAACGTCTCCCATATTAATCCGGATCGCGTTCCGTTCATTATGATTTTGGTTGGTTTGGGAATGTTCTTCGGAAATCTTTTAGGCGGAAAAATAGCCGATGCCATTTCACCCACAAAAGCAGCAATGGCTTGTTTTTCGACAATGGCGGTTTGTTTGGTAGTTGTTTTTTTGACCGCTCACATTGAATGGATGGCGTATGTAATGTCGTTTATAACCGGATTGATTGCTTTTACCATTGGTTCTCCCCTGCAAATGATGTTGATTACCAGTGCAAAAGGGGCTGAAACTCTAGCCGCTGCTGCAGGTCAGGCCAGTTTCAATATCGGGAATACATTAGGCGCTTTCTTTGGCGGTATTCCGATTGCTTTGGGATTTGCCTATAACACACCCGTATTAATTGGTGTGGGCATGGCAAGCATCGGTGCTTTATTTTCTTTTGTGTTCCTTAGAATGATTGTGATCAAAAAAGGCGTTTAAATTCGTTGATGCAGACTTTTGAAATACTCAAACGCTTTTACCAATCGGCTGCCGTACCAGGAAAACATTTCCCCGTCTACAAAAATAGTGGTGGCATGATGCGTGTGTCGGCCCAATTCGAAAGCGTGTTCGTCTTTAAACGGAAACGGTTCGGAAGACAGTAAAACCAAATCGGGATCACCCTGAATGCGCATTTTCTGAATCACGATTTCAGGATAACGACCTTCGTATTTCGGATGATTATCGTAGATGTTTTCGAACTTATTCAGCTTTAATAATTCATTGATGAAATTATCCCCGCCGGCAACCATATACGGATTCGCCCAAATAAAATAAGCGACTTTCTTAACTTCTTTGTCTTTGATGAAATTTTGGAAATCGGCTAAGGCGAAATTGGTTTTGTCAATCCATTTTTGGGCTTCGATGCGTTTATTGAACAGTTGTCCGAAATCCGAAATCATCTGCAGATTATCTTCTATCGTAATGATATTCGTTACCCAAACCGGACAAATGTCTTTTAACGATTCGACAATTTCCAACGTGTTCTCTTCTTTATTGGCGATGATAATATCCGGCTGTAAGGCTTTTATCTTATCGATTTTTACCTGTTTGGTTCCGCCAATAATCGTTTTGGTCGATTTGAAATGAAACGGATGCACGCAGAATTTGGTGATTCCCACAATACTGTCTTCCAAGCCCATATCGAAAAGCAATTCGGTTTGGGAAGGCACTAAGGAAACGATGCGTTTTGGTGTCTTTTCGAAAATATGTTGGGTTCCGAGTTGATCGGTAAACGTTTTTGAATTTGGCATTGCCAGATAAAATTTAATTATGAATGAGAAGCCACCGTCTTTTTAGTAATTCCGTTCGGATACATTATTACCAACAAAACAAAGATGAGCAGAAAATTAAATTCCACTCCGTTTCGTCCGCCGCCCACTACGTACCAACCATCGGGTAAATGCACCATAAAAATCCCTACAACCAATATCAGTATGGTAATGATGGCTGCCGGTTTCACATATTTGTTCAGAAGTAACAGTAGTGCAGCGGCCACATGCGATAATTTAATGCTCCAGGCTATGGCCAACCCGAACGGCGCAAAACCAATCGTATTCAGGTACAGATTTCCGAAATCATTAACCCCATTGTTGAACATCCCCGGAACGCTGTGCATAATTAAAATCACGGCAACCGCAAAACGAAGCAGAAAGGTACTTTTCATTTTAAACATTTAGAAATGAGCTGAAACAAATATAACCTATTTAATGATTTCCGCCATTTCCTGTTGCAGTTTCATGGCTTCGGTTCTTGCTTTTTCGGCGAAATCAGTTCCGTTGGAAGCATAAATGATACCGCGGGACGAATTGATTAACAAGCCTACGTTTTCGTTCATTCCATATTTGCAAACCTCCGCCAGACTTCCGCCTTGTGCGCCTACTCCGGGCACCAACAAGAAACTGTCCGGCACAATTTTACGGATTTCGGTAAAGTATTCCGCTTTGGTCGCTCCCACCACATACATCAGGTTTTGGGAATTTTTCCAGGTTTTCGATGTTTCCAGAACGACTTTGTACAATTCCTTTCCGTCCACATTTTGGGTCTGAAAATCGAAAGCCCCTTCGTTTGAGGTTAACGCCAGCATAATGGTATGTTTGTCTTCAAAAGCCAAAAACGGTTCCACCGAATCTTTCCCCATATAAGGTGCCACGGTAACCGAATCGAAGTTCAGATCTTTAAAAAACGCTCTCGCATACATGGAAGACGTGTTTCCGATATCGCCGCGCTTTGCATCGGCAATGGTAAAGATTTCCGGATACTTTTCATTGATGTAATTGATGGTTTTCTCTAAAGATTTCCAGCCTGTAATTCCGTAAGCCTCATAAAAAGCGGTGTTGGGTTTATAGGAAACACACAAATCGTGTGTGGCATCGATTATCGCTTTGTTGAATTCGAAGATCGGATCTTCGGTAGCTAACAGATGTTCGGGAATCTTGTTTAAGTCGACATCCAGGCCGATACACAAAAATGATTTTTTGGTTTGAATTTGTTCTTGTAATTGTTGTGTTGTCATTTTTTTTAGTTGCTGAACGGCAAAGTTACGAAGGTTCATTGCTAAATATCAAAATTATATAAAATTACATTGAAATTATATAACGTCTTTTTAGGGACAAGAGCCTAATTTCGCAGGATACAAAATGAAAAAAATTGCGCAAAAACAATTCTTAAAAGCATGATGATTTTTTTGAAAGGCAGTAACATTCCCAAATACAAAACCTTATGAAATCAACAAATCATAATTCAAAGCTGGCTTATAACCTATTCTGTTCAATTGCAATCGTTTTCATTTTATATATCCTGAAACCGGTACTTGTGCCTTTGATTTTTTCTGTCATACTGAGTATAATATTGTATCCGGTTGTCGTATTCTTAGAAAAGAGATGGCATTACAACAGGGTGATGTCTACTGTTACGGCCTTGGTTTTGTTATTGATTGTAGTAATCGGATTGTTTACTTTTATCGGTTTTCAGATAAAAGACGTGATAGACAAAACCGATGTGTATTTTGTTCGCCTGTCCGAATTATTTCAAGAAATACTTCAATACTGCGAAACGAGTTTCGGAATCGATAAAAAACAACTGCTGCAGGATCGGAGTCTGAAAATAGAAAACGTTGTCAAAAACAATTTTTCAAGAATCGGTGAATTGCTAACCGAATCGGGCAGTTTGCTCGGCGACCTTTTTCTGATTCCCATTTATGTCTTTTTCCTGTTGCTTTACCGAAAATTTTTCGTCGAATTCATACACAAGGCCTTTCCGAAAAAAGACAACGCGTACCTTAATATCATTTTAAATAAAATATATACCACCCAACAAAACTATCTTATTGGATTAACGACCGTAATGGGAATTGTTGGTTTATTGAACAGTGCCGGATTGCTGTTGTTAGGAATTGAAAACGCGGTCTTTTACGGTTTTCTGGGCGCTTTATTGCTGCTTATTCCTTATATCGGGGTAATAATCGGGTCGTTAATCCCTGCTTTTGTAGCGCTTGCCACCAAAGATTCCGCATGGTATTCGGTTGGTGTTATCGGCGTGTTTACTTTTGTTCAGCTATTGGAAGGGAATTTCATCACCCCGAAAATTACCGGTTCAAAAGTGAACCTCAATGCTTTTGTTTCCATACTTGCACTGGTGCTTTTTTCGTTGCTATGGGGGATTTCCGGAATGATTCTGGCTTTGCCCGCAACGGCCACTTTAAAAATTATATTTGATCAGATTCCGTCTCTGAAACCCTATGGTTTCGTATTAGGCGAACCCGAACAAGAATTCCTGAAAAGCAAATCTTTTGCACGGTTACTGGTATGGCGTTCCATACGGAAAAACAAATAACACAAATTACAAACCGATTGGTTTACCGGATTACTGCCAAATTAATTACCTTTATATCAATTACATTTAAATTCTACAAATGAAAGCATTCCTGAAATTTGATTTTAACATAGTAACCAAAAAACTATTGGAAGAAAAGCTGGATGGATTTGGAGTGAAGTACAGCATTGTAGGTTTCGGGGAAATCGAATTCCTCGAAGAACTGACTCCGGAAAAACTGGAAGCAATTACAACACTTCTGAACGGTTACGGAATTGAAATAATAGAGAATCAGAAAAGCATCCTGGTTCAGAAAATAAAAGATCTGATAGCTGAAATTGTCCTGCAGGAGAACAATCTGAACGTAAAAAGTTCGGCCTATCTGGCGGATAAATTAAACCACAGTTATGGTTATCTCTCGAATCTTTTCTCGGAAGTCACCTATACTTCCATAGAGAATTATATCATCTTACAAAAAATCGAATTGGCCAAACACCTCATTGTTAACGAAAAATTGAGTTTAACCGAAATCGCGTACAAACTGAATTATTCCAGTGTCGCCCATTTGAGTTCGCAGTTTAAGAACACTACCGGCATTACGCCTTCCGCATTTCAGCGGATTATCGAACGAAGAAGAAAAATTGCTAACGAAAAATAAAAACATCCCAATAAAATGAACAAAGAATACATTCATATCATTTTAGCCGATGACGACGAAGACGACAGACTGTTTTTTACCGATGCTTTCAAAGAACTGAAAATCAGCACGAAAGTAAACACCTTCAATGACGGGGTGGAATTGATGCATTACCTGAATGACCCGGAAGCCGTTTTGCCCAACGTACTTTTCCTCGACTTAAACATGCCTAAAAAAAACGGTATCGAATGTCTTCATGAAATTAAAAACAATGCCCGTTTCGATAATATCGCCATTGCCATTTATTCCACCTCATCTTCTGAAGAGGATATTGAAGAAACGTTTGTTATCGGCGCCAACATCTACATAAAAAAACCCAGTGATTTCGCATCTTTGAAGAAAATATTAAGCGAGGTGGTTTCCATTAACTGGCAATACCACACTTCGGGTTTAAACAAAGACAACTTTCTTCTACGTTTATAACGCTTCAAAAAACACCTTATGAAATTTACAGGATTTTTACAAAAATCGTTATTACTGAAAGTACTCTTTGTTATTTCCATAGCAGTCATTTTCTTCATTTCCGGTGTAACCTACAAACACCTATCCACGCTTTCCGATTCCTCTATAGATGTTTCCCGAGCCCACGAAGTAAGTCTGCAACTGGAACGGCTCATGTCGCAATTAAGGGATGCCGAAACCGGCAGCAGAGGCTATATCATTACGCGTGATTCTACGCATTTGGAACCTTACAACTATGTACGCATCCGAATTGAGGCTTCTTTCAGTATTTTAAACCATCTGACAAAAAATAATGAGGTACAAAATGAAAATGTGGCATTACTTGAAAACCTTGTTTATAACCGATTGCAGATTATGGAAAATTCCATAGCTTTTGCCAATGCCAATAAGACCGAAGAATTGCAACTGAATTTATTAAGAGGCAAAAAAACCATGGACAGTATCCGGAATTGCATTGCCACGATGTCTGAATTGGAAACCAAAATATTATCCATACGTCAGCAAAAATACAACAACACTTTTTCCAATACACCCATCCTGATTTACATTATCATTTTAATCGGTCTTATACTGAGTGTGCTGTCATTTGTAAAAATCAACAGGGATGTAAATGAATTAAAAAAGGCAAACAACCAACTGTCCATTGCGAATGAATCCAGCAATATGGCGGAAATAGTCGGTAATTTTGGTTCCTGGCAATGGGAGATTGATAACGACAAATACAGTTTTTCCGATAACCAATACCGATTATTGGGATGCGAACCGCAGTCTTTTGAAGCCAATTTCGATAACTTAATGAAATACATTCATCCCGAAGATCTGGAACATGTTCAAGATGTGATGAACCGAATGATACAAAACGAAAAACTACCTTCGTTCAATTATCGGATTATCAAGGAAGACGGCCAAATCCGATATTTCAGAGGGATTGGAAAACTGATAACAAACAAATCCGGAAGCAAAACGTTATTAGGCACCACCAGCGACATTACGGACGAATACAATGCCATACTTGAAACCGAAGAAAGAAACCGCGAACTGGAACGAAGCAATAAGGAATTGACGGCTTTCAACTATGCTGCCAGTCATGATTTACAGGAGCCACTCAGAAAAATACAAACCTTTATTTCCCGATTAGACGATAACGAAGCTGAAAATTTATCCGAGTCCGGTAAAGATTACCTCAAAAGAATTATCGTTGCCGCAGACAGAATGCGCAATTTAATTGACGACTTACTTCAATTTTCAAGATCCAATAAAATTGAAAAGAATTTCGAAACCATCGATTTAAACCAATTGTTAGACAATGCCAAATTGGAATTATCGCCAACGATTGAAGAAAAGAAAGCAGTGATTCTCAGTGAAAAACTACCCGAATTGGAGGTTATTCCTTTCCAGATACAACAGTTGTTCACCAATCTGATAAGCAATTCTTTAAAGTACAGCAAAGAAAACGTTGCTCCGGAAATTTCCATAACAGCCGCAAAAGTAACCGCTTCCGACGATGAGCGAATACCATCAGCATCCAAAGACAAGTACTCCCGAATAACCTTCCGGGATAACGGTATCGGGTTCGAACAGGAATACGCCGAAAAAATATTTATCCTCTTTAACCGACTTCACAATAAAAACGAATATGCCGGAACCGGAATCGGATTGGCGATTTGCAGAAAAATTGTGGAAAATCACAAAGGCTACATTTTCGCTGATGGCGAACCGAATATCGGGGCCACTTTTACCATTTATCTTCCTACAGCGTAAAGATTCATTCCGAACAGTTAATCATAACAAGCTGCGTGCGTTACTTAAGCCTTATCCTATTAAGCCCGCACCGCTTTTTTTTGTGGGATCCCGTTCCAAAAGCAATGCTTTTATTTTTTGAATCTTCCGTGTCACCCATGAACAAAGGATTTGTGGAAATTCTGTAACAATTTCAAAATATGTTGTAACATGAAACTTCCCTGTCGGTTGCAACTTTGTAAAGCAAATAACACTGATTTAGTATCATTAGGATAGTAAACTTTTTATTTCAAAAAACAATAATTAATTAAAATCCAAATATCATGCAAAACTTACTCTACATGGTCGCAGTAGTATTGATAATATTATGGGCCTTAGGTTTTTTTGTCTATAGTACAGGAAACATAATTCACATTTTATTAGTGATTGCCGTTATAGCGATTCTGTTACGATTAATTAAAGGAAAAGATTTATAAACGTTAAAAATTGAAATTATGAAAAATGTTAAATTCTATATTGCAGCAGTATCAATCGCAGCTGTAATGACATCTTGTAAAGATGAAAAAAAGGAAATGGCCGAAAAAACGGTAAACAGTTATGCGGCCTATGTAGATTCCATCAGTAAAGTAGACCCTAAAGATGCTGCCGGAAACTGGGAAGAAATTGAAACTTCAGCCAACAGCAAAAAAATGGAAGCCGAAAGCTCTTTAGTTGAAGTCAAAGATAAAACGGCTTATGAAACTAAAATAGCATCATCTTCCGAAAAATATGATGCCTTCAAAGCGACTTTGGTAGCCGAAAAACAAAAAACAGAGGCGGTTAATTACAAAACCACTATCCGAAAAGCATTATTTGGAGTGGAAATTGGTGATGACATGAACTTTGACTGGGTAAATAAAGATAACATCCTTAAAGTTTACGACAATTTTATCACCACAGTATCCAACAATAAGGATTCTTATTCAAGAGAAGACTGGGATGAGATTAAAATGTTGTACGAAGCCCTTGATGCCCACAAAAATACCGTTGAAAGAGAAGGTTTATCTTCTGAAGATAACCGTAAAATTGCAGGTTTAAAAATGAAATTCGGACCGATGCTTAAAGTAAACAGAGCGGGAGCCAAATCGGAAGAAAACGCAGCTGCTAAAGAGTAACATTTTCAGATAGCGATAAAAAAACGAGATAGGTGACTATCTCGTTTTTTTATTTAGAAAACTTCGTTCTCTTTTAGTTTTTCCATATTGTTTACTAACTGAAGTTCGTCAACAAATTTTTGGATTTTACCGTTCATAACACCATCCATATCAAAAACGTCCAAACCAATTCGGTGATCGGTTACACGACCCTGCGAATAATTGTAGGTTCTAATCTTTGCGGAACGATCCCCGGAACTAACCTGCGAAGTACGCTTAACGGCATCTTCCGCTTGTTTTTTGGCCAATTCCTGTTCGTACAAACGGGAACGTAATACGTCTAGTGCCTTGTCCTTATTTTTATGCTGTGATTTCTGATCCTGACATTGTGCTACCAATCCGGTTGGGATGTGTGTCAAACGTACCGCTGATTTTGTCGTATTTACCGACTGACCACCAGGACCTGAGGAACAGAAGAAATCCACACGAACATCGTTCATATCAATCTGTACGTCAAATTCTTCCGCTTCCGGAAGTACCATTACCGTCGCTGCGGAAGTGTGAACACGACCTTGCGTTTCCGTTTGCGGTACACGTTGCACACGGTGTACCCCTGCCTCAAACTTCAGGGTTCCGTAAACGTCTTCTCCGGTTACTTCAAAAATTATCTCTTTGAATCCACCCGAGGTTCCTTCGTTCATATCCACCACCGACGTTTTCCAGCCTCTGCTTTCACAATATTTGGTATACATACGAAACAAATCGCCCGCAAAAATGGAAGCCTCATCACCACCAGTACCCGCACGGATTTCCACCATAACGTTTTTCGCGTCTTCCGGATCTTTCGGAATCAACATGAACTTGATTTCCTCTTCCAGTTGCGGCAAACGCTCTTTGGCTTCTTCCAACTGCATTTTGGCCATTTCCACCATTTCGGCATCAGAACCATCGGCAATGATTTCCTGTGCTTCTTTGATATTCCCGTCAAGGTTGATGTATTCCTCACGTTTTTCCACCAAGCCTTTTAAGTCTTTATATTCCTTATTAAGCTGAACATAACGTTTTTGGTCGGCGATAACATCGGGTTGAATAATCAAATCCGAAATTTCGTCGAAACGCTGTTTCACATATTGCAATCTGTCTAACATATTCTACTCGCTGTTTTGGAGTGCAAAATTACGAAAAAAAAATGTTTAAAAAACAGCTAAAAAACAGCATCTCTTTTTTTGCAAAATATTATGCAATTTATATACCTTTAACCCGTTAAAAATCTTGAATGAAAATGAAAAAATTCACTGTTACTTTAGCTGCAATTGCGCTTGTAGCTTGTAACCAAAAAAAGGAGAGTTCACTGCAAATCGGTGAGCCGGAAGAGATTGTAATCAAAGACTATGAGCAGCTTGAAAAAGCGAACTGGCTTTTGGGAGAATGGGGAAATTCGTCTGCGGAAGGGAATTTAACCGAGACCTGGAAACAGGAAAACGACAGCACTTTTGTTGGCGACAGTTTCGTTACCGTTGAAATTGATACCGTTTTTCACGAGAATGTGGTTCTGGAGCAGAAGAACGACAGTTTGT
Source organism: Flavobacterium saliperosum (assembly GCF_900100625.1). Lineage (GTDB taxonomy): Bacteria > Bacteroidota > Bacteroidia > Flavobacteriales > Flavobacteriaceae > Flavobacterium > Flavobacterium saliperosum. Next base: position 29,893 of record NZ_FMTY01000010.1, read on the forward strand.
TCTACAAAGTAACCGTAGAAGGTCAAAACAACAACAAAGCAGTTGCTTTCTATCTGACCACAGCTAATGACAAGCAATTGGTTTTTGAAAATCCGAAACATGATTTTCCTAACAAAATCACCTACAGCAAAATTTCTAACGACAGTTTGGTTGCCGAAATTTCCGGAATGAAAGACGGAAAACTAAGCAAGGAATTGTTTGCGATGAAGAAGCGATAGTTTATTTGCATATTGCAGTGTAGTCAAAACGCACAAACGATTTATAGACTGAAGACACGAGTTTAAAACTTACAAATAACCGCTGATTCGCAGATTTAAAAAACTTAAACAGTATAGACAGTCTGCGAATCTGCGGTAAGATTTTGAAAGGCTTAGTGCATAATTTCAACTATTTCCAAACCAACAAAAAAGGCTTTTCAGATTGAAAAGCCTTTTTTTATTTATTGTATTCACTGAAACATTTAGTTCTTCATCGGAATATTCTCCAGAATCTCCATCACGAATTTCCAGTATTTCTGAGCCGAAGAAATCGATGCTCTTTCGTCCGGGCTGTGCGCTCCTTTGATAGTTGGTCCGAAAGAAATCATGTCCATGTCCGGATAATTCGTTCCAAGGATACCACATTCCAATCCGGCGTGACAAGCCACAACGTGCGGTTTCGATCCGTTTTGTTTTTCGTAAATCGGAACCAAAACATCCAATATCTCCGATTTTACATTTGGCGTCCAACCCGGGTAAGAACCCGCAAACGTTACTTCACATCCGAACAATTCAAAAGCCGAACGCAACGCATTTGCCAAATCAAACTTAGATGATTCAACCGAAGAACGCGTTAAGTTCTGAATCGAAATTTCACCATCTTTCACAATGATTCTCGCGATGTTGTTTGAAGTTTCCACCAGATTTTCCATATCGGCACTCATTCGGTATACTCCGTTATGAGCAGCGTAAACCGCACGCAATAACCCTTCCTGCACGCCTAAATCCATTACTTTTGAAGGTAAATCGGATTTTACGATTTCAATGGTTAATTTTGGTTCGGTAGTTTTGAATTCGGCTTTGATATCTTTGATGACTTCCTGCATATCGAATACGAAAGCTTCATCGTAAATCCCTGCGATAATCACTTTGGCAACACTTTCACGCGGAATGGCATTACGCAAACTTCCGCCGTTGATTTCCGCAATCTGCAAACCGAAGTTTTCAAATCCGTCGAATAACAAACGGTTCATGATTTTGTTGGCATTCCCTAATCCTTTATCAATATCCATTCCGGAGTGCCCTCCGTTCAAACCTTTCACGGTAATGGTATAGCCTACGGAATCTTCCGGAACATCTTCTTCATTATATTGACGGGTTGCCGTAACATCTACCCCACCGGCACATCCGATATCGATTTCATCGTCTTCTTCCGTATCCAGGTTCAAAAGGATGTCACCGCTAAGTAAACCGCCTTTTAAACCCATCGCTCCTGTCATTCCCGTTTCTTCGTCAATGGTGAATAACGCTTCAATTGCAGGATGCTTAATATCTTTGCTTTCTAAAATCGCCATGATGGTGGCTACTCCAAGACCGTTATCGGCACCTAGCGTAGTTCCTTTGGCACGAACCCAGTCCCCATCCACATACATTTCAATGCCTTGCGTATCGAAATCGAAAACGGTATCGTTATTTTTTTGGTGTACCATATCCAAATGCGATTGCATCACTATGGTTTTACGGTTTTCCATTCCTGCCGAAGCCGGTTTTTTGATGATTACGTTTCCAACCTCATCGTTGATGGTTTCAAGACCTAGTTTTTTTCCGAAATCCATCATAAATGCGATGACACGTTCTTCTTTTTTGGATGGACGCGGCACGGCATTCAGGTCGGCGAATTTATTCCAAAGCTGTTTAGGCTCAAGGTTTCTTACTTCCTGGCTCATATTTTTTATTTAATGTTGTTTTTTTTAACAAAGTTCCAAAGTTACGAAGTTTTAGCGCTTTGAAGACAAGAATGCAAGGTAATTTTCAGAAGAAATCATTCGTGATTGAGCAGTTTGGCGTGAGCCACATGTTCTTCAAAAAGTTGAGGGATTTTTTTTTCGGACACTTCGCCATACCAAACATTATCCGGCTGAAAACAAATCACGGGAGCACATTTGCAATTGTCGGTGCATTCGATTTTCACCATCATGACTTCAGTTTTCATTTCGGTCTGTTTTATCAGACCACGAAACATCTTGCGGTTATGTTTATTGTCTTTACCGCATTTGCTTCCGTCACAAAAGAGAATGACTTTTTTGGGAATATCTAACTTTTTCATGCTACCGTATTTATTTTATTCCTGTTCATTACAAATTTACGATAAGTGTTTGGATTTGGGAACAGAAAATAGAACCAAGAACAAAGAGTCAATACAGTTTTATCATTATTTGCTGTTGTGTCTTGTCTCTTGATTCTTGATTCTCTTCAATTCTCTATTTTCTATCATCTATTTTCTATCTTTATCAAAATTTTTTTCCATGAACCGAAAACTGATTTTACCGCTTTTTCTCGTTTTGCAACTTATCGGGTTAAAAATACTTTCCTTTTTTCCGGAAGTTGTGGAGCGTTATTACAGTAATGGGTTCTATCCGCCTTTGGCTAAAATTTCGAGAATCACATTGGGGCGTATTCCGTTTTCTGTAGGAGATCTTATTTATTTCATTGCCATTTTCTTCTTGCTGCGATGGTTTTGGAAACAACGAAAAACCTGGAAACAACAATGGAAGTCGAATCTATTATCGCTATTGGGATTTGTATCTGTATTCTACTTTTTCTTTAACCTGTTATGGGCTGTGAATTATTTACGGGTTCCGATGTATGAAAAACTGAAAATTGAACGCGAATACACTCAGGAAGAATTGCTGGCTTTCACCAAAATACTGATTGTAAAAACCAATGCGATTCATTCGCAATTAGCTAAAAATGACACTGTAAAAGTCGTACTTCCGTTCAACAGGGAACAAATCTTTAAAAAAACACAAAACGGATATGACAATCTTGCAAAAGCGTTTCCGTATCTGAAATATGAGCATCATTCGGTGAAACCTTCCTTAATCAGTACGCCACTGACCTATATGGGATTTGGCGGGTATTTAAATCCGTTTACCAATGAAGCGCAGGTGAATAATCTGATTCCGCTTCATAATTTCGCTACAACCACCGGACACGAAATGGCGCATCAGATTGGTATCGGTTCCGAAAGTGAAGCCAATTTTATAGGCTACATGGCGACGATTTACAATGACGATTTGTATTTCAAATACTGTGGTTACTCCTACGCTTTGCGTTATTGCCTGTCAAATATGGAGAATTTTGAAGAAGGTTCGGCAACAAAACTACTCCCGTTGATCCATCCCGGAATTTTGAAAAATTTTGAAGAAACGGAAGAATTCTGGGACAGTCACCAAACGTTTATCGATGTGATTTTCCATACGTTTTACGATAATTTCCTGAAAGTAAACCAACAGAAAGACGGTCTGGAAGGCTACAGCAAGTTTGTGGGGCTGATGGTGAATTATTATAAGCTAAGAGAGTTGTGAGAAACAAGAGCCAAGAAACAAGACAGTGTAATAGCCCCTTCTCTTGTCTCTTGTCTCTTGTCTCTTGTCTCTTGTCTCTTGTCTCTTGTCTCTTGTCTCTTGTCTCTTGTCTCTAATCTCTAATTTCAAATCTCATCCGTGGTGAAACTCTGAATATTTTTCTTTTTATACGGACGGATAATCAAGCGGCCTTCGCGATCGAATTTGATGTAATTGTACACCCAATTCATTAAAACCACCGCTTTGTTTTTGAATCCGATGAGCGAAAACAGATGTACAAACATCCAGACAAACCAAGCGAAAACCCCATGAAAATGCCATTTGGGTAAATCGACTACTGCTTTGTTTCTTCCGATGGTGGCCATGGAACCCTTATCATTGTATTCAAAAGGTTTCATTTCCTTATTCTTAAGTTTTCTGATCAGGTTTTCTGCCAGTAAATTTCCTTGCTGAATCGCAGGTTGTGCCATCATCGGGTGTCCTTGCGGATTTTTATCGGAAGTCATTGAAGCGATGTCGCCTATTGCAAAAATATTATCGTAGCCCAACACCTGATTGAATTCGTTAACTTTGATTCGGTCGGCGCGTTCTATGAGTGCTTCCTTTTTTAACCCGTTTATTACGGCTCCTTTTACTCCGGCGGCCCAAATTACGGTTGCTGTTTCAAAAGACAAATCAGAACTGGTGGTTACCGTTCTTCCGTCGTAATTGGTTACGCGAACGTTTTTCCAGATGCTTACGCCCAAACCGTGAAGGAAGTCTTCCGCTTTTTGAGACGATTGGACCGACATGGCATCCAATAACCGGTCACTTCCCTGAATCAGATGAATGCCCATTTTTCGGATATCCAGATCCGGATAATCTTTTGGAAGGATGGCTTTTTTCATTTCGGCCAAAGCGCCTGCCAGTTCCACTCCGGTGGGTCCGCCGCCTACGATAACGAAATTCATGAGTGCGTTTCGTTCGTTGATGTCGTTGGTCAGGAGCGCCTGTTCGAAATTTTCCAGAATCAGACTGCGGATGTTGAGCGATTGCGGTATGGTTTTCATCGCCATACTGTAGCTTTCGATTTCCTTGTTCCCGAAATAATTGGTTTTGGAACCGGTGGCAATCACAAGATAATCATAATACAAGTCTCCGATGTCGGCCAGCACTTTCTTATTTTCAGTGTCAATTTCTTTTACGTTGGCTAAACGAAAATAAAAGTCAGGGTACTCCTGTACTACTTTCCGAATCGGATACGCTATGGAACCTGCCTCCAAACCACCGGTCGCCACCTGATACAGCAACGGCTGAAAGGTGTGGTAATTGTGTTTATCGAGAAGGACCACCTGAGCGTTTTTGTTTTTTAGTTTTTTAGCTAATGAAATTCCGGCAAAACCACCACCGATGATGACAATGCGCGGGAAACTGGAGCGGGGAATATTCATATTTATAAGTAGCTGAGTTACTGAATAGCTAAGTTACGAAGAAAGTAGTGAGAAAAGTTATGAAAAAAGGGAAAAAGGAAGAAGCAGAAAGCAGAAAGCAGAAAGCAGAAGGCAGAAAGCAGAAGGCTGGAAAAAAAGAAAGCTGCAAAATTCGTGTTTCGACAGCTGAGTCATCGGTGGTCCAAAAAATCTACTTCTAAAAAAACAAAAAAGTTTAAAAAATGCCTAAAGTTTTCCCATAGCCCCGATGGGAGAGGAAATCCTGGCTTTGTGAGATTGCCGCGCAAGCTCGCAATGACAGATTGGAGCGGACAGCGGGAAAAAGGTTCAAAAAATGCCCAAAAGTGTTGCTCCTAAAAAATAAAAAAAGTTGAAATTTGTAACAATCGGTTATGATTTAACACTAATGTTTTATGAATTCGAGTTTAGAGCAGTCGTTTGTTTCACAATTAAAAGAACATCAGAATATTATCCACAAGATTTGTAGGCTATATACTTCTGATGAGGATGCGCACAAGGATTTGTTTCAGGAAATCACCATTCAGCTCTGGAAAGCGTTTCCGCAGTTTCGCGGTGAGGCCAAATTCACTACCTGGGCGTATCGTGTGGCATTGAATACAGCCATTACCCTCTACCGGAAGAAAACCAAATCGATTAATACCATCGAATTTGACAGTAAGCTGCACCGGTTTACCCATGACGAATACAATTACGAAGAAGAAGAACAGATTAAGTTGCTGTACAAAGCGGTACATCAGTTGAATGACATTGAGAAAGCCTTGGTTTTCATGTATCTGGAAGACAAAGATTACACGGAGATTGCCGAAACACTGGGAATCAGTGAAGTCAACGCCAGGGTGAAAATGAACCGGATTAAAGGAAAGTTAAAACGAATAGTAAATCCGTAAGGAAAAGGAAAATATGGACGAGTTAGATTTATTAAAAAAAGACTGGAAGAAAAACGATTCGAAGTTTCCGGAAATTTCGGAACAGCAAATCTATGGCATGCTGCACAAGAAATCGTCTTCTATTGTGAAATGGATTTTTGTTATCAGTGTATTGGAAATTGTACTTTGGAGTGTGATTAGTTATTTCACTGCCGATGATAATTATTTTAAAACACTGGAAAATTACCATATTGACACACTAATGAAAGTGTTCACCTTTGTGAATTATGCGGTTATTGCGGTATTCATTTTCCTGTTTTACAAGAATTTCAAAAGCATCAACACAACCGACAGTGTTAAATCACTGATGAAAAGTATTCTGAAAACCCGTAAAACGGTGCAGTATTATATTTGGTATAATCTCGGCATGATTGGGCTGACGTTTATTGTCATTATGATTGCCACTTTCAAATACGACAACCGAATTAACGAAATTGCCGTTAAGGCTTCGGGAAGCGATAACAACACTTTATTTTGGGTTGTTTTATTTGGCTTTACCATACTCTTTTTTGCCATCATTTTTGGGTTGTTTTGGTTGTTCTACCGATTGATTTACGGTTACCTGCTGCGACGACTACACAAGAACTATGAAGAATTGAAAAAAATCGATTTATAAATTCACACAATAAAAAAGCTTCAACAATGTTGAAGCTTTTTTTGTGCATTATTTTTTACTCTTCGTCTTCATCGTAACCCTCCACTCCGAAAAGGTAAGGTTCGAGCATGATTTTATCGGCCAGTACTTCTACTCTTTCCGTTAGGTTTTCCGAGAAGAAAAGACGCTGCGTTTTTTCGACACTGTTGGACAATCGCAAAACGATGGCGTCCATTCGTATTTTAAACAATTCATCGGCATCGTCAATTACGAACATTTTTATCGTGTTCATATTAAATCCGGCAGATGAAAACATCGCGTTGATTCGGTTAGGTGTTCCGATTAAAACATCGACTCCCAGGGAAATTTGGTTTTTATCGTAATCGATATCGCCTTTATCGTGGGAACCGAAGACACGCAAATCGGTATAATGGGCAAATTTTTTGAACATTTCGACCATTTCCAGTACGTCTTCTTTGTCTTTTACCATGATTAAAGCACGAGTGGATTCCCCGACGGCTTTTTCCAGTTTTTGAATCACCGTGTACACAATCGTAGTCGATTTTCCGCCGCCTTTGGGCATAATCACCACCGCATCGGCACCACTTTTCAAAGTGCTGAAACAGTCTTTCTGAATCTCGTTTGGCGTTTCAATTCCGTTTTCTGACAAAGCTAAAGCCAGCTTTTCGTTTATTTTTTTTAGTTTCATGTTTTAGTAATTAGGGGTTAGTGATTAGGGGTTAGCATTGAAAAAACTAAATACTAAATCCTAACTACTCTTTCCTGATATTATTTACTTGCAAACAGTTTCACATCGTTCTCTGAAATTTCGTTTCCGCCCAAGATAATCAAGCGTTCCACAACGTTTCGCAATTCACGGATGTTGCCTGTCCAATCGTATTCCTGTAATAGTTTAATGGCCGGAGCAGCGAATTTTTTGACTGCCGTTCCTTGTTCCGAAGCGATTTTTTCCGCGAAATGGTTAATCAGCAACGGGATATCATCACGTCGGTCGTTCAATGCCGGTACTTTGATTAAAATCACAGCCAGACGATGGTACAAATCCTCACGGAAACGCCCTTCTTCGATTTCTTTTTTCAGATCCTTGTTGGTTGCCGCTATTACGCGAACATTGACTTTAATGTCTTTGTCGGCACCCACTCGCTGGATTAAATTTTCCTGTAAGGCTCGTAATACTTTGGCTTGTGCCGAAAGACTCATATCGCCAATTTCATCCAAAAACAGGGTTCCCTGATCAGCTGCTTCAAATTTCCCGGCTCTGTCTTTTACGGCAGAGGTAAAGGCCCCCTTAACGTGACCGAACAATTCGCTTTCTATCAGTTCACTTGGAATCGCGGCACAGTTCACTTCAATTAAAGGCGCATTGCAACGCTCGCTTTTTTCGTGTAACTGATGGGCCACCAATTCTTTTCCGGTTCCGTTAGGGCCGATGATCAAAACACGGGCTTCGGTTGGTGCTACCTTTTCAATCATCTCTTTAATGTGATTGATAGGTTCGCTCACCCCTATCATTTCGTAATTTTTGGAAACCTTCTTTTTCAGGATTTTGTTTTCCACTACGAGTTGTTTTCGGTCTAAAGCGTTGCGAACGGTATTCAGCAAACGGTTTAAATCGGGAGGTTTTGATATGTAATCGAAAGCTCCGAGACGCATCGTGTTCACCGCCGTTTCCAAATCGCCATGACCGGAAATCATTACCATCGGGATTTCGGGTTTGATTTTTTTAACGGCTTCGAGTACTTCCTCGCCGTCCATTTTGGGCATTTTGATGTCGCACAAAACCAAATCGTAATCTTCGTTCTTGATTTTTTCCAAGCCCTGAAGGCCATCTTCGGCTTCGTCTACTTTATACGTATCGCTTTCTTCCGACAGGATTTTGATTAAAACCCTGCGAATGGACGCTTCGTCTTCGATTATTAAAATCTTACTCATTACTCTATATTTAACCGCAAAGTTCGCAAAGTTTTTCGCAAAGTTCGCAAGAATTCAAAATTGATTTTCCAATAGCCCCGGTAGAGCCGATATCCTCGCAACGTAGTGGAGAGATAAAGGCGAAAACGGGAATGACGTTTACCGATAAATCCCAAGCCATTCGCTTCTTCTTTTCGGTTAAACAAATAACCAAATTTAATACTTAAGCCACTTATACATTTCTTTCCAGGTTGGTTTTTTACCATACATTAAAATTCCCACTCGGTAAATTTTAGAGGCAAACCAAACCACTCCCAAAAAGGTTCCGAATAACAATACGATGGACAACACCAACTGCCACCAAGGCACACCGAACGGGATTCGCATTAACATTACGATAGGTGAGGTAAACGGAATCATCGAGAATATTGTGGCGACGGTTCCGTGCGGATCGTTCATTACTGTAAAGAACCCTACGTAAACCCCTAACATTAACGGCATAATGATCGGTAACAAAAACTGTTGGGAATCGGTTTCGGAATCGACCGCAGCACCAATGGCCGCGTAAAGCGAGCTGTATAAGAAATAACCTCCGATGAAATAGATAATGAAACACGTTACCAATGTTCCGATAGGCAGGTTCCAGATTTCTTTCAGATATACTTGTATTGTGCCGCCCATTTCCTGTTGTGCCGCATTCATCATCTCCGGGTCAATCGAAGAAGCGGCTCCGGCCTGAACTCCGAAGAACGAAGAAACGCCAACTAAAAGCACACCGCCTACAATGGCCCAAATCACAAATTGAAGAATTCCGGCTAATGAATTTCCGATGATTTTCCCCATCATTAACTGATAAGGTTTAACAGAAGAAATGATGATTTCGATGATACGATTGGTTTTCTCTTCGATTACACTTCGCATTACAAAATTTCCATAGATGATAATGAACATCATAATCAGATATCCGAAAGCCGAACCGATTCCGATTTTTATTTCGTTTAATCCTTTCAGACTGTTTTCTCCGGAAAATTTAGCCAAATGGATATCCGATTTTACCTGAGCCGAATCGATTTTAGCCGAATCAAATCCCATCGCTTTCAGATTGTTTTGCGTGAGCTGATGGTCAATTACATTTTCCATTTCCATAATATATTCCATACTCGGACTGTCATCGGAAATGTATTCCACCTTGGTTGCCAAATCTTTCGGATTGGTCACTTTCGGGATGTGAATCAAACCTTCGTAACTTTTACTTGCAGTGTCTTTTGCCACTTGGAACGGCATCGCGGATAAATCGACATAGACTGTTTCCTCGGAATTTTTAAAATCTTTTTTAAACAATCCCGTTTCATCGTGAATGGCAATCCGCTTGATTTCGCCTTCGTTCATATTGGTCAGATAGCCAATTAAAAAGGACATTCCGACAATTAATAAGGGACTTAAAAAAGTCATCACGATGAAGGATTTATTACGCACTTTGGCAATAAATTCTCTTCTAATAATTAATGCTAATACTCCCATTATTTCTGGCTTACGGTTTGAATGAAAATGTCGTTGATACTTGGAATTTTTTCCACGAAATGCGTTACCTGACCGTTTTGCGTTAAGACATTCAATAACTCATTGGGCGCGGAACCGTTTAATTGTACTTCCAGTTTCAGTTCGTCATTGAGTGATTTGAAATCGGTTTGCTTCAATTGGAATTTTTGCGTCAGATCGTACATCAAACGTTCAACATTATTAGACAGGATGCCCACTTCGTAAGCATTGGTTCGGTGTGATTTTTTTACGTCAATCAGTTTTCCTTCGATCAGTTTGTTGGATTTGTGGATTAACGCAATGTAGTCACACATTTCCTCCACGCTTTCCATACGGTGTGTCGAAAAAATTACGGAAGTCCCTTTTTTGTTCAGTTCGATGATTTCATCTTTTATCAGATTGGCGTTCACCGGATCGAAACCAGAAAACGGTTCGTCTAAAATCAACAATTTCGGTTCGTGCAGTACCGTAACGATGAACTGTACTTTTTGCGCCATTCCTTTAGAAAGTTCCTGAATTTTTTTATCCCACCAGGTTTCGATTTCGAATTTTTCGAACCAATATTTCAGTTGTTTTTTAGCATGGGCGTGCGACAATCCTTTTAATTGTGCCAAATACAGACACTGTTCCCCTACTTTCATGGTTTTGTACAAACCGCGTTCTTCGGGCATATACCCGATATGCTGCACATGATGCGGGGCCAGTTTTTCTCCGTCGAGATACACCTCACCGGCATCCGGCATGGTAATTTGATTGATAATACGGATTAGAGATGTTTTTCCGGCACCATTCGGACCGAGAAGTCCGTAAATACTGCCTTGGGGAACTTGTAACGAAACGCTGTTCAGTGCGGTATAGTCGCCATACTGTTTGACAACATTTCTAACTTCAAGAATTGAACTCATGAATTTATTTTGTTTTGGTAAAAGTACGTATTAGATACTAAATGTCGGAATTTGTTACAAAAAAAACCCACCCTAATTTGCACCAGGATGGGAAAAAATTGTCATGTTAAAAACATAACAACAAAAAAATTATGAAAACATGTCTTTTACTTTCTCAAAAAAAGACTTGTCTGTTTTTTCAGGTTTCGGAATAAAATTATCGTCGGTTAACACTTTTTCAAAAAACTGTTTTTGTTCTTTGGATAATGATTTCGGTGTCCAGACATTTACGTGTACCAGCAAATCGCCGTTTCCGTAACTGTTGATGCTTGGGATTCCTTTTCCTTTCAGACGAAGAATCTTTCCGGATTGGATACCTTCTTCCAGTTTGATTCTCACTTTTCCGCCTATTGCTTCGATATCTTTTGAAGTCCCTAAAGCCGCCTCGGCAAAACTGATGTACAAATCGTAATGCAGGTTTTCCCCTTCGCGTTTTAAAAACTCGTGTTCCACTTCTTCAATCACTACGATTAAATCGCCCGGAACACTGTTGGAACCCGGAGCATCGTTTCCTTTTCCGGAAACTTTCAATTGCATACCGTCAACAACGCCTGCAGGAATTTTGATGGATACGGTTTCGTCTTCCATTACCATTCCGTGTGCATCGGCCTGATTGGGTTTGCTGTCTATCATCTGCCCTGTTCCGCCACAAGAATGACATGGCGAAGACGTTTGCATTCTTCCTAAAATCGTATTGGTCACTTTCATTACCTGACCCGAACCATGACAGGTTGGACAAGTTCTGTAGGTTACCCCTTGGGCCTGAACTTTACGTTTTACTTTTACTTTTTTCTCTACCCCGTTGGCAATTTCTTCCAGTGTAAGTTTTACTTTGATACGAAGATTGCTTCCTTTCATTCTGCGTTGACCGCCGCCACCGCCGCCAAATCCTCCGAAACCGCCACCAAAGGCACCTCCGAAGATGTCCCCGAATTGGCTGAAAATATCATCCATGTTCATGTGATGACCGCCTCCGCCAAATCCGCCGGCACCGTCAAAAGCGGCATGACCGTATTGATCGTAACGTGCTTTTTTGTCAGCATCCCCTAAAACCTCATAGGCTTCGGCCGCTTCTTTGAATTTATCTTCCGCCGCTTTGTCACCCGGATTTTTATCGGGATGGAATTCAATCGCTTTTTTACGGTAGGCTTTTTTTATCTGTTCAGCTGTAGCGCTTCTTTCAACTCCTAATACTTCGTATAAATCTCTTTTCTTCATCAGTCAAATCTATTTTGGCTTACTGCCCAATAACTACTTTTGGAAAACGAATGATCTTGTCGCCCAATTTGTATCCTTTTTCCACTACATCCACAACTTTCCCTTTCATATCATCTCCTGCCGGAATTTGAGTGATGGCCTCAGCAAAATCAGCATCAAAAGCATCTCCCGCTTTAACTTCCACTTCTTCCAATCCTTTTGAAACCAGAGTTGATTTTAATTTTTCGTAAATCAATTCCACCCCTTTAACCAAGGCTTCATCTTCCGATTTTAAAATCTGCGTAAGCGCTCTGTCGAAGTCGTCCATTACCGGTAGCATGGATTGTAAAACTTCCTGTCCGGCCGTTTTAAACAAATCCATACGCTCTTTTGAAGTACGTTTTTTATAATTTTCAAACTCGGCGAACAATCGCAGGAATTTGTCTTTTTCTTTTGCTAAATCTTCCTCAAGCTGCTCTTCGGCAGTCAGTACCGGATTGGCAATTTCCTGATTTTCTGAAACATTTTCATTTTGTAACTGTTCATTCTCGATGTTTTCAGTACTTTCCTGGCTCATATTTTTAAATATTTTTTTGAACATTATTTTCTTGTATCGCTGTTTGGATTGCAAATGTATTGCCAAAGGTGTAAAAAATGTCAATTTGTCATTCGTTTTTTTATTTAAAAATTGGAAAGACAGATTATCTTGGTTAACTTTAATATAATTTTAAGAAGTTTTTGTTTACGAATAAATAGATTTGTCTAACACATAAAAATAATCTCCATGAAAAAAATTGTTTTAAGCCTTCTTGTAGTTTCTGCTTTAATGAGTGTTTCGTGCAAAAAAAACGGTGCAAACGAGTCGGATTCAAAAATACCTACGGAAGCAGCCATCTCTTCTGAAGGAGCAAAATATGTGGCCAGCACAACAGAATCTGTCATTAACTGGTCGGGGTCCAAACCGGCAGGAAAGCATTCCGGAACCATTAATTTGAAAGATGGGGAAATCCTCGTTAAGGACAATAAAGTGGTATCGGGAAAATTCACGATTAATATGAACACGATTACCGTTACCGATTTAAAATCAGACGACGGAAAAGAAGATTTGGAAGCCCATTTAAAAGGAACCGGTGACAAAGAAGGACAAGATCACTTTTTTAACATCAAGAAATACCCGAGCGGATTTTTTGCCATTACCAGTATTGAAGAAAAAGAAGGAAAAACTATAGTTTATGGAAATCTTACCCTTAAAGATGTAACCAAATCTGTTAATTTCCCCGCCAACATTTCCGTATCGGATAATGAAGTTACTATCGACAGCGACACTTTGGTCTTAAACAGAACCTATTGGAATATCAACTATGCGTCAAGATCTCTTTTTGACAACCTTAAAGATAAGTTCATTAACGACGAAATCGAAATCCAAGTCCGCGTTAAAGCGACGAAATAATTATTAATTCATCTTACGTTATATTTTTAAAAAGCATTCGCCACGGCGAATGCTTTTTTTATGCTCATACCAATAAATTATCGAGTGCCTTTTCCAGGATTTTATATTTGAACTGAAAACCGTTATTCAAAGCTTTTTGCGCACTTACCTTCTGACTTTCAAACAATAAAATATGCATTTCTCCTAAAAGCATCTTCATTAGGAATTGCGGAACATTGGGAAATATAATGTCTTTATCCAACACCTCGGCAATACTTTTAACCAATTCCGAATTGGTCACCGGATGTGGCGCCACCGCATTATAGACTCCGCTCCAGTTGTTTTGAACCGCAAACAGAAACATGGCGACCAAATCGTGAATGTGAATCCACGACTGCATTTGTTTTCCGGTTCCGAAAGCCGCTCCCATTCCGGATTGTATGGGTTTTACCAATTGTGGCAATGCGCCGCCTTCCTTCGCCAGCACCAAACCGATACGAAGCTTGCAGACCGTAATATTCAAACGTTTGAACTTTTCCAGGGAATATTCCCATTTTTCGGTAACCGTGCCTAAAAATGTCGAACTGATGCTGGTGTTTTCTTCCGAATAGACTTCAGTTACACTACTGGGATAAATTCCGATAGCAGAAGCCGAAACAATTTGTTTGACCTGATTGGGATTGTTTTTGAGCGCATTAAACAGAAGATTAGTCGTAAGAATACGGCTTTCAATAATTTCCTGTTTATAGGAATTGGTCCAACGTTTGGCTATGGTAGCACCGGCAAGATGAATGATAGCATCGACTCCAAGAAGGCAATTTTCATCAATTATACCTTTTTGGGGATTCCATAAAAAGCCGTGGTAGTTTGGCTCACTTTCTATTTTCTTAGCAGAAGTGGTTAAATAATGAATTGTTATTCCGTTTTGCAAAAGCAACGAAACCAGCTCCTTCCCTATTAACCCGGTTGCTCCTGTAACTAAAACTTTCATATTCAGCTTTTTATTACAAATTTAAAAGGCAAACGGCTAAAATAAATGTTAATTAAGTTAGGTTTAACTTTTATGCAGAATTACTTTACTTTAATACTCCATTCAAAGTCCATTTCCGACACCTGATCGCCTTTTTCATCGGTTCCGATGGATTTCATCCAGAAGGTTTGCCCTTCGCCGGAAGTTATGGCGCGCTGAATGGCTTCCTCTATTAAGTGCCCGTCTTTACACACAAAAGTAATGCGACCTCTTGCCTTTTTAGTGAAGTTGCCTTTGTTGTTAGCTACCAGCATGGAAATTTTCTTTCCGCTTTTTTTGATCTGATACATTACTAATGCGCCCGTGGTAAGTTCGGCAGCCATTGCCTGTACCGCAAAATACATGGAATCAAACGGATTTTGATTGAACCAGCGGTGCTTAACTGAAACCACACATTCTAACGGTGAAATCTGTTTTACGCGTACGCCGCTCCAAAAAGCAGACGGCAATTTAAAAAATAAAAAAGTATTCAGTTTTGACGGTGTAAACTCCATAACGCTATATTTTAGGCTAATGTACAAAAAAATACTATGCATTCATACAAAATTACAATTGTTAAAAAAATGTTAATTATTAGTACTTTGTATTGCAAGGTATCTGCTTTTAGCCTTATCTTTGTATAAGAAATTAATGGTCTATCTATAGTATTATAAAAATCAATCATCATGAAAAAATCAGTTATTTATTTAGGAATCGCTTTATTAACAATTACAAACGTTATTTCAGCATTAGCACAGCAATCCTTCATTAAAGAAGAGAGCTTGGCGCAAACGGTAACTTCAAGAACAAATTCAGTTGAAAACGCATTGGACAATCGCTCCTCTGAAAGAAGAGACACCAACGAGGACAGAGAAGCCGCAAATGGTAATATGGAAATCATCGCAGTCACCGCTTATCAAAAAACCATGGAGGAAATTATAGCGGAAAACAATCTGATAATCGAGAGTACAATTTTAACAGAACAAGATGTTGAAGACAATCAACTTGACATTTCAATAGATGCAAGTCCTTTTACAAGTGAAAAAACAATTGAGGAAAGAATACAGCAAGACAGTCAGATAATCGAAAGCCCGATTTTAAATGCCGTACAACCCATCAGTTTAGCAAAGTCCAAGAAATCATAACTTACGATCTTAAAGTACACAATCTAAATGTTAAAAATTTGTTAAACATAAGTACTTTGTATTACAAGGTATCTTCTTTTAGACTTATCTTTGTATAAGAAATTAATAGCCTATATATAGTATTGTTAGAATATTAATTAAAGAGTTTCAATCATCAATCAAAAATCACCCGAGGCGCAGCCGAACTGTTTGGAGCGCAACGGAAAAAAATCATCAAAATCAAACACCATGACAACGTCAACCGAAAAAAACACAGCAACCGTTTTACACTTGAGTACATTAACACAGTATTTCATTCCGCTGGGAAATTATTTCTTCCCTATTTTAATCTGGGCCTTCCGAAAAGACAAATCGGACTTCGTGGATTATACCGGAAAACAAGCGTTGAATTTTCAATTGAGTATGTTGTTGTATTCCTTAGTATTGGCTGCTATCGCCATTCCAACATTACTGTATTCGATATTCAGCAATGTAAGCATCCATCAGTTTGAACAAGGGGATTTTCAATTGGAGCAATTAACGGCCGGAAACATTACCGGAATTGCAACAATCGCTTTATCAGCCGTTTTCCTGTTTGCCGCTTTAAAAGTCGCCGAGTTCTTCCTAATCATATATGCTGCTGTAAAAACCAGCAACGGAGAACGTTACCGATTTCCAATGAGTATTTCCTTTTTAAAATAAAATCACAAAAAGAGTTTCAATCATCACAATCAATCAAAAATGATCAGTTTAACCACAAAAAAGAGAATCTATGAACATTGAGAACACAAAAGCTCAGATGCGTAAAGGGGTTTTAGAGTTTTGTATCCTATCTGTATTAAAAGAAAAAGATGCCTATACTTCCGAAATCTTAGACACACTGAAAAACGCCAAACTGCTAGTAGTTGAAGGAACCGTGTATCCGCTGCTAACACGATTAAAAAACGACGGATTACTCAACTATCGTTGGGAAGAATCCACATCGGGACCGCCTAGAAAATATTATGGTTTAACCGATGAAGGACACGAATTTTTAAAAGAATTAAATGGCACCTGGGCCGAACTATCCGATGCCGTAAACATAATAACCAGCCAAAACTAAGAGTCATGAACAAAACAGTAAGTATAAATTTAGGAGGTTTTTCTTTTCATATTGACGAAGACGCCTATCAAAAATTAAGTCGCTATTTTGATGCCATAAAACGTTCCCTTTCCCCAGACGGAAGAGACGAAATCATGAACGACATAGAAAGCAGAGTTGCCGAACTTTTATCGGAGAAACTTTCAAACGAAAAACAGGTAATCGCACTATCCGAAATTGATCAGGTTATTGCCGTTATGGGACAACCGGAAGATTACCGTATTGAAGACGAAACAACACAAACAACCTATACCACCTACAATCCGACGGGTTCAAAAAAATTGTACCGTGATAAGGAAAAAGGAATGCTTGGTGGTGTATTGGCAGGTCTTGGACATTATTTTGGTGTAGATCCGCTTTGGTTACGAATCATCATGGTTATCTTGGTTTTCAGTTGGGGAATCGGATTCATTCCATACATCATCCTTTGGATTTTAGTACCGGAAGCAAAAACAACTTCAGAAAAACTGGAAATGACCGGGCAACCCATTACCATTTCTAATATCGAGAAAAAAGTAAAGGAAGGCTTTGGCGAAATCTCTGATACCATCAACAACATCGATCACAAAAAAATTGCTGACGGTGCCAAAGACGGAGCCCAAAAAGTAGCTTCTTCCATAGAAGACGTGTTCATGACTATTTTTAAAGCTATTGGTAAAGTAATCGGAGCGTTTATCGTGATTTTTTCAGCAATGAGTTTGATCGGAATTATCGTTGCTTCGTTAATGATGCTTTTCTCGGCAGCACTTCCAACGCTGCCATGGGCTCACGAAATTAACGGCGGAAATTTCTCTGAAATACCCTTATGGCTTATCGGAACGCTAATGCTTTTCACCATCGGAATTCCATTATTCTTTTTGTTCCTTTTAGGATTGAAAATTCTAATGCCGAATTTGAAATCGATTGGAAGTTTTGGAAAACTTACCTTACTTGGGCTTTGGATCATCGCGGTAATCAGTTCTATCTACTTCGGAGTTCGTCAGGCAACAGAAACCGGTTACGACGGAAAAGTGGTTAAAAAAGAACAATTGCTTATCAATCCTTCGGATACGTTAAACATCAAATTCCGTTTCAATGACTATTTTTCAAAAACGGCCGATGGAAAAACCGATTTCCATTTCACACAGGATTCGACTCAAAATGAGGTAATCTATTCGAACAATATTGAATTGCACATCTTAAAAACGACTGAGGCGCCATATATTCAAATTGAAAGAACAGCGGAAGGAAAATCGTTATCCGAAGCAAGAAAACGTGCAGAAAAAATAAGATATAATTTTGAAATTCAAGGAAATACATTAATTTTAGATAATTATTTACTGACTGAAATCGAAAACAAATACCGTAATCAGGAAGTACAGATTTTCCTTTACCTACCGGAAGGGACTATCATTCACCCGGATGGAAACACATCGGAATATTTAAACAATCATTATTCGAATTACAATTTCTATACGGACAGTGATCAGAATTATTACAAAGTTGAAAAAGACGAATTAAAATGTCTGAACTGCCCGGCTGATGATGAAGATTTTTACGAAGAAGAAGTGGACAGTACCGGAAGTAAAACAACAACCGTTACCATAAACGAAAATGGTTTGCAAATCAAAGAACGTGAAAAGGTAACCAACAAAACCGTTGAAGGTGTCGAAGTAAGAGAGGACAAAGTAATCATTACTACGAAAAACTAAAAAATGAAATCATCAATCAAATATTTTTTAATAGTAACCTTTGGTTTTGGAAGTTGTATTGTAAATGCCCAGAATGTCGTAATCAAACATCAACCTGAGCATCCGATAATTGAAAAAACAGACAGCAAAAAAGCGCTTAATTTCGATTTCATCATCAGCAACAGTTCAAAAGACACCATGCGATTAACCCGACTGGAAGTACGTCTTTTAGACAAAAACAAAAGATTAATTCAACAAAAGTTCTTAGACAATAACGGTACCGCACCAAGTATAAACACCATTCCTGAAATTCAATGGAATGGTGTTTCACAGCGGCTGATTTTCAACCCCTTTCACGAGGTGCATTCGGCAACACACCAACTGGAATACCTCTTCACTTTTAACAACAACATTGAAGTGAAAGAAACGGTGGTTCCGATGGAATACAATCAGTTGGTAGATTTTAATCTGCCTTTACAATCAAAAGTATTGGTGTATGACGGTCACGATTTCTATTCGCACCACAGACGGTTCGATTACGAATTCATGCCGATAAAACAATTGGGGTTCAACGGGAATTTTATGCGTTATGCTTATGATTTCGTCGTACTGAATGCTGAAGGAAAACAGTTTACCGGAAAAGGGGAAAACAACACCGACTGGTTCGGATTCGGAAGTGACGTAACCGCAGTGGCAGATGGAGAAATCATCGCTGTGGAAACCAATCAGAAAGACGACAAATCTTTTGATATTCCGAGTTTAAAAGCCAATCCGATGGCGCTTTACGGAAACTATGTTGTAATCAAACATGACACCGATGTTTACAGCATGTACGGTCATTTAAAAAATGAAAGTTCAAAAGCATTTAAAATCGGAGCGAAAGTAAAGAAAGGTCAGAAAATCGGACAAATAGGAACATCGGGAAGTTCGTTTTTTCCACACCTGCATTTTGAAATGAGAAACAACATCAGTCACGATGCCGAAGGTTTACCTTCCTATTTCAGCAATTATTCGATTTTTCTGGGTTCGACACAAGAAAATATTAAAAAAGGAACGGTAAATACCGGAGACATCATTCAATCAAAATAAATCTCCCGATAACTATCGGGACAAAAAATCAACACTATGATAAAAGTAGTTATTCACCTGACAAAAGTAGTAATCGCAGCAGTTGTTGCCTTACTATTCGCTTCATGTACTATGAATGTCGGTTCGCTTAAAAAAGTGGACGGTAGCAGAAACGTAGTAACCAAAAATCGAAATATTTCTTCGGATTTCACTTCGATTAAAGCCAGCAACGGATTGGAAATCATTCTGGAGCAAGGTTCCACTACGGAAGTTAAAGTGGAAGCCGATGACAATTTACAGGAACACATTAAAACCGAAATCACCGACGGAGAATTAAAAATCTATGCTGATATAAATATCCGAAATGCGAAATCAAAAAAAGTATTCGTTAGATTGGCCAAGCTGAATTCATTAGAGACCTCAAGCGGTTCATCCGTATCAAGCGTAAACGTATTGGAAAACACCTCCATGGATTTTTCCTCAAGCAGCGGCAGTGAAATTGATGTGAAAGTGAATGCGGCTACTGTGAGTTGTAAAAGCAGCAGCGGCAGTGAAATCAGAATCAGCGGTAAAGCCGATAAATTAGAAACAGAATCTTCCAGCGGAAGTACAATTGAAGCACAGGATTTAATCGTAAAAAACGCCGTAGCCGATTCCTCTAGCGGAAGCTCAATCAATTTAAACGTATCCGAAACATTGACGGCAGAAGCCAGCAGCGGAAGTTCGGTTTCCTATGAAAACGAACCGAAAACACTTAACAAAAAGGTCAGTTCCGGAGGAAGTGTCAGCGTCGAATAATCAAAATTTAAAAACATCAGTAATAGCTGATGTTTTTTTTTATATTTGTGTAAACTAAAGATGAACCCCAAATGAAAAAAGTCTATTTTCTATTAATTGCATTAGTGATTACGTCGGTTGCTCTTGGGCAGAAAAAGGAAAAAATAAAAGGTTCCAAAATAGTAACGGTAACCCAAAAAGAAGTGGAACCGTTTGAAAATCTGGAAATTGAAGACAACCTGGAAATTTTCATCATAAAAGGAGACAAACAATCCATCGAGATTGAAGCCGATGATAATCTGCACGATGTGCTGAAATATGAAATGGTGGGCAACTCGCTTCGTTTGAGTTCCACCAAAGAAGTTACCGGTGCCAAAAAATTCAGCGTAAGGGTTACTTATACCGATATCTTAAAATTAATCACCGTAAAACAGGAGGCACAATTAAATTCATTAGCCGATTTGCAATTGGATGAAATCACAATAAAGAATTACGATTATTCCAAATCGTACCTCAATGTGAAATCAACTCATTTCACTCTATTGATGAACGATAAATCCAAAGCAGAACTGAATATCAAATCCGAATCCGCTACGTTGGAATTAAGCAAAAATGCCGAACTGAAAGCCTTGGTTGCCACGCAAAATCTGAAATTGGATTTATACCAAAAAACATCGGCAAATGTTGAAGGAGACGCCACTATGGCCAAAATTCGTCTGGATAACAATTCCAATTTAACAGCCAAAAAATTAATTGCCGCTGAAATGGAATTAACTGCAGAGGCTTACAGTAATGTAAGTGTAAACGCAACTAACAAAATAAGCATTACAGCAACCGGAAAATCTGAAATTCAACTTTTCGGAGCGCCAAAAATCAACATGATTAATTTTGCGGACAACGCCACTTTGTATAAGAAACAACAATAATTATCGATAATTCAAAATAAAAAAATCCCAATCGGTTTTTGATTGGGATTTTTTTTATGCTAATAATGCCATTGGCGCTGTTTGTCCAATTCTTCCATTACTTCTATTTCTTCCTTAGGGATAACCTTTAAAAAAGACGGGTGTTGTTCGATGGCATATTCGATTTTTTCAACAATCTCTTCGATCGTGTCATTTTCATAATCAATCTGCAACGGTTCTTTAATGATAAACGACTGCAGAATTCCTTTTTTCTTCAAACGCAACCCCTTTTTGTCAAACGAACGTCGGAAACCATCGATTACGATGGGCACCACAATGGGCTTGTGTTGTTTGATAATGTGGGCCGTTCCTTTACGAACCGGCTTAAACGATTTGGTGGTCCCTTGCGGAAACGTGATTACCCAACCGTCAGCCAACGCAATTTTAATATTCTCGGTATCATTGGGATTGACTTCTTTTTTCTCATGTTCGGCTACATCCTTTCCGCCTGCCCTCCAGGTTCTTTCCACTGTGATGGCGCCCACATAAGCCAAAATTCGTGGTAATAATCCGGATTGCATTGTCTCTTTGGCAGCCACATAATAAATGTTCAGTTTCGGATTCCAAAGATACAATACGTTCCTGATGTTGTCTTCGCGTCCTTTTAAACTGGCATTAAAAACGTGAAACATGGCCACAACATCTGCAAAATACGTTTGGTGATTGGAAATGAAAAGCACATTTCTGTCCGGTAAGGCTCTTATGATTTCGGAACCATCCACATGAAGCTGATTAAACCCACGATAGCGTCTGTGCGTCAATGCTCCGAAAATACGGATCAGCCATTTTTTGATAAAAAGGATATGACCAAAAGGATTTCTTTTAAATAATCCCATAATTCTCAACAGATTTAGTTCTAAAAAAGAGGTGCAAATTTAAACATTTCAATCTATTCAAAGCACTTTTCTGATGGTTTCTTTGAGTTCGCTCATCATCATGGCAGTAGCACCCCAAACCACATATTTATCGACATTAAAAACCGGAACGCTGATGTTATCCGCATACGAAGTGGACATCACCACTTTCGTTATTATCCGGTCGTCCAAAAGCTCCCGCAAAGGCAATTCCAAAACTCTTTTAACCTCATAGGGACTGGGAACAAAAGTAACATCGTCATCGACAATTCCTAAAAAGGGCGATACCAAAAAATTACTGGGTGGGATGTACAATTCGCTAAATGGTTTTATGATCTGAACAGCCTCAGGAGCAACCCCAATCTCCTCATGAGTTTCCCGAAGCGCGGTAAATTGCAAATCAATGTCCGCCGGTTCCACCTTACCTCCCGGAAAAGCAATTTGAGAAGCATGAATTCCCGGATAGGAATTACGAACAATCAATGCCAGATGGGTTTCGTTATTTTTTGGGTACAAAAGCATCATGACAGCAGCCTTTTTGGGGTCTTTGTCCAAATAATCCTTTGTAGAAAGTGAAGAAACTCGCTCCAGAGGTGCCATTTTCATGTGCGCTTCCACCGATAGTAACTTTTCTTTTTCTATTTTTGGAATGTATTTCAAAAATTCCGAGAAATCCATTGTACCTGTTTTTTAATCACCAACTATAAAGTTACCTCAAAAAATAGTTTTAACAAACTTATATCCACAGAAAGATGTTTAGCAAAGAAGAAGCACAGCAAATAAAAAAGGAGTTCTGGACCGCTTTTGCCGAAGCCTATCCCCGAAAATGGTTGCTGTATGACACCAAAATAAAAGATTTTACCTTTAAATTTCATGTGGATAACAAGAAAGCTCAGGTTTTGATTGATATTGAACCCAAAGATGAAGAAAAGAGAAAAATCTATTACGAAAAAATCGAATCCTTAAAAACCATCTTACTGGAAGAATATCTCGATGATGCCATTTTCGAACGCAATTTTTATCTGGAAAACGGAAAGTGCATCAGCAAAATCTGGGTGGAGAAAACCGGAATCAGTTTGTTTAACAAAGCTTCCTGGAACGACATTTTTGACTTTTTTAATGAAAAAATGGATGCTTTTGAGCGCTTTTTCTACGAATATGAAGATTATATCCGTGATCTGGAAATCAACACCTAATACAAAACCGTTCGAAAGAGCGGTTTATTTTTTATTCTTTTCCTCTATCCATTTTGCCATATAATGCGTACTCTGCAAAGTGTGGTGCTGCAACATGCTTCCAATGAAATTATGGCGCCGGTGTTCCGCTAAATTTGCTGTTAGAAAATTGATTTTAAAAACCAATTCCTTCCAAAATTCGCTACCTGAAAAACGTTTTCTAACCAATTCAAATCCATACTGTTGCGCAGCATTCCAAAGCGCTTCCTCCGAATATAAGGCAACTGCTTTTTCAATAAAACCTTCATTGGTGTCTTCAATAAAACCATTCCAAGGCAAATCACCATGCATCGCTTCAGCACCAACAGTCGTTGTCACCGAAGGCGTTCCGTATAACATCGCTTCCAACAATTTCCCTTTGATACCGGCTCCGAAACGTAGGGGCGCTAATAGCACCTTTGCTTTTTCGATTACTTCATCAGCATTTTCAGCACGTCCTTTGATATGGAAACGCTCTTTGGGGTTATCCAACTGAAATACCTTATGCGACGGGTAAGCGCCATAAATCAAAAGATTAGCCTTTGGAAGTTGCTTACTTAAAAACGGCCAAATCTCGGTTTTCAAAACCTGCACGCAATTCCAATTCGGCTCGTGCAGAAAGTTACCGATAAAGACAAAATCGTTTCTGTCATCAAAAGACAAAAGCTTGTCAAACTCATTGACTGCAGCAACATCAACAACTATAGGAAGATAAAACAACAACGTTGTATCAACTTTAAAAATGGATTGCAGCAATTCCATCTCATATTCCGAAATCATCAATGTCAAATCACAACGAAAAATACTGGCGATTTCCCGTTTTGCAACCTCTGAAAACAACAGGGTTGTATTGAATTCCAATTGCTTTTTGTAAGCCAATTGTCTGGCATCCCGCAAACAATGCAAATCTTCGGTATCCAAAATTCGCAACGCATTTGGACAATATTTGGCCACCCGCCAACCGAATTGTTCTTCCACCATGAAACGATCGAAAAGGACTATTTCCGGCTGTAAATCAACGATAAATTCATCAAAACTGACACTATTCATCTTTACTAAGCGGCTCTCCACACCGATTCCAGCCAAATCAACCGCAAAATCCGAACTTACAGAAGTACTTGCATACGTAATGTCATAGCCTTGCGACTGAAAGAAAAGGATAAGCTGCAACATTCGACTGCCTGCCGCGGAAGACTTTGGTTCGACCCAAACCGAACTGATGATTAAGAGTTTTTTATTCTGCATGCTCAAAAATACTCCGCATCCGGTTACAAATCCAAAAAAGAACTTAATTTTGTGTAAAATAATATGAAATGTTAGGTTTAAAATTAGCTACCGATCCTCGTTGGGTGAATATCGTAGAATCGAATATCGAAGAAATACTCACTGATCACGCCTGGTGTGAACAAAAAGCGGCAACAAATGCGATTCACATCATCGCACAAAATCCCGAAAATGAAGAATTGGTTACCGAAATGACTCAAATTGCCCGTGAAGAATTGGAACATTTTCAAATGGTGCACGATATTATTAAGCAACGCGGACTCACTTTAGGTCGTGAGCGCAAGGACAATTACGTGAGCGAACTTTTTAAATTTTCGAAAAAAGACGGCAGCCGAAACGATTCATTAATTGAACGTTTGCTCTTCGCCGCGATGATTGAAGCCAGAAGTTGTGAGCGTTTCCGGATACTTTCCCAAAATATAAAGGATGAGGAATTAGCCAAATTCTATCATGATTTAATGGTCAGTGAGGCCGGGCACTACACGACTTTCTTAAAGTTGGCGAAGAAATATTCCGAAAAAGTCGATGTAGACAAGCGTTGGAAAGAATGGTTAGACTACGAAGGCCGTATCATTACCAATTACGGAAAACAGAAAACCGTTCACGGATAAAACACACAAAACCAATTCATTACGGATTGGTTTTTTCTTATTTGGAGCGATTGGCTTGGTTTATGTTGGCCATCCGTTTTCCTGCTTTACGTTACAATTCCCGCCACTTTTTAATAGTGTCGGGAGATTTCCACTGCAATCAGGGCTGCACTGTAATTGTATTTTGCATTTGTAAAGTCCAAAAAACAAAAATCCTTTCAAATTAATGGTTGGAGTTTTAAACTAAAGATTACAAAACGCTCTATTTTAAGAAGTTGCAAGTTCTTCACTTTACTTTTCTCCAAAATGAAAACGATACAA
>NZ_FMTY01000002.1:0-334497 GCF_900100625.1 Flavobacterium saliperosum
TAATAATCAATGGTAAAGTAATATTAATTTCTTCAAAATTGTATTTTTCGTTTTGTGTGAAAATTAATAGACCATCAGAGTAAAACATTATTGCATTTAAATAGCCTAATGTTCCTCCACGATTCGTAAGAGTATTAATTCTTGTCTCTGAAATTTTAACTTCCACTTTTTTTAAATCTATGTGACTATATAGATTTAAAATTTTTTCTCCCTTTCTTTTATTCAATTGAGTAAAAAAATATTTAGCAAAGAAATTCATAGCAAATGATATAGCACAAATAATAATAATTATTTTCATTTATTTAGATGTAAAATCCGTTCAGTTTACTTGAACTGTTGCACAACTCATATATATACGCAGTTGTTGAGTAAATAAAGAGTTGGTTAATCTGTTTAAAATTAAGGCTTTGTGTAAATATATTTAAAAAAATGCATTTCGTTTTTTGAATATATTTTAAATATATATTTTCATTCCTTAACTCGTCAAATATAAAACAAAATTGATGGTTTTCAGTAATTGTCTTTTTATTTTTATGTAAAATTTTTCTGAAATCAAATTTTGAAATGAAAACTGATACGTTTCGATCACTGTAGTTTTGAGCTCGGCAAAAATCAAAAATAAGATTGTGCTCTTCTGAAAAGAATTACCTTTGTATAAAATACGAATTCAATGAATATTTATCCTAAAAATGGAATAGGGGAGTTGCTTTTCGGAATGAAACAGCAACACGTGATTACTTTAATTGGCAAACCCAATAAGCAGTTTACTGACGAGGAAAAAAACGTGGTTTACCTATATAATCAACACAAATTGCGGCTTACTTTTTATGAAGAGGAGGAGTTTCGCTTGGGGTATATGGTAATCTCTCATCCGGAAACGACACTTTTTGATAAAGAAGTCATAGGTCGTATGCCGAAAGAGGTACAAAATGAAGCACCGGAACGAATTTATAAATCATGGGAAATTGCCGAAGAAGACGGTATCGTAAGTTACTTTAACGAAGATAATTGGCTCATGCTTATCTGTGAATTCGATGAAATCACAAAGGTGGAGGTGGGAGCAATCATTGAAAATGACGAATTCGACTGGAGGTTTTCCGGATAAAAAAAAACAGTAATCCTTGATAAATCATTAAGGAAGAGGGGAAAAACAAAAGGCACAAGAGTGAAAACTAATGTGCCTTTTTTATTGTAATCAGATTGATGTTGTCTTAAATCTGCCGAAAACGGTTATTGTTTTTGGGTCGGTTCGGTCATTTCCAGTTCGAAAATCAAATCGGTATTAGGTGGAATAATTCCTCCTGCACCTTTTTGTCCGTATGCTAAGGCAGATGGAATGAAAATCACTGCACGGTCTCCGGAATTCATGTTTTCCAGACCTTCAATAAATCCGGGAATCAAACCGGTTTTGTTTCCGTAAGTGAAAGGAAAACCGTTGTAACCACCTTGTTGCGCGCGCATTGGGTCATGCTTTCCGTAGGCTTTCGCCACATCTTCGAAACTGGCATCAAACATTTTTCCGTTTTCAAAATAGCCGGCGTAACCAATTTGTACCTGAGCTCCCGCTGCCGGTTTTTTGTCACTTCCTTTTTTAGTGATCACATACTGCAAACCACTCGCCGTTTTAGTAGCGGTTGCTTTCAGTTTTTCGAATTCTGCTTTTTTAGCCTGTATCACAGCACCAAATTTTTCATTGTATTCTTTGTCTTTTGCAGCGTCAAGTTCAGCTTGCTTTTTTTGCAGTTCAGCTTGTGCTTCCGCAAATTTTTTGTCGTCTTCCGCTTTGTTGGCGTAGTAATCGGCAAATACTTTGGCAGCATCAAATTTCTTAGCTTCTTTTCCTTTACGGATGATGGTCATTTTGATGATCTGATCGTTTTGCTCAATTTTATTTACCACATCCATACCTTGAGTCACCTCTCCGAAAACGGTGTGTTTTCCGTCTAACCACGGTGTCTCTTTGTGGGTGATGAAAAACTGACTTCCGTTGGTTCCCGGTCCGGCATTCGCCATCGAAAGGATTCCGCCTTTGCTGTGTTTTAAAGTGGCATCAATTTCATCTTTAAATTTATACCCCGGATCACCGGCTCCTGTTCCAAGCGGATCACCACCCTGGATCATGAAGTCTTTAATTACTCGGTGAAATTTTAATCCGTCATAATAAGGTTTTCCTTTTAACTCTTCTTTTACAATAGAATTTTTACCTTCCGCTAAAGATACAAAGTTAGCCACCGTAACAGGTGTTTTTTTGTACTCCAGTTTCAAGGTAATTTTTCCTTTATTGGTTTCAATATCCGCAAACACTCCTTCGCTGGCTGCTGCCGAAACGGTTTTGGTTGTTTTTGCTTTCGCTTTAGCAGTGGTGGCTTTTTTTGTTTTTTGAGCATATCCGCTCATCATTCCTAAAAATAATAAAAGCAAAATTTTATTTTTCATCTTTACGCTTGTAATAAATAACCTTACTCTTTTTGCATCGTGCCGGGATTTTCAGGATTTGTCCCTAGTATATTTTATTTTTTTGCCGATAATTCGATTTCAAAAACCAAATTTGTATTTGGCGGAATCACTTGTGCGCCTCGCTCTCCGTAGCCAAGATACGAAGGTATAAATAAAATCAGCTTGTCTCCGGTTGACATTTTTTCCATGCCTTCGATGAATCCAGGAATTAAACCATCTTTTTTGCCATATTCAAATGGGAATGGTGCATAGCCTCCCTGTTGGTCGCGCATCTCATCGTAGATTCCGAAAAGTTCCGCAACGTCTTTATAGTTGGTATCAAAAAGCTCGCCATTTTCAAAATAGCCGGCATAACTAAATAGAACGTTGGTGCCCGGAGCTAATTTTGGCTGGTTTCCTTTTTTAATAAATGCATATTCCAATCCCGATTGTGTTTTGATGGCTTTGGCTCTCAAAGCAGCAAATTCGGCTAGTTTATCGGTTTTGATTTTTGCAGTTTTGTCTGCGATTTTCTTAAGTTCGACCGCTTCCGTATCATAATAATTTTTAAAAACTTTCAACGCGTCAAAAGCAGTCGCTTTGGTACCTTTACGGATAATGGTCACTTTGGTGATTTCGTCACCTCCTTCAATCGCCGCAACCACATCCATGCCTTCCACCACTTTTCCAAAAACAGTATGAATACCATCCAGATGCTCTGTTGCTCTGTGGGTGATGAAAAACTGACTTCCATTGGTGTTCGGACCTGCATTGGCCATTGATAGAATACCACTGTCATTGTGTTTTAAAGAGGGGTCGATTTCGTCTTTAAATTTATAACCCGGTCCGCCGTTTCCGGTGTTTTCCGGATCACCACCCTGAATCATGAAATCCTGAATCACTCTGTGAAAGGTTAGTCCGTCATAAAACGGTTTACCTTTGTATTTGGCATTAACAAAAGGATTCTTGCCTTCAGCCAACGTAACGAAATTGGCCACGGTAACCGGTGCTTTAAAATATTCAAGGGAAACAACGATATCTCCTTTTGGTGTTTCGATGTTGGCATATAAGCCTTCTGGCAGATTTTCGTGGTTGTCTTTGCAGGAAATGAATAAGGCGCTTAACGCCAATAGTACCCCTGTAATTGCTTTTCTCATAGTGCAGGTATAGGTGTTTTAAAAATTATTCGGGTTTTATTTCGCCCGGTTTGAAACTGTTTAACGTAACGGTGCAGATAATGGGTTGGTTGGTACCGATTTTTTCATTGTCACCATGATAACCGTAGGCCATGTGTGATGGGAAAAGGAACGTTACTTTTTCACCTTTTTTCATTAGTTTGATGCCGTCGCGTAACCCCATCATGATGTGCTGTTTGTCTACCACATAGCGCTGGGTTTTCATTTCATCCGAAGTATAAATCACGGTGCCTTCCAAATCAGTAACCTGATAGTTGAAGTTGGCAATGTCACCTTTTTTGGGCGTAAGGGTTTCGGTGGTGCTTTTCACATCATAATAGTACCAATAGCCTTTTGGCGAAGCGATATAATCGTTGGCGGTATCTTTTTTGATGATTTCACTTATAAGCGTTTCCTCGTTACTGATAAGCTTTTTGTTGCGTTCAATCGATTCTTTCATGAAAGTCCCCGAGGTATGTGAAACCGGTTTACGTGCTTCCTGTTTTTGAGTGCAGCAAGCGAATAAAATTCCGGAAAACATTACGCCATAAATATGTATTCTTTTCATATGTCAATTTTTGTTTTTAACGGTCATATGGAATCGCATTTCAAAGTTTTTTTGCCTAAGGTAAATGCTTATTTCATAATCAGTTATTCTTTTCTGCTGCTAAAATAGCAATAAATTGTTTTACTGTTTCATCCAATGGCAAACTAGATTTTCCTCCGGCAGCATTTATATGTCCGCCTCCGCTGAAATGGTTTCTCGCGAACTGATTCACATCAAATGCCCCTTGCGAACGGAACGATATTTTGATGATGCCTTCCTCTTTGTTTTCGATGAAAATGGCCGTAAAGTCAAATCCTTTTAGCGACAAACCATAATTTACGATGCCTTCCGTATCGCCTTTCACATAACCGAACTGGTCCAGTTCCGCCTGACTCAACGTTATATATGATGTTTTGTATTCAGGTAACAGCTTCATGTTTTGCAGCGCACGGCCCAAAAGTTGCAAACGGTTATAGGAACTCGTATCGAAAAGTAGGTTGTGTATTTTTGGATTTTCCACTCCTTTGTCCAATAAATCGGCAACCACACGATGCGTGGTGCTGGTTGTAAGCGGAAAACGGAACGAACCCGAATCGGTTACAATTCCCGTATAAATACAAGTTGCCACCGTTTTGTTTATCAGATTTTCTCCACCCAACTGATGGATGAAATGATACACCATTTCGCATGTAGAACCAAATCCGGTATCGGAAAACGTATATTTTGCATAATTGTCCGGTAACTGATGGTGGTCAATCATTATAAAAGTCGTGTCCAGCTTTTCCAAAGTGGCTGCCATAAAATCGCCCACGCGGTGCAGTGCATTGAAATCCAAAGTAAAAACAATATCGGCCTGTTTTAATTTTTCGGTACTGTTCTGGATGTCTTTTTCAAATATCATCGTCTTTTCGGCATCAGGTAACCACGCCAGAAAATCAGGAAATTCGTTAGGAGAAATTACCGTCACTTCGTGGTTTTGTTGCTTTAGAAAGTGATATAAACCCAGCGTAGAACCCATGGCATCACCATCGGGATTTCGGTGCGGAATAATTGCTATTTTCTTAGGGGAAGCTAAAAGTTGTTTAATTGCTTCAATATCATTGGCTGTCATCATGATGCGAAAATACGTTTTTTGAATAAAAAATTAGTTAAATAAATCTTTGAATTTTTAATTTTTCATTTTCACAGAAATGTCTATTTTTGCACATGCAACACAACGTACTTATTTTAGATTTCGGATCGCAATACACACAACTTATTGCACGCCGCGTTCGCGAATTAAATATATTCTGCGAAATTTTTCCTTACAATCATTTTCCGGATGATTTATCAAGTTATAAAGCTGTAATTTTAGGAGGAAGTCCTTTTTCCGTTCGTGGAGAAGATGTGCCACATCCTGATTTATCGCAAATCAGAGGTAAAATGCCTTTGCTTGCGGTTTGTTACGGAGCGCAATATCTGGCCCATTTCAGCGGAGGTGAAGTAGCTGCTTCCAATACCAGAGAATACGGTAGAGCAAATTTATCTTATATTAAGGAAGACGAAGTTTTCTTTGATGGCGTTGTTCAAAACAGTCAGGTTTGGATGAGCCACAGTGATAGTATTAAAGCATTGCCTACTAACGGAATTAAGTTAGCGAGTACAAATGATGTAGAATATGCTGCCTATAAAATCGAAGGTGAAACTACTTACGCTATTCAGTACCATCCGGAAGTATTCCATTCCACTGATGGGAAACAAATGTTGGAAAACTTCCTGGTAAAAATTGCTGAAGTGCCTCAAAACTTTACTCCGGGTGCATTCGTTGAAGAAATTGTAGCCGAAATGCAGGAAAAAATCCAAGGCGATAAAGTAGTTTTGGGACTTTCCGGAGGTGTGGATTCAACAGTAGCGGCAGTTTTATTGAATAAAGCTATTGGCAGTCAATTATATTGTATCTTCGTGAATAACGGTTTGTTACGTAAGAATGAATTCGAAAACGTATTGAACCAATACAAAGGAATGGGCTTAAATGTGAAAGGAGTAGACGCTTCGGAACGATTTTTGTCTGAATTAGCCGGAGTGGATGATCCGGAAACAAAACGAAAGATTATCGGCCGTGTGTTCATTGAAGTTTTTGACAACGAAGCACACCACATCGAAGATGTTAAATGGTTGGCACAAGGAACAATTTATCCGGACGTAATCGAATCGGTTTCGGTAAAAGGACCTTCGGCAACCATTAAATCACATCACAATGTAGGTGGTTTGCCGGATTTTATGAAACTGAAAATTGCAGAACCTTTACGTATGTTGTTCAAAGACGAAGTACGTAGAGTAGGAGCGACTTTAGGAATCGATCCGGAATTGTTAGGAAGACATCCGTTCCCGGGACCGGGTTTGTCCATTCGTATTTTAGGCGACATTACGCCGGAGAAAGTAAGAATTCTTCAGGAAGTGGATGCTGTTTTTATCAACGGATTGAAAGAACACGGATTGTACGACAAGGTTTGGCAGGCAGGAGCAATCCTGTTGCCGGTAAACAGTGTTGGGGTTATGGGCGATGAGCGTACCTATGAAAAAGTGGTGGCATTACGCGCTGTAGAATCTACGGACGGAATGACTGCGGACTGGGTACATTTACCGTATGACTTCTTAATGAAAATTTCAAATGAAATCATCAATAAAGTGAAAGGTGTGAACCGAGTGGTGTATGATATCAGCTCGAAACCGCCCGCCACAATTGAGTGGGAATAAAATAATTAAGAAAATTATGAATAAGTCGTTACAATCTATAACTTTGTAACGACTTGTTCGTTTTAAAAAATACCATATGAAGCAATTTTTTATTGGATTGTGTACCACTTTATTAGTTTCTGTTTCTGCTTTTTCGCAGACGAAAGAACATAAAGTTGCAAAAGGAGAAACTACGTATTCGATAGCCAAAAAGTACAATGTGGCTCCGGAAGATATTTATCGTTTAAATCCTGAAGCCAAAAACGGCGTCAATGAAAATGCGATACTTTTGATTCCGACGAAAGCGGGTCAGGCTGTTAAAACAGTTGTAAAAGACACTCCAAAACCAACCGGTAAGGAAACGCGTGTGTATCATGTGGTGGAAGCCAAAGAGACAGTATACAGTATTGCAAAAAAATACGACACTTCAGAGGAGTCAATTAAGAAAAATAATCCGGATATCGAAAAAGAAGGATTGAAATTAGGACAGACGATTGTGGTTTTCACCACAAAAAAAGTTGACAAACCTGCTATTGTGGCTAAATCAGTTGCTGCTTCTACTCAGAAATACCATTTGGTGGAGCCTAAAGAAACCAAATTCGGTATCGCAAAAAAATACGGATTAACAGTTGAAGAACTTGAAACATTAAATCCGGAAATCAAAGAAAATCTTGAAATCGGACAAAATTTACGTTTGAATAAAAATACGCCTGTTGCTGCTAAAACGGCGCCGGTTCAGTCAAAAGCGGTGGTGCAGTACATGGATTATACGGTTCAGCCTAAAGAGACATTGTACAGTTTGACAAAAGCGTCAGGATTATCTCAGGAGCAATTGTTGGCGGTGAATCCGGAATTGGCTAATGGTGTCAAAATCGGAATGACCATCAAAGTACCGTCAAATGCCAAATTCAATCAGATTAATCCGAATAAAGAGCAAGCCGATATCATCAAAACGATGAATAAAGGCGAAGGAAAAGAACTGGTATTGCTGTTGCCTTTCCATATCGATAAGATTGAAGCCGATTCGGTAAATTCGGTTACGGAACGTTTGAAAAAAGACAAATTTTTAAACATGACGTTGGATTTCTATGCCGGTGCATTAATCGCAATTGATTCGGCTAAAACGTTAGGATTGCCGTTAACCGTGAAAATTCTGGATTCGGAAGAGTCTAAAAATTCTTCTGCGGTAGCGTCTTTAATTTCGTCGAACGATTTCTCTAAAACAGATGCCGTTATTGGTCCGTTTTTCCAAAATCATGTTGAAACAGCTGCCTCTTTATTGGAAAAATACAATACTCCGGTTATTTCGCCATTGTCAAACGAAAGAGGAAAACCGTATTCCAATTTGTTTCAGGCCATGCCAAACGCATTGGATGTGAAACGCAAAATGTTTGATTTTATGATGGAACGAAACGGGAATATCATTGCCATTATCGATCCGAAAAAAGGGAGCATGAAGCAGTACATAACAGAAAATTACCCGTCGGTTAAAATTGCTGAAATCAATGACAAAGGCGTTCCTACATTGGAAAATGTAAAAAGTCTGATGGATAAGGACAAAACCAACTATGTTATTCTGGAATCCGAAAAAACAGGGATGGTGTTAAGTACGTGTAATATTTTGGTATCCGCATCATCCGAATATCAGGTGCAAATGGTAACCTTGGAGAAAAATGAAACGTTGGATTTTGAAGAAATTCCGCTAAGTAAATTAACCAAACTGAAACTATTGTACCCTTCAGTATCAAGGGATAATGAAACCACTCAGGCAGCTATTTTTGCGAAAGTTTTCAAAAAGAAAAACAATATTTTCCCGAACCGTTTCGCGACCCGCGGATTTGATGTGACGTTTGATGTAATCCTGAGATTGTTCCAGGACGGCGGTTACAAAGAATCGGTAAACAAAAAAGCATCGGAACAAATCGAGAGTAAATTTAACTACGTAAACCTTGACGGTGGATACTACAACAGAGGGGTTTATCTGTTATACTACGACGAAGATTTAACGTTAAAAGAAGCGAAATAATGACTTCAAAAGTGACTTATTTAGGCGATTTAAGAACATCGTCGATTCATACCAATTCCGGAAGTGAAATCATTTCCGATGCACCCTTAGACAACAACGGAAAAGGAGAGGCGTTTTCACCAACCGATACCGTTGCCAATGCCTTAGCAAGCTGCATGTTTACCGTTATGGGAATCAAAGCCAGAGACATGGAAGTGGATTTTTCAGGTTCGACAGCCGAAGTAACTAAGGTTATGGGAACGGAGCCGAGAAGAATAACGGAAGTACATGTTACCTTCAATATGTCAATTTCCGCTGATGATAAAACCAGAACCATTTTGGAAAAAACAGCTATGACGTGTCCTGTTTTCTTTAGTTTACATCCGGATATTAAAAAAGAAATAAAATTTAACTGGAAGTAAGTTGAATAAACAACAGGAACTTTTAATAAAACTTGCACATACCAAAATGCCCTTCGGAAAATACGAGGGGTATTTTCTTATTGACCTACCCGAATATTATGTGGTCTGGTATCACAACAAAGGCTTTCCGAAAGGGCAATTGGGAGAACAATTGCAATTGGTTTACGAGCTCAAACTTAACGGACTCGAAGAACTCGTGAGAAACATCCGTAGAAACTTCCCGAAGCCAAGATAGACTTCTTAGATAACTTAGATTTTCAGATTTTCAGATGCTTTAGAATACGTTGTGATTTTTGAATTTTATTTATAACATATATTTAAAGAAATCAGATTTTTCGGAGTCTATTATGTCTAAGAATGTCTAAGAAGTCTGAATGTATAACACGATTAGTTAATTATTCGTTATTTTCTAAAAATCTAAGAAATCAACAATCTAAAAATCGAATTATAATCGTATTTTTGCCAGGTTTTTTACAACAACAACACAACAATAAACACAACACAATGAATCAAACGAAGTATATTTTTGTTACCGGAGGTGTGACTTCTTCACTTGGAAAAGGAATTATCGCAGCTTCTTTAGCAAAATTATTGCAGGCAAGAGGGTACAGAACTACTATTCAGAAATTCGATCCGTATATTAATGTCGATCCGGGAACGTTGAATCCATACGAACACGGGGAATGTTATGTAACGGATGATGGTGCCGAAACCGATTTGGATTTGGGTCACTACGAACGATTTTTGAATGTTCCGACTTCGCAGGCGAATAACGTTACGACGGGTAGAGTATACCTTTCCGTAATCGAAAAAGAGCGTCGCGGGGAGTTCTTGGGGAAAACGGTTCAGGTTGTGCCTCACATCACTAACGAAATTAAGGAACGCATGCAGTTGCTTGGCAGATCGGGTGATTATGACATTGTGATTACAGAAATTGGAGGAACGGTAGGTGACATTGAATCATTACCTTATATCGAATCCGTACGTCAATTGGTTTGGGAATTGGGCGAGCATAACGGAATCGTAATTCACTTAACATTGGTGCCGTATTTGGCCGCTGCCGGTGAATTAAAAACAAAACCCACACAACACTCGGTAAAAACCTTAATGGAGAGCGGTATCAAAGCCGATATTTTGGTTTGCCGAACCGAACACGAATTGTCGCAAGACTTACGTCAGAAATTGGCGTTGTTCTGTAATGTGAAAAAAGAAGCGGTTATTCAGTCCATCGATGCATCCACAATTTATGATGTTCCGAACTTAATGTTGGAAGAAGGATTGGATAAAGTGGCCTTGAAAAAATTGGATTTACCGGAAAAAAACACCCCGGATTTATCCCAATGGAACGAGTTCTTACACAAACTGAAAAACCCGAAACACGAAGTAAACATCGGTTTGGTCGGGAAATATGTGGAATTGCAGGATTCTTATAAATCGATTTTGGAAGCATTCATCCACGCAGGTGCGGCGAATGAAACAAAAGTGAACGTGATTAGTATTCATTCGGAATATTTGGATGCCAAAACGGCAGACGAACAGTTGAAAGACCTGGATGGTATACTTGTTGCTCCGGGATTTGGCGGTCGCGGGATTGAAGGTAAAATTGAAACCGTTCGTTATGCAAGAGAAAATAACATTCCGTTCTTCGGAATCTGTTTGGGAATGCAAATGGCGGTTATCGAATATTCCAGAAATGTTTTAGGGTATGCCGATGCCAATTCAACAGAAATGAATGAAGGTACCACACACCCTGTAATCAGCATCATGGAAGAACAAAAAACGATTACAGATAAAGGCGGAACCATGCGTTTGGGAGCCTGGAAATGCCATATCAAAGAGAATTCACTGGCGCACAGAATTTATGGAAAAACCGATATTTTGGAGCGTCACCGTCACCGTTATGAATTTAATGGCGACTATCTGGAAGCATTGGAAAATGCCGGATTAAAAGCATCAGGAATCAATCCGGATACCGGTTTGGTTGAAATTGTGGAATTGGAAAATCATCCGTTTTTCATTGGTGTGCAGTACCATCCGGAATATAAAAGTACGGTAGCCAACCCGCATCCGTTGTTTGTCAGTTTCGTGGCAGCTGCGGTGAAAAATAAAGTTTGTTGCTAAGAAGCACACAGACAAAAACAACAAAATGTAATAATGGAAGAAAAAAAATTAGATCTTAAAACTATTTTTGGATTTGTATTAATTGCCGGATTAATGATTTGGATGATGTATAACAACATCTCCGAAGAGAAAAAATCAATGGCAGACGATGCTAAAAAAGCAACCACTGAAAAAGTAGAAAAAGCAAAAGAACAGGCTGTAGCTGCTGTTGTGGCAGATACAACGCAAACAGATTCTTTAAAAGTAAAAGCGCTTCAGGGAACTCTTGGTTCATTCGCTTACTCTGCATCTCTACCTTCAGCTAAAGATGCGGTTACAGAAATTAAAAATGAAGTGTTAACGTTGAAAATCGCCAACAAAGGAGGATACATTGTTAATGCTAAAGTCAATAATTTTGAACAATTCCATAAAGGTTCGCAAAAACCTGTAGAAATCATCAAAAATAACAATGCCAACCTGAACATTCAGTTGCAAACGAAAGACAACCGTGTTTTAAATACAAAAGACCTGTATTTTGAGCCTACGGTGACTAAAGAAGGTGCAAATCAGGTGGTAACCATGCGTTTAAAAGCAGGTGCAGACCAGTTTTTGGAGTACCGTTACGTGTTGAGACCTAACGAATACATGATGGATTTCTCCGTTCGTTCCCAAGGGTTGAACAACGTAATCAATACTTCCAAACCACTTGATTTGGATTGGCAGTTAAAAGCTTACCGAAACGAAAAAAGTGTTTCGTATGAAAACCGTTATACTGAATTGGTTTATGAATACGAAGACGGAAAAGATAATTATTTGAGTGCAGCAAGTGAATTGGATGAAACTACAGCGGAAGATTTGACCTATGTTGCTTTCAAACAGGATTTGTTCACCTCAATTTTATTGACCGACACACCAATTAAAAACGCGCAGTTAAAATCGGAGAACCTTGTTGACGATGAAGAAAAAGATACGGTTTTCACGAAGAATTTTTCGGCAAAATTACCGTTGGCCTTTAAAAACGGCGAATTGAATTATAACATGAACTGGTACTACGGTCCGGCCGATTATAAAATTTTAAATGGGTACGAAAAGAACCTAGACGAGGTATTGCCTTTAGGTTGGGGAATCTTTGGATGGATTAACCGTTATGTTTTCATTCCGGCCTATGATTTCTTAAGCGATTATTTTCCTCACGGAATTGCCATTGTTGTTTTCACCATGTTAGTGCGTTTGGTGATGTCTCCGGTAACATACAAGTCGTATTTGTCTCAGGCAAAAATGAAAGTGTTGCGTCCTGAGATTGCCGAACTGAATGAAAAATTCGCCAAAGATCCAATGAAGAAACAACAGGAAACCATGAAATTGTATGGTAAGGCAGGTGTGAATCCGATGGCGGGTTGTTTACCGGCGGTCATGCAGATTCCGGTATTCTATGCACTATTCCAGTTCTTCCCATCGATGTTTGATTTGCGTCAGAAGAGTTTCCTTTGGGCAGACGATTTATCCTCTTACGATTCGGTTTTAGAATTGCCTTTCCATATTCCGTTCTACGGAAGTCACGTGAGTTTGTTCCCGATTTTAGCATCGGTTGCCATTTTCTTCTACATGAAAATGACTACAGGTGATCAGGCAATGAGCACTCCTCCACAGGAAGGGATGCCGGATATGGGTAAAATCATGAAAATCATGATTTATGTGTCTCCGATCATGATGTTGTTCTTCTTTAACAATTATGCATCCGGGTTGAGTTTGTATTACTTCATCTCAAATACCATTACTATTGGTATCATGTTGGTTATCAAGAATTATATTGTAGACGAGAAGAAAATTCACGCCCAGATTCAGGTTAATAAAACCAAAGACAAACCACAAAGCAAGTTCCAAAAGAAAATGCAGGAAATGATGGAACAGGCTGAAGCACAAAAGAAAGCCAAAAAATAATATATATTTATAAAAGTCAAAGCCCTGTATTTAGAAAGTTAACACTCATAAATCCAGGGCTTTTTTATTTATTACAATCATGAAAATTGCGATTATCGGTTACGGCAATATGGGAAAAACCTATGCCAACAGTTTTATCAATTCCCGATTCATCAAGGCGGAAGATATTATTGTAGTGGATAAATTCACACCAACGGAAAAAGAAACGTTCGGGATTCCGGCGGGTAATTTTATTTCGGAAATCAACGATTCTTTTTCAGAAACGGATATCGTCATTCTGGCCGTGAAGCCTCAGGATTTTGAATCGGTTTCCGAAAAACTGAAGTCGAAGCTAACCGACAGTCAAATCGTACTTTCCATAATGGCCGGTGTTACCATCGGAACCATTCAGAAAATGACCGATTGTTCAAAAGTGGTGCGTTCCATGCCGAATATCGTTTCGCAAATCGGAATGGGAATGACCGTTTTTTCCGCTTCATCGGATATTGACAGAAAGGATTTGTTTATCATTCAGAATTTATTAAATACAACGGGTAAATCGATTTATGTGGATAATGAAAAACTCATTGACGCCGCTACTGCCGTTTCAGGAAGTGGTCCGGCCTATGTGTTTTATTTCATGAAGTCGATGATTAAGGCCGCGGAGCAATTGGGTTTTACGGCTTCGGAAGCGGAGTTGTTGGTGAATCAGACCTTCATAGGATCGATACATCTGAAGAACACCAATTCTTTTTCAAACGAAGAATGGATTACAAAAGTGGCATCCAAAGGCGGAACAACGGAAAAAGCGCTGGAGGTTTTTGATATTTCATATACGGAGGCAATTATTGGAAAAGCGGTTATGGCTGCCAATGAACGGGCACTCGAATTGGGCATGTAAACGAAAAGCACCCTTTGGAGGTGCTTCGCAATTTTAGTTTGTTTGTTGAATTTAGTTTAACATCGGTAGTATTACTTTGTCAAGCACGTGTATTACGCCGTTAGCAGCCTGAACATCAACCGCGATTATGTTGCTCACCCTATTGTTCGCATCCGTAATTTTAGCACCGCCAGTTGTGGTAATCGTAAAGTTCTGACCTTGAAATGTAGTTACTGCCTGATTGTTTGTTAACGTGGACGACAAAACATTCGCCCCTGCAACAACGTGGTATTTTAAAGTGTTCTCAAGTGTATTCTGATTGATATCATTTAAACTCGCGGCTCCCAGTTCTGTTAATAGCGAACCGAATGCATCGTTTGTTGGGGCAAAAACAGTGAAAGGTGAATTTGTGGTTCCGGAAAGAATACCTGCAAAATCAGGTTGGTCTGCTCTTGTAAGCGCACTAACCAAT
This sequence comes from Flavobacterium saliperosum, assembly GCF_900100625.1. Lineage (GTDB taxonomy): Bacteria > Bacteroidota > Bacteroidia > Flavobacteriales > Flavobacteriaceae > Flavobacterium > Flavobacterium saliperosum. The sequence goes on from NZ_FMTY01000002.1 coordinate 14,673, forward strand.
GTGGTAAAGTTGGGATTCGCCAAAGCATGGGTTACAACAGTGGGCAATCCGATAACGGTGTCAACAATATGGATGACACCATTGGAGGCAGCTATATTTGGGATGGTTACATTTGAAATACCATTCAGTTTGACGCCACTTGTCGTGTTTACATACATACTTAGGGTATTGGATGAGGAAGCACTACCTTTGGCTAGTGTTTTAACATAACCGTTTGATAGCGAAGAAGAGGGTAAAGCTCCGGAAACAACATGATTTAAAAGGATTTCTTTTAAAACACTCACCGGAACTTCATCTAAAGAAGCAAATCCATTGTCGCTTAGAAAGGTGGTGAAAGCGGCATTGGTAGGTGCAAATACGGTGTACGAACCACTTTGGCTCAATGTTTGTACTAAATCAGCACGATCAAGTGCATCAACCAAAAGGGAAAGATCAGGTGTTCTTGATGCGATTCCGGAAATGGAATTGTTTGTTGGAGTTGATGGTGCATTGCCATCATCATCAGAACAGCTAAAGCTAACGCTCGCAACTATTGCCAGCACGCTTAATTTGATTACTTTTGAAATATTTTTCATAGTTGAGAGTTTTTAATACAGCTAAGTTAAGAAATACTAATTTAAATTGTTTAACAAAAAATGAAAAAGATTAAACAAAACATAAGTTTTATACTTTTGTTAACATTTTGGTGCTCAATCGCATACAGTCAAAATGAAAATAAATTTGACGAAAACGGGAAGCGACACGGGCTTTGGAAAGGGATTTATGAGGACACCAAAAACCCACGATATGAAGGTGCTTTTAACCACGGAAAAGAAACCGGGGTGTTTAAATATTTCGATAATACCGTAAAATTGGTGGTGATTGCCACACGTGATTTTTCGGCCAATGACGGTTCGCACTATACTACCTTTTACAATCAGAAAGGTTTTAAGGTAAGTGAAGGAAAAGTTGTTGGGAAAGATACTTATGTGGGTGAATGGAAATACTACCATCTGGATTCCAAAAAAATCATGACCCTGGAAAATTATGTTGACGGCAAATTACACGGTCCGAGAAAAGTATATTTCCCTAATGAGAAAATCGCAGAAGAAGTTACGTATGTAAACGGGAAGAAGGAAGGGGTTTATAAAAAATATGCCGAAAACGGTGTGGTATTGGAAGAATCAAATTATAAGAACAACGAATACGACGGGTTGGCTACTTTCAGGATATCCGAAAAGCAAATCAGCGGTCAGGGAATGTTTAAAAACGGCAAGAAAGTGGGCATGTGGAAGATTCTTGAAAAAGGAAAACTTAAAAACGTGAACATGAATTTGCAGGGAAAAAAATTCGAAAAAAGAAAGAAACCTGTTGTGGATTACCCGGGAAAATAAATTTAATCAAAGAGTAAAAAATGAAGCGTGTTGTTGTAGGACTTTCAGGGGGTGTGGATTCAAGTGTTGCCGCTTATCTTTTAAAGGAGCAGGGCTATGAAGTCATTGGTCTTTTTATGAAGAACTGGCATGATGATTCGGTCACCATTTCCAACGAATGTCCGTGGTTAGAGGATAGTAATGATGCTCTTTTGGTAGCCGAAAAATTAGGAATCCCATTTCAGACTGTCGATTTAAGCGAGCAGTACAAGGAAAAAATCGTCGACTATATGTTCAGCGAATATGAAAAAGGCAGAACGCCCAATCCGGATGTATTGTGCAACCGTGAAATCAAGTTCGATGTTTTCATGAAAATAGCAATGAGTCTTGGTGCCGATTATGTGGCAACCGGACATTATTGCCGAAAAGGAACACTTGATAAAGACGGAAAAGAAGTCTACCAATTGTTAGCCGGAGTTGACGGAAATAAAGATCAGTCGTATTTTCTTTGTCAGTTATCGCAGGAGCAATTGTCGAAAGCTTTATTTCCCATTGGCGAGCTGACCAAACCTCAGGTTCGTGAAATTGCAGCGCAAATGGATTTGGTTACGGCTGAAAAGAAAGATTCGCAAGGACTGTGTTTCATCGGAAAAGTACGCTTACCCGAATTTTTACAACAGCAACTGCAACCCAAAGAAGGTCTGATTTACGAAGTGACTGCGGATAATGCCATTTATGCGACACAAAAACCGGACTTCAATTCCTTGGAAGAGGAACTCGCGTTCGAAGCAAAAAATATTGCGTATACACCCGAAATGGGAAAAGTGGTAGGCAAACATCAGGGTGCCCATTATTTCACCATCGGGCAGCGTAAAGGACTGAATGTGGGCGGAACCAAAGAACCACTTTTCATTATCGCGACCGATGTGAAAACCAACAGCATCTACACAGGGCAGGGAGGCAATCATCCGGGCCTGTTCAAAAAAGCGCTGTTCGTTCAAAATTCGGAAATTCACTGGATCCGTCAAGATCTGGCCTTAGCCAATGGGGAATCTATGGAAATCATGGCCAGAATCCGATACCGTCAGCCACTTCAGAAAGCGAAACTGCACAAATTCGAGAACGGAATGTACGTGGTTTTCGAAGAACCACAGTCGGCAATTACCGAAGGACAATTTGTTTCGTGGCATATTGACGATGAATTAGTTGGTTCGGGAGTAATTTCATAAATTAGCGTTTTACAAATTCAGAAAGCCATGAAAAAAGCACTACTCTTTTTTGTTTTCTTATTGACTGCTACCGCTTTTTCTCAAGAGGATGCGTGGGTTTACTTTACAGACAAGCCAATGGCTCAGTTCTATCTGGATAATCCGCTCACGATGCTTTCTCAAAGGGCTTTGGACAGAAGAACCACTCAGGGAATAGCGCTGAATGTTCAGGACACGCCCATTCATCAAACCTATATAGATCAGATAACAGCCGCAACGGGTATAATAGTGAAAGCACAATCAAAATGGTTAAACGCACTGCATATCCGCGGTTCGCAAACGGATATTGCGGCACTCACGACATTACCTTTCGTTGACAGAATTCAGTATGCCAATCATTCCTTAAATCCGGGAGGTCGTCCAGCCCCGCAAGCCAATCAAACTACGCAAAGAATCAATAAGTTTCTGGAAACACAGGAAGATTATAATTACGGAGGTTCCAATGTTCAGGTGCAGATGTTAAACGCAAATTGGTTACACCAACAGGATTTTACAGGAACCGGAAAAGTGATAGCTGTTATGGATGCCGGATTTCCGGGTGTAAATACTCAGACGCCTTTTCAGCGTTTACGGGACAACAACCTGATTTTGGGCGGTTACGATTTTGTGAACAGAGTAGCCAATCCATACACGGGTTTCCAACATGGTACGCAAGTCCTTTCCAATATGGGTGGTTATGCCGATAATGAATTAATAGGAACCGCTCCCAATGCCCAATATTATTTGTTTATCACGGAAGACACGAACAGTGAAAATCCTCTAGAAGAAAGCAATTGGGTGGAAGCTTTGGAAATGGCTGACAGTTTGGGAGTGGATGTGGTAAACACTTCTTTAGGCTATTTCACTTACGACAATCCGGCATACAGTTATGTTTATGCTGATATGAACGGACAAACTTCTTTTTCTTCCAGAGCTGCGGAAATAGCATTCAGTAAAGGAATGATTTGTGTGACTTCGGCCGGAAATTCAGGGAGTGGAGCGAATCCGTACATTAGTGTTCCTGCCGATGCCGTTTCAACGTTAGCCATTGGTGCAGTAAACAGTTCTGAAATTAAAGCTGCTTTCAGTTCTATCGGTCCTTCTTTTGACGGTAGAATCAAACCCGATTTAATGGCAATGGGAGTAGGCGTAACGGTAGCAACACAAACCGGTGCAATCGCCACCAATAACGGAACTTCTTTTGCCGGACCTATTTTAGCCGGAGCGATAGCATCGTTTTGGAGTGCGTTTCCGAATAAAACCAATGCCGAAATCATTCAGTTGGTAAAAGCGTCTGCAGACCGGTTCACGAATCCGAATAACGATTACGGTTACGGAATTCCCGATTTTCAGCTGGCTTACAATAATGCCTTATTATCGACTTCAGCATTCAGTAAAAAAAGCTTTTCGATTTATCCGAATCCGGCTCAGAATCAAATTACGATAACATTTACAGATGCAATTTCAAGTGCGGAAATCGCGTTTTACAATAATCTGGGACAATTGGTGTTACAGAAACCAATTAAAGACAATCAAACGATTGCTCTTGACAATTTAAATTCAGGAATTTATTTTTATAAAGTTACTTTTGACACTGTTTCCGAAACCGGAAAACTGATTAAAAAGTAGTACCTACTAACATGAACAGAATAACAGAACTTTTTAATATAAAATACCCGATTGTTCAGGGTGGAATGATTTGGAACAGCGGTTATAAATTGGCCAGTGCCGTAAGTAATGCCGGTGGATTAGGTTTATTGGGAGCCGGATCAATGTACCCGGAAGTCTTGCGCGAACACATTCAGAAATGCAAAAAAGCAACGGACAAACCTTTCGGGGTAAACGTACCGATGCTGTATCCGAACATCGAGGAAATCATGAACATCATAGTGGAAGAAGGTGTGAAAATCGTTTTCACTTCTGCCGGAAACCCGAAAACGTGGACTTCCTTCCTGAAAGAGAAAGGAATTACCGTAGTACATGTGGTAAGCAGTTCCAAATTCGCCTTAAAAGCTCAGGAAGCCGGAGTAGATGCTGTGGTTGCCGAAGGTTTCGAAGCCGGAGGACACAACGGAAGGGAAGAAACCACTACGCTTACATTAATTCCGATGGTCAAAGAGAATGTCACAATTCCTTTGATAGCCGCTGGCGGAATTGCCACGGGTCGCGGAATGCTGGCCGCTATGGTTTTAGGTGCTGACGGTGTGCAGGTGGGAAGCCGTTTTGCCGCTTCTGTGGAAAGTTCCTCTCATGATAATTTCAAGCAGACCATAGTGGATGTGAAAGAAGGCGATACGCAATTGACTTTAAAAGAGTTGGCTCCGGTTCGATTGGTGAAGAACAAATTTTACAATGACGTTCAGGAATTGTACGCGAAATGCCCAACAACCGAAGAGTTAAAAGCATTATTAGGTCGCGCACGTGCAAAACGCGGTATGTTTGAAGGTGATTTGGTGGAAGGCGAACTGGAAATAGGACAAATAGCGGGATTAATTCACGATATCAAACCGGTACAACAAATTGTCGATGAGATGATGTCCGAATTTGAAACGGCAAGAAACCAGGTGGCATCATTATTGTAATTTAAGAAAGAAAAAAGTATGAGATTTTTAAGAAATATAAGTGTATTAGTGTTATTATTCATCGGATTAAATGCGGCGGCACAAACCTATCGTTTTGAAACCTCGGGTGTGAGCATGAGTATCAAAAACGCTAAAGGAAAATGGAGTCCGTATTCTGATTTTAAAGATGCTAAAATAGTGGTGACCCTGGATACCAACAAAGACCGAATCGTGGTGTATTCGGAAGTAGTTCAGTTGTATACGATTTTAGGTTACGACGATCCGAAAACAAGTGAAGAAGGAAGTATTGATACCTTTCAATGTGCGAATGTTGACGGCGACAAATGTGTGTTAGCCATACGATCGCTGAAAGGCACCGATGTGAAACAATTGTATATCTATGAAGACAGCAGGGTCTTGATATACAACATGAAATATGTGAAATTATAAGTCCCGTTTTTCGGGATTTTTTATGCAAAAGAATCAAATATGAGAAGAGTACTTCAAATAGCTGTTTTAGGTTTTGTTTCCATAGTATCAGCACAACAAAAACCAAAACTGGTGGTTGGTATCGTGGTGGATCAGATGAAAATGGAATATTTATATCGGTTTTCCGACGATTTTTCAGCCAACGGATTCAAACGACTGATGCATAACGGCTATACGTTTCACAACACGCATTACAATTACATGCCAACGTATACCGCGCCGGGTCACGCCTCCATTTATACGGGTGCAACTCCGGACGTACACGGAATCGTAGGGAACGAATGGTTCAACAGGGCCACTGGAAAAGAAATGTATTGTACTGACGATGCTTCGGTTAAAACAGTTGGAGACGGGACGAAAAGTGAAGGGGAAATGTCTCCGAAAAACCTTCAGGCGACAACAATTACCGATGAGTTAAAACTGGCGACCAACTTCAAAGGCAAAGTAATCGGAATCAGTTTAAAAGATCGTGGTGCGATACTGCCTGCCGGACATTTTGCCAACGGGGCTTTCTGGTACAGCAAAACCGGAGCGTTCATATCGAGTACGTTTTACGGGGAACAACTGCCAAATTGGGTAACCGAATTCAACAATCAGAAGCATTTTCAGAAATACATCGACAAAGGCTGGGACTTACTGAAACCCAAAGAAACGTACAACGAGAGTTTAACCGATAACAATCCCTACGAAGGAAAATTGTTTAAAAGAACGCCATTCTTTCCGTACAGTCTGAAAGAAATGTATGCGGATAATGATGCCGGTGTTCTACGTTCGACGCCTTTCGGAAATAATCTGATTGTGGATTTTGCCCAACGCGCGATTGAGGCGGAAGCTTTAGGGAAAGACAATGTGACCGATTTTTTAACGGTAAGTTTTTCATCAACGGATTATATCGGACATACTTTAGGGCCGCGTTCCATAGAATTACAGGATGCTTACCTGCGCCTGGATGAGACTATTGCCGAATTCCTGACGTATTTAGATAAAAACGTAGGGAAAGATAATTACTTATTGTTCTTAACTGCCGATCATGCCGGAGCGGAAAACGTGAAATACCTGAAAGACAACAAATATGATGTGGATAATATTCTTTGGAAGAATATCGAAAGGGAACTGGCGGAGTTTTCCACAAAGACTTTCGGTGTGGATTTAATATTGAATTATTCCAACTACAATGTCTTTTTAAATAAAGAAATCATCAAAACAAAAGGATTGGAATTGTCCAAAGTAAAGCAGGCTTTCAAAGAGTATCTGTACACCCAGAAATACGTTAAGAAAGTGTACGCCGAAGAAGAAATTCTTGCCGCATCCGGAAGCGATTATTTTTTAAATGCCGTGGCTAGAGGTTACGATCCGGTGCAAAATGGTGATTTGGTTATTCTGTTCAAACCGGCTTATGTGGAATATTCCGGGACCGGAACCACACATGGAAGTCCGTACAGTTATGATTCGCACGTTCCTTTGATTTTCTTTGGATGGCAGATTAAAAAAGGACAGTCGCACGAGAAAAAAGTGATTACACAAATTGCTCCGACCTTGGCTCAGAAACTCAAAATCCCTTTCCCGAACGGAACCGAAGCAGAAGTGTTGACGGAAGTTCTGGAATCCAAATAAAATAAAAAATCCCGTCTATTAAACGGGATTTTTTTTATGATTAGATTTCAATTTCAACCTGATTTCTCAAAATATCTTCCATCGTTTCACGCTTGCGGATTAAATGCGCTTTTCCGTCCATCCATAATACTTCGGCCGGTTTAAAACGGGAATTGTAGTTCGATGCCATCGTAAAGCAATACGCTCCGGCATTTCGGAAACTTAAAATATCTCCTTCCTTGATTTCGGTGATTCTTCTGTTGGTCGCAAACGTATCGGTTTCACAGATATAACCTACCACCGAATAAAAACGCTCTTTCCCTTTCGGATGCGAAATGTTTTCAATATAATGTTCGGAACCGTACAACATCGGACGGATTAAATGGTTGAAACCCGAATCGATTCCGGCAAAAACGGTGGAAGTGGTTTGTTTTACCACATTCACTTTGGCTAAAAAATAACCCGCTTCACTCACCAAAAATTTACCCGGTTCAAAAGCCAAGGTCAACGGGCGACCGTATTCTTTTTCAAAAGCCAAAAAACGTTTGGTTAATTTGCGTCCCAATTCTTCAATATTGGTTTCGATATCGCCTTTTTTGTATGGTACTTTGAAGCCGCTTCCGAAATCGATGAATTCAAGGTCCGTGAAATGTTTTGCGGTATCAAATAAGATTTCTGAAGCATAAAGAAACACTTCGATATCCAGAATGTCGGAACCGGTATGCATGTGAATGCCGTTTATGCGCATTTTGGTATTTTCCACAATTCTCAAAATATGAGGCAATTGGTGAATCGAAATCCCGAATTTACTGTCGATGTGACCTACCGAAATATTCGAATTTCCACCGGCCATTACATGAGGATTGATACGGATGCAAACCGGTGTCTGAGGATGTTTCGCGCCGAACTGCTCTAAAATTGATAAATTGTCAATGTTGATCTGTACGCCCAATGCCGCCGCTTCCTCAATTTCATCCAGGGAAACGCCGTTTGGTGTATAAATGATTCTTTCAGGCGAAAAACCGGCGTGTAAGCCAAGCTGTACTTCCTGAATGGAAACGGTATCAAGTCCGGAACCCATCTTCTTCAGTAGCTTGAGAACAGATAGGTTAGACAATGCCTTGACTGCATAATTGATTTGCAGCTTTTCCACTTTGGCAAAAGCATTGGTTAAACGGTTGTACTGTGATTGAATTTTTGCGGCATCGTACACGTAAAGCGGACACCCAAATTCTTCTGCTACTGAAAGTAATTGATTAGATTCCATTTTTAATTAAATTTTTCATAAAAATAATAAACAATTTTGATTTATAAATGCGAAATGTTTAATTCTGATAAAATTTTACCTTTTAGTTTTTCCCACAGGATTTTTTGTAGGGGGAGTATATGTTATAAATCAAAAAAACATTAGGCACATTCAATATACTTTGTTATTTTTGTGGCACTTTATACTAAAGCAAAAACACATCATATTATGAATTTACACGAATATCAAGGTAAAGAAATATTAGCAGGTTACGGCGTTCGCGTGCAACGTGGTCATGTGGCTAACAACCCGGAAGAAGCTGTTGAAAAGGCAAAACAATTAACGGCTGAAACCGGAACAGGATGGCACGTAATTAAAGCTCAGGTTCACGCAGGTGGTCGTGGAAAAGGAGGAGGCGTTAAGCTGGCTAAAAATTTAGACCAGGTTAGAGAAATTGCAGGTCAGATCATCGGTATGGATTTGATTACACCGCAAACCCCTCCGCAAGGTAAAAGAGTTCACAAAGTATTGGTTGCTGAAGATGTTTACTATCCAGGTGAGAGTGAAACTTCAGAATTCTATATGTCAGTTTTATTAAACAGAGGTAAAGGCCGTAACATGATTATGTATTCTACAGAAGGTGGAATGGATATTGAAGAAGTGGCTGAACATACTCCGCATTTAATCTTTACTGAAGAAATCGATCCGTCTGTTGGATTACAAGGTTTCCAGGCAAGAAGAATTGCTTTCAATTTAGGATTGTCCGGTGAGGCTTTCAAAGAAATGGTAAAATTTGTAGATGCGTTATACAAAGCGTATATCGGATCGGATGCTTCCATGTTTGAAATCAACCCGGTTTTAAAAACATCCGATAACAAAATTATTGCAGTGGATGCTAAAGTGGATTTGGATGACAACGCGTTATTCCGTCACAAAGATTTAGCTGAAATGCGTGATATCCGTGAGGAAAACCCAATTGAAGTAGAAGCGAAAGAAGTAGGATTAAACTATGTTGATCTTGACGGTACGGTAGGATGTATGGTTAACGGTGCAGGTTTGGCTATGGCGACTATGGACTTAATCAAATATGCAGGTTTTGAGCCGGCTAACTTCCTTGACGTAGGAGGAACGGCTGATGCGAAACGTGTGGAAACGGCTTTCCGTATCATCTTAAAAGATCCGAACGTAAAAGCAATCTTAATTAACATCTTCGGTGGTATCGTTCGTTGCGACCGTGTGGCTCAGGGTGTTGTGGATGCTTACAAAAACATGGGTGACGCTATTACAGTGCCAATCATCGTTCGTTTACAAGGAACTAATGCTGAAATCGCAAAAGAATTAATCGATAATTCTGGTATGCCGATTTTATCTGCAGTGCAGTTCCAGGAAGCTGCTGACCAAGTGAAAGCCGCTTTAAGTAAATAACAGAGAGTTTCAGACTTATATAGAAAGAGCCTTAGCAATTGCTGAGGCTTTTTTGTTACACCAATGTAAATTTTTGGTAATGCATTTTTTGAAGTTTAAGTTAATGTTTCGAACAGGAACCGATTTATTTTATGTTTTAACAGGATTATAGCCATTCATCGAAACAAATCATCGTTTCACGGAACATTTCGTAGTTAAGGATGAATGGTGTCAAAACCCATTTTAAATATAGGTTAAGCTATTGGAAACTAGTTCTTTTGGTTGTAGGGTTTATGTAATTTTGACCTGTAATCAAATAAAAAAAATCAAAAAATGAAAAATTCAATCGCATTGTTTGTTGTTGTACTATTAATGAATACAACATTTGTTTCAGCTAACAATTCTAATGCAACAGAGGATTTGCCAAAAGCGGTAAAAAAAGTGGTTAGGTTGTTAGAGACAACCAGATTTGATGTGGAACTCGAGAAAGAGGTGGTGGTTAAAGTACAGGTTAAAATTAATTCAGCGGATGAAATCGTTGTTTTGAATGTTGGTACCGACAATGAAGCCATCAAAAAATTCATTTCAGGAAAACTGAACTATACGAAAATCGATGCGGGTCAGTTAAAACAAGGAAGCGAGTATTCCTTTTATGTGACTTTTAAACCGGAATAAAGTATCCTTACTTACGAATATAAAAATCCCGAGTGAAAGCTCGGGATTTTTGTCTTATAAAAACGAAACAGATTACTTGTTGTCTTTTTTCTTTCCGTTATTGAATCGTACTTTTTCTACAATCGGTTCTTTTTTTGGAGCGGGTTTGCCTTTTCCTTTTGACATTGGCTTTTTGAAATCGGTTTTCGATTTCGGTTTGTCGCCGGCACTTTTCGGTCTGTCGTTTGAGAATTTCGGTTTGTCACTTATCCCTTTTCCTTTTTCCCTTTCCGTACCTTTTCCTTTTTCACTATCCATTTTCGGCGCATCCGCTTTATGGCTTTTTATGACCTCCATTGGATTTTTAGGATTTTCTTTGGTTCCGCGTAAGTGAATGACCAAAGCGTTCAGAAAGTTGCGCAAAACCTGATCGCCACATTCCATATACTTCTCGTGTTCTTCGTTTCGGAAAAAATTCCCGACTTCGCCTTTCGAAATCCGGAAATCCACTAATTCTAAAATTTCCACAATCTGGTCATCGCGTAATTGCAACGCAACACGTAGTTTTTTAAATATATCGTTGTTTGTCATAAGTCGGAATTATAATTTAAGCAAAGATACAGTTTTCAGAAATGGGATTTTATTTTAACTTCGCAAAAAAATAATGCGATGAACACGTACGATGAAAAAATAAGCCTTCTTTCCGAAATGATTGCTTTTGCGGTGGTAGATGGCGAATTGCACGACCGGGAATATGATTTTTTGTGGATTATCGCACAGGAACTGGAAATCGAAAAAGCGGTTTTCCTGGAATTATTCGGGAAACGCAACGAGACAAAAGTGATCAAAGACGAACTTCACCGCATTATGCAGTTTTATCGCCTGGCGTTGTTAATGCACTGCGACGGGATTTTGCATGAGCGCGAAATCAAAGCCATCAACGAGATTGGCATCAATATGGGATTAAACCCTATGGGAATCAAAAAAACCTTAAAAGCAATGGCCCAATCACCAAACCAAATGATTGAGCCGGAATTCCTGCTTTACTCCTTTACGGAGCAACATAATTAATTTTTCGATATTTGTTTTGAGGGCTTAAATTTAGGATGCCCTGTGTGTTGATAAGCAAAGGACAGAACATCTGCAATGCTTTCAAAGTAGGTAGTATTGCTGTCGCCAATCCCATGACCGGATTCAAAATCAGTATAAAATAAAATAGGATTATTAGAGGCGTTTGCGTTTTGTAGTTTTGCCGCGAATTTTGCTGGTTGCCAGGCAATCACTCTGGGGTCGTTCATCCCTGCAGTAATCAATGTTGCCGGATAAGCGATACCTTTTTTGATATGATGGAAGGAATCCATTTCCAGCAAAGCTCTAAATTCGATTTTGTCTTTTACTGTTCCAAACTCAGGTACATTTACCGGACCATTCGGAGTGATTTCCATACGAATTGGATTCATAACACCCACCTGAGGAATTGCAGCCGCAAATAAATCAGGGCGTTCGGTCATGGCACGACCTACTAAAATTCCGCCGGCACTGCCTCCGCATATTGCTATTTTTTCAGGAGAGGAAATTTTTTCTCTCACTAAATATTCGGCTGTTGCTATAATATCTTTCCAGGTATTGGGTTTGGTTATTTTATATCCGGCTTTGTGCCACTTATCTCCTAATTCGCCACCTCCTCGAACATGGGAAAAGACAAAAATACCTCCATAACTTACATAGTTCAGAACAAACTCAGGACTAAATTCGGGAGTAATTGAAATTCCGTATGCTCCATAGCCAATTAATAATACAGGGTTATTACCGTCTAGTTTTATGTTTTTATCGTAAATAAGTGAAACCGGCACCATAACACCATCATGTGACGGAATCATAATTTCTTTGGAGACAATATTTTTGAATTCCGGAAAATCGATTGGCTTTGTTAAAGGCTGAAATGTAAAAGTATTGTCGGATGGATTATATAAATAACGTTTGGTTGGAGAAGTCCATCCCGATAGGGTTACCCAGACTTCGCTTTTATTCTCGTTGATAGTTGACAGGTGCGCGGAACCTGCCTGAAAAGGTAATTCTAATTCTGTTGGTACTGATTTTCCATTTGCTAAAAAATATACTTTGGCCTGGATGCCATATTCCGTCACAGCATAATAAAGACCGTCTTTTGTAACCCTATAATCAGTGATACTGCCATTTTTTGGTTCTTCAACTACGGTAACAGCATTTTTAATACTGGGGTTTGAGTAAGGTGCTTTAAGAATTTTATAGTTGGAAGCGTTTTTAAAAGTGAGATAGTAAATATATTCTTTACCAAAATTAAAATCGGATATTTCATCATTTTTGGACACTAAAGGCTCCCATTTTTCAGGTTTATAATTCTCGCTTATCTTAGAATGGTATAAGATTATACGTTTGTCAATAGTTCCTACCAAACCATAGTATTTGTTCGAGTTTTTATGACAGTAATTGTGAGGTTGTTCTTCAGAAGCAATGTTAAGTTCCGGATTCGTTGTATTGGAAAACAGTTCAGCATCTTTTTTGTAATCGTCACCTAATTTATGATGATAAACTTTAGTATTTAGTCTTCGGTTTACATCAGTGATATCAGCAGAATTAAACCGACGATAAGTAAATGAATTTTGGTCCGGAAGCCAGGAAACAATGCCATTTCCAACAAGCTCTATAATTTCGGGATACTGTTTTCCGTTTTTGTCAATTATCAGTAATTCTGAACTTTCAGAGCCGTTAGCTGCTATTTTAAAGGCAACTTTGTCTCCGTTTTCCGTTGGATAAATGTTATTGATGTCATATTTCAAACCAGTACCTTTCTTATACATATCAGGGTCAAAAAGTAACTTTTCTGTTCCTTTGTATCCAACTCTATGGTATAATTTCCCGTTTTCTTCGTTTGCGTTTCGTTTTAAATAAAAATAATGGTCATTTTCCGTAATTTTTATTATGGTAACACTGCTTTCGGTTTTTGTATCAAGCAGATTCAGTTTCTTAATAATGTTTTGTCTTTCTGGAATTTCGTTGAGTTTTGCCTTTGCATAATTGGCATTGGATTTCATCCAGTCAGCAACTTCCGGATCTTTAAGATTCTCAAGATACCGGTACGGATCTTCAAGCTTGACACCATGATATTCATCGGTAACTACTCTTTCGGGAGCGGGTTGGGGTTTTAGTTGTGCCACTGAGGCGCTAATTGAACAGAGAACAAGTCCAAAAGAAAAAAGATAACTAGTCTTCATAAATCCTTGATGTTTTAATGGATACTAAAAAAGAAAAACTAGGTAGAAATGAGAAGGTTAAAGTTACAAAAGAAAATTTAAAGTGTTAAAAGTAAGGGAATTATATTTTTTCCTGTAGCTGTTTTATTTCATCACGCAATTTCGCCGCCTGCATAAAGTCAAGGTCTTTGGCCGCTTTTTCCATGCTCTTGCGTAGTTCGCGGATTTTCTTCTCGATTTCGGGTTTGGATAAGTACAGGCTTTCCGGTTCCGCTGCTTTTAAAGCTTTGTCTTCGAAGTATTGGGAGGAAACGGAATTTCGGTTCAACACGTTACCCAGACTTTTGTTCAGTGATTTCGGAGCCAATCCGTGTTTGGTATTGTAGGCAATTTGTTTGCTTCTTCGGTAATTGGTTTCGTCTATGGTTTTTTGCATGCTCGCCGTGATTTTATCGGCATACATAATCGCTTTTCCGTTTACGTTACGCGCCGCACGACCTACGGTTTGAGTCAGCGAGCGGTGACTGCGCAGGAAACCTTCTTTATCGGCATCTAAAATGGCAACCAGCGATACTTCGGGTAAATCCAAGCCTTCACGGAGTAAGTTTACCCCAATCAAAACATCAAACAAACCTTTACGCAAATCCTGCATGATTTCCACACGTTCCAAGGTGTCCACATCACTGTGAATGTAACGGCAACGGATGGAAACTTTGGTTAAATATTTGGTCAGTTCTTCGGCCATACGTTTGGTTAAGGTGGTGACCAAAACGCGTTCGTCGGCTTCACAACGCAATTGTATTTCTTCAATCAAATCGTCAATCTGATTCAGACTCGGACGAATTTCAATAATCGGGTCCAGTAATCCTGTCGGACGAATGACCTGCTCGACATAAATACCTTCCGATTTCTGCAATTCATAATCCGCCGGAGTCGCCGATACATAAATCACCTGATTCTGAAGGTTTTCAAATTCCTCAAACTTCAATGGGCGGTTGTCCATCGCAGCGGGTAATCGGAAACCGTATTCCACCAGATTTTCTTTTCTGGAACGGTCGCCGCCATACATCGCATGGACTTGTGAAATCGTAACGTGACTTTCATCGACGACCATCAGATAATCGTCCGGGAAATAATCCAGCAAACAGAACGGTCGGGTTCCCGGTAGTCTTCCGTCCAGATATCTTGAGTAGTTTTCAATTCCGGAGCAATAGCCCAATTCGCGTATCATTTCCAAATCGAAATTGGTGCGTTCTTCCAAACGTTTTGCTTCAAGATGTTTGCCGATTTCCTTGAAATAGTCGACTTGCTTCACCAAATCCTGCTGAATTTCCCAAATGGCGTTCTGCAACACATCAGGCGAAGTCACAAACATATTGGCCGGGTAAATCGTCAGTTTATCATATTTCTCCAAAACCTGTGAGGTCTTGGAATCGAACGCTTCAATTTCTTCAATTTCATCACCAAAAAAGTGAATTCGGAACGGTTCTTCTCCGTAACTCGGATAAATATCCACCGTGTCGCCTTTGATTCGAAACGTTCCCGGGGTGAATTCGGCTTCGGTTCTGGCATATAAACTCTGTACCAAACGATGTAATAATTTAGTACGCGAGATCATTTGGTTTTTCTCTAAGGACACCACGTTTTTTTGAAACTCCACCGGATTTCCGATACCATACAAACACGAAACGGAAGCCACCACCAACACGTCACGGCGACCTGAAAGTAGGGCAGAAGTGGTGCTCAATCGCAGTTTTTCCAATTCGTCGTTAATGGACAAATCTTTCTCGATATAGGTTCCCGTTACCGGAATAAAGGCTTCGGGTTGGTAATAGTCGTAGTAGGAAACGAAATACTGTACGGAGTTGTTCGGGAAGAATTGCTTGAACTCGGAATACAACTGTGCCGCCAGTGTTTTGTTGTGGGCCAGTACCAAGGTCGGACGCTGAACTTCCTGAATTACATTGGCAACAGTAAATGTCTTCCCTGAACCGGTTACTCCCAATAAAGTTTGGAAACGTTCCCCATTGGTAATGCCTTTGGCTAATTTTTCAATGGCTTGTGGTTGATCTCCGGTGGGTTTGTATTCGGATACGACTTGGAATTTCATTTGTTCTTCCTGTTTTTAAGGATACTTACAAAGATAGTCAGGTTATTTTTTTTCTTCTTCTTCTTCGATACTTATTTTTATGTTTTCAGTATTTAATCTTGAGACTAACCAATTCTTAATTCGCTTTTTTTCTGTAGTATCGAAATTTTTGGTACTGATAAACGATACAACTGTAATCTTATGAACAGAATCCTGAACGGAATAATTTTTGGTCACTGAAAATGCACATTCTTTTATTTCGGGATAGAGGATGTTAGCTTCTTTAAGTATTTGATTACCAAATGAATTTATACTGTCTTTGTTTCTTTTTTCAGATTCTATGAAGGCTTGAAGTCGGTTTATTTCGCCTTGTAAATTTTCAGATTTTGTTAAATCACTTACTTTTGAAAATGTCAAAGCTTTTTGAAAAACAATATTGGTACTGTCTAACCCGAAATCGTTAGCTTTTTTATATACTTTACTTTTATAATTTTGGTCTAATAGATTACCAGCAAATCCAAGGGTCAAGACTTTTTTTGAGGCATCTATATTGCTTTTTAAGAGGTAATTGCCTTCGAAAACAGTGATGCTTTCTACGAATTTTTTTGATTTTTCAGTAAATTTTTCATTTTGAACCAATCCATAACCAAAATAAATACTGGGAATTATGGTAATTAGAATTATGAAAGATAAAATTTGATTTACACTTCGTTTCCTTTTTTCATCAATTTGTGCCCGAATCGGAAATTTCAACAACTGACAAACCAAAGCAGAGGATAAGGCGATAAATACGGTATTGATGGTGAATAAATAAAAAGCACCAAAAAAGAAATAGAAATTACCTGTTGCCAAGCCATAACCTGCGGTACACAAAGGCGGCATTAATGCAGTAGCAATCGCTACTCCTGGCAGAACATTTCCTTTTTGTTTACTACTTATGGCAACAATACCAGCCAAACCACCAAAAAAAGCAATTAAAACATCATAGATTGTCGGACTGGTTCGGGCTAATAATTCAGAATGAGCTGCAGAAACCGGGCTTATCGTGAAGTATAATGTAGAAGCAAGTAAACTGGCTACCACTGCAAAACCAAAATTTTTGAGAGCAGTTTTGAACAAAGGAAAATCATAAGTTGCCACACTGTAACCCATTCCGTTAATTGGTCCCATAAGAGGTGAAATTAGCATGGCACCAATAATTACCGCGGTGGAATTCATGTTTAATCCAATGGAAGCCACAAATATGGCAAAGACCAAAATCCAAAGATTGGTGCCTTTAAAACTTATGTCTTTTTCAACTTTATCGTGAATGATATCAAAATCATCAAGCTCTCTTTCAAGATTAAAGTAATCAAAAATTTTCTTCATAAGAATCAGATAATATGATTAAGTAATATATAAAAAAAATCAGACTTATTAAAGTCTGATTTTTGGTTTTTTTGATAGGGAGTACTTATTTAAATTTCATAGCCAACGTAATGATGTGCGAATCGAGTCCGTTGTTTCGGGTGTAAAAACCGTAACGAAGTTCCAGACTGTTGATACGTTTTACATGGAAGATGCCTTTATCTGCATCGGTAATCTTATATCCCAATCCGATCATGTTACTGCTGAATTTCGACAGGTCATAATCGCTGGTGTAAAATTCTTCCGCCAATCCGTGTAAAAATATCGGTTTGAAATAATCGGCCGCACTTTGCGTATAGAATCGGTACGGAATGGACAGCGATGAAAACGCCGATAACTTAATACTCGGTTCAATACTGATGGTGTGTGAATTGATTCCCCAGTTGTCCCAATAATAGCGATAGAAGGTTCTTAAAACAACATGGTCGCCTAAGAAATAATTCGCCCGTGCTCCAAAAGGAAGTTTAAATCGGGTATCGGGTAACTTCTCCGATTTTACATTCGTTAAATCACCAAAATACACGCGGTTGAATTTCGTTGCCAATAAGCCCTGCTGATAACCGATATCGGTTAGGAACGCCACCTGAAAGTTCTTGTTCACCACCTGTGATAATGTTAACCCTAAATTATAGGACGTTCGGGGTTTCATGTCGCCTTGTTGGGCTTCATCATCCGAGGGATTGTTCCTCAGTTCGACGGGCAGAATTACCTTCCAGGTATCAAAAAAGGCCATTCCTTTTACTGAAAATTCCCGGTTTTTATCTTTGGAGATTTTCGTGAAACCCACATTGGCGCCAATGGAAGTGTAATCATACTCGGCAGAGAAGGAAAGTCCTCCGTTTAAGATATAGTTTTTCTCCAGGTTCTCATAGCTGTAATTCGCCGACGGATACACTCTCACATCCTGATACGATGCGGAAGTCACCGTATTGGGATCGATTTTATCCGATGAAGCCGAAGTATAGGTGTCAATTCCGAGTTCAAATCCGAAATTATGCTTGTTATTGTTCTTATCTCTTTTGGAAACTTTTATGTCGAATGTGGTGGCGACGTCGGTTAACTTTTCAGTTCCCACACCACCGGTTACGGCCGAATTGTTTCCATCCTGTTTGTAATAACTCGAAATAAAATTGACTTCCTCGATTTTTAATTTTTGTTTTTTGTAGGCTGAGCTGTCGGTGGTTTGCGTGTCCTGCGCTCTCATATTGTTACCGAATATAAAGGCCAATACGGATGCGGCGAAGATTCTCTTTTTCATCTTTTCCTTTTTTGAATGGATTAATTGCAGCCGCAGCCGCCACCGGTTTTTCCTCCGTTAGCACCGGAACTTGCTTCACGGTACAACTGAAATGTGTTTTCGAATTTCTCCGATTTTCGGGCAGCCAATTCCATGTCCGAATCGTTAATTTTTGATTTCTGATATTCTTTTACCGGTGAGCACCCGACACTCAGGCCAAGCAGCAGACAAAAAGCTATTATTTTCATAAGCTATCGTAGTTACGTTTTTAAGTCAGTTTAATGTTATCTGAAAAATATTTCCGGTCGTAATCGTCGATGATGATGCAACCGATATGTTTTAGTTGATTGATGAAATCCAGTCCGACTTCAATGCCCATAACGGTTACCGGAGTTGCCAGCGCATCGGCTATTTCCGCATTTTCAGCGATAATGGTCACGCTTTTTATACCGCTTACGGGAAAACCGGTTTTCGGATCAATCGTGTGGGAGTATTTCTTATTGTCTATCATTACGAACTTCTCATAATTACCCGAAGTAGCTACAGAAGTATTGGTGATTTGAAATGTTGAGAATGTTGAGGTTCTTAAATTCGGATCGGCAACCCCGATGGTCCACGGTTCGCCGTTTTCCTGATGTCCCCAGGTGGTTAAATCTCCGGCAGCGTTTACGATTCCGTTTTCGACGCCGTTTTCAAGTAACTTCTTTTTAGCCATTTCTGCGGCATAGCCTTTTCCGATTCCGCCAAAACCGATGCGCATTCCTTTCTTTTTCAGGAAAACCGTTTTTTCAGCCTCATTTAAAATGATATTTTCATAATTGATGAGTTCCACCGATTTTTTGGCCGCTTCTGCATCCGGTAACGCGGTCATTTTCAAATCGAAATTCCAGAATTTCTTGTCGATTCCGCCGTAACTGATATCAAATGCACCTTGTGTCATTTTTGACAACATCTGGCAGCGCTGAATCAGACTGAAGACTTCCTCCGGAACTTTAACCGGTTGAATTCCCGCATTTTCATTGATTTCAAAAGTGATGCTTTCGTTGGAAAAGGTGGTCAGCAAACGTTCGATTCGCTGAATTTCTTCAATTGCCAAATTAATTTTTTCGGAACACCAATTTTCATCAGGTCCGACAACAGAAATCTCAAAACGATTTCCCATTAATTTTTCAACTCTTTTGTGAAGCATTATCCTTTCAGTTTGGTAATGAAATCTTCTAAAGTTTCAGACGGATAGTGTTCCCATTTTTTTACGATTTCACCCTTACCGTTTAATAAGAGTATCAGAGGGAACAACCCGTTATTGTTGTACTTATCGGCCAGTCTTTCGTTTTCCTGAGTGATATTGTCGGCCAGTTTATTCTTTTTAAGTCTCGGAAAATCCGCATTGAAAACAATCAGGTTTTCGGCGCTGAAGGTTTTAAACTGGTCGGTTTCCACGAAATGTTTTTTGAACTTCACGCATGGGGCACACCAATCGGAACCGGAAAAAAACAGCAATACGTTTTTGTTTTCGGTTTTGGCTTTTTCAAGAGATTGCTCGAATGTCAATCGGGTTGCTTCCTGAGCAGTAATTGTCAAGGAGAACAATAGAAGCAGGGATACAATTTTAAGCTTCATAATCAGGTTTTTAATCTGGTTTCAATTTGTTTTTGAAACCGCAGTTGTTATGATTTTACTTTTTTGTCCGCAGAATTAGTGCAGACTGTTCCGGTTCAGGTAAGAGTTTGAATTTGAACAAAGTAAAAGTAGCTTAAAGTTTTATTTTTTGAACCGGACTAATCTAAAGATTCGATTAAGATTAAGTCGCCGTTTTCGTGGTCGATGGTTACGATGCCGTCTTCTTTGGCATGATTGCTGCTTCCGGTGCGGAAACCGATAGTCAGGGTGTCATTAGTCAGAGGATAAAACAGATTATCTGAATGGATTCCGGTAACTTCCCCAATCGGGATTAAGGAAATGATACTGTCTTTGGTATACCATTTCTGAAAGTGTTTTGGCAGTAAGAAGATTTTCGAATGGTCGTCCAGAATGACGATTTTAAGATGCTCCCTGTAACGGACAATGTTGGTGATGTTGGTAATGGTATGATCAGCGCGTTTTCCGGTGGCCCAAATTACGTTTACCGCCGTATGCCCTTTTTCAATTAAATAATCAAAGGCTTTTTCCAGATCGGTTTTGTTCTGATCGGGTGTATGAACGATTTCCAGCGGATACTGTTTTTCCAAATAGTATTGCGGATCGAATCCTCGGTCGAAATCTCCTAAGAGCACATCGACTTTAATTTCCAATTCGAAAACCCGTTCGATGGCGCTGTCCAGAACAATAACAAAAGGTGACCATTCCAGAAGTTGTCCTAATAATTCCGGACCGCATGCGGCTCCGTTTGCTATAATTAAAGCAGGTTCCTGATCGTCGCGAACTATATGGTGTGAGGACATGAATGGTATGTTCTAAATGTATGTAAAAGTAGAAATAATTATTGAATGGTGTAATCAACCGTATCCACTTGTGAAAGATTAAAATAACCCAAGGCAAAATTATTCTCATCGGCCTGATTGACAACGTTTCCTCGTACGGTTGCCGGTGGGGACTGGAACGGACTTCCGCCATTACTTCCCGCTACAGCAAGCAAAACGTTCATGTAATTGTAATACTGTCGGGAAATACCGTAAAGTTTGATGCTTATCAAATCTCCTGCTTTTAAATCTTCATTAGAATATAAGCCAAACATCTGATTCCCTTGAAAAAATCGGTCTTCCAATACATCATAATCAGGAAAAGGTTTGTCGTTCGGTTTGAAACCAATCATGTAAAAATTGTCTTCAGCACCATTGTCCTGATAGAAAAACTTGATTTCGATTTCGTCACCGGTAAATCCACCTTCGTTATTCTGTTCAATAAGATCTTCAATATCCGGAACTTCAGTTAGTGTTTCTGTTGCGGTAAAAGTCTGACCATTGTAAACTACCGTTAAGGTATATGTTTCTCCAATAACCGGTTGAAAATTAGTACACAAGTACTCTCCGGTGTTGCCTGTTTCAAGAAAATCAAAAATCACGTTAGTGCTGTTGGTTATAAAAACAGTTGCACCTGAAACTACAGGGACGCTAGTGTTATAATAAGGCGCAGTAGTGGTGAGTTTGATTTTTTGTTCGCTGCCCGAAGTGCCTTTAATCCATTGAATAGAAGCGTCTACCACAAGTTTTGGCGGTGCCGTATCCAAATCGACTTCGACTACTTTCTCGCAACTTAATGCAAAAGAAGCGATGATTATCAGGCTGATATAGTGAAATGCTTTTTTCATCGTATTAGAATTTAAAGTTATACGTTACACTCGGAACGATTCCGAAAATAGACAAACGTACCGCTTCATTGTTTCCGGTGTCCGAATTTTGTCGGAAAGAAATTGAGGCGGAGTTCATTCGGTTGTACAGATTATATACACTGAAAACCCATTCTCCTTGCCATTTTCTGCCTTTGTTTTTTCTTGGCGTTAAGGTTGCGGACACATCCAAATGGTGGTAAGTGGGAAGATTGCTTTCGTTTCGACCTCCGTAATTCGGAATTTGTATGCCCTGATATACATAATAGCTGTCCGGGAAAGTTACGGGTTGCCCGGTTTGTAAGGTGAATATCGAACCGAATGTCCATTTTTCATTTAATTTATAAGAACCGGTTACCGATACATTATGGGTTTTGTCATAACCGGATTTATACCAATTTCCGTTATTGATGCCGTATTCATCCGATGTTCTTCCGGGTGTTTGTTGTTCGGCTCTGGAAAGGGTGTAAGAAATCCAGCCGCTCAGGTTACCGGTGTTTTTGCGTAGTAGTACTTCCAGTCCGTAAGCTCTGGAACGACCGTTTAAAACGACCTGTTCGATAGCGTTATTGGCGATTAAATCGGCACCGTCAATATAATCGATTCGGTTTTTCACTTTCTTATAAAACGTTTCAACTTCTAATGAATAGTTGTCATTGCTGAAATTTTTGAAATACCCTACGGCAACCTGATCCAGCAATTGCGGTTTGATGAATTTGTCACTGGGGGTCCAAACATCCAAAGGAGTAGGGGAAGCCGTATTGGAAATCAGGTGCAGGTATTGCGCCATACGGTTGTAACTCGCTTTTATCGATTGGTTGTCATCCAAAGTATACGCAACTGCCAAACGCGGTTCGAGATTGTTGAAGCTGGCCATCGTTTCGTTTTTACCGAATTTTTCGGTTCCGGTAGGTGTGGCTTTTTCGTAAATTTTCAGATCATTGTTCCAAACTACAGCTTCATTGTTGGCATACGTGTTGATTTCCTGACTTCCCAATCGGTAAAACATGCTGTAACGCAAACCGTAATTCACGGAAAATTTATCGGGAAGTTGCTGTTCCGCTTCAATATAAAAGGAAGGTTCGAACGCATATTTTTTATCCAGCTGATCCGGATTGATGCCTGATTCGGAATTGGTCGGTTCGATGGTACCCGGATTGAAATCGTAATACACGGTGTTCATTCCGTAAGCCAATTTGAATTTATCCGACAAATAATGTTTCAAATCATATTTAAAATTATAATTCTTGATGCCGCTGTCCCAATTGAATCCGACAAAATCCAGCGTCAATCCATAATAGTAATCACTGTAAATAAAGGACATGTTTGAGAATAACTTGTCTGAAAACAAATGGTTCCATCGCAGGTTTAAAACGGAATTGCCATAGGTGTTTTTAAAACTTTCGTTGAGGCTAAAAACGTCCCGACCAAAATATCCGGACAGAAAGAGGTTGTTGTTTTCATTGAATTTGTAACTCAGCTTGGTGTTCAGATCATAAAAATAGGCCGAGTTCTCGTTGTCGGTAAGCTTGAGGAATAAATGCGCATACGAACTTCTTCCCGCGACAAGAAACGATCCTTTGTTTTTTACGATAGGGCCTTCCGCTAACAAGCGGCTGGAAATTAAACCGATACCACCATTGATGTGAAAATCGTTACTGTTACCTTCTTTCTGATAAATGTCCAAAACAGAAGCCACACGTCCGCCAAAACGCGCCGGGATACCGCCCTTGTATAATTTCAAATCCTTAATCGCATCCGAATTGAAAACGGAAAAGAATCCGAAAAGGTGAGAAGAATTGTAAATGGTCGCTTCGTCCAGTAAAATCAGATTCTGATCGGCAGCACCGCCACGAACGTTAAACCCAGATTGGCCTTCTCCGGCATTGGTGACTCCGGGAAGCTGAAGAATTGATTTCAGCACATCGGTTTCCCCTAAAATTACGGGCATTTTTTTAATCTCGGCAATTGTAAGTTTGTTAACGCTCATTTCCGGTTTTCGGATGTCGACTTTCTTTCGGTTTTCAACAATGAGGACTTCTTCGAGCTGTTGCACGTTTTCGCTCAATGCGATATTCTTTTTCGTGTTTTGAAGCAGGCTGATTTTTTCTTCCGAACCGGTATAACTCACATAATTATATTGAACGGTGTAGTCTCCTTTTGGCAGTGAAATCGAATAGAAACCGTACTCATTGGTATTGGTACCGGTTTTGAGTTCCTTGATGTAAATGGTTACTCCGATTAGGGTTTCGTTGGTTTTTGAATCCGAAACGATGCCACTCAGCGTGAATTTTTCCTGGGCATACGAAGCGAAACAGCAAATGAAAAGGATAAGGAATGAAATTGATTTTTTCCTAAGTATCATGGTGTTACATTTTGTCAGATTGGCTGTAAATTTCGCTTTTTTGTAGCGAAACAACTGTTAAGGACAGGTTAATAAAAAAGACGATTCTTTCGAATCGTCTTTTCTTTATTTATGTAAAGTGAATTATACTACACTAATTTATTTAAAATCGTGTTTAATGTTTCACTCGGGCGCATTGCTTTTTCGGTCAAAGCGAAAGAAGGCTGGTAATACCCACCAATGTTTTGCGGTTTGCCTTGTGCTCCGATTAATTCCGCATTGATTTTCGCTTCGTTTGCTAACAATTCGGTAGCGATTGGAGCGAATTTCGCTTGCAATTCGGCGTCTTTGGTTTGGTTTGCCAATGCTTCTGCCCAGTACATAGCCAGGTAGAAGTGGGAACCTCTGTTGTCAATCTGGCCTACTTTACGCGCTGGCGATTTATCGTTTTTAAGGAATTTGTCGTTTGCTTCGTCTAAAGTTTCGGCCAATACTATTGCTTTCGGATTGTTTTGCGTTTGTCCTAAATGCTCCAATGAAGCACCTAAAGCCAAGAATTCTCCAAGCGAATCCCAACGCAAATAACCTTCTTCTATGAATTGTTCTACGTGTTTTGGTGCAGAACCTCCTGCTCCGGTTTCGAATAAACCACCACCATTCATTAACGGAACGATAGATAACATTTTCGCCGAAGTTCCTAATTCAAGGATAGGGAATAAGTCGGTCAAGTAATCACGCAATACGTTTCCGGTTACTGAAATCGTGTCTAAACCGTTTTTCAGTCTTTCCAAAGTGAAATTCGTAGCGTCCACGATATTCATGATGCGGATGTCTAACCCGGTTAAGTCGTAATTTTTCAAGTATTTTTCAACTTTCTTAATCATTTCTCTGTCGTGCGCACGTTGGTCGTCCAACCAGAAAATAGCAGGAGTGTCGGATAATCTTGCTCTGTTTACCGCTAATTTTACCCAGTCCTGGATAGGAGCGTCTTTAGTCTGACACATTCTGAAAATGTCTCCGGCTTCCACGTTTTGATCCATGAAAGTCGTACCGTTTCCGTCGTGTACTCTGATGATTCCATTAGCAGCTGCCTGGAACGTTTTATCGTGAGAACCGTACTCTTCTGCTTTTTGCGCCATCAAACCAACGTTTGGAACGGAGCCCATTGTTGTCGGATCGAAAGCACCGTTCTTTTTACAGAAATTTACTGTCGCTACATATAATCCGGCATAATTTCTGTCCGGAATTAAGGCTTTAGTATCTTGTAATTCGCCTTTTGCATTCCACATTTTACCGGAAGTACGTACAAAAGCAGGTACAGAAGCATCCACAATCACATCGGAAGGAACGTGGAAGTTGGTAATGCCTTTGTCAGAATTCACCATTGCCACAGCCGGACCGTTGTTTAATGCGGCAGTAAGCGCAGTTTCGATTTCAGCCTGTTTAGAGTGTCCTGCGATTTTAGCGTAAACATCGCCCAAACCGTTTTTGGTATCAATATTTAATTCAGCAAAAACATCAGCGTATTTTGCGAATATTTCTTCAAAATAGACATCCACAATGGCAGCGAAAATGATTGGGTCGGACACTTTCATCATCGTAGCTTTCAAATGCACGGATAATAATTGTCCTTTTGCTTTAGCGTCTGCGATTTCTTTTTTAGCGAAGGCTTTTAAAGCCGATAAACTCATAACCGATGAATCGATTACTTCTCCTGCTTTTAATTTAGCAGCTGCTTTTAAGTTGGTTACGTTTCCGTTGGCATCGATGAAATCAATAACGAATTGTGTATCGTTTTCAACGGTAACCGATTTTTCACTTCCGTAAAAATCACCCGCGTCCATGTGTGCGATTTCAGTAATAGAATCCGATGACCAGGCGCCCATGGAGTGTGGGTTCGCTTTCGCATAATTCTTAACCGATTTTGGAGCACGACGATCGGAGTTTCCTTCACGTAATACCGGATTTACAGCCGATCCTAAAACTTTAGCGTATTTTGCTTTGATTTCCTTTTCAGCATCGTTTTGTGCTTCTTCCACAAAGTTAGGGATGGCAAAACCGTGCGATTGTAATTCGGCAATAGCCTCTTTTAACTGAGGAACGGATGCGGATATGTTTGGTAATTTGATAATATTTGCTTCAGGAGTGGTTGCCAGTTGACCTAATTCAGTCAAAGCATCTCCGATTTTCTGATCATCTTTTAAGAATTCAGGGAAATTCGATAAAATTCGTCCTGCCAGAGAAATGTCTCTTAACTCAATGTCGATGTTTGCCGGAGCGGTAAAAGCCTGTACGATTGGTAAGAAAGAATGTGTGGCTAACATTGGTGCTTCATCCGTCAGGGTGTAGTGGATTTTAGATTTCTGTGTCATCGTTGTGTATTTTCAGAATAAATAATTGGATGTGTAAAATGTTGCTTTAAAAGCAAGGCAAATATAAGAAAATCAGTCTGAAAAGCGATGGGTTTTAATCGGATTTAAGCGAATTATCAGATTGTTATTTTGGCGACTATTAATTATGAATCTGATAATTTGAGTGCGGATTTTTTGCATAAAAAAAGCCCCAACAAAGTTGGAGCTGATTTTATAAACTTCGGAAAGGGAATTATCTTCTTCTTTCTTTGATTTTTGCTTTTTTACCAGTAAGCTCTCTGAAGTAGTAGATACGAGCTCTACGAACTTTACCTCTTTGGTTCAATTCAATTTTTTGTAAAGCCGGCATGTTTACAGGGAAGATACGCTCTACACCTACAGCACCAGACATTTTACGGATAGTGAACGTTTCCGTTGCACCAGCACCTCTTCTTTGGATTACAACTCCCTTGAAGAACTGTGTTCTTGTTTTTTCACCCTCTTTAATTTCGTAATAAACCGTGATAGTATCACCAGCTGCGAATTCAGGGAAATCTTTTCTTGTTACTAATTCGTCTTGAACAAATTTTAATAAACTTGACATGATTATTAATGTTAAATGTTTGAATCAGAGCAACATTCACGGTTATCGTCAGAGGTTGGGCTGAATTAGGCTGCGAAATTACGTATTTTATTTTAAACTACAAATTTCTTTTGATAGTTTTCAGTCTCAGTCTCAGTTTCTAGGTTCAGATTCCGTATACTGCGACTAAAAACTGGGACTGAGACTGAAAACTAAACTTATTCCTCCAGCAAATCCGGCCGGCGGGTTTTCGTATGTTCATAAGCCATATTCTCACGCCACTTTTCGATTTCGGCAAAATTTCCGCTTAACAAAACGTCCGGAACTTTGTGTCCTTTGTATTCTGCCGGTCGTGTGTAAATAGGAGGGGAAAGTAAATTGTCCTGAAAACTGTCCGTCAATGCCGAAGTTTCGTTACTTAAAACGCCGGGAATCAGTCGGATAATGGCATCACATAAAACCGCTGCTCCCAATTCACCTCCCGATAAAACATAATCGCCAATGGAAATTTCTTTGGTAATGAATAAATCGCGAACACGTTGGTCCACTCCTTTATAATGTCCGCAAAGAATAATGATATTTTTCAACAGCGACATCGAATTCGCCATTTTCTGGTTCAGCGTTTCGCCATCCGGAGTCATGTAAATCACTTCGTCGTAGTCGCGCTCGCTTTGTAATTTTTCAATACAGGCGGCAATCGGTTCCACACTCATTACCATTCCCGCGCCGCCACCAAACTGGTAATCATCCACGTTTTTGTGTTTGTTGGTGCTGTAATCACGAAGGTTATGCATATGCACTTCCACTAAGCCTTTCACGATGGCTCTTTTAAGGATGGAAGCTTCAAACGGACTTCGGATTAAATCCGGTAAAACGGTAATGATGTCGATGCGCATTTTTTAAAGAGGTTCTGAGATTCTGAGGCGCAAAGGTACAAAGTTATTTTAAGTGAAAAGAAACAAGAGATAAGAAACAAGAGATAAGAAACAAGAGATAAGAAGCAAGAGATAAGAAGAAAGAGCCAAGAGACAAGATGTTTTAGATATCTTGGTTCTTGTCTCCTGTTTCTATACTGTCTAAAAAATTAAACCCCAAACTGTCTCAAATGATGATCCAAGTGTTTCCACTGTGCCACGTCCCATTCGTTTTCGGTCATGTGTCCGAAGAAAGGATGTTTCAGGTTTTTAATGGCTGACGGACCTTCGCTGAAACGGGTAATGTCTTTGATCAATTCCGCTTTGGCTTTTTCAAATTCCGGTTCGTGTGTAACGATGAACTCTTTGGCAGTAGGCAGGTTATGATCAAAAGGTTTGTTGTTCACCAATGTTTTCTTAGCCAGTTTTCCGAACAGGAATCCCATAAAGTTTTGTTTTAAAACCAAATCGCCAAAAGCTACTTTTAGCGGCGCCTGGCAGTGTTCCATCATTTGGCTTACCGTCATTTTTCCCCATTGGGATAAGGTTGTGGGTTGCAGTTTATGAATTCGGTCAATAATATTTTGATTGCCTTGCGGATTGAATAAACTTTCCATAATTAGTATTTTTTGGTTGCTTCCAATGAATAGACCATCGGAATTTTGTTTTTTAAATGTTTGATTCTGAATTTTCCTTTTTCGAATTCTTCCGTTTCGTTGAAACAGTTGTAAGGCGAATAATCATACTCGTTAAACGAATTAAGTTCGAGTTTGTTACAGATTAAAGCGTTTAAAATTTCGCTTGTCGGGTGATTCCAAGTTACGGTTTGCGTTGATATTTCGGCATCTCTGTCTGCATACGTTCCGGATTCGTTTTCAATAATAGGTTCAATATTAAAATAACTGTAGAAAACTTCCTTGAAATCATTGTCGAACATCCAGACTACCGGATGAAAGTCGGCCATGATAAATTTTCCGCCCGGTTTTAAAAAATGAGAAACCACTTTTGCCCATTTGTTTAGATCGGGTAACCAGCCAATCGTGCCGTAACTGGTGAAAACAATGTCGAATTGTTCGTCAAGATGATTGGGTAAATCGTAAATATCACAGTTGATGAATTGGGCATCAAGATGTAATTGTGCATTGAATTCCCTGGCTTTTTCAATGGCTTTATCGGATAAGTCCACACCAGTCGCTTTGGCACCAAGTCGTGCAAACGAAAGCGTATCCTGTCCGAAATGACATTGCAGGTGCAGGATTTTCTTTCCGGAAACATTGCCAAGAAGTGAAAGTTCAATTTCGTTTAAGGTGTTTTTTCCGTTGAGAAAACCTTCCGTATCATAGAAGTCGGACGTGACATGCACTTCGGTTTTGTTGTTCCATGTTTTTTTATTGATGGCGATGTAATCTTTCGGGATTTCCATAAAATACGTTTTAATTTGTCTTAAAGATACAATTCCATCTGAATATCAGCGCGATGGTAATCGGTTTCATCCAAAGGCGTTTCAATAAAATTGTATTTACGATACAGGTTTAGTGCCGGGGTTAATTTTCTGCTGGAAACCAACATGATTTTTTCGGCTTGCTTCTTTTTTGCAAAATCAATACAGGCATCCACGAGTAAATTACTCAGTTTTTGTCCCTGAAACTTTTTGTCGATGGCCAGTTTCGCCATTTCATACACCTTGTCGTTTACTTTTTGCATGGCAACGGTTCCGGCCACTTCATCATTGACCAGACAAAAGAAAATTTCACCTCCGGGTTTCAATATAATGTCTTCGATATTCTCAAAAACTTCCAGATCGTGATTTTCCACAAAAAAGTATTCTTCCAGCCACGCTTTGTTTAAGGAGACAAACAGATTTTTATATTGGGGTTGGTAGGTAATTATTTCAACGGTCATTTTTTGATGATTTTCTCATTCAAAAGTAAAGAGAATCTGAATTATCCGGAAACAGAAGTCGATTATTTATGAAACTTTTTACATTTTAAATTCGTAATTTTGCCTTTCAGAAATTTAAAGCAAAACAAAATGCAAGACGGAATTTACGCAAAATTTAATACTTCAAAAGGAGTTATTTTGATAAAATTGACTCATGATAAAACACCGGGAACGGTTGGTAACTTTGTAGGTTTGGCCGAAGGAAATTTGGAAAACGACATTAAACCGCAAGGAAAACCGTATTACGACGGATTGAAATTCCACCGTGTGATTCCTGATTTCATGATTCAGGGAGGTTGTCCTTTAGGAACTGGAACAGGTGATGCAGGTTATAAATTCGACGATGAGTTTCATCCGGAATTAAAACACGACAGACCGGGCGTATTGTCAATGGCTAATGCGGGTCCTGGTACAAACGGATCGCAGTTTTTCATTACACACGTTCCTACAGACTGGTTGGATAACAAGCATACTGTTTTCGGACATGTCGTGGAAGGTCAGGATATCGTGAACGAAATTGTTCAGGGTGATATCATTGAAAGTCTTGAAATCATTAGAGTAGGTGCGGAAGCAGAAAAATGGAATGCTGTGGAAGCTTTCAGAACTTTCGAAGGTTCGAGAGAAAAAAGAATCGCTGAACAAAAAAAAATGGCAGAAGCCGCTTTGGAAAAATTAGCCGCTGGTTTCGATAAGACAGAAAGCGGATTGCGTTACAAAATGATCCAAAAAGGAAACGGAAAGCAAGCCGAAAAAGGCAAAACGGTTTCGGTACACTATTCGGGTTCGTTGGAAAACGGAATGGTTTTCGATTCCTCTTACAAAAGAAAACAACCTATTGAATTCTCATTAGGCAGAGGTCAGGTTATCGAAGGCTGGGACGAAGGTATCGCGTTATTACAAGTGGGAGACAAAGCCCGTTTTGTGATTCCGTCTTATTTAGGTTACGGATCTCGTGGTGCAGGAGGAGTTATTCCACCGGATGCTACCTTAATCTTTGATGTGGAACTGATGGATGTGAAATAATTCGGAAACGCAAAATCCAATAAATTCATATGGAAATCCCAAAGGCATTAAGTTTTTGGGATTTCTTTTTGGAATGAGGTTTGCTTTTGTATTTTTGAATTCAATTTTGATTATGATGCGTTATTTATTCTTTCTTCTATTAATCTCCATTTCCGCGAAGGCACAAATCCCTGCCATGCATTGCGGTTATGATTTTACGTCGTATCTGGTTTTGGATGTGCACGAAGACGGAAAGAAAGAAAACATCAAAAACCTTAAAATTACGGTGGTGGACAGTTTGGGGAACGATGTGGTGAACATCAACAACGTCTACAGTTTCAGAGACAGCAACAAGCCGCTTCAGTTCGCGATGAATTATCAGATTGATGAAAACGGAAATAAAATCACCACAGAAAACCCAAAGGCACGCTGGTTTTTCCCTTATGCAAAAGACAACTATCTCTTATCCATTGCTGCAACTTTTCCGGCAGATAATTTCAGTGTAAAAGTGGAAGACCCAAACAGAAAGTACAAAACACAGATTGTTCCGTTGTTTGCTTTTAACATGTATGTGTTGTGTTCGACTCAGAGTGATAAAACGGTACAGTTCGGACGAAAGGCCAACCGGCCGATTGACATCGTTTTGGAGAAGAAATAAAAAAACACCTACACAAAAATGAGGTGTTCTTAAAGCAGTTTAATTGTCGCAAAGGTTTTCAACAGCAATTATTTTTAACGTTTTTGTTCCCGCGGGTAATTCCCATTCTACCTGATCTTTTTCCTTAAATCCAATTATAGCAATGCTTAACGGCGCCAGAATGGAAACCTTATTTTCTTTTACATTCGCTAAGGAAGGTAAAACGATTTGAAATTTCATTTGTCTTTTGGCAGATACATCTTCTACCGTTACGAACGAGTTTATCCGGATAATGTTTTTTTCAATCACGCCCTCTTTAATTATGATTGCTCTGTCCAATTCGCCGTTTAAAAGGGTCATGTCTTTGGCATTACTGGAGGTGATGCTTTTTTTTGCCAGATTTCGCAGCAATTGATACTCGGCTACCGTAAATGTTGGAATAGGTTTCATACGTTGTTAATTTAAATTAATAATTTCTCTTTTTGGTTTTATGTGTTCACTGAAGTAGATTTCTGTGAAATTCTGATTCGAATTAAGGTCGGTTCTTCTGAAAAAAACGTCGGGCGTAATTTTGGACAGCGTATCAAAACCACAGGCACCGATAAATTCGCCGAGTGCTTTTAAAGTGTTTTTATGGAAATTCGCTACACGTACGCTTTTATCCGTAATATCAAGTCCTTTGTATAATGATTTGTCCTGCGTTGCAATACCCACGGGACATTTTCCACTGTCGCATTGCAAAGCCTGAATGCACCCTAAAGCAAACATCATCCCACGCGCACTGTAACAGGCGTCGGCACCTAAAGCCATTGTTTTGGCAATGTCAAAAGCAGAAATGATTTTTCCGGAGGCTAAGATTTTTATGTGTTTCCGAATTCCGAATTGGGTTAAAGTCCTGTTTACGAACACTACCGCATCGGAAAGTGCCATTCCCATGTAATCAATGAATTCCAGTGGGGCTGCTCCGGTACCTCCTTCGGCACCATCCACAGTTATAAAGTCCGGGTAAATTCCGGTTTTCAGCATGGCTTCGACAATGTCTATGAATTCATCTTTACGACCGATGCAAATTTTAAAACCAACCGGTTTCCCTTTGGATAAAGTACGCAGTTTGGCAATGAAAAGAATCAGTTCATGAGCATTTGAAAACGCGGTATGCCCCGAAGGCGAATGCACCGTTATAGTTGGTTTAATGCTTCGGATGGCCGCAATTTCCGGAGTGTTTTTTTCCGCGGGAAGCAACCCTCCGTGTCCGGGTTTTGCCCCTTGGGAAAGTTTCAGTTCGATCATTTTTACCTGAGGATAGTTGGCTTTATCGGCAAAAAGGGTTTCCGAAAAATCCCCTTTCTCATCCCGACATCCAAAATAACCGGTTCCAATCTGCCAAATCAAATCGCCACCCTGCAAGTGATGCTCGCTAATGCCGCCTTCACCGGTGTTGTGTGCAAAATTGCCCAATTGCGCTCCTTTGTTCAAAGAGGTTATAGCGGTTTTACTCAAAGCACCGTAACTCATCGCACTGATATTATAAACACTTGCACTGTAAGGTTGCAGACAATGCGAATTGCCAATATGGGTTCGAAATTCCTCGATATTCGGTTTTTTAGGGTACACGGAATGAGCCGCCCATTCATAGCCGATACGATTCGGGTCGTCCTGCATACCGAAGGAAATGGTTTGTTTTTCGTTTTTTGCCCTTTGATAAACAATCGATCGCTGTCTTCTGTTGAAAGGTTTTCCGTCTAATTCCCCTTCAAAAAAATACTGCCGGAATTCCGGGCGAACCGATTCGAAGAAATAACGCAAACGCCCCACTAAAGGGTAGTTTTTCAGAACCGAATGTTTGGACTGAATACTATCAATCAAAACAACAGATAAAATAACCAAAGGTGCGCTAAGGAAGATGAAATAAGCTTTGTATTGGTATAACAAAACAATAGTTCCTAACAGAAACCCAATGGAGAGCATCCAGATAATTTGGCGCGCAGTCAGTTTGCTAAAAAGTTTTTTTTGAGCCATGATAAAATAGGATATAATAAAAATTGTTGCAGAAGATTACTCTTTGCAAAAAAAAAATGTGAATGTTAAAAAGAAAACCCTCCGTCTAAAGAGAAATGAGAAAGCAGACGGAGGCCTAATTGATGAAGGCCTTGCTGTGTGAAAACAATAGTGTTACACCACTCTTGAAGAAAGAGCGTTTCATGAGAACTGAAGATGTGAGTGTAACCTGCAAAGTTTGTGGTTTTTGTTTTACCGTACTAATTTAATCAAAGTAAATGACTTCCTTGAAATTTTAACGCCATTTTATGTTACAGCCCAAACTCGGTTTCTGATTCGGATTGATACTTCGGTTGTAAATCACACCGTCAATCGCGCCTCTCAAATCGCTGCCACTTAACGGTATGCCATTTCCGGGACGACTGTCATCCAATTGCCCTCGATAAACCAATTTGTCTTGATTGTCAAACAGATAAAAATCAGGTGTACAAGCGGCGTCATAGGCTTTGGCAACTTCCTGAGTGGCATCAAAAAGATAAGGAAATTCAAAATTATGCTGAAAAGCGAATTCGGTCATCAGTTCCGGTGCATCCTGAGGGTAATTCACGATATCATTGCTGGAAATGGCAATAATACCCAATCCCTGCACCCGGTAATCGTTAGAGATTCGGATTATCTCTTCAATAACATGGTGTACAAACGGGCAATGGTTGCAGATAAACATCACGAGGGTGCCTTTTGCTCCTTTCAAGTCGGCAAAAGAATACGAATAATTGGAATTGGTATCTTTCAAGTGAAATTCGGGAGCAATGGTGCCCAACGGAAGCATATTGGAAGGAGTACGTGCCATGATGTGTTTTGTTTGTACCAAATTACGACAAAAATGAATTTCCCGAAATTATTTTTTACTTTAGTCGGATAAAATTTAAGTCATGAAAACATTGCAACAGTGGTTTGATGAATATGAAGTCAGTCATCAGCATCCAACGAACAAAATGATTCATTTTATTTGTGTTCCGGCCATCTATTTTTCAATAATAGGCTTGTTGATGTGTATTCCGACGGATTTTATCGAACGAATATCCCCGTTACAGGAGCCTTTAATCGACAATTGGGCGGTAGTGGCGATGTTTTTCGTCTTGTTTTTTTATTCCCGACTTTCCCTTATGATGGCCATTAAGATTTCGTTATTCTCCGCTGTTTGCATTACGATAAATTATGTACTCAGTTTCCAAGTCTCGTTGTGGAAATTTTCACTGGTTATTTTTATATTGGCTTGGACCGGACAGTTTTACGGACACCGGTTGGAAGGAAAGAAGCCTTCCTTTTTAAAAGACATTCAGTTTTTACTGATTGGTCCGGCTTGGGTAATTGAAACGATGTTTTCCTCTAAAAATCACGAATAATGCTAACTTGGGAAGAATTTGAAAAAGTAGAAATGCGCGTGGGAACCATAATCGAAGTCAATGATTTTCCCGAAGCCCGAAAACCCGCTTACCAACTAACCATCGATTTTGGAACTGAAATAGGTATCCGAAAATCGTCGGCACAGATTACGAAGCGGTATGCTAAAGAAGCCTTGGTAAACCGTCAAATTGTAGCTGTTGTAAACTTTCCGAAGAAACAGATCGGAAAATTCATGAGCGAATGTTTGGTTCTGGGTTCCGTTGGCACTGATAACGATATTGTGTTATTGGCTCCGGATTTTAAAGTGCAAAACGGTTTACGGATAGGGTAAGTTTTTTTACAATGATGTCTGGGCAAACCATGGTTTTCTATTTGGCTTGCATTTGACTTAAGAAGAATCGTATAACCTCCAAATTTACATCTGAAGTAGTCCAATGACCCACTTTTTCATATGTTTTGAAAATTGCGTTTACCTTGTTTTTCTTATAGATTTCCTGGCACTTCAAATAACGCTCCTGAACCTGTCTTCCTAAATTGGTATTAATTATGTTGCGTTCCTCTTCGTTGTAGGCATCGTCAAATTGAACGGCATCATTATCGTCTGATTTTCCCATGTATATGAATTGGGGAATGGTTTTGAATGTATCCGCATCAAACTTTTTATCAAATAGTTGAGTGAAGTCCTGTATTCCAATGGGATAATTCAGTTTTACGGTGTTGATTTTCTTTTCAGGCAGCATTAATTTACCGTTAAATCCTCCGATGGCCAAGGCTTTTATCGTTTCCGGATGTATAAAGGAGAAGCGGTTGGTAAAAGTGGCTGAAGCTGAGAAACCATTCATGAAAATTTTGGGATTGACTTTAATATTCAGGGAAGTCAAAATACTTTTGGCATCGTTTATCATTTCCAGTAATTGCAAATCAAGACGTTTTAATTCCGGTGAATGTTCCAGAATCACATCCCTGTCTAAAGCGTGTGTATAAACCAAAGGTTGCGATGCCGGTCTCGGAAAAACGGGAACAAGTAACGGAATTTTAAGCATAGTGGAAACATTATTTCCCACGGAACTTACCGAAGCCAAATCGATGGCGTATTTTTTATGAATTTCAATACTGTCGGATATTTTTCCCGTGTTGTTGGGTTCAACAAGCAGAAATGTTTCTTTATTTAACGGCGTACCTTTGGGAATAAACAAAATATAGTCATTTTGAAATCCTTTTTTGGCATCTTTTTTAATAACAAGTAAACTGTCATTTTTAAAGACATCGGTTTTTACCTCCTGAGCTAAAGATTGGAAATAGGAAGATAGAAAAAACAAGAGAAATACAGTTCGCATACTAAAATTATTTATTTCTTAAGACGATTTAAAGCTAAGATTGTTACATTGATTTTTTAATCGGTATGTTACTTTAAGATTCGCATTCTTCGTTTCCACTTCAATACTTCAATCCACAATACCGAAACGGCGCTTACCAGCAAGCAAATTCCCAATTGTGTAACCGACAGGGGAGTTACTTTGAAAAAGCCAGCTACAACAGGTAAGTAAAGGATTAACGCCAACATGGATAAGGTTAGCATGTTCAGCCCGAACATCATGTTGTTTTTATATTTCAACGTGGTAAAAATAGAGTAAAGGAACGAACGATTGGCAAGCGACAAGATGCTGTTGGCAAAAACCAGAGTCGCAAAAACCATGGTTCGCGTAAGTTCTTCACTGTCATAACGATAAGCGCTGTATTGATACACAAAAAGAATGCCGCAGGTTATTGCCAATCCCTGAACAATACTGATGCTCATTTCCTTGAAGGATAGAAAGGTGCTTCTCATGGCTCGCGGCGGCAGTTGCATGCTGTTTTTTTCTATCGGTTCATTTTCATACACAATGGAGCACATCGGTCCCATAATCAATTCAAGAAAAATAACATGAACGGGTGTGAAAATATCGGGATACTGCCAGCCCAGAAATAACGGCAGCGATACGGTAAGTATAATAGGAATGTGAATGGAAACAATGTATTGCACTGCTTTTTTGATGTTGGCATAAATTCGTCTCCCGGCAGCAATTGCGGTTACCATTTTGGATAAGTCATCGTCAATCAGAATGATATCGGCGGCGGTTTTGGCAATTTCAGTTCCTTTTTTACCCATTGCGATACCAATGTGTGAGGCTTTCAGCGCCGGACCGTCATTTACGCCATCGCCCACCATTGCGACAATCTGATGGTCTTTTTTCAGCGCGTCGACGATAGCTAATTTGGCTTCCGGGAACATTCGGGTGAGTAAGGTTGTATCGTGAATGACGGTAATCAATTCCGATTCGTTCAATTGTATTAAATCGGCCCCGTTGATGAATTTGTCCGCGTTTGGAATTCCCGCTTTTTCCGCAATGGCCTTTGTGGTGAAATTGTTGTCTCCGGTTACGACTTTCACCATTATTCCCGCATCATAAAATTGTTGGATTACCCTGTTGATGTTTGCTTTCGGAGGATCATAAAAAGCAATTAACCCTAAAAAATGAAATCGGAATTCCTGTTGGGTTTTTGGAAAATCATCCCCTTCAAAATCCGAAAAGCCCACCCCTAATATCCTGAAACCCTTAGAAGCCAATGTGTCGGAAACGCTAAGAATCTGTTGGCGTTGCGTTTCGCTGAGGTTGGATACATTAATCAGCGCTTCTGTAGCCCCTTTGGCAGCAATGATGCGTTTTCCTTCTTTGTTTCGGAACAAATGCGTCATCATGGGCGGTTTACCGTCAAGCGGATATTCGTGAAACAGTTCAAACGATGTTCGGTCATCGGATGGGGTTATTGTTTCATAGGCCAGATGCAACGTTTTTTCCATTGGGTCAAAAGGAACGGGTTCGCTGGCCCACATCGCGGTTGTTATGACTTTCTGTATTTCGGGATGACTCCAATCGCCACCTTCCGAAAGTTGATTGCCGGTAAAAGCATACACGGCCTGCAGACTCATTTTATTTTCCGTAAGCGTTCCGGTTTTATCGGTACAAATTACCGTTGCACTGCCTAAGGTTTCCACTGTTCGCGTTTTTTTTACGATAATTCCCTCTTTTAATAAGCGCCAGGAACCCAAAGCCATAAATGTGGTGAAAGCTACCGGAATTTCTTCGGGAAGTATCGACATGGCGAGGGTTAATCCTTTCAGTAAGCTGTGGAGGATATCGTGTGTTTTCCAAAAATACACTGCCCAAACCAAAACAAAAACGGCGATTCCGATGTAGGCCATTTTTTTCACAAAACGCTCAATTTGTTGCTGTAGGGGAGTGGCTTCTTCTTTAATATTGATGATGGATGAGCCCAATTTTCCCAAAACGGTCGCCGGGCCAATTTCGGTTACGCGAAAAACAGCCAATCCGGAGGCTACCAAAGTGCCGCTGAAAATTTTACGGTCTTCGGTTTTTTCCGATTTGAAAACGGAATAGGCTTCACCAGTAAGCGAGGCTTCATTGACTGAAAAATCATTGCTGTGCAGGATTTCGCCATCGGCATTGACGAAACTGCCTTCTTCGACAATCACTAAATCATTGACCACAATATCACTGGTGGGAATGCTTTTGATTTCGCGGTTTCGTAAAACGGTGGTTAAAGGCTCATTAAGGGCTTCCAAGGCTTCTAGGGCTTTCCGGCTTCGGTTGTCCTGATAAAATGAGATTCCGGAAACGGCAATAACAGCACTTAACATAAACCAGGCTTCGCTGTTTTGACCGAGAATAAAGTAAATAACCGAAACGGCGATAAGCAAGAGCAACATAGGTTCTTTAAGTAACTCCAGAAGGGCAATCCACCATTGGTATTGCGGTTTGTTGGTTTGCTCGTTACTGCCAAATTGTTGTCGGGAAGCAGCCACTTCCATATCGTTTAAGCCGGTAAAATGTTCGGGAATGTTTATTTTGTCAGGCATTGTTGCAGCGTATCGATTGTACTCAAATGTACGTTTTTCTGCAGTATAAAGGAAAGATTTATGGGAGTTTGTATTTGTAAAGGAGTAGTGCTTTTATGGCACATTTATTTTTTTTTCAATTTTTGAAGGGCTACAATCAGATTTAAAAAAGCGATGCAAACAAGCAGTATAGAAGCTATCAAGGCTATCTTTACGGGTAATGTTGGGGAGATTTGGAATGTATCGAAATTTTTTTTGGAAAGCCAAATCCAAAGAAGCAGTGTTGATGAATGGAATGCAACACCGTATTTTTTAAAGAAATAGCGTATTTTATGCATCGGTTTAATGTGAAATAAAAAGCCCAAAACCGTATGATTTTGGACTTCTTTATGTTTTTAACTGAAGTTCACAATATTAGATATCGTCAAAATCAATATCGGTATAGCTTCCTAAAGTTCTCGTTTCAGTTTCTTCTGATTTATCTGCGAAATATTCTTTTTTGAAATCTTTTTGGTGTCTTTCGGAGATTACTTCTTCGCCTTTGTGGTTTAACACATAAGAAGTCATTTCATCTAGAATATCTTTAAAAGCGGCAAAATCTTCTTTGTACAAGTAAATTTTGTGTTTCTTAAAGTGGAACGAACCGTCTTCTTCGGTGAATTTTTTACTTTCGGTTACAGTGATATAGTAATCATCTGCCTTAGTTGCCCTTACATCAAAAAAATACGTTCTTCTTCCTGCTCTTAAAACTTTAGAAAAAATTTCTTCTTTTTCTAACAAATCATTTTCTCTCATAATCCTTCTGTCAAATATTAATTGTGTTAAGTAGAAACCAAAAATCTAAAAAAAAACCAAATTAACCAACATTTTATTGCATTTCTTTTTCGGAAAGTTGTTTATAATACAATTCTTTGTAATAACCTTCCTGATTTACAAGCTGATAGTGAGAACCTTGCTGGATAATTTTTCCTTCCTCCAAAATGATTATCTGGTCGGCATTTTTGGCAGAGGAAACACGATGGCTGACAATAATCGTGGTTTTGTCTTTGCAGAATTCCATCAGATTGTTTAGGATGGCTTCTTCGGTTTCGGTATCAACCGCTGATAGACAGTCGTCTAAAAGTAATATTGGTGCGTTTTTAATCATCGCACGCGCTATGGAAACCCGTTGCTTTTGTCCTCCCGAAAGCGTAATCCCGCGTTCCCCCAAAACAGTTTCATATTGGTTTTTAAACTTTACGATATTTTTATGCACGACGGCTTTTTTAGCTGCTTCAATCACTTCTTCTTCGGTGGCATCTTCTTTTCCGAATTTGATATTGTTTTTTATCGAATCCGAAAACAGGAACGCATCCTGCGGAACAAAACCGATATGATCCCGAACATCGAACAGGTTGAGTTTTTTGATATCGGTACCGTCAATTTTCACCGTTCCCTCTTTTACATCGTACAGTCGGCTGATAAGGGAAAGTATCGTCGATTTTCCGGAACCGGTTTTCCCTAATATGGCAAGAGTTTCTCCTTTGTTTATGGTAAACGAAATGTTTTTCAGCGCTTCAATATTGGTGTCGTCATAGGTAAACGAAACATTCTCGAAAGCGATTTTTCCGTTGATTTCCGTTTTTTCGTTCACGGTATTCTGAATTTCCGGTACCACTTTCAGGAATTCGTTGATGCGTTTCTGCGACGCCTCGGCTTCCTGAACCATGGAGGACACCCATCCTAAAGATGCTACAGGCCAGGTCAGCATGTTAATGTATAAAATAAACTGGGCGATTACTCCGATATCCGGAATTGTTCCATTGATATACATCATTCCGCCCACATAAATCACCACAAGGTTACTGATTCCGATAAGTAAAATCATCAATGGCCCAAACAATGACTGTACCCGTGCCAAATCAAGATTCTTGGTTTTGCTTTCTTTGGAAAGGTCGATAAAATCGTTTTGTTTCTTATTTTCAAGTGCATAGGCTTTTATCACGCGAATTCCGGAAAACATTTCCTGAGTGAACGTGGAAAGCTTGGATAAATTCTGTTGGTAGGCAGTACTGCGTTTGTTGATTTCCGAACTGATTTTGAAAATGCTGTAGGCTAAAACGGGTAATGGTAAAAGCGAATACAAGGTAAGTTCGGGTGAAACGATATACATCTGAACCGTCACCACCGCAAAACGAATAATGGTATTTATGGAATACATTACGGCCGGCCCCACATACTGACGCACTTTTCCAACGTCTTCACTAATACGGTTCATTAAATCACCGGTACGGTTTTGTTTGTAAAAATTTTGGGTTAGTCTTTCGTATTGGTAAAACACTTCATTTTTTAAATCGAACTCAATATGACGCGACATTACAATCAATGTCTGACGCATTAAAAAAGTCAAAAAACCGGCTATTAAGGTAGTGACCAAAATCAGGATAATGTTTTTCAACAGGACATCCTGAACCGCTTCCGGGGATAATTTGCTGTGCTCTAAAACCTTAATGGAGTCACCTACCAGTTTCGGGGTATACAAAGTGAAGAATTGTGCTACAATTGTAATAAAAATTCCGAGCAGGAATCGGTATTTGTATTTTATGAAATATTTGTTTAAATATTGAAGTTCTTTCATTGTATTTGATATATTTTGAAAAAATCTGCTTTAAAGTGTTAAAAAATTAAAATAAATTTTTAAAAAGCGCAATTCTGATTTGAAAACATTTATTAATAAAAAATTAAAAAAAACGATTTGTATTGAAATATTCTGAATAAAAATGTAATTTTGCAACCTGTTTTTGAATATAATTCAACCTATAAAAACATTTAAAACATGATAACAGAAGTTACAAACGCTGGTGAGCTTCATAAAATCGACCCTGTTTTCGGTCAGGTTTCATTTGATAATCATGAGCAAATCGTATTTTGTCACGACAAAGATACTGGTTTAAAAGCAATTATTGGAGTTCATAACACAGTTTTAGGACCTGCTTTGGGAGGGACGAGAATGTGGAAATATACTAACGAATGGGAAGCATTGAATGATGTTTTGCGTTTGTCTCGCGGAATGACGTTCAAGTCGGCAATTTCAGGTTTGAATCTTGGTGGAGGAAAAGCGGTTATCATCGGTGATTCAAAAGCGGATAAAACTCCGGAATTGATTGCTAAATTCGGACAGTTTGTAAATTCGTTAAGCGGAAAATATATCACGGCTGAGGATGTGGGAACCACTACGGCCGATATGGATCTGATTCGTGACAATACGCCATATGTGACCGGAATTTCTGAAGGAAGAGGTGGTTCAGGTAACCCGTCTCCGGTAACGGCTTACGGTGTTTACATGGGAATGAAAGCAGCTGCGAAATACCAGTTTGGTTCGGATAATTTAGAAGGCAAAAAGATTTTGGTTCAAGGTATCGGTCACGTAGGTGAGACTTTGGTTGAGTTAATCACTAAAGAAGGTGCTTTGGTTCAGATTGCCGATATTAACGAAGCGCGTCTTCAGGAAGTTGGTGCCAA
Organism: Flavobacterium saliperosum; assembly: GCF_900100625.1. Classification (GTDB taxonomy): domain Bacteria; phylum Bacteroidota; class Bacteroidia; order Flavobacteriales; family Flavobacteriaceae; genus Flavobacterium; species Flavobacterium saliperosum. The sequence continues at coordinate 57,086 of NZ_FMTY01000002.1, forward strand.
ATATGGTGCTAAAGTATATACAGGAAACGATTTGTACAGTGTTGATGTGGATATCTACGCGCCATGTGCTTTAGGAGCTACAATTAACGATGATACTATAGAAAAAATCAAAGCGAAAGTTATTGCTGGAGCGGCAAACAATCAGTTGGCGGTTGAGCAGATTCACGGTGCAAGATTACAGGAAAGAGGGATTTTGTATGCTCCGGATTTCTTAATCAACGCGGGTGGAATCATTAACGTATATGGTGAAATCGCAGGATACGGTAAAGAAGAAGCCATGCGCAGAACCGAAAATATCTACAATACTACTTTGGATATTTTTAACTATGCAAAAGAAAGCAACATCACTACCCATCAGGCGGCTATGAGAATGGCGCAGGAGCGTATCGATGCAAGAAAAAAAGAAAACGCTGCAAAGTAGTTTTTAAAAAATAATATTTCATAATTTTGCGGAGCGAAAGGCATTCTTTCGCTCCGTTAATTTTTAAAGTTCTTACAACAAGATGTTAAACAGAAGACATATCCGTGTGAAAGTGATGCAATCTATCTACGCCATGCATCAAAACAATTCCGATAATCTTGACAAGGAAGAGAAATTCCTGTTTCAGAGTATCGAAAATATTCAGGATTTATATCTTATCATGCTTTCCGCATTGGTGGAAATCAAAAAAGCGGAGGAAGATTTTATCGATAAATCCAGTAAAAAACATCTTGCCACAAAAGAAGAACGCAATCCAAACACCAAGTTTATTAAAAATAAGGTTCTTGAATTATTAACCGATAATAATTCTTTGGGAATCGCTTTGGCCGACAGAAACATCACCAATTGGAAAAACAATGACGATTACATTCTGTTACTTCTGGAAGCGATTAAAAGCAGCGAATTGTATGAACAATACATGAGCGTTCCCGGAAACGATTTCGAAGCAGACAAACAGTTTGTGGTCGATATTTTTTCTGAAATTATCGCACCAAACGAAAAGCTGTATGATTATCTGGAAGATACAAAACTGACGTGGATCGACGATATTCCGTTGGTGAACACCATGATTGTGAAACAGTTGAAGCAAATCAAGTCGGCGGAAGACACTTCGTTTTTCGTGCCGAGATTGTATAAGGATTCCGATGATAAGGAGTTTGTGAAAAATCTTTTCCGTAAGACGGTGCTGAACAACAACGAGTTAGCGAAAGAATTCATTGATAAAACACCAAACTGGGATGCGGAACGTATTGCCGAAATCGACACCATCATCTTGAAGATGGCGATTTGTGAGTTTTTGAAATTCCCATCCATTCCGGTAAAAGTAACTATTAACGAATATTTAGAATTGGCAAAAGAGTATTCTACACCAAAAAGTAGTATTTTTATCAACGGAATTCTGGACAACTTAGTGAAAGAATACCAGAAAGAAAACAAATTAATCAAAACCGGAAGAGGTTTAATGTAATTAACTTTTTTGAAACCATGATTAGAAGAACTCTTGGAGTGTTGGCTGTTGCCGCATTGGTACTGTCAACTTCATGTAAAAATGAAAATGCTTCGGACAAGATTGATCCGGCAAATGTTGAAAAAACTATGGCAGAAAATGCCGCAACGGGTAAATTACCTGTTGTGAAATTTGACAAAATGGAGCATGATTTCGGAACGATTGGTGAAGGGGATAAGCCGGAAACGGAATTTACCATTACCAATGAAGGAGAAGCCGATTTAATCATCATTAACGCACAGGGAAGTTGCGGTTGTACCGTTCCTGTTTGGCCAAAAGAACCAATTAAACCGGGTCAGTCGGCACCATTGAAAGTGTCTTTTGATTCTAACGGTAAACCGGGGCAACAACAAAAAACAGTTACTTTGACAACCAATTCGAAAGAAGGTTCGGAAAAAGTGACAATTAAAGCGAATGTAACACCAAAAGCCGGAGGAACAACTCCTGCAGCACACTAAAAATAATTTACAATGGGACAAATGGGCCAGTTTTTACCGATTATCTTAATGTTTGTAGTCGTTTATTTCTTAATGATCCGACCGCAACAACAAAAAGCAAAAAAAGAAAAAGAATTTGAAGCAGCTGTGAAAGTAGGCGACAAAATCATTACCAAATCCGGAATCCACGGTAAAATTGCCGAGTTGTATGAAGACTCCGTGGTTATCGAAACGATGGCGGGTAAAATTAAAATGGAGCGTTCTGCCATTTCTATGGAATTGAGCATGAAAGCTAACGCTGCGAAATAATTTTCAAAAGCATACCAAATAAAAAAGTCCCGATTAGTTTTCGGGACTTTTTTATTATCTGTATTTATCATTCAAGCCAATGCCTTCGAGTATCATCGGTTTTATTTTTTCGATTCGCGTAAGTTTGGTTTTCTCCTGTTTGGCTGTTTCCACATATTCAAGAAATTCACGTTGCTTGTAAGGAGTAAAAGCTTCAAATGCTTTTTTTAGAATACTGTCCGATTTGAATTCGGCATTCAGTAATTCCGAAACGATTTCTTCTTTCTTTTCGGGTTTGAAAGCTAAACCTGCTTTCTCATTGGCTATCGCTTCGTTAATGTAATCCAGGATGGATTTCTCATTTTTCATAAGTTCTTCTTTTGATGAGAAACGCCATTGACGCAAAGCTTTAGTAACGCCTTCATTAGCATTGACTAAAACCTTTTTCTCATCTTTCAGGAAGACACCGTTAAAAAACCAGATGGCAACATACGATTTGAATCCGCCAAGTCCCAGTACATTTTTTTTATTGATAGTATAAACCGTACCGCCCCATTTGGTCATTTCTTCCAGTTCGGTTTTGGCAATCAATGATTTTAAAAAATCTAATTCTTCCGGCCATTGATTGGTTTTATTCCATGGATTTTTTTCTTCTTTCATGTGATTTGAAATGGAAATTTATGCAACCAATATAAAAAGAAAACCGCAGATTTACAGATAGTACATTTAAATAATCTGTGAATCTGCGGTAAAATTTGTTGTTTTCAGTTGACGGATTTTTGTAATCTGCCTTCTGCAATCTGTTTACTTCTTATACTTTTCAGCAGTCAATTCGGCAATTTTGATAATTACGTCAATGGCTTTTTGCATGCTCTCCACCGGAACATATTCGTATTTTCCGTGGAAATTGTGTCCACCGGCAAAGATATTCGGACACGGTAATCCCATGAACGATAAACGCGAACCGTCGGTACCACCACGAATCGGTTTAATTAACGGTTTGATGTCCAACGCTTTCATGGCCTGTTCCGCTAAATCTACAATATGCTTAACCGGTTCCACCTTCTCACGCATGTTGTAATATTGGTCTTTCACTTCAATTTCAACGATGTCGGCACCAAATTGTTTCGCGTATTTCTTGTTGAATTTATCAGCTATTTTAACTACTTGTTTTTTACGTTTTTCGAATTTTTTACGGTTATGATCACGGATGATTAACTGCACATTCGTTTCCTCTATGCTTCCGTCCAAATGAACCACGTGGAAGAAACCTTCGTAACCTTTGGTTCTTTCCGGCACTTCGTCTTTTGGTAATTTTGAAATGTATTTGGTTGCCAAAAGCATCGAGTTAATCATTTTTCCTTTGGCATAACCCGGGTGCACGCTTTTTCCTTTGAATTTCAGCTTTACACCGGCCGCGTTGAAGTTTTCATACTCCAACTCGCCAATCTGACTTCCGTCCATAGTATACGCCCATTCGCATCCGAATTTCTCCACATCAAAGAAATCAGCACCACGACCAATTTCCTCATCCGGTGTGAAACCAACTTTAAGTGTTCCGTGTTTGATGTGCGGATTCTGAATCAGGTATTCCATCGCAGTTACGATTTCGGTAACACCGGCTTTGTCATCGGCACCCAAAAGCGTAGTTCCGTCGGTAGTAATTAAGGTTTGTCCTTTGTATAGCAATAAATCTTCGAAATAACTCGGAGACAATACAATGTTTTGTTCTTTGTTTAAAACGATATCACCACCATCATAATTTTTAACGATTTGCGGTTTTACATTCGCTCCGGTAAAATCGGGTGTAGTGTCAAAATGCGCCACAAAACCGATGGTAGGCACTTCATAATCCAAATTGCTTGGTAATGTAGCCTGAATGTATGATTTGTCGTCAATGGTCACATCCTGCAAACCTATGGCTTTTAATTCTTCAACCAATTTATTGGCCAAATCCCATTGTTTAGCGGTACTTGGAGTTGTGGTTGAATTCGGGTCGGATTCCGTATCTACAGTTACGTAACTGATGAAACGATCGATTATATGTTGCATATAGTTTAATTTTTGAGAACACAAATATAGGGTTTATGCATGAAAATACAGGCGGAATTAAATGTAAGAAAATAAAAAAAGCTCCTGTAAAGGAGCTGATTAAATTGTATGTAAAAACATTTGGTGCGGATTACCAGTCGCTTTTGGTTGCTGAGGATTTACTCATTTCGCTTTTAATGTTTGATTTGATGGTTCCTATTTCAGCATTGATAGCGGCATAGTAGGCTTTAAGTGTTTCACCAAGTTTTGGTTTTTGGGCTGCTTTTTCCGAAGCGGTTTTGTCAAACATTTTTTCAAGCGGCGTTTCCGAAACTTCTGTTTTAGTGAAGATGTTTTTTATTTCGTATTTGTATTTGTTGTCTTTTGACAAAATTGAAATCGTGTAAAACAATTTCACCTTTACATCGCTTCCGTTAACTTTTACGGTCATGATGGAATACTGATTGTCTGAAACCGAATAGGCTTCCTTATTTTGCTTCAGTTTTTCCTGGGTAACTTTATAGGTATTCACGAAGAACATTTTTGAATTGGTAAACAGGTCATCTTTGGTCTTTCCTTCAGATGAAACCACTTCCGTAAAAATAATTTGTCCGTTTTCATTTAAAGGAAATTCGAATTTCTCCTGAGCATAACTGTTTAAAGCAAATAATACGAATAATAAGAATATTTTTTTCATGTTCTTTCAGACTTACGTTAATAAATTTAATTCAATAATTTGGGTTTGGTTTTTATAGTATTACAATATTAGTGTTTTTTTTAAATTATTTATAAAAAAAGAAAGCCTTTAAAATAAAAATTTTAAAGGCTTTCTGTGGAGTCGGAGAGAATCGAACTCTCGTCCAAACAAGCAATCGAAGAGCTTTCTACACGCTTATTTCCTGATTGAATTTTCGACAAAAAGCAAGGCCAGAAACAGCCACTTTTCGCTTAGCTTTATAGTTGTCAGAACAGATTTAAAGCATTACCGTTCCTAGGTTTACTTTTACGGTTCCCCTAATCCGAACGCCATAAACCAAGGCTTTCGAGGAGAATCTAGCTTTCCTACCTGGTAGGAACTAGGCAAATCTTACTGTAATTCAGATTAAGCAGCTAAAGCGTAATTATTTTCGCCGTGTAAAGTTGTGAAACCTTTTATTAACGAGAATTGTCCCAGTTCTCGACGTGCTTACTTCCCAATTCCACTCGCTGTCAAAACCAGTCGACCCCAGTGGTTATGCTATTAGAATAGCAAAAATCAGTCCACAAAGTTAAAGTATTTAATTTTCAATTAAAAATTATTGCACCTCTATTCTTTAAATAGTACATTTGGACAAGAATAAACAAAAACAAACAAAACTAACCCCTAAAAGTTGCGTTATTATCGGAATTTCCCCTTTAACACTGATAACTTTTCAATGATTGCATAAAAATGAAATTCGGAATTATTAAAGAAAGAAAAAACCCACCAGATAGACGTGTGGTTTTTACCCCTTCAGAATTGGTTAAATTAAAAGAACAGTTCCCTCAGGCAGAAATAAAAGTGGAAGCGTCCGATATTCGTGTGTTCGCGGATGATGAATATTCAAAATTAGGTTTTGAAGTAAGTAATGATCTTTCAGATTGTGATGTATTGATCGGAGTAAAAGAAGTGCCGGTTGATGCCCTAATCCCGAATAAAAAATATTTTTTCTTTTCACACACCATTAAAAAACAGCCTTATAACAGAAAACTACTTGTCGCTTGCCTTGAAAAAAACATTCGTTTAATCGATCACGAAACCATTGTAAACGAAACCAATCACCGTTTGATTGGATTTGGACGTTATGCCGGAATTGTAGGCGCCTATAACGGTTTCAGGGCGTTCGGAATCAAATTTGAGTTGTTCAATTTACCCAAAGCGGAAACATTGGCGGATAAGGCAGCCTTGGTGGAACGTTTACGCCGTCCGATGCTGCCGCCCATTAAAATCGTTTTGACCGGACACGGAAAAGTAGGAATGGGAGCCAAGGAAATTTTGGATGATATGAAAATCAAACAGGTTTCCATCGAAGAGTATCTGACAAAAACTTTTGACAAGCCGGTTTATACCCAAATAGACGTTTTGGATTATAACAAGCGTAAAGACGGCACCGTTGCCACCAAAGAAGATTTCTATCAGAATCCTCAGGAATATGTGTCTGACTTTGAACGTTTTACAAAAGTATCCGATATGTTCATGGCAGGACATTTCTACGGAAACGGTGCGCCTGTCATTCTGACAAGAGAAATGCTGAATGCTCCGGATAATAAGATTAAAGTGGTAGCTGATATATCATGTGATGTTGATGGACCGATTGCCTGTACTTTGCGTTCTTCTACCATTGCCGAGCCTTTGTATGGGTATTACCCGAGTGAAGGAATCGAAGTGCCAGTGAGTCATCCGGGAGCTGTTGTGGTTATGGCGGTGGATAATTTACCGTGTGAATTACCAAAAGACGCCAGCGAAGGTTTTGGGGAAATGTTCCTCGAGCACGTGATTCCGGCATTTTTCAACAGTGATAAAGACGGTATTCTGGACAGAGCAAAAATCACCGAAAAAGGGCAGTTAACCGAGAGATTTAAATACCTGCAGGATTACGTTGACGGTAAATAAGGTATGAAAAAGGCAGTAGGTTATTTTCTCAGAATTTTTAGTGTTTTCTTTTTCATGATTCTGATTGTTCAGGTATTCAAAGTGCTTTTTATCGATGAAGTAGAGAAGGAGGAAACGGCATTTAAAGTGGGCTATTATTTTGGTGCCTTTTTGATTACAGCTTTATTTTCATGGTTGTGCCATAAAATGTATAAATTTTCCGGAAAACTGATTGCTTCCAAAAAAGTGAGCAATGAAGTTGACGACATAGGAAAAGACAACATATAAAAAAGTCCCGAGTTTATCGGGACTTTTTGTTTTTAGTTAGCGGTGTTGTTCCAGTCAATTTTTCGGGAGAAGTACATTACCAATCCTAAGATGATAAACAACCCGATGCTTCCCACCAATAAGGCATAGTTTTCCAATTGGATAATTACGTAGATGAAAGAATACAGTCCGGCCAATGACAATCCGATGAAGAGCGGAAACTTTTTCGTTTTCAAAATGGACACCGAATACAAAACAATCATCCCGATTACGGCAACGGAAGCGATTAAATACGCCAGTGAGAAACTGGAATGTTCCGTAATGGAAATCAGCAACGTGTAGAACATTATCAGCGCCAAGCCTAACATCGTATATTGGAAAATATGAATGTTGATTTTGTTCACCGACTGAATTAAAAAGAAAATCAGAAAAGTAAGTCCGATTACCAGAAATCCGTATTTCGACGCGCGTTCGTTCTGTTGGTATTCGTCTACGGTTTCAATCAATTTTACGCCGAATGAATAACCGTTTAAGTTCGGGATTTTCGAATCGTATTGTTGCGAGAACGAACGGTTGATGTGCAGTATTTTCCAATCGGCATGAAATCCTTTGTTGCTGATAGTTTTTGTGGTATCATTTGCAGCAAACATGCCTTCAAAACTTGGTGACTCCCAATCTGAATTCAAACTGATTTGTGTCGTTTTTCCAATCGGAATGAATTTTACGCTGTTGCTTCCGTTGTATTTCATCGTAAAATTGAAATCCAGTTTGTTGTTCGCAGCCAATGTTTTGTAATCAAACGCACCAGTTTCCAGCGTGCCGTAAAAATTGTCTTCTTCTTCTTTGGATTCAAAAGTGAACGTCTGATTGTTAAGTTTGATGTTTAAATCGCTTTTGATGCTTTTCAGATTGGTCGTTTTCACAACCAGAGCCGCTTTATCCCAAAGCAGATCGGCCTCTTTAATGCCCAGTTTTTCAAAATTCGGTTTTCCGAAATTCCCGTTAAATTTCATTTCTGCAGTAAAAACCACATTGTTGTAAATCCCTCGTTTTAAGGACGAATTCTTCTTGATATCAGAAGTATTGTTCAGTGTCTCCGGAAAGAAAAAGGCATACGATATACTGGTGTTGCGTTGGATTACGGTTTGCTTTGTTTTGGAATCCAATACGGCAGTTTCGGTGTAGGATTTATACGGAACCTTAAGTATCGGGCCATAGAAAAAGACATCTTCACCCCACAATTGTGTCACTTCGCTAACGACTTCTTTCTTCCGTTCGGAACGTTCATAAATCAACTCTTTCACATATTGCAGCGGAATCAGTAAAACGAGTGTCAGTACACCCACCATTATCATTTTAGCGGTGGTGGATTGAAGAAAGGAACCTTTGTTTGCAGTGTTCAACGCAGGCTGGTTTTGATTCTGGTTTTCCATTGGGTTTTGATTTTGATTTTCCATTTGAGTTTAATTTAGTTGATTTAAAGTACTTTGTATTTCAAAGTATAAGTATAAAAAAATAGACTACGATTTCTGAATTAATTTTTCCAGGGCATCAATGTGTTCACGGAACGCTTTGCGACCTGCTTCCGTGGCTTTGTAACTGGTGTTGGGTTTTTTGCCGATGAATTGTTTTTCCACGACAATATAGTTCTCATTCTCAAGTGCTTTGGCATGGCTGGCCAAATTCCCGTCTGTTACTCCTAAAAGTTCCTTAAGAGTGGAGAAGTCGGCACTTTCATTCACCATCAGTACCGACATGATTCCCAGTCGGATACGATGATCGAAGGCTTTGTTTATATTTTGGATGATGGTTTTCACGCGTTATTTTCTGTCGTATTTAAAATGCATTACTGTTCCGTAAACAATATGACAAATCCCAAATCCTAAAACCCAGAAATACAATCCGTAACCTGAAAATTCCACCGCTAACAATCCTAAAATAATTTCAGTTATGCCTAAATAGCGCACGTCGCGCAAAGTATATTTACTGGCATTCACACAAGCCAATCCGTAAAACAATAAAGTGATAGGGGCAACCAATCCGTAATATCCGTTTTTTAAAAGGAGAATCGCAAAAATTCCTCCGGTAACCAAGGGAATAAAAAAGTTAATGAGTAGTCTTCTTGAGGAAGCATTCCACACTTTTTCACCTACTTTCTTCGCTTTGTTTATGGTACAAAGATAAGCCGTCAGCAGAGAAGCTACAAGAACAAGAGCTGCTGTCAGCAATATCAGTTTGAAGGTACTGCTTTCTAAAGTAATATAATATTCGTCATGGTTTTCTATTAAGTAATAAGCCACAACAGCACCTATTAAAGCATAAATTCCGGCCAGAATTCCCGATAAGCCACTTAAAGAAATAAACTGTGATGATTTGTTCATCAGGTCTTTTATTTCTTTCAGGTCCTGTAAATAATTTTGCGTATCCATATTAAGTACTTTGAAAAACAAAGTAAGGTATAATTTTTAATCTGAACAAATTTTTACAGACATTTTAATAATAAAATAGGGTCACACAGTGGTATTTAAAATTAAGACGTAACAAATGAAAACTGTAAATGGTGTTATAAATAAAAAAGTCCCGACTATATCGGGACTTTTTTTAAAATTTATTTATCGTTTGTCTGATAGCGACTAATTTAGACATCAATCCTTCAAAAAGGTCTAAATGCAGCATGTTGGCTCCGTCACTTTTCGCATTTGCGGGATCAAAATGGGTTTCGATGAAAATACCGTCAACACCTACGGCGATACCAGCTTTGGCAATGGTTTCAATCATTTCAGGACGCCCTCCGGTTACACCAACCATTTGATTCGGTTGTTGCAACGAATGGGTAACGTCTAAAACGGTGGTGGCAAATTGTTGCATAGTTGGAATCCCCCGGTAGTCCACAATCATGTCCTGATAGCCAAACATGGTACCTCTGTCGGTCACCATTACGTTGTTATTGTTGCAGTCAATTACTTTCTGTACCGCATGCTTCATGCTTTCCGGACTCATGAATTGTCCTTTTTTCAGATTTACTGTTTTTCCGGTGTTCGCCGCAGCAACAACCAAATCGGTTTGGCGTACTAAAAATGCCGGAATCTGTAAAATATCAACAAAACCGGCAGCCATTGCAGCATCTTCTTCCGTATGAATATCGGTAACGGTTGGTACACCAAACTCTTTGGAAACTTTTTCAAGAATACGAAGCGCCTTCTCGTCACCAATTCCCGTGAAACTGTCAATACGCGAACGGTTTGCTTTTTTAAAAGATCCTTTAAAAACGTAAGGAATTTTAAGCCTATCGGTTACGGCAACCGTTTTTTCAGCAATACGCATCGCCATTTCTTCTCCTTCAATGGCACATGGTCCGGCTAAAAGAAAGAAGTTTCCGCTATCGGTATGTTTAATTTGTGGTATGTTTTGTAAATTCATAGTTGTATCTAAAAGAGGAACAAAGATATAACAAAAAAACCTTCCAATGAAGTTGTCAGAAGGTTTGAAGTCTTATAAAATTCTTAAAATTCAGAATGTTTTGCTTATGGTTTTTTAATGGTTAAGCCCACGGGGCAAACAATTTTACCTCTTTCATAAATATTAAAGTAAAGGTGTATCGGTTTTTGCTGCCCTTTCCAGGTTACTTCGTAAATAGACAATAAGCCTCCTCCGATTTTATTGTATTTTGTTGGAAACGGGCAACAGGTATCCGTTTTTTTATAAGTTAACTTTTCACCGTTCGGGCCGGTAATGCCATTGAAAAAATAGTCCACATAGATGTTTTCATTTTTATCCTGAATAACACCAATGTTTATGGGATAATCCTGATCATAGCCGTATTTTTTGGAGTCGGCATATTCTTTAATAACATATGCACCATCCTTTATGACAGGCTTAATAGCTGAATTGTCAATATTTTTAATAGTTGATTTAGTGCTTACACATGAGGTAAAACACATCAGAGCCAAACCGGTAATCAGAAGATTTCTTAACATAATTTATTTTGATTTGGTAAAGAATGCCACAATCGCAGAGGTAACGACACCCATGGAAAGCGCGCCAAAGATTCCCTGTACGATATAACTTTTCAGGTTGAAATACGTTTCCGCTGCTTCCTGGGTCATAACTTTATTGCTTACGGTATAGGCAATGACATTGCTGAAGTAATCCGGGGTAATGAAAGTACTTGTAATGTATTGGGTTAGCGGACTTAATACGGTGATAAAAATGGTGATGATTAGTCCGGTTACAAAGCCTTGTTTCCAATCCATTTTACCGTTAAAAAAGTTTTTCTTTTTGTCAAGCAATGCAAAAGTGTAAATGGCGATGGCAACGATTGCGAAAATGTTAGTGTAAATAGCATGTTTGCCTATGTGTTCATCGTGTAGTCCGGAGGCCTTTTCGACAAACATCCACAGCAAAGCTGCAACAGCAAATAGTACAGACCATTTGATTTCTATCGTAAAATTTTTCATATTTCAATACTGTTTTCGGTTATTCAAAAGTAACAGATTATTTTATGGAAACCCACATCAAAAAACATTTTTTGCGATAAAATGAAAAGGAGGGGGCTGATAAACAAAATTTAAATATTTCTTCGGAAGTAACAAAAATATGTACTCATTGTTATGTAAAATACTCATTCAATAATTACTTTTGTGGAAAAAGTAATAGCTATGTATTCATTTTACGGAACGTGGCCCTGGTACATTTCAGGGTTTTTAATTGGAGCAGTGATGCTCACACTTATTTTTTTCGGAAAATCTTTCGGGATGTCCTCCAATTTAAGAACGCTTTGTACCATTGCCGGAGCGGGTAAGAATGTTCCTTTTTTTAAATTTGACTGGCGCGAACAAAAATGGAATCTAGCGGTTGTTTTTGGAGCCATTCTCGGCGGATTTGTCGCGGTTCATTTTTTAAGTGACGGAAGCGGAGTGGCTATTAATCCGAAAACCATCGAGCAATTGGCAGCCATGAATATTGAGGCGCCAAACGGGAAACTGGGACCGGAAAGCCTTTTCGGTTGGGAGGCCATCAAAACACCTAAAACACTGATGATTTTATTCTTCGGTGGATTGCTAATCGGTTTCGGAACGCGTTATGCCGGCGGATGTACGTCCGGGCATGCCATTTCCGGGTTGAGTAATTTGCAGCGACCTTCATTAATCGCAGTTATCGGTTTCTTTATCGGCGGACTGATTATGGCTCATTTTCTTTTACCCTTAATTTTTTAAAAGCAGCTTATGAAATTTTTAAACTTATTAAAATTTGTTCTTGTTGGTTTTATTTTCGGAATCGTACTGACAAAATCGGAAGCCGTTTCGTGGTACAGAATTTACGAAATGTTCCAGTTTCAATCGTTTCACATGTACGGGATTATCGGTGTGGCTGTATTTACGGGCGTAATTGGAGTACAATTGATAAAAAGAAAGAACCTTAAAAACGTCAAAGGGTTCCCAATTGAAATCGAAGATAAGGAAAGGGGCTTTGCCCGGTATATTATTGGTGGAACTTTATTCGGATTGGGCTGGGGATTGGTTGGTTCTTGTCCGGGTCCTATTTTTATATTGCTTGGCGCCGGTTTTTACGGTATCGTAATTGTTTTGGCGGGAGCATTATTGGGAACTTACCTGTATGGGGTTTTTAAGGATAAGTTACCACATTAATCACAATTTGTTATATTTAATACGTAAGGTTTTTCTTTTGTTAAATATTTGTTATAAGATTTTTATTTTACTTTTTTATTGTTAATATTGCTGTAATGTTAACTTTATCAATTAAAAAATGAAAAAAATTACAATTTTGTTTGCTTCGGCATTAGTATTAGGTCTTTCATTCGCTTCTTGTAATAAAGATGACGATTCATCAAGTGCATCTTCTTCCGCGTCATTAGAAGGCAAATGGAACTTTTCCAAGGAAGATATTATTGTTGATGGTAATGAAGTATTGGTGAATTATTCCGGTAATGAAAGTGGTTGTTCTAAAGATTATATCATGATTAATACAAACGGAACAATCAGTAGTGTAGATTATGATTCTTTTGAAAATCCTTGTGAAGTTTTTACAGATAATGGAACTTGGCTACGTAGTGGTAATAGTCTTGTAGTAACACTGGGAGGGGAAACATTTACTTCAGAAATTTTAGCCTTAACATCATCTGAACTTAAAGTTAAAGATGCTGACGGAGAAATTACCGTTTTCACAAGAGGATAATCAATCAAGTTTTAATAAAAAGCCCCGAAGTATTTCGGGGCTTTTTTTATTGTATCTCAGCACTTAAATCCGCTTCGAGTAATTTACTGCACAACGGTTCCAATTCTTTATAGGAACCGGTTTTAACCGCACATTTTCCGGTATAATGAACCAAAAGCGCACACTGTTCCGCCTGTAACGGTTCATGCTTGCAAACAGCCATTAACGTGTCGATTACATGGTCAAAGGTATTTACATCGTCATTAAATAAAATGATTTCATAGTTGGAAGAAAGTAATTCTTCAACGGCGACCTGTTCTTTTATTTTTTCTTTTACGCTCATAATCAAACGATTGAATTGAATAAAATGCTAATTTACGTATTTTAAAGCAACCCAATTGTTCTTTTGGAACTTTTTAACATAGGTTAGCCCTTTCTCAGTGCAGGAAGCATCAATAACCGGAATGTCTTCATTATAAAAACCGCTTAATAACAAAACGCCGTCTTTTTTCAGACAGTTGACATACACCTGCATGTCATTCAGCAATATGTTTCTGTTGATGTTGGCAATAATCAAATCGTATTCCTGACCTTGGTTCAACAACGAAGCATCGCCCTCATAAACCGTAATGTGTTGGCAATGGTTTCTTTCCGCATTTTCAATCGAATTCAGGTAACACCAGTTATCAATATCAATCGCGTCAATCGGTTTGGCACCTTTCATTTCGGCTAAAATAGCTAAAATCGCCGTTCCGCAACCCATATCAAGGGTTTTCATATCAGTAACATCCATTTCCAAAAGATGCTGAATCATCATGTGTGTGGTTTCATGATGACCGGTACCAAAACTCATTTTCGGTTCAATCACAATATCGTATTTCGCATCGGTTTTTTCATGAAACGGTGCGCGAACATGACAAACACCGTCCACATCAATCGGATCGAAATTCTTTTCCCATTCCTCATTCCAGTTCACCGGTTCAATCTCTTCAAACGTATATTCGATTTTAAAGTCATCCGAATGTAAAATCTGAATATCATCCAATATATTTTCGTTCCACAACTCTTTCTGAACAAAGGCAGAAACTCCGTTTTCCGTTTCAATAAAGCTTTCAAAAGCGGTTTCTCCCAACTCGGCCACCAGAATTTCCGAACCTAATTCTTTGGGTTCCACTTTAAAATGATATCCGATATATATGTTTTCCATGCTGTTTTTTTTGCAAAGGTAGTAATTCCATTTTGCCTGCAATAGGAAGCGGCATTAGTTTCCGGATGATTTTTACGATTGTTTTTCTTGGGAGCGAAAGGTTCGGGCTTTCCGGCAATCCGTTTTCCCGCCATCCGCTGACCCGAGCGAAGCGAACTGACGAAGTAATCTTTTGTTCCGCTGAGGCTCCACAAAAGGATGCCGCTCCTGTCGGGGCTAAGAGGTTACGGTCTTTTGTGTTTGGGGTGAGGTTGGGAGAAGGAAAAGGGAAAAGGGAAAAGGGAAAAGGGAAAAGGGAAAAGGGAAAAGGGAGTGTATGTTGGTGTCTTAAAATCTGCGCCAATCCGCGTTGGTATATCCGTTTTGGAATTGCAATCAGAAAATAACCTTTAGCCCCTACATTATATTTCTTAAAATACGTTAAAAAGAGTTAACAAAACTTTGTTTTTAAGTATCTTCGCGGTAATTTGTAAAAACCACTTTCCGTCATGGATAAAAAAATATTTTCCTTCCTGTTTTCTACCCGTTTAATGGCTGTTCTGTTTATCGTTTTTGCAGCAGCAATGGCAGCCGGAACTTTTATTGAGAATGATTATAATACGGATACTGCCCGAATTTTAGTGTATAACGCCCGATGGTTTGAAGTCATTATGGTCTTTTTCGTAATTAACTTCCTCGGAAACATTAAAAGATACCAGTTGCTTCAAAAAAGTAAATGGGCTTCGTTATTACTGCATTTGTCTTTCATCTTAATTATTGCCGGTGCCTTCATAACGCGTTATATCAGTTTTGAAGGGATGATGCCTATCCGAGAAGGAGAAGTTACCAATCAGATTTTTTCCGATAAAGTATATTTGAATGTTTTTGTTGATGGAGAGTATCAGGGCGAAATGAAACGACGCACTTTCGAAGAACCGTTGATGATGTCACCAATCACGAACAACCATTTTTCAATCAGTGAGACCTTTGATGAGATTCCATTCGAAATTGAGTATAAGGATTTCATCATGGGCGCCAAAGAAGTCATTAAGGAAGATCCTAACGGAATTTTATTCCTGAAATTAGTCGAATCCGGAGACGGAACCCGTCACGAACATTACCTCAAAGAAGGCGAAGTTCAGAATATTCACAACATCCTTTTCGCATTCAATAAATTTACGCCGGGCGCTGTAAACATTACTAAAATAAGTGAAGCTTATACCATTCAGGCTCCTTTTGAAGGAAACTTTATGCGTATGGCAGATAAATTCCAGGCCAAAGTTGAAAAAGACAAAGTTCAGGCCTTAATGCTTCGATCGCTGTACAATCTCGGAGGCGCACAATTCGTAATTCCGGAACCGGCCATCAAAGGAAAAATAGTGCAGGAATCGAATGGCGATTACAAAGACAAAGATACCGATGACGCTTTGGTGCTGACTGTCAGAAATGAAGGCAAAGAAAAAGAAGTGACGCTGGTTGGATCCAAAGGGAAAATGGGCGTTCCGCAATCGTTTAAATTGGGGAATCTTGAATATACATTGATATATGGCAGTAAAGTTTATGAAACACCGTTTAAAATTAAACTCAACGATTTCGTCGCTGCCAAATACCCGGGAACCGAGAAAAGTTATTCGTCTTTTGAAAGTAAAGTAACCGTTGAAGATACCGAACAGAAAACTAAATTTGATGCCCGAATTTTTATGAACAATATTTTGGATTACCGTGGCTACCGTTTCTTCCAGGCATCTTTCGATCCGGATGAAAAAGGTACCGTACTGTCTGTAAATCACGACTCTTGGGGTACTTTGATAACCTATATCGGGTACACGTTACTGTATATCGGTCTGATGGGAATTCTGTTTATCAGAGGATCTCGTTTTGGGGAACTGAAACGAAAATTGGAGAAAATAAAAGAGAAGAAAGCGGCTTTAAGCATCATTGCTTTGTTTTTCAGTTTCGGGATGATGGCGCAACATACAGAGCATCAGCCACAAATGCCAACTGCGAAACAAATCGATTCCCTTATTTTAAAACATAAGGTTTCGGAAGAGCATGCGGCTAAATTCGGTCGAATGATTGTTCAGGATCAGGGCGGACGTATGAAACCCGTGAATACATTTTCATCGGAATTACTGCGTAAGGTAAGCAAAAGCGACACCTATAAAGACATGAATTCCGATCAGGTTTTCCTATCAATGACGCAGTTTCCTCAGGTTTGGTACAATGTGCCGATTATTTTTGTTAAAAAAGGAAACGACAGCATCCGAAAAATGATTGGTGCCGAAAAAGACGCCAAATATGTTTCCCTGATGAGTTTTTTTGATGACAGAGGAAATTATAAACTGTCACCATATTTGGATGAAGCCTACAAAGCGCCAGTTCCGAACCAGTTTCAGAAAGATTTCATCGAGACCGATAAGAAAGTGAACTTATTGTATTCGGCGTTGAGCGGACAAATATTGAAAGTGTTCCCGATTCCGTTTGACAAAAACAACAAATGGGTATCACACTTGGAATTGAACGAAACCGGATTAACCGGAATCGATTCGCTGTTTACCAAAAACGTGTTGCCTTTGTACCTGTCGTCATTAGACGAAGTGCCAACGAAGAAAGATTACAAGGCTGCGGATACCTTCCTGGACGGATTAATTAAATTCCAGAAAAAATACGGAAAAGAAGTCTATCCAAGTGAGGAAAAAATTGACTCGGAGATTTTATACAACAAGTACGATATTTTCAAAAAGTTGTATTCGTGGTATATGATTGCCGGTGTTTTGATGTTTTTGTTCGTAATCGTTAAGATTTTCAATTCCGGAAAAGTGATTAATACTTTGGTTAAGGTAAGCCATGGTTTCATCGGTTTGTTTTTCATTTTACACACCATCGGATTAATTGCCCGTTGGTACATTTCCGGTCACGCGCCTTGGAGTGATGCCTACGAATCCATGATTTATGTGGGATGGGCAACGATGTTTTTCGGATTGGCTTTCGGAAGAAAATCGGAACTGACGGTAGCCTCAACTGCATTCGTAGCTGCCATGATTCTGATGATTGCCCACTGGAGCTGGATGGATCCTGCCATTGCGAACCTGCAACCGGTATTGAATTCCTATTGGTTGATGATACACGTAGCGGTTATTGTGGCGAGTTACGGACCGTTTACCCTGGGAATGATCCTTGGAATCGTTTCCTTGTTATTGATTTTGTTAACCAACGAGAAGAATAAAAAGAAAATGGAACTCAATATCAAAGAGATTACCATTATTAACGAAATGGCACTAACGGTTGGTTTAGTGATGTTAACCATAGGAAACTTCCTTGGCGGACAATGGGCTAACGAAAGCTGGGGACGTTATTGGGGTTGGGACCCGAAAGAAACCTGGGCGTTAATCAGTATTATGGTCTATGCCTTTGTGATTCATATGCGTTTTGTACCGGCATTGCGCGGAAAGTGGATTTACAATCTGGTGAGTGTTTTCGCATTCTACTCGATTCTGATGACGTATTTCGGAGTGAATTTCTACTTGTCCGGCTTGCATTCGTATGCCAAAGGGGATAAGGTAGTAACGCCGAATTTCGTTTACGTTTCGGTGGCCTTAGTGACATTGCTGGGAATCGCTTCCTATTTCAAGTACAGAAAGCATTATAAAAAGTAATAATAAAAGCCCATAATCAAAACGATTGTGGGTTTTTTGTTAACAAAACTTTACAATCAAAAAGTATTTCAAAACTTACAATTTGATTAATTTTATAAAAAATAGCAAATGATGAAAAATTTAATTTTAGCTCTCGGCTTACTTTTTTTTACAGCTTGTCAAGGGCAAATACAAAAGAATAAAAATATGGAAACAGCCGAAAAAAATAAGGTCATGAAAACACAAAACATCTATCAGTTTAAAGTGAAAGATATTGAAGGAAACGAATTCGATTTCGCCACTTTAAAAGGAAAGAAAATTATGGTGGTGAATACGGCTTCCGAATGCGGATTAACCCCTCAATACGAACAATTGCAAAAAATATATTCGGAGTTTAAAGATAAAAACTTTGTAATCATTGGTTTTCCAGCCAATAACTTTGGGGAACAGGAACCGGGAAATAACAAAGAAATAAAAGCATTCTGTACTAAAAATTACGGCGTGACTTTTCCAATGATGGAAAAAATATCCGTGAAAGGAGATGACATGCATCCGTTATATCATTTCCTTACCGAAAAAGCCAAAAACGGTTTGGAAGACAGCCATGTGGAATGGAACTTCCAGAAATATCTGATTAACGAGAAAGGCGAATTGGAAAATGTTATCAGTCCCAGAGTCTTACCAAATGACAAGGAAATTACCGACTGGATAAAAGGATAGAAGCAGTATTCAGCGTTCAGTGAACAGTAAATGTTGTTCCGTTAATCTATAAAAGTAAATCGGAATGAAAAATCCCAAAATTGAGTTTTCAGTTTTGGGATTTTTTTATTGAATTTTGTGTTTGATTCGGTTGATGAAGTACTGCTAACTCCTGCCATCAGATCACTCCAATAGCAATTGCACGAATACAGAATCCAACCATTTTCCAAATTTAAAACCGGTTTCCTTGAGGTGTCCGCCCACTTTAAACCCCATTCGTTCGTGGAACGAAATACTGCCTCTGTTTTCCGAATCGATAACACCAATCATCGTGTGGAGTTTATTTAATTTCGCCAATTCAATCAACTCTTTCAGCAACGTGGAACCAATCCCGTTTCCCGTATAATCTTTGTGGACGTACACCGAATGTTCCACCGTAAATTTATAGGCTTCCTTGAATCGAAACGGACCGTAAGTTCCGAATCCAACAATAATGCCGTTTTTTTCGGCTACGATAAACGGAAAATTACGCTCTGTTTTTTCATGGAATAATGCGTTTTGTAATGATAATGTCCGCGGTTCATAATCGTAAATAGACGTGGAATGCACGATTTCATGATTGACAATTTCCAAAACGGATGGCATGTCTTCAATGGTTGCCTGACGAATGTTTATGGACATAATGTTGTGTGTTTTGGTTTAAAAATTACTATATTTAAAATCAACGCAAAATTGTAAGTGCTTGATGAAACATAAGGATATACCAAAATTATTAATAATTCTCTACTTTATAAATCTTTTCTTATATAGTTTTTTCTCTTTCATCAATAAAGAAGAAATTACAGAGATTTTTTGGTTTGTACGAATCCCGATTTTATTTATTTTATATTTCATCAGTTCAAAAAAGAGAAAAATCGTGTATCTCAGCGGACTGTTATTATACCAACTCGCTTCGGTTTTCTATTATGTCGGAACTGCGGATGCGTTTTTATATGCCACTGTCTCTTCGATGCTTTTTAAGTTTTGTCTCGTGTTATTGATTCTGGATTTAGTTTCTAAATCCAACTACAAAGCGATATGTGTTGCGTTTATTCCTTTCTTCGTTATCTATCTTTATATCATTGAATTTGTTGTCAATTCTTTGGGCGACAGTTATTACATCTGGATAGTAAATGCATTATTCACTTCGTTTATTGGCGGTGTCGCCATTATCAATTATGTTAACGACCCAAAGGAGAGAAATTATTGGCTGTTAATAAGTTCCATTCTTTTCATAGTTCAGATTGGCGCCTTTTTCATCAATAAGTTTTATATCAAAAACGAAGGCATTTATCAGATGGTAATTCTGGCTTACGGAATTTCGCATTATACGTTCTATAAATTTATGATTTTAAAAGAACAAGAAAAAGAATAATCCTTATTTAATTGATTTTAAACGGATTGTGATTTTAAATCGGGAATAATTTCGAAAAAAACCATAACTTTAAGTATGGATTCTCAAGGAAGAAATACTGTGATTAATGGTTTAAGTGTTTTATACTTTGCTATAATTATACTGTACAGTATTTGTGTTTACTTTGATTATCAGTCGTTTAAATTTGGTTTGGGATTTGTCCGGATTCCTATTCTGATGGTGCTTTATTTTTATGCGTCGAAAGAACGGAACTACATTTACTTTTTGGCGTTACTTTTTTATCAGATAGCGTCTGTTCTTTTTAATGTGAATACGGATATCGCCTTGCTGTGTGCCGTTCTGGCATCGGTTGTGTTTCGTTTTTTAATGGTTGTTTTGGTTTACAAAGCCATTGACGATATAAAATGGCAAAACACCATCATGACTTCACTGCCTTTTTTAATCATTTACCTGTACCTGATTGATTTGGTAAAGGATTCTTTGGGAGATGGCTACATCCCTTGGATTGTCAATGGTTTTCTAACCGCTTTTCTGGGCGGATTGGCCGTTACGAATTATGTTTTTAAAGATGACAGAAAAAGCTTTTGGCTGGTGATAAGTGCCTTGCTTTTTGTAGTACAGATTGGTTTGTTTTTCATGAACAAATTCTACTTGAAGCAACAGATATTCCTGCAACTCATTATCCTGTTTTACGGGATATCCCACTTTACGTTTTATAAATTTATGATCATTAAGGAAGAAGAAGGAAATGAATGATCAATCCGTTACACTTTGTGTCTTTCCAACTTCTTAATATTTGTATCTTTGTGTCTTAGCGATTAAAAAATGATTTACCCAAAAATACCTTTAGCCCAAAGTCTGATTGAAATCTGTAAAGCTAAAGACATTCATACTGTTGTAATTTCACCCGGTTCCAGAAATGCTCCATTAACCATTGGTTTTGTCAGCAATCCGGCGTTTCAGTGTTACAGTATAGCCGACGAACGTTGTGCTGCTTTCTTTGCATTAGGCATCGCGCAACAAACGCAGAAACCAGTGGCGTTGGTTTGTACCTCAGGTTCGGCATTGCTGAATTATTATCCGGCTGTTGCCGAAGCGTTTTACAGTCAGATTCCATTAGTTGTGATTTCGGCAGACCGTCCGAAAAGTAAAATCGATATCGGCGACGGACAAACCATTCGTCAGGAAAACGTATTTGCCAATCATATCCTGTTCAATGCAAACTTACATGAAGATCCTTCGGAAGAAAACGATGTGAAGATCAATGAAGCCATTACAGTTGCGGTAAACCAAAAAGGGCCGGTACACATCAACGTGCCTTTCGAAGAACCATTGTATGAAACCGTCAGCGAACTTTCGGTACAACCTTTAATTGTTACATCTAATCATCAACAAAAAGATCTCCCGAAGCTTGATGTGTTTGTGAAGCAATGGAATTCGGCCAAAAAGAAGCTGATTTTAATCGGAGGAAATTATCCGGATGCGATTGATACCGCTTTAGTGAATCATTTGGCGAATGATCCTTCTGTTGTGGTAATGACCGAAGTAACGTCAAACCTGCACCATCCGAATTTCATAACCAATATCGACACCATAATCACACCATTTACCGACGAAGATTTTAAGGCTTTTCAACCCGAAATCCTGATAACTTTGGGCGGGATGGTGGTTTCCAAACGTGTCAAGGCATTCTTGCGAAAATACAAACCGAACGAACATTGGCATATCGATGCACTTCGTGCTTACAATACTTTCGGTTGCTTGACACACCATTTTGAAGCGACTCCGAATGCGTTTTTCAATACATTTTTGACCGAAACAACTTCAACAGAAAGCGATTATCTGCAAAAGGCATTGGATTTAAAATTGCTTCGAAAAGATAAACATGCCGAATATCTCAAAAGCATACCGTTTTCGGATATGAAAGTTTTCGAAACGATACTTCCGATGCTACCCGTGAACAGTCAGCTGCAAATCAGTAACAGTTCGCCCATTCGTTATGCGCAGTTGTTCGACATTCATCCGAGTATCGAAGTATTCTGTAACCGCGGAACGAGTGGCATCGACGGAAGTACTACAACCGCGATCGGAGCCGCTTTGTCATCGGGTAAACACACCATTATGATTACCGGAGACGTGAGTTTCTTTTACGACAGTAATGCACTTTGGAACAATTACATTCCGAAAAATTTCAAAATCATTCTGATTAACAACAGAGGAGGTGGGATTTTCAGAATTCTTCCCGGACATCAGGAAACCCCGGTTTTCAATACGTTTTTTGAAACGACACATACCTTAACGGCAGAACATCTGGCAAAAATGTATGGTTTTGACTATTTCAGCAGTGAAAATGAATCGGACCTACCATCGGAAATGCAATTGGTTTTAAATTCCGACAAACCTTCGATACTAGAAGTTTTCACTCCTACGGAAGTCAATAATAAAGTGCTGTTGGCGTATTTCAAAAATTTAACATAATAGTAATTTCCGTAAGTACGAAAAAGGCTCTTTTCTACGTTTTAATGTTTTAAATTTGAGAACAGTGATTCCGGTTATAAACATAAAAAACGAAAATTATGAGTAAAAGAGATGAATTGATTGTAAAATATGCCGCCGATTTGAAAGACAAATGCGGTGTAACACCCAACATGGATTTGTTAACGAAAGTAACTATTGGTTGCGGTCCGTCAATTTACAATGCTGATGCGGCAACGGTTTCGGGTACATCCGAGTCAGAGTTGGCAACAGTTAAAAACAATTTCCTGATTAAGAAATTGGGGTTGAAAGACGGTCCGGATTTAGACAAAGGGATTAATACTGTAATAGATAAATACGGCCGTTCCAATAAAAACAAATACCGTGCGGTAGTTTACTATTTATTGACCGTTCATTTTAAAAAAGAGAATAGTTACAAGTAATCTTAAAATAAAAAAGCGTCCAAATCGGGCGCTTTTTGTTTAATTTATGGTTTTGTTTTCCAGTACTTTGCCTTCTTCATCAAAAAGAATCATGCGTATTTTTTCGTCGGGTAAGGTTATCGAAAAAGTGTCGTTCTTTTCCAATAAAAAGCATCGGAACGGAACCTTTTTCGGATAATCGTTCGGTTTTTTAAATTCAGATTCATAATAGAGAGTTAGCTGGATATTCTTATGCTCCGAGTTCTTATAACTGAAAGTTCCTTTTTCGTCTTTGAAATTTAAGTTGTTGATGATGTTATAATCCGTCGATTCGTATTTACGGTCTAAAAAACCATTCTTTAAGAGCGCAACGGACTCGGTTACTTTCCGATACGAGTTCAAATGCGTTTGTGAAAAGGTCAGCGGATCGATTCGGTATTTTTCCTTAAAAATCTGCGCCATCCATTTTTTACCATTCGCATCCGGTTGTTCCGTGATGTGTGAAATTCCTGCCAATACGATTACTTTAGCATTGTTGTCTATCGCAAAAGTGTTGTTGTAAAGATTGTCGGCCTGACCCATTTCCCGGTCTTTGCATTTGTCTTGATTTTCATAAGCCACAAACTGAAAGCCCAACGATTGTGCGGTTCTAATGAGTTCGGCAAAATACTGTTCCCGGGTATAAAAACCGGTTTCCATATCCAGTTTTCCGCCTTTGTTTAAAATGCTGTCTTTTTTTTCGTCCAGTGTTTCCAGAGCGAAATAGCGGAAACCTGATTTTTTCAGTTCCGGTAATAATTTGGTTAACAAAATGCGGTGGTTAGGATAAAAATGATTTTCGTTGAACATGACCAGTTTTTCATTTTTTGCCTTTTCCAGAATTTCCCGTTTCACATTTTCCAATCCGTTTGTCCCTTTTTGTTTGATTACGGAAATAATCGTGTCGTTTGTTTTATTGGGACTCCAGCGTTGAATGAGCTCCTCATAAATGTTATTTTGCCCCAAAAAGGAAGCATAGGTGAGTTGCATTTGCAGTTTGTTCCATTTTTCCTGATTCGTATAAGAAGGGAAGTTATTGAATTCGGTTAAACCTTTCAGAAACTGATGTGACGATTTGTTAGATTCGATTATATCATAAATGGAAGGCAATTTTTTGGCATAATTGTCTCCTAAAACAAGGTTTGACGACAGTACTTTAAAATCTACCGAAGGATTTGATTTGTCCAAGGGAATGCCGATGAAAGTAAATGTATGATTACCGATTAAAGTGTCTTTCTGAAAATGATTTTTATATTTGAAAGCCTTTTTTGAATCCGTCAGGATGTAATATTCATAAATGGGATCAATGTATGTTTTTCCGTAAAGCAAAACATTGTCAAAGGGTACTTTGTTGGTTTTCAAATGGTTTTTTAAAGTCGATTTGGTTTTGATGAAGGTAACATCGCCATAGGATTTATGAGAAAATTTCAGACTGTCGTTGATGACCGAACTGTTTTCGTTAATATAAGTGTTCGATTCAAAATACGGGCTGATTTTATCGGAACAACCATATATTGTAGTCAAAATTATAAGTGTAATCGTTTTTCTCATGAATTAAAAGTACTAATTTTCTGCTAAAACGAAATATTTTAACGATTATTGCCTGTTCAAAACAGATGTTAAAACTACTTCGTATCTTTGCCGTTAATAATACTTTGCAGAAATGATCGAAATAGGAAAATACAATACGCTTACAATATTAAGAGATACCAAGGTTGGTTTGTATCTGGGAAATCCGACGGAAGACCCGGAAGGCATTCACGATGTACTTTTGCCAAACAAATACGTGCCTAACGATTTCGAAATTGGTGATGAAATTACGGTTTTCATTTATCTCGATCACGAAGAGCGTCCTGTAGCTACTACACTAGAGCCGTATATTTTCCTGAATGAATTTGCATTGCTTCGCGTGAACTACATTAACGAGTTCGGAGCGTTTATGAATTGGGGAATGGAGAAGGATTTGTTTGTCCCGTTCAAAGAACAGGCGCGTCCAATGGAGCAGGGAAAACGCTATTTGGTGTACATGTATATGGATGAGAAAACCAATCGTTTGGTGGCATCCAGTAAGTTAAATCAGTTTCTGACTAACGAAGACATTACTGTTGAAGTAGGCGAGGAAGTGGATTTAATCGTTTCACACATTACCGATTTGGGTATCAACGTTATCATCAACGAAAAGCACAAAGGATTACTTTATAAGAATGAGGTTTATGACGATTTGCGTACCGGCGACCGAATTGTAGGGTTCATTAAAAACATCCGTCCCGACGGTAAAATTGATGTTTCCGTTCGTAAATTAGGTTTTGAAAGCATCGAACCGAGTTCTCAGGTTATTTTGGATGAACTGAAAGCCAGCAGAGGTTTTCTTCGTTTGA
This sequence comes from Flavobacterium saliperosum, assembly GCF_900100625.1. GTDB lineage: Bacteria > Bacteroidota > Bacteroidia > Flavobacteriales > Flavobacteriaceae > Flavobacterium > Flavobacterium saliperosum. Next base: position 82,629 of record NZ_FMTY01000002.1, read on the forward strand.
ATGACGATTCGCATCCGGAAGACATCAAAACGGTATTGAAAATGAGTAAAAAAACCTTCAAGAAAGCCATCGGATTGCTGTACAAGCAAAAACTCATCGATATCAAAGACGACGGAATCCATCTGTTGTAAATCAGCTACTTATTGTTAAAATTTATTAAAATAGAATTTCGGTTCGTTTTTATTCATACATTTGTATATACAATAATTGTATAGAAATGGAAAGATCGGATTTTATCAAAACTATATTAGGAGGAGCAGCTATGGCATCGTTATACCCATTTTATAATTGGACAAAAGACTTAAACGAAGAAGATATAAAGCTTCCGGTTTTATTTATCGGACACGGTTCACCCATGAACGGAATTGAGGACAATCAGTTTTCACAAACCTGGCGAAAAATGGGAATGGAAATACAAAAACCTAAAGCCGTTTTGGTAATTTCTGCGCATTGGTTAACCAGAGGAACTCACATCACCGCAATGAACAATCCGAAAACAATTCACGATTTTGGTGGTTTTCCGCAAGAACTGTTTAATGTGCAATATCCAGCCCCCGGAAATCCGGAATTGGCGCAAGCCACAAAACAATTAATCACAACGACGGATGTTGGTTTAGATCACGATTGGGGCTTGGACCACGGTACCTGGACAGTAGTTCGCCACATGTATCCCGATGCGGACATTCCCGTTTTGCAGTTGAGTATTGATTACAGTAAACCCCCGCAATATCATTATGATTTGGCGAAACAATTGGCCGCATTACGTAAAAAAGGGGTGTTGATTATAGGAAGCGGAAACATGGTGCATAATTTAGGTATGGTAGCATGGGACAAGCTGAGCGAACCGGAATACGGTTTCGACTGGGCCAACGAAATGAATACGATTTTTAAGCGTAAAATTTCCGATGGGAATCACAAAGCGTTAATCGATTATGAAACTCTGGACAAAGCCGCCAAATTAGCCATTCCGACACCGGATCATTATTACCCGATGCTTTACAATCTTGCGTTACAGGATGCTAAAGACGATATCAGTTTCTTTAATGATAAAGCGGTAGGCGGTTCTTTAACGATGACTTCAGTGAAAATCGGTTAAATGGAACGCGGATAACACAAATGCAAGCAACGCGGATTTTAGCTGATTTCTCGTATATTTTTGCGAGTTTGCGGTTAAATTATCTGAATATTCGGGTTGATTTTCAATAATTCGGCAATAAAATCTTCTTTGTTTTTCGGAGAAATGTAAATATCATCGAATTTGTTATAGGTTATTGTTAAACCATAACTACCCAATGCAGGTTTTAAAAGCGAAGTTACATACCAGGTTTTTACATTCTGAATTTTATTGATTTTTAAAATATCAATTTGTCCCCGTATCGGTCCGGAGCAATAATGCAATTTGTGTTCTCTGATTTTATAATAGGTATCGACCAATATCCACAAAATTAAGAAAGCAATCAACCCTAAAAATATCCTTATCGGAATTGGCATTTCTTCAATAGTTTCACTTTCAATGATAAAAAAAGAAGCAATGGTTCCGAAAACGACCAGAACCAAAATCATAGTAGAGATATAGTTTATTGTGGAGCGATAGGTTCTCATATTAAGAATTTTACTCTGCACCAATTACAGCATCCTTGAATTTAAACGGATAATCACCAAAATGCGGTGCCAGTTTTTTAGTCTGATAGGTTTTGTGGGTATACTTGTTGGAAAGCGAAATAATGGTTACGTTTTCTTTTCGTAAAGTCACCAAAGAGGAGGTGTTACCATGCCACCAACCGTTGTGGAAGAAATATTTCTGACCGGTTTCAAACTCCATCATTCGAATGCCCAAACCATAATTACGTTGCCCTTTGGTTTCATAACTGTAGCCTTTGAACATTTCCGCTTTCATTTTTTTGCTTAAGAATGCATCGGAATAGGTTGCGGTTTCAAATTTCAGTAAGTCTCTCGGAGTGGAGTAGATGTTCTTATCTCCGTATACTTCATCCAAAAATTCAAACGCCAATCGTAAATAGTTGTTCTTGTAGGACTGACTCACTTCGTCTTTCTTTTCCAGATTGTCGAAAACAAAGGTGTTTTTCATTCCCAATGGTTCAAAAATCATTTCGTTCATTGCCGCGGCATATTTTTTACCGGTAACTTTTTCGATAATCAAAGCCAGTAAGGCATAATTGGTGTTGCAGTAACCAAAACGGGTGCCGGGTTTCGATTCCAATCCGATTGGTTTTGTAGCCAGAAGATCAAGTACGTCCTGATTGGTCAGTGTTTTTTTCTTGTCCCAAACGCCTTTGTCATCGGTGAAATAGGCATAATTGCGTAACCCGCTTCGATGGTTCAATAACATGCGAACCGAGGTTTCCTCATGAGGGAAAGTAGGCAAATAGGTTTTTACGGATTTGTCCAGTTCGATGTCGCCTTCTTCCGCTAATTTCAAAATGCAGACCGCCGTGAGCATTTTACTTACCGAAGCAATGTGAATGGGCTTATCGGCTGTGATTTTATCGTCTTTTTCCTTATAGGCATAACCGCTGTAGTTTTCATAAATGATCTGACCGTTTTTGGCCACCAGAAAACCACCGCTGAAATCTTTCGGATTATAGTGTTTATTGTAAAAGTTTTCCACATAAGCCCTGTTCTCAGAAGTGAATTTTGAACTTAACTTAGGGAAGCTGACTTCGTATTTATCGGCTAAAAGAACAGTGTCGTTTGTGTCGTTTCCGTTTTTTCCGGATTTGTCTTTATTACAGCTTAAAAATAGGAAAAATGAAAGTATGGGGATATATCTTGAAATTCTCATTGTAAATCTTGGTAAAAAGCAAATATAATTAACCAATACTATTTTCAAAATGCCAAACCCAAATAATTTCTGTTAAAATTCATAAAAGCGTACGTTGGAATGCATTGGATAATAAAAAAAAGGCTAACCTTTTGGGTTAGCCTTACTTATTTTTTTAAAAAAAATAAATTCTGACAGTTGCATCAGCTGAAAAATAGCACTGAACACCAACTGCCTTAAAATTTCTTTGTCTTTAAGCAGAGAGTCAAAACTTCATCTCATTAATCCGACATTCACTTCATAACCTATGGTACTTAAATAACTTAAAAGAAATTGACTTATTTTTTTGTCAATGTATCTTTCTCTACTTCCACAGGTGCTACTTCATCAGTCATAATGCTGTCAGTCGCAACAGTATCCACTTGCTCCGTCATAGCTGCCTCGGTTGTTTCTTCAGGTTTTACTTCAGAATTATTTTTACAACTGGCAAAAAATACTACAGACAAAAGAGCGACAAAAATTACAGATTTTTTCAAAGAATAACTTTTTTAATTAATAAATTAGTGAACTAACTTCTTGTGAAAGAAGTAGTTAAATTTACAAAAAATACAATTCAAAACCGAGTTTATTGTAAAACATTTTTGTTAAAATTGCGATTCCCTGTTTTTGGTTTTTTTGTTTGCAAATGATTACTGACAACCGCTCAAATTGTTTTATTTTTACATTTTAAATTTGAAAAACATGAGTACAATCAATTGGCAGACCGTAAAAGAGTTTGAAGATATAACCTATAAAAAATGCGATGGTGTAGCACGAATCGCTTTTAACCGTCCGGATGTGCGCAACGCATTCCGTCCAAAAACCACAAAAGAATTATTGGAAGCGTTTCACGATGCACACGAAGATACTTCCATTGGCGTGGTTTTGCTTTCTGCGGAAGGACCTTCGACTAAAGACGGGATCTGGTCATTCTGCAGTGGTGGTGATCAGAAAGCAAGAGGAAAACAAGGTTACGTAGGCGACGACGGTTACCACCGATTGAATATTTTAGAAGTGCAACGATTAATCCGTTTCATGCCAAAAGCCGTAATTGCGGTGGTGCCGGGATGGGCTGTTGGCGGCGGACACAGTTTGCACGTGGTTTGTGATCTGACCTTGGCCAGTAAAGAACACGCCATTTTCAAACAAACGGATGCTGATGTTACGAGTTTCGACGGCGGATACGGTTCAGCCTATCTGGCGAAAATGGTCGGACAGAAAAAAGCCCGCGAGATTTTCTTTTTAGGAAGAAATTATTCGGCTCAGGATGCTTTTGATATGGGAATGGTGAATGCCGTAATTCCACATGCAGAGCTTGAAGATACGGCTTACCAATGGGCGCAGGAAATCCTGGAGAAATCACCAATTTCCATCAAAATGCTGAAATTCGCGATGAATTTAACCGATGACGGTATGGTGGGACAACAGGTTTTTGCCGGTGAAGCCACACGTTTGGCCTATATGTCGGACGAAGCGATCGAAGGTCGTAATGCGTTCCTGGAAAAAAGAAAACCTAATTTTGAGAAGAAGTATATTCCTTAAATAGCAGAAAGCAGAAAGCAGAAAGCAGAAAGCAGAAAGCAGAAAGCAGAAAAAGGAAACTTTACATACTATCTTGTTTATCTCTTATTTCTTACCCCTTGTAACTAAAAAAATACAACCGTGAATTTCACCAACGAGACCATAAATATAACGGAACTTCCCAAATTTGAGGAGGTTTCGTTTCTTCCGTTGCATCAGGATTACTGGAAAATCATTCTTATTACCAATTTCATCTTTCTTTTGGTCATGGGTGTAGGCTTGGGGTTCTTTTTGTTTTTTTCGGAAGAGTCGCGCGGGTATTGGCATTTCCTTTTGTTAGTAATCGTTGTTCTGATTTCACTTTCTGTAATAGTCGGAAAACTTAGTTTTAAGAAAAGAGGCTATGCTTTTCGTCAGCACGATGTGTTGTATAAAAGCGGTATTATTTCGGAAACCACGACAATCATTCCGTACAACAGAATTCAGCATGTGGCTTTGCATGAAGGGTTTCTTTCGCGAATGTTTGGTTTGGCCTCTGTTGAGATTTTCACTGCAGGCGGTGGCGACAGCGATATTGAAATCCCCGGAATTGAAAAAGAACAGGCGCAAAAGATCAAACAATTACTGATGACAAAACTTTCAACGGAAAGCACTAATCCTTCTTCGGAAAATGATTGAAAAATCCAATTTTAACCAGCCCCAAAGACAATCGTTAATTGGCGTTTTGGTTATGTTTACCGATACCGTACAGAAAATTGCCCGTGCCTTATGGCCGATTCTGGTGGTGTGGATTTTCAAATTCAACGAACTGAACAAACTTCACGTAGTTTTAGGGTTTGTTGGAATCGTATTGCTGGTTGGAATCATTGCCTATCTTCAGTATTGGAATTTTACGTTTTATATCGATGAGGAAAACGACGAATTCATCATCAACAAAGGCATTCTGAATAAATCCAAAATTGCGATTCAACTGCATAAAATCCAACAGGTGAATATCAATCAGTCGTTTGTTCAAAAACTAATCGGCGTACACGCACTCGATGTCGATACCGCCGGAAGTAACAAAAAAGAGGTTTCCATTCGTGCCATTTCACACGATTTGGCCCTTGCTTTAAAAACGAAATTGCTCAGTGAAGCAAAGTCAACTTCGATAACTGACGAAACTTCCGAATCTGTTCCGTCCGAAAATGAAGCGCCTTTTATCGCTATCGGATTTTTAAGCCTGGTTAAAATCGGAATCACTTCCAATTATGTCCGCAGTTTTGGTTTGTTATTGGCTTTTTTCTTTACGATTTATGAAAACGTACAGAACCTGATGCGCAATTCGGATGCCTTGGATTCGGTGGATGAAAAAATCGACACCTACATTAATGAAAATATGGCAATGTATTCGGCGGTGTTGTTTATTAGTGTTATTTTTCTGGTGATAATAATCATCAATCTGGTGCGTACCCTCATCAAGTATTTCGATTTTAAAATTGCAAAACAAAACCGTTCGTTATTACTTTCTTACGGATTACTGAATACCAAAAGCACCATCATCAAACCCGAAAAAGTGCAGATTGTCGCGCTGAGTCAGAACTGGCTGCAAAAGAAAATGGATGTGCTGAATTTCAAAATAAAGCAGGCCTCCGGAAACGAATCGGATAAGGAAACCAAAAAATCAGCGATAGAAATTCCGGGTTGTAATGAAACCGAAAAAGAACAAATCCTGAAATTATTGTTTGCCCAAATTCCCGAAAAAGGGGCCATGCTAAAACCTAATTTTAGAAAACTACTGTTTCCGACACTCTTTCTGATTGTACTTCCTGTTTTCTTTTTGTTGCTTTACGGTTTTTCAGTCAATAACATGATTTTTGATTATATCTTTTTCTTGCCGGCATACCTGATTTTCGTTGGTGTATTGCTGTTTTTCAGTTTCAGGAATTACCGATTGTTCGTGAGCGAAAAGTACATTATCAAGCAAAGTGGTGCGTGGGACATCGATAACGAAATCATAGAACCACATAAGATTCAGGCTATAAAAGTGAGTCAGTTTTTCTGGCACAAACGGGCGAATATCGGCAGTGTTAGCATTTCAACAGCGGGCGGTACTATCTCGTTTCATTTTGGGAATTTCTCCAAGGTTAAGGAACTGGTGAATTTGTGGTTATATCAGGTGGAAACTACTGAAAAAAATTGGATGTGATTTAATGTAATGCGGATAACACAGATGCAAACAACGCAGATTTTACGGATTTCTTTTTTGGAATTTGGAATTTTGTATTTTAACTTATTATAAATGAAAAAATGGATAGAAGCCGCAAGGCTCAGAACGTTACCGCTATCGGTTTCGGGAATAATAGTCGGAAGTGCTTACGCGTATTTTCAGGGTTTTGAAAATTGGGCAATCGTAATTTTTGCACTGCTTACCACTTTAGGATTTCAGGTGCTTTCCAATTTCGCCAACGACTACGGTGATGGGGTAAAAGGTACGGATAACGAACACAGGGTCGGACCGCAACGCGCCATTCAAAGCGGAGCCATTACCGCACCTCAAATGAAAACCGCCATTATCATTACAGCGGTGTTATCGTTGGTTTCTGCTGTAACGCTGATTTACATTTCCTTCGGAAAAGAAAATTTCGGCTATTCGATGCTGTTTTTCGTTTTAGGAGTCGCTTCAATTGTGGCTGCGATAAAATATACCGTTGGTAAAGGTGCTTACGGTTACAGCGGTTTCGGTGATGTTTTCGTGTTTATCTTCTTTGGTTTGGTTAGTGTTTTGGGTTCGAATTTCCTTTTTACAAAACAATTTGATACGGTGCTGGTTTTACCTGCCATCGCCATCGGATTGCTGAGTGTCGCCGTTTTAAACCTGAACAACATGCGCGATATCGAGAACGACCGAAACTCAGGGAAAAACACCATAGTCGTAAAAATGGGTTTGCAAACTGCGAAATACTATCATTACAGCATCGTTATTCTTGCAATATTGGCAATTGTTGTCTTTTCTTTTTTAGCTGAAATAAGCTATTTCGGAGTATTGTTCTTAGCCATTCTAATGTTCCGCCACTTAAAAACGGTTCAGAAAGCCAAAACGTACACCGATTTCGATCCGGAATTAAAAAAAGTAGCCTTGGGTACCTTTGCTTTGGCAATTATTCTTTCGTTAACTTTGACAATCTTCTACTAATCTAAAAAATACGATCCATGAAAATCACATTTTACGGTCATGCCTGCGTCGGAATTGAAGTCAGCGGCAAACACATTTTAGTCGATCCGTTCATTACCGGAAATCCAAACGCTTCCCATATCGATATCAATACTTTAAAAGCGGATTATATTTTGGTTACTCACGCCCATCAGGACCACGTTCTGGATGTCGAAGCCATAGCCAAAAGAACCAATGCCATCGTGGTTTCCAATTATGAAATCGCCATGCATTTCGGGCATAAAGGCTTAAGTTACCACCCAATGAACCACGGCGGAAGCTGGAAATTCGACTTCGGAACCGTAAAATACGTGAACGCCATTCACACCAGTTCTTTTGCTGATGGTAGTTACGGCGGCCAACCGGGCGGATTTGTAATCGAGGGTGAACACAAAAACATTTACATCGCAGGCGATACGGCTTTAACGATGGACATGAAACTTATCCCGATGCGCACCAAACTGGATTTGGCGATTTTACCCATCGGAAACAATTTCACCATGAATGTGGACGACGCCATCATCGCTTCCGATTTTCTGGAATGCGACAAGATTTTGGGCTACCACTACGACACCTTCGGATTTATCGTAATCAACCACGAGGAAGCCATCAAGAAATTCTTCGACAAAGGAAAAGACTTAATGTTACTGGAAATCGGAGCCTCCATAGAATTATAATTTTTTTGGAGCGAAGGGTTCGGTCTTTTTTGCCGGCCATGTTCCCGCTTTCCGCTTCAATCTGTCATTGCGAGCTTGCGAAGCAATCTCACAAAGCCAGGATTTACACTCCAATCGGGGCTAGGGGAGAAACCATTTTCATATCAGTAAAGTTTTGCAATGATTAAAGCTAGTTACCAAAAATACGTACTCAATTTCAAACGGCCTTCGGGAACGTCACGCGGCGTTTTAACCGAAAAAGAAACCTGGTTCATCCTTCTTGAGAAAGACGGCAAAAAAGGAATAGGCGAGTGTGGTATTTTACGAACGCTGAGTATCGATGACCGACCGGATTATGAAGAAAAACTACAATGGGTTTGCCAAAACATCCATTTGGGAAAAGACAAACTCTGGGAAACCATGATGGATTTCCCCTCCATCCAATTCGGAATCGAGCAGGCTTTTTTGTCGCTGGAAAGTGAAAATCCGTTTCTGTTATTTCCTTCTGCGTTTACAAAAAGCGAGAAAAGTATTTTCATAAACGGCTTGGTTTGGATGGGCGATGAGGTGTACATGAAACAACAAATCGACGATAAATTAGCCAACGGATTCAAGTGTATCAAACTCAAAATCGGCGCCATCGATTTCCAAAAAGAACTGGATTTATTACGTTTCATCCGAACCAATTTTGACGCCGAAACCATAGAAATTAGAGTGGATGCCAACGGCGCTTTTGGTTTAAATGAAGCTTTAGGTAAATTAAATCAATTAGCTGGTTTTGAATTACATAGCATAGAACAGCCAATCGCTAAAAACAACACTGACAGGATGGCAGAATTGTGCAGAGAAACGCCTTTTCCAATCGCTTTGGATGAGGAGTTAATCGGCGTGTTTTCCTCAGAAGAAAAAGAAGCATTACTTGAAAAAATCAAACCCCAATACATCATTTTAAAACCAAGTTTGGTTGGTGGCTTCCGTGGTACAAAAGAATGGATTGCCTTGGCTGAGAAATACAACATCGGCTGGTGGATTACTTCGGCTTTGGAGAGTAACATCGGATTAAATGCCATTGCACAATGGACTTTCACGCTTCAAAATCCGATGCCGCAAGGATTAGGAACCGGAGCATTGTACACCAATAATTTCGATTGTCCGCTGGAAGTTAAAAACGGTCAGCTATGGTATGAAAAAGACAAAAAGTGGGATGCTTCAAAACTGAATTTTATATAAAACTACAATTTATGAAAACTGCTTTACGCGGTTTTTTTATTCCTTTTATCGAAAAGACAATCCTTTTTTGAGATTCCTACAAAACATAATCCTAAATTAGACTTCAGTTTTATAATTACGCAATACTACTATTGGTTTAAGATTGCTTAAATACCACATGAAAGCATTTAAACCTCCAAAATAAATTCCCATTTATCGATTTTTAAGAATGGAACGGAAGGTTATGTTCTGTTTGATTTCCTGTTTGCATTCCTCAAGCAATTGAATTATTTGTGCGTTAACTGTAGCCTCCGGTTATGGTTCGATATAGAGTTTATTGTTTAAATAATACCTTCATTACTATGGAAACATCATTACTAAAAAAACGATTTTGGAATAATTTACTATTGATTATTGTGCTGCTAGCGGCCGGCATATCTTATGCTCATGAAATAATTCCTAATAGGAATTCGGTACATCAATCGGATGCAGCAACCGTTGTAACGGATAAGGACGATTACCAGCCGGGCGAATACGTGATTGTTAGCGGCTCAGGTTGGTTACCTGGTGAAACGGTTCAATTGCATTTTGATGAAACGCCTCAGGTTTGTACCAATGATCACGACAGGTTTACCGTAGCCGATGCAAACGGAAATATTTATTATAATCAGTTTTTGATAAACGACCGACATTTGGGAGTTGCTTTTGTTTTAACGGCGACCGGACAATCTTCGGGGTATAATGCCCAAACATTTTTTACAGATGCAACATGGGGATTAGAAGTCAGCACGAATGGGGGTTCTTCGTATTTGATTAATGGTGCGGGACCCACTGTTGCTTTCAACTCGTGTGAAACTAAGCAAATTACTTTTAGAATCACCCAACAAAATAATTCAAACCCTAATCAAAGCTATACTTTTGCTTTACCTGCAGGTTTTTCAATTTCACTTCCTTCATCATTAGCTTTTTTTAATGCGGCAAACAATTCGATAAGTAGATCATGGAACGTTTCTCAATATGCGGCTAATGCCCTTTGCTTAAGTGCAAGTTCCTCTTCCGATGCTTTGGGATCCAATCAAAAGATTGTTTTTACTTGTAACGTGATTTCTGTTGCTAATGTTGTTTCTACAGAAATTATGGGTAGAGCTAGTAATAATGCTACGTGCCTTAATCCAACTGGAAGTAGCGGAGTATTGATGAATACAATTCGACCGAAATTCAGCTCCTCTGCAGATACGATTCCACCAGTATTGACTCCGGGAGCGAATCAGGATGTTGTTTTGGGTTCGGATTGTAAAATAGAAATTCCGGATGTAAAAGGCTCGGCTGTCGATAATTGTTCGGGCGTTAGCATTGTCCAGGTTCCGGCAGCTGGTGAGTTTGTAAGCAGCAGTCATAACGGAAATGTAATTGTAACAGTAACCGCTACAGATGCGGCAGGTCTTACCGATATTGAGGAAGTGACCTTAACCGCGAAAGATGAAACGCCACCGGTATTGACTCCGGGAGCGAATCGGGATGTAACTCTGGGTTCCGATTGTAAAATTTTAATTCCGGATGTAAAAGGCTCGGCTGTCGATAATTGTTCGGGCGTTAGCATTGTCCAGGTTCCGGCAGCAGGAGAATTGGTAAGCAGCAGTCATAATGGAGAAGTAGTTGTAACAGTAACTGCTACCGATGCGGCAGGTCTTACCGATATTGAAGAAGTAACGCTAACCGCGAAAGATGAAACGCCACCGGTATTGACTCCGGGAACAGATCAGGATGTGGTTTTGGGTTCGGATTGTAAAATAGAAATTCCAAACGTATTGGGTTCGGCAACGGATAATTGTTCGGGAGTTAGTATCGTTCAGGTTCCTGCCTCAGGAGAGTTGGTAAGCAGCAGTCACAATGGAAATGTAGTTGTAACGGTAACCGCTACAGATGCGGCAGGTCTTACCGATATTGAAGAAGTAACGCTAACCGCGAAAGATGAAACGCCACCGGTATTGACTCCGGGAACAGATCAGGGTGTTGTTTTGGGTTCGGATTGTAAAATAGAAATTCCGAATGTATTAGGTTCAGCGATAGACAATTGCTCAGGTGTTACCATCGTCCAGGTTCCGGCAGCCGGTGAATTTGTAAGCAGTAGTCACAATGGAGAAGTAGTTGTAACAGTAACCGCTACCGATGCGGCAGGTCTTACCGATATTGAAGAAGTAACGCTAACCGCGAAAGACGAAACACCACCGACAATAAACTGTCCATCAAATATCAGTCAGCCTAACGATACCGGCTTGTGTTCAGCAGTAGTAAATTATGTAGCTCCTGTGGGTAATGATAATTGCTCAGGTCAGTCTACTGTTCAGATTGCGGGCTTAGCTTCAGGGGCTGTTTTCCCTGTGGGGGTTACCACCAATACTTTTGAGGTTACGGATGCGGCAGGAAACAAATCCTCGTGTAGTTTTACGGTAACGGTAAGTGATAATGAAGCGCCACTAGTGCCGGAATTAAGTGATATAACCGAAGAATGTTCCGTTGTGGTTTCTGCACCGGCAACTACCGATAACTGTTCTGAGATTGTAATTGGAACTACAAATGATCCGTTAGAATATAATGAACAGGGAAGTTATGTGATTCATTGGAGTTTTGATGACGGTAACGGAAATATCTCACAAGCGAATCAGAATGTAATCATTGATGATGTAACTCTTCCAACCATTACTTGTCCTTCAGATATTAATTTGACGGCCTGTCAGGATACCGCAACATGGGCTTTACCGGAAATGCAAGATAATTGTTCCGGCGTTTCTTTGGAGCAAATCTCGGGGCCTGAATCTGGTTCACTATTTGAAAATGGAACCACAACCACCATTTCATACAGGGCTACCGATGTTGGTGGAAATACGGCAACGTGTTCCTTTACAGTGGCAAGAGCTGCCGAATTAACCGCAACTTGTGCCACCACAAACAGTCAGCTTTATTTTGGTTATACCGGAGATCAGACTTCAACCATCAACGTCATTCCGGCTGGGGGTGAGGGACCTTATACTGTCTCAATATCAATGAACAGAGCGCTCTTGTGCAATGTGATTACCAATTCCGGGGATGAAAGTTGGATTCCCGGGGCGAATACAAATTCGAACAGTAATATTGGAGTTTCTTGTCCGACATCCGGCACTTCTTCGTTACTTCCGATTTCAACATCTAATGCTTTTGTGAGCGGTGTGTATTCGGTAAATGTGACACTTATGGAGGACGCCACTTTCACAGCAATTGTAACGGATGCAAATGGATGTACCGTCACTTGTACCATCACTGTCATAGCAGAAGACGTTCGCTGTTTTGCGGGAGCAAGCGGCAGAGCTAAAGTAATGCTTTGTCATAAAACGGGCAACACTAAAAATCCATGTGTAAATATCTGCGTAGACGAAAATGCTGTCGCAGAGCATTTGGCACACGGGGACTTTTTGGGCAGATGTACGACTGATTGCACTCCACCACAATCTAATGTTAAACCCGAAGTTGAAAATGCGGATTTGTTTCACGTAATCGCCTATCCAAATCCAAGCAGCAATCAGTTTACTTTTGAAATCGAGAGTAAAAGCAGTGATACTATCAATATCAGTGTATTCGATATTGCCGGCAGATTGGTGAAAGTAATAGAAAATCATCAAGATACTACCGTAACATTCGGAGAGGAACTTCCGAGAGGGGTTTATCTTGCGGTAATAGAACAGGGTAGCAACCGAAAAACAATCAGAATAATCAAGGAGTAATTGATAAAAGGAAACAAAAAACTCCGGAGTCAGCTCCGGAGTTTTTTATGCAATAATCTGAAAGTGTGACTTAAAAATAGGTCAGAAACAGTAAACTATTTTTTGATTTCAACCGCCGCACCTTCTTTAGTTGCGTTGACTTCTACTTTTTTCTCCCCGTCTTTACTCGAGATATTCACACCATCACCACTTACACTGATAGAGGTGCCGTCCTTTGGAACCGAATCCGTAACTTCTACTGTTGTTGTACTCTCGGTAGCCGGTTGCGAATTTTCAGCCGGAGTAATTATTTTTGTGGTTGTTTTTTCTTCACTTTTTCTACACGAGAGTAAAACAGTAAATGAAAGTATTCCGAAAACTAAAATTAATTTTTTCATAATGATTGTGTTTAAATTATAAAAGCATTTTAAAAATAAGTGAAAAATGTATAAACTGATTTCTGCTCCACGAAGGATTCTTTATTCTTCAAAAACCACGGATTCAGCTGTGGCACCCAAGTCGAGTAAATTACTGGTAACGGTTTTTACAAAATCACTCGGACCGCATACGTAAAAATGCTGACTGAAATCCACGATGTTTTCAATCAGGAAATTGCGGTCAATCCGTTTTCCGGCAAACCCAACAACATTTTCCCGTGTGTATACATTTATGAAATTGTTCTTCAGCATTCTGTGTAACTCTTCACCCATAATCACATCTTCCGAAGTCTTGTTGACATAAATGAGTCGGTTGCCATACAATTGGTTATTCTTATACAGTTCCCTAAAAATGGCAATAAACGGAGTGATTCCCGAACCGGCGGCAATGAAAACCCCAGGACCTTTATAATTGATTGTCCCGAAAACGTCATGAAGGATTAATTCATCACCGGCATTAATACGTCCTAATTCGTTGGTCACTCCTTTACGGTCCTTGTAAATCTTAATCATGAATTCAAGATAATTCGATTCTTTGGGATTCGTAAAAGTGAAAGGGCGCAATTGATTTTTCCAATCGGGATGATTTATTGCCACTTCTGTTGCCTGCCCGGGAACAAAATTGTATCCTTCTGGTTTTTCCACTACAAACGATTTAACATCATGTGTGATAAACCGTGATTTTAATACCTTAACGATATGACTATTTTCCATAAATGTAATTTTTTAGCTTCTGATATTTCCCCGGAAGGAGCGTTTTTCAGATAGGGTTATTAAAGTTACTGAAAAAAAAATCAATTCGAAATTTTAATCGTAATCAGCCTTTTGAGATCATCATAATCAGCCTTGTCTTTTACGTCGATTCTTATGCCACGTCCTTCTGCGTAAACTTTCGCAGCTTTAAGTTCGCTTTTGATGTCTTCGGAGATTTCACTTTTTAAAATTTCATCCGTTGCTTTTTGTCCGAAGTTAAATGCGGCTTTAAAAAAACCATCGCGTGGCAAAAGATAAATCAGCACTCTCTTTTTGTCGCTGATACGGAAACTCCAACCGTATTTATCGCCCGAAAAGTGCCAGGATTCGATATAGTTAGGGTAAGATTCCTTCGTAAATTCGGCTAAGGCTTCCCAAATGATAAAAGTTGTACCAAGAGCCTGCTGAAGGTCCTTTTCAGATGGTTCTGTCGCTTTGTCTGTAAAAATGCTTTTCACTTTTTTAACTAACTTGATGTGAGTAAATTTAAGCTTTAATTTTAGAATATCGTATTTCTGTTTTAATCGTATTTCCTTTAAAAATTCTAACCGCATTTAATAGGATCTGCTGTAAATCAGAAAAAAAAGCCACTAACATTTTAACAATTGCGCGCGATTCCAAAATATGTCTTATTTTAGCCTGTAAATTGTACGATTATGATTTCAGAAGCACAGTTTCAGAAGGAACTCGAAATAATTATTACCAATGCCATTCGAGAAGACGTAGGCGATGGCGATCACAGTTCATTAGCATGTATTCCCGCATCGGCAACCGGAAAAGCAAAACTTCTGGTTAAAGATGAGGGAATTATTGCAGGTGTTGAATTTGCCAAAATGGTTTTTAAACATGTAGACCCGAATCTGGAAGTGGAAGTGTTCATTCCGGATGGTACTACAGTCAAATACGGCGATGTGGTATTCCATGTTTCCGGAAGTTCCCAATCGATTCTGAAAGCGGAGCGTTTGGTGTTGAATGCCATGCAGCGAATGAGTGCCATAGCAACCAAAACCAAAGTTTTCGTGGATTTACTGGAAGGAACCAAAACAAAAATCCTCGATACCCGAAAAACCACACCGGGGATCCGTGCGATAGAAAAATGGGCCGTGAAAATTGCCGGTGGCGAAAACCATCGTTTTGCGTTGTATGACATGATTATGCTGAAAGACAATCACAATGATTTTGCAGGCGGAATTACGCAAGCCATCGAAAAAACGAATGCTTATTTAAAAGAGCATAATCTCGATTTGAAAATCATCGTGGAAGCCAGAAACCTTGATGAGGTGGCTGAAATTTTAAGAAATGAAGGAGTTTACAGAATACTGTTGGACAATTTCAATTTCGACGATACCCGAAAAGCCGTGGAAATGATTGGGGATAAGTGCTTAACCGAATCTTCCGGCGGTATTGATGAAAAAACAGTACGACGGTTTGCCGAATGTGGCGTGGATTTTGTATCCTCCGGAGCATTAACCCATTCCATTTACAACATGGATTTGAGTTTAAAAGCGATTTAATAAGAGAAAGGGAAAAGGGAAAAAGGGAATTGATATATTATTTGTGGAATACAATTATAACTTATCCCTTATAACTCATAACTTATCCCTAATAATAAAAAAACAATGTCCAAAGAAATAGAAGAACAAATCGAAAAAATTCCGGTGCTCAACAAGCTGATGGCTTTTTGTAAAACCATTATTGTACCGGGATTGGAAGGAGTGACGCTTTACGAAATACTCGAGCTCTACGGAATAGGGATTGCTCAGGGTGCGTTTTCCTATCGTGCCGGTGCGATTGCGTTCAGTTTCTTTATGGCGTTGTTTCCGTTTGCGCTGTTTATCCTGAATCTGATTCCGTACATACCGTTAGCCGGTTTTCAGGAGGATTTTCTGCAATTCGTTTCGGATAGTGTGCCGCCTAATACCTATGGTGCTATAGAAGCTATCCTGAAAGATATCATGAACAATTCCTATAAGAGCTTGCTTTCCTTTGGTTTCTTTTTGTCCATATTCTTAATGTCCAATGGATTATCTGCCATTTTGGGAGGGTTTGAATCGTCCTACCATGTTACCATTAAAAGAGGTTATTTCCGTCAATATGCGGTAGCAATAGGATTGTCGTTAATTTTCTCGTTTATGCTAATTGTAACGGTTTCGTCTATCGTTGTGTCAGAGGTTTTTATTCAGAAATTCTCCAGCCGATTCCAATTGGATGATGTATTACTGATAGAATGGGCACGCTATATTTTTATTTTGGTGATGCTTTTTGTTTCCACTTCCTTTCTTTTTAAATACGGTACCAGAGAAACCAAACTCATTCCTTTTTTCAATGCGGGCGCCATGTTAACTACAGTTTTGGTAATCGTAACTTCTTATTTGTTTGGTATTTACGTTTTGAAATTTGCACGATATAATGAACTCTACGGATCGATTGGCACGCTTCTTGTCTTAATGTTCTACATATGGATAAATTGTATGATATTGCTTTTGGGTTTCGAACTAAATGCCATTATCAACAAACACAAAAGAAACCCCAGCCAAAAATTTGATTTTGAAAATAAAAATTGGGGTTCCTGAAGACCAAAAAAACAAATAAAAAATTTCGGAAGAAAAATTTTATATATTTAACAAACAAAAAACAACAATTATGAAAAAACAATTCTTAACATTATTATTCGTAGCATTTGCAGGGTTATTTTCAATGACTGCACAAACCACAGAAGTTGCCGGTGTTAAAGTAGCACAAAAAGTAACTATGGAAGGACAAAGTTTAGTACTTAACGGCGTCGGAGTTCGTGAAAAATTGTTTATGGACATGTATGTGGGAGCTTTATATTTGCCTAAGAAAAGTTCAAATTCGGCAGAAATCATGGCAGGGAATGATGCGGCGGCAATTAAACTGACAATTGTATCCGGAATGATTACCAGTGATAAAATGATCAGTGCCGTTAACGAGGGTTTTGAGAATGCAACCAATAAAAATACAGCACCTATTAAAGCGAAAATCGCACAATTCAAAGCGTGTTTTAAAGATGAAATCAAAAAAGGAGACGTGTTTGATATGGTATTTGTACCCGGAAAAGGGGTTGTGGTTTCTAAAAACGGTAAAGAAAAAGGAACTATTGATGGCGCCGATTTCAAAAAAGCGATGTTCGGAATCTGGTTGTCTAACAAACCGGCCGACAAAAACCTAAAAGCAGCTATGTTGGGTAAATAATATTCAACACAAATAAATACACAGAAAACACTTCCTCACCGAAGTGTTTTTTTTTTTTGAAGAGCGAGTGGTTTGGGCTTGTTTGGTATCCGTGTTCCTGCTGTCCGCTCTATCTTTTGTTCCGCTTGCACTACACAAAAGGATGCCGCTCCCATCAGGGCTGAAGGAGGAACTTTAAAACCTTTTGGAAGGGTCGTGAAAAATCTTCCAACCTGACCACACTACCTTTGTGTCCTTTGCGAAAACCCTTTGCATTCTTTGCAGTTAAACCCATCTGACCATAATGCCTTTGCGCCCCTTGCGAAACCCTTTTGCGTTCTTTGCGGTTAAATCCACAATGCCCAGCAGTTAAATCAATCCCAATCAATTTCTCAAATTAGCATTCAAAATAAATCGCGGTAACTTATATTTGTAATTCAAAAGTCATTTATGCCGCATTTCGTAGAAGTCGTTTTACCGTTAGCCTTACCCAAAACATTCACTTATCTGGTTTCTGAAGCCGAGTTTCAGTACATCCGAAAAGGAATGCGTGTGGCGGTACCTTTCGGAAAAAGTAAAATCTACACGGCTTTGGTAATCGATTTGCATCAGAATGCACCAACGCTCTATCAGGCGAAAGAAATCCATCAGATCTTAGACGAGTCGCCGGTAGTAAACGAATTCCAGATCGAACATTGGCAATGGATCGCCAACTATTACATGTGTTCGATAGGCGAAGTGTTTAAAAGCGCTTTACCATCCGGTTTTTTGCTCGAAAGCGAAACGATTATCTCTGCTCAGAAGGAGTTGGATATCGATGCAAAAGAGCTTTCGGACAGTGAATTTCTGATTTATCAGGCGTTGCAGCAACAATCGTCGTTAAAAGTGGAAGATATTGTTTCCATCCTCGGAAAGAAAAACGTATTTCCGATTTTAAATGCGATGCTGTCTAAAAACGTATTGGTGCTACAGGAAGAAGTCGCCGAAAAATACAAACCGAAACTAACCCGATACATCCGTTTGCAAGAGGAATTTCTGCAGCAGGAACAGTTGTCGGAATTAATGAATGTCCTTTCCCGTGCCCAAAAACAGCGCGAACTGGTGCTGCATTATTTTCAGCTGAATGCGAAAGAGAAGAAGCCTATTTCCGTAAAGCAATTACTGGAAACTTCCGGAAGTACTTCGGCTGTGGTAAAATCATTAGTTGATAAGGGAATTTTCGAAGAATATTACATCGCTCAAGACCGTGTCACCTTCGAAAAAGAAGACGAATCGGGTTTTCAGTTAAGTCAGCCACAACAAACTGCTTTCGACGAAATTAAAACTTGTTTTGAAAAGCAATCGGTTACTTTATTACATGGCGTAACGGCTTCGGGAAAAACTGAAATCTATATCAAACTCATTGAAGAGTATATTCATAAAGGCGAACAGGTTTTGTATCTTTTGCCTGAAATTGCTTTAACTACACAATTAGTTACGCGATTAACTGCTTATTTTGGTAATCAGGTGGCGGTTTTCCATTCCAAGTATTCCAATAACGAACGAATCGAAGTGTGGAATCAGGTATTGCAAAATTCGGATAAAGCGAAGATTGTCATCGGTGCACGTTCGGCCTTATTTCTTCCGTTTTCAAATTTAGGTTTAATCGTAATCGACGAAGAACACGAGCAAACCTTCAAACAATTCGATCCGGCACCGCGCTATCATGCCCGGGATGCCGCTATTGTTTTGGCATCGCAGCATAAGGCAAAAGTGTTGTTGGGTTCGGCTACGCCAAGTCTGGAAACGTATCATAACGTAAAAGCGAACAAATACGGTTTGGTGGAACTTTTCGAACGTTACGGGAATGTGGTGTTACCGGAGATCTATCTGGTCGATTTGAAAGACAAGTACAAACGAAAGAAGATGAACGGGCATTTCAGTGACGATTTGCTCGAAGCAATAACGGAAACCTTATCCAAAGGCGAACAGGTAATTTTGTTTCAGAACCGCCGCGGGTATTCGCCATTCGTGGAATGTATGACGTGCGGACACGTGCCGCAATGCCCAAGTTGCGATGTGAGTCTGACGTATTACAAATTCAAAAACCAGTTGCGTTGTCATTACTGCGGGCATTCGATTGCGAATCCTACGCATTGTCACGCCTGTCAGTCGGTAGATTTATCCACGAAAGGTTTCGGTACGGAGCAGATTGAAATCGAACTGAAAGCGCTTTTTCCGGAGAAAACCATCGGAAGAATGGATCAGGATACCACCAGAGGGAAATTCGGATACGAAAAAATTATCGACGCCTTCAAGAATCAGGAAATTGATGTTTTGGTGGGCACGCAAATGCTCGCCAAAGGATTGCATTTTGATAATGTAACGTTGGTTGGAGTCATGAATGCCGATAACATGTTAAACCAACCCGATTTTCGTTCGCACGAGCGCGCCTATCAGATGATCATGCAGGTTTCGGGACGAGCGGGCAGGAGTGAAAAACGCGGAAAAGTGATGATTCAGACCTACAATCCGTACCACAATATTATCCAACAGGTTACGAACAACGATTATAACGGAATGTATAACGAGCAGGTGTATGAACGCCATAATTTCAAATATCCGCCATATTACCGTTTGGTGAAACTCACGTTAAAACACAGGGATTTTGACAAGTTGAAAGAAGGGTCGTTATGGATGTACAACGTTTTGGTACAGCAATTGCAAATTCCGGTTTTAGGTCCGGAAGAACCTGCCATCAGTCGGATTCGTAATGAGTTTATCCGAACGATTTTAATCAAGATTCCGAATCAGAATCATTTGGGTCAAACCAAAAAAACTATCCAGAGAGTACTGAATAGTTTTGAGGCAGTAGCCCAATACAGGGCTATAAAGGTTACGATAAACGTCGATAATTATTAAGCGCTTTCAATCGCTTTTACCAAATCTTCTTTTTTGTTTCGGCTTAGCGGAATTTTGTGCGGACCGATTTCAGCGAATTTGCTGTTGAATTTTTCGATTTTATCGATATTCACGATAAATGATTTGTGAACACGAATGAATTTTTCTTTTGGCAATTCGTTTTCAAAAGCTTTCATTGTCGACAGTACCAAATGATTGTCTTCTTCAGTAATCACTTTTACGTAATCGCCATAGGCTTCAATCCATTTGATTCGGGAAATGTAAATTTTAAGTTTTTTAAGGTTACTCTTGATAAAAATGTGCGGACTCTCTTCTTCACCACCGTTTTCTTTACTGAGCGAGATCATGCTTATGGCTTTTTTAACAGCCTGGTTGAATCGTTCGCGGGTAATGGGTTTATGAAGGTAGTCTGTTGCGGCATAGTCAAAAGCCTTTACAGCATACTCCGCCTTAGAGGTAATGAAAATTACCTGCGGTTTTACTTTTAAGCCGTCCAAAAGGTCGAAACCATTAATTACGGGCATTTCAATGTCCAGAAAAACCAAATCAACGTTTTTGTTCGTGATACAGTTTTTTGCTTCCACAGCATTAGAAAATTCGCCTACGAGCTCCAGATTTGGGTTATCATTTACTAGTTTAGTAATGGTCAATCTTTGGATGCTACTATCATCTACAACTATACAATTTATTTTCATAAGCTTCTGGTGAGAGTTAATATCGAAATAAAAATAACTAAATAGTTTTAATATCCAAAGGATTTATGTGAAAATATTGCATTTCATCTAAAATACCGAAAATGGTATTGCAGGTTAAATATAAATCACTATTTTTGCACCCAATTTTATAACAAATAAATTTTTTATTATGAATCATTATGAAACTGTTTTCATCTTGAATCCCGTTTTATCTGAGCAACAGGTAAAGGAAACAGTTAGCAAGTTTGAAGATTTTCTTACTTCTAAAGGAGCAGAGATGGTATCCAAAGAGGATTGGGGCTTAAAAAAAATGGCTTACGAAATCCAACACAAGAAAAGTGGTTTTTACCATTTATTTGAATTCAAAGTATCAGGAGAAGCTTTAATCGCTTTCGAAACTGAATTCAGACGTGACGAAAGAGTTATGCGTTTCTTAACGGTAAGTTTAGACAAACACGCGGTAGCTTGGGCAGAAAGAAGAAGAGCAAAATTAAAAGCAGCTAAAGCATAATTATTATGGCAACTTTACAACAATCCGCTTCAGGAAAAAAAGACGGAGATATCAGATATCTAACGCCTTTAAACATAGAAACTAACAAAACTAAAAAGTATTGTCGTTTCAAAAAATCCGGTATCAAATATATCGATTATAAAGATGCTGATTTCTTATTGAAATTCGTTAACGAGCAAGGGAAAATTCTTCCTCGTCGTTTAACTGGAACTTCATTGAAATACCAAAGAAAAGTGTCTGTAGCTGTTAAAAGAGCAAGACATTTAGCTTTAATGCCATATGTGGCTGATTTATTAAAATAATTAAAAATTACAGTTGTTGGTTTCCGGTCAGATGGAACCTAACTTCTCAAATATAAGGACAACAACATGGAACTTATTTTAAAACAAGACGTTCAGAATTTAGGATTTAAAGATGACGTAGTATCTGTAAAACCGGGTTACGGTCGTAACTTCTTAATTCCTCAGGGTTTTGCTACTTTAGCAACGCCTTCTGCTAAAAAAGTTTTAGCTGAAAACTTGAAACAAAAAGCACACAAAGAAGCTAAAATCGTTGCTGATGCAAAAGCATTAGGAGAAACTTTAAAAGCTTTGGATATTAAAATCTCTGCTAAAGCGGGTGGTGAGAAATTATTCGGTTCAGTTACAAACGCTGACATCGCTCAGATTTTAGAGAAAAACGGTCAAACAATTGACAAAAAATTCATCACTTCAGGTATCGTTAAACGTACCGGTAAATACACTGCTTCAGTGCGTTTACACCGTGATGTAATCGTTGAATTAGCATACGAGATTATCGCTGAACAAGCTTAATTTCTAATTCATTATAGAAAAGCCTTCTCGTATGAGGAGGCTTTTTTTTTAACTAAATTGGAATGAGATTGGTTCGTTCCTCACAATGACATGAAATACACACGACTTACAAAAGAACAGCTCGAAGAACTGCACCCGGAGTTTATTAATTTTTTGGCTTCTCAGTCTATTGATAAAAACGAATGGGATACTATTAAAGCGCAAAACCCAGAGGCAGCCGAGCAGGAAATCGATATTTTTTCCGATTTGATCTGGGAAGGTGTTTTAGGAAATGCCAAATACCTGGAACACTATTCGAAAAATTTCATTTTCCTTTTTCATTGTACCGAAGTGCACATGATGACTATCATTATTCGCGCATTGGTTACCGAAGTGGATTTACTGCACAAAGAGGGCTTGCAGTGGCTTAGCGATAATCTCTTTACCGATAACGTAGAAGTGCAACGCGGTCAAAAGGTTTTCGCGGATGACAGAAACATGGAAATATTCAAATTGATCCAGCAGGGCGCCATTTTTACCGATGGTGATTTATTCCAGCAAATGAGCGGTATTTTAGAGCAATAGTTTTATTGATTTAAAAGGATATTATTAAAAATTGGTTAAATTAGTTGCATCAAACTAATCTAGCCAATTTTTCTTTTTTATGGATGTTTTGCCAAAGATACAAGCCCTAAGAGACGAACTCAATCTACACAATTATAATTATTACGTATTGGATAATCCCACGATTTCCGATTACGAATTTGACTTAAAACTCAAAGAACTTCAGGATCTTGAAGCCCAACATCCCGAGTATTTCGATGAAAACTCGCCAACCCAGCGGGTAGGAGGCACCATAACCAAGAACTTTGAAACGGTTAAGCACGAATACAGAATGTACTCGTTGGACAATTCCTATTCCAAAGAAGATTTACTGGATTGGGAAAGACGGGCCCAGAAAATTTTAGGCGATGTGCCGTTGGAATATACCTGCGAATTAAAATACGACGGCGCTTCCATCAGCATTTCCTATGAAAACGGGAAACTGAAAAGAGCCGTAACAAGGGGCGATGGGTTTCAGGGGGATGATGTGACCAATAATATCAAAACCATCAAAGCGGTTCCGATTAAGTTAAAAGGCGATTTTCCCGAGAAGTTTGATATTCGTGGCGAAATCATCTTGCCTTTTGCCGGTTTTGAAAAAATGAACCAGGAACTGATTGAAATAGGAGAAACACCATATGCGAATCCTAGAAATACCGCTTCCGGCAGTTTGAAATTACAGGACAGCGCCGAAGTGGCCAAACGTCCGTTAGATTGTTTGCTGTATTCTCTTATCGGAAACAATTTACACATTACATCTCATTTTGAAGGTTTGGAAAAAGCTCGTCAATGGGGATTTAAAGTTCCGAAACAGTCGCATTTGGCCAAAAACATGAATGAGGTTTTGGATTTTATCGACTATTGGGACAAGCACCGTCATGAAATGCCCTATGAAACAGATGGTGTGGTTGTAAAAATTAATAATTTGCATCTGCAGGATGAATTAGGTTATACCGCTAAATCACCGCGTTGGGCCATTGCTTATAAATTTAAAGCCGAACAGGTTTCCACCAAACTGAATTCGATATCCTATCAGGTGGGAAGAACGGGAGCCATTACTCCGGTTGCCAATCTGATGCCGGTACAATTAGCAGGAACGGTGGTAAAAAGAGCTTCGTTACACAATGCCGATCAGATTGAAAAGTTAGACATTCGCATTGGCGATGAGGTCTTTGTGGAAAAAGGAGGCGAAATCATTCCGAAGATTATCGGGGTTGATTTCAGCAAACGTCCGTCGCATTCAGAACCAACAAAATACATTACGCATTGTCCGGAATGTCAGACAGAACTGGAACGGAAAGAAGGTGAAGCGAATCATTATTGTCCGAATTTCTATGGTTGTCCGCCGCAGATTATCGGAAGAATTCAGCATTTTATTACGCGTAAAGCGATGGATATTGAAGGATTGGGAGGAGAAACGGTAGCTTTGCTTTTCAATAACGGATTGGTTACCAATTTTGCCGATTTGTATGAACTGAAAAAAGAACAGATTATTCCGTTGGAACGCATGGCGGAAAAATCGGCAGATAACATGATAAAAGGGATTCAGAAGTCAAAAGAAATTCCGTTTGAAAGGGTTTTGTATGCGTTAGGTATCCGTTATGTGGGCGAAACCGTAGCAAAGAAACTGGCGAAACACTATAAATCGATAGATGCTATTGCTTCCGCTTCGTTGATGGATTTGATTTTAGTCGACGAAATAGGTGAAAAAATCGCCCAAAGTGTCATTGAATTTTTTGATAATCAGGAAAATAGGCTTATCATTGAAAGATTAAAACAACACGGAGTTCAGCTTGAAGTTTCCGCTTCAAACGATACAGCGGTTTCTGATACACTTTCCGGGAAAACTTTTGTGGTTTCCGGTGTTTTTGAAAAATTTTCCCGCGATGATTTGAAAAAAGCGATTGAAGATAATGGGGGAAAAGTTGGCAGTTCCATTTCGGCAAAAACCCATTTTGTGGTTGCCGGTGACAATATGGGGCCCGCCAAACTGGAAAAAGCGAAACAGTTGAATATTCCGATTATCAGTGAAAATGATTTTATAGAGATGATAAATGGATAAAAGCACCCCGGCTTTAATTTTATATTTTGCTGCATCATTGGTGTATGTGCTGTCTATTGTTTTAGAATTAGATACAGTAATCACTTTTTTGTTTAAGCCGATGATTGCTCCGGCTATTTTTTTTTATTATTGGCAGGAAAGTAAAGGGAAAATACTCCTGATACCTTCATTGGTTTTGCTGCTTTTTTATATTGGCGATATGATGATTCTTATTGAATATGAAAACCTGTTGGTTTCCTTAATGATCTTAAATCTCATCGCTTACATGTTCTTAGGGTCTTATTTAACCAAGGATTTACTGAAAATAAACAATCCTAAAATTTCAAGTTATACTTTTCTGATAATCTGTTTGATTATTGTCTTTTTGTTAAGTTTATTATATCTCGGTTTGTCGATTGTATTCCGATCTACCGATTCAAATTATGGTTTGCTGATTGTTTACGGGGTGACTTTGGTATTGTTGGGTATTGAAGCCGTGACCTATTACATTTTAAAAAATGATGAGGCAAGCTTTTTCATTTTATTAACCATTTTCAGCCTTGTGATTAGTGATTTGTTTTACGTACTTTATAATCACTATGCTCAATTTAATGTGTTTGTAAACATTAATGTTTTTTGTCAGGTTCTTTCGCTTTATTTTGTCATAAAATATTTTTTATACAGATCACACCAAAATACTCTTGAAAACTCATGAAAAACAAACCGGCGTTATTATTATATTTTGTAGCCTGTACTGTTTTCATGTTGGCTGTCATGTTAAACAACAGTGAACTTATGTTGGTTACAAAACCTATTATTGTTCCGGCAATTTTCTTTTACTATTTACAGGAAAAGAGAAGAATCAATTGGAGTTATGTTGTAATTATCATGCTGTTTTTCATTGGCGATATGACTGTGCTGATTGATTTACCCGATTTTTTTGTGTTAATCGTTTCGGTTTTCCTGATAGCATATCTTTTCTTTTTGAAAGGACTTGTCGATGATTTGGTAGCCATTCGTTTGGGCGGTATCAACAGAACGCATTTGTTTGCACTGTTGCTATGTGTTTTCTTTTTGATTTATTTACTGATAAGTATAATGGATGTCTTAATAGAGGCTAAAACGGAGAATATGTGCCTGATGGTGCTTTACGGGATAATTTTGGTAGCCATTGGAACGATTGCATCCATGAATTATATCATAAAGCCATCCCGATATACCACTTTTATGATTTTTGCAAGTTTGTCATTTGTGATTTCGGATGTCTTTTACATACTTAAGAAAGATTTTTTAGAAATTGAAATATTAAACTATCTGAATAATTTCACACAAATAGTTTCATATTATTACCTAACGAAGTATTATCTCCTTAAAGATTCGAAAAATGAAATCTGAATTCAGAAAAAATATAACGACACTTTCGGGGATAGCCTACATCATGCTTTCACTGTTTGTGATTTTTGGAGAATACGAAAAAGATATCCGATTAATAAGTCTCACCAAGCCTTTTTTAATTCCGGCATTGGTGGTGTTGTATCTTACCTTGACCAAGAAAATCAATTGGATGTATGTTCTTGCTCTGGTTTTTGTTTGGGTTGCCAATATTTTATTTATCACGCAAACCCAGGAATTTATATTCAGGGGAGCGGCCAGTTATTTGGTGTTTTGGATATTCATCACCTTTCTTGTTTTAGTGAATACGCCGTTTCCAAACCGTTTTTCTTTTCTAATAGCGATTGTCCCTTTTTCGTTTGTGTATTGTTGTGTTTTTCAATTGGTTTATGAAAACATCGAACAGGGCGTCTATTTGTTTTTTCTGAACGGCACACTCATGATTTTTTTGGGAGGATATTCTCTGGCAAATTATTTTATTGACTCCAACAAACCCAACACGTATCTTTTAATTAGTGTTTTGATGTTTACATTTATCCAGTTTTTAGTGTCGATCGATTTGTATTATGTTTCCATGAAACTTTTCAGACCAATGGCTATGCTGCTCTTTGTTACTGCGCAGTTTTTTTTGCTGAAAACATTTCTTTCGTTTGATAAAATGAACTTTGACAGAAACAAAATTCAGAATTAATTCAAAAAAGAGACAGATGGATTTTAAAATCGAAAAGGCATTTTTTTTAAGACCTCTCAAACTATTCTATCTGTTTTTAAGTTTGATTCTAATTTATGCGGAATATTTAAAGGATGCGGATTTTCTCTACGTTGTGAAACCACTTTTAATGCCTACTTTATTCTTTTTGTATTTTGTGAGTACGGATAGGAAAGGAATGAATCTGTATTTTGTGATCGCCCTTTTTTTTATGTGGATAGCCAACATTTGTTTTATCAGTACAGAGAAAGAAATATTTCTTTTGGGTATCTTAACTACTTTTATCAGTAGACTATTTGTATTGATTTTGATTTTAAAATGCTGTAAATGTCCTAAGCCACTCCCTTTTTTAATAGGAACTTTTCCATTTGCAATAATCTTCATTACTGTTTTGGAGCTGCTGAACAATAGCTTGGGAGATGCTTTTTATTTTGTGGTGCTTAATGGTGTCCTTGTAATTTTATTGGGGGGAATCTCACTGGCAAATTATATTATGTCGCCAAGCAAGATTAACACCTACATTTTAATCAGTATCATTATGTTTGTTTTTATGCGATTTATCGTCGCAATCGATCATTATTATCTTTCCGTTCAAATATTCAGACCCATAGCGATTGTGATATTTTCTGCGGCACAATACATTCTTTACATGGCTGTGATAGCAATGAATCAGGCGCAAACAGAAAAAATCAAACCATAATACTTCTTCCGTTGCCTGAAGCAGCCTTGTTTTTTTTGTCAAAATAAAAATCAATCCGACCTAAGTTTATGCCATAACAGCCCACCTGATTAATAAGTACCTCTTTACCGTCACTGTTTTTCTCAATTACTGGTTTGTCCAGAAAAGTATGAGTGTGACCGCCAATAATTAAATCGATATCTTTTGTCTTTTTCGCCAAATTGACATCGCATATTTTTTCCGGATCATTCGAATATTTAAACCCTAAATGCGAAAGGCAGATAACCAAATCACATTTATTTTCCTGTTTCAGGATTCGGGTCATTTCCTGAGCTACTTCCACCGGATTATTGTAAACGGTCTCTTTATAAAGTTGCGGACTCACCAATCCCTGAAGTTCTACGCCTAGACCAAAAATTCCGATTTTAATTCCGTCTTTACGTATGATTTTATAAGGTTTCACAATCCCGTCAAGGATAGTGTTTTTAAAGTCGTAGTTTGCCGAAACGAAATCGAATTCAGCATGCGGCAATTGTGCGTAAAAACCTTCAATTCCGTTGTCGAAATCGTGATTTCCCATCGTAGCCAAATCGTATTGCAACATACTCATCAATTTGAATTCCAATTCACCGCCGTAGTAATTAAAATAAGGCGTTCCCTGAAATATATCACCGGCATCCAAAAGTAAAACGTTTTTTTCCTCTTTTCTGATTTGTTCCACTAAAGCCGCTCTTCGGGCAACTCCGCCCATGTTTGGATTCTTGGGATGATCTGCCGGAAACGGATCAATATGACTGTGTACGTCGTTAGTATGGAGAATGGTTATTTTCTTAACTTCTGTAGTGTCTTCCAGGTTATCGAAACTGCTTAATGACAACCCACCCAAAGTCAATAAAGCGGAACTTGCTGCCGTGTTTTTTAAAAAATCTCTTCTTTTCATCTTATTCCAGAATTATTCTTTGGTTTATAATTACAGGGATGGTATCTACTTTTTTGAAGTAATCAATCATCAGGTTTCGAAGTTTGTAATTCATATCATAGGACGCAACGGCTTTTCGGAAGAAAACCATATTGTCGCCTCCGTTGGATAAATAATCCGAGGTGGCTACGTAATAACTTTTAGAATCTTCCAACGGTTTTCCGTTAACGGATAAGGATTTTACAGTCAATGTGTTTTTATCGATGATTATCTGCAAACCGTTTAACGGATGAGGTTTTTTTTCTTTCAGAATATAATTAGCCATTTCCCGGATTTCGGTTCCTTTCAGTTCCACCACAATCAGACTGTTTTCAAAAGGCATGATTTCAAAAGCAGTTCGGGTAGTCACATTTCCTTTGGGTAAAATGGAACGGATGCCACCATGATTCAAAATGCAGATGTCGATGTTTTTCTTTTCACGGGACAAGAATACCGGATTTCCCATTTCCACGGTCATGTCGGCCATTAGATTGCCGATGGAGGTTTGCCATTCGCCCTTACTTTTATCAAGTGTTTCCGGGGAATAGGCTAATATGTTGTCAAGGTCTTTATTAATGTGTTCCCGGTAAGGCGCCACAAAAGCATCAATCGATTTTACTTCGCCCGATTGCCCGGTAATCCCGATCTGCTTTCCTTCAATTTTCGAATTGTAATATTTGTTTCCAACACAGGAAACCAATAAAAAAACCGAAAATGCTGCAATAATTTGTATGAAAAAACGGTTATACTTTCTTAACTTTACCATTCGTAATAAGCCTTATTTCGTTAAATTTGTATTTCAAGTAAAATTACTATGTTTTTAAAACTAATAAAGGATTTTCTAATTAAAAAATTAGTTAAAAAATCCTTGTCAAATTATAAGCCGGCAATTATTGAAGACAAGATACAAACGGTAGGCCTGCTGATTGATGAAAGTTATTTTTCAAAGGAAAGCGAATTGGTTTCGGAAATCGTTTCCGCCGGAATTCAGCAAAAGGATATCGAAGTTTTGATTTACAGGGATAAGATAAAAAAGAAAGACACTTTTCAACACCATTTTTTCAGCAGAGCAGACATTACTCTCAACCCGGATTTTAAGAAGCCGGAAGTGAAGGACTTTATTGAAAAGCCGTTTGACATGTTAATCAGTTATTACGATGTTGAGAAGCCGCCGTTGACTTTGGTTACTTTACAGTCGAAAGCCAGATTTAAAGTTGGCTTTTCCACCATTGACAAGCGCTTGAACAGTTTCATGATTACAACTGTGGCCGAAAAGCATCAGGAATTTGTATCCGAATTATTCAAATATTTAAAAATTTTAAACAAAATATAAAATGCAGGCATTTATTGGAACCGGAGTGGCGTTGGTAACACCTTTTAAAAAAGATTTTTCCGTTGATGTGGAAGCACTGAAACGCATTGTGAATTATGTGATTGACGGTGGCGTGGAGTACCTGGTTGTATTAGGAACCACGGCAGAATCCGCAACACTTACGGCAGAGGAGAAAGAATTGGTTATCGCTACTGTAAAAGAAGCGAATAACGGACGATTGCCTTTGGTTTTGGGTGTGGGCGGAAACAACACGATGAAAGTGGTAGAAGAATTGAAAACAAGAGATTTTTCCGGTTTTTCAGCAATCCTTTCGGTTTCCCCTTATTATAACAAACCGACTCAGGAAGGAATTTACCAGCATTTTAAAATGGTTGCCGAAAATTCTCCGCTACCTGTAATTCTTTACAATGTTCCCGGAAGAACCGCAAGTAACATGTTGCCGTCTACGGTTTTAAGATTAGCGAATGACTTCAAAAATGTAATCGCTATAAAAGAAGCGGCCGGTGATATCGTTCAGGCCATGAAATTACTTCAGTACAAACCAAAAGATTTCCTTGTGATTTCCGGCGACGACATGATTACGCTTCCCATGGTTTTGGCCGGTGGAGCAGGGGTAATCTCGGTAATCGGTGAAGGTTTTCCAAAAGAATTCTCCGAAATGGTGCGTTTGGGCTTACAGCGAAAAGTGGATGAGGCTTACAAATTACACTATTTATTGGCCGACAGTATTGATATGATTTTCGAACAGGGAAATCCGGGCGGAATAAAAGAAGTCTTCAAATCATTGGGATTGTCTGAAAATACGGTTCGTTTACCGTTGGTAAATGTTAACGAAGATTTAGCAAATCGCCTGAATGCTTTTGTAAAGAAAATTGTAAATTAGCAAATCATTAAAAAACCGAAAAGTTATGTTGTCTAACACTATTCAGCAAGCAATTAATAAACAGATTAAAGTAGAAGCGGATTCTTCTCAAATTTATTTGGCAATGGCATCTTGGGCTGAGGTTCAGGGTTTTGAAGGTATTTCTGCTTTCATGTACAAGCAATCGGATGAGGAGCGTATGCACATGCTTAAATTGGTAAAATATGCCAATCAGCGTGGCGGCGATGCGAAAATTCCGAATGTGATTGAACCTGTTTTGGATTGCTCCTCTTTCAAAGCATTGTTTACACAATTGTTTGAGCACGAAGTGATGGTTTCCCAAAGCATTAACGAATTGGTTCATATTACATTGCAGGAACAGGATTATGCGACACATAACTTTTTACAATGG
The DNA here is from genome assembly GCF_900100625.1 of Flavobacterium saliperosum. GTDB lineage: Bacteria > Bacteroidota > Bacteroidia > Flavobacteriales > Flavobacteriaceae > Flavobacterium > Flavobacterium saliperosum. The sequence continues at coordinate 114,035 of NZ_FMTY01000002.1, forward strand.
TACGTTTCGGAACAAATTGAAGAAGAGGCGACGGCCAGAACAATTTTAGATAAAATTAATTTAATTGGGGATGACAAGGGAGGTTTGTATCTGTTTGATAATGATATGAAGAGCTTTTCGGGAAATCAGCCCAATGCCGTAAAATAAATTGCAATTAAACGAGTTAAGGAAAGATGTCTTTTTATGGCATCTTTTACTTTTTTGTGACATAAAAAAAAGATTTTGTAATCTATAATTAATAATTAACTTTGCAGTTGCTTTTAAATCAGTCCGGAACTGAGTGAAAAGCATTATAACTTAAACAAAAACATGAATAAATTTTTATATTTTTTACTTTTTTCAGTACTCTTTGTTTCATGCAGTCCGTACCAAAAGGCTTTAAAATCAGAGGATTTGGCTTTTAAATATGAAGTGGCAACTCAGAAATACGAAAAAGAAAAATATACCAAGGCAATCCGATTGTTTGAACAGATTGCAGGCCCAAACAGAGGAAAGCCTCAGGCAGAGAAGTTGTTTTACATGTTTTCACAGTCGTATTATAAAACAGAACAATATGTTTTGGCGGCCTATCAATTTGAATCGTTTGCGGCGACATATCCCAAAAGCGAGCACAGGGAAGAGGCCTCTTTTTTAGGAGCAAAATGTTATTCTTTTTTATCTCCCGTGTATTCTTTAGATCAGACGGATACCGATAAGGCGATTGATAAATTGCAGAATTATATTAACACCTATCCGAATTCGCCTAATTTCGATGAGGCAAACAAGATTATTGCTGCGTTAAGAGATAAATTAGAGAAAAAAGCATTTGAAATCGCGAAACAGTATAATACTATTTCGGATTACAAGTCGGCAGTGAAATCCTTAGATAATTTTATCTCTGATTATCCGGGAACAAAATACAAAGAGGATGCTTTATATTATAAATTTGATTCCGCATACAAGCTAGCGTTAAACAGTGTTCCTTCAAAAGTTGAGGAGCGTTTAAATATTGCCAAAACGGCTTATTCCGGATTAATGCGTTTTAAAGCGGATACCAAATACAAAAAAGAAGCCGATGAAAAATTGGCAAATATCGAAACCGAATTACAAAAATTTTCTAAATAATTACCTATGGATTTAAAGAAGACTACAGCTCCTGTAAATACAATTACCTACAATAAGAGTAAAATCGAAGAGCCAACGGGGAATGTGTATGAAGCGATTACTATTATGGCAAGAAGAGCTAATCAAATCAACTCTGAAATCAAAAAGGAATTGATTGACAAGCTAGAGGAGTTTGCTACTTACAATGATAGTCTTGAAGAAATCTTCGAAAACAAAGAACAAATTGAAGTTTCTAAGTTTTACGAAAAATTGCCTAAACCACATGCTTTAGCAGTACAAGAGTGGTTGGAAGGTAAAATCTATTACAGAGATTCAAATAAACAATAAAACTATGTCTGTTTTAAGCGGTAAAAAAGTATTACTCGGTGTTTCCGGAGGAATTGCCGCATATAAAACAGCAACGTTAGTTAGACTACTTATAAAAGCAGGTGCTCAGGTTCAGGTAATCATGACACCTGCTTCTAAAGATTTTGTTACTCCGTTAACCTTATCCACACTTTCCAAGAATCCGGTTTATTCTACTTTTTTAAGCGAAGAAGGAGAAAACGCCGAATGGAACAACCACGTGGATTTTGCACTTTGGGCCGACTTAATGGTCATCGCTCCCGCAACTGCCAATACGCTTTCCAAAATGGTGAACGGCAATTGTGACAATCTTTTAATTGCTACTTATTTATCGGCGAAATGTCCTGTTTATTTTGCTCCGGCAATGGACTTGGACATGTACAAACACAGTTCCACTTTAGCCAGTTTTAAAGCGCTGAGAGACTTCGGAAATATTATCATTCCTGCAGAAACCGGTGAATTGGCAAGCGGACTTTCAGGAGAAGGCCGAATGGCGGAACCTGAAAATATCGTCGCCTTTCTGGAAAAAGATTTGGAAAGTAAACTGCCTTTAAAGGGCAGAAAGATATTGGTTACTGCCGGACCAACTTATGAAGCGATTGATCCTGTCCGTTTTATCGGAAATCATTCCACGGGTAAAATGGGGTTTGATATCGCCAAAGCGGTTGCCGATTTGGGCGCCGAAGTGATTTTGGTTTCCGGACCTACGCATTTGCAATTGAAACATTCTTTGGTTACAATAGAAAGGGTGACTTCAGCACAGGAAATGTATGAGGTTTGTCATCGTTATTTTAATGAAATGGATGTTGCCGTAGCCGCAGCTGCCGTAGCGGATTACCGCCCTAAAAATGTGGCCTCACAGAAAATAAAAAAGAAAGACGATACGTTATCCGTTGAGCTGGAAAAAACAAAAGACATTCTTGCTTCGCTTGGTGAAATAAAAAAGCAACAGTTTTTAATAGGTTTTGCATTGGAAACCGAGAATGAAATTGAGCACGCCAAGCAAAAAATTCAGAAAAAAAACTTAGATTTGATTGTTCTTAATTCGTTAAACGATGAAGGTGCCGGATTTGGTAAGTCTACCAATAAAGTAACGTTTATCGATAAGAACTTTTCGATGGAACCCATGAATCTTAAATCGAAAGAAGAAGTAGCTCAGGATATCGTTAATAAAATAGTAGAACATTATGCGTAATTGGATTATAACAGGACTTTTATTCGTTTCATCTTTTGGATTCAGCCAGGAATTAAATTGTTCGGTAAAAGTCAGCTACGATCAGATTACAGCGGCCAATGTTCAGATATTCAAAACATTGGAGCGTTCCCTTGGTGAATTTGTCAACAATACCAAATGGACCACCCGAAATTTTGCGAATAACGAGCGTATCGATTGCAGTATGTTTATCACGATTCAGTCCTATGAATCGAATGAATTTCAATGTACACTACAAGTGCAGTCTTCAAGGCCGGTATATAATTCGACTTATTCCTCACCAGTGTTTAATTTTAACGATAAGGAGTTTAATTTCAGATACCTGGAGTTCGAAAACTTTGTTTACAATCCAAACAGTTACGATTCCAATTTAATAGCAGTTATCGCTTTCTATGCCAATGTTATAGTTGGGTTGGATGCCGATACGTTTTCCAATCAGGGAGGAACCAAGTTTCTCGAAGGCGCCGCCAATGTTGCCAATTTGGCGCAGTCAAGTGGTACAGCCGGTTGGACACAAACCGAAAAAAAACAAAACCGTTATTACTTAATCAACGATTTGCTTTCCAATACTTTTACGCCTTACCGCGAAGCTTTATACGAGTACCACTATTTGGGAATGGATAAAATGGCGGAAAATACCAAAATCGCTAAGGAGAATATTGTGAAAGCAGTTCAAACCGTTTCCAAAATTCACAGTGTTCGCCCCAATGCTTTTATAACCAGAATCTTTTTTGACGCAAAAGCTGATGAAATTGTTTCGATTTTTTCCGGTGGTCCCAACGTAAATGTTGTGGAATTATCGGAAACACTAAATAAGGTTTCGCCATTAAATTCTGCAAAATGGAATAACATAAAATTCTAAATTTGTGTTTTAGACCATTCTTCCAAAGACACAAATTATGCTGATACAATTATCCATTAAAAATTTCGCTTTGATAGAACAGTTGGAAATGAATTTTTCCAATCAGTTGTCTATTATTACCGGTGAGACAGGAGCAGGGAAGTCCATTCTTTTAGGCGCTTTAGGCTTGGTCTTAGGGAAAAGAGCAGATTTGACCTCACTGAAAGATAAGGAACAGAAATGTGTGATTGAAGCACAGTTTCAAATCGACAAATACAATTTACAATCGTTTTTCGCTGAAAGTGATCTGGATTATGAAGACGTAACCATCATCCGAAGAGAAATTCTCCCGTCCGGTAAATCACGTGCTTTTGTAAATGACAGTCCGGTAAATCTGAATGAATTGCAGGAATTGGGTGAATTTTTAATCGACATTCATTCGCAACATCAAACCAGGGAATTATCGGAAGAAGCTTATCAGATTCAGATTTTGGATGCGATTGCCGGAAATTCAGCAGTTTTGTTGGAGTATAAAAATAAACTTTCGGAATATAAATCAACCAAAAGTCAGTTAAAAAAACTGATTTCCGAAAAAGAAGCATTAACCAAAGAACAGGATTACAATTCGTTTTTGCAGGAGGAATTATTGGCTGCCAATTTAAAATCCGGAGAACAATCGGAACTCGAAAGCATTTTTGAGAAACTTAATAATGTGGAGTTCATCAAAGAAGCCCTGGACAAATCATTGGCTCTGTCAAATGAAGAGCAAATCGGAATCATTCAAAACTTAAAAGAGGTTAAAGCGTCATTGCAGAAAATTGCCGGATTGTCTTCGGAATTCAATGAATTATCTGAACGCGTTTCCAGCGTACTGATTGAGTTTGATGATATTGCAACCGAACTTTTCAATCAATCCGAGAAACTGGTTAACGATCCGGAACAGTTGGAATTGGTGAACCAAAAACTGCAAACCATTTATTCGTTACAGAAAAAACATCAGGTCAATTCGGTAGAAGAATTATTGGAAATTCAAACCGATTTGGATAGCAAAGTGGTTTTGGCCGATGATTTGGAAAACACCATTCACAAATTGGAAAACACAATTTTGACAATTAGTAGTGATTTAGATCGGTTAGCCGAAGCGATTTCCAGTAACAGAAAGAATGCGGTACCGGTTTTAACGGATAAGATTACTTTTATTTTAGCACAACTCGGAATGCCCAATGCCCGTTTTCAGTTTGATATGAAAGCGACGGAAACCTATACTGTTCTTGGTAAAGACGAAGTGGTTTTGCTATTCTCAGCGAATAAGGGAACCGATTTTGGTTTGCTTAAGAAAGTGGCTTCCGGAGGGGAATTGTCCCGAATCATGTTGGCAGTAAAAGCCATTTTAGCGGAGTATTCCAAATTACCAACCATAATCTTTGATGAAATCGACACCGGGGTATCAGGTGAAATTGCACATAAAATGGGCGGTATCATGAAAGGAATGAGTAAGGAAATGCAGGTGTTTGCCATTACCCATTTACCCCAGATTGCAGCAAAAGGACAGCAACATTATAAAGTATTCAAATCCATCCAGGGTGAAAATACCGTCTCCGAATTGAAATTATTATCCGACGAAGAACGAATAGTGGAAATTGCCGAAATGCTCTCCGGTAAAGACATTTCCGATTCGGCGCTAAATCATGCAAAAGCCTTGTTAAATTGATTTTTTAACTTACTTTTGTTACGCTTTAGTATACGCAAACAACAAACCGAAAATAGAAAAAATAAAAAATTAGGACATGATTATAGAACCTAGAATGCGAGGATTTATTTGTTTGACCGCTCATCCAAAAGGGTGCGAACAAAACGTAAAAAATCAAATAGAATATGTAAAATCAAAAGGTAAAATTAACGGACCAAAACGTGTATTGGTTATTGGTGCTTCCACCGGATTTGGTTTGGCTTCGAGAATTACAAGCGCTTTTGGTTCCGACGCTTCTACAATAGGTGTGTTTTTTGAAAAACCGCCAATGGAAGGTAAAACCGCTTCTCCGGGTTGGTACAATTCTGCCGCTTTCGAACAGGAGGCCCAAAAAGCTGGGTTGTATGCTAAAAGTATCAATGGTGATGCGTTTTCCAATGAAGTGAAAGAGCAAACCATCGCTATGATTAAAGCCGATTTGGGTCAGGTTGATTTGATAATTTACAGTTTGGCTTCGCCGGTTCGCGTGCATCCTACTACGGGAGTTACACACCGTTCGGTTTTGAAACCAATTGGAACTACTTTCACCAATAAAACCGTTGATTTCCATACCGGAAATGTATCTCAGGTTTCCATTGAACCAGCTAACCAGGAGGATATCGATAATACTGTTGTGGTAATGGGCGGTGAAGACTGGTCAATGTGGATGGATGCCATGAAAGAAGCCGGTGTTCTTGCAGAAGGCGTGACCACTGTTGCTTATTCTTATATTGGGCCTGAAGTTACAGAAGCCGTATACAGAAAAGGAACTATCGGTAGAGCCAAAGACCATTTGGAAGCTACAGCGTTCGAAATCACCGACAAATTAAAGGATATTAACGGAAAAGGATATGTTTCGGTAAACAAAGCCTTGGTAACACAAGCCAGTTCAGCCATCCCAGTTATTCCATTGTATATTTCATTGTTGTATAAGATTATGAAAGAGAAAGGAATTCATGAAGGTTGTATTGAGCAGATACAAAGATTATTCAGCGAAAGATTATACAGCGGTACCGCAATTCCAACAGATGAAAAAGGCAGAATCCGAATTGACGATTGGGAAATGCGCGCTGATGTTCAGGAACAAATCGCAAAATTATGGACAGAATCCACTACAGAGTCACTTGTTGAAATTGGCGATCTTGCTGGATATAAACAAGACTTTTTAAACCTGTTCGGATTTGGATTTGAAGGGGTGGATTATCTTGCAGATACAGACGAAATGGTTCAGGTACATAGTATTATGTAAGTAAAAACCGTATTAAATGTTATAAAACTCACGCTTTGTCGTGAGTTTTGTGTTTTATGTCTATTTTATGTTAAGGTTATGTTTTTTGTTATTAAATTTATACTTTAATTCAAAAAAAGCAACATGAAAAAAATTACTTTACTTTTCTTTGCGCTCTTCTCATTTTTAGCGAATGCGCAAGTGCAGGTAGGTTCAGGAACAACCAATATTACAACGGTTCCTGTATCTTCTTGTTGGGGATATTCTTATACCCAACAGCTGTATTTAGCTTCCGAAATAAATACCAGTGGTAATATTACGGAACTAAGTTTTTATTATGAGTCGGGAGGACCGGCTGCTAACAGTACGGGGTGGACAATTTATCTTGGCCATACCACAAAAACTATCTTTTCTTCCACTACAGATTGGGAACCGTATGCAAACTTAACTCAGGCTTATACGGGTACGGTTACTTATCCCGGAGCTCCAGGATGGATGACCATTACACTGGATACTCCATTCAATTATAACGGATCGGATAATCTAGTGGTGGCTGTAGACGAAAATACTGCTGATTATACCTGTTCGGTTAATTTCAAAGGTTTTGCCGCCACAAACAGGGGTATTTACTACAGAAATGATACTACCAACCCTGATCCGGTTACACCTCCTACAGGTACAAGAACAAGTACTATTGCAAACATTATATTGGGAGGCATTGTGCCAACAAACCCGCCTGTTTGTACTGCTTTAACGACTCCTGCAAACGGAGCGGTTAATGTTTTTGGAAGTGTTGTTTCATGGGCTGGCGCCTCAGGTTCTCCATTAGGTTATTTGGTTAATGTAGGAACATCCTCCGGTGCTACAGATGTATTGAACAATCAGGATGTAGGTAATGTTTTATCTTACGATTTGGGTACATTAAATCCTGCAACAACATATTACGTAACGGTTATACCATACAATGATAATGGTGAAGCCTCAGGTTGTACAGAGTCTTCTTTTACAACATGTGATGTAAATGCCGTACCTTCAATTGAAAACTTTGCGACTTATGTCCCTACATGTTGGATTGAAGCGGATAACGGTGATACTACGTTAGGACCTGCGACATTTGGTACTAGTTCATGGGCGGCTGACGGGTTTTTAAACAGCGGTACTACCGGAGCAATGAAAATTCAAATTGATGGTGCTACTGATAATGATTGGATCATATCGCCACTTTTTAGTATTCCTGCAACAGGTTATGAATTAAGATATTCCGTTGCTGCCACACAAAATGGTGGGACAGGAGCTCCATCGCCAGCATGGGAATCAGATGATTCTGTTGAGCTTTTGGTTTCAACAGGAACAGCTAACTGGACAGTTTTGCATACTTACAATGATACGAATGTGCCGTCTTTCTCGGGAACATCCAATACATTTGACTTAAGTGCTTATGCAGGTCAGAATGTAAGATTCGCTTTCAGAGGTATTGAAGGTGTGGATAACGGTAGTGCTAATATCGATTTCTTTATTGATGATTTTGAAGTTCGATTAACTCCGGCATGTCCTGAGCCTTACGCATTAGGCGCAAATACAATTACATCTGATTCTGCGAATTTGTTTTGGACAGCCGGTGGTTCTGAGAATACTTGGAATATCGAATACGGTGCAACCGGATTTACTCAAGGTACAGGAACAGTTGTGAACGGGGTGGCAAATCCACATGTTTTAAACGGATTGACGCCAAATACAGCTTATCAATATTATGTTCAGGCTGATTGTGGTGGTTCAGGAGCAAGTTTGTGGGTAGGGCCTTTCAGTTTTACTACACCATGTGTTCCATATTCCATTCCTTATTTTGAAGGTTTCGAAGCTGGGTATACTCATAACGTTACTGTTGCCGGATGTTTGTCACAAGCTTCTGTAACGGGAGCGGCAACTTGGACAGCAAACAATACATTAACAACATACAATAGAACACCTAGAACAGGAGCATGGAATGCTTTCTTGCAATATTCTAATGAAGATTGGTTGTTTATTCCTATTGATTTAACATCTGGTACCAGCTATACGGTTTCTTTATATGCTCGTCAGGATGGAGCAACTGCTGCAAATTCAAACATGGCTATTAGTTACGGAACTTCAGCATCAGCTGCGGGAATGACTAACGTAATTGTACCGGCTACAGGTATTATTAATGGCGATTACCAGCAAATTATTGGTTCATTTACTCCAGCTGCTACCGGAGTTTATTATGTAGGAATTAAAGGATTCATGAACGGCACACCTTGGTATATTTCTTTAGATGATATTTCTATCGATCTAACTCCGGCATGTGCACCACCATTAGGATTAGCTGCGAATTCAGTAACTGATTCTTCAGCTGCTTTAACTTGGACTGCAACTACAGGAAATTATCAGTATGTGCTAGACAATAACCCGTTAGATCCAGCAGGAGCAGGTACCGATTTAGCAGGAGAAGTATACAATGCTTCCTCTTTAACGCCTTCAACTACTTATTATTTCCATGTGAGAACAGATTGTGGCGCTGGAACGTACAGTACATGGTCTACCGTTTCATTTACAACTTTGGCAACACCTCCTGCAAATGATGATTGTACAAATGCAATCGCGTTAACTCCGGGCGGGGTGTATAGTGACAATCCAATTGACGGAACTAACGCTGGAGCTACTACTTCAAGTCAGACTGCTCCAACTACTTGTTTCGGATTTAGCGGAAGAGATGTTTGGTATAGCGTTGTTGTACCAGCCAGTGGAAGTATCACTATTGAAACAGGAACTCCTGTAGGTGGCGGTGCAGGTATTGATACTGTTATCACTGCTTACACAGGTGATTGTACTACTCCGGTACAAGTTGGTTGTGATGATGACGGTGCAACTGAAACAGCAGTAGGTTTCTCAAGATTATCATTAACCGCTCAAACTCCTGGTGCTACAATTTTAATCAGAGCTTACGAATATAACAATGACACTGTCGGAAACTTCGGAATTTCAGCGTATGACGCATCGTTAAGTACGGGTTCTTTCGATTCAGCTTCATTCAAAGCGTATCCTAACCCTGTTAAAGATGTGTTGAACTTATCCTATTCCTCAGAGATTTCTTCAGTGGAAGTGTATAACATGTTAGGTCAAAAAGTTATTACTAAAAATTTAAATGTTGCACAAGGACAAATTGATATGTCAAATCTTACTTCAGGGAACTATATTGTAAAAGTTACTTCAGAAGGTTTAACAAAAACAATTAAGGTTGTAAAACAATAATATTTTCATTATAATTCAAAAAGGTGGTCAATTGACCACCTTTTTTTGTTAAAATTCTTGCAATTTTATTTATTTCATGTAAATTGTCATGGTTTTATAAAATAAATACTATGAAAAAAATTACTTTTTTACTTTTTTTGTTTTTTATTGGTCTGCAAATTAATGCGCAGTCAATAGTGGTTGGTGCAGATACGGGCACCACTACAAGTACGGGCAACGACCCTATCGATGGGTATTATGAAGCTTTCAGGTATCAGGTTGTGTACACCGCATCTGAACTAAGCGCCTCTATGACACCTTATGATGAGATAACAGCTTTAGGTTTTTCCATTGCGGCTGATTACGCAGGAGGTGATTTGTTAGGGTACACCATTAAAATGGGACATACCGCTGCTACAGATGCTGCCACACATAGTAATTTAGCCACAACCGTGGTTAAATCGCCATTTAATTATAATCCGACAGTTACCGCGGTTGGAGCATTTGATATGATCGTATTTGATACGCCATTCGTATGGAACGGGGTTGATAACGTAATTATTGAAATCTGCTCTGATGGTCCTAATGCTTATACGGCTCCTTACGGAGAAGTTAGGGTTACCGCCAGTGTTGCAAACGGATCAAGATTTTACCGAGTAGATGGCGGAACGGCTTGTGGTGTAAATACAAGCACTACGAATGCGAACAGACCGGTAATTCAATTTGATTATGTTGACGGAACGCCACCATCGTGTCTGGCTCCTTCAGCTGGAACGGCATCTTCTGTTACTACAATGAGTGCCAGTTTGGGATGGACTCCGGGTGCAGGCGAATCTTTATGGAATATCGAATGGGGAGTGTCTGGTTTTACTCAAGGTACCGGTACGGTAGTTAACGGAGTGACAAATCCTCATCCATTAAATGGATTAAGTGACGCAACCACATACCAGTTCTATGTTCAGGCTGACTGTGGCGGATCTGGATTAAGTACTTGGAGCGGTCCATATAGTTTTACTACCCCGTGTAATGCAGCGGATGTTCCTTATACTCAGGATTTTGAAAGTGCAACGACACCTGCAGCACCACTTTGTAATTTAATCGTTAACGAAGGAACCGGAAATAATTGGGCAACCACTACAGTAACAGATTCTTATGGTTTTAACGGTAAGATTTTAAGATACACTTACAATGGATCGAATCCTGCAAATTCATGGTTTTTTACCCAAGGGGTTAATTTGACAGCTGGAACTTCATATAGAGTATCGTATGTTTACGGAGGTACAGGTTTTTATGCTGAAAAAATGAAAGTTGCCTATGGAACTTCAGCTTCAGCAGCTGCCATGACAATTCCTTTAGCGGATTATCCTAATATTATGGAAGATACGGCAACCAATGCCTTTGTGGATTTTACGCCAGCGGCAAGCGGGGTTTATTATTTTGGTTTCAATGCTTATTCTGATGCAGATATGTTTTATCTGAACTTAGATAACATTGTTGTTGATCTTTCCCCATCTTGTTTTGCTCCAACTGCTTTAAATGCTACGGTTTTGTCTTCGGATTCGGTTAGTTTATCATGGACAGCAGGTGCAGGAGAATCTCTTTGGAATATCGAATATGGTCCAAGTGGTTTCACACAAGGTACAGGTACTGTAGAGAGTGGTGTGTCTAATCCTTATGTATTGAATGGTTTAGCAGCTGCAACAGAATACGAATATTATGTTCAGGCAGATTGTGGTGCTGGCGATACAAGTGTTTGGGTAGGTCCATTCCTTTTTGACACAACGCAAACACCAGGTTGTACAACCGTAATCAGTCCTGCTGATGGTGCGATTGACGTTCCAGCTGGCACAATAGTGTTTTCATGGGATGCCCCAACAACAGGAGACCCTGCAGTTTCTTATAATATGTATTATGGTACTACGCCGGGAGATGTTACAAATTTAGTGGGTAACTTTTTAACAACATCTGCTAATATTGATGTAACCGATTTTAATACTACTTTTTATTGGACAATTCAAGCAGTAAATGCAGGTGGTGAAGCTACCGGTTGTGCTATCTGGAGTTTTACAACGGGAGCGGCTCCGGGATATTGTCTTTCAGCTGTAAACGGTCAATGGCCGGGTACTACATATACGCCTGCAACTTGTGATGGTGTTACTGTGAATAATGTTACAACTAATGGTTGGGCAGGTGAGTACTCTTTGGTTAATGTAACTGCTGGAGAAACCTATAAATTTGAAAGTTCGAACGCTACTGATTTTATCACAATCAGTTCTGATGGTGGTGTAACGCCTGACGCTTATGGTACCACTCCGGTTCTTTGGACTTCTACAGTTACCGGGCCGATTCGTTTCTATACTCATTTAGACGATCAGTGTACTTCTGAGGATGTAAGCAGAACGCGTTCCGTTACTTGTGGTGGGGCATTAAGTGCCGCTTCTTTCGATGCGGATTCATTTGAAGCGTATCCAAACCCGGTTAAAAACGTTTTGAATTTAGCATACACCACTGAAATTGCTTCAGTAGCTGTTTACAATCTAGTAGGTCAGGAAGTAATGTCAAAAAATCTAAACGCTGCACAAAGCCAGTTGGATATGTCAAATCTTTCCGCCGGAACTTATGTTGTAAAAGTAAATGTTGACGGATTAGTAAAGACAATTAAGGTTGTGAAAGAATAATAATTTCATTCAAAATAATTCAAAAGCCACTTTTTCAAGTGGCTTTTTTGTTTTTATAGCATTACCTTTGTTAAAATTTAAGTTGCAGCGATGTATTTTTCATTTATTATTCCGGTGTATAACCGACCCGATGAAGTAGAAGAACTGCTAAAAAGCCTAGCAGAGCAGAATTATCATGAAGATTTTGAAGTAGTTATCGTGGAAGATGGCTCGACTGTTCCGTGTAGGGAAGTAGTAAAAAAATATGAGGGAAAATTATTCATTTCCTATTTCAATAAACCCAATTCTGGCCCCGGTGATTCCAGAAATTTCGGAATGAAACATGCCATGGGAAGCTACTTCCTAATTTTGGATTCCGATTGTATTCTGCCTGAAAACTATCTGACTTCGGTTGATAAAAACCTAAAAAAACAGTTTGTGGATTGTTTTGGCGGACCCGATAATGCCTTGGATTCTTTTTCTTCGGTTCAAAAAGCAATAAACTTTACCATGACCTCGTTCTTAACTACGGGAGGTATTCGAGGCGGATCGGAAAAAATAGGAAAGTTCCAGCCAAGGAGTTTTAATATGGGACTGTCTAAGGCCGCTTTTGAAGCTTCCGGCGGTTTCGGTAATATTCATCCCGGTGAAGACCCGGATTTGTCCATTCGTCTTTGGAAGTTGGGATTCAAAACCAAATTGTTCAAAGACTCGTACGTATATCATAAAAGAAGAATCGATTTCAGCAAGTTCTATACGCAGGTCAATAAATTCGGAAAAGCACGACCTGTTTTGGATTCATGGTATCCTAAGCACAGTAAGATTACATTTTGGTTTCCAACGCTTTTTATAGTAGGATTTGTAATTGCATTGATTTTGTATGCCTTTGGGTTTACAATTGCAATTAAAGTATACATCGCCTATTTTCTGCTGTTATTCTGGATAGGTTCTGTTGAAAATATGAGTTTGTGGATTGGCTTTTTAACCGTTTTTGCTGCAATATTTCAGTTCGTGGGGTATGGTGTTGGTTTCCTTCAATCGTTTTTTAAAGTGAAACTGATGAAGCAACAACCGGAAGCGGCTTTCCCGGAACTGTTTTTTAAGAAATAATATGACAAAGATAATCGGACTTACAGGTGGTATCGGAAGTGGGAAATCAACCATAGCCGGCTATTTTAAAGCACTCGGAGTTCCGGTATACATTGCCGATGAGGAAGCACGGAAATTAATGGACCAACCGGAAATCGTTCAGAAAGTACAAGCCGTTTTCGACGAAAATGTAATTGAAAATAATTCGTTAAACCGAAAGAGAATAGCTGAACTCGTTTTTTCAGCACCGGAAAAGTTGAAAAAGCTGAACAGTATTATCCACCCGGAAGTGAAAAAGCACTTCCTGTCATGGGTTAAAGCACATAAAGAATTCCCGTTTGTCATTAAGGAAGCTGCAATCCTCTTTGAAAGCGGAAGTTATAAAGACTGCGATAAGATAATTACGGTTGCCGCACCGCAAGAGGTTAGGATTCATAGGGTTATGAATCGCGATAAAGTTACCAAAGAGCAGGTTTTGGAGCGTATGAAAAACCAATGGCCGCAGGAAAAAAAAACAGCAATGAGTGATTTTGTAATTCAAAACACCGATTTGGAACAATCGAAACAAAAAGTAAGCGAAATTCTTAAAGAATTGAATAAAATGTAAAAAGAGGGGCAGATGTTAATCTTTGGTTAATGTTTTTAAGGTCTAAATGTTAAAATGTTAATTTTGTTTTGATGAATAAAACGCGTTTCCGATTACTTGTTGTTTTGATGAGCTTATCCCTTTTGGGGATAATCCTTGTGCAGTTGTATTGGATTGAAACTTCGTATAAAAATAACGAAGAGCAATTCAAATACCACGTTCAGCAGGTTGTGGGTAATGTGGCAAACAAACTGCAACAGCAGGAAGCCTTTGAGTTTTACAGAAAATACAACAAATTGAAAGACAGTATCGGGAAAGCACCCAAACAAAGTGACTTAAAAGAGTATTTCTTTGTGGAGCGCGATCCCAAAACAAATGAACAAATCATTTATTCGAATACGATTATTTCAGAAGATTACAATTTAAACCGTTCGTTCTTTGATAAAAATGCTGACTCGGTACCACTGAAAAGTTTTGTGGCCAAGCGAAAAACCGAAATTTTTAACGGAAATGTCCTTGATAATTCCGGTATGCAGAAAAAAAGTATGCCCGATGTAACGATTGAAAAATCAGGAAATCTGGACATTTTGGATAAAGCGCAATTTGAGATTTATTTCAAAGACATTGTGGCTTTAAAACCATTGCAGGACAGGATTTCGAAAGAGCGGTTAAATGCCATGCTGGAAAACGAATTGCGTCAATACGGAGTGAAAACACCGTTCGAATTCGGCATATACAGTAATGGACTGGCCACTAAAGTGAAATCGGAAAATTTCAATTACGATAAAAAATCAACGTATAGTATTCCGGTTTTTACCGACAATGACAACGAAAACAAGTACCAGTTACTGGTCAGTTTCCCACAAAAAGGGAAGTTCCTGTTTTCATCATTGGTCGGAATCACATCACTGTCGCTGATTTTTACACTGGTAATCATCGTAGCCTATTTCAGTGCGCTGAACCAATTAATAAAGCAAAAACAGATTTCGGAAATCAAAACCGATTTCATCAACAATATGACCCACGAGTTTAAAACGCCTATCGCAACCATTAATCTTGCTTTAGACGCGATTAAAAACCCTAAAATCATAGAAGACAGAGAAAAAGTACAGCGTTACCTGCAAATGATTCGGGACGAAAACAAACGAATGCACGCACAGGTCGAAAACGTTCTCCGGATTTCAAAACTGGAGCGTAAAGAGTTAGAAATTAGCAAAGAACCAACGAACGTTCACGATATTATTGAAGATGCCATCGAACACGTTAACCTGATTATAGAAGACCGCGGAGGGGTAATCCGCAATCATCTGAATGCGAAGCGAACCACCATTTTACTAAATGACGTTCACTTTACCAACGTGATGGTAAACATATTGGATAATGCCATAAAATATTCTCCGGAAACACCAATTATTGATGTAACCACGGAAAATGTAAAAGATTTTATCCTGATTAAAGTAAGAGACTATGGCGCCGGAATGAGCAAAATAGCCCAAAAAAGAATATTTGAAAAGTTTTACAGAGAGCACACCGGAGACCTGCATAATGTCAAAGGACACGGTTTAGGACTGGCTTATGTAAAAAGAATTGTAGAAGACCATAACGGTCAGATATTTGTAGAAAGTGAAAAAGGAAAGGGAAGTACCTTTACCATAAAAATGCCTTTAATAAATTAAAAGATATGGACGCAACTAACAAAAAGATTCTATTAGTAGAAGATGATCCAAATTTCGGAGCGGTTTTAAAAGATTATTTACTTATAAATGATTTCGACGTTACTTTAGCTAAAAACGGAATGGAAGGTTTCGAAAAATTCAAGAAAGACAATTACGATTTGTGTATTCTTGACGTAATGATGCCTTACAAAGACGGGTATACTTTAGCACGTGAAATCCGCGAAAAAAACAAAGAAGTGCCTATCATTTTCCTTACCGCAAAATCGATGAAAGAAGATGTGCTGAAAGGATACAAAGTGGGTGCCGATGATTATTTGAACAAACCATTTGATTCGGAAGTATTATTGATGAAAATCAAAGCGATTATCATGCGTAAAGCTTCGGAAACCAAAACCGACAATACCAAATTCGAATTCGAAATCGGAAAATTTCACCTGAATTCAAAATTACGTTTCCTAACGTATCCTGGTGACGAACCAATCAAATTGTCGCCAAAAGAAAACGAATTATTGAAAATGTTGGCATTACATGAAAACGATTTGATGCCACGTGAATTGGCGTTGACCAAAATCTGGAGAGATGATAACTATTTCACATCCAGAAGTATGGACGTATACATTGCCAAATTACGTAAATATTTGAAATTGGACGAAGATGTCGAGATTTTAAACATCCACGGCGAAGGTTTCCGTTTGGTAGTGAAAAACAAAGCGGCAGAATAGATAGTTATTAGTTAATACATTATATTGGTTAAGAAGCCCTGAGAAATCAGGGCTTTTTTTGTACAGAAAAAATCAGACCCAATGCCACCTGAATCTGATTGGATTTTTCAAAAAAATCCATATACTCTTTTGCAGTGGTTACTTTGAAACTGGAATAATTATAGTTTACTCCGCCAAATACGGCAACATGATCCATCAGTTCATAACTTATGTTGGTGCCTAAACTGTAACTTGTGCCATAAAAACGGCCATAGCTTTTCTGACCGGTTTTCTGATGAATTGAAGGTCTTCCAATACTAATGTTTGGTTCAACAGTCCATTTAGGGGTTAAATTGTACTCATATTGTATTTTAAGAAACAGGTTGCTGTAATTTGTGGTACTTATGTTTCCTGCTAGGGATTCGTCGGTTACCTTATACTTCATAATGTCATAGCCCACACCAACTTTAAAATCATAATATTTAATGAAATTGTACTGCGTTCCAAATCCAATAAATTGCGGTTCGTTAGCTTTTGAGAGAAAATTGTCTCCAAAATTTGTATGATTGTTTAAAAAGAAAAACAACTGATGATTGAAAGAAAAAGCACGATCTTTTTTTGTTGTTTCTTCTTGTGAAAATAGTGTTTGAGAAAGTAAAAGGGCAATTAGAAGTGTTTTTTTCATCATCATTAATAGTCTAATGTAAATTCAGTTTCGTTGTCAGTACCTATATTGATGGTTTGTTGCAGTGTTGTTATTTGTTGTGTCGCGAAATCTTTCACGTCATATTCCATAATCAGAGTTTGATTTTTGGCAACCTCATGGAAGTAGCTGTCATAGTAATAAAAATTCTCATTATTTTCAAGAGGATTTACCCAAAAAAGACTTTCTGCCGTTTGTCCGATCAGACTGATTCTTTCGATTTGGTTGGCCGGATTTACATTGTTTAGGATTACTTTCAGAAGGGTAATATCTTCCTTTTTGTATAACGTAATGGTATTGGCGGTAAAGGTGTAATCAATGAAATTTGACTTCTTAATATTTATGTAACTTTTATTCTGATAGATATTGTCTTTATCGTAAAATTTCAATTCAATTTCATCTTCATTAATTGGCTTGGGGAAGAGCATTCTAAAGTTGCCGTTGGCATCCGTTTGCGTAAACGAAATTAAATCCTGATCTCCTCCGGAAGGATATATGCCTCCCTGTTGCTCGTTCATGTGAATCCAGACTTCTACGTTGTTGCTTTGGATAGGGTTGTTGTACTTATCGATTAGTTTTCCTGTTACGACAAGTCGTTCTTCGCCTTCATATTGAAGTGTACAACCCAATAAAGAAAAGAGTACAAATAAGAGAAATGCTTTTTTCATTTGAAAAATGTGTTTTCAAAATGTAGTATTTTTTTGTAAAAATTAAATTGCGAAAATGTTATTTTTCTAAGATTAAAGCAAAACAAACCTTCTCGTCTTTGGTTACGGTAAAGAAATCGTTGTTTTCATCCGTGTGAATTTCAACGTTGTCATTCCAGTTCAATTCGCGCAGAAAATTCATTTCGAAATTTTTAAGTCCCTGTTTCAGAATCATTTTCGGATTCAAAGTGTCCAGACACCACTCAAGGTATTTGGTGTTATTCACATGATTGACAATATCCAAATCCGATAAAACCACGGTTCGGTCGGCAATTTTTTTAGTTTCCTGCAAGATGTTAATCCTTGAAAAATTCTCGTCCGTGGCTTTATGTTCGGCAAATTTTTCAAAATGTTCGTGCGGTAGGGCTAACGGTTCCGACTTGCGCAATTGGGTATTGAAAACCACCCAATAGGTTGTCGCTCCCACAATTTTCTTTCCGTCCAGATACATCTCAATATTTCGGATTGATTTGTTGCCTTCCAAAAGTTCAATCCAGGTTTTAACGGTCACCTTATCCTGCCATTTCGGTAAGACATCAATTTCCACCCGAATACGGCTCAACACCCAAGCCTGATGATGTTCCTGCATGTCATTAAAACTCAGTCCACCCAAAATGGAATGTTCCGCAGCGGTGAGTTGTAATAAATTGCACAAGTCAACGTACTTCAAATAGCCGTTTGGAGCGCATTGTGTAAAATTGATTTCCCATCGGTGGGAATATATGGAAGTGAAATCTGGGGATATTGGCATTTTGTATAGTATGGATTAGTTCTTAAATAGTCCTGGGTATTTTTTTCGTAGTATTTCCATCTTTTTTTTCCGCAGTTTAAAAGGAGGTAAGCCGATAGCCATCCTGCGCTCATCTATTTTATGAAAGTCCTTGATTTGTGTGGAATCAACATTATCATAGATTCCATATGAATATTGCCCTGCAAACCTTAACCTGCTATCTATCATGTTGGCTAACAAGTTTGGATCGGCCTGTCCCTTCCGAATGAAATCTAATAAAACGGGTTTAAAGTAGGTAGTGTCGTTAAAATGCATGAGCATAACCGTGATGTCCGTTCTTGATTCCCATGTCGAAGGTCCGATTAAATCTGCATTTGGGTAACCGTATTGTTTAATTATTTCTTTAATACGAATTTCGTTCAGGCTGTCCGTTTTCTGCGCCACCTGCCAGTTTATTGGTTTTTGACGCACTTTTTGATCAGCAATTTTCATTTGAATTATTTCTTCACGAAGCTCCTTATTGATTTTTTTGTCTAAGGCCGCATTGGCCGCACTTGCATAAACTACTAAATTTTTCCATTCCGGATTTTTTTTCAGTGGGGCAAAGATATCACTACTTTCCACATTGCTTAGTTTCATTCCATGATCAACATAACTTTTAAGATAATGGATCGCTTCCTTCTCCTTACCCAACCTCATGCAACATTCTGCCATTATTCGGGGTTCATTAATTTCCTCTTGGTTCAACAAGCCTCCGCAATTGCTTTCCGCCTTTTTTAAAAGTGCATACGCTTCGGAAAACTCATCGCTTAGATAATGTATTTCTGCTTGGTACACCAATTGGTAATAATTTTTTGTATAATCGCAATTGCAGGAATCGTTTTGGTAGCTGGTTAATAGCACGAAACAAAATAGAAATGCTGTAATGTATTTAAGTTTCATGTGTTTAGTTGGAAAATTGTGATTCTGTAAATTGTACTATTTCGGAGAAATCCGTCTGATAATCAAACCATCTGGCGTTCTCGGTTCGCTTAAACCAGGTAATCTGGCGCTTGGCAAATCGTCTCGTGTTTTTCTTGATTTCTTCCACAGCAAAATCCAAAGTGGTTTTTCCGTCGAAATAATCAAACAATTCGCGGTAACCCACGGTCTGTAAGGCATTTAAGTGCTTGTTTGGATAAAGTACACGCGCTTCTTCGATTAATCCTTCTTTTAGCATCAAATCGACGCGCAGGTTAATGCGTTCGTACATTTTTTCCCTGTCGGCTTCCAAACCAATCACGACAGGAGTGAAGTTGCGCTTGTTTTTTCGCAAACCGATAAAAGACGAATACGGTTTTCCGGTGCCGAGACAAACCTCCGCAAAACGTTTCATGCGCTGTGGGTTTTGAAGCGTTTGCGGGTTTTCGGAAAGTAATTTGTTATAGTAATCCGAATCAAGTTCTTTCAGTGTGTTTTGCAGATACGCGATTCCTAACACATCATATTTTGCATTGATTTCTTCCCGTACCGAGGCTTCAATATCCGGAAAATCATCAAAACCTTTCAGTACGGCATCCACATACAAACCGGAACCGCCAACCATTATCTGAACGTTGTTTTCTTTAAAAAGTTCGTCCAATTTGGCAAGTGCTTCGGTTTCAAAATCACCCACGGAGTACGGTTCAAAAACCGATTTGTTTTGGATAAAATGATGTTTGGCAGCGGCTAACTCAGTCGGATTCGGAACAGCGGTGCCAATGCTCATTTCTTTGAAAAACTGCCGACTGTCGCAAGAAATGATCTCACAGCCAAAATGTTGCGCCAATTTAATACTCAACGCTGTTTTTCCGATGGCTGTTGGCCCGATTATGGTAATAAGGTAATTATTCATGGTCTAATTTTTCACCACAATGATGGCAGAATCGGGCGTTTTCATTATCAATTAGAGTAGTGCATGAAGAGCATTTTCTGATGGTTTCATTGGATTTCTGAATTCTTTTCGCCGCTGCAAATTCAGCTGTTACAATACCGGTAGGGACTGCGATAATACCGTAACCCATAATCATGATACAGGAAGCGATAATTTGTCCGAGTGTCGTAACAGGTGCAATATCGCCGTAACCCACAGTCGTTAGCGTAACGATACACCAATAAATACTGGTGGGAATACTGGTGAAACCGCTTTCTTTTCCTTCAACAACATACATGACAGCACCCAGTAAAATGGAAACAATCAATACGAAATAGACAAACACGATAATTTTCGTTCGGCTAGCTTTGATGGCTAATTTCAATTGCGATTCCTGACCCGTAAAATGCACTAAATTCAATATCCCGAACAAACGCAGTAAACGCAATGCCCGAATTACCGACAACATGCGCGAACCCGGAATGAAAAACGACAAATACATGGGCAGAATCGAAATCAAATCGACAATACCATAGAAACTGAAAATGTAGGTGAGTGGTTTTTTATTGCAAAGAATTCGTAATAGATACTCCAAAGTGAAGGAAATCGTGATAATCCATTCGGATACGATAATGAACGAATGGTATTTGGCATCGAGTTTTTCCACCGATTCCAGCATTACCAATAGTACGCTCAGTAGAATAATGCCTAAAAGAATCAAATCGAAAAGACGTCCCGCTACAGTATTTGAACCATAAATGATGATATAAATTTTCTGCCGAAGAATTTCATATTCCGATTTAAATTTTTTCATATATGCAAAATTTATTTTTTAGCGGTCATATATGGTATCGTCTTTATTTATTGTTGATTGCTTACGCAAACTCGTTGTTAATGGCGATTTCATAAAATGTAAGTGATACTTCAAAGTTACTTAAAACCGGACAATTTTAATGACTTTCTTTTTTCGGATGTAGTTCTGAATGATGTTGCGGCTGTCGCGGTTGTTCTGCATCGGAATAATGATGTTTCTCAGAATCTCGATATTGTTAATCTGATAATTCAAATCGTAAAAACAATAGCCCTTGTAAACACCGTTTTCAAATAAAACCGCGCTGCGTTCGTTTACATTTCTTCCATGATCCACAATTACCATGCTCTGATTTTGCAATTGGTTGTTTTCTAGAAAGTGCGTAACTCTTTTATTATAGTCTTCGGGCGATTCCTTTCCTATGCAAGCACCGAAACATTGTTTCAAATCGTATTGAAAACAGCTTTTTTTGGTGTCGTATAATCCGTTGATTTTCTGACAGAACTGATGTTCTTCGGTAATTTTATGCAATATGTTTTTCCCTTCCAAAAGCGTTGAAAAAGAAGTGATTTCTTTCTTACGGCCATCTGTTTTCTGAAGAGTCAAAGCAATATAACCGTCCTTGTTTTTTTCGGCATACAATGCCCATGGGAAAATGGTTTTGCGTTGTGCCCGATTGTATATCGGTCGGTTGATTTTAATTTCTTCACTTTCTTTTAGAAGCGCGATAAGTTCACTGCCAGTTTCTTCAAAAGTCACGGCGAAAACTTCATTCTGAATTTTTTTGGATTTACGCGCTGTATCGGTAAAGTGCTGATTGACACGTTTTTTCATGTTCTTGCTTTTCCCGATATAGATAATTGTTCCGTCTTCGCGATGGATGTAGTAAATTCCGGTTTTGGATGGAATTCCTTCGACAATATCCATTAATTTCGGTGAAATTCCCGATTTGATTTCGATTTTGATGTAACTCTTCACAATCTCTTTTTCCAGATCTTTGGCCAAAAGCATTTTGAAAAGTTTTACGGTCGCCATAGCATCTCCGGTCGCACGGTGTCGGTCGGCCATAGGAATCCCTAAAGCACGGACTAATTTACCTAAGCTGTATGAATGATGTCCGGGAAGTAATTTTTTAGAAAGTTCTACGGTACAAAGGGTTGGCTTTTTGAAATCAAACCCCAGTCGGCGGAATTCGGTTTGTAAAATTCGGTAATCAAAGGAAGCATTGTGCGCTACGATAACACAGTCCTGAGTGATTTCGATAATGCGTTTTGCCACTTCATAAAACTTCGGAGCCGAACGCAACATCGCATTGTTAATGCCGGTAAGCTTCACCACAAAAGGCTGGATCGGAATTTCCGGATTCACCAGGCTAATAAATTGATCTACAACCTCATGGCCGTCGAATTTATAGATGGCGATTTCGGTTATTCCTTCTTCATTATACTGACCTCCGGTGGTTTCTATGTCGAGAATTGCGTAAATAATATTTCTTTTTAACCGCTATGAGCGCTGAGTTTTCGCAAAGGTCGCAAAAAAATCTTAGCGAACATAGCGTAATTTCTTTGCGTGCTTTGCGGTTTAATTTATCTTATGCCAAAGATACTACTTCCTATGCGAACCATCGTACTTCCGCATGCAATTGCGAGATGGTAATCGCCGGACATTCCCATGGATAAGGTCGAAAGTTGAAAGTTGAAAGTCGAAAGCGGCTTTACTTTTTCAAAAATCGCCTTTAAATGTGTGAATTCCTTTTTGATTTGGTCCTGATTATCGGTGAAAGTGGCCATTCCCATTAAACCGATAACTTTAATGTTTTTCATTTGTTTGAACGCTTCAGAAGATATTAATTCTTGTAATTCATTTTCGTCTAATCCGAATTTCGTTTCTTCTTCCGCAATGTAAATCTGAAGCAAACAGTCAATTACGCGGTTGTGTTTTTGAGCCTGTTTGTCGATTTCCTGCAATAATTTCAAACTGTCCACCCCATGAATCAAGTTCACGTATTCGGCCATGTATTTCACCTTATTCGTCTGAACATGACCAATCATGTGCCACTGAATGTCTTTGGGCATTAGTTCCCACTTTTCAGTCATTTCCTGGATTTTGTTTTCCCCGAAAATGCGCTGACCGGCTTCATAGGCTTCCATCAGATCGCTAACGGGTTTGGTTTTGGAAACCGCTACCAGCGTTACATTTGAGGGTAAAGTGGATTTTATATGCTGAAGGTTGGATTGGATTGACATTCTGTTTTATTTAAATTTTGTCATTAACTCTTCATTTCTAAAAAATAATGGGATTTCTCTTTCGTCGAAATGACAAGATTGTGTTGTTTTCTAACTTCTAACTTCATAACTCATACACCACCAAACCACTTCGAAACTTAGGTTCGATATAAGTGCTTTTCGGAGGCATAATCAGGTTTTCGTCTGCGATGGTTTTGATTTCTTTGATATCGATTGGATAAAGCATGAAACCCACTTCAAATTCGCCACCGTCAATCAAATCTTTGATTATCGAAACAGATTGTTTTCCGGGAACATAATCAATACGTTCGTCGTTTCTCAAATCCCCGATTCCCAATAGAGGATGCAGTACTTTATCGTATAAAATCTGGGCGTCGAGATTGTCCAAAATGTTTTTTTCCTCGTGGTTTTCTTTTTTGTAATGCAAAGCATAGAAAGATCCGTCCAGATACATTCCGAATTCGTTTTTATGATGAGGTTTCCACAATTCCTGATCTTTTGTTTCGATATTAAAATTTTCGGACAGTTTTTGGATGAATTCCTCTTTCGACATTCCATTCAAATCGCGAATGATACGGTTGAATTCGTAAATCTTGACATTGCTTTCGGCAATCAGGAAACTCATGAAATACTGCAGGTTTTCTTTTCCTAAATGTTTATCCTCTTCATAAAGTAACTCCGCAGATGCAGAACGATGATGACCATCGGCAATATACAGATTCGGAATCTTCTCAAAATGTTCCTGAAGCCAGTCGATTTCACTTTGGGTATCAATTTTCCACAACGTATGTTTTTCTTTGTTCGTGGTGGAAAATTCATAAATCGGTTTCGTTTTTTTTCGTAATCCGATAAAGGTGTTGATTTCGATACTGTCCGGATAGGTTATCAGTACCGGTTCCGTATTGAAATTCGTCTGATGCAAATAATCTTTGAAAAGCTCCACTCGGTATTGCAGCGTATCTTCATGTTTCTTGATGACGTTCTCCTGATAATCCTTAACGGAAGTTCCGGCAATGATTCCTGTGAACGTTTGGGATTTTGTCTGGATCTCATAAAGATAAAAAACAGGCTGTTCTTCGGTAATGAGAATGTTTTCCTGTTTGAAATCCTGGTATTTATGGGCAACGCCTCTAAAACGCTTGTCCGTCGAAATTTTCTGCAAATTGGCATAAGCAGGATTGATAACGTGTAAAAACGAATACGGATTAAAATTCAACCAGGCAGCAAGCTCGGCCGGACTGTAATCGTCATACGTTCTGCAGGTTACCAAAGCCACTTTATCTGCAATGGGACGAACCGCTTTAAAAGGAATAATTTTTGCCATTTATTGAGGGATAAGTGATTAGAGAAAAGGGATAAGCTATTGACTTCTCCCTTTTCTCTTTTCCCTTTTACATTTATACGAATTGTTTAGAAACTTTCTCTGCTTTTTTACTTTCCGAATAATCGTAGAATCCTTCTCCGGATTTCACGCCTAATTTTCCGGCCATAACCATGTTAACCAATAACGGACATGGAGCATATTTAGGGTTCTTGAAGCCGTCGTACATTACGTTTAAGATCGACAAACATACGTCAAGACCAATAAAATCAGCTAATTGTAACGGACCCATCGGATGTGCCATTCCTAATTTCATTACCGTATCGATTTCCTCAACACCGGCAACACCGTTGTATAAAGTTTCGATGGATTCGTTAATCATCGGCATAAGAATTCTGTTCGCTACGAAACCTGGGTAATCGTTCACTTCGGTTGGCGTTTTTCCTAATTTCACCGATAAATCCATGATGATTTTCGTCACTTCATCGGACGTATTGTATCCGCGGATGATTTCCACCAATTTCATAATCGGCACCGGATTCATAAAGTGCATTCCGATAACTCTTTCCGGATGAACTACTTGTGCTGCAATTTGTGTAATGGAAATGGAAGAGGTATTCGTTGCCAAAATCACATTGTGATTACAAACCTCACTCAATTGTTTGAAGATGTTCAGTTTAAGGGTTACATTTTCTGTAGCCGCTTCCACCACTAAATCACATCCGGTCACACCGTCTTTGATATCGGTATACGTGATAATGTTTCCGATGGTTTTGTGTTTGTCTTCTTCGGAAATGGTTCCTTTTGCAACCATACGATCAAGGTTTGCAGCGATAGTGGCCATACCTTTTTCCAATGATTTTTCGGAAATATCAATTAGTTTTACGGTAAATCCGGATTGTGCAAAAGTATGCGCAATTCCGTTACCCATAGTTCCCGCTCCAATTACAGCTATGTGTTTCATTTTTATGTTAGTTTGTTTTGTTTTACTTTTTAAAGCAATCGATTATCTGATAAGCCACTCTTAAAGCTTCCGTAGCCTGCTCCAAGGTTACGACTGGCTTTGTATTGTTGTTTATTGCATCTGCAAAAGACTCCAATTCATCCAAAATCGCATTGTTCGGTTCCACAGTCGGATTATCGTAATAGATTTGTTTTTTAACGCCTTCCGCATTTTGCAGAATCATGTCGAAATCACCCGGTGTTTCCGGAGCGTCTTTCATACGAACCACTTCGCATACCTTATCCAGATAATCAACAGAGATGTAAGCGTCTTTTTGGAAGAAGCGCGATTTCCGCATGTTTTTCATGGAAATTCTACTCGAAGTAATATTCGCCACACAACCGTTTTCGAATTCGATACGCGCATTGGTGATGTCCGGTGAATCGGAAATTACGGCGACACTGCTGGCATTGATGGTTTTTACTTTTGATTTTACCACGCTTAAAATGGCATCGATATCGTGAATCATCAAATCCAAAACCACAGGAACGTCCGTACCACGCGGATTGAATTCGGCCAAACGATGCGTCTCGATAAACATCGGATTCTGAATTCGGTCTTTCACTGCTTTGAATGCCGGATTAAATCGCTCGACGTGACCCACCTGACCTTTAACGTTGTATTCGTTGGCTAAGGCTATGATTTCTTCCGCTTCTTCCACAGTTGTGGCAATAGGCTTTTCAATGAATACATGCTTCCCGGATTTGATGGACACTTTGGCACATTTGTAATGGGAAAGGGTAGGAGTTACTATATCCACAACATCAACCGCATGAATTAATTTGGCGATGGTGTCGAAACGTTTATAGCCAAATTCGGCAGCGATTTTTTCGGCATATTCCTGATTTTCATCGTAGAAGCCTACTAATTCGTATTTTTCAGATTGATTGAGTAATCGTAAATGTATTTTTCCAAGGTGACCGGCACCTAAAACGCCTACTTTTAGCATAGAAATCTATTTTTTTATTTCATAACAGTTCGGCTTACAGCCTCGAGTGAACAAATGTAATATTATTTGTTTAAAGTTTAATGTCAAAATTTAGTGGTTTTTTGGAATTTTGAATTTGATTTTTGTGAATTTAAAGCCTATTTTTACGAAATAAAACACGCCCAGACAGTGAGAGATTTAGCCAGACATCAAGGACTTCGAAATCAGTTGGTAACCATTTTGGAAAAGAAAGGCATCACAGATAAAAACGTATTGGAAGCCATCCGAAAAATTCCGAGACATTTATTTCTGAATTCGAGTTTTGAAGATTTCGCCTATCAGGACAAACCTTTTCCGATAGGCGCTGGGCAAACCATTTCTCAACCGTATACCGTGGCGTTTCAATCCGAATTACTTCAGGTAAAAAAAGACGATAAAGTATTGGAAATTGGTACCGGTTCCGGTTATCAGACTGCGGTTTTGTGTACGATGGGCGCGAAAGTCTATTCTGTGGAAAGACAAAACGAATTGTTTAAAACAACGTCTCTTTTACTGCCGAAATTAGGTATTCGTCCGAAACACCTGGCTTTTGGAGATGGTTATAAAGGCTTACCGAATTACGCTCCGTTTGACAGTATTATTGTAACGGCGGGCGCACCGTTTATTCCGCAGCCGTTAATGGCGCAATTGAAAATTGGAGGAAGACTTGTAATTCCGGTAGGTGAAGACGTTCAGGTGATGACGTTGCTTGTCCGTAAAAACGAAACCCAGTTTGAAAAACACGAATTCGGTGATTTCCGCTTTGTTCCTTTGTTGGAAGACAAAAACTAATTACAGATTGGAAAGTTTGTTTTTAAGGTTGTCGATTTCCGAAAGAATGTCGGCCAACTGAATTTCTTTTTTTTCTTCCTGAGCGATTTTAATACCTTTTTCTGCCAGTATTTCCGTTACCGCCTGAACGGAATAGGTGTTGAAATCCAGATTGTGCAGCAGTTTTTCTTTGTACCAGGCCACCATCAGCACGGCCAAATCGATTTCAAGCAATTTGGATAAATTTTGGATTTGTATTTCGGTGGGAATGCGTTGTCCGCTTTCAAACTTACTGATCAATGCTTTGTCAATGGAGAGCAAACGGGCTACTTCCGTAGTTTTGAATCCTTTTTGTTCCCGTGCGTTTTTGAGCAGTGTTTTCATTTTAAAAGACGTTATTTTTCAAGCCGAATGCAGTCTGAAATTTAAAACAAAATTACAGAAGGAGATTAAAACGATTTCTTAATTCGGTCCAAATCACGCTTGGTGTCCTGTTCTTTAAGGGATTCGCGTTTGTCATAGGTTTTCTTACCGCGGCATAAGGCGATGTCCAATTTAGCCAATCCTTTTTCGTTGGTGAAAAGACGTAGCGGAATAATCGTAAGTCCTTTATTCTGAACACTTTTCAAAAGCCCTTTCAGTTCGCGTTTGTTCAATAGCAGTTTACGCTCACTTTTCGCTTTGTGGTTGTAATGTGTTCCGTAAAGGTATTCTTCGATATGGGAATTGATTACGAAAAGCTCGGTTCCGTGAAATTCACAAAAACTTTCAGCAATTCCGGCTTTACCTAATCGTATGGATTTGATTTCGGTTCCGGTCAATACAATGCCAGCCGTATATTTTTCGAGTATCTCATAATCGAATTTGGCTCTTTTGTTAAGTATGTTGACCGTTTTTAGCATAGGACGACAAATGTATGAACAATTAGTCAGATATTAAAGATTAAATAAAGCGAAAATACTTTTTCGGCTATGATTTTTATCAGGCTTTTGGAGGTTTTTGAAGGGTACTTTTGAAGTGTAATTAAAAAACAAACAAAAATGAAAAGAATTGTATTTGCCCTATTAGCGATGTCTTTTTTAAACGTGGGATTGGCTCAGGAGAAAACAGAAAACAAATCAGCCGACTTTTCAAGATGGAAAGTACGTGTAAGAGGAATCGGAGTGGTTCCTAACGAAAGTGCGTCTATCGGAACAATTGGTGGTGATGTTTCCATTTCTACCGCATTGGTTCCTGAGTTGGATTTCACCTATTTTTTCACTAAAAACATTGCGGCCGAATTAATTTTAGGTACAACAAAACACGATGTAAGTACCGTTGGTTCTGATATTTCGGCCATTGGAGGACCAACAAGCTATAATGTCGATTTAGGTTCGGTTCGGTTACTGCCGCCTACATTAACGGTACAATATCATTTTAATCAATCTTGTGACAATGTGCTTAAACCTTATATTGGCGCTGGTGTAAACTATACTGTTTTTTACGATGTGAAACCCGGCGACGTGGTTAAAGGCGTAAGTTATGATAATGCATTGGGTTATGCGGCACAGGCCGGTTTTGACTTAATGGTAACGGATAAATTCTTTATCAATGCCGATGTGAAACGATTGTTTTTGAAAACTGATGTTACGGTAGACGCTTCAAACCTGGCACCGGGTTTAAGCATTCCTGCAGAAGTGGATATCAATCCGTGGATTATAGGAATGGGTGTGGGAATGAAGTTTTAATTAATGGTTTTTTGGTTTGAAAGTCCGCTGCAAAGCGGACTTTTTTTATTTGTTTAAAAAGGATACACTTTAGTATATGCCTTTTAGATTCTAAAAACGTACTACAGGCCGCGAATGGACGATTTTATAAATTATAAAGTCTTTTATTCGTGGCCATATAACCAAACTGTGAATTTTGGTTTATAGTGGTTTATTTGTTCAAAAGCGAATACACAAAACTGTCCAGGTATTTTCCCTGCCAAAAGCAATCTTCTTTAAAATGTCCTTCACGGATAAAACCGTTTTTCTCCAGCAGTTTCCAAGAAGCATAATTTTCGGGGTCGGTTACGGCTTCAATCGAATGGAGTTTCATGGTTTCAAAGCCATACTTTATGATTTCAGTTAATGCTTCCTGCATAATTCCTTTTCCATGGAACCCGGTATCAAGCATGTATCCGATTTCGGCGCGGTGGTTTTCCGGCTGCATTCTGAAATAGCCAATGTTTCCGATGAGTTTATTGTCTTCCTTCAAGCAGATTGCCCAATTTATGCATTCACTGCTTTCCAATAACCCTTGCATAAATTCAATGTGCTTAATGGCATCATCGATTGTTTTGGGCATTTCACGGGGAATGTACTTCATGATTTCCGGATTGGAACGCAAAGCAAACATTTCGTCGGCATCGTCTTTATTTATCTGTCTGAGAAGTAATCGTTCGGTTTGAAGAATCGGGAAATCGGTAAAATCGAAAATCAGCATGGTTAGTATCAGAAAGTTAAGTTTTGTTAAAAAAGGAGTGATTGTAAAATTTTCAGGAAATTAGTAAAAAAACACCATTAAGATTACTTTTTTAATATTTTTTTTAATAAATTTAAAAACCAAAATCAAACTAACTAACTATTAATTACCATGAATTACAATTTTGAAACTATTGACAAAGAAAAAATCGGAAGTTTGCTTTTTCCGAACAGTGATGTTTTGGAAGATGATAAAGAGGCTATCAAACAACGAAAAGAAGAGTTAGACAGAGCGCTGACTTTAGGAAACCTGGAACATTTGAAAATTAAGATTTATTTTGAAGACGACACTTCCAAAAAAATGGTGGATACCACAGTTTGGGGATTGACCGAAGAAAGAATAATTTTAAAACAAGGTGTGGTTATTCCTATAAAAAGAATTTACAAAACAATTTAAGCTATCTTAGGATAGCTTTTTTTATTTGTTCAGGTCAAATTCAACTGAAAATATAACAAAATATACTGATATCTTTAACAAAGGTTAGTTGATTAATCAACTAACTTTACACTATTAAACTCCATCTCCATACTACTGAATTCTTGTGCGGTTAATTGCCTGTAATAAGAAGAATTGATTGCTAATGCTGTTTTTTGAATCTGAATAATGTGTAATTCACATAACAAAAAGGGGAAGTAATTGAAAGCCTTACGATTTGTGCATTATGATATTTAATATTTATAAATCAAAAATCGAACATTATGAAATCAATTATCTGTTTATTAGTACTCGTGGGCTTCGCCTTAACGGGATATTCTCAGGACAAAAACACTTACCGTGATGAGAGTATGAGTTTAAAAAAATTACCTGAGATCGTTATTAAAAGAGCCGGTAACGACTTTTCGGTCTATCTTCCGGAATATGAAAATCAAGACGAGAAAATCAAAAAATTGCAGGAATCCTTTATAGCTTATGATTTAGGTAAAGATTATGAAGGTTTTGAGAATTATTTGGTTACCATGCGCGTAAAAGATGGTTCTTTAGTTGCGACTTACAATGAAAACGGAAAATTAACCCGAGTTGTTGAGAAATATGATAATGTAAAACTTCCTATGGATGTTATCTATGGAGTTTACAAAACCTATCCGGGTTGGAAAATTACTAATGATAAGTACTTGTATTCTCAAGAAGATGGGGATATAACGAAAAAACAGTACAATTTGAAGCTCACAAAAGACAAGGAAACTAAAAAAATTGTTGTGAATTCAAAAGGAGAAATCCTTAAAGGATGATAAATTAGGAAGAGTATTAAAACTAATCATAAATAAAAAGCTATCTTTTTCGGGATAGCTTTTTTATTTGAAATTATTCGTTGAAATCCAGATCTTTATTGTGCGTTTCTTCAATGGTTACGGTAGAATAAATGCCGAGTGTGAAAGCAAAGAAACCAACAGTGGCAGCAGCAATAATCACTCCGCTGTTAACTTTCAATCCGTCAAAAGCTATTAGCATTACCGGAACCAAACCGCGCACCATGTTAGGAATGGTTGTGGTTGCCGTACTGCGGATGTTGGTTCCGAACTGTTCCGAGCCAACCGTGACAAACATAGCCCAATAACCGGTACCAAGACCAAGCCACGCACAGTAGAAATAATACATGTTCTCAGACATCTTACCGGAAAAGAGTAATAGCATTACGCCGATAATGGTAAAAATCATCATGTATAAAATTGCTTTTTTTCGGGAATGCAGCCAATGGGAAATGAAACCGCTGGCAAAATCTCCTGCCGAAATTCCCACATACGCCCACATAATGGCTTTTCCGGGAGTGATGGAAGTGATGCCCATGACCGGCGCAAACTGATTGGCCATCATGGCTAAAATCCCGATACAGAACCAGGTGGGTAAACCGATAGCGATGCATTTCATGTATTTCACAAAACGGTCCCAATTGGTAAAGAACGAAAAGAAGTTCCCTTTTTTAATCTCGGAGTTTTGTTTGATGTCGTTGTAAATTCCCGATTCCACTACGCTTACACGGAGTAATAGTAACATTAACCCCAATCCGCCACCTATGAAGTAGGCAATCGTCCAATCGCCGGCCAATTCTACGGTTAACTGTGCCACAACAGCACCCAATAACCCGAAACCGGCTACGATGGAAGTTCCGATGGCGCGTAATTGTTTTGGTAAGGATTCGGAAACCAACGTAATTCCGGCGCCTAATTCTCCCGCCAGACCAATACCGGCAATAAAACGCAATAAAGCATAAACGGTGGTTTTGTCTTCAAAAGGCATTTGGGGTAAGAAGCCACAGGCGATATTGGCCAAAGAATACACTAAGATGGAACCGAATAAAACAGAAAGCCTTCCTTTCTTATCGCCTAAAACACCCCAAAGGATGCCGCCCAACAATAAGCCAACCATTTGATAATTTAGGATTAACGTGCCGGCAGTGTCTACATCTAAATTCATGTCTTTTAAACTGGGAACACGTACAATGCCGAACAGAAGTAAGTCGTAAATGTCTACGAAATAGCCTAGGGCCGCGACGATTACCGGAAAGGAGAAGAGGTGTTTCAGTTTTTCGTTAAAGGTGAATTCTTTCATTTTTGGTTTTGGTTAGGATGCCAAAAATAGAAAAATATAGTTAGTAGTAAAATTTTGTACTGTTTATGATGGAATTTTTTTGAAGGCCTGACTTTGCAGACGTTCGGCAAGGCAATGCAGGAGTTCGGCAAGGCAATGCAGGAGTTCGGCAAGGCAATGCAGGAGTTGGTCAGGTCGATGCAGACGTTCGGCAAGGCAATGCAGGAGTTGGGCAAGCCGATGTAGACGTTGGACAAGGCAATAGAGGAGTTGGGCAGGTCGATGCAGGAGTTCGGTAAACTGATGCAGGAGTTGGGCAAGGCAATGCAGATGGTGGACAGGGCAAATACTAAAGCGAATTGGTTTATGAAACACTGATTTTTGGTAAGACCATTACCGTATAGCCCTGATGGGAGAGAAATCCTGTGATTGGGAGATTGCTTCGCAGGCTCGCAATGACAGATTGTAACGGACAGCAGGAATAGGGATTCCAAGAGATCACCAACGCTTCGCTCCAAAAAAAATACCCGACTGATGCTTTGAAACCAGTCGGGTATAACCAAAAATATATGAAAAACTACTTACTCTTTAATTTCATCGGATTGGTTTCTGAAAACCAGTTGACCGTCGAAGCTGTCTAACAGTATGATACTGTCGGTTTTGACTTTGCCGGAGAGAATCTGTTTGGAGAGTTCGTTGAGAACGTCTTTTTGGATTACTCGTTTTACCGGTCTTGCGCCGAAAGTTGGATCGTATCCTTTTTCGGAAAGATAGGCGATTGCTTCCGGAGTGGCGTCCATCGTGATGTGTTGGTGTGCCAGCATTTTGATAACGCTTTTTAACTGCAAGCCTACAATCTCTTTGATGTTGTCGCTGCTTAGCGGGGTGAACATCACGATTTCGTCGATACGGTTGATGAATTCGGGACGAACGGTTTGTTTTAACAAGCCTAAGACTTCGGTTTTTGCTGCTTCTGTAGCCGCTTCAATTCCGCCTTTTAAGTTCTCGAATTTCTCTTGTATGATGGCGCTTCCCATGTTGGACGTCATGATGATGATTGTGTTTTTGAAATCGGCCAAGCGTCCTTTGTTGTCGGTTAAACGCCCTTCATCTAATACTTGTAACAAGATGTTGAAGGTGTCGGGATGTGCTTTTTCGATCTCATCCAATAACACTACAGAATAGGGTTTGCGTCGTACGGCTTCGGTTAACTGTCCGCCTTCATCGTAACCTACATATCCCGGAGGCGCACCAACTAATCGGCTTACGCTGTGACGTTCCTGGTATTCGCTCATGTCGATTCTGGTCATGGCATTTTCGTCGTCGAATAAATATTCGGCCAAGGCTTTTGCCAATTCCGTTTTACCCACACCCGTTGTTCCAAGGAATAGGAAGGAACCGATGGGTTTTTTAGGATCCTGCAATCCGGCTCGGCTACGACGCACGGCATCACTAATCGCTTGAATCGCTTCTTCTTGACCTACAACTCTATGATGTAATTCGTCTTCCAGTTTTAATAATTTCTCGCGTTCGCTTTGCAGCATTTTGGTTACCGGAACGCCGGTCCATTTGGCTACCACTTCGGCGATGTCGTCGTGGGTTACTTCTTCTTTGATTAAGGAAGTTCCGGCTTGGTTTTCCTGAAGTTGTTTTTGCAATACTTCCAGTTTCTCCGTGGCTTCTTTGATTTTTCCGTAACGGATTTCGGCTACTTTACCGTAATCGCCATCGCGTTCGGCACGTTCGGCTTCGGCTTTGAAATCTTCGATTTGTTGTTTTACGGTCTGAATGTTATCCACCACATCTTTTTCCGATTTCCATTTGGTGAAAATCTCGTTGCGTTCTTCTTTCAGATTCGCCAAATCCATACCGAGAATCTTTAATTTGTTCTCGTCGTTCTCGCGTTTGATGGCTTCGATTTCGATTTCCAGCTGCATGATCTTTCGGTCCAAAACGTCGAGTTCTTCGGGTTTGGAGTTGATTTCCATGCGCAGTTTGGAAGCAGCCTCGTCAATTAAATCGATGGCTTTGTCCGGAAGGAAACGATTGGTAATGTAACGTTGTGATAATTCCACCGCCGCAATAATCGCATCGTCTTTGATTCGTACTTTGTGGTGGGTTTCGTATTTCTCTTTGATACCACGTAAGATGGAAATCGCACTTTCGGTATCCGGTTCATCAACCATTACCTTTTGGAAACGACGTTCCAAAGCTTTATCTTTTTCGAAGTATTTTTGATATTCGTCAAGCGTAGTGGCTCCTATGGCTCTTAATTCACCACGGGCTAACGCGGGTTTTAAGATGTTGGCGGCATCCATTGCGCCTTCGCCACCGCCGGCACCCACTAAGGTGTGGATTTCGTCAATGAACAACACGATGTCGCCCTCGGCAGAAGTCACTTCTTTTACTACCGATTTTAAACGTTCTTCGAATTCCCCTTTGTACTTCGCACCGGCAATCAGCGCACCCATATCCAAGGAAAAAACGATTTTGTCTTTCAGGTTTTCGGGTACGTCGCCGTCTACGATTCTATGTGCCAAACCTTCGGCAATTGCGGTTTTACCTACACCGGGTTCTCCTACCAACATTGGGTTGTTCTTGGTTCTTCGGGTAAGAATCTGTAACACACGACGGATTTCCTCATCACGACCGATAACAGGATCCAGTTTTCCGGTTTTGGCTAATTCGTTGAGGTTTTTGGCGTATTTGTTTAAGGCGTTGTAAGTTTCTTCGGCTGAAGCTGAGGTTACTCGTTCTCCTTTTCGGATTTCGGCAATAGCGGCTTCCAGACCTTTTTCGGTTACGCCCTGGTCTTTTAAAATTTGGGCCACTTTGCTTTTCGATTTGAATATAGCCAGAATCAAATGCTCGACTGAAACGTATTCATCGGTCATTTTTTTGGCAATGTTGTTGGCTTCCAAAAGGGTGTTGTTGGCTTCTCTGGAAAGCATGATGTCGCCGCCGGATACTTTTGGGAAACTCTGAATCGTGCTGTCCAGAATTTGTTTGAACAGGTTCAGATTAACATTCAGTTTTTTCAGAATGAAAGGCGCAACATTTTCATCAACTTCGAGAATACCTTTAAAAAAGTGTTCGTTTTCGAGCTGTTGTTGTCCGAAGCCTTGCGCAATCTGTTGTGCTTGCTGAATGGCTTCCTGTGATTTGATGGTAAAGTTATTTAAATTCATAATGTTAAATGCTGTTTATTCTATGTTGTATTTTGTTTAGCTTTGTATTGCAGTGGACAATTTGTATTCCAATGTTAAAATCAGGACAAAATGACTTGTTTTGTTCTTTTTCGGAGAATAAATCAGGACAAAATGTCGTAAAACAAGACAAAATGAGTTTTATCAAAAATATTTTCGGTGGTTCAGGTGATGAAAATCCACAATCAAAAATGGATTGGGTTTCTCTTACCGATTTGGGACAGTTACATGAAATAACCGATTTGTCGCATGAAAATCCGGTGGTAATCTTCAAACACAGTACGCGTTGCAGCATCAGCCGAATGGCGTTAAAGCAGTTTGAAAACGAATTTACGCTGAAGGATAAAGTTACGCCTTATTTTTTGGATTTACTGAATCACAGGGAAATTTCCAATGCGATAGCTGCCATGTTTGAAGTGGTACATCAGTCGCCGCAACTGATTGTTGTTAAAGCCGGCAAAGCGGTTCACGATGCTTCGCACAGTGATATTGATGCGGAGGATTTGAAAAACTATCTTTAAAAATGGCGGGAGGACCTTCAGGAATTTTAGAAACACTTAAAACGAACAATTTGTTTGAAAAAGAAGTGCTGCTGAAAAGAAACGAATTCTTAAAGGTTGCCGGAACCATTGATACCAATATTTATTTTATTGAAGAAGGAAGTTTGAGAGTCTACATCAGTCAAACGCAGGAGGAACAGATTATCCGTTTTGGTTATCAGAATGATTTAATTGTTTCTTTGGATTCATTTTTGACTGAGCAACCTTCCGATTTTTACATTCAGGCGATTAAGAAAACTTCCGTAAAGGTTATTTCCAAAAGAACATTTTTTGAATTCATTACTGAGAATGAAGACAACCTGAAATTATGGAACGCTATTCTTGAAAACTTAGTCCTCCAGCAGATGGAGCGCGAAAAAGATTTGCTGATTGCTTCCGTGAATGAGCGTTATTCCAGGGTCTTGAAAAGAAGTCCGCGTCTTTTTCAGGAAATTCCGCATAAGTACATTGCCAATTACCTTCGCATGACTCCTGAGACGTTATCGCGTTTGAAAAAGTCTTGATCTGAATCAATTTTTATTTCCCGAAGGATATCGAAATTTGTATAAAAAATAAAAATGAAAACTACAGATTTAATTTCGGAATTAAAAACGATTACCTATCAGCATATCGATTTTGCTCAGCAACTTTATGAATTACCTGTTGCGGTACTGAATTGGAGAAATGATGTGCAAAGCTGGAGCGTTTTGGAATGTCTTGAACACCTCAATATATACGGAAATTTTTACCTTCCTGAAATGGAAAGTGTAATGCTGCGGTCTAAAGATAAGCCTGATTTGGAATTTCATCCCGGTTTTTTAGGTGATTATTTTGCGAAAAGCATGCAGCCGAAAACAAAGCTGAACAAAATGAAAACGCTTAAGAAAACCAATCCCATCGGAAGTAAAATGGACAGCAGCGTTGTCGCCACTTTTATTGCCCAACAAAATACAATGTTGGAATTATTGGAAGCTTCCGAACAGGTAAATCTGAACAAACTGAAAACAGGAATAAGTATTGCCAAATGGATTCGTATCAAATTGGGTGATACGTTCCGTTTTGTAATCTATCACAACCAAAGGCATGTTCTTCAGGCGGAACGGGTTTTAGCGTATCAGATGAATACAAAAGAAAAATCCGAAGTTTAGGCTCCGGATTTTTTTTTTTAGATTACTTTTTAATGATTTTCCTGAAATACTGTTTTCCTTTGATATTCGCTTTCAGAAAGTAGACACCGGAAGCAAAATCACTAATGTTTATTGTTTTGCTTTGCTTGTCTGATGAAATCTTTTCATGAAAAACCGACTTTCCGGTCATGTCTGTCAATGTTAGCTCGAAGTTTTCAGAAGCACTTCCCGTAAATTCCACCGTTATGAATTCATTGGCAGGATTAGGGTAAACTATAAATTCAGGTTCTTTTTGTGCCGTATCGTCTTCGGATATTTTAGCCGTACAGCTTGTTGCGGTTACCGACTGTGTTCCATTGGCGTTAGTTAGTGTACCCGCACTGTTTTTTGCTTTAACGTAATAGGTGTAAGTTGATCCGGCAGTAATCAGATAGGTATTTAAAAACGTTGTTCCGGTAATATCCGAAGCATAAAGATTACCGTTTCGATAGATATCATAGCTAGTTGCATTAGCAGCGGCTGTCCAGCTTAAATTTATCGCACTTGCAGTTCCGCTGCAAGTTGGCGAAGCGGTTAATGTGAAACTACCGGGAGGGCAAACCAAAGCGGTGGCAGAAACCGTTCCGTTTGAATTACTTGTAGTGCCAATATTGTTTTTAGCAACCATGGAATAGGTATAATTGGTTCCCGGAGTAATATAAGTATTCAGGAATTGGGTACCTGCAACATCCGAAGCGTATAAATTCCCGTTTCGGTAAATATCGTAACTAGTAGCATTTACAGATGCTGTCCAAGTCAGGTTGATTCTGCTGGCAGTGCTGTTACATTCCGGAGTCGCTGTTATTGAAAATGCGCCCGGAGCAGTACAGTTTACTGCGGTAACAGATAAAGTTCCGTTTGAATTGGTTGTATTGCCGTTTGCATTTTTGGCAATAACGTAATACGTATATGCTGTTCCTGCAGTAACCGCAGTATTCAGATATTGTGTTCCGGAAATATTGCTGGCATATAACGAACTGTTTCTGTAAATATCATAATTTGTGGCATTGGCGGAAGTCGTCCACGATAAGTTCACTCTGCTTTGCGTTCCGTTGCATTCCGGAGTGGCCGTTAAGGTAAAAATTCCGGGCGCGGCACAATTTAGGGCAACGGCAGTCAATGTTCCGTTTGAATTGTTGGTGGTTCCGGCAGCATTTTTTGCCTTTACATAGTACGTATATGAAGTGCCGGCTGTTACGGCAGTATTGGTATATTGGATTCCGGTGATATTGCTCGCGTAAAGCGAATTGTTTCGGTAAATATCATATCCGGTAGCGTTTGTGGAAGCCGTCCAGTTCAATCGGATTCTTGTACTGGTTCCACTACATTCCGGAGTAGGGGTTAGAGTAAAACTGCCGGGAGGCGGAGTGGTGGAGCAGGTTAAATTCAAATTGGATTTGAAAGAATTGAAATACGACAAGGCAAAACTGTCTCTCCAGGTAGAACTCAACAATTTCGTGGCATCCGCAGAATCGACAAAACCAATTTCATTCAAACAGGCTGTCGCCGAAGAATATTTCAGTACTCCGAGATGATAAGCAAGGAAGCTGTTGTCTTCCACACAACGTCTGTTGTTCCAGGAACCGTGCGTTACCATATCGGCCTGGATTTTTTGTGCAAAAGCAATATCGGGTGCTGTGTTGGTATCGCTGTCGGTACAATAGAACGTTTCCGTTCCTGTTCCGCCGCCGGCGTTACAATGGATACTTAATAAACGATCCGCATTCCAGTTGTTGGACATCTGTGCGCGTTGGGTTACGGATATCCAACTGTTGAGGTTTGTGGTTCGGGTCATGTGCACCGTCCAGGTACAACTGTTCTGTATTAGATTTCGGGTTCTTAATCCCACTTCGAGAGAAGTTTCGATTTCGGTAGCGGTTCTTCCGTCGGGATTATCACTTGTTGAAGCACCATAACCATGTCCGGGATCAATAACAATTATCTGTGCGTTTGCCGTTACACTGAATAACATGACAAACAATAGTTTCAGCATTTTCTTCATGATTACATTTTTAGTGTTGCAGTATAAATTCGGCCAGTTTTATCGTCGGAGAAAATAACTTTGTCCTCATCATAAAGGCTTGGAAACATTTCAGAAATGACTTCCGAAGTCGTTATTTTCTTAGCTCTGGCATTTGTAACATCATACCAGTAAATTTCCGAATTGGTTACTCGGTGTCCGTCATCACTTTCGTCTAGAAAACCAATTAAAAATGTATCATCTTTTGACCAGCCAGTGGCCAATCCTCTTCCTATTTTTATTCCTTTGCCGCTTCCGTCAGTTTGATATACATAAATGTCGGCGCCATTGTGTACAGCCACTTTTTTTCCGTCATGCGAAAGGATAGCATTGTAGAATTGCCCTT
The DNA here is from genome assembly GCF_900100625.1 of Flavobacterium saliperosum. Lineage (GTDB taxonomy): Bacteria > Bacteroidota > Bacteroidia > Flavobacteriales > Flavobacteriaceae > Flavobacterium > Flavobacterium saliperosum. The sequence continues at coordinate 153,908 of NZ_FMTY01000002.1, forward strand.
CATCATTGGTAACCGTCCAATATTTTGAAGATTTCAAATCCTTTGCTTCAATTTTTAGCGTGGCCGTATTGGTGTAAATTACGATTTGTCTTTCGGTATCTTTTTCAAATCCTTTATAGGAAGGAAGGAAATTGTGATTTACTTCTTCAACCACCGATTTTTTCTTATCCGCAAGGCTATACTGATACACCTTTGCATCTGTAAAGTACTCTTTACTGCCTTTCTCTTTGAAATAAAATGAGTTGCTGTCCTTGTTCCAGGAGTAGGCATAACCGCTTCCGTCTGCCGATGAAATGGTGGCAATCGAATTGTCGGACAGATTTAACAGAAAAACCCCTTTTAAATGTTCACCGGAAAGTAAAACATACTTGCTGTCGGGAGAAACTACCGGATTGGTGTAAAAACCTTCAATCTCAATACGGTTATAATCGGTGACAACCTGACTATTTGCAAAAAGCCCCGTTAATAATGAAAAGGTAAGTAATAGTTTTTTCATACATAATTAATTTTAGATACTTACAAATGTATTTATTTCTTGATTACAAAGTATAAAAAATTATTAACAAATTATTAGTAAGTAAAATCTTTAATTAATGTATAAAAAAAGCACCTTCAATAAGAAAGTGCTTTTGTATTGTTTTCGAAAAAAAAGATTATCGTCTGAATTTATTGCGGGTAATAATGCTTTTCAATTTTGCTTTTAAATCTTCACCCGTATCGAAAACCATTTGTTCGTTACTTGGGAACGGAACGGCTCTTCTGTCGAAGTACATCAAATAGTTATCGTCGCAGGCACGTTTGTCTCCGTTGTAGTTGGCGTAAATGTATTCGAAGTTAAATTCGCTTGTTAACGGGAAGGTCTCAATAAGCTGATTGGTTCTGAAATCGACATAATCCACTTTAGCGGTTACCTGACAAGCCTTAAACTGACGAAACTCGTAAATGTTGGCGCGAATGGTTTTGAAATTATCCACTTTAATAGGATTACCCAAACTGTCTTTTACCACATTTCCGTTGGCGTCCACCAAGGTTTTTGTTCCGTCTTTAATCTGTTTTTCCTTGATGAATTCTTTCTCTTTAATCTGCTCAGGAGAAATGTTAATCTGACGGAAATTTACAATCATTCCGTAATCATAGTTAATTCCTTTCTGACGGTTGCTGTGGTATACCGTCCATTTATCGTTCAAACCAAACGTACTGAAATCCAATAAATCGCTTTGCAAACGGGCCGGAATTATCATGTTGGTTTCGTTTTTGGTAAACACATTCACGAAATCGGTGCCTTTAAACTGGGCTTCATCCATTAATTGTTTCACGTCTTTATATCCCGGATTAATGCTTTCGAGATACGCGAAATCATCATACGCCCGACGGTAGCTCATTTTATCATTGGTTTTCAATAATAATTTAGAGTTATCATAAAGGTATTTCGATAGCGCATTTTTACTGTTTACAATCTGAGCAGAATAATCGTCGAAAGGGAAATAAGCATCACGGCCTTGTTTCAGTAATTTTAAAGGAAGCAAAGGGCGTATTTTTTCCTGACGGTTGTTCAACTGAAGATAGGTATTGTATACTTTTTCAAAATTTGCCGGATTCGTGTCTTTGGACAACATATCGATGTTTCTCAAATCACGTTCCTTGGCTTTAGCAAAAGCTTCTTCCATCAAATACACATAATCCTGTTTCCCTTTAGCGTTTTTGTTGGTTTTCAAACCTTCGGCTGCCCGATGGATAGCACCGTCGTAATCACCGTCGCTCAACATGCTTTGTGTTTGCTTTACACCGCATGAAAACACAAAGGTTACTAATACGAATAGACAAGTAATTTTCTTCATAAACTGTAAATTTTTGTAAAAATATAATTTTTCGGGAGCTTTTCCCGCTGTCCACTATATCTTTTTGTTTTGTTTGAAAAACAAAGCAAAAAGGATGCCGTTTCTTCCGATAGCTATCGGAACAGGGCTAGGCCGGATTTGATGTTCAGGTATAAAAAAACTCCGAAGGTTGAGTTTCGGAGTTTTGGATATTTTTAATATTTCGTGGGAATAGGAGGTAACAGCTTACTGGATACTTCCCCGAATCCGATACGTACCTGATCGTTTGCACAGAAACCGCGGATGATTACCGTGTCGCCATCATTAATGAATTTACGCTCGGTACCGTCTTTCAGTGTAAGCGGTTTTTGTCCACCCCAAGTAAGCTCTAACATTGAACCGAAAGAATCTTCCGTTGGTCCTGAAATGGTTCCCGAACCCATCATGTCTCCCGAATTGATTCGGCATCCGTTAATGGTATGATGTGCCAATTGCTGACTCATCGTCCAATACATGTATTTTAAATTCGATTTGCTAACGATGGTTTCTTCTTTGCTTTCGGGCGCAATCGACACTTCTAAATTAATATCAAAAGCGTGGTTTCCGTGTTGCAGTAAATAAGGAAGCGGTTCCGGTTCCTGTTTCGGACTTGCCGTTCTGAAAGGCTCTAAAGCATCCATCGTTACAATCCAAGGCGAAATCGACGAAGCAAAGTTTTTCGCTAAGAACGGTCCAAGCGGCACATATTCCCATTTCTGGATATCACGCGCACTCCAGTCGTTCAGTAATACCATTCCGAAAATATATTCTTCCGCTTCGTTTACAGGAATGTTTTCGCCCATAAGGTTAGCATCGGTAGTAATGAAAGCCGTTTCCAATTCGAAATCCACCAAACGTGACGGGCCGAATACCGGTTGTGTTTCGCCGTTTGGTAAGGTTTGTCCCATTGGTCGGTGTACCGGAATGCCGGAAGGAACAATTGTAGAACTTCTTCCGTGGTAACCCACCGGAATGTGTAACCAGTTCGGTAATAAAGCGTTTTCCGGATCACGGAACATTTTACCCACATTGGTAGCGTGTTCTCTGCTGGAATAGAAATCGGTATAATCCCCAATCTGAACTGGTAATTGCATTTCCACGTCCTGAATGTTGAATACCACAACATCACGATGTGATTTGTTATCTCTTAATGCGGAATTTTCCGCATCGAAAATGTCGGCTAAGCGGTTACGAACCAATCTCCAGGTTTTTTTACCGTCGGAAATGAAATCGTTTAAGGTGTCCTGCATGAACATATCGTCTGTTAATTCGATACCTTCAAAGTAGCCTAATTGCTGTAAAGCACCCATGTCGATGGCGAAATCACCAATTCGAGTTCCGATAGTGACTACATCTTCTTTGGTAATAAAAACGCCGAAAGGAATATTTTGAATGGGAAAATCACTGTTTTCAGAAACCTGTAACCATGATTTTCTATGAGGATCGTTTGCTGTAATTGGCATGATGTTGTGTTTTTTTGTCGGTTTGTATTTCAATCATCAAATATACTTTCTATTGTGATTTTACCAAACACTTTTCGTATTTTTGAACTCGATTTAACAAAATATTTGAAAATGCAACGCGACGAACAAATTTTCGACTTAATTCTTGAAGAACAAGACAGACAAATCCACGGATTAGAACTTATTGCATCAGAAAACTTTGTAAGCGACCAGGTAATGGAAGCTGCAGGTTCGGTGTTAACCAATAAATATGCGGAAGGTTATCCCGGAAAACGATATTACGGTGGCTGCGAAGTAGTAGACGTTATCGAACAAATCGCTATCGACAGAGCCAAAGCTCTATTCGGTGCCGAGTATGTAAACGTACAACCACACTCCGGTTCACAGGCAAATACAGCAGTTCTTTCTGCATGTTTGAAACCGGGTGATAAAATTTTAGGTTTCGATTTATCGCATGGTGGTCACTTGACGCACGGTTCTCCTGTAAACTTTTCAGGAAAATTATACAACCCGGTTTTTTACGGCGTAGAGCAGGAGACAGGTCGTTTGAACTACGATAAAATTCAGGAAATCGCTACGAAAGAGCAACCAAAATTAATTATCGCAGGAGCTTCGGCGTATTCCCGTGATATGGATTTCAAACGTTTCCGTGAAATCGCGGATTCGGTTGGTGCTATTTTAATGGCCGATATCGCGCATCCTGCCGGTTTAATTGCCAAAGGATTAATGAACGATCCGGTTCCTCATTGTCATATTATTACAACAACTACACATAAAACATTACGTGGACCAAGAGGCGGAATGATCATGATGGGTAAAGATTTCGAAAATCCATGGGGTTTAACAACGCCAAAAGGAGAAATCAGAATGATGTCGCACGTGTTGGATATGTCGGTTTTCCCTGGAAATCAAGGTGGTCCGTTAGAGCACATCATTGCGGCTAAAGCTGTGGCTTTCGGTGAAGCGTTAACCGATGAGTTTTTCCGTTATGCGATGCAGGTTCAGAAAAACGCCAAAGCGATGGCAGAAGCTTTCGTGAAAAGAGGTTATAACATTATTTCTGGCGGAACAGACAATCACATGATGTTAATCGACTTGAGAAACAAAAACATTTCCGGTAAAGAAGCGGAGAACGCATTAGTGAAAGCTGAAATTACGGTAAATAAAAATATGGTTCCTTTTGATGATAAATCGCCGTTCGTGACTTCAGGTATCCGTGTAGGAACGCCTGCAATTACAACTCGCGGTTTATTGGAAGCTGACATGGAAACCATTGTTGATTTAATCGACAGAGTAATCATGAACCATACCGAAGAAGCGGTTCTGGAACAAGTTGCGGATGAGGTAAACGATATGATGAGCGAGCGCTCCATGTTTGTATTCTAATACTTCGATTACATATAAAATAAAAAATCCCTCGATATCGAGGGATTTTTTTATGGTTTTACTTTTTTCCGAAAATTTCATAGCGAAGTATGAAACTTGTATTGCTGAAATTCATAGGAATGTATGCGTGTTGAGAGATGTTTGTGGACGGATAATATCTGACTTCTCCCGTTATTTTTTTGTACGTATATCCAATACCGAAAGCTGCAGAAAAAGAGGTTGGTGCAAATTCATAGAAGTTTCTGTCGCTGTACTCAACTAAATATTTTTTTCTTGGAATCATTCTTACGTTTGCAACGGCGTTTAAAAATAGTTTAGAATTGCTGTTAAGGAAAAAATAGTGTCTTATTCCTAATGGAACTTGAAAATACTTGATTTCCGTTTTTGCAATGACTGGTGATCCCCCCATATTGGATGCAGGTAATGTTTGCTCGTTCTTAAAAGTAGTATAATTTGGTTCAAAAGTAATTCCCCATTTATTGTTATTAAACGGCAAAATCAATTCATATTCCAATCCGAATCCGAATCCGGAATTTTTGAAATCTGTGGAATAACTTGGGTTGTATGATTCAACACTCAGGGTGGAATTATTGTACATAACTGCAGCTTTAAGGTTATGCATGACTTTTTTTGTCTTTATTTTAGTCGATACCAGGTCACCTTTGCAAGCATTGTATTTTGTAAAATACTTTGTCAGGTCAGTTGCAGTATAATTCGTTGATTTGATGTTTTGTTGTGTAATTGTTTCACATTTTACGTCAGTCCATAATTGTCTTCGGAACAAATCGTTTATTAAAACATCGCCGGAACTGTACTTCCCGTTTTGATTATTTTCGGAAGTTGCTTTGTATTTGATAAAAATCAATTGTTTGATAGGAGCGTTATTTACAGAATAGAAAAATTTCTCTAAACCATTTTCTTCAAACTTGTAAAGATTTGAAGAGCCGTATACTAATTGTTTAAGAAAAAGTCTTTCGTTTGTAAACTGAGGGTCTTTGTCATATCCTATAAATTGAAGTTTATTGCTTGATTTTTCTATATCAATATCCGCTCTTACATATCGACATATTTCAGATATTTCAAATTCCTTCGCATAATCTATAGAAACAATTTTTGCATCACTGTTTTCTGATTCTTTAAATTCAAATGAACTTGGATTGTTTTTCCAGTCTGTGTTTTTGATAAACCCTTCAACTTTGGAGTTATTATTGTTAATGTAAAATCCTTTTTCAAAATTTGTCTGAGCGTTGGCAAAGTTGGAAACAACTAAGAAAATAATAAAGTAAAATTTATTTTTCATTTTTTATTGATTAGTTTTAAAAAAAATAAAAGTAAGATGTTTGTTGTAATTTTTTGTATTATTTTTTTTATTTTTTTTCATAAAAAAATCTTTTTTTGTTAGAAAAAAAAGGAGGAATCTCATAAATAATCATGAGTTCCTCCTTTAAAATACGGACAGAAATACGCGTTTTCGGTAATTATGCCTGCTAAAAATATGATTATTCTTCTTTCTGCCCCATCATCATCAGATAGGCTTTCAGGAATTCGTCAATCTCACCGTTCATTACACCATCCACATCGCTGGTTTCATAGCCGCTTCGAACATCTTTCACCAATTTATACGGATGCATCACGTAATTTCGGATTTGCGATCCCCATTCGATTTTCATTTTACCGGCTTCGATATCGGCACGTTGCGCCAATTTCTTTTTCAGCTCGATTTCGTATAACTGGGAACGTAACATTTGCATTGCGCGCTGGCGGTTATCGTGCTGCGAACGCGTTTCCGAACACTGAATCTGAATTCCGGTGGGCTTGTGCAATAACTGCACTTTCGTTTCCACCTTATTTACATTCTGACCACCAGCACCACTGGAACGGGCTGTCGTAATTTCAATATCGGCAGGACTGATTTCAATTTCAATCGTGTCATCCACCAAAGGATAAACATACACAGAAGCAAATGAAGTATGACGTTTTCCGTTACTGTCAAAAGGAGAAATACGCACCAATCGGTGCACGCCGTTCTCGCCTTTTAAATAGCCAAAAGAATAATCACCTTCAATTTCCAATGTCACGGTTTTAATTCCGGCCACATCACCTTCCTGAAAGTTCAGTTCCTTGATTTTATAGCCTTGCTTTTCTCCCCACATCAGATACATACGCATCAGCATCGACGCCCAGTCGCAGCTTTCTGTCCCTCCGGCTCCGGCAGTGATTTGAAGTACCGCACTCAAGTTGTCGCCTTCATCAGAAAGCATGTTCTTGAATTCGAGATTTTCGATATGTAAAATCGTGGTATGGTATTGCTGATCAAGCTCTTCCTCGGTAGCATCACCTTCTTTGAAGAATTCATAAATTAACTGAAGTTCTTCGGCCATGTTATTCCCTTTTTCATAATCTTCGACCCATTTTTTCTTGGAACGGAGGTTTCTGACAATAACTTCGGCTTCTTTGGCGTTGTTCCAAAAATCCGGTGCAAAGGTTTTTTCTTCCTCGTTGGCTATCTCTATAAGTTTCCTGTCGACGTCAAAGATACCTCCTTAACGCACCAAGGCGCTCAATAATATCCTTAATCTGTTCGGTATTTACCATAAAAATTGTAGTTTTATCCCGCAAAAATAGACATTCCTTTTTAGAATATGGAAATAAATTTAATTAGCGATACGGTTACCAAACCAACCCCTGAAATGTTACAACACATGTTTCGCGCAAAAGTAGGTGATGATGTTTACCGTCAGGATCCTACGGCTGTGGAATTGGAAGAAACCGTGGCCGATTTATTCGGAATGGAAGCAGCGTTGTTTTTTCCTTCGGGAACGATGGCGAACCAGACCGCAATTAAGTTACACACCCAACCCGGAGACCAATTGATTTGTGATAAATGGGCACATGTTTATTTGTATGAAGGAGGCGGTGCTTCATTTAACAGTGGGGTTTCCTGTTCGTTGGTGGATGGCAATCGCGGAATGATTACATCACTCCAAGTGGAAGAACATATTACAGATCCCGAATTTTATCACAACCCGAAAACGTCTTTGGTTTGCATTGAAAATACCACCAATAAAGGCGGAGGCGCTTGTTATGATATTGACGAATTGCGAAGAATCAAGCAGGTTTGTGTCGATAATAACCTGAAATATCATCTTGACGGCGCGCGTTTGTGGAATGCTTTGGTGGCCAAACGCCAACATCCGAAACAATATGGCGATTTGTTTGATACGATTTCGGTTTGTTTGTCCAAAGGAATGGGTGCTCCGGTAGGTTCGTTACTTTTGGGAGATAAGGAAACCATTCACAGAGCGTTACGAATCCGAAAAATATTAGGTGGAGGCATGCGTCAGATTGGTTATTTGGCAGCCGCAGGTTTATATGCTTTGCAGAATAATGTGGGCCGATTGGAAGAAGACCACCGCCGGGCCAGAGAAATTAGTGCTTTATTACAGCAATTGTATTGGGTGGATAAAGTGGAGCCGGTTGAAACCAATATTCTGATTTTCTCCGTAAAACCTCAGTTTGACGAAGCCTTACTGATTGAAAAACTGAAGCAGAAAAACATCTTTATCAGTTCGATGGGGAAAGGGAAATTGCGTATTGTTACCCATTTGGATTACAAACAGGTAATGCATGATTATGTGTTGGAAGCTTTGATGAAAATTGAGCTTTAATTTATAAGGCAATTAGAAAAAGACGTAGCGACCATTTTTAATTTATAAACATATAAGTTTATGCATCCTAAAAACTTAAATGGCTTATATGGTTTCAAAAAATCACTATTAGCTGATCTGCTGCAATCATTTTAAAATTCAGCAGCAACTTCGAAAGTCATCGTTTCTTTAGTAACCGGATGTTTGAACTCAAGCCATTCGGCGTGAAGATGTAATCGGTTGGCTTTTGTTCCGTACAAATCATCACCCACAATCGGAGCATTTAATCCCGAAAAATGCGAGGCGTGCATGCGTAACTGATGGGTTCGTCCGGTAATGGGCCAAAAATGAATACGGGTTTGTTTTTCGGTTCTTTCAATCACTTTAAATTTAGTAACCGCACGTTTGCCATATTCGTAGCAAACCAATTGTCGTGGTCGGTCTTCCAAATCAATACGTAACGGCAAATCGATTTCACCTTCAGCATCCGTAACTATTCCGTCCAGCAAAGCAACATAACGTTTTTTTACCGTTCGTTTGATAAACTGACTCTGTAAAAGTTTATGGGTGTCTTTGTCTTTGGCAATCAGCATCAAGCCCGAAGTCGCCATATCTAATCGGTGTACAATTAGTGGTCCGGTTGCTAAAGGATATTTCAGTTTCATGCGTTCGTATACCGAATCCATAATATTGATACCCGGAACCGATAAAAATTCGGCTGGCTTGTTGATTATGGCAAGGCAATCGTCTTCATAAATCGTTTCAATTTCCACACCCAAAGCCGGATTTACAAGTAGCGGATTTTCATCCACGGACAATCCTTCTAACATATGCCCTAAAATGGGTTCGCATTTTCCGCGACAGGCAGGGTAGAACTGACCATGTTTCCGGATTTCCGATTTTGGCGATTCGCCCCACCAGAATTCGGCCATCGCGATAGGTTGTAAATTATTGAGATACGCATATTGCAAAAGTTTTGGTGCGGCACATTCTCCTGCAGCCGCCGGTGGTTTCAATAAAGCAGTCGCTTCAAAAATATCACACAGACTTTTGGCTTCACCTTTATTATTGAGGAAATGATACTGATCGAAAAGCAGTTGCTGTAAATCGGCCGATTTTAATTTCCGTTCTTCTTTTAAAGCTGAAATTTCAGTAGTGAAGCGATTTAGTTTTTGATGGATAACCGAAATTCGTTCTTCCAGATATTCCGTAAGTTCCCGCAAGAGAAACTTGTCTTTCAGACTTTCTCTTACCAGATTATTCATTTCAATTTCCAGAGCAACGGCATCGGTAATTTCTTCCTGTGCTTTTTTTCTAAGGAGTTTGCGGACTTTTTTAGCCTCGCTCATTTTCAGTTTTTGTTCTTCTAACTTTTTTGTTGCCGATTCTGTTTCGGTTTTTAAAAGTCGGGATAATTCTAAAAATTCCGGATTGTTTTCCAACGCTTCAATCGTGTTGTTAATTTGAGTCAGTTCTTTAATTCCGATAATGAAAAAACTGTCTTCTTCCAACATGTCAAAAATCGGAGGAACAAATAAAGGATGTATGTTTTTCTCGGCCAATTTCCCTGAAAAGGCGGCTAAATATCCGATTTCATTCTGCTCGTTTCTGACGACCATTACACCGAACATTTTTCCGATAACCAAACCTTCCTGATTATCGTCCAATCCGAAATTGTGCTCCCAATCCGTTTGTTGTTCCAGATATTCCTGAAGTTCTTTTGCCGCCAAAACGCTTAACGGATGTGGCTCGTAATAAAAAGGAAAAGTGAACCGCTCCGGTAACGCATACGAATCAATCGCTTCCTTAAAAGGAATAAAACAAGTCGTTGTCGAGGTTTCGGATGAATTCATTTTTCTTTATTATTAGGTGCAAAAGTACTGTTTATGGCTTAAATTGCAATGAATTAATAATGACATTAAGTTTTCGTAATGATAACATTAACTTAACGTAGTAACATTAAATCAGCATTAGTTTTGCGCAAAATTAACACACAACTAAATTTGTCATGAAGAAAATTGGATTTTCCACAATTCTTTTATTTGCATCACTACACATTGTAAGTGCTCAGGTAACAGAAACCAAAGTGGAAGAAACTCCTATAAAGGAGGAAAAAAAGGAAGTTACCAGTCCTGAAAAAAAATGGTATGATAAAATTTCACTTAGAGGTTATGCGCAAATCCGATACAATAAGCTTTTAGAAACTAATTCGGATTTGGGTTGCGAACAATGTGATAAATCATGGGGCGGGGATAACAGTTTCGCAATCAGACGAGGACGTCTTGTTTTTTCCGGAAATGTTCATGATAGGGTTTATATTTATATTCAACCGGATTTTGCTACGGATGCTTCCTCCACAAACAAACACTACTTTAATATAAGAGATGCTTACTTTGATTTGTCCTTGGATAAAGACAAGGAATTCCGATTCAGAGTTGGTCAGAGTAAGGTTCCTTTTGGCTTTGAAAATATGCAGTCGTCTCAAAACAGATTAACGTTAGATCGTAATGATGCTTTAAACAGTGCGGTAGCCAATGAACGTGATTTGGGGGTGTTTTTTTATTGGGCAACCAAAGAAAAAAGAGAATTGTTTAAGGAATTGGTTGATAGTGGGTTGAAAGGATCGGGAGATTACGGATTGTTAGGTTTGGGGATTTATAACGGTCAAACGGCAAACAAACCAGAAGCTAATAATAACCAACATTTTGTAGCCCGATTTACCTATCCTTTTCAGTTGTCAAATGGTCAGGTTTTTGAAACCAGTATTCAGGGTTACACCGGAAAATATGTGTTAACGTCACTAACGTCTGGAGTTACTTTAGAAAACAGTTCTCCTGAATTTTTAGATCAAAGAGCCGCCGCAAGTTTTGTATGGTATCCGAAACCTTTCGGTATTCAGGCTGAAGCGAATATCGGTACAGGACCTCAATATAATCCGGAAACCAATACGATTGAACAAAAACAGCTTCAGGGTGCTTATGCTCAGATTATGTTTAACACGAAAATCAAGAACCATGTGTTATTTCCTTTTGTGAAATACCAATGGTATGAAGGGGGTAAAAAACATGAAACGGATGCAAGAGAATATAAGGTAAACGATGTTGAGATTGGTGTTGAATGGCAACCGATTAAAAATTTCGAACTTACTGCAGATTATACAATTTCCAGCAGAAGATACGAAGATGCCAAGTTACCGGTTAATTCTCAAAGCGGGAGTTTATTGCGATTACAGGCTCAGTTTAATTTCTAAACCGAATTTGTTAGCTAAAAAGGTGCAAAATCATTGTTTTGATTTTGCACCTTTTTTGTTACCAGACTGTTACAGCAATATATTTACAAGTGCAATATAATAATACAGTAATATTCACTTAACGATAAGATAATATTAGCAAACTACTTTTGTATTAAAATTTAAACAAAACATAAAATGACTAAAAAAGCATTATTCTTAATGTTGCCTTTAATTGGAATGTTAAGTTGTGGTAAAGGAAAAAACGAAGAAGGAGCGACTACTGCAGAAACTACTTCAGCAACAACTACAGTAACCATAAAAGGTAGTGATACTGTTTTGCCTTTGGCGCAAAAAGAATCAGAAGAAATGATGAAAACGAATAAAGAGGTTAGTGTAACTGTAGTTGGTGGTGGTACCGGTGTTGGTATGACGGCGCTTTTAGAAGGAACTACAGATATTGCAATGGCTTCCAGAGATTTGAAAACAGAAGAAAAATTAAAATTTTCTGAAGCAAAAAAAGAAATTGAGATAGTTACCATTGCTTTTGACGCCTTAGCTGTAATTGTTAACCCGGCTAATAAAGTAGGTCAGTTAACCCGTGAGCAAATTGAGAAAATATACACAGGAGAAATAAAAAACTGGAAAGAAGTTGGCGGAGCCGATGAGAAAATTGTTGCTTACTCTAGAGAATCCTCTTCCGGTACGTATGAGTTCTTTAAAGAAGAAGTGTTGGATAAAAAGAATTATGCAACTGATATCTTAAGTATGCCTGCTACAGGTGCTATTGTACAAGCAGTTGGTCAGACTAAAGGTGCTATCGGTTATGTTGGATTGGCATACGAAACTAAAGAAGTAAAACCGATTTCAGTTTCTTATGATCAGGGTAAAACATTTGTTACCCCTTCCATTGCATCGGCTAAAGATAAAACATATCCAATTGCAAGACCTTTATTTTATATGTACGATAAAGCAAATGCTGCAAAAGTAAAAGCGGTTGTTGATTATGCATTATCACCGGAAGGTCAGAAAGTTGTTTCGGAAATCGGATACATACCATTAAATTAAGAAAAGGTTATTATTATACTGAAAAAAAAGACAATCTGATACAGGTTGTCTTTTTTTATGGAAAGAAATCAGTAAATTTATAAGTCTTTACTTAACACTAACTTAACATAAGGTTAATGTAGAAAATACATCCTGAAAATCGCTCTCCCGTACTTTTGCGGTGAAAATAAAACCATAGATTTGAAAACAAATTTTAAACAAATAAAGGAAAAAATAATAGAAATGATTCTGATGCTAAGTAGTGCTTCTACGAGTATCACGGTTATTTTGATAGTGTTTTTTCTCTTTGTTGAAGGTATTGGGGTTTTTTCCAAGAAACCAATTGAAGAAGGCTTTTTATTGGCTGTACATCCGTCCAACACAATACAAAAACTGGAACCTACCCAGATAAAAGATATTTTTGATAAAAAAATCACGAATTGGTCGGCATTAGGAGGTAAAAATGAACCCATAGTTCTGTTCCGTACCGAAGATATAACCGAGTTTTATTCGGAAGAAGAATTAGGTGAAAATTTTGAACATTTTCCGGCAAAGATTGATGAGTACATAACCAGGACTCCCGGGGTCATCGCTTTTTTTTCCGATAAATACAAATCCAAAGACTTTCACGGAAAAGAACTGGACGTCAATAAAATCACTGTTTATAAATTTCTTTCCGGAGAAGAATGGTTTCCAACGGCACAACCAGTTGCTCAAATGGGAGTGAAGCCTTTGATCTTAGGAACTTTATGGGTGAGTTTCGGAGCCATATTAATCGCTTTGCCTATTGGTTTGGCCGCTGCAATTTACTTAAGTGAAATCGCCAGAAAACGTACCCGAAATATACTCAAGCCTTTAATCGAATTGTTAGCGGGTATTCCGTCAGTTGTTTACGGATTTTTCGGCTTGGTGGTTATTGTGCCATTGGTTCAGGATGTTTTTAATTTACCGGTGGGAGAAACCGGTTTAGCAGGAAGTATTGTTTTGGCTATCATGGCCCTGCCTACCATTATTACGATTTCAGAAGATGCCATGAGCAATACACCGCGTGCTATGAAAGAGGCCAGTTTGGCTTTGGGCGCGAGTCAGTGGCAAACCATTTATAAAGTGGTTGTCCCGTATTCAGCTTCCGGAATTACTGCCGGAGCGATTCTTGGAATTGGGCGCGCTATCGGTGAAACGATGGCCGTGTTGATGGTTACCGGAAATGCTGCGGTAATTCCGAATACACTTTTGGCACCGGTTCGTACCATTCCTGCAACAATTGCGGCAGAGTTAGGCGAAGCGGCTAGTGGAGGAATGCATTATAAAGCATTATTTGCATTGGGCTGTATTTTATTCCTGATTACTTTTTGTATCAATATGTTGGTTGAATTGGTTACCAATAGAAACTCACATAAAAAACATTAAATTATGAAGAAAGAAAATCGCCTGGCAAAGAGAAAAAGAAGGAATCAAAACATCGCTTTCGGATTGTTTCAGCTTATCAGTTATTCCATTGTCGCTCTTTTATTTATTATATTGGCTTTTATCGTAGTTAAAGGAATTGGTGTTATCAGTTGGGAATTTATTTCCGAGATGCCTAAAGAAGGAATGACGCAAGGCGGAATTTACCCGGCCATAGTGGGAACACTTTGTTTGGTTTTCGGAAGCATGCTTTTTGCTTTTCCTGTCGGAGTTTTGGCTGCGATATATATGAATGAATATGTAAAAGACGGATGGCCTAAACGGATTATCAAACAGATGACGAATAATCTTGCCGGAGTACCTTCCATTGTTTTCGGTTTATTCGGGATGGCGTTATTCGTAAATAAATTAGAATTTGGTGATTCCCTTTTAGCGGGGTCTTTAACATTAGGATTGCTTGTTTTACCGGTAGTGATACGTACTACAGAAGAATCCCTGAAAGCGGTTGACGATACTTTCAGACAAGCCAGTTTAGGATTGGGTGCCAGCAAATGGCAAACGACAAGTAAAGTGGTTTTCCCGATAGCTTTTCCAAACATCATAACCGGTTTAATTCTTTCCATCGGGAGGGTTTCAGGCGAAACAGCGCCCATTTTGTTTACGGTGGCGGCTTATTTCTTGCCTAAATTACCAACGTCTATTTTCGATCAGGCGATGGCGCTTCCGTATCATTTGTATGTGATTTCAACCAGCGGAACCAATATTGAGGCCTCAAGAGCGATGGCATACGGAACGGCTCTTATTTTAATTATAATTGTATTAATTTCCAATTTACTGGCGAATGCCCTTCGTAAATATTTCGGAAAAAAAGTAAAAATGAATTAGCATGCATAAAATAGAATCTAAAAACGTAAATTTTTACTACGGCGAGACTCAAGCTTTACACGATATTTCGTTATCGATGAAAGAGAATACGGTTACGGCTTTGATTGGGCCGTCCGGATGCGGGAAATCGACCTATTTGCGTTTGCTTAACCGAATGAATGACTTAATCGATAAAACGCATCTTAACGGTGAAATTTATATCGACGGACATAATATTTATGCCAAAAACACGAATGTAGATGATTTGAGAAAGAACGTGGGGATGGTTTTCCAAAAACCGAATCCGTTCCCGAAATCCATTTATGAGAATGTAGCTTATGGCTTGAAAGTGAACGGAATAACGGATAAGAAAGTGATTGAAGAACGCGTGATTAAATCAATCGAGCAGGTAGCGCTTTGGGATGAGGTGAAAGACAAACTGAACAAATCGGCATTTGAATTGTCGGGTGGTCAGCAACAACGCTTGTGTATTGCCCGTGCGCTTGCCATTCAGCCTTCGGTGTTGCTGATGGATGAGCCAACTTCGGCACTAGATCCAATTTCTACCGCTAAAGTGGAAGAACTTATTTATGATTTGAAAAATAATTATACCATCGTAATCGTTACACATAATATGCAGCAGGCCGGACGTGTAAGTGATAACACGGCTTTTTTCTATATGGGCGAGCTGGTGGAATACGATAAAACAAAGAATCTGTTTACAAATCCAAGAAAAGAAAGAACGCAAAATTATATTACAGGCCGTTTCGGTTAATATTAAAGACCACATCATTTTCTGTTTATAAGTATTAAAAGTAGAACACATGACACAATTAGATAACGAAATACAAGATTTAAAAGAGGAATTAATTGAATTATGGCTTCTGGTAAACCTGCAACTGGAAAAAGTGCACGAGTCATTAATTTCAATGGACAAAGACTTGGCAAGGGAAGTAATTGCCAATGAGAAAAGAGTGAATTCCTATGAATTGAAATTGGACCGTAACTGCGAAAATGTTTTTGCACTTTTTAATCCGGTCGCTATGGATTTGCGATTTGTTCTGGCTGTTTTAAAAATCAATTCCAATCTGGAACGCACCGGGGATATAGCGGAAGGAATTGCGAAATTCGTTAAGGAAATTGCGAATGACTTTGATAAATCATTGTTGGAAATTACGAATATCAATGAGATGTTTGAAACTTCCGTTTACATGATGTCAAATGTTCTGGAGGCCTTCGAAAGAGAAGACACCAAATTGGCCCGTAAGGTTTTCAAACAAGACGAAACGCTCGATAAAATCAATAAAAAAGCAAACGGAGTTATAGCAAATTACTGCAGGGAAAATCCGGATAATATTGAGCAGGCTTTATATCTTTTGTCGATAATCAGAAAATTGGAGCGTGTAGGGGATCATGCCAAAAATATGGCCGAAGAAACGATTTTCTATATCGAGGCAAAAGTGTTGAAACACAAATCAAAATCGAATAAAAAGAAATAAGAATAAAAAGGTGGTTTAAAACCACCTTTTTATTTAAACATATCCAATCCCGGAATGTTTGGCATGCCGTCTTTGGCTACCGCGCCCAATTCGGCCTCGTTTACATTAGTCGCTTTTTCAATCGCTTTGTTCATAACTAAAACCAGGTAATCTTCCAGTTGTTCTTTGTCTTCCAGTAAACTGTCGTCAATTGTAATGGATTTAACTTTGCGGTTAGCGGTCAGAGTTACTTTCAAAAGCCCGTCGTTGCTTTGTTCGTCGATTAAAACAGTGTCCAAACGTTTTTTTGTCTCCTCTATTTTTTGCTGGGTTTCTTTCAGTTTACCCATCATGCCCATGATATCTCCAAACATGTTAATAAATTTAATGGTTATTCAAAGGCAAAATTATTAAATTGCAGGTAGATATATCCAAAAATGAAAAATCAATTTCTTTTGAGTTGCGTTTGTCTTACTTTTACATCCGCAATTGCTCAATACAATAAACCAAAAATGGTAGAAAAAATAAAGGCTCCTTTGGCAGCCGTAAAGCCAAAACAACTTGAAAAACACGGCAATGTCCGCACCGATAATTACTATTGGTTAAATGAAAGGGAAAACCCCGAGGTAATTGATTATCTCAACAAAGAAAACGACTACTACAATGCCATGACGGCGCATACCAAGCAATTCCAGGCGGATTTGTTTGAAGAAATGAAGTCACGAATCAAAGAAGACGACAGCTCTGTACCTTATTTGTACAACGGCTATTATTACATTACCCGTTTTGAAAAAGGGAAAGATTACCCGATTCACTCCCGTAAAAAAGGAAGTCTCGACGCGAAAGAAGAAATTATGTTCGACTGCAACGAAATGGCAAAAGGACATTCCTATTTCCAATTGAGCGGACTGAATGTCAGCGAAGACAATAAATGGTGTGCTTTTGGAGTCGATACGGTTTCCCGAAGAGAATATACCATTCAGATAAAAAATCTGGAAACCGGTGAAATTCTTCCGGTAAAGTTGGAGAAAACTACCGGTGGCTCTACCTGGGCAGCGGATAACGAAACCTTGTTTTACACCCGTAAAGACTTGGTAACCTTGCGTTCCGATAAAATTTACAAGCATAAATTAGGTTCGGATGGAAAAGAAGATCAGGTGGTTTTTCATGAAAAAGACGATACGTTTTCGACATTCATTTACAAAGAAAAATCAAAAAAATACCTTGTAATCGGTTCTTCCAGTACGTTAACTTCGGAGTATCAGATTTTAAAATCAGACAATCCTGATGGTAAATTCGAATTGTTTCAGAAAAGAACACGCGGATTGGAATATTCGATTTCGCATTTCGGAGACAGTTTTTACGTGGTGACCAACAAAGACAAAGCGACCAATTTCAAACTGATGAAAACACTGGAAACGGCTACTGCAAAAGAGAATTGGGTAGATTTGATTCCGAACCGAAAAGAGACTTTGCTGGAAGGGATTGAGATTTTCAAAGATTATTTGGTAGTTGAGGAGCGCAATAACGGTTTGAATAAAATCCGAATCATGCCATGGAGCGGAAAAGGCGAGTATTATTTGCCGTTTGATATTGAAACGTACACGGCTTATACGACTACGAATGTTGATTTTGATACCGAAGTGCTGCGTTACAGTTACCAATCGTTAGCCACGCCTTCTTCGGTGATTGATTTTAACATGCGTACCAAAGAAAAAACCATCAAAAAAGAGCAGGAAGTTTTAGGTGGAAAATTTGATAAGAACAATTATACGGAAGAACGTATTTGGGCAACCGCAGAAGACGGAACAAAAGTACCGATTTCCATGGTGTACCGAAAAAGAATCAAGAGAGACGGTAAAAATCCATTCTTGTTGTATGCTTACGGTTCTTACGGAGCTTCCATGGATCCTTATTTCTCATCGATTCGATTGAGTTTGTTGGACAGAGGCTTCATTTACGCCATTGCGCATATCCGCGGAGGTGAAGATTTAGGGCGCGAATGGTATGAAAACGGGAAATTACTGAAAAAGAAAAATACGTTTACCGATTTTATCGATTGTTCGAAATATGTAATCGAGCAGAAATATACCTCCGCGAAGCATTTGTATGCAGAAGGCGGTTCTGCGGGAGGATTATTGATGGGAGCTATCATTAATATGGCACCCGAGTTATATAACGGTGTGATTGCTCAGGTTCCGTTTGTGGATGTGGTTACGACCATGTTGGACGATTCGATTCCGCTTACAACAGGAGAATATGACGAATGGGGGAATCCAAACGATAAAAAATACTACGATTACATGTTGTCTTATTCACCTTATGACAATGTAAAGCAACAGAAATACCCAAATATGTTGGTTACAACCGGTCTGCATGATTCACAGGTTCAGTATTGGGAACCGGCAAAATGGGTAGCTAAATTGCGAGTTATGAAGCTGGGAGACAGTCAGTTATTTTTAGATACGAATATGGACACGGGACACGGAGGAGCATCCGGCAGGTTCGAAGCCATTAAAGAAGTGACAAAAGAGTATACTTTTTTGTTAGATTTAGAAGGAATTAAAAAGTAGATAAAGAATTTTTTATACATTTGCAAGGTTGTGACTTTTTCAAATAAGGATTATATTCACATCTCGCAGAAATTTATTTTTTATGAAAGAAGAAATAAAAGCCTATAATAACGTATTGGAATTAATAGGAAATACACCTCTTATTAAGCTCAATACGATTACAGAAGGATTAAAAGGGAACTTTTACGCTAAAGTAGAAGCCTTTAATCCCGGACATTCCACTAAAGACAGAATTGCATTATACATCATTGAAGAAGCCGAAAAACGCGGTATTTTGAAACCTGGTGACACCATTATTGAAACTACTTCCGGGAATACCGGTTTCAGTATCGCGATGGTAAGTATTATTAAAGGGTATGATTGTGTTTTGGCAGTGAGCTCCAAGTCATCAAAAGATAAAATTGATATGCTTCGGGCGATGGGAGCAAAGGTTTATGTTTGCCCTGCTCATGTTTCTGCAGACGATCCACGTTCGTATTACAATGTCGCAAAGCGTTTGCACGAAGAAACTAAGGGATCGGTTTATATTAACCAATACTTTAATGACTTAAACGTTGACGCACATTATAAATCAACAGGTCCCGAAATTTGGGAACAAACCAATGGAAAAATCACCCATTTTATCGCTTGTAGCGGAACTGGAGGGACTATTTCCGGAACGGCTCGTTTCTTAAAAGAACAGAATGCGAATATTAGGGTTTTAGGTGTTGATGCTTTTGGGTCGGTATTGAAAAAATATCATGAAACCAGAGAATTTGACAACGATGAAATTTATCCATACCGAATTGAAGGTTTAGGTAAAAATTTAATCCCAACTGCAACCGATTTTGATGCGATTGATAAATTCACCAAAGTAACCGACGAAGAAAGTGCACATACGGCCCGTGAAATTGCCAAAAAAGAAGGTTTGTTTGTAGGATATACTTCCGGAGCTGCCATGCAGGCCATAAAACAGTTTGCCGAAGACGGTGAATTTGACGAGAACAGTAATGTCGTTGTTATTTTTCCTGACCACGGTTCGCGTTATATGAGCAAAGTATTCAGTGACGAATGGATGAACGAACAAGGTTTCTTTGACAGCGTAAATGCCGAAGAAGCTCAGAAGATTGAATTTATAAAATAGACTTCTTAGAATGTTAGATTTTTAGACATCTTAGATTGATAGAAATAAAGATACTCCGCTGAAAAGTGGAGTTTTTTATTTTACATAGGTTTCATATTTTAAGGTTATGGATATAAAAAAACTCCGTCGTATAAGACGGAGTTTTTATTTATCTAAGAAGTCTAACATTCTAAGAAATCTAACATTCTAAGAAGTCTAATATTCTAAAAAAGTCTAAGTTGTCTAATTATTCCTGCATGGTATGATATACATTCATCACGTCATCATCCTCTTCAATTTTCTCTAACAATTTCTCCACGTCAGCCACTTGCTCCGGAGTCAGTTCTTTGGTGATTTGCGGAATACGCTCGAATCCTGACGATAAGATTTCAATGTTTCTGTTCTCCAGTTCTTTCTGGATGGCTCCAAAACTTTCAAAAGGAGCATACATTAGTATACCATCTTCGTCAGCGAAAATTTCTTCCACACCAAAATCGATCATTTCCAATTCTAACTCTTCCACATCCTGACCTTCAGCCGGAATTCGGAAATTACAGGTATGGTCAAACATGAATTCTACCGAACCTTGTGTTCCCATGGTTCCGTTGCATTTGTTGAAATAACTTCTGATGTTGGCAACGGTTCTGTTATTGTTGTCGGTTGCCGTTTCAATCAGAATCGCGATTCCGTGTGGGGCATAACCTTCAAACAATACTTCTTTAAAGTTGGCAGTATCTTTATCCGATGCTTTTTTAATCGCACGTTCCACATTGTCTTTTGGCATGTTGGCCGACTTCGCATTTTGGATAACGGCTCTTAATCGGGAGTTGGTTTCCGGATTCGGACCACCTTCCTTAACGGCCATTACAATGTCTTTTCCTATTCGAGTAAACGTTTTAGCCATTGCCGACCAACGTTTCATTTTACGTGCTTTTCTGAATTCAAACGCTCTTCCCATTTCTATTCGGAGTTTATTATGTATAAAGTAACTGAGTTTCTGAGTAACTGAGTGTGCAACTGTGAGGCTGCAAAAATAATTCTTTAACTTGAATTTTAAAAAAAACTCAGCGACTTAGTCACTTAGCAACTCGGTAACTTGTGTTATTTTTTATAAAACGGCATTTTAACCACTTTTGCTTTAATGTCTTTGTTTCTGATTCGGATATAAATTTCGGAATCCGGAGTGGATAATTCGGTTGGAACATAGCCCATTCCGATAGCAATTCCCAATGATGGAGATTGTGTTCCGGAAGTAACCACACCTATACTATTTCCGTTAGCATCAGCAATTTCGTAATCGTGACGTGGAATTCCTCTTTCCACCATTTCAAAACCTACTAATTTTTTGGAAACACCCGCTTCTTTTTGTTTTTTCAGGTTTTCGGAATTGGTGAATTCTTTATCGAATTTCGTAATCCATCCCAAACCTGCTTCCAATGGAGAAGTGGTGTCGTTAATGTCGTTTCCGTACAAACAGAAGCCCATTTCCAAACGTAAGGTATCACGAGCCGCCAATCCGATTGGTTTGATTCCGAAGGCTGCACCGGCTTCGAAAACTTTGTTCCAGATTGTTTCGGCATCTTCGTTTTTAAAGTAAATTTCGAAACCACCTGAACCGGTATAACCCGTAGCTGAAACCGTTACGTCTTTTAAACCGGCAAATTCTCCGATTTGGAAAGAATAGTACGGCATGTTAGTCAAATCGATGGAAGTTAGTGATTGCATTGCTTCTGCAGCTTTAGGTCCTTGGATAGCCAATAAAGAGTAGCTGTCGGAAAGGTTTTGCATCTCTACACCCAAATCGTTGTGTGAAGAAATCCAATTCCAGTCTTTCTCAATATTCGAAGCGTTAACCACCAACATGTAGTGGTTGTCAGCAATTTTATACACGATTAAATCGTCTACAATGCCACCTTCGTTATTGGGTAAACAGGAATATTGTGCTTTTCCGTCTACTAATTTCGAAGCATCATTTGATGTTACTTTCTGAATCAAAGCCAATGCATTTTCACCTTTCAGAAAGAATTCCCCCATGTGTGAAACATCAAAAACACCCACGCCATTACGAACCGTTTCGTGCTCAAGGTTAACTCCTTCATACTGAACAGGCATATTATAACCTGCAAACGGAACCATTTTAGCTCCTAAACTTTCGTGAACGTGCGTTAATGCTGTATTTTTCATTGTATGTTGATTGTTTATTTTAGGACGCTAATGTATTGATTTTTTACGGAGTGACAAAGCCATACATCAGACATATTTCGTAAATTTAAGGTATGGAAAATTATATTTTATCTGACAGATTTGAAGTACTGAAGCGATTTAAACCAATTCCGGATGACGCTCATAAAGGAATTCAGGGGCATGCTTTGATTGTAGGAGGAAGTTATGGGAAAATCGGTTCCGTTTGCCTTTCGGCGAAAGCCTGTTTGAAATCGGGAGCAGGTTTGGTGACGGTGTATGTTCCGAAATGCGGTTATGAGGTGGTGCAAAACGTCGTTCCCGAAGTCATGGTGATAACGGATGATTATGCCGATCACATCACAACAGTGAACCATAAACTGAAATTGCAGGCCATCGGAATCGGGATGGGAATCGGTCAAAATCCGGATACGCATCAGGCCATGTACCATTTTTTTAAGATGAATGTGCTTCCCATGGTTATTGATGCGGATGGGTTGAACATTCTTGCGGAAAATAAGGAATGGCTGGAAATGTTGCCCAAAAAAGCCATTTTAACACCGCATCTGAAGGAATTGGAGCGACTGATTGGCAATTGGCATTCCGATTCGGATAGGATGGAAAAAGTGCAATCGTTTTCGAAGGCATTTGATGTGATTGTAGTGGTAAAAGATGCGCCGACATTTGTTGTTTATGCGGATTCGGTTTTTGAAAACACAACAGGAAACCAAGCCCTGGCAACCGCCGGAAGCGGGGATGTTTTAACCGGAATCATTACGGGATTACTCGCACAGGGTTACACTCCTTTGGATGCGGCAGTGTTGGGTGTTTATCTTCACGGATTGACCGCCGATCTTGCAGTTCCGGAAATGGGACATCATGCGTTTATTGCTTCGGATATCATTGCGTATCTTGGGAGAGCTTTTTTGAGTTTGGAGAAGAAAAAATAACCGCAAAGAGCGCTAAGTTTTCGCAATGGGCGCAAAGATTTTATTGATTTCCTTAAGTTAAGAGAAAAAAATAACCGCAAAGAGAGCTAAGTTTTCGCAATGGTCGTAAAGATTTTTTGGATTTTCTTTGCGAACGTTAGCGATTTTTCTTTGCGGACTTTGCGGTTAAAAATTAAAATATGTTTTTAGGATGTGATTACTTGATTCCTAATTCTTCAAATTTAGCTACCAATTTAGGATCGGATGGGCGAGGAGCGTCAGCAGAAACGATATTTCCGTTCGGGTCCACCAAAATAAATCTCGGAATACCTTCAATGGCATATTCCTGAACAAATTTCGAATTCCAGTCGTTATCCGCGAATAACTGAATACCACCTAATTTTTTCTCTTCCACAAATTTTCTCCATTTTTCGTAATCTTTTTTCGCATCAATGGAAAGACTTACGAATTCAATGTTTTTACCGTGGTATTGTTCTTCCACTTTCTGTAAGCTCGGAATTTCACGACGACAAGGTCCGCACCAAGTAGCCCAAACATCGATATAAACGTATTTTCCTTTTAGACTTTCCAGAGAAGTTTTTCCGCCTTTGAAGTTTTCGTAATCAAATTTCGGAGATGGATTTCCTATAGTTAATGTTTTGATTTTAGTGTATTTGGCGGTCAATTCTTCTTTGAATTTCGCATCCGAAGAAAGGGCCAATAATTCATTGTAAAGCAGTGCAGCTTCCGGATTTCCGGCACCCACTTCATACGCTAAATTTTGTATATGAGCATTTTTGATGAAAGCACTTTTTACTTTTTTAATTTCGGGCAAGGCCAATTTGTATGTGTATTCCTCATTTTCACCTAATTGTGCAAAGATGTTTTTATTGAATTTTGTGGCAACGATTTGTTTGTAGGGCGAAGAAAATAAAAAGTCCTGTTCGTTATCTAAATCGATTTTAGCATCAAATTGCGGGAATGTTGCCGATGGTTTGAAACCTTCAATTTTTCCGTAATGCGCATGATATTCAGGGTAATTCAATAGTTGTAGTTGCTCGAAATAACCAATACTTTTCAATTCGTTTTTCTTGAAAGTCGCATCGGTAATTTTAGACTTGTTTAGCAAATCGGTCAGGGCTGTTTTCACTTCTTTGATTTTTGCCAAAAAAGCGGTTTCATCCAAAGCATAAAAGACTTGCGGATTCCCAATCAATTTGTTGGCGGTATCCGTTTTGTCCATGAAATACTGATTTTCAGCACTTCCTTTTCCGGTAAATTTTAAAGTAGTTGCGAAATTCTTGTCGTCAACATTTATAACCAGTTTGGTTCCTTTTGCTAAATAAATGGAGGAACGATTACTTCTTGTGGCAAAATTGTAGGTGCCGGAATAATCAATCTGAAATGTTTCGGAAAACGAACCGTCCGCTTTAAGTGTGATTTCTTTTTCGAACGATTCCCCTTTAATTTTCAATTTTCCGTCTTCTGTATTCAGAATTTTTCCGGAAAGGGTAATGGTTTCTTTTGGCGTTGTAAATGAAGCAAAAAATACAACCAACAAAAGGTAAAGTGTGTTTTTCATGTTTAATGGTTTTTTAGTTGCCCAAATATAAGAATTGTACTCTAAAGTATGTCTTAATGAAATACTAATAATAAATCTTGCATTTTAAGTGCATTTTGTTGAATTTTGAGGTCTTAATTTAACCACGAAAATGGATACAGTACATTATATAAGTTCTGATGTTTTTTCTTTAGAATTACTTGAAGAAATCATTTCCCAACATAAAACTCTAGAATTATCCGAAGAAGCACGTATCAATATTGAAAAGTGCCGTACTTATTTAGATAACAAAATGCAATCGCACGGTGACCCTATTTACGGAATCAATACAGGTTTCGGGTCGCTGTGTAATATCAAGATATCAAACGAGAATCTTACCAAACTTCAGGAGAATTTGGTGAAATCGCACGCGTGTGGTACCGGAGAGGAAGTGCCGCAGGAGATTGTGAAGATCATGTTGTTGCTGAAAATCAAATCGTTGAGTTACGGACATTCCGGTGTGCAGTTGCAAACTGTAGAGCGTTTAATTGATTTTTACAATAACGATATTTTACCGGTTGTTTATACGCAAGGTTCACTTGGCGCTTCCGGTGACTTAGCTCCTTTGGCACATTTGTCATTGCCGTTAATCGGTGAAGGAGAAGTATATGTTGATGGTTTCCGTCAGCCAGCTAAAAAAGTATTGGAGAAAATGGGTTGGAACCCGATTGAATTGCAGTCAAAAGAAGGTTTGGCATTGTTAAACGGAACGCAATTTATGAGTTCTTACGGAAGTTACATTCTTTTAAAAGCAATGAAATTTTCCTATTTGGCTGATGTAATCGGAGCGATTTCTCTGGAAGGTTTTGATGGCCGAATTGAGCCTTTTAACGAATTAATTCATATGGTTCGTCCGCACAAAGGACAAATTAATACGGCAAGACGTTTTAATGAATTACTGGAAGATAGTGAGATTATTGCTCAGCCGAAGCAACACGTTCAGGATCCGTATTCGTTCCGTTGTATTCCTCAGGTGCATGGCGCTTCTAAAGACACCATTGATTATGTGAAGAAAGTATTTAAAACCGAAATCAACTCGGTAACCGACAACCCGAATATTTTTGTGGGTGAAGATTTAATCATATCCGGAGGGAATTTCCACGGGCAACCTCTAGCTTTAGCTTTGGACTTTTTAGGAATAGCTTTAGCAGAATTAGGTAGTATTTCCGAAAGAAGAACCTATCAGTTAATTTCTGGATTAAGAGAGTTGCCGGCATTTTTAGTAAGCAACCCGGGATTGAATTCCGGATTCATGATTCCGCAATACACGGCGGCTAGTATTGTAAGTCAGAACAAACAATTGGCAACGCCGGCCAGTATCGACAGTATTGTTTCTTCAAACGGACAGGAAGATCACGTGAGTATGGGGGCTAATGCTGCGACGAAATGCCTGAAAATTATGGAAAACCTGGAACGTATTTTAGCCATCGAGTTGATGAATGCTTCTCAGGCCATCGAATTCAGAAGACCTTTAAAATCAAGTGAGTTTCTGGAGACGTTTATTAAGTCTTTCAGAGAAGAAGTTCCTTTGGTGGAAGAAGACAGAATCCTGCATTATGATATTGAAAAATCAATCGCTTTCCTGAATAGTTTACAACTTGACACTGAAGTGTTGGAATAACAAAAAAGCCTCATTCAAGAGGCTTTTTTTATTTCATGAAGTAGAAACTCGCTAACGCCATAAGCGCCGGAACGGATTGCACATAAAAAATGGTTTTTTGAACCGTAACCGCACCGTAAATTCCTGCAATAGCTACGCAGCAAAGGAAAAAAGCGGCCACGTTGATACTCCAATAGGTATCCTGAATTAAAAACGACCAAAGTAAACCGGCTGCCAAAAAACCGTTATACAAACCTTGATTTCCGGCCATTTGTTTTGTTTTTTCAAACATGTCTGCAGGAACGCTTCGAAACACTTTTTTAGCTCGAGTAGTCCAGACAAACATCTCTAACCATACGATATAGAGGTGAATGAAGACTACAAAGCCGATGAGTATTTTTGATAGTATGGTCATGTTTTATTTATTTAAAAACCCGTTTGGATTTTGATTTTTATAAATCTTAACGATAAGCATTACTCCGGCTGAAGCTTCGCTCAGCATTCCTAATATCAATAAAAGGGAAGCTCCGGGCCAATGCATTATTTTGAATAAGGCGCCAACAATTGTTATAATACAGCCCAAAACAAATGCGATTAAAATGTGTTTGTTTGTCATTTTTTTAGTTTCTTTTTTCAAATGGAGTTATAATACCTTTTTCTAAATATTGCTTTAACTGTCTTAATAAATCAGCCCAACAAAAACTGGCTACCCGAAATTCTTTGCTGATTTCCTTCCAGTTCGTGTGGTAGAATTGAACAGTGGTTACATTAGGTTCTTCTTCCGACAAAATAAATCCGAAACGTGTTGGTAACCATTCTTCCATCCCCTCGGTCATGGTGAATTCAATTTCTTCATTTTCTTTGAACTTTGAAATCACAGCATACCAATCGTATTCGTCGGTAAAATTGAGGTTGTATTTTTCATTCAAGCCCGGTTTTCCGCTACAGCGTAACGTCCACCAATTGTTTAATCCGTTTGGCGTGGCAACCGTTTCAAAAACCTTTTGTTTTGGGATATTAATCCAAAAATCATGATAGATGGTGTTCATAACTATTCGGAATCAATAATTTTCTCAATACGTTTGTCAGGAATCAGCTACATTAAGGCTACTGCGATGTACATCAAACCTGAAATAAGAGGATTAAAGTTAGCACAAATAATCCCAATAATGTATAAAATCGGTGAAATTTTACCTTTAAGATCACTTCCGATAGCTTTTGATAATACCGAGTTGGGTCCGTGTTTTTTAAGAATTTGCGATTGTAAAATAAAATAGGCGATGGCCGACATCAAAAGAATGACACCGTACATGGTCATTGGAAATGAAGCAAAATTATTTTCACCAATCCATGCTGTTACGAAGGGAATCAACGAAAGCCAAAACAAAAGATGTAGGTTAGCCCAAAGAATACCGCCCGTGACCTGTTTTACGGTATGCATCATGTGATGATGGTTGTTCCAATAGATGCCGACATAAATAAAACTAAGGATATAACTGAAAAATTTCGGGAATAATGGTTTTAATGCGTCAAAATCCATTCCTTCAGGTACTTTAAGTTCCAGAACCATGATGGTGATGATAATTGCTAACACACCGTCGCTAAAGGCTTCCAGTCGGGTTTTGTTCATAAAGTTAACTTAAGGTTTTATGAATTCTTCTTTTATGATGAGATTGTTTCAATTCGGTTTCTCCCGAAATAATACTGATGTTGCCGTCAATTTCAAGCATGGCCAACTTTACCTCTTTATAATGTTCCACACCGTGTTCCCGCATCGCTTCTTCCATTTCGTCTGATGTGATGCCTAGTTTTGCCAGCGTTTTATACTCGGTTTTTCCGTTATGAATTAAAATTTCGGGTTTGTCCTGTACAAAATCACTCAGTTTTTTAAAACGATACATCAGTCTTTTTAAGATATAGCTAATGAGAAACAGTACCAGAGCAGCTGCCAATCCGCCCCAAAGACTAGTGTTGTTTCCTACCATGGCATTTTGAACCGAATTACTTATCAATAAAATCAGAATGACATCCGCTGTATTGAGTTGTGACAATTCCTTTTTCCCAAACACACGCAGAGCGATAACCATAAATAAATATACGGCAACGCTTCGGATGACTATGTCGAGATAGGGATGCAATTATTTTTTTGAATTAAAGATTTTATGCTCGATTAAAATTTAATTTTACTAACTGATAACTGCTAACTGCGTTATTTCCATTTAAAGTTTTTCTCAATGGCCTTAATCATTTCGCCTGCAATATCTTTGTGAGTAGCGCCTTCAATACCTTCCAGTCCCGGAGAGGAATTCACTTCCAGTAACAAAGGTCCTTTTGAAGAACGTATGATGTCCACACCG
The DNA here is from genome assembly GCF_900100625.1 of Flavobacterium saliperosum. GTDB lineage: Bacteria > Bacteroidota > Bacteroidia > Flavobacteriales > Flavobacteriaceae > Flavobacterium > Flavobacterium saliperosum. Next base: position 182,627 of record NZ_FMTY01000002.1, read on the forward strand.
GCTACTTTTAAATTCATGGCTTTTGCCGCTTTAATTGCGATACGTTTTTCTTCCGGAGTGACTTTCACCACCGATGCGGTACCTCCCAAATGAATGTTGGCCCGAAATTCACCCGGTAAGGCTTCCCGCTGCATGGCGGCAACTACTTTTCCGTCGACTACAAACAAACGTAAATCTTTTCCGTTTGCCTCTTTAATGAATTCCTGAACCAAGATGTTGGCATTTAAACTCTTGAAAGCATTGATAACGGATTCGGCTGCTTTTTTGGTTTCGGCCAAAACAACACCTTTCCCTTGTGTGCCTTCCAATAATTTTACGATGAGGGGAGAACCGCCAACCATTTTAATCAAATCGTTGGTGTCCAAGGGTGAATTGGCAAATCCGGTAGTAGGAATATCCACGCCGTTGTTCAAAAGCAATTGCAGGGAGAATAATTTATCCCTTGACTGACTAATGGCTGCCGAGTTGTTCAGGGCAAACACTTTCAGCGCTTCAAACTGACGGGTCAAGGCACAACCATAGTAGGTCATACTCGGACGAATTCTCGGAATAACCGCGTCAAAATCATTTAAAACACGACCGCCACGATAATGGATTTCCGGTGTATCGGCATCGAGTTTCATGTAGCAGTATTTCAGGTTCAGGAAATGCATTTCGTGTCCGCGCATTTCACCCGCCTCGATGATTCGTTTGTTACTGTACAATTCCGGATTACTGGCTAATAAACCAATGCGCAATCCTTTTGTAGAAGGTAATTCGCTATAATAGTATTCTTTTAATTTTTCGCTGGTGGGTTGGCCCAATAGGTATTTTTGTTCCGGATCGACTAAGATACGTCCTGACATGGCTTCGCGACCTAACAACATTCGGAATCCCATGGAGTCACGATTGGTCAGCGTTACTTCGATTTCCCAAAGCGTTCCACCGATTTCTAAAGTGGTTTTGATTACATAACGTTGTTCACGGTAACCGCTGGAACTTTTTACCACACGTTTATCAACCAAAAGTGCCTCGCAATGAATGACGGCTTTTAAGTTGTTCTGAATAGGGTTGATGTCGAAACGTACCCAATTTTCACCGTCTTTTTCAAACGGAGTAATGTTTGTAGCGTGTAAGGCGGATGTTTTTGCTCCCGAATCAACACGAGCTTTAATTGTTGGAATTCCCAGAGCAGGGAAGGAGCACCATTCTTCGCTCCCTACGATTACTTTGTCCAGCATTATAAAAGATTTAGTAAACTAAAGTACTACTTTTTTTGGAATGCAAAACAAATTTGTGTAAAAAAGGAAAAACCTACTAATTAGTAGGTTTTTCAGCTTTTTTGATGGTTACGAAGAGCTCTTGTTTCTCTTCGTTCAGATCCATGAAAATTTCGTCGCCTTCATGAATTTTGGAGGTGATAATCTCCTCTGCCAATTCGTCTTCGACGTATTTCTGAATCGCTCTTTTTAGCGGTCTTGCACCAAACTGTTTGTCAAAACCTTTTTCGGCGATATAGTCTTTTGCTTTTTCGGATAATTGAAGTTTGTATCCTAAATCGGCAACACGGGCATATACCTTATCCATTTCGATGTCGATAATTTTATCGATGTCTGATTTTTCCAGTGCGTTGAAGACTATTACATCGTCAATTCGGTTTAAGAATTCCGGTGCGAAAGCTTTTTTCAGTGCGTTTTCGATAATTCCTTTGGAAACATCATCAGCCTGAGCCGTTTTTGAAGCGGTTCCGAAACCAACTCCGGTTCCGAAATCTTTCAACTGACGTGCACCCACATTGGATGTCATAATGATAATCGTGTTTCGGAAATCGATTTTACGTCCTAAACTGTCGGTTAAATGGCCGTCATCCAATACCTGAAGCATCATGTTGAATACATCCGGATGCGCTTTTTCAATCTCATCCAACAATACCACACAATACGGTTTTCTTCTTACTTTTTCAGTTAATTGTCCGCCTTCTTCGTAGCCAACGTATCCCGGAGGCGCTCCCACCAATCTTGAAATCGCAAATTTTTCCATGTATTCACTCATGTCGATACGAACCAGCGCATCTTCCGAATCGAATAATTCTTTCGCGATAACTTTTGCCAATTGTGTCTTACCCACACCGGTCTGACCTAAGAAAATAAACGAACCGATTGGCTTGTTTGGATCTTTCAATCCTGCACGGTTTCTTTGGATGGATTTGGCAATTTTCATCACCGCTTCGTCCTGACCGATAACCTTGCCTTTTATAAGCTCCGGCAAATGCGCCAATTTGTTGCTTTCCGTTTGGGCGATACGATTTACAGGAATTCCGGTCATCATGGAAACCACATCGGCAACATTGTCTTCGGTTACTACGATACGATTGTTTTTAGCGTCTTCTTCCCATTGTTCCTGGGCGATGGCTAAGTCTTTTTCAATACGTTTTTCGTCATCACGAAGTTTGGCTGCTTCTTCGTATTTCTGTTTTTTAACGACTGAGTTTTTCAGTTCGCGCACTTCCTCCAATTGTTTTTCCAGTTCCAGAATTTGTTTCGGAACATCGATATTGGTGATGTGTACACGCGAACCCGCTTCGTCTAAAGCGTCAATGGCTTTGTCCGGTAAGAAGCGTTCCGACATATAACGATTTGTAAGTTTCACACAAGCCTCAATAGCTTCCGGAGTGTAAATTACGTTATGGTGGTCTTCGTATTTATTTTTGATGTTGTTCAGAATTGTAATGGTTTCTTCGACGGAAGTCGGCTCCACAATTACTTTCTGAAAACGTCTTTCCAAAGCACCGTCTTTCTCGATGTACTGACGGTATTCGTCAAGAGTAGTGGCGCCAATACATTGGATTTCACCTCTTGCTAAAGCCGGTTTAAACATATTGGAAGCATCAAGAGAGCCTGTTGCGCCTCCTGCACCCACAATGGTGTGGATCTCGTCAATGAAAAGAATGATGTCGTCGTTTTTTTCCAATTCGTTCATCACGGCTTTCATTCTTTCTTCGAACTGGCCACGGTATTTTGTTCCGGCTACTAAACTTGCCAAATCCAACGTAACTACACGTTTGTTGAATAAAATACGGGATACTTTCTTTTGAATGATACGCAAGGCCAAACCTTCGGCAATGGCCGATTTACCCACACCCGGTTCACCAATCAGCAGCGGATTGTTTTTCTTTCTTCGGCTTAAAATCTGTGAAACACGCTCAATTTCTTTTTCACGTCCCACAACAGGATCTAATTTTCCTTCTTCGGCCAACTCTGTTAAATCACGACCAAAATTATCCAAAACCGGTGTTTTCGATTTTTTATTGGCTTTACCTGCGGCGCCCGGATTGTTAAATCCTGCATCGCGCATACTGTCATCTTGTCCGGAATCGTCGTTGAATGACTCGTTTTTCGGTAAGTTATCGATGTAATCTTCTTCGTTTGATGTCATAGCTATAAATTGTTCTTTAACAAGTTCGTAGTCAATTTTTAATTTGTTTAAAAGCTTGGTTGTCGGGTCGTTCTCGTTGCGGAGAATACACAACAATAGATGCGCGGTACTGATAGAAGTACTCTGAAAAACTTTAGCTTCAAGAAAAGTGGTACGCAACGCACGTTCTGCCTGACGCGTTAAATGTAGGTTTTTCTTGTCGTTACTTCTGTCGGCATTAGGATTTGGGGGACTAACGATTTCTATTTTTCGGCGTAAATGTTCCAAATCCACCGAAAGATTGTTTAATATATTGATTGCGGTTCCGTTACCGTCTCTTAAAATCCCCAGCATTAAATGTTCTGTGCCAATAAAGTCATGCCCCAGTCGTAAAGCTTCTTCTTTACTGTAGGTAATCACGTCTTTAACCCTTGGTGAAAAATTATCATCCATTACAAAAATCTTTATATTGTAAATTTACTAATTCTATAAAGCCTGTGCAAAAATCATACCTGATAAAATCATTTTACTTGTATTGCTAATAGACGAATAAAAAATGAGAAATGAAAGACAAAAGGTCAGGTTTTTTCAACTTTTTAAAACTTTTTCAATGTTAATAAAATCCCTAAAATTGTGAATAAATTACCGCTTCGTTACCTCAAAATTGTGTATATTGGCACGTTTTGAAATATCTATAATTTTTTAATATAAATACTTATGTCTGAAGGAGAAAAGTTAATTCCTATTAACATTGAGGACGAAATGAAATCAGCCTATATCGATTATTCGATGTCGGTAATTGTATCCAGAGCGCTTCCTGATGTTAGAGATGGTTTGAAACCGGTACACCGAAGAGTTTTGTTTGGGATGTATGAGTTAGGAGTATTATCCAATAGAGCGCATAAAAAATCAGCGAGAATTGTAGGGGAGGTCCTTGGTAAGTACCACCCGCACGGAGATAGTTCAGTATATGATGCCATGGTTCGTATGGCACAGGAATGGAGTTTGCGTTACCTTTTGGTAGACGGACAGGGTAACTTCGGTTCGGTTGACGGTGACAGTCCGGCAGCAATGCGTTATACTGAAGCAAGAATGAAGAAGCTTTCGGAAGAAATTCTGGCAGATATCGATAAAGAAACAGTTGATTTCCAATTGAACTTTGACGACACCTTAGAAGAGCCGAAAGTAATGCCGACAAAAATCCCGAACCTTTTAATTAACGGTGCATCGGGTATTGCCGTTGGTATGGCGACTAACATGGCGCCGCATAATTTAACAGAAGTTATCGACGGTACGTTAGCGTACATTGATAATAACGATATCGAGATTGACGAATTAATGCACCATATTAAAGCACCGGATTTCCCAACGGGAGGTGTGATTTATGGTTATGAAGGCGTTCGTGAAGCATTCAAAACCGGTCGTGGGCGTATCGTAATGCGTGCGAAAGCGAATTTTGAAGAAGTGGACGGACGTGAATCCATCATCGTGACCGAGATTCCGTATCAGGTAAACAAGGCAGAAATGATCAAGAAAACTGCCGAGTTGGTTAACGATAAAAAAATTGAAGGTATTTCCACTATCCGTGACGAATCGGACAGAAACGGTATGCGTATCGTTTACGTTCTGAAACGGGAAGCGGTGCCGAATGTGGTAATGAATACCTTATTTAAGTATACGCAATTGCAGTCGTCTTTCAGTGTGAACAATATCGCATTGGTAAATGGGCGTCCGCAAATGCTGAATCTGAAAGACTTAATCCATTATTTCGTAGAGCACCGTCATGAAGTGGTAACACGTCGTGCACAGTTTGATTTGCGTAAAGCGGAAGAAAGAGCCCACATTTTAGAAGGTTTGATTATTGCTTCTGATAATATCGACGAAGTAATCCAATTGATCCGTTCTTCAAAAGACGGCGATGAGGCGAGAACCAAATTGATTGAACGTTTCAATTTGTCAGAAATTCAGGCACGTGCGATTGTTGAGATGCGTTTACGTCAGTTAACCGGTCTGGAACAGGATAAGTTAAGAGCGGAATACGATGAAATCATGAAATTGATTACGTATTTGAAAGAATTACTTGCCAGCAAGGAAATGAGAATGCAGGTAATTAAAGACGAATTGGCGGAAATCAGAGATAAATACGGCGATGAGCGTCGTTCTAAAATTGAATATTCCGGTGGTGATGTAAGTATCGAAGATTTGATTGCCGATGAACAAGTGGTAATTACCATTTCTCATGCGGGTTATATCAAACGTACGCCGCTTTCCGAATACAAAACACAAAACAGAGGCGGAGTCGGACAAAAATCAGCCGGAACGAGAGATCAGGATTTCCTGGAGCACATGTATGTGGCAACAAACCATCAGTATATGTTGTTCTTCACACAAAAAGGAAAATGTTTCTGGATGCGTGTGTATGAAATTCCGGAAGGAAGCAAAACCAGCAAAGGACGTGCGATTCAGAACCTTATCAACATCGAAAACGACGATAAAGTAAAAGCATTCATCTGTACGCAGGACTTAAAAGATCAGGAATACATCAACAGCCATTACGTTATCATGGTGACCAAACAAGGTCAGGTGAAGAAAACATCCTTGGAGCAATACTCAAGACCACGTGTGAACGGAGTGGCGGCTATTACCATTAAAGAGGACGACGTATTGTTAGAAGCGAAATTAACTACAGGGAACAGTCAGGTACTGATTGCAGTGAAATCCGGTAAGTTGGTACGTTTCGAGGAAGAAAAAACCCGTCCGATGGGAAGAACGGCTTCGGGAGTACGCGGAATTACCTTAGCGGATGATAGTGACGAAGTAATCGGTATGGTATCTATAGACAGAGATCATGTGAATGATTCTCAGATTTTAGTGGTTACCGAAAACGGTTACGGGAAACGTACCAAATTGGTAGATGATGACGGTGAAGATGTATACCGTATTACCAACCGTGGAGGAAAAGGGGTTAAAACATTGAATCTGACAGAGAAAACGGGATCGTTAATATCCATTAACAACGTTACGGATGAAGACGATTTGATGATTATCAACAAATCCGGTTTAACGATTCGTTTGAAAATTTCCGATTTACGCGTAATGGGACGTGCCACACAAGGAGTTCGTCTGATCAACATCAAAGGAAACGATGCCATTGCAGCAGTTGCCAAAGTAATGCGTGAAGATGAAGAGGAAGAAGACAGCGAAAACGGTGAAGATTTCAATGCTGAAATCGATAATCCGGAAATTTCTTCAGAGGACAACGAAACACAGGAATAATTAAAACTGAACTATAAAATGAAAATTAAATATGTTTTATTGGCATCTTCACTGATGCTTTCAGTAGCCTCTTTCGCGCAGAAAGACGAGCTAAAAACGTTAAAAAAACTGTACGCAAAAGATCAGTTATCGGCAGATGACATGTCCGAGTATAAGTTAACGGTAAACAAAGCAGCAGCAATTTCCGGCTTAGCTGAGCAGGATTTGGTTTATGTAAATTTCTATAAATCAATGTTGCCAATTTTGGAACTGAACAACGCCATGACTAAAAATCCCAATGATGTTCAGGCATTGGCAAAAAATCTTTCACCGGCTAATATCAAAATGCTTGGAAAAGGGTTAAATGATGTTTTGGATTTTGAAAAAAAATCAGGTAAGCCAATTTACACTACTGATATCCAGGAAACCATTGCGAGTTTTAAACCAATGATGCTGCAATATGCTTACGGTTTGAATCAGGCATCTAAGTTTAAGGAATCAGGTCAGGTATTTGAAGCGATTTATCAATTCGATAAAAGTGACGCTTCTAATTTATACAATGCCTCTGTTTTAGCACTTCAGGCTGAAGATTATGATGGGGCTTTGAAGTATTATGAAGAGTTAAAAAACATAAACTATACAGGTGAAGGAACCAGTTATCTTGCCGTAAACAAAGTGAACGGTCAGGAAGAACCGTTTGCAACTGATTCCGACAGAAAAGCGGCTATTAAAATAGGTACGCACGAAAAACCGCGTGATGAAAAAATACCTTCCAAAAGAGGTGAAATTTTCAAAAACTACGCTTCTATTTTATTGAATAAAGGGAGAGTGGAAGAAGCAAAAAAGGCCATCACAGATGCGAAAGCTCTTAATCCTGATGATACTGATTTGATTTTAGCGGAAGCGAATCTTTATTATGAGGCAAAAGATATGGTAACCTATAAAAAGCTGATTAACGAAGTTATCGCTAAAAAACCAAATGACGCCGATTTGTATTTCAATTTAGGAGTGGTTAGCACAAATACCGGTGAAACCGAAGAAGCTAAAAAGTATTACGAAAAAGTAATTTCAATTGACCCTAAGTATTTTAATGCCTATAATAATTTAGGAGCTATCTATCTTTTAGGGGATGAGAAAATTGTAAAAGAAATGAATTCTTTGGGAATGACTCCAAAAGAAAGCAAACGTTATGATGAACTGAAAGCTAAAAGAAAGAAAATGTTTACCGGAGCAATTCCTTATTTTGAGAAAGCATTGGAATTGCAGCCTGCAAACGAAAGTGTAAAATCAATTTTACTGAATTCCTATCAGGTGCTCGAAATGGATGCCAAATACAAGGCACTTAAAGCAAAAAAATAATAAAAAGTCCCTCAATTGAGGGACTTTTTATTTTATAAGAATGTTGTTTCAAATATAATTCAATCTTTTTTAACGCTTTCTTTGTTCTTTTTGATATTGGAATGGTTTTTGATTTACTATTTTTGAAAAATTAAAAAACGAAACGTGAGATTTTTTTACGCTTTATTAATCGTACTGTTTTTTTCAGTAAGCGGCTTTTCGCAACCTGACAATGGCAAGAAAACCGTTGTTATTCCGCGTATAAAAGACCCTGAGGTTCCGGCAAACAGGATACCTGCAAAATCGGATGCGCCGCGTTTTAAATCCATGGATTTCAGCGATTCCGTTTTAGATAAGGACAAACCGTTGACATTTCCGAAGGAAGGGAAAAAACCGATTCAGATAGGACAGCTTCCGGAGACCAAACAGGAGAAGTTTGCCAGCCCTTATGAAATCCCCAAAAACGCTTTGCCAAAATCGGAAGGCGACGGACATTCGAAAGATTTCAGAAGAAATCAGGATTTTGGGGAAATCAGAACAAAAGGCAACAGTATCAAGATCCTTTTGAGGGATTATGGTGCCATTGATGGTGATGTCGTGAAAATAACGGTGAATAACATTGTTTATACACCAAGAATTAGTCTGGAAGAGTATCGTAACTCGGTAGTAATCGGTTTGGTTGAAGGGTTTAATTATTTTGAGATTGAAGCCTTAAATGAGGGGACAAGTTCTCCAAATACCGGGGAGTTCATTTATCTGGATGACAAAGGCGAAGTCCTGAAAGCTGATCAATGGGGGCTTTCTACAGGATTTAAAGCCCGATTGATGATAATCAAAGAAAAGTAAGCGTAAACTCCAAATTCCGGTTTGGGGTTTTTTTATGACCTTTATCAGTAATTCCTTCATAAAATTCCAGTAAATTTGATAATAAGAAGCGAACGGGTTACTTGTTCTCTGAATCAAATCCAATTAAGATGAGGTTAAAAGCAATTATTTCTGTTGGCATTATTCTGTTAGTAACGGCTTGCAAAAATGAAAATTCCGGTATTCGGCCAACCGTTGGCGATATTACGCAAAGCGTATATGCTTCGGGTGTTGTTAAAGCTGACGGTCAATATATTGTCTATCCTTCTGCCAGCGGTGTGCTCCGAAAAATACACGTTACTGTTGGAGAAACAATTGCAACAGGGCAATCGTTGTTTGAATTGGACAGCGATAAAGCAGCATTAACTACAGAAAATGCCCGTTTGGCTTACCAGTTGAGTAACGAAAACAACAGGTACATCCAGGATAAAATAGCCGAAATGGAACTTGCTGTACAAAACGCAAAAGATAAACTCAAACTAGACGAATCCATATACAACCGTAATGTAAAAGTAAAAGACCAGGGCGGAATTTCGGAAGTGGATTTCGAAAGGGTGGAACTGGCGTATAAAAGTTCCAAATCAGCATATGCAACGGCACAAAACAGGTTAAACCAATTCCGAATCCAATTGAAAAACGAGCAATCCCGAAGCAATGTGAATCTCCGTTTAAGCGAAAAGTCGCAAAGTGATTTTACGGTGAAAAGCGCTTTTTCCGGACAATTGTTTGATGTTTTGGTTAAAGAGGGAACTTTAGTTGCTCCGCAAACGCCTTTGGCCGTAATCGGTAAAGCGAATTCTTTTTTGCTGGAATTGGAAGTCGATGAAAACGATATGGTTCAGGTAACAGCCGGGCAAAAAGTGTTGGTAACGATGGACAGTTACAAAGGACAGGTTTTTGAAGCCGAAGTACGTAAAATCTATCCAATAATGGACGAGCGCTCCAGAACTTTTAAAATTGAAGCTTATTTTATAAAAACCCCGGAGAAGTTATACCCCAATTTAACGGCAGAAGCCAATATTGTTATCCAAACGAAAAAGCAGGCCATCACCATTCCGAAAAAATACTTGATTAACAAGGAATATGTTTTGGTAAACGGTAACGAAAAACGCAAAGTGAAAACCGGACTTTCCGACTATCAGCACGTGGAAATCCTGGAAGGATTAAAAGCAGGCGAAACCATTTATCTCGAAGAATAATGAATTATCGACTGATATTGAATATCGCCGTTCACTTACTTCGGGCCCGACTGAAACAAACGGTTGTGGCGGCTGTGGGCGTAACGTTCGGTATCGCGATGTTTATTACGCTGTTGGGTTTCATGAACGGGTTGAACGATTTGCTGGACGGATTGATGCTCAACAGAACGCCCCATGTTAGGTTATATAACGAAATCAAACCGGCAGAAAATCAACCGGTTAATTTATCGGATGATTATAAAAACGCTACCAATTTCATTACCTCCATCAAACCCAAAGACAGAGGAAAGGCCATTTACAACAGTAAAACCATTATCAGAATTCTAAAGGAAGACAAACGGGTAGTGGATGTGGCACCGAAAGTAACCACACCGGTATTCTTCAATTCGGGAACCATTGAAATATCCGGAATCATTAATGGAATTTCGGTAGCTGCCGAAGAGGAACTTTTCAAATTCAGTGATTATGTTACCGAAGGAAATATAGCCGATTTAGAACAAAACAACAGTATTATCATAGGCTCCGGATTGGCTAAAAAAATGATGCTTGCCAAAGGAGATATCATAAAAGTAACCACACCCAAGGGCAATTTGGCATCGTTAAAAATTGTAGGGATTTCCCAAATCGGAATTGCTGAAATTGATGATGTTATGAGCACGACTTCTCTGAGTACCGCACAAAAGTTCTTGGGTGAGCCCACCAACTATATCACCGACATTCAGTTGAAATTGCATGATATTAATCTGGCGCCGCAATTGGCTAAAGAGTTCGGTACCAAGTTCGGCATTGATGCCATCGATTATCAAACGGCTAATTCCCAATTTGAAACGGGTAGCAATGTGAGAAGCATCATTTCGTATTCGGTTGGGATTGTTTTGTTAATCGTTGCCGGTTTCGGAATTTATAATATTCTGAACATGATGATTTATGAAAAAATGGACAGCATTGCCATTTTGAAAGCCACGGGATTTTCAGGTAACGATGTAAAATGGATCTTCATCACACTCTCACTGATTATCGGTTTGGCCGGAGGTTTTTTGGGACTTATTTTTGGGTTTGCATTTTCCTCTATCATTGATACCATTCCGTTTGAAACCTCTTCATTACCTACGATTAAAACCTATCCGATTAATTACAATCCGATGTATTATGTGATTGGCATTACATTCGCGTTATTCACTACCGCAGTGGCAGGACTTTTACCGGCATTGAAAGCAAGTAAAATTGACCCTGTCGAAATCATTAGAGGAAAATAGCCATGAGTAGTAAAGTATTGGAAACCATAGGACTGACAAAGTATTTTTATGAACCCACGAAGTTTAAAGTGTTGGACAACATCACTATGAGCGTGGATCACGGGGAATTTGTATCTATTGTTGGAAAATCCGGTTGCGGAAAGTCGACCTTGCTGTATCTTTTATCTACGATGGATACCGATTATGAAGGGCAGGTGCTTATTCATGAAGAACTGGTTACCGGACAATCGGATATTGATTTGGCCCGCATTCGCAATGAGAAAATCGGCTTTGTATTCCAGTTTCATTATTTGCTTTCCGAATACACCGTACTGAAAAACGTAATGCTTCCCGGATTGAAATTACAACAGTATTCAGAAGCTGAGATAGAACATCGCGCGATGGATCATTTAAAAACCCTTGGAATGCAGGATCAGGCACTTAAAATGCCTAACCAATTGAGCGGCGGACAAAAACAACGGGTGGCGATTGCCCGAGCACTAATAAACGACCCTTTGATTATCATGGGCGATGAACCAACGGGAAATCTGGATAAGAAAAACAGTGATTTGGTGTTTGATATTTTTAAAGAACTGACTCAGGAACACAATCAGACCCTTTTGGTAGTAACACACGACGCTGATTTTGCAGGACGTACCAACCGTATTATCACCATGGAAGACGGAAAAATAATTTCTTAGTCTTTAATCACCAGATTGTATTTCGTTAACAAACCTTTGATGCCGTCGCTGGAAAAAATGGCTTTCTTCAGTTTTGTTTTTTCGGGATCGATGGTGAAATCGTGACTCGAATAGAAGTCGGTTTTTTCACAATTCGCTTCGGTAAATACCGCCAGGCGAAGGTTGCAATTGTCGAACAAGGCTTCCGACAAATCGGTTTTCATAAAATCCACACTTACCAAGCTGCAATTGGTAAAACTGATGCGTTTTAGTTTTAGGGCATAAAACTGGGCATAATCCAAAAGACAGTTGTTGAAGTAAAATTCGTGTAATATCTGGTCGGTCATGGCAAAATTCACCGAAGTGAAATTACAATCGTTGAAAATGGCATTCCGAAGTCCGACATGACCAATTTTAGCTTCCTTAAAGTTACAGTGATAAAACGTACAGTCGATGAAAACGGTTCCCAGGAAATTACAGTGGGTAAAATCGCAGTGGTTGAACGTACAGTTTTCAAATTCCTTGAATTTGATTTCGTATTCGGCGAAAATAGCGTTTTTGTATTCTTTGTCGTAGATAAAATCGGCATTCATTGTAGCGGGTTTGAATGCAAATATAAATTATTCTTCGGAGGCAATGACTTTTAATTTTTCAAGATTTATGGGTTTACTCAAAAAATCTTTTACGCAATGGTAGTTTTTGGCTTTGATTTTGTCTTCGGTTGCAATAGAAGAACTGGCAACATAAATGGTGGCCTCTTTGTGAAAACTTCTTTCAATTCGAAGTAATTCATCCAGGAAATCCCAGCCGTCCATTCCGGGCATTTCGATATCAAGCAGGATAACGTCGGGTAAATCACCGGTAATTTCAAAATAATGCAGCGCTTCATTACCGTTTCCGAAAGCTTTGGTTTCACTGAAAAGATTGGACTTTTCAATTAGCTTTTTGGTAACGAGTTGGTAGATGGGGTCGTCGTCAATTATGTAAATTCGCTTTTGGGGCATTATTTAAAATAAATTTTAAAGGTTGTACCTTCATTCAATGTGCTTTCAACTTCAATTTTTCCGTTCATCGTATCAATCTGATTTTTTGAAATAAAAAGACCTATTCCCCGGGATGCCACATTGTTTGTAAACGTTTTATACATACCGAAGAGTTTGTCTCCGTTTTTCTTTAAATCAATTCCTATGCCATTGTCTTTTATTTCCAGTACCTGATAATTATTTTCAATATACGAATTTAATTCGACAACCGGTTTTCTTTCAGGATGTTTGTAGCGAATCGAATTCGAAATAAAGTTAAGCAAGACACTTTCCAGATAGGCCGGATTGAATTTTACGGTAACCCCATCGGAAATGTTATTTTTGATTTTGGCTTCATTTTTAACAATCTGATCCCTTAAAACTTCAAGCGTTCGGTTAATATACTTATTCAGGTTCAATTCTTCGATTACAGGCGTGATATCCGTTTGGATGGAAACCACGTCGTTCAGGTTATCGATGGTTTCGTTAAGTGCTTCGGAAACCGATTTAAGCAATGCCAACAACTCCTGTTCTTCGTTTTCGTCTTCACTCATTTCAATCAGATTGATTAATGACTGAATATTGCTGGTATGCGATCGTAAATTGTGCGAAACGATGTGGGAGAAATTCAGCAATCGTTTGTTTTGTTCGGTTACAAGGGTTAGTGAATTATTGAGGTCAAGCTCAAATTGTTTCGATTTTGTAATATCGATAAGAATTCCTCTGAATTTAATCGAATTTTCACTTTCATGGTAAATGCTTACGATATCACGAACCCAAACCGTATTCCCGTTCTTGTGGATCATACGGTATTCGCTGTCAAAAGGTTTTCTTTCCCTTGCGCATTCGGCACTTTTTTCAATAACCCAATCACGGTCTTCGGGGTGAATGATTTTTCTCCAGAAATAGGCATCGCTAATCCATTCTTCCGGAGTATAGCCTAAAATCGCTTCCGATTTTTTACTGATATAAGTAATGCCGGGTTCTTCCGAATTTCCTTCCCAAACCACGCCGTCAATACTGTCAATTAAATCCTTGATCTTTTGCTGTGATTCTAAAATCAGTTTTTCGGATTCCCTTCTCTTTGTAATGTTTTCAACGATAGTGATGTGATTGTTTGGTCTTTCATTTTTTTCCCATAAAGGAGAAACGGTGATGTTGACCCAAATGGTCTCACCGGATTTGTTAATGTATCGTTTTTCCATGGAGTACTGACTGATTTCGCCATTTCGAAGGCGTTCCATGTTGTCCAGATCGTATTGTAAATCATCGGGATGCGTAATCATCATGAAATTCATTCCCTTGATTTCTTCCTGACTGTACCCGATAATCTCACAGAATTTGTCATTGGCGTCTATGAAATTTCCGGTAATTGAATTGGTATGGGAAATTCCCAATCCGGCATGATCAAAAATGGATTTGAACAGAAATTCGCTTCGCATTAATTTCAAGGTCTGCGATTTTACGAGTTTTTGAAGTTCCGAAGGCTTCTTTAATAACGTAGTCACAAATAAACCACACAGGAGACTAAGAAAAAAAGCGATAAACGTTAGCGGAAAAAACTCTAAAAGCAGATGGGATTTTTTTGTAGGGATGATATACAATTTCCAGTCACCTTCCGGAATTTCAACCATCTGATAGTCTTTTCCTGAAAAATCCGCTTTGTTCTCAAGGAAAAACTCCTCTTTATAGGTTATCGGATTTGTTTTTGAAATCTGAAAATAATATTTGTCACTTTTAAACGAGCTGAAACCGGTAGATTTCAAAAACGTATTAAATCGGACTACGACAGCGGAAAATCCCCAGAATTTATCTTTTTTAAAAACAGGTAAACGGCCAACAACGCCAATTCCGCCTTGCTTTAGGGAAACAGGCCCGGAAAAATAAATAGCCTTTGTTGCTATGGCTTTTAATGCGGCTTTTCTGTGAAGCGGACTCTCAAGAATGTTGAAATTGGTGGCCGCTTCATTTCCTTTTAACGGATAGGTGTATTTTATTACTCCATTCGGAACCAGCTGAACGGCATCAATCGAATTGTAATTGCTGACCAAACGTTTTGCGACTTCTTCAAAGTTTTTTGGATTTCCCGAGTCGTCTATAGTTAATGCTAAGGTAATGGTAGCAACATAACTATTGCGTAAAGTTTGCTCAACGTTTTGTTTTACCACACCCAAAATATTGGACATGTTGTGTTGTTCACTTTGTTTTACAGCCTGATATTTGAAATAAATCGAGAGATTTAGTATGGACAAAAGGATTATAAAAATAAGGAGCCCCGAAGTTTTAGGACGGGACAAAAACCAACTGTTAAGGGCTGTTATTCTAGTATCAAGACTCACTTATAAACCTTTTATGTTGCAAAAATAGCTAAAAATCAGTAAATTATGATTTTTTAAGGTAGGTTTAATAAGTTAGAGATGGGGGGAGGCAATAAAAAAGCCCTGCTTAGCAGGGCTTTGTGACCTCGACTGGATTCAAACCAGTAACCTTCTGAGCCGTAATCAGATGCGCTATTCAGTTGCGCCACGAGGCCTTGTTTTTAACGAGTGCAAATATAGAAAGAATTGTGTAACTTGCAAACCGAAATCGAAATAAAAATATAAAAAAATGTCGTTACATCAGTATATACGTGATATTCAGGATTTTCCAAAGGAAGGAATTATTTTTAAAGACATTACCCCGCTTTTATCCAGCCCGGAAGGAACAAACGAGTGTTTGGCGTTGTTAATCAATAGCTTGAAAGGCAAAAAGATTGATAAAGTGGTGGGTGTGGAAAGCAGAGGCTTTTTTTTCGCCACGCTTTTAGCTCACGAGTTGAATGTTGGTTTTGTACCCGTACGTAAACCGAAAAAACTTCCTTTTACTACGATTTCTGCTTCCTATAAGCTGGAATACGGCACGGATACTTTAGAAATACATACGGATGCCATTAAAAAAGGCGACAGGGTTTTAATTCATGATGATGTTTTGGCGTCCGGAGGAACCGCACAGGCAGTTTGTGAATTGGTGGATAAATTAGGTGGTGAAATTGTACAGTGTAATTTCCTGATGGAGTTATCGTATCTTAACGGAAGAGCGAAATTGGGGAACCATGAAATTTTTGCAGCAATGACTTATGGTGCAGATGACAAACTCCATGTAGCTGATATGAAATCCTAAACCGTGTTATTCCAAAGCACGTGTAGTGACATAATAACGCCAGGCGATAAGCGCTTTCTGCCATTTTTTGGCTTTGGTCAAATCCAGACGTTGTTTTGTGAAACTCGGTAAAAACAGTTTGTTTATTTTGGCTAATACTTTGAACATAAATTGGTAATTTGCCACAAAGGTATAAAAAAAAGACCCTCTTGTTTAAGATGGTCTTTTTGTGTTTGATGATATATTATCGCGAATTATTTGTATCGATGCGGGTATTTTTGTGAAGATTACTTTTTCTTTTCATTCCTCATTTTTGTTTTTAATGAATATGATCGTCTTCAATTTCGAACTCGGCATCTTTTTCCCAAATTTCCATCTCGCAGGGTTTGCAATTAAATTTCAGTTTGTATTCTAATTCGCCTTGTTTTAGCACTAATGGTTCTTTAAGTTTTTTGTCCATATTTTCACGATGGTATTTAGGGCATCGTTCCAATTCGTATTTGATACAATATTTGGTAGTCATTACACGCGATTTTCCGGGGTCCCATTGCAATTCAAATGCCTTTTCAATTTCGGTTACCCCATGACGTTCGTAGAATTTACGCGCGGTTTTGTTGGCCACATTGTACATGAAATCCAATTTGGTTTCGGGATAAGGATGCGATGTTTTTACCATTTGGTGTTCTTTTCGAACATAATTTTTCAAACGAATTTCCGATAATTGTTCGTATACCGTTCGTCGCATTTCGTTGATTTTGGAAATGGGAAGGAACCAGTTTTCTGAAAACTCAATTGTGATTTCGTTTGCGGTGTAGGGAGTAAATCCGGTTTTTGCTAAGTTCGTTTTGAAATTTTCAGCAATGGATTCGTTGTTTTTAGTTCTTTCTTTTGGATGAACCAAAGTTGCCACGCTTACATTTCCGTCTTCATCGGTTGCAATCAATTCAAAACCGGTTTCGTTTTCTTTCAGGACTAAAGTCGTACTGATTTTTCGAACCGCACTGTCTTCTCTCTCCACTAATTTAATGAAAGCCGCATCGTTATTTCTGTAAATGAAAGTGCCTTCTTTGATTTCTTTCAGCACATTCGGATACACAATTCCGTTCTCCACTTTGTTCACGTAAATTCCTTCCGCTTCATTGTTTTCATTGATGAAACACAATCCGTCACCATTATTTAAGAAATGTCCGTTTTCAATTTCATAGGAGTTTCCAACCGTTTTAATCAGTTTTCCGATGTATTGTCCTTTCGATTTCGGACTTTCCCAAGAGCCAATCGACTGATGTCTTTCGTTAACGAAATAATCGGTATAACCGCGATTAAAAGTTCTGTCCAAAGCGGAATCGAAAGAATACGTACAGGTTCCAGAAGAAGCTTTCGTGTATTTATCGCTATTCTCGTTTAAGAAAGCATCTAATTTTTTACGCAAATACGATACGTTATTTTTTACGTAAACGATATCTTTTAAACGCCCTTCAATTTTGAAAGAAACGATTCCGGCTTCTACCAGATTTGGAATTTGATCCGAAACATCAAAATCTTTGATCGAAAGCAAATGGCTGTTTTTAATTAACGTTTCGCCATGTCCATCGATTAAGTTATACGGTAAACGACAGTTTTGAGCACAAGAACCACGATTCGCAGAACGTTCTCCATTCGCCACACTCATATAGCAATTTCCGCTAAACGATACACATAATGCACCTGTAACGAAGAATTCCAATTCCACATCGGTTGCCTGACTGATTTCTTTGATTTGGTGTAAGTTTAATTCACGGGCCAAAACCACTCTTTTAATTCCCGCATCGGCTAAGAATTTGATTTTATCAGCATCTCGATTGTTGGCTTGTGTACTGGCATGTAATACGATAGGAGGCAACTCCATTTCCATGATCGCCATATCCTGAATGATTAAAGCATCTACGCCAATGTCATATAATTTCCAGATTAATTGGCGACACGTTTCCAGTTCGTTATCATATAAAATGGTATTGATAACCACAAAAACCTGCACATTATATAAATGAGCATATTCAACTAAGGCTGCAACATCTTCAATAGAATTGTTCGCATTGGAACGCGCACCAAATTGAGGCGCACCAATATAAACCGCATCCGCACCAGCATTTATTGCCGCTATACCTGTAAGTATGTCTTTTGCAGGCGATAGAATTTCAATCTTCTTTTTCATCATTTCTATAACTTTGGTTTTTTGGAAGTTGCCCAAAAAAAGTCTGCAAATTTCTTATAAAAAGTCAAAGATTTCTAATTCCGATTCATTTTTTTTTGTTTAACACTTAAATTGGGGTGTGATTGGTTACTAAAGGAAACTTTTAGCGGTAAATTACGGCCTTCTTTTTCTGAAATTATATGTAGATAAGACGATTATTTATAATTCCCTGAATCTTGTTAAGAAGGTTATTTTTGTTTTTTTTATTTTCATCATTATTGTTGGATTGAAGATGAACTCGGGAATTTCAAATACTTAGTAAATCACCTTATACATTTATCAATCATATATTAAGAATAAGCCTTAGTTTTTTCTTTTATAGGGTGAAACCAAGTTTATTATATGGTTCAATTTCATTATAGATTTGTAACTCCAGAGTACAGCTTTATTGCTTCTGAAAAAAAGCAGCTGTACACAAGTCCATATTCTTTTTAAGCCTAATAAGGCAAAACGCCAAGTTGTATATGGTTTAAAACAGCCAGCAATCTGAAGAAAAATTAATAATATTAGTTGTTGATAGTGCTAGAAGTGTTCCATTAAAAACATTATTGTTTCTTGTTGTGTCTTTATTTTGTCAAAATCACTCTGTTTCGGGTGGGGAAGGCAAGGTTAAGGTAATTTTGGTTCCTTTGTTGGGTTTGCTTATAATTTTAAATTCAGCATCAATTGTTGCTGCGCGCGCTTTTACATTCATAAGACCAATTCCCTCTGTTGTGTTTACTACCTCAAAACCTATACCGTTATCTTCAAGTTCTATTATCATTGAATTGTTATTCAAACTAATTGTTAAAGTACATTCTGATGCCTTTGCATACTTATTAACATTTAAAAACAATTCCTGTAATATTCTGTAGATATTTACTTTTATTACAGATGAGTAAGCATTCCAATTTACCTTTTCTGTCACTGTTATGCTAAAATTTGTACTGGCAATTTCATTATTAGACTGTACTAATGCGTGTAATAAAAACTCAAAGTCGGCCTGTGTGAAATTGGTTTCCGTATGTAATCCATGCGACAACTCTCTAACTTCTTTTTCAATTCGTTGGAGTTCAGTAATATAAAATAGTCTTTTTTCTTTGGATTCCGGATTGTCCAGGTTGTTTAAAAAACCCAAATTTAGTCGGACCCCGTAAATTTGGTTCATAATTCCGTCATGTAATTCTTTTGAAATACGGTTTTGTTCTTTTTCTTTGGTTTTAACCAACTGCACTTGAAAATCACTAATAAGATTAAACAACTCTTCGTCGGCCACTTTTTTTTGAGCCAGGAATGCAGTCTCTTTTTTTTGAGCTATTTTGTTTTTAATGATGATAATAACTAAAAATAGAATAACCGACAGGGTGATTACAATAATGAGGAATAAATTTTTGTCATTCAGTGTTTTATTGGTGTTTTCAATTTTGCTTGTTTCATACTCGATACGTGCAAACGTATCTCTGCTGATTCGTTGTTGTTTTACAATACTATCGCTTACTTTTACATACTCATCTTTGTAAGAATTAGCTTTGGGATAGTCTGAAACAGATAAAAAGTGAAGTGCTTTTAAGACCTCTTTGCCACTTTTAAGTTTTCGGGCTAAAAATAAAGCCTCTTTAAAATAAGTATTGGCGCTTGCAGTATCGTGCTGCAGTAAATAGTATTCTCCAAAATTAATTGTCTTATACAAATACCCCTTATCATCTTTATTTCTCTTTGTTAGATTAATCGATTCGTCAAGGAGTTTTTTGGCTTCAATAAAATTGCCACTCTTCATTTTCGAATAAGAAAGATTACCTATAACCGAAGAATATAACTTTGGGTACTTGGATTTTAATTCCGGTGTTATTATTTTTTCTAGTTCACCGATAGACTTGTTGTATTGCCCTTTTTTATCGTATACGTTGCAAAGGGCAACTATCGCAATTACATCGTAATCGTGAAAATAGTCGGCATTTTTATTGGTTTTTCGTAATTCTGTCAATGCTTTTTGAGCCAATTTCAGATATTCTAGTGCTTTATCAAACTCTTCTAATTCGATATGAATGGATGATTGTAAGTAATAGCATTTAAAAATAAGCTCATAGTTATCAGTTCCCCGCAGTTTCTGTAAAGCTTTCATTACTTCAACTTCACTTTCAACATAATTGCCTTCCGTGAATAAAAGGTGAGCTTTGTTGAACAAGGCTTTTGCGGTTCTGTCATCGTTTTTTATTAGTTTAAATATTTTCTCGGATTCTTTATAGTAATAATAGGCACTATCCTTTTGAAAATCCTCATAACAATCCCCCATGTAATAAAGCGCCCTTCCCATATTAAAGGAGTCTTTTCTTTTTTGAGATAGCTTATAAATTTGGTTACTTAGTTTAAACGAACTCTTGTTCTCTTTCAGATAGTAATACTCTGCAGCCGCTTTATACAGCAATTGTATTTTAATGGAGTCGTTACTTATAACTTGGATGTTTTTTTGAATGGAGTCTAGATAATCTCTTTTTCTCGTTTCGGGTAAATCATGATACGCTTTGCCTAATACAGAATCCACATTGTATAATGAATCATTATCATTACATGAATTCAAAAAAAAAGCAACGACGCAGAAGAGGAAGAAACGTTTCAAATGTGGGATGAATTTATTCAAAAATAAAAAAAACTATGCAACGCATAGTTTTTTTTATTGGTTTAATTATCTTTTCCTTTCGGAGGGACTGGTTCTCCGTCATCTAAAGTAGTAGTCGTAGGACTATTAACGAAATCAGCAGAATTCACATTTTCATGTTGGGTTTGTTTGCCGTTAGTTGTTTCAATCTCATCGGTAGTACAGGAGTTAAAAGTAAGACCTAGTACGATAATGCATGCAAAATAGTAGATTTTCATAAAAAATTAATTTAGGATTAAACATTAGTAGTTGTGATATTTGGGTATCACTAAGGTTTTCGGAAAAAACAGGGAGTGCTTTTCCGGTAGTTTTTCAATAACTAACAAAACTTGTTGTTATTCCCTTTATTGAAAAATGAATCTGAATTCAGATGTTCTTGTTTTGAACAAGTCAAAAATAGTGCGTAAATAGTAGTCTAAAGTATCTTTCTCCGTTCCTTTAGTAGATTACTAAACGCGAAGAGTGACTGACCGGTTTTTGATAGTAACGAACAAAAACGTTATCCTATTCTTCTGATAATAGTGTCGATATTGTTTTTATATGTACGTGAAAAAGGAAGACTATATGTATTATCCAATAAATAACAATTAGCTTTACCAACATTTATCCTACTTACAAAATGTATATTAACAACATAACTGTTGTGTATTCTGAAAAAATAAAACGGTAATTGGTTTTCAAAAAATTTCATGGTTTTAAATCCTGAAATTATTTTACCATTCTTCAGATAGAAATCGGTGGTATTGTTATCTGCTTTGAGATAGACAATATCCTCCAAAGAAATGAAGTGATAGTCTCCATTTGATTTGATGGATAATTTTTCGGTTTTTTCTTTATTGGAAAGTTTCGTATATTTCAGAAATGTTTTTCGTAGTTCGGTAGGTTCTAGCGGAGATAAGATATAATCCATCACTCCGTATTTTATAGCATTGTAGGCATTTTTTTTCTTCGGATTCAAAGCAATCACATAAGGAATGGTATCTACATATTGCTTTAAGTCTAGTAACAGGCGCAATGGAATTTCTTTTGAAAACTGGAAAAAAACCAATTGTGGTCTCTTTTCTAATAATGCGTTTAAGGCAGTTGCATAATCGTTGAAAATTCCAATGCAAATAAACTCATCAAATTGTTGAAATTCATTCAAACTTTTTTCTAAAGTTTGTGTGGCATCAATAATAATATAGGAATTCAGCACTTTGTGATTAAATTTGATGCAATTTAGTATCCTTAAGACATTTCTTCTTACGGTTTTTTTAACTAATTATTACGGTTGCGCTATGTTTGAGACTCTTTCTATTTTAGTCGTTGATGATCATCCCATGACAACAGATGCTTATATTAATCTGATTTCCAGTGCATCTTTAGGGATTGGTTTTACTTTTCAAAAAGCTGCCGACTTAAAAACGGCCTTTAAAAGTATTGAGCAAAACTTTAAGAGTGGTAGTACATTTGATGTCGCATTAATAGATATTAGTCTTCCTCCCTATGAAGAAGAAAAGATTTTGTCCGGAACCGATTTAGCCAAAATTATCCGAAAAAGATTCCCAGATTGTAAAATCATTATGCTTACCATGCATACTGAATCTTTAATTCTAAACAGAGTATACAAAACCATACATCCTGAAGGTTTCATCTCAAAAAACGATATCGATTTTGCTACTTTTCCCTCCTTATTTGGAAATATTCTTAAAGGAGAAATTTTTATCAGTAAAACAATAAAAGATTCATTAAATGCGCTTCTGAAAGAAAATGTCAAATGGGATGAGTACGACACTCAAATTATCATCCTTTTAGATAAAGGCATTAAAACAAAAGAATTACCTAGCTTTATAGATTTGTCACTTAGTTCGATTGAAAAACGAAAAGCGAATATTAAAAGAAATCTTCTGGATCAGAAAGCCTCTGATGATGAGCTAATTAGCGTTTGTAAAGTGTTAAAATTAATATAGTACCCAAAACCGTAATTCTTTATTTGAAAAACCGTAGTCATTATCGGTGTTTTGAGGTTAATTTTGCCCTGAAATCATTAAAATATTACCTCTTGAAAGTAAAGAAGTTAGTGGTAGGAGTAACTTGGAAATGGATGAAGATGAAACAATTAAGATGTTTGGATTATTAATCTGGATTTTTATTGTTTAGTGAAGAATTACGCTTTTGATCAATCTAAATATGTTTTTTAATTAGGAGCTAAAATCCGATTATCAATCAGTATCTGTTCATCTTATAAGATTTCAATATCAATTCAGGTTTGTTCTATTTTTTCATTAGGCTTTTTTACCAATTAAAAAAAGAATTATTATGAAACAAAAGACTATTCTTATTATTGATGATTCTTATACAGATCGTTTTATAGCAACAGAAATTATAAAAAGTTGTAATAGCCTTTGTAATATTGTAGAAATTGATAATGCACAAAAAGGACTTGACTTTTTAAGTTCGTCAACCCTTCTTTCTCCAATAATTATTTTTTTAGATATCAGAATGCCAATAATGGATGGATTCGGATTTTTGAAACATTTTGATTCATTACCCAAAACCATTAAAAATTTCTGTAGGATATACATGCTCAGCTCTTCTATCGATCCCTCTGATTTTAAAAGAGCACTTGATTATAATTACGTTGTCGATTATTTAATCAAACCACCAACCGTTGACAGCATTCAAAATATTATGAAGGGTAATGAAAATTAACGTCTCCCCAAAAAGCGATTTCTCATCAATATGGCTTTTTTAAACCGTTACTTTTTGCATGATTAGGGTAATGGATTTTGCAGTTATTTTTAAACTACTTTCGGATAATTATCTGTTTGATACCTATAATAGAAATGTAATCCAGATAAAAAAAAGACCATCTTGTTTAAGACAGTCTTTTTGGTTTTGATTATTTCCGCTGCGCTCCAATTAATTAAATTTTCTTAATATCAAATGCCTCGGGTGATGATGATTGATGATTTGTATTTGAATTTATTTTCGGGCTTTTGCCGCTTCTTCTCTGGCTTTTTGTGCTTCCAGTAACGCTTTTTCACGTTCTTTCATAGCTTCTTTGTGGACTTCCATAGCTTCTTTATGTGCTTTCATGGCTTCTCTATGTTCTTCCATGGCTTTTTTTCTTGCTTCCATGCCTTCTTTTTGCGCTTTCTCGATTTCCGGACGAATGCGTTCCATTTCCGCTTTGACTTCGTCGGATATTTTTTTAACGTCGATGGTTTCAACGATTTTTTTTCCGTCTTCGTTTCTGGTGGTAATAATAATTTTTTTATCGCCGTCCTGAATTATTTTAATCTCATCAGCGCTGATATTTTTACTGCCTTTTATGCCTTTTGGACCTTTTTCTCCCTTAGTGTTATAAACAAATACATTGTCTATGTTTTCGGCATCGATTGCACCCAAGATTTCTTCGGTCACTTTTTCACCGTTAACCCAAACTTCTTTTTTACCGTCTTTTTGTTTGATTACGACATTTTTCTTAATCATTTTTGGCGTTCGTGGTGTTCCCGGTGCATCCGGTGGTGAAGGAAGGTCTTCTAAAGCCGGAGCATCTGGTGGTGTGGGAATGTCAAAATCGTCCGACCAGTTAAAACCATCTTCCTCACCTTCTACAACTACCTGAATTGCCTCGCCGTTTTCGTTCAGGTGTTTTATAGTTTTGAATCTTGCCAAGCCTTCTCTCGGGCCTACTTCTTTTGGCGCTCCAAAACCAATGGCGCCTTTCCCGTTTTCGTCCATCTCTTTAAAGAAATGAATAGGTTGAATAGGGGAATCACTTTCCGTTTGCGAAGTGCCTTTTCTGCCGTCTTTGTCTTTGTATTCCACTTTAATGGCAGTAATTTCACCTTTGCTGTTTCGTTTCACTTTGGAAATCTTCAAAGTTACACCGTACTCGTTTTTAAGCATTTCGGCATACTTTTTAATTTCGGCATCGGTAGAATTTTTATCGATTTCCACCGAGATCACATTTTTGGTTTGCTGGCGGTTTTCCACTTTAGGAAGTGATTTCTCTTGCGCCAAAACCCGCATTTGGAATTGGAACATGAAGAAAGCCAGTAACGGCAGCACCACGAAATACTTCCAGTAATTCTTCTTACTTGATTGATTTTTGTTTAACATAACGATTCGTTTTTTGATTAATGATTGATAAAATGGATTGGTGATTGCAATGCATTGCGACTGCATTGTGACTTTTAATAAGGTTTTCTGATAGCTTTTAATATCGTCGATTTGTTTTGTGGCTTCGGCATCGGCAATGAATTCAAGGTTTTGTGCAATGGCTTTTTTGTACAGCCATACAATCGGATTGAACCAAAACGCAATGCAGAAGATTTGGGCAACCAGCATGTCTAAAGAGTGCTTCTGGGCACTGTGCACTTTCTCGTGATGAAGAATGTTTTCCAATTCATCCTCTTTCAGCACGCTGGAATTATAAACGATATAATTAAAAAATGAAAAAGGTGATTGGACTTTCTCAGTATCAATTAAATAAAAATTACTTCGTTTGATGGCTTTCGGTTTTTCGATTAACTGTTTGATTGCGAAACAATCAATTAGAAACTTAAGGAGAAAAACACTGATCCCGATTCCGTAAAGCACCAAGACTACCTGAAACCAATTGATTTCAAACGCCGGTTCCTGAGCCGGAACAGAATTGGAAACCGATGAAACGACACTATAGTTATCGGTAAACGGAGCAGGGTCTACCCAAACAATTTTGGTATAGGTTATGAAAGGCAACACTAACGAGGTGATTAATCCCGCAAGCAAGAACCATCGGTTCGAAGTAAAAAATGTCTCTTTTCGAAGGAATAAGAAGTACGCCAGATAGAACACACTCATCAAGGCACTCACTTTCAGCAGATAAATTCCCAAAGCTTCCATAGGCTTATTTTTTCTGTTCGATCATCTCTAAAATCTCACGCAATTCTTTCGCACTGATTTTCTCTTCTTTGGCAAAAAAGGAAACCATGCTTTTATAGGAATTATTGAAATAATTTTCAATAGCCACGTTCATAAACCCTTTACGGTAGTCTTCTTTTGTTACGATAGGGAAGTACTGGTGCGTATTTCCGAAAGCATTATGCGACACATAGCCTTTCTCTTCCAGATTCCTGATTATCGTAGATAGGGTGTTGTAATGCGGCTGATCTTCTTTAATTTCGGCCATCACTTCTTTCACGAAAGCTTTTTCCAGCTTCCATAAAATGTGCATCACTTCTTCTTCTTTGTTGGTTAACTTTTGCATGATTGTTTGTTTTAAGTGGGCGTTTTCGCCGAAAAAGGCGAATCGGGCTATCCGCTATATCTTTTGCTACACTTCGTTTCGCAAAAGGATGCCGCTGCTATCCCTAACGCAAACGTGCTTATTATTCAAGCACAGAACAAACTTACAACTATGTTTTTAGTTACGCAACTATTTTTATAGTTAAATAACGAATTTTATAGTTTATTTAACAAATTTGGGAATTGTAAAAATAATTAAAACCGCTGATTACTAGAGTGTTAATTAACTTTTTTATTGAACGTATTTTTGCATTTAAAAAAAACGCATCCCTTATTACGGAATGCGCTTAATGTTATCGTCGTTGCAGTTTCTCCACATTTTTTAATTATCCTTCCTCTGGTAAATGCAGTGCTTTTCGCAACAGGATTTCAAAAGAAACATCACTTGGATATGGTAATTTTGCATTGACGAAATTACCTTTCGGGTCTATTAATATAAATCTCGGTATGGTTTCCAAATCATAATTCGTAGCGAATAGTTTAGAATTATCAGTATGCCATTGCAATACCGTTTTCGATTTGCTTTTGGCACTAATAAACCATTTCTGCACATTTTCGTCGGTACTGAGCGCTACAAACTGAATGTTCTCCTTTTTGTATTTCAAAGCAAATTTCTCAAAGTAAGGCGATTGCTGTCTGCACGGGCCACACCAGGTAGCCCAAACATCAATAAGCACATATTTACCTTTCAGACCAACCAGTGAAACTTTATTTCCGTCAACATTTGTGGCTTCAAAAACGGGTGCAGGTTTACCTTTTCCTAAACTTTCGGCAATTGCGTTAAGGTTGTTAATCTTTTTTCGATAATCGTTATTGCTGAATTGCGAATTGTACTTTGCGACAAATTGGTTTCTTTCATTGCTGGTTGAAGCTTCTTCAATACTTTTACTTATTTGCCAAAAGAGCATTTTGTCTTTAAACGATCCGTTTTTCAGTTTCGAAATGGCTAAAACAGCTTTGGTGTTCTCGTCGATGTCCTGATTGTTCTTGGCAATCAGCTGACTTTTTACATAATCGAAATAATCAGTACTGCTAAGTAGGCTTTCGTCGGTTAAGGATAGTTTTTTTTGTATTTCAACGATTTGCGGTCCTCCGTTAGTTTTTTCATTAGGGTATAAAGCAGATCTTTTTTTCAAAAGGTCATTCCACATATTCAGGTAATTTGTAGTGATTAACTTCTGTCTTCTTTCGGTATAATCGTTTTTCGGAATATAATTATCAACAGTTTTAAACGTGTTGGCTGCTTCAGTTTCCTTTTTCCATCCTTTATATATTGCCTCAATAATAATTTGAGGTTTATCAAGATTAACGTTTTCCTGTAAATAATAGGAAGCCATATTCCAATTTACTTTAGCGTTGTCATTCATTTGATTTTCAGCCAAACGGGTCCCTTTCAATTTGAATTCTGACTTTGATTCAGCAATTTTTCCATCCAGGTAAATACTGTCTTGTTGTCCGAAAAACACATTGCCTTGAAATTTATGGTCGATTATGAAAGTATAATTATCAGTGATTACTTTTTCTTTCAAAACGTAATGGAATTCATTGTTTTTAATTGGAATTACAGCAATAGTATCCTGAATGGTATTGTCTTTAATATAGATGTTTTGGAATTTCTCACTGCTTTCAATCCTACCACAAAAAACGGTTTTGTCATAATCCGGCATCTGATTGGGACGTAATAACCAATAGGTTAATCCTCCAAAAAAGAAAATTACAACAAACAGTTTTGAGATTTTTAAAGGGCTGTTAAAGGCTAATTTCAAAGTTTTGTAACGATACCAATTAAAGCCGATGTACAATAAAATGATACCCAGAGTCACACTAATATATTCGGTAAAAGTAAACCAATATCCTAAATCGCTGCCTTTATGATTTACGGCTATTTTGGAAAGAATTTCATAAGGATACCAAACCGGTACCAAGTCAAAAGGTTTGAGGAAGATGGTTAGCAATAATCCGAAAAAACCAATTATGACAGACCAGATAAAACTTGAAATTAAGACCGAAATGATAAATTGGATTATCGTAACCAGTAGTGATGCCACAAACAAACGCGTGCCCGTATGAATAATTTCAATTACAGGAAACTCCATAATAGCCATTTTAGGCACGGTAACGAAAAAGCTAAGCAACCAAGCGCATAGTATCGAAACGAAAACAAAGAAAATTATTGAAATGGTATTGGCAATAAGAACGGTAAAGAATTTAGAGAAATAAATCGAAAATTTTTGTGTTGGTTGGGTTTCCATTAGTTGCCAGCCACCATTTTTATGGTCCAATTGTGTGATACGACTCACGGTGATAATAATAAGCAACGGAAAGAAGAAATAAGCAAAAGGCTGCAGTGTATTTTCAATAAATTTTAAATAATAGTTATACGGCAATTCAGATTTAATTTCGTCAGTACTTTCAATGAGAAGAACAATGAAAAAAAGTATCGGCGAAATAGCACCTATTATAGCGCTGGTGTAATACATACCTGTACCTCTTTTTTTGATATGTTCGGCTTTTAGTGCGGTAATAAAGTTGGAAATATTAATTTTCATCAGTTCGTTTTTCATTAGTTAGTGTCATAAACCATTCTTCCAGTCCGTCTAAAATTTTAACTTCATAAATGGCGGCATTTTGGGCAATCAGGTTTTTAATAAAATCAGGAATAGCTTCCTTGTTTTGAATGTTTAAGACGATTTGATTTTGAGCAATCATCTTTACATTGGAATAACTGTTTTCGAGTTTCGGCAGCCAATTTTCCGCATCGTCAATCGTGATTTGAATTTTACAGAAGCTGGCAGCTTTAGAAAGTTCCTGCATGGTGCCTTCAAAACGTAGTTTTCCCTTATTGATGATACTAACATGTGTACACATTTTTTCAATTTCACTAAGTAAATGACTCGATACAAAAATGGTAACCCCTTTTTCTTTGTTGAGTCTGATAAGTAGTTTTCGGATATCGATAATTCCGTTGGGGTCCAAGCCGTTTACCGGCTCATCGAGTAAAAGTAATTCGGGTTCACTCAATAAAGCCATGGCAATAGCTAAACGTTGTTTCATTCCCAACGAATATTGTTTTGCTTTACGTTTTCCGTCTTGGGTTAAATCAACTAATGCGAGTGTTTCATGGATTTTTTCTTCTGAAATCCCACGAAGTTTAGCAATATATCTCAGATTATCAATCCCGCTCAAATGAAGGTATAGTGCGGGTGATTCTACCAAAGAACCCACTTTTGAAAAAACGAATGGTAATTGTTTTTGAAGTGGTTGATTGAATAGTTTAATGGCGTTACCCTGTTCCGGAATGATTCCGGTTAGTAGTCGCATCGTGGTTGATTTTCCCGCTCCGTTGGGACCTAAAAAACCATAAATTGAACCCTTTGGCACTTTGATGGAAATATTTTCCAAAACTTTCTTATCCTTGGAATATTGAAAATTGAGCGCCTCAGTTTGGATTATATAGTCGGTCATAATTATTTTTTTGCCTACTAAAGTAAGTAAAATAATATGTTTTTTGACTTAAATAAATTACCGTAAAAGAAAAATTTGTTGGAAAATAATTACGAGTTAATACACAACGTTAAGTTATCGACGTTCTAAAAATTAAGAAACTAATCGTTTTCCTGCGAAAGCAGTTTTCGCAACCAAATGGAAAAGCCCAACGCAATAAGTCCAAGCGTACCCATGAAAAACCAGTTAGCCTGATACCCCCAGCGTCCAATGATTTCCATTCCAATTTTGGAACTCAGGATATGGGCCAAGCTGTAACTCATCGTAAAAATAGCCATGTACCGACCCTCATGTCCTTTTGGCGCCCGACTCATGGCAAACGAATTCGAAAAAGGAAAGGCGAACATTTCACCGAAAGTCATAAACAGCATCATCACTACCAATATGCCGCTCCAGGTGTTGATTAACAATAAAAACATACTGACAGTCATCGCAAAAAGTCCGAAACCTACAATACGCACTTTATCGATTTGCTTTCTTTCCACATAACCCACAACGGCCATTTCGGTAAAGAAAATGATTAATCCGTTCATCATCAAAAGCAAGCCGCTTTGAAATTCGGTCAAATTGAACTGAACCTTATGATAGAGCGGAATAGTCGTGAACAATTGGAAGAATAAAATCCCCGAAGTCATGCAAATGAAAAGGAAAATCCAAAACGGCGTATCAGTGAATACGGATTTATTGGAAGTTTCAATTATCGCATCTTTATGTTCCGATGTTTTTTCCTTTTCTTTTACTAATAACGAGAATATCAAAATGGCAACGATACAGGTAATTCCGTCTACCCAAAACAACCCTTTGTAACCGGAACTCATGATGATCAATCCTCCCATCGCAGGACCGGCAGCAAAACCTAAATTAATGGCCAGTCTAACCAGGGTCAGTGCCCGCGTTCTGTTTTCCGGTTTCGCATAAGCGCTCAAAGAAACAAACATGGCGGGGCGGAACATATCGGCTATAATCATAATCGAAAACATCCCGATGCAAAGCCCTACAAAACTCGTTATATATTGCAATAAAACAAATGCAATTCCGCTGGTAAAAAGACTGAATATCATTACCCTGTAAAAACCCAGTTTGTCGGATAATTTACCTCCAAGCCAGGACCCGGCCATAGAACCCACTCCAAAACAAACCATTACCCAACCAACCTGACTGTAAGAAAAATGCAAGTCTTCTTTCAGATATTTAGATAAAAAAGGCAACACCATGGTTCCGGCTCGGTTGATAAATGTAATCAGCGTCAGAATCCAGATTTCCCTCGAAAAACCTTTAAAGTTGTTGATATAGCGTGAAAAAGCCAGCTGAAGCATACGGAAAGCGTTAAATGCAAATTTAAGAATCTTATTGTGCGGTTGGTTGTTAAATGAATGTGAATTTTTGGAATACGAATTTTACCTATTTTTGCATAAAATACATCCCGATGAAAAAACTGTTTTTCACATTTTTGTTTCCAATACTCGCATCAGCACAATGCAACGAAAAAAACTCAAAAGCTTTTCAGGAACAACTCAATAAAGAGTATGCCAATCCGGAAGAGTCACCTCTTAAAAAATCGGATTTAGAGCATTTCAAAACCCTTGATTTTTATGCAGTTGACATGGATTTCTGCGTGGAAGCAAAACTGGTAAAAACACCAAAAGAAAAGCCATTTGCCATGAAAACCTCCAGCAGCCGAACGCCTTTGTATGTAAAATACGGCGAGTTGCATTTCACTTTAAAAGGCAAAGAATGTAAACTGAACGTGTTCCGAAATATCGAATTGTCAAAAATGGAAAAGTATAAAAACCATTTATTTCTTCCGTTTACCGATTTAACCAGCGGAGTGGAAAGTTATGGCGGCGGCCGTTATATCGATTTGGAAGCGTCCGAAAAAGAAACGATGACTATTGATTTCAATCAGGCGTACAACCCGTATTGTGCTTATAACGAAGGGTATTCCTGTCCGATTCCACCGAAAGAAAACGATTTGTTGGTGGAAGTGAGAGCGGGCGTAAAGAAGTTTCATGATTAACTTTTTGAGTTTTTTTGAAACATATAAGTCATTTAAGTTTTGTAAAAGAAAGAATTAGATTTCGAGAATTCTCATATGACTTATATGGTAAATAAAAAAATAGAATGAAATACAACATCCACACCCATAAAAATACCCATCAGAAAGACGTTTTGGAAATTGTCAATCAGTATCCGAACGAGTTTGACGCGTCAGTCCCATATTTTTCCATCGGAATTCATCCGTGGTATATTGATGTGGATAAGGTTGAAGAACATTTACGAATTATTGAAGAAAAACTGCAACAGAAAAACTGCCTGGCGTTAGGCGAGTGCGGGTTGGATAAACGAATTGAAAAGCCATTGAAAATTCAGACTGAAGTTTTTGAAAAGCAATTAGCATTAGGAATTAAATATCAAAAACCTGTAATTTTGCACTGCGTTTCCGCGTATCAGGAAGTAATCGAAATCAAAAAGCGATTAAATATTGATGTTCCGATGATTATTCACGGATTTTCAAAAAATGGACAAGTGGCGAAATCGCTTTTGGACAACGGATTTTATTTATCGTTCGGGAAATATTTATTGCGAAACCCGGAATTGGCTTCCGTGTTTGAACAGGTACCAAACGAACGGTTTTTTCTGGAAACCGACACCATCAAAGAAAACATCGCAGATGTATATATAAAGGCTACATCAATCAAAAAGCTTGATGTGGAACAAATTATCTCGGATAATTTTAAGTTAGTTTTTAACCCGTAATGAACGAACGGTTTTTCGACCGGAATCACATTGCACAAAATGTTTCAAAATGGCAGAATGGACAGAAAGAGCCGAATTATTGTTTAAAAAAGAAGGATTAGAAAAATTAAGGAATTCCAACGTATTGATTGTGGGAATGGGGGGTGTAGGTTCTTTTGCAGCTGAATTCATCGCGCGTGCCGGAGTTGGAAAAATGACCATTGTGGATGGTGACGTAGTGGATATTACCAATATTAACCGACAGTTACCGGCTTTGCATTCGACAGTAGGAGAACCGAAAGTTAAAATTGTGGGTGATCGTTTAATGGATATCAACCCGGAATTACAGTTAACCCGAATCGAAGAATTCCTTTCCCCGGAAAGAGCTTTCGAATTGGTAACGCCAGAGTACGATTATGTTTTGGATTGCATCGACAGTATCACCCCAAAACTGAATCTGATTCTTGCCGCCAAACGTAAAAAAGTGAAAGTCATCAGTAATATGGGTGCGGGAGGAAAGCTTCAGGCAAGTAAAGTAGTGGTGAAAGACATCAGTAAAACCGATGTTTGTCCGCTTGCGAAAGTAATACGAAAGCGATTAAAAAAAGAAGGGATTTCAACCGGAGTAAAAGCGGTTTTTTCAGTTGAAAAACCGGATCAGTCAAGTTTGAAAATGACCGATGGCACTAATTTTAAAAAATCGTTTTTTGGGACCAACAGCTGGATGCCGGCTTTATTTGGGTTACATGCCGCCGAAACGGTTGTCAAACATTTATTAAAGAAATAAAAAAGTCCCCGCTAAACGGGGACTTTTGTTTGTTATTGTACCGCAGTAGTATCTTTTACTGCTAACGGAACTTCAATCGGTTTGGGTTTTTCCACAATTGGAATGTAAATTTCAGTAACCCATTGCGAAGACTTTCTGGTTTGGTTCACACCAACTTTGTATACTTCAATGTATTTTCCGGATTTATTTTCCAGCCATTTGTGTTTTGCAATTTCCGCATAGGCTTTATCCCAGGCTTCTTTGCTGTGGGAGTAATCGCCTTTCAGCGTAGTTTTTAAAGCCAGATGGGAGTAGAAACGTCCGCCTTCGATATCACTTCCTTCAGAGGTGAATATCTCTTCCACAATCGGTAAACAGGCGGAGAAGGTAACAATTCCGTTTACGGTATCAAACTTGTTGTAAATAGCAAAAGGCGCTCCGTTTACGGTAATATTATTGTCTTTTGTAAATTTCGTAATCTTACGGAACAGTATTCCCATGTTTTTATTCAGACTCGGAATTTTACAGGTTAAGGTTTGTTTGATATAATATGTTCCTGATTTTCGGGTTAAACCATTAACGGTTACGGAGTAATTTTTTAGTTCCCCTACCAGAATATTATCAATGTTTTTCAACCCTTTTTCAAACATTGGTGCCATCATGTTCTCAGCACCACCGCTAAAGAAAGCGAAAAATTTCATCATAAAATCCATTTTTCCTTTCATTCTCCAGGTTACCTTGGTACCGTTTCCTGTTTTCTGAAAGCCCCAAATAATATCATTCGGCTCACTGTCTTCAAAATATATTTTTTGGAAAAGACTATCGTTTTCAATGGTCTTAACGGTATTCATTTTACCTTCACCATCTTTGCCTTTCCAGGAATAGGAAGCTCCCATGCCTTTGGTTTTTCCGGCATATTGGTATTGAATGCTTTTATCTTCTTCAGCCCACGGTCCCCAGTCTTCCCAGTTTTTATAATCGTCTACATAATTATATAATATGGGTTGAGGGACATTGATAACCTTACTTCTTTGGATATCAAAATTTCCGTTTTGGGTTCCAATATAAACCGAGACTGCAATGGCAGCAAGTAGTATGAGTAGGAAAATGTATTTTACAATTCGCATAATTGGGTTCTAATTATGATAATTTTCAAATATAACACTATTTATTCTTTCAGGACCAACTTGATTATAAATAAAATTCCTATAAAAAGCAGGAAGAAGAAGAGTATCCATAAACTGCCTTTATAATGAATTTTGTGGAGTGCCAAATCTTTACGGTAAACGTAAATCATAACCAAGACAAACACAATAACGAAGAAAATGGCAAAATACAGCTGGCCTGTTGAAAACATAGTTGGAATTTTTATACAAAATTAGTTTTTTTGAATATTCTTTTTGATTAATTTCCTTGCAAAATTTTATAAATATGCAAAAACAAATCAATTCCGTAAAAGAATTTCACGAAGCCTTTGGTTTAGGCGTTAATTTTTCGCCAAAAGGTCACTTGGGAGAACAGGTAAACATGCTTCGTTTCAACCTAATGAAAGAAGAGAATGAAGAATATCTTGAAGCTGTTCAGAATGATGATTTGGTTGAAATTGCCGATGCTTTAGGTGATATGCT
This sequence comes from Flavobacterium saliperosum, assembly GCF_900100625.1. Lineage (GTDB taxonomy): Bacteria > Bacteroidota > Bacteroidia > Flavobacteriales > Flavobacteriaceae > Flavobacterium > Flavobacterium saliperosum. Next base: position 217,524 of record NZ_FMTY01000002.1, read on the forward strand.
GTATATTTTATGCGGTACAATTCTGGAGCACGGATTACAACATAAAATCGAAGAAGTTTTCGACGAAATCCAACGCAGTAATATGAGTAAGCTGGGAGAAGATGGAAAACCGATTTACCGCGAAGACGGAAAAGTGATGAAAGGTCCGAATTATTTCAAACCGAATTTTGAGCAGATATTGAGGTAGGCAGGAAGTAGAAAGCAGGAAGTAAAAGTTAAGAAAATATTGTATTGGGTTTATGCCAATTACCAATCATAAAAAAGGGAATCAAATTTTGATTCCCTTTTTCATTTATAGTCTGCTAACTGCTGACTGTAATCTTGCTTACTATATTTTCACAGTCCAGCCAAAAGTATCTTCCGCCAGTTTGTATTGAATGTTAGTCAGCTTTTCTTTAATTTCCCCTGCAAATGAATTTTCCATTTTTGGTAATTCATAATAAGTATCCTGATAAGAGAAACCTGCAATTGGGTTAACCACAGCAGCGGTTCCTGCTCCGAAAATCTCTTTTAACGTTCCGTTTTTGGCTGCTTCCACAATTTCGGAAACCAAAACCGGACGCACTTCAACTTTAATTCCGTCACGTTGTGCCAATTCAAGAATACTTTTTCGGGTAATTCCGTCCAAAATACGTTCGCTGGTTGGTGCGGTATATAAAGTGTCGTTAATTCTGAAGAAAACATTCATGGTTCCTGCTTCTTCTAACATAGTATGCGTTGCATCGTCTGTCCAGATAATTTGCTGAAATCCTTTTTCGTTTGCTAATTTCGTAGGGTAAAATTGTGCCGAATAGTTTCCTGCCGCTTTTGCAGCACCAATTCCGCCGTTAGCTGCACGACTGAAATGATCGGCGATAACCACTTTCACTTCACCCGAATAATAAGCACTGGCCGGTGAAAGGATTACACAGAAACGGTACTGATTGGATGGAGAAGCAATTACGCCATGTCCGGTTGCAATCATGAACGGACGAATGTATAACGAATTTCCTTTGCCTTTTTTAACCCATTCTTTTTCAATTTCAATCAGCTTTTTCAATCCGCCAATGAAAACTTCTTCCGGAACTTCCGGCATAGCCAAACGAACAGCTGATTTATTAAAACGTTCAAAATTTTGATCCGGACGGTACAACCAAATAGCATTGTTCTCGTCTTTGTAAGCTTTCATACCTTCAAAAATTGCCTGACCGTAATGAAAAACCCTTGATGACGGATCCATCGTAAATGGTTCATACGGTTTGATTTCAGGTTCTCCCCAAACACCGTTGTCGTAATCACAAACCAACATATGGTCTGTAAAGATGTTTCCGAATGATAAGTTGTCAAAATCAACCGAAGTTATTTTTGATTCTTTTGCAGTAACAATTTTAATGTTGCCTGTTGCTGTTAATTCCATTGAATAATAATTAGTATTTAAAAACACTAAATCGCTGTTTATTAGGGAATTCGGAATTTTAGAATTGCTAATAAACCTGTTGTGTCATTGCAAATCTAACAAAAAAATGCACGTTTTTTAACGTCGGATTAAAAATAGCATAATTGATTGCGGAATTGCCAATTTGTTTTTAATTATTCAAAATTTGACTTTAAAATGTTATTTTTTAATGGAATAAGCAGAAAAAAACCGTTGCCCGTTTTGCCAATCGATTTTAATTTGTTTCTTTGAAATTCCAAATAATAAAGACAAAAAAATAAATAGGATGAAAAAAGTTATCGTTTTGGCCGTTTTGGCCGTAGCTGTCGTAAGTTGCAATAAGAAACAAGAAGAAGCTAAGATTGCGGAAGCTCCAAAAGTGGAATATGCGGTTTTCGGAGATAGTATTTCGGATGCGGAAGCATTGACAAAAGAGGAAATGTTCGCTAAATTCAAGGATCTGAAAGAAGGGGATACTTTGAATGTAAAGTTCAAGTCAGAAATCAAAGAAGTGTGTCAGAAAAAGGGCTGCTGGATGTCGATGGATTTGGCGGAAGGAAAAGAAACTTTCGTTAAATTTAAGGATTATGCCTTTTTTGTACCGATGAATGCCGGAAAACAGGAAGCTATCGTAAATGGGAAAGCCTTTGTGAGTGTAGAATCGGTGGAAGATCAAAAACATTATGCGAAAGACGGCGGGAAATCTCAGGCTGCCATTGACAGTATCACCACACCTAAAGTTACCTATTCTTTTATGGCAGATGGTGTTTTAATCAGTAAATAATGAAAAAGATAGTATTGTTGGTACTTACTTCTGTATTGATTTTATCCTGTAATAAAAAGGACGAAGTTAAGGAGGAAGTCAAAAAAGAAGTTTCCGAAAAGAAGCAATTCGAGATGTATGAAATGTCAGAAATGGCGGCTTTGATGGAACAGATGTATGTTGACAATCAGCGTTTGAAGGAGCGAATCAAAAGTGGCGACACGATTGGTCAGTTTCCGCAGCATTTCATGAAGATCCATAAAGCGGTAATGACGGATGAAAGCGAAAACGACGATTTCTTTAAGGAACAGGCGGCGAAATTCATCCAGGAACAGGAGTTGATTTACAAGGATCCGAAAAATGCCAAAGAGCACTTTAATAACGGGGTAGATGCTTGTTTAAAATGCCATGAGGTGAAATGCGGCGGCCCTATTCCGAGGATCAAAAAACTTTATATCGAATAAACGTTGAAACGAAAAATTATTCAAACGGAAGATGGTTCTTCCTCATTACTGATGGAGGAGTGGGGGGAAACCTACCATTCCAAACACGGGGCGATTCAGGAAGCCAAACACGTATTCATACAAAACGGACTGTCACTTTTTAAGGAACAGTCCGTTGCTGTTTTGGAGATAGGTTTCGGCACAGGATTAAATGCTTTGGTTACTTTATTGGAAGCCGAAAAATTGAAATTGACAATCGATTATACCGGCGTGGAAGCTTATCCGATTTTGCCGGAAGAAGTCGAAAAACTGAATTATGTTTCGCAACTGAATGCTAATCAGTCTGATACGGATTTTCAGTTGATGCATTCTTCCGAATGGGGCGTAAAAACAGTAGTTTCCAAAGGATTTACTTTAACAAAAAGACAACAATACTTTAACGAAATAAGTGACAAAAACCGCTTCGATTTGATTTACTTTGACGCATTCGGATTTCAATACCAGCCCGAGTTGTGGTCGGTTGAGATTTTTAAAAAAATGTTCGAAGCATTAAAACCGAACGGAGTATTGGTTACCTATGCCTGTAGAGGCAGTGTGAAAAGAGCAATGATAGAAGTTGGTTTCTCCACAGAAAAATTGCCCGGACCTCCAGGAAAACGCGAAATGTTAAGAGCTGTTAAAAAGTAATTATTTTGTTAAAATAATGTGATATATATTTAATGTTAATAAATAATTAATGCAGAATTAAAAAATAATAAAATATTTTTATAAATTTACTATAAGTTCTTACCCCATTAACCAATTAATAGTTGCAATTATGTCAAGATCAATGTATGCTTACACCAAATCTATTTTAGAAAGAGTAAGTTTCGACCCAATATTATTTTGTAAAGAATTGGAAAAAGCCGTGAAAATCCTGTTGCCTTATGAGTTAGAACAATTAACAGAGTGGTTGCTTAGCTTTACAAAAGAGAAACCCGAATTACGACAATGTTTAATTTATGTAAATGAATAATAATTAAAAAGGAGCCTCGGCTCCTTTTTTTTTGCCTTCTTTTACATTGGCAATGCGAATAATGAAAAAGTTTTTATGTAAGTATTTTAACGCTTATTTTGAAAGAAAAACGCTTTTAATCGAGATATATTGCATTTAATCGATAATTTTTTGTTTTTTTTCTTTGTGGTAAAAATGTTTTTATTTACTTTTACTCTACGTTCTTACCTAGTTAACCAAAAATACTGATTGATTATGCCGCGAATGATTTATGATTACACCAAATCGGTGCTTGAAAGAGTGAGCTTTGATCCTTTGCTTTTTATGAAAGAATTAAAAAAAGCAATTAAGACATTATTGCCGTATGAAATTGAACAACTAAGTAAATGGTTGAGGTACTTTACTTCTGAAAAACCGGAACTGCGACAGTGTTTGATTCTCATCAATGAAAATTAACTATATAACCCTACCTAAAACTTAACCCAAAATAAAAGGAGCTTCGGCTCCTTTTATTTTTTTAACAATGGACTGATAATTTGTACGTTGTGAAAAGCAATGGCTCCTTTTACAACACCGGAAATTGTGGTTCTCAACGCATCAATAATGTGCATTTTCAGTTCGCTTTTCGGATAAATTAGACTTACCTCGCGGGCCGGTCTCGGTTCTTTAAAATGGCGCAGTTTTTCTTTGTTTTTTTCACTTAGGTCCAGCGTATGTAAATAAGGGAGCAATGTAATTCCTAAGCCTTCGTCGGCCAGTTTGATTAAGGTTTCAAAACTACCACTCTCAATTTGAAAACGGCTATCGTGATTGGCATTGGCATTTTTACACAGATTTAAAATTCCGTCTCTGAAACAATGTCCGTCCTGAAGCAGCAAAATGTTGTCCAAATCCAAATCGCCCACTTCAATTTCCGCTTTGCTCATATTTTGGTGATTCTCCGGAAAATAACCCACAAAGGGTTCATAATACAAAACAATTTCTTTGATAGTTTCTTCCTCCAACGGGGTAGCGGCAATGGCTGCATCCAAATGACCGCTTTTCAATCGCTTGATGATTTCTTCGGTATTATGTTCTTCAATTATCAGATTAATTTTCGGATACTTATTAATGAAGTTATTCAAAAACATGGGTAAAAGCGTTGGCATTACGGTAGGAATAATTCCGATTTTAAATTCACCTCCAAAATACCCTTTTTGCTGATCTACAATATCTTTGATTCTGCCCGATTCATTCACAATATTCTTTGCCTGTGAAACGATTTTCGCCCCAATTTCGGTCAGTTGGATCGGTTTTTTGGTTCGGTCAAAAATCTGAATATCCAGTTCTTCTTCGAGCTTCTGAATCTGCATGGAAAGTGTCGGTTGCGTTACGAAACACTTTTCAGCTGCCAGGGTAAAGTTTTTGTGTTCGGCAACAGCTAAAACATAATATAATTGGGTAATAGTCATCGGATAAGTATTTTCGATAAAATTATAAAATCTATCAATTTAATTTATTCTTGTTGTGCGTTTTTTTTGAATAAATTTGTATAACTAATCAATTTACGTATAAGGCCATGAAAATGAATAGTTTAGGATTGCCTATAAAACAAACACAGATTTTGGTTGCCGAATTGAATATTCTGTTGTCCAATTTTCAGATTTATTATCAGAATTTAAGAGGTCTGCATTGGAATATTCGCGGTAAGCGCTTTTTTGATTTGCATTTGAAATTCGAAGAATTATACAACGATAGTCAGCTAAAAATTGATCTGATTGCCGAACGGGTACTAACCTTGGGAGGAACACCATTGCATACTTTTGAAGATTATGTTAGGAACAAACGGATACAAGTCGGTAAAAGTATTTCGAACGATGAAGAAGCCATTCAATTGGTTATCATATCCTTAGCGGAATTGCTTAAAATTGAGCGGGTTATCTTAAAGCAATCCGGTGAAATTGACGATGAAGGCACCAATTCGATGATGAGTGATTTCATCAAGGAACAGGAAAAAACAATTTGGATGATGAAGGCGTGGATGGAAGAAGAAATGTAGTGAACTCGTTTGATCTGATGGCGCAGATTTAGTATTAAAATAATCATAATAAATTTTCAAGCCAACTTATAATTTTCTACATTCGCAGAGTGAAAATTTTAGCTAACATAGTTCTTATACTTTTCATTACTTTTTTGGCAACACCAACGATTATTGGGTTGATGAAAAGTAATGCGGACACTTCCATTGTCTATTCTTTTTCGGAAGAAGAGATCCATAAAGAAGTTAAGGAAATTCCGCTTAGTATTGGCGACATACTTCAGGTTCCGGCTATAATTTTTAATAAAAAGTCAGTTATCATAAACATTGATAATGAACAGAAACATGATAACGTTTCTGAAGAAATATTCTCTCCTCCACCCGAATTCATATAATGCATTTTTAAAGTAATCGTTTTGATTATCAGTCAGATATCTTGAGATGTTTGAAGTATTAATTGTATTATATTTTATTGGGTTATGACAAAAAAAACAAATCTTTTTGGCAGCCTGAAATCTGATTTCGCATCAGGTTTGGTTGTTTTTCTAGTAGCTTTACCGTTGTGTTTGGGTATTGCTATGGCTTCCGGCGCACCTCTTTTTTCCGGAATTATTGCGGGAATTATCGGAGGAATCGTGGTAGGTTATTTAAGTAAATCACACGTTAGCGTTTCCGGACCGGCAGCAGGTTTAACTGCCATTGTACTTACGGCAATCACCGATTTTGGTGCGTTCAATATTTTTCTTACCGCAGTTTTTTTAGCCGGATTAATCCAGATTGTATTGGGTTTTCTGAAGGCGGGAAGTATTTCTAACTATTTTCCAACCAATGTTATTGAAGGAATGTTGGCAGGTATTGGCGTTATCATTATCTTAAAACAACTACCGCATGCTGTGGGGTATGATGCAGATTTTGAAGGGGATGAGGCTTTTGTTCAGGCTGATGGAGGAAATACATTTTCAACTTTATTAGGCGCTTTGGATTATATTCAATTCGGAGCTGTACTGATAACGGTAATTTCATTGATAATTCTGATTGCATGGGATAAACTTCCGTTTTTAAAGAAACTGAAACTGGTTCCGGGTGCTTTGGTTGCGGTAATAGTTGCCGTACTGTTAAATGAAGTGTTTATCGCAACGGGAAGTTCGCTGGCTATTGGAAAAGAACACTTGGTTTCCTTACCGGTGCCAACTTCCATTGCCGAATTTCAGAGTATTTTTATTTTTCCTGATTTTACGTCCATTACAAATCCTCAGGTTTGGATAGTGGCATTCACGATTGCCATAGTAGCTTCAATTGAAAGTTTACTTTGTATCGAAGCGGCTGACCGTCTCGATGTGCAAAAAAGATATACCGACACCAATAACGAGCTTCGCGCTCAGGGAATCGGAAATGTTATGAGTTCGCTTTTGGGTGGTTTACCAATGACTTCTGTAGTGGTTCGTACCTCGGCAAACGTTAACGCCGGAGCCAAATCTAAAATGTCCACCATTGTGCACGGTGCTTTATTGCTGATCAGTGTTTTAGCGATACCAATGGTTTTAAATAAAATTCCTTTGGCAACTTTGGCGGCAGTTTTATTGCTTGTTGGGTATAAATTGGCCAAACCGGCAACGATCAAGCATTTCTGGGAAAAAGGGAAATACCAGTTCGCTCCTTTTATCGCCACACTTTTAGCAGTCGTATTCCTTGATTTACTTAAAGGAGTTGCTTTAGGGATGGTAATCAGTATTCTTTTTGTTTTAAGGGGAAATCTGAAAAGAGCCTATTATTTCAGAAAAGAAGAATATGAAGACGGCGACGTGATTCATATCGATTTGGCTCAGGAAGTTTCGTTTTTAAACAAAGCGGCCATTAAACTGACGTTGAGCAATCTTCCGGAAGATTCGAAAGTGGTTATTAACGCTTCGGATACGGTTTACATTGCTCATGATGTATTGGATTTAATCAAAGAATTCCGAACCATTAATGCGGTTGAAAAAAACATAGAAGTTTCCCTGATAGGCTTTAAGGAAGCCTATGAACTGGAAAATTCCAAAAATGAAAACAACCACGTTTTTATGGAACATGATGCGGTAATTAAATACAGAAACAACTCAATTTCTTCCCATAAAGAAGTAATCGAGGAATTAACATCAAATTAAATACCAACAACTATTACACAATTTAACGTACATTAGTCGTGTAAAACGACTTGTTAAATGAGTTTTAAATAAATACAAGCGAAGATTATGGTTATGAGTGATTTTTATAAGAAAATATTAGATAATAATAAGAAGTGGGTAGAAGAAAAATTGGCTATTGACAAAGATTTTTTTAAGGATTTGTCAAAAGGTCAAAACCCACCGTTGCTGTGGATTGGTTGTTCCGACAGCCGTGTACCCGCAAATGAGATTATAGGAGCCGCTCCGGGAGAAGTTTTTGTGCACCGAAACATCGCAAACATGGTAATACACAGCGATATGAACATGTTAAGTGTTTTGGATTATGCTGTTAATGCCTTGAAAATTAAGCATATAATTGTTTGTGGTCATTATGGTTGCGGTGGCGTGAAAGCCGCAATGGGTAATGATTCCATTGGCATTATTGACAACTGGATTCGTCACATCAAAGATGTTTACAGACATCATCGGGTGTATCTTGATTCCATTATTGATGAAAATGAGCGTTTCAATAAATTCGTTGAAATCAATGTAAAAGAACAGGTTTACGATTTGGCGAAAACCTCTATTGTTCAGTCGGCTTGGAAATCCGGACAGGAAGTAAGCATTCACGGCTGGGTATACGGATTGAATTCCGGTTATGTAACCGATTTGAACGTGAATATCGATTCCAATGAAAAACTGGACGATGTGTACCAATTGAAATTCTAAATAAAAAAGTCCCGTGATTCACGGGACTTTTTTATTCTATATCTAAATTTTCATTAAAGGCAGACGGTAACATTTTCGGAATGAATTTGATTAATATCGGAAGCAACAAGCCACCGCCGGGTAAAAGAAAAATGGTTAATGACGGTATCGTTTTACAGATGTCCAATAGTTGTTTCTTTACTTTTTTCTTCTCTTTGGCGTCCAAATCTCTTGTTGTGGAAAGGGCCAGTAATTTCATTAGTTCTCCGCTTTGCGAAAGCTCTTTAATCAGTCGGTTTTTATTTCTCGTAATCAAAACGACCACATTTTGCGTGGCCTGATCGTAGAAATGTTTTACGGGATTGGAATATTTGAAATACGGAATTTCCTTTTGATATTGTTTAATGAACGTATTTATCGATGCAATGCTTTCCGTGGCAAACTCTGTTTTAATTTCCAGATACTCTGCCAATCGGTATAAAAAATCACTTTCCTGTTCTTCCAGAACATCATCGCTCCACATCGCCATTCCGGCAATATCCAACAAATAATTTTTTTCTAAAGGGGAAGTGAAATAATCCAATTCGAGCATTTCAATAGTATCGATGTTGACTTTCGAAAACTTGGTGTATCGAACGGATGATTCGAAAAGTTTTATCAGTAAATCATCATAATTCGATTTGACCGACTTGGTTTTTAATGCTAATGAAACGATACTGATAATGGTCTCTTCCAGTTTTTTCAGATAATTTCCAGGGATTTCCTGATGCAGCAGGTATTGACGATATGCCAATACATCCATAAACAACAGGGCATTGGTTAAAATATGCGAGAAGTTCTTACTTATGATGTTATCGTTGGTCTGGACACGCTCATCAATCATTTCTTCCAATTTATGACTGGCACTGGAATCGGGAAGCATTTTTTTCAGTAAACTGAAACCTTCAGGATTCATTTGTCTGTAAAAATGAATGGTCTGCTCAATAAAATCTTTTGGATTTCCATTATGCGTAACCAAACCAAAAACGCCGTAAAGCGTATTCAATAGCGCAACTTTGGTAATTTCTTCCGAAGTCCATCCTTTGGTACTGATAGGTTTTTCCACATCGAAACCCACAGTATGACCGTAAATGAATCCCGTATTTCTAACATTGGTGTAAAAGACAGACGAATACACAACAACAGGCAGGAGCAATGGTTTTTGCTCCATAAAAAACTTATCTATCCAACCGTTACTAGAAGGGTTAATCATTGTTGTGAATTATACCACAAAGCTATACCTTTTTATGCTTCTGATACAAACTTACGGTTAAGTTTTCCGTAAAAAATTATTGCCGTGATTTGATGTTGGCTTCGCAAAGTTTTATGATTTCGGCAATCCGGTTTTGTCGGGTTGCTTCCCTTTTGGCATGGTTGAGCCAATAGAGGTAACTTTTCCGATACGTGAAACTGAAATTGGTATAGTTTTCAAAAGCGGTTTTGTTTTTGTCAAATGCCTGTTGTAAATCATCCGGGAGGATTAATTCTTCCACATGATCAAGCGCATTCCGGGAACCGTTTTGTTTTCCGATTTCAATTTTCGCCAAACCGCTTTCGTGCATTAAATTTTCGGCGATGAGTTTTTCAACGTAGGATTTGTTCAGTTTGCTCCACACGCTTTTAGCTTTTCTTGGTGTAAAGGTTTGTTTGCGTCGGTCTTCATCTAATTTCCTTACGGTAGAATCAATCCAGCCATAACAGAGTGCTACTTTAACCGCTTCTTCCCAACGCATGCTTTCAAATTCGCTGCCCACTTTATAAAATACAAGATGCACCCCTTCAGACGTGTCATGATTTTTATGCAACCATTCCCGCCATTCGGCATCGTTTTTAAAGTAGAGCAGCTCTTTTTCTTTCATTGTTATCGGATGATAGCCGTACAAGCCACACGTCCTCCGGCATTTCCAGTGGGTTGGGTAACAAAATCATCGGCACCCTGGTGAACGATTATGGATTTTCCTAAAACGTCTTTGGTTTCATCTCCGCAACCAATGCACCATTCGTCCGTAGAGAAGACAATTTTACCGTTTCCGTTTTCATCGGCAGCAAAATTTCCGATATCGCCTTTATGATATTCTTCAGCGCCCCATTTTCCGTGTTTTTTGAACGTTGGATTCCAATGGCCTCCGGCAGAAGAACCGTCTGCGGCAGAACAATCTGATTTTTCGTGAATGTGAATGGCGTGCATACCCGGTGTTAATCCTGAAATGTTTGCGGTGAATGTCACGGTTCCGTTTTTTTCCGAGAAGGTTACGGTTCCTTTTGTTTTGGTGTCACTTTTGGGTTCTAAAGCAATTTTGAGTTCATTGACTTTTCCTTCGGTTTTTGTTTTACATCCGGTAGTTAAGGCAACTACTCCCAGGGCAACTAAAATAATTTTTCTCATGATTCCTTTTTCTTTCAAATTTAATCATTTTTTACACCTGTCAAGTGTTAAAAAAGCATAAAAAAACCGCTCTGCAAATGCAAGAAGCGGCTTTTAAACAAACTAAACCAATTTTCAAGTCAGTTAATCCTGAAGATTAAAAGCAGTAAGCGTTTTCAGCAACCAATTTAGCAGCGATAGTCTCACGTAAAGCTACTACGTTAGGCATGTTTGTGTATTTTGTGAAACGACGTAATCCCATTAACATCATGCGTTGTTCATCTCCTTCAGTGAAAGAAGCGATTCCTTCTTTTCCTTTGGTATTGATGATGTCTACCGCGTGATACAAATACAATTGCGCCATTGCGATTTGCTCTTTTACATTATCAGCACCTTTTGATTTTGCTAATTTTTCCGTTCTCAGAATAGTGGATTCTGCCATGTAGATTTCAATCAACATATCAGCTGCAGCCATCAATAACTGTTGGTGTGCTTCCAAATCCGGACCGTATTTCTGTACTGCGGAACCAGCCACCATTAAGAACGCTTTTTTCAGTTTTCCGATCAATTCTTTTTCTTCCGCGAATAATTCAGAATAATCCGGAGTATCGAAAGATGGAATTCCCATTAATTCTTCGGCAACTTTCATCGCAGGACCTAATAAATCCACATGACCTTTCATTGCTTTTTTGATTAACATTCCCACGGAAAGCATACGGTTGATTTCGTTCGTACCTTCGTAAATACGGGCAATACGCGCATCTCTCCAAGCGGATTCCATCGGCGTGTCTTCAGAGAAGCCCATACCACCGAAGATTTGGATACCTTCGTCGGAACAGTTCTGAATATCTTCAGAAACGGCCACTTTAAGGATAGAACATTCGATGGCGAATTCTTCCACACCTTTCAATTCTGCTTCCTGATGGGAGTTTCCTTCCGCAACACGAGAATTAATTCTTTCCTCAACACTTCCGCCTGCACGATAAGTGGCACTTTCACCAGCATAACAGGAAGCCGCCATTTCCGCTAATTTGGAACGGATGGCTCCGAAATTTGCGATAGGTGTGTTGAACTGCATTCTTTCGTTAGCGTATTTCACAGAAGCCGAAATGGTTCTTCTTTGTGCGTCCAGACAAGCAGCCGCTAATTTAATACGACCTACGTTTAAGGCATTCATCGCGATTTTGAAACCTTCGCCTCGACCAGCCAACATATTTTCTACAGGAACAATGGTATCACTGAAGAAAACCTGACGGGTTGAAGAGGAGCGGATTCCTAATTTGTGCTCTTCCTCACCAAGCGTGATTCCGTTTGGATTGGCAGCATCATATTCTACAATGAAACCGGTAATGTTTTTATCGTCTTCGATTCTTGCGAAAACAATCATCAGGTGACAGAAACCGGCATTGGAAATCCACATTTTCTGTCCGTTGATTTTGTATGATTTTCCGTCAGCAGAAAGTTCCGCTTTCGTTTTTCCTGAATTCGCATCCGAACCAGCTCCCGGCTCTGTCAAACAATAAGATCCAAACCATTCTCCGGTTGCCAATTTCGGCACGTATTTTTTCTTTTGCTCTTCGGTTCCATACAAAGTGATTGGCATGGTACCAATTCCTGTGTGAGCACCAAAAGCTGTTGAGAAGGAACCTGTTGCTCCTGAAATGTAATCACAAGTTAACATCGTGTTTACGAAGCCCATTCCCAATCCGCCGTATTCTTCCGGAACAGCTACGCCCAAGAAACCAAGTTCTCCGGCTTTTTTCATGCATTCTTCCGTGTAAGCGTAATCTTTTTTCTCAAAACGGTCTTTATGTGCCCATAATTCTTTGTCTACGAATTCTTTAACAGAATCGCGCATCATGATTTGCTCTTCGTTGAAATCTTCCGGTGTGAAAACGTTTTCGCATTTCGTTTCTTTTACAAGGAATTGACCTCCTCTAGTGATATCTTCCATAGTTTTTTAATTTTTTTGAATTTTGATTTAAGATTAAAGAACCAAGAATCAAGAAGAAAGATTTGTGTCTAACTTGCTTATGAAACCAGTTGTCATCTTTTGAAATTCTATTATTTTATGCTCTATTTCTTCTGTTGTTTTTTTAGATAAATACTCATTTTGAAAAGCTATCAGCAATTGTGTTTGCAATTCAAATGAAGATCCTAAACTAATATTCAGATAATATTTAAAATGTTTATTTTCTCTATTTGATCCTTCAGCAATATTTGATGGTATTGAAACCGAACTTCTGTTCATCTGACTAACCAAACCATAAGTTTCTGATTTTGGAAATGTTTTAGTCAGTTTAAAAATATCAGATACAATATCCATTCCTAGAATCCAAATTTTGAGGTTTTTAAAGTTGTGGCGCATATTATCATTTTTGGTGTATATTAAATTTCTTGACTCTTGCTTCTTGACTCTTGCTTCTTGACTCTTGCTTCTTGACTCTACAACAATTCGTAAATTCCCGCAGTTCCTTGACCGGTTCCTACACACATGGTTACCATTCCGTATTTGTTTCCGCGGCGTTTCATTTCGTCAAACAACTGAACCGAAAGTTTTGCTCCGGTACAACCCAGTGGGTGACCTAAGGCAATAGCACCTCCGTTTACGTTTACGATATCCGGATTTAATCCCAATTCACGGATTACGGCTAAGGATTGCGATGCAAAAGCCTCATTCAATTCAATCAGTTCGATATCTTTCAGTTGTAAGCCGGCTTGTTTTACGGCTTTAGGAATTGCTTTTACAGGTCCGATACCCATAATTCTAGGTTCCACTCCAGCTGAAGCGAAGTTTACCAAACGCGCGATTGGTTCAAGGTTTAGTTCTTTTACCATTTCTTCCGACATCACCAGTACGAATGCGGCACCATCACTCATTTGAGAAGAGTTTCCGGCAGTAACGGAACCGTCAGCAGCGAAAACCGGACGCAATTTGTTTAAAGCAGCTACGTTAGTATCGGCTCTTGGTCCTTCGTCTTTGGTTACGACATAGGATTTTGTTGCTTTTTTACCGTTCTCATCAATATACACCTGTTCAACTGTAATAGGAACAATTTGTTTGTCGAATTTACCTTCCGCTTGTGCTTTCAAGGCTTTCATGTGCGAGTTGTAGGCAAACTCATCCTGATCTTCACGGGAAACGTTGAATTGTTTGGCAACCGCTTCCGCAGTTAACCCCATTCCCCAGTAATAATCTTCGTGACCTGCTGCCGCTGCTTTATAATCCGGAGTAGGCTTGTAGCCTCCCATCGGAATAAAACTCATACTTTCGGCACCACCGGCAATGATACAATGTGCCATTCCCGATTGGATTTTAGCCGTTGCCATTCCAATAGTTTCAATTCCGGAAGCACAATAACGGTTTACGGTTACACCCGGTACGTCATCAATTTTCAATCCCATTAAAGAGATCAATCGCCCAACGTTCAAACCTTGTTCGGCTTCCGGCATGGCGTTTCCAACCATTACGTCGTCGATTCGGGTTTTGTCGAAATTTGGCAATTCGTTCATCATGAATTCGATGGTTTCGGCTGCCAGTTCATCAGGTCTTTTAAAACGGAACACTCCTTTTGGTGCTTTACCAACGGCAGTTCTGTATGCTTTTACTATATATGCTGTTTTCATTTCTTAGTTTTTTAAGAGAAAAGAGTCAAGAAGCAAGAGTCAAGATTGATTTACAGTTTCTTCTTGTTTTATGCATCTTGTTTCTATTTTCTAATTACGTAATGGTTTTCCTTTGGTTAACATAAACTGAATTCTTTCCAAAGTTTTTCTTTCGGTACATAGAGATAAGAAGGCTTCTCTTTCCAAATCCAACAAGTATTGTTCGTTTACCAATGTTGGTTCGGATAAATCTCCTCCAGCCATTACATAAGCCAGTTTGTTGGCAATCTTCTTATCGTGTTCCGAAATGTATTGTCCTGCCTGCATTTGATCGGTTCCTACTAAGAACATTCCCAATGCCTGTTTTCCTAATACTTTAATGTCGTTACGTTTTACCGGTTGAGTGTAACCTGCTTCGGCCATTAAGATTGCATGTTTCTTCGCTTCGGCAATCTGACGGTCTTTGTTTACCACTACGATATCTTTTCCTTTCTGAAGTACACCGATATCGAAACCCTCGTAAGCAGAAGTCGCCACTTTAGCCATACCTACAGCTAAGAAATACTCCTGTAACACATTTAATTCGACGTCATTTTTACGGAACGTATCCGATGCACGAAGCGCCATTTCTTTCGAACCACCGCCACCTGGGATAACGCCGACACCAAATTCCACTAATCCGATATACGTTTCCGCAGCAACAACCGCTCTGTCGGAGTGCATTGTCAATTCACAACCGCCACCTAAAGTCATTCCGTGAGGGGCAGCAATCACCGGAATTCCCGAATAGCGAACGCGCATCATCGTGTCCTGGAACATTTTGATGGCCAGGTTCAATTCGTCGTATTCCTGTTCTACGGCCATCATGAAAATCATGGCCAAATTCGCTCCCACGGAGAAATTCGCTGCCTGATTTCCGATAACTAATCCGCGGTAGTCTTTTTCGGCTAATTCGATGGCTTTGTTGATGCCCTGAATGACACCACCACCAATGGAGTTCATTTTCGATTGGAATTCCAGGTTTAAAATTCCGTCTCCCAAATCCTGAACGATGGCTTCGCTGTTGCTCCACACTTTTTTGCTTTCGCGTATGTTGTTCAGAATGATGAATGCATCTTGTCCCGGGATTTTAACCTGAGCTTTAGAAGCAATATTGTAATAATGTGTAGTGCCTTCTTTTACAGTATAGAATGATTTGTTACCTGAAGTGATCATTTCAGTAACCCAAGCAGCAGGAGCAAGGCCTTCCGCTTTCATCAATTCGATTCCTTTTTCCACTCCGATGGCATCCCAAATTTCGAACGGACCATTTTCCCAACCGAAACCGGCTTTCATGGCATCGTCAATTTTGTAAAAATCGTCGGTGATTTCAGGAACTCGGTTGGATACATAAGCGAACATGGCAGAGAAACTTTTTCTGTAGAATTCTCCGGCTTTGTCAGTTCCTTTTACCAACACTTTGAAACGGTCGATCGGTTTGTCAATCGTTTTGGTCATTTCCAAAGTAGCGAATGACGCTTTTTTAGCGGCTCTGTATTCTAAAGTGTCCAAATCTAAGGATAGAATGTCTTTGTCGACTTTTTTATAGAAACCTTGTCCGGTTTTGCTTCCCAACCATTTGTTTTCCATCATTTTGTTGATGAAATCCGGTAGTTTGAACAAGTCGTGCGCTTCGTCATTCGGACAGTTTTCGTAGATTCCGTTGGCTACGTGAACCAAAGTATCTAAACCAACAACATCAACTGTTCTGAAAGTTGCCGATTTTGGTCTTCCGATAACCGGTCCGGTTAATTTATCTACTTCCTCAATAGTTAATCCCATCTCTTTTACCAGGTGGAATAAACTCTGAATTCCGAAGATTCCGATTCGGTTTCCGATAAACGCCGGCGTATCTTTGGCAACCACCGAAGTTTTTCCTAAGAATTTTTCGCCGTATTCGTTTAAGAAATCCAATACTTCCGTTGAAGTTTGCGGACCCGGAATAATTTCAAATAATTTTAAGTAACGCGCCGGGTTGAAGAAGTGCGTTCCGCAGAAATGTTTCTGGAAATCTTCGCTTCGTCCTTCGCTCATGAATTTGATAGGAATTCCGGAAGTGTTGGAAGTAATTAACGTTCCGGGTTTTCTGTATTGTTCAATCTGTTCGAAAACAGCTTTTTTGATGTCTAGTCGTTCAACAACCACCTCGATAATCCAATCGCAGTCTTTGATTTTTGCCAAATCGTCGGTGGTGTTTCCGGTTGTGATTCGGCCTGCGAATTTCTGATCATAAATAGGAGAGGGTTTCGATTTTAAAGCATTCGCTAAATGATCGTTTACCAATCTGTTACGAACCGCTTTATTTTCCAAAGTCAGCCCTTTCTTTTGCTCGGCTTCAGTTAATTCTCTCGGAACAATATCGAGAAGCAATACTTCCACACCGATATTGGCAAAGTGACAGGCAATTCCGGATCCCATAATTCCGGATCCCACTACCGCTACTTTTTTAATAAGTCGTTTCATCTGTTTGTATTTATTGTTTGTTTGGTATGTTAATCTTTATTTTCGGTATCGCTGTAGATACTTTTATCGGCAATCAGTTCGTTGATGATTTCAGCCACTTCCATGAAATTATTCAATTGTTCGTCGGTCACGTGTTTTCGGACCGTTTCGTTAAATTTCAATACGGTGGATTTTGACAATTCCCGTTTTTCTTTTCCTAATTTGGTTAAGTGGATTAATACCCCTCTGCCGTCTACAGGATTTTTCTTTCGAATGATTAATCCTTTTTCTTCCATTGATTTTAAGGTTCTTGTAAGGCTCGTCGCTTCCATACCCATTCTTGGGCCTAATGCTGTGGATGGGGTTCCGTTTTCCCTGTCGATGCTCAACAAAGCAAAACCGGTTGCCATGGTTGCTCCATATTTTGTCGCTTCCTCATTATACATACGGGAAACGGCTTGCCAAGTGGCTCTTAAAACGTAATCAATAGTTTTGTCTTTCATAATTTTTCAGAAGTTCAAATATACAAAAAAATTACTATGCACGCATAATAAAATTATATTATTTTTATGTTAATTAAAAAAAAACTCCTCATAAGAGAGGAGTTCGTTGATTTTTAGGCATTATTGTAGATTTTATCATAAAGATATTGATATTTCTCTTTTATGATTTTTCTTTTTAATTTCATTGTTGGAGTCAGATGTCCGGCTTCGATAGACCAGATATCCGGAGTCAGCTCGATGCGTTTTACCTGTTCCCAGTTTCCGAATTTTTTATTTAGTTCATTGATTTCTTCTTCCACGCGTTCAATGACAGCAGGGTTGGAAATGATTTCCTCATTGGTATTACCGATGCTGATTCCTTTTATTTTTGCCCATTCCTTTACGAAATCGAAATTAGGCTGGATAAAAGCGGCCGGCATTTTTTCGCCATCACCGATTACCATGATTTGTTCCACGAAACGGGATTGTTTGAACGTGTTTTCCAAAACCTGTGGCGCTACATATTTTCCGCCGGAAGTTTTGAACATTTCTTTTTTACGATCGGTAATTTTTAAGAAACCTTCAGAATCAATCTCACCGATATCGCCCGTGTGGAAGTAACCATCTTTCAGCGCTTCGTTGGTTTGGATTTCGTCTTTATAATACCCTATCATCACATTAGGACCTTTGCAAAGAATTTCACCGTCTTCGGCAATTTTCACTTCAACGCCATCAAGCATTTTTCCAACGGTCCCGATTTTAAAGCCTCTGTTTCTCATGTCATTAACAGAGATTACGGGAGATGTTTCCGTTAAACCATAACCTTCCATTACCGGAATGTTGGCAGCGCAGAATACCTTTGTTAATCTTGTTTGTAATGCGGCACTTCCGGAAACCAATAATTCCAATTGACCACCAAGGCCTTCCTGCCATTTTGAGAATATCAGTTTTCGGGCAATTTTCAGTTTGAATTCATAGAAGGCACCATTTTCGCCGTAAGGTTTGTAATCCATGCCCAAATCCAGTGCCCAGAAAAATAATTTTTTCTTGATTCCGGTTAAATCGGCTCCTTTGGCATAGATTTTATCGTATACTTTTTCAAGTAATCGTGGTACAACCGACATCACGTGTGGTTTCACTTCTTTTAAGTTATCACTGATTTTTTCGATACTTTCCGCAAAGTATATTGAGATACCGTAATATTGGTACAAATACACTAGCATTCTTTCAAAAATATGACAAATAGGCAAGAAACTTAAAGCCCTTGTGTCACCGGCTCTTAATGGTACTCTTGGCGCACTCATCAATACGTCGGATACGATATTTTGGTGACTCAACATTACTCCTTTTGGTCTTCCGGTTGTTCCCGAAGTGTAGATAATGGTAGCCAAATCGGTTGTAACGATTGTATTTTTTCGATCTTCCACCACATCCTGATTGGAAGCGTCTTCTCCTAAATGCAGTATTTCTTTCCAGCTTTTACATCCCGGAACGTCATTGTAAGAATAAATTTCCTGTAATGAAGGCACGTTATGTTTGATGGCATTTATTTTGTCAAATACTTCGCTGTCGGAAATGAAGCAGTATTTTGACTCGGAATGGTTTAAGATATATTCATAATCTTCTGCAGAAATGGTAGGGTATATTGGTACGGTTTGTGCTCCGGTTTGTAAAGCACCAATATCGGTAATGTGCCATTCGGTTCTGTTATTGGAAGAAATGATAGCGATTTTATCATGTTTCTGAACTCCCATTCGGAGTAATCCGCGTGAAATGGCATTCGCTTTGTCCAGATATTCCTTTGTGGATGTTTTAATCCATTCCCCGTTTTGTTTGGTAACAAGGGCGTCGGATAAATTGTATTTTTCCAGCTGATAATAAGGAAAATCAAAAAGACGTGTAATTTGGTTCATTTTCTCAGATTTTATTCCTGCAAATTATGAAAAATTTAATTTTATTGCAAAAAAAAAGAAGAATAGATTGTGATTTGTCAATTTTTAATAGTTTTTTATAAATTATAAACTATAAAGTACTGATAATTATTAACTTGAGATATGTTTGAAAAGGGAGGGGCTTTAAAAATCTTTGGAATTGTACTTAATTTCATTGCTTTTTTTAGTCGTTTTGCAAGTGAAAAAAGTGGTGTTGTCCTAAAATTGATGAAAAAATACTATGAAAGCATACTATTTTTAAATATCTGATTTTATAATAAAAAGCGAAATGGAGGATTTAAACGGTAAGTCAAACTTAAATGTTTATTAATGTTTTCATAACGAGTGTGTATTGATAGTCATATTTTGTATTTTTGAGCGCTAATTAAACTGATTTTCATTAACTTAACATGAAGAACTTCTTTCGTATAAAAGAATATAAAGCACTATTTTACAGATTGTTGCTGGTGTATTTATTTTATTTCATTGCCCGTTTATTATTTTTCATTTACAATTATAGTTTACTGAAAGTAGATGCTGTAGGCGATTTTTTCAAGTTGGCTTACCACGGATTGACCTTTGATACCACGGCTATTCTTTATGTTAATGGGTTGTTTATACTGTTTTCGGTTTTGCCATTGTGGATTAACACCAAAAAAGGGTATCAGAAATTTTTGTTTTACCTGTATTTTGTGACCAATTTAATTGCGTATGCCACGAATTTCATCGATTTGATTTATTATAAATTCATTTATGCCCGAACCACCATTACGGTTTGGGATTCCTTAGAGCATGAGAAAGATAAGTCGGGTATGATGTTTCGCTTTTTAATCAGCTATTGGCATGTGTATTTGTTGTTCTTTCTTATGGCTGTACTTTGGATATACCTGTATAAAAAGGTTAGGGTTATCCACGAACCAGTTACGCACAGTAAATTAAAATATTTTCCTTTTTCGATTGTAGGGTTATTGGCCATTGCGACTTTAACGATTGGCGGGATTCGTGGCGATTTTAAAAAGAGCACCCGTCCCTTAAATCTGATTGATGCCAACCGATATGTTGAAAAACCGCAACACGCCGACATTGTTTTAAACACTCCGTTTGCCATTATCAGAACGATCGGGAAAACAAGTTTCAAGAAAATTGATCTGGTCGATAAAAGTGTTGTGGAAGCCAATTTTCAACCGATTAAGCACTATACGAACAATCCGAAATCGACTCCCAATGTGGTGTTGATTATCACGGAAAGTTTCGGAAGAGAATATTGGGGTTCCTTTAATAAGGACATGAATATTCCAAATTATGAAGGTTACACGCCGTTTTTAGACTCGTTGGCACAACACAGTATGATTTATACCAATGGCTTTGCGAACGGAAGTAAATCGATTCACGGAATGTCCTCCATATTGGCAGGAGTTCCTTCATTTAGAGATGCTTTCACTTCGTCGCCTTTTCCAAATCAGAAAATACAGTCGTTGGTTTCCTGCCTTGAGGAAATGGGATATGATACTTCTTTTTTTCACGGGGCGCCAAACGGTTCCATGGGCTTTCTTGGTTTCGGAAACATATTAGGTTTTGATCATTATTATGGTAAGACTGAATTCAATAACGATGCCGAATTTGACGGTGTTTGGGGGATTTGGGACGAACCTTTTCTGCAATTTATGAAGCAGACGTTAGATAAAAAGAGAAAACCGTTTTTCAGTACGGTATTTACCGTTTCCTCTCACGAACCTTATATCGTTCCTGAAAAATACAACGGTAAGTTCCCGAAAGGAAATGTGCCGATGCACCAATGTGTGGGGTATACCGATTATGCGTTTAAAAGATTCTTTGATGAAGCGAAGAAACAACCGTGGTTTAAGAATACTATTTTTATAATCACCGCCGATCATGGTAACCAGACGTATTATGATGAGTATGCGAAAGTAGTTAACCGAACTGCCACGCCTATTCTTATTTACAAACCCGACGGTAGTTTAAAAGGTGTCAACAAAGAGTTGGCACAACAGATAGACATTTACCCGACCATTTTGGATATGGTAGGTTATGATAAGCCGTTCCGAAGCTGGGGCAGAAGTTTGGTAGGCGATACGAAAGTTAAACCGTATGCAATTAATTTCAACGGAAATCTGTACCAATTTCAACGTGGTAACTATATTTGTACTTTTGACGGAAAGCAAGTTGTGGGGTACTATGATAGTAATGATAAAGCCTTAGAACGCAATTTAATATCCAAACCGAATAAGGAAATGCTGGAAACCGGTGAAGCCTGTAAAGCGATTATTCAGGATTATTTCGAAAAAATTATCGATCAGAAATTATACTATAATAAATAGAAAATGAAGTCGCCATTAATAAAGGTTTGCGCAAGCAAATACCAATAAATGAAAGCGATACTATATGACCTCAAAAAAATAAATTTCATAGATATGAAAAAGAAAATAGGTTTACTTGTCCTTTTGATTGTTATTGCCGGAGCGGGTAAGTATGTGTATGACATGCATATTAATCATAATTTCGAAACCATTACCGAAGGGAAAGTATACAAAAGTGGTGTGATTCCTCCGGATGAGATTGAGGAGTACGTTAAAAAATACAATATTAAAAGCATAGTCGATTTGCGTTTTCCGGGAACCGGTGATTTAGAAAACAACCCGGAAATTCCTGCCGAATTAATTGCGGAAAAAGAAGCGGTTGAAAAAATCCCAGGGGTGAAGTATTTCAATAACGGTTCCGATCAGGTGCCGCAACAGCACAATCTGGATGCCTATTTTAAGATTATGGACAATCCGGATAATTATCCTGTATTGGTACATTGCTATCATGGTGTGGGGCGCGCAGAAATGTATTCGGCGTTATACCGAATTGAATATGAAAACATGGATAGGGATGAAGCCCGAACAAGAACCCGTTTTTTAACCAAATGGAGTTCGTTTGATTTGGGAAAACCTAAAGGCGATTATCTTCACACTTACGAAACAAGAAAAGAAAAAGCTGCCGAAGCGAAGCAATAAAAAGAGCCCCACACTGGGGCTTTTTTTATGTGTGATACTGCATGCTTCCAAATTTCCAGTCGGTTACAGAACCAAATATGAAAACAAGTATACCTAAGAGTTCAATTGTTAAGAAGAAAAGAAAAAACAACATTCTAAATGAAAAACCAATTTTACTATAACTGTCTTTAAATGCTGTGTAATAGCTGAAAAGTACATACAGTAAGACGATTAAAGGAACTAAAATAGTCGCTGTGTCTGACAGAATTTCAAAATGTTTTGTGAAGTCGAAAAAATAAAATAAGTTCCCAATAACTGTAATAATCATAATGCCCAAATAAATAATTCCGGCAATTATAAAATGTTCACTTAAGTTTAATTTCTTTTTTCGGAATAATAGGAAGGTGTTAATCGCAAAAAGCGGTACAAAAGAAAATATCAGCAGTTTTGCATATTTTGCCATGAAAGAAGCTAATTTTTTATCTGTAACATTATTTGAAGCCACAATTTTACCATTATAACTCTCAAACAATTGTTCATGATAATTTTCAATGAAAACAGCTAAACCGATTAACAGTAATATAAAATAAAAAACATTGTAATAAGCAATTCTTTTACCTGCTATATAATCCATTGCTGCCTTTCCGGGTCTGAATAACGCTTGTTTAGCAGTAAATAACATCCCTTTTTCAAAATGCCAGATACCGTGTAAAACATCGTGCATGATGAAATGTTTGAAAGTAATCCGGTGAGTATCCGCTTTTTGTCCGCAGTTTGAACAAAATTTTCCTAAAAGCGGAGTGTCGCAGTTTAAACAGTTGTGGCGTTCCATTTTTTTTACGAAATAATTTCGTACAATAATACAAAAAAGCACCCTAAAAACAGAGTGCTTCTTTTGGAATTTAGAGAAAATATTATTTGTTTTTTGCTTCAATCCATTTACGGGCATTCACAAACGCTTCATGCCAAGGCGTCACTTCGTCTTTTTGTCCGTTATCCGGATAATGTGCCCAGTTCCAAGGGAAAGTCGAACGCTCAATGTGCGGCATGGTTACCAAGTGGCGTCCGGTTGTGTCACATAACATGGCTGTGTTGTAATCGGAACCGTTCGGATTTGCCGGATATCCTTCATAGCCGTATTTTCCAACGATATTGTATTTTTCTTCAGTATAAGGTAAGTTGAATTTCCCTTCGCCATGTGAAACCCAAACCCCTAAAGTAGCCCCTTCCAAAGAAGAAAGCATCACCGAATTATTTTTTTGAACCGTTACTGAAGTAAAGATACTTTCGTGTTTGTGCGAGTTATTGTGCAGCATTTTTCCGTGTACTTCATGCTCCGGATTGATTAACTCCAATTCCATGAACAACTGGCAACCGTTACAGATTCCCACTGATAAAGTGTCCTCACGTTTGAAGAAGTTTTTCAGCGCGGTATTCGCTTTTTCATTGTATAAAAATGCTCCGGCCCAACCTTTCGCAGAACCTAACACGTCCGAATTCGAGAAGCCTCCCACAGCTCCGATGAACTGAATGTCTTCCAATGTTTCACGACCGGAAATTAAATCCGTCATGTGAACGTCTTTTACGTCAAAACCTGCCAGGAACATGGAGTTCGCCATTTCACGCTCGGAATTACTTCCTTTTTCACGGATGATGGCTGCCTTCGGTCTTGGTTTTGAATTATCGATTACCGGTGCTTTTCCGTCAAAATGGGATGGGAAAGTATAGGTAAGCGGTTGGTTTTTGTAATTATTGTAACGCTCTAAAGCCGTTCCGTTTTTCGATTGCTTCGAATCTAAAAGGAATGATGTTTTGAACCAGATATCTCTCAATGTGGAAACACTGAA
Organism: Flavobacterium saliperosum; assembly: GCF_900100625.1. Taxonomy (GTDB): domain Bacteria; phylum Bacteroidota; class Bacteroidia; order Flavobacteriales; family Flavobacteriaceae; genus Flavobacterium; species Flavobacterium saliperosum. Next base: position 241,754 of record NZ_FMTY01000002.1, read on the forward strand.
CGTAAAAGCGTCGTCATGGTTCATCACCGTAAAGACATCATTTTCCACTACCGTACCGATGTTGAAAATCGTGATATTGTTTTGAGTAAAAACAGCTTCAACTTCAGCATCTGCCTGGAAAACCAATCCGATATTTTCGTTGAATAAGGCTTTTACCGTATCTTTTTCTCCTAAGGAAGTCAGGTCAATTAACGCGCCCAGTTTCACATCAGCGAAACACATTTCCAAAAGCGTAGTGATTAAACCACCGCTTCCGATATCGTGTCCGGCTTTGATTTTACGCTCTTTAATTAAATCCTGCAACACATTGAATGCCGATTTAAAATAAGCCGCATTTTTAATAGTTGGTACTTCATTACCGATTTTGTTTAAAACCTGCGCAAAAGAAGAACCTCCTAATTTGAAGTTATCCTGAGATAAATTGATATAGTAGATGTTTCCGCCGTTTCTCTGAAGAACAGGCTCCACAACTTTAGTGATATTGGAACAGTTTCCGGCTGCCGAAATAATAACCGTTCCCGGTGCAATCACTTCGTCATTCGGATATTTTTGTTTCATCGATAAGGAATCTTTTCCGGTTGGAATATTGATACCCAATTCGATAGCGAAATCCGAACAGCCTTTTACCGCTTCGTATAATCTTGCATCTTCACCTTCATTTTTACAGGCCCACATCCAGTTAGCCGAAAGTGAAACCGATTGCAAATTGTCTTTTAATGGTGCCCAAACCAAATTCGATAACGCTTCCCCAATTGCTGTTCTTGAACCCGCTACAGGATCAACCAATGCAGCAATAGGCGAGTGGCCAATCGTGGTGGCAATTCCTTCTTTTCCTTTGAAATCCAAGGCCATAACACCAACATTGTTCAACGGTAATTGTAAGGGACCGGCACATTGTTGTTTGGCAACACGTCCCCCCACACAACGGTCTACTTTATTGGTTAACCAGTCTTTACAGGCTACGGCTTCCAATTGCAGTACTTGGCTTAAGTAGGTTGGAATGTCTGAAGTTGTATAGGTTAAATCGGAATAATTCGTAGCAACCGTTTTATCGGTCATGATGGTTTTTGGCGAACTTCCGAAGAAGTCTTCCAAAGCATAATCCATTGGTTTGGCACCTGTCGATTTTGACTCGAATGTAAAACGATGATCGGCAGTTACATCACCCACCTGATACATAGGTGAGCGCTCACGGTCGGCAATTTTCTGAAGGATGTCAATATCTTTTTCACCAATAACCAATCCCATTCTTTCCTGAGATTCGTTACCGATAATTTCTTTAGCCGAAAGGGTAGGGTCTCCCACCGGTAATTTATCCAAATCGATTAATCCACCCGTTTCTTCCACTAATTCCGAAAGACAGTTCAAATGTCCACCAGCACCGTGATCGTGAATCGATACGATTGGATTGTTGTCGCTTTCCACCAAACCACGAATGGCATTGGCAGCACGTTTTTGCATTTCCGGATTCGAACGCTGAATGGCATTCATTTCGATTCCCGAACCGAAAGCACCGGTATCTGCAGAAGAAACCGCAGCACCACCCATTCCGATTCTATAATTTTCCCCACCAAGAATTACGATTTTATCGCCTTCCTGTGGTTTCTTTTTAATGGCTTGGTCTAATTTTCCGTAACCGATTCCGCCCGCCTGCATGATTACTTTATCGTAACCGATTTTACGGTTGTTTTCCTCGTGTTCGAACGTTAAAATGGAACCCGTAATTAGCGGTTGCCCGAATTTATTTCCGAAATCAGAAGCTCCGTTAGAGGCTTTGATTAGGATGTCCATCGGAGTTTGGTACAACCAAGGTCTGGCGTTCATGGCCTCCTCCCAAGGACGGTTTTCTTCCAGTCTTGAGTAGGAAGTCATGTAAACCGCAGTTCCGGCTAGAGGCAATGAACCTTGTCCACCTGCTAAACGGTCACGAATTTCTCCTCCTGAACCGGTTGCAGCTCCGTTGAACGGTTCCACAGTAGTAGGGAAGTTGTGTGTTTCTGCTTTTAGGGAAAGTACCGAATCAAATTCTTTTTCAGAATAAAAATCAGGTTTGTCAGCACTTTTTGGTGCGAACTGCATTACTTTCGGCCCTTTTACAAATGCTACGTTATCTTTATAAGCGGACACAATATCGTTTGGATTTGTTTCCGATGTTTTCTTGATTAATTTGAATAGGGAAGTTGGTTTTTCCACGCCGTCAATCACGAAAGTTCCGTTGAAGATTTTATGACGACAGTGTTCCGAATTGGCTTGTGAGAACGCAAAAATCTCAGAATCCGTTAGTTTTCGGCCTAATTTGGCGGATAAATTATTCAGATAGTCCACTTCTTCCGGACTCAAAGCCAAGCCTTCCGATTTGTTATAGGCATCGATATCGTCAATGTCTAAAATGGGTTCCGGTTGGATATTGATGGTGTAAATCTCCTGATTTAACTCTGTATATTTTTGTGAAAGCATGGGGTCGAAATCGGAGAAATCGGTCGCAACCTTTTCAAATTCCTCAATTCGGATGATACCGGAAATACCCATATTCTGAGTGATTTCAACGGCATTCGTACTCCAGGGTGTTACCATAGCGGCACGGGGTCCAACAAAAAAATCCGCAAGTACGGATTTTTCTATTTTATGTGCGTTGCCAAAAAGCCAGTTTAATTTAGTGATGTCTTCTGTCGATAGTTCGTTTTGCGACTGAACTGCAAAAACCGTGTTGGTTTGGTTTCCGAAGAAATGAATCATTGTTGTAGTTGTTTTATTCCGCTACGCTCCAAACTGTTCGGTGCGCTTCGGGTGTGTTGTTGTTTTGAAAGTGCAAATTTATTCCAAAAAAGTCAGTTAACAAAGTTTGTGTTCATAAAAAAAGCACAAGATTTAACCTGTGCTTTTCTGTAGAATTATTTTAAGAAATTATTTTTTTCTTTTCATGATAATTTCCATGTTTTTGAACTCTTTTCCGTCATATCCGGTGTCGTACATTTCCATTTTTTGAGTGTTATCATCCATAATGGTAATAACTTCCCGCATTTTTTTCATTTTCTTCGTTACCGGATCGATAACTTCACCTTCCATTTTGAAGGTTTTGGAAGCGTCATCATAATTACCTCTCATTACCATAATTCCTGTACTCATGTTGTCAATCCAGGTAGAGATGTATTCTTTGGAAGCATTATCGTAAGCTAAGGTGCTTTTTCCTTCAAAAGGCATTCCCATAAAATCCCCTTTGTGAACCGCTTCCTGGTATTTACCGTCGAAGATGGTTTTGATTTCTGCAGTCATTTTCATTTTCATGGGTTCTCCACCTTCATGTTGCCATGAAGTCATATCTTCATCCCAAACACCGTTGTCTGCTGCCATTCTTTTGTGGGCATCACCCGGAGTGGCGTACTCTGTCCATGCTTTGCTGATAGTGGCAGAATCCGGAATCATTGTGGCAACTTCTTCTGTTTTCGTAGCTGTTGAATCAACCGTAGACTGAGAATCTGTTTTTTCTCCGTCTTTTTTGCAGGCAATCAAACTTAAGGATGCAATTGCCAAAGTTAAAATTGTTTTGTTCATAAATATTTGGTTTTTTGGTTTACTCAAATATAATAAAATTATAAGCGCCCATATCAGACAACGGTCCAAACCTCTCTTTATTTAAAATATCAGATGTTCCGGTTGAAAACGAGAAATCAGCAGTTCCTTTTGCAGCCGAATCTTCGCCAATGATGAGCCTGTTGTTAGTAGGATTTAGAAAATCAGGTTTATTGGTAGTTGAATTTCGGGCAATGATACAATTCGTATAATCAGTTGTGTTGGCAATCGGATACAACGGATCACTTTCAAATTGTCCGAAATCGAAGAACTTAATCAGGCAATTTCTGAAATTATAATCGAAAAGGTTTCCTTCTTTTTTTAATGAAATTCCATAGCTGCTTGAGCCATAAATAATACAGTTGGTGAAATTAGCATTTACAAGAGCGAATGGAGCTGTACCATCTCCGTTGTCAATGGAAACCGGAACCTGATTTGGTCTTGGCCAGTAATTGGCAAACGTACAATGTGTAAAATTGTAATCGCCTCCAAGGGAACAAGCCAAACCAGCCTGTCCACAGTTGTTAATCACCACATTTTTTCCGTCAATGGTAGCGGTTTTTGCTAAAATGCCGTAATTGGAACAGTTGTAAATCTGAACATTAGTCATGTTGAGTGTTCCGGTATTTTTATCAATCAGTAATCCGACAGTTGCGTTTTTGATGGTTGTGTTATTGAACTTACCGTTACTATTCAAGGTCATCCAGATGGTGCCCCATTGTCCGGGAACATCGGCAAAATCGGGTTCCAGACGATCGCTTTCAAAAACCACTTCATTATCCTCAATTACATTTCCGTCAACATCATAAGTAGAAGGAGTACCGTTTGAATTGATGGTAGCATTACTTCCGATAATCAATCCGGAATCGGCATGAAAATGAATTTTAGCCCCCGGATGAATGTTTAGGATTTCATTGTCGGGAACCGCCGCATAACCATAAATAACGTAAGGTTTGTCGTTAATCCATTCATATTCGTCCCCATTTGCCGGGTCATTGTGATCTAAGTAAAAACCGTAAATCTCTTCACCGCCAATTGGTAAGGTTTCGGTGGTTCCGTCTCCAAATCGTTTTGGGTATAAAAAATAGGCATCTCTAACCAATGTAACCAAATCAACGGTTTGCGGAGCGCCGCTTATGTTGTGAAATTCGATTTTATCGGTGTAAAGGTATTCCGAATCCGGATTGGCATATTCACTATAATCAATCGTGGTTTCTATGAAAATAAACATACTGTCTTTGGCCAGTAATTCCACATTGTTGAACACTTTTCCGGGTATGCCATCTACCATTAAACGGTATTTGGAATTTTGACCTTCCGCTAACTGAAGCGTTGGTATTTTAATGTCCTTATCACTGTTGTTATAGACTTTAAGGGTATACGTGCTCGAACCGATATTGGTAAAAACCGTATCCAGATAAACGGTTTGTTTGGAAAATTCAAGTCCGCCAGAGCTTGGTTCAAATTCAAAATCCTGACGGCAGGAAGTTAGTGACAACACAAATCCAATGAAAAGAATATACAGGTAATGACGCATAAAAAGTGCTTGTTTTTGGTAAAAGTATTGATTTTTTTTAAATTTCATATAAGAATTCACTTAACTGCTTAACGTATTTTTAACCAAATTAGTTTACTTTCGGATGAGAATAATGGCTTTACATTTCATAAATTTACATTTCTAAAGAATTAACTATGTCATTTGATAAAGATAAGGTACTGCAACTTTGTAAAAACTTCTCACAAAACACTTTAATGGAAACGCTGGAAATGGAGTTTGTCGATGCCGGCGAAGATTTTCTAGTAGCGACAATGCCGGTAAACCCTCGCGTTCACCAGCCTATGGGATTGTTGCATGGTGGGGCTTCGGTTGCATTGGCCGAAAGCGTGGGAAGTGCGGCTTCTTTAATGTTTGTGAATCCTGAAAAGCAGGAAGTTCGTGGTATCGAGATTTCTGCGAATCATTTGAAAAGTAAGCGGGAAGGAATTGTTACCGGAACCGCAAGAATCATTCATAAAGGAGCGAGTATCCATCTCTGGGAAATCCGAATTACCGATGAAGAAGGAAGACTGATTTCACTTTGCAAACTGACCAATATGGTCTTACCAAGAAAAAGATAACTATGACCGATTTATTCCTAAAAGTAAAGACACATCAGGAACAGAACCTGCCGTTTGTTTTGTATTCCAAGCCGAATAAGCCTTTCATTGTGGGGCTTTTTCAAGACAACGATCATTTGTATACTGTTGGGAATTTTAAAGAGAGAGGGTTTGTTTTTGCTCCTTTTGAGGGAGAACACATCGTGCTTTTTCCGGAAGAACATTTGAAAATAATTACGGAACATTTTCAAAGTGAGGCACTGCGGTTGTCGGAAAATGTTTTTTATGAAATGGACGAAAAAGCCAAATCCGATTTTGAACATTTAGTTGAAAAAGGAATCAGTGCTATCAATGCCGGACATTTCCAAAAAGTAGTGCTTTCAAGAAAAGAAGAAATCGCACTGGAGACATTTGATGTTGAAACGACATTTAAAAAAATGCTTCTTAGTTATCCATCGGCGTTTAAATACGTCTTTTATCATCCTAAAGTGGGGATGTGGATGGGAGCCACTCCGGAGCAATTGCTGAAAGTAAAAGATTTTGACATTGAAACCGTTGCCTTGGCGGGAACTAAAGTTAATAAAGGAAAAGAGCATACCGTTTGGAAATCGAAAGAGCAGGAAGAGCAACAATACGTGACCCAATTTATTCTTGAGAACATTAAAAGTTTTGTTTCGGAAGAAGTGGTTTCCAGTCCGTATACCGTTGAAGCCGGAAATTTACTGCACATCAAAACCGATATTTCCGCAAAGCTTAATGAGAAATCCGATTTGGGTGAAGTGCTGAAAGTATTGCATCCGACTCCGGCAGTTTGCGGTTATCCGAAGTTGATTGCCAAAGATTTCATTTTGGAAAGCGAGGGGTATGACAGAGAATATTATGCCGGGTTTTTAGGGGAACTGAATATGAATTTCGCAATTGGCAAAAGTGAGTGTTCGGATTTGTATGTTAATTTGCGGTGCATGAAAATAGAGATTGCTTCGAATGCCGCAATGACAAAAGCGAGTTTGTATATCGGTTGCGGAATTACGAAGGACAGCGATCCGGAAAAAGAATTCCTTGAAACGGTTAACAAGTCAATGACCATGAAGAAAATTTTAAATTAAATGAAATTAGATATACTAGCTTTCGGGGCGCATCCCGATGATGTGGAATTAGGTTGTGGCGCTACTATTGCCAAAGAAATTTCATTGGGTAAAAAAGTAGGAATAGTCGATTTGACGCGAGGTGAGTTAGGAACAAGAGGTTCTGCGGATATCAGGGATGAAGAAGCGGCTGCGGCTGCAAAAATTCTCGGAGTTCAGATTCGTGAAAACCTGAGATTCCGTGACGGCTTTTTTGTTAACGATGAAAAACACCAATTGGAAATTATCAGGATGATTCGCAAATACCAACCGGAAATCGTGTTGTGTAATGCGGTTGAAGACCGTCATATCGATCACGGAAAGGGCAGTAAACTGGTTTCCGACGCTTGTTTTTTATCGGGTTTACGCCGAATTGAAACGGTGGACAACGGCGAACAACAGGAAGCCTGGCGACCAAAATTAGTGTACCATTACATTCAGTGGAAAAACAGCGAACCCGATTTTGTAGTGGACGTAACCGGATTTACAGACAAGAAAGTGGAAGCTGTCATGGCCTACAGTTCCCAATTTTACGAACCCAATTCGAATGAACCGATAACCCCAATTGCAACGAAAAACTTTCTGGACAGCCTAGTTTATCGCTCTCAGGACCTGGGAAGACTCATCGGCACCGATTTTGGAGAAGGATTTACTGTAGAGAGGTATTTGGCAGTCAATAGTTTAGGAGATTTGCGATAATTTTTTTATTTTTTTATTTGCGAAAGCCGATAAAACCCCTATATTTGCACTCGCAAAACAAATGGTGATTGTAGCTCAGTTGGTTAGAGCGTCGGATTGTGGTTCCGAAGGTCGCGGGTTCGAGACCCGTCTTTCACCCTTAACATTGGTAAGCCTCCAGGAAACTGGAGGCTTTTTTTATTTTTCATTTTTTTTTTGAATAAAAAGCGGATTCCTAATAAAAATCTTACTATATTAGTGAAGCTAAATTAAAAGCAAATTAATAAGTAGAACATAAAAAAAGTATTATGGGATCATTTTTAATTACAAAAAGAACAAACGGTGAATTTCAGTTTGTATTGAAAGCAGGTAACGGTCAGGTTATTTTAGCGAGTGAAGGTTATACAACCAGAGCAGCTTGTGAAAACGGAATTGAGTCAGTACGAAAAAATTCTCAGGACGATGCGCGTTTTGACCGTTTGGAATCCAAAAACGGAAAGCCGTATTTTAATTTAAAAGCTACTAACGGACAAATCATTGGGAACAGTGAAATGTATGAGTCAGAAGCCGCTCGTGAAAACGGGATCGAATCCGTTAAGAAAAATGCACCGGATGCCGCTGTAAAAGAAGAATTATAATTAGCATTTAAAATAAAAAAGCTCCTCATTGAGGAGCTTTTTTTATGGGTTTATTTTCCGTCACGGTCAACAACAATGCGGTTTTCGCGGTTTGTTAACTCCCAGGCTAATGCAAATGCCAGTTTTGCTCTTTTGGTCAGGGCATCAAACTCGATTTTTTCCACTTCATCGGTCGGCTTGTGATAATCATCATGAATGCCATTAAAGAAGAAAATTGCAGGAATCCCTTTTTTCGCAAAGTTATAATGGTCGGAACGGTAATAAATTTGCTCCGGATCGTTTCTGTCGTTGTATTTGTAATCCAAACGCAGGTTAACGTATTTACTGTTCATCTCTTCGTTAATGGTATGCAATTCCGAGCTTAATCGGTCGGAACCAATCACATAAATATAATTGCTGTCATTCGGATTCAAATTATCGCGACGACCCACCATGTCTATATTAATATTGGCAATGGTATTTTTCAATGGGAATAACGGATTTTCAGAATAATAACGCGAACCGTGTAAGCCGTGTTCTTCTCCGGTTACATGAAGGAATAAAATGGATCGTTTCGGACCTTTTCCGGCCTTTTTAGCCTCCATAAAGGCTTTGGCAATTTCCATTACGGCAACCGTTCCGGAACCGTCGTCATCGGCACCGTTATAGATTTCCCCGTTTTTCATTCCGACGTGATCGTAGTGTGCGGAAATAACCAAAACTTCTTCCGGTTTTTCAGAACCTTCAATGTAAGCCCAGATGTTCTCGGAATCATTCAGTTTCGGACTGAATCCTTTTTTCATGTATTCGGAAGGGACTTTTTGATAAAAACTATCGGCTCCTTTTGGAAAAGAAATCCCAAGTTTCTTGTATTGATTGATGATGTATTCCCCCGCTTTTTTTTGTCCGGGTTCCCCCGTATTTCTTCCTTGCATTTCATCAGAAGCAATAACATACAGGTTTTTCTTTAAATTTTCCTGACTGATTGCTTTCAGGTAGTTTTCCGGCGTGCTTGTTTTTGTCTCGGCAATTTTTTGTTGTGAAGTACAACTTGCAAAACTCAACGAAAGCACCAGGCTTAGCATGATTATTTTTTTCATATTGATTGATGTTTTCTAATTAGTAGCAAAAATAGATTTTTGTTTCACTTTAAATTTATTTTTTTATTCAATTGTCATTGCGGTGTAAATAATGTAGGCAACCAACACAATCCAAAGAAAAATGAAATTTATGAAAAACAACGTGGAACTTTTTAAAAAAGAGATGAATTTATTTTCGCCGTAAAACCGTTTGTGTGCTTTGTAAAAATAAATGATGAGCCAGAAAAAGTAAGCAATGCGAATTATACCTTTTAAGACCTCGAACAGTATTAGGTCACTGTAACTTTGAATCCATTCTGAAATTATAAGCAAACTGGTAAGCAGAAGCATGAAGGAGAAATAGTGTAACGTGAAAATTCCGTGATCGAAATAATACCAGCGTTTTTTTCCGTGAAAAAACCACAACCAGAATGCAAAAACAGGCAAATAAAGGAAAAGTACTTTCGGTAGGTTTTGCTTGAAATGTATGAGTGATTTGTCGAAAGCCTGTCTGAAAGTATTATGTTCAGCAACGGTAACCATTTTTTTGGTATACCAGTATTCGATTTTGTCTAATTTGTCTTTTTCGGGAAGTAAGCTCTGAACAGAATCCAATGCTTTTACGGTCTTATATTTTCCAAACCAGCCGTATTCGTCCATCCAGCTGTTGTTGTATCCTTGTTGTTCTTTCGGAATGCTGTCGTTACTGTTCCAGAGATTTACCTTGGCTTCATCAGTTGATTTCGTAACCTTAATGGCGGCATCTTTATCTCCAAAGGCAATATTTTTTTCGTTTAGTACAAGTCCGGAAAGGAAAAAGGTAATGAAGCTGATGAAAATGTAAAGTTTAATCGGAGCCACAAAACGTTGTCTTCTCCCGGACAGGTACTCGCGTGTGAGTCTCGCCGGATGGAAGAGAAGGTATTTCATGGTTTTCCAGAAACTGCTGTCATAATGAACGAGGTCTTCCACAAAATGGGTAAAAAGATAATGAAACGATTTTCGGGTTTCGGTATTTTCCTGACCACATTGGGGGCAAAAACGTTCTTCCACGAAAGTGCCGCAATTTAAACAAGTCTTGTCTTCACGAAGTACCCCTTTACTCATTTCGAATTACCTTTAAATCACTTAAATTTAAAAATAAAAAAGAATACAATAAGTGTTTTCTGTATAAACTACTGATTTTTAAGATGAAATGGATTGTAAGGGTAATTGCGTATAAATAAAAAGCTCCCGATTTTGGGAGCTCTTTTTGATTTCTTAGAAGTTAGGGCTAAGATTGTATTTTTTATAGAAGGTATCCAGTACTTCCAAAACTTCATCTTCGGTATCCACCACTTTAATAAGATTCATGTCTTCCGGATTGGCATTGTTTTCTTTTTCAATAATAACGGCTTTAATCCAATCCAATAATCCGCTCCAGAATTCCCTTCCCACTAAGATAATAGGGAACTTTCCTATTTTTTTGGTTTGGATTAGGGTAACGGCTTCAAACAATTCGTCTAACGTACCAAAACCGCCCGGCATTACAACGAATCCCTGAGAATATTTTACGAACATTACTTTGCGCACAAAGAAATAATCGAAACTCAGGTTTTTGTCTTTGTCGATATACGGATTGTAATGTTGTTCAAAAGGCAAATCAATGTTTAAACCTACGGAAGTTCCGTTTCCAAGATGCGCCCCTTTATTTCCGGCTTCCATAATTCCGGGACCGCCACCGGTAATCACACCATATCCGGCCTGACTGATTTTATAAGCAATTTTTTCTGCCAATAAATAATATTTGTTATCCGGCTTCGTTCTCGCTGATCCGAAAATGGATACACACGGACCAATTCGTCCCATGGATTCATATCCGTTAACGAACTCCGACATAATTTTAAAAATTGCCCATGAATCGTTAGAACGTATTTCGTTCCAGGTTTTTTGTTTGAACTTTTCCTGGATTTTGTCGTCATCACTTAAAAAATCATCTTTCATCATTTTTCTTTTTCGTTAAAATTAAAATAGCCTGCTAATGTAATTCTTTTTTCAAAAATTGCGCAGTATAGCTTTTCTTATTTTTAATGATCTCTTCCGGAGTTCCTTTGGCAATCAGCTCACCGCCGCCTTTTCCACCTTCATAACCAATGTCAATGATGTAATCGGCGAGTTTGATTACGTCCATATTGTGTTCGATAATCAAAACGGTATTGCCTTTTTCAACCAGTTTAGTAATCACATCCATCAACACGCGAATGTCTTCAAAATGCAATCCGGTTGTAGGTTCGTCAAGAATGTAAAAGGTATTTCCGGTATCTTTTTTGGATAATTCGGTAGCCAGTTTGATACGTTGCGCTTCACCTCCGGAAAGGGTCGTGCTTTGTTGTCCCAATGTAATGTATCCCAAACCAACGTCCTGAATGGTTTTGATTTTTCGGTAGATTTTCGGAATGTTTTCAAAAAACGGCACCGCTTCATCCACCGTCATCGCCAATACATCCGAAATTGATTTCCCTTTGTAACGGATTTCCAGTGTTTCCCTGTTGAAACGTTTGCCCTGACAGGTTTCACATTCCACATACACATCCGGTAAGAAACTCATTTCAATGGTTCTCACACCCGAACCTTCACAGGTTTCACATCGTCCACCTGAAACATTAAAACTGAAACGCCCCGGTTTGTAACCACGAATCATGGCTTCGGGCGTTTGGGTATACAGGCTTCGGATTTCCGAAAACACATCGGTATACGTTGCCGGATTGGAGCGTGGTGTACGCCCAATCGGACTTTGGTCAATGTCAATTACTTTGTCTATGTGCTCCAGCCCTTCAATTTTTTTGTACGGCTGTGGTTTTTTTACCGCGTTGAAGAAATGGGCGTTCAGAATAGGGTAGAGCGTTTCGTTAATCAATGTCGATTTACCGCTGCCCGAAACTCCCGTAACACAAATCAGTTGTCCTAACGGAAATTCCACGGAAACATTTTTCAGGTTATTTCCTGTCGCACCACTTAGTTTTATTGATTTTCCGTTGCCTTCACGTCGTATTTTAGGAACAGCAATTTCCATTTGTCCGTTAAGGTACTGCGCCGTAATGGTTTTTTCTTTCAGCAGTTCGGCCGGAGTACCGCAACTGATGATTTCTCCGCCAAAACGACCCGCTTTCGGACCGATGTCAATCACATAGTCGGCACGTTCAATCATGTCTTTGTCGTGTTCCACCACAATAACCGAGTTTCCGATATCGCGCAATTGTTCCAAAGAGTGAATCAGTTTTTCGTTATCGCGTTGGTGTAATCCGATACTCGGTTCGTCCAAAATATAAAGGACTCCAACCAATTGTGAACCGATTTGCGTGGCCAGACGGATACGTTGCGCTTCACCACCCGAAAGTGATTTTGAACTTCGTTCCAATGCCAGATAATTTAAGCCGACATCCACCAAAAACTGCAAACGGGCTTTAATTTCCTTAACGACTTCTACGGCAATGGCTTTTTGTTTTTCCGATAAATGAGTGTCTAAGTTTTCAAACCAGGTACTCAATTCGTCGATATCCATGGCTGATAATTCGCCAATGTTTTTTTCGTTGATTTTAAAATACAGGGATTCTTTTCGCAATCGGGTTCCGCGACATTCCGGACAATCGGTTTCGTCCATGAATTCCTTCGCCCAACGTTTGATGGAGGCCGAACCGCTTTCTTCGTATTGGTTTTTGATGAAATTCGAAATCCCTTCAAAATCGATTTTATAGTCTTTCGTGATGCCCATTACTTTGGAAACCACTGAAAATTTCTCGTTTCCGCCATTCAAAATCATTTCCATCGCAACTTCAGGAATAGTTTCTATGGCATCTGTTAATTTGAACCCGTATTTTTCTCCGATAATTTCCAATTGTTTGAAAATCCACGAACTTTTTTGTTCCCCCAACGGAGCAAAACCACCTTGTTTGATGGATAATTTCGGATTCGGGATGATTTTATTCAGATTGATTTCGTTCACGGTTCCCAATCCGTTGCAATGCGGACAGGCACCTTTCGGGGAGTTGAACGAGAAGTTATTCGGCTCCGGATTCGGATAGGAAATTCCGGTGGTCGGACACATTAAATTCCGACTGAAATACCGTACTTCCTGACTTTCCTGCTCGATAATCATCATGATACCATCACCGTGATACATCGCGGTTTTAATGCTTTCGGTCAGACGTTTGTCTAAATCTTCCGTTGTATCTATCGCCATTCGGTCAATAACCGTTTCGATATCGTGGGTTTTGTAACGGTCAATTTTCATGCCATATTCCAAATCACGGATAACACCGTCCACACGTACTTTTACAAATCCCTGTTTGGAAATCTGTTCGAATAATTCACGGTAATGTCCTTTACGTGAACGGATTATCGGGGCTAAAATGTTGATTCTCTTTCCGTTGAAGTTCTCAAAAATAAGTTCCTTGATCTGGTCATCGGAATAGGAAACCATTTTTTCACCGGTATTGTAACTGTAGGCTTCACCGGCTCTGGCAAATAATAATCGAAGGAAATCGTAAATTTCGGTAATCGTTCCAACGGTGGAGCGCGGACTCTTACTGGTGGTTTTCTGCTCGATGGCTATCACCGGGGAAAGTCCGTCAATCTTATCCACATCCGGGCGTTCCAGACCACCCAAAAACTGACGGGCATAGGCAGAGAACGTTTCGATGTAACGGCGTTGTCCTTCGGCATAAATAGTATCGAAAGCCAATGACGATTTTCCGGAACCCGAAAGCCCGGTTATCACCACAAGTTTTTCACGCGGAATAACAACATCTATATTTTTAAGGTTATGGACGCGGGCGCCTAAAACTTCAATCGTATCTTCTGTATTTAACATAATTAGCTGTGTAGTTGTGCAAAACGCAAAGGTACTGTTTTGTAGCCAATTTTAGTAAGTAGCCGTGAAAAGAAAACAGAAATTTATTCTATCCGCAAGGATTTCAGTTTTTCCCGATACGCATCCAGAATGTCGACTTTTGCAATGTAACCCAAGCAGGTTTTGTCTTTCAGAACGAAGAGCATTTCTGAATTTGAAGTTTCGAATTTCTCCATGACGGTTTCCATGACTTCATCATAGCAAACGGTTTCTTTTGGAGTTTCGATTACATCGCTTAACGGAGTGTGTTTTTTCTGAAAATCATTGAAAATAATCGGCCGGATAGTATCGAAATGGATAATGCCTTGAAATTCGTCTTTTTCATTAACTACCGGAAAAACAGTTTGTTTTGTCTCTGAAAGTAAATTGGCCACATCGTCCAGTTTCGCAGTGGACGCAATAGTAACGAAATTGGTTTTAAGATGTTTTGATAAATCGATGGAAGACAGGATGTTTTTATCTTTATCCGTGGTGAAAACCGTTCCCGAATCCGCCAGGTTTTTAATGTCCATCGAATGCCCTTCCATGCTTTTTGAAATCGCAAAACTGATGGACGAAACAATTAACAGTGGCACCATTAAACCGTAGCCGCCGGTAATTTCAGCAATCAGGAAGATGGCGGTTAACGGCGCATGAAACAATCCGCTTAAAACACCTGCCATGCCAACAATTGAAAAATTACTGATTGGCAATTCTTTGTTGATTCCGGTAAGCTGAAAAAATTTGGCAACAAAAAAACCAAGGTAGGAACCCACAAAAAGGGAAGGGGCGAAGTTGCCACCGTTCCCGCCACTGCCTAATGTGAGTCCGGTTGCGATGGATTTTATCATTAAAGTCACTCCGATGAAACCCAGTAGTATCCATTCGTTGGATTTGTGTTCGTCTAAAATGGTGTTTTCCAATAAAACTCCCGGATTTGCGGAGGACAGCGTTTTGATACTTTCATAACCTTCCCCGAAAAGCGTTGGAAAAAAGAAAATCAGTATAGCTAAAAGAGAAGCTCCAAACAAAGCTTTTTTATACGTGGACGATTTGAACTTACTGAAAAAATGTTCCACTTTCCGAAAATTTCGCGCATGATAGACGGAAACCAATCCGGCCAGAATCCCTAAGATAATGTAATAGGGAATATTGTGATAGTCGAAGGTAAGTTGTCCTCTGAAGGTCAGTAATATATCTTCTTTCAAAACCACCGTGGAAACCAAAGCGCCTGTGGCCGCCGAAATCATAATCGGGATAAAAGCCGTTACACTCATATCGGCTAAAATCACTTCGATGGCAAACAAAACGCCGGCTATTGGAGCGTTAAAGGCGGCTGCAATTCCGGCTGCCACACCGCATGCCAATAGTAAGGTTCGGTCTTTGTAATTCAGTCGGTATTTTTGAGCATAATTGGACCCGAAAGCGGCACCGGTAATGGTAATTGGCGATTCCAGTCCGGCAGAACCACCCATGCCAACGGTTAGTGAGCTGGTTATGATTTGCGCATACATTTGTTTTCTCGGCATGATTCCCGATTTGTTGGCTACTGCAATCATAATCTGAGACGTGCCTTTTTCGATACTGCCGTCAAGGAATTTTTTGATGACGAAAGCGGTCAGTAAAATACCAATTACGGGAAGAATACTGTTGGAATAGGGCAAATGTAAAATACCGTCTATATAATTGGCAAAACGGAAAACCCAATGCGCAAAGGTTTTTAAAACAATTACCGCCAACGCTGATGAGATTCCGACCAATACACAGGAAACGTATAAGAATTGCCGGTTGCTCAGAATCGATTTCAATAAAAAAAGAAAAGCTTCAAAACGCTTTAATTGTTTACGCAGCAACAAAAGGAGAGGTGAAACTTTTTTATCGGGCATTGGTGTTTTTTTAGATTACAAACAAATGAAACGCTAAAATAAGCCAATTTTATGAGAACCTTGTTTTAAAAAAATTATAAATTTCGGAGTGCTTCCCGTTTGCTTAGTGGCTTTAAATCGGTTTTAGCTACAAATTCCGTTACGCCTTTCGGGTTGAACCGACTGTAATCGCGTAATGCCCAACCAATGGCTTTCTGAATGAAAAATTCTTTGGAACCTTTGAACTTTTCGCAGATGGAAAACAACAATTTTGCATCGGTCTGCACTTTATAATCCAATTGAAACAAAATTGCAGAACGGTTCAGCCACATATTATCTGAATTTGAAAACTTAGTCACAACATTTTCTGTTTCATCCGGAAATTGAACTAAATAATTTCCCAACAGAAATTTTGCAATTGTATCCACGCTGTCCCACCAGGAATGGGTTACAATCATTTTTTCTATGAGTAGGATGTCTTCTTTAACGTAACTTTTTTTGAGTTCCTTTATCAGAATCTCGATGGCACAATAATGAAACTCGCGTTCCTTTTTCGAAAACAATTCCCAAGCAATGGCTTTTGCGTTTTGTTTGATTTCTTCCTTGTGGGTTTTCCAGAGTTCTTTCAGGATTTCTCTTCGCGGTGTGGTTTTGATTCCGAAAAAAGAAAAATTGTTTTTCATGTAAGCTTCCATTGGCCCGGCAATTTCTGCTGAAGTATTTTCGCGGAAAGCATTTTCCAGTTCAGAGACAAAGCTCATTATAAAATGGCCAGTTTTTGTTGAACATGCGCTCGTAATTCTTCAAAAAAAGCGGTGAATTCCGATTCGAATTTGGTGTAGTATTGTTCGAGTTCTTTTACGGCATTCTGCATCGAAACGCGATTTTTGGTCCGATGATCCATCTGAAATAAAATCATTCCGATGCCTTCTATTGTTGCATAACTAGCAAGCCAGTTTCGACCAATCATCGAGGGCATCATGGCCTGTGTTTTCGGGTTCAGCCAATCGTAATTATCCCGTAGTGACTGATAAAATCGTTCGGCATAGTCTTCCAGTTTTTCATCGGAATAGACCGCCCAGTTTTTTGCCAGAAAATGGTCGTAGAAAATATCCATAATTACCCCTGAGTAATGTCCGTAAGCTTCATGCAAGCGGTGTTTGCTCTGTCGGAAAACCGGATGCGCATCCGTAAAGGTATCAATGGCACGGTGCAACAGTATGCCTTTTTGCACATCAATCGGAAACTGTTCGTAGTCGTGACCACGGATGCCGTCCGCAATGAAATTCCCGATTTTAATCAAATCGTTGTTTCCGGAAAGATAGATGTGTGCTAAGAAGTTCATTTTTTTCTGAGTTTCTGAGTTTCTGAGTTTCTGAGTTTCTGAGTTTCTGAGTTTCTGAGTTTCTGAGTTTCTGAGTTTCTGAAAAAAAACATTAATTGTAAATATATGAAAAAACTTAGCAACTAAGTAACTTAGCCACTAAGCAACTTTCTTATATTTGTACTTACAAAAAACGAAATTCATATGACTTTAATAAAATCCATTTCGGGAATCCGCGGCACCATTGGCGGTAAAGTGGGGGATAACCTAACACCTGTGGATGCGGTAAAATTCGCATCGGCTTACGGAACGTTTTTAAAACAAAACAGTTGGAAAGAAAAGCTAACCGTTGTAATTGGTCGCGATGCCCGTATTTCGGGACCGATGATTCACAATTTGGTTGTCAATACGCTTGTTGGATTAGGAATTGACGTAATCGATTTGGGTTTGTCAACCACGCCAACAGTCGAAGTGGCGGTTCCTATGGAAAAAGCGGATGGCGGAATTATTCTGACAGCTTCTCATAATCCGAAACAATGGAACGCATTGAAATTGTTGAATGACAAAGGAGAATTTTTAAACGGTGCCGATGGTGCTAAAATTTTAGAAATCGCCGAAGCGGAAGCGTTTGATTTTTCGGATGTGGACAGTTTAGGGACGGTTACCGAAAACGATGCCTACATGGACATTCACATTGACGAGGTTTTGAATTTGCCTTTAGTGGATGCTGATGCAGTTGCCAAAAGAAAATTTAAGGTTGTAGTAGACGGAGTGAATTCTTCAGGAGGTGTCATTATTCCGAAATTGTTGGAACAGATGGGCGTGGAAGTGGTAAAATTGTACTGCGAACCTAACGGCCATTTCCCTCATAACCCAGAGCCGTTGAAAGAACATTTGGGAGACATTTGTCAATTGGTGGTAAAAGAAGAAGCTGATTTCGGAATTGTTGTCGATCCGGATGTGGATCGTTTGGCATTTATTTCCAACGACGGAGAAATGTTCGGTGAAGAATATACTTTGGTGGCTGTTGCCGATTACGTATTAAGCAAAACTCCCGGAAATACGGTTTCGAACATGTCGTCTTCAAGAGCGTTACGCGATATTACCGAAAAACACAACGGAAGTTATCAGGCAAGTGCAGTAGGTGAGGTGAACGTAGTAGAATTGATGAAATCGACCCACGCGATTATCGGCGGAGAAGGGAACGGCGGAATCATTTATCCGGAAAGTCATTACGGACGCGACAGTTTAGTGGGCGTTGCTTTATTTCTTACGCATTTGGCGAATATGGAAATGACGGTAGCCGAATTGAGAGCTTCTTACCCGCAGTATTTCATGAGTAAAAACAAAATCGAACTGACGCCGCAAATTGATGTGGATGCCGTTTTGAAAACGATGACCGAAAAATATGCTTCTGAAAATATTTCAACCATCGACGGAGTGAAAATCGATTTCCCTACGGAATGGGTCCACTTGCGAAAATCAAATACCGAACCGATTATCCGTATTTATACCGAAGCACCGACACAAAACGCAGCGGATGTTTTAGCGGAACGTTTTGTTAGTGAACTGAAACAGGTTGCCGGAATATAATTTATTCTATTACGGATTTTGATACAAAACAAAACCCTGAGTGAAAGCTCAGGGTTTTTATTAAAATTTAAAGTACAATGTTATTTCTTTATAAACTGTATGGATTGGAATTTAGCGCCATTATGTACTTTTACTAAATAAATACCAGTATTAAATCCGGAAACATTAATTTGAACATCATTTGAATTATAAGTAGCATCCATAAATTTCTGTCCCATTAAATTATATATTTCCACGCGGTCAATTAATTCATCGTTACTAATATTTAATACATTTTGCGCTGGATTAGGGTAAAATTTTAATTTTTCGAATATCACATCATTTGTGCTTAATGTTTGGCGTACAGTTACAGGAAGTCTGTAAACGCTTTCAATCCCGCCAACAGTTTGTGAAGCATAATAGGTAACCCCATCAACAAGTAATGTGGAACCAGGCAATAAACTGCTCACCTCATTGCCATTTCTGTATGTACTGGTCGTTGTACAGGAATTTTGAGTGCTATACCATTGAATGTTTTGTCCGTTTACAACAAGGTTAGAGAGTGTTTGCCCAGTCGTGAAGTTTTGATATGTTGAACCTGTTGGTGTAAGTGAAGATGGAACATTTGATAAACTATATCTGACAATGCCGTTTTTTCTGTTACCGTCAATTTTATCAAAGGAGCCGCTTAATAGTATAGCATCGCAATTTTGCTGCGAAGCTCTTAATCCAATATTAAAATCATTATTTATAAACGAACTTTCCAAGACACCGTTAGCATTAAAAATATAATACATTTTATCGGTGGTAACATTGTTAAATTGATTTAACACCGGACTAGTAATTATTTTTCCCTGAGAGGTAACGAATATTTTATCGAAAGCTGGAGATGAATCCGATGTGTATCCCCCAAAATTAAGGTTAAAAGAGGCATCATTTGTTCCGTCAGCATTCAGTCGGCCTAGATAGGTTCTGGATGCTACATTGTTATAGTATGAAATCAATATTTTACCATCCGGCTGAATTTTGGTGTAGTTGATTCTGCCTTGTGTCGGATTGAAAGCGCTATCTAATGAACCGTCCGTATTTAATCTTTGTAATCCCGGAACCATTACATAAGTTGGAGCAGGATAATAGACAGGATGCGTTACTAAAATTTTCATGTCTGCCTGAAGCTCAATATGAGTCAGATTCTGATCGAAAAGCACAGAAGTAAATGAAGTATCCAATGAACCATCTGCGTTTAATCGGATGACTTTATATTTGGCACTTTGCATAAAAAGAGGGCCAGTGCCAATAGCAATTATTTTACCGTCATTCTGAATTTCAAAATCTAGAATGTCGTTACCGGAAATAGGGGTAAAAGAAGTGTCAAGCGAACCGTTTGCATTTATTCTGATTAATTCTTTTTCCACACCGTTTACCAATGCGCTTATTGTCGGCGTACTTGTAAGTAGTATTTTACCGTCAGTTTGTTCTCTGATGATGCTTGATTTTTGATCATAACTTGTTGATGACGAAAAACTAATTAGCGGGTCTATTGTAAAACTCGAATCAAAAGCTCCGTTTGGAGCCACTTTACACATGTGGTTAAAACCATTGTCATTATAGGAAGAGAAAGTCCCCATAATTAAAAAGCTGCCATCGGTTAATACTTTTAAGTTGTGATTACCAGAGGAATTACCGTTAAGTTGTGATGATATAATATTTGTACCCTGGCTGGGGTTAAATGTTATGTCAAGAGTACCATTTGTATTTAGTCTGTGAATGCCTTTTCTGCTTCTTCCACTTGGTTCATTATAATCGATATTTACAATAATTTTACCACTTTGCATATATAAACTGCAAGGGTAATTTGTGTAACTTGAATTCGTATAAGTAAAAGTTGCATCAACAGAACCATTGGTATTAAGTCTTTTTATTTTAGTTTCGGCAGGGTATACGATTTTGCCGTCCGACTGAATGCAAAAATCACTGATTATAATTCCGCTATTATCATTTGCTCGGATAAAACCAGTATCTCGAGTTCCGTTCGAATTTAATCGCGTAAAGCCATAAGATACTACATATCCACCGGAATAAAAGGCACCACAAGCTACAAGGATTTTTCCGTCAGTTTGGATGGCAACTTTGTCTATAAAGCTACCGAAGCCATTAATTGTATGGTCCATAGTCCCGGTAAAATAAACATTAAAAGATGAATCCAAAGTTCCATTACTGTTAATACGTGCTATCCTGGCATTTGAATTCGTCCCGATTGGTGTAAATTCACCCCCTACCACATATTTCCCATCGCTTTGTATCGCTATGGATTGTATCCAATAACTATATGTGGCGTTAAAAATAATTCCATGTGTAAAAGTGGTATCTATGCTACCGTCGCTGTTTAATCGGACAATATTATTACAGGTCACATTATTTACTTTAGTAAAATCGCCTACCGCAATGATTTTTCCGTCGTTTTGATAAATGACATCATTAATTCTAATATTATCGGGTGTTCCTGAGCTAATGTTTTCAAAAACAGGTATAGCAAAACTATTGTTTACTGAACCGTCAGCATTATAACATTTAATAGTCATATTTCCGCTAACTTCATTGTAGCTGTCAACAGTTGTTAAAAATTTTCCGTCCGATTTTACAAAAATTTCATTTGTATATAGTTGATCGGTATAATTAAAAGTTTCATCAATACTACCATCAGCATTTAATCGTATAATATCACGGAATAATCCAATTGAAGGATTTTCATAAACAGATAATAATTTTCCGTCAGGAAGCAGGGCACTTTTTGTTCCGATGTTTTGCTGGTAAGTGCCATTGTCGTTTGGATTAAAGGAATTGTCGATAGTTGGTGATTGTGCGCTTCCGTTTTGACTTAAAAAAGCAAAAAAGAGCAATAAAAAGTAGATTTTTTTCATAAACATGTTTTTGTTTATCTGCCTTGTTGATAATGGAAATTGAATAATCAGATATTTGATTGTATATGTGCAAATGTACTGTAATATTCTCACAGATATTTGACAGATAGATAATTTTTGAGAAATATCAAAAATTCAATTTAACTCCGAAATGGTAACTTAGGGTTTTATGTTTTCAATATTCTTAAAAACTCAATCCACGGACCCACTTCTTCCTTATACTGTTTGGCCATAATTCGGTTAATCTGAGCTAAATGGTCTAAATCGTGCGCTACCCAACAGCTTAGTAGCTCCGAAAGCGTCACTTCACCGAAAACAGGATGAATGCCTTTGCGGGAGTAATCGGCTTCGGTAATTTTTTTAGATTTCAGGACTTCCAAATTTTGTTTTCTGAGTGATTTGAATTCTTCCAACAGTTGGTTGAGGTTTTTCCCTTTGCTTTCTTCAAACATCGCAAAACGGTCGAAAGGCGTGAAGGTTTTGTTATCGCCTTCAGAAAGGATGATTTCCAGTCGGCCTATCCAATCCGTTTTTTCACCATGAATCAAATGTCCTAAAACATCAAAAGTGCTCCAGGTGTCGGGACCTTCGTTGCAATGTGTCCATACTTCGGAGAGGTTTTTCAATTGGGATTGCAAAATAAAAGGCGTGCGTTCCAGAATGGCTATAGCATCATCGAGATTAAATTTCATGGTTTCAGAATTTGCTGACTAAGATACGATTTTTATCATTTCATGAATTTATGAAAAGCAATACTTTCCTTGTCGATGACATTTGAATACAATCATTTTTATCAATACTGAAATCTGTAGAATCAATCTTGTCGTATATGGTTTTAGAATTGGAATTTGTACTTTTGAAAACCATTAAAAAACAAACAATGAAAATCGTTATTTCTCCAGCTAAGTCATTGGATTTTGAAAAAGAATTGCCAACAGCACAATACACGGAAGCCTGCTTTTTAAAAGAAGCCAATTCGGTGCATAAAGTGTTGAAGAAAAAGAAACCCAAACAGCTGATGGAATTAATGGATATTTCAGATAAGTTAGCCGATCTGAACTGGCAACGCAATCAGGAATGGGCAACACCATTTACTCCTGACAATGCGAGACCAGCCGTTTATGCTTTTAATGGTGATGTGTACCTCGGTTTGGATGTTTACAATCTGCCAATCGAAAAAGTAGCCGTTTTGCAGGACAAACTCCGCATACTTTCCGGTTTGTACGGACTATTGAAACCATTGGATTTAATGCAGCCGTATCGTTTGGAAATGGGTACACAACTGCCAATAGGTAAAAACAAAAACCTGTATGAGCTCTGGAAGACCAAGATTACCAAAGAATTAAACAAAGAGCTTAAAAAAGGCGATTTGTTTCTGAATCTTGCCAGTAACGAATATTTTTCGGCTGTTGATGTGAAAACGCTGAAAGTACCTGTAATCACTCCGGAATTCAGAGACTATAAAGACGGTAAACTCAAGATGATCAGTTTTTTTGCGAAAAAGGCGAGAGGCATGATGGTGCGTTACATTATTGATACCAATGCGGAAACCCTCGAAGAATTGAAAGGCTTCAATTACGAGGGCTATAAATTTGATGAAAGTTTAAGCAAAGGGAACACGCTGGTTTTCACCCGGTAATTAACCTAAATGTAAATATTCTTCATAATCACGGAACGTATCTCGGGTCATTTTACGCTGGTCTCGTGAAATCTCGCGAAGTGCTTCGACACCTTTTCGGGCACAACGTTTTACTCTTCCTATACGGGAAGAAAATTCCATTAATCGATTGGCATCGGATGGCTGGAGTTTGTCGCGAAGTTCGTTTACAAATTCAGAGAATTCGTTCAAGACATAACTGTTTTCTTCGTATTCCGATTGTAAGTCCACTAAAAACTCATCAATCTCTTTTTCGATGTCGTGACAGTTGAGTTCACTTTTCTGTAAAAATTCCTTTAGAATCCTTTTGTCGCCGTTTGTAAATATGCCCATGGTGAAGAAGTGTTTGGTTAATACTATGTAACTTATTATGAATCAATCAAATATATTTTAAATTTGGGTTAATTTTTCATTATGATATTAAAAATCGATTAAATGAAAAAAATATACGACCAAGCGAATTGAAAGGCAGTATTTCATTTCCGCAGTGGATTCAATACATAAACCTTAAAAAGGTAATCTTACTCTTTTATCAGTCTGTAAGTTGTTAATCATTGCTTTCGTTCCCGATGAATAGAAAGAGTTTTGTTTTTAATTTTAATGCTAATTATCAATAAAATAGATTGTTTTAATTAAATTATCTGTTTAATAAATTCAAGAATGTTTTCCACCCGGTTTTCTTTTAAATAACTCACAAACTTACTTCCGATTATGGCTCCTTTTTGATGGGTTATCGCTTCTGAAAAAGTGGTGGCATTTGAGATTCCGAAACCTACAATTTGCGGGTTCTTCAGTTTCATTTTAGCGATTTTTTCAAAGTAGCCTTTTTGAATAGCCCCAAATGCTTCCTGATTTCCGGTGGTACTTGAACTGCTTACCATATAGATGAAACTATCGGAGAGACTGTCAATTTTGCGGATGCGTTCCGTAGAGGTTTGTGGTGTTATTAGGAAGATGTTTTTCAGATTGTAGTGTTCAAAAACAGCTTTGTAATCTTGCTCGAAAACAGTCATTGGTAAATCGGGAATGATTAAACCGTCGATGCCCACTTCGGCACATTTTTGGCAAAATTCGTGGATTCCGAACTGCAATATCGGATTGAAATACCCCATGATAAGTAACGGAATGTCAACCGATTTCCGAATGTCTTTCAGCTGTTCAAACAGCAATTTTGTAGCCATCCCGTTTTGTAATGCGATGGTGGAACTTTCCTGAATGGTGGGGCCGTCGGCCAATGGATCGCTGAAAGGTAATCCGATTTCTATCATATCCACACCGTTTTTTTCAAGTTCCTGAATGATGGAAACTGTATCGTTGAGGTTGGGAAATCCCGCCGTAAAATAGATGGACAGCAGTTTTTTGTTTTCCTGTACTTTGTTGTTTATTCTGTTCATGTTTTTTAGTTTTTTGCGTTAGGGATGGTAACAGCATCCTTTTTTGTGGCTTTTTCAGACTCAAAAAAGATACAGTGTACAGCCCGACCCTTGTGGAAACGCCCAATTAAAGTTTGAAATAATCGATATAGGTATTCAGATCTTTGTCGCCGCGACCGGAAAGGTTAATCACAACAACATCGCTTTTATCGAATTTTCGCTGATCTAAAACGGCTAAAGCATGCGAACTTTCAATAGCTGGAATGATACCTTCGGTTTTACACAGATTCAGTCCCGCTGACATTGCTTCGTCGTCTGTTATGGCAATGAACTCCGCTCTTTTCGATTCAAAAAGATGCGCGTGAAGCGGTCCGACACCCGGGTAATCCAAGCCTGCCGAAATGGAATAGGGTTCGGTGATTTGTCCGTCTTCCGATTGCATCAACAACGTCTTACTGCCATGAATAACACCGATTTTCCCCAAAACGGAAGTCGCGGCACTTTCTCCGGAATCAACCCCTTTTCCCGCAGCTTCCACAGCGATAAGTTTTACGGTTTCATCATCCAAAAAATGATAAAAAGCACCAGCCGCATTGCTTCCGCCACCCACGCAGGCAATCACGTAATCAGGGTTTTCTCGACCTTCTTTTTCCGATAACTGCTGTTTCATTTCGGCGGAAATCACACTCTGAAATCGCGCTACCATGTCGGGATAGGGATGGGGTCCCACTACCGAACCGATGATGTAATAGGTGTCGGGTGGGTTGTTAATCCAATCCCTGATGGCTTCATTGGTGGCGTCTTTGAGGGTTTTGGAACCGGAAGTGGCGGGACGGACTTCGGCACCGAGCATTTTCATCCGGGCAACATTGGGTGCTTGGCGTTGGATGTCGATTTCGCCCATGTACACGATGCATTGCAATCCCATGAGCGCACAAACCGTTGCTGTTGCCACACCGTGTTGTCCTGCTCCGGTCTCAGCAATGATGCGGGTTTTCCCTAATCGTTTTGCTAATAAAATCTGTCCGATGGTATTGTTGATTTTATGTGCGCCGGTATGACACAAGTCTTCTCTTTTTAAGTAAATTTTCGTGTTGTATTTCGCCGATAACCGTTCTGCGAAATATAATGGTGTCGGTCTTCCGACGTAGTCTTTCAACAGCTGTTGGAATTCTGCCTGAAATTGCGGTTCATTGCTATAATTGAGATAGTTTTGGCGTAATTCTTCCACATTTGGATAGAGCATTTCGGGGATGAAAGCGCCGCCGAATTCGCCGTAAAATCCCTGTTCGTTAACTTGATAGTGCATGTTGTAGTTGTTTTAAAAGTTGTATGTTTTTTAAACCGGGTTTTGTTTCGAATTTGCTGTTTACGTCGATAGCGTAAATGGGTAAGTTCAGTTCTTTTATTCTTCTAATTTCTTCTAAGCCAATACCTCCACTAAGAAAGAAAGGTTTTTTTGAAGGATATTTTTCTAAAATCTGCCAGTTGAAAGTTGTTCCGTTTCCGCCCGGATTTTGGCCTTTGGTATCAAAAAGAAAGTAGTCACAAACGGTTTCGTACGACTGAATTGCTTTAAAATCAAAAGTGTCATCTAAGGAAAAAACTTTGATAACTTCCACATTGTTAAGTTTGACTAAAGCACAAAATTCAGCGGTTTCGTTGCCGTGTAGCTGAATCAGTTGCACATCGTATTGTTTTATTTTACTCTGAATTTCATCCAAAGAAGCATTTACAAAAACGCCGACTTTCTGTATTGATTTTGGTAGTTCGGGTACATCGCCATCAAAAAAACGTGGCGATTTTTCATAGAAAATAAAACCCATATAATCAGGAAGTAATTCGGCTGTTTCCTCTATATTTTCGGAATATTTCATCCC
Organism: Flavobacterium saliperosum; assembly: GCF_900100625.1. Classification (GTDB taxonomy): domain Bacteria; phylum Bacteroidota; class Bacteroidia; order Flavobacteriales; family Flavobacteriaceae; genus Flavobacterium; species Flavobacterium saliperosum. The sequence goes on from NZ_FMTY01000002.1 coordinate 268,378, forward strand.
GCAGATTTTTAGTTTCATGATTTCACCAATAAAGAGTTCATAAATGATTTTGCAGCAATTCCTGGGTTTTCGGTTTTCATGAAATGTTCTCCTATTAAAAATCCCTGATAGCCAAACGGTTGTAATTCTTTTATGGCTTCGACGGAACTGATGCCGCTTTCGGACACTTTTACGAATTCGTTCGGAATGTGAATGGCCAATTCTTTACTGAAATCCAAGCTGACTTCAAAAGTTTTCAGGTTGCGGTTGTTTACGCCAATCATATCCAAACTCGGCATAATCGCTTTTTCCAACTCTTCCCGGTTGTGGACTTCCAGTAACACTTCCAGTCCGAGCGAATGGGCAAATTCCGAAAGTTGTTTGATTTCTTCTCTTTTTAAAACGGCAGCAATCAATAAGATAATATCGGCGCCGTGGGCTTTGGCTTCCAAAATCTGGTATTCGTCGATGATGAAATCTTTTCGTAATAACGGAACATTCACAGAAGCTTTAGCCAAAAGCAAATCGTCTAAAGAACCTCCAAAATACTTCCCATCGGTTAAAACCGAAATTCCGGAAACTCCTGCATTTTGATAACCGATAACGACTTCTTCCACAGAATAACCATTATTAATGACTGATTTTGAAGGAGAACGACGCTTGTGTTCGGCGATAATTCCTGAGATGCTGTTACGTAAAATTTTGCTCAACGAATAGGTTCTTGTTCCGAATAAGACAGAATTCTCAAGTTGCGTTATTGGAATCAATTGCTTTTTGAGCGCGACTTCTCGCTTTTTATCTGTGATGATTTTATCTAGTATGGTCATATTTTTTTAGTTTTTTAGTTATTAGGGAAAAGGGAAAAGGTGAGTTTATAATATGCATTACTTATTACTTATCTCTTGTAACTTCTTTAATTTTTCAATTGCTTTTCCTCTCAGCAAGCTTTCTTTCGCAAGTTGAAATCCTTCAATTACGGAGCAGTTTTTTACGGTTGCAATTGCCATTCCTGCATTGGCACAAACTACATTGTTTTGTGCTTCGGTTCCTTTTCCGGATAAAATATTCAGGAAGATTTCAGCCGATTTTTCGATGGTTGTTCCGCCCTGGATTTCGATTTGGTTTAATCTTGAGACATTGAAATCTTCAGGCTTTAAAATCTGTTCGAAGTTTTTGGAAATGAGTTTAGTGTTTCCTGTCAGTGAGATTTCGTCATAACCGTCTAAGCTGTGCAAAATGGTAAAATTCGTTTCGGTATTCTGGTACAGATAGGCATACATCCGCGCTAATTCCAGACTGAAAACCCCCACCAACTGATGTTTCGGGAAACTCGGATTCACCATTGGTCCCAACATATTGAAAAAGGTTTTTACCGCCAGTTCTTTTCGGATGGGCGCCACATTTTTCATGGCAGGATGGAAGAGCGGCGCGTGTAAAATGCAGATTCCCGCTTCATCCACACATTTTTTCAGAAAGTCCTTGTCGTTACTGAATTTTATTCCCAAAGTTTCCATGACATTACTCGAACCCGAAATGGAAGAAACACCGTAATTTCCGTGTTTGGCAACCTTGATTCCTGCTCCGGCTGTGACAAAAGAAGCCAGTGTGGAGATGTTAAACGTATCTTTTCCATCACCGCCGGTTCCACACAAATCGATGGTTTCGTAGTCTTTCAGGTCAATCGGAATGCAAAGTTCCAGTAAAGCCTCACGGAATCCTGCCAATTCCTCAATGGTAATGCTTCGCATCATGAATACGGTCAGGAAACTCGCAATCTGGCTCGGATTATAGCTTCCGTTGGAAATGTTTACGAGTATGTTTTTGGCTTCCCCTTTCGATAGGGTTTCGTGTTGAATGAGTCGGTTTAGTACGTTCTTCATAATTTTTAGATATAAGTTAGGCTGGGCTTCAAGTTTTTGAGACTTAAAACCGAATATTGTTTTCGATATAATTATTTGTTAATTAGCTGTTAAGCCAATTTTCAAGAATTTTTTTTCCGTGCGGAGTTAGAATGCTTTCCGGATGGTATTGGACACCGCGAACATCATAGGTTTTATGTCGGAGTGACATGATTTCGCCATTTTCATCTACGGAAGTGATTTCCAGAATGTCAGGAAAATCATTGGTATTCACTACCCAGGAATGGTAGCGACCGACTTCAATTTCATCATCTAAATCTTTAAAAAGCGTTTCGTCGGGAACGGTGATTCGGACTTTAGTAGCCACACCATGATAGACTTTTTCAAGATTGGTCAGGCTCCCACCGAAAACTTCTCCAATCGCTTGTAGGCCAAGGCAAACGCCGAGAATACTTTTAGTGGGCGCATAGGTTTTGATGACTTCTTTCAGTAATCCGGCTTCATCAGGGATTCCCGGTCCGGGGGAAAGCAGGATTTTATCGAAGTTTTTAAGCTCCTCAATATAAAATTCGTCGTTGCGAAAAACGGTTACGTCGCAATTCAAATCTTCCAGATAATGCACTAAATTATAAGTGAAACTATCGTAATTGTCTATGACTACTATTTTTTTCATTTTTTCGAGTTACTAAGTTGCTTAGTTGCTTAGTGTTTTTTAACTACCAACTGAACACTGATTACTGAATACTATATTGTTTCTGCTAAATCTAACGCTTTGTTTAACGCACCCAGCTTATTGTAAACTTCCTGCATTTCGCTTTCTTCGTTGGAACTGGCGACAATTCCGGCTCCGGCCTGATAATGCAACTGATGATTTTTACTCAAAAAAGTCCGAATCATAATGGCGTGGTTAAAATTACCATCAAAATCCATAAATCCAATGGCGCCGCCATAGAAATTTCGGTTGGTGTTTTCGAGGGTTTCAATCAGTTGCATCGCTTTGTGTTTGGGCGCTCCTGATAAAGTTCCGGCTGGGAAAGTATCGGCAACAACCTGCATGGTGGAAGCTTTTTCATGCATTTGTCCGCTCACTTTGGAAACAAGATGAATCACATGGGAGAAAAACTGTACTTCCCGGTATTTTTCAACGTCCACATTGTTTCCGTTCCGACTTAAATCGTTTCTCGCCAAATCCACCAACATCACGTGTTCGCTGTTTTCTTTCGGATCTTGGGATAATTGTTTGGCTAGAATCGCGTCCTGTTCGTCGTTTCCGGTGCGCTTGAAGGTTCCGGCAATTGGGTGAATTTCCGCTTTTCGGTTTTTGATGACTAATTGTGCTTCGGGTGAGGACCCCATGATTTTGAAATTCCCATAATCGAAAAAGAACAGATACGGGGAAGGGTTGATACTTCGTAAGGCACGATACACATTGAATTCGTCGCCTTTGAAACCCTGCGTAAATCGTCGGGATAACACCAATTGGAAGACATCGCCACGGAAACAGTGTTTTTTGACCAAAGCGACATTGGTTTTGAAATCGGCATCGGATAAATTGGAAACCGAATTTCCTTCTTTCGAAAACGAATAGGAGGCGAAATTTTTCGATTGGATTAATTGTTCAATTTCGGAAATGTTGTTTTGATTATCAGTGCGGTGACAGAAAATATACGCTTCATTTTTGAAATGATTGATGGCGATAATGTTCTGATAGACTGCGTAAAAAATATCCGGAATGGTTAAATCGGACGGTCTTTTCTCGATGCTTACTTTTTCAAAATAACGAACGGCATCATAGCTTATAAATCCGAACAAACCGTTGTTAATGAACTTAAAGTCATGATTTTCCGATTCAAATTTTCCGGCAAATTCCTGAATGCTTTTAACAACGTCATTTTGGTTTTCAAGCTTTTTTTCAGTCGAAGTTCCATCCGGAAAGGCAGTCGTGATTTGCTCGTTTTCGACTTTAATACTCGCCATCGGATTGCAGCAGATATAAGAGAAACTGTTGTCATTACCATGGTAATCACTACTTTCCAACAATAAACTGTTCGGGAATTTGTCGCGAATTTTCAGATATACGCTTACCGGCGTGATGGTGTCAGCAAGGATTTGCTTGTAATGGGTATGTAATTTATAAGTTTTCATCTCACTATGTTTCTATTTTTTTTATGGGTTCGATGTTGTTCGCCCTAAGAGGTTGGTCCATGGGTTGTTTTGAGTTTTGACAATAAAAAAAGGCTTGTCGTGATTGACAAGCCTTTATATCTATTTTGGTTTTAAAAATACAGATAGGAGGATTCGCTCACGATTTTCGACGTAAGGTATTCCACCACCAAGTATTGTTTAAAATGTTGTTCATTTCGATTTTTTGTATGCTACAAAGTTATAGAAATGTTTTTCTAAAAAACAAATTTTTATAAAAAAAAAGTCCTGATGATTGATTATCAGGACTTTTTAAGTTTTTTTGTAACTAAGACAATTAGAATTTCAAGTGTACGTTTAACTCAAAATCATCATAAATTGCTTTGTCTCCTACATCAAAAAATGATTTTGAACCGTATTTGATGTCGTATTTTGTTCTGTCAACAATTAATTTAGTTGTAGCCACATTTTTGTTTACAACGATATCAAAAGTAATAGGATTTGTAATGTCTTTAATTGTTAAATCGGCAGTTACAGTATAAGTGTTTGTTGATTTCGCAGCGATAGTTTTGAAAACCAATTTTGATGTTGCAAATTTATCAGAACCAAAGAAATCGTCTGCTTTTAAGTGACCTTCTAATTTTTCTTTACCTTTTCCTGCTTCCATATCGGTTACAGTAATAGAAGTCATGTCAACAGTAAAGTTTCCGCCAACTAATTTTTTTCCTTTAAATACCAAGGCTCCTTCTTTAAGATTGATTACCCCTTCGTGTTGTCCGGTTACTTTTTTACCAACCCACGCAATTTTACTTTTTGCTGCGTCTACTTTTTTTGTTGTTTGCGCTGTAGCGGATACTGTCCCTAAAGCTACTACTAATGCTAAAGCAATTGATTTTAATTGTTTCATAATTTTAATTGATTTAATTGTTTTAAGTGTTTATAATTATAAATTGATAAATAATTCCTGTTTTGATTTACGCACTTTAATATGATGTTGCGAGGCATCTTCTTCATGACGGTAGCCCACTGTTGCTATCAGGGCAGCATTTAAGCCCAGTTTGTCAAGCCCAAGGATTTCGTTCACTTTTTCCGGTTCGAAACCTTCCATTGGTGTGGCATCAATTTGTAATTCAGCCGCAGCGTTAAGTAGGTTTCCTAGAGCCAGATAGGTTTGTTTGGCGGTCCAGTTGTTTTTTACATCTTCGGGTAAGGAAGCGATTTTCGACTTCATAAAATCACCGTAACCCGCCAGGTTTTCTGATGGTATTCCTCTTGTTTCAGCGATGTTGGCAATATAATTATTAATTTCTCTTTCACCTAAATTTACGATGTTTGCAAAAACAAACAGATGGGAAGCTTCTGTAATTTGGGATTGTCCCCAGGCTACCGGTCGTATTTTTGCTCTTAATTCCGGATTTTCAACGATAATTACTTTATAGGGTTGAAGGCCGTAAGAAGAGGAACTCAAACGAATCGCTTCTTTTAAGATTTCAAGATCTTCATTTGAAATTTTCTTTGTGGCGTCAAATCGTTTTGTTGCGTAACGCCAGTTTTGATGTTTTATGAAATTACTCATGTTTAAATTGTTCGGAATTTTTCTAATAAATTATTTAATTGTTCCAATTCATCCTGCGTAAGGTTTTGTGAAAAAAGATTTTCATGACTTTCCACTTTCGGATCAAGCTCAGTTAATAAATAAATCCCTTTTTCAGTGATGGTAACCTCCATTTTACGTCGGTTTTCCGAGCAAACTTCACGGGTTACCAAATCCTTCAACAGCAATTTATCGACCAATCGGGTAGTGTTACTTGTCTTGGCTAACATGCGTTCCTGAATCACACACATATTGGTGGGTTTTCCGTTTTGACCTCTTAAAATCCGCAGTACATTATATTGTTCACTTGACAAATCATAAGGCTTCAATACTTCAGCGAATTTCTCGGAAATGATATTCTGCGTATAAAAAATATTCAGCACCGTTTTTTTCGATGATGATAATGTTTTAGTCGATTTTATGATTTCTTCGATTTTCATATCGTTGTTTAATTTGTCGATACAAATGTAGTAATGTTTTTAATTGTATATACAAATATAGTATTAAAAATTTGTTAATGTTTTTTGGAGTGCATAAGTGTGCTTTTCTTGTTTAAAGTGTTGATTTATAATTAGAAACAATAAAAATAGTTTAATAGAACATAAAGAATGTTAAATTTTCATTAATATTGTGTCCTTAAAAACTAACTTAACTAAATAACTTAACTATTAAAATGAAGAAAAAGTATTTTTTAGCTTTATCTCTTTCACTATCCCTCATTGCGTCACTTCAGGCGCAGGATAATCAAAAAGTATCAGATGATAGAGCGTATCAGAAAATTAAAACATTTGAAAATCCGTTGCCAAAAGACGCTGCCATTGGTGTTTTTGTCAAAGAGAACAAATTAGGAAGAGGCTATGTTTTTCAACCCAAAAAAGAAAACACAGACAAAAACGGAAATGTTCACCAAAGACATCAGCAGTATTTTAATGGATTAAAAGTAGAGTTCGGAACAATCATAACCCACAGTTCTGAAGGAAAAGTATATACCATTAACGGAGAACTGTATAACGCATCCAATTTGAACATTGTTCCAACTTTAACTAAAGAACAGGGATTTCAAAAAGCTATTGCCTTTAAAAATGCCAAAAAATATCTTTGGGAAGATGCCTCGCAAGCCCAGATGATGGATTATAAGAAACCGGAAGGCGAATTGTTGATTTTACCGAATGTGAAAACCGGAGGGGTAAATTTAGCCTATAAGTACGATGTTTACACAATAGACCCGATTTCAAGAGATGAAATTTACGTGGATGCCCATACCGGAGTAATCCTTTATAAAAACCCGGTTATCAAGCATGCCGATAAATTGGTATCAAGTGCTGAAACCAAAGCACAGGTTGATAAAATGGAAATGCTGGTGGCCGGAACTGCAGCTACAAGATACAGCGGCAGTAAAACCATCGAAACTACTTTTGATACCGGTTTAAGCAAATATGTTTTATTGGACAATACAAGAGGTAACGGAATCGTGACTTACAATTGCCAGAAAACCACAACGTATCAAAGTACACATTTTCAGGATAATGACAATAACTGGACCTCGGCTGAGTTTGCCAATATCAATAAAGACAACGGAGCTTTAGATGCCCATTGGGGAGCGGAAATGACCTATGATTTCTGGCAAAATATTTTCGGAAGAAACAGTTTTGACGATAACGGTGCTCAAATCAGAAGTTATGTTCATTATCGTCAGGTTGCTAATCAAAATTTAGTCAATGCGTTTTGGAATGGTAGTGTAATGACATACGGAGACGGTAATTCGACAGTTAATATTTTAACGTCTATCGATGTTTGCGGTCACGAAATCGGACATGCCATTTGTAGTTATACAGCTGATTTGGCTTATCAAAACCAATCCGGAGGAATCAATGAAGGCTATTCGGATATTTGGGGAGCCTGTATTGAGCATTACGGAAGAACGGGATCTTTATCCGGTACACCGGTGGCCAATGTTTGGAAAATAGCAGAAGATTTATCTTCAACAGGAACACCGTTCCGTTCGATGAGCAGTCCAAGAACTTACGGCAATCCGGATACTTACCTGGGACAATACTGGACGCCAACAGGGGACGAAGCAGGTTGTGTGCCCGCCAGTGGTAATGACCAATGTGGAGTACACAACAATAGTGGCGTAATGAATCACTGGTTTTACATTTTAACGGTTGGTAAATCGGGAACCAATAATGCTCCGGTTCCGGATACCTATAACGTAACCGGTATTGGAATGGCAAAATCTTCTGAAATCGCTTATTTGGCGGAAAGAGATTACCTGACACCCAACTCTACGTATTTGGATGTAAGAAATGCCACTCTACAGGTAGCGGGTGATTTGTATTGTCCAAACAGTCCTGAAGTTATCGCTGTTACGAATGCCTGGTATGCGGTAAATGTTGGTGAGCAGTATGTCGGATACCCAACAGATGTAGCAGTGAAAAGCGTTTCAGGTAGTTTGAATGTTGCTTGTGGTACGGCAATTACGCCAACAATACGAATTGAAAACGCAGGTACCGGAACAACACCGATAACTACGGCAAATGTTTCTTATACAATTGACGGAGGTCCGGCGACAAATTTGGTTTGGAACGGAAATTTAGGTATCTGTCAAAGTGATGATTTCACTTTTCCAATAGGAACTTTATCCAGAGGAACCCATGTTTTAAGTGTTACGACCACCATTTCAGGAGACGGAAATTCGGCTAACAATACCAAATCGGCAATAATCATTGTGAATGATGCTGGTGTTGTAAATCAGATTAATAGTTTCGAATCCGCAACAGACGTTTTGGTTTCTGTAGACGATAACGGAACCAATAATTTATGGCAAAGAGGAACATCAACAAAAACACAATTATCGAATGCTGTTGCCGGTAATTCAAAAGTTTACGCAACAAATTTAGGAGGTTTGTATACTGACGGAACAAAATCGTATTTGGTTTCCCAGTGTTATGACTTAACTTCAGTTCAAAATCCAATGTTGAAATTCGATATGGCTTATGATCTGGAAACGGATTGGGATTTAGCTTACATGCAATATTCTACTGATGGCGGAGCAAACTGGACAGCTTTAGGAACCGGAGTAAGTGCAAACTGGTATACCAGCAGCAGAACACCAAACGGAAGCGATTGTTTTAATTGTATTGGAGGGCAGTGGACCGGCGAAGCGGCTTCAGCACATCCGGCAGGAGGAACCAATGGTCAGAAACGTCCATACAGTTTTAGCTTAGCAAGTTTTGGAAATGGAGGAGCTACACCACAATCCAACATTATTTTCAGATTTGTTTTCCATTCCGATGAAGCGGTACAGGAAGAAGGGGTAATCATAGATAATTTCGTAATCGAAGGAACGTTATCAACCTCTGAAAATAATTTTGAGACATTTAATGTTTGGCCAAATCCATCTAACGGTAATGTGAACATTCAGTTAAATACTTCCGATAAAGTCAATGTTACTTTATTTGACATCAGAGGAAGAAAAGTATATAATAATGTATTTACTTCTTCGGGAGCAATGTTTAGTCAGGAAGTGAATTTCAATTCGTTAGAAAAAGGAATTTATTTGTTGAATGTTGAATCTGAAGGTAAAAAAGCAACGAAGAAGTTAATCATAAACTAATCGTTTTACAATAGAAAGCAAGCGGATAAAAGTCACATTTTATCCGCTTTTTTATTTTTCAGGACTACACAATTTTATGTTAATTAACAGGTTGAAAAAAGTAAGAATATTTAACTTTAAACAATTAAAAAACGATTCCATGAAAAGTTGGGGTATTTTGTTATTGTTTACAGGGTTTTTATCGTTTGCTCAAGACAATGGCAATACGGTGGCATCGGCGTTGAAACCAATAAAGATTTATGAAAGTGGCGGAGTGAAAATAGCTTCTTATGATTTCAATTCCTTTGAACCCATACTGCATAAAAAGGACAATACAACCTATGTCATTAATTTTTGGGCTACGTGGTGTTTACCCTGTGTGAAAGAGTTGCCGTATTTTGAACAGTTGAACGAAAAATACAAAAATCAGAACGTTAAAGTGATTCTGGTGAGTATGGACATGCCCAATAAAGTGGAATCGGTTTTGATTCCTTTTATTCTTAAGAAAAAATTGCAGTCGGAAATACTCCATCTCGACGATCCTGATGCTAATGCCTGGATTGAAAAAGTGGATGCAATCTGGAGCGGCGCCATTCCGGCAACGGTAATTTATAACGCAAACAAAAGCATGTTTTACGAACGTTCTTTTACGTATTCCGATTTGGAAAATGAATTATTACAAATCATCAATAAATAAACTATGAGAACATTTAAAATTTCAGCTTTACTCGTTTTAATAACAGTATTTAGTGCATTTACGGCACTTTCTTCGGATTCCGGGTATCAGATTGATGATATCGCCGCCGATTTCAGCTTAAAAAATGTAAACAACAAAAAGGTTTCCCTTAGTGATTATAAAGACGCGAAGGGCTTTATTGTCATTTTTACCTGTAACCATTGTCCGTATGCCAAAGCCTATGAAGATCGTATCATTGCTTTGGACAAGCGATATGAAAGCTTAGGGTATCCGGTGATTGCCATCAATCCGAATAATCCTGCCGTACAACCGGATGACAGTTTCGATTTAATGCAGAAAAGAGCCAAAGAAAAAGGCTTTACCTTCCCGTATTTATTCGATGAAGGACAGAAAATTTATCCGAAATTCGGAGCAACCAAAACGCCACACGTATATGTTTTAGAGAAAACCAAAGCGGGTAATGTTGTAAAATACATCGGAGCGATTGATGATAATTATTCGGATGAAACCGCGGTTAAAACAAAATATGTGGAAAATGCCGTGAATGCCTTATTGAAAAATGAAGAGGTTCCCGTAAAAACAACCAAGGCTATTGGATGTTCCATTAAAGCATAGTATTTTTGATAAAAATAATTAAAAATGGACATTTCTCAGGAACAATGGTGGCAAGAAGCCCAAAACGATAAAAACGGAGTTATCCTTGATGTGAGAACGGAGGGTGAATGGAACGAAGGCATTATTCCCGGAGCCATTCATATCGACATCTACAAAGGTCAGGGATTCATCTATAAGGTGGACGAATTGGATAAATCGAAAAACTATTATATCTATTGCCGTTCGGGAGGACGAAGCGGTCAGGCCTGTAACATCATGCAGCAAATGGGTTTTACCAATACCTATAACCTGATTGGCGGTATAATGGAGTGGGACGGACCGGTTGTTTCACCGGAATAAATAAAAAAAGGAGCATTTCGCTCCTTTTTTTATTCTGCCAGTTTTCGCAGCGCTGCCTTATCTTTCAATATTATTTTTTTTCCGCTGAGTTCAATCCAACCGCTTTTGTTAAAATCCGAAAGCAAACGAATGCAGCTTTCCGTAGCCGTTCCGATAATACTGGAGATTTCGTCTCTGGATAATTGGATTTTCAGGGAATCATCTTCATTTACTCCAAAAGCATCGTGAAGATAAAGTAACGTGGCAGCAAGGCGTTCTTTTACACTTTTTTGGGCCAGATTTACCAATACGTTATCGGCTTCTTTTAAATCATGACAAACATTTTTCATCATATTTAATGAAAACTTATTGTTGACATTAAAAAACTCCATAACCTGACTTTTCGGAATAAAACAAACATGCATATCTTCCAATGCAACCGCACCTAAATTCGTCGGTTCCTCACTGATTAGTGAACGTTGCCCTAACAATTCGCCTTTGGTAACGAGTTTTACAATCTGATCTTTACCGTTGGAACTTAATTTTGTGAGTTTACAAACACCGTCTTTGATACAAAAAATACCATCTAAATTGTCACCTTCATCAAAAATAACATCTCCTTTTTTAACGGTATAGGAAGTTTTACAATCAGCAAGCTTCACTAATTCATCTTTATTCAGCGCTTTTAATGCACTGAATTCTCTAACAATACATTGTTCACATTTACTCATTATTTCTGATTGTTTTTGCAAAGATACTAAAGGATGACAAATATCATATTTTAAAAATACTTAAATTGTAAACTTTGTACCAGGTAAATGAGCAAATTTTATGAATGCACAAAATTGTTTCCATTGTGGTAACGATATTGTAAAAGCGGATGAAATTATTTTTGACGAGAAATTATTCTGTTGTAGCGGATGTAAAACCGTATACGAAATTTTCAGTCTGAATGATTTAACCTGTTATTACGATTTTGAGAATGCTCCAGGAGCAACACCACAGGATATTAAAGGTAAATATGATTTTTTAGATAATGAAGACATTGTTTCCAAACTTCTCGAATTCCAGGAGGATACAACACACATTGTTTCACTTTACATTCCTCATATACACTGTAGTTCGTGTATTTGGATTTTGGAAAATCTACACAAACTTCAAAAAGGAATCGCCTCTTCGCAGGTAAATTTCCATGAGAAGAAAGTGAGGATTACTTTTAATCCGAATGAAACCAATCTGAAAGACATCGTTTTAATGATGAGTTCTATCGGATACGAGCCCTACATCAGTCTGGAAAATTATGAAACCAAGAAACAATCGGTCGATCGGAGTTTGTATTATAAAATCGGAGTTGCGTTTTTCTGTTTCGGAAATATCATGCTTTTATCGTTTCCCGAATATTTCGAGGTAGGCGAATTCTGGATTGAACAATACAAAGGTTTCTTCCGCTGGCTGATATTCGCACTTTCCTTACCGGCATTTTTCTACTCGGCTTGGGGCTATTATGTTTCGGCCTGGAAAAGCATCAAATCCCGAATGCTGAATATCGACATCCCAATCGCCTTAGGTATTGTGGTGATGTTCGTAAGAAGTACCGTTGATATCGCTTTCGATTACGGTCAGGGCTTTTTCGACAGTATGTGCGGACTGATTTTCTTCATGCTTCTCGGAAAACTGTTCCAGCAGAAAACCTATAACTTCCTTTCGTTTGAACGCGATTACAAATCGTATTTTCCCATAGCGGTTACCAAAATCAATTCGGATGGAACCGAAGAAGCCATTCAGGTTTATGATGTGGAAAAAGGCAACCGATTGCTAATCCGAAATCAGGAATTGATTCCGGTTGACGGTATACTAATGTCTGAAAAAACCATGATCGATTACAGTTTCGTAACCGGTGAAGAAGTGCCAATTGAAAAGAAATCGGGAGATAAGATATTCGCCGGTGGAAAACAGTTGGGAAAAGTGGTGGAAATGGAAGTTTTGCATTCGGTTTCCCAAAGTTACCTGACGCAATTGTGGAGCAACGATGTTTTTCAGAAACGGGTTGACCAAAAATACAAAACCATCACCGATACCATCAGCCGTTATTTTACCCCTGCCTTATTAGCGTTGGCTTTTATTTCCTTCGGATACTGGATTTTCATTGATGTTACCACAGCATTCAATGTTTTTACCGCAATCCTGATCGTGGCCTGTCCGTGTGCGTTGGCTTTAACGGCACCTTTTACTTTAGGTAACGTATTGCGTATTGTGGGAAGCCGAAAATTGTACCTGAAAAATGCCACTGTAATTGAGCAATTGGCAAAAGTGAATACCATTGTTTTCGATAAAACCGGTACGATTACGACAAATAAAAAGACTTCCATTACTTATGAAGGTACTGAGCTAACCGATGCGGAACTGAAATTATTGAAAAATACATTGCGAGGTTCCAATCATCCTTTAAGCCGACGATTATACGATTACATTCCGAATCAGGAGAAAGGGGAAACTACCCGTTTTGAAGAAATTATCGGAAAAGGAATTTTTGCTGAAATCGACGGATGCACGGTGAAAATAGGTTCTTCTCAGTTCTTGCAGCATATGAGCGAGAACACGCATAAGAAAACTAAAGTCCACATTGAAATTAACGGTGTTTATAAAGGAAGTTATGTTTTCAATAATCAGTACCGACAAGGGTTAGAACAATTATTTGAGAATTTATCCAAGAAATACAATTTAGTTGTACTGTCAGGAGATAATGACGGCGAACGTAAAATTCTGGAAAAAATGTTACCAAAAAACACCACGTTGGTATTTAATCAGAAACCGGAACAAAAGCTCGCATTCATCGAAAACCTTCAAAAAGAAGGTAAAAACGTAATGATGATTGGCGACGGATTAAATGATGCGGGTGCTTTGGCGCAAAGTAATATAGGAATTTCCATTTCGGAAAACGTGAATGTGTTTTCACCGGCCTGCGATGGTATTCTGGACGCTTCGCAGTTTTCAAAAATCGGATTTTTCATGAGGTATTCTAAAGATGCGATGAATATCATCATGATGAGTTTCGGTCTATCGTTACTCTATAATGTGGTTGGTTTAAGTTATGCGGTTTCGGGAAATCTGTCGCCCATTGTTGCGGCTATCATTATGCCCTTGAGTACTGTAACCATTGTGAGTTTTGTAACCATAATGAGTAATGCTTTTGCAAGAAAATAAATTTGGTTTTATTGTAAAAAAAATCGTAATTTTTAACAAAATTTTTAAGTATGACAAATGTCATGTTTTAACAGAAGTTCCTAAAGTAACTTTGTCAAATAAACTTAAGGTATGAGTGTAATTTATCTATTAATCTCCATCAGTATCGTTGTCGCAGCGGTGTTTCTGTACATTTTTATCAGAGCAGTAAAAAGCGGTCAGTTCGACGACGATTACACCCCATCGGTCAGAATGCTTTTTGACGATGAATTGAAAAAAGAATCCAAACAAATCAGAACACAAATAGAAAAACAGAACTAATTATGGAAATGCAACAATTTTATTACGATAACAAAATTGTAAAGAAGTTCCTCTATGCTTCAATAGTTTTTGGGGTAGTGGGAATGCTCGTTGGGCTTTTAGTGGCCATCATGTATCTTTTTCCGAATTTAACCGATGGGATTTCATGGTTAAGCTACGGCCGTTTAAGACCTTTACACACTAATGCGGTAATTTTTGCCTTCGTAGGAAATGCCATTTTTGCTGGGATTTACTATTCTTTGCAACGATTATTAAAAGCCAGAATGTATAGTGATCTTTTGAGTAACATTAATTTCTGGGGATGGCAGTTGATTATTGTGGCAGCTGCAATTTCGTTACCGTTAGGATACACCTCTTCAAAAGAATATGCCGAATTGGAATGGCCTATTGATATAGCCATCGCAATTATTTGGGTTGTTTTCGGTATTAATATGATTATGACCATTTTACGTCGTAGAGAGCGTCATTTATATGTTGCCATTTGGTTTTACATTGCCACTTTCGTAACCGTGGCGGTTTTACATATTTTCAACAGTTTGGCCTTACCGGTTGACGGAATGAAAAGTTACTCGGTTTATGCCGGTGTTCAGGATGCTTTGGTGCAATGGTGGTACGGACACAATGCGGTTGCGTTCTTCCTTACGACTCCGTTCTTAGGCTTAATGTATTATTTCATTCCTAAAGCGGCGAACCGACCTGTTTATTCTTATAGATTATCAATCGTTCACTTCTGGTCGTTGATTTTCTTATATATCTGGGCGGGTCCTCACCACTTGTTATACACTTCATTACCGGATTGGGCACAAAATTTAGGTGTTGTTTTCTCAGTAATGCTAATCGCTCCGTCTTGGGGTGGTATGATTAACGGATTATTGACATTAAGAGGGGTTTGGGACAAAGTACGTACTGAGCCAGTATTGAAATTCTTCGTAGTGGCGATTACCGGTTATGGTATGGCAACTTTCGAAGGTCCGATGCTTTCCCTTAAAAACGTAAATGCCATTGCACACTTTACCGACTGGATTGTAGCACACGTTCACGTAGGAGCTCTAGCCTGGAACGGATTCATGACCTTTGGTATGATTTACTGGTTGATCCCAAGAATGGCAAAAACAACGTTATACTCCTTTAAGTTAGCCAATTTCCATTTCTGGATTGGAACTTTAGGTATCATTTTATATGCACTTCCATTATACGTAGCCGGTTTTGCTCAGGCTCAAATGTGGAAACAGTTTAACCCGGATGGTTCATTAGTATACGGTAACTTCCTTGAAACCGTTACGGCGATTATGCCAATGTATGCGATGCGTGCAGTAGGAGGAACGTTATTCATTATCGGATTGTTCGTTTTAGTGTACAACATTATAATGACCGTAAGACAAGGGCAAACCATCGAAGACGAATTGGCTGAAGCTCCGGAATTGCAACGAATTGCAGCAAGCCGTTTGAAAGGTGAAAAATTCCACACTTGGTTGGAAAGAAAACCAATCCAGCTTACCATTTTAGCTACCGTTGCAATCCTGATTGGCGGTATCATCCAGATTGTTCCGACTTTAATCGTGAAATCAAATATTCCGACAATTTCAAGTGTGAAACCATACACACCATTAGAATTGGAAGGACGTGACTTGTATATCCGTGAAGGTTGTGTGGGTTGTCACTCACAAATGGTACGACCTTTCCGTTCTGAAGTAGAGCGTTACGGTGAGTATTCCAAATCAGGAGAATATGTTTACGATCACCCATTCCTTTGGGGGTCAAAACGTACCGGACCGGACTTAATGCGTGTAGGTGGTAAATATTCAGACAACTGGCATTTCAACCACATGTGGGATCCGCAAAGTACATCTTCAGGTTCTATCATGCCGGGTTACAAATGGTTGTTTGATAACGAACCAATGGATTATTCCAAAACCGAAGATAAAATGCGTGTAATGGTAAAATTAGGTGTTCCTTATACGGATGCGGAAATTGCCAATGCTAAACAAAATATCGCTAAACAGTCGGCACAAATCGAGAAAAACCTGACGAATGATCCTGACTTTGTAAAAAGTTATGAGGAAAGCAAGAAAAATGCTGCTGTAAAAGGAGAACGTTTTGTTCCGATGAAAGACCGTGAAATCGTAGCATTGATTGCCTACTTACAACGTCTTGGAACCGATATTAAAATCAAGGATGTAGCACAACTTCAAAAATAAAAGGTATGCTTAAGTTTATCAAACACAATATGGAAACCATCTCAGGAATTGAGATTTATCCGATAATTTCATTGCTAATTTTCTTTCTTTTCTTTGTAGGACTTTATGTTTGGGTCTTTACCTATAAAAAAGAGAAAATCACAGAGATGAGTAATATTCCGTTTGGGAATGAAGACACAAATGAATTTCAAAATTAACAGGTCATGAAAAAGTTTTTTCCAATATATGTTCGAATCCCGGTTTTATTTGCCATTTTCTTTGGAGCGATGGAATTCTTCATCGATTCCGGAGACAAACCGGCATTTATAAAATACCCGATTGTTTCCATACTGCTTTTGCTTTTTCTGTTTGTATTAATTGCTATGGAAATTGTACTGAAAGCGGCTTACAATGTTGTTGACAGTTTACTTACCGAAGAGCAGCGTAAAGCAAAAGAAATAGAAGAAAACCTTCCGTTTTCGGAATCGGCTTTCTACAAAAAATGGATGCACAAATTAACGCGTTCCAACAAAGTGGAAGAGGAAGGGGAATTATTATTACACCATGATTACGACGGTATCAAAGAGTTGGACAACGTGCTGCCGCCATGGTGGGTGTATTTGTTCTACGCTTGTATCGCTTTCTCAGTAATCTATTTGGTACGTTTCCATGTTTTAGGACACGACGACCAAACTACCGAATTCAATAAAGCAATGGCCGAAGCTAAAATTGCCGTTGAAGAATACAAAAAAACCGCTCCGGATGTAATGGACAAAGAAAAAGTTACATTATTAACCGAAAAGGCTGATTTGGACGCCGGGAAAGCACTTTATGAAACCAATTGTGTTGCCTGTCACCGTGCTGATGCCGGAGGTGCAATCGGACCGAACCTTACTGACAACCAATGGATTTTGGGTGGCGGAATTAAAAATGTGTTCAACACGATTATGGAAGGTGGCCGTGACGGAAAAGGAATGGTAGCCTGGAAATCAAGTATCAAACCTTCCGATATTCAAAAAGTGGCGAGTTATGTTTTAAGTCTGCAGGGAACCAATCCAAAAGAAGCGAAAGCTGCGGAAGGTGATGTTTGGACTGAAGAATAAGTTTGATATATAACAGGTTAACAGGTTATTGCTTAACTTAGGAGAATAAAATCCGTTATCAATAACAGCAAGCAAAAACAAATGGCAAATTTACCAGACGATAGTTTTAGAGATACAATAGGAACCATTGACAGAGAAGGTAAGCGCGCATGGGTATTTCCTAAAATTCCGAAAGGGAAATGGTACGAAAGAAGAAAATGGGTGAGTTATTTTTTATTACTCTTTTTATTCTCGGCACCATTCATTAAAATTAACGGGAATCAGTTTCTGTTGTTCAATGTGATTGACAGAAAGTTCAATATTTTCGGATTCCCTTTCTGGCCACAGGATTTTTACCTGTTCGTTATCACGATGATTATTGGGGTAGTGGGATTAACGTTATTTACTGTAGCTTTCGGTCGGATTTTCTGTGGTTGGATTTGCCCGCAGACCATTTTTATGGAAATGGTTTTCAGAAGAATCGAATTTTGGATTGACGGCGACAGAGGGGCTCAGATCAAACTGAACAAACAAGCCTGGAATGCGGAAAAGATAAGAAAGCGAGTAACAAAATGGAGTATCTTTTTCATTATTTCCTTTCTGATTGCCAATATCTTTTTAGCCTATGTTATCGGAAGTGATGAATTGCTAAAAATGGTAACCGAAGGTCCGACGCACAATACAAGTACACTCATTGCCCTATTGATTTTTACGGCGGTTTTCTACTTTATTTTTGCCTGGTTTCGGGAACAGGTTTGTATCATTGCTTGTCCCTACGGACGTTTGCAAGGTGTATTGCTTGATAACAAAACCATTGTTGTTGCCTACGATCATAAAAGAGGTGAGGCTGAAAACGGTCGTGCCAAATTCAAGAAAAACGAAGACAGAACCGCATTAGGAAAAGGCGATTGTATTGATTGCCACCAATGTGTTAATGTTTGTCCGACCGGAATTGATATTCGTAACGGAACGCAGCTGGAATGTGTAAACTGTACGGCTTGTATCGACGAGTGTGATTTTATCATGGAAAGTGTGAATTTACCAAAAGGGTTAATTCGTTTCGCTTCCGAAGATGAGATTGTGAAAAAGGAAAAATTCGTTTTCACAACCAGAATGAAAGGGTATGTTGCGGTTTTAACCATACTTACCGGGATTTTCATCGGAATGTTGTTCCTTAGAAACGATGTTCAGGCTACGGTTTTACGTTTACCGGGACAATTGTTTGAACACAAAGGCGATAAAATCAGTAACGTATTTACGTATAAAATCGTAAACAAAACGGTTAAGGATTTTGATGCCGTACATTTTAAACTGGCCAATATTAAAGGAGAAATAAAAGTTGTGGGTAAACCCATCTTTAAAGTTAAAAAAGAAGGATTGGCTCAAGGAACGTTGTTTATTGAAATTCATCCCGCATTATTAAAAGGGGATAAAACCAAAGTGAAGATTGATGTTTACGACGGCGATTTACTTTTGGAAACGACTACAACCAATTTCTTAGGCCCCAGAAGTTTTAATTAATGTAAGGATAAGTGAAAAGGGTTCTGCGAGGAGTTTGAAAATAACAAACAAGCGGATAGTTGGCTAAATAGCCCTGATGGACGTGGATCCCGATTTTTCATCGGGAGGAACATACGACAGGAATTGCGATAACCGATAAAACACCGGCCTCCCGATAGCTATCGGGACGCTTCAAAAAAATAAGAATTATGAAATTGAATTGGGGAACTTCGATTGTGATCGCATTTGCTTTGTTTATGACGTTTATTTTATACTTCGTTTTCAAAGTACAATCCGATTCACAGTACGACCACGAAATGGTTACTGAAGAATATTATAAAAAAGAACAGAACTTTCAGGGTCAGTTGGACAAGCAACAAAATGCCAACGATTTGATCGAAAGAATTACAATCGAATCCAACGAAAACGGATTGCAGATTGTCTTTCCGAAAGATTTTGATTTCAAAAAAATAAAAGGAAAAGTGTCCTTATACCGACCGTCCAACCAGAAATTAGATTTCGAAATTCCGATTTCGTTGTCTTCTTCAAATTTGCTCATACCTAAAACAAATTTGGTTGACGGTCGTTGGGACATTTCCATTGAATGGGAATATGAAGGTAAAGAATACCTGAATAAAAAAGAAATAAATTTATAAATCATGCTTTTTTCGGCACTTCTATTAGGTTTAATCAGCAGTTTGCATTGCATAGGGATGTGTGGTCCCATCGCGATGATGTTGCCGGTTGACCATAAGAATCCGACAAAAAAAGTGATACAACTTCTTACGTATCACTTGGGCAGGATAACTGCTTACATGACGTTAGGTTTGGTTTTTGGTTTGTTGGGTAAAGGACTTTTTCTGGCAGGAATGCAACAGCAGTTGTCTATTGTCATTGGCATTTTGATGATTACATTCGTTTTAATTCCGGAAAAAGTCTTCGCCCAATATAATTTTTCAAGACCGGTGTATAAAACCATTTCCTATGTGAAAACAAAGTTGGGAAGCCAGTTCAAAAAGAGAACGTTTAAGGCGCTATTCACTATCGGACTGTTAAACGGTTTTTTACCTTGCGGATTGGTGTATGTGGCGCTTTTCGGGGCCATTGCCATGCAAAATGAAACACTGGGTGTTGTCTATATGTTTTTGTACGGACTGGGAACCATTCCGATGATGAGTATGGTAGCATACGTTTCCAATGTATTGACGGTTCCGGTTCGTAACAGCATTCAGAAAGTCATCCCGATTGTAACGGTTTGTATCGGAATGTTGTTCATTATTCGCGGATTAGGGCTGGATATTCCTTTTGTTTCACCAAGCAACACAAGCCTTTTTGTACAGAGTGAAACAATATGTAAAACAGATTAGTTAACTTTATAGTTCAAAATTAATTTAATAATTTGACAGTATGGAAAGACACGATTTATTACACGAGTTTCCCGAGCATCATGACAAAATTCACGAATTAAAAGTGTCTGATCCTCATTTTAGAGAATTATTTGATGAGTATCACGAGTTGGAACATGAAATCCACCGGATTAATATGGGGGAGGAAGTTGTTATTGACGAAGCAATGCACGAGAAAAAGGCACGATTGCTTTTTATCAAGGATGAAATTTTTTTGATGCTGAAAAACTAAACCAGCATTAGGTTTTAAGGTTGGAATGACTTTAAAAAAAGAACCGCAGATTCTAATTTTGAATCTGCGGTTCTTTTTTGGTTATTGCTGTAGTTCTGCAGAATCTCAAATGCAGTCAGAAAAGCGGTTTTAGCTACTCGGCAACCTTAAATTGCTTCATTTCTTCCAAAGGTTCGATGGAAACGAAATCCTTCCAGATTTTGGAATCGTAGCGTTTGAGTAGGATGTAGTTAAAATCCTCTTCCTTAACGTTGTCAAAAGCCGTTTCGTTGATTTCCGATTTGGAAATAGTCAGAAACTCTTTTTTATCAGCAGTGTTTCCTTCCACTTTCAGGTCGAAGGCTACCACATCTTTTTCGCTATCCGTCAATTCAATGAATTTAAGTGGTCTGTTTAAGTAAATATACTGCCCGGTTTCCACTGAAGCATATTGCAAATAATATCCTTTATTATCGGTGTTTTTCTTATAGATAAGTGTTCCTTTACTTATATTTTCGGATGCTTTTACTCCCAGAAGCAATTTCATGTTGAATCCGCTCACGGTTTCACCTTCGGCTAAAGCATAATCACATCTTACAACCGCATAATCCGTTTCCGAAACATATAATTTTCCGTTGTATTTTGCCTTACTTTTTCTGGGTTCGAAACTTAGCACGTACATAAATTCATCTTTATCGTTATACGTTTTACCTTCATAAGTATATTTATATAACTCAGGCTTGTTCACAAAATCCAGTTTGCCGCTTTGTGAAAAATTATTCTCGAACATGAATACTGTAAGACCTGTTTTTGAAGAAGTCAGTTTTGGTGTTATGTTTTTGTTTTTATTTTTCTTCTCGTTGAAACTTTTTTTCAGCGAAATGGTGTCACGGGAACCGAAAAGACCACTTTTAACCCGGTAATATTTAGTGGAATCCAGATGTTTGAGGAAGATGTTTTCTGCAACCTGTTGCATGTCGTCAAGATCGACCGAACGATCTTCATCTTTGAGTAATGTCGCTTTAACTACATCAAGTTTTGTATGAAACAGTGGTTTATTGTCTTTCATTTTGGTGTTGGTGTAGTAATTGCAAAGCAGATCTTTAAATTCTTTTGGCGGATGCGAGATGAGTTTGGAGGTAAATGCATTCACTTCCCTATTTACAGCTTCAAGCCCTTTTTTGGTAAACCCTGTTGATTTCGTAAATTCGATATCAAATTTTATAGGTTTAAAAGTACTGGCATCCCGATAAAAAATCATGCTCTTTGAAGCTTGTCCGTTATTTTTGTAATGAATCGGGAGATTTTTTTTAACCTCTGCCATTATAGCATTTGGATCTGGTTTTACATTGGAAATGGTCATGGTTTCGAGTTCGAATACACCTGGTTCCAGTTTAATGATGTATTGCAGGTTTCTCAATTCGCCCACAGTTATTTGATGTTTAACATAACCAAGATAAGTAACTGTCAGAACGGAGGCATCATCACTATTACTTTCTGATAAAGTAAAGTAACCTTCTGCGTTGGAAATTAGGTTTGTTGTCTCGTTGAGCTTAATGTTGGCGTAGGGAAGGCTCTCACCACTTTTGGCATCAACAACTTTAGCAGTAATGTTTTGGGCTAAGGTCGTTTGGAGTCCTAGTAAGAAAAAGAACAGGTGAAATAAGGTTCGCGTCATGGGTTTTCAATGTTTTTGATTATGATGATTGTTCCTGAAATAATGCCACTTATTAAAACCGAGTTGCTCTGATAATTGAATAAATAGTAAAATTCCTTCCAAATATAATAATTTAGAAGGAATTTACTGTAAAATAAAATTATGAAAAAATAATTACACAGTCATGGAGAACAACTGTGTTTGCGGTGCATTACGTTGTAAGCGTAAATCGAAGGCCATGCATATGTTTCTAACAAAAGGTTTTCCTTTTTCCGTAACCGTTATGGCATTATTCTGAATAACCAATAATCCGTCATTTTCCATCTCTGTCAAATGGGATAAAACCTCAGGAAGTTCTTTGAAATAAAGGTGTTTTTCATCCCAAGAAGTTGTAAACTGACACATGAGGTTTAAAATATGACGGCGTATGATTAAGTCCTCTTCATTAAGCAAATGACCTTTAAAAACAGGCAATTCATTTTTTTTCAATCGAGCATAATAATCTTCAATGGACTTTTCGTTTTGTGCAAAGCTATACCAACTGTCGCTTATGGAAGAAGCTCCCAGACCAATCATCAATTGTGTTTTGGAAGATGTGTACCCCATGAAGTTACGGTGCAATTTACCTTCCTGAAACGATTCGAACATACTGTCTTTTTTCAGTGCGAAGTGATCCATACCAATTTCATGATACCCTTTTTTTGCCAATAATTGTTTGCCTACTTCATAGAGTTTTCGTTTCTCGTCGTCTTTTGGTACATCTTCATCTTTAAAACCGCGTTGCCCGTTTCCTTTTATCCACGGCACATGCGCATAGCTGTAAAAAGCCAAACGGTCGGGGGAAAGCGATTTTGTTTTTTCTATGGTATCAATGATGTTATCCAATTCCTGAAACGGCAATCCGAAAATCAAATCATGCGATACCGAAGTATATCCGATTTCTTTGGCCCACAAAGTCACTTTTGCCACGTTGTGAAAAGGTTGTATTCTGTGAATGGCTTTCTGAACTTTATCACTGTAATCCTGCACACCGTAGCTCACTCTGCGAAAACCCAAATCGTATAATGTCTGCAGATGCTCCCTGGAAGTATTGTTCGGATGTCCTTCAAAACTGAATTCGTGTCCGGGTGCTTTATCGGCTCTTTTGAAAATTCCGTTAATTAAGGTTTCCAGATTTTCCGGTGAAAAGAACGTTGGCGTTCCGCCACCCAAATGGATTTCTTTGATTAAGGGTTTTTCCGGAAACAAATCGCAATACATGTTCCATTCTTTCAGAACGGCTTCGATGTAGGGATTCTCGACTTCGTGACGCTTCGTGATTCGTTTGTGGCATCCGCAAAACGTACAAAGGCTTTCGCAAAAAGGCAAGTGAATATAAAGACTTATCCCTTCAGCAGCATTGCTTTCCGAGAACGATTTTATAAAAGTTTTTTTCCACATTTCAGTCGAAAAACTCTCTTCCTCCCAATAGGGAACCGTTGGATAGCTGGTGTATCTTGGTCCCGGGACATTGTATTTCTGTACTAATGAAGTTGTCATACCTAATGTTTTACAGAATCAAAATTAGTCGTATGTGGTGAGAACTAAAATGATAATTGTCATATTTTTATGTGATGAGAAATGTTGGTTTGATAATAACGTATTTCCATTTTTATTAGTAATATTGGTGTCTGTAAGCGAACAGCAGCAATCGCTTGGTTTTAGCATGAAAAAATTCAGAAACAGCTTTTTTTATTTCGGGATTGTCGGGGTAACCTCTGCCATTATGTATTGGACGGTTCAAAACGGAAAAATCCTGGAGGCTGGAAGAAATGTTGTGGTTTCCAACTCGGGAAACAGTCAGTGGCAGGAGTTCATTAATTCCTTAACGCATAATTTAACCCATCCGCTGGCCATTTTGTTGGCACAGATTGTTACCATTGTATTTGTTGCAAGGTTGTTTGGGGCTATTTTCAAAAGAATCGGTCAACCAACTGTTATCGGTGAGATTCTTGCCGGAATCGTACTTGGGCCATCGGTTATAGGAAGTTATTTTCCCGGTTTTTCAGAAGCACTTTTTCCAGAGGCTTCTCTTGGGAACCTTCAGTTTCTGAGTCAGATTGGTCTTATCCTTTTCATGTTTGTGGTAGGTATGGAGCTGGATCTGAAAGTCCTTCATAACAAAGCCAAAGAAGCGGTTGTAATCAGTCACGCCAGTATTGTGATTCCGTTTACGTTAGGATTGGTATTGGCCTATTTCATTTATACGGAATTCGCTCCGGAAGGTGTGGAATTTCTCTCTTTCGCTCTCTTTACGGGAATTGCCATGAGTATTACCGCGTTTCCGGTATTGGCACGGATTATTCAGGAACGGGGTCTGCATAAAACCAAGTTAGGGGCTATGGTAATTACCTGTGCCGCTGCCGACGATATTACGGCTTGGTGTATTCTGGCTGCCGTTATAGCGATTGTAAAAGCGGGTTCTTTTTTGAGTTCTCTTTATATAATGGCATTAGCCATAATCTATGTCTTCCTGATGCTGAAGTTTGTAAAACCCTTCTTAAAACGCATCGGTGAACTTTATGATAATCCGGACAGTATTACAAAACCGGTCGTAGCCATATTCTTTTTAACCTTATTGATTTCTTCATACGCTACTGAAATCATTGGTATTCACGCTTTATTCGGTGCTTTTATGGCTGGGGTAATCATGCCGGAAAGCATGCGTTTCCGTAATGTATTCATCGAAAAAGTGGAAGATGTTTCACAGGTTATGCTGCTTCCGTTATTCTTCGTGTTTACCGGACTTCGTACACAAATCGGTTTGCTCGACGATGCTTATTTATGGGAAGTTTGCGGTTACATTATTTTGGTGGCTGTAGTAGGGAAATTTGTGGGTAGTGCACTGACAGCAAGATACGTGGGACAAAGCTGGAAAGACAGTTTAACCATTGGAGCGCTGATGAACACCCGTGGATTGATGGAGCTGGTGGTTTTGAATATTGGTTATGATTTAGGGGTTCTGAAGCCTGAAATTTTTGCCATGATGGTAATTATGGCTCTGGCAACGACTTTTATGACCGGACCGGCTTTGGATTTAATCAATTACGTCTTTAAATCGAAAGCGGAAATCATTCCGAAAGAAATTATTCAGAACAATAAATTTAAGATACTCTTTTCGTTTCATAATGCCGAGGAAAGTCAGTCTTTATTGCGTTTGGCAAACAATTTTGTGAAGAAAATGCACAATAATGCTATTGTAACCGCAATGCATATTTTACCCAGTAACGAACTGAATCCGTATAATATTGACGAGTATGAGGAAGCCAGTTTTAAGCCGGTTTTACATGCTTCGGAAGAACTGAATCAGAAGATTACCACTATTTTCAAAAGCTCCATTGAGGTGGAGAATGATGTGGTGGAAGTATCCAATAAAGGCGATTTTGATTTGGTGCTGATGAGTTTAAGCCAATCGATTTTTGATGGTTCGATATTAGGGAAAGTGCTTGGTTTTACTACGCGAATCATCAGTCCGGAGAGTTTGATTAATACGTTTACCGGTAAAGAAAAACTTTTTGAAAGTGCTCACTTCGATGAAAGAACATCGCTAATCTTATCAAAAACAGAAGTGCCGGTGGGAATTTTAGTGGATAAGAATTACCAAAACGCAAATCATGTTTTTGTCTTGCTTTTGGACGAAAGTGACTTATTCTTATTGGATTATGCCAAACAGTTAATCGAAAATTCAAATTCGATGGTAACCATTCTGGATAAGGCCGGACATTTGAAAGGCAGTTCGGTTTTCAATGAGAAGATTGATAAAATCAGTAAGAAATATCCAAAACACATTAAACTTGCCGTAGAACGGAAAATTGAAAAAGCGTTACTGGACGAACAGGATTTAATGATAATCAGTGTAGGAAGCTGGAAAGAGCTTTTAGACAAACGAAGTTCATGGTTAAATAAAACGCCTTCGTTACTGATAATAAAACCATAAAAAAAAGCCCTGAATTCTCAGGGCTTTTTTAATAATATATTGTTTAGTACAAACTCGGATATTTCACCGGATTCACTTCATGCATCATGGCATAGACTTTCTCGAAAATATCTTCTACGGAAGGTTTTGAGAAGTAATCACCATCGGTACCATAAGCCGGACGGTGTGGTTTGGAAGCCAAGGTTTCCGGATTACTGTCTAAGTGTTTGTATCCTTTCTGTTCGTCGATGATTTGCTGTAAAATAAACGCCGATGCACCACCGGGAACGTCTTCGTCAATAACTAACAAACGGTTGGTTTTAGCTACCGATTTCACAATATCATGATTAACGTCAAACGGTAATAACGATTGAATATCGATAATTTCAGCATCAATACCTACTTCTAACAATTCTTTTGCCGCCTGTTCCACCAAACGCAATGTCGAACCGTAAGAAACCAAAGTAATGTCAGCACCTTGTTTGATGGTTTCCACCACACCAATCGGCGTTTTGAATTCGCCTAAGTTGGTTGGCATTTTTTCTTTCAAACGGTAACCGTTCAAACATTCTACGATTAAAGCCGGTTCATCCGTTTCTAATAAGGTATTGTAGAAACCAGCCGCTTTAGTCATGTTTCTCGGAACCAAAACGTGAATTCCGCGAATCGCGTTGATAATCATTCCCATTGGCGATCCAGAATGCCAGATTCCCTCCAAACGGTGACCACGTGTTCTTATAATTAACGGTGCTTTTTGGCGACCTGCGGTTCTGTATTGCAGTGTAGCCAAATCATCACTCATAATCTGAATTGCATATAAAAGATAATCCAAATACTGAATTTCAGCAATAGGACGTAAACCTCTCATAGCCATTCCGATACCCTGACCTAAAATGGTTGCTTCACGGATTCCGGCATCAGCCACACGGAATTCTCCGTATTTCTCCTGCATGCCTTCCAAGCCTTGATTCACATCACCAATGTTTCCGGAATCTTCTCCAAAAATTAACGTTTCCGGATGTTTTTCGAAAATCACATCGAAATTGTTTCGCAATACCAAACGCGCATCTACTTCTTCCGAAGTTTCGTCATATTTCGGTAAAACTTCTTTCGCCGATAAAACATTTTTATCCGATTGTGAAAACAAGTGTGAACTGAATTTCGGTTGGATTTTTTCGGTATAAGCCGTAATCCAGGCGGAAAGTTGGGCCCTTCCGTTTTCTTTTACAATCAAACGCAAAACTTTACGGGCAGTGGTAATAATATCTTTACGGATTGGCTCTTTAATGGAAGCCAAATCGTTGGTGTATTTTTCAATGAAAACCTTATTGGCACTGTTGGCAGCAATTGAGTTTAATAAAGCCACCAATTCCTGTTGTTCTGCTTTAATAGGTTCTACAAAAGCAGTCCAAGCCGCTTTTTTACCTTCTAAAACGTCTTTTTTAGCCTGTGTATCGATAGCCTCCAATTCTTCGGCAGTAGCCAAATTGTTTTCAATTAACCAAATACGCATTTGTGCCAAACAGTCATATTCTGCTTCCCAAGCCAAACGATCCGCGTTTTTGTAACGTTCGTGGGAACCGGAAGTCGAGTGTCCCTGCGGTTGTGTTAATTCGTAAACGTGAATCAATACCGGAACATGCTCTTCGCGGGCTATTTGTGATGCTTTCTGATACGTTTCCACCAAAGCAGGATAATCCCAACCTTTAACGGTCATGATTTCGTACCCTTTGTTGTCTTCATCACGTTGGAAACCTTTTAGGATTTCGGAGATGTTTTCTTTTGTGGTCTGGTATCTGGCGTGAACTGAAATTCCGTACTCGTCATCCCAAACACTCATTACCATCGGAACCTGTAATACTCCGGCCGCATTGATGGTTTCAAAAAACAAACCTTCGGATGTTGAGGCGTTTCCAATCGTTCCCCAAGCGACTTCATTTCCTTTTTCGGAAAAATTCGTTTGGTTGATACCGCCTACATTTCTGTATATTTTAGATGCCTGAGCCAATCCTAACAAACGGGGCATTTGCCCGGCAGTAGGAGAGATGTCGGCACTTGAATTCTTTTGTTGTGTCAGGTTTTTCCAGTTTCCGTTTTCGTCAAGCGAATGGGTTGCGAAATGCCCGCCCATCTGACGTCCGGCACTCATCGGATCATGGGCTAAATCGGTATGTCCGTATAAACCGGCAAAAAACTGTTGGATTGTCATTTGACCAATAGCCATCATAAAGGTTTGATCACGATAATACCCGGAACGGAAATCTCCATTTCGGAAAGCTTTGGCTAAGGCCAATTGCGGCACTTCTTTTCCGTCACCAAAAATCCCGAATTTTGCCTTACCGGTTAAGACTTCACGTCTTCCCAATAAGCTGCATTCACGACTGATGGTTGCAACTTTATAATCATTAAGCACTTCGGTTTTGAAATCTTCAAAAGATAATGCTTCTTTAGTGGCAGTTTGGTTCATATATCTAAATGATGTTATTTGACAAATTTAATTATTTCGGCAATATAAAACAATGGGCTGATAAAATAATAATTTCACTTTTGATAATCATATTGTGAATTACTTATAATGTGATGCGATATTTTCAATAAAATATCAATTTCAATGAAAATAGTTTAATAAACAGTAGTGAAAATAATTTCTAAAATTTTGATTTGAAGTGTTATAGCCACTTTCTGGTGAATAATGATATCAGTGTTTTCGGACTCAGTGTAATTACGAAACGCACTTTTTCATCATAATTGTCCTGCGCAATTTCCCATCCGTTATTGGAATATACCGGAAAATACAATTCAAAATAATCGGGTACAAGATTTAATCGTATTCCGCTATCATACAGGAATTTAGTGGAATAGAACTGGTTTTTCATCATCCCCAAATCGCCATAAACTTCCACCCAGTTCCAAATATTGAAACTTCCGTTTACGGTAGTCATCCATTGGTTGGCAAAACGGGCATCAAATTTCGACTTGAAACCGCCTTCGGCCATAATGTATTGTTGACTGAACAATCCGGTACTTTCAGAGCGGCCCAATAATCCGTAATCATACAGATAATCGGTAGGACGATCCAATCCGAAACTGAAAAATTCCGATTTGGTGTCACGGTACATGAACGTTCCCGCAAAAAAGCGAAGATTTACCTGGCGGTTGTTCTCAAATAGTTTGCGGTACTGAATTTCGCCGGACAACTTCCCGAAATTATTGGCAATCTGAACATCCGTCATTAGATTATACACCCGGGTAATTTCCGATTCCCCTTTGGAATAACGCAAATTGAAAACCGAATAGTTTTCATCCTTGCTGGTTACAAAAACAGATTGCTCCCGGTTGACAAACACATGGCGCAGCGTTACATTTTCTTTTTTATTGGCCCGGTAATCCAAATCACGGAACCGGAACGATATCGACGGGGTCACTTTGGTGTAAGCCGCATTGGGTGCGTAATGATAGGTGGAACCGCCAAGACTGTAACGGATATTGTACAGTCGGTCTTCGCGGATATTCTGATTTATAGTGAAAAAAGCGCCACCGATAAGCGAATTGGTATTGGAAGAATATACAGGAGTTACATCAAAAATAAAAGGTTTATCCAATAGGGATTTGTTGTGGAAACTCAAGCCCGGTGAAATACCGTCGTAAAGATTATACGAGAATTCCGGAACATAAAAAATCTGATTCACATTGGAATCTTCCAAATCCTTCACGAAGGTGAATTTAATCGGACGGTTGTTGCCGAAGAAACTTTTAAGGGATTTCCAGTTGTTTCTGGAATTGTATTCGGGGATTTCATTGTTGTAATTCAGCACCACTTTGTCGGCATTGGCTCTCGGAAACGTAATTACGGTGTCTTTTGTGACGTTTTCCACCCATTGTTTGAAAACAATACTGTCGTTCTTTATTCCGTAAACCGAAATGGGAACATTGGTTTTGGTTCTGTTTTTAATAACCACTTCAATGGTTTCGTTGTTCTTTTTTACTTTTCCGAATTTATAATCTATCAATTCCCGTGAATGCACCACCGTAGTAAAAAACCAATCAATGTTTTTGTCGGTTTTTTGATTTAAAATATTTCGGAAATCGCTTTCATCGGTTTCTTGCGACGCATTTAATTTTACGAAATCGGTGATGGAAGAAGCCACAATATCATTCCCCAGAAAATCATCAAGATAATTCAAACTCATTCCGGCCCTGTATTTGCCTGATATCTGTTCGTTGAATTTAATGAAACTGCTTTTGGAATCACCAATAGGCTGATCAAGATTTTTACGCGCCATCAGCAGGTAGAGGTAATAATACTGATCGTTGAAATTGGATTTGAATAGGTTAAAGCCTTTCAGCAATCTGTAATCCGATAAACTGCCCATCATTTTCATGTTGGGATAATGTTCGTCGATGTATTTCATCATCACATAGGTCTGAATCCCGTCTGCAATCCACGTGCCCTTTCTCGGATTCAGATGCAAAGCCGTTTTCAGATAGTTGTTGGTGAAGGTTTTCAGAAATTTCAGTTCATACAGGAATTCATCGGGAAACGGACTGATGAAGGAAGGCAATTGGTTTAAACCATAAAACGGATTTCGGTCATAATCCACTTGAGAAACGATTAATTTTTCCTGGGGCAATTTGCCTAAATTTTCCGTTACATAGTTTACAACGCGGTCGATAACAATGGCTTTCTGAAAATCGTTTAACCTTTTGTCTTTCAGATTAGTTACGACTTCCATTTGTGTGTTTTTATAGTTGGAAAACGTAGGGTTGGATTCTAAAATCAGATTGAAATCCTGAATGTTTTCCCCTTTTAAATGATACACGGTCTGTTCCTTCTTTTCGGATATTTTGGTGCTTTTCAAATCGGTAAACACGTGAAATCGGGAAGGAATCGTCATAGTGATATCGTAATTGGCCAGACCATTGGCAATATCATCCAGATTCTCATTACTGTTTTTTATGAAGGAGTTGTTTTCAATTCGGGCGGGTGTTAAGAACCAGTTTTTCAAATGGAGGCTTCCGGAATTCTCGTCGGCACCAAAACGGGTAAAACGATGATTTGGAATGGTAACGGTATACTTTATTTTTATTTTAAATTTATGATTCGGATAAATGGGGTTAACCAGATGAACATCAATTAAATCGACCTGGTTGTTTACTCTGGAAAATTCCAAAACGCGATTGTTCTGATCGATGATGGAGGTAATGGTTGTGAGTCCGCGATCACTGTCTTTAGCCAAATGAAAACCCCGGTAGAATTCGTCGGAAAAACGTTTGGCCAGTTTTGAATTCTTATCCGAGTAGGCGTTGTTCCAATCGTTTAAGATATAATCTTTTAAAGTGTCTTTCGTAGTGTTGAAATAAGTGATTTCCTGCTCCACGGTAAGCGTTTTGTTTTCCGGTTCGGCAAATACCAAAAGCGTGTTGGTATGTTGTCCTGAAACAAGATGTATACCGAGAAGGAAAAAGCTGAACAGAAAAAAACGGAATGGGAGTCTCAAAGGCTTTTATGGTTTTTGTAGTACTATAAGTTGTAAATTTAGGAAAAACATCGGTTTGTCATACTATTCAGATAATAAAAAATAATTAGTGATTACTTTTCTTACAAGGCAATTGTTTTTGTGTAAACTTTTCAATAACAGGCTGTTATTCGATAATAAATACCTAAATTTATAGCCCCAAATTTTAGAGGAAATGATAAAAAAACTACTATTACTGTTATTTGTCGCATTGGTTTCGAACGCGACTTTCGGCCAGCTTGTAATTAACGAATTGGATCCCGACACACCTTCCATAGATGTACTTGAATTTGTTGAAATAAAGTCGGATACACCAAGTTTTGCTTTAGACGGTTATGTGCTTGTTTTCTTTAATGCAACCAGTACAGCACCTTACGCAGGTACTTTAAGTTATTTAGCTGTTGATTTAGACGGGTATTCTACTGATATTAATGGTAATTTTTTAGTTGGAAATGCTCAGCTTAGCCCTTCACCATCAATAATAATTACTAATAATATAATTCAAAGCGGTCCCGATGCTGTAGCAATATATTTAGGAAATGCTTCTGATTTCCCAACAAATACACCAGCAACAGCTGCAAATCTTATAGATGCGTTGGTATACAGCAATAATGGTACTGCACAAGCAACGGCATTAATGACCATTTTTGGCGAAACAGTCAGTTATAATGAAAACGTAAACGGTGCAGCTACAACACAATCCATCCAACGCAAAACCGATGGTACTTACGAAGTAAAAGCTCCAACCCCGGGTGTTAACAACGACGGTTCCGGTATTCCGATAAATTATGTAACAGTTGCTTTTACGCAAACGTCTTATAATGAAGGCGATAGTTTCAATATTACCTTTACCGCCAGCCAACCGGTTCAGAATGAAACCCTGATTATGAATTTCACGTTAAACAACGGAAACTTCAGTATGTCGGACTTTTCTGGAGGGTTAACCGTTTCCATTCCGGTAGGACAAACCACGACGCAAACCGAAATTATTTTAACAAATGACACTGTAGATGAAGGCGATGAGGAATTGTTATTCCGATTCCAGCCGCTTCCTTTTGGATACGTTGCGAACAACGATAATATTACAATTCGTATTTATGACAATGATTATCAGGTAAATACGTGGGGAACACCTTTAAACCCAACCTATGGCGTTGTTTCCAGTACCGCTCCGGCAGGGTACTATGCTTCTTTGGAAGGATTGTCGGGAGCCGCTTTAAAACAGGCGCTTCAGGATATTATAGCCAATCCATCTGTGGTGCGATTACACAGTTATGCCGATATCTGGGAAATTTTACGAACTGCCGACCAGAATCCTGAAAATTCCAATCAGGTTTGGTGCATGTATATCGAACAGCCAATGGCGAAAATCGATCAGCAATCCGGCAGCAGTATCGTCGGTAAATGGAATCGGGAACATATCTTTTGTCAGTCCAGAGGCGGTTTTGACGTGGCTCAAGGCGACACGGCAGACGGGATTGGTGTTTGGAATTCAACAAGTGCCACAAGTACCGTTGACGGTGTTTCTGATGCTCATCACATACGCGCAGAAAACGGTCAGGAGAATTCTTCCCGAAACAATAAAAATTACGGTCCGGTAGCAACATCAACGGTTTACGCAGGACCAATAGGAACACAAGGCTCATGGCGCGGCGATGTGGCAAGAGCAGTGTTTTACATGGCCGTTCGTTTCAATGGATTGAATGTGGTGAATGGTGATCCGTCTGAGTATTTGGTTGACGGGGTAACTCCTTCGGGTAATATTGGCGATTTAGCCACTTTGTTAACCTGGAACACTACAGACCCCTCCGATGATTTTGAATTGAACAGAAATAATTATGTATATACCTGGCAAATGAACCGTAATCCGTTTATTGATTATCCTAATCTTGCGGACTATATTTGGGGAAGTCATGCAGGAGAACCCTGGTTTTCGACTTTAGGAACCAATGATGCTGCTGAGTTGAAATTTTTGATGTATCCGAATCCGGCCAACGACAGAATTACGATTTCAGGAATTCAGGGCAATGCAAAAGCGGAAGTGTATTCGTATACCGGACAAATAGTGGCCAATCAGAACTTTTCAGACACGACTACATTGCAATTGAATTTACCTTCGGGAATGTATTTTGTAAAAGTGACTTCAGAGAATAAGACTACGACTCGGAAGTTGATTATACGGTAATAGAAAAACATCTTTTTAAGAGAAAACCATTCGCTGCGGTGAATGGTTTTTTTATTTTGTAGTGAGCGTTTGATTTCTCCACTTCATTGGGAGATTCTGAGTAAGGTTCACTTTACTCTAACCAATTAAATGAAACAAAAAAAGCACTCAAGTGAACTTGGTGCTTTTTCTTTTTCATTTAGTTTGTGGGGAGAGCAGGATTCGAACCTGCGAAGATGTAATCAGCGGATTTACAGTCCGCCCTCGTTGGCCGCTTGAGTATCTCCCCCCTGGCCATACAAGCAAGTATCTTGCTTATTGCGGTTGCAAATATAGCACTGTTTTCTCAGTATCCAAACATATTTTAAAGATAATTCATAACTTTTTTTTAACGTATTGGGGCTGAATAAAATAAAAAAATCTCCCGAAGGAGATTTTTAAATATTCTTTTTCAAAAGAGGATTATTTTGCTAATAATTCTGCAATTTTCGCTTTCAATTCGGCACCACGAAGGTCTTTGGCAACGATTTTTCCTGTAGCATCAAGAATAAAAGTAGCCGGAATTGATTTTACATTGTATTGTTTTGCGATACCGTCTTCCCAAAATTTTAAATTGGAAACATGTGTCCATGTTAATTGGTCTTTTGCAATGGCTTCTTTCCATTTTGCCGCATCTTTATCCAAAGACACACCAATGATGTTTAAACCTTTTGAATGGAATTCATTGTATAAAGCTACCACGTTAGGGTTTTCCGCACGACAAGGTCCGCACCATGAAGCCCAGAAATCAATAATGGTCACTTTTCCTAACGATTCTTTTAGAGAAACGTTTTTTCCTTCCGGATTCGGAGCAGAAAAGTCCGGAGCCATAGTTCCGATGGTTACCGCTTTTTGACTTTTGATGAAATCATTTACACGAACACCACTTTTGGTTTTCTTGATATCGGAAGCCAAAGCGTTATATAGTTTTTCAATTTTTGCAGCCTCAAGTGTCTGTCTTCCGATGAAGTTCTCTAATAAAAGGGAAGAAAGGAAGGCATTAGGGTTTTTTTCCACAAATGTTTCGGAAAATTTATCCATGTCATTCTGGAAAGTCATGTTTTGTTTTCTAAGCGAATTCATGGTAGCGGTATCGTTCACTTTTTGTGCATCCATAAATTTCTGTTGGTTGTTTTTCTGGAAAGCAAGCATTTTTTTATAGATTACGCTTGACCCATCATTATATTCCTGAAATTTATCGTTATTGTTGGTTCCGCTGATTTTGGATTTCTGAATCGTATCCTTATCTACCGTAATAGTGATTTCTCCGTTTTCAAGAATAAAAGGTACCATTCCGGAATCAAGACTTTCAATTATAATGAAACCAATTTCCGGACCTTCTTTGAATTCTCCCTTGAATTCGAATTTTCCGTTTTCTACTTTTACAGTATCTTTAGAAACAGGGCCCATTTCATTTTGAATCTGAAGAATAGCCATTTTTCCGTTATCAATGCCTGTTGCCGTTCCGGAAATTAAATATTCTGTATCTCCAACTTTACTGCAAGAAGCCAAAAGGGATAATCCGGCTAATAAAAGAATCTTTCTCATTTTTATGTTTATTTGTTTGTGGTGCAAAAGTATTTATTTTTTTGCCTATTTATGATCTATAGTGCTAAATTTTTGTTAGAATTTGGAAACAAAAAATCAGGCAACAGCCTGATTTTTATTATTTCCTTATGGTATTTATTTCAAAGTGGACGGACAAACGAATTTCGTTAATTCGACGCCCGCATTGCGAATTCCGCTGATTCCTTTTTCTATGTTAATCATGTTGTGGTAACCACGTGCTTTTAGAATGGATGCCATGATAACAGAACGGTAACCGCCGGCACAATGCAAATAAAAATCTTCGTTTTTAGGCACTTCGGAAAGTTGAGTGTTCACAAAATCCAACGGAATATTTACGGCATTTTCGACATGCTCGGCTGTAAACTCACCCGGCTTACGGGCATCTACTATGGTAAGTTTTGTTTTGTCCTTTTCGGAAGCAAACTGTTCCGGAGAAATTGATGCGATGCTGTCAGTCTCAAAACCTGCCGCTTTCCAGGCTTCCAATCCGCCTTTTAAATAGCCCAGACAGTTGTCAAAACCAACACGAGCCAAACGGGTAATGGTTTCTTCTTCCTTGCCTTCCGGAGTGATTAATAAGATAGGCTGTTTCACATCCATGATTAACGCGCCTACCCAAGGTGCAAAGTTGCCGTGCAATCCAATGAATATCGAGTTGGGTACATGCTCCTTAACGAAATCATTTTCATGACGTACGTCCAAAACCAAGGCTTCCGCGTCGTTAGCAATTGCTTCAAATGCTTTTGGCTCCAATGCGGTATTGGCTTTGTTCATTACGGTTTCCAGACTGTCATACCCCTGAATGTTCATCAGTACGTTTTGAGGGAAATAGGCCGGTGGCGCTCCCAAACCGTCTAACAATTCTTTGGTGAATTCTTCTTTGGTCATGTCGGCACGCAAGGCATAATTCACTTTTTTCTGATTGCCTAAGGTATCGGTAGTTTCCTTACTCATGTTTTTACCGCAGGCACTTCCGGCACCGTGGTTTGGATATACGATCAAATCGTCTGATAACGGCATGATTTTGTTGCGAAGCGAATCGAACAGCATTCCGGCCAGTTTCTCCTGCGTTAAATCCGAAACCAGTTTCTGAGCTAAGTCGGGTCTTCCCACATCACCGATAAATAAGGTGTCTCCGGTTATGATACCGTGTTGTTTTCCGTTTTCGTCAATCAAAAGATAAGTAGTGCTTTCCAGAGTATGTCCCGGAGTGTGCAATGCTTTTATGGTATAATTTCCGATTTTGAATTCCTGATTGTCTTCCGCAATAATCGCATCGAAATTTGGTTGAGCCGTTGGTCCGTAAACGATTTGTGCTCCGGTTTTTTTAGATAAGTCCAAATGTCCTGAAACGAAATCGGCATGAAAATGCGTCTCAAAAATATATTTGATTTTCGCATTGTCTTTGGTAGCTTTATCGATGTAGGGTTGCACTTCTCTTAAAGGATCGAATATGGCCGCTTCACCATTATTTTCAATATAATAGGCGGCATGTGCTATACATCCGGTATAAATTTGTTCTATTTTCATATATGTAAAATTTATTTATCAGAGGTTATATATGGTATCGCTTTTTTAATTATTGATGTTTGCTTGCGCAAACTTGATGTAAATGGCGATTTCATAACGTATTCAAATTTTTTGTAAAGATACTTCAATATTTAAACATAAGGGTAACATTGGTTACAGTCCGAAGAATTCTTTGGTTAGAATAAACAGCGCCATAAGCAATACAAAGTAACCAAATCCTTTTTTAAGTTGGGCTTCATTTAGGAACTTATTAAGATAAATTCCGATAAAAATTCCAATAACGGATAAAGAGGTAAAGGTCAGCAGAAAATACCAATCGATTTCCAATGTCTGTATGTCGCCTGTAAAGCCAATCAGAGAGTTTAGTGCGATGATAAACAGGGAAGTGGCTACCGCTTTTCGCATGGATAGTTTGGCAAAAAAAACAAGAGAAGGGATGATTAAAAATCCGCCTCCGGCACCCACCAAACCGATTAAGATTCCCACACCAAAAGTTTGGACTATAAAAAGAGGTTTCGATTCGTTTTTAACCGAAGGCGTTGCATTGAACCTCTTTTTCTTCAGCATCGATAAGGCGGCGAATAACATGATGATGGCAAACAATACCATTAGAAAAAACTCTTTAGTAATGCTGAAACCCGAGACAGAAAAGATAACATCGGGTAGTTTCGGGACAAGATAACGTCTTGTAAGATATACGGCAATAAAAGAGGGAACGGCAAACAAAAATCCTTTCTTTAAATCGACCATGCCTTTGAAAAAATTTTGTGTGGCACCAAAAGCCGAAGTGGTTCCAACAATAAACAGGGAATAAGCGGTTGCGGTAATCGGGTTAAAACCAAGAACATAGACTAAAATAGGAACGGTAAGTATGGATCCGCCGCCACCGGTTAGGCCTAATATCAGACCAATAATTAAAGCCCCTATATATCCCAAAATTTCCATTAGAATTGAAGGATTTCGATTTTATTGCGGTTCAGTTTGATTTTTCCTTCCAGCTCCAGACTCTTTAAAAGTCGGGAAATTACTACGCGGGACGTATGCATGTCGGTGGCAATTTCCTGGTGGGTATTGGCAATTTCCGTGGTTCCCAAAACTTTAGCTTTATCGGTTAAGTATTTGTACAAACGTTCATCCATTTTCATAAAGGCCAAAGTGTCTATGGCTTCCAGCATTTCCAGTAGGCGGACATTGTAGCTTTCGAAAACAAAATTGCGCCAGGATTTGTATTTGACAATCCATTCTTCCATTTTTTCAATCGGAATCATGATTAAATCGCCGTCGGTTTCAGAGACTGCGAGTATTTTACTTTTGCTTTTTCCCAGGCAACAGGTTAGTGTCATCGCGCAGGTATCGCCACGTTCCAGAAAATACAGCAATAATTCGTCGCCGTTTTCGTCTTCCCTTAAAATTTTAATGGCGCCGTTTAAGAGTATCGGCATGAATTTTACCTGTTCGCCTATTTCGATAAGAATATCGTCCTGATGGAATTTTCTATGTACGCCAACTGCGGCAATTTCTTTTAATAATTCATCTTCAAACAGATAGTTGTAGGATTCTTTTAACAGCTGATACATTATTTCTTTTTTACAAATTTAGGATTTAGAAAATCGCGATACGTAACTTTTGTTACCAATATAAGGAGGAATTATTAATTAATCAAAAAGGAGTGTTAAATTGTTGGTTTGGATTGCATTTTATTCAAAAAAATGACTTTGGTTTTGTTTAAAATAACATATATTTGCTTGCTTTTTTCAGAGCATAAAAAATAAACAAACAAACAAAATAAGTTGTAAATCATTAAAACTATGGCAACAACAGCAAAGCCCCAGCCAACCATGTATGAGAACGTGAAGAATCAGTTCGAAAAGGCGGCTAATGTGATGGGATTGGATGAAACTGTAAAGAAAATCCTTTCTTCTACAAACAATGAAATTATAGTAAACTTTCCTGTAAAAATGGACAACGGAACGGTAGAAGTATTTACCGGTTACCGTGTACAGCATAACAATGTTTTAGGTCCTTACAAAGGAGGATTGCGTTACCACCCAACAGTGGATATTGATGCAGCAAGAGCATTGGCAACCTGGATGACATGGAAAACCTCTTTAGCAGGACTTCCTTACGGAGGTGGTAAAGGGGGAATCCAATTGGATCCTAAAAAATATTCACAAGGAGAATTAGAGCGTATCACACGTCGTTTCACTTATGCATTAGGTGACAATATCGGTCCTGAGCATGATATTCCTGCACCGGATGTGAATACAAACGCACAAATGATGGCTTGGATTGCAGATACGTATATGTCTACAAAATCTCCGGCTGAGCGTTCTAAAAACCAACACGTGGTTACCGGAAAACCGGTAGGTTCAGGAGGTTTGGAAGGTCGTGACCGTGCAACAGGTTTCGGAGTAGTGGTTACTTTGGAATCTTGGGCAAAATTAAGAAACACTTCTTTGGAAGGAAAAAGATATATCGTTCAGGGATTTGGTAATGTAGGGTACTGGGCAGCTCACTTTATGAACAAAAACGGAGCAATCCTTGTTGGAGTTCAGGATGCTACAGGAACAATCTACAATCCGGAAGGAATCGATCCTGAGGCATTATTGCGTTTCCAGGCCGATAACGGAACGATTTCAGGTTTCAAAAACACACAGGATTACAATGGTGCAGAATTCTTCGGAATTGACTGTGACGTAATTATCCCTGCTGCTTTAGGAAATCAGATTACTGCCGGAAATGCTGATACAGTAAAAGCGAAAGTTATTGCTGAAGGAGCAAACGGACCAACAGATACAGAAGGTGAAGCTATTTTATTGGCAAAAGGAATTGAGATTATTCCGGACATTTTATGTAACTCAGGAGGTGTAATCGGTTCTTACTTTGAGTGGCTGCAAAACCGTAACGGAGAAATCTGGACTATGGACGATGTGATCATCAAATTGAGAAAGAAAATGGAAGACGCTTTCAATCGTGTGGTAATTTCAGGCGGTCAGTACAAAACAGACTGGAGAACAGCGGCTTACATTCAAGCGTTAGTACGTATTGAAATGGCTTACAAACAAAGAGGTATCTTCCCTTAATTGGTACTATTTTCAGATACAAAAAACCATCCGCCACCGCGGATGGTTTTTTATTTTCTATAATTAGCGTTTTCTTTGCGTCCCTTGCGAAAAACTTAGCGCACTTTGCGGTTAGATTTTAAATGACACTAAACAGCAAAACCAACCACCCGGCAACCAATAATAATCCACCAAGCGGTGTAATAGGCCCAAGAAATCGCCATTTGTTACCACTCATTGAAGTCAGGCATAATCCGTAAATACTGAATGAAAATAAGAATACTCCAATAATAAAACACCAGCCAATAGTTTTTTCCAAACCGGATTGAAATGTTATAAGTTGCGGAAGAATTAATAAAACAAGTGCATGGTACATTTGATACTTTACCCCGGTTTCAAAGCTTTTCAGTAAATCCTCACTCATTTTTTTCTTTAAAGCATGCGCACCAAAGGCTCCGAAAATTACAGCCAATCCGCCATACAAAGCGCCAAATGCTAAAATGGTTTCTTTCATAATATTGTTTTTTCAAAGATAATTAATACTATGTGTATTGGAACGCGGATGACGTTGATTTTGGCAGATTAAAAGATGGGGCTTAAAAATCCGAGCTGCTTTGCATCTGTTTCATCGGCGTTCCATGCCACCAGTAAATCACGTCCATAAAAACGAAATGCTTATCTTTGCCACAATGCAAAAAGTCTACAACAAAACCAATTTTCACAAACACACATTCTGTATTTACAGAGAAGTGGCGCTTACGGAAATAGCCGGTTTAAAACTTAGTTATACCAGCAAATCCGGAAGCAGTTATTATTTTACGGAAAAGGGGCTGTACAGAGTTTCCAATCATTGGGGACGTGCTGCCAATTGCCGTTGGCGTCTGTTGCCTTTGGAAAACGGAACTTTATCCAAAACAAAAGCAGGTTATGCCAACTGGTCCGATTTTTATCCGAACAACGAACACGACAACCTGTTTTATGTGGAAGTGAATTGGGAGACTATGGAAGTCAGTTTTCAACACAAATGCAATCCGGAGTACAATGGAAAAGCCCAACTTCGAAATGCGACAGAAACCGCTAAAGTAGTTCGTCATCTAAACGAAGTGCTTACCACCGATAATTGGGCAAAATATATTAATTTTGACGATATAAACA
Source organism: Flavobacterium saliperosum (assembly GCF_900100625.1). Taxonomy (GTDB): domain Bacteria; phylum Bacteroidota; class Bacteroidia; order Flavobacteriales; family Flavobacteriaceae; genus Flavobacterium; species Flavobacterium saliperosum. Next base: position 309,704 of record NZ_FMTY01000002.1, read on the forward strand.
TATTACGAAAAGAAGTTGTATCAGCATTAGTGAATACAAACCGTTCGTTTATCGATATTAAAAGAAACTATCATGAGCAGAAATAACGAAGCGAATATAAAAAAGCACAACGACAAACTGCACAAAGCTCAAGACAAGGCAAAAAAAGCTGCGATTACTCGAAAGGAAAAATTGAAAGCTATTACCAAAAAGTTTAACGAGAGTAATAATAAAGCTTAAAGCAACAGATACATGGAAATCAACTTCACCGAATTACAAATAACCGTACAGCAAGTAATCGATTTATTAGCTGCCAAAGACACCAAAGGGGCCAATAATAAATTAACCGATGCCAGCGAGTTATTGGATGAATTACTGGATCATGCCGAAGAAGACGATGATTTAATTGAAATCAGCCGCTATCAGGTGTTGTTGAATCAGTTGCATCAGAAGATTAATGGGTAGTTATAAGTTATAAGGGAAAAGATTGAAAGCAGAGAGCAGAGAGCAGAGAGCAGAGAGCAGAAAGCAGAAAGCAGAAGGCAGAGAGCAGGAAGTAGGAAGTAGGAAGTAGGAAGTAGGAAGTAGGAATATCCCTTATCCCTTAACTCTTTTCCCATTTCATAAAATAAACTAAAAATGCAAAACTGTTATTGTGGTTCCGGTAAGTCCTTTTCGGAATGCTGTGAACCTTATATTTCCGGTGTACAAAAAGCCCCAACTACCGAAGTTTTGATGCGTTCGCGTTATTCGGCGTATTGTACTCATGCTGCGGATTATTTAGTGGCTACTACGCATTCTTCCACACGCCGTCATCACAATAAGAAAGACATTCTTTCCTGGGCATCAGAAAACCATTGGATTAAATTGGAAATCATTTCGGCTTCCGAAAATACAGTGGAATTCAAAGCGTATTTCATGGACAATCGTTTGCAGAACAACATTCATCACGAGAAATCCACTTTCAAAAAAGAAGGTGAAAGCTGGTATTACGTGGATGGTATTTTCAATGAAGCAATCAGGTAATGCTTAAGACGGTTCCATTTCAACCAAAAGGGAATTCCTTTAAGAATACGTTTTGTGTTTTTAAAGAAGTGCCGCTAACGGAAATAACCCATTTGGAACAACAGTTTGTCAGCAAATCAGGAAGTGTTTATTATTATACGGAATTGGGTATGTACCGTCTTTCCAACCACTGGGGAAGACTGGCCAACAGCAAATGGCGTTTATTGCCCATGAAACCGGAAACGACATCCAAAATCAAATTAGGATTTGCAGAATGGAAGGCTTTTTATCCGGATGATGCTTCGGAGAAATGGTATTACATCACCGCTGATTTTGAAACCCTTACCGCGAACTATTACCATAAAAACAGTCCGGATTACCAAGGAAAAGAAGTGGTGCGCACTTATAACGAAACCCAAAAAAGGTTGAAAAACATCCGCAACCTGCTCACGCTTACCCAATGGGCAAAACATTTTAATCAGGACATAGCCATACTCCGGAAAGTCATTGTTACCGAATTGATTCACACCAACAAAACCCTTGAAACAATAAAAAGAGAAGTTTTGAGCAACGGTTAAAAAAGCGTTCCCTGAATTTCTTTTTGTGGATTACCCTGAAACGGAAACGTATCCGTAACTTCAAATTGTTTTATAGTTTCATTGAACTTTCGCAGGACCATACTCTCACATAAAAAATGAGTGTCAATTTCGGTAAACATCTTATACGCGGTTTCGATATGCTCGGGTGTCAATCTTCGGGCAATCGACAAATGCGGGTCATCACTTTTATGTAAATTCTTTATGATGAGCGTATCGTTAATCCGTTTCATTATTGGTTTCAGATTGCTTTTGGAAATTGCATCCGGAGCGATAAAAAAAGCCCCGTTCGGATAGGAACCAAAGTTTGTTAAACGCACCTTCACCGGTTCAAAACCGTCAGCCAGTCTGGTTAATTGCTGTTTGACTTTTTCGATTACCGCATCCGATGCCTTGAATTCACAAACGGTAATATGTCCCACCGAATTCTTACTGTGAAACCAACCCACTTTATCAGACAGGCGTTCTTTCATCCCTTTAACCTGAGCAATAACCGTCTCAGAGGGATAAAACGCAACCGAATAATGTCCTTCCATAAATGTTAGTAATAATAGCGTAAATGTAAGAGATTGTATTCATTATGGTGATATACAGGTAGAATCTTTTCTTTCTTCGGTATCAAGACAAGAGAAAAATACTTAAATTTGAGAGAACACTCACTATTTCAACATGATACCAAAGACCAAACTGCGCGAATCGATCTTCCGACACCTAGACGGTATAACCATCGCTCCAGTAGCCATTAATCTGAAAGACAAAGGTGTCTTGGAGCATCTGCTTAAAGTTAAGAAAACTACCCTTTCCGAGATTACAACCGAGTTTAAAGCCAACGAAGGCTATATGAATGTGGCACTTCGGCTGTTGGCATCGCAGGGTTTTTTAGCGTATCATGCCGATAACAGTACCAATACGGTAACTGTTACAACAAACAATACAACCGAGTTTGCTTTTTCTTTAGTGCCTTTATACAAAGATGTAGTCGAACTGCTCAACACCACCGATGTTTTTACTTCCAATACCATCACAGCCGAAAGCATTGAAAAGTTAGAACCGCTTTTCAATACCTATACGAGGAACTGCAATCTCACATTCAATGATAATGCAACGCTGAAAGCCATACAGGAACAGATATTAATGCACATTGAAGGGTATCTGGTAGCTCCGTTAATCGTGAGTTTGGGAATGAGTGGTATGTTTCACAAATATTTTATGGAGACGTCCTTCAGAGCGGAAGAATTCCACAAAAACCCGGAAGCCTTTGCCAAAATGCTCAATTTCTTTACCTATTTAGGATGGTTTACCGAGAAAAAAGGCAATTATCAGTTTACTGAAGATGGATTGTTCTTTGCTAAAAGAGCTACCGCATATGGCGTAACGGTATCTTATCTGCCGATGTTCAAGCATATGGAAAGCCTGTTATTTGGTGATCCGAATGAGATGCGCGACATCGCCGTCAACGAAGATGAGATTCACGTAAACCGCGAAATGAACGTGTGGGGCAGTGGAGGAGCGCACGCCACTTATTTTAAAGTCATCGACGAAATCATTATCGAATTGTTCAACAAACCCATACAGGAACAACCTAAAGGAATACTTGATATGGGTTGTGGTAATGGTGCTTTCTTACAACATATTTTTGATGTGATAGAACGTCAGACACTTAGAGGAAAAATGCTAGATGAATACCCGTTGTTTTTAGTGGGTGTCGATTACAACCAAGCGGCTCTGAAAGTAACCCGGGCCAATTTAATCAAAGCCGATATCTGGGCTAAAGTGATTTGGGGCGACATTGGAAATCCCGATGCCCTTGCGTTGGACTTAACCGAAAACTACAACATTGACCTGAAAGACCTATTGAATGTGCGTACCTTTTTAGACCACAACCGCATTTGGGAAGAACCAAAAACCAGAACGCCGGGCAGAATAAGCAATTCTACAGGAGCCTTTGCGCACCGTGGTAGGCATTTGACCAATAACGAAGTGGAGGATAACCTGTTAATGCATTTTAACAAATGGGCGCCGTACGTACACAAATTCGGATTACTGATGATAGAACTGCACACCGTTGCTCCACAACTAACCGCTGCCAATTTAGGAAGTACCGCTGCTACGGCTTATGATGCCACACACGGTTTCTCCGATCAGTACATTGTGGAAATTGATGTGCTGCACAAAGTAGCTGCCGAAGCCGGTTTGCAACCTGATATGGATTATTTCAGAAAGTTTCCTAATACGGATTATGCTACCGTTAGTATTAATTTGTTGAAGGGGTAATTTCGGTTTGTTATTACTAACGTAGCATATTCCTACAGTCATTGCGAGCTTGCGAAACAATCTCTTCTTTAATCATGAGATTGCTTCGTCGTCCCGATAGCTATCGGGACTCCTCGCAATGACAGCTTGGTTATCTCCTCGCAATGACAGTGTAGATGCCTACCACAATGACGGTGGACTCACAACATGAGCGTGAGTCGTTGTGTCATTACGAGCGTAGTGAAAAGGAGCGCGGCAATCTCATCATTGAAGTTGAAATTACTTAATCATTCAACTCGTTTCACACTTTTCCATACACCTTAACCACATAATTCCCATTTAAGAAGATTTCCGAATCTATCTGGCTTTGCAGAATAACGCCACTAAGAGAACCTTCCAGTAACAATTGTGCGGCCTGTGCCAATGGTGCTGCCGTGGTAGTTTGGATGGCTCTTAATTGATGGTTACCTACTTTTTGGGAGACGATTTTCTTGGCGATTTCCCGTCGTCTTAAGGTTCCTGAGGCATCTTTGCCTTCCACGGCGGCGTAGAGCACAATCTGGTCGTCCTCTATGTGTGGGATAATTGCTTCCATCTTTTGCTGCAGAACTTTAATTGCCTCATCGGATTTGTCTGAATTGGTTAGTTGTTCCGCAATCCAGGCATAATGTCCGGGGTGACGTAAGGTTTTGTAATCCAACGAACGTACCTTACCTGATAAGGCATCCGGTAAATCTGCTGCACCACCGGAGGTCAGGTCTTCTTCATAGGCGGTACCGTCAATAAGGATGGTGGCTCTTTCTGAAAGAGAAGGTAGCGTTGTTTTTTTATAATCCCGTAATACGATAGTGTCTTTCAGGTATTCGGTGGCGACACCAACCGGACTCCAGGTGAAGCCATAGTAGTGCGGTGCCACGGCATGATTGGTAAGGGCTCCGACTTTAAACTCCAGCTTATCCACTTTCTCCACGCCAAAGTCTTTGCAGAATTGTTGGAAAAGTCCATGTGCCAACAAGTCGATATAACCCGGTGCCAGACCGGTTTGCAGCACAAAACCTGTTTTGGCTTCTTTGGCTAATGCTATTATCGCTTCGGTTTCGGCTACATATTCGGTGAGGTTGGCATAATGCATGTGGAAATCTTTGGCAAACTGCGCTATTCTTGGAGCCTGACTGCCGGGCAGACAATCGAGAATGATATCGCCTTCATCAAAGAGGACTTTCATTTCATCGGTAAGGTTATTTTCGTCAAGATGAAAATCCTGAACCGAACAGGGTTTTGTAGTGCCTGCTGCAATCCATTCGGCTACTTTTTTAGCTTTTTCAGGAATTCGGTCGCCAATGAAAAGGGTAGGATGTACCTCACTCCATTCCATAAGTAATAAGCCCACTGCTTCGGCTATGCCACCGGCACCGGCAATGATAATGGTATGATGCGTTTTCATGTGTTGTTGTTTGTTGTTCGAAGGAATAAAGTTACTGTTTTTTTGTGGTATTGCGTTTGGAGTGATGGGTAATTTGTTGGTTTTTAGTGGGTAGTGTAGGGTTGTAGTGTTTTTGTCATTGCGAGCCTGCGAAGCAATCTCTTTTTTGGACATGAGATTGCTTCGTCGTCCCGATAGCTATCGGGACTCCTCGCAATGACGGGGTTGCCGCGCTTCGCTCGCAATGACTGTGTGTGTATCTCCTCGCAATGACGGGGTTGCCGCGCTTCGCTCGCAATGACTGTGTGTGTATCTCCTCGCAATGACGGGTTTGCTGTGCTTCGCTCGCAATGACGGGTTTGCTTCGCTACGCTCGCAAACGAACCGTAACCCATTTACCCATTTCAATAGCGATAAAGCATGTTATTGCGACTATTACAGTGTCCCGTAATGCTTCGAGAGGAAGTGCTGTAGTTTTGAAGATAGGTTGTAAAAAAGGAACGTACACCAAAAGAAACTGAAGTCCGATAGTAACGACAATAACGCCGAGTAACAAAGGGTTTCGGAACAGTGAGACCGACAGTACCGATTTATCCAGACTTCGTACCGAGAGCGCATTGCCTAACTGAATAAGACACAGTAAGGTGAAAATCATTGTTTGCTGCAGTAGGATTGGATAGCCTTTGGATACGGCAATGTACTGCAATACAAAGGCTGCTATGGCCATTAGTATTCCGGTCAGGAGTATGCGGGGTAGCAGGCCACCGGCAAAGAGGTTTTCTTTAGGCGGTCGTGGTGGTTTCTGCATGATGTTCTTTTCAGTAGGTTCGGCGGTAAGGGCAATACCGGGTAATCCGTCGGTAACGAGATTGATCCACAGGATGTGAATGGGAAGTAAGGGTACGGCAAACCCTAATAATGGCGCGAAGAAGATCACCAATAGCTCTCCCAGATTGCAGGACAGTACATACAGTATGAACTTTTTGATGGTATCATAAATATGACGGCCTTCTTTTATGGCTTTTACAATAGTGGCAAAGTTGTCATCCAATAGTATCATGTGGGCGGCTTCTTTTGCCACATCGGAACCGGTAATGCCCATGGCCACACCGATATTGGCCTGTTGTAACGAAGGGGCATCGTTCACGCCGTCTCCGGTCATGGCAACGAGTTGGCCTTCCTGTTGCAGGGCGCGTACAATCTTTAGTTTCTGTTCCGGGGAAACACGAGCATATACCGAAACACTTTTTACCTTTTCCCGTAACTGTATGTCGGTTAATTCCATAATGTCGGCGCCGGTTAACGCGGTTCCGTCTCCGGGAGCAATTATCTGTAGGCGCTCGGCAATGGCTAAGGCGGTTAGGGGTTGGTCTCCGGTTATCATTACGGGTTTGATGCCTGCGGTTTTGCATTGGGTTATGGCAGCAATCACTTCTTCCCGCGGTGGGTCAATCAGTCCTGCCATGCCCAGAAAGTCCAGATTGCTTTCCAAGGCTTCGGTGAGGGATTCCGGTTTTGTGTCCAATATCGTATAGGCATAGAACAAAACCCGTAAGCCTTCCCGTGCCCATGTTCTGTTTTGTTGCAACAGCGCTTCTTTGGTATCGGAATACAGTGGGGAAAGTGTTTCTGCAATTTTAACGGGCGCTCCTTTTACCAATAGGATAAACTTGGTATCGTAAGGATGTAAGGTAGCCATTCGCATTCGGTTCGAGTCAAAAGGAAGGATGTCCGTTATCGGGTGTCTGGTAAGGGCTTCATCACGGGTTAGTCCGTGTTGCAGGGCGTAACGGGCTAGAGCCACTTCGGTAGAATCACCTAACAGGACATTGTCGGCATTAAAGCGCACTTCATTGTTGAGCAATAAGGCGTGCAGTAGTAGATTGTCTTTTCCTTCGGCAGGCACTACCTTTTCAACGGTCATTTTATTTAGGGTAAGCGTACCAGTCTTATCACTACAAATGTAGGTGATGGCGCCCAATGTTTCCACTGCGGGCAGTTTTCGGATAAGGGCATTGTGTTTTACCATTCGGGAAGCGCCCTGTGCCAAAGCTATGGTGATTACGGCAGGAAGCGCTTCGGGCAGCGCAGCCACGGCAAGCGATAAGGCGGTGAGAAACAGGGTTAGTGAGGGTTCGTTCCGATACAATCCGTATCCGAAAAAGGCGATGCACAACAACAGTACCACCACCACCAATTGCCGACTGAACGTTTGCAGGCGTTTTTGTAGCGGTGTTTTTTCGGGTTCGGCTTCCAGCAGGGTGGCAATGCGACCAATCTCGGTGGCCATTCCCGTTGCGGTAACCAGCATTGTTCCGGAGCCGTTACTTACTATGGTGCTTTTAAACACCATGTTGCGTTGGTCTGCCGGGAGTATTTTGTCTTCTTGGATGGGGGTGGTTTTTTTTTCTACCGAAGCACTTTCACCGGTGAGGGTTGCTTCTTCGGTTTTTAAGGCGCTTACGGTGAGCAGACGGCCGTCGGCAGGGATGATGTTCCCGGCTTCCAGTACCACAATGTCACCGGGTACCAGTTCGGCGGCGTCTATGGGGATGTGTTGGTTGTCTCTTATCACCACTGTGGTTTGGGCGGACATTTGTTGGAGTTTGCGCAGGGCTTTTTCGGCATTGTATTCCTGAAAGTAGCCGATTAGGGCATTCCCCAGGATGATTACCAAAATCACGTATCCATCGGTGGTTTCTCCGGCTATGAACGAGATGGCTGCGGCTCCCATCAGAATGAGAATCATTACGTCTTTGAATTGCTGGATGAAAATGGTGAGTCGGGACTTTTGTTCGGGAGTTTGCAGTTCGTTCTTTCCGTACTGTTTTTGTAAGGTGCGAATGTCATCGGGGGACAACCCTTTTTCGGAAGAGTGCCAGTGCTTTAGTGCTTCGTTGATGGTTTGTTGGTATCCCGGTTTCATATACTCAAATGTAAGCATTTTCGTTGAGGAATGGAAGGTGGGGAGGTTGCCGCGCTTTGCTCGCAATGACGGGGGTGTTGCAATGACGAGTTTGCCGCGCTTCGCTCGCAATGACGAGGGGTGTTGCAATGACGAGTTTGCCGCGCTTCGCTCGCAATGACGAGTTTGCCGCGCTTCGCTCGCAATGACGGTTAGTTCCCTTGTAGACGGATAAATATTTTTTTAAGTAATGCCTTTCCGTCTCTTTTGTCTTTGGGGACTTCGATGGCTTTCAGGCCTTGCGGTGTGGGTATGAACTGATAGCTGAAAACAAACTGCGGGTTTTTCGGATTGTCGTTTAGGAGTCCGAAGCGGAGGTCGTTAAAAAATAACTTTCCGTTGTATTGGGTTACGAGGTACCAGCCTTCGCTGCCGATTTGTAGCTTTTTGAAGTCGGTATTGTCTTTTAAGGTTAGCTCTAAGTCGTGGTTTCTTGGATAGCTTTTAAAGGTGATGGGTTGGGTATCGAAAAGCGAATATTCGCCTAACAGGTATCCGTCTTGAGTGGCTATATTGGCATTCCACAAGATGAGGTTGAAGGCTGTTGGTTTTACCAGGATTTCGTTACAGGTAATCTTTTGGATAGCTATAGCCTTTTCGAATTGGTGCAGGGCATACTGCTTGATACTAAAGGCCAGTACCAAATAGGCCGTACTGATGTACAAGCCCCTTTTTATATACCTGGTGCGCAACACGGTGTCTTTGGTGCGCCAAACCAGTATCAGTGTAATAAGCAATGGGATGGTATACAGCGGATCGATTACAAAGATGCTGTTAAGGGAATAGCGATAGGGCAGCGGCCACAGGATTTGGGTACCCCATGTGGTGCACATGTCGAGTAAGGCGTGGGTAAACAGGCACCAGAAGGCCATCCATGAAGCGCTCTTAAAGGTAATCCGTTGTTTTTCTATGTGGTTGATGCACCAACCCAAAAGCGGGGAGAGTAGCAGGAAGAACAACAGGGAGTGACTCATGCCGCGGTGAATCATCACGCCGTCTATGGGGTTCAGGAATTTGCCTGCCAAGACATCCAAATCGGGGATGGTTCCCAGTATGGCTCCGTAGAGAAAGCCACGGTTTTTGAGGGTCTTTCCGGCGCATACTTCGGCTACGGCTATGCCTAATACTATTTGGGTTACTGAATCCATAATGCAAAAGTAAGGGGAATTGGGGAGTTTTGCTAGTATTTGTTTTTTGTAAATGCATTATGTGTTAACACCCCCCGAAGCCCCCCTCGAGGGGGAATCCTATTAAGATGTTTTTGTTTTTGAAAATGGATTAATGTTTTTATAAGTTATTCGCGTTATAGGTATTGTCCCCTTGAGGAGACTTTAGGGGTGTTGGGGTGATGCTTTTATTAAGTGGGATTGTTTTTAGATGTAACCACCCCGCCCTTTGGGCACCCCTCCAAAGGAGGGGAATTCCTATAGGATGTTTTGTTTTTGAAATGGAGTTTTGTTTTTTTAGTTGTATGTGTTATGGGTATTGTCCCCTTGAGGGGACTTTAGGGGTGTTTTTCGTTTTGTCATTGCGAGCCTGCGAAGCAATTTCTTCTTTGAGTGTGAGATTGCTTCGTCGTCCCGATAGCTATCGGGACTCCTCGCAATGACGTATGGGGAATGAGATTGATTATAACCACCCCGCCCTTTGGGCACCCCTCCAAAGGAGGGGAATTCCGATAGGAAGTTTTTGTTTTTGAAATGGAGTTTTGTTTTTATAAGTTGTAGGTGTTTGTGGGATTTTCCTCTTGGTAATTCTTACCAATTATCCGCCAAATTCTAAGACTGTTCGGTTAAATTATATAATTAAAAATGAAAATTGTATAACACATTTGCGCCTTTAAAGAGCGATATTTATATGTAGATTCTAAGAACAGATTCTATTAACGAAAAGAGCGATGATAAAAGAAACGATTACCAAAGTTTTAAGAGAGCAATATGTACCCAGTGCCGAATTTTACAGCCAAGTGATTGATAGTTTACAGGACTATTCGATTTTTACGGTCGATAAGGAACTGAATGTCAACAGCTGGAATTCAGGCGCAACAAACATATTCCAATATGAGACCGAGGAGATTATAGGGAAACCCTTTGAAACCATTTTTACGGAGGAAGACAAAAAAGAAGGTATTCCGCAAAAAGAAATAGATCTTGCTTTAAAAGACGGAAGGTCTATAGATGTGAGATGGCACGTGTGTAAGGACGGCACAACATTTTATGCGGATGGCTTAGTGTTTCCCTTAAAAAATGAGGAGGATGAAGTTACCGGATATGTAAAAATATTGCGGGATATCACTGTCCGAAAAGCATCGGAAGACGCTATAAAAAAATACTCCAACGAGCTTGAAGAACTTAACACCCATAAGGAAAGTGTGCTTGCCATTTTATCGCACGATTTGAGAAGTCCGCTTGCCGGGATTATTCAGGGGGCAGACTATCTGAAATCCAATTTCGATACCCTGGAACCCGCTTTAGCCAAAGCATTGCTGCAAGAACTTCATAATGCCGCTGTGAATGAATTGGATATGCTGGATTATCTGGTGGAATGGGCAAGGATCAAGTATGCTGCCGAAGCGTTTGTTCCTGCTAAAATTGAACTGGTACATTATGTGAACAAAATTTTCGAATCGTTAAAAGAAACCGCCGCCATCAATACCATTCATCTTAATAATGAAATAGAAGAAAACAGCAGTGTGTTTGCCGATGAGAAAATGTTGCTTTCCATTCTTCAGAATATCGTTTCCAATGCCATAAAACATTCGCATAAAGGAGGTCAGATTACCTTATCTGCCAAACAGAGCGAAGGGATGATGATTGTGGAAATAAAAGATACCGGTAGTGGCATGTCGAAAGAAATACAGGCTCAACTTTTTTCTCCTCAGGTAAAATCGCTTTCCAAAACAGTAACAGAAAACAATGGAGCAGGTATTGGGCTATTATTGGTAAAAGGTTTTTTAGAGAAAAACGGTGGTCATATATGGGTTGAAAGTGAAGTGGGTAAAGGATCTTCTTTTTATTTTACCTTGCCTATTAACAAGCCTACGGTGAAAACAGCTGTTTTGTGAGGGGTGTAGGCGATTTGGTGTGGTTGTCATTGCGAGCCTGTGAAGAAATCTCTTCTTTGAGTGTGAGATTGCTTCGTGCCTCGCAATGACGGGGTTGCCGCGCTTCGCTCGCAATGACGGTGTGGAGATTGCTTCGTGCCTCGCAATGACGGGGTTGCCGCGCTTCGCTCGTAATGACATTGTGGAGAGATTGCTTCGTGCCTCGCAATGACGGTGTGGGTTGCCTCCTTGCAATGACAGCACATGGTTTTAAAACCACATGACATCTTTAATATCCTCATATAAATCTTTCCAATCCGGATTCATACCATTAATTAATGCCATTTTTTTTGCTCTGGACCCGGCTTTTAATTGTTTTTCTCGAGCAATGGCATCTCCAATCATTTGGAAAGCTTCGTAATAAACTAATTTGTTTAAATTATATCGTGCTGAGAAGGAGTCATTAAATCGTTTTTCGATGTGTTCGGTAATGCGTTTAGGAAGATTTGATGTAACGCCTATATAGAGAGTAGTATTATTTTTATTTGTGATTATGTATATGAATCCGGGTTTCATGGCAGTGCGTTTACTTTGTTCGTATGTTATTGCGAGCGTAACGAAGTGGAGCGCGGTAATCTCTTTTGTGAGTTTGCTTCGTCGTCCCTCCTCGCAATGACGGGGTGGGTGGTCTCCTCGCAATGACGGTGTGGAGAGTTTGCTTCGTCGTTCCTCCTCGCAATGACGGGTTTGCCGCGCTTCGCTCGCAATGACGGGTTTGCTTCGTTTTGCTTGCAATGACGGGTTTGCCGCGCTTCGCTCGCAATGACGGGTTTGCTTCGTTTTGCTTGCAATGACGGGTTTGCCGCGCTTCGCTCGCAATGACGGGGTTTAAGAGTGTTGGGGTTCTTTTTTGAGGGCATGGGTATTTTCATCGATGCCCATGAATTCGTAGAATTCGCTAAAAGTTACGATTTGGTGTTTTTCTTTGTTGTGTTTTTTCTTGATGTTAGCGATAATCTGGCGGCTTTGTCTTTCGCTTTTTCCTGTGATTTGCATCACGTCTTTCGGGTAAATGCAGATTCTTTTCATTGTTGTGTGTTATTTTGTTTTGTTGTCGGTTTGTCTTTCTTGGGCATCCTTTCCTGCTTTAGTCGAACTGTAGTCGGAGTATAGTCGAAGTATAGTCGGCTTTAAGTCGGAGTAGTAGCTTTTGAAAGCTGTTGTTTTTCGGTCGCAATATTAACTACTTTTCTTTCAAATTACAAACATAAAAATCATTTTGTGTAGGAAAATTATAATTTTTTATGCAAAAAGCGACACTATTGCCCTTTTTCGGCGAAAACGGTCGTTTTCGGCTATGGGTGTTTTTTCTTTTCGAATTCCTGTTTTAGTATTGCAGCCAAATCATTAAAAAACTATTTATTATGGCTAAGGCTAACGGTATTATTAAAATTGAGGGAACTGTAGAAGAGTTGACCTTTTATAAGAAGAACGGTAAAAATTTTGTGCGCAAAAAAGGCGGTGTTTCGGGCGAGCGCATTTCGAATGATCCGAGTTTTGTGCGTACGCGGGAAAACAATACGGAATTCGGGCACTGCGGTTCGAGCGGTAAAGTACTTCGTCGAGCGTTGGGAAGCATGGTTTTTAAGGCGAAAGACAGTCAGCTTTCGAGTCGTTTATTGGGTGTGATGTCGCGAGTGAAAAACACGGATACGGTTTCGGCAAGGGGGAAGCGCAGTGTGGCTGTTGGACTTACCACTCCGGAAGGCAAACAGGCGTTGCGTGGGTTTGATTTTAACGCGAATGCCGATTTAAACAGTGTTCTTTTTGCGCCGTATACGTTAAACACCACTACCGGTGCGGTGGAGATTACGGGTTTTCTTCCGGCAGAGCAGGTACAGTTTCCGCAAGGGGCTACGCATGTGAGTTTGCAGTGTGCGGTGTTGGGGTTGGATTTTAGTACGGAAGTATCGGAAGTGGCGTACAGTAACTTGGTGAACCTGCCTTTGAACCTAACTCCGACCAATGTGACTTTAACGCCTACCAGTGTACCGACCACAACGGGCCAGCAGTTTTTTCTGATGCTGATTTCGTTTTATCAGGAGGTGAATGGGGTGCAGTATTCGTTGAAGAATGAGGAGTATAATGTGTTGCATATTTTGGAGGTGGTTTAGGTTGCCGCGCTTCGCTCGCAATGACGGGTTTGCCGCGTTTCGCTCGCAATGACAGTTTCTCGCAATGACACCCTGTACCGTTTTGGTATGGGGTTTTTGTTTTACTGTGTTTGTCATTGCGAGGAGTCCCGATAGCTATCGGGACGACGAAGCAATCTCAGTTTGCCGCACAGTTTGCCACGCTGCGCTCGCAATGACGGGTTTGCTGTGCTTCGCTCGCAATGACGGGTTTGCCGTGCTTTGCTCGCAATGAGGGTTTGCCGCGCTTCGCTCGCAATGACAGTTTCTCGCAATGACACCATGTACCGTTTTGGTATGGTTTTTTTTTTTTTTTTTTTTTTTTTTGAAGGCTATGTTGTTGTTTTTTAACGATTTAAATTGCTATTTTATAGAAGTGATATACTATTTTGATGACTATTCCCGTTTATATTCTACTTACACTATCCAGTGTAGTGGACTAAAATCAGTAACTTAATAAAAGATAACCTCATGCAAATACTAGCCATCATTACCGTTGTACTTTTTGCGATTGTTCTCGTGATTTATCTGATTAGGGAGCATCGTAAGGACCAGAGAAAAACGAAAAAGTTCCTTACCAGCGATACTAAGAAACCTGAGTTGACCGAGCTTAATGATGTGTTTTGAGGTTGTCGAGTTTGCCGCGCTTTGCTCGCAATGACGAGTTTGCCGCGCTTTGCTCGCAATGACGGGGTTGCCGCGCTTTGCTCACAATGACGAGTTTGCCGCGCTTCGCTCGCAATGACACCCTGTACCGTTTGGTATGGGGTTTTGTTTTTATACCGCATTGTCATTGCGAGGAGTCCCGATAGCTATCGGGACGACGAAGCCATCTCAGTTTGCCGCGCAGTTTGCTTCGCTTTGCTCGCAATGACGGGGTTTCCGCGCTTCGCTCGCAATGACGGTTTTAGAGGGATGAAGCAATCTCACTAAATTTAGTGATTGTGTAGGTGTTTTTTTATGGTTAAGTTTGGGAAAATTAAAATTAAGCTCCAATTATAATGACCATTTCGCAATATCTCGACAAGATTAATACCCTTTATAAAACCGGAAACGCCCGTGAGCATTCGTACCGCGGTGATCTTCAAAACCTAATCATGGCCATTTTACCGGATGTTCTGGTAACCAATGAACCTGCTAGGGTTGATTGTGGTGCGCCGGATTATGTTTTGACCCGTAAAGATGTTCCGATAGGTTATATTGAAGCGAAAGACATTGGAGTAGACTTAGGTAGCAAAACCCTAAAAGAACAGTTTGACCGCTACAAAGCCGGTTTGACAAATTTGATTTTTACGGATTATATGGATTTCCATTTTTACAAGGATGGAGAACTCACCACCAAAATTGCTATTGCCGCTGTTGAAAATGGAAGTGTTGTAGCCAAACCCGAAAACTTCGAGCAGTTCACTCAGCTTATAAAAAACTTTGCCGAAACCATATCACAAACCATTAAATCGCCTACCAAACTGGCGCAAATGATGGCGGGTAAAGCCCGATTAATGGCGGATGTTATCGAGAAATCGTTAAACCATGACGACCAAGAAGGGAAACGCTCTCAAATTAAATCGCAAATGCTTTCGTTTCAGCAAATGCTGATACACGATATAGACAACAAAGCCTTCTCCGACATATACGCTCAAACTATCGCCTATGGTATGTTTGCGGCGCGATACCACGACCCGACACTCCCTACATTTTCCCGTATGGAAGCGGCCGAGTTAATCCCGAAATCGAATCCGTTCCTTAGAAAATTGTTTCAAGATATTGCGGGTTTTGACTTAGACACCCGTTTAACTTGGATTGTAGACGAATTGGTAAACATTTTTCTGGCTTCGGATGTGGCTATGATTATGAAGAACTTTGGTAAAAGCACCAAACAGGAAGACCCCGTAGTGCATTTTTACGAAACGTTTTTGGGAGAATATAATCCTGCATTGCGAAAGGCTCGTGGCGTTTGGTACACCCCGCAACCCGTAGTTAATTTTATAGTTCGTGCGGTTGATGATATTTTAAAAACCGAATTTAATTTACCACAAGGTTTAGCCGACACGAGTAAAACCAAAATAAAGAAAAAAGCCGTTACCCAAACCGGAACCGGAGCGAGTTCTAAAATTAAAGAGGTTGAAACGGAAGTAGAAGTACACAAAGTGCAGATACTAGACCCGGCAACGGGAACCGGAACCTTTTTAGCAGAGGTAGTGAAACACATTCACAAGAAATTTGAAGGACAACAAGGGATTTGGAGCAAGTATGTAACCAACGACCTGATCCCGAGATTGAATGGTTTTGAGTTACTTATGGCGAGTTATGCGATGGCGCACCTGAAAATGGATATGCTATTAACCGAAACAGGTTACAAACCAACAGACGACCAACGTTTTAAAATATTTTTGACCAATTCCTTAGAAGAAGCGCATCCTGACACAGCAACGCTTTTTAGTTCTTGGCTAAGTGATGAAGCCGACCAAGCAAATAGAATTAAGCGAGATGCTCCGGTGATGGTTGTTATTGGAAATCCTCCTTATAGTGTGGAAAGTGCTAACAAAGGGGAGTGGATTATGAACTTGATGGAAGATTATAAAAAAGAGCCTGGAGGGAAAGAAAGATTAAATGAAAGAAACCCCAAAGCTATAAATGATGATTATGTAAAGTTTATGCGTTTTGGACAGCATTTTATAGAAAAAAACGGTGAGGGTATTTTAGCCTTTATTAATCCGCACGGCTTTTTAGACAATCCAACTTACAGAGGAATGCGATGGAATTTATTAAAGACATATGATAAAATTTTCACCATAGACTTACATGGTAATAGTAAAAAGAAAGAATTGACTCCTGAGGGTAATCCCGACGTAAATGTTTTTGATATAATGCAAGGCGTTTCTATTAATATTTTAGTAAAAACCAGAAAAAACAAAAAAGAAGAGTTAGGAAAGGTTTTTCATTATGATTTGTACGGAAATAGAAATCACAAATATAATTTTCTTCTAGAAAATTCATTTGCAACTATTCCTTACTCGGAATTACATTACAAAGCTCCATCTTATTTTTTTGTACCTAAAGATTATACAGTAGATGACCATTATAGATTAGGGTTTACCTTATCTGATCTTTTTAATTCAAACTCTATGGGAATTGCAACTGCGAGAGATCAGTTTTCAATTCAAGAAAGTAAGCAAAAGGTTCAAACCCTCATTACAGAATTTTTATCCGTTGAAAGTGAAGAAGCTAGAAGAAGATTTGAATTGGGAAAAGATGTTAGAGATTGGACAGTCGAAACAGCAAAAAAAGATTTAATTAATTCTGGACCAAATTTTGAAAGAATAGTAAAGATTTCTTATCGTCCTTTTGATATAAAATGGACCTATTTTACTGGAAATTCAAGAGGATTTCATTGTACACCCAGAGGGGAGGTGATGAAACATTTCATTAATAGAGATAATCTTGCTCTATGCGCTGTGAAAATTGGTAGAGATATTACTTCTTTTAATTTTTTCATTAGTAAGTATATTACTGATAAAGGCATAACTTCATCTTTGGATAATGCAAACGTTTTTCCTCTATATCTTTATCCGGAAAATAATTCTCAACAGAGCTTATTAAATGAAGTAATTCGCATTCCAAACCTCAACCCGGATATCGTAAAACAAATAGCTGATAGTTTAGGCTTAACCTTTACCAACGAAAAAGAAGAAGGCAATGTGTGTTTGGCCAACGATAAAGACGTTCGCCCTGAGTACAAACAAACTTTTGCTCCTATAGATTTATTGGATTATATATATGCGGTGCTACACTCTCCAAGTTACCGAGAGAAATACAAAGAATTTTTAAAGATCGATTTCCCAAGAGTGCCTTACCCAAACGATGCCGCAACTTTCTGGCAGTTGGTAGCTTTGGGTGGCGAATTGCGACAAATTCACTTACTGGAAAGTCCAACCGTTGAAAAATACATTACCCAATATCCTGAGGATGGTGATAATGTGGTGCGCAAAGTCATTGCGAGGAAGAATGACGAAGCAATCTCCACTAAAGCAGGGATTGCTTCGCAGGCTCGCAATGACGGTTCACTAGAGGTTTACATAAACGAAACGCAATACTTCGCCAACGTTCCCGAAGTGGCTTGGAACTTTTACATAGGTGGTTACCAACCTGCTCAAAAATGGTTAAAAGACCGTAAGGATAGAGAACTAAGCTATGAGGATATTTTGCATTATCAGAAGATTATTGTGGCTTTGAGTGAGACTGGTAGGATTATGGGGGAGATTGATAAAGTTTTAGAGATATAGAATATGGTAGCTATAAGGGTAAAATTAAAACCAACAACAATTAAAATAAATAAAATTTTTCTCATCGGGAATGGTTTTGATTTAGCATTAGGGCTTAAAACCAAGTATAGCGATTTTTTGTTGTGGCTAATAAAGAAATACATAATTGATGCTATTGAATCTAATGTTTCTATTGCACCGTTTGATAAATACAAAGGAAGGTATATTGAATTCTTGGGTGAGTATGAGGGTAAAAATGTAAAAGGATTTAGCACTAATAGTTTGTTTGATGTTTTATTAAGTACAAGATTTTATTACGATAAAGATCAATTGAATAAGATTGATAAAGTTTCGGATTTATTTGAATATATAAGTTCAAAGGAAATTGAAATTAATACTAAAAATGCTCCTTTCCTGTTTGCAAAGATTCTTCACTCATCATCTAATAATCTTTGGGTTGATATTGAAGGGGTATATTTCGAAATTTTAAAGGAAATAATTAAAACATATAAAAATAATTTAAAAAAAGACTCTTTAGATTTAATAGATAACATTAATCAAGAATTTTCATTAATCATTGATTATCTAAAAAAATATTTATCTGAAATAGACACTGCAATTATTAAGAATGATGCTAAGGTATATTTTACTCAATTTCAAAGTGATTTAGAAAAAAATGATTTTTCATTTTTACATAACCAAGATGATGATGTAAGTATAGGTAATTCTTATTTTTTGAATTTTAATTATACAGATTCGTTGTCAAATTTATTAGGTCATTTTAAAAACAGTGCATATATTCAAAATCATATTCATGGTAATTTTAAAGATACTAAAAATTCAATAATTTTCGGTTTTGGTGATGAAATGGATGATGTTTATAAGGAAATTGAAGAATTAAACGACAATCGATTTTTTGAGCATATAAAATCATTTCAATACTTCAAGACACCAAATTACAGAGAACTACTTTCTTTTTTAAATTCAGGTGATTACCAAGTTTGTATTTATGGTCATTCCTGTGGTCTTTCAGATAGGATAATGTTAAATGAAATTTTTGAACATGAAAACTGCAAATCAATAAAAATCTATTATTACAATGATGATGATTTTACAAGGAAAACAATGGAAATATCAAGGCATTTTAATAGTAACCAATTAATGAGAAAGAAAATTGTTAATAAAAACAATGATTGTTTAATACCACAAGTAAAGAAGTAGTTTATTATGAAAATTAAACTATCCAAGAAACAAAAACTGTTTTTAATTAATGTATTTATAATTTGTTCAATTATATCATTAATACTCATTCTTTCATTAAAATATGTATTACCAAATAAAAGTTCTCAAGATATAGCCACGACTATTGGGGGAATTTTAGGGACATTTTTTAGTTTTTTTGGTTCTGTATTGGTTTATCTGGCTTTGAAGGCTCAAATCGTGGCAAATGAAATTGTACAAAAACAGATTAAGAATCAAGAAGAAACCGATTATTTTAGAAATAAAATTAATCTTGTCAATGAAAGAATAAATATATTAAAAGAGGAAGTGAACAATTTTATTTACATGTACAGAGATAAAGAAGAAAAAAATGGTTCACGCGATATCGAATATAAAGGTTCACAAGCTATTTTTATTTTACTTTCTAAAAATGTAAATACTTTTTACGGTAGATTAAAAAGAGATTCTTTCGAATTAGAGCCAAAATTTACAGAGTTGTATAAATTACTCCAGTTTTATCAAAATACCATTGATATGATTGAAAATGAAAAATTTGATAATGACTCTAATATAGATAACCAAATTAAATTAAATTTTTATTCCAGTCTTCAATATTTTTTTAGTGCTAAAATTAAATGGAACTTTAAATCAATGGAAAACAAAAAATCAAAACATTCTGATGGTTGTCCTGATAGCTGTGGACAAAACCATGGATTACCCGAGGAATTATTTGATTTAGTAGATAAAATTAATTCAAAATTATCTTAAAATGAAAAAATACTACTTACACAATGGTACTGAAAACATTGGTCCTTTTGATTTAGATGAATTAAAAGCAAAAGGAATAACTAAAAGTACACAGGTTTGGTGTGAAGGAATGGAAAATTGGAAAGAAGCCGGAAACATTGATGAATTAAAAAGCATTATGTTGGTTATTCCACCACCTATTTCTAAAATTGCAGAATCAAAACCTGTCGCTCCCATTATTAAGAAGAAAACAAATTGGATAGGAAGAATAATGACACTTGCGGGTGTTGCGTTAGTAATAATTATTGGGCTAACAAGTGTTAGCGCATATTTAGATAATCAACAAAATACACCACCAGTTGAAGCGTTTATGACAGCTGAAGATATGGAAGCTGCTTATCCTTTAAATTATCTATCCGCTGGCGGAGAGTACAAAGAAAATTTTTTAGGAGATAAGATTAAAATAAAAGGTTTCATCCGAAATTCAGCTTCCGTTACGACTTATAAAGATGTTGTTGTTGAGGTTGTATTTTACAGTAAAACGGGATCAGAAATCAATACTGAGAAATATACTCTTTATGAGTTTTATTCTCCTTCAACCCAAAAAGAATTTGAGTTGAAAGTTACTAATTATCGGAATGTTGCTGAGATAGGATGGAGAGTAGTTGGAAGCGTGGTTAAATAAAATTTAATAATTAATTTATATAAAATTATCAATATGGAAGAGCCATTTAAACCTTTGAGTTTATCAATAAAGGAATTATTCGGGAATGCCGATTCATTATATAAAATTCCAGTTTATCAAAGACCTTACAAGTGGGAAAGCGAACAAGTTGAACAGTTGTGGGATGATATCATAGAAGCTTTTGATAATGAGGAGGAAAATTATTTTCTAGGCTCCATTATTACAGCTAAACCTAGAGACAATGAGCGTTCAGCTTATGTTGATGTGGTTGATGGACAACAGCGTTTAACCACCTTGATGATTATGTTTTGCGTAATAAGAGATTTGTTTCCAAAAATCAATGAGGAATTTGACGATCCACATTTAGTGGGTATAGATGAAATTAAGGCTTCTATATCTTTACATGGAAAATCAGATCGACTTAAATTATACACACACGCACAGCATAATAGCGATTTTGAAAAGTACATTTTAAAAGGGAATACATTAAAACTTAATCACCCTTACAAATATCAGGTGCG
Organism: Flavobacterium saliperosum; assembly: GCF_900100625.1. GTDB lineage: Bacteria > Bacteroidota > Bacteroidia > Flavobacteriales > Flavobacteriaceae > Flavobacterium > Flavobacterium saliperosum. The sequence goes on from NZ_FMTY01000002.1 coordinate 330,596, forward strand.
TATTGACGAAGAGCCTAAATATAAGTTTATTAATACCGCTTTAATCTTTAAAGAAAAGTTTGAAGAAATAGGCAATGATAAATCGGAAAAACTAATTGACTACTTATTTAATCAGGTAAAGATTATTAGAATCGACTGTAAAAATAGGGAGTTTGCTATTAAATTATTTCAAGTACTCAATGATAGAGGAATGGATTTAACTGCTTCTGATTTAATAAAAAGTTTTTTACTTGAAAAATTGTATACTAAATATCTTCACGATCCGGATACTTCAAAAATTAAGGAAAATCAATTTATTTTGGAATGGCGGGAGATGGAAAACACTGTAAGTAATTGTGACATTAATGTTAATGATTTATTTATAATGTATGAGTATTTTTTACTGGCGCAGAATCCAAAAAAATCGCTATACGACGAACTGCAAAGTGAATTCGAAACTAAAGACCCGAACCAAATCATTCATGATGTAATGAATTTTGCAAAATCCTATTATAAAGAAATATGGGAAGCTGAGGATGTTATTACACATTCTCTTTGGTACATAAGATGGAGTGTTTACTGGAAAACTATTTTGTTAACTGCTTTTCATACAAATTACAAAGACATTGAAAAACTTAAAGATGAGTTAAGAAGATATTATTATTTGTATTGGATTGCTGGTAAAACATTATCTCAAATTAAGCAAACATCTTTTAACATGATTAAATGGATAAAAGAAAATAAGGGTATGGACTTTATCTTGGCGGAATTAGATAAAAAAATTGACGATGATGAAATTTTAGATCTAGTTGAAAGAAATTTAAATTCTGAGAGAGCAGCTATGAACGCTTGGATGAAGCCTTTACTTATCATGTTAGAGTATTGCTCAACAGACAATAAGAAACCTGCTTTTATCCCCTTAAGCAAAGATTTACATTTAGAACATATTTTGCCGATAAAGTTTGAAATGTTTAAAGAATGGGGACATTTTAATAAAGATACTGCGAGCAAATGGATTAACAGTATTGGAAACTTAACCCTATTATGTGGTTCTAAAAATATTGAATGTAGTAATAATCCATTCTCTACTAAAATAAGTATTTATACAGGAAAAGGTAAGTATCAAGATAAAGATGATAAAATTACTTCATTTCAGATATCTCAAAATATTGTTAATGACTACAATAATTCTACTTTTGACAAAAGCTGGAATCTAGATGCTGTTAAAGCTAGACGTGTTTGGTTTTTACAGGAAGTTAGTGATATATTAAATATCGATATTGTTGTTAGTCTTGAAATCGAATCAGAACCAATTTTATATTAATATTATAAACTATCATAGAAGATTTTGAAAACGTTCATTTACTGCATAATTGTCTCTACTTTTTTTTCTTTCCTGTAAACCGTTTAAGTTTAAAGGTTCTCGACTTGAGGAGATGAATGATTTAGTTATTCATAGAAAAGTGTTTTACAATGACATGTATGAAATACATCTTCGTAAGAAAGTAATTGATGAGATGATTGAGTTTATAAAGAAGTTAAAATGAGATTGCTTCGTGCCTCGCAATGACGTGGAGTCGTGATTGTAGGGGAACACCCCCGAAGCCCCCTCGAGGGGGGAATGTCGATAACCTGTTTTTTAGCCACCCCGCCCTACGGGCACCCCTCCGGAGGAGGGGAATTTCGATAGGACGTTTTGGTTTTTGAAATGGAAATATTGTTTTTTATGAGATTGCCGCGCTTCGCTTGCAATGACAGCCCGGGAGAAATACAATAACGGAAATTAAAAAAATAAAGTAAATTATGGATAGCACCTTTGAAAATGAAGCCCAGGTTAAACCCACTAAGCATGGTATTGTTACCAAGTATTCGGCATTTGTAGACAAGCTGATTGTGATTATCAGTATTTGGGTATCGTTGAGTATGGTTGCCAAATACACTAACGAGTTACCCGATTTGAACTGGCCCTATCACGGGGAACAACTTTTGTATGTGTTGCTTACTTTTACGTTGGTGTATGTGACGCTCCGTTTTCTAAGACTCTTTGTTTTTTTTGGTGTGTTGATTGGTTTGGTTTATTTGCTTTCGGTTGTTTTTATAGATGTTTATGAGGATACCCGTGATCCCAGAAAAACGGAGCAGACTAAGATTATAAAAACCCTGAATGAAAATAACACTCTTTTACTTCCTAAACCAGTGAACGTAAATTATCCTTCGGATTCGTTGGAATTGCGAATTGAGCAGCTCGAGCATAAAGTATTGCTGATGGAACAGGAACTGATTTTATCGAAACAGGCGCGTTTAACGGAGTAGCATTTTTTTGGGTTTATGTATTTTTGTTATGAATAGGTGAGTAATTATAGAGCTACACCCCCGAAGCCCCCCTCGAGGGGGGAATGTCGATAACCTGTTTTTTAGCCACCCCGCCCTACGGGCACCCCTCCGGAGGAGGGGAATTTCGATAGGACGTTTTGGTTTTTGAAATGGAAATATTGTTTTTTATGAGATTGCCGCGCTTCGCTCGCAATGACGGTGGGTGTGGTTGCCGCGCTTCGCTCGCAATGACAATACGTGTATTGGAATACCTTCTGCCAAAGAACACCAAAAACCTGCCGTTTGTCGTAACCCTTTGATTTAAAAGATATAAAGTTGTAAATTTAAAGTCAAACCAACAGTTAGGGCTATGGCTTATATTGACTATTATGCTGTGTTAGGGGTTGCGAAAACCGCTACTGCCGAGGAGATTAAAAAAGCCTATCGGAAACTGGCCCGACAGTACCATCCCGATGTGAACCCCAATAAAGAGGAAGCTACCCGTAAGTTTAAGGAAGTCAACGAAGCCAATGAGGTGTTGAGTGACCCCGAAAAGCGTAAGAAATACGACCAGTATGGAGAGCATTGGGAACATGCCGAGCAGTATGAAGCGGCGCAACGTCAGCAACAGCAAGCAGGTGGTGGAGGTTATCAGTACCATCAGGGTGCGGAAGGCTTTCACGATTATGAGGCGTTTTCCGATTTCTTCGGTTCGATGTTCGGGAAAGAAGGCAGGGCGAAGACCAAAGGATTTAAGGGTCAAGATGTGTCGGCGACTTTACGCTTACAACTCACCGATATTCTAACCACGCAAAAGCAGGTATTGGAAGTGAACGGTAAAAAAATACGCATTACCATTCCGGCCGGAGTGGCTAACGGACAAACCATTAAGATAGCCGGTCACGGGGGTAAAGGCTACAACAACGGTCCTAACGGCGATTTGTACATTACGTTTGACATTGTAAACAATACCGCGTTTGAGGTGAAAGGCAATGATTTGTATACTATCGTTTCCATTAGCCTTTATGATGCATTATTGGGAGGGGAAGTCATTATCGAGACTTTAACCGGTAAGGTAAAAGTGCCTGTTGCACCCGAAACCGAGAACAATAAAAAGATCAAACTGCGCGGCAAAGGGCTGCCGGTGTATAAAAAAGAAGGAGAGCATGGCGATTTGTATGTGACTTATTCGGTTGTACTGCCTAAAGATTTGTCCGATAAAGAAAAAGAGCTGCTCGGGCAGTTACGTTCCATCAGAAAATAAGCGTTATGAGTGAGACCACCCTAAAAATATCCGTCATTACTTTTTGCCAATACCATCAGATTGCGCCCGGCTTTGTGTATGCATTACAGGAAAGCGGTCTGGTGCAATTAGAAGAGCAGGAAGAGCATTATTATATTACCAACGAACAAGTAGATGCACTGGAAAAATACATCCGAATGCATTATGAACTGGGTATTAACATTGAGGGGCTGGAAGTTATCAGTAGGTTACTGGCTCGGATGGAGGAGATGGAGCGGGAGTTGCGGTTGCTTAGGAGGGGGGAAGGCAGGTTGTAGAAGCAAGAAGCAAGAAGCAAGAAGCAAGAAGCAAGAAGCAAGAAGCAAGA
>NZ_FMTY01000002.1:334767-623783 GCF_900100625.1 Flavobacterium saliperosum
GCAAGAAGCAAGAAGCAAGAGGCAAGAAGCAAGAGGCAAGAAGCAAGAAACAAGAAGCAAGAGGCAAGAGGCAAGAAGTAAGAAGTAAGAAGCAAGAAACAAGATTGCAGATGTACAAAGCAGATAGATTGAGAATACAACTTAAGGCTTAAACATAATAAATAACCAATACTATACTAATTATGAAATTTAACAGAAGAGCAAGTGCCAACTGGAAAGGCAGTGGTATGGAGGGAAAAGGGACCCTTACCACACAGAGTACCGTTTTAAGCAACACGCAATATTCGTTTAAGTCGCGGTTTGAAGAGGGGGTGGGCACTAACCCCGAGGAACTGATTGCAGCTGCCCATTCGGGTTGTTTTGCGATGAAACTGAGCTTTTTGCTTGGTGATGCGGGTTTTACACCGGAGGATTTGAGTGTAGAAGCCAAGGTTACTTTTGAAGACGGGATGATTACGGAAAGTCATCTTGATTTAAAGGCGAAAGTGCCGGGTATTACGGATGAGGTGTTTCAGAAAATTGCGGCGGAAGCCAAAGCAACGTGTCCGATTTCACAATCATTGAAAGCTTCAATCAGTTTGACTGCTGCCTTGGTGTAGTAGCACCTTACAATAAAAAACCGGAAGTGCATGTACTGCGCTTCCGGTTTTTTTAATTTATGGGATTAGTGTTTTTTACCATTCCCGCCATGATTATTCTTTTTGCCCTGATTTCCATGATTGCCTTGCTTATTTTGTTTGGCACCATATGTTTTTTGGACCCCGTTTTTATATCCTTTGTGATATTTCACTTTATGGTTTTTGAAATGGGCGTAAGGACTTTTACCACGATAGTCATTCAACACCACTTTATAACCACCATACAAATCGTAGTTTCTGTAGGCTCTCGGCAAGTATTTTGTGCGCACCCAGGTTCCCCTGTTGTAATAAATAAATTGCCTTGCGGGAACATCGTAGTAGGTTTCAATATCGGGTAAGTAATAGTAGTTTACCCCGGTGTGACCCGCCGGACCCCAAGAAGGCGGTTCTCCGACATTCACATTTAAAGAAACCTGAGCCTGCATGGAAGAACCGAATACCAAAAGCATGAATCCTATTGCAATTGAAAATATTGTTTTCATAGTTGTAAAATTTAATTTGTGTATTGTGCAACTTGTGCGGTTTGTAATTTTTGTCAATCTGCTGCTATTCAATTTTATAATAGATCTTCTTTTCAAATAAGTAATTAAAAAAGGCATTTATACTTTCTTTAAAAATAAAGACCTATGAAATCAAAGGTCTTTATTGAAAATAATCAATCAAAATCGAACTTTCTTTTAAGCTGTTTTTTCAGATTTTTTGCGACGGTAAAATCTGTTTTTTAGCTTATGTAAATTTGGGAATTCTTTTGTAAATGGGTGTTACAGAACTTTTGAAATAAGTTATATAATTTCAATTTTTTAGTGGTTCCTGTTATTGCGAGCCTGCGAAGTAATCTCTTCTTTAATTATGAGATTGCTTCGTCGTCCCGATAGCTATCGGGACTCCTCGCAATGACGGTGTGTGTGGATTGTTATTGCGGACACCTTCTAAAGGAAGGAATTACAAAAACAATCCTTGCATCAACAGCCTGAGAATACGCAACGATACAGAAAAAGAAACTACCTTTGTGGTTATTCCCACAACACTACATTAGCATTAACTATCATGTCTGAAAACAAATACCTCTACTGTCTCGAATCCGTTAAAGATGTGGAAGCGGCAATGGGAAGTGCCATACTTGCTTCCATGGAATCGTTGGCGAAACAGTACCGTATCACTAACGTGTATAAAACCTGTGACTGTATAGAGGGTTTCGAAGAGAGTATCAGTACGTTATTGTATGAAGACCGTCATTTCAAGGATTATGCCGTTATTTATCTGGCCTTTGAAGGAAGAAACAATGAATTGAAAATTGGTGACTTCTATTATAGTTTTGAAGAAATAGCCGAATTTTTTGAAGGCAAGCTGAAAGGGAAACTCATTCACTTTGCCAACACCCTGCAACTGGATTTGGAGGAAGAAACGTTTCAGTACTTTTTAGATGTTACGGGAGCCAAAGCGGTTTCCGGTTATGTGAATGCCGCTCCGGTTTTGAGTACGGTATTGGACAACTTTTATTTCTATTTGAGTCAGGAATACGACGACGTGGTGGAATTAACGGAAACCTTGTTTGAAAAGCAACCCGCTTTGTGCACCGGTATGGGTTTCAGGATGTATTATTGAGAATGTGGATTGAAGAGGGTAATGGTTTAGTGCGAAAGAATCGATAACAATATTGCCGCGAATAATGTTCCGGTTATATTCGTAGGTATACCTATGAAAATTGATGTTGTAAATCGGAATAACGCTATCATTTTTTATTTTAGTATGGGAAGTTTTGGATATTGAATTTGTTTCTATAACTTAGTTGACTTTCAAAATCTTGTTAGAGGATTATTATAACATTATGTTTTTGTAAAATCTTTTTTCCCGAATGTAAAGCCGTTTTCTGAAAATAAATAGAAACAAGTTTTTTTGTAAAAAATGCCACGAATTATGCCTACTTCTTTAAGAGCGAGTTTATATTACCTTCTTGTAAACAAAATTCATCTTTTGCTACTTTTATTTTCCAGTGTAGTCTTTGCTCAAAAAACGGCTACCATAGATGGTATCAATAAACAATTCGACCAGGCAAATGTTTATGTGCATACAGGCAATCCTGAAAAAGCAATTCCCATATTAGATAAAATAAACAAAGACTGTAAACGCATAGGGTACAAGCTCGGTATAACCAGAGTAGGGCACACTTTAGCCATTATTTATTTCAATAGTTCCGATTATAATAAAGTGATTACTCTTGATGAGGAGTTCCTGAAAATAGGCAATGAAATTAAAGATTATGAAAAGCTGTCTCATATTCACCGGCTTAAAGGATGTGCTTACTCTGAATTAGGTCTTTTGAACAAAAGCAGCGAAGAACTGGAACAGGCGTTGCAGTATGCTAAAAAAATTAAACCGGGCAACAACAGGCATCATGCGATAAGTGTGATTTACAGTAACCGGTCAAATCATTTTATGAAAAGCGCTGTGGCTCAGGATTCTGTTTTTTCCAATATCAACAAAAGCATCGCCGAAGCGGAAAAAATATCCGAAACCGACAATTCGTATATTTCCAAAAAATACAGTCTGATTTCCTATTCCTATATCATTCTGGCTAACGAATATTCCAAATCCGGCAATCAGCAATTAGCGGGCGAGTATTACCAGAAATCCCTTGAAATACACAATGCAAAACCGGTACCTTTGGTAGAGCGCGTGGTGTTGTTAAGCGAATTAGGTTATTTTTATAACGACCAAAAAGAATATGATAAAGCGGTAAAATATGCAGAAATGGGGGTTGCCTTAGAGAAAAAAGCCAGTTTTCCGCAATTACGAAGGGATCTTTTTGAAACGTTATCCAAATCCTATCTGGAATTGCATAAAACGGAAGACTCTAAAAAATACCTCGGTTTGTTTACGGCATTAAATGACAGTATTTCCAATATTGATAAGAAAGCCGTGGATACCGCTTTAAGCAGTACGATTTCCAAACAGGAAAAGCTATATCTGGACAGTACCAGTAAACAGACTGTAATGTATACTTTGTCGAGTTTGGCCTTAATTGTTTTTGGAACTTCCTTTTTCCTGTACTATAAAAAGCAAAAACAAAACCAGATAAAGAAAATCGAAACCATATTAGAACAGTTAGAAGCCAAACAACGTGATTCCCAAGAGGTTTTGTTTACAGAGCATAAAATTGCTGAAACAGACGATAAGGAAGAAGAAAACATGCTTATGTCTGTTGAGGCAGAAGAAAAATTATTGGAAAAGCTTCATAATTTTGAAAATAAGAAGCTTTACCTTGAAAGGAAAGTTTCTTTATCTTATGTGGCTGCAGAAATAGAGAGCAATACCAAGTACCTGTCGTACATTATCAAGAAACACAAAGGGAAAGACTTTAACAAATACATCAATGATTTAAGAATTGCTTATATCGTTCAGAAGATAAACGATGACCCTGTTTACCGACAATACAAAATAAATTTCCTTGCTGAAGAAACCGGCTTTTCCTCGCATTCCAAATTTGCAACGGTATTCAAAAATACAGTTGGCGTTTCTCCATCCGAGTTCATTAAGTATTTTGAAAAGAAGTAACAGTTGTCGGCAATCTGAAAAGTAAACCACTGCATTACTGAATTTAAAAATCAATTAATCGATCTACTGCTTTTCTTTTAATTTTTTCCTTAAAGCATGTAAGCTATCGTAGCGTAGCTGAAAAATGGTTATTTGGAAAATTAAATTTACCTGTTTTAGGTACTACCCTCCATCGCCAATCCTTTTTTAGAACACTTTTCAAACACTACTGAAGCGGTAGTGTTGTTTTGTAATTAATTGATTTACAGTTATTCGTAAATAACAGTATTTCTAAATTACGGAAAACAGATACACAAACACTTTTTTCACCATAGTAATTTTTGTTTTTTGCATCAAATTAGTCAGCCAAGGATTTAGCTTGAATTGTATGTCTTTAACCTGGCTAAATAGTTAACAAAAATCATAAAGATGAAAAAAATAGTACTACTTGTTTTTTTAACGGTATCTCCTGTAGCATTTTCTCAGGTAGGTGTTGGAACAACCACTCCCAGAGCAGCTTTAGAAGTCACTTCGGCAACAAACGGTTTTTTAACACCTCAAATTGCTTTAAGTGCGACTACTGTAAGTGCTCCGGTAGTAAACCCTTTAGGTGGCGCCTTGTTGGCAGGAACGATAGTGTATAATACGGCAACGGTTAATGATGTTGCCCCCGGTTACTATTACTGGAACGGCACTGCTTGGGAAAGAATGGCTGCGGGTGCGGCATCAACACCACACAATACCTTAGATAAAGCCTATGATGAAGGAGGCGCAGGTGCAGGCCGTGTTATTAGTGCTGACGCAGGAGCCGTAACTATTACTAATACTAATGCAACAAGTTCGGGACTTTTAATTAATAATAATTCTACTGCAGCGGGTATTTCAGGACAACGAACCAATGTGGTTAACAACAACACCATTGGTATTGTCGCCAATGTTACTGCTGACGGAGTGGGTGTTATGATAGATCATAACGATACCAATAATGTATATTCCGGTTTGCAGGTAACGAATTACTCCACTGTGGGTTCGGGAATTCTTTCTACCACTAATGCTGCCGGTACTGCCATTACTGTTGAAGCAAGCGCAACCTCGGTAGCCCCCAACGCTATGAAAGTCACCAATTTCAGAACAACGGGAGGCGCCGCCATAGATGCTATTGGAGCTATAGGAATTCGCAGTACCAGTCAAACAGCTGCCGGTTCTGCCTTTGCGGGTTATTTGAATGCAACCCAAGGAACCGCAGCACAATTTAACGGAGCAGGTTTAACAGCCTTAACAGCAACCAATGTTTTTGCAGGAAATCACCGATACGGAATAATAACGCAAGGTAATCCCGTGGGAACGTATTCCAGCTTTCCTTCAGCAAGTGGTGCCGCCTATATCGGATATGCAAGTAGTTATAATATTTGGACCGGTTTTGCCTTAGTTACCGGTGGAACGTATTATGATACCTACAAAACCTCACAACCTAAAGCCGAAGATAAGGTGATGTTAAATGTCGTAGGTCCCGGAATAAACGCAACGACTATTGAAAGCAATAACAAGACTATTGTAATGCCGGCGGTATCGGCACCGGAAAGTTTGTTTCAGGATTATGGCACCGGAAAATTGGTAAATGGTCGCGCTACCATTACAATCAATCCGATTTTGAGTGAGAATATTTTAGTGGATAAAGAGCATCCTTTAAAAGTATTCGTTCAATTGGAAGGTGATTGTAACGGTGTTTATGTTACCAATAAATCGGCAACAGGTTTTGAAGTGGTGGAGTTGGCGAATGGTACTTCCGATATTGAGTTTTCTTATTCCATTATCGCAAGCAGGGCTCCTAAAAATTTTACAGCTAAGAACGGAAGTATTCATGAATTTAATGCTCCTAAACGATTTATGATTATCGACGCTAAAGGTGCCGAATTACAGCTGTTACAAGAGAATGATGCGCAAATGCATGATATGAAAAAGTTAGACGCAAAATAATAAATATGTATAACATCTAAAACCTGTAAAAGAATGATTAAAAAAATTACGCAACTATTAAAATCACATCACTTATGCTTTGCTGTCATCCTACTGGCAAGCGGTATAAGTTTTGCACAAACAGCTTCTAAAAATCCCATTTATGATGATAAGGGAAATGAAGTAATTGCAAAGAGAGACCTGTTTGCCAAACATTTTCTAAACGAAGACGGGTCTTACACAGCGGCTATTGCTTCTGGGCCAATCCATTATCAAAAGGAAGGTGTTTTCTCAAACATAGAAAACACTATCCGCCCTTTTTCCTCCACAATCTACTCATACGCCAATAAAGAAAACCTAATGGAGTCTTATTTTGGGACTACAGCACATAAAGGCGTAAAAAACAAAACCAAAGAAGGCGAAGTATTGGAATTCCTTAACACTACGATGTACTGGGAAGTTGCCGGTTTAAAAGTGAACGAACAGCAAAGTGCCAATGTTCCGGTAACTACAGTCGATGATAAAGCGTATTATAACAATTTGTACGGTGCCATTAACGCGGAGTTTGTTGTGTTAAACGGAAAACGCAAATTAAACTACATCATTCCAAGTGCCGATGCGCTTGTTAATGCACCAGCCAATGCAACCTATTTGGTTTTCACCGAAAAAGTAATCCTTCCAGCTAACTGGTCGTATGCAAATACCGAAGATGGGGTAGTGGTAAGCAATGAAAAGCAAGAAAGAATCTACCTTTACAGCAACCCGTATTCCTTTGATGGTAGAGGAAAAAAATTGCGTAGCAATAACACTATAATGACTGTAGAAGCCCAAGACAATGTTTTAACGATTGCTACAAAAGTTAAAACAAGCTGGCTTTTGAGTACAAACAGGATTTTCCCGGTAACAGTAGATCCAACGGTAACGGTATATCCTGACATGTCAAATTACAATACGGGTTCTGTTTACTCTTCCGATTACTATAAACTTACTGCAGATATCGGTTTTGGAAGAGATGCTGATAATGGAGGTATGCAAGATTTCCTTAGAGGTTGGGCTAAATTTAATACCGCATCGGTACCAGAAGATGCTATCGTTTCCAACGGCGTAACGATTAACTACTATGTATATTATGCCTCTCCGGATTACAGTCCGGCCTATGGTCATGAATTGGTTTTCTCACAACTTACGTTAGACCCTGTTACGGCTAGCGGAAGCGCCTTATACAATGCTATTGAGCAGTATGGTTATGGGCCTTTTGTTACCACAGCCATTAATTCTGTAGGATGGAAGGCACATACGCTAACTTCGGCTGCAGTACAAACGGACATTAGTAACGGCTTAGTAAATAATTATTTCTCTATTGGATTCATGCCTCAAGGGGATTTTTATCCGGAAGAGTACATTGCCGTGGATGGTTGGGATTTTGACAAACCTTACTTAACCTTCACATACACCCAACCGGTAATGGGAACTGAGAGTTTTGACAAGTTGGTTAGCATGTATCCTAATCCTGCTGAAAATATTCTGACTGTTGCTTCAGATTACCAAATTGAAAGTATTACAATTTATTCCCTTGTTGGTCAGTTAATCCATACTAAAACAAATAGTAATACGATTGATGTTTCATCATTAACCAAAGGTGTTTATATGGCAACAATCAAATTAGACAACGGACAAACAATTACTAAAAAAATTATCAAAAAATAGAACGAAATTTATTTGGTGTTATTTATAAGCCTTGCCTTAAAACGCAAGGCTTTTTTATATGGATGTAGTTTCAGGATGTGTTAACGTGAGTTGCGAATCTGTATTAAAAAAGAAAATGAAGTTAGTTGATAGTGCGACTATTTTAATCTCCTTTTTTCTTCAGACACCGTCCTCTGGGTTCATCACCCTCATGAAGCACAATTTCGGAATGTAAAAACTCGGCAGCAGCAGCTGAATCTTTCACTTTGACGGCACTGCGCTCTACCATTTCCGTTTCAAACTCGGTTAATACACTTTCCCTCACTCCGGCTTTTCTCCAGTGTGATGAAGATTTACATCCTCTTGTGATTCCCCGAGCGAGTGAGAGTGCATCGAGCAACGCCTGGTTTGCTCCCTGTCCTTTAAACGGACTCATTGGGTGCGCCGCATCGCCAATCAGCGTCACTGCCCCCTTTTTTTCCAGCAATTCCGACTTAAGTACTTCCCGATCATACACAGGATAACCGGAAATCTGAGCTTCCAGGGTTGCCATTACAATCTGAGGAACGGGATTGTGCCATTGGGTTCTGCGAGACGCTTCTTCTTTGAGTGCCTGAGGTCCCTTATCACTTAACGCTTTAGCTTCATTTTCCGGCATGGGGAAACTAAGTTGCCACATTACGGAGTCGGACGTATAAGGCATCATATACATCCGGTCATTACCGTTGGCGGTTTGAAAGACAGTGGCCGAGTCCAGTAACGGACTATCAATATCTTCGAGAGCACTCAACGGACAAATACCCAATATCACAATGCAGCCCAAGTAACGTAAAGGGGTAACTTCCTCACCAATCAGTAATCTCCGCACCGAACTGCGAATACCATCGGCGCCGACCACAAGATCTGCTTTAGCGCTTTTAATTTTTCCGTTTACCTGAAAGTTTAACGTAATGCCATCCTCCTCACATTCCTTAAAATCCACTAACTGGTGTCCCCACTGTACCACATCGTTTCCGCCAAGCTGCTTCAGTAACGCTAAGCGCAACGATTGCCGTGCGATATGTATGTTGCTACGTTTTGGAGTCGTTATCCTATCGGAGGGCATCCACTTTCTGGTTCCCCATTCACCGATAACTTTTCCTTCTATGGTATGAACCAGATGTCTTGTTGAAATCACGCCTTCTTCTAATGCGAAAATGCCCAATCCTTCAATCGCTTTACTGGCTTGCTGCAAAGTGAGTCCGTAGCCCTGAGACCGGGCATTGAAGTTGTCATCGCGCTCATAAAGGGTAAAGGGAATCCCGCGGTGCAAACAAGCCACAGCCAGTGCCACGCCACCAATACCGGCACCAATAATTGCAACGTGCGGATAGTTTTCTGTATCTGGTTTCGGAGGAACGGCAGAAGCAACTAACCCGGATCCGGAACAGTTCGGGCAGGAGTATAAGGGAGCTTTAGGACGAACCGGTGCTACTCCTTCGCCATTCGTTTTTTCAAATTGCTCTAATGCTATCTGGTAGAGGTGTCGCACTTTCTTGCTGAGCCTTCGACTTTTTTTACCGCGTCCCTGACATTCCGGACAGATAATCCAGTTTACTCCTTCATTTTCCTCTTTTTTCACTTCCTTCTTTTACTTGATTTTAAGTTTCCTCAAAATTATAACGGTTTAACAGATTTTTTTCCGATACAGATTTCCCCCTCTATTTATAAGAGTGTAAGAGGGTAGAGGTGTACGTGGGATGTTAAAATACTATTTTCAGTGTTCTGAATTTTTTTTTCAAATTTACGTTTTTTAGGCTTCCCGGAAAACTTCTTTTTGAAATAGTCTATGCTTTCGTTACTGTCTTTTCAAGAATTATGAGGATACTCGATACACCATTTTAAATAAACGGAACCAACCATTTTTTTAAGAGGATTCATGTTAATATGGCATATTAATTCAATACTTTTGGGGACATAAATTTAACCGTAACCAAAATGAAAAAAATTTTTGCCCTTTTCTTTGTTTTAAATCTTATCACTTCATGCAGCAGTGATGGCGACAATGGTACTAGTGACGATACTTCCCAAGGGAGAGAAGTTCCTAGACCCAGGTCGTACACTACTTACACTTCACAGAACGCTGTAACCCTAAATGGTTTTATAGATAATACCAATAATTATTATCAAGGGCCCGGTACCTATAAAGTAGGATTTGTCTTTAGAACCGAAAGTATGAATAATACTAATGGTGAACAAATTATTATGGTAGATGAAAATGTGGAGTATGAACCTTACAGAAGATATTTCAGTACTACTATCAGTTCATTAGAACCAAATACTAAATATTTCTATACTTGTTTTACAAAAAATGGTATTTATGAGGAGAATGATTGGGAAGAATTTACAACATCTGAAATACCTTGTACCTATACACAAAACAACTATGTTAGTATTTCGGGAGTATGGGATACTGTTTCTCCTGAAATTAGTGATCCAATGTGTTGTGATGAAGGGAATTTTGGTATCACATTTGGAAGTTGGCCAAATATCTATGAAATCAACTTTAACGAATTAAACAATGGATATCCAAATACGGGACAGTATTTTGGTGTTGACTATCGTTTTGATATAACAGATTATAATAAAGAAGTTGTAAAATCTTCTAACCAGGTGTTAATTGAAGGCAACTCTACGCCGAATACGAAATTATTCACTATTAATGACGGGACAACATTGACAGTTATTTTTTGCAATACCGTTTTAAGAAATGGAACTGTTTTAAATGGGAAGGTTTCTGTAGCCCTACCTTAATTTAGATGACACACTATTTTAAAAGCTGATTAATTTTAATCAGCTTTTTTTATTTGATCGAATGAGGAGATTTTGATTCTGTAATTCTTATGGGTGTTCGTTTCACCTTTTGGGTTTAAAAGATTTACAGCAGATGCAAACAACTGAAGCGATTTTGAGAAATGATGAATAAGTAAATAATCACAATCACTTATAAATCAAATGGTAAAAATCACAGAAAACTAAAGGTGAGTTTTTTTATTTCCCGATACAGAAATTGGCAAAAATGTTCCCCAGCAATTCGTCATTGGTAACCTGACCCGTAATCTCCCCGAAATAATACAACGCCTGACGGATATCGATGGCCATTAAATCGGAAGATATACCGCTCTGTAATCCCCATTGCACTTTCTGGATTTCTTCTAAGGCTTTTAAGAGTGAGTCGTAATGGCGCGTATTGGTAACGATGGTTTCGTTGTTGCGTAAGGCTCCGGTATTTACAAACGAAAGCAGTTGGTGCTTCAGTTCGTCAATGCCTAGTTTTTCTTTGGCACTCAGTAAAAGGATGTCGGGTATCAGGGCTTTCAGTTCGGTACGTTCGGTTTCGTTCAGTTTGTCGGCTTTATTCCCGATAATAACCAAAGGTTTTAAAGGGAATTGGTTTTTAATCTTCTGGATTTCCGTTTGCAGCGGTCCGCCCAATGTTTTATATTCCGAACTGTCGAACAGATAAACCACTACCTGTGCCTGTTCCATTTTTTCAAAGGTTTTTTTGATACCGATGCTTTCCACCACGTCTACCGTTTCACGGATACCGGCCGTATCAATGAATCGGAAACCGATACCGTCAATCACCAACTCGTCTTCAATGGTATCTCTGGTTGTACCGGCAATGTCGGATACAATGGCGCGTTCTTCGTTTAATAAAGCATTCAAAAGTGTTGATTTACCAACGTTTGGTTCGCCTACAATGGCTACCGGAATACCGTTTTTAATCACATTACCCACGGCAAAGGAGTCAATCAGACGTTTTAATACAAACTCAATGCGGTTTAATAACTCGTGGAATTGGGTACGGTCGGCAAATTCTACATCTTCTTCTGCAAAATCCAGTTCCAGTTCTATGAGGGAGGCGAAGTTTAAAAGCTCTTCGCGCAGTTTGGCAATCTCGTTACTGAATCCGCCGCGCATCTGCTGCATCGCAATCTGATGGCTGGCTTCGTTATCGGAAGCAATCAAATCGGCCACGGCTTCGGCCTGCGATAAGTCCATTTTACCGTTCAAAAAGGAGCGAAGGGTAAATTCCCCGGCTTGTGCCATTCGGCATCCTTTACGCAGCAGTAATTGGATAATCTGTTGTTGGATATACGTTGAACCGTGGCAGGAAATCTCTACGGTAGGCTCCCCGGTATAGGAATTCGTTCCTTTAAAAAGGGATACCAGTACCTGATCGATAACTTTGCTGTTATCCACGATATGTCCCAAATGCAGGGTATGGGTTTTCTGTTTGGTAATGTCTTTTCCTGAAACCGACTGGAACACCTGTGCGGCTATGGCAATGGCTTCTTTACCCGAAATACGGATAACCGCAATCGCACCTGCTCCTGAGGGTGTTGCTAACGCTACAATGGTATCGTGTGAAATCATTTTTTTTGTTACGAAGTTACAAAGTTATAAAGTGGCAAAGGTACAAAGTTTTTTGGTTTTGGGTTGTTGAGTTAGTAGTTGATGGTGATTGAGAACCGAGTAAGAAACTAAGCTATCAAGAAACTTAAGAAGGGTGAGAAACGAAGTGTTAAACCTTACATACCTGATTTTTTTGCAGATGGTCTAAAAGACTTGCTTATACTACTTCATGTACGGTTCTTTTGGTAACTTTATGTGAGTAACTGAAAATCAATTGTCATGAAGAAGATTCTTTTTCCTACCGATTTTTCCGAAATAGCCAATAATGCTTTTGTATATGCATTAAAATTAGCCAGAGTTTATGATGCTGAAGTTGTCGTACTGCACCTGTTTGAGTTGCCGAATCTGACATATACACAGCTACCGGATAATCTATTGGAAATTTACAACAGTGTGGAGATTGATCAGTTTGAAAACTTTAAGGATTACGTGCCTTACCTTCGTGAGTTGGCAGAAAAACACAATCTGGGTGCCGTAAAGATGAGTCATGTTTTAAAACACGGAAATTTAACGGATGCCATGAAGGAGGTGATTCAACAGGAACATATTGATTTTGTGGTTATGGGAACAAAAGGGGCTACGGGCAGGCTGGAGGTTTTCTTGGGAACGAATACTTCCGGTGTAATTACTGATTTGCCGGCTATGGTACTTGCAGTTCCGGATGGAGCTCAGTATGCAGATATTAAAAGTATTGGTTTTGCCACTACATTTAGTGACAGGGACAGTATCGCTTTGATGAAAGTGGTCAATTTTGCCACCATGTTTGGCGCTAAAGTGAAATGCATTACGGTGATAAACGATACGTTAAGTATAGCGCCTTCTGAAGTGGAGCGTTGGAAAAAAGATTTCAAAAAAGAGCCTGTGGATTTTTTTCTGATTCCGAATGACGATGTGAAAGAAACCATACTGGATTTTATAAGAGGACAACATATAGATGTTTTTGCGATGCCTGCTCATAAGCGTAATTTCTTTAAAACGCTTTTCACACGCAGTTTAACACAAAGGCTCTCTTTTCATACGGATACTCCTATTTTGTCCATCAATGTATAACAAGACAAGTACGTTTTTTTTAATCATTGATGAATGATTTCTTTTTAACTCAGGTTAAATAATTGTAAAACTGATTATTATCAGATTTTATTTGCGGGAATTTCAGTAACTTTAAGTAAGAATTTTAAAATCAACCGATTATGAAAAAGCTGCTTTTCCCTACCGATTTTTCCGAAACGGCCAACAATGCGTTTGTGTATGCTTTGGAAATGGCAAAATCCATAAATGCTGAAGTTATAGTGCTTCACGTGTATGATTTGCCTACAATTTCATTTGGTGAAGTGCCGGTCACTTTGGTTGAAATTTACGATTCCATTGAACTCAATAATTTTGAGAACTTTAAAGACCAGATTCCGCATCTCAGAAAGATTGCCGAAAAACACCAATTGGGCGATGTAAAAATGAGTCACGTGCTCCGTCACGGGGATTTGGTACGCATTATGAAAGACATGTGCCATGAAGATCACATTGACATGATCGTAATGGGTACGAATGGTGCATCCGGTTTGCAGGAAATGTTTTTGGGTTCCAACACCGGTAATGCGATAGTAAATATACCGGTAACTCTTTTAAGCGTGCCCATTCAGGCCAAGTTTAAGCGAATAAAATACATTGGATTTACCACTACGTTCAACGATCAGGACAGAATTGCGCTGCATAGGGTTATTGCCATTGCAAAAAAATTACACGCTACCGTAAAATGTCTGGCGGTGAAAACGCATAGTTTCAAGGTTACCCAAGAAGGGATTGAATACTGGAAATCAGAGTTTAAGAACGAGCCAGTAGAGTTCTTCCTGATTCCGCACGACGATGTGAAAGAAACCATTCTGGATTTTGTGGAGCATCAGGATATTGATATTCTGGCTATGATAACCCAAAAACGAAACTTCTTTGAGGAATTGTTTACACACAGTTTAACTCAGAAATTGGCGTACCATATCGAAACACCTTTGTTGGCTTTTCATGAGAGTAAGTAGTTGGCAGAAGGCAGAAGGCAGAAGGCAGAAGGCAGAAGGCAGAAGGCAGAAGGCAGAAGGGAAGTATTAAGGTACAATCAAAAAATCTAAAAGATCTAACGCTCTAAAAGGTCTAAGAAGTCTAACACTCTAAAATGTCTAAATAGTCTAAGTAGTAAAAATAAAAAACCGCAATTCCCCATAACAGGATTGCGGTTCTTTGGTATAAAAGGGTTGGTTATAGCGCTTTTGAATTTAGAAATATGAAATTAGAATTTAGAGTTTTGAATTTCTACCCTCTGATTTCTGAATTCTAAATTAGTTATTCAGCATTACCGGCATTACCAGCATGGTAACGGTTTCGCCTTCGTCTAATCCGTCAACTGGAGTAAGGATTCCGGCACGGTTTGGCAACGACATTTCCAATTGGATTTCGTCTGATTGCAAGTTGGTCAACATCTCGGTTAAGAAACGGGAGTTGAAACCAATCTGCATGTCATCACCTTGGTAATCACATGTCAAACGTTCTTCCGCTTTGTTGGAGTAGTCGATATCTTCTGCAGAAATGTTCAATTCGGCTCCGGCGATTTTCAAACGGATTTGGTGTGTGGTTTTGTTAGCAAAAATAGCCACACGACGTACAGAACTTAAGAACTGCGATCTGTCCATCACTAATTTATTCGGGTTTTCTTTCGGAATTACCGCTTCGTAGTTCGGATATTTTCCGTCGATTAAACGACAAGTTAATGTATAATTGTCAAAAGAGAAAGTTGCATTGGAATCGTTGTATTCGATTTTCACTTCCGCATCCGATGTTCCCAAGATTCCTTTTAAAATGTTTAAAGGTTTCTTTGGCATAATGAAATCGGCTGCCTGTGATGCTTTTACATCCGTACGCGCATATTTCACTAATTTATGAGCATCTGTTGCCACAAAAATCAAACCTTCTGTAGAGAACTGAAAGAATACACCCGACATTACCGGACGTAAATCGTCGTTTCCGGCTGCAAAAATCGTTTTGCTGATGGCCGTTGCCAATACTTCGGCAGGTACCAATGTAGAAGACGGTTCTTCTAAAACCACTGCTTTAGGGAATTCCTCACCCGGTGCGTATGCCAAGGCATATTTACCCGAATTGGAGCTGATTTCAATCGTATTATTGTCTTCAACAGTAAAGGTTAACGGTTGTTCCGGGAAAGTTTTAAGGATTTCCAATACTAATTTTGCAGGAACCGCTACACTTCCCTTACTGGTAGAATCAATTTCCAAAGTAGATGACATGGTAGTCTCTAAATCGGAAGCCGAAACACGTAATTGGTTGTTATCTAATTCAAATAAGAAATTATCTAAAATAGGCAGGGTGTTACTGCTGTTGATAACACTTCCTAAAACCTGTAATTGTTTTAACAAATAGGAACTGGATACTATAAACTTCATCTTCTTTCTTTTTTAGGGTTGTAAAATTTTATTTTCATTTTACAATTCACAAATATATTCTAATATAGTCAACTTAAAAATATTTTTTATTAACAACTACCGTGCATATTTTCGTTTTCGTAAGAACGTGAAAAGGAATCCGAAAACAGCCAGTACAACTATTGGTAATCCGACAGTTAGGATTTGCGTGAAAGTATAATTCTCGTGTACTTTTTCTTTGTCCAATAACGGTAAATCGACATCCTTGCTTCGAATGTTAATAAGTCCGTTGTCATCCAACAGATAATTCACGCAATTCAGTAAAAATTCCTTGTTTCCGAAGAGATTGTTCGTCCATTTGTCGTAACCTAATTCCAACGGCTGATACGCCTGATCCAATTGGTTTTTAATGATATCCCCGTCGGAAATGATAATCATTTTGTTATTGCTGCCCTGTGCCTTGTATTTGGCATCTTTAAACGGAAGTACGCGGTTTTCATACATCGAATGGAATTTTCCTTCCAATAAAACTGCCATTGGCAACAAACCGCCACTCAGGTAGTCTTTCGGATTCGTTTCTTCGGTAACCATATCAAGGCTCACTTCCGTTGGTACTCCGATGGCTTTGGAATACTGCGACGATTCCATTAAAACGGTTTTCTTAATATCGTTTTTCAGCAACTCAATCGGATTGGCGAATTCGAATTTCACCCCTTCAATGTTTTTTACAATCGGGTGTTGGGATTGCGGATACACAAACGGGGCAAATCGCCAAGGGTATTGTTGGTACTCGGTTTTGCTTCCCGGTTCGCCTGTTGCGAGTTTTATTGGTGTTGCCTGTTCGTCTTTAATCAGCATCGGATTGATACGGATACCGTATTTGAAGAACATATCGGTAAGGTTCAATTCTTTAGGATAAGCTAAAATGGAACCGGATTCATTATACAAACTGTCCATTTCGGCCTGAACATCGTCTACCAGCCAAAGTGTTTTTCCACCGTTGATGATGAACTGATCCAATACTTCTTTTTCTTCTTCGGTAAAACGTTTGGAAGGTTTTGCAATAATCGCCAAATCGTATTTTTTCAAGGCTTCCAAAGAACGCTGCGGACTTTTAGCCACAGAATCCATGGTAAACGGACCGATGTAATAGCTTTCGCGTACAGATTTAAGGAAATCGGCAATCTGAATGTCGTGTAATTCACCGATGCCTTTGATTACGGCAATTTTCTTTTCCTTCGCTTTGGTGATTTTATTGAAAGCGTCTGCCAGAGCATATTCCAGATGTTGAACGGAACTCACCACTTTTTCTTCCGTGGAAGCGCCCATCATGTTTTTCAGCAATTGTACTTTCGTACTTTTATCGTTGTAGGTGGCAATCGCCCACGGGAAAACGACTTCCTGCGATTGTTTTCCTTTATCGTCAACCGTGATGCTTACCGGAGTCAAACCGCGTTGGTACAGCATTTTCATATTCGCCTCACGCTCTTCTTCTTTTTCCAACGGATTTACGAACTGGAAAATGATATTGGAATTGTAGGCTTTGAATTCTTCTAAGGTCTGACGGGTTTCGCTTTGCAGACGTTTGAATTCTGCCGGAAACTGTCCTTCCAAAAATACATCAATGTACAGCGGACTGTCGATTTGTTTGATGATATTTAAAGACGATTCCGATAAGGTATACCGTTTGTCGGCCGTTAAGTCGAAACGCTTGAAAAAGTAATTTCCGAAAACATTTATAGCAATTAAGCCGGCGATGAGTAATCCTAGTTGCTTTAATCCTTGTTTTTTTGCTTCTTTCATCATTACCATTTCAAAGATTTAAGTTGATAAACCGTTCCCGCTAAAAAAGCGATGGTAACGCTAACGAAATACAAAATGTCACGGGTATCCAATACGCCACGACTCATGCTTTTAAAGTGATAATCGAAACCGAAGCTGGAAAATAATCCGCCGAAATCCCCCATAAAAGAAGCCAATCCTTCAAATCCGAAGTAGAAGAAGAAGCAAAGGAAAACAGCAACTATAAAAGCCACTATCTGATTGTCGGAAAGGGTAGAAGTGAAGATGCCGATAGCGGAATACGCCGCAATTAAAAACAGCAATCCGAAATACGAACCCATCGTGCTTCCCATATCCAAATTCCCGGTCGGACTACCCAAATCGGAAATCACGAATACATAGATTAAGGTTGGAATGATGGCGATAACGATTAATAAGAAAGCCCCGAAGAATTTTCCGTTTACAATTTCCCAGGTGCTTAGCGGTTTGGTCAGCATCAGTTCGATGGTTCCCTGTTTTTTCTCGTCGGAGAAACTACGCATGGTTACGGCAGGAATCAGGAAAATTAAAATCCAGGGTGCTAAAGTGAAAAACGGACTCAAATCGGCAAATCCGCTTTTTAAAATATTGAATTCTCCTTCAAAAACCCAAAGGAACAGTCCGTTGAGCAAAAGAAAAATAGCGATAACCAAATACCCGATCGGCGAACCGAAAAACGATTTGATTTCTCTTAATAATAATGCTTTCATATTTAATTTGTTTTGCCACGAAGGCACAAAGATTCTAAGCTTTCAAAAATAATCAAAACCTGTAAATTATCGTTTGTTTTGTGTTCTGCTTTTAAATATTTTGCCGCAGATTCACAGATTAAAAATTAATATTTAAAAATAATCTGCGAATCTGCGGTTATTTTTCAATTTTGATAATTAAAAAAACATCTTGTGTAAAAGTATTTTAATGTAAGCTGTGTAATTTATCCACGCTCCAAGCCTCTGGTTTATCATTAAATAACTTTTTGGTGAATGTCCAAACATCATAAAACAATTCCGAATTCCGGTAATTTTCCAAATCCTGTTCGGTTTCCCAATAACTGTAAGTGAAAAAGATACACGGATTGTTTTTATCCTGATACAATTCAAGAAAACGGTTTCCGGGCGCATTTCGTATTTTCTCTTTCATTTGTTCGAAATTCTCCAGAAAAGCCGGAATATTTTCTTCGTGAAAACTCAGTTTTACAATGCGTACAAACATACTATTTTTTTGTTATTTGTTGATTTGGTTATTTGGTTATTTGTATTGAATGGTTACCGTATCCCTAAACTTTAGACCCAGTAAGGAAGTAGCAGAACCCACCGTAGACGGATTACTTTTATAGATGGCAATTTCCAGAAAGCCCGCTTCGTTAAAAAGCGCCAGTCGTTCGCCTTCATAATCTTTCAGTGTAAAGCGTTCGGAGATTTTAAAATCGGAATAACTTTTATGGATGCTTTTGATGGTTTTGGTGCCGAATTTTACTTCGAATGGGCGTCCTTTTCCGGTTTCCTGAATCAGTTTTCGGGAAATATTGGTTACACAGTTTCCAAAATGATCAATATATACCACCGAACCTTTTATGGAATTGTTATCGGATGCCACGACTGCCTGAAGTTCATTGATTTCCTTAATCGCCGTAATCTCTTTCCCAATTACGCTCATCGCACCGCCTTTGGACAGATGACAGGCTACTTTAACGAATACGTCCATATCGGAAGCGCCTTCCGGTAATCTATCGTGAATGTTGATTTCGACAATCTTCTGCGGTACAATTTTTTGGGTGAGGATACTCAGAATCCCGTTATCGGCACAAATGAAAAAATGATCGTTCCATTGCATGGCGATGTGTTTGTTCTCGGTTGTACGTTCGGAATCCACCCCAATTAAGTGTACGGAACCTTTTGGAAAACTGCCGTAAGCCGCGTTAATAGTGTAACTTGCTTCGGAAATGTTAAATAAATCTACATCGTGGGAAATATCAATAATCTGTGCCTGAGGGTGTTCTGTAATTATCTTACCTTTTAATGCGCCAACAAAGTGGTCTTTCAGGCCAAAATCGGTAGTTAGCGTAATTATTGACATCATTTTGTTTATAACTATTACAGAAAGTTTTTCGAAAATTCACTAGATTTGAGATAATGCAAAGCTAACTTATTTTTTTAATTAAATCTTGCTGCTTTTGAACGAAAGAACCATCGAATTGACAGACATCACTCCGAAAGAATTTTGGGGTGCTCAAGATTCTCATCTTGAAGTAATTAAAAAATTATACCCGAAATTAAAAATCGTAGCCCGGGGCACGCTGGTGAAAGCCTACGGAGAAAAGGAAATTTTGGACGAGTTTGAAGTACGCTTTAATCGATTGATTACCCATTTTACACGTTACAATTCCATTGACGATAATGTGATTGAGCGGATTGTGCAAACCAACAGTCAGGACGAACACCGCATGGCGGATCATGACAAGATTTTGGTACACGGAATCGGAGGGAAGTTAATTAAGGCCATGACGCCCAATCAACAGAAACTGGTTGATTATGTGCATAAAAACGACATGGTATTTGCCGTAGGACCGGCGGGAACAGGAAAAACCTATACCGGAGTAGCCTTGGCGGTGAAAGCTTTAAAAGAGAAACAGGTAAAACGAATCATTTTAACGCGTCCGGCTGTAGAAGCGGGCGAGAATTTAGGGTTCCTTCCCGGAGACATGAAGGAGAAACTGGATCCGTACATGCAACCGTTATACGATGCGTTGCGCGATATGCTGCCACCGCAAACACTGGAAGATTATATTCTGAAAGGAATTATTCAGATTGCGCCCCTGGCATTCATGCGCGGACGAACATTGGACAACGCTTTCGTAATTCTGGATGAAGCACAAAACACGACCCATTCGCAGATGAAAATGTTTTTAACGCGTATGGGAAAAAATGCCAAATTCATCATTACCGGCGACCCGGGTCAGGTGGATTTACCGCGCCGAACGATTTCGGGACTGAAAGAAGCGATTTTGGTTTTAAAGGACATCGAAGGCATCGGAATCATTTATCTGGATGATAAAGACATCGTACGTCATAGATTGGTGAAAAAGGTTATTGATGCGTATAAGAGTATTGAAAACCACGATTAATTATTGTTTAATACAAAAGAACAGCCCTTGTGAATTTTTACAAGGGCTGTTCTTTTTATAAAATTAAGTTGTTTTTTGCTGAGTAATGCGGATTCTTAATTTAGGTCATTTTAGGGTAAATGTATCGATTTAGGACTTTTGGTTTAGGTTGTGGTTTTTGATTGGTTTTGTTCGGGAAATTTGTGATGTAATTATTCCAGAAAGTGTTACAAGAGTGTTTAAAATGATTTGTAATTAAGCTATCCATGCAAAATATTAACACAAAATTTGCAACATATTATGAAAGAAATTGTTAATATTTATCTTAAATTTGAGTATACAATTGAAAACAAAAATGAGGCTACTTCTAACCACCACTCTTTTATTTTGTACCACTTTTTTAATGGCGCAAGAGAAATACAGAATTCAATACGATTATAAAACCGATAACTTTGAATATTTCAAATTAGACAAATCGTATGAGGTTATTGACACTTTAAATAATCCAAGATTTAAAAGAAACAGTTTAATTGAAATCAAGTTGCTCAATGTAAACCCTTTTGCAATAAACATTAAAACTGATATTCAAGAGGAAGAAATTCATGCTACAGGTTCAGGCGGCTATAATTTTTCTAATCTCTTAGGAGGAATTTCCTCTATGACTGATGGCAACTTAAAACTTAATGTTACCAAATTACCCGATAACATTGACGATCAATATGTTAACAAAGAGATTTTTGGCGAAACCACTTCAAGAAGCACTGCAATTGAAAATAAATTTTCACAACTTAATGCCTTGTCTTCTAATGTTGATGCGCTCAAAAGAACGCTATTAGCCAATTTAACCAATCCCAATTTAGACAAGGCAACCATTCTTAATAACATTAGAAAAGTAGCGGCTATTCAGACAGATATCCGAATTGCAGATCCAAATGAGAACTTTCATGTTTACATATCAAGTTTAAAAAAAATAGTTAATGAGGATTCCAATAGTATTGTTTTTAATGTTAATGAATTAAAAAACGAATTAGCCATAAAGTCCGATAATGAAAAAAGCACCCTTTCTTTAGGCGAATTAAGAGGACAAAATACAACCTATTCCTATTTAGAAAGCTTATTAGTTAAATTAGAAGAATCATCGAATTGGACGACAGAAAATCTGAATAAGATTGAAGCGCTTTATACATCACTGGAAGCGTCTTCCTTTGAACAAACCTATGATTATGAAATAACGGCAGATAAAGTAAATTTAGAATTAAAGTTTGTACAAAGTGAATTTGCTAATGAATTAGACGACGATGTAAGCACCACCACTATAAAAACCCGTCACGTTAAATTATTCTCAAAAGGAGGATTTAAAATAAACACCAGTATTGCATTGACACTAAATAATTTTAAATCAAAATCATATGATTATTTTATTGACGAAAATGGTATAATCGGTTCAGAAAAAAATGATTATTTTACTCCGAATCTAAGCACCTTAATTAATTTTTATCCCGTAATCTCTGAAAACTTTAATTTAGGGGGAAGCTTTGGTGTTTCTATTCCTATTGCTGAAGGAATTAGCGGCATTAATTATTTATTTGGCCCTTCCTTAATTTTAGGCAACAAAAGTCGCTTAGCGCTTTCAGGAGGCCTGGCATTTGGTCCAGTAAGAAAACTCACAAACGGGTTACAAGTTGGCGATAGCACAACATTGAATGATGTAAATAGCTTCACAAAAAATGTCTATGATTTTGGATTCTACTTTGGAGTTTCATTTAATGTTTTCAATCTTAAATAATCCGGTTGTTCAAAAATAAAAAGATTGGATTATGTTAATCTAAAAGAGGGCTTATAGGTTTAGCGCTTATAACCCAGTAAGTCAGACAAAATAGTCTATGTTAACAAGGTTATATTTCTGATTGAATTACAAACTACTAAAAAATATTTACCAGAAAACCCAAAAGTTTTTTTTCGGAGCTACTGAAAATGAATTTAAATTCGGTAAAATTTTTGGCGATAGGTTTAGATTTTGTTTTGTTAGTTTAAATGAAAAAGGATCGTCATATGTTTTTTAACAATTAATGAATTAGAAGAGAATTAAAATAGACGAATTCAATATCAAATAAATTTATAGATTTAAATTTAAACTAGTTTTTTTTACTTTTTCTATATCGGAGATATAGTTTCTGTCCACATTGGAAACATTGGATAAATGCTCTGTTGAAAAACCCTTTTGTTCTCTTAGTTGCTTAACTTTTATCCCAAATCTTTCTTTTATATTCATGTGTTTAAAATTAGGCGGATGCATACAATTGACCCGCCTACAATTGACCTCAAAAAAATTTTTCTGTTTGTAAGAATCTATTGTGATGTTTATGAATAATGAGTTTTAAATTAATCGTTTGGTATAGATGAGCTATAGACTATGGTATTAGGTCTTGAATCCTTTTGAAATTTATTTCTAATTAGGAGTACTTTCAAACATTTGGAGTGATTTAGATTGCACTATAAAAACAAAAAAACCGATTAGTTTCCTAATCGGTTTTTCTTTGCGGAGAAAGAGGGATTCGAACCCCCGGACCTGTTACAGTCAACAGTTTTCAAGACTGCCGCAATCGACCACTCTGCCATTTCTCCAGTAAATATCGCATTACTTCCGTATTGCGAGTGCAAATATAGACGGTTTTTTTATTTCTGCAAACCTTTTTCGGATAAAAAGAAGAAATAAAATCCAATCTTTTTTTAACTCTTTCATTTCGTTTATTTTACAAAATAAAAAAAATGAAAGATTTCATTAGAATCCTACGTATTCCGTGATTTCAAGTCCGTATCCAATCATTCCTACACGTTTTGTCTGCTCGGAATTGGATAACAATCTGATTTTTGAAATGTCCAAATCGTGTAAAATCTGTGCGCCGATTCCGAAATCTTTGATGTCGATTTTAATTTGTGGTGCTTTGTGAATGCCTTTTTCCTGTAATTCTTTTAATTCCGACAAACGATTCAATAAATCAGAAGATTGTGTTTGGTGGTTTATGAATAAAATGGCGCCTTTGCCTTCTTCATTGATGCGTTTAAACATATCGTCTAACTTTTTGTCGGCATCATTGTTTGTAAGCGTACCTAAAATGTCGTTATTGATGTGTGTCGAATTGATTCTCGTTAAAATTGGTTCTCCGGCACTCCAGCTACCTTTGGTTAATGCGATGTGCACCTGTTTGTTGGTAATCTGTAAATAGGCGCGTAATCTAAATTCACCAAAACGGGTCTGAATTTCAAAATCCTCTTTTTTGTGGATCAAACTGTCGTGCTGCATGCGGTAGGCTACCAAATCTTCAATGGAAACCAGTTTCAAATCGAGTTTTTTAGCTACTTCCACCAATTGCGGTAAGCGGGCCATGGTTCCGTCATCGTTCATGATTTCACAAATCACACCGGCGGGACGAAATCCTGCCAATCGGGCAAAATCAATCGCCGCTTCCGTATGGCCGGTACGTCGTAAAACGCCGCCTTCTTTGGCAATTAGCGGGAAAATATGTCCGGGACGACCTAACTCAAAAGGTTTTGTATTCGGGTCAACTAAAGCTTCCACGGTTTTGGCTCTGTCTGCGGCGGAAATACCAGTAGTTACGCCATTACCTCTTAAATCCACAGAAACGGTAAATGCGGTTTGCATCGGGTCGGTGTTGTTTCCAACCATCGCGTGCAAATCCAGTTCTTTACAGCGTTTTTCGGTTAAAGGCGTACAAATAAGTCCCTTTCCGTAAGTTGCCATAAAATTGATCATCTCCGGGGTTACCTTATCGGCTGCAGCCAAAAAATCACCTTCATTTTCACGGTCTTCATCATCTACCACTATAATCACTTTTCCCTGACGGATGTCTTCTATAGCTTCCTCAATGGTGTTGAGTTTTATGTCTTCTGTAGTTAGCATTTTAGTTGTCGTTATCGTTGATTTCAGCTTCGTTGTTATTGTTGAATATTTTATTTACCAGTTTTTGGAATGGTTCCGTTATCCAATCGAAATTCACCATCACGCCGATATCGTTCGTGGCCCGGTAAGTCAATGAAACCGCAAGAGGGGTCAATATAAATGACGATAACCAAGTCCCTAAAAAAGGAGGCATTCCGTTTTCCTGTGCTACTTTTTTACCGAAGGTATTGATGAAATGGAAGGTGATGAAAATTAAAACGGCAAATACAATTGGCAGTCCTAATCCGCCTTTTCGAATGATGGCTCCCAGTGGAGCTCCAATGAAAAACATCAGTAAGCAGGAAAAAGCCACTACAAATTTCTCATGTAATGCAATCCAGTGTTTGTTGATGTTTTTCTGTTTTTCAAACAAATCGTTTTTATTGGTTTGAATGGAGAAATCGGTGCTGGAAATATTGTTTAACGCACTTTCATAAACCCTGTTTTTTTCTTCAATTGTAAGTGAAGCCAAGATGTCTTCGGCACTTTTGAATTTTCCGGGATTGTTTACGGGTTTCGGTTTTAAGCCAAATTCAATCCCCTGTGAAATATTTTCAGTGAACGACACGACATCTTTGTTGAAACTTGTCTGAAGCGAATCAATAGTAAAATTCAATTCGTTTACATTAAGCATTGTATTGGTGTTTACAATTTCGCCGGCTTGCTCGCTTTTATTTAAATTGGTAAGATCAATATTGATTCGGTATTTTTTAAAATTGGCTTTAGCAAAAGGCATTTTGTGCTGCTCCTCGTATTTTTTCGGGTAAATGTCTTCGTAGTAATACCCGTCAATTAAATCGAGTTTCAGGATATTAGAGCCTTCTTCGCTTTTAAGTTCGCCACTTTTGGCTTTAATTACGGTTTTGTTTCCGAATCCCTGATTGGATTTAACGTGCATGGTAACACCTTCCAATAACTCACCGTTTTCCCCGGATTTTTTATCCACTTTGATGTTGGAATTTCCAATGGTATTGAACTGCCCTTCGGCAATGGCCATAGCGGGTTTGGTTTGGAGAATGTCTTTACGGAGATTGATGAATTTATATTCGGCTTTCGGAATTACATTATTGGCAAAGAAGAAAGCGGCAAAGCTCAATAGGAATATAAAAACGGTTAGGGCTTTCATGGCTCTTCCCAGCGAAATTCCGGCCGATTTCATGGCGGCAAATTCGTAATTCTCAGCGAAGCTTCCAAATGTCATGATGGACGCCAATAAAATGGAAAGCGGTAAAACCAGTGGAACAATCTTAGGGGAGTAGAATACCAAAAATTTGATAATCACCATAAAATCCAGATTCTTACCGGCAAGTTCTGATATGAACAACCAGATACCCTGTAAAACGAATATAAAAAAAAGGATTACAAATACCGAAGTAAATGTAATCAGAAAGGATTTAAGAATATAGCGATCTAAAATTTTCACCCGAAATCTAGTCTAAATTGTTGATGTAGTAATTGGGGTATTTACTCTGGGTAAAGGTAAAATGATTTTTCGAAATAGGCTGATTTGTTTTAAAAGAATTAACAGTGATCGTGGTTTTCGACCCGTTTTTGCCGGTTTCAATCAAATTATAGATGTTTTTGGTCTGAGCATCAATGCCTAACAAAATTTCTTTTCGGTTATCTTTTGCATTTAACGGGGTCAGTTTTACATACTGAATTTGTCGGCCTTTGATATTTTGCGGAATATCCCAAGCGTACTTAAAGCCGGAATTGAAAAAAGTAAGCATTTTAGCCGGTGTCAGGGCATCGGAATCATTGTCGTCATGTTTTGAAACCGTAATTTCTTCGTCTTCAGGAACAATGGTATAATTCTTCTTTCCGTCGAAAATCTTAGTCACACCCATAAAGTTCAAAACGTACTGATTTCCTTTGATGGTAACATTTCCTTTACTGTCCTGATTGATGTTCTGTCTTAAATTCTGAAGCGAGTAACTGAAGTTAATCACAACATTATCATAGCTTTTCACCTTAGCGGAAACCTGATCCAATAATTCTTTTGCTTTTTGTGAATTTTGAGCCGATGCGGTAAATCCGAAAAATAAAATCGAAAATATATAAACTAAGTGTCTCATTTTACATGTTGTTTTGTTCGTTTGCGAAAAAATGTTCCAGAGCGACCAAATCAGGAATGTTCACGCTTCGTGCTTTACTGCCTTCAAACGGACCAACAATTCCCGCAGCTTCCAACTGATCGATTAATCGACCGGCGCGGTTGTAGCCCAGTTTCAGTTTGCGTTGCAGTAACGAAGCAGAACCCTGTTGTGCTGTAACAATAATTTCAGCAGCATCTCTGAACATGGAATCTCTTTCGGAGATATCTATATCAAGACTTATGCCACTTTCTTCGCCAACGTACTCCGGAAGCAAATAAGCATTCGGATAGGCTTTTTGAGAACCAATATATTCGGTTATTTTTTCTACCTCAGGGGTATCTACAAAGGCACATTGTACACGAACAATGTCATTACCTTGTGTATATAATAAATCTCCACGTCCGATTAACTGATCGGCGCCTCCGGTATCCAAAATGGTTCTGGAATCGATTTTTGAAGTCACTCGGAAAGCGATTCGCGCAGGGAAATTCGCCTTAATCATACCGGTAATTACGTTTACCGAAGGACGTTGCGTGGCGATAATCAGGTGAATTCCGATGGCACGGGCCAACTGCGCCAAACGGGCGATAGGAGTTTCCACTTCTTTACCTGCAGTCATAATCAAATCGGCAAACTCATCGACAACCAATACGATGTACGGTAAAAATCGGTGACCGTTTTCCGGATTTAATTTTCTTTGTTTGAATTTCTCGTTGTATTCCTTAATGTTACGCACCATCGCATCTTTCAATAACGAGTAACGGTTGTCCATTTCGATACAAAGCGAGTTTAAGGTGTGGATTACTTTGGTGTTGTCGGTAATAATGGCATCCCCGTCATCCGGTAATTTGGCCAGATAATGTCTTTCGATTTTATTGAAAAGCGTCAATTCCACTTTTTTCGGATCCACCAAAACGAATTTCACTTCGGCCGGATGTTTTTTATAAAGAAGGGAAGTCAGCACGGCATTCAATCCCACCGATTTTCCTTGTCCGGTAGCTCCGGCCATCAATAGGTGTGGCATTTTGGCTAAATCGACTACGAAAGTTTCATTGGAAATCGTTTTTCCTAATGCAATCGGTAATTCCATTTCGGCCGACTGGAATTTCGGAGAAGCAATTACGCTTTTCATGGAAACCATAGTCGGATTGTTGTTCGGCACTTCAATACCGATGGTTCCTTTCCCCGGAATAGGGGCGATGATACGGATTCCCAATGCCGCTAAGGACAAGGCAATATCATCTTCTAGGTTTTTGATTTTTGAAATACGGATTCCGGCTTCAGGAACAATTTCGTATAAGGTAACCGTTGGACCAACAGTCGCTTTGATTTGTGAAATTCCGATGTTGTAGTTTTTCAACGTGTCTACAATTCGGTTTTTGTTTTCTTCCAGTTCGGCCTGATTAATGGTAATTCCGCCTGACGAATATTCTTTTAAAAGTTCAATCGACGGAAACTGATAATTGGACAATTCTAAGGTTGGGTCGAATTCCCCGAAATCCTGAACTAATCGTGCCGCTAAATTTTCTTCAACCGTAGCTTCTTCTTCAATTTTTTCAATGGTGAAACTGTCGTCGCTGGTTTGAATAATTTCTGATTTCGGAGCTTCGGAAACAATCGGCGTTACCGGCTCAATAATATGAGGAACGGCCACCGGAGGAACCGGTTTCAGACTGATTTCCGACGGATTGCTGATGGTTGGTTTTAACGCTTCCTTGTTGATTTCAAAAGAGGAAGGAGCGGTTTTTAATTCTATGTTTGAAAGGATTTCGTCGTCTTCCGCATCATTGAAATCCAGACTCGGATTTGAGTTTACGATTTCTTCATCTACAATAATATCATTGATTAGTGCTTCAGGTGTAACTGTAATATTTTCAGCAACTTGATTACCTTCATTTAATTCTTCATTGAAAGACTTGCTTCTGCTTTCAAAGAAGTTTTTAATACCTTCGGTAGACACCTTAATTTTCAAAATAAGATAAACGATGATTCCGAAAAGCAATACCAGAAAGGTTCCTATTTTACCAATATAATCCTGAGCAAAAAGGTTCATTTCATAACCAATCACGCCACCCAACTGCGGAACATAATCCCAGAAAAAACCCAAAAGGATCGAAATGATTACCATGGCAAACATATCCCAGAAAAGGGAGCCTTTCAGTTTTGCCAAAGTAATGTCCACCAATAGATAAGCTCCGGCTAAAAAGAAAAGACGAACGAACAGAAACGAAGCTGCTCCGAATCCTTTATACAAAAAGAAATCAGACAAATAGGCCCCGAATTTACCCAGCCAGTTATAGGTTTTCTCACTTCTGTCGGCAAAGGACGTAAGCGCACTTTGGTCGTAATCACCGTAGATATAGTAAGAAACAAAGGAGAGCAGTAGTGCCACAGAAAATAAAACAAGCAAAGCCCCAAGAAGGACTTTGTTTCTGCGATTTAACTTCCAACCTTTTTTTGGAGTGTCGTCGTTAGTTTTTGTTTCAGTAGTTTCTTTTTTTGATGTCTTCGCCATTTAGAATACTAAAATTTGGTAAAAATTGATAATCGGTTCTAAATTAGATTATTCTTGGTAAATATATAATTAATCCGATTGCGATGGCAGACAAAGCGGCAAAAAAAACGGCTCCCGCGGCAATGTCTTTAATAAAACCAATACGTTCATGATAATCGGGATGAATGAAATCGGCAATTTTTTCAACAGCCGTATTTAATCCTTCGATACTTAATACCAAGCCGAAAGCCAGTATTTGAAACATCCATTCCGTTGGGGAAATAGTATAATAAAATCCGGCAATTATCATTAAAACGGCAATCGCTGACTGCACCATAACACTATGTTCGGTGGTAATCAGTTTTACGGCTCCTTTAACGGCAAAACCTACACTTTTAAGTCGTCCCGTAAAAAAGGTAGTGTCTTTATTTACTTCCATTAAAGTGCAGCTAAAGCTTTTTCGTAATTTGGTTCGTCTACGATATCATCAACTTGTTCCGTATGTTTCACCACACCGTTTTCGTCCAATACGATTACCACACGGGAATGTAATCCGGCAAGCGGTCCGTCAGTAATGGTTAGTCCGTAAGTGTTTCCGAAAGATCCGTCTTTAAAATCCGAAAGGTTAACAACATTGTCCAAACCTTCGGCGCCACAAAAACGCGTTTGTGCAAATGGTAAATCACGGGAAATACAAAGTACTTTCGTGTTTGTTAAATTACTTGCTGTTTCATTGAATTTGCGAACCGAAGTGGCACACGTACTCGTATCAATACTCGGAAAAATATTTAAAACCAGTTTACTTCCTTTGAAATCGGTTAAAGAAACTGTGGATAAATCGGTTTTTACCAATGTGAAATCCGATGCCTGTGAGCCTACTTGCGGTAAAGTTCCAGTAGTATTTACCGGGTTTCCTTTTAATTTTATCTGTGCCATTTTTGTCGTTTTTTTGAGAGCTTCAAAAGTAAGGAATTTATTTGAATTTAATTTTTTGACAAATTCCTTTTTTGTTTAATTTGTTTATCGTAATATTGCAATATAAAAATAAATAAAATGGGAGCATCTAAATCGGAATTCTTTTCGGAACAACAAAACGAATTGGCTTCGTTATTCAAAGCCATTTCGCATCCGGCAAGAGTGGCTATAATCGAATATCTCTTAAAGGTAGATTCGTGCATTTGCGGTGATATCGTAAACGAATTGCCCTTAGCACAACCAACCGTTTCCCAACATTTAAAAGAATTGAAGAACGTTGGAATCATAAAAGGAAACATTGAGGGTACGGCAATCTGTTATTGCTTAAACCCGGAAACCATGAAAAAACTGGAAAACTATTTTTCAGGTATATCAAACGAATTGAAATCAAAATGTTGTTAATTTAAAATATCAGTATTATGAAATCGCTATTAACCAGAAGTTTGCGTAAGCAAACACCAATAAAAGGAAAGCGATACCATATGACCGTTAAAAAACAATAAATATTTTACATATGAAACTATCTGAAATTAAAGAAGTATTGAAAACAGTGGAAACTGTGAATTTTCAATTGCCAAACGGCACCTTTGTACCGGAACATTTTCACGTTACCGAAGTAGGCATGATTACCAAAAACTTCATCGACTGCGGCGGAACGGTTCGAAATGAGAAAGTCGTTAACTTCCAGTTGTGGGATGCCAACGATTTTGAACACCGATTAAAGCCTAAGAAACTGAATGATATCATTGCTCTATCTGAAAAAGTATTGGGCATTGAAGATCTTGAAGTTGAAGTGGAATTTCAGGCGGAAACCATAGGAAAGTATGATTTGGCTTTTAACGGGAAAGATTTTCTTTTGGTTGCCAAACAAACGGCTTGTTTAGCGCAGGACCAATGCGGGATTCCGAAAGAGAAAATGAAAGTTTCCTTAAAAGATTTACAGGAACAATCATCATGTTGCACACCAAATTCAGGCTGTTGCTAAAAAGATGATTTTATGAACAGATTGTTTACCGATTTAGAAAATCAGATTCAGGGGTTGTCAGAAAACACAATTTCTTCCGAAAGGAAAACAAAGCTTCAACCGCTGATTGATTATATTCAATCCAAAATTGACGCAAATCAGGCCGTTAAGCTGAATTTCATCTGTACGCACAATTCCAGAAGGAGTCATTTGTCGCAAATTTGGGCACAAACGATGGCTTTTCATTTCGGAATTGGGAATGTGCAGTGTTTTTCGGGCGGAACGGAAGCTACTGCCATGTTTCCGAAAGTAGCCGAAACATTGTTGAAGCAAGGTTTTTCAGTTACTACATTGAGCACCGAAGCCAATCCGGTTTACAGTATTAAATTTGCCGATAATGAACATCCTGTAATAGGGTTTTCAAAGGTTTTTGATGCCGAATTCAATCCGAAATCGGGTTTTGCCGCGATTATGACCTGTTCACAGGCGGATGAAGGCTGTCCGTTTATTGCCGGAGCCGAAAAGCGTTACCCGATTCGTTACGACGACCCGAAAGTATATGACAACACCGATTTACAAACCGAAAAATATTCAGAACGCAGCATGGAAATCGCTACCGAAATGAAATTTGTTTTTTCACAAATAAAAAATAATAAGCATGGCTAACAGGAAACGACTAAAATTTCTAGATCAGTATTTAACGTTGTGGATTTTTCTGGCCATGGCAATAGGCGTAGGGATTGGGTATTTCATTCCCGATTCTTCCGGTTTTATCAATTCGTTTTCATCGGGAACGACGAATGTTCCTTTGGCTATCGGACTGATTTTAATGATGTATCCGCCTCTTACCAAAGTCGATTTTTCGAAAATCCCACAAATGTTTGAAAAACCGAAATTGCTCATAGCCTCTTTTATTATTACCTGGATTGTTGGTCCGTTTTTAATGTTTTTGTTGTCGATTTTCTTTTTAAGGGATTATCCGGAATACATGACAGGTCTTATGATCATTGGTTTGGCACCGTGTATCGCGATGGTAATCGTTTGGAATGAATTGGCCGAAGGAAACCGTGAATTAACCGCCGGTTTGGTGGGAATCAACAGTTTGTTGCAGGTTTTATTTTTCAGTTTGTACGCTTATTTTTATCTCGAAATCATGCTTCCGTTGTTTGGAATTCACGGATTGTCCATCGATATTACCATTGAGGAAATTGCCAAAACGGTTGGGATTTACCTTGGAATTCCTTTTGTATTAGCAGTTATCAGTAGGTTCATGATTCGAAAATATATTGGCGAGAAATGGTTTAATCAAACTTTTCTTCCGTTTATATCGCCCATTACTTTAATTGCACTTTTGTTTACGATTGTGGTGATGTTCAGTTTAAAAGGCGAAATGATTGTGGACATTCCGATGGATGTACTTCGTATTGCTGTTCCGTTGGTAATCTTTTTCGGAATCATGTTCTTCCTAATGTTTTTCGTAAGTAAGAAAATTGGAGCGACTTACCGTGATGCGGCGGCACTTTCTTTTACAGCTTCCGGTAATAATTTTGAATTGGCAATTGCGGTTGCGATTGGTGTTTTCGGAATCAATAGCGGTCAGGCTTTTGCAGGAGTGATTGGTCCGCTGGTGGAAGTTCCCGCTTTAATATTGTTGGTGCGTGTCGCTTTCTGGCTCAAAAAGAAATACTATAAATAATAAAAAAGCTCTCAATTATTGAGAGCTTTTTTATTCAGAGTATTAAGAATTTATTCTTTAATTACTTTAATGGTTTGTTGTTGTCCTTCGTTTTCTAAAACAATCAGGTAAACTCCTTTAGAATATCCCGACATGTCAATGGTATTTGAAGTTAACGAACTGTCAAACGATTTCATATCCAATTGTTGTCCTAAAACGGAGTAAACGGACGCTTTGGATATACTCACATTATCCAAATGCAACACCTCTTTTACGGGATTCGGATAGAATGTCATTGCGCTTAAACTGTTTTCCGGAGTTGCCAGTGTGCTTGTAATTATAAAATTATATGGTGTTTGATAATTGGTATTGGTTGGTGATGTACTGGTTACTTTTAGAAAGTAGGAACCTGGGGTTAAAGATCTTGTGAAATTCAGACTGGCACCCGAGTTGTTTTGTGCAGCACCAACAGCGGTTCCGGTACTGTCTAAAATAGTGGCATTCATGGCACTCGTTACGATGGAAGTGATGCCTACGTTTGCCGTAACATTGTCTGTAACGGTAAATTTATAATAATCGTTATCTGCTCCGGTTGGTGCTTGTATTGTTGTATACCCCAAGTACGTTTTATTAGGTGCAATCTCATAAGCCAACTCTTTAAAATTAGGCTCATCCAAACCTTGCATGATCTGATAATAGTAACCCGGCAGCTCCGTATGGTTTTCGATGATATCGTATCCGGAATTGAAGTAAAATATTTTGGTAGGATAGGTTAATCCGGTCAAATAAGTGTCCATTTTAGAGGAAGGTTCTTCAACAACTCCATCGGTAGTTATGTTTCCGCCAAAAGCATTGGTAATTCTTCCGATAACGGTTGAAAAATCTATAAAATGATCGATTGGTTTTTGGTTCAAGCCCTGAATGGATTCGCCAACCACACCATTACAGTTGATGTCAACATTATAAAAATCAGGAGAATAGGAGTTATCATTCATGTTGGAACTGTTTTGGATTTCCGTTCCGCCAAATAAAAATCGGCCTGCTTCACCACTATAATAGTAGCTTGTTTTTAAATCCCTGATGGCTTCAGAAGATACGTCAGTACCAATTAATCCAGCCAATATGTTGTCGCTGGCATTGCTGCCTCCGTGCGGTGTTCCTATGGTTAGTAATTTAGCAACATGGTGTCTGTTGTCCGATTGCCAGTTATAAGTGTTCTGAATGTATTCTCTGGATGCCAATCCACCCATACTGTGACCAACTAAAATGACTTTGTCTTTTCCGGTTAATTGCAACACACGTTCCACCGCTTTTTTAACGGCAGCACCTTGTTTTGCAATCGCCGATTGGTTGCTTAAAACATCGGTATTAAAGGAACCGTCAACTTTTACATTGAAATTTACGTAGTAATAGTCACCATTCACAACTGCAGATTCAAATGCGGCAATATCAGCCCCGGCAGTAGGATAGAAGTTCTTATTAGTGGTGGTATTATTCCCATCTGCATTTAAACAGAAATCAAACCTTCCGCCATAGGTATAACTGTATTGTGAATCCAGATAATTGGTGGTAACGTTCCAGGTTTCCGAACTGGAGTTTAACCCGTGTATGAAGATGATAGGGTAAGCTAATTTACTTTCAAAAACCCGATTTGTTATATTGTCTGTTATTGGTGTTTTCAGCGTAAAAATACTGTCACCAATTTGACCAATCAATTCGAATTCTTTCGGACGTGGTTTATATTCTGATTTCGTATCCTGAGCGGTTACCGAATTGAAGAATAATAAGGATAAAATAAAAGCATTAATAGTAATTTTATACATAAGCATATATTTAATTTGGTATGCTAATATATAAATATTTTGTTAAAATAATATGAATGCATACTATTTTTCCTGTAATAAATTATAAATGATAAAAAAACGCGTTCTATATAACAAAAGAGCGCGTTTTTTTATTGAGGACAAAAAGGGGTTACTTGTCTATAGAACCTAAAACGCGCTGCATGAATGCGTTAAGTGCTTCTTTTTTATCGGTTCCTTCTTTTACCATCTTATTTACTTCAAGCGCACCATACATGTTGGAAATCAATTCGCCAATCACATCCAGTTCTTCATCTTTTAGTGAAGGCACTTCGGTTAAAGCTTCCAAAACTTCTATGGTTTCTATAATATAATCCTGATCGTTTTCTTCAATAAACTGTGTCAGGTGTTTGATTACGGGTAACTTCATAATTATGCAATTTCGTTAACCAATTCCGTCAAAACCTCTGCCTTATTGGTTTGGGTTTCGTTTACCAGTTTTCCGTTTACGAAAGTCGCAAAGGTTGGCAAATTGGAAACATTAGCCAGTTTTCTTGATTCCGGAGAATTTTCTGCATCCACCAAAACAAACGTCAGGTTTTCTTTTTCAGTAGCCAGTTTTTTAAACTTCGGTTTCATAATGCGACAGTTTCCGCACCATGAGGCTGAAAATTGTACTACAACTTTTTCGTTTGAATCAACTATATTTTGAAGGGTGTCTTCGTTTAATTCTATTAACATAGCTTATATAATTTAGTGATTAAAAAGAAATTCCAAACTCCAGGCTCCTTTTGTAAACGGAATCCTGTTGTTTGGAATTTATATCTGTTTACAAATTAGTTCTTGCTCAAGTAAGCAGCAGTGCTTAATCGGTCAGCAGTCATTGCTTCTTTTCCGTTTTCCCAGTTAGCAGGACAAACTTCACCTTTAGTCTGAACGTGTGTATAAGCGTCGATTAAACGTAAATATTCACCAACATTTCTTCCTAATGGCATATCGTTAACACTTTCGTGGAAAATTTTTCCGGTTTCGTCAATCAAATACGTTGCTCTGTAAGTAACGTTTGAACCTGCGATCAAATAATCTCCAGTTTCTTCGTTGAATTCTTCTTCCGCATCTAAAATTCCTAAAGCAGCAGATAGATTTCTTGTAGTATCCGCTAATAGAGGGTAAGTTACACCTTCGATACCACCATTATCTTTTGCAGTATTTAACCATGCAAAGTGAACTTCGTTAGTATCACAAGAAGCACCGATTACGATAGTGTTTTTTGCATTGAATTCCGGTAAAGCCGCTTGAAACGCGTGTAATTCTGTAGGACAAACGAAAGTAAAGTCTTTCGGATACCAGAATAATAATACTTTTTTATTGTTTTTTACAGCTTCTTCAAGAACGTTGATTCTTAAGTTATCACCCATTTCTGAAATCGCATCTACGGTAATGTTTGGGAATTTTTTTCCTACTAATGACATAATTTATCTGTTTTTAAAGATTATTGTTTTTTTGAACACCGCAAAAATAAGGATAAGTAAATTGCTACGCGATTAAGTTTTATTATAATTTCTTATTTTACGATAGTAAATACTTATAGTTATACTGATTGTACATTTTTTAAAACCAAAATGCTATTTATACAATTGGTTTTATATATTTGTTTTTGCTAAAAAAAATACGGAATAATCAGCAGTTTCGAGGATTATTCGCCAACAAACTAACCCTATACACCTAAAAATAGTTATGTCTTTTACCGATTTATTCAGAAGAAAATCAACTACAACCATATTAAAACAAGGAGGAGACGGAGAACATTCCGGTTTGAGCAAAGTATTAACGGTTCGGGATTTGACTTTTTTCGGAATTGCAGCCATCATTGGTGGAGGCACATTCTCTGCTATTGGTAATGCCTGTTTTTCCGGTGGTCCCGGAGTAACGCTTTTGTATATCATTTGTGCCGTAGCCTGTGGATTTACGGCAATGTGTTATGCCGAATTCGCTTCCCGCGTACCGGTTTCAGGTAGTGCTTATACCTATGCTTATGTTTCTTTCGGGGAATTGTTTGCCTGGATAATCGGATGGGCGTTAATTATGGAATATTCCATCGGAAACATCTATATCGCATTTTCCTGGAGTGGTTATTTTACCAATCTTTTGGAAAGTTTTCATCTTCATTTACCGGAATGGTTAACGATAAATTACCAGTCGGCACATTCTGCTTTCCTTGAAAATAAAGCGGGGGAAGGTTTCAATGCCTGGCAAAACGCACCCATGATCGGCAGTTTAAGAGTCATTTTCGATTTACCCGCCGTTGTAATTAATTTATTGATCACTTATTTAGTATATAAAGGAACAAAAGAGTCTAAAAACTTCAGTAACATTATGGTAATCATCAAATTGGTGATTATTGCATTGGTAATTGTGGTGGGTGCTTTTTATGTGGATATTGATAACTGGACACCTTTTATGCCGAATGGTTTCGGAGGTGTAATGGCCGGTGTATCAGCCGTATTCTTCGCTTATATTGGTTTTGATGCGGTTTCCACTTTAGCAGAAGAAAGTAAAAATCCACAACGCGATTTGCCGAAAGGAATGATTTATTCGTTGGTAATCTGTACCGTGATTTACATCATTTTAGCTTTGGTTTTAACCGGAATGGTGAAATACGATTTGTTAGGCGTAAGTGATCCGTTGGCTGAAATTTTCGCTTTAAAAGGCGTGAAATGGATGTTGTTCATCGTTTCTATTGCTGCTGTAGTGGCTATGACCAGCGTAATGTTAGTGTTCCAGATGGGACAACCGCGTATCTGGATGACCATGAGCCGTGACGGTTTGATGCCGAAGAAATTCGCAGAAATCCATCCGAAGCACAAAACACCGGGCTTTGCAACCATAGTAACTGGCTGCGTGGTAGGTTTGCCGATTTTCTTTACGGATGAAAACTTCGTATTGGACTTCACCAGTATCGGAACGTTATTTGCTTTCGTATTGGTTTGCGGCGGCGTATTAATGTTATCTCCACAAAGTGAAGCGGAATTGGCAGAGCGCGCAACAAAAGGTAAATTCAGAATTCCGTATATCAATTCCAAATTCATTTTCCCTGCCATTGTAGTAGGTACCGTTTTTATTGTAAACTACGCTTTTCCAACCTTCTTTGCCGATACTTTCGATTTCTCCGGAGATAAATTCGCTACCAATATTTCCATGGTAGTGTTCTTCATATTGTGTATCGTAATGGCAGTAGTGGCCTTCCTTAAAAACCTTTCGTTAATTCCGTTGTTAGGATTGATTTCCTGCTGTTACCTGTTAACCGGAATGGCCGTATCCAATTGGAAATGGTTTGGCGTTTGGTTATTAATTGGTTTGGTGTTCTATTTCGCTTACGGATACAAAAACAGTAAACTGAATTTCAATAAACTGAAATCGACTATAGAAGATTAAATACAGAATCCCGAGTGAAAGCCCGGGATTTTTTGTTTGTTGTTATTTGATTAGCCATACGTCTGCATCGCCTTGCCGAACTCCTGTATTGATCTGCCGAACGTCTGCATTGCCTTGCCGAACGTCTGCATCGCCTTGCCGAACTCCTGCATTGCCTTACTGAACGTCTGCATTGTCCTGCCGAACGTCTGCATCGCCTTGCCGAACGTCTGCATTGACCTGCCGAACTCCTGCATTGACCTGCTGAACTCCTGCATTGACCTGCCGAACTCCTGCATCGCCTTGCCTAACGTCTGCATTGAACTGCCTAACGTCTGCATTAGCCCCATTACTCAAAGTGTTCTGACGTTGCAATTCAAAACACAAAAGCTCAGTTAAATTATTTTAAATGTAATTATTAGTACTGCGTGGGCATTAAACAAGAAATCCGCCCTGTTTTCACAAGACGGATTTTCTAATTCTCTAAAATCTAAGAAGTCTAAAAATCTAAGAAGTCTAACAATCTAAGAAGTCTAACAATCTAAGAAGTCTAAAAATCTAAGAAGTCTAACAATCTAAGAAGTCTAACAATCTAAGAAGTCTAACAATTTAAGAAGTCTATTTCTTCAAATGCACATTAAAATAATCGGCCACTTTCGCATACAAATGAATTCGGTCTTTACCACCCACATTGTGTTCGTGGTTAGGATATAAGAAATAATCCACCTGTTTTCCGGCTTTAATGCACGCTTCGATAAAGTTCATGCTGTGTTGTTGCACTACCACCGGATCCTGAGCGCCGTGAATTACCAACAATCTTCCTTTTAAATCTTTTGCTTTGTCCAATAAAGATGTTTTTGCATAACCTTCCGGATTTTCCTGTGGCATGTCCATATAACGTTCTCCGTACATGATTTCATAATATTTCCAGTCAATTACCGGACCTCCGGCAACACCTACTTTAAACACATCGCTGTGGTTGGTCATTAACGACGTGGTCATGAATCCACCAAAACTCCATCCGAAAACACCAATTTTATCGGTATCCACAAATGCTTTCGATTTTAAGAATTCGACACCTTTCATCTGATCGGCCATTTCATTAACCCCTAAATTTCTGTGCGTTACATCGCAGAATCGCTTTCCACGAGAATCACTTCCACGATTGTCCAATGTAAATACCACGTAGCCCTGTTGTGCCATGTAATAGTCGAAGTAGCCTCCGCCGCCCATCCAACGGTTATTCACCAATTGTGCGTGCGAACCTCCGTAAACATAGACCATTACAGGATATTTTTTAGCAGCATCGAAATTACCAGGGTAAATGATTCTTCCGTTTAAAGGCGTTTTGCCATCAGCAGAAGTTATCGTAACCAATTCCATTTTAGGCATATCGATTTTTCCGGTGAACGGATTGTCGGCTTTAACTAAAGTGGTCGTTTTCTTCGATTTTATGTTGATAACCGAAATCTCGTTTGGTGTAGTCACATTGCTGTACTGATCCAAAATCATGGTGCCGTCTGAAGAAACGGAAGCGGTATGCATTCCGGATGCCGTTGTTAGCTGAACAGTTTTTCCGGATTTGATATCTACCTGAAACAATTGCTTGTCTAAACCGTTGTTCGCTGTTCCTAAGTAATTGATTTTAGTATTTTTAGCGTCAAAACCTAATAGTTCTT
Organism: Flavobacterium saliperosum; assembly: GCF_900100625.1. Taxonomy (GTDB): domain Bacteria; phylum Bacteroidota; class Bacteroidia; order Flavobacteriales; family Flavobacteriaceae; genus Flavobacterium; species Flavobacterium saliperosum. Next base: position 374,446 of record NZ_FMTY01000002.1, read on the forward strand.
TTACCACCACATCTTTATAACCAAGGTTTTTCAATAGTTTTCCGTCGGTGTTATACAAATACATTTGGTTGAAACCGTAGAAATCCGTCTGGTAAATAAACTGATTCGGATTGTTTGGTACGAATGTCAGTGCGTGTTGCGGTTCTACCCAAGTCGACGCTTTTTCTTCGAACAAGGTTTTTACGAAAGTACCGGTTTTCGCATCATATTTGTTGAATTTCAAATGATTCTGTTCACGGTTTAAGATACCGATGAAGATGTGTTTTCCGGTTGGCTCCCAAGAAACCATCGTTAAATACTGTTCTTTCGGTTCTCCGGTTTGAATCGTAACTTTTTTTCCTGAAGCGATATCATAAATTACCAGCGTAACTTCTTCACTTTTCATACCCGCCATCGGATATTTGATGTCTTTGTTTACCGCTTCACGCTCGTTCCAGTTGATGATAGGGTAGTTGCCCACCATGGTTTCATCTTTTCTGTAGTAGGCCAATTGTGTTCCGGTTTCGTTCCACCACATGCCACGATCGATGCCGAATTCCTGACGGTGTACATAATCCGAACCGTTTACAATCGCCGGATTTTCATCATTGGTTACATCAATCACTTTTCCGGAAGCATCCGTAATTTTGATATTATTGTCTTTCAACCAGGCAACATTATTGTTTGAAGCAAATTTAGCCTGAGCACCTTCGGTCGCATAGGAAACCGAACTTAGGATTTGTTTTGCAACCACATCGTAGATTACTTTATAATTGTTCTTTTTACCGGCAACTTCCGTTTCAAAAGTGTTTGCGGTTTTCCAGTTGATGGCAAAAGGGAAAGTTCTAACCGTGAATTCCTCATTTGAGAATTTTGCTTTTAAGGCGCTTTCAAATTCCGCTTTTGTAGCCAGAGTGGTTTCTTTCCAAGCAGTTGCAGCACTTTTCTCTAATAAGCTTGAAAAATCGGCACTCAAGTAGGTAATGGATTTGGTTTCTTTGCGCCATTGTTGCGCCATTTGGGTTGTGGGAGCATATTTTCTGCCGCCGGTTACCGTTTCTTCAATTGTGAAGTTCTTTTGTGCAAAAGCCATTGAACCGGCAAGAAGAAAGAATAAAGTAAATTTTTTCATTTCGTGATTTAAAATTTTAAAGGGCTAATTTATACAAAGTTGAATTCCTAATGTGTTAAGAAACTCAAAATTTATTTGATACATCAATTAGTTACAGACTTGTTTCGTTTGTTACAAAAAATCCGTTGGTAAAACTTAAAAATATGATGAATAGTATCGAATCAAAATTTAATTCTTTATGAACTTTTCAATTTGCATTCCAAAGTCGTATTCAATTTGAATAATATAATAGCCTGATTTTAGATAAGAAATGGGAAAAACTCGGTTGCCCGTTTTTTCATTGAAAACAATTTGGCCTAAACTATTGTAAAATATCACTGAATTGATTTTTTGGTTATTTTTGGTTTCAATATATAAAACTGAATCAGCTGGATTTGGGTAAACTTTAAAATCCGTGAATGTTGCAGATTCTTCATAAGACAATAAGCAATTTGAATTAATGACAATGTTGTTATAGCCACATAAAGTTGCCTGAAAGTTGATTTGCTGAATTTCTGTTGGGGTGTCATCAACACAAATAAAATTCAAATTTTGATTGTTGCAAAAATTGCAACCACTTTCACGTTTGTTGTTTTTTAAATTTATGTATGTCAATTCATTGTGATGACAATTAAGTTGTTCTAAAGAAGAACATGTGGATAAATCTAAAGTAGTCAGATAATTGTTTTCACAGTATAAATTTGTAAGGTTCGAGCAATTATAAAGATTAATATTAGAAAGGATATTGTCAAAACAATATAAGGTAATTAAGTTTAAGGAGTTTGAAAGATCTAACGAAGACAATGAATTATTATTAATATGAAAATATCTTAATTCTGGACAATTAATAATGTTCAAATTTGAAATTGAATTATTGTTACTTACTAAATTTATCAGGTTGGTAAGATTGGAAACAGACAAGTTTATTATAGAATTATAAGAGCAATCAATATAGCTGAGATTGTTTAAATTATTTACGTTCAATGAACTTAATGAATTGTTATTGCACACAACCGAATACAAACTCTGCATATTTTGCAAATCGATATCAGTCAATAAGTTGTGTGAACAGTTTAGAACGATTAAATTCGGAAATAGGGTTAGATTTATTGAACTTATTAAATTATTATTAATATTTAAATTTGTAATATTGACAAATATGTTAGTGGGGTTAATTGCTGTCAATTGATTATTAGAAAGATTCAAATGGGTTAATTGTGCAAGGTCAGATAAGTTAACAGTTGATAAATTATTGTAGCTGCAATCTAATTTAGTTAAGTTAACAAAAGCTTCAATACCTGTCAAATTTGAAATATTTTCATTATCAACGGAAAGGGAAGTAACCATGAGGGCTTCACTCATTTGAATTTCACCATCATTGTTAATATCTACATCATTTTCATAAGAACTATCATTGTTATTATCAACGCAATAAGTGTATATTAATGCATTTTTAAAATTAATATCAGGTATATTGATTATTTGTGCATTCATGCTTAAACTCAATAAACCTACAATAATCAATGTGTGAATTTTTCTCATAAAATGCTTTTCTTGCAAATATAGTTTTAGATAAATTAAAAGTCACAAAAAAATCCGCCAATGAGTTCTCAAAAGCGGATTCTTAACTAAAAAACTAAAAAACTTAATTTAAAATCGAAAGTTCCTTCATACAATTTTTCATCATAGTGTAGGTTCTCTCAATATCGTTATCCAAACCGATGGAGAAACGGATCAATCCATCAGTAAGTCCCATTTCTTTTTGTTCGTCAAGCGGAATTTCAGAAGAAGTTGACGTTCCCGGTGCACTGAATAAAGTTTTGTAAAACCCTAAACTCACAGCAAGGTAACCCAAGTTTCTTTCCTGCATCAATTCCATTAATTCGTTGGCTTTGTCCAAAGAACCAACATCAATCGTCATCATACCACCGAAACCGTATTCCGGATTAATCATGGTTTTGTAAATTTCATGACTCGGGTGAGATTTCAATCCCGGATAAACCGTTTTGATTCCGTCCGCTTCAAATTTCTCCGCCAAATATTGTGCGTTATGACTGTGTTGTTTCATACGAATATGTAACGTACGAAGGTTTTTCATCACAGAAGCCGAACGTAAACTGTCCATTGTCGGACCTAACAACATACTGGCACCGTTGTTCACGTTTTTCAGGTCGTTAATGAATTCCTGAGAAGCACAAACCACACCACCAACTGTATCACTGCTTCCGTTGATGTATTTCGTTAAACTGTGAATTACGATATCCGCGCCCAATTTTGCCGGAGCTACTGATAAAGGGGAAAAAGTATTATCAACAACCAATTTAAGGTTGTGTTTTTTTGCGATTTTTGCCAATGAAGCGATATCCGCGACTTCCAATAAAGGATTACTTACCGTTTCACAGTATAAAACCTTAGTGTTTGGGGTAATAGCAGCTTCCACAACATCCAATTTTGTGATGTCTACGAAAGTGGTTTTTACACCCATACGCGGAGCGAAGTTTTTAAGGAAAGCATAGGTTCCTCCGTAAATGGTACGACTCGAAACAATATGGTCGCCGTTTCCGCATAATTGTAATAAAGTAGGCGTGATGGCACCCATTCCTGAAGCGGCTACGTTAGCACTTTCGGTACCTTCCATTGCTGCCAAAGCCTTGTCTAAATATAAGTTACTCGGCGATGAATGACGGGAATACAGGTAGCATCCTTCGGCATTGCCTTCAAACGTATCAAACATGGTTTTTGCGGAAAGGAAGGTGTATGTAGAACTGTCTGAAATGGAAGGGTTTACGCCTCCAAATTCGCCGAAATATTGTAAATCCTGAATTCTGTCTGCCGGATTAAAATCTGTCATAATAATAATTTTAAGTAGGTTGTTAGTAGTTATATCGAAGTCAAAATAAGGTTATTCAGGAAAAATAATCAACATAATGTTTAATAATTAGATAATAAAACTATAAAAAATCATTATTAAAGATTAAATATAAATTCTTTTTGTTAAATTTGACCTGTAAACCAAAAAATAATCTTCCGATGAATTTTGATGCTATCGATAAAAAACTATTGAAATTATTGCAGACTGACAGTAAGCAGACCACGAAAGAGCTTTCCATGAAACTGAATCTTTCGGTAACGGCGGTATATGAACGGATTAAGAAACTGGAGAAAGAAGGCATCATTTCCAACTATGTCGCTTTGGTTAACCGTAATAAGATCAACAAAGGGTTTGTGGTTTTCTGTCATCTGAAATTACTGCAGCACACCAAAGAATTTATCAACCAGTTCGAGAAAGAAGTGGTGCAGCTTAATGAAGTATTGGAGTGCTTTCACGTGAGTGGGGATTACGATTACATTCTGAAAGTCTGCGTAAAAGATATGGAAGAATACCGTGAATTTATGGTTACCAAATTAACCACATTACAGCACATCGGAAGTACGCACAGTACCTTTATGATTGGCGAAGTGAAAAACACAACGATTTTCGAAATTTAATTCAGAAATAACCGAATAAACGAATACCCGAATAAACAAAATTCCTTAATTTTGTCACTCGAAATTTTTAAAAACACAACATAAATCAGATACTATGAGTGCATTTGACGTAGTTATTATAGGTTCAGGTCCCGGTGGTTATGTAGCGGCTATCCGTTGCGCACAGTTGGGAATGAAAACTGCCATTATCGAAAAATATTCAACCCTTGGAGGAACTTGTCTTAACGTAGGATGTATTCCTTCCAAAGCCATGTTAGCTTCTTCTCACCATTACGAAGAGTTACAGCATTTTGCCGATCACGGAATCGAAGTGACCGGAGAAGTAAAAGTAAACCTTCAGAAAATGATCGATCGTAAACAAGCGGTTGTGGATCAGACATCAGGCGGAGTGAAATATTTAATGGACAAAAACAACGTTACTGTATTCGAAGGAGTTGGGTCATTCGAAAATGCAACTACGGTTAATGTAACTAAAGCGGACGGTTCTGTAGAAAAATTGGAAGCTAAAAATGTAATCATTGCCACCGGCTCAAAACCATCGTCTTTGCCATTCATCAAAATCGATAAAGAAAGAATCATTACTTCTACCGAAGCTTTAAAATTACCGGAAGTACCTAAACACCTGGTAATTATTGGTGGTGGTGTTATCGGTTTAGAATTAGGTCAGGTATATTTACGATTAGGAGCTCAGGTTTCCGTTGTGGAATTCATGGACCGAATCATTCCGGGTATGGACGCAGCTTTATCGAAAGAATTAACCAAAGTCTTGAAAAAACAAGGCATGAAATTCTACACGTCTCACAAAGTACAAGCTGTTGACAGAGTAGGTGAAGGTGTTGTGGTTAAAGCCGAAAACGCAAAAGGAGAAATCATCACGCTAGAAGGAGATTACTCTTTGGTTTCTGTTGGTCGTCGTCCTTATACAGACGGTTTAAACGCTGATAAAGCCGGAGTAAAAGTTACCGAAAGAGGTCAGATTGAAGTAAACGATCATTTACAAACAACTGCTGCAAATATTTATGCGATTGGTGACGTAGTTCGTGGTGCCATGTTAGCACATAAAGCGGAAGAAGAAGGAGTTATGGTTGCTGAAATTTTAGCCGGACAAAAACCGCATATCGATTATAACTTAATTCCGGGTGTGGTTTACACTTGGCCGGAAGTGGCTGCCGTTGGTAAAACAGAAGAGCAATTGAAAGAAGCCGGTGTAGCTTATAAAGTGGGTAACTTCCCGTTCAAAGCCTTAGGTCGTGCCCGTGCCAGTGCGGATACAGACGGTTTCGTGAAAATTCTTGCCGATGCTAAAACGGATGAAGTTTTAGGAATCCACATGATTGGAGCACGTTCTGCCGATTTAATTGCCGAAGCGGTAACAGCAATGGAATTCAGAGCATCTGCAGAAGACATCTCAAGAATGTCGCACGCACACCCAACGTTTGCCGAAGCTATCAAAGAAGCGGCATTAGCAGCTACCGATAACAGAGCGTTACACGTGTAATCAAAATAAATTAAAATTAAAACCCGTCTTGTTGTGAAAAACGAGACGGGTTTCTTTTTTATATCTGACGACTGCAAAAAAACATCCAACTGTAAAATCACTAAAAACAGTGAGGCAATATCACTAAATTTAGTGACGGCTTAATTAGCGTATTATGTTTTAATTTGCGCTTTATCATCAATTTTAATAGTAATTAAGGGTTGGTTATTTTAATAGTAGTTAAATCAGTTTTAAAATTTAAATTATAGCTAAAAATGTACGTTTAGATATAATTATTACAATTTCAATTCTTTATCAGCCCTTAATTTTATTACTCCTTATTACTTTAAGAGTTAAGCTTTGAATAATTCTTTGTAACTTCCCCAATGTCTGTAAATTAAAAAAAGGTTTCCCAGAAACAAGAAGGCTCCGGCGCCAATATTGGCCGGATCTAAATTAAGATGAACCAATACAATATTTACTGATATCGGTAATAAAACCAAATTTGCCAAGCGTACGAACTTTCCGGAAATAAAAGCTATACCGCAAAGCAATTCCAATCCTTTTACAAGGTTCATTAAATAGCCGGAAGCCGCTAATCCTTCATTAAAAGTTTTAAGATCGCCTGTAATCTCAGGTTCCGGAAACAGTTTGAAAAAATAGGCGATTGAGGCAAATAGTAATAAAGCACCAATCAGAACTCTTACAATAATAGTTGCGATTTTCATAAGTATTCGTTTTTAAATGGTTAGCAAGCTAAATGTAAGAAAATAAATCAAATAATCGAGTTCATTTTCTAATTTTTTACTTGATTCTGGACGTTGTAATTTTTAAATCTGCGGTAGCCCAGCTTTTTGAAAGAAGTTGTTCCATTTCAGCTGCTTTCGCTTTATTGTGAAGTTTTTCATAGGCCAATTTCAATCCGTGATGTGCCCAACCGTTTTTCGGTAATCTTTTTAAATCTTCCTCGTAGGTTTTAATTGCATCTTCATAGTGGCCGGCTTCAATCTGAACGGCTCCCAAATGATGTCTTACGGAGAAAAACCAATCCGGCGGTTCATTATAATTTAAGCCGTCTTCAATGGCAACTGCTTTTTGTAAAAGAGTAATGCTTTGGGTATAATTTCTTTCCGATGCTAAGATCTCCGCTTTCAGAACTTTGGAGGCAATTTCAACTATAGAATGCATGGAGTTGATTTCCTAAATCGTCATTTTTTCAAGCGATTTGTCATTGGCTAAAACTTCCAAACGCATCATTTCGGCTTTGGCTTTTCGCAAATCGTTCTTGCCTAAATAAGCCATTCCTTTTGAGTAATGAGAGACAGCTTTTGGATATTTCAGCGTATCGGAAACCAATTTCATTTTCAGGATGTCATCCCATTTCCCGAATTTCACAGCCACATAATACGGAATCACATAATAGTGTTGAAGGGTGGACCAACCCGGCTCAATCATGTTTTTTGGATGCACATGATTTGCGGTTTCATTAGCGCCAATCATAGCCCATTTTGAATTACCTTCCAATGTAGCCGTACCCGCCATAAAATGATAATTGTGAGGGTAATAAGCCAGAGGGTAAGCGCCCTGAGCATGACACATCGTAACATAATTACTGTCGACTTTCACCGCGTTAATATTTGCCATTGTCCCTTTATGGTATTCCCCGGTCCGGATGTAAATATGAGACGGCATATGTACCAAATGCCCGAAAGAAGCCGCATATCCGTCATCAAAGAATTTAGCAGAGGCATTTGCCCGTTCCGGCGTAGTGGAGGCCTCAACCGCGTGAATGTAAAAATGGTTGGCACCGATATGTTTCGGGTCTTTTTTCAGGATTTTTTCCATCAAGGCAACGATTTCTGGTGTCCATTTTTTTGGTGTTCCGTTTTTCTCGTACAAATCCCACGGATGCAAATCCATGACAGATTCCGCATACAACGCATTGATATTGATGTCGTCCGGAAATTTAGCATTGACTTCTTTCATCGCTTTTGAATAGGCAATATCTAAACTGCTTCGGTCTTCAATTGCTTTTTCCACATAGCGTTTTGATAATGCGTTGATTAAGGCTTTCTCGCTTTCAGAAGCTTTGTTGCTCAGTTTCAAAGCAGTTTGTATGGCTTTATAGGCTCTCTCGTAATTGTCGGGTTCCATTCCGGCGTTGTAATTCGGACCTAATACATAAGCAAATCCCCAAAAACACATCGCGCATTCGGGGTCGAGTTTTGTGGCATAATAAAAGGAACGGGCAGCTTCGGCATGATTAAAACCATATGCTAATGCCAAGCCTTGGTTAAAATACTTTTGTGCCTCGGGATTTTTGGTGGTTATCGGATAATGAATCACATCCATGCCTTTGAATAACGGCGCTTTGTTATCCGAAGTATACCATTTCGCATCGACGGTTTGAGGTGCACAACTCATACTGTTTTTGCCAGCTACTGCTTCCTCTTTTTGTGGTGTTTCTTTTTTGCACGAAAAAAACAAGGGAAGTACAATCACCAATAGTAAAATGACTTTTTTCATGATGCTGATGTATTTGATTGAAAATCAATATAAAGTTACTTAAAATTGATGATTTGATTCTTCCTGAAGTAGTAATTTGGAGCGAATGGCTTGGGATTTATCAGGAATCCATGTTCCCGTTTTCCGTTGTATTTTTAGACCTGACAGGTTTCAAAAACCTGTCAGGTCTAAAAATGCCACTCCAACCGGGGCTACAGGAAAAACCATAGCATCTTTGTGATCTTGGTGAAAATCTTTGCGAACTTAGCAGTTAAACCGTACTTTTACCTTTTAAATAACACTATTTGAGAACTTCTGTTTTTAAGCATATTTCGGATCCGGATTCTTTCAAAGCACAATTATTGGGTTGGGCACAACAATTTCGCGAAGTCATTTTTCTCGACAGTAATGCCTATCCGCAGCAGTATGGAAGTTACGATGTCGTTCTGGCTGCGGATGCTTTCACATCCATCAAAACGGATTACCACAATGCTTTTGAAGATTTAAAACAATACCAGCAGCAAGCGAAAGACTGGTTGTTTGGTTATTTGTCGTACGATTTAAAAAATGATACCGAAGTTCTGAAATCCCAAAATTTTGACGGTTTGCATTTTCCGGACCTGTTTTTCTTTCAGCCAAAGAAGTTATTTCTGTTAAAAGACAATGAGCTGGAAATCTGTTATCTGAACATGTGTGATGATGAGATTGAGTACGATTTTCAAGAAATAGCAGAAAGTCAAAAGTCAGAAGTCAAAAGTTGTCCTTCTGTAAGTATCGAGCAACGCATTTCAAAAGAAAGTTATCTTGAAAAAGTAGGTGAAATGCTCAAACATATTCACCGCGGCGATATTTATGAGGCCAATTTCTGTATGGAATTTTTTGCACAAAATACCGAAATCAATCCGCTCTCGATTTATGAAAAGCTGAATGCGATTTCCGAACCGCCTTTTGCCACTTTCTTTAAAAACAATACCGATTATTTGTTATCGGCTTCCCCGGAACGTTATCTCCGAAAAGAAGGAACCAAAATAATTTCGCAACCCATTAAGGGAACGGCCAAAAGGGTTTTTGATGAGGAAATGGATGAAAAATCCAAATTGGAATTATCTCAAAACCCAAAAGAACGTTCGGAAAATATCATGATTGTCGATTTGGTTCGTAATGATTTATCGCACACCGCTACAAAAGGTTCGGTACAGGTGGAAGAATTATGCGGAATTTACACTTTCAAACAGGTGCATCAGATGATTTCCACCATAGTTTCTAAGGTTGACGAAGCGACTGCTCCCTTGGAAATCATAAAGACAACTTTTCCGATGGGAAGCATGACGGGAGCTCCCAAAATATCCGCAATGAAAATCATCGAAGAACTCGAAGAAACCAAACGCGGCTTATACAGTGGGGCAGTGGGTTATTTTACTCCGAATAGCGATTTCGATTTCAACGTGGTCATTCGCAGTATTTTGTATAATTCCAAAGAAAAATACGTTTCCTTTTCCGTAGGAAGCGCTATTACTGCCGAATCCAAACCGGAAAGTGAATACGAAGAATGTTTGCTGAAGGCGAGGGCGATGCGGGAAGTGTTGTCAGATAAATAAAATTAAATGTACGGTAAAAAAATATTTTTCGGAGTTTCATTGATTGGAGGGATACTGATTGTATTGATAGGTCTGAACCTTAAATTGAACGAAACCATTTCAGGAGGATTTACATTCAGTAAAAGTGGAAATATAGTGCATGGTACTATAAACGGTACTTCTGCAATTGTTTTGGGTTTTATAATTTTACTGTTTTCTCTTTGGACTTACCATGAATACAAAAAAGAAAAGTCAGATAGAGTAAATAGGGTTAATGATGAAAAAAAAGAAAAAATAAGGTTTATCATCAGAAATTCTAAAAGAGAATTAAATACTTATCTTTTTAACCGAAAAGAATTTAACAAAAAACACAATCTTAATCAATAGCAAAATTAAATTGTAAAATAGAAAATGCTTCAAAAACTACAAAATCATATCAATGAAAACTTTCCTTTTCTAAATGGGAAAAGGTTGCTTATTGCAGTAAGCGGTGGTATCGACAGTATGGTTTTGGTTCATTTGTTACATCATCTGAAATTGAATATTTCAGTAGCCCATTGCAATTTCAATTTGAGAAGTGGGGAGAGCGATGGTGATGAAACTTTTGTAAATTCAGAATGTAATCACTACAACATAAAATTATTTGTAAATCATTTTGAAACAAAAGAGTATGCCGATTTACATAAACTGTCCATTCAAGTGGCTGCACGCCAACTTCGGTACGATTGGTTTAACGAAGTATTGGAAAAAGAAGGGTTTGATTATGTACTGACTGCCCATCATCTCGATGATTCCATAGAGACTTTTCTAATCAATTTTACCAGGGGAACCGGGCTGGAAGGACTAACCGGAATTCCGCAACAGAATGGTAAAATCATTCGTCCCCTTTTGATTTTTTCAAGAAAGGAAATTGAAAACTATGCCAAGGAAAATGATATAAAATGGCGAGAAGACAGCAGTAATGCTTCCGACAAATACTTACGCAATACACTCCGCCATAACGTTATTCCGATTTTTAAAGAATTAAATCCTGGTTTTTCAGATGCTTTTCAACAGACATTGGAAAACCTGCAACAAGCTCATTCCATGGTAGATGACGCTTCCCGAATCGTATATCGGAAAGTGGTGGAGGATGTCAATTATCAGAAAAGAATCAACCTTACCGAATTAATGGTTTTACCGAATTATCAGGCGTATTTGTACCAATGGCTGAAACCTTTCGGATTTACGGCTTGGAATGATATCTACGATTTGGTGGCCGCACAATCTGGAAAACAGGTTTTTTCAGAACACTACCGATTGCTTAAAGACCGAAATGAGCTTATTTTAGCCGAAAAAAACGAGTTGGAGTCGGAAATTTTTCCTGTTTATGAAGATAAGGAGAATCTTAATGTTCCATTAAAAATAACGGTTTGTAACAAAGGTGACATTTCTTTGGAGCAGAAAGGCTGTATATTTGTTGATAAAGATACGTTAAAGTTTCCGCTGACATTTCGTAAATGGGAGGAAGGTGATTATTTTTACCCTTCCGGAATGAATGGAAAGAAAAAGCTGAGTAAGTATTTCAAAGACGAAAAATATTCGCTTATCGATAAGGAAAATGTCCGTATTTTATGTTCTGAAAATGAAGTCGTTTGGATAGTCGGAAAACGTGCCGACAGACGCTTCCTTGCAAATGAAACAACACAAACTATTATAAAAATTGAATTGAAGTAATGAGGAAATTATTCGCCCTACTGTTATTATCTTTAGCCTTTTCAACTGGTTATGCTCAAATATTAGATCCGGTAAAATGGAAAACTTCGGTGGAGAAGAAATCCGATACCGAAGTGGTTTTGATTTTTGATGCCGTTATCGAACACGAATGGCATATGTTTTCACAATTCACACCCGAAGGTGGTTCCCTGCCAACGGTTTTCCAGTTCAAAAATGCGAAAGGAAACTATGAATTAGTCGGAAAAACAAAGGAAAGTCCGTATAAAAAAGTCTACAGCGATATTTTTGAAGTAGACGAGTATATGTTTGAAAACAAAGCGCAATTCCGTCAGACGATAAAAGTTACCAATCCCAACGCAAAATCGGTTTCGGTTTACGTGGAATATCAGGTTTGTAAGGAATCGTGTATTCAGCAAGACAAAACTTTCGAAATCAAATTGCCGGCTTTAGCGGTGAAAGCTTCAGATGTTACTACAACAACGACTTCAGTTGATACTACTTCAACACAAGAAGAAGTGAAAACAGATACAGTAGCTTCATCGGAAACTAAAACAACAACTGCTGCAGCTTCTGAGAAACCGATTGGAAAACAAGAAGAGAAAAAAGGTTTGTTCATGATTTTCATTCTCGCTTTTTTCTCCGGATTCGCGGCCTTACTGACACCGTGCGTTTTCCCGATGATTCCGATGACCGTGAGTTTTTTTACGAAACAAAGCAAAACAAAAGCGGATGGAATTAAAAACGCAATTATTTATGGTGTTTCCATTATTCTTATCTACGTTTTATTGGGTTCTTTGGTTACCGCTGTTTTTGGTGCCGATGCCTTGAATGCTTTGTCAACCAACGTTTGGTTTAACATTATATTCTTTGTTTTATTAGTGGTTTTTGCGGCTTCGTTCTTAGGCGCGTTTGAAATCATGTTACCAAATTCCTGGGCAAATAAGGTGGACCGTCAAGCGGACAGAGGAGGGATAATCGGTATTTTGTTCATGGCTTTGGCCTTGGCAATCGTATCGTTTTCCTGTACCGGACCGATTGTGGGAACGTTATTGGTTGAAGCCGCTTCCAAAGGTGGAATAGCACCAATTGTTGGGATGTTAGGATTTTCATTGGCTTTGGCTTTACCGTTTATGTTGTTTGCAATGTTCCCGGGTTGGTTGAATTCACTGCCAAAATCCGGTGGCTGGTTAAATACGGTAAAAGTGGTTTTAGGATTCTTAGAATTGGCTTTAGCGTTTAAGTTTTTATCGAATGCCGACTTAGTGTTACAATTACATTTACTGGAAAGAGAAACATTCTTAGCGATTTGGATTACCATTTTCGGAACATTAGCCTATTATCTCTTCGGAAAAATTACCTTACCACATGATAGTCCGCTTTCACATATTTCAGTCGGTAGATTATCATTAGGCTTATTAGTTTTATCTTTTACCATTTACCTGATTCCGGGACTTTGGGGTGCGCCTTTAAAACTGATTTCCGGTTTCCCGCCACCAATGACGTATAGCGAAAGTCCGTATGGGGTGGGTAATTCAAAAGGAGGAGGAACTGCATCAGCACAAATTTTACCGGATGGCGCCCATTTAGGAGCCCACGATCTGATAGCTTTTGAAGATTATGAAAAAGGGATGGCGTATGCAAAATCGGTAAACAAACCCGTATTGTTGGATTTTACAGGATTTGCTTGTGTAAATTGTCGTAAAATGGAAGATTATGTATGGTCGAAACCGGAAGTACTTTCCCTTTTAAAAGATAAGGTAGTCCTGATTTCGTTATATGTAGACGATAAACGTGAATTGCCTGAAAACGAAAAATATACGTCAAAAGAAACCGGGAAAGAAATTAAAACCATCGGTAACAAATGGAGTGATTTTCAGATTACGAATTATAAAGCCAATGCACAACCGTATTATATCGTTTTGGATTCTGAAGGCAACCGATTGTCCGAGCCGGTTGGTTATACACCCGACGCAACCGAATACAAAACCTGGCTGGAAAACGGAATAGCCAAATTCAAAAAATAAAAAAAACGCCACTCAATCGAGTGGCGTTTTTTTATTTCAAAATATGCTGACTTAAAATCTGATATACTTCGTTGATGTTGTTGTCTTTTCCGAATTGTTTTTTAATCGGTAAACTTTCTCCGGTTACCCAGATTTTCAGTTCGGCATCCAAATCCAAAAGACCGGCGCTTTCTTTTGAGAACTTCTTAATACTTGAATAGGGAATGGACTGGTAATCCACTTTCGAACCCGTTAAGCCTTGTTTGTCTACCAAGATCAAACGTTTGTTAGTGAAAACAAAAGTATCGCGAACGATTTTGTATGCTTTCTCAATATGTTCCCCGTTAATTAAAATCGGTTGGAATTCCTGTGAAATTTTCTCGATGCTTACTTCCGAAGCATTCCCCATAATGGCGTTAAATAATCCCATAATTTTATGACGTATTAATAATTTCGATAAATTTATAAAAAAACGACGTATGACATTTAAAAAAGCCGCAGTAACTTTCAGTATAATTAGTTTTCTTTATTTTGGTACTCTGGTCTTTCTAAGTACCTATAAAATACAGAGTGTTGCCATTGATTTTTTACGCGAACTATTAACCATTCCTTTCCTGCTTGGACTTGCGGTTGTTTACATAATGACTCTGATTAAATGGATTCAAATGGATAAATTTTCTTTGAAATCTGACTATTTTTTAGCCATTTTAATTTTTACCGGAACAATTACTATGTTAAGTTTTGCAGAATGATTGGTTGATGTATTTAAACTGTGGCAGTAATTTTTTTTAATAGGAAGTTTATGAGAAAAATAATTTTAAGCTTATTGATATTTACATCTATATCTTGTAAATCTCAAACAATTTTTCCAATATATCAGATTGGTTCCGGAGATAAAAAAAATAATTTTTATTACAAGGACACTGAAAATTTTCAAGACCAATATGTTGGAAGTTGGTTATTTAATGATGGTACTACTTATTTAAAAGTAAAATTTATAAAGAAACTGAGATTTTTGGAAACAAGGCCAGGTGTTACTTTTTATAGAGATTATTTGATAGGTGAATATGAATATAAAGTGAACGGTGTTACTGTCGTAAATACACTTAATAATATTAATAATAATCACAGTGATATCCATAAGTATAATATGTATAGCTTAATGAGATATAAAATTAATCAGTTTCCCGAATGTGTTGGTTGTGATGTAACAAAAAGATTAGTTATGGTATTTCAAGAGCTTCCAAGTAGAAACCCTGATTGGGCAGCTGGAGCTCATTTTATTATTAGACGAGTTATGGAAGGTGGAGTTGAAAAGTTAAGAGTTCAATTTATTATGACAGATCCTGCAAGTGGTATACCAGCTGGATTGGGAGATGATTATCAGGGTTTTAGTTTGCCTTTTGGAGAATATACACTTGTTCGGGAATAAAGAATAGAAAAAGGCTATCTGGATTTTGTGATAGCCTTTTTCTATTGAACAGCAATTATATTTACTATTGCACAGTAATAATTAATTTGTGATTCTAATTCCGTACGTTTGTTTTTTATAAGTAAAATACTATATTTGATAAAATTTACACGCCATGTTAGTTAAAGTATTTGGAAGCGCCGTTTTTGGAGTCGACGCTACGACTGTTACCGTAGAAGTAAACGTAGATAAAGGAGTAGGCTACCACTTGGTAGGATTACCCGACAACGCCATAAAAGAAAGCAGTTATAGAATTGCTGCCGCATTAAAAAACAACGGTTATAATCTTCCTGTAAAAAAAATCACCATCAATATGGCGCCCGCCGATTTGAGAAAAGAAGGCTCTGCTTATGATTTAACTATTGCCATCGGAATTTTAGCGGCAACGGGTCAGATTAAATCGGAAGAAGTTGGAAAGTACATCATTATGGGAGAACTTTCCCTTGACGGAGGCATGCAACCCATAAAAGGGGCTTTGTCCATCGCGATCAAAGCCAAAGAAGAAGGATACAAAGGATTTTTTCTTCCGAAGGAAAACGTAAAAGAAGCGGCCATCGTTGCGGGTTTGGATGTTTACGGAGTGGAAAATGTATTGGAAGTCATTGATTTTTTTGAAGGGAAAGGAACGATAGAACCAACCGTAATCAATACCCGTGAGGAATTTTATAAAACCTTAGATTATCCCGAGTTTGATTTTGCGGAAGTACGTGGACAAGAATCCATAAAACGATGCATGGAAATCGCCGCCGCCGGAGGACATAATCTGATTCTCATCGGACCACCCGGTGCAGGGAAGACCATGTTAGCCAAACGATTGCCAAGTATTTTACCGCCAATGACGTTAAAAGAAGCATTGGAAACCACAAAAATTCACAGTGTCGCGGGTAAGGTAAAAGATACCGGATTGATGAATCAGCGACCGTTCCGAAGTCCGCATCACAATGCATCAAGTGCCGCTTTGGTTGGAGGAGGCAGCTATCCTCAACCGGGAGAAATTTCATTAGCACATAACGGAGTTTTGTTTTTGGATGAACTACCCGAATTTAAACGTGAAGTTCTCGAAGTCATGCGCCAGCCTTTGGAAGACAGGGAAGTAACGATTTCCAGAGCGAAGTTTACGATTACTTATCCTTCGTCGTTTATGTTGGTGGCGAGTATGAATCCGAGTCCGGGCGGGTATTTCAATGATCCCGATGCGCCGGTTAGTTCTTCTCCGGCAGAAATGCAGCGCTATTTGAGTAAAATTTCCGGTCCTTTATTGGATCGAATCGACATTCACATCGAAGTGACTCCGGTTCCTTTTGAAAAATTATCGGATACGCGAAATGGGGAGAGCAGTGTTGAAATCCGAAAAAGGGTAACGAAAGCAAGGGAAATTCAGTCGGCGCGATTCGAGAGTTTTGAACATATTCATTACAATGCGCAAATGAGTTCCAAACAAATTAGGGAACATTGTGCTTTGGATGAAACGTCACTTCAGTTATTAAAAACGGCTATGGAACGGCTGAATCTTTCCGCCCGTGCGTATGACCGAATTCTCAAAGTTTCAAGAACCATTGCCGATTTGGAGGGCGCAGAGAAAGTAGGGGCCAATCATATTTCGGAAGCCATTCAATACCGAAGTCTGGACAGGGATGGTTGGTTGGGATAAATCAGTAATCAGTTCGCAGATTTCAGTTGGCAGTATAAAAAAATCGGGAAGCTTCCCGATTTTTTTATAATTCTTCAGCAAAAGTATCACCTTGCCTTATGTCGCCAGTTTTGTAGCCTCTCATGAACCATTTCATTCGTTGTTCCGAACTTCCGTGCGTAAACGATTCCTGGTTGACTTGTCCCTGCATTTTGGTTTGAATTGCATCATCACCTACCGCATGAGCGGCACTTAATGCTTCTTCTATATCGCCTTCTTCTAAAAATTGTTTATTGTGGTAAGCCCAAAGTCCGGCATAGAAATCGGCCTGTAATTCCAAACAAACGGATAGTTTATTGGCTTCCGCTTCACTTTTACCGGCTTGCAACTGACGTACTTTTCCCGAGGTTCCCAATAACGTTTGTACATGATGACCTACTTCGTGTGCCATAACATAGGCAATCGCAAAATCACCGCCTTTGGCTCCGAAACGGGTTCGCAGTTCTTCGAAAAAAGCCATGTCCATGTAAACTTTTTTATCGGCCGGGCAATAAAAAGGTCCGGATGCGGATGTTGCCCCCCCACAAGCGGTTTGCACCTGACCTGTGAATAAAACCATTTTCGGTTTTTCATAAGTCATCCCGTTTTCTTCGAATATCTTGACCCAGGTATCTTCCATGAAGGCGAAATTGGTTTTAACAAATTTTCCAATTTCAATTTCTTCCGCAGTAAGTTCTCTTTGTTCGGTTGGTTGTTGTTGCCCTTGTTGCATCTGCTCCAGAATAGGGGTCAGTTGCTGTGCATTTTCACCTCCAAATAGGTTAAGCAATAAAACGATAATACCGATAATTCCGCCACCAACGGCCACTTGTCCGCCGGAAATACCTCTTCGGTCTTCCACATTATCACTTTCTCTGTTTCCTCTCCATTTCATAATTAAACAGTTTTAAATTAGAATTCGTTAAGGATAATAATTATTCTTCAAAACCTATGCTGTTTTTGTAAATAGCATAATACATAGAATAAAGGTAAGGCAATGTGAAGAAAATACCTAAACAAAAGGCGATTAATCCCAGAAAGACCCCAATGATTGCAAGCAGTAAAGCCAGAAAAATTATCAGAGGCTGCTTGGTTACTACCATTATACTGTTTACAATGGCGTCAACTGCATTTAATCGGCCAAAAACAATCAGTGGAATCGTTAGACACGACAGAAATCCAATAACATAGTTTAGTATTGTACCGACAAATTCCAGATGAAGCATTTGAAAACCAACAGCGATACCACTTGTAAACAAAGCAATTATAAACGATGACAACATCAAATCCTTGAGGTATGCTGCTTTGTAACAATCAAAAATATTTGAAAAAGAAACTTCGTCTTTGGTTTCGACATCGTGCGCAATTTTGATTAAACCTGCCGTAAAAGGAGCAAAAAACATCGCAAAAAAAGCGGAAGCTCCTATATACATTGCAATTTGCATCGGAGTGAAGGTATTAAAATCCAGTACAAATTGCTCTTGTTTAAAATTTTCAAAATCTACAAAATAGCTCATGCCGTAGATTGCTGCAATCATTAGTGTCAAGATGACGATTGTTAATGCTAATCCAGCCAGTAATGCTATTTTTTTATAGTTTTCGAAACTTTCGTTGATTAAATTTCCTAAGTCAAGTTCAAAACCGTTTTGTCTTATTTCAGAAAGACGTTTGTTGATGTGATTCATTGTATAATTATAGGTTATTGAGTATTAAATTCCGAATCGGAATCCCATGTAAATATCAGCTTGTTTGGAATTGTTAAGCGCAGCGGTTACGATGGAACCGGAACCTAAAAAGAAGCCACCCAATCGGAAACCGAAACCGGTGGTAAAACCGGAGACTTCATTGTCGGATAATGGCATATACAATTCATAATTTTTACCAGCAAAACGGGGAGTTACCGTTATGATGTTCTGAATTGTTGTAAAGTCGTTCTGACTGTCATCGGATAATTTTTGCTGTGTGTAGGCAGAAACATACCATTTATTATGGATTCTATAATCTGCATACAAATTGATAACGGCAGGAAGTTTCACTTTAAAATCTCCGTTTGAGGACTCTTTGGTCAGGTAACCTTCATCAATAAGTAACTGTTCGATATCTTTTACACTATCAGTCCCTTCAAAATCACCCAAATTTAAAGGATTCGTTGTAGGGATGTTTAATTGATAATTGGATGAGCTGTTATTATCATCTTTAAAAGTCATCGTGCCCATGTTTCGGAATGAAAACCCAACATTCAGTTTGTATTCGTCAACTCTTCTGGTTTCATTCGCAGTTTCCACCGGATTCACATCCTCCCTTGTGGGAGCCATGTTGTCTTTTAATTGATAGTTGAAGCCAAAATCGGCACCAATTCCACTCAAACCTCCGGCAAATAACTTAGTGTAATTGGAATTGTCTTCATAGCTTTCGGCTAAAGAACCTGAATAAGAGAAATTCACATTTGCATAAGCGTTGTATAAGTAAACATCTCCTGTAACGGGATCATTTGTCACTTCTCCCTGTAACTTGTCGATACCCATATTCATATACGAACCCGGGAAAAGCAATTTTAATGTTGCTCCGCCGCTGAATTTGTGAGTGTCGTTTTCAAAGATATTTCTGGCTGCGGAAAGATTGATTTCACCCCAGGAAGCAGCATTCATTCGTTGATTGTATTGTGAATTAATTTGTGCGGTTCCCAAAAAAGAATTGGTTACGGCATTCCCGAAATTCACATCAACATCTGTGGCATTCGCTTTAATGTTTCCGGCTGAGGCCAGTGCAAAAGCCCATTTCTTGTATTTCATGGCAACCGATGGCCCCTGAATCAGTACATCCAATCGCATGCTTGTTGGGTCAGAACCTGTAAAGATTTTCTCTTCCAGGTTTTCCCCTTTCATGATATCGTTAAATTTTATTTTATTGTTGGACACATTGACACTGGTATTAAAAACATTAACGTCAAACTTTCTTGACATATTTGTTAATTCCGCAGGGTTAATGGACGCATTCAGTAAACCGGCTCTCTTGGAAATATTAATTCCGGAGAAGTGTTCCTGAGAAAAGCCGTTTAATGTCATTAATGAGCAACATAGGAGTAATACTTTCTTCATACAACTGAAATTAAGGATTAGAACTTTAAATTAAAGAAAAATTATACACTTTTCCAAATCACGTCATTTGGAACAGGAGCAATAATTTCCATTTGTTCTTTGGTTACCGGATGTGTAAATACCAATTTTCGGGAATGCAGATGAATTCCGCCATCTTGATTGCTTCGGTCGAAACCATATTTCAAATCCCCTTTAATAGGGCTACCGATGGCCGAAAGCTGGCTACGAATCTGATGATGTCTTCCCGTATGCAGGTTAATTTCCAATACAAAATAATTGTCCAGTTTCTTAATGATTTTATAATCCAGACTGGCTTTTTTGCTTTCCGGAACTTCTTTTACATGGGCTTTTGAGGTATTGTTTTTCGGATTGCGTTTCAGAAAATGGATTAGTACATCTTCTGTTTTAGGCGGTTGGTTTTTCACCACTGCCCAATAGGTTTTCTGAGTTTCCCGATTACTGAACATTTCATTCAGGCGGGTCAAAGCTTTTGAGGTCTTGGCGAAAACCACAATTCCGGTTGTAGGGCGGTCCAAACGATGTACCACACCTAAAAAAACATCACCTGGTTTGTTGTATTTTTCTTTGATATATTCCTTAACAACGTCGCTAAGCGGTTTGTCGCCGGTTTTATCTCCCTGGACAATATCGCCTACACGCTTATTGATGACAATGATATGATTGTCTTCATGAAGTATTTGAAGGTTGTCTTTTGTAGAAATTATTTTCATTTAGACTGCTTAGATTTTTTGACTGACTTAGACCACTTAGATTTTTAATGTAGAACGAAATTTTGAAATCATTTTTATTATTTCATTAAGTTGATTGGATAAGAAAACTAATTTTTCTGAATCAATAAAACCTAAATCGGAAGCAATTATAAGTTGTGTTTCAACTTCATAAGCAGAACCTATGGCAATTTCTAAAAATCTTGAAAAATCTTTATTTGAATTTCGGGAAGAACCTTCAGCGATATTTGAAGGAATAGAAACAGATGCTCTTCTTAATTGGTTTATAAGACCAAATTTTTCTTCATTTGGGAAAGAGGATGTAATGGAATAAATGTCGGAACAAAACAGCCTGCTTTTTTTCCAAATTCCCAATTCTTTAAATTGATGCATATAAATTCAGCGTGTAAAAAATCTAAAAATCTAATATTCTAACAGTCTAAGAAGTCTAAGTTAGTCAGACTAGTATTGCTCATTCGCATTAGGAAAATCAACCGCTTTCACATCATCAACATATTGACCGATGGCTTTGGTCATGTCTTCGTAAAGATTCATATAACGTCTTAAGAAACGCGGACTGAATTCGTGCGTCATTCCAATCATGTCATGCAATACCAAAACCTGTCCGTCAACACCACTTCCGGCACCAATACCAATAACCGGAATCGAGATGCTTTCGGCCACTTTTTTAGCCAGTGCGGATGGGATTTTTTCCAAAACCAAGGCAAAACACCCGATTTTTTCCAACATTTTGGCATCATCCAATAATTTTTCAGCTTCAGCCTCTTCTTTGGCTCGAACGGTATAAGTTCCGAATTTATAAATGGATTGCGGCGTTAAACCCAAATGTCCCATAACGGGAATTCCGGCGTTTAATATTTTCTTGATGGAATCTTTGATTTCGCTTCCGCCTTCCAATTTCACGGCATGTCCACCGCTTTCTTTCATGATTCGGATGGAAGAACGCAAGGCTTCTTTCGAATCGGATTGATAACTTCCGAAAGGTAAATCCACCACAACCAAAGCTCTTTCTGCCGCTCTGACCACACTTGAAGCATGGTAAATCATCTGATCCAAAGTGATGGGAAGCGTAGTTTCGTGTCCGGCCATTACATTACTGGCAGAATCACCCACTAAAATCACGTCAACACCTGAAGCGTCAACAATTTTTGCCATAGTATAATCATAAGCGGTAAGCATTGAGATTTTCTCTCCGTTTGCTTTCATTTCGATTAAAGACTTTGTGGTAATTCTTTTGTAATCTTTTTTGGCTACTGACATATTTTTTAAAGTTAGATGTTAGAAATTGAAAGTTAGTAGTGCTGAATTGACTTTTAACTGCCTTTTTCTGCTGAAATTAGTTTGTAAAATTACTACAATTTCTAAAACGACGTAACAATATCCCGATAAATACTACTTATTATCAGATAAACACAAAAAAACATGAAAAACCTTCTTTTACTTATAGCTGTTTGTTTTACAATAACCGTGAACGCTCAGAAAGCAGAAATTGAAAATACCGTAAAAACATTCTTTGCAGGTTTTCATGCAAAAGACACGATGAAAATTAAATCGGTTTGTTCTGAAAAAATCATTCTGCAATCGATTATGGAAGGGCAGAAGGGAACCCGTTTTGAAGACGAAAAACCAGCCGAATTTTACAAATCGATTTCCACATTTCCAGCCGATTTAAAATTTGAGGAAAAAATCCTGAGTTATAACATTCAGATTGATGGTAAAATGGCGCAAGCCTGGACGCCTTACGAGTTTTATATAAACGGAAAATTTAGTCATTCCGGAGTAAACGCTTTTACGCTTTATAAAGAAAATGAGGTTTGGAAAATTATTTATCTGATTGATACGAGACGTAAAAAACAGTAAATTTTTATTCTGAAGCGATGTTGCATTGTAAAAAGGCCCATGATTTCCAATTCCGATAGGTTGTTGTTTTGGAACGAAAATCAAATTAATTTAGCCAAATGAAGTACCGTAACAATAAGTTGGTTTATGCCTCATTGTTTTTGATAAGCGGATTTGCCGTTTGGGCGCAGGATTCGCTTGTTTCCCCGAAAGTCAAATTTGATTTTTCAGGGTATCTTGAAACGTATTATTCTTATGATTTCAATGAACCGCAAGGCACAAAAAGACAGGATTTCTTATATAATCACAACAGGCATAACGAGTTTAACGTGAACATGGCTATGTTTCGAAGTTCCATTTCCTATGATAATTTTTATGCAAAAATTGCAATGCACACGGGAACGTATGTACAGGATAATTATTCCAATGAAGATTTGAAATTATTAAGCGAAGCTTACATTGGCGCTTATTTGGATAAGAGTCAGAAAACGAGTATAGAAGCTGGAATTTTCGCTTCGCATATCGGATTTGAAACGGCAACTTCTTCAAGCAATCTGAATCTGACCCGCTCGATTTTAGCTGAAAATTCGCCCTATTTTTTATCCGGTGTAAAACTGAATTACAAACCGAATGAAAAATGGTTATTCAGCGGGATTTTGAATAACGGCTGGCAGCGAATCAACAAACCAAACAAAAATGCATTGCCGGCTTTCGGAAGTCAGATTGTATACAAATCTTCATCAAAAAGCACCTTAAACTGGAGTACTTTTATTGGTGATGAACCCGTTGGAGAAAATTTGCGAACGCGCTATTTTAGTAATGTCTATTGGGATAATCAATGGAACGACCAATGGCGTACGATTATGGGATTTGATTACGGTTTGCAGAAACGAATTGAAAGTGACGGTTTTGCCAATTGGTACAGTCCTGTACTGATTACACAGTATTGTATTTCAAATAAGTGGCAGATTGCCTATCGTTCCGAATATTATCAGGATAAGGAAAATATTGTAATTTCTGCTGATAACGGCAGTTTTAAAACTATCGGAAACTCTTTAAATTTAGATTTCTTACCCAATGCTAAAGTGAAAATACGAACCGAAGCACGTTGGTTACATTCCGATACGGAAAATTTTGCAACGCAAAGCGGGTATTCGAAAGACAACTTTTTTGTGACAACCGCAATGTCGTTTGAATTTTAAGTTTTAGCCGCAGATTCGCAGATTATGACAGGTGCAATCTGCGAATTTGTGGTTTATATTTTTAAGATTAACAATCCGATAAGTTCACAGCTACTGCCAAACCACCCTCTGAAGTTTCTTTGTATTTGTTATTCATGTCTTTAGCCGTTTGCCACATCGTGTCGACTACTTTATCCAACGGCACTTTTGCGTTTTTAGGATCGGTTTCCATGGCCAATTCGGCTGCATTGATGGCTTTAATGGCTCCCATCGTATTTCTCTCGATACACGGAATCTGTACCAATCCGCCAATAGGGTCGCAGGTTAAGCCTAAATGATGTTCCATAGCGATTTCGGCGGCTACTAAAACCTGTTCCGGGGTTCCGCCCATCACTTCACATAAGGCTGCCGCTGCCATGGCAGAGGATACGCCAATTTCGGCCTGACATCCACCCATAGCTGCTGAAATCGTTGCGCCTTTTTTGAAGATACTTCCGATTTCTCCGGCCACCATCAAAAACTGCTTGATTTGTGCTTCGTCGGCTTCGTGGTTTTCAATTACCAGATAATACATCAGAACCGCTGGAATTACTCCCGCACTTCCGTTGGTTGGTGCGGTAACTACACGGCCTAAAGAAGCATTTACCTCATTAACTGCCAAGGCGAAACAGCTTACCCATTTCAATATCTGACGGAATTTCACTTCGGTCATTCGGATGGTTTCCAACCACGATTGCGGATTGTCATAAGGCAACACGCCAATTAAATTCTTATGCATGTCATACGCACGACGTCGCACATTCAATCCGCCCGGTAAGGTGCCTTCGGAATGACAACCAATATAAATACATTCGAGCATCGTATTCCAAATGCGCATCAATTCGTGATTGATTTCTTCTTCGGAACGCATCGATTTTTCGTTTTCGTAAACGATTTCGGAAACCTTCTTGTTTTCTTTTTGACAAAACGCCAATAATTCGGCTGCCTTGTCAATCGGATAAGGAAAGGTTCTTTTGATTTCCTTGTTTTCTTTCGAATGCTCGCGGTCTTCTTTTACCACAAATCCTCCTCCGATAGAGTAGAAGGTAGAGCTGTATTCTTCATTATCGGTGTAAACCGTAAAAGTCAGTCCGTTCGCGTGAAACGGAAGGAAGTTCTTGTTGAAAACAATGTCTTTCTCAAAATCAAACGGAATGATAATTTCATTTCCGAGAAAGATTTCCTTTTTGTTTTTGATGGCAGTAATAATCACGTCGATACTTTCCACGGGAATATATTCCGGATCGGCACCGCTTAATCCCAACATTACGGCCAAATCAGTTGCATGTCCTTTCCCTGTCAGCGAAAGCGAACCGTATAAGTCGACTTTAATCCGGTTGATGTTGTCAATCATATTGCGTTCACGGATTTCGGCAAGGAATTGTTCGGCGGCACGCCAAGGGCCTAAAGTGTGCGAACTCGATGGTCCGACACCAATTTTAAGCATATCAAAAACGGAAATACATTCCATACGTTATTCTGAGATTTGGTTTGTTTAACACAAAGATAATTCGATAATTTGACAGTTCATAGCGCTTTTATTTTTTTATAATAACCTTAAGTTGCCCATTTGTTTTAAAACTGTATTTTTGGGCAATCAATCAAAAAAATCATGAAGAAGCAAAGAGTATTAATTGTATTAACACTTTTATTTTCAATTGTTTGTTTCTCGCAATCGCAACGGGAACTTTACATTCAGAGCACGGAAGCTTATAAGGCCAAAGAGTACGCTCGGTTTTTGATAATCACTAAGCAATTAGATCATCTTCGTCCCTCACATCCAACCTATACCTACAATCTTGCGGCAGCTTATGCATTAAATAATGAAAAGGAAAAAGCAATTTCAATATTGGAAAAATTGCTGCTGATGAACAATACAATCGATATTGAAAAGGAGGCCGACTTTGATAGTCTGAAAAGCACTTCCGAATTTGAGAAAGTGATTCGGTTGAAATCGGAACTGGAAAAACCAATAGGAAATTCTGAAAAAGTAATTTCGTTAACCGAAAAAAATCTGCATCCGGAAGGATTGATTTATCTGCCAAAAACAAAAACCTGGCTGGCATCGAGCATCCGGAAAAAGAAAATTGTTGCCTTTGATTTTACAACCGGACAGTGTTCGGATTGGTTTACGGAAAGTAATTTTTCGGTATTTGCCATGAAATCGGATGCCAAAGAGAATTACCTGTGGGTTGCCACGGCTGCCATGCCGGAAATGTTAGGTTTTTCAAAGGAAATGGAAGGGAAAGCCGAGGTGCTGAAAATCGATATTCGTACCCGAAAAATAGTCAAACGCTTTCCTATGGAAGGCAATCACGTTTTTGGCGATTTGATTCTGGACAAAAGCGGGAATGTTTATGTTTCGGATAGTGGTGAAGCTAAAATATACAGAATTTCAAATGATGTCATGTCGGTTTGGCTGGATTTGAAATCGGAAGCGTTTAATCTGCAAGGAATTACGTTTAACGAAAAACAATCCAAACTTTATATCGCCGATTATTTAAAAGGAATTGTGGTTGTTGATGTGAACAATACGCATAACAGAAACTGGCTTGACTTTCCAAAAGAAACGACGGTAAAAGGAATTGATGGTTTAGTTTTTCATGAAAATTCGCTTTTTGCCATTCATAACGGAGTGAAACCGATTCGGGTAATTCAGTATACTCTGAATCAAAACCAGAAAGAGATTTCCTCGTTTAAAATCATTGATCATAACCGATCGGAATTTGACGAACCGGCGCTGGCTACCATTATCAATGCTACTTTGTATTTCTTTTCGAATTCACCTTGGAAAGGCTATGACAAGCAATTCCATCTTGACGAAACCAAGTTTGAAAACCCGATGTTGTTTCAATATAAAATACGATAACTACTCTTCAACAACAATTTGGGTACAACCGAAATAAATTTCCTGAGCTTCAACGGCCCAATCGTCATTGCTTCTGAAATCCCTGAAATCATAGCAATACGATTTTAGGTTCTCTTCTATTTTTTTGATGCTGACCACTTTATTTTTGGAATTCTTTAAAAGCAATTCACGTTTCGCTATTTCGATTTTAAGTGCACTTCCTTTCTGAAAATTGTAAACGATAAAGCCGAAAGCGGCAAAAAACAGCGTGTAACTCAGTACGGAAGAAATTCTGTTTTCTTTCGTATTCAGCTGAACCACTGTCAATTGATGAATGAATCGAAAGATGAAAATAACGATAAAGAACATGAAATAAATGGCCGTTCTTGAAGAAACTACTTCCGGCATGGTTATAAAAGGTAAAATCGTACTAAAAGCGACAATCAGGTATTTGTAAGTAGCGATAAAAGCAAGGAACCGTTCTTTTGTTTTGGGGATGAAAATATGACTTTTAATCGTTGCCGAAATCTTGTTGCCGCTCTGGAAGACATAAACAAATGCAGCTAAAACCGATAAAATTATCAGGATGAATGAATATAAGAAATAGGTTGCCAATGTAAAGGCAGAATTCCTGATAAGCATCCATAAAGTACTATTTCTGAATGCCGAATTATTGATTTCTTCCACCCGTAAAAAATTTCCGGGAGCCAGACTTAAAAATAGGGTTCCGCCGATAATAATAAGAAGTAAGAGTACATTATAATTGATGTTTCTCTTCTCGTTTTTGAGGAAATCGGTTACGACTGTCAGCAATAAAAGCGCAATAAAACCAATGGTCAGATTTTGAGTTGTTAAGCCGATAAATACTGTGAAAATTAAAAAGACGATTTTGAAAACCGGCCGATTAGTTTTCGGAACTTTGTAGAACAGAAGCAACCAAATCGCACCTAACAACAGATTAAATGAATAAACGCCACCGGTTGCCCAATAAATCGTTTGTCCGATATGTGCGTAAGAACCCAGCCAGAAAATAACGGTAATCAGTAAAGGTAAATAAGTTTTATTTAAAGTACCGGACTTGTCATTTGTCTCTTCTTTAATGATGTAAAATAAAAGCACTCCGCTCAAGAGAAAGCAACAGTTCCAGAATAAGGTTATCATTTCCACCGGCAACAGCTTTAAAAAGGCGCCTTGCAAAAAAGCGGCAGGTGTCAGGTAGCGTCCATCCCAAGTGAAATAACCGTGAATGCACCTTTGATAGATACCTAAATCATGTACCTCATTCAATACAGCATAATCATCTGCCCAATAAAAGGTATTGAGATTCAGAGACAAAATCAGTGTTATAACCAGTAAACCGGTGATACTCAGAAATGTTATTCCGCTGTTTTTAAAAAATGTCATTACTGTGTTAGAATTAAATGTCAAATATAAGTTTTAAAGAGTATTTATACCCAGACAAAAGCAGATTAATGTCATCCTGTCAGTTTTTTTATTTGTTTTTTAACAGAATCTGACATTTTATAATTTATATGACTGTTGGCACAATCATTGTCATTTTGCAACTCGAGTTTTAAACTTTTGAATTAAAATTAAACTATTATAAAAATGAGTAAGATTATTGGAATCGACTTAGGAACAACAAACTCTTGCGTATCCGTAATGGAAGGTGGGGAACCGGTTGTAATTGCTAATGCCGAAGGAAAAAGAACAACACCGTCTGTAATTGCATTTGTGGATGGTGGCGAAATTAAAGTGGGTGATCCTGCGAAAAGACAAGCAGTAACGAATCCAACAAAAACTATTGCTTCTATCAAACGTTTCATGGGTAACAAATATTCAGAAAGCGCTAAAGAAGCATCAACTGTAGCTTACAAAGTTGTTAAAGGTGATAACGACACACCACGTGTTGATATCGACGGAAGACTTTACACGCCACAGGAATTGTCAGCTATGGTATTACAGAAAATGAAGAAAACGGCTGAAGATTATTTAGGTACAACAGTAACAGAAGCGGTTATTACCGTTCCGGCTTACTTTAACGATGCACAACGTCAGGCTACAAAAGAGGCTGGAGAAATTGCAGGTTTAAAAGTACGTCGTATCATCAATGAACCAACCGCTGCTGCATTAGCCTACGGTTTGGATAAATTAGGTCACGATCACAAAATTGCAGTATACGATTTAGGTGGAGGTACCTTCGATATTTCTATCCTTGAATTAGGAGATGGTGTTTTCGAAGTATTGTCAACAAACGGAGATACTCACTTAGGTGGTGACGACTTTGACCAGGTAATTATCGATTGGTTAGCTAACGATTTCAATGCTGCTGAAGGGCTTGATTTACGTAAAGACCCAATGGCATTACAGCGTTTGAAAGAAGCTGCTGAAAAAGCTAAAATTGAATTATCATCTTCTGCTCAAACAGAAATCAACTTACCATACGTTACAGCTACGGCTACAGGACCAAAACACTTAGTACAGACATTAACTCGTGCAAAATTCGAACAATTGGCTGATTCTTTGATCAAACGTTCTATGGAACCGGTTGTTAAAGCGTTAAAAGATGCAGGTTTATCTACATCGGATATCGACGAAGTAATCTTAGTAGGAGGTTCAACTCGTATTCCGGTTATTCAGGAGCAAGTTGAGAAATTCTTCGGAAAAAAACCATCAAAAGGAGTTAATCCGGATGAAGTAGTTGCGATTGGAGCTGCTATCCAAGGTGGTGTATTAACTGGAGATGTGAAAGATGTATTGTTATTAGACGTTACGCCACTTTCATTAGGTATCGAAACTATGGGAGGTGTAATGACTAAATTAATCGAGTCGAATACTACTATTCCAACTAAAAAATCTCAGGTTTTCTCTACAGCAGGAGATAATCAGCCATCAGTGGAAATTCACGTAATTCAAGGTGAGCGTACCATGGCGGCTGACAATAAAACCATCGGTCGTTTCCATTTAGACGGAATTCCACCTGCACCAAGAGGAGTACCTCAGATTGAAGTTATTTTTGATATCGATGCGAATGGTATTATCCATGTAACAGCGGTAGATAAAGGAACTGGAAAATCTCATGATATCCGTATCGAAGCGTCTTCAGGATTGACTCCGGAAGAAATCGAGAAAATGAAAAAAGAAGCTGAAATGAATGCGGAAGCAGACAAATTAGCGAAAGAAAAAGTGGATAAATTAAACGAAGCTGACGGAATGATTTTCCAAACGGAAAAACAACTGACAGAGTTCGGAGATAAATTATCTGAAGGAAACAAAGCAAACATTCAAGGTGCTTTAGACGGATTGAAAGCGGCATACGAAACTAAAGATATCGCAACAATTCAACCGGCTTTAGATGCAATCAACGAAGCGTGGAAAAATGCTTCCGAAGAAATGTACAAAGCACAGGCAGAAGGACAAACTCACGAAGCACAGCCACAAGCAGACGCTTCAGGAGATACTACTCAGGATGTAGATTTTGAAGAAGTAAAATAATCCTTTTCGAATAATAGATAAAACCATCCGCATTGTCGGATGGTTTTTTATTTTACATTAATTCATATAATTGTTAAATAATTGAAGAATTGTTTTTATCAGGAATATTTTTGTATTTTTCAATCCAAGAAACGTATAAAAATTTATGAAAAAAATAATTTTGCTAATAACACTCGCATTATGCACGAGCATTGGCTACAGCCAAAAAAAGAAAAGCACTTCAAAAGCCGGTACTGTTTTAACCAAAACCGATAATCTTTCGGCGGAAATCGTAAAAAACGAATTTCATTTGTATGTAGATGAAGGAGGGAAGAAAGAAGTCCTTTTTACGCGCCCGATTGATTCTAAAAGAAAGTTGTCCGAATGTAAAATCACGGGTTTCAAAGCCAAAGAAACACCTTTATACTATATTTCGTGGACTGAAAAAGGAACCACAAAAACAGATTTAAAAGCAGAAGACGCTACCAGTGTCGTTTCTGAAATTTGGGAAGTACCGACAAAAACTCAGGTGATTGCAAATACGCAAACCACCACACACATAGTTGAAAAAGTGTTTTTGGACAAACTTAAAAATGCTTCCGAAACTCAGGAAAGAAACAGAAGAGAAGGATCGGAGTTTAAATTATTGCCAAACGGAGACATTCTTTTGAAAAACAAATCACAGGAAAGCAAGCAAACCTACGACCCGGTTACCAAAAAATACATTGCAGCCGGAGCACCGGCAAAAAAGAAAAAGAAATAATTTTCTTAGTTGAACATAATTTAAATAAAAACGCCTCAAAACCAATGGTATTGAGGCGTTTTTTATAGGTAATAGCTTTATTTCAAATCTAAAACGACTCCGTTAAAAACGATGCCGTTCCACCCGGATTTCATAAAGTTGCGGATGTTCTGATGATCGGTTCCATTGGGATTTTCCAAAACATCAATCCTGTAAAAATCACCAAATAAATGTAAAGTTTGCTCGGGTGATAATTCCTTTATTTTGGCAAAGTAAAATATCTTGCAGGAACCGTTATTTTGGTTGGCTTCGTTTACCGTATTTCCGTTTGTGAAGCGCGTAGGCGTAAAGTTATAATTTGAGTCAATATACTCAATGACTTCCGGAAACAAAATCTTTTCGGGTTGATTTTGAATTTTGTCTATTAGATTCATCATAGTATTTAACTATTTTTACAAATAATGATTACTAAATATACGGAACTCAGAATACTGCTCACTGTTTTCTACTCCGTTATCTTAATCTCAAACATCTTGTCCCAGTTTTTTCCGGTCACAAAAATGGTTTTGGTTTTAGGATTGTAAGCGATTCCGTTTAATACGTCGATATCGGGGTGCTGCGTTACTTTCGCTTTTAAATCGGATAGGTTAATAACCGCTTCGACAGCACCATTTTTAGGGTTGATAACAGCAATGGCATCCATCGTGTAAATGTTGGCGTAAATTTTTCCGTCTATCCATTCCATTTCGTTTACGGCCTTAATTTTAGAACTTGCCGTATACACATTAATATAATCAACCTCTTTAAAATCGGCCGGGTTTACAAACCATATTTTTTCAGTTCCGTCGGACATCAGTAAATTTTTGCCGTCATTCGTCATACCCCAGCCTTCCATATTGGTCTTGAAATAAGGGAATGTTTTTTCTTTTTTAAAGGTATCGGCATTGTATACGTAGGCTTCCCCGTTCTGATACGTAATCTGGTATACTTTATTATTCAGAATTGTACATCCTTCACCAAAAACATTTTGAGGCAGTTCAACTATTTTATGCACTTTACCTGTTTTGTAATCGGTTTTTCGAAGGGAAGAGATGCCGCGCAAACCGGTTCCGTTTCCAGCGCCGTTTCCGGTACTTTCAATTAAGGTGTCGCGATAGAATTCCAATCCTTGCGTATAGGCTTTCAAATCGTGAGGATAGGTGTTTACAATGGTATATTTTAACAATTTCGGCTGAATATCAGATACCAATTCCACTCGTGTAGTCGTTTCGCTGTTCTCTCCTTCAAAGTAAACCAAGGCTTTGATGTTTTGGTAGCCTAATTTTTGTTCTGCAAAAGCAAAATCCAGCTTAGTGTTGCCTTTTACAGCACCAACTTTTTTATCGTTGATATAATAAATAATGGAGTCAATAGTTTTGTTTTCCGGATTTTTCAAGGCTAAAGAAAGCGTCTCCTGTGGCTGATATTGTTCTTTTAAACCGGTGGAATCAATAGAAAATAAATTTTCCGCACCTTTTTTATCGTCATTACACGAAACAAGCGCAGTTCCTAACAAAATGAATGTTAATAGATTATGTGTTTTCATTGTTTTAAAATTGATAGAAGCAATATACAATGTTATTTTTATATCTTCAATTGCCTTGCAAAAAAATAAAAAGGTTGTATATTTGCAACGGCAAGTCCTACACGACCAGCTCCTGCAGACTCCTCCAGGGTGGGAACGCAGCAAAGGTATGTGGTTGTAGCGGTGCGATGTAGGTCGCTTGCCATTTTTTTCTCATTGCGAGGAAACGAAGCAATCTTTTTCAATTTATACTATCTCCCTTGCGGAGATTTTTTTATTTTTAGGGCATACAAATTCATTCCATGAAGCTATCCTGGCAAATTGTCCGACTCCAACTTAAAGAAACGTTCTCGATATCCTATGGTGATTACTCTTTCAGAGAAGCATTAATAGTAAAGTTAAGCAATCACGATTGTTCCGGTTATGGCGAGTGTACGGGCATCGATTATTACCACATCAGTTTGTCTGATTTTGATAAAACACTACATCAGCTAAAAGATAAAATTGAAAACCAACCAATCAATCATCCAACCGATTTTTATAATTTCCTGATTGCATTGGGATTACCAAGTTTTCTTCGATCGGCATTGGATTGTGCCTATTGGGATTTGTTCGGGAAACTGGAAAACAGAAGCTTTTCCGAATTGAACACTGTCGAAATAAATACCATTCCCGAATCTTCCATAACGATAAGTGTTGCTCCAATCGAAGTTCAATTGGATAAAATAGCAAAATCGTCCTGGAATAAATTCAAAGTGAAGTGCAATCATTTTGATGAAAACGAAATTCAGCAGCTATTGCAAACAGGAAAATCAGTGGCTTTGGATGCTAACGGCAGTTATACTGCTGAAGATTGTCATTGGCTGGAAAACTTTGAAATGGCAAAAGGGTTTACTTATGTTGAGCAACCGATGAAACCTGGTGAAGACAATTTTAAATCATTACAATCCGACAAATATCCTAATTGGATGGCGGATGAAGATTGTCAGGAAAATAGCGATTTGAAAACATTACAACCGCATTACCGAAGCATCAATATCAAATTGGTAAAATGTGGCGGATTGACACCCGCTTTGGAATTGATAAAGAATGCTAAAGACTTAAGTTTTAAAATCATGATTGGCTGTATGACCGAATCCACCGTTGGGATTTCCGCGGGAGCAGCAATAGCTTCTTTAGCAGATTTTGCCGATTTGGACGGTGCTAATTTAATTGCCAACGATATGGCATCTGGTTCAAAGATTGAATTGGGGAAAATTCTCCTTTCTGAAAAACCGGGATTAGGAATCAAAATTTTATAGACGGAACTTCTAAAAATGCGTACTTTCGCACATTATTCCCAATAATCTAAGAAGTCTAAAAATCTAAGAAGTCTAATAATGTCAAATGTTGTTTTAATTACGGGTGGTTCGTCAGGAATCGGGAAATCGGTTGGTGAATTCCTGCATCAGAAAGGTTTTACTGTTTACGGAACGAGTCGAAACCCGGAACGTGTTGAAAATTCAGTTTTTCCATTGGTCGCTTTGGATGTCAGAAATACCGAGAGTATCAAAAATGCTGTAGCCGAAGTGATTGCAAAATCAGGACGGTTGGATATTGTGATTAACAATGCCGGTGTTGGAATTACCGGTCCGTTGGAAGAAATTCCGGCCGAAGAAATCAAAAACAATTTCGAGACAAATCTTTTCGGACCCATTGAAGTGATGAAAGCCGTTTTACCGCAAATGCGTACTCAAAAATCAGGCTTAATCATCAATGTTACATCAATTGCTGGTTATATGGGATTGCCTTACCGCAGCGTGTATTCGGCTTCAAAAGGGGCGTTGGAACTGATTACGGAAGCCTTGCGAATGGAAACGAAATCGTTCGGAATTCACATTACCAATGTAGCTCCGGGTGATTTTGCTACAAATATTGCCGCCGGACGTTATCATGCGCCGTTGGTAAAAGGTTCGGCCTATGAAATCCCATACGGAAACACGTTAAAAACCATGGACGAACATGTAGACAGCGGAAGCAATCCAAACGATATGGCTTTAGCGATTTATGCGATTATTCAAACTCCAAACCCTAACGTGCATTATAAGGTGGGCGCTTTTATGCAGAAGTTCTCGATTGTTTTAAAACGCATGCTTCCGGACAAAATGTACGAGAAATTGTTAATGAATCATTATAAATTAAACTAATCATGAAAAAATATATTTTTCTGTTTTTCCTTTTATTTTCAACATTAAATTATGCACAGGAAAGTGCGGATGAGAAAACCAATAAGAAACGAAATGTGTTTTTTGACATTTCAGGCGGCTATGGTGGACGGATAGGCGAAACTGCCGGTGAAAATGATTTGGAGCGAAAACATTCCCAGAGTCAGAAATCGGGATTCAGTTATGATGTTAGCTTGTATTTCAGACTGTTTGATAATAAAAATTCCTTTATTGGATTCAAGTACAATGCCTTCAACAAAAAATCGGTTATTGATGATGCGTATGTAACGGCACCCAACGGGCAACAAGGCTATGGGGAGTTTTCAGATAACGTTACAATATCTTTTTACGGAATTTCTTATATGTATAGTAAACCAACAGCTTCCAGAGACGAGTTCAGTTTTGATGTTGGCTTAGGGTATATCGGTTACAAAGATAAAGCGGTTTATCTCCAGGATTACAAGATTAAAGGGGCGTCGTTTGGCGTTTACACTTCCGGAAGCTATTATTTAAGAATTTCGGATGGTTTTTCTCTAGGACCAAGAGTGGGACTTCTGTTGGGGACTTTGAGTTCCGTGAAAATTGAAGGACCCAATAATTATCGTGATGATGTTAAATTGGATGACAATATGAAAGAGAGTCTTTCAAGAATTGATTTGTCAATTGGAGCCAGAATTAAATTTTAGTTGTAATTTTGCAACCGATTCAAAAAAGGAGTACACAACTATTTTAAATATATCAAGATGAAATTTTTTATTGACACAGCCAATTTAGAGCAAATTAAAGAAGCACAGGAATTAGGCGTATTGGACGGTGTTACAACCAACCCGTCGTTAATGGCAAAAGAAGGAATTACCGGAAAAAACAATATTTTAAAACATTACGTAGACATCTGTAACATTGTGGATGGCGATGTAAGTGCCGAAGTGAATGCCATGGATTTGGAAGGCATGATCAAAGAAGGCGAGGAGTTGGCTGAATTGCACGAGCAAATTGTTGTGAAATTACCGATGACCAAAGAAGGAATCAAAGCATGTAAGTATTTTTCCGACAGAGGAATCAGAACTAACGTAACTTTGGTGTTTTCTGCGGGTCAGGCTATTTTGGCTGCAAAAGCGGGTGCAACTTATGTTTCTCCGTTTTTAGGTCGTTTGGACGATGTTTCCACAGACGGTTTAAACCTAATCGACGAAATCCGTCAGATATATGACAACTATGCTTTCGAAACTCAGATTTTAGCGGCTTCTGTTCGTCACACGATGCACGTTGTTAATTGTGCTAAAATTGGCGCTGATGTTATGACCGGACCATTATCATCCATCTTAG
Organism: Flavobacterium saliperosum; assembly: GCF_900100625.1. Lineage (GTDB taxonomy): Bacteria > Bacteroidota > Bacteroidia > Flavobacteriales > Flavobacteriaceae > Flavobacterium > Flavobacterium saliperosum. The sequence continues at coordinate 410,507 of NZ_FMTY01000002.1, forward strand.
GATTGTTGAAACACCCGTTAACGGATATCGGTATCGCACAGTTTATTGCCGATTACGAAAAAGGAAATAAATAGTTAGCAGACAGCAAAAGGCAGGAAGCGGATTATATTTTACAGTATAAAAAAAGGATTCAATTATTGAATCCTTTTTTGTTTTTATAGCAGTACGTTTCTGCATTCTGGTATCTACTACTTCAATTGTTCTTCAAACTGAGCGTCAAAAAGACTGACAAAGGCGTTTTTGATTGTACCATCCGCATTCAGAAGAATCACACGATGCAATTTGGTAATAACCCATTCGTCTTTTAATTTCTGTAAATCCGAAGCATGAAGTTCTACAGTATCCCTAAAATCGTATTTGGCTAATGTTTTGAGCCAATCTTCTTTGGATTCATCCATATTGACTGCAATGAAATTCAATTCGGGATGTTTCACTTTTAAATCGTGTGCCTTCTTGTGTACCGCTTCCAAATGTGATTTTGAACTCATCGTCCAGAAGAAAACAACGGTCTGTCCGTTAATCATGTGCGTAAAGTCGACTTTTTCGCCAAATGTATTAATGAATTCCTGTGATGGTAATTTATTCCCGGGTTTTAAATGCTGCGCCGCACTTGAAATTTTTCGGATTTCGTTGTGTTTGCTTTTGTCTGTTGATAGTTGAAAATAACGGTCTAAGAACTTCTTGTTGTTTGCCATGTTTTGATCTTCAAGAAGATACATAAAGGCAATGTTGTTCAGTACCCCATTTTTAATTTTCTGATTTTTAAATAAGGTATCGGTTATGTTCAGTTTTTTAATATTCGAAGCCAAGGCCGTTTGCTCGTAGTCTTTTTCAGTATTACAGTTTTTGTACGCAATATTGTTCAGCATTGCTGTCATGTAACGCACAAAAGCTACATACGTAGTCAAATCCTCATTGTTATAATCGATTTTTTTTCTGAAATCATAATAATTTTTGGGCAATGAATTACAGATGTCTTCGCCGCTTCTTCTTTTATGCGCAATCGGATAGATTTCTTTTTTTGCCAAATGATTCAAATCCAATGATGCTTTAGCATAAGTATCAAATTGTTCATCCCATCCGATTTCGGTTTTTCTACGCAGGTAAAAAGATTTTTTTACAGCATAGGAAGAATCAATGGTTCTGCTGAATTTTTTATAATCTTTATCAAAAACATCATACCCTCTGTCGGCTTCATTTTTGAGGAACATTTCGATAAGGAAATTGTTTTTTTGATCACCACGTCCGCAAAACACCAGCGAGTTGTCAAATTCTTTGGTGTTCAAACGAAGCATCAGACTGTCATTTTTGTCAAAATAAACGTATTGGTATTCGGGTTCGTGTCTGAAAGTATACATTCCCGGTGTAAGTGAATCGAATTTCTTGAAAAACCGATTTTTATTGTCCAGTAAAACAGAGTCAATAACTTCGTTATCCTTTAATAAAAGGACATAACGATTGTTCGGATTAAGTATTTCACCTCCAAAATAAGCGGTGTAATTGTCGTCTTTAAACTCTTTGTTGCAAGAAGTCAGACTTAAAATTACAATCGATGAAATAGGTAATAGTAGATTCTTTAAATTGGGAAACATCTAATCGAAATTTATTTCAAAACAAATATAGTTGTGTAAGAGGTAACTTGCTGTTAATGTACAGTTAAAATGCCAAAATGAACATTCTTCCTAATAGGGTTCAAAACTCCGCTATTTTTTCTACTTTTGCAACACTTTTATAAAAAATAAGAAATCAATGTTAACAGTTTCAAATTTATCAGTACAATTTGGTAAGCGAATTTTGTTCGACGAAGTAAATGTAACCTTTACGCAAGGGAACTGCTACGGAATTATCGGAGCAAACGGTGCTGGAAAATCTACCTTTTTAAAAATATTAGCCGGAGATATCGATCCTACTTCAGGACGTGTAATTCTTGAGCCGGGCAAACGTATGTCGGTTTTAAACCAGAACCACAATATGTTTGACGAACATACTGTTTTGGAAACCGTAATGATGGGTAACAAAACACTATTCGCCGTTAAAAAGGAAATGGACGAATTGTATGCCGATTACGATGATAAAAACGCCGACAGAATTGGGGAACTACAGGTACAATTTGAAGAGATGAACGGTTGGAATGCCGATTCGGATGCTGCAACCATGCTTTCCAATTTAGGGATTTCTGCCGATTACCATTATACGTTAATGGGTGAGATGGAAGGAAAACTGAAAGTACGTGTCCTTTTAGCGCAGGCATTGTTCGGAAATCCGGACGTATTGATTATGGATGAGCCTACGAACGACCTGGATTTTGAAACCATTGCCTGGTTGGAAAATTTCTTAGCCAATTATGAAAATACGGTATTGGTGGTTTCTCACGACCGTCACTTCCTGGATGCGGTTTGTACGCATGTTTCGGATATCGACTTCGGAAAAATTACGCATTATTCAGGTAACTATACCTTCTGGTATGAGTCTTCCCAGTTAGCCGCAAAACAACGTGCGCAACAAAACAAAAAGGCGGAAGAGAAGAAAGCCGAATTGGAAGAATTCATCCGTCGTTTCAGCGCGAACGTAGCGAAGTCAAAACAAGCTACTTCCCGTAAAAAAATGATTGAAAAATTAAATCTTGACGAAATCAAGCCGTCAAGCCGAAGATATCCTGCCATTATTTTTGATACCGAGCGTGAAGCGGGTGATCAGATTTTAAATGTGCAAGGTTTAAGTGCCACTACTGAAGATGGTGATCTTTTATTCAAGAACGTAGATTTGAATATGGCGAAAGGCGATAAAATCGTGGTTTTCTCAAAAGATTCCCGTGCTACATCAGCCTTTTACGAAATCTTAAACGGAAATCTTACGGCCGATTCCGGTACGTATGACTGGGGAATCACGACAACACAATCCTATTTGCCGGCAGACAACCACAGTTTCTTTGAAAGCGATTTATCGTTGGTGGACTGGTTACGTCAATGGGCGAAAACCGAACCGGAAAGAGATGAAGTATATGTTCGTGGTTTCTTAGGAAAAATGATTTTCTCCGGAGAAGAAGCGTTAAAAACATGCCGAGTGTTATCCGGAGGTGAAAAAGTACGTTGTATGTTATCCCGAATGATGATGATGAGAGCCAACGTGTTAATGCTGGACGAACCAACCAATCACTTGGATTTGGAATCGATTACGGCTTTCAACAACTCGCTGAAAAACTTTAAAGGTTCCGTGTTGTTTACCACACATGACCACGAGTTTGCACAAACCGTTGCCAACAGAGTAGTGGAAATCACACCAAAAGGAGTTATCGACCGATACATGACTTTTGATGAGTATCTGGAAGATGATAAAATCAAGGAAATGAGAAAACAGATGTATTCTTAAATATAAAAACCCGCTTTCAACAGCGGGTTTTTTGTTTTATATCAATGTAGTTTCCACTTCCGTCGGATGCATCAGTACTTTGTGAACCGGACATTTGTCGGCAATCTTCAAAAGGCGTTCTCTTTGTTCTTCGGTTAAATCACCTATCAGTTCAATTTTTCGGGTAAATACGGATTTTGTTTCTTCATTATTCCAATCGAAAGTGACTTCAATATTCACATCGGTTAAATTCCACCCTTTATGATTCGCATACATTTTTAAAGTGATTATGGTGCAGGAACCTAATGCGGAAGCCAAAAGTTCTTTGGGAGAAAAACCTAAATCCTGTCCTTCCAATTCAAGGGGTTCATCTGCAATCAGCGTATTGGTGGCCGTTTTGATTTCGGTTTTATATTTTTCCTGTCCGAGATGCGCGTTTATTTTTTCCATGATTATCTGAAATTTTTCAAAGGTGGCGGTAACGGAACAAATTCGGTTTCACCCGGAACTTTCGGGAAGGTCTGATTTTCCCAATCGGTTTTGGCTTTTTCAATTCGTTCTTTGCTGGACGAAACAAAATTCCAGAAAATATAACGTTCTTCCGGAAAGGGCTCTCCTCCAAAAATATAAACGGTGGTGTTTTCGCCCATTTCGAATTCGCAGAGTTTACTGTCTTTGGCAATAAGGATTTGTTTGGATTCAAAAACGATACCGTCACTTTTAATGTTTCCTTCCAGAATATACAAAGCGCTTTCACCAAATAAATCCTCTCCGATTTTTACTGTTTGTGCCGAAGTGCTTTTTATCTCAATCAGGTAAAGCGGACTGTAAACCGGTACTGCCGATTTTCTGCCGAACGCTTCACCGGCGATAAGTTTAAACGAGAGTCCGTTTTGTTCCCAATGCGGAATATCGTCTTTTTCCACATGAGTGAAATTCGGTTCCATTTCCTCGAGTTCTTTCGGAAGGGCCACCCAAATTTGTAATCCGTGCAGCATTTTTTCCAGATCTCTGAGATATTGGGGTGTTCTTTCCGAATGTACGATTCCTTTTCCGGCGGTCATCCAGTTTACGGCTCCGGGTTTGATTTCCATTTCGGTTCCCAAACTGTCTTTGTGCATGATGCTGCCTTCAAACAGATAGGTGAGGGTGGACAATCCGATGTGTGGGTGCGGAGCGACATCAAAGTTTTCAAATTCAGCTAAATAAGTCGGACCCATATGGTCTATGAATGCAAAAGGACCAACGGTTCGTTTTTCCCGAAAGGGTAACAGGCGTCCCACCATAAAGTTTCCGATATCGGCGGCGCGCTCTTCTATGATTAATTCTACATTTGACATGTGCTGTTTTTTCTTATAAAGTTAAGAACTTATTCTTCAAATCCTTTAAAATTTTCATCTACAATTCGTTTCCATTCCGGATGTCTTTTTACATAAGCAAAAACCAGCGGACAAAGCGGAATAAGCTTGTAATAGTTCTCTTCGATATAAACCAATGTCTTTTCGATTACGGCTGTTGCCGCACCTTTGCCCTCCAATTCGGGTTCGACTTCGGTGTGGATTAACGTAATGCTGTGAGGTCGCTCTTTATAAACGATAAACGCTTTGTGGCCGTCTACGGTAATTTCAAACTGGTGCAGTTCTTCGTTTTTTATCAATGGGATTTCTGTATATTCAGGCTTCATTTTCAGATTGTTTAGAATGTTAGATTTTTAGATGGTTAGAAAAAAGCAACTACCTTTAAGAGATTGTTGCTTTTAAATTGATTAATCTGCCAGATAACCGAATTTTCCGTTATTGAAATCATCAAAGGCCTGAATGATTTCTTCGCGTGTATTCATTACGAAAGGTCCGTGTGGAAAAATAGGTTCGTTAATCGGTTCACCGCTCAAGACCAGAACTATTGCGTTTTCCAGCGCTTCGATGGTAAAATCTTCCCCTGCATTTTCAAACAAACCAAAATGGTCGGTAGGTACGGTTTCTGCATCGTTTACTTTGATACTGCCTTCAATGACCAATAATGCGGTATTGTAATTCGCAGGAAATGAAAAGGTTGCTTTTCCGCCTTTGTTCAATTTGGCATTCTGCATATTAACAGGAGTGAATGTTGAAGCCGGTCCTTTTACGTTTTTGTAATTACCGGCAATGACTTCAATAAATCCGGCATTATCTTCTAATTCGTATCTGCCCATTTGAGCATTTGTTATGGCTTGATATTTCGGAGTTGACATTTTATCCTTGGCCGGTAAATTCACCCATAATTGCACCATTTGAAATTCGCCGCCGGTTTTACTGAATTCTTCTTCGTGATATTCTTTGTGTAAAACACCCGATGCGGCCGTCATCCATTGTACGTCGCCTTCACCGATGATTCCTCCACCACCGGCACTGTCATGATGCGCTACTTTTCCTTTGTAGGCGATGGTTACGGTTTCGAAACCTCTGTGCGGATGTACACCAACGCCTTTCGGGATTTCAGAAGGTGGAAAATGATATTTGGAGTTGTAATCCAACATGATAAACGGACTCATACGTTCCATATCCAAATGATAACCACTCGGAATAAAGTTATGTACCCTGAAACCGTCACCTACAAAATGAGGTGCTTTTGGTGCTGCTACTAATTCGATATTTTTTGTTGCCATTGTGTTTGCTTTTAAATTGTAACACAAAGTTAGTTCATGCAATGGTCGGAAGCACTTAATTTAGATTAAGAAATACTATTAAAAAAGCTGTAGTTTCCCACAGCTTCTCAAACTATACTTAAACTAAACTCAAATTAATCACACTGTAAACCGGATATTGAAGGCGCTAACAAAGCTCCGTTATTGTCTTTGACAGACCAGTCTCCGGTAATTATTCCGCCACTGTTAGTCGAATTCCAGGTAACATGAATGATTATGGTTTCACATTCCGAAACACTTCCTTCTACCTTTATTATTCTGTTGGAACTTCCACCGGGAGTTGATTGCGAATGCGATAAATTTCCGCCGGAAACTGAAATTATTGCGTCTTCACCAGTGAAGTTGGTTAATCCACCCTGAATTTTAATATACTCCTGATCGGTATCGGCAGTAAACGTATAGATTGCTTCTCTTGCCGTACCACAAGATAGCGCTTCACCGGTAAACGAAGTTTCACAACCCTCCGGACAAAGTCCGATTAGATCATAATTCACATCAAAATTGGCTGGAGGACCATTTCCGGCCACTGCGAGTCCAAAATCAATAACATCACAAGCTTGCCAACCATTTGCCAACGGATAAGAATATACGCCCCAGGTATTGGCTGCAACCGGACCCCCTGTCCAAATAGAAACACCGTCCATAACCAAATCGTTCCAGCCATTGGAGCTTTTCACCTCGATTACAAAATGTGTTTCGGTATTGTAGTATTTAATATCTATCGTTTTGCTGTTATTGTTATTATAACGACCACCCCAAGTAACAGTTTTAGTATCCTGTTTGTCAAAATAGGGTCCGTTAGGCACAATACAATCCGATTCGCAGTCACCGGCCCGTGATAGAGAAAAAGTTGGTCCGGAAACATCATTCCTGTTGGTTTCATCTTCTTTCTGACACGAAGCCAAAAGAAACACTAACATACACAAACAATAAATAGCCACACCACTGTTGGAATAAGTAAATTTTTTCATAATCAGTTTTTTTATTGTTAATAATTATGTTAAAAATATTTTTATTTTTCTGTAAAAGTGTCTTTTTGTCTTATTTTTCGTTGATGTTGATTGTTTTTACGATTAATGGTATATAAAAGTGTTTCAAATTTGGTTATAAAAAGGATTATCCTGTTTTTTGATAATTATCATCCAATATATTATACCGGAATTAGCAGATTAACAAAAAAATCGTACTTTTACACACCAAACACAACACTTTATTTATGAGTCAAAAAGTATTGCTCACTTCAAAAGAAGTCAATATCATTCTGCATCGTTTGGCCTGTCAGTTGATCGAAAAACATTTCGATTTTTCAAACACTATTCTTATTGGAATTCAGCCGAGAGGTAAATATTTAGCTGAGAGAATCAAACAAATTCTGGAGCAGGAGTATAATGTTAAGAACATACCGTTAGGCTTTTTGGATATCACTTTCTTTAGAGACGACTTCCGTAGAAACGAAAAACCGATGGAAGCCAATAAAACCCAAATCGACTTTTTGGTGGAAGATAAAAAAGTGGTTTTCATAGACGATGTTTTGTATACCGGACGTAGTATTCGTGCGGCTTTAACAGCGATTCAATCGTTTGGAAGACCCTCCGGAATTGAACTTTTGACACTAATCGACAGACGTTTCAGCCGTGATTTACCCATTCAGCCGGATTATCGTGGCAGACAGGTAGACGCGATTAACAACGAGAAAGTTATCGTAAACTGGAAAGAAAACGACGGGGAAGATCAGGTGCTTTTAGTAGCCAAAACAACAAACAACTAAGAATTACAACAACACAACAATACCAATGAAAGAGCTAAGCGTCAATCATTTATTAGGAATAAAATACATCAACAAAAACGACATTGATTTAATTTTCGAAACTGCCGATCAGTTTAAGGAAGTAATCAACCGTCCGATTAAAAAAGTCCCTTCATTACAGCACATTACCATTGCCAACATCTTCTTTGAAGACAGTACGCGTACCAAACTTTCGTTTGAATTGGCACAAAAACGTCTTTCGGCCGATGTGATGAGTTTTTCGGTTGCACAATCTTCAGTAAAAAAAGGAGAGACATTAATCGATACCGTAAACAACATCCTTTCAATGAAAGTGGATATGGTGGTTATGCGTCATAAAAATCCGGGAGCAGCTCACTTTTTATCACAAAATGTAAAAGCCAGTATTGTTAACGCTGGAGACGGAGCGCACGAGCATCCAACACAAGCCTTATTAGACAGCTATTCCATTCGTGAAAAATTGGGTGAAGTAGGTGGGAAGAAGGTTGTTATTGTGGGTGATGTTTTGCATTCACGCGTAGCACTTTCAAACATTTTCGCACTCCAAATGCAAGGCGCAGAAGTTATGGTATGCGGACCGAAAACGCTAATTCCACGCTATATTGAATCGTTAGGCGTAAAATACGAGCCGAATTTGCGTAAAGCACTGGAATGGTGTGATGTAGCCAATATGCTTCGTGTACAGAATGAACGTTTGGATGTGAATTATTTCCCTTCAACGCGTGAATATGCACAACAATACGGAGTAGACAAAGCGTTACTCGATTCATTAAGCAAAGAAATCGTAATCATGCACCCGGGACCAATTAACCGTGGGGTTGAAATCACTTCCGATGTGGCAGATTCTTCGCAATCGGTAATCTTAAATCAGGTAGAAAATGGGGTAGCTGTCCGTATGGCAGTGATTTATTTATTGGCGCAGAAAATTAAATAAGTCTGAAAGTTGAAAGTCGATTGTCAGAAAGTTGTTGAGATTAAAAAAACTCAGTAACTTAGCAACTCAGCCGCTAAGCAACTTAAAAATGAAAGTAGATCATAAAATACACACCACTATAATTAAAGATACCGAAGGCAATGTTTCTGAATTTCTTAGAAAAGTAACCGATCAGTACGAATCTTTTAAAGAACGCAACCTTATTTTGGATGTATCGCACGATAAATCTGCAGATGTAAAAGCCATAAAGACATTTTCGGATTTGTCCAAAAAACACAAGAAAGCGAAAAAATCATTTGTGATTGTTGCCGATAATATCGATTTTAATGATGTTCCGGCTTCGTTGTTGGTGGTTCCGACACTTTTGGAAGCGCACGACATGATTGAAATGGAAGAAATCGAACGCGATTTAGGTTTTTAACTTTAAACCTTAAACTTGAAACTAACAATTCTTGGCTGTTATGCCGCGACTCCTCGAACGATTACCAATCCAACTTCACAAGTCCTGGAAATTAAAAACCGTATGTTTTTAATTGATTGCGGAGAAGGAACCCAGGTACAGCTTCGGAAAAATAAAATCAAATTTTCACGTATAGAACACATCTTTATTTCGCATCTTCACGGAGATCATTTTTATGGTTTGGTGGGATTGATTTCTACCTTTATGTTACTCAACCGTCAAACCGATTTACATGTTTACGGACCTAAAGGAATTAAAGAAGTAATCCTTTTACAACTCAGATTATCAAATTCTTATACAGGTTATAATCTTTATTTTCATGAATTGGAAAGTACCGAAAGTGAAGTAGTTTTTGAAGACGAAAAAGTGGTTGTAAAAACCATTCCGCTAAAGCACCGAGTGTATACAAACGGTTATCTCTTCATTGAAAAAAACCGTGAGCGGAAACTTAATATCGATGCCATTTTAAATTATGAGATTGATATGGTGTATTACCAGAAAATAAAATATGGTGGCGATATTACTCTGGAAGACGGAAGAGTCATTCCCAATGAAAAACTGACTTTCGATCCGGAACCCGCAAAGAGTTACGCTTTTTGTTCGGATACGGTCTATGATGAAAGCATCATTTCAATCATTGAAAACACAACGGTTTTATATCACGAAAGTACGTTTTTAGATTCTGAAGAACATTTGGCCGAAAAAACGATGCATTGTACAGCAAAACAGGCCGCAGCTATTGCAAAAAAAGCCAATGTTGAACAATTGGTTTTAGGCCATTACTCCACTCGTTATGAAAGTATTGAACGATTTCGAACCGAAGCCGAAACTGTTTTTCCGAATATTCTTCTGTCAGATGACGGAAGAGAATTTGAATTCTAGACAACTTAGAAAGTTAGAGAATTAGACTTCTTAGAGTTTTATAATTGATAAATTTCGAAAAAACTACTATGTTTATGTCCATGAAAATATTACCCCGATCTAACAATCTAAGTAGTCAAATAATCTAAGTAGTCTAACAATCTAAGTAGTCTAATAATGAGCGATTTAAGTAATTACCGAAAATCATATGAGAAAAGCGAACTTCTGGAAACCAATATTCCGGAAGATCCGATGAATTTATTTCACCGCTGGTTTTACGAAGCCGAAGATTTAGGCGGGATAGAGGAGGTGAATGCCATGACGGTTTCTACTATTGGCTTGGACGGCTTTCCAAAGGCCAGAGTTGTTTTGCTTAAAAAATTTAACGAAGAAGGCTTTATTTTTTATACCAATTATAATTCTGAAAAAGGAAAAGCATTAGCTCGAAATCCGAATGTTTGTTTGTCATTCTTTTGGCATTCCATGGAAAGACAGGTGATTATCAAAGGTATTGCAGAAAAAACCCCGGAACTAACGTCAGACAATTATTTCGACAGTCGCCCTGACGGTAGTAAATTAGGCGCTATCGTTTCTCCTCAAAGCGATGTAATTCCCTCAAGAGATTTTCTGGAAAACAATTTGAAACAATTGGAACAGGATTATCAGAATAAAGAAATTAAGCGTCCTGAAAACTGGGGAGGCTATTTGGTAAAACCAATCTCTGTAGAATTTTGGCAAGGTCGTCCTAACCGACTTCACGATAGAATTCGCTATCAATTACAGGAAGATTATAGCTGGAAAATTGAAAGGCTATCTCCTTAAATATCAGTAAATTACGTTTAAATGTTAAAATTTAGTGCATTTTGTCGATTTTATTTGCTTATAATCGATTTTGATGTACATTTGCCTCGTTATCAATTAGTTACATAAAAAAATGATAACGAAGCAAAGCATAACATTTAAATTTTGAGTTTATGAGAGTAACAATTTTCCGTCCCATTTCGATCATTGCCCTACTTATAACTTTTGCATCTTGTTCATCAGATAGTACAGACGAAACACCTCAAGTTGAAACGTCTTCGAATTATACAGTAAACAATAATTATACTTACAGTCCGATTGAAACTGAAATTGCCAATTTGATTAACCAATATCGAGTTAGTAAAGGTTTGAATCCGCTTGAAAAAATAAATCATATTTCAAACGTTTCCGAAGGTCACGATGATTATATGATTTCGATCAACACGTTAACACACGCCCTTTTTGCCCAAAGAGAGGAGAATTTAAGAACTACTTTAGGAGCTGTTGCTGTTGGGGAGAACATTGCCTGCAATTTTTCTACCGCACAATCTGTAGTAACCGCATGGATTAACAGTCCGGCTCATAAAGCCAACATGGAAGGGAATTACACCCATTTTGGAATTGCAGTTAAAACCAATGCCGAAGGAAAAATGTATTTTACCAACATGTTCATCCGAAAATAGACTTGACTTAAAAAAAATCTGTTTAGTTTCTGGGTTTAAATAATCCAAAAAATGGAAAAGCATTCGCTAAGGCGAGTGCTTTTTTGCTTTAGGAAATACCTAATAGTATTCTTTCAAAAGGCGTAGTGTTAAAATTTTACGCATTTCATCGATTATATTTGCAGATAATCGATTTAGATGTATATTTGTCTTGTTGTCAATGAGTTATGAAAACTTAAAGATTGCAAAGTAAAGTGCCACTATTAATTTGAGTGTTTATGAGAGTAACAATTTTTCGCCCCATATCGATTATTGTCCTACTTATTACTCTTGCTTCCTGTTCAACAGAAAGTACAGACGAGACAACACAAGATGATGCATCTGCAAGTTATACGGTGAACAATAATTACACTTACAGTCAGATTGAATTGGATATTGCTGATTTGGTAAACCAATACCGCGTTAGTAAAGGTTTGAATTCACTTGAAAAAATAAATCATATTTCAAACGTTTCCGAAGGTCACGATGATTATATGATTTCAATCAACACGTTAACACACGCCCTTTTTGCCCAAAGAGAGGAGAATTTAAGAACTACTTTAGGAGCTGTTGCTGTTGGAGAGAACATTGCCTGCAATTTTTCTACCGCACAATCTGTAGTAACCGCATGGATTAACAGTCCGGCTCATAAAGCAAACATGGAAGGGAATTACACCCATTTTGGAATTGCAGTTAGAACCAATCCTGAAGGAAAAATGTATTTCACCAATATGTTTGTCAGAAAATAGACTTAGCTAAAAATATGTGTTTAGTTTCTGGGTTTGAATAATCCAAAAATGAAAAAGCATTCGCCCAGGCGAATGCTTTTTTTATTAAATTAATTGTGAAAAATTAAATGCAATTATTCCATGCTTAAGACGATGAATTCGCTTCGTCTGTTTTTCTGATGATCTGCTTCTGAGCATTTTACATTATCAGAACAACCGTTAATAAGCTGTGTTTCTCCGTAACCTTTAGCAGTTAATCTGCTTCGTTCGATACCGTTTTTAACCATATATTCTAAAGTTGATTTTGCTCTTCGATCCGAAAGTCTTTCATTGTATTTGTGTGTTTGGCGACTGTCGGTGTGCGAGCGGATGTCTACTTTCATTTTTGGATATTTTTCCATTACTGCAATGATTTTTTCTAAATCAACTGCAGCATCAGGACGAATATTCCATTTGTCCAAATCAAAATAAATAATACTGATGTCAAATATTTTTGCAAGATCAGTTCCGTTTTCTACTGGCATTACACGTTTTTCCAAAGCAATGTCAGCTCTCGTTTCTCCTGATTTCAACGGAATGGACACATTGATTTCTTTGGTTTCATAATCGGTGTTTTCCGCTCTTACATAATATTTTTTATCACATTCGATGTTTTCTTCGAAAGCGAATTCACCTTTGTCATTGGCTTCCACGGCTTTTATCAGTTCCATGTTCGCATCAAATAAGGAAACTTTAGCTCCGGGTAAGGCTTGTGTGGTCTGCATATCGGTAACACTACCTTTTAGTACTTGTTCACAAACATTTTCCTTGAATTTATAAATATCATCCGAACCTACACCGCCTTCACGATTGGAAGTAAAATAACCAATATGACTTTTCGTATTTACAATGTATCCGAAATCGTCTTTTGCACTGTTAACAGGAGCTCCGACGTTTTTTACCGAAGTAAAGCTGCCATCTTTGTTCATTTTTGATTCGAAAACATCCAATCCTCCGATTCCCAAATGGTCATCCGATGAAAAGTAAAGTACATTTTTATCGGTGATATACGGGAAGGTTTCACGCAAAGGCGAGTTGACGCCACTGCCTAAATTTTCCGGTGATCCAAAAGTTCCGTCTTCATTGATGGCCACTTTGAAAATATCCGATGCTCCCAATGTTCCAGGCATGTCAGAAGAAAAATACAATGTTTTTTCATCGGCACTTAAAGCGGGGTGGGCGACACTGTAATCATCATTATTGAAAGGCAGTTCGGTAATATCATCCCATTTTCCGTCTTTTAAGGTTGCCTTATAGATTTTCAGTTTATTCACCTTGTCGTCGCTTTTTCCTTTTTTACCATCATTGTAATTGTTTCGGGTAAAATAGACCGTGTTTCCGTCTTTTGTAAAAACCGGTGTGGCTTCATGAAACTTGGAATCAAGTTCTTTTGAAAATTCCTGGGCATCACTTAATTTTCCGTCTTCTGCCACTTTTGCAGTGTAAAGTTTAGTGAAAAACTGGTCGTTCCAACTGTGCTTTTTTTGAAAAACATCTTTGGTTTTTCGGGCTGATGTAAAAATAACATCCGAGCCTTTGAAAGTGGATCCGTAATCTGAAAATTCCGTATTTACGCCTGCATTTTCAACTATATATCTGTCGGAGTTTTTTCGTAATTCGTCCAGATAATTTTTGTTTTTCATTAATTCTTCTCCTGCCGGATTATTGGTTTTCTGATAGAATTTCAACTGATACTCATCGGCTTTTTTGTAATTTCCAGTTGCTTTCAGCGATTGTGCGTATCGGAAATAATATTCGGCCGGAACATCGCTTGAGAGCGCAAAGAGTTCTGAATACCATTTTTCGGCTTTTTCATACTCCCCGTTAAAGTAGTAGGAATTTCCAAGTCTTTCGAATAGATCGACAGACTTATGACCTTTTTCAGCTACCTTTTCATAGACTTCAATGGCATCTATGTAGGCATAATTATCATATTTTTTATCGGCTCTGGCTTGTCTCCCAATTTGAGAATATACGCTGCCAATGCTGAAAAGGGTTATTAAAAGTAGTGCTTTAATTTTCATAACTAATCAATTTAGAAGAAACGAGGAGTTAACATTTTAGAATTATTGAACAATTCGAATCGGAGGAAAATCTCATGTGATCCGGAATTATAATTCTGTAATCGGGTAGTTTCTCTATCATATGCATATCCTGCAAAGATTGAATTTGATATTTGAAATCCTGCCATCGCACTCCATGCAGCGTCCCATCTGTAGGCCGCTCCAAGAGTTAGTTTGTCATAAATCAGAAAGTTCAGCGAACCGTCAGCCTGTAATGGTGCTCCTTCGACGGCTTTTAACAGCACGGAAGGTTTCATTTTTAAATCTGCATTAAGATCAAAAACGTATCCGGTAATGAAATAATAATGTAATTTCTCCTGTGTAATGGATACGGAATTGTCTTTGTAACGTTTGGTTTCAAAAAAGTTCGGCACTGATAATCCCGCATAGAATTTATCGGAATACAGATAGATACCGGCACCTAAGTTAGGACTAAAATCATTTGATAAATTTTGAAATTGCGGATCATTCTGATGTTGAATATTAAGTTTATTTACATCAATGTTAAAGAGATTACCGGTTCCTTTTAAACCGAATGCCAGTTTATAATTTTCAGACATTTGAATGAAATAGGACAAATCTGCTGAAATAGCACTTTCATTGGCTGGACCAATGCGGTCAGTAACGAAGGAAAGTCCAACTCCAAAACTTGTGTCACCAATCGGCGTATTTAAGGAAAAAGCATTTGTAGTAGGTGCTCCGTCCAAACCAATCCATTGGCTTCTGTGTAATCCGAAAATACTCAGCACCTCTCTCGAGCCTGCATAAGCCGGATTTATATTAATGGTATTATACATATATTGTGTATACTGTGAGTCTTGTTGCGAATAACCCATCATACCTATTAATCCTAAAACGAGTGTTATTAATTTTGTTTTCATGTTCACTAATTTAAATTAAATTGGTAAATAATTAATAGAAATATGAGAATTATCTGTTTAAATACAAGTAACCTGATTTATCACTCCAAGCCCCGGTTTCATTATCTTTATATTTCAGGATGTAGAAATATGTTCCGTCTGGTAATTCTTCGTCTTTATTGAAAGTAGAACGACCATTTGATTTTCCTTCAAAAACGACCGTAGTGTTATTATAACCGTTTTTTTCAAATACCAAAACGCCCCATCGGTTATAAATCTGAACATTGTTATCAGGATAACAATCTAATCCTTGAATAAAGAAGACATCATTCATTGCATCATTATTCGGAGAAACGGCATTGAAAACTTCAATGGAACAGGCCGCCAAAACTTCACCTTCACAATTGTGTGAACGAATGTAGAACTCATATTTTCTTGGACACTCACTGTCATTTACATCTAAAGTATACACTAAAGTATAATACCCGTCCGGAAGCAGCGTTACGTTAAGAATGTTACCATTCAGTGCGGATTCAAAACCTACATTCTCGATTGTCCATTCACCATCATATTCGTCCTGACTAACCAAACCAATCAGTAATTGATTTAAGTCGTAATTTGCGTTTGCAGGCACATCATTACAAATGGATTTTGTTCCCGCATCGAAAGTGTCGTTTATGGTTACATGGATTACTTGAGTAAGAACTGTTGAATTTCCACAACTGTCAGTCGCCGTCCATGTTCTTACAATATCATAGGATACAATTAAATTGTTCTCATCGGTAGCTTGATTTTCGATAGTTTCTGTAAATGTAACGGTTACTTCACCACCACAATTGTCTGTAAAGATAATTTCAGGCACCGGAGGAATCGCTGAACATGAAACTGTTGTTTCCTCAGTATAATCTTCGCTTTCCCAGGAAGGCGCAATCTCATCGTTTACTGTGATTACCTGAGATATTGAAGAAGTGTTACCACAACCATCCGTAAATGTCCATGTTCTTGTTACCGTGAATGCGTTCGGACAGTCGCCTTCGGTAATAACATCAACTCCTAAAGCTGAAATTTCACCGGAACATTTATCGTTGGCAATTAACACTCCCGGTCTCGGAACTTCGCTTGAACATGAAACGGTTAGGTTGCTAGGCGCTTCCGGTAATGATGGTGCCACTTCGTCTGAAACAGTGATTATCTGTGCTACAGCGCTACTGTTTCCACAAGCATCGGTAAAGGTCCATGTTCTGGTAACTACAAATGAATTCGCACAATCTCCCTGAACTATGCTGTCTACACCTTCTACGGTAATGGCTTCCTGACAGTTATCGTATGCGGTTAAAGAAATCATGGCAGGAACATCACCGGCACATTCTACCGTTATGTTGTCCGGAGCAGCTGGAGCTACAGGAGCAATTTGGTCAGAAACAGTTATCATTTGTGAAATGGAAGAACTGTTCCCACAAGTGTCAGTAAATGTCCATGTTCTTGTAACTACATAAGAGTTAAGACAATCTCCCGGTTGAACTGTGTCAACGGATAATGCTGAGATTTCCCCGCTACAATTATCGCTCGCAGTAAGAGTAACCGGTCTTGGAATTTCGATTCCACAAGATACTGCAATATCAGCCGGAGTTTCCGGAGCTACCGGAGGTATAGTATCACTAACAGTTATTATTTGAGATACTGAGGAACTGTTTCCGCAGGAATCTGTAAACGTCCATGTTCTTGTAACCACATATGAGTTATCACATGTGCCCAGTGTTGTAAATTCGATTCCTTCTACAGTAATTGCATCTTGACAATTGTCGGTTGCGGTAAGAGCAATCATTGGAGGTATTAAGGTTCCACATGATACTGTAATATCAGCAGGAGCTTCTGGAGCTACCGGAGGTATAGTATCACTGACAGTTATTGTTTGAGAAACCGATGATGTATTTCCACAAGCGTCAACGAATGTCCATGTACGGGTTACAACATATGAATTGGCACAATTACCCGGTACAACCGAATCGACTCCCTGTACTGTAATTTCACCTGAACAAGCATCGGTTGCAGTAAGTGAAATCATCTCCGGAATCAAAGTTCCGCAGGATACGGTTACATCAGCCGGAGCAGAAGGCACAACTGGAGGGATGTTGTCGTTAACATTGATTATTTGTGATACGGATGAACGATTTCCACAAGCATCAACAAATGTCCAGGTACGGGTTACAACATATGAATTGGCACAGTTACCCGGTACAACCGAATCGACTCCCTGTACTGTAATTTCACCTGAACAAGCATCAGTAGCGGTAAGAGAAACCATTTCCGGAATCAAAGTTCCACAGGATACAGTTACATCAGCCGGTGCAACAGGTATAACAGGAGCAAGATTGTCGTTAACAGTTATTGTTTGTGATACCGAAGAGCGATTACCACAGGCATCAACAAAAGTCCAGGTACGTGTTACAACATATGAATTAGCACAACTACCTTGTACGGTTGAATCAACACCTTGAACTGTAATTAATCCTGAACAGGCATCATTAGCAGTTAGTGAAATCATTTCAGGAATTAATGTTCCGCAAGACACGGTTATATTTGCCGGTGCCTGAGGTACTATCGGTGCCACATTGTCAATCACGTTAATTGTTTGAGAAACCGAAGCACTATTACCGCAAGGATCTGCAAAAGTCCAGGTGCGTGTAATTATGAATGAGTTTGGACAATTTCCCGGAACAACAGTATCAACACCGGGAACACTTATTTGCCCTGCGCAAGTATCCGTGGCAGTCAATGAAATCATTGCTGGTACCTCACTAATACAAGCTACGGTTATGTCTGCCGGAGGACTTGGTAAAACAGGACTTGATGAATCATTTACGTTGATTGTCTGACTTATTGAAGAAGTATTCTGACAAGAATCTACGAAAGTCCATGTTCTTGTTACGGTGAAACTTCCGGAACAACTTCCGCCTGTAATGACATCAACACCCTGAGCGGTTATTGGACCATTACACGCATCGTTAGCAGTTAATGAAATCATTTGAGGAATATCACCACTACAAGACACCGTAATATTTGCAGGTGCTTGTGGCGGAACAGGCGCAGTGATATCCTGAACATTAATGGTTTGAGAAGCTGTAGATGAATTTCCACAGGCGTCCAATGCGGTCCATGTTCTGGTTACCGAATACGATCCGGCACATTGCCCAGGAGTAGTTACGTCATTAAAAGTCAATGTGAAAGCGGAACCACAGTTATCTACAGCGGTTGCCTGAGCAAATTGAGGCACAGCCGGACAGTTAATCGTTGACGGAGCAGGCAATGCTGCAATAACCGGAGCTGTAATATCCTGAACATTTATGATTTGTGAAGCTGTAGATGAATTTCCACAACCATCAAGAGCAATCCATACTCTTATCATGGAATAAGAACCTGCACATTGTCCCGGTATGACTTTATCTATATAAGACAGGTTAATGCTTGAACCACAGGCGTCTGTAGCTGTTGCCTGTACAAACTGAGGTGTGGCAGGACAGTTAATTGTATATGGTTCTGGTAAAGCTGCAATAACCGGTGCGGTAA
Source organism: Flavobacterium saliperosum (assembly GCF_900100625.1). GTDB lineage: Bacteria > Bacteroidota > Bacteroidia > Flavobacteriales > Flavobacteriaceae > Flavobacterium > Flavobacterium saliperosum. Next base: position 429,338 of record NZ_FMTY01000002.1, read on the forward strand.
CATCTTGAACATTAATAGTTTGTGATGCTGTAGATGAATTTCCACAAGCGTCTAAAGCAGTCCATGTTCTGGTTACCGAATACGATCCGGCACATTGACCCGGAGTAGTCACATCGTTAAAAGTCAATGTAAAAGCGGAACCACAATTATCTGTAGCCGTTGCCTGAGTAAATTGAGGTACAGCCGGACAGTTAATCGTTGAAGGAGCGGGTAATGCTGCAATTACAGGAGCTGAAACATCCTGAACATTAATGGTTTGAGATGCTGTAGATGAATTTCCACATGCATCCAAAGCGGTCCATGTTCTGGTTACCGAATAAGCCCCTGCACATTGTCCCGGAGTAATCACATCGTTAAAAGTCAATGTAAAAACGGAACCACAGTTATCTGTAGCGGTTGCCTGAGCAAATTGAGGCACAGCCGGACAGTTAATGGTTGAAGGAGCGGGCAAAGCAGCAATTACCGGTCCTGAAACATCCTGAACATTAATGGTTTGAGAAGCTGTAGATGAATTTCCACAGGCGTCCAAAGCAGTCCATGTTCTGGTTACCGAATACGATCCGGCACATTGCCCAGGAGTAGTCACATCGTTAAAAGTCAATGTAAAAGTGGAGCCACAGTTGTCTATAGCCGTTGCCTGTGCAAATTGAGGTACAGCCGGACAGTTTATGGTTGATGGAGCAGGTAATGCTGCAATAACCGGACCTGAAACATCTTGAACATTGATAGTTTGAGATGCTGTAGCTGAATTTCCACACGCATCCAAAGCGGTCCATGTTCTGGTCACTGAGTAAGCTCCTGCACATTGTCCCGGAGTGGTTACATCGTTAAAAGTCAATGAAGCAACAGCGCAATTATCAGTAGCTGTAGCCTGTGCAAATTGAGGTACTGCCGGGCAATTAATGGTTGTTGGAGCAGGTAAAGCCGCTATTACCGGTAAAGTTGTATCGTCTATAGTGATTATTTGTTGGTCGGAACCTACATTGCCACAAACATCGGTTAATCTGTAAGTTCGCGTAACAATAGTAGGACAACTTCCTGAAGCTACGTCCTGATAAGTAATGGTAGCTATTGCAGAAGCATCGACAAAAGTTACACCGGCCGCATCAAGTTGTGCAGCTGAAATTACGACAGGAGTAGTAGAAAACCCTAAATTTCCTAGGGCTGAACTACTTGCCATTGCATTTGTTCCGCAACCTTCAATAGCTAAATCGTTTGGTGCGGTGACAACAGGATTACTTACGTCACCCGGGCCAATTATAAAAGTCTGAGAGGCAATACATCCAACGGCATCAGTTACGGTAATTGTATAAGAACCCGGAGCAAGTCCGGAAATATCCTGAGTAGTAGCTCCATTATTCCAGGAATAGGTGTAAGGAGCCGTTCCGCCGGTTACAGAAACATCTATTGAACCATTATTTTGATTACTGCAATTTGCAGCAGTAACGGTACCTGTAATCGTGATTGGTCCCGATAATGTAATTATCTGTGACTGTGAGCTAACCAATTGAGTCGGAACATTCGAATCGGTTACAGTTAATGTAACGGTATAAGGTCCGCCGGGATAAACGAAGTTATGAACTGGATTTTCCAGAGTAGAAGTTGTTCCGTCCCCAAAATTCCACAAATAGGAATAAGGAGTAATACCACCGGATGTTTCATTGGTAAATGTTACTGTAGCTTGGTTTGCAGATGCACAAACGGTATAGGTGTATTCTACAGCTAATGGTGCGGCAACAATCATACAACTTCCAAATTCACATTGTGATTTGCTGTAGGTGTTACAATTGTATGTACTTAATTCCGGATCGTTTGCGTTTCCGTTAGTTTGCCATACCGCTAAAATACGGCATAAGGCTAGTTCCTGACCGCAAGTCCAGGTAAAAGGACCGTAGATTTGTCGCTGACCGGATCCGGGTGTCACATTTCCAAGATATGCGTTTACAGGAATTACAACCCCGTCAATAGATAAATCCGCAAAAATTCTGGTTTGCGAAATTGCACTGTTTGCATTTGAGGTATAATTTAGCATAACATACATCTGTTGTGATGTACCGGGTGTACAGGTTGTGTTAGACAGCGGAACACCGTTGATATTTGTAAGGCTCAGAAAAACCTGATCTAACGTATAGTTATTTGAAGAACAATTGAAATAATCTTCATAATAATTTGGTGCGGTACCACACAAACGTAAGTCTGGTTTTTGAGGCGTAAACTGAGAAAAAGCATTGTTAAGTCCTAACAGGATAAATAACAATAGTAAGGTAATTTTTGGTTTCATGGACATTACTTTATTAATTGAAACTTTAATAAATCTGTAATAAAAAAACACTAATTCTAGAGGTCAGAAGTCCGCTTAGCGATGCAAAAAAGCATGCGAATGGCTTTAGCCCTAAAATTGACACGGCAATAAAAATCTGTTGGAAAATAAAAGCGAAATTGTTCCGGTTAATTATAATAACAGAACAATATACATGCTGACTGAAAGTCTGTTATAAATCTTGATGTGGTATTAAGATTTAAAACGACCTGATAAATTCAATTCAAAATGTATTTCGATAATTTGTTGAGTCTAAATTATTTAAATAAACTGTTTGGTAAGTAACAATTAGTTGCATTTTCGATGAAAGTGGGCGTTTTATCCGTGAATTAACATTTATTTGACAAATGTTCTCTGGTTTTTGTGGTTTTTTTTGACTTACTTTATGAGTATAAATTAAGGATTATGAAAAATCTGATTCTCATTCGTCATGCCAAATCAAGCTGGGATGCTCCTTTAAAAGATATTGACAGACCGTTATCTAAAAGAGGTATTGGTGATGCACACATCACTTCCAATGCCGTCGATGGTTATTTACCCAAAACATTTATCGTTTGGAGTAGTCCGGCCAAAAGAGCCAAAGAAACCGCAATGATTTATGCACAAAACCTTTCTATTCCGCTGGAAACAATAATATATAAAGAGGATTTATACACTTTTGACGAAAGAAGTTTAGAAAAATCCATAAAAGACTGCGAAAACAGGTATGATAACCTAATTCTTTTCGGACATAATGAGGCAATAACAAATTTTGTTAATAAATTTGGAGATTGTTACATAGACAATGTTCCCACTTCGGGATTTGTCTCGTTAAAGTTTGAAGAAGAAGATTGGAAAAACATACAAAAGGGAAAAATTCTCAAGACGATTTTTCCCAGACAATTAAAATCATGAGTATTACGCAGGAAAACAAATACATTGACAGAGAAAAAAGTTGGCTTGCCTTTAATGCCAGAGTACTTCAGGAAGCTGCAGATGAGACAGTTCCATTATTAGACCGATTACGTTTTTTAGGAATTTTTTCCAATAACCTGGATGAATTTTTCCGTGTACGTTATGCGGCAATCCGTCGTTTGAATTCGGAAGGAATTTCCGGAGAAAAAATCCTCGGAGGCATCACTGCAGAACAATTACTGAAAGACATTACCGAAATCGTTATCGAACAACAATCGGAAAGTTTACGTATTCTGAGCGTTATCGAAAAAATGCTGGAAAAGGAAAACATTTTCATCATTAACGAGCGGGAAATCAATAAGGAACAAAAAAAGTTCATTCATGATTTCTTTATTCAGAAAGTGGGTCCGGAATTGGTAACCATTATCCTTAACGATTTGGATGAATTCCCGTTGTTGAAAGACACTTCGGGCTATCTGGCAGTGAAATTGGTAATGAAATCCAAACCGCAAAACACCATTCTTTCCAAAATCATTCAGAAGAAAGAAGTGCGTTATGCCGTTATCGAAATCCCAAAAACCATCAACCGATTTGTGGTGCTTCCATCGAGTACCGACAAACAATACATCATTCTTTTAGACGATGTAATCCGTGATAATCTCGACAGTATTTTCAATATTTTCGATTATGAAAGCATTTCGGCCCACATGATAAAAATTACCCGTGATGCCGAATTGGATATCGATGCCGATTTGAACAAAAGTTTCATGGAAAAGATTTCTTCGAGTGTGAAAGACCGACGAATAGGGGAACCCGTACGTTTTGTTTACGATCAGTCCATTGAGAAAGATACCCTGGCATTCTTCCTGACCCGAATGGGAATCGATGCAACCGACAGTTTAATACCCGGCGGACGTTATCATAACCGTCGTGATTACATGGATTTTCCAAACTTAGGTCGTTATGACTTGCTAACCAAACAAAACACACCGCTTCCGGTAGTCGGACTCAATCTGGAAGGCAGTATCCTTGAAAAAATAAAAGACAAAGATTATCTGGTAAACGCCCCTTATCAGTCGTTCTCATACATCATTAAGTTTCTTCGTGAAGCGGCTTTGGACCCTAAAGTGGTTTCCATTAAGATTACCTTGTATCGTCTGGCAAAGAACTCACAAATCATCAGTTCGCTTATCAATGCCGCCAAAAACGGTAAAAAAGTGGTGGTACAGATTGAATTGCAGGCCCGTTTTGATGAAGCCAGTAATATTTCCTATGCCGAAATGATGCAAACGGAAGGAATCGAGCTGATTTTTGGGGTAAAAGGATTGAAAGTACACAGCAAGATTTGTGTAATTGAGCGGATGGAAGAAGGCAAGGTGAAACGTTACGGCATCATTTCCACCGGAAATTTCAATGAAGGTACCGCAAAAGTCTACACTGATGTTACTTTATTTACAAGTCACGTTCAGATTATGCGTGATGTTTCGAAGATTTTCGAGTTTTTTGATGTGAACTACCGCGTCTATCGTTACAAACATTTATTGGTTTCACCACATTATACGCGTTCCAAATTTTATAAGCTGATTGAAAGGGAAATTTTACATGCCCAGGCGGGAAGAGAAGCTTATATCAAGTTGAAAATGAATAGCTTGTCTGACTTTAAGATGATTGATAAACTATACGATGCCAGTAGAGCCGGAGTAAAAGTACAATTGATTATAAGAGGTATTTGCTCCCTGATTCCGGGTGTTCCGGGGATGAGTGAAAACATCGAAGCCATCAGTATTGTAGACAATTACCTGGAGCATTCGCGTGTTTATATTTTTGCCAATGACGGCAATCCGGATGTTTACATTTCATCGGCTGATTTTATGACGCGAAACTTAGACGCAAGGGTAGAGGTGAGTTGTCCGATTTATGATCCGGAAATCAAACAGGAAATGCTGGAAACCTTTGAAATCGGTTGGAAAGCAAATGTAAAAGCCCGACTGCATTCGGAAAAGCTGGATAATCAATACCGAAAACAACCGGACCAGAAAATGTTCCGTGCCCAACATGAAATGTATAAATATTACTGTGATAAACTGGAAGTAATTACGGAAAAGATATAGTGGTGTTCAAATGCCCAATAAAATAAAATAAACGAATCAATCCTAAATGATTTCAATTAAAAAATATGCCGCAATTGATATTGGTTCCAATGCCATGCGATTGCTTATTACCAATATTATCGAGCAACCCGGAAAAGAAACGCAGTTTAATAAAAGTGCCTTAATCCGCGTACCAATTCGTTTGGGACAGGATGCTTTTACGGTTGGCGAAATTACGGAAGAGAATGTCGACCGTATGATTGATGCCATGAAAGCGTTTAAATTACTGATGAAAGTATATAAAGTGGAACGTTATATGGCGTGCGCTACTTCTGCTATGCGTGAGGCTTATAACGGAAAAGAGGTTACTGAAATCATCAAGAAAAAAGCCGACGTGAAAATTGAAATTATCGATGGTAAAAAAGAAGCGGCTATTATTGCTTCATCCGATTTACATCACTTCATAAAAACCGATCAAACCTATTTGTATGTAGATGTGGGAGGTGGTAGTACCGAATTTTCGTTATTCTCGGAAGGGAAAATGATTGCTTCAAAATCCTTCAAAAACGGAACCGTTCGTTTGCTGAACAATATGGTAAACGACGTAGTTTGGCAGGAAATTGAAAAATGGATTAAAGCGAATACTGAAGACTACGAAAACATAACGCTTATTGGTTCAGGCGGAAACATCAATAAGATTTTCAAATTATCCGGAAAAGCTCAGGAAAAACCGCTTTCCTATATTTATCTGAATTCCGAATACCAAAAATTGAACGCATTAAGCTACGAACAACGCATCGCCGAATTAGGTTTAAACACCGACCGCGCCGACGTAATCATCCACGCACTCCGCATATATCTAAACGCGATGAAGTGGAGTGGTGCCAGAAACATCTATGTTCCCAAAATCGGACTTTCCGATGGTATCGTGAAAGCCATGTATAATGGGAAGATTTAGTTGTAAGTTTTAAAGTGACAAAGTAGCTGAGTTTAAATTTCAAATAAAATTTTTCAATTTCTTTGAAGGATATAAAGGTTAATTTTGACTCAGTAAGTTAGCTACTTCGGCACTTTATAACTCTTTTAAACATCCAAATCAAAAGTCTTACGCAACAATTCCATTGCCGGATTAATCGACTTTAACTTCTCATATTTCTCAATCGGAGTAAAAGCATACTTTGTTTCTGTTACTTCATTTACATGCACGTCAATTACTATGTCGTGGTTGTGCAATTTTCCGCGTAAATACCCTAGCAATTCCGTTTTATTGGCATCAAAATCTACTTTTGAACCTTCGTTGGGCAACTCCAATTTTATGGTAGTTCCTTCCAAAGTAGGATCGTTGATAAGCATGTAGGTTGCCATAATTTTTTGGCCTTTATCACTCAGTTTCTGAGCAAAATTGGTCCATTGCAGTAACATATCCGTTTCTGTGAAAGGTTCTTTCGGTAATTCGTCGTGATGTCTGACAGTAGCTTTTTGAGATGCTTCTAATTCCCGTTTAGCCTTTATACTGGCTAAGGATAAAGCAGAAACTTTGGTTCCGTTTGTAGGTTCCGATATTGCTAACGGTTTTATTTCCGGAGCAACGGGTAGTACTATTTGCTGAGTTTCAACAACATTTGGAGTAGCAACAGTGTCGTTTGAAATTTCAACCGCATTCGGAATTTCCTTTTCCACAGCAATTGATTGGGTATTTTCAACCGGAAGCGCAACTTTAGGTTTTACTTCAGTAATGGAATATCCGGAATTTCGATAATATGTGGGCGGAATTATAAAGGACTCAGCTTTTTTTTTTCTCCATCAAAAGTGATAGAGGCAAGCTGCATTAAACAAAGTTCAACCAAAAGACGTTGGTTTTGCGACACTTTATATTTCAAATCACATTCGTTAGCAACAGTAATTCCTTGTAAAAGAAACTCCTGTGAGGCTTTCTGCGCCTGATCGTAATACAATTTTTGTGCGTGTTCTCCGGCTTCCAATAAAATCAAGGTAGCTGGGTTTTTAGAAACCAACAAATCTCTGAAATGCGAAGCCAATCCGGAAACAAAATGATGTCCGTCAAAACCTTTCGCTAAAATATCATTGTAAGCCAACAGCAATTCCGGAATTTTGTTTTCCAGAATCAAATCGGTCACTTTAACATAGTATTCAAAATCAAGTACGTTCAGATTTTCCGTTACCGCCTGACGTGTTAAGTTATTTCCGCAAAAGGAAACCACACGGTCAAAAATCGATAACGCATCACGCATCGCACCATCGGCTTTTTGCGCTATAATATGCAAAGCATCGTCTTCAAAAGTAATATTCTGACTCGCAGCTACTTCTGCCAAATGATTCTTAGCGTCTTTAACGGTAATTCGTTTGAAGTCAAATATCTGACAACGCGATAAAATCGTTGGAATAATTTTGTGTTTTTCCGTAGTGGCCAAAATGAATATCGCATGACGTGGCGGCTCTTCCAAAGTTTTCAGAAAAGCGTTGAAAGCAGCCTGAGATAACATGTGTACCTCGTCAATAATATAAACCTTATATTTTCCGGTTTGTGGCGGGATGCGAACCTGATCAATCAGGTTACGGATATCGTCTACCGAGTTGTTGGAAGCCGCATCCAATTCAAATACGTTGAACGCAAAATCTTCATACGGATCGTCATAGCCTTCCTGATTAATTTTTCGGGCAAGGATACGTGCGCAAGTCGTTTTTCCAACACCACGCGGACCCGTGAATAACAAAGCCTGCGCAAGGTGATTGCTTTCTATGGCATTCAGTAACGTATTGGTAATAGCCTGTTGCCCAACTACGTCCTTAAACGTTTGGGGTCTGTATTTACGGGCTGATACAACGAATTGTTCCATAGAAATTTATTGGAATACAAATATAGAGTATTTGTTGATTTAGGGATTAGGCAATTCGTTAATTTGAAGAAAAGTTATTCACAAATCATTTTTGGTTTCTTTTTATGGAAAGATCAATCAGGATTCTGGCAGCTTCGCTTTCGGAATTTGCTGAAAACCCAGTTACAAATACACCTTTTTTGCCGTTCTTTAATGATTTAATGCCATAAACGGTTGCTTCGTCATCCGGATTGGTGTCTCCCTCATAGCGGTATATATGAACAATTTCAAAGTTTTCGGGATGGGATACAATTTCATTTTCATGAATGTTGAAATCATGATTAAATCCGTTTTCATTCAATTCGTCTAAAGCTTCGGAAACCGTTGCGTAATGATACGTGTGAGCCATAATGTGCAAGTTTTTGATTAAACGGATATTTTAAGAGACTATATAATGATGATTTGGATGATTTCAACTTACAGACTTCTTCTTGCTTTAATGGAAAGACCAATCAGAAAACGAGCAGAAGCACTTTCGGAATTCGCTGCGTAACCGGACACAAAGACGCCTTTTTTATCGGATTTGGATTTGGATCTTATGCCGTAAACTGTGGCTTCATCGTCCGGATTGGAATCGCCTTCGTAGCGATAAATATGCACAATTTCAAAATCATGCGGATTGCTTTTAAATTCGCTGTCATTTATATTGAAATCAAAGACAAAACCCAATTCTTTGAGTTCCTGTAAAGCCTTAGAAACACTCGCGTAGTTATATGTATGTACCATGATTTGAAAAATATTGATTTAGGGATATTAAATTTACGATTTTTATAAACGCTTTTTGCAGAAACTAATGTTAAAGTGTTTCTTTAAAAAATAATTTTGGCCAATTATTTATCGTAAGTTTGCACCGCAGACCGCCTTATCGTCGTTCCGTCCCGATAGCTATCGGGAAATCGGGAGGGAGGAAAGTCCGGACACCACAGAGTAGCATAGCGGGTAACGCCCGTCCGTCGAGAGGCGAGGACAAGTGCAACAGAAAGTATGTACAGGTAATGCTGTAGTGAAACCAGGTAAACTCTATGCGGTGAAATGCCAAGTATATCAGCATTTAAGGGCGACTCGTCCGTTGTTGAAGGGTAGGCAGCTTGAGTTATTCAGTAATGGATAATCTAGATAAATGATAAGGGTCAATTTCGATTGATACAGAATCCGGCTTACAGGTCTGCATTTTTTTTAACTCTCAATTTAAAATCATGGTACTGGATTTTCTTAAAAGTCTTTTCGGAAATAAAACAAATGATAACGAAACTAAAGTTTTTTATGATTCCAAATTAGGTAAACTGACTTGTGAATTCGACAGAAAAAAAGACGAATTTTTCTTTTGGAATGCGATTTTAACCAACATCAATAACGATAAATCCGAAACTACGATAACAATCGAAGGAGATGTAAACTGTCCCAATTCAGGTTTACTGGATTCCGCATACAAAATCATTGATAACTTAAACAGTATTACTGCAGATGTTCAAAACGGACTGAACAGTAAATACCCTGAAAAAAGCATTGATTTATCAAAAGGTTACGTTTTAGATGATATCAGTTTTTATACTGATGATGAAGTAGAATATGAAATGGAATTTACTTCAGACGATCAGGAAATGGTTTCCGTATCTTTTAAAAATAATTTAATTACAGAATTGGACTTGTATTAACTGTCCGTTTCATCTTCTTCCTCTTCCATTTCTTCCTCACTTTGTTCAAATTCAAAGAAGGAAAAAACCGAACCACCGTAATTTCTGTCGAAAGAAAAGTTATCCATGTGACTGAGTTTGGTGTGTTTGGAATGTTCAACCACCATCATGCCGTCTTCTTCCAGTAATTCGTTTTCAAAAACCAATTGGATAACTTTTTCAAACTCTTTTTGCTCCATTCCATAAGGAGGATCGGCAAAAATAATGTCGTAACTTCCTTTGCTTTTTTCCAGAAATTTGAAAACATCACTTTTAATAGGTGTAATATCAAAGTCGAATTCCTGAGCTGTTTTTCTGATGAAATTGATACACCCCATGTCGCCGTCAACACTGGTGATGGGTTCACAACCGCGGGAAGCAAACTCGTAACTAATGTTTCCGGTACCGGCAAACAAATCCAATACTTTCAATTCACTGAAATTGAAGTGGTTGTTTAAAATATTAAACAAGGCTTCTTTAGACATATCCGTAGTAGGACGAACAGGCAGGTTTTTTGGCGGACTGATGCGTCTTCCTTTATATTTTCCGGAAATTATTCTCATGAATTCAGTAGGATATAATGTTGTAAAACTTCAGCCTCTGAAAGCGAATATTGCATTTCTAAATTTGAAGTGAATAATAATGAAATGTTGCGAACATAGCGGTAGGCGATTTCAAAACACGGATGGTTTTCAGAAATTTTACCCAACAGAAAAACCGAAATGGTTTCCGGGTTTAACTGTAATTGTTCAAAGGTAAAAAGCAAATAGTAAACGAAATCTTCCGGCGTTTTGTATTCGAATGAATTATATAATAATAACTTTAAGTTATGCGCAATAATTATTTCAAAATGAGTATCTTGAAAGTGAACAAAAACTTCTTTATCGAATTTATTTCTTGACAAACTCAACACTTTGGAAACCAAAACCGTATTCACGTTTTTATACTCAAAAGAACCGAACTGATCAATCAGAAAATTATTGACATTCACAAACGGAACATGAACATTGATCATCTGATAAGTGTCCATTTCATCGTAGGTAAAGAAGTCGGTTTCGAAAACTTTGGTATTGTATTGCAGGTAACTTCCGAGGTAATTTTCGTCAAAAAGGGCTTTAGGAACAAAGGCGTTGAAATTGTTATCGTGCAAAACCACAATTTCGTCGTAGGGTTTTGTTAACGCTGGGAAATCTACAAATGTGCGCCACAATTGGTCTTCTAACGATTGTGTATAATTGAATTTCACTTCCTGTAAATCCAGTACTCTTTCGTTCAAAGTATCAAAAACACAAAAAGAAAGCCCGTTAAGCGCCACCTGAAGTGATAGTTTTTTATAATTTTTTGAAGCGATTGTAGCTGTAGTCATACGTTAAATCCGATTACGGCAAATTTACATTTTTTTTCCTACTGAAACCGGGATTGTGTTTAAATTCCTTGTTATCTTTGAAATCCGCTTAAAAGAAGCCAAAAGTTTTCTTTTAGCCCTGATTGTAGTGGAAATGACTTTAGCAAAGTTCAAACTTTGATAAAGTTATTGCAACGGAAAGCAGGAAAATGGATTAATTCACGCCCAAAGTTTTGCTCCAAAAATTAAATAATAAATGATTTCAGCCAAGTTTTATTCCTTACTCAAACAGAATTTCCCTTTTCAGACGACGGCCAAACAGGATATTTTTTTTCAACAGATAGCCGAGTTTACCACCAATGAAAATCAGGATGAGATATTTGTATTGAAAGGGTATGCGGGTACCGGAAAAACCACGGTGATTTCCACTATAGTCAATCAGCTGAAAGAGATCAATAAAAAGTATGTTTTACTGGCGCCAACCGGTCGTGCGGCAAAAGTGATTGCCAATTATTCCAACAAACCGGCCCATACCATTCACAAACGCATTTATTTTCCTAAAAAGAGTGGAGGCGGAGTGACTTTTACGATGCAGCCGAATAAGTTCAAAAATACGATTTTCATTGTCGATGAAGCGTCGATGATTTCAGATTCGCCTACAGAATCGAGCATGTACGAGAACGGTTCGTTGTTGGACGATTTGATTATGTACATCTATTCCGGACACAATTGCAAGATGATTTTGGTGGGAGACACAGCACAGTTACCACCGGTGGGCATGGATGTGAGTCCGGCCTTGGATATGAACAAGCTTTCTATGAATTACAACATGGAAGTCCCTCATATTGAGTTGGATGAAGTAATGCGTCAGGCGGAGAAATCAGGGATTTTGTTCAATGCTACCGAATTACGGGAAGTATTGAAATCCCAATTTATCGATACGTTTCAGTTTCAGTTGAAAGGATTTAAAGACATCGTTCGCTTAACGGACGGTTATGATATTCAGGATGCGATTCACAGCGCGTATTCCAATTACAGTATTGAAGATACGTGTTTTATTGTGCGTTCCAACAAGCGCGCCAACCAATACAACCAACAAATCCGGATGAAAATTCTGGACAAGGAAAGTGAGCTTTCAACAGGTGATTTCCTGATGGTGGTGAAGAACAATTACTTTTGGATGAAGGACAGTGATGAAGCCGGTTTTATTGCCAATGGCGACATTATCGAAGTGTTGGAAATCTTCCGATTTGTAGAATTGTACGGCTTCCGGTTCGCCAAAGTAAAAATCCGAATGGTCGATTATCCGGACCAGATTCCGCTTGAAACCGTTTTGATTTTAGACACCTTAACGAGTGAATCTCCATCACTGACTTACGAACAGTCGAATCTTTTGTATCAGGAAGTGATGAAAGATTATGAAGACGAAACCAGCAAATACCGAATGCTGCAAAAGGTAAAAAACAACGAATATTTCAATGCACTTCAGGTGAAATTTTCCTACGCCATCACTTGTCACAAATCGCAGGGAGGGCAATGGAATACCGTTTTTATTGAGCAACCTTACTTGCCGGAAGGCATTGACCGGGATTACATTCGTTGGCTCTATACAGCGATTACCCGTGCGAAAGATAAATTGTATCTGATTGGATTTAAAGAGGAGAGTTTTGAGAGTTAGAGAATAGAGACAAGAAACAAGAAACAAGAGACAAGAAACAAGAGACAAGAGACAAGAAAATTTGAGGAAGGGATAAAGAAAAATTCCGCAAAGTTTTTGATAACCTCAGTACTTTTTTCAAAAAAACTCAGAGGCTTAGTAACTCAGCAACTTTCAAAGAAACTTGTGTATCTCAATAAATAAAACTTTGATTCTTAGTGTCTTTGTGACAAAAGAAAAAACTCAGAAACTTAGTCACTCTGCAACTTTAAAGAAAACTCAGTAACTTAGCCACTTTGTAACTCAGCAACTCAAAAAAAAATGAAAATAATCGCCGTAATTCCCGCACGCTATGCTTCCACACGATTTCCTGCCAAACTGATGCAGGATTTAGGAGATAAAACCGTAATACTTAGAACGTATGAAGCCGCAATGGAAACCAAATTATTCGATGATGTTTTCGTGGTGACCGATTCCGATCTGATTTACAACGAAATTGTAAGCAACGGAGGAAAAGCCATTATGAGTATCAAAGAACACGAATCAGGCAGTGACCGAATTGCGGAAGCCGTTGAAAACATGGATGTTGACATTGTTATCAATGTTCAGGGTGATGAACCGTTTATCAACAAAAAACCGTTGGAACAGGTTATTGAAATCTTCAGAAATGATGCCGATAAAAAAGTCGATTTGGCTTCCTTAATGTTTGAAATCAAAGACAAATCCGAAATTGAAAATCCGAATAGCGTAAAGGTAATCGTTGACCAACAGGGATTCGCCTTGTATTTTTCACGTTCGGTGATTCCGTACCCAAGAGAGGAAAATGTAGGTGTTCGTTATATGAAACACATCGGAATTTACGCTTTTAGAAAAGAAGCATTAATGGATTTTTACCGTTTACCGATGTTATCGCTGGAAGCTTCCGAAAAACTGGAACAACTCCGCTATTTAGAATACGGAAAACGCATCCGAATGGTGGAAACCGACCACGGAAGTATTGGAATCGATACTTTGGAAGATTTGCAAAAGGCGAGAAAACTACTTTAAATCACTTCAACTTTTTAATCGTAAACAATTCGTTGTGATCTTCCACTTTCGGATACATCCGCACCGAATAATTTTCGTCAAAACGAGAACGGTAACTTAAATTGCGGTCTTTGTCTTTTTTGTTTAATGTCATCGTATTGAAAAGTATAAAGCCGTTTACATTAAGTAAAAAGTTGATTCTGTTGATGAAAAAATCTTCAAACAAAAAGTTAGGCATTTTGGTATCCTGAAAGATGTCAATGATAATCAGATCGTATTTGGTTTTGGTTTTTAAAACGAATTCAAACGCATCATCAATCACGATTTCCAGATTTGGAATTTCGTTTAAACCGAAGTAATTATTGGCAATTTCTATGACATTTGCGTCCAGTTCCACGCCGGTAATCTGCCCTTTGAATTTAATTTCGTCTACTAACGTTTTGATTACACTTCCGCCGGCAACACCTAAAACCAAAACGTTTTTAAATCCACGAATGCGTTCAAAACCAATATAATGCAAACCTTTACGAAGAATCCGTTGCAAACTCCCATAGGAATAATTGGTGTTTTTTGAATCCAAAACCAATTGCCCGTTAGCCCAGGTAACCTCGAGACTTTTATTGATTTCGGAATTTTTTTGGTGTATATTTATGGGAATAAAATAACTCAGAATCTTTTTAATCATCGCACTTCGCATTTCTATTCGTAAATATAATGCTATTTTTGAAGCAAATTTTTCATAATGAAGCAAATTCTCTACAAGTTTATATTCTTCCGATTAATGGGTTGGAAAATCATCGGCACGATTTCGCCGGAAATTAAAAAATGTGTAATGATTGTTGTCCCACACACCAGTTGGCATGACTTTTATTTAGGTCTTTTTACTCGCGGAATATTGGGCTTGGATATGAATTTTGTAGCCAAAAAAGAATTATTCCGTTTTCCTTTCGGGACCTATTTTAAATGGATGGGCGGTGCGCCTTTAGACCGTAAGAAAAACGAAAATAAGGTTGATGCTATTGCTAAAGTATTTGAAACACGGGAAGTTTTTCGTTTGGCCATTGCTCCGGAAGGAACCCGAAAAAAAGTAACCGAGTGGAAAACCGGTTTCTATTATATCGCAATTAAAGCGAACGTACCCATTATTCCTGTAGCATTTGATTGGGGTAAAAAAGAAGTCCGCCTTTCCGAACCCTTCTGGCCAACAGGAAATAAGGATGCCGATTTTAAAATTTTAGAAAAAAATTTCATCGGAGTGACAGGTAAAATCCCGCACTTTAGTTACAACCCGGAAAAAGATTAGTTTTTTTTAAAACCATAAGCTGGTATTTTTCGTAAATGAAGTTATTAATCCTAATAACCACACTTATGAAAAATTTCTTAATCGCTTGTGCTTTAGCCTCATTTTTATTAACTGCCTGCAATAACGATGATGCAGCACTTGTTTCGGAAAATCCGCCTCCTGTTGATGCAACACCAACACCTGCAAGGGAACTTAAATTGGTTACCTCAAGCAATACGAGTGGAAAAGTTACTTTTTCAGATTTATTGGCAGCTTCACCTATTGTGAAATCAGTCAGTGTAAGCGGACTCGATTCTGATGGAATTTTCTTCGACAGCGGAAAAGACCAGATAGTACTAGCCTCAAGAACCAATAACCGATTGGAATCCTACTTGGGTTTGCGAAACTCCATCATTTCCGGAACGGATAATCTTATGTTGGCGTTTTCAAGTACTTCCGACTTTAACAATGCCAGGGAAATTGCGGTTATCGATGATAAAGTAATTGTAACTCAGGACCAAAATACGGCAAACGGTAATATCAATAAGATTTTGGTATACCAAAAAACAGCCAGTAGTTTTAATCTGATGAATACTTATACTGTTGATTTTAAAGTATGGGGAATTCATATTGAAGGTTCAGACTTGTATGCAGTTGCCGATTTAACGAGTGACATTGTCGTTTTCAATAATTTCTTCAGTAATCCCAGTGGAAATATCACACCATCCAAAAGAGTTGTCATAGAAGGTTTGGTGCGTACCCATGGCATTACTTTTTCCGCAGCGGATAACCGAATGATTTTAACCGATGTAGGTAGCGCCACTTCCGCAACTGATGGCGGATTAGTAATCATAAATAATTTTTCAAGTGTTTTTATGGCAACGGCTAACATGGGGACAATTACAACAGGTAATCAAATCAGAGTGTATGGTCCAACTTCTCTTTTAGGTAATCCCGTGGATGTGGCATATGACAACGTTTCAAAAAATATTTATGTTGCAGAACGATTAAATGGAGGAGGACAGGTGCTTACATTTAGTTTGCCGACATCAAATGGCGATTATGCTCCCACTTCAAGCAGAATTGAAGCTGGTGTTACAGCGGTTTATTTAGTTAGGAAATAAACATTGGTTAATTAGAAACCCCAATTTGAATTTGTTCAGGTTGGGGTTACTTTTGATGGAATGTCTCAAAAGTTCCGTTTTTATAAAAAATGACAATGCGGTCAATATCGGAGTCATTTTTAACATGTTCCAAAATTCGCGTATTTGAAAAATTTTCTCCGGGATTTTCAAATACGCGATTTTTTTCTACAGCAGGTTCGGTAGAAAATAAATCGGGTTGGTTTTCAGATTTTATATCTTCGGTTTTGTTTTCCGAAAACAGAGAAGGAGTTGTATTCGGAATTGAAACCGATTTTTCGTTTGGTTCACTTTTCGGAAAATTTCCCTTTCCGTTCAAAATCCAATACAAATCCACTTCAGGGAATACTTCAATTATTTTCAAAATGAAATCCAAGCTAGGTTTGTTTCTCCCAGAGAGTAGGTGAGATAAACTGGAACGCTGCACACCAATTCTATCGGCAAATCCGGAGGCGGATAATCCATAATAATCGAGTATAATTTCTAGTCTTTTTACAAAATCTTCTGTGTTTACCATTGTAAATAGTTATGAATAAAGATTGATATTACAAATGTAAACAAAAGAGATTGAAAATCCAATTTTAAAGATGTAAATAAGCGTAAAAGGCAATTTTAACCAACACTAAGACTTCAATTAAATCACATTAAATCCCTGAAAATAAGATATTTAAATTACTTTATTAACAAAAGTAAATTAAAGTAAAACCCAGTATATGTAAAGGGTAAGGAAGGAGTTGAAATCCGTTTACATGAATAAACAAACAGATGCTAATTTATGTTTACAAATGTAAAAAATAAGATGTTTACTTTTGTAAATAGAAAATTGTAAACATGAATTTTAATACGATAACCGAAAAACATAAAGAGCAAAATCTTTTTGGAAGATACATTACGAACAAGCATATCGAACCCATTTTAGAAAAACTGAATTCTGATTTTGCAGTTTCGGTAATTGGGAAGTCGGTTAAGGAAAAACCAATTTATGCTGTTAAATTCGGAACAGGAAAAATAAAAATTTACATGTGGTCGCAAATGCACGGGAACGAATCCACAACTACCAAAGCACTTTTTGATTTATTTCATTTCCTGTCTTCAAAAGATAAAACCGCAACGGAATTAAAAAAAACTTTTACCTTATTATGTATACCCATCTTAAACCCTGATGGAGCGGAAGCATATACACGTGTAAATGCCAATGATATTGACTTGAATCGCGATTCGGTAAACCTGTCACAGCCGGAAAGTAAAGTGCTGCGAAGTGTTTTTGATGAATTTAAACCGGATTTTTGTTTTAATCTTCACGATCAGCGATCAATTTTTGCAGCCGGAAACACTGATAATCCTGCAACGGTTTCATTTTTGGCGCCATCTTATAATGAAGCAAGATCGGTTAATGAGGTTAGACAAAGGGCTATTAACATTATTGCTGCGATGAATTTGGTTCTACAAGATTTCATTCCCAATCAGGTTGGACGTTTTGACGATTCGTTTAACATTAATTGTATAGGGGATATGTTTCAATCGTTAGGTGTGCCAACGATTCTTTTTGAAGCGGGTCATTTTAAAAACGATTACGAGCGTGAAACCACACGAAAAATGATATTCATTTCGTATCTGTCGGCATTATTTTCTATGTCTAAAAACGATATTCTTGTCAATAAAACAATCGATTATTTTAATATTCCTCAAAATAATCCTGTTTTTTATGACTTTATTTATAAAAATGTCAAAGTAATACTTGATGGTTTTGAAAAAAGTATTACTTTTGCAGCCCATTACAACGAAATTCTTTTGGATGATGCGATTGTTTTTAAAGCAACTATCAGACAGATAGAAGGGTTGGAGGGATATTTTGGACATTATACCTATGATTTTCAGGGACAATTATTTGAAAATCAAAAAGATAAAATGCCTGAGATGGATTCGGAAGCCAGTTTTATTATAGGTATGCATAATAAAATTGTTAACGGATTGCTAAAAAAATAACAAATTAATTGTTTTATTGCTAAATAATTAATTTATTATTCTTAATTTTGACTTTTATTAAAATAAATAGATAGATAAATTTAATTATGAGTAAGTTTCGTTTGGATGAAGTTGATCATCAGATATTAGATATGTTGATAGACAACACAAGAGTTCCTTTTACTGATATTG
This sequence comes from Flavobacterium saliperosum, assembly GCF_900100625.1. Taxonomy (GTDB): domain Bacteria; phylum Bacteroidota; class Bacteroidia; order Flavobacteriales; family Flavobacteriaceae; genus Flavobacterium; species Flavobacterium saliperosum. The sequence goes on from NZ_FMTY01000002.1 coordinate 447,821, forward strand.
CAAAGAAATTGTTGATTTCAGCTGGAACAGTTCACGTTCGTGTGAAAAAAATGGAAGATGCAGGAATTATTCAGGGTTCGTCTTTAACTTTAGACTATGAAAAATTAGGCTATTCTTTTATTGCATATGTGGGTGTTTTTCTGCATAATACTTCACAAACAAAATTCGTTTTAGAGCGAATCAATGAAATTCCGTTTGTTACTGTAGCTCATGTTACGACAGGAAAATTTAATATTTTCTGTAAAATCAGAGCCAGAGATACAAAACACGCAAAAGAGGTTATTTACATGATTGACGATATCGATGGTGTATACAGAACCGAGACCATGATTTCTCTTGAAGAAAGTATCAACGATAAGAAACGTTTGATGCACACGATTTTCAAGGATATGTAATCCGATAAAAAATGAAACCCGAAGTTAACGCTTCGGGTTTTTTATTTTAAATTTACCTAATAACTCACTTTACAATTATATGAACGTTACACAACTTTTACCGGATGAATATGCTCCGTACTACAAAACGTATCTTGATGCGATTGGACCCGATGTTGAATTAATTGACGAATTGGAAATCAGTTTGCATAAAACCATTCAGTTTGTTCAGGATATACCAATGGATAAATTTGATTACCGCTATGCGGAAGGGAAGTGGACCATAAAAGAAATTCTTCAGCATATTATTGATGCAGAACGTGTGTTTGTCTATAGAGCATTACGATTTTCAAGAAACGATCAGACTCCTTTACCGGGTTTTGATGAAAACAGTTATGCAGATGTAGTTAATCCAACCGCAAACAGACGTCATTTAAAGGAAATTTTAACTGAGCTTACTGCTGTACGCCATGCCACTATTACTCTTTTTAAAAGTTTTACGGAGGAGGATCTGCTGAAAAAAGGAATCGCTTCAGAAAATGTAATGTCGGTTCGAGCTTTAGGATTTGTCACTATTGGTCATCAGAACCATCACATGAAAGTTTTCAGAGAACGGTATTTATAAAAAAAGGAACTCATTTGAGTTCCTTTTTTACTTATGTTTTTTTGATTAGTCTTCGTCAGCATCATCTTCGTCACCGGGTTCTTCCGTTGCTTCGTCAGTATCTTCATCCGCATCATCATCAGAATCATCTTCAATATCCAATTCTTTCAATGCATCCAATGAATCTTCTGCTTCGATGTCGTCATCGTCTTCATCAAAATTCTCAATTCTGTCTGCTAATTTTGTACTCACTTTCACTAAGTAGATAGTGTCTTCTGTGCGAACTTCCACTGCTTCAATAGTCTCATTCTTAGCGTTTTTAAAACGGACAATGTCTGAATCGTCATATCCGTCAGGAAACTTCTCAACCAAAAGGGTTAAGATTTCATTCGTTAACTTAGCGTAATCTACAATTACTCTTTTCATTCGTTGTGGTTTAATCTTTGTATGTGGTCAAATGTAATATCCTAATTTGTATTTTTCAAATAAAAAATAATCTTTTTTGAAAAAAATTACCACCCTAAAACATAAGCAAAAATCAATGGTGCCACAATCGTAGCATCAGATTCTACAATGAATTTCGGAGTTGTAATGTCCAATTTTCCCCAAGTGATTTTTTCATTCGGAACAGCTCCGGAATACGAACCGTAGCTTGTTGTCGAATCAGAAATCTGACAGAAATAACTCCAGAACGGAATATCGTGCATTTCCATATCCTGATATAACATCGGTACAACGCAAATAGGGAAGTCACCTGCAATTCCTCCACCAATCTGGAAGAATCCGATTCCTTTTCCTGCGCAGTTTTTTGGATACCAGTCGGCCAACCACATCATGTATTCAATTCCGCTTTTCATTGTAGTGGCTTTGAATTCTCCTTTGATACAATACGAAGAGAAAATATTCCCCATGGTACTGTCTTCCCATCCCGGAACTACAATTGGTAAGTTTTTCTCGGCTGCAGCAACCATCCATGAATCTTTAGGATCGATTTCATAGTATTGCTCCAATACACCTGAATTAATCATTTGGTACATGAATTCATGTGGAAAATAACGTTCTCCTTTTGAATCGGCATTATTCCAAATATCAAATAAATGCGATTGCAAACGACGGAAAGCTTCTTCTTCCGGAATACAAGTATCCGTAACGCGATTGTAGTGATTTTCTAACAAATCCCATTCTTCCTGCGGACTCAAATCACGGTAATTCGGTACTCTTTTATACGAATGGTGTGCAACAAGGTTCATGATATCTTCTTCAAGATTGGCTCCTGTACAAGAAATAATCTGAACTTTATCCTGACGAATCATTTCAGCTAATGATTTTCCAAGCTCTGCAGTACTCATCGCACCGGCAAGTGTAATCATCATTTTTCCGTTGTCCAGCAAATGCTCTTCATACCCTTTTGCCGCATCTACTAATGCTGCCGAGTTAAAATGAAGATAATGTTTCTCTATAAACTGACTGATAGGTCCTTTACTCATCGCTATTTTGTATTTCTATTATAAATTTGATTTTTTCTTATTGTATCCTAAAATCTCTAAAACTTCTTCGACTTTTTGTTGTTCTGAAAAAACTTCAGTCGCAAAAATTCCGTTTTTATCTTTATCGATCAGGATGTGTTTAGGCTGTGGTAAAATACAATGGCTCAAACCTCCAAAACCACCGATTGTTTCCTGATAGGCTCCGGTATTAAAGAAACCAATATACAAAGGTTTTTCTTTATTGTATTTAGGAAGGTAAACGGCATTCATGTGTTGCTCTGAATTGTAGTAATCGTCACCATCACAGGTTAATCCGCCTAAAAGTACACGTTCATAAGTGTCATTCCATCGGTTAACAGCCATCATAACGAAACGTTTGTTGATAGCCCAAGTGTCAGGTAGGGTAGTGATGAATGAAGAATCAATCATGTTCCAGTTTTCACGGTCATTTTGCTTCTTCTGATACAAAACCTGATAAATCGCTCCACCGGCTTCACCTACAGTGAATGAACCAAATTCCGTAAAAATATGAGGAACGGGAACTTCGGCTTCGTCACAGGCAATTTTGATTTGATTCAAAATCTCATCAACCATATATTGGTAATCGTATTCAAATGCCAATGAATTTTTGATAGGGAAACCGCCGCCAATGTTCAAGCTGTCTAAGGAAGGACATTCTTTTTTTAAAGCGATGTACACTTTCATACATTTCAATAACTCGTTCCAATAGTAAGCCGTGTCACGAATACCTGCATTAATGAAGAAGTGGAGCATTTTTAACTCAACTTTCTTATTATCCTGGATTTGTTTGCGATAGAAAGGAACGATGTCTTTATAACCGATTCCCAAACGTGAGGTATAGAACTCAAATTTTGGCTCTTCCTCGGCAGCAATACGAATTCCTATTTTGAATTTACCTTCAATTTGCTCCTGTAACAAATCGAGTTCTTCAAAATTGTCGATTACGGGAATGGTATTCTTGTGTCCGTTGTTAATTAAACGGGCGATATTGATAACATACTGATCACGTTTAAAACCATTGCAAACCACATAGGTGTTTTTGTTGATTTTCCCTTCTTCCATCAAGCGCTCCACAATATCAATGTCGAATGCCGAAGAAGTTTCAATATGAATGTTGTTTTTTAAAGCCTCGTTTAAAATGAATTCAAAATGCGAACTCTTAGTACAATAGCAGTAAAAATACTTCGCTTCATAACCGTGTTTTTCCATTGCATTTCTAAACCACATTTTGGCTTTGTTGATGTTTTCGGAAATTTTCGGTAAATATGTGAATTTTAAAGGTGTGCCGTATTGCTCTACCAATTTCATTAAGTCGATACCGTGAAATTGCAGATTGTCTTTATTTAAAGTAAATTCTTCTTGAGGAAAGTAGAAAGTTTGGTTAATTAAGTCGTAATATTTAGTATTCATCTGAATAATAAGTTGTTAGATTATAAAATTACTATTTTTTTCCTAATAACAACTGATTTTCAAACCCTAATATTTGCGTATATTATCTGCAGCTCATCGTGCAGTGGATTGGGGAATTCCAAAACGTCAAAATTCTGAATACTTCTCACAGAAAATACAATACGTTGAATCCCTGACAACAAATTGCTTTCACTGTGGTTACTATTAGAACGGAACTGTGTATTCTGCGTTTTTTTCATTCCGACAAATGTAAAAAATATTAAAGCGTATTTAAAAGAAAATTTATAAAAAAATATTAGTTTTTATAATCTTCAAAAGCCTTAAAAATCAGCTCATTCGGAACGAATTGGTTAATTTTCACATTACCGATTCCGTCAAGCAACGCGAATTGCACTTTTCCGAACTCATTTTTCTTGTCGTGAATAAGTAATTTGATGATTTCTTCAATGTCTTTTTGACTGAATTCGATTTTCCCGAACAAATCATGAATCACCGATTTTATGTCGAAATAGTCATCCTTGCTAATTAATTCCTTTTCAAAGGATAAATAACTTTCCAAAACCATTCCGACAGCGATTGCTTCTCCGTGAAGTAAAGGTGTTTTGATATCATTTTCCAAAAAATAACTTTCAATGGCGTGACCTAACGTATGTCCGAAATTCAATGCTTTTCGTATGCCGTTTTCAGTCGGATCCTGGGAAACCACATTGTTTTTTATTTGAATGGATTCATGAATTAAAATATCCAAATCCTCTGTACTTAAATTATTTAGATCTTTTAATTTTATCCAATATGCTTCATCCTGAATCAATCCGTGCTTCAGCATTTCCGCCAATCCCGAACGCATTTCGTTTGCGGGTAAAGTGGCTAAAAAGGTGCTGTCGATTAAAACGGCTTTCGGAGTTGTTATGGTTCCGATTTGATTCTTCAGATTACCCAAATCCACCCCGTTTTTACCACCAATGGAAGCATCCACCATTGCTAAAAGCGTAGTGGGAACATTAATGTATTCGATGCCTCGTTTGTAAGTGGAAGCCACAAAGCCGCCCAAATCCGTTACGACGCCACCGCCAAGATTAATGATAATGCTTTTTCGGTCACCGCCAAGTTCCGTTAACGCCGACCAGATCTCGAAACAGGTTTCAATATTTTTAAAATGCTCACCAGCTTCAAATTCAATGATTTCCATCGAAACTTCGGTTGCGACATTCGCAAGAAAATTGGGCAAACAACACTCGCTAGTTTTACTGTCAACCAATACAAATACTTTAGAATAAGCTTCCGGATGGAGCGTTTGGCTCAGATAGGTGTAAATAGCGTCATTAAAATAAACTGAATATCCGTTGGCGTTTATAATCTGCATTTTTAAAGTATTGATAATGGAAGAGCAAAATAAGGCATTTTTTATCAATTATTCTCAAACCCTGCGTATATTTGTAAGCCGATTTATAAATAAACAATGGAAAAGATATTTAACAACACCCAGGTCGCATTCTCTTTAAAAAACAACAGGGAATTAAACAGAGCCCATTTCCTTTTCAAACTGATTGGAAACCCCTCCTTAGTAAAAATAGGAACTTCATTAACCAATTTCGCTTTAAATTTTCATCTTCCGGTTGAAGGTTTAATCCGCATGACCGTTTTTGATCATTTTTGTGGTGGCGTAAGCGAAAACGATTGCCTTAAGGTAGTCGACAAAATGTACACTAAAAAAGTTTCTTCGGTTTTGGATTATTCCGTTGAAGGAAAAGAAGAAGAAGCGCAGTTTGATGCTGCTTTGGAAATGACCCTGAAAACCATCGAATTTGCCAAAGCTAAAGAAGCCATTCCTTTTGCAGTATTCAAACCTACCGGATTGGGACGTATTGCTTTATATGAAAAAGTGGGTGCAAAAGCGGAACTGACTGAAAATGAAAAAGAAGAATGGAATAGAGTAGTAGCCCGTTTTGAAACGATCTGTAAAACTGCTTTTGAAAAAGACGTAATGTTATTGATAGATGCTGAAGAAAGCTGGATGCAGGATGCTGCTGATGATTTAGTTACCGAGATGATGCGTAAATACAATAAGCAAAAGGCTTTGATTTTTAATACGTTACAAATGTACCGTTGGGATCGTATGGATTTCCTGAAAAAACTTCATGAAACTGCTAAAACAGAAGGTTTTTATATCGGGATGAAAGTAGTTCGCGGTGCTTATATGGAAAAAGAGGGAGAAAGAGCTGCTGCAAAAGGCTACAAAAACCCAATTTGTGAATCTAAAGAAGCTACTGATAAGAATTACGATACCTGTATCGCCTACATGATGGACAACATCGAAAAAATGGCTATTTTTGAAGGTACTCATAATGAAGCAAGCTCCTACAAATTAATGGAACTGATGCAACAAAAAGGCATTTCAAAAAACGACAACCGCATTTGGTTTGGACAGTTATACGGAATGAGTGACAATATCAGTTACAATTTAGCGGAAAACGGTTATAATGTAGCAAAATACCTTCCGTTCGGACCGGTTCGTGATGTTATGCCGTATCTCATCCGACGTGCTGAAGAGAATACATCTGTGGCAGGACAAACCGGTAGGGAACTGATACTTTTGGAAACCGAAAAGAAAAGAAGAAAATTATAAAATAAAAAACTCCGAATTATTTCGGAGTTTTTATTTTACAGATTATAGAATATCACCAGTAACAGCGTTGGAAAAACAATCAAGTTGACTCCTAAAATGATATTTTCATTGGTTTTTATTTTACCGAGACCTACGTTTATAAGAAAAAGAATTCCGGTAATTAAAGCGAGGTAAATCAAAAATATCAGCCAATTACCCATATTGGTCATCCATCGGAAATTGTAATTACCCTCGTCAATAAAGAAAAGAAACTGAGATATAAGAAAGCTGTTAATTACAGCGAGTTGGAAGGCTCTTTTTTTCATGAATAGGATTCGAGTTTAACTACTAACGAAAATATGTTTGAAATAGTGTGCAAGAATGAAGCGGTCTAAAAGCATATGAAGTCTTTATTATCATTCCGACAAAGGAGAAATCTCATAACGCTAATCACGTAAACCAGGACAGGGAAAATGGAAAGCTTTCCACACTAACATGAAAAGACCAAATGTAAAAGGAACCTGTTCTTGAACTTCAAAAAAGGATAAAAAAAACTCCTTAATTTCTTAAGGAGTTTTATGGGCGATGAGGGGTTCGAACCCTCGACCGCTCCCGATAAAATCGGGATGCTCTGTAACAGTCAAGCTAATATTGTTTCACTATCAATTCCTGAATTTTACTTCTACTTTTCCAAGATTTAATTTGTAATTCTCTTTGCTGAGCTTGTTCTTTCGTTTCGTGCTTTTCGGTAAAAACAATTTTCCAATCATTTACATTACCTGTAAAACCTTTGCTTTTTTGATTGTGTCGAACTATTCTTTCCTCCAAATTAGAAATAAAACCAATATAATAGCGATTTTTAGTTTCGCTAAAAAGTATGCAAACTATAAATTCCATGAACTATATAACAAAAAAAACTCCTTAATTGCTTAAGGAGTATTTTGTGGGCGATGAGGGGTTCGAACCCCCGACCCCCTCGGTGTAAACGAGGTGCTCTGAACCAGCTGAGCTAATCGCCCCAATACATGCTTTCAGTTGTTTCTGATTGCGAGTGCAAATATACATCAGGAATTTGATTTCGCAAGAGTTTTACAAACTTTTTTACTGTTTTTTTATGTCTTTAAGCATCACTCTTTCGCTGTAATTGACCATTTCTACAGTAATGTCTTCATTTTTAGTGTTTTTGCCTTCTATGATGTACAGCTTACCGTTTTCGTAAGGTTTATTGCTATTATCGAAATCCACATCACCGTGTTCTAAACAATTTTTGACATCTTCAATGGTTACCCATTTTTCGTTGAATTTGGCTTCCGCTTCTTTGGAATAACTTATGGGTTTGCTTCGTAAATCTTTCAAAACCCTGCAATTTGGCATATAACAGAATTCGGTTTTCTTTTTTTGGAAGAAAAACACTAAAAACATACCGCCTAAAAGCAGTCCGAAAAGATAATATGCTAAACGATGTACAAATTTCATGGTAAATAATTTGCTGCAAAAGTAAACAAACTATTGACTACTGCCAACTAAAATACAATCAGGTTTATGTCTCGGTAGGAAATATTAAACCAATCCGCTATGGACTTATTGGTTAAAATTCCGTGATAGAAATAGACACCGTTTTTTAACCCCCTGTCGCAACGGATGGCGCTTTCCAATCCGCCATCATCGGCTATTTTAAGCAGGGAAGGAGTGATGATGTTACTGATTGACATCGAAGCTGTTTTGGAATAACGCGATGGTATATTAGGGACACAATAATGAATCACATTACTCTTAATGAAAGTGGGTTTTTCATGTGTGGTAACTTCTGACGTTTCAAAACAGCCTCCGGTATCGATACTTACATCCACAATTACAGCACCTTTTTTCATATGCTCCACCATTGTTTCGGTTACCACAACCGGCGTTCGGTTTTTTCCGCGCATAGCACCGATAGCCACATCACAACGGCGTAAGGCTTTCAATAACGATTTTTCCTGTATGGTTGAAGTGAAAATACGTTGGTTCAGCATATTCTGCAGACGACGCATTTTTGTTATGGAATTATCAAAAACTTTCACTGTCGCTCCCAGCCCGATTGCGGTTCTGGCGGCATATTCGGCTACTGTTCCGGCACCTAAAATAACAACTTCCGTAGGACGAACGCCTGTAATATTTCCAAACAACAGTCCTTTTCCGATCGATTGATTAATCATCAATTCGGATGCAATTAAAATCGATGCGGTTCCCGCAATTTCACTTAGTGATTTTACAGCCGGGTAGGAGCCGTCTTCGTCTTTTATGAATTCGAAAGCCAAAGCGGTAATGCGCTTGGTGGCCAAGGCTTCGAAATAGGCTTTCTTTTGTGTTTTTAATTGAATGGCGGAAATCAGTATCGTTTGCGGATTCATCATTTCGATTTCATCTAGTGTAGGCGGTTCCACTTTTAGAATCATCGGACAACTGAATACCTTTTTGGTATCGGTTGTAATTTCTGCACCGGCATCACTGTATTCTTTGTCTGAATAACTTGAACTTTCACCTGCACTCGTTTCCATTAGCACTCTGTGACCGTGGGAAGTCAATGAATTTACTGCGTCAGGAGTAAGACAGATACGACGTTCCTGATAGGAGGTTTCTTTTGGAATTCCTATGAAAAGCTCGCTCTTGTGTTTTGCTATTTCCAGCTTTTCTTCCTGCGGAAGCAGTTGGTGTTTTGAAAAAGGTGTTATCGACATGCTTTAGTTGTGTGAATTGAGTACAAATTACGAAATTTTGACAAAATACAATATCATTTAACGGTCAAATGACGTTTCCCATTAGGTAATAATTTGATGTGTATTGCCGTATGATCTAACGGAATCAGGTTTGGTGTTTTTTCCGGCCATTCAATGAAGCACCAGTGCACGGAATAAAAATATTCGTCGATACCCATATCGTAAGCTTCTTCCTCCGAATTCAGGCGATACAAATCAAAATGATAAATGATATCCCCGTTGGCAGCCTTATATTCGTTAACCAATGAAAAAGTAGGGCTGGAGGCCATGTCTTTAACCCCGAGATAATGGACTAAAGCTTTTATCAGTGTAGTTTTTCCCACACCCATATCGGCGTGGAAAACAACTACTTTTTTTATACTGTGGGCAAATATCTGTTTTACTACATCCTGAATCTCTTCAAGAGTGAACGTTATTTCCATAACTAAACCGGCTTTTATTTGATTGTAAGAATTTTACAATTCAAATATACCTATTTTGGATTGAAAACCAAGAAAGGCACAATCATTTCTTCTAAAGAGATGCCGCCATGCTGATAGGTATTTCGATAATAACTCACATAGTGATTGTAATTGTTGACATAGGCAAGGAACAAATCGTTCTTAGCAAAAATGAACGAACTACTCATGTTGATAGCTGGAAGCCCAATTTTTTTTGGGTCTTTCACTGCGAAAACATCTTTGTCTTCGTAAGTAAGACTTCGACCTGTTTTGTAGCGTAGATTCAAACTGGTTTGTTTGTCTCCGATTACTTTTGATGGGTTTTTACAGTTGATGGTACCGTGGTCTGTAGTCAAAATCAGTTTAAAGCCCATTTGTTGTGCCTGCTGAATAATTTCCAATAACGGTGAATTTCTGAACCAACTCAGTGTCAGCGAGCGATAGGCTTTGTCGTTGGAAGCCAGCTCTTTTACCACGTCCATTTCGGTTTTGGCATGGGATAACATGTCAACGAAATTGTAAACGATGGTTGTTAAGTCGTTACCTTTCAGTCCTTTGAAATTATCAACAAGCTTCTTACCGTCTTTAAAATTGGTAATTTTATAGTATTCCTGCTTGATATCGATTCGCAAACGTTTTAATTGCTCGGTCAAGAATTCGCCTTCAAACATGTTTTTTCCACCATCATCGGTGTCGTTTCTCCAGTATTGCGGATAGTTTTTTTCCATTTCCAAAGGGGTTAACCCTGAAAAAATGGCATTACGTGCATATTGCGTAGCGGTTGGCAAAATGGCAAAATAACTGGTTTCTTTCTCTAACTTGAAATGATTATTTACCACGTTTTCAAAGGCTTTCCATTGATCGTAACGAAGATTGTCGATTACCACAAATAAAATGGGTTTGTCTTTTTTACGGATTTCCGGCACTACAAGCTTGCGAAAAATTTCATGCGATAAATATGGACGGTTGTCTTCACTGGCAAACCATTTTTCGTAATTTTTCTCAATGAATTTACCGAACTGTGAATTGGCTTCCAGTTTCTGACTTTCCAATATTTCCACCATACTTTGGTCTTCAATATTTTCCAATTCGATTTCCCAGAAAATCAGTTTTTTATAGAGTTCCACCCAGTCTTCATAGGTGTTTACCATTGCCATGTCCATAGCGATTTTCCGGAATTCCTTTTGATAATCCAAAGTGGTTTTTTCAGAAACCAAACGTGAATGGTCCAGGTTCTTTTTTAAACTCAGCAAAATCTGGTTCGGATTTACCGGTTTTATAAGATAATCGGCAATTTTGGAACCAATAGCTTCTTCCATGATGTATTCTTCCTCACTTTTGGTAATCATGATTACCGGAGTCGCTGATTTTTTTTCCTTGATTTCGGCTAGTGTTTCCAATCCGCTTAAACCAGGCATATTTTCATCTAAAAATACGATATCAAAATTTTCATCATCAAACATATCTATGGCGTCCTGCCCATTGTTACAGGTAGTTACGTTGTAACCTTTCTTTTCCAGAAATAAAATGTGTGGTTTCAGCAAATCGATTTCGTCGTCTACCCAAAGTATCTTTATATCGCTCATAATTGTGTGTTGTGTATTTAAAACTGCAATTTATGGTTTTATGAACGGAATGAGGTTAAATTTATTGTAAAAATAAACGTGTTATTATCAATGTCTGATTTAAAAACACAATATATTTGAAAATCAGAAATTCAGGTGGAATTCAGTACTATTTTAATTATCAAAGACTTCCGTTAAATATGAATAACCAAGAATACAAAGTAAGAAATGCCAAACCCGAAGAATTTAAGGAAATCGGAAATCTAATGGTCGGGGTATATTCGCAACTGCAAGGGTTTCCAAAACCATCCGAACAACCCGATTATTATAAAATGCTAGCAAATATCGGAGAGTTGACAAAGAATCCGGGAACCGAACTTCTGGTAGCTGTCTCTTCAGACAATGAAATAGCAGGCGGTGTCGTTTTCTTTAGTGATATGAGGTATTACGGTTCGGGCGGGATTGCCACAAAAGAACAAAACGCAGCTGGATTCCGACTATTAGCTGTTAGTCATTCAGCACAAGGAAAAGGAATCGGTAAGCTCTTAACCGAAGAATGCATCAGAAAAGCAAAAGAAGCGAATCTCCATCAGGTAATCATTCATTCCACAAAAGCCATGCAAATTGCCTGGAAAATGTATGAGAATCTTGGTTTTAAGAGATCGGAAGATTTAGATTTCATGCAAGGGGAACTACCTGTTTTCGGATTCCGATTACCACTACAGTAACTCATTTTTATGCCTTGTTGTAAGGAATGTAGGAAAAAGATATCTTTGAAAAACATAAATCGTTCATAAAACAATAAATCATATGAAATTAAAACATTTTACACTGCTTGTTGCCGGAACCACTTTGGTACTGACAAGCTGTAAAAACAAAGAAACGGATGAATTAATACAACCCGATCCGTTAGCAATGAATCGTGATACTACAGTGAACCCCGGAGAAGATTTCTTTCATTATGCTAACGGCGGCTGGTTTAAGAAAAACCCCATTCCGGAAACGGAAAGCAGCAACGGCATTTTCAGAACTATCGGCGACACGATTAATTCTCAGATAAAATCCATCTGCATCAAATCAGCGGAAGATAAAAATGCAAAGAAAGGCAGCAACAAACAAAAAATCGGTGATTTTTATGCTTCCGGGATGGATTCCGTTGCGATTGAAAAAGCAGGAATCAATCCGTTAAAAGCGGAAATGGCCCGAATTGATGCTGTAAAAGATTTAGCGACTTTAACAGAAGCCATAGCGCACATGCACACTATAGGCACCAGCCCGGCCTTTGGTTTTTACTTAGGTCAGGACGACAAAAACAGTACTAAATATGCTTTGTTTTTCTCTCAGGGCGGATTGGGTTTAGGAGATCGTGATTATTATTTCAATACCGATGACGAAACGGTTAACATCCGAAAAGAATACGTAAAACACGTTCAGGCCATGTTGCAGCTCATCGGACAAAATAATGTAACAGCCGTTAAAAACGCGCTTTCAATCATGAAATTGGAAACGGATTTGGCAAAAGCATCCAGAAAACTGGAAGCGCTTCGTGATCCGGTTAAAAATTACAATAAGATGTCGGTAACACAATTCAAAGCAATGGTACCGAATCTGTCTGCCGATAAAATGCTGGCAACGATGAAAGTTGCTAAAGCCGATTCCGTTATTGTTGGTCAGCCTGAGTTTTATAAAGGATTGAATCAGTTGGTAAAAACCTATTCCATAGAAGACTGGAAAGTGTATTTAAAGTGGAATTTGGTAGACAGTTACGCATCCTATTTAAACAAGGATATAGATTTACAAAACTTCAAATTCTATTCTACGGTAATGAATGGTGTTACCAAACAAAAACCAAGATGGAAAAGGGTAGTGGCCCGCACCGATGCTTCTTTAGGAGAGTTGATCGGACAAGTGTATGTGGAAGAATATCTGCCTAAAGGGGCCAAAGAGAAACTTTTGGAAATTGGGAATAATATCCGAGATGTATATGCCGATCACATTAAGAAATTAGATTGGATGAGTCCGGCCACCAAAGAGAAAGCACTTGTGAAGCTTAGCAAAATTGTAATGAAAGTAGGCTATCCCGACAAATGGAAAGACATGAGCAGTGTGTCCATTGACAGAAAATCGTACTGTACCAATGTGATGAACACCAACAAATGGGAATACGATTATATGATTTCCAAATACGGTAAACCGGTAGACAGAACAGAGTGGGGCATGTATCCGCAAACCTACAATGCGTACTATAATCCAAGTAACAATGAAATCTGTGTTCCGGCTTGTAATATTATCGTTCCGGGATTTGAAGGCAGAATGCCGGACGATGCCGTTTTATATGGTATTATTGGTGGTTCGACATTCGGACATGAAATAACCCACGGTTTCGACGATCAGGGAAGTCAATATGACGACAAAGGAAATCTGAACAACTGGTGGACAGCGGAAGATTTAACAAAATTCAAAGCGAAAACGAAACTGATTGTGGAACAGTTTAACAAATACGAAGTATTAAAAGGTAAATTCGTAAACGGAGATGCCACACAGGGTGAAAACATCGCCGATTTAGGCGGAGTGGTAATGGGTTATGAAGCTTTTAAGAAAACCGAACAATTCAAGAAAAATCAGAAGATTGCCGGATTGACTCCAAATGAGCGTTTCTTTTTGGCCTACGGGTATGCCTGGATGGTAAACATTAAAGATGAAGCGTTGGCACAACAAATTATGACCGATGTTCACGCACCGGCGCAATTCAGAATCAACGGCCCGTTGAGTAATATTCCGGAGTTTTACACCACCTTTAAAATTAAAGAAGGTGATAAAATGCACCGTCCAAACGATATGCGTGTCGTTATTTGGTAATGATTATCTTTGAAATTCATAAAAAAGCCACTCTTTCGAGTGGTTTTTTGTTTTCGATAACTTTAGAAAGGAGTTGTCAATGTTAATTTTCTTATATTTGTTAAAAAGTACTACTTGCGTGAATCAGATTAACAAGCTTAAAATACTAAACGACCCTATTTATGGTTTTATAACCATTCCCAATACCTTAATTTACGATTTAATACAACATCCTTATTTTCAGCGATTACGACGTATTTCTCAGATGGGAATGTCCTATTTGGTATATCCCGGAGCGCATCACACTCGTTTTCATCATGCTTTGGGTTGTTTGCATATAATGCAGAAAGCCGTGCAGACGCTTCGTTTTAAGGAAGTGGTTATTTCAGAAGAAGAAGAAAACGCGCTTTATATCGCTATTTTATTGCACGATATTGGTCATGGTCCTTTTTCGCACGCGATGGAACACAGTATTGTGGAAGATGTTCATCACGAAGAGATTTCACTGTTGTTCATGAACGAACTAAATCGTGAATTTGACGGAAAATTATCATTGGCGATTCAGATTTTTAAAGGGGAATACCACCGAAAGTTCATGTTGCAACTGATTTCAAGTCAGTTGGATATGGATCGCATGGATTATTTAAAACGTGACAGTTTTTACACCGGTGTAGCCGAAGGAAATATCAATTCCGAACGATTGATTCAGATGATGCATGTGGTGGATGATGTTTTGGTGATTGAAGAAAAAGGAATTTATTCGGTTGAACAATTCTTGGTGGCAAGACGATTGATGTATTGGCAGGCTTATTTACACAAAACCAGTCTGGTGGCCGAATTGACGCTGACCAAAATATTAAAACGCGCCAAAGAGCTTACGCAAAAAGGAGAATTACTTCCCTGCAGCGAACCGTTACAGTTTTTCATGCAGCATAAAATCACGCTTGAAAGTTTCGATGCAACAATTTTGAAAAAATTCGCGTTATTAGATGACTTTGATATTGTCAGTGCTATCAAATCGTGGCAATTTCATGAAGATTTCGTGCTTTCGTCTTTAAGTAAAATGATTATCAATCGTGATTTGCCAAAAATAAAGATGGTTCCGGAAAAGGTGGATAAATTACAAATCACAGAATTAAGAACCCGATTGATGGAAATTCATCCTTTAACGGAAAAAGAAACTGATTATTTTATATTCAAAGGAAAAATAAAAAATCAGGCCTATAATAAAACCGGAGAACCCATTCATATCTATAAAAAAGACAAAACGATTGAAGATGTGGTGGAAGCCTCAGATCAGCTGAATTTAAAAGCGCTGTCAAAACCTGTTACCAAATATTACCTGTGTTTTCCAAAAGTACTGTTGGAAAGTTAAGATTTGATTTAATTTTATATTTTTGCATAGATGAAATTTACAGCAGAACAAATAGCGGGTATTTTAGAAGGCGAAGTCGTTGGGAATCCTTCGGCCGAAGTCTTTAAATTGGCTAAAATTGAAGAAGGAACTGAAGGTTCTCTTACTTTTTTGGCTAATCCGAAATACCTGAATTACATATATACCACAAAAGCGACTATTACGATTGTAAATTCGACTTTTGAACCCGAACAGCCTATTACCACTACTTTAATTAAGGTAGAAGACGCTTATAAGTCCTTTTCCAAACTGTTGGAATACTACAATCAGGTGAAACTGATGAAATCCGGAATTGAACAGCCTTCTGTCATCTCAGAAAATGTGGAATACGGTGAAAACCTTTATTTAGGCAGTTTTTGCTATATCGGTAAAAACGTAAAAATCGGGAATAATGTAAAAATTTATCCGAACAGTTTTGTGGGAGATAACGTAATCATTGGCGACAATTCGGTATTGTTTGCCGGTGTCCGCATTTATTCCGAAACCGAAATCGGTAAAAATTGCACGATTCATTCCGGTTCCATAATCGGTTCGGACGGATTCGGATTTGCCCCTCAGGAAGACGGTACCTATACAAAAGTACCTCAAATCGGTAATGTTATTATTGAAGACAATGTGGACATCGGTTCCTGTACAACCATTGACCGTGCTACTTTGGGCTCAACAATAATCCGTAAAGGTGTTAAATTGGACAATCAGATTCAAATTGCACATAATGTGGAAATCGGAGAAAATACCGTTATTGCATCCCAAACCGGAGTTGCCGGTTCCACCAAAATCGGGAAAAACTGCATGATTGGCGGTCAGGTCGGCATTGTAGGACATATTACCATTGGTGATGGTGTTCGTATTCAGGCGCAATCAGGCGTTGGAAGAAGCATCAAAGAAGGCGAAGCGATACAGGGAAGTCCGGCTTTCAATTATGGAGATTTCAGTAAATCGTATGTCCATTTCAAGAATTTGCCTAAAATTGTGGATGATATTCACGCATTGAAAAAAAAAACAAACTAACTAAAACTAAATAATTGAACCATGGTTAAGCAAACAACCATTAAAAACGAAGTTTCTTTAAAAGGAGTGGGATTACATACCGGACAGGAAGTAACCATGACCTTTAAACCGGCACCGGTTAACAACGGATTTACCTTTGTGCGTGTTGATTTAGAAGGTCAGCCCATTATTGAAGCAGATGCAAATTACGTTGTAAATACGCAAAGAGGAACTAATCTAGAGAAATTGGGTGTTAAAATCCAAACTTCAGAGCACGTTTTGGCTGCTTTTGTAGGTTGTGATGTCGACAATGTTATCATCGAATTGGACGCTTCCGAGCCACCAATCATGGACGGTTCTTCCAAATATTTTGTGGAAGCGATTGAAAAAGCCGAAATTGTAGAACAGGACGCCGAACGTAATGTTTATGTCGTTAAGGAAGTTATTTCTTATATGGACGAAGTTACAGGCAGTGAAATAACCATTATTCCTTCGGAAGAATATTGCGTTACAGCGATGGTTGACTTTGGTACTAAAGTTTTAGGCACCCAAAATGCAACGATGAAGAGCATTACCGAATTCAAATCGGAAATTGCCGATTGCCGTACCTTCAGTTTCCTTCATGAATTGGAAGGTTTACTGGAACACGGATTGATAAAAGGCGGTGATTTGAATAACGCCATCGTTTATGTGGATAAAGAAATATCCTCTGAAACCATGGAGCGCTTGAAAGTTGCTTTTGGAAAAGACAATATTTCGGTGAAACCTAACGGCGTTCTGGATAATTTGACTTTGCATTATCCAAATGAAGCGGCACGTCACAAATTACTTGATGTAGTAGGGGATTTGGCTTTAATCGGAACTAAAATCAAAGGAAAAGTTATCGCAAATAAACCAGGACATTTTGTAAACACCATGTTTGCTAAAAAAATGTCCAAGATCATTAAAAACGAACAAAAAAATCAGGTTCCGGTTTTCGATTTGAACAAAGAACCTTTGATGGACGTTACTAAAATCATGTCAATGTTACCTCACAGAAACCCGTTTTTGTTGGTAGACCGCATTTTAGAAATGTCCGATACACACGTTGTTGGGTTGAAAAACGTAACAATGAATGAAGATTTCTTTGTAGGTCACTTCCCTGGAGCACCGGTTATGCCGGGCGTTCTAATCATTGAGGCAATGGCACAAACGGGTGGAATCCTTATTTTGAGTACGGTTCCGGATCCGGAAAATTACCTGACCTATTTCATGAAAATTGACAATGTGAAATTCAAACATAAAGTGTTGCCGGGTGATACGTTGATATTCAAATTATCGTTATTATCGCCAATCCGTCGCGGAATCTGTCACATGCAGGCCAGCGCATACGCAAACGGTAAATTAGTTACCGAAGCCGAATTAATGGCACAAATTGTAAAAAAGAACTAAACAAGAATTTATGAATCAACCTTTAGCATATGTTCATCCCGGTGCAAAAATTGCCAAAAATGTGGTAATTGAGCCTTTTACAACGATACATAATAATGTTGAAATTGGCGAAGGAACCTGGATTGGTTCGAATGTTACCATCATGGAAGGGGCTCGAATTGGTAAGAACTGTAATATTTTCCCGGGTGCGGTTATTGCAGCCGTTCCTCAGGATTTAAAATTTGGAGGTGAAGATTCACTTGCAATAATCGGCGATAATACTACTGTAAGAGAGTGTGTTACAATTAACAGAGGAACGATTGCTTCGGGTCAGACCAAGATTGGACAAAACTGTTTAATTATGGCAACCGCGCACATCGCCCATGATTGTCATATTGGTGATAATGCCATTATTGTTAACGGAGTGGCTTTGGCCGGACACGTTACCGTAGGTGATTATGCCATTATTGGCGGATTGGCAGCTGTGCACCAGTTTATTTCTATCGGAGATCATGCGATGATTTCCGGCGGTTCCTTGGTAAGAAAAGATGTTCCCCCGTTTACCAAAGCGGCTAAAGAACCTTTATCGTATGTGGGAATCAATTCCGTAGGATTGCGAAGAAGAGGTTTTTCAACAGAAAAAATACGTGAGATTCAGGATATTTACCGAATTTTGTATCAGAAAAACTATAATACAACACAGGCTTTAAGCATCATTGAAGCTGAAATGGAGGCAACTCCGGAACGCGATGAAATTATATTGTTTATCAGAAACTCATCACGCGGAGTGATGAAAGGATATACCGGAATCGTTTAATAAAAAACAAAACAAATAAATACTTTAAAATGGCAAGTACAGCTGATATCAGAAACGGATTGTGTATTAAATTTAACCACGATATTTACAAGATTGTAGAATTTCTTCACGTAAAACCAGGAAAAGGTCCTGCTTTCGTTAGAACAAAATTAAAAAGTTTAACAAACGGAAAAGTGTTGGACAATACGTTTTCTGCAGGTCATAAAATTGATGTAGTTCGTGTGGAAACGCATACTTTCCAGTTTTTATATGCTGAAGGAACAGAATTCCATTTCATGAACAATGAAACTTTCGAGCAGATTTCTTTAAACAGAGATATTCTTGACGCTCCGGATTTATTAAAAGAAGGAACGAACGTAATGGTTCAGATCAATACGGAAACTGATGCACCTCTAGCTGTAGACATGCCTGCTTCTGTAGTATTGGAAGTAACGTATGCAGAACCGGGAGTAAAAGGAAACACCGCGACTAATGCTACAAAACCGGCAACTGTTGAAACAGGAGCTTCAGTAAACGTACCTTTATTTATCAACGAAGGCGATAAAATCAAAATTGACACGGCTACAGGTTCTTACATGGAGCGTGTTAAGGAATAGTTACAGTATCCAGTAGTCAGTGTTCGTTTTTAATCGAATTAACACTGACTGCTGCCTACCGCTTACTGAACACAAAAAAATATGAAATTTCACAAAACACATACTCTTAAAGAAATTGCCAACATTATTCAGTGTGAGTATGTGGGCGATGAACGTTTTCCCGTGCACGGAATGAATGAAATTCATGTGGTGACACGCGGAGACATCGTTTTTGTGGACCATCCGAAATATTACGACAAAGCATTACAGTCGGCGGCTACTATTGTTTTAATCAACAAAAAAGTAGATTGCCCGGAAGGTAAGGCTTTACTGATTTCCGATGATCCTTTCCGTGATTTCAATAAACTTACAAAACATTTCAGACCTTTTCAGTCATCGAACACGGCAATTTCAGAATCGGCTGTTATCGGAGAAGGAACGGTAGTGCAACCCAATTGTTTTATCGGAAATAATGTGGTAATCGGAAAAGAATGTCTGATTCATTCCAATGTTTCGATTTACGACAATACCCTCATTGGTGATAACGTAATTATTCACTCCGGAAGTGTTCTGGGAGCCGATGCTTTCTATTACAAAAAACGTCCGGAAGGTTTTGATCAATTGTTATCGGGTGGGCGAGTAGTCATTGAAAACAATGTGGGAATCGGAGCATTATGCACTATTGACAAAGGCGTTACCGGAGATACTACTATCGGCGAAGGTACTAAAATTGACAATCAGGTGCATGTGGGACACGATACCGTAATCGGTAAAAAATGTCTGATTGCTTCCCAAACCGGAATTGCAGGTTGTGTCGTTATTGAAGATGAAGTTACCTTATGGGGTCAAGTTGGTACCACGAGCGGAATCACCATTGGCGAGAAAGCCGTTATTTTAGGTCAAACCGGCGTTACCAAATCGGTAGAAGGAGGAAAGACCTATTTCGGAACTCCGATAGAAGAATCCCGTGAAAAACTGAAACAATTGGCAAACGTTAAAAAAATACCGGAAATATTAAACAAACTGAACAAAAATGATGGCTAAAGAGCTTGTTACAGATTTTTATCAATCGGATGCATTACGAAATACTGAAACCCTGAATCGTTTTCTTCATGATGAAATGGAATTTCATTGGCACAGTTCCAAAGGCTTTCTGAAAATGAACAAGAATGAGTTGATGAACTTATCGCTGGAGATGAATAGATCCTACGTTTCCTCACGCATCCATTTTTCACATATTCTGCAGGATAACGATAATGTTTCCGTTCGTTACACTTATTATGTGACTCCAATTGAAAGTCCGACTGAAGAGATGGTCTTAGCACATTTCATGACAATTTGGGAAGTAAAAGACGGAAAATTGTTTCGCGGCTATCAGATGAGTCAACTGAGTTAGTTTCAGTATAAAAATCTTAAAAAGTTTATAGCAAAATCCTTTAGATATTTCTTTCAATAAGCTATTTTTGCAACACAAATTTTACAAACAACATAAAAAACGATATCATGAGTGTTTTAGTTAATAAAAATTCTAAAATAATTGTTCAAGGTTTTACAGGAAGTGAAGGAACTTTTCACGCTTCTCAAATGATTGAATACGGAACAAACGTTGTAGGTGGTGTAACTCCGGGTAAAGGCGGAACACAACATTTAGACCGTCCGGTTTTTAATACGGTTAAAGATGCTGTAGATAAGGCTGGTGCCGATACGTCTATCATTTTTGTGCCGCCCGCTTTTGCTGCTGACGCGATTATGGAAGCTGCAGATGCCGGAATTAAAGTAATCATTTGTATCACAGAAGGTATTCCTGTTGCTGATATGATCAAAGCTTATGATTTCATTAAAGGTAAAGATTGTCGTTTAGTAGGTCCTAACTGTCCAGGTGTTATTACTCCGGGTGAAGCTAAAGTTGGTATCATGCCAGGTTTCGTTTTCAAACAAGGTAAAGTTGGTATCGTTTCTAAATCAGGAACTTTAACTTATGAAGCGGCTGATCAGGTTGCAAAACAAGGATTAGGAGTTACAACAGCTATCGGAATTGGTGGTGACCCAATCATTGGAACTACTACTAAAGAAGCGGTTGAATTGTTAATGAACGACCCTGAAACTGAAATCATCATTATGATTGGTGAAATCGGAGGTCAGTTGGAAGCGGACGCTGCCCGTTGGGTTAAAGCAGACGGAAACAGAAAACCGGTTGTAGGTTTCATCGCTGGTGAAACAGCTCCAAAAGGACGTACAATGGGTCACGCCGGTGCTATCGTTGGTGGCGCTGATGATACGGCAGAAGCTAAAAAACGTATCATGAGAGAAAACGGTATCCACGTTGTAGATTCTCCTGCCGAAATCGGTAAAAAAGTAAAAGAAGTTTTAGGATAATTTTCTAAACACCTTATAATAGAAAAGCCCTGCAATTTGCAGGGCTTTTTATATGTTTTAAAACGGATCAGACCATTTATTATCAGTATAAACATTTGTTCCTGACAATGTCCTTAAAAACGCAATCACGGCATTCACTTCAGTAGCATTGAGATTCAGACGTTGCCCGTTACCACCGGGAGTAAGTTTAGGGTCCAAATTGGTATTTCCCGGAGCAATAGTGATAGCGCCATAATGACCCACGGCAGCTTGCAAGGTAGTAATCACACCCGTATGCATCATTGGTCCGTTTGCAGTTCCGTCTGTTTTAACCAAATCTCTTAAAGAAGGTGCGCGAGTATTGGTTATGTCGATTCCGGTCCCGTTCAAAACACCAATGATTCCGTTGTTTCCAGAATTTGGATTGATATCGAATTCAGGGGCCGCATGACATCCCGCACAGCCAATTCCTCCTCCGGTTCTTGAACCTGTTGCGTCAAATACAGGAGGCGTTAAAAATAAATTTTTACCTTGGTTTTCCTGTGCAGTGAAATTAGGAAAAGCCTGATTGTCATTTGCTACCTGAGAGCGGCCGGCATCGTATTTAGAATCAAACGACTGAATGCTTCGGATAAACTGCGCCAAAGCACTTTGGATTTTCACTTCGGTTATTTCTTCTGTACCATACACAAATCGAAACAACTCTTTGTAGTATTCAATCGCACTCAATTTGAGTATCAAATCATTAAACGTCAAATCGCCGTTGGCACCACTAAAGCCCATTTCGCCATGATCTTTTATTGGCATTGTTGTCTGAACTTCTAACGAAGCAGCCCTTTCGTTCCAGAAAAACTTCGATTCTACTGAAAAACGCGTATTGATTAATCGCATTGAATGTCGGCCGGTAGAACCGTTCACACCCACGCTTGCAATATTGGTGTCACTGAACGCATTGGCCTGTTGGTGACAGGAAGCACAGGAAATACTATTGTTTGAAGAAAGATTCTTATCATAAAATAATACTCTTCCTAAAGTAGCGCCTTTATCCGTAATCGGATTCAGAGTTGCATTGTCTTTCGTAATGTAGGGCGGAATTGTCTGATTCGCATAATTACTGAGATTATTCAAATCAATCGTACTTTCAAAAACGGCTTCAACATTCGGATAATTTTCGGAGGGAATTTCGGCATAACTGTCGTCCTTATCATTGCAGGACAGAAACAACACAGAAGTGCACAAGCTTAAAAACAATGCTTTTCTCATAGGTTTTCGGGTTTGGTTTTGAGTAAGACACCAGTAACCGAAAATGGTTTAATGCGTTGTTTATTATTATCGTTAGCTCTTTTTCAAATCAGGGAAGTACATCTGTAACTTATTCTTCAGTCTTTTTTTGCTTATTCTTTCTGATTTTTTTTAACATATCGTCAATAGACAGGGAGTACTTGGTTTCCAATACAAAACGGTCGGTTTTTCTTGGGTTAGTCCTATCGTCATAAAAAAAGGAAAACCCGAAAGTGTTTCCGTATTTAAATTTATAATCCACACCAATTTCATAACGGGCCCGGTTGATTTTTACCGGATCTTCATCCTCCGCTAACCTTAAAAAGAGTTCTGCCGAAGTATACAAGTCGATTTTCGAATTGGGTATATTATATTCCAAACCAATTTTCTCACGCAACGTATGATTAGGGCGTTCAAAATATTTCATATAACGGCTATCGAAACTGCCTGTGGTAAACTGGTATTTTATGCCTGAAAACAGTCTAAAAGCATTAAATTTCTTATCATATTTAATTCCGCCGAACAACCGATGATTATCTTCCTGAAATGATGTGGTAAAACGATAACCGGTTTCGATACTTATAGTTTCAGTGATATTGTATTCGATATCAAACTGTGCGGCGCTGGAGCGGAACTCCTGAAAATCTTTCTGAAGAGAATAGCGGTATTGTCCGGCAATTTTCCATTTATCATTTATTCTGTAACTTACGGAAGGAATGAACCTACCCTGAAAATCGGTATAGTTCTGACATAACCCTTCGAAAGCGAACAGAAACAGGATTATCAAACAGAGGAGTTGTTTTTTAATCATTATCATCGGATTTTGGTAATACGTATTCGCTTTCTTTAGCATAGTAAAAGGCTTTTAAAAGCGCGGTATCTTTTAAATAATCAAGGGAAACAATTTCAATTCGGTGAATGTTCAGTCCCGTTCTTTCATTTAGATCCTGAAGCAGTTGTTCTCTGTATTCCGGCCTGATTAATTCCACCTTATCGTAAACGATCTCTTTTGCGTTTTCATTTTTAAGAAAGTCCAATCGTTCCAGAATGAAAGTCAGAATCAGGACAACCAGATTACAAATTATCAACACTGTAAAGCCATGATCTACTGAAGCCAGTGAATTCAACATTCCGAGAGCAACACAAATAAAGAAGTAGCCCATGTCTTTTATGGAAATGGCAATGGTCCGGTAACGGATTATGGAAAACATGGCAAACAGTCCGAAAGCGAAGCCGATTTTAATTTTGGCAGCACCAAGCAGGCAGCAAATCATGAAATTTACCACATTGAACAAAATGAATGTGAATATGAAATCTTTGTTTTTATGTTTTGGATAATAAATTAATGCAACGAGAATCAGTACCGATATAAAGTCAATAACAGATCGTATTGCGAAATCCGATGTATTAAAAACGCCGTTTAAAATTTCTTCATTTTCCATTATTGCTGAAGTTTATGTATGGTTCGTATTATTGGCATAAAATTATTTTTCTTGACCGTTGGATGCAATGAAATGACACCGTAAATGTATTTACTGATACCTTGTGATCTTATATGATATTGTTTCAACGAATTGGTTATCGGTGACGTATGTGTGCTTTTGGATTGCTTCACTTCTATGATGGCAATTTTTCCAAACTTAATATCATTCTGATTGTCTATAAAGTGTAGGTTCATGTCAATTGTAACCCTTTCGGTAAAATGATGGTTAACCAAAGTGACCCTGCTGAAATTATTTTTCAGAATAAGATTAACCTCTCCGATATCCTTTCTTGTATAATCCTGAATTACGCTTTTTCTGTTACTGTCAATATCAGAAATCATGCATGTCAATTCTTCACGGTGTTTATTTGTGCGGTCTACTTTTTCTTTCTTTTTGATCTCAAAAAAACACAAATCGGATTCGACATATCTTCGGCTTCGTACTTTTATTCTATTTACATATCCGTTATGATGATCCCGGAAAAATTGCAAATCGGGAGTGTCAAAATAATTATTCTCATAAGAAAAAACCCTAACGCCATTGATTTCCAAAACCTTGTAATTTTCAATTAAACAAGGTAGTATTTTTAGTAAATCTTGTCCCTTTAAGGTATACTTACTATCCATTCTGTTTAATAACGCAACCGATTCCATTTCATTTAAAGAGATGCTGCTCAATAACGAAAGTTGGCTCGTGAATTTTTTAAACATGACTTTAGATTTTAATTACAAAATCTTCAAGAACCACTTGAGCCTTTCTGGATGTTACTTCGACTTCTTTTTTCTCAACCAGCTGATCCCAAGGACAATAGTCACAATCTCCATAAACCCAAACATCATAACTTCCTTCCTGCAAAAAATCGAATTTGAATGATCCGTCATACGTAGTGCGCACATCATCATAAAAATCATTGCTGCCGCGCGAACTGATATAAACCCGGACATCTCCGAGATAGCCTTCACTTAAAAGAACCTGGTTCTGATTGTAATTCAATGCGTAAACCTTTCCGGATATGGAAGCCAATCCTCCATAACCTTCATCTTTTGTACATGCAATAAATGAAACCGCCAATAATAGTAATAGATATTTTTTCATGATTCTCATTTTAAACCGTTTATTATTAACAAATCTGTTTGCCTAAACTTAAACCAATCAAATGAAATAGCGTAAGTCTGAAAAATCGAACTAACCATAACCTTGCAACTCATGCACGACAATACCATTAAACAAATCAGAAACGTAGTGTTAAAACATTACATTTGTTTTTTAGATGGACATTTGCCGGACATTATAACAAATACGAAAGTTAAAGGGTAAATCTTACAATTTCTTCATAGTAAAGATAGTTATATAGTTGATATTTATCAATTTAACCTTTCAAATTGATAAAAAAAACGTTAAAAAGCATTTATGGTAATGATTTAAAGATATCCAACATTAAAATACGTTTAAATAATCATTAAATAATCTGATTTGGATTCTTATAACTTCATTATATGCGACTTAGGCATCCTGCTTTGATTGCAAATGAAAACATATCGGATTGTCATTCGTCTGCATGCAAAAAAAGTACTTTGACTAAATAAACCGAATGTAAGTTAAAACAGCATTGATTTTTTTTTAATTCAAAATAACGATATATTTGAATCCTGTAATTATTAAAACAAATTAAACCAACAATATGAAATTACTGGAAGGAAAAACCGCGATCATTACGGGAGCGAGTAGAGGAATCGGTAGAGGAATTGCCGAAGTTTTTGCCAAACAAGGTGCCAATGTTGCTTTTACGTACAGTTCTTCTGCAGCGGCGGCTCAGGAATTAGAAAATGAATTAACGGCTTTAGGAGTTAAAGCTAAAGGATACCAATCAAACGCGGCTGATTTTAACGAAGCTCAAAAATTAGTGGATGATGTTATTGCCGAATTCGGAAACGTGGATATTTTAATCAACAACGCCGGAATTACAAAAGATAATCTGTTAATGCGTATTTCTGAAGAAGATTTCGATACGGTTATCGACGTGAATTTAAAATCGGTATTCAATATGACGAAAGCCGTACAGAAAATTATGTTGAAAAACCGCGCCGGTTCTATCATTAATATGAGTTCCGTAGTAGGTGTGAAAGGAAATGCCGGACAAACCAACTACGCGGCTTCGAAAGCGGGAGTTATTGGTTTCTCTAAATCGGTGGCCTTGGAATTAGGGTCTCGTAACATTCGTTGTAATGTAATCGCTCCGGGCTTCATCGAAACGGAAATGACAGCCAAATTAAATGAAGATGTAGTAAAAGGCTGGAGAGAAAGTATTCCTTTAAAAAGAGGCGGTTCTCCGGAAGATGTGGCAAACGTTTGCGTGTTTTTAGCATGTGATATGAGTGCTTATGTTACCGGACAGGTTATTAACGTTGACGGAGGAATGCTAACTTAATAACTAAGTTACAAATTGTGTTATCAGTTTTTTACGAACGAATAACCACCCGAGCGTTAGCGAACTGACGAAGTAAATAACCAAATAATCAAAAATGACAACAAGCACAATTTTACTTTTATTGCTATCTGTACTGATTGCTGCCGGATTGTCGTTTTACCATTACTTATACAAAGCCAATTACAAGTCAAAACTGCACTTGTTTTTGGCTTTTTTACGTTTTGTTTCCTTGTTTTCTATTTTCGTATTGTTAATCAATCCGATTATTTCCAGAAAAACATTCGAAACAACCAAAACTCCGCTGCCTATTGTTGTTGATAATTCACAATCAATCAACGAATTGAATCAAAATAACATCGCAAAAGAGCTTTCCAAAAAATTAACCAAAAACAGCAAACTGAAAGACAAATTCGAGGTGCAGTTGTACCGGTTTGACAGCGATTTTCAATCGGGTAACGAATTGGATTTCAAAGGAAAACAAACGCATATCGATCAGGTTGCCCAAAATTTAAAACAGTTTTACCGAAGTCAAAATCATCCGGTGGTTTTAGTAACCGACGGAAACCAGACTATCGGAAACGATTACGTGTACAGTTTTCAGCAAAACACCGCTGTTTATCCTTTGGTTTTAGGAGACACAACCACATTTTTGGATTTGAAAATCAATCAGTTGAACGTAAACAAGTATGCTTTTCTGAAAAACAAATTTCCGGTGGAAGTGTTTCTGCAATACAACGGAACCAAAACGATTAATGCGACTTTCAATATTCAACAGGGAAATGCCACCATTCACAAGCAAACGGTTTCGTTTTCGCCTTCTAAAAAAGCACAGGTTGTTTCTGTTTTACTGAATGCTGATAAAGTAGGAGTGCAGACTTTCAAAGCGGTGATTTCGTCTTCGGAAAAGGAAAAAAACAACTACAACAACACTAAGAATTTTGCGGTTGAAGTAATCGATCAGCGTTCGGAAATTGCTTTAGTTTCCGCTATAAATCATCCCGATTTAGGTGTCTTGAAACGTTCGGTAGAAGCTAATTTACAACGCAAAGTAACAATAGT
Organism: Flavobacterium saliperosum; assembly: GCF_900100625.1. GTDB lineage: Bacteria > Bacteroidota > Bacteroidia > Flavobacteriales > Flavobacteriaceae > Flavobacterium > Flavobacterium saliperosum. Next base: position 475,734 of record NZ_FMTY01000002.1, read on the forward strand.
TAAACCAAACGATATCAAATCATTACAGGATTACAATGTTTTGATTTTATACCAACCTACAGCCGAATTCAAATCCGTTTTGGATCAGAATAAAAACTTGGATTTAAACGCGTGGATCATCACCGGAACAAACACCGATTTCAATCTGTTAAACCAATACCAGAATCAGGTGCAGTTTAAGGTTTCCGGACAAAATGAAGACTATTCTGCCGATTTCAACCCGCAATTCAATTCGTTTGCTTTGGACAACATCGGTTTCGAACAGTTCCCTCCATTACAGCATCCGTTCGGAACAATTACGGTAAAACAAAATACAAATACCCTTTTAAAAGCAAGAATCCGAAACATCGGAACCGAAAATCCATTACTAACGTTCTCTGAAAACGGATTAAAACGAAACGCTTTTCTTTTCGGAGAAAACATCTGGAAATGGCGTCTGGAAAGTCATCTGAAAACCAAATCGTTTGAACAGTTTGATGTTTTCACGGATAAGGTGATTCAGTATTTGGCATCTAATGCGGCAAAAAAAACACTGAATGTTACGCACGAAAGTTTTTATAATTCCGGTGAAACCCTTGAAATTTCAGCACAGTACTTCAATAAGAATTATGAGTTTGATGAAAACGCGCGGCTAACCATCGCTTTAAAAAACAAGCAAACCGGTAAAACCAAGAATTACGATTTCTTAAAAGGAAACAGCGATTACAAAGTCAATTTGGATGGCTTGGAGTTTGGAAATTACAGCTTTACGGTTACCGAAAACAATTCCAAAACAAAATATTCGGGTAATTTTGAAGTCCTGGATTTTGAAATCGAAAAGCAATTTGTGAATCCGGATGTCGCCCGTTTGAATCAATTGGCTTCCAATACGAACGGAGAAGTCTATTATCCGTCTCAAATCGATGCACTGATTGAAAACCTGCTTAAAAACGACAATTATTTGCCAACAGAGAAAGCCGTAATCAAAAAAACACCTTTGATTGACTGGATCTGGCTTTTAATTTTAGTAGCCATTTCCCTTGCTGCCGAGTGGTTTACCCGAAAATATAACGGGTTATTGTAAATCGGTAATTACTTCTGATATTTTTTATGTTTCAGCATTTCCGAAGCCGTTTCATAATAGGCAATGGTTTCGTTTACCATTTTCTTATCCAATACTCTTCTGGGTTTTTCTTCGTAGTGAATCTGAAATTCAGCAGATAAACCTTCCTGTGACTGACGAATTAAATCAAACTGTTTTACTTTCCTAACCGGTGAGATAATCGTTAACATATTGTTCTCCACCAATCCTAAATCCTGATAGGTTGCGATAAAAGCACGCGGTTTATACTCCGGATTCCGAACATCTTCTCCGTAAAATTTACTTTGATAATTAAAATGCAACAACCCGAAAAGTGTTGGCATCAAATCGATTTGCGACATCAGCGTGGCGTTTTTTTCCGGTTGTATGAATCCGGGAGCATAAATCAGCGCCGGAATTCTATATTTTTCCATCGGTAATTCCGTTTTTCCCGAACTCGAAGCACAGTGATCGGCTACAATAACAAAAACAGTATTCTTAAACCAAGATTGCTTTTCCGCCATTTTAAAGAATTGATGCAAGGCGTAATCGGTATATTTCACGCCACCTTCACGGGATTTGGAATCGGCAGGAATATCGATTTTTCCATCCGGATACGTAAACGGGCGGTGATTGCTCACGGTCATCCAATGGTTAAAAAAGGGTTTTCCGGATTTCGATTCCTCGTTCATTACCCGTATGGCTTTTTTTGCCATATCCTCATCACAAACTCCCCAAATGTTTTCGAAAGTAACTTCATTGGGCTGCAATGTTTTTTTATCAACAACGGCATATCCGTTTCCACTGAAGAAACTTTCCATATTATCAAAATACGCATCGCCACCATACAGAAAATCAACCGTATAACCTTTCTTTTTAAAAATACTTCCGGTTGAAAATTTATTCTTATTGTCTTCCCGTTTAACCACACTTTCTCCAGCTGTTGGCGGCATGCATAACGTTACCGCTTCCAGTCCGCGAACGGTACGATTTCCTGTTGCGTAAAGATTGGTGAAAAGCAAACTTTTATTAGCCAAGGAATCCAGAAAAGGGGTGATGTTCTGTTCGTTTCCATAGGTTTTCATAAAATCGGCACTCAGACTTTCCACTGTAATCAGCATCACATTTTTATGTATTTCTTTACCGTTTTCATGAACTGCGTGTAGTGTTGATGTTTTGGAAATCGAAGGAATATGCTGCTTTAACATGGCGTAGGCTTCACTTTCCGGAAGCGTACCGTAAAATTTATAGTAATCCAATTCACTGTTCATAAAAGCCAGATAGAATTTATAGATGCCGTTGGATTGGAGCTCGTTAGCAAAAACATTTTGTGAATTTTCAAATTTCGCCAATGTCGGAACCGCAAATAACGCAACAGCAAACAGCGATAAATACATACCGGAAAGCTTCATTTTATCTTTGAACGAAGGAAGCTTATCCAGAAAAGAAGCTGATTTTTTCACAATGAAGTAGGTCGAAATCAAAGCCACGGTACCGATTCCCAAAAACAAAGGCACTACAGGATACGATTCGATAATATTGCCGATAACCGTATTGGTATAAACCAAATAGTCCACTGCAATAAAGTTATATTTTACACCAAACTCATTCCAGAAAAAGAATTCGCTGACCGCGTTTTGAATGATGATCAAAACAAAAATAAAAACGGTAACCGAATAAAGGACCAATCGAATTTTTCTTCGGAATCGCGGTAAAAAAAGAAGCAACCCAAACAAAACGGTTTTAAATCCCAGTAAAACGATTCCGATTGTAGGCAACACACCTCCGTATTCATTCAAAATGGTATTGAAAAAGGAAATGTAAAACAGCAGGCCAGTTAATAATCCGAACAATATATAACCCCAGGGTTTATAGTATTTCGAATCGGACAGGAAAATTTGATACAACCACAAAAAAACACTGGCCAACGAAAACACAAAGAAGTCGGAGACCATTCCAAACAATACCATTTTCAAAACCGATCCAAATCCAAATGCGGATTGGGTTATCGGATGAAAAATCAGAATTATTCTTAAAATCAGGTTCACAATCAGGTAAAAAGAACATAATTTTAAAAAAGGATGGATGCTTTTTGTTAACTTCATACGATTATTTTAAAGGACAAACTTATAAAACAATCATTCTGAATCGCTTAAGTTTGGCTTAAGATACTTTATCGGTTCTAATGTTGTTTTTTTAATTGTTTAATTTCGGTGCATAATTAGTACTTGAGCGATATGAAAATTTTAATTGTCGAAGATGAGGCAGGTATCTCCAACTTTTTGAAACAAGGTTTGGAAGAAGAAGGCTACATTGTTTTTGTAGCTGCCGACGGATTAACCGGACTGGAAACCGTAAAAAAGGAAACTCCCGACTTAATTCTGTTGGACTGGATGCTTCCTAAATTAACTGGTTTGGAAGTTTGCGAAGCCATTCGGACTTACGATAAAAAAACACCGATTCTATTCCTGACCGCAAAAGACACCGTTCAGGAAACCATTGACGGATTACGTGCCGGCGCTAACGATTATATAAAAAAACCATTCAGCTTTGAGGAGTTACTGGAGCGTATAAAAATTCATTTTCGAAACGATACCAAAACAGATGTGCTAACTTTGGGAACAATCAGCATAAATCCGTTAAGCCATCAGGTTTTTGTTGGAGATAAAGAAGTGATGCTAACCCAAAAAGAATACGATTTACTCAAATATTTAGTGGAACGAAAGGGAACGGTTTGTACCCGAAACAGTATTATTGAAGACGTTTGGGACATTCATTTCGAATACGATACCGGCGTTATTGACGTGTTTATCAATGCCATACGCAAGAAGCTCAATCTAAGCAAGGATGTTGAATTACTGAAAACAATTAGAGGTGTGGGGTATATCGCCAACGAAAATTAATTATGTCAAAAACCGAAACGGCTATAAAAGCTACCTATTTCAGCATCATTGGAAATACGTTACTTGCTTTAATAAAAGGCATCACCGGTTATTTTGGTAATTCGTATGCCATGATTGCGGATGCCATTGAATCTACTGCCGATATTTTTTCGTCGTTTTTAGTTCTTTTCGGAATCAAATATTCTAATAAACCGGCTGATGAAAATCATCCTTACGGTCACGGAAGGGCGGAACCACTAATAACCTTTATAGTAGTTGGATTTTTAATCACTTCTGCTACAATCATTGCTTATGAAAGCATTCAAAACATTAATACGCCTCACGAATTACCAAAACCTTTTACACTAATTGTCTTGGGAGCGATTATTCTATGGAAAGAGTTCTCCTTTCAGACGGTGATGAAAAAAAGTAAAGAAACGAAAAGCAGTGCTTTGGAAACCGATGCCTGGCACCACAGAAGCGATGCAATCACCTCTGTAGCCGCTTTTATAGGGATTTCTGTTGCGCTTTATTTCGGAAAAGGGTATGAAGCCGCCGACGATTGGGCCGCATTGTTAGCTTCGGTATTCATCCTGTACAATTGTTATAAAATTTTCAGACCCGCATTGGGCGAAATCATGGACGAACATTTATACCATGAACTGGAAGCCGAAATTATAAAAATAGGAGGTACAATACCAAACATGAAAGGCATCGAAAAGTGTTTCATCCGAAAAGCCGGAATGAAATACCATGTCGATTTGCATATCATAGTTGACGGAACCAAAAGCGTAAAAGAAGGCCACGACATCGCTCATGTTCTAAAAGACACGCTTCGTGCCGAGATAAACGAATTGGGCCACGTACTCATTCATGTCGAACCGGATTTTGAATCCATTTACCGCTAAAATCATGTTTTCATTTTCGTTCAGAAACAGAATCGCTTTCAATTATATCATCAGTACCGCATTACTTATTTTTGTGGTTTTCATCGTTATCCATCACATTGTCGAAATAACGGTTTACAATAGCATCAATGCCGATATTAAAACGGAAGTAGAGAAACACTTTAAAGAAATAAGCGTTAAAGACGGTCGTATTAATTTAACCCACAAAGACGAATGGAAAGAAAGGGAACACAATACCTTTGACGTTAATCCGGTTTTCGTTGAATTTGTTGACAGCAAAGGGAAACTGATTGACAAATCGCCAAATCTTAAAGACAAATCCCTTTATCTCACGGTCAAAGAACATGATAATGAGTTTTTTGATACACAGCTGGATGGAAAGATCATCCGTCAGATTCAGGTGCCTGTTTATGATAACAACAAAAAAGCAGGATACCTTATCGTTGCCATGTCACTGGAAGATGCGGTTATGGTTATCAATAGTCAGCGCGAAATTTTACTGATTGCTTTTCCACTGATTCTGTTGGTGCTTTTCTTCATCGCAAGAATTATTGCCGGAAGAAGCATTAAACCAGTAAGCACCATTATCAAAACATCATCAGAAATTACAAAAGACAATTTAAGTTCCCGAATCGCCTTACCCAAAAACAAGGACGAACTCTATCAGTTATCCAAAAACATCAATGAACTTTTGGATCGGATTGAAAGTGCCGTAGAACGAGAGAAACAGTTCACTTCGGATGCCTCTCATGAATTACGCACTCCATTGGCGGTTATCAAAGGAACACTGGAAGTTTTAATCCGTAAACCCCGTTCACAAGAAGAATATTTAGAGAAAATTAATTACTGTGTTTCCGAGGTAGATCGCCTGAATAATTTAGTGGATGAACTTCTTTTATTAGCGCGATTTGAAAATCAAAAACAATACGTGAAGAACGAAGAAGTCCTCTTAAATTCAACAATTCTGGATGTAACAACGCGATTTGCTCCAAAATTTCAAAACAAGAACATTACCGTAAAAACCGATTTTCATAAAGAGTACTACGTAAAAACCGACAATTACTTACTCTCCATAATTATCGGAAATATTATTTCCAACGCACTGAAATACACACCACAAAACGGTAACGTTACCATAAGTATTGCAAATGAAAACGGAAAAACCGTATGCAAAATAGCCGACAACGGCATAGGTATTAAAAAAGAAGATTTAAATGCAATTTTCGATCAATTTTATCGATCGGAAGCTTCCGCACATTCCGAAATCAAAGGAACCGGCTTAGGTTTATCAATTGTAAGGAAATTATGCTTACTTTTAAGTATCCAAATCAACATTAACAGTACACTAAATGAAGGCACCGAAGTGATTTTAATCTTTCCGTAAGGACATCTTAAGGCTATCTTAAGCTACCTTTTTTCTTTCATTTTTAAATTTGTTAAAAAATATAGTGATGGATAAAATTATTGGATTCAGCCTTCGAAATAAATTCATAATCATTCTTTTTACGATAGGAATAATTGGATTCGGATTGTTTTCTGTTTTCCAGATTTCCATCGGTGCGGTTCCGGATGTAACCAACAATCAGGTACAGGTAATTACCACGTCACGCAATCTTTCCACTGAAGATATCGAACAGTATATCACGTATCCGGTAGAATTGGAAATGGCCAATTTGCCCGGAGTTAAAGAAATCCGTTCCATTTCAAAATTTGGTTTATCTGTGGTTACCATCGTATTTGATGAAAATATAGGAACTTATCTTCCCCGACAATTAATAGCCGAAAAAATTAAAACCGCTTCCGAAAAAATCCCTCAAGGTTTCGGTACTCCCGAAATGGGTCCGATAACCACAGGTCTTGGCGAAGTTTATCAATACATACTCGATGTAAAACCCGAATATAAAAATCAATATTCGGTAACCGATTTGCGAACTATTCAGGACTGGGCAGTAAAACGTCAGCTCTCCGGAATTAACGGCGTAGTGGAAATCAACACTTGGGGCGGCTTCTTAAAACAATACGAAATTGCCATCAACACGTCGAGTTTAAAAGCGATGGATATTGAAGTCGGAGAGGTTTTCCGGGCTTTGGAGAACAATAACAGTATTGCCGGAGGTGCATATATAGAAAAAGAAAACCAGAGTTATTTTATCCGCGGAGAAGGAAAAGTAAATTCCGTTCAGGATATTGAAAATATTGTGGTCAAAAACGACAATGGCATTCCGGTTTACATAAAAAATGTGGCTCAGGTACGTTACGGAAGTGCGAATCGTTTTGGTGCAATAACGGCTAACGGAGAAGGCGAGAAGGTTTTAGGTCAGGTTATGATGCTAAAAGGCGCCAACTCAAAACAAGTTATTGAAGACGTAAAAAACCGTGTGGCCGAAATTCAGAAAACACTTCCCGAAGGCGTTTACATCAACGGCTTTTTAGAACGAAGCGAACTGGTAGGAAAAACAACGTTTACCGTAGCCGAAAACCTTATTCTGGGCTGCCTTATCGTAATTTTTGTTGTAGTTCTTTTACTTGGAAACTGGCGCTCCGGACTTGTAGTGGCCTCCGTAATTCCGCTTTGTTTGTTGTTTGCCATTTCGTTCATGAACCTTTTCGGAATTGACGCGAATTTAATGAGTTTAGGTGCCATCGACTTCGGAATCATTATTGACGGAGCGGTTATTATCGTCGAATTCATAGCCTTTCAGATAACCCAAAAATCGGCTGAATTGAAGCTGCTTTCCGGAGAGAACCAACAATCGGAAATCGACCGGATTACGCTTAAAAGTGCTTCAAAAATGATGAATTCGGCAATTTTCGGCCAATTAATCATCCTGATTGTTTTCATTCCGATTCTATCCTTAACCGGAGTGGAAGGCAAGATGTTCAAACCGATGGCAATGACTTTCAGTTTTGCGCTTGTAGGAGCGATGTTACTTTGTTTTACTTATGTTCCGGTGGTTTCCTCTTTATTTTTAAAACCAAAAGAAGAAAATCCGAATTCCCTGTCCAACCGCTTAATCAATAATATAAATTCCTGGTATTTGCCTGTAATCACATGGGCTTTACACAATACCAAAAAAGTACTTTACGGAGCGTTCGGCTTGTTAGTGATGGCAATCGGTTTGTTCGCAACGATGGGAGGTGAATTCATTCCAACCTTAGACGAAGGCGATTTCGTAATCCAACCTGTTTTAAAAACAGGTACTTCACTGAGTAAAACTATCGCTACAACAACAAAAATTGAAAACGTTATCCTTAAAAATTTCCCGGAAGTGAGTCAGGTCGTTAGCCGTATCGGAGCAGCCGAAGTACCGACAGACCCAATGAGTATGGAGGAAAGCGATGTTATCGTTAAACTGAAACCAAAATCCGAATGGGTTTCTGCCGACAGTAAAGATGAATTGGCCGATAAAATAAAAGAAGCCATCGAAAAACAGATTCCAAATATGGAAATCGAATTTACGCAACCCATCGAAATGCGTTTTAACGAATTGATTTCGGGTACGCGTTCGGATGTTGCGGTGAAAATTTTCGGAGAAGACTTGGAAGTGTTGGCCCGAAAAGCCAAAGAAGTGGAAAAAGCTATTAAAAACGTCGAAGGCGCTTCGGATATCATTATAGAAAAAACAGAAGGCTTACCGCAAATGGCCGTTCGTTACGACAGAAGTAAAATTGCCCGTTACGGATTAAACATTGCCGATTTAAATGAAATCATCGCGTTAGGCTTTGCGGGAAAAACGGTCGGTAATGTATTCGAAGGTGAAAAACGTTTCGACATGGTCATCCGATTGGACAAAACCAACCGCAGGGATATTGAAGATTTGCGCAATGTATATGTTTCCACGCCGGCCGGAGATCAGATTCCGTTGAGTGAACTGGCACAAATTGAGTATACCGAAGGTCCTGCGAAAATTTCAAGAGACAATACCCGCAGAAGAATTGTGGTTGGAATTAACGTGAGAAACCGCGATTTACAAAGCGTAGTCGATGATATTCAACGCATTGTGGAAACTAAAGTCAAAATACCATCGGGTTATCATGTTACGTATGGCGGACAATTTGAAAACCTTCAAAGTGCTAAAGCAAGGCTGATGATTGCGGTTCCCATAGCATTAATCCTGATTTTTATCTTGCTGTATTTTGCCTTTGGTTCCGTAAAAGAAGCCTTGCTGGTCTATTCGGCCATTCCGCTTTCCGCTGTTGGAGGTATTTTGTTCCTTTGGATACGGGATTTGCCCTTCAGTATTTCCGCAGGGGTTGGTTTCATTGCCCTTTTCGGAATTGCCGTGTTGAACGGAATCGTACTTATTGAACACTTTAAAGAATTGAAACATCAGGGAATGGAAGATATGAATGCACTTATTTTAAAAGGTACAACCGACAGATTACGACCAGTTTTATTAACCGCATCCGCTGCTGCATTGGGTTTTTTACCGATGGCAATTTCAGCATCGGCAGGAGCAGAGGTACAACGTCCGCTAGCTACAGTGGTAATAGGAGGTCTGTTCACCGCCACTTTACTGACCATGATAGTATTACCGATTTTGTACAAAGTTTTTGATTCCAAAGAAATAAAGAGACCCAAACTGAAAAAGAAACATAAAGGCGTCATTCCGGTTATTGTGCTTTTGTTAAGTTCGTCAGTCGCGTTTTCACAAAACAACAATACGGAGTTGGACAGTTTATTGTCAAAAGCCATAGCCAACAACAAAGGAATAAAAGCCGCACAATTGCAGGTTGATAAATCAAAAGCCGCTATTAATACCGCTTATTCTTTCGATAAAACAAATGTATATTACAGTTACGATCAAAATAATCTGGCGGTAAACAATATTCCGCTAAAGGTTTTCGGAGTGCAGCAGAGTTTTGCATTTCCAACGGTGTACGGAGCACAAAAAAAACTGCATAAATCGGAATATGAAACGCAGTTATCAAGCTTCGAAATCCAGAAAAACAAGCTGGCGCATAATGTAAGTCAGGTGTATCATGAAATCGTGTTTCTTCAGCATCAGGAAAAATTATACCGTTATCTGGACAGTTTGTATCAGAATTTTTCCAAAGCCAGCGACAGAAGGTTTGAATTGGGCGAAACCAATTATTTGGAGAAAATCACCGCACAGGCTAAATTCCGACAAATAAAAACCACGCTTTCGCAGATTGAAAAACAAAAGCAATCGAATTACGAACTATTACAATCGTTACTGCAAACGGATGAAAATCTGGCTGTAAAAAGCAATACAATAACGCCGATTTCAAATTTAAGTACCGAATCAAATAAAGCATTATATGATTCTTATTTTGAGAATATTACAAAAATATACGAAAACAAAAAAAGAATAGAGAAGCAAAATTGGTTACCCGATTTAAACCTGGAATATTTTCAAGGTAAAAACAGTGGTTTATCGCAATCGCTGTATGGATTTCAGGTAGGAGTTGCAATACCCATTCTGTTTTCCGGAAACATTGCCAAAGCGAAAGTAGCGCAATTGGAACTGCAAAGCTGGGAACAACAGAAACAAAATGAGACGCTGAAAATAGACAAATACATCAGTCAGAAAAAAAGCGAACTGGAAAAACATAACGAAGCCATAACGTATTACAACGAATACGGCAAAAAATTATCCGAAGAAATCATAAAAGTGGCCGATATGAGTTACAAACACGGAGAAATCGATTTCTTTCAATACATCTTAAGCCTTGACAGTGCCACGACAATTCAAGTCGACTATCTAAACAACGTTTTACAATACAACAAAACCCAATTGGATATCCAATATCTGAATTTTTAATTCATTACCAATGAAAAAGTATTTAGCAGCAATAATCGCCATTACCGTAATATTTTCGTGTAAAAAAACCGAAACAGAAGTTCCTGAAACCACCAATAACGGATTGATTTCGGTTACAAAAGAACAGTTTCAGTCGGGTGCTATGGAAATCGCCTCACCTGTAGAGCAGGATTTTGACGTAACCGTAAAAACATCGGGGAAAATAGATGTTCCGCCTCAAAATCGCGCCAAAGTGACCACTTTTTTAGGTGGTTACATTAAATCAACTTCGCTTTTGGTTGGAGACAAAGTTTCAAAAGGACAAGCATTGGTTGCTTTGGAAAACACGGATTTTATTGATCTCCAGAAAGAATATCTTGAAGTTGCCGAGCAAATCAATTACCTGAAATCGGAATACGAAAGACAAAAAACGCTTTACAACGAAAAAATAGCTTCACAGAAAAATTATTTGAAAGCCGAAAGCGATTACCGAAAAAACAAAGCAAACTACAACAGTTTACGTGAAAAATTACTTTTACTGAACATCAGTCCGGCTAATGTAGAACGAGGAAAACTGACATCCACCATCACTATTTACGCTCCAATTTCAGGAAACGTTGTGGTCATGAATGTGAATACGGGAATGTTTATTGCTCCGTCCGATGTAATTTTGGAAATCGTTCAAACCGATCACCTGCATTTGGAACTGGCTGTTTTTGAGAAAGATATCCTTAAAATAACAGAAGGACAAACTATAAAATTCACCGTTCCGGAAGCAACAAAAGATGTTTTCGATGCGAAAGTTCATTTGGTTGGAAAATCCATTGAAGGAAAAGACCGTACCATTAACGTACACGGCCATTTATCCGATGCGGTAAAACAAAAACTCTTAACCGGAATGTTTGTTGAAGCATCCATCATTGTAGATTCCAAAAAAGGTTTAGCAATTCCGACACAAGCTTTAATTACCGAAAACAATAAAAATTTCGTACTTTTATTACAAAGTGACAAAAACAACACCTATTCCTTTAAAAAAACGGGAGTTACTGTTGGTGAGCGATCAGAACAGTTTGTTGAAATTGTTCCTGACGCACAAATCAACGCCAATTCAAAATTACTAACCAAAGGAGTTTTTGATGTAGCCAATTAACAACGATTATGGAAGCAAGCAAGCTAAAAGAACAACTGCAAACCGAAGTGGACACTGCGTTTTTATACGACAGCATTGCCAACTTGCAAACGGATGTCAATCTGAAAAAGGTATTACAGAGCTTATCGGAGATTGAAAAAAATCATGCGGTTCACATTCTTGCCAAACTAAAAGAAAGCAATCCGAACATGGTTATGCCTTCTGCTTCTTCCAGAGCTAAATTTCAGTTGAAATTGGGTAAACTATTCGGCTATAATTCGATTATCAGCAATCTTTCGAATATCGAAAAGCAATTTGCGGTGAATACAATCAAGAATAAGATTGAGAAAGGCGAGAAGCTGACCGGTTACGAACACAATCACCTGAAAATCATAGAAGCGGTCAATCAGAATGCTGCTTTCAATGTTTCCGGCGGATTGTTGTCGAAATTTGAAAGCAGACACAAATCGGTAGGCGGAAATGCCTTGCGTGCCGCTGTTTTAGGCGCGAATGACGGACTGGTTTCCAACATGAGTTTGGTGATGGGCGTTGCAGGTGCAGCCGTTTCCAACAGTACTATTTTATTAACCGGTTCTGCAGGATTGTTGGCCGGTGCGATTTCGATGGCATTGGGCGAATGGCTTTCGGTTCAGAGTTCGAAAGAGTTGTACGAAAACCAAATTGCGCTTGAAACTGAGGAATTGAAAGCTTCTCCGGAGGAAGAAAAAAAAGAATTGGCACTGTTATACCAAGCCAAAGGAATGAATCCGGAAGAAGCCTTGAAATTAGCCAATAAAGCTTTTGAAACCAACGAATCGGCGATTGAAACATTAATCACCGAAGAGCTGAACATCAACAAGGAAGAATTGGAAGGATCGGCTTGGGAAGCAGCCATCACTTCTTTTATATTATTCGCTTTAGGTGCCATTATTCCATTATATCCTTTCATGTTTCTTGATGGGAAAAACGCTATTTTGCTGAGTATTGCCAGTGCTGTCGTCGGCCTTTTCGGAATTGGCTCAGCGATTACTCTATTTACAGGAAAAAGTATTGTATTTTCGGGATTCCGACAAGTATTATTCGGATTGGCAGCAGCAGCAGTAACCTATGGAATCGGAGCACTGATTGGCGTTTCGATTGCAGGATAAAAATGAATTCTAAATTTAAACAAAATATCATTTAAACCATTTTATTATGAACGACGCACATTTACACTTGCTGGTTAATCACTTTCCAATTCTCGGAACCATCTTCGGATTGGGAATTTTAATTGTCGGATTACTTCTGAAAAACAAATCAATGCAACACACGGCCTATGTTTTATTTGCCATAGCTGCTATTTTCGGATTATTGTCCATGAACACGGGAGAAGGAGCAGAGGAATTAGTGGAAGATTTGCCAAATGTAGGTAAAGAAATCATTCACGAACACGAGGAAATCGCTGAAAAGTTCGTAATTCTGCTTTATTTAACCGGCGCAGTAGCTTTATTATCGTTACTGATGTCTGTTAAAAATCATGCTAAAGCCAAGTTTTTCGCTTACGCCACATTGCTTTTAGCAATCGGAACAGCTGTTTTATCAAAAAATGTTGGCACATCCGGTGGCGAAATCCGTCATACCGAAATCCGTGGAAATGCCAGCGTTAATGGGGTTTCAGCACAAGAAAACGGAACTGAAGCAACAGACGAGGAACATTAAACAAAATATAAAGTTTCAGAAAAAGTTGTTTTTTACCAAAGAATGACTTTACATTTGCAACATCAATTACAACAAGTATGTTTTTAAACCAGTTACATCATCATCATTATTTCTCCGCTCAAGCGAAGTTATAATGGTATGTGTATAAATCATATATTTTTAAAACCCGTTTGAGTACATCAAACGGGTTTTTTATTTCCACACCTTTCGTTGTACTCAGACATTTTCCAAACCAAAACAATGAGTACATTAAAAATTGCAATTCAAAAATCAGGACGTCTTAACGAAGACAGTCTGAAAATTCTCAAAGACTGCGGAATTTCGGTAGAAAACGGAAACGATCAACTGAAAGCCGCCGCATCCAATTTTCCTTTGGAAATCCTGTTCCTCCGCAACACTGATATTCCTCAGTATCTGATTGATGGTGTGGCTGATATAGCCATAGTAGGTGATAATCTGTTGGTGGAAAAAGGGGTTAACATTGAAATTGCGGAGCGTCTGGGTTTTTCAAAATGCAGGGTATCGGTAGCTGTTCCCAAAGCATTTGAATACAAGACGTTAAACGATTTAAGCGGATTACGTATCGCCACTTCGTATCCCAATACCGTTTTAAACTACTTCAACTCCAGAAACATTGCGATTGAATTACACGAAATCTCTGGTTCGGTAGAAATTGCTCCGAATATCGGGTTGTCGGATGCCATTGTGGATATCGTTTCCACCGGAAGCACACTCTTCAAAAACAATCTGAAAGAAGTCGAAGTGATTCTGAAAAGCGAAGCTGTCCTTGCCGTTTCTCCTAAAATATCGGAAGAAAAGCAAGCCGTTCTGGACAAACTGCGCTTTCGGATTCAATCGGTACTGAAGGCTCGCAAATCGAAATACATCTTGATGAACGTTCCCAACGATAAGATTGCGGAAATCAGTGCAATACTTCCGGTTTTAAAAAGTCCGACCGTAATGCCTCTGGCAGAAAAAGGCTGGAGCAGTTTACATTCGGTAATCAATGAAGAACTGTTTTGGGAAGTCATCGACCAACTTAAAGCCGCCGGAGCAGAAGGAATTTTAGTCTGTCCGATAGAAAAAATGGTATTGTAAATGAGTTTGAGAAATTAGAGAATCGAAAAGAGAACATAGAAATAGAAAAATGAAAAAAATACTAAATCCAAACAAAAACGAATGGTCTGCTTTAACGCAACGTCCAACAAAAAATTACAAGGATATTGAAGGAACCGTTACTCAGATTTTCAAAGAAGTACAGCAAAAAGGAGATGTTGCGGTTACAAAATACACTTCTTTTTTCGACGGAATCGAATTGTCTAAAATAAGGGTTTCTGATGTTGAACTCAAAGAAGCTATAGTATTAGTTCCTAATGAATTGAAAGATGCTATTAAACAAGCCAAAACCAATATAGAAGCATTTCACAGCGCACAGAAAACCGCACGAATCGAAATCGAAACCACTGAAGGTGTTACATGTTGGCAGGAAAAACGCCCGATCCAAAAAATAGGATTATACATTCCGGGAGGTACAGCACCTTTGTTTTCAACGGTTTTGATGTTAGCCGTTCCTGCACAAATAGCGGGTTGCAAAGAAATCGTATTGTGTTCTCCACCGGACAGGGAAGGGAAGATCAACCCGGCAATTTTATATGCTGCCAAATTGTGTGGAGTAACTCAGATACTGAAAGTAGGCGGTATTCAGGCCATTGCAGGTATGACGTTCGGAACCGAAACCATACCCAAAGTGTATAAAATTTTCGGACCCGGAAATCAGTTTGTGACCGTGGCAAAACAGGTAGCAACGCAATTTGGAGTGGCCATCGATATGCCGGCAGGGCCTTCCGAGTTAGTAGTGGTTGCTGATGATTCGGCCAATGCGGCTTTTGTGGCCTCTGATTTATTAAGTCAGGCGGAACACGGAGCCGACAGTCAGGTAATTTTGGTTTCCACCTCAAAACAAATGATAGAAAAGGTAGAAAAAGAGGTCGAAAAGCAATTAAAGGTTCTTCCACGCAAAACCACAGCCGAAAAAGCCATAGCCAATTCAAAACTGATTTACATTGAAAATGTAGCGACTGCCTTAGCATTCATCAACGAATATGCACCGGAACATTTAATAATTGTAACAGAAAATGAAGATTTCTATCTAAACGGAATTCAGAATGCCGGCTCGGTTTTCATCGGAAAGTATACTCCGGAAAGTGCCGGTGATTACGCCTCAGGAACCAATCACACGCTGCCAACCAACGGTTATGCCAAAAATTACAGCGGTGTAAATCTGGATAGTTTCCTAAAAGCGATGACCTTCCAAAAAATTACCGAAACCGGAATTCAGAACATCGGAAAAACCATAGAAATCATGGCCGAAGCCGAAGGTTTACAAGCGCACAAAAATGCAGTGACATTACGATTAAAATCTTTAGAAAAATGAAAGCATTCGATATTAATACAATTATCCGAAACAATGTTGTGAAAATGGAAGCCTATTCTTCAGCACGCGATGAATTTAAGGATTTCGACCGGAAAATGGTCTTTCTGGATGCCAATGAGAGTCCGTTCGAAAATGGCGTAAACCGTTATCCGGATCCGAAACAACAAGCGGTAAAAGCACTATTGGCAAAGCAAAATTCCGTAAACCCAAATCAGATTCTGTTGGGCAACGGAAGCGATGAAGTACTGGATCTGTTATTCCGTGCCTTTTGCGAGCCGAATCGCGACAATGTCATTACGCTTCCGCCAACCTACGGAATGTACGGCGTTTTGGCCAATCTGAATGCTGTTGAAAATCGGGAAATACTTTTAACTGCCGACTTTCAGCCCAATACAGAACTCATTTTAGAAAATGCCGATGCAAACACCAGAATGTTGTTTTTATGCTCACCAAACAATCCCACAGCAAATTCCTTTTCCAAGGAAACTGTCGTAACTTTAATACATAATTTCAATGGTTTGGTGGTTTTGGATGAGGCTTATATCGATTTTTCCGAAAACGAAAGCTGGTTGTCCGAATTGAATGCTTATCCGAATCTGGTCATCACCCAAACGCTTTCCAAAGCCTATGGACTGGCCGGTATCCGAATGGGAATCCTGTATGCTTCACCAAAAATCACAGCCGTTTTAAACAAAATCAAACCGCCCTACAATCTGAACCATCTCTCGCAGCAAAAAGCGTTGGAAGTGCTAACTGACCGAGAAATAACAGGAAACAGAATAACTTTAATAAAAGCAGAAAAAAGTCGATTACTTAAACAATTACTTGAAGTTAATTTCATCGATAAAGTTTATCCTTCGGATGCAAATTTTATTCTGATAAAAGTGGATAATGCGGATAAACGCTACAACCAATTACTCGAAAAAGGTATCGTGGTTCGCAACAGAAGCAACCAAGCACTTTGTAACAATTGCCTGCGAATTTCCATCGGTACTCCGGAAGAAAACGAACTGCTAATCAACACACTAAAAACACTATAATGGCTCAGAAAATTTTATTTATCGACCGTGACGGAACTCTGGTTAAGGAACCGGACGATTACCAATTGGATAGTTTATCAAAACTGGAGTTTTATCCGGAAGTTTTTCAATACCTGTCGAAAATTGCCAAAGAACTGGATTTTGAAATGGTAATGGTAACCAATCAGGACGGAATGGGAACAACCAGTTTTCCGGAAGAAACGTTTTGGCCCGCTCAAAGTTTTATCCTGAAAGCATTTGAAAATGAAGGGATAACATTCAAGGAGATTTTCATCGACCGAAGTTTCCCCGAAGACAACGCGCCAACACGCAAACCCAAAACGGGAATGCTGACCAACTACCTAAACAATTCCTATTATGATTTAACAAATTCCATAGTAATCGGAGATCGCTTAACGGATGTAGAGTTGGCGAAAAACCTAGGCAGCAAGGCTATTTTCATAACAGCTCACGAAGCATTAGGCAGCAATGAAATCTCATTTGAAAAAGCCGAACTAGAGAAACAAATCGTCTTAAAAACAACATCCTGGAAGAAAATTTACGAATTTCTGAAATTACAACAACGAACAGCAAGCGTTATCCGAAAAACAAATGAAACCGATATCGCAATTACTGTAAATTTGGACGGAACGGGAAAAAGCAATATAAATACCGGTTTAGCATTTTTCGATCACATGCTGGATCAAATCGCCCGTCACGGTCAGATGGATTTGGAAATTCAGGTCAAAGGTGATTTGAATGTCGACGAACACCACACGATCGAAGATACTGCAATTGCGTTAGGAGAAGTTTTCGCTAAAGCCTTGGGAAACAAACTGGGTATTGAACGTTATGGTTTCTGCTTGCCGATGGACGATTGTCTGGCGCAGGCAGCCATTGATTTCGGAGGCCGAAACTGGTTGGTTTGGGAGGCCGATTTCAAAAGGGAAATGATTGGTCAAATGCCCACAGAAATGTTCTTTCACTTTTTCAAATCCTTTACTGACGGCGCAAAAGCCAATCTGAATATCAAAGCCGAAGGCAACAACGAACACCATAAAATCGAAGCCATTTTTAAAGCGTTTGCGAAAGCCATAAAAGCCGCCGTAAAACGCGATGCCGAAAAAATGATTTTACCATCCACAAAAGGAATGTTATAACATGAAAATAGCCATTATAGATTACGATTCAGGAAATATTCAGAGCGTTTTATTTGCTTTGGAGCGCCTTGGTTTTACGGGCACCGTTACTAACGATTGGAGTAAAATAAAGTCCGCCGACAAAGTGCTGTTTCCGGGTGTAGGTGAGGCGGGTAGCGCGATGAAAAAACTGAAAGAAAAAGGTCTGGATGTGTTAATTCCGACTCTAAAACAACCGGTTTTGGGCATTTGCCTCGGCATGCAACTGCTTTGTAAAAGTACGCAAGAAGGAAACACGGAAGGTCTGGGCATATTTAACGCCAACGCAATCCGATTTTCCAATGCGGTCAAAGTGCCTCAAATGGGTTGGAATACGATTTACGACCTGAATTCGCCCTTGTTCGCAAACATAAAAGAAAACGAATATATGTATCTGGTACACAGTTTTTATGTTCCAAAGTGCGAGGAAAGTATAGCAACAACAAATTATGAAACCGAATATTCTTCCGCACTGCAAAAAAACAATTTCTACGGGGTACAATTTCACCCGGAGAAAAGCGGAAAATTCGGAGCACAAATTTTATCAAATTTTTTAGCGTTATAATTTGGGCGTTTGGGCGGGCTTTACGTTGCAATCTTTTGTTTTTAAAGGAAAAAACAAAAGGATTTTCTCTTCAAACGAAGTTCACTGAACTCCGATGAAAATAATAATATGTGAAGTAATCCCTAACGCGACATCAAATTGCAATCACAATTAATTAAAAATCAACAATCTGAAATATAATGAGAATCATACCTGCCATAGACATCATCGACGGAAAATGCGTGCGTTTATCCAAAGGCGATTACGCCACCCAAAAAATATACAACGAAAATCCACTCGAAGTAGCCAAACAATTCGAAGCACACGGAATACAATATTTACACTTAGTCGACTTAGAGGGTGCAAAATCGAATCAGATTGTAAATTATAAAGTATTGGAACAAATTGCAATCAAAACCACTTTGCAAATCGACTTCGGTGGCGGTTTAAAATCCGATGCCGATTTACGAATCGCTTTCGAATCCGGTGCCAACCAAATAACCGGCGGAAGTATTGCCGTTAAAAATCCGGAACTGTTTCAGAAATGGATTGTGAAATACGGTTCCGATAAAATAATCTTAGGTGCGGATGCCAATAACCGAAAAATTGCCGTTTCCGGCTGGATGGAAGAAAGTTCGGAAGACCTGATTCCCTTTATTCAGAATTATCAAAACAAAGGAATTGAATACGTTATCTGTACGGATATCGCAAAAGATGGCATGTTGGAAGGACCAAGTTTCGAACTCTATCAGGAAATTTCAGAAACGATTCCCCGTATCAAGTTAATTGCTTCGGGAGGAATTTCAACTTTTGATGAATTACCAAGATTAGCCGAGTTGGGTTGTGAGGGAACCATAATCGGAAAAGCGATTTACGAAGGACGAATCTCCTTAAAACAATTAGAAAACTACATCTTAAACCAATAAAAATGCTAACAAAAAGAATTATTCCCTGTCTGGACATCAAAAACGGAAGAACGGTTAAAGGTGTGAATTTCGTTGATTTAAAAGATGCCGGAGATCCGGTGGAATTGGCTAAAAAATATACCGAAACCGGTGCCGACGAACTGGTTTTTCTGGACATTTCCGCTACGGAAGAACGTCGAAAAACCTTGATTCCATTGGTTCGCGAAGTGGCAAAAGCGATAAACATTCCGTTTACGGTGGGTGGTGGTATTTCCTCTGTGGAAGATGTGAAACTGCTGCTTCAAAATGGTGCCGATAAAATATCCATAAACTCCTCCGCGGTAAAAAATCCAAAGCTGATTACAGAATTGGCAAAAGAATTCGGAAGTCAGTGCGTCGTAGTTGCCATAGATGCCAAAGAAATCGACGGACAATGGAAAGTGCATCTGATGGGCGGAAAAACCGCAACTGAACGGGATGTTTTTGAATGGGCCAACGAAGTCGAACAACGCGGTGCTGGAGAAATTCTGTTCACTTCCATGAACAATGACGGAACGAAAAAAGGGTTTGCCAATGAAGCTTTAGCTAAACTGTCGGAAACAGTAAACATTCCGATTATTGCCAGCGGAGGAGCGGGAACAATGCAACATGTTGCTGATGCCTTTATAAACGGTAAAGCTGATGCGGCATTGGCAGCAAGCATTTTTCACTTTCAGGAAATCGAAATTCCGGAATTAAAACGGTTTTTGAAACTAAACAACTTAGCAATAAGATTATAACTATCATGACTATAGATTTCACAAAAAATACAGACGGATTACTTCCGGCCATTATTCAGGATAACGAAACCAAAAACGTACTCATGTTGGGTTACATGAATCAGGAAGCGTTAAACAAAACATTGGAAACAAAAAAAGTAACGTTCTTCAGCAGAACCAAAAAGCGTTTGTGGACGAAAG
The DNA here is from genome assembly GCF_900100625.1 of Flavobacterium saliperosum. GTDB lineage: Bacteria > Bacteroidota > Bacteroidia > Flavobacteriales > Flavobacteriaceae > Flavobacterium > Flavobacterium saliperosum. The sequence continues at coordinate 496,215 of NZ_FMTY01000002.1, forward strand.
GCGAGGAGAGTGGTAACTTTTTGGAATTGGTTTCTTTAAAAACAGATTGCGATAACGATACGCTTTTAATCAAAGTAAAACCAATCGGACCAACTTGTCACACCGGATCCGATACTTGCTGGCAGGAAACTAACAATCAGCAATTTGGATTTCTTTCAAAACTGGAAAACACCATTAAAGAACGTAAGGAAAACGCGAATTCGGAAACCAGTTATGTAGCTTCCTTATTTGCTAAAGGCATCAATAAAATTGCCCAAAAAGTAGGCGAGGAAGCTGTAGAAGTGGTTATAGAAGCCAAAGATCAAAACGCCGATTTGTTTCTAAACGAAAGTGCCGATTTACTCTTTCACTACCTGATACTATTGCAGGCAAAGGGATTTGAACTAAATGATATCATAAAAGTATTGCAATCGCGTGAAAAATAATTTTCCGGAATAGTCAAAATAGTGTACTTTTAAAATAAAAAAAATGATTTCAAAGGCCGAACTGCATTTCCTTTCCGAATTAGAGAAAAACAACAATCGAGATTGGTTTACCGAAAATAAAAAGCGATTTGAAACCCATCAAAAAGCGGTTAAAGTGTTTTTTCAGGAAGTCAACGACGAATTTGGCAAACAGGACAGCATCGAAAAAATGCAGATTCATCGTATTTATCGTGACATCCGGTTTTCTAAAGACAAAACGCCTTATAAAATCAATTTCAGTGTCAGTTTCGACAGAACAAAACCTCATTTACGTGGTGGGTATTACCTTCACATTCAGCCAGGTGGCAGTTTTGTAGGTGGTGGTTTCTGGGAACCCAATGCCGAAGATTTAAACCGAATCCGCAAGGAATTTGAAATGGACGACGAAGAAATCCGCGCGATTATTGCCGATCCGAGTTTCAAAAAATATTTCGGTGAACTGAAAGGCGAGGAGCTGAAAACCGCTCCGAAAGGTTTCGACAAAACCCATCCGGCCATCGATCTGATCCGTAAAAAACAATACCTGATTTCCCGAAGTTTTACGGATAAGGAAGTCACAAGCGAGAATTTCAAGTCGGAAGTGTTAGCTACTTTTAAAGCTATGCGCCCGTTTTTCGACTACATGAGTGAAGTGCTCGGAACCAATTTAAACGGAGAAAGTCTTTACTAATAATAAAAAAAGCTGTCGTAACGGACAGCTTTTTTCGTTTGTGGTATTTGCAATCTGAGTTAAATTATTCCATTTCTAAAATCATAACCTGACTTTTCAAACGTTCTATCAGCATGTTCATCATCCGTTTGTTGATGTTGGAGGAATTCTTAATGTATTCCTGATATTCCTCAACCGTAAAAAGTCCAATGATAATCCCTTTCAGTGAATTTCTGAATTTAATATCCCGCTGAATGACATTTTCGATGTACGCCATTTTTTTATCGGGCGTCATTCCGAAAAAAGCATTCTTTTGCTTTACGGCATAGTTCAGAAAAACATGAATAAACAATTCGTTCTGTAAAACCAAAATCGGACGCAAGGTTCTGTTCTGAAAAATTTCTTCAGGAGAAGACTGCGCGGTAATCGTTCCAAGAGGCTCGCCTCTCAAATCAATAAGGAAGGTGTCGCGATTTTCCATTGTTTTTATTTAAAGTTACGAAATAAGAAATTCGATAATTCAATCAAAATAAAAAAGTTATTAGTAGTTTAGTGTTGAAAACCTATACTATGCGAACTTCCAAAATATTTGTGACGGTTGATGCCGTTATTCTTAGAAAATCAAATGATTACGAATTGCTTTTAATCAAACGGAAAAACGAACCTTTTAAAGACTGTTGGGCTTTGCCGGGCGGTTTTGTAGATGAAAACGAAGACTTAAAAACGGCTGCTATCCGTGAACTGGAAGAAGAAACCCAAATTAAAGTGGTTGATTTAGAACAAATAGGCGCTTTCGGAAAACCGTTTCGTGATCCCAGAGGACATATGGTTTCGGTAGCTTATTTCGGAGTAGTACCTGAAAACACTATAGCAATCGCCGCGGATGATGCTAAAGAAACGGGTTGGTTTTCTGTGAAAGATTTGCCAAAATTAGCATTTGATCATTTGGATATTGTAACTTTGTCCTTACAAAAGTTTCAATTATGAATTACCAGACAAAAAAATGGGTCAGACCGGAAGATTTAAATGCCAACGGAACCTTATTCGGAGGAAAACTGTTATCGTGGATTGATGACGAGGCGGCACTGTATTCCATTATCCTTTTAAAAAATAACAGAATCGTAACCAAGTTCATGTCGGAAATCAACTTTATGAGTTCGGCACGACAAGGGGACATAATCGAAATCGGGTTGGACATCGTCAAATTCGGAAAAACCTCCATTACCATGCGATGCGAAGTACGAAACGTAATGACAAAAGCCATAATCATCACTGTTGACGCCATTACCATGGTTAATTTAGACAGCTTCGGACAACCGGCCATTCACGGAATGACAGCAGTAGAAGAATAATTAATACTCAATTTTAATAGCTCCGGTTTCATTAATCTCCATATCAAAATAACGAACGGATGCTAAAATATGGTCAAAAATATCGGCCATAATGTGTTCGTATTGCAACAGACTTTTATCCTTCACGAAAGCATAAATTTCTAACGGCATTCCGTTTTGTGTCGGCTGTAATTGTCGGCACATAAACAACATATCTTTGTTGATACCCGGATGATTAGCAATATACTGATCGATATATTTTCGGAACAAACCGAAATTGGTAAGATTACGTCCGTTAATTAAAATCGATTTGTCAATATTATTGGCCGTATTGAATTTAACGATATCCGACTGACGGTGATCAATATACGGAGCCAACAATTGAATTTTCTTCAGGTTTTCAATTTCTTCTTCGTTTAAGAAACGAATACTGCTGGACTTCAAAAGAATCGAACGTTTTAATCGTCTTCCGTCGGAATCCAACATACCGCGCCAGTTTTTAAACGAGTCGGAAATCAGGAAATACGTTGGAATCGTGGTAATCGTATTGTCAAAATTCTGAACTTTTACTGTCGCCAGATTGATTTCAACAACATCACCATCAGCACCATATTTTTCCATGGTAATCCAGTCGCCAATACGAACCATATCGTTTACCGTTACCTGAATACTGGCAACAAATCCCAGAATCGTATCGCGGAAGATTAAGATAATCAATGCGGAAATCGCTCCGAATGTGGCCAAAAGCTGTTCCAACCTCAGATTAAAAAGAATCAGGATAAAATAGACAATACCATAAACCCAAAGCGTAATCATGATTACCTGAATGTAACTGTCGATGGGCTTGTCCTTATATTTCGGCTGGCCTTTTAGATAATCTTTCAGGGAATGGAAAACACTTCGGATAATCCAAAGCGATAACACGATAATGTAAAACTTGACCCCTTTGGTAAAGAATCCTTCCCAATACACAAATTCTTTCAGAATAATCGGAACCGTTTCGTAAACAAAGAAAAGCGTGAAAAGATGCGCTACATATTTGGCGGTTTTGTTGGCCACCAAAAAATCATCGAAGGTCGATTTCGTTCTTTCGGCCACAATAGCCATCAGAATGATTAAAATCTTTTTGAAGATATAATCTAAAATATAAGCAACAACAATAAGGACAACGATATTAATGGCTAGGTTAATGTATTCAGCCAGATTATCGTTAAAATCCCAAGATTTAAGAATTTTATATGCCCAATTGAAGATCTTCATACGCTACAAATTACAATATTTTTTTCTCAACATAAAAGGTCCCGAAAGGAATTACCGAAGCAATACAAACTTGGAAATATTTTTTAAATGACCAGTTTTCTTCCATTTTGAACATCGTCGCTAAAATGATATACCCGATAAACAATAAACCGTGCGCCATTCCGACAGGGAAGAGTAGGGTTTTGTATAATTCCAAATTGGTGGGTTTTAAGAAAAGCATGTTACCGAACAATACCAAAAGTGAAATTCCTTCAAGTAACGCAACAATTTTAAAAATACGTGTCATAAATAATCGATTGAGAATTAAAGTAATAGCCGTTGAATCTGATTTAATATTGTGTTTTTATCAAAAAACAGTTCAAATGTAGCACACAAACTGATGATACACCCGACTTTTAACTAAAACTTATAAAAAAACTACGCATGAAGCGTAGTTTAGTATTGTGTAAAATAAAATTGACTGCTTGTTTAGAAAGCTAAAAAAGCTTTGTTGTATTCTTTCAAATCAGCAAAATTATTTTTGTTTTTCAAATCCGCGAAAAGTGAAATTAAATATTCAAGACTTTCCATATTGGTTGCGTTTTCAGTAACATTCGTTGAAGCTCCGTCAAATCCTTCAATCGGCTCATCATCCGGAATTGCAATTAGAAAAGCATTGTTTGCTTCAATGTGCTCATACGTTAAACGAATTGCCTTCACCAATACAGGATTTTGTTCTTCAAGAGCATACTCTCTTAATTTTTTCAAATCTGTAATTAAAGTGTCAGCATTAAACCCATTTTTGAATAAATCTATTTGGATTTTGTTGATTAATTTTTGTGCAGTTGGATTTTCCACGGTAATAAGTTGATTAGTTAAGAACTTGAAATTGGTTTGCAAAATTAAACTTTATTCTCTTTTTTGAAATAAAAAACACGCATTTATTTCCAACATTTTTGCTTTTCGTATATCCTGTCCGATAATTTGGTCTAAAATCAGATTACATCTGCATTTCATCGGTGTTTTTTTCTGATTTAACTAATTTACTTTCAATACCTTAAGTAAGAAAATTATTTACTGTAAATTTGTTTTATCAGGACTCTTCTAAAGCCTTGAGAAACAGTCAACCACAAACTGTATTTATTTCAAAAACTGCCCAGGAACCAAATAATTAATTCTTGTTGAAGCGTTATCCATTGCTTCAATTTATAAAATGGTTTTTGAGATGAAGAAGAAATACGATGTACTTTTAATCCTTGAAGGAACATATCCTTATAACGGTGGCGGTGTTTCAACGTGGTCTCACATGCTTTGTAACGAAATAAAGAATGCCAACTTCATTCTATATTCCATTAATGCCCAATATGAAAGCAAACCAAAATATGAACTGAGCAGTAATGTCAAAGACGTACTGCAAGTCCCTTTATGGTCGCCACTTGAGCCGCAGGAAATGATAAACTATGGCAAACATTTTTATACGATTGTTGAAGAAAAAGAGCAACTGAACGAGGCAACGATTACCGAAGAGTTTGTTCCGATTTTCCGACGAATGATTACCAACATCTATTCGGATACCCGAAAGGCAGAGGATTTTGATGACATCATCTTCAGAATGTGGCGTTTTTTCCAATTGCACGATTATAAGAAAACCATGCAAAGTATGGCCGTTTGGCGCACTTTCTGCAGTTTGGTGGTGGAATTAAGCCGAAATACTAAAGAAGAAGCAACGCTAAATGATCTGACTTTTGGCATGCGTTGGATTTACCGGTTCCTGATTCCGTTATCCATTGATGTTCCAAAAGCGGATATTTCGCATCTGACCATTTCCGGATTTCCGGTAATCCCTGCGCTGGTACTGAAATACAAGTACAATACGCCAATGATTGCCACAGAACACGGGGTTTTTATCCGAGAACGATTGCTGGCCATCAATTCATCGGAATACTCTTATTTCCTAAAAAAAATGCTGATTAAATTTTCGGAAAGCATTACCGAATTGGTGTATTACAAAGCCGATTTGATTCTTTCGGTTAATAAATTCAATATGATTTGGGAAAAGATGTATGGCGCCAACCCGGAAATCATTGAAGTGATTTACAACGGAATCGATCATAATCTTTTCGTGCCCGCACCCAAACCCGAAGCACTCGTTGGAATTCCGACCGTTGTTGCCGCAGCGCGAATTTTTGATTTAAAGGACATCATTACGATGATAAAATCCTGCCATGTGGTAAAACAACAAATCCCGAATGTGCAGTATTTGGTGTATGGCGACAACAATGCCGTACCCGAATACACCAAAGAATGTGAAGATCTGATTAAGGAGTTGGAATTACAGGACAATTTTAAATTGGCCGGTTACCACAGCAAACCGCATCAACTGTTTTGTGAAGGGGATATTTCCATACTGACGTCAATTTCAGAAGGGTTTCCGTATACCGTTCTTGAATCCATGAGTTGCGGAATTCCGGTTGTCGCTACCGATGTGGGAGGGGTTACCGAAGCATTGGATGAAAATTGCGGGTTCATTTGCAAACCGAAAGATTATCAGGAAATAGGCAACAGCGTTATTACACTTTTACAGAATAGCGAATTACGTGCAAGAATGGGCATAAACGCCCGTAGAAAAGTAACTGAAAATTTCACCATCGGAAAGTTCATCCGGGAATATGAGGAAGCCTATGAAAAAGTGATTGGAAATCCGACACGACAGGAATTGCCGGAATCTGAATCCCTTTACATTCATTTAACCGAAAGAAAAGCTATGGAAGCGTCATAATTAATCTCTAAACTTATGAACAGTCATAGTCAAAATATAGAAAATCTTATAAACACAATCCGGGATAAGATTGGCAAACCCGTGAGCAATCGCGTGGTAGCGGCCACTATCGAATCACTCGGAATTCGTGACAAAGACACGATGCCTGATTTTGGAGCACCTTCCATAAGAGCCTTAGCGGATATGGTTTTCAATACCATAATTACCGCTCCCGATTATATTTCCATTAAGAATAAAAAAGAAGTCGAGCTTGAAAATTCGAAAGAAACCAAGACATTCCAAGCGTCTGATTATTTAATTATTAAAGCGAAAATATTTGCCAAATACTATCCTTTGGGAATTTTACATTTATTGCCTGTTTTTGTTCAGATTCTGGCCATTATTTTTTTCGGGTATTCGTTATGGACCTACGTTGGCTTTAATCACATGCAATCTACCGCAGTCGTTTTGGGTGTTATTGTAGGGTTGATTTCCACAGGCGGTTTTGTTCAGGTGATAGGGCGTCAGGCTTCATTCTATTGGAATTACGAGGATTACACCATGACCCGAAAAACCATTGATTATTTGGTTGTGATGGGAGCTAAACTCATTTTTCTCGTCTTAATTTTTATTTTTTCGGCTAATTTTTTCTTTCATGTTTATCCGATGAAATTCCTTTTTGTGATGTTCACATATGCTTTTCTGGTAGGAATGCTTCTCTTAATGATAGCACCGCTTCATACCATAAAACAACGTTGGTTTATTTCAATAGCCATTTTTTTAGCCACTGCAATTGCCATCTTACTTAAAAAATATACCGATATCTCCATTTACTTAACGCATTGGATTGGAATAACGATTGCCATAATTTCATCAAAGGCGTACTTGTACTATTTTTTCAAAAATAAAATAGATAAACGACAAATTGACTGTAATATGGAAGTGAAAACCACGGTAATGCTGTATCAGAACTACCATTATTTTTTTTACGGTTTTTTAATCTACATATTCATTTTTACCGATAGGATTTTAGCCTGGTCAGCCGACACCAGCGGAACAATTCCCTATATGGTCTATTTCGAAAAAAATTACGAACTGGGCATGGACATGGCCATTTTGGTGTTTTTACTGCTTTCCGGAGTTCTCGAATACAGTCTGGCAGCCTTTTCAAAGTTCATTGATATTGGTCAGAAGAACACGTCTTACAGTTTTCCCGAAAAATACAACGGCGGACTTTATAAAATGTACTGGCAACATATCGGGATTCTTTTCCTGTCGGCACTGCTGATTTTCGTATTCATCTATTTCATCATCACTTCTTCCTGGGGATATCAGGCGCAATTTAAAGAAGTGTTTGAAGAAGTCAGTCTAAGGGTTTGTATGATTGGCGGCATGGGTTATTTTTTTCTGGCATGGGGAATGCTCAACACGCTTTACCTGTTCACTTTAGGACAACCGGTAAAACCGCTAAGAGCTATTATCGTTGCCTGTCTTGTTAATATTGCCGCTGGTTTTTTCATGAGCCGGTTTGTTTCTTATGAATACAGTGTTGTAGGGCTTTTTCTGGGAGCTTTGGTTTTCATGCTTCTGACATTGAAAGCAAATATGGAATTTTTCAAAAATCTAGACTATTACTATTATGCAGCATATTAAACTATTCTTTTGCGTACTTCCTTCGTTGTTGGGATTTGAAGTTTTGGCGAATATCGACCATAAACCGAATGTCTTTTTTTGTTACGGAAAACTGAATCCTCTTGAGATACGGGGGTTTGATTATGTCATTCTGGAATCGAAACATTTTAACGCGTCCGACATAAAGAAAGTGAAAAAGTTAAACGGAAAAGTTTTGGCCTACATCAGTTTAGGTGAAGTAAATAGTCAATCAAAATATTATAACAAACTAAAAGACATAACTTTAGGTAGAAATGAAAATTGGGACAGCTACTATTTGGATCTAAAATCGGATTCTACAGTTCAAGTGCTTTTTTCGGAAATTGACAGAATACTAGCGGATGGATATGATGGTCTTTTCCTTGACAACATTGACAATTTTACCACTTTCGGTTTTCAGAAAGATCAGAAGTCGGAGATTGTGGGTTTCATTGAGAGACTGAAAGTAAAATACCCGGAACACTTCATCCTTCAGAATGCCGGAATTGAACTGGTTGCCGACACCCATAAATTTGTTGACGGCATGGTTGTCGAATCAGTAGCCAGTGACTATACTTTTTCAGACAATAAATACAAACTCAGAGACGAGAAAGCATACGACGATTATATTAAAAAACTGAACCAGTTACGCCGAAAATACAAATTTCCTATAATACTGGTGGAATACGCCGATTCGGCTGAATTATACAACGAGATCCTTACACGAATAGGGAAAACCAATTTTCTATATTTCATTGGAACCATTGATCTTCAAGGGTATCCTGAATTTGCAAAATAAAACAGATCATGATAATTTCAAGCTCCATAATTACTGGTTTTGTGAGACTATGTCTCATGATTTTGTTTTTATTTTACATGAACAGGAAATTCATATCCTATTCTAAATCAGTAAATTACTTTGATTTTATCGCCAAACAGTGGTTCAAATACGGAAGTCTTATTGTGTTACTCATTTTCGGACTTATTCAACTTGGAATATACAATCTGTTAAACGTTGTTGCTATTCTTGTTGGCGTAATTTTTATCGATTATTTCGGGATTAAAAAAATTCCGCAATCCATTAATATTATTTCGCAAAAAGTAAAACGGAATATTTTTGAACTTATCCGGAATATTGAATTGAAAAAACCGATTAGTTTTTTTGTTTCCACACGTTCCAATCCCGAAGAAAGAAACAAAAGACTCTGGTACCTTTTTTTACTTTCAACCCTTGGCGTTGTTGCATTTTACAGTCGGTACATCTTTTATCAATTCGATATGTTTTCCTTATCCGGTTCCTGGATTTCCGATTTGGAAAGAATTATTGACTTCGATTCACAACACTGGTTTACAAACGGCATTGCGCCCGTAGGCGAACTTGCCATCATTAATTTTTATGGGAAATTTGTTAGTGTCAGTCCGGAAGTGGCCTTGCAATCGATGGGAATCTTAGAAGCGGTTTTACTTAGTATTTTACTTTTTTGGGTAATCAATAAAATCTCGTATTCGAAAATAATAGCTCCCTTGGCAGCGGGTCTTTTTTATAGTGTCAGCTACACCATTATGCCTGTAAACATTACCTATATTTTACAGCATCAGGCGCTTTTTTTAGCCATAAGTTTCGCACTGCCGGCTATGGTTATTTACCTGAAACCCGGCATAATGCACAGCAACAACACCAACTGTTTTATCAATTACATTTTGGTATTCACTGCTATCGGTTTGATTGACATCTTCACTTTGATTGTACTCATGCTGCCATTTTTACTTATCGGACTGATAACATCGTCGGTAAAAAGTAAGATGATGAACTTAACGGTTATAGGAGCTTATGCAATTGCGCTTATTGTTCTTTTCATAATTTACGGCACTGCGAGCAATCATTTTGGAGACGATTTCGAATTGTTTCTGCATTCCAGCTTAATGTCGGTAAGCGCATATACCTATTTTTCGCATCTGATTGTTTCCTACGAACAACTAATGATCTATTACCAGTATTTAAGCTACATCGCTATGATTTGCTGCTTGCTGTTCATGATCTTCAAAAACGAAAAATGGAATGCGGCCTTGTGTTTTCTGCTTTATTTTAATTTTCTGGTTGTGTTGTCGGAAATCAATCACAACTGGATAGATACTGATTTGGTGAAATTATCGCTTGGTGTTTTTATTCCGGTATTATTGGGTATTTCCGTTGCTGTCGTAATTCGGGTTGCTTATTTCATCTATGCTAAAATTGAAGTGGTTAAACCTGTTTTCGCTGTATTTCTAATTGCCGGTGTGTTATATTCAGCAATCCATTATCAGGGAAAGGAATATAAAAAGTTGCATAAAACCGATAATATTCCCAGAGACATCATTAATGTTTATGAAAAGATAACAGCAAGTTATTACCCATTTTCATATGCGGTTGTAAACGATTACACTACGCAGTCCATCAGCATCAACAAACATTTTTTTATTCATTATACCGATTTTACCGAAAATTACCTGAAGCGTGATTCCATATATTCCAAAAACAAGAAGAACAAAAAATTCCTGAAGAAAAATCCGGAATACGTGCTTCCAAAAAGTGTGCTGGTTTTTATTTACAAAAAAGGAGATGATAAGAACAATCGCATCATTGTCAATTGTGAAATTACCCCGTTGATACTCTCAAAATTGGAAACACTTAAAAAGAGAGGGCGCAAGATTAGTGTTTTTTATGAAAGTGACCTGATTAAAGTTTTTGAAATCGAAAACAATCCCGGACAAAGTAAAACCGACGATTTAATATTCTAATTATGAAGAATACTACAAAATACAGTACGATGAAATTTCTCCTGTTCGCAGCGCTTGTTTTTGCGATTACGTCCGGTTGCTCGAAAATCGATGAGCTTATAGGGGCTGACAGTTTCAACAAACGAAACGGCGAATTAACCCTTCGCCGGTATTCGGGAATCCCGTTGAATATTCCGCCATTGGTACAATATATATCCGACAAAGGAGATATTGAAAGTCTGACACTGAACAGTAACTTGAGAAAAATTTGCGATTACACTAAAATTCCCTATAAAAGCACCACTCTTGAAGAATGGAACAAAGAACCGAAAATTGGAGAGAGCGTTCGTGTTTTAACAATGTTAAATACAAAAAAACTAAACAATAAAAGCATCGACATAATTACTGAATTCGTTGCCAAAGGAGGAACATTGTATATGCCATACGGTAGCGAGGACAAACGATTTTCCTATTTAACGGGAATGAATCCCGAAAACGATTTTGAAACCGATGCTGTTGCAGCTGGTTTTTTATTCAAAGAGCCAATACTACCTGGCTTTAAAAATCACACATATAAAAAAGGACTTAAATTTTACGGTTTAAAAAGTAAAGTATTTTCAAACAAAATCAAGGTATTGGCCACTGCTGAAAATGATAAAAACTATCCTTTAATCGTTGAAAATACAATTGGAAAAGGAAAAGTCATCTACTACAATTCTACTTATTTCTTCATTAAAGAAGACCGTGGCTTATTATTGTCTGGAATTCTTAAAGGGCTGGAAGGGATTCCGTACCCTGTAATTAATACCGGAGTTATTTTCTTGGATGATTTCCCGGCACCATTGTATGACATCAAAAAAGAACCGGTAGCCTCAGAAATGAATTTAACCATAACCGATTATGTTCATAACGTTTGGTGGCCGGATTTGCTGAAACTGGCAAAAAAGCACAATATAAAGTATTCTGCGATGACCACTTTCGACTACAATGTTAATATCAAACCTCCGTTTTTGTTTCGGGAATGGGATTCGAAAAAAGTCAAAATAGGCGATAAGGAAACCGGACTTAGCAACTGGCTTGTAAATGATGTTGCAAAAAATGGTCACGAATTGGCTTTTCACGGATATAATCACGTTTCACTACTTGTATCCGATTGGAAAAACCCCGATTTTATGGTCACTTCGCTCAAAGCTGCCGAAAAGAAATGGGAGGTGAGCGAGTTTGGCGATTTACCGGTAACCTATGTGCCGCCATCCAATTATATCGACAGGGTAGGGCTTAAACAACTGAAAAAAGGGATGCCTTCCCTCACATTCATGTGCAGTCTTATGGTTGGTGAGAAAAAAAATGGTGGCGGAAGAGAATTCGATTTCGATCCTTATGAACCGGAACTATTTGATTTCCCAAGAATCTCCAGCGGATTTTATGTCGATGAAGACTTAAAATTCACAATGTATTCGCTATATATGTATACCGGAATCTGGTCGCATTTCCTTCATCCGGATGATATTTATCAAATCCCGAGCAGTACTAACCTAAGCAAAGGAGTGTACGATTTACGGAACTATGATAATCTGGGGTGGCATAAAACTCCAAACAGCAACAGAGCAATGCTTCCCGAATTTGATAAACTATTAAAAACACTACGAACTGATTTTCCCCATATTCGTTATCTGGATGCAAAAGAAAGCGGTTTAATGACAAACGATTGGAGAGCCTCCTATTTCAATCATAAATCCGCCCACGGAATGTATACGGTTGAAAAATTAAAACCCGAAGAGTCAAATTATCCGGAGCAGGATTGGTTTGTATACGGAAGTAACGAAAAATCATCACGAATTGAGGAACAATTGAAAAGACAAGGTGCCAACTTTAAAAAATCCCCATTTCTTGATGGTTATTTGTATTCGGTAAGAACCAATAAATCAAAAGTTATCCTGCCTGATTTCAAATCCGATTTAGCTTCAGCCGATTTAAATGTAGTGTATACTAATGTTAAACAGGATTTCGAAAAATACAAAGCAGAAGTAAAACGATTGTCAAAAATGAATATATGGGAAGAAGATTATGATGAAAATATAGCCCTGGAAATCGAAAAATTAAGAAAACAAATGTTATCGGAGCCTAAAATTGATCCGAAAGTATGGGATAAATACACCGAATACCTTTCCTGGGAAGACAGAGCCGAAGACGTTTGGAAAATGCTTGAAGAACATTGCATTAAATATCCTTTGGCCGAAAATGTTATGTATTCTGCACGATTAAGCAAATTGGTCTATTACCCGAATGATTTAGTTCAGGAAAAATGGATGAGTGCACAAATGCTGGTAACTCCAAATGATAAAGACTTGTTAAACAGTTATGTAGCATATTTTTACACCGCCGAGAATCAGGAAAAAATCAAAACTGCACTTCTCAATTTACTGAAAGTGGATACTTCTCAGGACAGTTTTCTGAAATATATTGATTATCTGATAAACTACGAACCGCAAAACGCGATTCCGGAGTTAGACAAATTGAAACCCTCAGACGAATACAAAGATTTGGCAACGGCAATCAGTTGGTTGTATGCCGATCAGAATGAATTTCAAAAAGCCTATAATTGGTCGGCATTCAGCTCAGAAATTGATTTCTATTCCAAAATGCAATGGCTGATTGAATTAAAGGATAATCAAAAACTAATCAGCGAATACAATGCCCACATGGAAAAAAATCCCGACGATTACAGGGTAAAAGCTCAAATGAGTATGGCCTATCACGATATGGGAAAATTCAAAGAATCCTGGATACTTGCCAGTGAATTACCTGAAGAATCGACCGACAGGGAAACCATCCGAAAAATGCTGAATACCGATGTGATTTATGAAGAAACCAGCGTTCAAAACTATCTGGTAGAACATCATCCCGCAATGTTTTATCCAGATGTGCTGGAAAAAGTGATTAAAACCGACCGTTTGGAGTATGGTAATTTTGTAAACTACAGAACAGAATTACTGAGTAACCGTAAAGACCTGTCTTCTTATAAAAATATTTTGTCCTATAATAGATATGACAAAAAGAAAAACCTGCATGGGTTTGGGATTACCTATAGTTCGATGTACCGTTTGGAAAACGATTTACCCGATTATACGGATAACGTGACACATAATGTATTCGGGATTCAATATCAGTTTAACAATCCGAAATCGTTTGAAAAACTCCAGTATTGGTCCAATTTTCGGTACGAGTACAGCGATTTCAACAAATCTTTCATTCAGTTTGGAGTGGGGGCAAATTATTCGAAAAATAAAAGTTATTCATCGGCAGAATTCAGGATTGCTCCGGTTGAGAACGGACCCAGTCACAGTAAAAGCATCTACCGTTTTCAACTGAATCTTTATCAGGATTATACTTTTTTCAAATATTTCAACACCAGTTTGTCTTTAGAAGGGAATTATTACAATAGGAGTGAGGTACTTAACAAAGAATATTATGCTCTTGAATCGTATGAGGGCAGTGCCACAGGAAAAATAATATTTAACCGATGGGCCGATAAAAAATACCGGTTCCTTCCTTTTGCCGAAGCATCGAAATCGCAGGGATCATTAGGGGAATCTACAGTCCCGCTATCAACCGGATATCCTTATTGGATGATTGACGAACGTTTTTTTATTGGAGGAGGTTTGGGATTTGCAATAGGAAAACTTGAAGACGATTTTAATATGAGAGTGGAGGGAGCCTGGTTTAATGATGATTATGCTTCCGAATTTTCACGCTTGCTGGGAAACTTCAATTACCAGATTTTCGACTATACCGCCCTAACGGCTAACTTTGAATTTTATGTGCAGTCAAAATTTTATTCCAATGCGTTTCAGGTTGGTGTAAAGCACAATCTGAAACGGAAACAAAAAAAGTAGGAACCGTTAGAAACGGTTCCTACTTCAATCAATCTGAACAATAATAACTATTAGTGTTTAACAACCAATCTTCTGGTGTCGTTTATCTGATCCTTAGTGAATTTGATGTAATAAACACCATCACTTAAACTTTCGGTATCAATCGTCATTTTGTTAGCGCTCAATTGCGATTTAACGCTAACTTTTTGACCTAATGAGTTGTAAATCAAAATGGCATACTGATCAAGGTTTTCCATTTCAACAAATATTTCATTGTTTGCAGGAACCGGATAAATTAATGCGTTAACCAATGTATTATCGGATGTTCCAAGGTTACTTTGACTTCCAACATTAATAACAGCGTTTAAGTTGTTGTATCCTGTAGTCGCATCCCAAGTGTTTGCATTAGCCATTCTTATTGAATATTCCGGACGGGCACTTAATCCTGAAGCGGCATCAGGAATTACCAAATACAAACGGTAGCTTCCCTGAGTGATGTTTGAAGGCAACGTAATGTTTTCCGCAATTGTTGTTTCCGCCTGACTTGTCCATAATCTTGGATCGGAAGCTAATGCTTTAGTATACACATCATTGGTTACCGTGTTTTTGAAAACGATATATGCTGTTCTCTGGTTGTAAGGTGTAGCATAACCCGTATTTCTGATTTTTAAATTAACGGCCATGGAACCACCGATATTAGCTGATTGCGGGAAACTTCCGTTTACCATTTCAAAACGATAACCCAACTGGTTTTTAATGTCATTCAAACAGCCATTTGATGAAAAACCACTGATAACTGCAGCATTATAATCAACGTTCAAGTACGACCAGTGAAATTTTTTCATTTCCTGTACAGCTGTAAGACATCCAGAACGGGGCTCATTAACTGCACATGTTTCTCCGCCCATCGCTAAAAACTTTGTTTCCTGCTCCAAATAAGGATATTCAGTCGAGGTATTGGTATAAGTACCGAAATCTGTCGAGCTTGATAAAAAACAATCGTTATGGTGCGCTAATCTTGACAAAGCAGAACCATTATATGCCTGACTTTGAGTAAGCGCCGAAGTTGTGGAATAGGTAGCTTGTTTTAGTTTTGGTGTTCTGATCTGTACCATTCTAGATGCAGGTAAAGCACTCAAAATTCCGTCCACAACCGCTTTTCTGTTAGCATAATCAGTAGAAGAAGGCGACATCCCAAAATAATCAGTGTAGTACCATTCTCCCCATGACCCAATGAAACCAGCCTGCATAACAGCAATTACATCAACATTATTTTGAAGTAGGGGTCTCAATTGTTCTATATGTGCTAAAATTTGAGTTTTTGATGCGTCTCTTTGACCGGCCACATCTGTATCTGAATAAGCAAAACGTACGATACATTTAATACCCGCATTTCTGATGGCATTAAAATCGGCTTGCATTTTGTTTAGATAATCCTGTGAAATTGCCGATGATCTGAAGTTTTCCAAATAGAAAACTCGCAATATTAAGGTAATCTTTTCGTTGTTTCTGTAGTTTGTCAATGTAGATTGACTTAAACTTGAGTATCCTGTAGAATGTGTTTCCGTGTGGTGGTATAAACCTCTTTCAGGATTTGAAAAATTTTCCGATGAAGCCGTGTAGGTTACGTTTGTGTTAGTTTGGGCAAAACCAATAATCGAAAAAAGTAAAACTAAGGTTAAAATGCTCTTCTTCATAAATCTTCTGTTTAGTTGTTATTGTTTCGAGTTTCATTTCAATTGTAACTCATTGCAAATCTATACGTTAGCTCCGAAAAAAAAAATTATTTTATCGTCAAAATGCACTTTTTATCGCTTAAATACACTTTTTAACAATTTTTATAAGATTACACATCTAATTTTGTGAATTTCAAGTAAGAAAAGACATAACACGTTTAGTTTTTTTTAACATTTATATTTTTTAATTAATTAATTATCAACTAATTACATTTGAAATAAGTAAGAATTGTCTTTAGGAATATTTCTGAAAAATTCAATTTTAGACAAACAGCATATTTTCATCGATGAAATGCATCTGTTTTTTATAGTTTTGGCACATGTTATTTTGAACTATAATATACATTATGTAAAATAGAAAATTACTTTTCTTGTATATAATGGTGAAATTCTCCTAACTTTGCGTAAATAAAATATCCCTCCCTATGATCTATATATTGCTGAGCATCTGTTGCAGTGTTACGGTTGCCGTATTGCTGAAAACAGCGCGCCGATTCGGAATCAACATTCAGCAAAGCATTAATTGGAATTATTTATCAGCTTTGCTACTGTGCTTTTTTTCTTTTTCGCCAAACGTCAGCCTGCTTACTGTTTCTTCACCATGGAAATTATACATTCCGTTAAGTGTTTTATTGCCAACCGTTTTCGTTCTTCTGGCCATTTCCATACGTTACATCGGAATTGTAAAAACAGATATTGCCCAACGTTTATCGCTGTTTATCCCCATTTTAGCTTCTTATTTTATTTTTAATGAAACCATGAGTTCGTTAAAATTAATCGGACTTTCAGTAGGATTCTTAGCCATCTTCCTTACGCTGAATAAAAAATCTGAATCCACAAGTGAAAAAAACCGCTGGATTTTTCCGTTAATTGTTTTGCTTGGTTTCGGAGTCATTGACGTTTTATTCAAACAAATCGCCATAAACAAAGACATTCCATTTACAACCTCACTGTTTATCATATTTTGCGGCGCTTTCATTATTTCTTCCATTATCAGTCTGTATTCCATTCTTATGAAGAAAACACCATTAGAATTGAAAAGTTTTTACTTCGGAATCGTGCTCGGTATTTTCAACTTCGGAAACATCCTGTTTTATTTAAAAGCGCATAAAGCTTTGGCAGACAATCCATCCACAGTTTTTGCAGCCATGAATTTCGGAGTGATTGTTGTTGGAAGTTTAATCGGAATTGCTGTTTTCAAAGAAAAAATATCCCGGTTAAATTACTTCGGAATTGCCTTAGCGCTGAGTGCTGTTGTTATCATTACCTTGTCACAAGTGTATGCTTCTTAAAGTTTACACTTCCCTCCTTTTGAAGTTTGCAGAATTTTAGTACTTTTAAACCATTATTATCCGTTATACTATAACTTGCAGCTTTAAGTTATATGCTTGACTATGAGTTATTAAACATTATAATTTGATATGAGAAACCCCATTGCAGAACGAATAGCCGATTTTTTAAAGCATTATCCGCCGTTTACCAGTTTGACATATGTAGAATTGGTAACGATTTCCGAGCAGATTAAAGTGATTTACCTTGAGAAAAATCAGGTTTTATTTAAAATCGGAGATCCTACCCACGACTCTTTTTATGTAGTGGCTTCCGGTGCTATTGGTCTTTCGGTTATTTCGGATGCCGAAGAAACCCTTATAGACAAATGTGATGAAGGCGATATTCTTGGTTTACGACCGTTTTTTGCCAAAAACAATTACTTAATGACGGCCAAATCTCGTGAAGATTCTATCATTTACGCGATTCCCATTCAGGTTTTCAAGCCCTATGTTACCGGAAACAGCAATGTACTGAGTTTCCTTTTGGAGAGCTTTGCTTCCAATACCCGAAACCCGTACGACAAAGACAATCGCGGAAAATTAATCTCTGAAAACGTCCTGTATAACGAACAAAGTGCTACGGATATTCAGTATTTTCAACCCATAAAGTATACCAAAAAACCCATTACGGCAAGCTCGAACGATATTGTAAAATACATCGCACAAACCATGTCGAGCCGACAAATCGGAAGTGTAATCATTCAGGAAAACCAAATGCCAATCGGAATTGTAACCGATAACGATTTGCGTTCCAAAATTGCAACCGGTCTTTATCCTATTGACGTAACCGTTGATAAAATCATGACAGTTCCTGTAGTTACGGTACCCGAAGACATTTCCATTGCCGAAGCACAAATGATGATGCTGAAACACAACGTAGGCTACTTATGCGTTACCCGTGACGGAACTGAAAAAGGCGCCATTTCGGGAATAATTTCTGAACACGATGTGGTTGCTGCTCAGGCGAATAATCCGGGAGTACTATTAAAACAGATAAAACGAGCCGATCGTTCCAAAGAATTAAAAGTGGTTCGCGACAAGCTGACCGATTTGATTCAGAATTCGATTGATAAAAACATTCCGATTTCCCATATAACGAACGTTGCTTCGGAAGTTACCATTGCCATTACCAAGCGTGCCATCGAATTGGCTATTGAAAAAGTGGGTACGCCACCGGTAAAATTTGCCTGGTTTAATTTGGGAAGTCAGGGACGAAAAGAACAATTATTGCTAACCGATGTGAATAATTCATTGGTCTTTGAAGATGTTCCCGCAGAACAATACGCTGAAGTAAAAACATACTTCCTAAGCTTGGCGGAACGCGTTCTGGAGACCTTTGAAAAAATCGGCTACGAAAAAAGCGCACAAGGACTAAATGCCAATAATGATTTATGGTGTAAGTCATTGACAGATTGGATAAAACAATACAACACCTGGATTAATACTCCAGGTGAAAAAGGGGTTCGAGCCAGCTCCATTTTCTTTGATTACGACTTCATTTACGGCGATCCGGTTCTAGAGAAAACACTTACGGAAGAGATTTATGCCAAAACGGCCAACAATCAGTTGTTCTATGCTTTTTTAGGTACCGATGCCATAAAAAAACCGGCACCTCTAGGCTTCTTTAGACAGTTTTTAGTGGAGCAGGACGAAGAACACAAAGACACGTTCGATATTAAAAACAGAGCGATTGCGCCTTTAGTGGATGCGGCACGTGTTTTTGCCATCAGTAAAGGAATCAAGAACATTACCAATACGTATCAACGTTTTAAAAAGTTGGCCGATTTGGAACCTCAAAATGCCGATTTGTACTTAGAATGCGCCGAAGCGTTTCATACATTGCATTGGTTCAGAACCGAAGAAGGCTTAAAAACGGATTCCAACGGAAGTTATCTCAATATTGAAGAACTTACCAAAGTGGATAAGGTAAAACTTAAAAACTGTTTTCAACCGATAAATGAGATTCAGGATTTGATTAAGAACCGATTTCAATTAACTTATTTCACGTAATTTATGTTAGACTGGTTAACAGGTAAAGGCGATCCCACATTCTGGAAAACCTATTTGGAACATTTTGATAAAGAAGATGCCAATGCGCCTACTCGCTATGTGATTTTTGATGTGGAAAGAACGGGCTTAAACTGGAAAGAAGATGTGATTCTGTCTATCGGATGTATTGGGGTTGTTAATGATCAGATAGAAATCAATGATTTTTTTGAAGTATTTATCAAACAGGAAAACAGAACGCAACAAAATGAAGCCGTAGAAAAACTTTTCAAAGCTGATTCCTCTGAAGCTGTTTCCGAATCGGAAGCAATGATGCGTTTTCTGGAACATATCAAAAACGCCACACTCATCGGACATAATACCAATCTAGACATTGAAATGATGAATCAGGCATTGAAGCGAATGAACCTCGGCAAAATTAAAAACAACGTGCTGGATATCAATGTAATGTATCAGCGTTTTAAAAATCTTCCTGAAGACCAACACCATACGTTGGATGAATTGTGCGATCTTTTTAAAGTCAAAAAAAGCCATCGTCACACTGCTTCGAACGATGCTTACATAACGGCATTGGTTTTTTTAAAACTGAAAAGGAAACTTAAAATGCAATAAAAAAAAGCCCTGATTTTCAGGGCTTTTTTGTTTTTTAGATTTTATTGTCTTTAATCTCATCCACAATTTCAGGATTCAGTAATGTTGAGGTATCTCCGAAATTCGAGAAATCTCCTTCGGCAATCTTACGCAGAATACGGCGCATGATTTTTCCGGAACGTGTTTTCGGTAAACCGCTCACAAACTGAATCTTATCCAGCTTCGCAATCGGTCCGATATGACTCGAAACGTGTTCGTTTATCTCTCTCGTTAAATTATCACGATCTCGGTATTCACCCGTTTCTTTCAGAATAATGAAGCCGTAAAGCGCATTTCCTTTGATATCGTGAGGGAAACCAACAATCGCTGATTCCGCTACTGCCGGATGTTCGTTAATTGCATCTTCAATTGGCGCGGTTCCTAAATTATGTCCGGATACAATCACCACATCGTCTACTCTTCCCGTAATTCGGTAATAGCCAACTTCATCACGCAAAGCGCCGTCACCAGTGAAGTATTTGCCCGGGAAAGCCGAGAAATACGTTTCTTTATAACGTTCGTGATCACCCCAAATGGTTCGCGCCATTGACGGCCACGGGAATTTAATGCACAAACTTCCAACTACCTGATTGCCTTCGATTTCGTTACGTTTTTCATCCATTAAAACCGGTTGGATTCCCGGTAATGGTAATGTGGCATACGTTGGTTTTGTTGGCGTTACGAAAGGAACCGGTGAAATCATGATACTTCCTGTTTCGGTTTGCCACCAGGTATCTACAATCGGGCATTTTTTCTTCCCAACGTGATCATTATACCAGTGCCAAGCCTCTTCGTTAATAGGCTCCCCTACCGATCCGATAACTTTTAACGAAGACAAATCGTATTTATCTACCCATTCGTCACTTTCTTTTGCCAAAGAACGAATTGCCGTTGGCGCTGTGTAAAACTGAGATACTTTATGTTTGTCAATCACTTCCCAGAAACGTCCGAAATCAGGATATGACGGAACACCTTCGAAAATTACGGTGGTAGCACCGTTTAACAAGGGTCCGTATAAAATATAAGAATGTCCTGTAATCCAGCCGATATCAGCCGTACACCAGAAAACATCATTTTCTTCATAGTTGAATATGTTTCTAAACGAGTAAGCTGTCTGAACCATATAACCGGCTGTTGTATGTAACATTCCTTTCGGTTTTCCGGTTGAACCCGAAGTATACAGAATGAACAACGGATCTTCCGCATCCATGATTTCCGCAACATTATTTGGAATCGCCGCATCTAAAAGGGGCTGTAACCACTGATCGCGACCTTCTTTCATATTCACGGTGGTATTTGTTCTGTTGGCTACCAGAACTTTTTCCACGGAAGGGCATTTTTCCAAAGCTTCATCGATAATTCCTTTTAAATCAATTGATTTGTTTCCTCTGAAACCACCATCCGAAGTGATAACCATTTTACATTCGCAGTCGTTAATACGGGAAGTCACCGCCGAAGCCGAAAATCCTGCAAAAACCACGGAATGTATGGCTCCAATTCGGGCACATGCTAAAACAGCAACTGCCAATTCCGGAATCATTGGTAAATAAATACAAACGCGATCTCCTTTCTTAACCCCTTGTTCTCTAAGGACATTCGCCATTTTCGCTACACGGTCATACAATTCGTTATACGAAATATGAAGCGCTCCTTCATTAGGGTTATTAGGTTCGAAAATAATAGCCGTTTTATCGCCACGTTTCGCTAAATGTCTGTCGATACAGTTTTTAGTGATGTTCACTTTGGCATTTACAAACCATTTTACATCAGCCTCTCCCATGTTGAAATCAACCACCTTATCCCAACCCTGGTACCAGATGAAATTTTCCTCGGCGATTTTACCCCAGAATTTTCTCGGTTCCCGAATGGATTTCTTATAATGCTTGAAATACTCTTCCAGGTTTTTAATTTTATAGTAACTCATATTCTTGTTTGTTTTGTTTATTTTTATTTGAAGGCTCCAATTTTATAATCGTTCAAAACGGTGGTGAATTCGTCCACAATAGCTTCGTCATCGATGGTAGACGGAATCTGATACGAATCACCGTCAACAATGCTTCGCATCAGTTTTCTGAGGATTTTTCCCGAACGGGTTTTCGGCAAACGCTGCATCACAATAACACTTCGCAATGAAGCCACTGCTCCAATTTTCTCTCTGACCAAATGTACAATTTCGTGTTCCAATTGGAAACTTTCCATATCATCACCTGATTTAATCACCACCAAAGCCAATGGAATCTGCCCTTTTAACGCATCGTTAATTCCAATCACCGCACATTCGGCTACCGAAGAATGCGATGCCACGATTTCTTCCATTTCTGCAGTGGACAAGCGGTGTCCGGCTACGTTGATTACATCATCCACTCGTCCGGTAATGAAAACATATCCGTCGTTATCGATAAAACCACCGTCACCTGAGAAATAATATCCCGGAAATTTAGTCAGATATCCTGATTTGAAGCGTTCACTATCATTCCAGATATCCAGCATGGTTCCTGGCGGCAAAGGTAATTTAATAACTACATATCCTTCTTCGTTCGGACCTAATTCTTCTCCGTTTTCCCAAAAAATCCTGATGTCGTAACCCGAAACCGGTTTTCCTGAAGAGCCTGGTTTTATTGGTAAATACTCCACTCCCATCATGTTGGCAATCATTGGCCATCCGGATTCTGTTTGCCACCAATGGTCAATTACGGGAATCGGAATATGTTCGCGGTACCATTCCAAAGTAGCCACATCACAACGTTCTCCTGCCAGAAACTGTGTTCGTAAAGCACTTAAATCGTATTGCTTGATGAATTCACCATTCGGATCTTCTTTTTTAATCGCTCTGATAGCTGTGGGAGCCGTAAACATTACGCTTACTTTATGTTCCGAAATGATTCTCCAAAAGGTTGAAGCATCCGGTGTTCTCACAGGTTTTCCTTCAAATATGATGGAGGTATTCCGGTTGAATAGCGGTCCGTAAATCGTATAACTGTGTCCGACAGCCCAACCGATATCGGAAGCAGCCCAAAAAACTTCATCTTCTTTTACACCATAAATGTATTGCATTGAAAATTTAAGTGCGGTGGCATGACCTCCTGTATCTCTGACGATTCCTTTTGGTTTTCCGGTGGTTCCCGAAGTGTACAAAATATACAACGGATGTGTGGAATTCACCGAAACACAATCAGCTTCTTCCGAGCCATAGACCAAAGCATCGTAATCAATATCATATTTTTTAAACGGAACCCTCGCCCCTAACTTTCTGTTGAAAATCACAACGTTATCCGGTTTGTGTTCGGCTAAAGCTATGGCTTCATCCACCAAAGGTTTGTAGGCAATTAAGCGGTCAATTTCAATTCCTGAAGAGGCGGTTAGAATCGCTTTTGGTTTGGAATCGTCAATTCGGATAGCCAATTCGTGAGGTGCAAATCCTCCGAAAACCACCGAATGCGTTACCCCGATTCGTGCGCACGCCAACATGGCAAACGCTGCCTGAGGAATCATCGGCATGTAAATTACCGCCGTATCTCCTTTGGTTAAACCTAATGAAAGTAAGCCTCCAGCCAATTTTGCCACTTCGGTTTTCACTTCGGTAAACGTAAATTTCTTAACCGTTTGGGTTACGGGAGAATCATAAATAAAGGCAATTTTATCGCCGTGACCTTCATTAATATGCTTATCCAGAGCTAAATAACAAGCGTTCAGTTCGCCGTCTTTAAACCACAACGGGTAATCGTTTGCGTCTTTGGACAATATGGTATTCGGTTTTAAGAACCAATCCAAAGTATCGGATTTTTTTTTCCAGAAACCTTCCGGATTTTCAATACTTTCTTTATAAAAATCGTTATAATTCATTGTTGTGTTTGCTGTTTTTAATTTGACAGTAATTCATTAACCTGTTCCACCAGTTTCTTAACGGAAAACGGTTTCAACATATAGGCATCTGCACCTAAAGAAAGGCCTTTTTCAATGTCGCTTTCCTTATTTTTTGCGGATAAAAAGACGACTTTACAATGTTGCAAGCGTTCGTCTTTCTTGATTTGATCCAATGTTGCATAACCGTCCACCAATGGCATCATAATATCCAGAATGATGATATCCGGTAATTGTACTTTCAGAATATCCAAAGCCTCCTGACCGTCACGAGCGATGAACACTTCAAAATTATTTTTCTTGAAAGTGTATTCCAGAGACATTACAATATTGGGTTCATCGTCGACTATTAAAATTTTCTTACTCATGTGTTGTGGTGTTGTATTTTGGTAAAGTGAATACTAAAACCGCTCCTTCTTTTGAATTCTCGGCCCATATTTTTCCTTTGTGATGTTCTATAATTTGTTTGCAGATGGCCAACCCCAATCCGCTGCCAATTGGCTTCTTGATATTTTGATTCTTAGACTGATAGAACTTATCGAAAATCATTTCCAGATCTTTATCACCAATACCTTTTCCGTTATCGCTGATTTTAGTAACAATCTCATTTTCATTCTCTTCTATCGAAATTTCAATTTTTCCGTATTTCTCCGGACAAAATTTAATCGCGTTGGACACTAAATTGGTGACTACCTGCGTGATTCTGTCGTAATCAAAATACGTAATTATTTCACGATTTTTATCGAATGTAACTTCAATATTTTTATTTTTTATCAACTGTTGCAGCGGCTCGATGGCTTTGTTTATGGTTTGAATCAGATTGTTTTTCGACAAGGTGATTTTCTGTCTTCCGGTTTCGAATTTTTCCAGATCCAGAATCTTGTCAATCAAGCGGTTCAATCGATCCGATTCGGAGATGATATTCTGCAAAAACTGTTTTTTCAATTCTTCAGGAACGTCATCATCATCGTGTAAAATCTCACTCGCCGCTTTAATAGCTGTAATTGGCGTTCGAAGTTCGTGGGTAACCGTATCCAAAAACTCGTCTTTCTGCTTGTCTTTT
Source organism: Flavobacterium saliperosum (assembly GCF_900100625.1). Classification (GTDB taxonomy): domain Bacteria; phylum Bacteroidota; class Bacteroidia; order Flavobacteriales; family Flavobacteriaceae; genus Flavobacterium; species Flavobacterium saliperosum. Next base: position 521,566 of record NZ_FMTY01000002.1, read on the forward strand.
TCCATCAATTGCTCATTGGCCTGTTGCAGTTTGCCTGTCATTGCTTTAAGTTCTTTGGAAGTCTCCGTCAGCTTTTTATTGATGATGATATTCTCTTTGGATTCCTCCAGGATATTCAGCACTTCTTTTAGCGAAATTTTGTCTTCTTTCACCACATTGGAAATCAGAATTCTCGCCGAAGCCGTACCGATATGTCCGGTTAACAGGTTTTCGGCAAACTTGATTAAACGTGCATCTGCCAATTCCTTCTTATCTAAATTGTATTTTAAATGGAACAAATTCAGCGCTCTTTTCGTTCGTTCTTCACCCAAAAAGCGCACTAATACCTTTTGAATATCTGAGGTATAAGCCGTTCCTTTCCAGACAAATGCGTTTTCGTGCATCGTAATGTATTTGTCTATGTCCACAAACATTTCGGCGTAATTGCGTTCGCGGTAATTTCCTTTGAAACTTACTGAAATTCCGAAATACGCCATCACATTGAAAAACAGGCTCCAAAACAAAGCATGCGCGATAGGCGACAAATAATCCAATCCGAACAATTCGAAAGGTTTCAGAAGTGAAATTCCGAACAATCCGTCTGATATAAAAGTACTTTCGTAATTGGAAATCCCTATCGTATAAGGAATTAACAATGTGTACAAACAAATCAGAAATCCGATAATGATTCCCGTTACAGCGCCATTGAGCGAGCCTCTTCGCCACAACAAAGCACCAAAAAACGCCGGTGCCAATTGCGCAATCACCACAAAAGAGACCAGTCCGATGGAAAACAGATTGTAATCGACAACATAAAACCGGTAAATGATATAAGACAGAATAATCAAGGAAAAGATTCCAATCTTACGAATGTTTACGATTTTTTTGTTGTTCTTATCCTGTTCCTCACTTTGCAAACTGCCCAGAAAACCATACGGAATCAGTAAATTGTTACTCAGCATTGTCGATAATCCGATGGAGGACACTATAATCATGGAAATTGCCGCTGAAAATCCGCCCAGAAAAACCAAAACCGTAATAAACTCATTTCCAACATGCTGCGGAATTAATAGCGAATAATTATCGGCGTTTACGTTTTGTCCGTCAAACAGAATATTTCCGCCCCAGGCAATCGGATAAACGAAAAGATTAAACAACAACAAGTACAATGGAAACAACCAAATGGACGTTTTAATATGATTTTCCCTGTTGTTTTCGATTACCGCCATCTGAAACTGACGCGGCAACAGAAATATGGCAAACAAGGAAAGAATACACAGAAAAAACCAATTTATCGCTTCCGGAATGCCTCCAATCGTATTTTTTTGCTGGAAACCTTCCAAAACACTCGCTTTCGAATAAATATCGTCAAAACCATCAAAAACAAAGAACGTAACATAAATTCCCACTAAAAGGAAAAAGAACAATTTCAAGACCGATTCCATCGCAACAGCAGTAACGATTCCTCTTCGTTTTTCGGAAGCATCCACATAACGGGTTCCGTAATACGAAGCGAAAAGCGCTAAAGCTATGGCCACATACGTCGTTGTGTCATTAAAAATATTGGAACTGAACGCGGTTCTGGTTACGATGTGAAACGTTTCCGAAATCGCTTTCATCTGCAATGCGATGTAAGGTAAAATTCCGAAAACACAAACTAACGTAACCACAGCACCCAAAAAACGGCTGTTTCCGTAGCGGAGTGATATGAAATCGGCAATACTGGAAATCTTATTCACTCTTGAAATCCGGATAATCTTCTTCAGAATAATAATCCATGCCGGAATGATAATAATGGGTCCCAGATATACCGTTAAATAACTCAGTCCCGATTTTGCCGCTACCCCAATACTACCGTAATACGTCCAGGCGGTACAATACACCGCTAGCGAAAAAGTATAGACATACGGATTGTTTGTCCATTTGGTATTACTCTTCTTTTCGGCCCAATGTGCTATTAAAAAAAGCATGCCCAAATAGAGTCCTAATATTATCAACAGTCCGAGGCTACTCATGGTATCGGTTTACGATGTATAAGGAAATCAAAATCGAAAAAACACAAACCGAAAACAAATAAAAATAGATGACCGGAATACCTGCCAATGACCCAGCAGAGTCAAATAACAAGACTATCGGCAGGTTAAAGCAAATGAGCAATAACAAGGCTAAAATTATCAATTTTTGTTCGTGACGTCTTTTCATATTTCTTAAAAACCTTAAAACCCTTACTAAGTTAAGAGTTTTAAGGCGGAATCCTTTAAAGTTTAATCTTCATATTCATTGGTGATGGCGTACCATCCGAAAATGGTTAAACCGGTTACAATCATTGGTAAGAGAATGAAAAACACAATGATACCGAAAACCAGATCATCCTGTTTGCCGGAAGTTAATTTTCCTCCGAAAATCCCAATGGCATAATACGCTACCACAATTGCCAAAGCAATCCATACAATCCCTAAATATTTCTTTAATGCGTTCATAATCGTTATGTATTAGTCGTGAAGAGTATTAATTTTTCTGTCGATATAAATCATTCCAATGATAAAACAAACGGCTGCAATGCCAATCGGATACCATAAACCTTCCAGATAGAACTCTACATCACCGGCTTCTTTTGCATTGGTTACAAAATAGGTTGAAATTGCCGGGAGCAGTCCTCCAAAGATACCATTTCCTACGTGATACGGTAACGACATTGAGGTATATCTGATCTTCACCGGGAACATTTCCACAAGGAATGCCGCAATCGGACCGTAAACCATAGTTACAAAAATTACTTGTAAAAATACCATTAAAATTAAGAACCATTTGTCACTGTTGTTTATGGTTTTAGTCACTTTCGTTTCCACCCTTTCTTTTCCGGCATCATCTAACAGTACTTTTCCGTTTTCGAAGTGAATGGTTTTGATTTCTTCCACTAAAGTACCGTCGGTGTAGGCTTTTGTAGTTGTGTAAATCGAGTCCAGTTTTGTTGTGTTCACCTCTTTTAAAGAAGGAACCGTTTTTGTCTGAGCTACAATTTCTGTTTTTTGAGTCAGATCCGTTGAATTATACATAGCTCTGTAAATCGGACGGTATAACAGAATCGCAAACAACATACCTGCCATCATAATCGATTTTCTTCCTATTTTATCACTCAGCCAGCCAAAGACCACAAAGAACGGTGTTCCGATAATTAATGCGATACCTAAAAGTGTGTCCACCTGCGAAGAATCAATGCTCTGCACCGTCTTTAAAAAGTTCATGGCATAAAACTGACCGGTATACCAAACCACTCCCTGCCCCATCGTAGCACCAAACAACGCCAACAGGACAAATTTTAAATTGTACTTGTTTCCGAAACTTTCTTTTAACGGATTCGTACTGGTTTTTCCTTCGGATTTCGCTTTGGCAAATACCGGAGATTCATCCATGTTTTTACGAATCAGGTACGAAACAAATACCATTAAAATGGACACCCAAAACGGTACTCTCCAGCCCCACTCGTCGAATGCTTCTTTCGATAACAGGTTTTTAGTGATAAGGATTACCATCAGTGAGATAAACAACCCCACAGTTGCCGTGGTTTGAATCCAGGAAGTCCAATACCCTTTTTCTCCTTTTGGTGCATGTTCCGCCACATAAGTCGCTGCACCACCATATTCTCCTCCGAGCGCTAAACCTTGTAATAAACGAAGTACCAATACCAAAACCGGCGCCATAAAGCCAATCGTTTCGTAACTTGGGATACAACCGATAACAAAGGTCGCTCCTCCCATTAACATTAAAGTTACCATAAAGGTATATTTTCTTCCGATGATATCACCCAAACGACCGAAGAATAATGCGCCAAACGGACGAACCACAAATCCTGCCGCAAAGGTTGCTAATGTTGACAAAAAGGCCGCTGTGGGATTATCAGAAGGAAAAAATTTAGTGGATAACACTACGGCTAAACTTCCGAAAATATAGAAGTCATACCACTCAATCATTGTTCCCATGGAGGAGGCTGAAATAACTTTCCAGATTCCTTTTGTTGATTTGTTACTCATAATTCATTAGGGGTTAATTAGTTGGTTTATTTGTTTGCTTTTTATAGATAAATCATGGCTTGAAGCGTTACTGTTCCCACTGCATCACTCTTTGCGTATTTTAAATTACTGTACTCCAAAGACAATTTCGAATGGTGTGCGCTGAAAAACAAGTTCGCTCCGATTCCAATCTGACTCGCGTTATCGTTTAGTGATTCAATTTGTCGGTCATTATACGATACATAAGGTTGCAATCTCGTTTTGGATTTCATCGGAATCAGATAGCCTACATGACCATAGATCATGGAACCGGTTTCATACGTTGTTCCTAGCGTGTAATGCTTCCCGTAATCATTGTTTTGATACAATCCGTAAGCGGTAATGGCACCACCGTTTTTCCCTATCGGTGCATCATAAAAAGCGTCCAATCCGAATATTTTCACGTCTTCGCCTTTTAAATTCCCTGCCAAATCGGCCACAACCGAACCTTTCGGATGAACATAAAAACCTGCTCCCACAGTAAATACTTTTTTGCTTCCCAAATAACTTCCCACTTTGTAAGGTAAAAAATTACTTTCACTTTCAAGAAAATTATATTCAAAATATCCGGCATAGGTTTTTCCGGCTTCTTTGGAACCTAATAATCGCTTACCGGCATACACCGCATCGCCACCGTTAACCGGAACAGATGTTGCCTGTAAATTGTTTGTTAAAGCGTCATTAATGGAAACGCGGTAGTGTAGTTTGCTGAAAGCTCCTTTGGCAAAAACACCCATACTTCTGCCAAACTGATCCGACAAGCCTAAAGTGGCCCAACTCTGACGTTGATTGTCCAGCGACAGCATGTTTAAAGTACTGCTGTTGTTCAGACGGGAAATTCCGTTGAAGTAATGCAATCCGCCACCCAAAGCATGATTTTTATTCAGATTGTATTGCACATAAGCATCGTGTAAAAACAGCTGGGCATTATCTTTTGTACCTGTAGGGCTCATATTGTCTGCCGTAAGACTGTTTAACCCAAAATGGGTAACAATCAAAAAATTGGAATTCAATTGTGCGTAAACCAACATCCTGGCTCTTCTGACAGAGAATGTTAAATCTTCCTGCTCATTAGCATTGGCATCTAAAGGTTTATCCGAATTATGCTGTGCCCAAAACTGTGCCCAGGTAATTAATCGGAAATACTTTGAACCGTCTTCGTTGATGTTCACTTTCAAGCCTCCACCGTATTCCTGAGAGCCTTGTGCCATTCCGCAAACGGAAATAAAAAGTGCGGCAGCGGTTAGAATAATTCGTTTCATGTTTTCGGAAATTTGGGGTTTTTCGTTGAGCCAATATTCTGAAAACGAAACGGAAAAACATGAATTACATATATATAATTGTAAACTACTATAGCTAGTCTTTAAAACGCTCCCATTTTATAAGCATAAATTTATCGCCTAACTCGGTGATAATCATTCCGGCACCCGACAATTGCGACTTGTTTTTCAGGTATTCAACAAGCTCCAAATGGCTAAAAATCTTATAGGTAGGATGGTAATCGGCGTGAGAAGGCTTTTTGATGTTAAACTCTTTAATCCAGTTGCTTACCGTTACATGGGAAACACCGATAATACGCTCTATTTCACGAAAACTTAACCCTTCAAGATAGAGTTGCAACGCTTTTGTAACGTAGTAATTATCTATCTTTTTGCCCAACTTGTTTACCGTGAAATAATAGTTGCATTTTTTACACAAATACCTTTGTCTGTTGGCAATTATACCACTTTTAACGATTTTTTCGTTACCGCATTTCGGACAGGCCGCTAACTCCATGTATATAAATTTTGTATAAATATACTAATTTAGCAAGAATACGAAAACAGATATCATAATAATTATAGATAAAATTTACATTATCAATAAAATATATTTAATTTTTTTACTGATAACTAAATTCCTATTCTTCTTGTTTTCCATTGAAAAACAGTACCATAGCTGCAAAAAAAAAGCGTTTTAACTTCCGAAAACTCATTTTTTACCACAAATTCCCTAAGTTTTGATAACTATTTTTTCTTTTATTTGTAATATATAACAGAACTATGCACTTTGACCCTGATTTAATAGACCAGAAAGCAACTTATAAATTACTTACAGGTGCCGTAATTCCACGACCAATAGGATGGATTTCCTCCATTAGTGAAGACGGAATCCCCAATCTGGCTCCTTTTTCTTTTTTTAATGCCGTTGGAGAAGATCCACCACACGTGATGTTTTCCACTGTAAGACCAAATAACTCGAACAAAGACACGCTGAATAACGTCTTAACTACCAAACAATTTGTAGTCAATATGGTAGTGGAAGACATAGTTGAACAAATGAATACCACTTCGCAATCGGTAGCATCAGATATTAACGAATTTGAATTGGCGGGTTTAACTGCGATTCCATCCGTAAAAGTAAAAGCACCGCGCGTAAAAGAAAGTCCGATAAATATGGAATGTGAACTCGTACATCATTACACTCTGGAAGACAACAAACACGGCGGCGCAACCATAATTATCGGTCGTATAGTCATGTTTCACATAGACGAAAGCGTATTGTTGGACGATTTCAAAATCAACATGGAAACCTATAAACCGGTAGCGCGTCTGGCAGGTTCCAATTATTCGAAATTAGGCGAAATATTCTCTATCAAAAGAAGTTAAACCATGCATCACGAAAAGTTAGAAATCAATGTGGCAATGCAAATTCAGAAACCTATGAACGAGGTATTTGAAGCGATTGTCAACCCGGAAAAAATGACCAACTATTTCATTTCCCAAAGCACGGGAATAATGGAAGAAGGCAAAAATTTAATCTGGAAATTCCCCGAGTTTGATTTCGAATGTCCTGTACGCGTAGGTAAAATCGAAAAAGACAAGTACATTTCCTATTATTGGGAGAATTCCGGTAAAGAACTTTTGGTTGAAATTAGGCTGTCTGAAAGTTCAAATAACACAACTTTAGTTTCCATATCCGAAAAAAAAATGGACAACAATGAAGCCGGTTTGAAATGGCTTTCCGGAAATTCCTTCGGATGGTCTAACTTTTTAGCCTGCCTCAAAGCCTATCTCGAATACGGTATCAATCTGAGAAAAGGTTCCTTTGATTTTATGAAGAAATAATTATGAAATTGCCGATAAAAAAGCAATAGAAATTTAAATATGAAAATAGCAGTTATAGGTGGTGGTCCGGGTGGACTTTACTTCTCGATACTTACCAAAAAAGCAATGCCAAATTGCCAGATTGATGTTTACGAACGCAACAAACCCGATGACAGTTTTGGTTTCGGTGTAGTGTTTTCGGATGAAACATTGGGCGAATTCCTGAAACGCGACATGCAGTCTTATGAGTTGATCCGCAGTAAATTCGCGTATTGGGATGATATTGTGGTAGCCCGAGACGGCGAAAACGTAAGTATTGCCGGAAACGGTTTTTGCGGTTGCTCCCGAAAAACATTACTTCAGTTATTACAGCAACGATGCATCGAAGAAGGTGTAAATCTTCATTTCGAACAAAATATCGACGACATTTCGCAATACAAAGACGCAGATATCATTTTAGCTGCCGACGGAATTGCCAGCGGCATACGAACCGCTAACGAGAAAGCCTTCGGAACCAAAATTGAATTGAAGAAAAACCGATTCGTTTGGCTTGGTTCGACAAAACCTTTGGATGCGTTTACCTATTTTTTCCGCTCCACACCTCACGGAACCATTGTGGCCCACTCCTATCAATACGAAAAAGGAATGAGTACCTGGATTTTCGAATGTAGCGATGAAACCTGGAAAAAACACGGATTTGAAATCACCAACGAAGAAGATACCATTCAAAAAATTGCTGAAATTTTCAAAGAAGAATTGGACGGACATCCGCTGATATCGAACAAATCCCATTGGCGTCAGTTTCCGCACGTAACGAATGAAAAATGGTACCACAATAATATCGTTCTATTGGGTGATGCCAAAGCCACAGCACACTATTCCATCGGTTCAGGAACAAAACTGGCTATGGATTGCGCGATTGGCTTATCCGATGCGGTAATTGCCAATCCGAAGAATGTGCAGGCCGCTTTTGAACAATATGACAAATCCCGCAGGAATACGGTGGAAATGATCCAACACGCCGCATTAGTGTCGTTGGATTGGTTTGAAAATTTGGACCGGAACATGCAACATCCGTTTTATCAGTTTGCTTTCGGATGCATGACTCGTTCCAAAAAAGTGACTTTCGAAAATTTGCGTTTGCGTGACAAATCCTTTACCGATAAAGTTTTAGCCGAATTCAACACGTTTCAAAATAACCTGAATCTAAGCATCCCGGCTGCATTTACCGATTTCACGTTACGTGATATGACCTTGCAGAACAGAATCGTAATGTCGCCGATGGGTCAATATTCGGCAGAAAACGGCTTGGTTAACGATTGGCATCTGGTACACTACGGATGTCGTGCTACCGGAGGTGTTGGTTTGATTATAGCTGAAATGACCGCAATTTCCGAATCCGGACGCATCACTTTAGGTTGCGCCGGATTATATACTCAGGAACAAATAATTGCGTGGAAAAAAATAACCGATTTCATTCATAAAAATACCAAAACCAAAATCGGAATCCAACTGGGACATTCCGGTCGAAAAGGCGCTGTTAAAAAACCTTGGGAAGGAACAACGGAACCAATTGAAAATGCTTGGGATTTAATTTCCGCTTCCCCAATTCCGTTCAACGAAAAAATGGCAACGCCGTCAGCAATGACCTTGGAAGACATGAATAAAGTCGCTTCAGAATTTGTTCAGGCTACCAAAAATGCTTTCGAAGCTGGTTTCGATATGATTGAATTGCAGGCACATCACGGCTTTTTATTGGCGTCTTTCCTCTCTCCTCTTACCAATATCCGTAAAGACGAATTCGGAGGAAGTATTGAAAACCGATTAAAATTCCCACTTCGTGTTTTTACCGAAATGCGAAGGGCTTTTCCGCAAACCAAGCCAATGTCGGTACGAATTTCCGCTTCGGATTGGGCTAAAAACGGAATTTCGGAAAATGACGTCATCATCATTTCAAAAGCTTTTAAAGCTGCCGGAGCTGATATCATCAGCGTTTCCACTGGAAATACGGTTGCTTCTCAAAAACCGCAAACCGGAAGAATGTGGCAGACTCCTTTTTCGGACATGGTTAGAAATACCGTTCATGTTCCTACAATCACAGCGGGATACATTCAGGATATAGACCAAATAAACACCATAATACTAAACGGCAGAGCCGATTTGGTATCGTTGGGAAGACCTTTATTGGCTGATGCCGGTTTTGTACGAAACGCCCAAGCCTACGAACAACTGGAAACTTCCGATATTCCAAAACAATACAAAGCCGGAAGTACCCATTTGTATCCGTTAAAAGCTTCGGAACGAAAAATGATGGAAGGAATGAGAAAAGCATTAAAACCTAAGAGTAACAAGAAGAGTTAAAATGAAACATTTCGAAGATAATTTCGCTCACAATAGCTTGCCTGCACCGGAATTACAACCGGATTACACTTTCCTGGATTTGCCGCAATTTCAACAACCTGAAATGCTGAATTGTGTGGATCGCCTACTCGATTATCATATCCGAAACGGAAACGGAGAAGCCATTTGCATTCAGACGTTTGATGAAAAATGGACCTATAGCGATTTATTTGAAAAAGCGAATCAGATTGCTCATGTTTTGGTTGACAATTTAGGTCTAAAATCCGGAAACCGGGTATTGATTCGTTCCGCTAACAACCCCATGATGGTTGCCTGCTGGTATGCCATTCTGAAAGCCGGAGGAATTGTTGTAGCTACCATGCCGTTATTGCGTTCGAAAGAGTTAACTACCATTATTGACTGCGCCGAAATATCCCATGTTTTATGCGACAGTACTTTATCGGACGAAATGGAATTAGTCGAATCTTCCTTTCTGAAAAGAACCTGCTATTACAGAAATTCCGAATTGGAAAACCTGATGCTATCCAAACCGAAAACATATACCAATTACCATACAAAATCCGACAGTATTGCGTTAATCGGATTCACCTCAGGAACAACGGGTTTACCTAAAATGACAGCCCATTATCATAAAGACATTTTAAACATTTGTGAAGCTTTTCCACCCTATTCATTACAACCGACATCAGAGGATGTTTTTACGGGAAGTCCGCCACTCGGATTCACCTTTGGTTTAGGCGGAATGGTTTTGTTTCCGATGTATTTCGGAGCATCCACGTTTCTTGTCGAAAAACCAACCCCCGATTTGCTTTTACAGGCGATTCAGGACTATAAAGTTACTATTTGTTTCACAGCACCTACCGCTTGGCGAATCATAACAACCAAAGTGAAAGAATACAATATTTCCAGCTTGCGCAAATGCGTTTCGGCCGGAGAAACACTTCCTTTAAAAGTTTGGGAAGACTGGTTCAACGAAACCGGCTTGAAAATCATTGACGGAATTGGTGCTACGGAAATGCTGCATATTTTCATTTCTTCCAATGAAAGTAATATGAAACCGGGTTCCACAGGAGTGGCTGTAACGGGTTATGAAGCCAAAATAATTGATTTAGAAGGAAATGAAGTACCAAGAAATACACCGGGACGATTAGCCGTTCGCGGAATCACCGGTTGCAAATACTTAAACCGGGAAGAAAAACAACGTGAATATGTTGAAAACAGCTGGAATTTAACCGGAGATATTTTCCGTCAGGATGAAGAAGGTCATTTTTGGTTTGTGGCGCGCGGAGACGATATGATTATTTCTTCCGGATATAATATTGCCGCCATTGAAGTAGAAAGCGTACTTTTAACTCATGTTGAAATTTTGGAATGTGCCGTTGTCGGTTTACCCGATGAAGAACGCGGCATGCTGGTTTGCGCCCATATTGTTTTAAAAGAGAAACATAAAGCTACAGATGAATTAGCAAAAGATATTCAACAGTGGTTCAAAAAAGTAGCTGCTCCTTATAAATATCCAAGAGTAATTAATTTTATTGAAGTTTTACCCAAAACCGAAACCGGAAAAATCCAACGATTTAAATTGAAATAACAATGAATCAACCCTTTATAAAACAAGAAAAAATCCGCTTCCAACATATTGACTATGCCGGAATTGTATTCTACCCAAGATTCCTTGAAATGCTTAATGGTATTGTAGAAGACTGGTTTGAAGAGGCTTTAGACCGACCGTTTTCCAAAATGCACGAGACTAACGGTATTCCGACAGTCGATTTGAAAGTGCAATTCAAAAAAGCGGCTCGTTTGGGTGAAACCTTAACAAAAAAACTTTGGGTTAATAAACTTGGGGATTCTTCTCTGCTTTGCGGATTCCGTTTTGAAGACGAAAACGGAAAAACTTGTGTGGAAGGCGAAGTAACCTTAGTCAATATTGCTTTCGGAGAAAACCGCGACAGTATCAAAGCAGAAGCTTTTTCCGAGGAAATGAGGAATAAAATAAGTAAATTCGTTGTTTAATCGCCACCCTGAGCTTGTCGAAGGGCATAACACACAACCATGATGGACTTTTCAAAATTCAAAGCCGCAACCGTTCAGACTTCTCCCGTTTTTCTAAATGTTGAAAAAACGATTGATAAAGCAATAACTCTTATCAAAGAAGCCAGTTCAAACGGAGCGCAGTTAATAGCTTTCCCAGAAGTTTTCATCGCCGGTTACCCCTACTGGAACTGGATTATGACACCGGTTCAGGGAAGCAAATGGTATGAGGAATTGTATAAAAATTCCGTTGCGGTTGACGATGCTTCGATGCAGCCGTTGTATCAGGCCGCCAAAGACCATAACATCCATATCGTTATCGGAATTAACGAACGTGGGAAAAGCTACGGCGAAATTTACAACACCAATCTGATTATTGACAATACCGGAACAGTTATCGGGAAACACCGAAAGTTAGTCCCAACCTGGGCCGAAAAATTGACGTGGACTTCCGGTGACGGCTCTTCCTTAAAGGTTTATGACACGGAAATTGGTCCGATCGGAACGTTGGCTTGTGGCGAGAACACCAATACGTTGGCGCGTTTCACGCTTTTATCACAAAGCGAACTGATTCACATAGCGAATTACATTTCCTTACCGGTTGCCCCACCCGATTACAACATGGCGGAAGCAATAAAAATTCGTGCCGCAGCACATTCGTTTGAAGGCAAATTGTTTACCATCGTTTCGTGTTCCACCATTTCAAAGGAAATCATGGATGCGTTGCGTGACGATGTTCCGAATGTGGATGAATTACTGACGCGTAAAAACTCGGCGTTCTCCGGATTTGTTGGACCGAATGGCGCTGTTATTGGCGAACCATTAATCGATGAGGAAGGAATTGCCTATGCGGAAATTGATTTACAGAAATGCATCCAACCGAAGCAAATGCACGATATTCTAGGACATTACAACCGTTTTGATATTTTCGATTTGCGTGTGAATGTGGCTCCGACCCGAAAAATCACGTTTATTGATAATCATGAGGAGTTTAACAAACGATAATTTGAAACACGTATAATACAACAAGAAAGCGAATAGTTTCTTCCCTAGCCCTGATTGCAGAGAAAATCCTGTTATTGTGAGATTGCCGCGCAAGCTCGCAAGGACAGATTGAAACGGAAAGCAGGAACAAGGATGACAAAAAAGCCCGAACCTCCCGATAGCTATCGGGACGCTCCAAAAAATAAAAAATATGGAAGATAAATTTTCAGATGACCAGATTGGTCGCGCAAGAGTAAAAGACACTCCGGAACTGGAAGCTTACTATAAAGAGCTTGAAGGACTTGGCGCCGGTGCTTTATGGACAGTTGCCAATGATATTGAGCCTTGGGAACCGCGTACCTCCTCCGTTCCGATGCTTTGGAAATATGATGATTTGCGTTCGTTGGTTTTAAAATCATCCGAATTGGTTACACCCGAACAAGCAGGCCGACGGGTGGTGTATTTGGTCAACGACAAACGTAAAGACGTAAGCGCCGCCGTGGGCTGGTTGTACACCGGAATTCAGGTAACGCGCCCGGGTGAAAGTACTTCGGCACACCGGCATAAAGCTTCTGCCCTACGTTTCATTATGGAAGGCGAAGGCGGTTATACTGTGGTGGATGGAAATAAAATCATGCTGGAAGTCAATGATTTCGTAATCACTCCCAATTCCACCTGGCACGAACACGGTGTGGAAGAAGGCGGAAAAACCTGTATTTGGCAGGACGGCTTGGACATTCCATTGGTAAATGCTTTGGAAGCCAATGATTATGCGGTTTATGATGGAAAGCAACCCCTAATTTCCCCGATTAATCATTCTCCGATGACATTTGGCGGTGCTGGTTTACTGCCGGCTGATAAAACTTGGGACAAACCTTACTCTCCGCTGTTTAAATACTCTTGGAAAAATGTGTATCCCGCTTTATTGGAAGCCGCTAAAGTCAACGAAGGTTCTCCTTTTGACGGTATCATCATGCAATACAGCAACCCTAACACGGGAGGTCACGTAATGCAAACTATGGGTGCTTCGATGCAGTTATTGCGTGCCGGAGAACATACGAAAGCCCATAAACATACCGGATCTTTCGTATACCAATGCGCCAAAGGTCACGGGTATTCAGTAATTAACGGGAAACGTTTGGATTGGAAAGAGCGCGACATTTTCTGCGTACCTTCTTGGGCTTGGCACGAACATGTGAATTTATCCGAAACGGAAGATGCTTGTTTGTTTTCTTTCAACGATTTACCGGTGATTGAATCATTGGGATTGTATCAAGAAAGAGAATATGCCGAGAATAATGGATATCAGAAAATAGAATAAAGAAAATAGAGAAAAGAAGTTGCCAACTCAAAAACGCAGCAACTTAGTAACTTAGAAACTCAGTAACTTTAAAGAAAAATGAAACTAGCAACATACCAGATAAACCACGTCGCACCAAGATTAGGCGTAGTACAAAATAACCACATGATCGATTTGGAAGATGTGGCACAAATTAAGAAAGAAACGTTACCGAAAACCATGTTGGATTTGATTGATATGGGATTGATCGAAGTATTTCGTATTCAGTCGATTATTGACAGTCTGACTCCGGAGGAATTGAGCAATTGTTCTTATCCATTATCTAACATAACGTTTCTGGCTCCTATTCCGAAACCGCGTAAAAACATCATCGGAATTGGTTTGAATTATACAGAACACGTCGCGGAAAGTGCGCGTACTTTGGATACTTCCAATGAATTACCGCAACAACCCGTAATTTTCTCCAAGCCGCCAACAACGGTTACAGCCACCAATACTAACATTCTGCACAACCCGAAACTTACCCAGCAATTGGATTGGGAAGTAGAATTAGCCGTAATCATTGGAAAAGGCGGAAAATACATTGCAAAAGAAGATGCTTTAGACCATGTTTTCGGGTATACTGTAATTAATGATATTTCTGCACGTGATTGCCGTCGTTCCGGACAATGGATTGTTTCCAAAGGTCAGGACACGTTTGCGCCTATGGGACCGGTTTTGGTTACGGCAGACGAAATCAAAAATCCTCATAATCTGAATTTATCCTTAAAACTGAATGGGGTTGAAAAGCAAAATTCCAATACCAAATTCATGTTATTCAACATTAATGATTTGATTAACGATTTGAGTACGGTTTTCACATTGGAACCGGGTGACATCATTGCTACCGGAACTCCGGCTGGTGTTGGTGCCGGAAGAAATCCTCAAGAATGGATGTGGGACGGTGATGTGGTGGAAGCTACCGTGGAAGGGATTGGTACGATTGTGAATACGGTTAAGGAAGTACGGGATATTTAATTCAACGTTTATGAATAAATTTCATGTTCTTCTGTTTATTCTTTTTGGAATACCGGCTTCAGCACAAGTAGTTGAAGTTGAAGGACGATCAGACTATCCTGTTGAAGTGGTGGCCGAACCCGATGATGAACGGGCAAGAACCACCATAGGAACATACCGAGAAAAAGGAAAAAGTGGTTTTGTTTCCCCAGGCAATGTTCGTCAGGAAGCAATATATGAAGACATTCGATGGGCTTCTGGAGGTTTTATCGTTAAAAAGAACAATTTGTATGGTATTGCCAATAAAAAAGGGGAATTAATAAGCAAAATTGAGTACGATAGTATTGGTTCGGACAGCTATAATAAAGGTGCTGGTTTTGTAATTAAACGGAAAGGAAAATATGGAAAAATGTCTGAAACAGGCGAGATTTTAATACCTGTCAACTATGGTAAAATCATCGCAGGAAACCTTCATATAACCTTAGTTAAAAACAAGAAGGACGAAACGCAACTTATTTTCAACACACAAAATAAATTATTCCCAAAAAAAATTGAGTATGTCGCTTTGTATCAAAATTTGGCAATTGTTAAAGCAGGTGGAAAATTCGGGGTGTTAAAAAATGAAACTATTATCCCGTTTGAGTATGATAGTATTTTTATCCCTAAAAACAATTCGAATTACAATACCTACAACAATAACAAGTCTAAACAAAAAATAAAAATACCTAACCCCTTACTGCAACCTTCTCAAAATGTTTTGTACTTAACAATCCAAAAAAACAATAAGTTTGGTTTGGTAAATGGCAATGGAACTATCATTTATCCAGCTGATAATGATGCCGTAAACAATGCAGATTCCTATGGCTATTACAGCGTAAAGAAAGGTGAACTTTATGGTATTTATTTTTCAAAAAGCACCGATAAGAAAAAAACCGATATCGAATTTGATCGTGTTTTTACAGATGGTTATGGTGCTATTATGGCGTCAAAAAATAAAAAAGCCGGTATTTTTAATCTGCAAGGCGAACAAATCGCTCCTTTTGAGTACGATAACGACTTTATTGCCCAATACAGCAGTATAGGGTATCGGGTTTCTAAAGACAAAAAAAGAGGAATCCTTGATAAACAGGGTAAAGTAATTGTTCCTCCGATTTATGATGATGTAGACACCTTTTCCTTGGGAAATCGCGATTTTCTTAACGTAAAAAAAGACGAAAAACACGGCGTAATAAACTTAAAAGGCGAAATTATCATTCCGGTAGCCTTTGACTGGATAGATGAAGAAAACAATATGTTTAAAGTAATGAAAGCCGAACCCAACCGCAAATTTGGCTTGTATGACAAAACCGGAAAAACAGTTGTTCCAGTTGAATATCAATGGATTACCAACAGCAATACCCAATTCAGTAAAATCACCATATTAAAAATTGCAGAAAACAATTATAATTTTTTAAACCAAAAAAACGAGTTTATTTTCACTGAAAATATAAGTGATTTTGGTTATGTTTTAGATGAGCATAAATTAAAGAACCCGTTCGCTTCCGGCAGAGGCGATATGCGTATTTTCATCAAAAGCCAAAACGGAAAATACGGTTTGCTTAACGAAACCAGTCAGACACTTGTGGCACCGATGGTTTATGATGAGATCTTACAATTTTTCGAAAGCAGGATTCATCTTTACTACAGTGTCAGAAAAGGGAAAAAATTTGGTTTAATTAATGAAGAAGGTAAAGAAATCATACCTATTAAATATGATGCTTTAAGTGTTGATTTTGCAGATTATGATGCGGAAGACAGAAATGACGAAAAGTACCGGATTGTAGTCGCAAAAGGAACTAAAATGGGTACGGTAAATTTGAAAAATGAAACTATACTACCTTTTGAGTACACGCATTTACAACGTATTTCAGGTTGGCAGGAATTGTATAAAGCCAAAAAGAGAAATAAATATCAAATTATCGATAAAAACGGAAAACCCATTAACCCGAATTTCTTTGATGAAGTAGCCAATTTCGAATACATCAATTCACATAACGGCAGCAGAATCAGTCAGGCACTTACTTTTTCAAACGGTAAAATGCGGGTTATAGACAGTAATGGAAATTTTATCACTCCCGAAGTACCCATGCAACCTCACAGTGGCTATACAACTTTTGATGAGTTGAAATTCGCTCTTGTAAAAGCGTTGGATAGTAAAGAGGATATTTTGTTAAAGGAATTTGCCCGAAAAATTGCCCCATCAGAGCATATTTCATACTATTTGAAACAAAATATTTTTGACAAGAGTAATTTGTACACTAATATTGATTACATCAAAGAGAAATATTTTACTGATTTGCAAAAATTCAAACATCAGGAATGGAATGCAGACAAACGATACGGTTACAACGGATACAATCATAAATCCTTAACGCACGTTAACGATTACACGATATACGATGATGGCATTGTTACCAATAAAAGGACCGAAGACTGGGCTTTTGGCGACACCCGTTTTATGGAAAAACTATTGCGTAATGCCATAAAAATTAACGGCTATTGGATTAGCACTTATTTTATGAAACGAGGTTTTGACCGGGATTAAATTAGGTATAAACATAATCAGGAATAAATAATCAACATGAAAAAATACAGAATAGGACAAATAGTTCCCTCTTCCAACGTAACGATGGAAACCGAAATACCGGCACTTTTCCGTTCCAGAGAAACCATTTTACCCGAGCGTTTCACCTTCCATTCCAGCCGAATGCGAATGAAAAAAGTAACCAAAGAAGAATTGGAAGCCATGGATGCCATGAGTTTGAAATGCGCACAGGAATTATCCGATGCCCATGTGGACGTCATGGGGTATGCCTGCTTGGTGGCAATTATGAGTATGGGACGCGGTTATCACTGTGTTTCGGAAGTGAATTTACATCAGGAAACCGTTGCCAACGACTTCCCTACTCCGATTGTAACTTCAGCCGGAGCTTTGATTAACGGTTTGAAAGTATTGGGTGCCAAAAAAGTGGCAGTTATTACACCATACATGCGTCCTCTTACTGATTTGGTAGTGGATTATATTGAACACCAAGGATTTGAAGTGGTGGATTCCATCGCTTTGGAAATTCCGGACAATTTGGAAGTGGCGGCACAGGATCCGATGAATTTATTGGAAATCTACAAACGCCTGGATTTAACCGGAGTGGATGTATTGGTAGCTTCAGCTTGTGTTCAGATGCCTTCTTTGGAAGCGATAGATCTGATTCAGAAAGAAATTGGAATTCCGGTTACTTCAGCTGCGGTTTGTACTACTTACGAAATGATGAAAAAATTAGGCATTGAAGCCAAATCTGCTATCGGAGGGGAATTGCTTAGTGGGAAATATTAAAAGAATTTAATTATAAAATACTGACTGCCAATATTATAAATCCTTATCTTTTGAATTAATGTCGTAAATTTAATGAAATTAAAATCTTATGAACAGCTTCTTCAAAACACTAATTGCCGGTTACAGTGCTAAAAAACTTGGCGGTGGATGTATTGGCATGATTATCGTTTTTTTAATCGTTTATTTCCTTTTAGGTAAACTCTGATTGCAACCTGAAGTTGAAATGACATAGCCCTTAAAGAGTTCGTTTTGAAATCCTTAAGGGCTATGCCGTTTTTGCATTGAATTAGGGTTTTATCTTTTAATGCTGATGTCCTTCGTGGCTCTCCACTTCTGTCAAATCCATCTCACAAACCGGACATTTCCCCGGCTTATCATAGGTTTTTCCTTTTTCACAATCCATTGGGCAAGCGTATGCCAATTGGTGGGTATCACCCTCTTTGTGTTCATGAGTCGTTTGCTCTGTTGTGGCTGGTTCCGTGACAGTTTCAGTAGTTTCCTTTTTATTGCAGGATACGGCAGTTACTGTTGCGATGGCGAAAACCATCATTACAATTGCTTTTTTCATTGTTTGTGTTTTTTTATAAATATACAAATAAAAGTAATTTACTAAAGTACCAGATTACCATATCATAAAATATTTAAGTATATCCGAAAAATCATTGTAATCTTAAAATTTGAGTTTACACACCTTGTTATGCCAATGTAGGTTGCAAAATTATACACTAAAACGGAAAGGTCTTCTTACTTTTTTTATATATTCGGTGGGTGATATGCCCTTCCCTTTTTTTTCTTGTTAGGTTAAGGTTGGATATCTTAGAGTGTACGAATTGAATACTATTTCAGAAAAACGACGAACTAATCTCCAGAAATGAAAAAAATAATCATTGCTTTTTACTTTTTGCTCTTTTCAAACATTACGCTTGGTCAACATATACTTAAATCAGGTGAATATGATAATGGTTTACGATTAGCTTATGACTGTCAATCAAACAAGATTACAGGTTACTATGAAAACTTTACGGGATGGAACGAGGATACAAAAACTCCAAGATTTTCATGTATTTTCTATATAGAAGGAGACTTTTCCGGGCAAAAAACCACAATCAGAACTTATTTTCCAGAGGATAAAAATGAAGATACAATTGAAGGTTATATGGAAGTCGTAAACGAGGAAACCATCAATATCAAATTACCTGAAGATCATGGTGGCTGTTGGAATGTTCAACATTTTGCGGATAAGCCCGAAGCATTTAAACTCGAAAAAAACTTCAATTGGATTCAAATTAGATATGTGAATACTACTAAGTCCTATTTTCATAAAGAACAATCAAACGATAAGAAACTCAAATCATACTTAATTAAAGGAGACATAGTCTTTATTGAAAAAATCGAAAATGAATGGGTTTTCTGTAGTTACTTCGGAAAGAAAACAATCAAAGCTTGGTTAAAAGTTTCAGACCTGAATAAATTGTAAAGCAAAATCAAGCAACACCTTACATGGTTTTGGTTCATCCCTACAAACTAAGAAAAGAGAATACGATGCTTTGACAAGCTCAACATGCCTAACTACTAATAAAAAACATTGAACATCATTTAAACCGCATATAATTATGAACAGGAAAAAAATTGCTTACATTTTAATTTTCATTAGTGTCGTTTTACTAATTTTAAATATTTCGGCATTGAATTTTAAAGCTTCAAACAATGACAAATATTTAGGAATTGCTTCAAATTTGCTGTTAATTTTAGCAATGGTTTTCACCATTCGTAACAGCAACAAAAAAAAATGAGCATCCTTGATTGATTTCAGTAAACAACCCTTAAGATGACAGTAATCGCTAAATGGATAATCCTTTACAAAATCTGCAACTTAAACAGCAAAGTCACTGACTGTCGTTTGCAATAATGTCAGCTGAATAAACCGAAATCAAAAGGCATACCCTTACTTGGAATCTTTTTGCTAAATTTAGGCACCATCAACAAATTGCAAAATGAATGCGAACCCAGTGTTAAACACCTAACAATTCCAAATGGCTGAGAAAAAGACAAAACTGGCAGAAATAAAAACAAAATCTACAACGGTAAGTGTTGAAGATTTTATCAACAATGTTTCAGAAGAACAGAAACGCAAAGACAGCTTCACACTTTTACAGATAATGAAAGAAGCAACAGGAGAAGAACCGCTGTTATGGGGCAGCTCGATTATCGGGTTTGGCAATAAAAGATACAAAAGTCCAAATACAGGCAGAGAAGTCGATTGGTTTCGGATAGGTTTCTCTCCCCGAAAAGCGAATCTGACGTTATATCTTATCACCAGTTTGAAGGAGCATGCAACAGCTTTTGAAAAACTCGGTAAGCACAAAATTGTTGGAGGTTGCCTTCACATTAACAAATTCGAGGATATTGACTTGGACGTACTTAAGGAGATTATAAAGAACTCCTTGAACGGAAAGTAAGATGACAGAAAACGCAATAAAGCTATACACAACGTAATTGTCTTTATTGCCATAATCCTATTATTTCATAGATTAAACTAACGCTGAATTCGGTTTAAAATAGGAAGAGAAACGAATTGAAATCACACAGTATGACAATGGGAAACAGAAAAGAGTTGACTCCGGCACAAAGAAAAGAACTGCTCGAAGCATTACAGAAACGTTTTGAAAAAAATCTGAACCGTCATAAAGGTATTGAATGGAATAAAGTACAGGCAAAACTGGAAGCCGCTCCTGAGAAACTTTGGTCACTGAATGAGATGGAAAGAACGGGCGGTGAACCGGATGTTATTGATTATGACAAAAAAACAGGGGAATATATCTTCTATGACTGCTCTCCAGAAACTCCCAAAGATCGAAGAAGCATTTGCTACGATAACGAAGCATTGGAGGCAAGAAAAACTCACAAACCGGTCGATAGCGCTATGAACATGGCATCCGTCATGGGCATCGCACTGCTAACGGAAGAACAATACAGAAGTTTACAACGAATTGGAAATTTTGACACCAAAACCTCAAGCTGGATTCAAACACCCACTGCTATCCGAAAATTAGGTGGGGCGTTATTTTGTGACCGTCGCTATGATACCGTTTTCGTGTATCACAATGGTGCGGATTCGTACTATGCAGCGAGAGGATTTCGCGGTATGCTTAAAGTCTAAGCATTTATTAATTGCTGATAATAAATTACTTTGAAACGCAACTCCTGCCTCGTAAAGTCTTGATAATTTGTGAAGTGTGTTTAGTAAAATACAATAAGAAGATTATATCATCCTCTTACTTATTGTCGGGATTATATTGCTTTACCATTTATTATTGAATATCTCATCCTAAACTTTAGGATTCATTGATTAGCTGAAACTTTTAATATATTTACGGTCTAAGAAAAACTAGCAAAGCATAATGACAAAACTTTACATCGCAGCACTTCTTTTTTCCTTTTCAACGGTTTTTAGTCAGAAATTACATTTTGATGTGCTGGCGAAATATTCGATTTCTTATAAAAACACTGTTTTAGAAATGAGTGCTTACGCTATTTCTTCTAACGACAATTATATGATGAGAGTTCTAAATCTACCAGATGGACAACAGGTAGCCGATGTTTATGATTTAAAATCCTTGAAAAAATATTCATACAAGATTACAGAATTACAATCTGAAAATGACAAGATAATTCATGAATTTCGATATACCGATTCAAAATCTTTTATTCTTCCACCGCAAGATCGTCGTTATTTTGATTTTGAAAGTGTTTCCACAACCGGTGATACGGAAATCGTAAAAATGATTTTTTATAAAAACAGTTCAAAGACAAAGGTCAGAAATAATTATGAATTAAAGATTATGAAATCAGAAGTGAATTTCTTTCCTCTATTCCGCTTTATGTGTCTGGATGGATATTCTTTTTTAACTCAGTTAAATTACCCTAAAGCTGGGCTTGTAACGAGTGGTATCTCGAAAAGCGGCGATGCAAAATTTACTCTTAAAACTTTTGAGGAAGCCAATTTAGAAGTCACGTTACCAAATAATGTCAATCTTATAAAATAACCCCAACAGAACATATTGCAACAACATAACCCATTCTCTAGGTCCTGGTTGCGAAACTTATTCAGGTTATTCCGTTTTTCATAACAAAAAAGCCGTAACTCACATTACGGCTTTTTTTTATTCAATCTAAAATCTTAGTATTTCAACAATTCCAGTAATTCCGTTTCGAAACGTTGTTTCGGCAAATATTGGTCTTCCAACGATTTCATAAACGGAATAGCACTTTCCAAACTTCCTACTCGGCGGACCGGAGCGTCAAGATATTCGAAACAGTTTTCCATAATCATCGCCGAAATATCGCTGGCAACACCTCCAAATAAGGTATCTTCCTGAAGAATAATCACTTTACTAGTTTTCTTAACCGAAGTATAAATTGCTTCCCAATCCAAAGGCTGTAACGAACGTAAGTCAATCAGATCGGCTTTAATTTCAGAATGTTTACCTAAGGTTTCCAAAGCCCAGTGTACCCCTGCTCCGAAAGAAATTACCGTTACATCATCTCCTTCTTTAATCATTGCGGCTTTTCCTAACGGAATCGTGTAATACTCTTTAGGAACATCTTGGTAAACACTACGGTATAATTGTTTGTGTTCGAAGAACATTACCGGATTCGGATCGTTAATCGCTGTAGCCAATAATCCTTTTGCATCGTAAGGGAATGCCGGATAAACCACTTTTAATCCCGGAGTTTTGGTAAACCAGGCTTCGTTCGTTTGTGAATGGAACGGTCCTGCCTGAGTACCGCCACCGCAAGGCATACGCACTACCACATCGGCGTTTTCCTGCCAACGGTAGTGTTGTTTTGCCAATAAGTTTACAATCGGGTTGAATCCAGTCGATACGAAATCCGCAAACTGCATTTCTACTACTGCTTTGTGTCCGTTAATAGACAATCCGTTCGCAGCCGAAACAATGGCACTTTCGCAGATAGGTGTATTACGAACACGTTCTTTTCCGAACTGCTCCACGAAACCATCGGTAATTTTAAAAGCACCTCCGTATTCGGCAATATCCTGACCCATGATCACCAAATTTTCGTGGCGCTCCATCGACTGGCGTAAACCATTCGAAATCGCATCAATCACACGGATATTTTCCACTTCATCGGAATGATTGAACACCTCATGTTCCCACGGGCGGTATACGTCATTCAATTCTTCATCCAAATCGGCAACAATTTCCGGTTCTTCCTGAACTTTCGCCCAATCGGTATCGATTTCTTTCTTTATTTCTGCACGGAAAGCTTCATCCTGTTCATCGGATAAAACCGCCGTGGCTTTTAAATAGTTTCTGTAATTCTCCACAGGGTCTTTAATAGCCCACATGTCCATCAATTCCTGAGGGACGTATTTTGTACCACTCGCTTCTTCGTGTCCACGCATACGGAACGTTTTAAACTCTAACAACACCGGACGCGGATTGTCAACCATGGAAGCTTTTAATTCTGAAATCAGATTTACCACTTCAAGGATATTATTTCCGTCTACAATATGGCTTTCCATTCCGTAACCAACTCCTTTATCGGCCAGGTTTTCACAACGGTATTGCTCGTTGGTTGGTGTTGATAATCCGTAACCGTTATTTTCGATTACAAATAACACCGGTAAATCCCAAACCGAAGCGATATTCAAAGCCTCATGGAAATCGCCTTCGGAAGTGGCGCCTTCGCCTGTAAATACTGCGGTTACTTTTCCGTTTTTCTTTAGTCTGTTTGCTAAGGCAATACCATCAGCAACACCTAACTGTGGCCCCAAGTGCGATATCATTCCGATAATCTTATATTCCTGAGTACCAAAATGGAACGAACGGTCACGACCTTTTGTAAAGCCATTACGTTTTCCCTGCCATTGCGAAAACAATCGGTGCAAAGGAATGTCTCTTGTAGTGAACACACCCAAATTACGGTGCATCGGTAAAATATATTCGTCTTTATCCAAAACCGAGGTGATTCCCACGGAAATCGCTTCCTGCCCGATTCCGGAGAACCATTTGGAAACTTTTCCCTGACGGATAAGGATTAACATTTTTTCTTCAATTAATCTGGGTTTGATTAATTTTTTATATAAATCTAATAGCTGCTCGTTGCTTAAATTCTTTCTGTCGAAATTCATTATATAGTGCTTTTAAAACGCTCCCAAAAGTATAAAAAATAACACTTTTGACCTAAATTGTTCGGTTTTTTATTTCCGTTAAAATTGCGTTAGGTAAGTGTCAGACTTATAAACTTTTAAATTGTTGACAACTTTATTATTTCAATCCGAAAATTATTCTCTACATTTGTTTTTATAATGGTTTTATACCGAAAAAGTTATTAACAAAAACTAAGTACAATGCAAAACATTCCTAGTGTTGACTTACGTGATTTCCTGTCGGGTGACCCGGCACGTAAACAAAAATTTGTAAATGAAATCGGAAAAGCCTACGAAGAAATCGGATTCGTAGCATTAAAAGGTCATTTTTTAGATGACAAATTAGTTGATGAACTTTATGGTGAAGTTCGTAATTTCTTCAACCTTCCTTTAGAGGTGAAAAGCAAATACGAAATCCCGGGCATTGGCGGACAACGAGGTTATGTTTCGTTTGGTAAAGAGCATGCAAAAGGTCGCTCAGCTGGTGACTTAAAAGAATTCTGGCACTTTGGCCAGTACGTTAGCAAAGATTCAAAATATGCCGACGAATATCCTGAAAACGTTACCGTTACCGAATTACCAAAATTCAATACCGTAGGTAAAGAAGCCTACCAAATGCTTGAAAAAACAGGTGTTTACGTATTGAGAGCTTTGGCAATTTATATCGGATTGGACGAGTTCTACTTTGATAAATTCATCAAAGACGGAAACAGTATTTTAAGACCAATCCACTACCCTCCTATTACTGATGAGCCGAAAGACGGTGCCGTTCGTGCAGCCGCTCACGGTGATATCAACTTAATCACGCTTTTAATGGGTGCTCAGGGTAAAGGATTACAGGTTCAAAACCATGACGGACAATGGATTGACGCCATTGCTGAACCGGACGAATTAGTAATCAATGTGGGCGATATGTTATCCCGTCATACGAATAACAAACTGAAATCAACCATTCATCAGGTGGTAAATCCGCCAAGAGAATTATGGGGTACTTCCCGTTTTTCAATTCCGTTCTTTATGCACCCGGTTGGCGACATGCCGCTAAATTGTTTAGAAAACTGTATTGATGCGGATCATCCAAAATTATACGATGATATCACTGCAGGTGATTTCTTATACGAACGTTTGGTAGACTTAGGATTAATTAAAAAATAATCCCTAAATTTATACTTTTATAAAAAGACATTGAGTTTATGCTTGATGTCTTTTTGATTTTAAATTATTTCACAAAGTTGCACAGAGAAAACCCAGAGATTCGCAAAGTTTTAAAAATCTGCGAAAATCAGTTCAATCCGTGTTATCTGCGTTCAATTAAATAATCATGGATTTACAAGACCAATTAAAAAACCTGTTCCCAGATCACGTTCCTTCCAACGAACCCGAAGAAGTTCAGAATGAAGAACATGCCCTTTTCATACAAAAAGAACCTTTACTCTGTAAATATGAAAAGCGAAAAGGAAACGCAACAACCATCATTGAAGGGTACGAAGGCGATATTGAAGACTTTAAGATTTTAGCCAAAGAAATTAAAACGAAACTAAGTGTTGGCGGAAGTTTCAAAGACAATTCCATCATCATTCAAGGTGATTATCGTGACCGAATAATGACCATGCTAAAAGAAAAAGGATTTAAAGTTAAACGCGTTGGCGGTTGATTAGTTTACGACCTAAATCGAAAATATAAAACCCAACAACTTAGTAACTCAGCAACTAAATAACAAAATTATGACAGATATAAAATCATCAGAATTAATATTAAATCCGGACGGAAGTGTGTATCACTTAAACCTGAAACCGGAGCACATTGCACACGACATCATCTTTGTTGGCGATCAGAACCGTGTAGAGAAAATCACCCAATTCTTTGACCACATCGAATTTTCGACACAAAAACGCGAATTCAAAACACAAACCGGAACTTATAAAGGAAAACGCTTAACGGTAATGTCAACCGGAATTGGACCCGACAATATCGACATCGTTATGAACGAATTGGATGCGTTGGTAAATATTGATTTGGTTACACGTCAGCCTAAAACAGAATTGACATCGTTAAACATCATCCGTATCGGAACTTCAGGTTCATTACAGGCTGATATTCCTGTTGACAGTATCGTAATGTCGGAATACGGATTAGGACTTGACAACATGCTTCGCTCCTACATCATCGATTCCATCACGGATTCGGCTATTGAAGATGCATTCATCAGTCACACGAATTGGGATATGCGAAAAGGGAAACCTTATGTGGTAAAAGGTAGTGAAAAATTAATGGCGCTTATCGGAAGTGATTCGATAAACAAAGGATTTACAGGAACAGCCGGAGGTTTTTACGGACCACAGGGTCGTGTATTACGATTAGCCATTCAGGACACTGATTTGAATGCGAAAATGGACAGCTTCAATTACAAAGGCACCCGAATGACCAATCTGGAAATGGAAACCGGAGCGATTTACGGTTTGGGGAAATTGCTTGGACACGAAACATTATCAATGAATGCCATTATCGCCAACCGCGCCAACGGAACTTTCAGTGCAGATCCGTACAAAGCGGTGGATGAACTGATTGTGTATGTATTGAATAAATTGATTAGCTAAAATGAAATTAAGGGTTGCCAGGCATACCGATGATTTGGAAAAAATCAAAACATTTTATACTGATGTTTTAGGTTTTGAAATCTTGGGGAGTTTTGAAAATCATGATAATTACCACGGGATTTTCATTGGAAAACCCAATTTAAATTGGCATTTCGAGTTTACAAAATCAGATAAAAAAGCCAATCATTTTTCAGATGAGGATGATGTTTTGGTTTTGTATCCGGAAACAATTTCAGAATACAAAAAACTGATTAACAATACAATAAAAAACAATATTTCAAGCATCACTTCAATAAATCCGTATTGGGATACCAATGGGAAAATGTTTTGTGACCCGGATGGATTCCGAATTATTATTTCAGATTTAAAAGCAACATAATGGATTTAATTATAGAAACCGAACGCTTACTATTACGTGAAATGCTTCCTTCCGATAAAGAAGGAATTTTTCATTTAGATTCCGACATGGATGTTCATGGATATTTAGGTAAAAATCCAATTAAAACCATGGAAGAGGCTCAGAATATCATTGATTTTGTGCGATTGCAATATCAGGAAAACGGTATCGGACGATGGGCGGTTTTACTGAAAGAAAATCACGAATTCATTGGTTGGGCCGGATTAAAACTGGTTAAGGAAAACATCAACGGGCATCAGAATTTTTACGATTTGGGCTACCGATTTATCAAAAATTTTTGGCAGAAAGGTTATGGCTATGAAGCTGCAAAAGCCTGTCTGGATTATGCTTTCAACGTAATGCATCTCGAAACCGTTTATGCTCACGCCATGATTGGAAACGAGGGTTCAAAACGAATTTTGGAAAAAATAGGAATGAAAAACACCGGTACTTTCTTTCATGAAAATGATGAATGTGTCTGGTTTGAATTGAATAAGAACGATTATTTGCAACAATTATGAAAACAGTACGAATAGCAGGCGTTCCCGAACATTTCAATCTCCCTTGGCATTTATGTATCGAAAACGGTGAGTTTGATGAAGTGGATATTGATTTACAATGGACCGACGTTCCGGAAGGTACCGGAAAAATGTGCCAGCTGCTTCGCGACGGAGAAACCGATATGGCAGTTATTCTAACCGAAGGAATCGTAAGAGATATCGCCGGAGGTAATGACTCCTCAATTGTACAGGTTTATGTGCAATCTCCTTTGATTTGGGGAATTCATGTGGATGCCAAATCGGATTATCAGCAATTATCGGATCTGGAAAATAAAAAAGTTGCAATTAGCCGCATGGGTTCCGGTTCGCATTTAATGGCGATTGTGAATGCTGAAAACCAAAATTGGAATACTCAAAATCTGCAATTTGAAATCGTAAACACTATCGATGGAGCCGTTGAAGCCTTATCAACAGGGGTTGCCGATTATTTTATGTGGGAGCGATTCATGACCAAACCCTTAGTAGACAAGGGGATTTTCAGAAGAATTGCCGACTGCCCCACTCCTTGGCCTTGCTTCGTAATTGCGGTTAGGAATGAATTCCTGAAGAATAACAAACATGTTGTGGAACAGATTCTGGAAATCATCAACAATACTACAATAGAATTTAAGAATATTCCAAGTATCGACAGAACGTTAGCTTCAAAATACAATCAGAAACAAGAAGATATTCAGGAGTGGCTGAAATGTACCCGTTGGTCGCAAAAGAAATTAGATAAACCTTCATTCGAAAAAGTACAAAACCAATTATTTGAGTTAAATTTGATTGATAAAAAACTGGACTACGAATCGGTTACAAAATAAAAACAGCAGAAGGAAACTAACTAATGATTCCACAAATTCCCCAAAAAATTAAAGTTGTAAGAGACAGGCTTTCATTACCAAAGCCTTGGGATACTGTTGTTATTTTCCTGCTGAACATTTTAATCGCCATTCCCATATTTATCATTGCCCATCAGAATTTAATAAACCCGGAATGGTGGTTGCACGTAGATCGAATCTTCTTATTCCTGATAATCCTGATTGCCATACAATTGGCATTACGCTTGTTAAAAACCGTGATTATCATTTGTGTTTTCCTTTATCTGATTGCTTTGGTTTGGGGAACGCTTTTTGGCGGTTACGGATTCAATGCCGTTTATGAAGATTACCGTTCCATGGTGTATACTATGGCAGATGACCCTAATCCTCAGGATATTATCATTTCAAAACTATTGCCTTTTCCAAACAAAGGTAAAATCATGGATGCCGTGAATTTCGACAATCCTAAAGTTCGAAACTTCGCCTTAATGGCTACGACCAAACATTTTACTCAAGTTAAAGGGTTTCGGGAATACCGAAGAATCATCCAGTGTTTTGCCGTTTTCAAAGAAGTCCGAAACCGCTGGAACTATGTCAATGATCCGAAAGGACAGGAATATATTGCTCATGCCAGCGAATCGTTACAGCATTTTTCCGGAGATTGTGATGACCATGCCATTTTAATGTCGGCACTTGTGAGAGCAGTTGGCGGTACACCAAGAATCATTCATACCGGAGGGCATTTGTATCCCGAAATGTTAATCGGAAATAAAGCCGATCTGGAAAACATCAATTACCTCATAAAAGAAGTCTTGTTTGTAGATGAAAGCCGTGGCAAAGAGGTACATTACCACATAGACGAACGCGGGCAAATATGGCTGAATCTGGATTATACCGCAAAATATCCCGGAGGTCCTTTCATGAGTGAAGAAATTCTGGGAGCGCTTACATTCAATTAAGCAACCTTTTGCTATATTTACCATCATTAATAAAACACAGATATGAAAAAACTAGCTTTTTTAGCAACATTACTTTTTTTTCAGTTCACTAATGCTCAGGATTCCACTGCGGTGGAAACGATAAGTCCTATTACGCTCAAAAAAAACGAAATTAAATTTGATGTGCTTTCTTTAATTGCGCGATCGCGAATCCATGTTAGTTACGAACGTTTCCTAAACAAAGATTTTGCAATAGGATTAAGCGGAAGTCTGACAAAAAGCAGTAAAAAAGAAGAAGATTTTGAAAACGGCTTCAATAAAACGTTGTCGCAATATGAAATAAATCCTTTTGTTCGTTATTCGTTGTCCAAAAGCGCAGTAAGCTATTATTTTATCGAAGGTTTTGTTTCTGTAAATGGTGGTAAATATAAAGAATTGAAGCGCTTGGAAGAAAATGGTTTCGGATATTGGGAAGCGGTGGAAAATAATTACACTGATTTAGCTGTTGGAGGTGCCTTAGGATACAAATTATACATCAAGGAAAAATTCGGAATCGAATTATTCGTGGGAGTGGGACAAAATATTTTAAACACAGATGTTAGTCCGAAATATGTTCAACGCGTTGGGGCTAATTTTGGATACCGATTTTAAATAAAACACAACAATGAAAACAATAAAACTATATTTAATAGCTGTTTTGGGGATACTATCCTTAGTATCGTGCAAAAATGATGATGAATTTTACAATGCCGTTTACATCTCGGTTCCCAATTTAATAACCATTGATACTCCGGGAAGTTACGCCGTGGGAGACAATGTGGCTTTTCATACCGATTTCTCAAGATATCAGGACGAAAATGGATTAAGTACCCAGTTGGATATCTATATAACAAGTCAGGCTGAATCGTTCGGATTCGCATACCGACTTGAAAAAGAAACCGCACCCGATGTTTGGACTTCCATTTTACTAAATGAAGACGAATACAGTGTTGCCGAAGCCGTTTATCAATCCGGAACAATGACTTACAAATGCGATAAAGCCATTGCGTTAACTTCTGCAGGAGAATACCGTTTAAGTTTTGGCGAAAGTTATACCGGGAACCAGTCTACGGATTTGATTTCCAGAAATCCATCAAATAAAACATCGGTAAGAATCACCACCAATGCAAACAGTTTGGATGCACAAGGTTATTATTATTTCACGGTAAACTAATACTGTAAAACAAAATATCATGAAAAATCCACCTATTTGGGTGGATTTTTATTACCAGAGAATTTCTTCTTTCCCTTTTTCTTTCAGAAAGGCATTGGTTTTGACAAAGTGATTGTTTCCAAACCAAAAACCGCGATTGGCACTCAATGGCGACGGATGCCCCGACTCCAGAACCAAATGCTTAGTTCGATCAATTTTAGAACCTTTTTTAATAGCGAACCCACCCCAAAGCAGAAAAACAACATTCTCTTTTGTATCCGAGATTTGCTGAATCACCGCATCGGTAAATAAATTCCATTTCAGGTGCTTATGACTGTTAGCCAAATCCTTACGAACCGACAAACTGGCATTTAAAAGCAATATTCCCTGATCTGCCCAACGTTCCAGATTTCCCGAAGTGGGAAAAAACACACGATCAAATTCGTTGTTGATTTCCGTAAAAATATTCTTCAATGAAGGAGGAATTGCCACGCCATCATTTACCGAAAAACACAAGCCGTTGGCCTCTCCATCGCCGTGGTAAGGATCCTGACCGATAATCACAACCTTGACGTCATCAAAAGCACAATGCCTAAACGCATTAAAAATCAATTCCTTTGGAGGAAAACAAGTGCCGTTCTGATATTCTTCTTCAACAGAATTCACCAGTTTTGCAAAATAGTCTTTGCCGGATTCGGAATCAAAAAACGGCTTCCAGGAAGAATGTATGTTTTCGGTGAACATTTGCTAATTTTTTACAAATATAAACACTTTGATTCTTCACTACTTTGTAACTTTGATGCTTTGATACTATAAAATGATTTCCATTACTACCAAGACATTACAGGATTTAGAATTCAATACGGTTTTAGAAACCATCGCCACACTTTGCAATACCGAAATCGGGAAGCAGAAAGCGATGATGATAACACCTTTCAGCAATAAGGAAACGTTGATGGATGCTTTGCAGCAAACGTCGGAGTATGTTTCTTCCTATACCAATAACAATGCGATTCCGAATCATTATTTCGATGAAATCACCAACGAACTGAAGTTTCTTGCCATAGAAGACAGTTTTCTGGAAGTGAGCAGTTTCCGAAAAATTGCCACCCTATCCGAAACCACGAATAACTTATTGGTTTTCCTTAAAAAATTTGAAGATTACTATCCCAAATTAAGTGAAAAAGCATCCGAAGTCGAGCTAACGAAATTCATCATTCAGAAAGTGGATGAAGTTGTGGATAAGTATGGCGAAATTAAAGACAACGCCTCTCCTGCATTAGTGGAAATCCGAAAAAGTATGAATCTGGTTCGCGGTAAGATCAACCAAAGCTTCGGAATGGCCTTATCGAGCTATAACAGCTTGGGCTATCTGGACGATATTCGGGAAACTATTGTGGATAATCGCAGGGTTTTGGCTGTTTTGGCCATGTACCGTAGAAAAGTAAAAGGGACAATTCTGGGAAACTCGAAAACAGGAAGTATTACCTATATTGAACCGGAAGCCACGATGCGCTATTCCCGTGAATTAGGTAATCTGGAATACGAAGAAAAAGAAGAAATCACCCGAATTCTGAAACAGTTAACCAATGCAATCCGTCCGTATTTAGAACTTTTAAAACAATATCAGGATTTCCTTAGCGATATTGACGTCATTGCCGGAAAAGCGCGTTATGCCAATAAAATCAATGGTATTTTACCGCATATTACCGATGAGAAGCACTTGTTTTTTAGAGACGCTTTCCATCCTATTTTGCTTTTAAACAATAATGCCAAAAACACCAAGACGTATCCCCAAACGATAGAATTACAAAATGATAGTCGGATTATCGTGATTTCCGGTCCGAATGCCGGTGGAAAAAGTATCACGTTAAAAACGATTGGTTTATTACAATTGATGTTGCAAAGCGGCATGCTGATTCCGGTTCATGAGCGCAGTGAAACGTTTTTATTTGACAGAATCCTGACCGATATCGGAGACAACCAATCTATTGAAAATCACTTAAGTACCTATAGCTACCGATTAAAAAACATGAACTACTTTTTGAAAAAATGCAATTCAAAAACCCTGTTCTTGATTGATGAATTCGGTACGGGTTCCGATCCTGAATTGGGTGGCGCCTTGGCGGAAGTCTTTCTGGAGGAATTCTATGAACGCGAAGCTTTCGGAATCATTACGACACATTATACCAATTTAAAAATACTGGCAAACGAATTGCCTTTCGCCATTAATGCCAACATGCTTTTCGACGAAAAATCGCTGGAACCAATGTACAAACTGCACTTGGGTCAGGCCGGAAGTTCTTTTACGTTTGAAGTGGCGCAGAAAAACGGCATCCCCTTCGGATTGATTAATCGGGCGAAAAAGAAAATCGAGGGCGATAAAGTACGCTTTGACAAAACCATTGCGAATCTTCAGAAAGAACGCTCCAAAATGGAAAAAACCTCTCAAAATCTGAAAGAAGAAGAAACCCGAGCCCGGGAAGAAAGCAAAAAAATGGAAAGTATCAACACTAAAATTCAGCAGAAACTGGAAAGTTATCAGGAATTGTATGATGCCAACCAGCGTTTGATATATATAGGACAGAAAGTAGACGATATTTCAGAAAAATATTTCAATAACAAGAATAAGAAAGACTTAATCGGTGAGTTTTTGAAAATGGTCGAAATTGAAAACTCGAAGCGAAAAAAAGTCAGTGCCAAAGAGAAAAAAGTCAAAGAAGTTGTTGAAAAACAAATCGTTGAAGAAGTAAAAGTAAAGGTGGAAGAAATCCGTAAGGAAAAGAAAGAGAAAAAAGTAAAAGCACAGAAAGAAGAAGCCAATAAACCCAAAATTCCATTAAAAGTTGGTGATCGCGTTCGCATGATTGACGGAAAGGCTGTAGGAAGCATCGATGTGATTGAAAAAAACAAAGCAACAGTGAATTATGGCATTTTCACTTCTAAAGTAGCTTTGGACAGTTTGGAATTAGTAGAAAGAATGAAATAATATGAACCTACCTGAAAATAAAAAAATAGTATTGTTCGATGGGGTTTGCAACTTATGCGATGCCACAGTGCAACAACTTATCAAGAAAGATAAAAAGGACATATTTCGTTTCGTGGCACTGCAATCGGATTTAGGAAAAGAGATTGTAAAATATATCGGAATAGACACTTCAAAGACCGACAGTATTGTTTTATACGAACCAGGAAAAGCCTATCACATTAAAGCTGAAGCTGCCCTTGAAATAGCCAAAAGCATCGGAGGTTTGTATGCTTTGTTAGGGATTTTTTCCGTATTTCCCAATTGGATAAAAAATTCAGTTTATGATTTTGTTGCTAAAAACCGCTACAAATGGTATGGTAAAAAAGAGCGTTGCATGATTCCTACTCCGGAGTTAAAAGCTAAATTTTTAGAATAAAAAAAAGCCCTGAAATTCAGGGCTTTTTTATGATTAAGAAATCTTAGTTCTTAATTATTTTTTTGGTTGCAACACCTTCATTCGTGTCAATATTCATAAAATATACCCCGGCGTTTAATTCCGACACATTAATTTGAGTTTCCGTAACTCCGTTATAATTCAATGATTTAACTGTTCTTCCGTTGATATCCGATATGGACACTTTGTTGATTTGAATACTTCCGTTATTAGAAACCGTTACTAAATTGTTAGCTGGATTCGGGTAAACTGAAAATTTGGAAGAAACAAAATCATCCGTGGATAACGTTGTAGCAGTCACTTTGAAATCGTCAATCATTAACATGTATCGGTCTGAACCAACATTACGTATACCGATTCTGATGGTCTGCCCGTTATATGCATTTAATGCCTGCGTTCTCTCTAACCAAGTTAAATAATTAGTAACCGAGACATGTGGAATTGTTGAAATTATTGTAAAATCCGACCCTTGTGTTGGAGTGCCACTACCTACATATACTCCTACCAGAAAACGTTCGTCTCCATAGCAGTCAGACAGCCCTTTGTAATAAAAACTTAACTGCGTACCCGTTGCTCCAACCAAACTGATTGGCGGACTGATTAACCAGTCATTGTTTGCCGTAGCAGTTTGACCGTTTGAAGATGGAACTCCAGCCCATGACGCCGCATATTTTGCTCCGGTTCTTGGGTTAAAATTGCTGTTTTCGGTGGATGCTGAACAACCGGCACTTGAATTAGTCACCAAGGCTGTGGTAGGATTAAAAATCTGGAAAGCCTGCGGTGCGCCGGCATTGGCCCACGTTGGGGTATCGGCTCCACCGGTATAGGTATTCAGCAAATCCAAATCAAGAGTTTGCCATTGACCAAATCCGGTAATCAAAAAATCATTATAAGTATCAAAACTATCTTCAAAAACCGTAATTTGAGAAAATCCTAATGAAGATACAAACAAAGAAGATAAAAGTAAAAATCTTTTCATAAACTTAAATTTTAATATTTATCCTATAAATTTATAAAATATTTTTAATTATCTCATATATTTTTAACTTTATTTAGCAATAAATAAAAATCCGCAATAACCATCGCAGCCATTGCCTCTACAATAGGAACAGCTCTTGGCACAACACATGGGTCATGTCTTCCTTTTCCCTGTTGTTCAATTATTCTTCCCTGATTATCAAGAACATCCTGCTTTTGGATTAATGTCGCGACAGGTTTGAATGCTACCCTGAAATAAATATCCATTCCGTTGGAAATTCCGCCCTGAATTCCGCCGGAAAGATTCGATTTTGTTGTTCCGTCAGGATTGTATAAATCATTATGTTCACTCCCTTTCATTTTGGCACCACAAAATCCGCTTCCGTATTCAAATCCTTTTACAGCATTAATGGAAAGCATTGCTTTACCCAATTCGGCATGAAGCTTGTCGAAAACCGGTTCTCCTAATCCGATTGGGACATTCTGAATCACACAAGTAACCGTTCCACCAACCGTATCGCCCTCTTTTCGGATTGTTTTGATGTACTCTTCCATTTTGGCAGCCGTAGCCAAATCGGGACAACGCACCGGATTGCTTTCCGTTAAAGAAAAATCCAGATCCTGATAAGGTTTATCGATAAATAGTTCCCCTACAGAAGATACAAATGCATTAATTTTTATATCCGGAATAATATGCTTGGCAATAGCGCCCGCCACTACCCGACTGGCCGTTTCTCTTGCCGAACTTCTTCCACCACCGCGATAATCCCTTATGCCGTACTTTTTTTCGTAAACATAATCGGCATGACTGGGACGATATGTGTTTTGTATATGGGAGTAATCGTCTGATTTCTGATTCGTATTCGGAATAACGAATCCGATTGGTGTTCCGGTTGTTTTTCCTTCAAAAATTCCGGAAAGAAACTGAACTTCATCGGCCTCTTTTCGCTGGGTCACGATAGCGGACTGACCGGGTTTCCTGCGTTCCATTTCATTCTGAATCGCCTCAAAATCAAGTTCAATTCCAGGGGGACAGCCATCAATAATTCCGCCTAAAGCCTCACCGTGTGATTCTCCGAAAGTCATCACCTTAAATATGTTTCCAAAGGTATTTCCAGCCATGATATGTCTTCTTTTTAACAAATGTAAGTTTTTTTCGAGACGCATTTTAAAATCAAAGCGCTCTTTTATTTACAGATCGATTATTCCTTAATTTTTAAATAACATTTAATTCATGTTCAATTTGTTGTTTTGAAATAAAATTATGCAATTGAAAAAACGATTGGTTGAAATAGTAGTGATTTCAGATGTGCATCTCGGCACTTATGGCTGCCACGCCAATGAAATACTGGAATATTTTAAATCCATAAAGCCTAAAATTCTGATTCTCAACGGCGATATCATAGATATTTGGCAATTCAGAAAATCTTACTTTCCAAAATCACATCTGAAAGTCATCAAAAAGATTCTTGATTTCACTTCCAAAGGAACTAAGGTGTATTATATCACCGGAAATCACGATGAGATGTTGCGAAAATTCAGCGATACCAAAATGGGTAATTTTTCCATATCGGATAAATTGGTTTTGGAACTGGATGGAAAAAAGGCCTGGTTTTTTCATGGTGATATCTTTGACAACTCGGTACATCATGCCAAATGGATTGCCAAGCTGGGCGGAATCGGGTATGATTATCTGATTTTACTGAACCGGGTTATAAACTGGTGTCTGATTAAAATGGGAAAAGAACCGTATTCACTTTCCAAAAAAGTAAAAGCGAGCGTAAAAAAAGCCGTAAAATTTATTTCCGATTTTGAAACTACCGCAACTGACTTGGCCATTGACAACAACTATGATTATGTGGTATGCGGCCATATTCATGAACCAAAAATAGAAGAACGCAGCAATAAAAAAGGCGCCACAACGTACCTTAATTCGGGAGATTGGATTGAAAATTTGACCGCTTTGGAATACAACAAAAAAAGATGGAAACTCTATCGTCATGAAAAAATAAGTACCATAGATGAAGAAAAAGAGTATTTTGAATTTGAAGAAAAACTATGCGAACAACTTATATTATAAAATATTTTAAAAAAAAAATAAAGATAATTTAATTTTTAGTATATTAGCGCAACTAATCAACCAATAAAAAAATGAAAAACAAATTCTACCTACTAACTGTTGCTTTCAGTGTTTTGTTTATTTCCTGTTCTTCCGATGATTCCAACGGAGGTAGTGGTTCGACACCCGACACCAATTTTTCAATCCCATTATCCAACGGAAAATACTGGACCTATGATGTTGTTGCGCAAGCGGGTAATTCGAGAGATTCGTTATACATTTCTGGGGATTCCATTATCGGAAGTAACACCTACAAAAGATTTGAAGTGAAAAATGATATCGCTACCGGCTTCTATTCGTCTTCGTTAAGAAACAATGGTGTTAGGGAATCGGATAATAAATTATTGCTTACCGGCGATTTGTCACTGGCTTCAGGTCAACAACTGCCTATCGATTTGGACGTGTCGCTTATCGATTTTATCATTTTCAAAAAAGGCGCCACTTTAGACGAGCTTCTATCCACCAAAACAGGTACGATACAACAAACCGTTCAGGGATTTCCGCTAACAATCAATTATTCCTTAAAATCGAAAGGCGGGGAAAGTATTCCTAACTATACTTCTCCTAACGGGGATATTTATACAAATGTGAGAACATCAAAAATTCTATTAAACGCATCCATTACAACGGTTCAGGATTTTAACGGATTTCCGGTAACGATTACGATTTTATCCGATCAGCAAATTTTGGCTTCCACACAGTATATCGCTAACAATATCGGTGTAGTTTATACCAATACGGTTACGACATATACTATAAATCAGACTATTGCAGACCAATTTGGAATTCCGGCATCAGACACACAAACGCAGGAAGAATTTCTGGATACGCACAATTAAAAAAAAAAATTACGCCTCAATACAATAAATTCGAAGTGTTAAAGTTTTCCATTTTGTACTAAACCTTAAAAAGGTTAGGTTTATATTTGTTAAATAAAAATCATTACATGAGGAAATTAATTTTATCAGCTGTTGTGTTAATCGGATTAGCATTCAGCGCACAGGCTCAAGACAAAAAGAACGCAATTGGATTACGTTTAGGAGATAACGATGGCTTTGGTGGTGAAGTTTCTTACCAAAGATGGATTTCACAAAAGAACCGTCTTGAATTTGATTTGGGATGGAGAGATACTAAACATTATGATGCAGCCAAATTAATTGGTATCTATCAATGGGTATGGGATATCGATAATGGATTTAAGTGGTATGCAGGCCCTGGTGCAGGTGTTGGTAGCTGGCGTTCCCAGCTTTACAACAATGGAAATGATTACTATTATGATGAATCAGGAGTGTTTTTAGTGGCTACCGGTGATATTGGTATCGAATATAACTTTGATATTCCACTTCAAATTTCATTGGATTTCCGACCAGAAATTTACATCAGCTCGGATTATAACACCATCAGAGACGACAGTTTCGGACCCGATTTTGGTTTGAGTGTCAGATACAAATTCTAATAAAAAAAGTCCCGATTTATATCGGGACTTTTTTTATTTATATTTTTCAATAGCGCGCAGGTAGAGATTCTCATACAACGGCATAATTTTCAGAATGTCAAATTCTTTGGCCAATGCTAAAGCATTTTTCTTGAATTTCAGTAATTCCGCATCATCAGATAAGATGGAAATAGCGTGTTGGGCCATATCCTCCACATCACCCACATCGCTCAAATAACCGGAATATCCTTGTTTGTTTACTTCGGGAAGTCCTCCGGAATTACTCGAAATCACCGGAACACCACAAGCCATAGCTTCCAAAGCTGCCAGACCGAAACTCTCCGTTTCCGAAGGCAACAAAAACAAATCGGAATAACTCAGGATTTTATCAATTTCATTACTGTTTCCGAAAAAGATCACCTTATCGTTAATCTTTAAATCGTCACACATTCGTTCTGCAATTTCACGTTCCGGACCTTCTCCCACCATCATTAGTTTGGAAGGAATCTGTTTCTGGATTTCGTTAAATATTTTTATCACATCCGGAATTCGCTTCACTTTTCTGAAATTACTGATGTGCGTAATTATTTTCTGATCCTGTGTGGCCATTAATGAACGGTGACAACTCGAATTTTCATCAATTTTATTTTTATCGATTTCAATGAAATTCGGAATCACTTCAATTTCTTTTTTAACATCAAACAAACGATACGTTTCCTCTTTTAAACTTTGCGATACTGAAGTAACGTAATCGGATTTATT
This sequence comes from Flavobacterium saliperosum, assembly GCF_900100625.1. Classification (GTDB taxonomy): domain Bacteria; phylum Bacteroidota; class Bacteroidia; order Flavobacteriales; family Flavobacteriaceae; genus Flavobacterium; species Flavobacterium saliperosum. Next base: position 561,100 of record NZ_FMTY01000002.1, read on the forward strand.
AATACTGAAAGTAACCGCCGGTTTATAAAACGGATGGTTACCCACCAGTGTAATATCGGTTCCGTGCAAAGTGGTAATCATCGGGAGTTTAATTCCTTCACTTTTAAGCATTTGTTTGGCCATATAACCCGCATAGGCATGCGGAATAGCATAATGCACGTGTAAAACCTCAATTTTGTGAAGCTTCACCATATCTACCAGTTTACTGGACAAGGCCAATTCATAAGGCTGATAATGAAACAAAGGATATTCGGGTACGTGTACTTCGTGATAATGAATGTTCGGGTTCAAAAGTGCCAATCGAACCGGTTGGCTATAGGTGATAAAATGCACTTCATGACCGCGACGGGCGAGTTCTAAACCTAATTCAGTCGCTACAACACCACTCCCTCCAAAGGTTGGATAACATACAATTGCAATCTTCATTTTTTTGTTTTAGGTAACTACTAAAGTAAACTAAAAAAGTAAGGCAAACCCTTACTTTTAGATAATATTAACGTTGTTTTGAATTCGTATTTAAAACCGCTTCGTATTTTGAAATCCAGTCTTCCACCGTTATTTTCTGAAATAATTCTCCCAATAAATCAAACGGAATCTGGTCCATTTTTTTAAATCGGATACAACTTTTACCCATATCCAATTTTGTTTTCACATGTTTGGGATATTCGGCAGTAAACCAGTTCAGCAATTTTTCATCCATATAAATTCCCATGTGATACACCGCAATAAAATTCTTTTGCGAAGCGACACTTAAAAAGGGTAACGGTAATTTCGGATCACAATGATATCCGTTTGGATAAGTAGAATGTGGTACGACATAACATAACATTCCGTATCCTATGGTTTCCTGAAATCCCGTCGGTAAATTTTCTGAAATCACGGAGCGTAACTTTTGCATAGCCGCTTTTCGCTCTTCCGGTAATGAATCAATATATTCCTGTGGTGTTTTTGCTGTAGATTGCATAAAATAAATTTCCTCTAAAATAAAAAATTATTTCATTATGGCTTCATAAATTACCTTCTGAATATCTTCCCTGATATTTTCTTTCGATAATTTATTAACCGATGCATCCGGGAACGTTCTGTTGGACAGGAAAACATAGACTAAATCTTCCTGAGGATCCGCCCAGGCGATGGTTCCGGTAAATCCGGTATGTCCGAAACTCGTCATGGAAGCACAACCACATGTTGGTCCGCCTTCTCCGTTTAATTGTGGTTTATCGAATCCCATACCGCGACGGTTCCCTACATTGCAATAGGCGCAGTCATTGAAAATGGCAAAGGTCTTATCCGAAAAATATTCCTTATCCCCGTAATGTCCTTTTTGAAGGTACATCTGCATCATTTTGGCCACATCCATCGCGTTGGAAAACAATCCGGCATGCCCGCCTACTCCATCCTGCATCGCTGCAGCCATATCATGAACGTAGCCCTGCACTTTTGTGTGTCGGAAATAGTTGTCTTTTTCCGTCGGAGGAATGACGCTCATATCCATTTTTCGAAGCGGATTGTAAGTCATGGTACTCATTCCCATCGGTTTGTAGAAATTATTATAACTGATAAAATCCAAGGAACGATGCGTAGCTTTCTCCAGATATTCTTTCAGAATTATGAATGTGAAATCACTGTATTTGTATTGTTTTTTAGGAAGCAGTTTACTTTCGGCAATACGCTTCATTATGGTGTCATTGTAGTCTTTTCTCAGAAACAGGTTTTCTGAAACCTGCAACGGGAATTCCGCCGAATACGTTTTTCTGTAATATTTTTTAGAAGGATGTTTCGTGCTGTCTAAAGTCGACTGATAAAACGGAATCCAAGCCTGTAAACCGGCCTGATGGGCCAATAATTCTTTTAAATGAATATCTTTTTTATCCGTTTTGGCAAAAATCGGCAACATATCGCCCAACTTAGTATCCATTTTAATCTTATGCTTATCGTAAAGCTGCATCAAACTTGGCAAAGTGGATAATATTTTCGTTAACGATGCGACATCATACACATCCTGATTGGTCACTTTTGTGTCTTTATTGTATTCGTAATATCCGAAGGATTTCTGATAGAACACTTTTCCCTTTCTAGCCACAAGAATTTGCATTCCCGGTGTCATTTTACCATCAATGGCTTTCTGTGCCAGAGCATCAATCTTAGCTAAAATTTTCGGATTCATGCCAACACTTTGTGGTGTGGAAAAAGACAGGATATTATTGGTTTTAACGGTTCTCAATCCGTCATCGACTTTAAAGAAATTGTTAATGGAAACCGGAATTTTCCCTTTGGCAGCAACACCTCCGAAAATAATTTCGGCAGCAACCGTTTGCGCGATATCATTATTCTGATACGCCAAAACCACATTTTCAATATTTCCGAAATACTGAATTGGTAATAAGGTATATGGTTTTGCAAAAACACTCAAAACAACATTATTATGTCTTGAAATGGAATCCAAAAGTACTAGTTCCCTGGTTTCGAAATTATGTTTTTTCCAGGCACCATCAGCTTTATGAAAACCTACTATTACTTTTGAATAGCCTTTCAGTTTTTCGAGCATGAGATGAATACTGTCCAAATCAACTTCGGTAACCGGCGCATAACTTCTCAGCGTATTCAAAAAGGCCTGATTTTTATCGTCGCCCAATTTTACGTAGGCAATTTTTTCATTCTGAATGTCCTTTATCGGAAAACGATGCTCTTCCTTCTTCAATACTGTTACGGCATTTTCATACAGTTGATAATTCAAATCTTCGTAGTCCGGTGCATTGAGATCTTCGTATAAATTATTCAGATCAATCGGTTTGTAATTTCCTAAACCAACCTTGTATTTGTATTTCAGGATTTTTTTAACCGAATGTTCCAAACGTGCATCCGTAAATAAAGTATCGTTATAAGCCTGACAGAATTTCTCCACGGCTACAGGCACATTTTCGGCAAAAAGCAAGATGTCGTTTCCTGCTAAAAAAGCTTCCAGGTCAATATCGCCGGGTTGTTTGAAATTACTGGCCCCTTTCATGTTTAGTGCGTCGGTAAATATCAACCCTTCGAAACCTAACTCTTTCTGCAAAATATTGGTAACGACATTATAGGAAATCGACGTTGGATATCCTTCTCTGGGTTCAACACTTGGTACGTTTAAATGTGCCACCATAACGCTGGCCAACCCTTCGCTGAAAAGTTTTTTGTACGGGTGAAATTCCACTTCATTGAAACGTTCTTTCGAAAAATTCACGAACGGTAAGGTATGATGGGAATCGGTTGCGGTATCACCATGTCCGGGAAAATGTTTTCCGGTGGCAAAAACCCCTTCACTTTGAATTCCTTTCATCAAAGCCAGTGCCCTTTCCGTCACATTTTCTTTGTTTTCACCAAAAGAACGATTACCGATAATAGGATTTGATGGGTTTGTATTGATGTCTAAAACCGGAGCGAAATTAAAATGAAGCCCCATTCTTTTTGTCTGTTTAGCCATTTGCTTTCCCATTTTTTCAATGAGTTTCATATCTTGAACAGCACCTAAAGTCATGTTCCAAGGGTAGCGATAGGTCGAATCCAGTCGCATGCTTAACCCCCACTCGGCATCTATCCCAACAAATAAAGGAATTTTTGATTTCGACTGGTATTTATTGGTCAACTTCGCCTGACGCACGGGTCCGCCCTGAAAAAAGATTACCCCTCCGATTTTATACTCTTCCACCAGTTTTTCAATCGACTTTACATGCACCGAATCCTTATTGGAATAAGCGGCTACCATAAAAAGCTGACCTACCTTTTCTTCAAAAGTAAGCTGATTGTAAATACTGTCGACCCAAATTTTTTCTCTGGCCAAAGAATGATTGTTGAAAAACTTTTCATTTTGGGCAAAAGTAAACTGGCCTATAAGGAAAACTGTAAAAAGGAAATATCTCATTTAAAACTACTTGGGAATTATCAAATTCGGTTCAATTGAATTTAAATTTTTCAGAAAAATCGGTTATGCCAACTCTCTATAGCCGGAACCTCCCAAAAATCCTGCCATTCTCCTATTGTATTCACCAAATTATTAAAAACAATGGTATTTTCGGAAACGGCTTTTTCTTTGGCCATTTTTTTGAAATCAATCAGTGTTTTGTAGGCTATATGTTCTCCTAATTTAAAGGTAACGTTCATTTTATCCAACAAATCGACTCCGTATTTTTTCTCCAGACCCTGAATAAACACTACAGAGGAATCTATGGAACATCCCGATGCCGGCTGAAGCGACTGATCTATGGCTATGATTATGAACCTGTTGTATTTTGTCACAAAGGAAGCATGAAGTCCGGCCCCGTGAGCAGACCATTCTTCAATGAAGTCTTTCAACGACGCCTCTATTTCGGTTATTTCCTCATCGGAAAATTTTCTGTTGGATTGGTAAATCCAAATTCTGGATTCTTCGGGAAGGGTATCAAATTCTACGTACATAATTTTCAAGTATACCACAAAAATAGCCTTTTAGATTTAGATTGCCGAAATCTTAAAACTATTTTAGCATAAAAAAACCACTATATCTCGAAGATACAGTGGTTCATGCCACAAAAATAACTAACCCCTTATTTTTTATCAATCTCTAATACTGATAACAATCCATTTTGATGATGAGCCATCATAAACTAATTCTACTGTTCCAATTCCTGAAGTAGATGTGGAGGAACCTATCGTATCAATATTGTTTATAGGTACTGACGAAATCAAATGATCCATTTTCATGTTGACTGGTGAAGAGTTGTATAAAATTATATGTCTTCCGTCGGTACCGCCTTGAATTCCTTTGATAGAAAAGTTATGTGCTGAACCATAAATTCTAAAAATAACTACTCCGTCATTGGCGCCTTCCAGTTGTAAATCCAAATTGTCAAATGCCTGATTTGAAAATGTTGTTGTCAGCCGAATTGCTGCCACCTTGTAACTTGAGTTGTCTCCGTCCCCTGCACTTAATTCATTATCAACCAATGACAGGTTTCTTCCAACTTTGATATCGCCAACAATTCCAGAATCACAAGTTCCTGCCAACTTTGTTGTTTGGGTTGTGTTATCAGTGCTTGTAATGCGCATCGTTCCCTGAACATGCAATGTGGATAATGGATTTGTCGTTCCGATTCCCACTTGGGCATAACCCAGCTGGAAAAACAGTAATGTAGCCACACATACTGCTTTTAATGTGTAATTTTTTATCATGACCCCTTGTTTTTAATTGTAGAGCCAAGTTAATTTTTCAATAAAAAAGAATTAAAATAATCCGTTGAAATGCTTTAAAAATTGATAAAAAACATCAAAATCGACGAAAAAACAATTTAAATCGACGAAAATTCTCAATAAAAAAGTCCGTAATTCAATTACGGACTTTCCTGTTTTTAATCTGAAACTATTTTATAAGTCTTGAGCAGTAGCAATCAATTCTGCCACATCCATAACTTTAACGGATCCTTCTTTTTCTTTGAACTTGATACCGTCCGTTAACATGGTATTACAGAAAGGACAACCTGCTGCGATAATATCCGGTTGGGTTTCCAAAGCATCTTCTGTTCGTTCCACATTAATATCTTTGTTTCCTTTCTCCGGTTCTTTAAACATCTGGGCACCACCGGCTCCACAACACAAACCGTTTTTCTTGGAGCGTTTCATTTCCACCAATTCGGCATCTAATTTCAGAATCAAATCCCGTGGCGCTTCATATACATTATTGGCACGTCCTAAATAACAAGGATCGTGGAAAGTGATTTTCTTCCCTTTAAACTGACCGCCTTCAATAGACAAACGACCTTCGTCCAATAATGATTTCAGGAATTCGGTGTGGTGCACGACTTCGTACTTTCCGCCCAATTCGGGGTATTCGTTTTTAATGGTATTGAAACAATGCGGACAAGCCGTTACGATTTTTTTAATTTCGTAAGCATTCATCACTTCAATATTTGTCATCGCCTGCATTTGGAACAAAAACTCGTTTCCGGCGCGTTTTGCAGGATCTCCGGTACAACTCTCTTCGGTACCTAAAACCGCAAACGAAACATTGGCGTGGTTTAAAAGTTTTACAAATGCTTTCGTGATTTTTTTTGCTCTATCATCAAAACTACCCGAACAACCTACCCAAAATAACACATCCGGTTGTTTACCCTGTGCCATCATTTCGGCCATTGTAGGTACAATTAAATTTGCTGACATATCTTTTTATATTAGTTGCAAACTAGCTTAGTAACTAAGTTGCATAGTTTTTAAATTGATTTAAATTATGCTTCGTCTTTCCAGTTCAAACGATCCATTTGGTTGTATTGCCAAGGTGCACCGTTGTTTTCGATATTGGTCATCATGTTGTTCAATTCGGTTGGTGCGGCACTTTGTTCCATGACCAAATAGCGTCTCATGTCCATAATAATCGAAAGCGGACTGATGTTTACCGGACATTCTTCAACGCAGGCATTACAAGAAGTACAAGCCCAAAGTTCTTCCGGAGTGATGTAATCATTTAATAATGCCTTTCCATCAGGAACAAAAACGCCTTTGTTGGCATCCATATTTTTGCCCACTTCTTCCAAACGATCACGCGTATCCATCATGATTTTACGAGGCGACAATTTCTTACCGGTTTGATTGGCTGGACAAGAAGAAGTACATCGCCCACATTCGGTACACGTATAAGCGTTCAACAACTGCACCCAATTCAGATCCTGAACATCACTTGCGCCAAATTTAACATGAGTGGCTTCAGCATCCGGAGCCGGCGCTGCAAAAGGATCGGCGTTAGGATCCATCATTAATTTCACTTCATTGGTAACCGATTCCAAGTTATCAAATTGTCCTTGAGGTTTCAGGTTAGCAAAATAAGTATTCGGGAAAGCCAATAAAATGTGTAAGTGCTTAGAGAAATATAAATAGTTTAAGAAAACTAAAATCCCAATGATGTGAACCCACCATGCGCCTTTTTCAATTAAATGTACCAGACTTTCGGACATACCGTTGAACATCGGAGCGATAAACTGAGAAACCGGAAAAGCACCGGCACTTTCGTATCCAGGAGCTCCAATAGTCTGTAAATGCAAATCAGCGGCGTTCATTAAAAGGAATAATGACATCAACACCACTTCAAAATACAGAATGTAATTGGCGTCGCTTTTTGGCCATCCTTTTAAATCATTGTGAATGAATCGGTTCAGTTTTACAATATTTCTTCTTGTCCAGAAAGTGATGACTGCTACAAGAACCAATAATGCCAAAATTTCGAAGGATCCGATCAGAAAATCATAAAATCCGCCCATGAAAGAAAACACACGATGGGTTCCGAAAAGACCGTCGATTACAATCTCCAAAACTTCGATATTGATGATAACAAATCCGATGTACACAAAAAGATGAAGTATTCCTGCAACGGGTCTTCGAACCATTTTTGACTGCCCAAGAGCAATCATCGCCATATTTTTCCAGCGTTCCGAAGGATTATCTGAACGGTTTACGTCCTGACCAAGTTTGATATTACGGATAAGTTTTTTTACGTTTTGCGCAAAATAACCGCCTCCTAAAATAAGAAGTACTGCAAATAATATATTGTCTAAATAACTCATAGGGTTGGTTTAAATAGTTCTATTTTTTTGGTTCCTCTGCAGGTGCAGTATACGGTTTTTCTTTTTTTCCGAAAAGGGAAACATTCACATAACGGGTTGGGTGCAAACGCAAATCCTGTAACAATAATTCTATTTCCTTAGAAGCTTTTGTAAGGTTATTGTACATGGCCTCGTCTTTCATCAGTTTGCCCATAGTTCCTTTTCCGGATTCCATGTCGGCCATCATTTTATTCACGCTCACCAATGTTTTCTCCAGATTTTCAACTGTAGCTCCCAATTTGGCTTTTTCCAGATCTTCTGAAATTTTAGCGAAGTTACCGGTTGTTTTATCAAGATTGGTTACAACCGAACCTAACTTCTCCTTATTATCCGCCACGACTTTATCCAGATTACCGGATACGGAGCTGAAATTGGTCATTGTAGTATTTAACTCGGCTATCGTTTTCTTAAGGTTTGATTTCGTATTGGCATCCAAAACATCATTCAAATTAACCAATAAAGCATCGGCATTGGCCAAAACCTTATCTAACTTTTCCTGAATGGGAGCCAAATTCTTTTCCAAAGAAGCGGTTAAACCTAATATCACTTTCGGCTGAAGATAATCGCCGGATTTTGCGTAGTTGGTATCCTCGAAGTTCGGATTAATGGCAATTTGCTTTCCTCCGATAAATCCGGGTTCATAAATACTTGCCGTACTGGATTTAGCTACCGGAACCTCGTTATCCATCTGAATTTCAACTAATAATTTTCCGGTTTTTTCCTGAATAGTAATTGTGTTCACTTTACCTACCGTCAAACCGTTAATGGTTACAGCTGCTGACGGAGCTAATCCTTCTACGTTGTCATATACGACATAGAATTTTCTGGTGGTATCGAATAAATTTTTTCCTTTTAAAAAGCTATAACCCCAAAAGAACAATAATATGGAGCCAATAACTAAAATTGCGGTTTTTACTTCTCTGGTAATTTTCAAAATCAATATATTTTTAAAACAAAATTAAAACAAAATAGTTTAGAATGGATTTATATTAACGTAAAGCCTCCTGAATGGAAAGTTTTTGACCATTCTTATAAGCTACAATAAAAGCGGAAGTATATCCTTTTTCCTTGGCATCATCCAATAATTTTTTAGCTTCTGCATATTTATTGGTGTTTCCGTAGAAGTATTTGATTATTTTTCCGTCATCTTCCATTGAAATGGAATTCAGTCCACTGAAATTACTTGGTATCAAATCCATTTTTTTCGCACTGGCTGAAATTTGGATTTTGAAAACCACTCCTTTTGTGGCATTGGCATCCTGAACTTTAGGAGAGTCTACTTTTTGAATACCCTCTCGGTCTTGAGTGTTAGGTCTTTCAACAGGCACATATTCTTCGGTTCCCGGAACAAAATATTCTTTTTTGTAATCTAAAATGGCTTTGGCAATCATTTCGGCAAGTTGTTCCTGACCCGCGTCTGAACTTAGGTATGCCCCTTCTTCCTTATTGGAAACAAATCCCATCTCCACCAATACACGAGGCATGTAGATTTTTCTCAGTACAAGGAAACCTGCCTGCTTCACGCCACGGCTTTTTCTGCCCAACCCATCTTCAAAACCTTCCTGAATACCCGCTGCGAGTTCAATACTCTGGTCAAGATATTCTTCCTGAATTACCGTCATTCCGATGACAGATTCCGGTGAATTCGGATCATAACCATCGTACTTTATTTTATAATCTTTCTCCAAAGTTACTACCTCATTCTCTTTCTTTGCCACCTCCAGATTGGAGGCATTTCGGGTAACCCCCATTACGTAAGTCTCCGTACCGCTGGCAGCCTGATTTTTGTTGGCATTACAGTGGATTGACACAAAAATATCTGCTTTGGATTTATTTGCAATATCCGCACGCTCGTCTAACGGAATGAAAACATCCGTTTTTCGGGTATAAATCACTTGTGTTCCCGGATCATTTTCAAGAATACGCCCTACTTTTAAGACTACATTTAAGGCATTGTTTTTTTCTACATAACCATGATACGTTGCTCCAAAATCATTACCACCGTGACCGGCATCAAGAACGACTCTGAATTTTGCGTTATTTTGACCATGACTTACTCCTGCATTGAGAAGTAGAGCCAGTAAAGTGATTTTAAAAAAATTAGTCATTTTCATACTCCTTATTAATTATTTATTATCATTGTCGGCAACAATGTAAGCGGATTCATATCCTTTCTTTTTAGCCTCGATCAATAATTTTTTACATTCTGAGTTACTGTCGGCACTTCCGTAGAAATATTTATAGTAACCGTTTTCAAATTTTCGGCTTATATTTTTTAAACCTTTGAAATTCGATGCTGTCGCATCTACTTTCTTTTTACTGGTAGCAATTTGAACCTTATAGGTCTTTTTACTTCCGGTTTTTTTTTCTTTTGCTATATCTTTTTCTTCAGTTGCCGGATTAGAAGCTGCATTATTCGCTGAATCAGTGACTGAAAAATAATCTTCCTTGAATTTTATAATTGATTCGGCTATTGCTTTGGCTAATTCTTTTTTTCCTTTTTCGGAACCTAAATATTGTGCTTCGCTTTTATTCGAAATAAAACCAAGTTCAATTAAAACGCCCGGCATGTAAGTCGCATCCAAAACCCATAACGGCTGCTGATGAACCCCTTTGTTCTTTCGGTTTAGCTTATTTCCGAATTTATACTGAATCGTACTCGCAAAATCGATACTTGATTTGAGTGATTCTTCCTGTAAAATCTTCAACCCTATTAAGGTCTCCGGTTTGTTCGGATCAAAACCTTTGTAATTTTTCTTATAATTCGCCTCCTGAAAAATCACGGAGTTCTCTGTTTTTGCTATTTCCAGGTTAGTGGAAGTACGCGACAATCCCATAACTAATGTCAACGAACCGTAAGGCTTTGATGATGTAGAGGAATTACAATGAACCGAAACAAACAAATTGGCTTTTGCTTTATTGGCTTTATCAGCTCTTTCCCGTAATTCGACAAAAACATCCGTTTTTCTGGAATACAAAATATCTATGTCTTCATTATCATTTAAAATCCGACCAATTTTCAAAACCACATCCAACGCCACATCCTTTTCCCGTAACCCGTTTTTAATAGCACCGAAATCTTTTCCTCCATGACCGGCGTCTAAAACCACCTTAAACTTCTGTTTCGACTGAGAAAGCAGAATATTAGGCAAAAACAGTGCGAAAATGAATAAATATAATCTAACTTTATCAGGCATATACAGACTAAAAAATGACAATGGTTATAATTTTACTAAATACTTAATTTTGACAAAAAATATATGTAAGTTTGACCCGTCAAAAATTGAGCCACATTTTTACAAAAATAGTATTAAAAGCGTTGCATACAAACTTATTTCATATCGTTTTATTATCAATTTTCCTAACACTTGGAAATTTTGAACTTCAAGCTCAGGAAAATCCTTCCAAAACAATTTCCGTACCTGCTGTAAAACAGAATGATAACCTAAATATCACCATTAAGGATGTTTTGAAACCAATCGATTCCGTTAAGAACGATACCATTAAAAAAAAGAAAGCCATTCTGGAAGGAATTGTAAAACGTAAAGCGGTTGATTATGAAAAAATTGACCAAAAAAAGAAAGAACTGACCCTGTACAATCAAGCAGAACTTTATTATAAGGACATTGAACTCAAAGCAGGCATCATCGTTTTTAATTATGAAAAGGACGAAGTGTATGCCGGGCGAATCAAAGACAGTATCGGAAATTATACTCAAAATCCGGTTTTCAAACAAGGGGATAATGTTATAGAGCCCGATTCCATACGATTTAACACCAAAACCAAAAAAGCTTTGGTTTGGAATTCGAGAACCCAACAGGGAGAATTCAGAGTAAAAGCAGAGGTAACCAAGAGAGAGAACGACTCGGTTTATTTCATGCGGAATGCCCGATTTACCACATCTGAAAATATCGAAGATCCTGAATATTATTTTCTTGCCCGTAAAATAAAGTTTGTTCCAAAGAAAAAAGTGGTTTCCGGTTTTACAAATATGGTAATTGCCGATGTTCCCACTCCGCTGGGTCTTCCGTTTGCTTATTTCCCGATGAGTGAGAAATCAGTATCCGGATTCATCATTCCTACATTCGGAGACACACAACAACGAGGTTACTTTCTTCAGAACGGAGGCTATTATTTTGCTTTGAGCGATTATTACGACTTATCCGTTTTAGGGGATTATTTCACCAATGGCAGTTATGCATTGCGTTTGGAAAGCAGCTATGCGCAGCGTTATAAATTCAGCGGAAGGGTTAATTTGCGTTTTGAAAACCAAATTTTCAGTGAAAGAGGTTTTCCGGATTATTCGAAATCAAGACAATATAATATTCAATGGTCTCACAGTCAGGACGCAAAAGCCAGTCCCGATTCAAGATTTTCCGCTTCCGTGAATTTGGGGAGTAGCCAGTATTTCCGACAATCGTTTAATCAGACCAATATCGGATCGTCTTTGAATAACAATTTGAGTTCATCGATTTCCTATTCAAAAACATTCCAAACCGTACCGCAGGTGAATTTTTCATTAACGGCCACACACTCCCAAAACACCAATACGGAACAAATTGACATGACGCTGCCTACCTTACAGGCCAGTGTGGATCGTATTTTCCCTTTTGCACCTAAAAACGGAATCAAAAAAGGGTTCATAAAAAACATCAACTTCCAATATAATTTAAGAGGTGAAAACAGAATTCGAACGAGTGATTCCCTTTTCTTTAAATCGGAGATGTTTCGTGACGCCAAAAACGGATTCCAACACAGCATTCCGATAAGCACCAATTTTAAACTCTTAAAATATTTCAGTGTATCGACAAGTACCGCTTACAATGAAGTTTGGTACTTCAAAACCCTAAAAAAAGAATACAGTCCATTAACGAATAAGGTCGAAGAAATTGATAACAATGGTTTTGACACTTACAGAACCTATAATTTTGCCGCCAATATAGGAACTACCGTTTACGGTACCTTCAAATTTGGTGATGAAAAAAAGATTCAGGCAATCCGTCATGTAATGCGTCCGTCCGTTTCTTACGGTTATACGCCGAGTTTCGACCGTTATTATGAAACCTATGCGCTTGACGCAACCGGAACAACTTATGCCGATTATACCCGTTTTGAAAATGGCATTTTCGGAGCACCCGGTAAAAATTACTCGAATAACATAGGAATGTCGTTAAGTAATACTTTTGAAGCAAAGTTTCGTGATAAAGACGAAACCAAAACAGAGCCTAAAAAAGTAATGCTGCTAAACAACTTGAATTTTTCAACGGGTTACAACATGGCTGCCGATTCCTTAGCCTGGTCGCCAATGCGGGTTTCGGGAGGAACACAGTTTTTTGAAAACAAACTGAATTTAAACTTCGGAGCAATATTAGATCCGTATGCCATTGACAATTCCGGCAGAAGAATCGATCAGTTCAATATTGATAATGGCGGCAGTCTGTTCCGAATGACCTCTGCCAACGTAACCATAAACTATGCGCTTTCCAGTGCAGACGGGAAAAATAAAAACAAAACAACTGAGCAAACCACTTTAAATGGAGGTCGTGAAGATGATTTGTTTGGCCGCGGAACCGATTTAAGCGATCAGAGACAAAGTCTTTTTAATAAGGAAGAAGAAAATAAAGAAAAGGAGCCAACCGAATTTTACAGTTTAAAAATCCCGTGGGATCTTACCCTGGCCTATTCCCTGACCTATTCCAATACCAATCGTGAAAATGAAATTGTTGGAAATTCATTGATGATGTCGGGAAATGTTGATATCACTCCGCGTTGGAAGATGGGATTCTCTTCGGGTTATGATTTAGTACAAAAAGGGGTAACCTTTACCCAACTTCGTTTTGAAAGGGATTTATTGAGCTGGCGAATGAGTTTTAACTGGGTACCAATCGGAGCGTATACCAACTGGGGCTTCTTTATCGGAATCAAATCTTCCGTATTGAGCGATATCAAATGGGAAAAACGTAATGTTCCCGACAGACGTTTGAGATAATTTAAGTTATAACCTATACATAAAAAGAGGATGAGATTGCTTCAATCCTCGCAATGATACTATGAAAAAAATAATCTTCACCGAAAAAGCACCGGCTCCAATCGGGCCATATAATCAGGCTGTTTTAGTCGGAAATACTTTGTACACTTCCGGACAAATTGCCATCAATCCGGCTAACGGAGAATTGGTATTAGACAACATTGAAGTGGAAACCAAACAGGTTATGGAAAACATGAAAGCCGTTTTGGAAGCTGCAGGTATGACTTTTGAAAACGTATTTAAAACAACGATTTTCATTAGTGACATGAATGATTTCGCTAAAATCAATGCTGTTTACGGAAGTTATTTCGACGAAAAAACCGCTCCGGCACGCGAAACGGTTCAGGTGGCTTGTTTGCCGAAAAACGTGAACGTTGAAATTTCTATGATTGCATCTCTATAGCTTTCAATAACAATCTTGCCGTTGCCTGATTCGTGGCCAATGGCACGTTATGAACATCACACACCCTTATGAGCATGTTAATATCGGCTTCATGAGGGTGTTTTGCTAAAGGGTCTTTGAAAAACAAAACCAAATTGCATTTCCCTTCCGCCACACGCGAAGCAATTTGTGCATCACCTCCTAACGGACCAGAAAGCATTTTCATTACTTTAAATCCGGCATTTTCGGCTTTCCCTCCGGTAGTTCCCGTAGCAATCAAACTGATATCTTCGGCCTGTAAAAAGGCTCTGTGTTCGTTTAAAAACTGAACCATATCGGCCTTCATGGTATCGTGGGCTATTATTGCGATTTCCATATTATACGGTAACTGAGTGGTAATTAATTAATCCATCGATAGGTTTTCTGAAAACATTACCGAGTTTCAATCCGTTTTTGCTTAAAACCAATTCCAATTCCTCCTTCAGATAATAGGCAATCGAACCGATAAAATGGACGGGAACTTCTTTGCAGTTTTCGAATTGTGTGATATAGAAATCTACGAAATTCTGCATGTCGTGCAGCACAATTTTCTGGATGAATTCGTGGTCTTTATGCTGAATCAGGAACTTGGCGAATGTTGCCAGATACGCATTTGGATTTGGAACCTTGTATAAATTATGTTTGATGGCATCGGCATCCAAATCGTATTCTTTTTCGAAAACCTCCGCCAATTCTTTCGGCATTTTATTGAAATAATAAGCGCGAATCAAATGACGTCCGAACTGGTTTCCGCTACAGTCATCCATCGCCATATACCCTAACGATTGTACTTTCTGATGCAATTCTTCGCCGTCGAAATAACTGCAATTCGAACCGGTTCCCAAAATACAAACGATGGCCTTCTCGCCTCTTGGTGTGGTTGCAAAAACCGCTGCATACGTATCTTCCTTGACTTCGATATGGGCGTTAACAAAATATTCCTGAAGAATTTCTGCCAGATGATTTTTCATTCGGTCGGTTCCGCAACCGGCTCCGTAGAAATAAATCTCTTTTACAATAGCTGCATTTTGAGCGATGTCAAACCGGTCATTAATTCGGTTTAAAACTTCCTCTTTTGTTAAAACTTCCGGGTTCAATCCCAATGTACTTGCGGTAAACTGGATGTTTCCGTTTTCATCCAATGCAATCCAATCGGCTTTTGTGGAGCCACTGTCTACTACTAATTTCATGTGTGTTGTTTATAAAAAAATCCCGCTTTAAACGGGATTCAGTAAATGTAATATTTTTTTATAAATTGGCAATATGCACCGATAAATCAATCAGTTTTGAAGAATAGCCGTATTCGTTGTCGTACCAGGCTACAATCTTATAAAAGGTTGAATTCAAACCGATACCGGCTTTAGCATCCACAATACAAGTGCGGGAATCGGAAACGAAATCCTGAGAAACCACATCGTCTTCAGTAAAGCCCATAATGCCTTTCATGGATGTTTCGGAAGCGTTTTTCAAGACATTCATGATTTCATCATAAGAAGTTCCTTTTTTTACCTTCACCGTTAAATCCACTACGGAAACATCGGCAACGGGAACACGCATGGACATTCCGGTTAATTTCCCTTCCAAAGCTGGAATTACTTTCGTAACCGCTTTCGCCGCTCCGGTCGCTGCAGGAATGATATTTAACAAAGCCGCTCTTCCGCCACGGAAATCTCTTTTTGAAGGACCGTCAACTGTTAATTGCGTTGCGGTTGTGGCGTGAATGGTTGTCATTAAACCTTCCACAATTTCAAAATTATCATGTAATACTTTAGCCAAAGGTGCCAAACAATTGGTTGTACATGACGCGTTGGACACAATTACATCGGTTGGTTTCACTTTTTCATGATTTACTCCCATTACAAATGTGGGTGCATCGTTTGAAGGTGCAGAAATCACTACTTTTTTAGCACCTCCTTTTATATGATTGTAAGCCATTTCCACGGTGGTGAAAATTCCGGTACATTCGGCAACCACGTCCACGCCTACTTCGTCCCATTTTAAAACCTCGGGATTTTTTTCGGCAGTAACGCGGATGTGTTTGTCATTTACAAACAATTGTCCGTCTTTCACTTCCACTTTTCCGTCAAAACGTCCGTGAACCGAATCGTATTTTAATAAATAAGCCAAATGATCTACGCCCAGTAAATCGTTTATGGCTACTACTTCTACATTGTCTCTTTTGATTGTTTCTCTGAAAACAATTCTGCCGATTCTTCCGAATCCGTTAATTCCTAATATTACTTTCGTCATAATCTTGATCATTTTACCCGGCACGGGCCTTTAAATTTCTATCTATTTCTGTTTTTATTATTCGCTGTATTATGTTGACATGATATCGGAAACGCGCAACAATTCCGCATCGATTTTTGATTTGCCTTTTACCGCCTGTTCCAATGGGGTCAGTTCGATTTTATCGGCAATCAGTCCGACCATGTAATTGGTTTTTCCTTCCAATAAGGATTCTACGGCTTTCACTCCTAAACGGGATGCCAAAACCCGGTCGAAACAAGAAGGTGAACCACCCCGCTGCATGTGACCTAACACCGACACACGCACATCATATTCCGGCATGTTTTCTTCGACATAATCACGCAATTCGAATACGTTTTTACCTATTTTATCCCCTTCGGAAACTACTACGATACTCGATGACTTACCGGATGCTTTACTTTTTTTAAGGGATTCCAACAGACGATCCAAACCTAAATTTTCTTCCGGGATGAGGATTTCTTCTGCTCCTGCGCCAATTCCGGCATTTAAAGCGATATGGCCGGCATCACGTCCCATCACTTCCACAAAAAACAAGCGGTTGTGTGAGTTGGCCGTATCCCTGATTTTGTCAATGACTTCAACAACCGTATTTAGAGCAGTATCGTATCCCAAAGTAAACATGGTTCCGAAAATATCGTTGTCGATGGTGCCCGGAATTCCCATTACCGGAAAACCGAATTCCTTGTTAAAAACCAATCCGCCTGTAAAGCTACCGTCGCCACCTATGATTACCAAGGCATCGATTTCATTTTTTTTAAGGTGTTCGTAGGCTTTTTTTCTTCCTTCCGGAGTGATAAATTCCGCAGAGCGAGCCGATTTGAGTATCGTTCCGCCTTTATTCACAATATTTTTAACGGTTCTGGGCCCCATTTCCATGATGTCACCTTCAATCATTCCTTCAAAACCTCTGTAAATTCCCATACACTCAATATTGTGATAGGCACAGGTTCTAACAACGGAGCGTATTGCGGCATTCATACCCGGAGCATCACCGCCCGAAGTAAGTACTCCAATCTTCTTAATACTTGCTGACATTACAAAATTTGTTTTTATTAAATTTAATAAATAAACACACAAAAGCCTAAAGAATATCCGATTTTTCAGTGAAAAACGAATTTCTTAATGTTGTGTTGTCGTAAAATTTAGAAGTGTTGTTGTTGGGGAAGTTATTCTATTTCGGGAACCTTTTGTAAGTCTTTTTTAGGTTCTTCGGCACTTTTTTTCTTCCTATTTTCGATAAAATTAATAAATTCCGGTGATAAATCCGAATCCGAATCCTGATCTACCGGATTATCTGAGGTAACTTCGGAGTCTTTTTTAGAGAATACTTTTCTCCAAAGTTCCCTAACATTATCAAAATCAACCTGATAAGACAATCCGACACCTTGCGTATATCCAATACCTTCACCAATATAATTTATATCGTTTTCTCTGTTAAACACACGGGCTTTTAAACTTCCTTCCTTATTTAAAAGCATTTGTAACTCTACATTACCCACAATGGCAGCCTGTTCTGTTCCTCCAACCGGTACACCCAATTTTCCATTGATGGTAATTCTCTCGTTGATTTGAGTTGACATGGTAACTCCTACTCTTTCCTGCGATTGCAACAACGGATTTCGGTCACTTTGCACGTAATTCAAGCCGACTTTGAACTTATCGTCTTCACCGGTAAATATATCGGTAAACAAACCACTGGCACGTTCAAATAAGGTTCCTGTAACGGCATTTGCACTGTTTTCAGGCGATAAAAACCCACCACCGGACAACAATGCCAGGGCTTGGGTTTGACGTACGTCTCTGTCACTCAGTTTATAATCGATTTCCGATCTCAAAACTGAACTTACCGTTGGAAAGTCGATTATAAAGTCCGGTTCCGGATTGCTCAAATTTCCGTTTACCGTAATGATTACGTCGGTTGGCACTTTTCTGTTGAAAGAGGCGTTGTCTAAAATTACTGCAGGATTGGATTCTGTTTTATAAACCGCTTCAAGGTTCAGGGCGGCATTCATCGGTTCCCCATCCCATCGAATCGTACTGTACTCTTTAACTGTAAACTTTTTATCAATTAATCCGTAGCTTTTGAAATTATATTCTCCTTCATACACCTGATAATCCCCCCACATATTGAATTTCCCAAGCGTATTGATCTCCATACTGATGGTTCCTTCCCCGCGTCCCTTCATCCCGTGACCGGAGTTTCTGTCGAGAATAATTTCAATTTCCGCATTCTGATTGATATTGAAATCGAAATTCAATTCCAGTCCTTTGTATTTATTTTCGGCGGTCGGAATCCCTCTTTCTTTGTCTTTTTTCTCTTTTTCGGTAACAAAATGGATGTATGAATTATTTCCCAATCCCTGAGAATCACTTACCGGAATTTTAATGGACGTCCCTTTATTTGACTTGGCTTCCATATTCACAACCAAGGCATTGGTAGGACCTTTAATACTGGCTTCCCCGTCGATAAAAGCCACGCCGTAATACACTGCATCATCACTGTCTTTGGTATCTAAAGCCAACAGATTATCAGACGTGATATCCAAATCCAAACTCCAGTCGGCCAGCTTGTTGTGACGCACACTACCGTTTACATATCCAGAAGTATTATATTTTGTATCCGTAATTTTAATGTGTCTGAAAAGAAACTGATGTTCCGTGACATCGACCACAGCATTTTTTTCCATATCGTAATCGACACCCAGATACGGTACTTTCATACCGGCATCTTCGAGATACAAACGCCCGTCTATTTCCGGGTTGTTCACTGTTCCCACAATGGCGGCCTGACCTGAGGCGAATCCGCGCACGTTTGAAAAAATAGTACCCAACAGTGGTCCGAATGCTCCGATATTGAATTTTGAAAATCGGGTTTCAAGAGATAACAAACTCTGATTATCCACAATTTCAACGTTTCCGTTAAGGTAGAAACTCTCTACATCTTCATTCTTAATGGTGGAATTCACATTAAACTTTCGGAACGAATTGTCGCCGGTTACCTGCAAATCCATGTTACCTAATTTATA
Source organism: Flavobacterium saliperosum (assembly GCF_900100625.1). Taxonomy (GTDB): domain Bacteria; phylum Bacteroidota; class Bacteroidia; order Flavobacteriales; family Flavobacteriaceae; genus Flavobacterium; species Flavobacterium saliperosum. The sequence goes on from NZ_FMTY01000002.1 coordinate 580,450, forward strand.
ACCGTTAATCTGTAGGGTATCAATGGTTAAGGCAGAAGCCGGCTGGTATATCGCTTCATTCTGTTTCACACTGACTTTTCCGTTCAGATTACCGCCAAACGACAAATTCGTAAGCGCCGGAGTTACCTTGGCTAAATCGACATTGTCAAAAGAAAGCTGAATGTCTTTTTGGTTTTTACCCTGCAACATTCCGGATAATTCCATTTTTTGACCTTTGTGTGTCAGTGCGATTTTTTCAATGGAGAAATCCGTCAGTTTTTTATTGAAAACCACTTTATTGTCTTTGGTATCGTTTTCGTTCAGATACCACAAATAATTTTTAAAATTAACTTCCGATTTCTTGAAACCTACCACCGATTTGTTCTCTTCGTCAATTGTATGATACAAATTGAGGTTATAAAAATCCTGATTCGTGTTTCCACCTTTGAACTCTGAACGCACAAAAAGGGTATCGTTCATGGTAACGTTAATCAGACTGAAATCGGAAACCTTATAATTTTTTGTTTTGATACTGTCCAACTCGATAAAAGCGTTGTAAAGCGGGTTTTTATTGTCGATATCGACGCGGATATTGTCAAACGTATTTTTGTATGCGACAACGTTGGGTGACGAGAAATTCATTTTAAAATTCCCTTCATCGGCATTGATTTTACCTTTTAAAACGGTGTTTTCAGCCAGGGTAATGTTCGGATTGAAAACCTCAATGATTTTATTGTAAATCACGAAATCAAAATCCAGAAACTGACCCGGATTCAGCTTGTTTGGCGAATAATTGGCATACAAACTTCCCAAAGCATTCTCAACAATTTTCTGAACCTGATTCACTTTGAATTTTCCAACCACTTTTCCCTGAACGATATCCGGTGAATTCACCATGATGGTTCGCACACGATTGGCATCAAAAGTCGACTCTACATGAAAATCATCGAAATAGTAGGTATCCTTTATATTCTGATAAGATGCGTTGGCCACTTCGAGTCTTCCGTCGATATCGTCAAGCGTATTCCCTTTAGCCTTAAACATCAGTTCTCCCTTAAATATAGCGACGGAATCCTGTTTTCTGAAATTCAGCAAATGAAGATCAGCATAATCAATATGCGCACTGAAATCGTAATTTTTCACCTTGGAACTTAAATCCACCAATCCGTTGAAATCCATTTTCAGATTGGGATCATTACTGTTAAAATAGCCTTTAAAATAAGGCATTTTCATAGTTCCGTCAACACTAATGTTCTGATAAGTGTAGCCGTTATATCTGAACTGATGAATCTGTCCTTTCACCGAAGTATTCAGGTATTTTTTATTAAATCCTTTCCCGTCAACATTCAAATCGACGGTAGCACGCTGAATGTCTTTTTGACCGGTTAAAGTTCCCAAATCAAAATCATGCAGGGAAATATATCCTTTATACGAGGCATTGTTGATGTTATTAATGTTGTTCATCGACAGCTTTGACTCCAGTTCTCCCAGTTCCGACAAGATATACACATCGGCATCAATCGTTTTTTTGGTCAGTTTCACGTCCCCCACCAAATCGACTTTCCCGAGTCTTTTTAATGTTTCGGGAAGACTTTTACCTAAAATTCGGGGTAAAATGGCTTTCAGATGATCGTAATCAGAACTAACCCTGTCAAAATTGCCGTTCATGTAAAATTCCCCTTTTTTATTGAAAAGGTTTTTGAAATTAACTTTACCAATGATTTCCGATTGGTTCTTGTCCAATAATTTCAAATCGTTCAGCACGAAATTGTTTAAAGTTCCCGTTGCGTGGGTTTTCAGAAAGAAACGTTGGTTTTTTCCGAATTCATTATAGAAAAAATTGAGTTCATTGGAAGAAACGGAAGCTTTTTCCATGTTGACATCAAAAACAACTTTATTATTGAAATCGGTAAAATCTTTCGGATTGTATTTTAAGGTAACATCACCAATTAAAGAAGATTCATCCGTTTTCAAATCCATTTTTTTAAGGATGATGTTTTTCTTGGTATAAGTGAAATCCGCCGCCAAATTCTCAACAAACAAACCGCGATGATCCTTTAAAGACAGCTTTTTAATAAGGGTAGTAACCTGAGGTCCTTTTATGAAAAAATCTTCCAATTCACCATTAAGTTTAGTGAAATAAAGTGCTTTTGGATTTTTCAAATTCTCATCGATCAACTGGAAACGGCTGTTGGTTACATATAAGTCATCCGCTCGCAGACGAAATTTCCCCGAACCAGGTTTTCCGTTATCAAAAATAGCCACAAACAAATCCAGGTTTGTTTTAGGTTCACCTTTGTATTTTTTCAGCTTGAAGTTCAATCCGTCGATTCTTGCTTTTCCAAAAAACAAACGCGAATCTTTCACTTCTCTTATACTTAACAAATTAGTTTGCAGTCGATTTACAAAGAAAAGAGTATCCTTATGGTGATCGGAAATCAAAATGCCTTTCAGTTTCACACTTCCGAAAACAGAAATGGCCACTTTATCGATTTTAATGTCGGTCTTATAATCCTTATTGAGAGTTTCGGTAACATATTTGGCAATTTCTGTCTGTACCACCGGTAAAGAAAGTGCGATACCCAGCAGCAACAATAATAGGATAATTCCTAAAATTATTCGAAATGCTATTTTTTTAAATTTTTTGATACCTTAATTTGTTTTAAATTTGTCGAACCGACTTGTAAATTTAACCTTTTCAGAAACAAATACAAGGTTTTTCAGCCCTTGTTTATTGATATTTCAAAGATAATACAGTCGCCAGAATTATTAATACAAATTTCGTGCCTTTTTTATGACAAAACCACCAATTTATATTCTAGCAATCGAAAGTTCTTGTGATGACACGGCTGCAGCGGTACTTGAAAACAATAAAGTTTTATCAAATATTGTTGCCAGACAGTCCATTCATGATGAATATGGCGGTGTTGTACCCGAATTGGCTTCAAGGGCACACCAGCAAAATATAGTTCCGGTAATTGATGTCGCCTTAAAAAAAGCAAACATTACCAAATCGCAACTTTCCGGAATTGCTTTCACTCAGGGTCCTGGTTTAATGGGCTCGCTATTAGTGGGAAGCTCGTTTGCGAAATCGATGGCAATGGCGCTGAATATTCCGTTAATGGCGGTACACCACATGCACGCTCATGTTTTAGCTCATTTTATTGACGAAGAGGGATTTGACAAACCTGTTTTTCCTTTTTTAGCCATGACCATTTCCGGCGGGCATACGCAGATTATCAAAGTGAAAAGTTTTTTCGAAATGGAAATTATCGGAGAAACCACCGATGATGCCGTAGGTGAAGCGTTTGATAAAAGTGCCAAAATACTAGGCCTTCCCTATCCCGGCGGTCCTTTAATCGACAAATATGCCCAAGAAGGGAATCCGAAAGCGTTTCAATTCACCAAACCAAAAGTAGATGGATTGAACTTCAGTTTCAGCGGATTGAAAACACAAATTTTATATTTCGTACAGAAAAATGTCGCTCTGAATCCTAATTTTATTGAGGAGAACCGAAATGATATCTGTGCTTCCATTCAACACACCATTATTCAGATAATAATGGACAAGTTAAAAATGGCGGTAGCCGAAACCGGAATGACTCAAATTGCCATTGGTGGCGGAGTTTCAGCCAACTCCGGGATTCGAAACACGTTAAAAGAAGCAGAAGCAAAATACGGATGGAAAACCTTTGTTCCGAAATTTGAATATACCACCGATAATGCCGCGATGATTGGTATTGTGGGCTATCATAAATTTTTAGAAAATCAGTTTAACGATGCTTCCGTAGTGTCTAAAGCCCGTATCGAATTTTAACATGCAATTATTCTACAATCCCGATATCAATTCCGCTTTAAATGAGTTTTCTTTTGACAAGGAAGAAAGCAAACACATAGTTAAAGTTTTACGAAAGAAAGAAGGCGATATTTTACATGTTACTAATGGGTTAGGTTTTTTATTTCATACCGAAATTATATTGGCTTCGGATAAAAAATGTACCGTTACAATCACCAAAACAGAAACGCAACACCCATCCGGATTTTATCTTCATTTGGCCGTTGCACCTACAAAAATGAATGACCGCTTTGAATGGTTTCTGGAAAAGGCAACGGAAATTGGTGTCCATGAAATTACGCCGATTATCTGTGATCATTCCGAACGAAAAATCATTAAAACCGAACGTTTCGATAAAATCATTCAATCCGCAATGAAGCAATCGCTGCAGTTTTATTTACCAAAACTAAACGAGCCAATAGCACTGAAAGACTTTATCAAACAACATCACGAAGGACATCTTTTCATAGCGCATTGTGAAGAAACGGATAAAAAATTACTCAAGGAAGTCATAATTCCAAACGAAAAGTACACCATTCTGATAGGTCCTGAAGGCGATTTTTCGGAAAAAGAAATCGATTTGGCATTGAAAAACAAGTATATGGCGGTATCTTTGGGAAATACCCGATTGCGAACGGAAACCGCTGCTGTAGTAGCCTGTCATAGTATTGTTTTTACAAACGAATAAATTCAGATTCATGAAAAAAATTGCGATTTTATTGTTCGGATTATCTTCACTACTGGGCTTTTCTCAGGAAATTGCGCTTTTAAAATATTCGGGAGGCGGTGACTGGTATTCAAACCCAACATCGTTGCCCAATCTGGCTAAATTCTGCAATCAGAACATTAATACCAAAATCAGTTTAAAAATACCAACTGTTGAAGTAGGCAGTCCGGATTTAACATCCTATCCTTTTGTGCACATGACCGGACACGGAAATGTCGTTTTTAGCGATAATGACGTTATAAATCTGAGAAATTACCTTACTTCCGGTGGATTTCTGCATATCGACGACAATTTCGGAATGGACCAATACATCCGTAAGGAAATCAAGCGTGTTTTTCCTGACAACCCTTTAATCGAAGTCCCGTCCACACATCCTATTTTTCAAAAACCATTTGCCTTTCCTGCCGGATTACCCAAAATTCACGAGCACGATAATAAAAAACCGCAGGCTTTTGCCATTATCATTGATGACCGATTGGTTTTACTTTATACTGTTGAAACGGATTTAGGTGACGGTTGGGAAAACCAGGAAGTTCACAATGATCCGATTGATGTTCGTACAAAAGCTTTAAAAATGGGAGCCAATATCCTTAATTATGTATTTAATAATTAAAATTGTCTGTTTTTTTTTATCCCTTAAAATCCTTACCCGCAGCACTTTACCGCTATTAAAAACATCAATAATGTAATTTTTAACGACTTTTTTTACCGATTATACAATATTTTTCATAATTGTTGGTTTTATACTTAAAATTGTCCCCTATTTACAAAAGAATCAGTTTTTTGAATTTTTAACCTAATCTTATAATTATGAAAAAAATTATTTTAGCAGCTACCATGATAGCAATGCTCGTTTCCTGTAACAATGAGGAATCAACCAATGATCAAGCAACAAATCTCAGCTTCGAAAAAAGAGGATGTGCCTCCCATGAAGTCCTGCAGGACCAATTAAGAGAGAATCCTGAATTGGCTGTCAGAATGAACGAAATCGAATCGTTTACAGAGAAGGCAATGAGAGAAGGACGTTTGGTAAATGGAAAAATAGTAATTCCGGTAGTGGTAAACGTCTTGTACCGAACAGCTGCTGAAAATATTTCATTAGCGCAAATTCAATCACAGATTGATGTGTTAAACAAAGATTTCAATGCGCTGAATTCGGATTTCAATCAGGTTCCTGCCGCTTTTTCAGGCGTTAAGGCCAATGTTGGAATATCCTTTGAATTGGATCAGGTAATTCGAAAATCAACCACTAAATCATCTTGGGGTACCCGTGATGCCATGAAAAAATCAAAACAAGGTGGTATCAACCCGACATCGCCAACCACCAAACTTAATTTATGGGTTTGTACCATTGGCGGCGGAATCTTAGGATATGCCCAATTTCCGGGAGGTTCATCAGCCACTGACGGTGTGGTTATCGATTCCAAATATTTAGGTACAACTGGAACAGCAACCTATCCATTCAATTTAGGCAGAACAGCAACGCATGAAGTGGGTCACTGGATGAACTTACGTCACATTTGGGGAGATACTACTTGTGGTAATGACCAGGTGGCAGATACACCTTTACATAATACTGCTAATTACGGAGCACCAGCCTACCCTCATTACAGTACTTGTACCGGAACACCAATTGAAATGACCATGAATTATATGGATTATACAGACGACAGAGCAATGTACATGTTCTCTGAAGGACAAAAATCCAGAATGGCTGCGGTTTTCGCATCTGGAGGTCCAAGAAATTCATTTGCTCAACCATAAAAAAACCATCATAAATAATTGAAAACCGCAATCTTTTGCGGTTTTTTTTATTTAAAAGAAACCCTACAATTAAAAAGAGCTTTAAATCAATGCGAATTCATCAATTCGTTATTTTCCAAAAGACTCTTTATTGAATTATTATCACAAAAATAATAAATTCAGTGATTTTAACACAAAAATGAATTAGCATTAATTTTATTACAAAATACGTTTTGAAATTAAAAAAAATGTTATATTATTGCAATCTATTAAACAATTAACCAACTATTTAACAAAAAAATCGTTTTTATGAAAAAAATTCTTTTGTCAGCCTTAGTGTTGATGTCTCTGATTTCCTGTACTAAAGAAGAGAATTCTTCTGCAAATGAATCATCAACTTTAGCACATAGAGGTTGTGCTTCTCACGAAGTGCACCAGGAACAAATGAGACAAAATCCTGAGTTAGCAATTACAATGAATGAAATCGAAACATTCACTGAGAAAGCTGTACGTGAAGGTCGTTTGGTAAACGGAAAAATTCAGATTCCTGTTGTGGTTAACGTACTTTACAGAACTACAGCCGAAAACATTTCACTAGCTCAGATTCAATCACAGATTGATGTATTAAACAAGGATTTTAACGCTTTAAACTCCGATTTCAACAAAGTTCCTTCCGCTTTTTCAGGAGTTAAGGCAAATGTTGGAATTTCATTCGTATTGGATGCTGTTTACAGAAAATCGACTACAAAAACTTCTTGGGGTACTGCTGATGCGATGAAAAAATCAACGCAAGGCGGTATGAACCCAACTTCACCTACAACAAAACTTAACTTATGGGTTTGTACAATTGGTGGTGGAATCTTAGGATATGCACAATTCCCTGGAGGTTCATCTTCAACTGATGGTGTGGTTATCGATTCAAGATACTTCGGAACTACCGGTACTGCAACGTATCCGTTCAACTTAGGTAGAACTGCCACTCACGAAGTAGGTCACTGGATGAATTTACGTCACATCTGGGGTGATGCAACTTGTGGAAATGATTATGTATCTGATACTCCATTACACAATGCGCCAAACTATGGTGTTCCGGCTGCAGGTCACAGAAGTACTTGTACTGGTACCCCACTTGAAATGTACATGAACTACATGGATTATACTGACGACAGAGGAATGTTTATGTTCTCTAACGCACAGAAATCAAGAATGTTAGCTATATTCGCTACAGGTGGTGCAAGAAATTCTTTCGCTCAACCATAATAGCCGTTAGAAATAAATTACAAAAACTCGCTTAAAAAGCGAGTTTTTTTATATTTTTAATTCTCAAATGAAAACCATTTTATGACATCAAAAGAAATTTCAAACGGAATTATCAGGGCTGTTTTAACATTGGTAGGAATTGCTCTTATTTGTTATTTCGTTTATCAAATCAGCGCCGTACTTACCTATATCATCATTTCTTTGATTCTAACGTTAATCGGAAATCCAATCGTTCGGTTTCTTAAACGCAAATTGAAATTTAAAAACACTATTGCCGTCATAATGACTTTATTCCTTTTTTCATTGGTTATTATCGGTTTTATATTACTGTTTGTTCCTTTGCTGATTTCACAAGGGGAAAGCCTCTCACTGCTCAATACGGCGGAAATGGAAAAGGATTTCAATTCATTACTCCTTCAAATGAATGAATATTTGGCAAATCACAATATTGATGCGCAACGGCTTTATGAAAAATCCGGAATTGGTACCGCATTTAAAATGACTTTCATTTCTGATTTCTTAAATTCATTCATAAATACCTTGAGTAGTTTCGGCGTAGGAATTGCTTCGGTTTTCTTTATCACGTTCTTTTTACTGAAAGATAAAAACATGTTCAATTTGATTTTCAAATGGATGTTACCGGACGAGCATGAAGATAAAATTATAGCATCTATCGATAAAACAAATGAATTACTCTCCCGATATTTCATCGGTATTCTCCTGCAATTGTTTATAATTTTCATTCTCTATTTGATTGTTTTACTGATTTTTGGAGTTCAAAATGCCGTAATAATAGCTTTTCTGTGTGCTATATTAAACATCATACCTTACGTTGGGCCACTCATAGGAACGTGTTTGGCGGTTATCCTGACAATGATTGGCAACCTTGGCGGCGATTTCATCAGTGAAACACTTCCTACATCACTATATGTAATGATTGGTTTTTTTGTAATTCAACTGATTGACAACAATTTAAGTCAACCTATAATTTTTTCGAACAGTGTAAAATCCCATCCTCTCGAAATATTTCTGATTATCCTGATTGGCGGATACCTGTTTGGAATAATCGGAATGGTGTTTGCCGTTCCGTTGTATACTGTTTTAAAGGTAGTCGGAAAAGAATTCATTCCCGAAAATAAGATTGTACAAATATTAACCAAAGATATTTAGTTTGGACTCTCCTCTTTTAAATTCCGACGTACAGGATTTCATAGCCAATTCATTACAGGCCAATTTTCCGAAAATTGCGCTGATGAAAAATCCGTTCCCCGAAGTAAAATGGAATGACATTCTAAACCAGATTGCCTCAAAAAACAAGGCTAAAGAAAAACTTCCCACTTGGTTTGCACACAAATACATCCTCTATCCTTCAAAGATTTCGATAGAGCAGACTTCTTCCGAAATAACTGCCAAATATAAAGCCTCCCTGATTAACGGAGTTACTTTAATTGATTTAACCGGTGGTTTTGGCGTTGATGATTTTTACTTTGCCCAAAAATTCAATAAAGTGGTTCATTGCGAAATCAATGAGGAGTTGTCAAAAATTGTAAGGCATAATTATCAGATTTTAGAACAGCGAAACATTGAATGTTATCATGGGGACAGTCTGGAAATACTCAAAACATTAAATCAGCACTGGAGTTGGATTTATATTGATCCTTCGAGAAGAAGCGACGTGAAAGGAAAGGTTTTCATGTTGAAAGACTGTTTACCGAACGTTCCGAATTTACTGGAAACGTATTTTGGGTTTTCCGACAATATTCTGGTTAAAACCGCCCCGATTCTGGACATAACAGCCGGCTTGTCGGAACTGAAATCAGTAAAAACCATTCATATTATCGCCCTCGACAATGAAGTAAAAGAATTACTTTGGGAAATTGAAAAAGACTATTCCGGACCAATTACATTGAATGCCGTTGCCATTGCAAAAGATACAACGGAAGTTTTCTCTGTGATTTATGGCGAGTCCGAAGTAAAAGCAAACTATTCCCTGCCAAAAAAATACCTTTACGAACCTAATGCTGCCATGATGAAAACCGGGGCTTTTGAAGCGATTGGTGTTCATTATAATCTTGAAAAACTCCATCAGCATTCACATTTATACACTTCAGACATCGAAATTGACTTTCCTGGCAGGAAATTTGAAATAAAAGCAATGCATCCATTTGAAAAAACGGAAATAAAAAAGCATCTGGAAGGCAAAAAAATGAATGTCACAATAAGGAACTTCCCTATTTCCGTGGAAGAAATCCGTAAAAAATGGAAAATAAAAGAAGGTGGAAATGATTATTGCTTTTTTACCACTAACCTGAATAATGAGAAAATAATTTTACTTTGCGAAAAAATTTAAACAAATAACATGAGAGAATTACTATCCGCCTTACTTTTAGTTATAGGAATAAGCCTGAATGCACAACAAACGAAATGTGATTATGATATAGAAGAGAAAACAGACTCCACTTTTATTAAAAAAACGACTGATTATCTGATTCATGAAAAAGACTTTGTGAATTCGAGAGACTTTGTTTTTTTTGCATTGGTCAATTCTGACGATACACCATATTTGAATTTTCAGTTATTGCAAAAAAGTAAAGATTTCATAAACCCGAAATGTTTTGATGCCACTTCGAAAATTTCACTTCAATTAACCAATGGAAAAATTGTCACTTTATTGAGTGCCGGTGACATCTGCAGTCAGTTAAATTATGATGAAAAAGAAAAAAACAACATTAGGCTGTTAAACAATTACTTCCTTTTCAGTAAAGACGGTTTTGAGGATTTGAAAAAATATCCGATTAGTCTTATGAAGGTAAAATACGCTTCGGAAACTGTAGATTACGTCTTCAAAAAGGAATTGAAATCAGAAGCTTTTAAAGGCACCTTTTTTCCGGAAAATTATTTCATAAATTACCTGAAGTGTTTAGAATAAACCCTAAAACGATATAAAACAAAAAAACCACTGAAATTCAGTGGTTTTTTTTTGTGATCCCGTCAGGATTCGAACCTGAGACCTACTGCTTAGAAGGCAGTTGCTCTATCCAGCTGAGCTACGGGACCTTACTCTTTTTCAGTTCAATTGGGAATACTGAAATTTATTTCGTCGGGGTGGCAGGATTCGAACCTGCGACCTCCTGGTCCCAAACCAGGCGCGATGACCGGGCTACGCTACACCCCGAAAAGCGGAGAGACAGGGACTCGAACCCTGGCGACGGTTACCCGTCGACAGATTAGCAATCTGCTCCATTACCGCTCTGGCACCTCTCCTATTTGCAAAGAAGTTATCCTTTTTTGCGGTTGCAAATGTAACTTAACGATATCTTTCCTGCAACTATTTTGCCTGTTTTTTTTATTTTTTAATAAAGATAATTTAAAACTGTTTCATAGTCAGTAATATAGGTTTTCATAAAAAAAACACTTTCCATCACTACCCATCATATTAATTGCCGGAAGGCGTAAAAGCTCATATTTTTAAATCCAAATTTAAATATCTTGACAATTTTGGTTAAATTCGCATCTTCAACGAACTAACAACATTACATCATGAATAAAAAAGTAGTTATTGTATCGGCGGTAAGAACTCCTATCGGAAGTTTCATGGGAAGCTTATCAACCGTTACAGCTCCACAATTAGGCGCAACAGCAATTAAAGGTGCTTTAAATAAAATCAATTTGGACCCGAATTTGGTAGATGAAGTTATAATGGGTAACGTGGTTCAGGCCGGCGTTGGTCAGGCTCCTGCACGTCAGGCTGCTATTTATGCAGGTTTACCAAATACCGTTGCTTGTACTACTGTAAATAAAGTTTGTGCTTCCGGAATGAAAGCAATCATGCAAGGCGCACAGGCTATTATGGCCGGAGATGCAGAAATCGTAGTTGCCGGTGGTATGGAAAACATGAGTTTGATTCCGCATTACGTACACATGAGAAACGGTGCTAAATTTGGGCCGGCTACGCTATTGGACGGAATGCAGAAAGACGGTTTAACCGACGCGTACGACAACAACGCTATGGGAGTTTCTGCCGACTTATGTGCTTCAGAATACAAAATCACCCGTGAAGAGCAAGATGCTTTCGCAATTCAATCGTATGAGCGTTCTGCAAAAGCATGGGAAGCAGGTAAATTTGATAACGAAATCGTACCGGTATCTATTCCGCAACGAAAAGGCGACCCAATTGTTTTCGCAAAAGATGAAGAATACAGCAATGTAAAATTAGATAAGATTCCAGCTTTAAACGCTGTTTTCACTAAAGACGGAACAGTTACCGCTGCAAACGCTTCTACCATCAATGATGGTGCTGCTGCCTTAATTCTAATGAGTGAGGAAAAAGCACTTGCAATGGGATTAAAACCGTTAGCGTACATCAAATCGTATGCTGATGCGGCTCAAGAACCAAAATGGTTTACCACTTCTCCTGCAAAAGCATTACCGAAAGCATTGGACAAAGCAGGTTTATCTGTCGCTGATGTTGATTTCTTCGAATTCAATGAAGCATTCGCCGTAGTTGGATTAGCCAATGCTAAAATCTTAGGATTGGATAACGAAAAAGTAAACGTTAACGGTGGTGCGGTTTCTTTAGGACACCCTCTAGGATGTTCCGGAGCAAGAATCGTTGTTACTTTAATTAATGTTTTAGAGCAAAACAACGCAAAAGTTGGTGCTGCAGCTATCTGTAATGGTGGTGGTGGTGCTTCAGCCATTGTTATCGAAAGAGCATAAATAAATTATCAGTTATGAGTTGTGCATTATAAATTGATGAAAAATTTATAATTCATAACTCATAATTTTTAACCCATAATTCTTCCAAATGTTTGCTATTTGTAATCTAGCCATAGTTCCATTGCGTGTCGAGCCAAGTGACAGAAGCGAATTAGTTTCTCAGGTTCTCTTTGGGGAACACTTTACAATTTTAGAACAAACTGACAAATGGTCTAGAATTCAGTTGGCTTTTGATGGTTATGAAGGATGGATTGACAACAAGCAATTCCAAATGATTTCGGAAGCAAATTACAATTCCCTTTCCAATTCGGCTTCGGTTATGAGCGCTGATTTGGTGGAATACATAACGACTCCAAACAATTACTTATTGCCCATTCCAATTGGAAGTTCCCTTTCTTTTTTAGACAATCCGGAAATTAACGTTTCCCAATTTTCATTTGAAGGACTAAAAGTATGCGGAATTAAACCGAAATCGGAATTAATCAAAACCGCTTTCATGTACCTGAATGCTCCGTACTTATGGGGCGGAAAGACACCTTTTGGCATTGACTGTTCCGGATTCACTCAAATGGTTTACAAACTCAACGGGTATTCCATTTTACGTGATGCTTCACAACAGGCAACACAAGGAGAAGCGTTGAGTTTTATAGAAGAAAGCGAGCCGGGCGATTTGGCCTTTTTCGACAACGACGAAGGACGAATCACACATGTAGGCATGATTATGGAAGACAATTACATCATTCACGCACATGGTAAAGTACGCATCGACAGATTGGATCATCTGGGAATATACAATATCGATACCGGAAGACACACGCATAAGCTCCGGGTCATTAAAAAGATAGTATAAAAAAACCACGCATTTAGCGTGGTTTTTTTTATCATTTTTCATGGGAGATTACATGAAAATTTTCATAATGTAATAAACAATAGCCGCAATTAAAGCTGACACAGGAATCGTAAGTACCCAAGCCCATAATAAACTAACGGTTACACCCCATCGAACGGCAGAAACCCTTTTAGTTACTCCTACTCCAATAATCGAACCCGTAATAGTGTGCGTCGTAGAAACCGGAATCTTAAAATGCTCCGTCATAAACAAGGTTAAAGCACCGGCAGATTCTGCTACAACACCTTCAAAAGCATTTACTTTGGTAATTTTTGAGCCCATTGTTTTAACAATTTTCCATCCGCCACTTAATGTTCCTGCCGCAATCGCGCCGTAACATGCTAACGGAATCCAACCCGGCATATGCCCTTCTGTTTTAATACCGTCTTTCTCAGAAGGTAAAATCACATGCAACCAATCCGGCATTGAATCCGCAGTAACGCCGCTGGTATGAATATACACCGCAACCGCAGCTGCAATAATACCCATTACTTTTTGCGAATCATTACCACCATGTCCTAAACTGAAAGAAGCTGACGACAATAATTGCATCTTCTTAAGAATAGCTTCCGATTTTGCTGAAGAAAAACTACTGAAAAGTAAATTAAAAATGGCAATACTAAAAAATATAAATGCTACCAAAAACCATTTTATATTGGAAGGTTCGGTTAAAACACTCCAAAAATGACTTTCAAATCGTGGTTTTTTAATGTCTTCATAACCTACAAGCAAAGTCGATAACAACCAACCAGCCAATAGCATCAAAACCAAAGTCAGTATTTTAGGATAAATATTCTTTTTGGAAGAATACATCAACCACAAGGATATGAAATAGGAAATCAGCATTCCTAATAAAGGCGCCAAAACAATAAACGCAACTACAACCAAAACACCAGAAGGCAGTGCACCATCCGAACCCGGTTTGTACCAGTTTACCACATTAAAACCAGCATGCGCAATAGCCGCACCGGCAAAACCACCAATTAAAGTATGTGATGAAGAGGAAGGAATTCCCTTCCACCATGTAAGTAAATTCCAGATAATAGCCGCAATCACACCTGCGAGAATCACAACCAAATCAATATTTTCCGTCTTAGCTGTTTTTGCTACGGTATCCGCAACACCAAAACCAAAAACCCAATAAGCAAGAAAATTAAAAAATGCAGCCCAAAGCACCGCCTGAAAAGGCGTAAGAACTTTAGTGGCAACTATCGTAGCAATGGAATTGGCCGCATCATGAAAACCATTAATGTAGTCAAAAACAAGTGCTAATACGATGATTAGTATTAATAATGTAAAATCCATAGATTACTTTCTGATTGAAAAGAAATTAAGAATGTTTAACAACAATCGATTCTAAAACATTCGCAACTCCTTTACACTTATCAGTTGCTGTTTCCAATGAAGACAAAACTTCTTTGTATTTAATTACGTTTTTCGCATCCGTTTCGTTTTCGAAAATGTCTGCAACCGCTTTATCAAATACACTGTCCGCTTTGCTCTCTAATTTGTTGATACGCTTACAGGCGTCAGTAATAGACTTAAGATTCTTAAGATCTTTAAGTTCCAATACCGCCTTGCTTATTAACTGACAAGCTTCAAGATTAATTTCCGTTAATTTACGGATGGATTTTGTGATTTTTTCCACTTGGTACAAACGCATTCTGCTTGCCCCCTCATGCATATAATCTGCAACATCATCAATTGCTTTGATAAGAGCATGAATGTCTTCTCTGTCAAACGGAGTAATGAAGTTCCTGCTTAGTTCAAGATGCGTTTTATGAGTGATTTCCTCAATGTTGGCTTCTAATTCTTCGATTTTTTTGTAGTAAGTCTCTCTTTCGTTTTTCGGAGCATTTACTGCCTCATGTAATGTTTCCGCCAGTAATGTTAAGTTAGCAGCTGCTTGCTCAAATAAAGGAAAGAATTTTTTGTCTTTTGGTACCAAAAATTGGAAAATACTGTTTATTGACATCGTATGTTAATTTATTGCCGCAAAAGTACCGGTGCAATGTTAAGTTAACGTTAAGACAATGTTAATTCACAATTAATAAGAAAGTCGAAAAAGATGAGCAAATCTTTGTTTTTCAGAATGAAAAGTTTCGTATTTTAGCCAACCAAAATTACACTATCAGAGCTAAAACAACAACATAATGGACATTAACTTCAACAAAAACGAAGACCACAACAAACTTTTACTTTCCGAACTGAAACAACGTCTTGCCAAAGTAAAAATGGGTGGCGGTGAAAAACGTATCGCAAAATTACATGCAGAAGGCAAAATGACAGCCCGTGAACGTATCGAATATCTTTTGGATAAAGGTGCAAAAAGTATTGAAATCGGCGCCTTTGTTGGTGAAGGAATGTACAAAGAACACGGTGGATGCCCTTCTGGAGGAGTTGTCGTGAGAATTGGATATGTTAACGGAAAACAATGTGTGGTCGTTGCCAATGATGCTACCGTAAAAGCCGGAGCCTGGTTCCCAATAACCGCAAAGAAAAACTTGCGTGCTCAGGAAATCGCCATGGAAAACCGGTTACCTATTATATATTTAGTGGACAGCGCCGGAGTGTATCTTCCGATGCAGGATGAAATTTTTCCCGACAAAGAACATTTCGGACGTATTTTCCGCAATAACGCCATCATGAGCAGTATGGGAATCACCCAAATTGCAGCCGTTATGGGAAGTTGTGTTGCCGGTGGCGCTTACTTACCGATTATGAGTGACGAAGCGCTTATCGTGGACAAAACAGGAAGTATTTTTCTTGCCGGCAGTTATCTGGTGAAAGCCGCCATCGGAGAAAGTATTGATAATGAAACCTTAGGTGGTGCCACTACACATTGTGAAATCTCAGGTGTAACCGATTATAAAGCAAAAGATGATAAAGATGCGTTAGACACCATCCGAAACATCGTTGGAAAAATAGGTGATTATGACAAAGCGGGTTACAACCGAATCAAAGCCGAAAAACCAGCCTTAGACGAAAATGAAATCTTCGGAATCCTTCCAAAAGCACGTACCGAACAATATGACATGATGGAAATCATCAAACGTTTGGTAGACAATTCGGAAGTGGACGAATACAAAGCCGGTTACGGACAATCCATAATCACGGCCTACGCCCGTATTGACGGATGGGCAGTGGGAATCGTAGCCAACCAACGTAAAATCGTAAAAACAACAGGAGCAAAAACCAAACCAAGCGAAATGCAGTTCGGTGGCGTAATCTATTCTGATTCAGCCGATAAAGCTACCCGTTTTATTGCCAATTGCAACCAAAAGAAAATCCCGTTGGTATTCGTTCATGACGTTACCGGATTCATGGTAGGTTCCAAATCCGAACACGGCGGAATCATTAAAGACGGCGCCAAAATGGTAAATGCGGTAGCCAATTCCGTTGTGCCTAAATTCACGGTTATCGTTGGAAACTCTTACGGAGCAGGAAACTACGCCATGTGCGGTAAAGCATATGACCCTCGTTTGATTTTCGCCTGGCCAAGTGCCGAATTAGCCGTAATGGGTGGCGCCCAAGCCGCAAAAGTATTATTACAGATTGAAGAATCGTCCATGAAAGCAAGAGGCGAGGAAATCACTCCGGAAAAAGAAGCCGAATTATTCAATAAAATAAAATCACGTTACGACGAACAGGTTTCCCCATATTATTCCGCTTCCAGATTATGGACCGATGCTATCATCGACCCGTTGGATACCCGAAAATGGATTTCCATGGGAATCGAAGCCGCCAACCACGCTCCTATTGAAAAACAGTTTAATTTGGGAGTGATTCAGGTTTAAGACAGGAATCTTCAGTACAACAAAAAGCCTGAAAGAATATTTTCTTCAGGCTTTTGTCATTAAAAAACAATATAAAGTAAGTTTAATTTTATATTTTTAATTAAGTTTGAATTGACTTTCAATTATAACTCAAAAACATTTAATGAAGCTATTTCTGTTTGCACTCCTGCTCTTATATGCAGGCTCTTTAAATGCCCAGCACCATAACTCTGAGAATCGGTTATATCAGGATTATGCATTCACGGATGATTCATTGGTAATGTCGGGAGGGGTTAATCCGAAGGAGTTTAGCTTACTCAACTTAAAAAAGGAATTTCATTACGACTATTACCGTCACATTTTCACCAGAGTGTCAAGCGGGGATTACAGTAAAACCAAGCATTGGTCTGTACCTATAAAAATTTATCTGGATTCCAAAATCCCTAAAGACGTTCAGGATGATTTTATACAGTTCGTAACATTTTTACCAAAAATCGAGAAGTTAACCATTTCATTTGTCCGCAATAAAAAAGAATCCAACTTTTATATTTACCCTGTAACTGAAAAATTGGATGATTTTGAACTTGATTTCTATAAAGGGATAACATTTTCCCTGTTAACAGATGAGTCCAATAAGTTTTATGGTGGCAGAATACTATTCAATCCGAATCAGTTAAAGGACAATACGGTACTGAAAACAAAATTGAGGCAGTTTTTCTTTGCTTCCCTTGGTAATTTTTGCATTAGAAATGAATTGGGAACGGATAGCTTGTTGTCAGAGAATTATCAGTGGAGCAGAACAATTTCGAATTATGATTACACTATTCTTCGATTTCATTACGGTTTATATAATAAAAATGCAATCGGATATCCCGAACTCAAAAAACTATTACAGAAAATCCAAAGTACAACCTTTACCAACACAAGCGGAAAGTTCACTTTAACTTTATAACATGAGAAACGTTTTTCTTTTTACAGCATTCTTTTTGTGTGTCACCACAGCTTTGGCACAACATCACGGTTCAAAAAATTCAAAGGATAAAAGGATTTTCATTTCTATAGATGAATATGTGAGTATCTTCAAAAAAGAACCTGATTTAAGTGATCCCAAAAACTATTTTATTGTACACGGTGACACCTTGGTTGGAGTTGAAAACCTTAAAGCCAAAGTGGTTCCGTTTGAATATAAAGATGCTAATTTTCTTGAAACCTATAAAAAAATTGCTTTTAATGATAACAACAAAAGTAAAGACGGAAAAACACGTTTAAAATACTGGAAAAACGGAATAAAGATTTACCTGAGTGAAAGTGTGCCTCTTTCAACACAAAAAGCACTAAAACGTTTTGCTGATGAAATTTCAAGAGATATTGATTCGCTTCATATTTCATTTAAGAAAAATATTAATGAGGCCAATTATGTTATTTACCTGAATGGTGATTTTGAATATAATACCAGTTTGGAAAATTCTGACGCAGACTATTATCTGAATTGGAATGGCAAAAATCAAATCACAAAAGGATACATTAAAATTAATCCTGTTGTTTTCTTTACTGAAACGCTAATGACAGAAAAAATGAAAGAACTTTTCATTCGGTCGTTAGGGCATTTCAAAGGAACAGATGAACTGAACTGTTCCAGTTTCTATTCAATTTGTACGGAAGGGGAAAAAAAATTCAGTATTCTTGACAGAGAAATACTTAAATACCATTATTCGTACGGAATATGTAAAGGCGTTGATGAAGAAACGTTTGACGGTCTTCATGAAAATGCAAATAAACTTCGTAAGAATGAACCTAACATACCACATATGATAAAGCATATCGAGTAGAAACGATTAATGAATTATCAATACAAAGTAACAAAACAACAAAATCTGCTACCTATACCGTAGCAGATTTTTTTTAACTTTATAGTATTATGAAAAACATTCTCTACATTTCCCTATTTCTTTTAGGGTTACAGCAGGTTTCAGCTCAGCATTTCACCCGCAAAGATACGTTACAAGGCGGATTACGCCATGAGCGAACAAGTTTCGATGTGCAACGTTATGATTTGAATATCAAAATCAATCCCGAAGAAAGAACCATCATCGGTTATAACGATATAACATTTAAAATTGCGGAGCCGACAAAAAAAATCCAAATCGATTTGTTCGACAACATGAAAGTGGACAGTATCGTTTTCAATATGAAAAAGCTACAATACAAACGGGATCATCATGCGGTTTTTATCAATTTTAATGAAATGATGCAACCCGGAACGGAAGGCAAAATTCGTTTTTATTATTCCGGAAAGCCTTTGGTAGCCCGAAATGCACCTTGGGACGGCGGATTTGTTTTCAAAAAAGACACGCAGGACAAACCCTGGATTGGTGTTGCCGTTCAGGGAACCGGAGCCAGTTTGTGGTATCCGGTAAAAGATTCACAAAGCGACGAACCTGATTTTGGATCTTCCGTGAAAGTGGCTGTTCCAAACGGACTGATGAATGTTTCCAACGGTCGGTTTTTAGGCTCCGAAGATTTAAAAAACGGATACACCCGTTGGGATTGGGAGGTTAAAAGTCCGATTAACACCTACAACATCACTGTAAATATTGCCGATTACGTTCATATTCATGACACTTACAAAGGTTTGGATTTGGATTATTACGTTTTAAGAGCCAATGAAGAAAAAGCCCGTAAACATTTTGAAGCCGATGTTAAACCTATGATGGATTGTTTTCAATCGAAATTCGGAACATATCCGTTTAAAGAAGACGGGTATAAATTGGTGGAAACCCCTTATCTGGGCATGGAACACCAAAGTGCCGTGGCCTACGGAAACAAATACATGAAAGGTTATTTAGGTAACGATTTGAGCTTCACCGGTGTGGGATTGGCTTTCGATTATATCACCATTCACGAAACCGGTCACGAATGGTTCGGAAACAGCGTGACTTCGAAAGATATAGCCGACATGTGGATTCATGAGGGTTTCACCACTTATTCGGAAACGGTTTTCATAGAATGTACGCAAGGTTATGAAAAAGCCATGAAATACATTAACGGACAACGTCTGAATGTTCAAAACGACAAACCAATTATCGGTGCTTATGGGGTTAATAACGAAGGTTCCGGCGACATGTATTACAAAGGATCGTTAATGTTAAACACCCTTCGCCATGTTCTCAACGAGGATGAAAAGTGGTGGGCGCTGATATTAAAGTATTCCGAAACCTACCGCCATCAAATTATCGATACGGAAACCGTTGTGGATTTCTTCAACAAAGAGTCGGGCTTAAACCTTACTCCGATTTTCAACCAATATTTACGTTATAAAAACATTCCCGTTCTGGAAGTGCGTCAGCATAAAAAAAATGTACAGATACGCTGGAAAACCGACGTTGCAAATTTTGAAATGCCGGTAGAATATACGCTTGACGGATTTGTTTCAAGAATTAACGCAACCAATAACTGGCAAAGCCTACCCAAGAAAACCAACTTGGATAAGGTAGCATTCAATAAAACGAAAATGTTTTTCAGTATTTCAAAATAAACGAACTGAAATAGAACCGATTACAAGTCTCATTTATTATTTTAATGTACTGATTCGTAGTTATTTATGTACAAATAAACGCTTTGTCGATTTTAAAATTGGTTTTAACGAAAAAATTACGTTACCTAATTTGTAATTAATAATTTAGGGTAAATCAAATCGGAAATACCATGGATACTGTAAAAAATTTAAACAAATGGGCGAATGCACACACGAGCTATCCGCTGGATATATTAAGAATTGCTTTGGGAGTTTTTCTAATCATAAAAGGAATTTCTTTCATAACCAACAAGCAATATCTGAGTGAAATTCTGAATTCAATGCAAAATTTCGGAAGTGAAATGCTGTTGATTCATTACATCGCGGCAGCCCACATGATGGGAGGCCTGATGATTGTTTTCGGATTACTGACAAGATGGTCCATTTGGGCACAGTTACCCATTCTTCTTGGAGCGGTTGCCGTAAATTTCATCGGAGAATTCAACACGCAGAATTTCATTCTCGCATCCGTTACCTTAATTCTTTGTGTCTTCTTCCTGTTCTACGGAAGCGGCAAACACTCTGCAGATTATTATTTTAAAATGCAGCAATAAGGAAAACAACTTTTTTCTATACATAATAACCACAAAGCATGCTTAACCTTCGTCATTGGGGCGATGTGAACTGAAAAAGCGCTTTGTGGTTTTTTTTATTGCATCGACTCCGCGCGTTTTATTTTACCCGTTTCCGTTTCCGAAAATTTCGAGACAAACACAACTTCCTTCGGTTTTTCATATTTATCCAAACCTTCAAAAATGGAATTCCCAATGGCATACGGTTCTCCTTCAACAACCAAAATGAGTTTTTCGCCCAAAGAACTGTCCGGTTTTCCGATAACAAAAAAACGCTGCGGAATCTTACCCGAAAGCTTCTCCTCTATTCTCTCTGGAAACAGCTTCACGCCGCCGCTATTAATCACATTGTCAAAACGTCCGAGCCAGATAAACTTATTTCCGTCAATGATTTCTACCACATCATTCGTGATGATCTTGTCTTCAGAAAGTCGTGGTGCGGCAATTATCAGACAATTTCTTTTATCGGTAGAAATCCGAATATCCGGTAAAACCGAAAAAGCATTATCCTGTATTTTTTTGGCTGCGACATGCGTAATCGTTTCGGTCATTCCGTACGTTTCGTAAAGGTCTGAAGGAATGATTTTCAGTTTGTTAACCAATGTCGGATTCAGTTTTGCCCCTCCAATTATAATGGTTTTAACACGATGCAGTTGCTCCAGCGATTTTTCCACCTGCAGCGGCACCATAGCAGCAAAATCATACGTTTCCTTATTACCGTCAAGCGGATGAGTGTCAGGTTTTACAAAATCTAAATCCCAACCTAAAACCAGCGCGCGAACCAACATCATCTTTCCGGCGATGTATTGTGTTGGCAGACAATGCAGCGCTTTACAGTTTTCCTTTAAATCAAAAAAAACTTCTGTAGCCAAAGCGGAATTTACCATAGCTTCTTTCTTCAAATGGATGATTTTCGGTGTTCCCGTTGTTCCGGATGTGGTTAGTGCAACATAGTCTTTATCGTCAAACCATTCCAAAATGAATTTAGCCAACTGTTCCTCATATTCTTCTTTTGAAACCGCATTTTCATTGGCAAAAAGACATAATTCGCTCTTACTGAAATGTTTTCCGTTGAATTTAAAACCGGGATGTACCGTTTGATACTTGTGTTTCATTATCGTCCGATTGTTTCAATATCTGTTTCGGGAGTCAGCCTTCCGGTAAGTTTTTCTTTCCAGTTGGTCCATTTGTATTTTTTGGAAAACAAAAGCAAAAGCAGCGGGAAAACCACAAAAACCGGAACAATGATGTCGAAACCAGCTGTTGGTTCCGAAATGTCTTTTAAAACCGAATTCGTTTGAAAAGCGGTCCAATCCGCGGTAACCAAAAGGGCTCCGATTAAATTATTGGCAGCATGAAACCCTAAAGCGAGTTCCAATCCTTCATCCATCAAAGTTAAAATTCCCAGAAAAATTCCGGTACCTATATAATAAATCATAATTACCATGCCCAATTTACCCACTTCCGGATTCGCAATATGCATCAATCCGAACAAAACAGAGGAGGTTAAAAAAGGAATCAGTCGGCTATTGGTCACTACGCCTAAGCCCTGCATTAAATAACCCCGGAACAAATATTCTTCAAAACTCGTTTGCAAAGGAATCAGGATTACGGCCAAAAGCATAAATGTAAAAAACGGAACCGGTTCAAAATTGATTACAAAATTTTCGGGTGATGAATAATAAGCCACTCCGGTTAATACAGACGAAATCAGCGCCCATAAACCAAAAGAAAACAAAATACGGTTCCAATCGACTTTTTTACGGGATGTGGTTAAACTTCTGATGCTTTGTCTGTGAATGAATTTCACCCAAAACAGCAATCCCAGACACATTAACGACAAAGGTACGATCACAATAACAAAAGTGATATTGGCCCCCCATTGTGCAATTAACTGATGCATTAAATCATCGGTACTAACACCTTGGGTCATAAAATAATTGGCAGCCATTAATGTGAAGAAACCCAGTAAAACAGGGAGATACAAGATAAAACTAAACTCTTTGCTTTTTATTTGTTCGATATACATAACGCTTTTCTATAATTGATTTATCCGCTCGAATTTACTCGATTTTTCGAAGTATATGGAGTACTTTTGTAAAAAAATTAAAATGATTACCATTTATCATAACCCAAGATGCAGTAAATCCCGTGAAGGCGTTTGTTTACTGGAAGAAAAAGGAATTGAATTTGAGACGTTTAAGTATCTTGATGAAAAAATCACGAAAAGCGAACTGACTTCCATCATCAAAAAACTAAACATCAGACCCATCGAATTGGTCAGAACCAAAGAAACCCTCTGGAAAGACAACTTCAAAGACAAAGAACTTTCTGATGATCAGATCATCACTGCCATGCTCGAAAATCCGGTCCTAATCGAAAGACCCATCATTATCAACGGAGATAAAGCCGTGATTGGCAGACCTGTTGAACGAATTCTTGAGATTATTTAGAATAATTCAATATTTGTTTTAACAAACATTTGTGAATATAGCCTTAAACCAAGGAGTAATTTTGCAGTCATAAAGAGCAAATCAAACAAATCATTCATGAAAAAGCTTCAATCGGTAATAACTTTTTTATTACTGGCAACCACATTATTTTCATTTGCACAACGAGGACCGCAAAAAGCAAAAGTAAAAGTATCAGGAAAGGTAATTGAAAAATCAACCAATCAACCTTTGGAATACGCGAGTATTTATGCACAAAACTCTAAAAATCCTGCTATCGTTTCAGGAGGAATGACAGATGCGAAAGGAGAATTCACTTTTGATGTTCCTGCGGGTACGTACTACATTAAAGTGGAATTTTTAGGTTTTAAAACCGTTGAATTTAAAGACAAGGTTATTGATAAAGACACCAATCTTGGTGTTGTAAATGTAGTTCAGGATTCGAAACAATTGGACGAAGTGGTAGTTATTGCCGAACGTTCAACCGTGGAAATCAAATTGGACAAAAAAGTATACAACGTTGGGCAGGACATGATGGTTAAAGGAGGAACGGCCAGCGATGTATTGGATAACGTCCCTTCGGTGTCTGTGGATATTGACGGAAATGTAAGTTTGCGCGGAAACGATAACGTAAGGGTTCTAATCGACGGAAAACCATCCGGTATGGCCGGTAATGTAGCCGATGCACTTAGAATGCTACCGGCAGATGCCGTTGAAAAAGTGGAAGTAATCACCAACCCATCTGCACGTTACGAAGCTGAAGGCGGTGGCGGTATCGTAAATATCATCCTTCGCAAAGGAAAAGCACAGGGAATCAACGGAAGCGTTACCGCAACGGTGGGAGACCCTCAAAATTATGGGCTGAATGGGAACATTAACCTTAGAAGCGAGCAATTCAATTTGTTCACCACTTCCGGATACACCAACAGTAAAAGTCCCGGAAATTCCATGACGGATACCGAATATCTTGACAGGAATACCGGAGCCACAACAGGTTACATCAACGAAAGACGAAATAATGAAAGAGCGCGTGAAGGTTTCAACAGCAACTTCGGTTTTGAATGGTTTTTAGACAAATCCATCTCTTGGACCAATACGCTTTCTGTTAGAAAAAACAACGGAACCAATCCGGACAATGTACTGTATTATAATTTCGATGAAAACAATACGCCCACTTTCGTCAGAAACCGATTTAACGATCAGGACAACAAAGAAATTAATTTGGAGTACTCAACCAATTTCACGAAAAAATTCAAAAAAGACGGACATAAATTAACCATTGACGGGGCTTTTTCAGGTGACAGGGAGGATGACAATTCAATAATCTCGGATTATATTCTTGGAGATGAAGCCAATACGGACTTCGAAAGAACCATCAGTAAAGAAAACCAGAAACGAAATTTAATTCAGGCGGATTATGTGTTGCCCATCGGGAAAAACAGCCAGTTTGAAGCAGGATATCGCGGAAACTTCACCAATTTAAAAACCGATTTTAAAGTTCAATTTTTAGACGATAACGATGTTTGGGTAAATAATAGCCGTTATACCAACACCTTGGAATACATAGAAAAGGTTAACGCTTTTTATACGCAATTCGGCACAAAAATCAATAAGTTTTCTTATTTGCTTGGTTTACGATATGAAAATTCTAAAATCAACGTGAATCAGTTAACTACCGATGATCTGAACACAAAATCATACGGCAATTTCTTTCCAAGTGTTTTTCTTACCTATGAATTCTCGGAAAAATCCAGCGCCAGTATATCCTACAGCCGACGTATTAACCGTCCGAGAGGTCATTTCTTAAATCCTTTCTCTAATTACTCCAGTAACATCAATCTTTTCAAAGGAAACCCGGATATCGATCCGGCCATGACCGATGCAATAGACATTGGTTACATGAAACGTTGGGAAAAATTAACGTTCAACACTTCGGCCTATATCAATAAAACTACCGATTCTTATCAGTTTATCCGAAGAGAATCCGGTGATTTCGTAAACGGTGTTCCGGTAATTCTAAGCACGCCAATTAACTTAGCCACACAATACCGCACCGGATTTGAATTCACGCTGAATTATTCCCCATACCGATGGTGGAAATTAAACGGAAACTTCAACTTCTTCCGTAACGAAACAAAAGGCGATTACGCTTACACCAATTTTGCCGGTGTAGAAGTGGTTCAGAATTTTGACAATACAGCCTATTCGTGGTTTTCCAGAATAACATCAAAAATCAATTTACCTTACGGAATTGACTGGCAAACCAACGGAACCTATAACGCGCCGCAAAAAAATGCACAGGGAACCAGCAAAGGAGTGCTTTCGGCGAATTTAGCGTTGAGCAAGGATTTCTTCAAAGAAAAAGGAACTTTAGCGTTAAACGTGAGCGATATCTTTAATTCCAGAAAGCGAATTATAGAAACCAATCTGGAAAACGTATTAAACTCTTATAGCGAAATGCAGTGGAGACAACGCCAGATAAACCTTTCGTTCACCTATCGTTTCAACAAAAAGAAAAACGAAAAAGAACGACCGGTTAAAAATGGTGGCGACAACGGTGAGGAATTCATCGGTGGCTAAAACCAAGCTCTGATTACTCTGGAGCGAGTGGCTCGGGAGGTACCGGCAGTCCATGTTCCCGTTTTCCGCTATATCTTTTTTGTCTTTTCCGTTTTTGTTACTGGAAAAGACAAAAAAGATACCGCTCCACCCGATAGCTATCGGGACGGGGCTAAAGCATAAACCATAAAACTTTTGGAAACAAAACCAATAAAAAAAGTCCCGATACATCGGGACTTTTTTATTTCAAGACAGGCGTAAATTTTTTTACGCTTGTTTTTGTGCTCTTTCAGCTCTTTTCTCTTTGTACAACTCGAATAAAGCGCCGCCAATCCAGTAAAAAACGAAGTTTACCAAGAAAAGCATAAGCCAAAATCCTGTTAAGAAAATACCTAAGAAAAGTAAAAAGCCTAAATACTGTTGAAATTCAAACATGTTTTCCGGAATTTTATGAATTCTTGCCAAATATACGGGTAAAAATCAGCCTGAACAATACTTTCTTAAAATTATTTTAAGGATAACAATTAAACGATTGATATTCACTAATTTTAAGGGAAATTACCATCATCATGAACTACCGAATTGAAAAAGATACTATGGGTGAAGTGCAGGTTCCGTCAGAAAAATACTGGGCTGCACAAACCGAACGCTCCCGAAATAACTTCAAAATAGGCGAACCGGCGTCCATGCCCAAAGAAATCATCGAAGCTTTCGCCTATTTAAAAAAAGGAGCGGCTTTCGCCAATTGCAATTTGGGTGTCCTGTCTGAAGAAAAACGCGACGCCATTGCTCAGGTTTGCGAAGAGATTCTGGAAGGAAAACTGGAGGACAATTTCCCGTTGGTAATCTGGCAAACCGGCTCGGGTACACAAAGCAATATGAATGTAAACGAAGTCATTGCGAATCGCGCACAGGTTTTGTCCGGAAGAAAAATCGGAGAAGACCCTTTTATCAAAGCCAATGACGATGTCAATAAATCGCAATCTTCCAACGATACTTTTCCAACTGCCATGCACATTGCGGCTTATAAAATCATAATCGAAACCACGATTCCGGGCATTGAACAGCTTCGTGATACCTTACAGTTGAAATCAGAGGCATTTAAAGAGGTAGTGAAAATTGGCCGAACCCATTTAATGGACGCCACTCCCCTAACCTTAGGACAAGAACTTTCGGGTTATGTTTCGCAATTGAACCACGGACTGAAAGCCCTAAAAAATACGTTAGATCATTTATCCGAACTGGCATTGGGCGGAACGGCCGTAGGAACAGGTTTAAACACTCCAAAAGGCTACGACATAAAAGTGGCCGAATACATAGCCGATTTTACAAAACTTCCCTTTAAAACCGCTGAAAACAAGTTTGAAGCGCTGGCCGCCCACGATGCGATGGTGGAAACACACGGCGCTTTAAAACAACTGGCTGTTTCTCTTAATAAAATCGCCAATGATATACGAATGATGGCATCCGGTCCGCGCAGTGGTATCGGTGAAATCCTGATTCCCGAAAACGAACCCGGTTCTTCCATCATGCCGGGAAAAGTGAACCCTACGCAATGTGAAGCCCTAACCATGGTTTGCGCTCAAGTGATGGGAAATGATGTTGCGATTACCGTTGGTGCCACTCAGGGTCATTATGAACTGAATGTCTTCAAACCAATGATAGCCGCTAATTTTTTACAATCGGCAAGATTAATAGGCGATGCATGCGTTTCTTTCAACGAGCATTGTGCGAAAGGCATTGAACCGAATTACAACAGAATTAAAGAATTGGTGGGTAATTCGCTTATGCTGGTTACGGCCCTGAATACAAAAATCGGGTATTACAAAGCGGCCGAAATCGCACAAACCGCGCACAAAAACGGCACCACTTTAAAAGAAGAAGCGGTTCGGTTGGGTTATGTTTCCGCGGAAGATTTCGATGCTTGGGTAAAACCGGAAGACATGGTTTAAAACCAATTCTTTTTCTTGAAATAGGCAAGCATTCCGACGACCAGAACAAACATGAAAGCCAACACTTCGAAATAACCGTAATGCCAGCGTAATTCCGGCATATAGTCGAAATTCATTCCGTAAACACCCACTATGAAAGTCAGAGGCATGAATATTACCGAAACAACCGTAAGGGTTTTCATGATTTCATTCATTCGCTGACTTTGCGCCGAAAAATGAAAATGAGAAGCACTGTCCAACGAATTCAAATCGTAATCAATCTGCTCTAACAATTCCAGACATTTCTGATGCAATCGGGCGAAAAAACTATAATTGGCCGCTTCAATCCCGTCGTATTCATCATCATCCTGAAACGTTTTCAGACTGTACAAAGCATCGCGTAACGGAACAATGGCCCGTTTTAAATAATTGAGATTCTCCCGGTTATTTTCAATGCGCACCAACACATCCTGGCGGTGATTGTTTTTGGCTTCCACCATCAGGGCTTCGATTCGGTCTTCGTAATTTTCGATGGTGATGTAGAAGTTTTCCATAATCGCATCCAGCATCAGGTACAACAGATAATCGTTTTTCTTTTTACAGACAATCCCTGCATTGGTTCTGATACGTTCCCGAATATGCGTAAAAAAATCACTCTTCTTCTCCTGGAAAGAAACCAACAAATTTTCTTTAAGAATGAAACTGAGTTGCTCCACCCGCATGTTATCCAAATCTTCATCCGGTAAAATCGATTTAATACTGAAAAAGAGCGTGTCATCCAATTCTTCCATTTTGGAACGTCGGTTGGTGTTTAAAATATCACCAACAATATATGGTTCCACCTTAAGCAGTTCGCCAATATTTTTTATAATCTCAACATCATGTAACCCGTGAACGTTCAACCACTTAACATCGTTTACATGAAACGAATTTTCAAGTGTTTGCTGAACCTTATCTATGGGTATGTTTTTAAATTCCTTATAATGACTGTCGTTGTAAACAAATAACTGCATATCGACAGCATCCGATTTATGAATACCGGTGTATTCATAAAAATTAGGGTGGGTTTTACGTCCTTTTTTATACTTTATTTTTCGCACTTTTCTGTCAATTTAAGTAGTCTAAAACTGTTTAAAATTAAGCTATTAATCGACATAAAAAAAACTGCCAATGATATTTTGACAGTTTTTCGTACTTAATTAATATAAAATCAGTTTATTTTTTTTGTGACACGGATAGCAATTCGACGGTTTGAAGCCCTTCCCTGTTCGGTTTCATTTGATGCGATGGCGTGTTGCTCTCCGTAGCCTTCTGCGGTGATTCTTTCGGACTTAACGCCTAATTTAACCAATTCTGCCATTACCGATTTTGCTCTTTCATCGGATAATTTCAAATTGGCTGCAGGATCGCCCACATTATCGGTATAACCGCCCAATTTAATTTCCATCGTAGGATAAGCATCCATAATTGTAGAAATGTTTTCAAGCTGATCCTTGGATTCCGGACGCAAGGTGGATTTTCCGGTTTCAAACAATAATCGGTCAAAATTAAACCATGTTGTTTTATCAACCAGTTTATTTTTGTCATTCATCCATTCCACCAATCGGTATTCGATACCAAACTCGGGTGCATTTAATTCCACTCCGTTAGGCAATTTAAACTTGAGAAAATCCCCTAAAGCCTTGTCAATTTCGATGGTTGCGTCTTCAAATTCAGCTCCTAAAGAGTCCATGCCTACATCTAAAGAATCTGCTATATATTCTGAATCAGGATCCGTTTTCACTTCTTTATTAGATTGTTGGGTAAAAAAATACAGCGCTAATAAAGCCACTCCAACTAACAATAACGGCAAGAGCCATTTTGGCAAACCTCCACCGGCATTACCACCTGATACTGGATTAACCGGACTTTTTGCTTCGTGTTTATAACCATCTGCAAAACCCAAAACACCACTTAAACCCCGGGGCGTTTCAGAAAGAATATTGTTTTTTTCAGACAACAGCAAATCGGTTAAACCGGACGAAGAAAGTCCTGATTTACTGAAATGCCCCAAAATCATTGGTCCTAACATTCCCAATAAGGCACCGGCCGAAGAATTTCTGATACCTCCAATGCCCGAAATGAAATCGGTTACGGAAGAAGATTTATCACCAAACAACAAATCCAGCAATTTAGATCCTATCCCTTCACCTGAACCTTTTAATAATGATGGTAAATCAGACAAATTGCTTCCTGAAATTTCGTTTTCTGTCATTAAGCTCATAACACTTCCCATAGCATTCGAATCATTTGATTTGTTAACTAATCCTGTAAGTAATGTTGGAATAGTCGCTGAAACTGCTTTGGAAATACCATTTTCGGATTCACCAAGTAATGAACTGGCTTTTGATATTACATCGGGAGTAATATATCCTTTCAAGAGATCTACTAAGTTTGAAGACATACGTATTTTATTTATAATCACCTCTAAATTAGACTATTACAACAACAAGAATTGCTCTTAAAACATCATTATCTGTAAAACACCAAAAAAAACCGACAAAGCACACTCTATTTTTAATAACAGATCAACCCGCATTTTCTTTAATACCACAGCATTTATCTCTATTTTTACACAAACAAAATGTACATGAGACTATTAATTAAAAATATTAAAGAACTTTTACAGGTTCGCGAAAACAATATCGATAGCGTTTGCGGTGCTGAAATGGCCGTTTTACCAAAGATTGACAACGCTTTTTTAGTTATTGAAAACAACCTTATTGCCGATTTCGGGACAATGAGCGACTGTCCGGATGATAAATTCGACAATATTATTGATGCCAGCGGAAAAACCGTGCTTCCAACATGGGTTGACAGCCACACACATATTGTTTATGCGGGTAACCGCGAACAGGAGTTTGTGGACAGGATTAACGGTTTGAGCTATGAAGAAATAGCGAATCGTGGTGGCGGGATATTAAATTCGGCAAAAAAACTGAATGCCACATCCGAAGAAGAAATTTACAACCAGTCGAAAGTGCGTTTGGAAGAAGTGATGCAACAGGGAACCGGAGCTGTGGAAATCAAATCGGGTTACGGATTAACGGTGGAAGGCGAACTGAAAATGCTTCGTGTCATCAAAAAATTAGCTGAAAATTATCCGATTAAAATAAAAGCCACATTTTTGGGAGCACATGCCTTCCCAACCGAATACAAAGAAAACCATGAGGCTTACATCGATTTGATTATCAACGAAATGCTGCCTAAAATTGCGGATGAAAAATTAGCCGATTATATTGATGCTTTTCTGGAAACCGGTTATTTCTCCGTGGAAGAAACCGAACGTATTATGGAAGCCGGTAAGCAATTCGGCCTGACCGCAAAAATTCACGTAAACCAATTTACTGCCATCAACGGAATTGCAGCTTGTGTGAAACATGACGCGCTTTCTGTGGACCATCTGGAAATTGTAACCGATGCGGATATTGAAGTCTTAAAAGGCAGTAAAACGATGCCGGTGGCGTTACCCAGCTGTTCTTACTTTATCAGCATTCCGTATACTCCGGCACGACAAATGATTTCGGCGGGATTGCCTTTAGCATTGGCCTCCGATTTCAACCCGGGAACCACACCTTCGGGAAATATGAATTTTGTGGTGGCCACCGCGTGCATTAAAATGAAAATGACTCCCGAAGAAGCCATCAACGCAGCAACCATAAACGGCGCCTATGCAATGGGAATTGCAGCTACTCACGGAAGTATTACCAAAGGAAAATCGGCCAATCTTATTATCACCAAACCCCTTACCTCCTATTACCAACTTCCGTATGCTTTTGGAAGTAATTTAATCGATCAGGTAATTATTGAAGGTCAGTTGATTTAATTCCAAAAAAGTTCTGATTAAAATAACCTTACCGCAGATTCGCGGATTTACCATAATTATTAATCTGCGAATCTGCGGTAAAACATTACAGAAAATCATTAAATAAAAAAGGCCGTCATATAGACAGCCTTTTTATATTTACTAATAAAGTAATTTATTATCTCAAAGTGAAAGAAGTTTTAGAAACCAATTCTCCTTTGTCGAAGATGTTTACAAAGTAAGTACCGCCTTCAATATCCTTAACAGGTAAATCCTGAGCTACCTGCACGGTTTTGTTCTCATACTTAACAGTTTTCTCAAAACTATAGGTTAATGTTTTATCTCCGAAAGACTCGGTTTTCTTGTCGCCTAATACATTGTTTTTACTGTCGATAACCTGAACGTGGTAAGTTTTGTCACCTGATTTTGCAATTTGGTTTTCAGCAATCATAAAACTGATTTTCAACACATCGGCTCTGCTTGCTTTATCCGTATCGATTTGTTTTCCTGAACTTCTTTGTTTAACAGCCATTGTCTGCAAATTCAAAACCGACAACTTAGATCCTTTTTCAACAGTTTTAGCCAAGTTATCATTCTTAGCAATTAAAGTATCATTCACTTTTCTTGCATCGTTTAATACAACTTGTGTACTGTCACGTTGTGTTGTTAATGTTACATTCTGTTTTTTCAACACATCGTTTTCTTTCATCAGGTTGTCCATTTCACGTTTCAAACGCAAATAATCGTTTTTGAACTTCGCCATGGCAGCTACGTCACCCTGTGATTTTTCCAATTCGGCTTTTAACTGAACCAATTTCTCTCTTTCTGCAGACAATTCATCTGAAAGAGTGGTGTTTGAAGCAATTGCTTCGTCGTATTTTGCAATTGAAGCCTGTAACTCTTCGCTTAATTTTTCTTTGTCTGTCATTAATTTATTTTCAGATGTCTGATTATCAGTACTCATTTTGTACATATACCCCAAACTTCCCAACAACAACAGTGCTAAGACAATAATGATTGCTTTTAGACTAGAATTACTTTTTTGATTTTCCATAGATAGATAGTTTTTTCCAAATTTAATTTTTTTTTCATTTAAACCCAATAACTAAACGAAAGTTTTACAGAAAATAGTATTTTTGGCTACAACTTTTTTTGTTTTATGGACAAGCTCATTCGTTTTACATTAAGCGATTTAACCAAAATCACCAATCACAGAAGTACCGAAATCAAGTTTGGAGAACGCATTCAGACTGTGCCGAAGGAAATGGACACATTAGAATTTCTCGAGGCCAGTGATGCCGAATTTGTACTTATCGGAATTCCGGAAGATATTGGTATTCGTGCCAATTTAGGCAGGCCAGGCGCAGCTTCTGCATGGGAAAGCACCCTGAAAAGCATCGTGAACATTCAGAACAATCGTTTTTGCAAAGGCAGCCGACTGATGATTTTAGGCACCCTGGACGTAAAATCGGAAATGGAAGAGATTGAGGAACTTAGTGTTAACGACAAAGATCACAAAAAGAAATTCTTCAAACTTGTCGATAAGATTGATAAAGAAGTGTCGCATATCGTCTGTAAAATCGTAAAAGCCGGAAAAATCCCGATTGTAATTGGTGGAGGTCACAATAATGCCTATGGAAACATCAAAGGACTTGCTTTAGCCAAAGGAAAACCCGTAAATGCCATAAATTTTGATGCGCATACCGATTTCCGTGCATTGGAAGGGCGTCACAGCGGTAATGGATTCTCTTATGCCTACGAAGAAGGTTTTCTGAAAAAGTATTTTGTTTTCGGACTGCACGAAAGTTATACTTCCAAAAGCATCCTGGAAACCATCAAAAAGGCCGAAGACAAAGTAAAATACAATACCTATGAGCAAATTGCCGTTCGCAAAGAGAAAAACTTTGAAGCGGAAATGGAATTGGCTCAAAAACATATCAGTTCGGACCCGTTCGGAATTGAAATCGATCTGGATGCCGTTCCCAACATTCCAAGCAGCGCAATGACGTTAAGCGGTTTTTCTGTAGAACAGCTGCGTCAGTTTTTGCATTACTTCGGGCAACAGTCAAATGCTTCGTATTTGCACATCTGCGAAGGGGCACCGGATTTGGCCTTTGAAAAAAACAACCATCTGATCGGAAAATTAATTGCCTATTTAATCACCGATTTCATGAAAGCAAAATCTAATAAATAGCATTCTCAAAATTTTAGAGTACTTTTGCAAACGATAGTCACTAAATACTATCGTTTTTTTATGCTATTTAACGAATTAGAGTTACTCAAAAACATACAACACGCGATATCCGATGAAGGATACACCAACCCCACTCCCATTCAGGAAAAATCCATTCCGATTATTCTTGAAGGAACGGATCTAGTGGGTTGCGCACAAACCGGAACCGGGAAAACAGCAGCATTTGCGATTCCAATTCTTAATCTTTTACACCGTATTGTTGGATCGTCCACCAAAACAAAACATATCCGAACCCTTGTGGTTACCCCTACCCGTGAATTAGCGATTCAGGTGGCAGAAAGCTTTAACACCTACGGAAAATACACCAATATCAGAACTTTAGTGATCTTTGGTGGTGTTAATCAGGTATCACAAGTTGATCAATTGAAAAAAGGAGTTGACGTATTGGTCGCCACTCCCGGACGTTTATTGGACTTGAACAAACAGGGATTCATCGATTTGAACCACCTGCACCATTTGGTTTTGGACGAAGCCGATTTGATGTTGGACATGGGTTTCATCAATGATGTGAAGAAAATCATCAAACTGACTCCGGATAACAGACAAACCTTATTATTTTCGGCTACCATGCCGATTGCCATTCGCGAATTGGCCGACAGTTTCTTAACAAAACCCGAATATGTATCGGTTACTCCTATTTCAAGTACGGCCGAAAAAGTGAATCAGAAGGTATACTTCGTTGATAAAGAAAACAAAAGAAACCTTTTGTATCAAATCATTCAAGGCGAAAAACTGGAAAGTGTTTTGGTTTTTGTACGTACCAAACACGGTGCCGATAATGTGGTGAAAGCCCTGAAAAAGCAAAACATCAATGCCGAAGCCATTCACGGGGATAAATCGCAAAGCGCAAGACAGCGTGTGTTGGAAAGTTTCAAACGCAACGAAACCACTGTTTTGGTTGCTACCGACATTGCTGCCCGTGGTATCGATATTGAAATGTTACCTTATGTAATCAATTTCGATTTACCGAACATTCCGGAAACCTATGTACACCGCATTGGCCGAACAGGACGTGCCGGAAATTCAGGTATGGCCATTTCCTTTTGTGCGAAAGACGAGAAAACCTATTGGCAGGATATTGAAAAACTAACCCGCCAGAAAGTAAAAGTCGTTACCGATCACCCTTTTCAGTGGAGTGATGAGAATCCCGACGCAAAACCTGATTTGAGAAACAAGAAGAAACCTCTGGATCCAAACAAAAAACCGGAGTCAAATTCCAGAAAATCGGAAGCTTCCAAGAAAAATAAAAAGCGCTGGTATTAAT
Organism: Flavobacterium saliperosum; assembly: GCF_900100625.1. Taxonomy (GTDB): domain Bacteria; phylum Bacteroidota; class Bacteroidia; order Flavobacteriales; family Flavobacteriaceae; genus Flavobacterium; species Flavobacterium saliperosum. Next base: position 615,826 of record NZ_FMTY01000002.1, read on the forward strand.
CACACCACATGAAATTATAAATCGGCAATGGTTACTTTTTGTAATCATTGCTTTTTTTTTAACACCGATACTAAATGTTTTTTTTTAAACATAACATATTGATTAACAATATATTAATACAAATTAACACTGATTGATTTTGTTTTTTTAGTACTTTTATAATGTCAATATTTAATAACTTTTTAAATACAAACATTATGGATTTATTAGCAAACAGTGGTTCAAAATCAACCACACATTCGTTATTGGACGAGTTTTTCCCAAAAGACATGATGGAGTGGAGTTTCAAAAATTTCACAGACATTGGCAGTACCATGCCCTCTGTAAATTTATCGGAAACCGAACGTGAGTATCAAATTGATTTGGCTGCTCCCGGAATGAAAAAAGAGGATTTTAAGGTTGAAATTGAAGACAAAACCATTTCTATTGCTTCGGAAAAAGAAGAAAGATCGGAGGAGATGAACAAAAAAGAGAATTATACCCGAAAAGAGTTCTCTTACAGATCATTCTGTCGCTCGTTCCATCTTCCGGATGCAGCAGAAACCGAACGAATTGAAGCAATTTATAAAGATGGTATTCTTCACATCACTATTCCTAAAAATTCGAGTCGTTTATCTAATTCCAAAAAGAATATTCCTATCAACTAATTTTTCAATACTGTTAGTCTAATGATTTAATCGTGAAATCTGTTGTTACTATCAATGGGTTTCACGATTGATTCATTTCAGGAACACCAAATCTTTTAGTTTTTTAAATTCACTTTTGCTTTCAACTCTTCCTCGTTCTTGTTCGAAATTTGAATAATCATTTTGTACAGGTGATTCGGTTCGAACGGTTTTACTATGACTTCATTCATTTTAGAAGCGCGGACCTGTTCTATGATTTCCTGTTTGTCGAAAGCGGTTACGGCAATAATCGGTGTGGTGATTCCGCTTTTACGTATGAGTTTTGAGGTGTCAAACCCGTTAATTTTAGGCATATTGATGTCCATCAGAATAACATCAAAATCCTCATTTTCCAATGTTTTCAGTGCTTCATAGCCATCGTCTACAATAACACTTTCAAAATGGCGGATATCCAATATTTTCTTAGTGACTATCTGATTGATTTTATTGTCTTCCACCACTAAAATCTTATAGGTACGTTCTTCGGAAAAATCCACCTCCAGGTTTTTGAGTAAATCGTTCCGTTTGACTTCATCAGTATCAAAACCAATGGTAAAGAACATTTTAGTTCCCACATTTTCTTCACTTTCACAGTGAATCTCACTGCCGTAAAGGGTTACCAACTGTTTTACAATCGACAATCCTAATCCGGTTCCCTGATAATCGTCTTCTTTACGCTCAATCTGAACAAATTTTTCAAATATTTTCTGCTGATGTTCTTTTGCGATACCGATACCGTCATCCATGACCGTAAACGTCACAAAACAGAAAGAAGCTTCGTTCCGTTCTAATCGGGCAATTATTTTCACGTTACCGTCTTTGGTGAATTTCAGTGAATTACTCACCAGATTCATGAATATCTGCGACAAACGCACTTTATCCCCAATAATAAACTCAGGGATAGCTTCATCTACCTCCAAACGCAGTTTATTGTTGTTCTTAACCGCCAGAAACTGCAAACTTTCCACTATGGAGGTCAGTTCATCGGAAAGATTGAAAATAGAGCTTTCCAACACAATCTTCTTTTCTTCAATTTTGTATACCTGAAGAATATCATTTACCAAGGAAAGCAAATACTTAGCCGAAAACTTCAATGATTTAAGGTACGTACTGTTTTGCAATTCCTTGTGTTCGTCGGCAATCATATCGGTAATTCCCACAACGCCATACAAAGGAGTTCGGAGTTCATGGGTAATGGTGGAAATGAATTGTGATTTCAGCAAAGAGGCTTCTTCGGCCTGTTCTTTGGCTATTAAAAGCTCTTCGTTGGCAACCTTTAATTTCTTATTGGATTTCTTTCTGAGTTGGTTACTTCGGTAAAGGGCATACACCAGTAACAATAGGATGATAAAGATGAAAATAAACATGATAACCAGCAGTTTGGTTTGTTTCAACAGGTCAGACTGTACCAACTTTTCATTCTCTATTTTATCAATCTCTCTTTTATATTCATCCAATTCTATGTTCGAACCGGCAGTATTAACTTCGTTTGTTCGTTCGGAAGTATATATCTTATCTTTCAACTCGTTGTATTTCTCGAGATAGAGATAGGCGTTTTTATAATCTTTGACTTTGAAATAATACCTGGAAAAATCATCATATACTTCGCTGGCATGACTTTCGAGAAAATTAACGTCGTTAGTGTTACATAGTTTTATGGCTTCCTTGAATGAAGCTTCGGCTTTCTGGAAATCATTCTTAAAAGTATAATACGACCCGTAGAGTGAATTTAAAGAGAGTTTGGCTTCCAACAAGTCCAGTTTTTTCACCAGAGGGGCTGCCACTTCAAGATAAGGTAACCCTAATGCATATTGCTCTTTGCTGAAATGAGCCGCAGCAATGTTAAGATTGGAATAGGTAATTTCTAATGTGTCCTTAATATTTTGGGAATAGACTAACGCCTTCTTGTAATGATTGATTCCTTTTTCAAAATTGACTTTTCTGTAACAGTATAAATTACCCAGATTATTGTGCAGCCATCCTTTTAAAGTATCGTTCGTGGTAAGGTTGGCAAATTTTATCCCTTTTGTGTAATATCCTTCAGCTTTGTTGAAGTCGGAGAATTCTTCAAAATTGAGTCCGATTAAATTGTAGGATCTGGCAATTAACCTATTGTCTTCAATCTGATAGGCTTTATTAAGGGCATTTTTTGCATAAACCAATGATTTGCTACATTCTAATTTATGCAGACTTTCCCCGGATTTCGACAATAAATCCAAAACACTTGTACGGTCTACCTTTTCAGATTGCGCGTGCACCCCCTGAAAAATCAGCAGAATAAGTGATACAAAGAAGTTCAGTCGGATAAAGTTCATTCTATTTTTAAAAAGGACAATTTAATAAACACATTGCAAACAACCATCAAAAAAAATGTAAAATAAAAGATTTTTTGTTATAAATTTTAACATTTGTTTATGATTCTTTTTTAACTATCCGAATTGAACATCTCAGAGGCCCAAAACCCCATTAGGCAAAAGTTACAACATGCATGAAAACGGCTTCGTAACAACAAAAAGTGCACCATAATCCTTTCAAACACGTTTATCCGAAAGGGAATCATAACCTAAACTTATATTGCGGAGTTTGGAAAAGGCAATAAAAAAAGCGGCCAAAAAGCCGCTTTCTTTTAATTAATTTCTAATCAATTTCTTGTACTTAATTCGCGTTGGCGCTACATCACCCAAACGTTTCTTACGGTTTTCCTCGTAATCTGAGAAACCACCTTCGAAGAAGTATACCTGAGAATCGCCTTCGAAAGCCAAGATGTGTGTACAGATTCTGTCCAGGAACCAACGGTCGTGGGAAATAACCACCGCACAACCTGCAAAGTTTTCCAAACCTTCTTCTAAAGCACGAAGCGTGTTGATATCCAAGTCGTTCGTTGGCTCATCCAGTAACAATACGTTTCCTTCTTCTTTCAGTGTCATAGCCAGGTGCAAACGGTTACGTTCTCCTCCGGAAAGGGTGGCCACCTTTTTGTTCTGGTCACTTCCACCAAAGTTGAAACGGGACAAATAGGCTCTTGAATTCACCTGACGTCCCCCCATCATAATTAACTCCTGACCGTCGCAGAAGTTCTCCCAGATGGATTTGTTCGGGTCGATATTGGAGTGTGACTGATCTACATAGGCAATCTTCACGGTATCTCCAGTGATGAATTCACCGCTGTCGGGCTGCAACTCATTCATAATCATTTTGAAAATCGTGGTTTTACCGGCTCCGTTTGGCCCAATAATTCCAACAATTCCTGCTTGTGGCAAAGTGAAATTCAAATCGTCATATAACAATTTGTCGCCATATGCTTTCGCTACATGCTTCGCTTCGATAACATTAGTTCCCAAACGCGGTCCGTTAGGGATGTACAATTCTAATTTTTCGTCAAGTTCTTTCTGATCTTCATTCAATAACTTGTCGTAGTTCTGTAAACGTGCTTTTTGTTTGGTCTGACGGCCTTTTGCTCCCTGACGTACCCAATCCAACTCACGCTCTAAGGTTTTACGACGTTTGGAAGCCACTTTTTCTTCTAACTCCATACGTTTTGACTTCTGATCCAACCAAGACGAGTAGTTTCCTTTCCAGGGAATACCTTCACCTCTATCCAATTCTAAAATCCATCCTGCCACATTGTCAAGGAAATAACGGTCGTGAGTAACCGCAATTACTGTTCCTGCGTATTGTGACAAATGCTGCTCTAACCATAAAACCGATTCGGCATCCAAGTGGTTGGTAGGCTCATCCAATAACAATACGTCCGGTTGTTGCAATAACAAACGACATAAGGCTACTCGGCGTTTTTCTCCACCCGACAACACACTGATTGGCGTATCGGAATCCGGACAACGAAGCGCATCCATGGCAATTTCCAATTTATTATCGATCTCCCAGGCACCAGCCGCATCGATACGATCCTGTAATTCTGCCTGACGGTCCATCAATTTCTGCATCTTATCGGCATCCTCATACACTTCCGGAAGACCAAACATGTCATTGATCTTGTTGAATTCGTCCAGAATCGCCATCGTTTCGGCAACTCCCTCACGAACCACTTCAATCACTGTTTTATTTTCGTCTAATAACGGCTCCTGCTCTAAATAACCAACGGTATAATTTGGAGCAAACACCACATCTCCCTGATAGTTCTTATCAACGCCTGCGATAATTTTCAATAATGACGATTTACCGGAACCGTTCAAACCAAGGATACCGATTTTGGCTCCGTAGAAGAAACTCAGATAAATGTCTTTTAAAACCTGTTTGTTCGTACTTGAGTAGGTCTTACTCACCTTCGACATCGAAAATATTACTTTCTTATCGTCTGACATAACTATGTATTTGATTATATGATTATTCTAAAAATGGTTACAAATATACGTAAAGGCGATTTAATTATTCCAATGGATTTGTTCAAATGATTTGTTTTGAACCTTTAGCAGTCATTCTCACATTATCCCTTCAAATGAAATGGTCGTATTTACGTTTTACATCAGTTAAATACTTAAATTTGAGAGTGTTAACAAAAAAAACAGTTCTTTAAATTGTCTGATATGAAATTATTTATCAAGTACATGGTGAGCAATCGCTGTAAAATGGCCGTTAAATCGGTGTTGAAGCAATTAGGACTGCGTTATACAACTGTGGATTTAGGTGAAGCGGAAATTGAAGAAGACATTAGTAACGAATTACAAGATCTTTTAAAACGACGATTGGACGAAAGTGGCCTGGAACTGATGGACGACAAGCGGGCTATTGTTATTGAAAAAATCAAGAACGTTATTGTAGAAATGATTCATCATGCCGAGGAACTCCCTAAAATAAAGAATTCCGAATACCTGAGTGAAAAACTGGAATTTGATTATACGTATCTCGCCAATCTTTTTTCTGAAGCAACGGGAACTACAATTGAACACTACATAATTCTTCATAAGATTGAGCGGGTTAAAGAACTGCTTTTGTATGATGAACTTTCTCTTTCCGAAATAGCTAACAGTATGAATTACAGCAGTGCCGCGCATCTTTCCAACCAATTTAAGAAAATTACCGGCCTTACCCCTACGTTTTTCAAACAGCTGAAACACAAAAAACGAATTGCTCTTGAAGACATTCACTAATGGGAAACGGTTTTTTCCTTCACATGAAATGTTAATCTGTGAATGATGCAAATTACTCCTAAAGTTTTGTAATACAATATGTTACATTATGTCGCATCTTTGCCCTGTACCACTTCTGGTACATTAAATTAAACACAATGGAAAATTCAAAAAACACAATGTCAACAGTTAAACAGCCCAATTGGAATGAACAAAAAGGGAAACTGAAAGCCAAATTTTCGACATTAACCGATGCTGATTTACAGTATGAAGAAGGAAAAAAAGACGAAATGCTACGAAAAGTGCAAACCAAATTGGGTAAAACCAAAGAAGAATTGACAGCAATCATAGCAGCGCTTTAATTTTTAAAATATCAAAACCGTTACGTGTAACAACCTGACGGTTTTTTTATCTTGTCCTTCCACAAAAAAATAGGGAAAACTGCATATATCTTCTTGCTATTTTTACTGTATTTATTTGGTATTGAGTCTCTTCTGTATTTCTACGACATCACTGACACATGTGGTTATGGTTACTACAATAACCGCTGTCTCATTTCTTATTTTGGAAAATAACAGCAAAATGATGTCTGACGGCATACAAAACAATCTTGGTTTGATACTTCAAACTGCTAAAATACTGTACAATGATGAAAATACATACAACCACAGCTCCGTTCAGCGAAAATTGGTGCGAACAAAAGGAAAGACTTTTAGATCGATTCGCTATTTTAAACGAAACCGATTTACTTTACATAGATGGAAAAAAAGACGAAATGCTTGATAAAGTCAGAAAAATATTAGGAACAACTCAAGAAGAACTACGCAACATTCTTAAAAAATAGCACACTTTACACCGAAAAAAAGCCGCAAAATTGAACTTTCTGCGGCTTTTCTATGTTTTTTTTTTTAGATGTGCGACTCTTTTACGAATAAAGTATTAAACAGAAAAGATTGAAAATCTATAAATCCAAATATTACCCAATCATGAAAATATAAGAAAAACCACAAACCTATCCCGAAAACTATTTATTTTATTTTATTTTATATTTGACCCTATCAAAGTATCGAAATATATATTTAAAATATATTCAAAAAACGAAATGCATTTTTTTAAATATATTTTCATAACCATTTGATTTAAAACAAATTAACCAACTCTTTATTTACTCAACAACTGCGTATATATATGAGTTGTAGGCAATTTTACCAAAACTGACTGAAAACCAAAGCTATAGAATTAAAAAATTAATATGTCAAAACCATCAGAAAGATTTAAAAAAAGAAAAAACGCAAAAGAACTTTTACAGAAAATTTCTGATAATTCCTTAGAATATTTAATTATTCACTACTCGTGTGAAAGCTTTTATGATTTACCTGAAGGTAATACTCCAAGAATTACTTCAATTGGAGTTAGATATGTAAAAAATGCTCAAACACATTCTTTTTCAATTCATAAAATAGCAGAACTGAGGCAAATTGCTCCTAATGAAATAAATCAGAATTATAATATTTTAGAAAAAGCAATGCTTGATGAATATTTTCAGTTTGTTTCAAAGCATCCAAATCATAAATGGATACATATAAATATGCGTAATATCAATTATGGATTTGAAGCAATAAATCATCGATATAGAGTTCTTGGAGGAACTCCAATAGATATAAATGATGATTCAAAAATTGATTTAGCAAGGCTTTTTATAGATTTGTATGGTAAAGAATATGCTCCTCATCCAAGATTTGAATCACTATATATTTTAAATAATATTACAATGTCAGATTTTTTGAATGGTGAAGAAGAAGCACAGGCATTTGTAGAAGGAAATTATGTTGGATTACATCAATCCACTTTAAGAAAAATTGACAATATGCACAATGTTCTCTCTCTTGCAAATGAAAATGATTTAAAGAATAAAAGTAATTTATTTCAAATCTATGGAATTAGTATAGCTGGACTTTATTATATGTCAAAAGACAATTGGATTGTAGCTATTATTTTTTGGTTAATAAACACATCAATTGCAGCGCTTATTGGAATTGGTATTACATCATTTTTTAGTAAATAACAAAAACTGCCTACAACAGCGGTTTTGCGAAATTTGGGCTTTAGGGTTTAATGGAACGAACTTTTTGTATATTTGGCTTAAGTCCGAATGGAATGGTTTGGGAATATATAAACCCAAACTTCGCAAAGCCGGCGGGACGTT
>NZ_FMTY01000009.1 GCF_900100625.1 Flavobacterium saliperosum
TATTAAAAGTGGTTCTTAACGTAATAAAATACGTTGCCTAACGTATTAAAAGTGGTTCTTAACGTAATAAAATACGTTGCCTAACGTATTAAAAGTGGTTCTTAACGTAATAAAATACGTTGTCTAACGTATTAAAAGTGGTTATGATTCTTCAAAACAACAGTACTAAAAAAAAAAAACAGCAGCCGCTAACAGGGGTTTCATGAAATTGGGGCTTTAAGGCTAAATTTAAAGGTTATTTCATATATTTGGCTTCCGTGGTTATTCAATGGTTTGGGAACATATAAACCCCAACTTCATGAAGCCCCGGGACGTTATGTGAGATTTCAAAAAAACTTTGCGTAAAATTGCTTGTGTTACCATTTTTTGGTAACTTGCTTAAAATTTTTAAAAGTCATGGGAAAAAACACATCAATATCATTGGGAAACCATTTTGAAAGTTTTATTGAAAGTAGCATCAATAACGGTAGATTTAACAATGCAAGTGAAGTTGTACGAGCTGGCTTGCGTCTTCTTGAAGATGAAGAAAATAAAATTATTGTTTTAAGAAAAGCTATACAAGAAGGAATTGATAGTGGAATCGCACAAGATTTCGAGCCTAAAAAGTTTTTGGAATCATTAAAGGCAAGAAAAAAATAAATGGGAAAATTTCATTTTACCAATAAAGCTCAAGACGATTTAATTGATATTTGGGATTATACTATTGAAGAATGGTCTCAAAATCAGGCTGAGAAATATTACAATCTAATAATCGCTTCGTGCATTGACCTGGCAAATAATCCAAAATTTGGAAAATCATATGAAATCATTTCATTAAATATTCTTGGTTATAAATGTGGTGAACATATTATTTTTTATAGAGAAATTTCAAATAATGAAATTGAGATTATAAGAATTCTACACGGAATGATGGATTTGAAAAGTAAATTATAGAAACCTCACATAACAGCGGTTTGGCGCAATTGCTGGTTAAATTTTGTATTTGCAAACTCCAGGAAAAAACCAACCTTCTCTCGTACTTGGAAACTTTTTGCTAAATTAGCCGCAACTGACGCCAAGCCGCGGGACGTTAGCCGTCAGTTTAGCCAAACTTGAAGAATTCAATAACTTAATGCAAAAAATAATGAAATTTCTTTTTTTACATTATAGAGAATTTATAAATAAAGCGGACATAGGGAAGAAAATTACTAAAAAAAAGAGGAAGTAACTTCCTTCCTCTTTCAACTAACTATTTTTCGTTTTTTTGTATCTATATAATATGTACAAAAATACAAGACAACCAATTAAATAAGTTATTATTACATAAATATTTCCAACTAATTTTTTAGGAAAAATTAGAAAAATTATAAACGTTGCTAGATAAAATAATAGAAAATAGCCTCCAAATTTTTTTTTCTTTTCCATAATATATAAATCGTGCTTTATTAGCAATATGAATCGTAACATTGAACAGCTGCATATACTTGTAAAGTACCACATGCCATAAAACAAGCTGGAATTCCCAATCCGGCTGTGGTTCCTAATGCTGTGGTATCACATCCTGCATGACATAAAACTGCAGCTGCATATGAAGCTCCCAAATAAACATTATATCTCCATCCACATGGACCAACCGATCCTACTCCACTATGATCTCTTTTATCCAAAACTTGATTAAATGCCTCTGCTAATGTACTTTCATCTAAATTTTCATATTTAACTTTTAAAACTCCCCACTTTTCAGAAAAGCCTTTCATGTTTAATTCAAGTTTATTAGAAACCGATGTAGTAAATATAGCATTTATTTCAGATAGTTGTTCTTCATAAGTTAGATTTTGATTTTGCAAGTGGTCTAATTGAGTTTGAATAGTAGCAATTGATAATGATTTATCATCAATTGTCTGCTTAATAAATTTACTAAACGAATCCATTTCGTCTACCAACTCAATAAAAGTTATATCTTCACTTAATTCTTTAGCAGATACTGTTCTGTTGGTAAAACTTATGGGTGAATTTGTAAAATTATTTTGTAAATTATCAACTGTTTCCGCATCTCTTGAACATGCAATAAAAATTGAAGCAGTTAAAATTAAAGCCATTGAACTTATTTTTAATATCGTTTTATTCATAATATTTTGTTTGTGAAACTCTGTTTAAAATTATTAAAAGATTTGTAAGGCTAGCTATTCCTAAAGGTTGTAATTACAATTTTTGTGAGCGCAAATCTAAATGAATCTACTTTTACAAATCAATAACTAAATTTAATGATTTTCATTTCCCTAATTTTAGTGATGTCCAATTCCTATGAAAACCGAACGGCTAACAAGGGTTTTATGCAAGTGGGGTTTTAGGGTTTATCAGCATAGGTCGGTGTTTGCATTTTCTTCTCCGAAACAAGGTTTTTTCTTTCAATCTTTTCGGTATATTTGTAAACATCAGTAATAAAAGTCCCCACCGGCATAAAGCCCCGGGACGTTAACCGTCATTTTGCAAAACGAAATCTATAATGATAAAACTAAATAAAAAGACAAAAGACATATTAATTTTTACAATACTATTTTTGTTTTCATTCCTCTATTTTTTCTTAGCCTACATTGGTTTTAAAAAACAAAATATTAATCTAAATCAAGTAGACAAAATAACTAGTCAAGTTGAAAACAGAGGTATTGATTATAGACATGGAAGCAAAGGAAGAAAATCAAAGGTGTTCTATATTAAACTAAAAGATTTAGATGAAAAAGTCGGGGTTTACAGAATGTCGAAAAATTATAATGACTTAATTTCTGCAATAAATATTCAAGATATCTTAACTGTTTACTATGAAAAAAATAGTAATGATTCTGAGAATGTAAATATAAATTTGATTCAAATCGAAAGAAATGGAATTGTATTACTTGGTAAAAAAGAGTACGAAAATAAAGAAAGTGCTTTAATTTATATTGGATTATTTTTTGGGGTTGGCTCTGTAGCTTATTCATTTTACTTCCTTAAAAGAAAGACTAATCTATTAAAGGGAAAAAACAAAAAGTCAACAATTAGAAAAACGTCGGTTAACAGTGGTTTCGAGCAATTGGGGCTTTAAGGCTAAAAATAATGTTGGTTTTGTATTTGTAAACCTTATCTTAAATTGTTAGTTTTGGGAGAACTAATCCCCAACTGCGCGAAGCCACGGGACGTTGTACACAATTAACCAAACTATGAGAATAAAAACACTTCTTTTATATTTCATATTTCTTTGCGCTTTAAATATTAATTCTCAAAGTAAAGTGGATTCAACGCTTCATTTTGCCCAAAAAAAATATTTTAAAAAAGGTGAAAGAGCTTTAAAAAATTCAAATAAATTAAAAGCTCTGGAAGCTTTTCATGCCGTATGTTATTTAAAAGATCATTCTGTAATTAATGATAAAATTGAACAAAATGCTCGAAAAAGAATTGACTCTTTACTTCCATTTTTTCAAAAAAAGGAATTAAAAAAATGGCAAGGTAGATGGAAATTAAAACAACTTACTTATTTGCCCTATAATTATGAATATATAGAATTTGCAAATGATAAAGTGTTCTTCTATGAAAAAAACTCTACCGAACCTGCAAGAGTTGAAAAAGTAAAATTTGCCCCTTATAATGATAGCGAAATGGTTAGTTATTCACAGTTAATCTTTGAAAACACTGAAATTTTGCAATTCACTTTTAAGAGAGAACAAAAAGAAAAACGATTAATAGTAGAAATGATTAGGGAAGCAAATGGTGATCTTCATTTTTTACTCGATGAAAGAAGCATAATTAAGGATCCAAAAAAAAGAAAAGAAGCTCTCGCAAAGGAAATAAGAACTTATTACATTCTTGAAAAATAACTGTGTACAACAGCGGTTTTATGAAATGGCAGGCTTTGGGATTTTTTGGAAAAGTTTGTGCTCGCACTTCTTGCATAAAAATTCAGGTTTTCTTTCACTCAATTCGTGTATTTATAAACATCCGTAACAAAATCCCCAACTTCTTAAAGTCGGCCGGTCGAGATTAAACACACCAAAAATTCAGACAATACTTTGCTTGATAGTTCTTAAAATCCCAATTCAATATAAGTCCTTTTGGGTTAACAATTTAGACCTCGACAAGTTTTTAGAAACTTATACCATTTCATCTCCAGATTGTCCCAAAACCTTAAACAAAAAATCTTCTATAAACTGACTTGTGAATTCTGAATTCTTATTAGAGGAAATATCTGTAAGCTTGGGAAGGTTAACACTGAAGTATTGTTGATGGTGCGACGTTTCAATCAACGTAGTGCTTAACGATCTCGGATATTTATAATCTGAATTGTACTCCGAAATGACTTCTGCTATTTTAGCACACAAATCCTTATAAGGCTTAAACACTTCACTCCTATTGATTTCCGCAACATCTTTTACCAAATAAACTTTACTACTTTCAGCTATAACGATTTGATTCAAAAATGCCTTATTATAATCGAACTTGCTGGTACTTTCCGCCAATTCGTGTGTAAGCAAATGAACAATAATCTTTAACCTTTCTTTTTTGTCTGTTACGTTTTCCAATTTGAACGTAACCAAAAATTCCATATAACACCAGTACCAATTCAATATATAAAGCAATAATCGATGTTTGTTTTCAAAATATCGGTAAATAGTGGTTTCAGTACTGTGAATTTCTATTGCCAGCTTTTTGAAAGTGAATTGTTCAAATCCCAATTCATAAATTAGGTCAATAGCTTTTTTAACCATCAACTTCCCTACTTCACTGTTCTCAGGATTTCTTAAGTAAATCCTATCATTTATGTCAAATTTAACTTGAAAATCCATTTTCACAATCGTTTTGGTAAAGGTAGTGATTTGCTTCAAAAAAATAGTAGTCATATTCTTTAAAACATTTAACAATCATTTAGTATAGTATTACTATCAAGTGTAATGGTTTTTATTACCTTTATGACTTCCTTAAAAGAATGAACATGCAAATCAATACAAGTGATACCGACAGATACATGTACAACAAGATTACGCTTGATAAAGTACCGATGTTAATTATTGGATTATTGGTTTTGCATTCATCCGTGATATTCAAAGAAGTTATTCCGGAAATGCATAAAACCGTTCCTGTGTTTATTTGCGTGGCTATTTCGGATGATCAAACCGGTAAAACAGGAAAACAAAGCAACAAGCCTTTTGCATTACCCCAACAAAACAGTTTTGAAATCAATATTAAACCGTTGATAGCAAAAAGAGCTGTCTGAATCCTTGAATTATTAAATTTTCATTCAATATCATGAAGTATCTGTTCCTACTACTTTTTATCCCTATACATTCATTCAGCCAAAAAAACGATGTAGGCAATTGGCTCATGTATTTTGGAAATCAGAAGATAAACGAACGTTTTAACTGGCATAATGAAATCCAGTATCGCAATTACAATTTTGTCGACGATTTGCAACAACTTCTTTTGCGAACGGGTGTTGGATATAACCTTACAGAAAACAACAATACTATTTTATTGGGCTATGGTTACATTCATTCTCAAAATTATGTGGGAAACACAAGCGATAAAGTGAAAACAAATGAACATCGTGTCTTCCAACAATACATTACCCGTCAAAATTTCGGACGTGTTTTCATGCAACATCGATACCGTATAGAAGAGCGTTTTTTATCCGACGATTTTCAAATGCGGTTGCGTTATCAATTAGGATTCAACATTCCGATAAATAACAAAACCATGGTCGAAAAAACATTCTACGCCTCGGCATATAACGAGATTTTCATTAACACCCAGAATACTTTTTTTGACAGAAACAGGCTTTACGGAGCCTTGGGTTATGTCATCAATAAGAATCTCAAAGTTGAAGCCGGTTTTATGGCACAAACTCTAGAAAATACTAATCGTAATCAATTTCAAATCGCATTATTTAACAATTTGCCATTTAATAATCCTAAAAACTAAAAAAACATGCGCACACACTCAAAAGAAACACAAAGCAGCTTAACACCGCAAACGGCCCTACAAATTTTAAAAGAAGGTAACGAGAGATTTGTGAAAAACCTAAAAGCAAATCGTAATCTTTTACAACAAGTAAACGAAACTTCTACAGGTCAGTTTCCTTTTGCTACCATTTTAAGCTGCATCGACAGCCGTACTTCGTCAGAACTTATTTTTGACCAAGGGTTGGGCGACATTTTCAGTATCCGTATTGCAGGGAATATTTTAAACGAAGATATTTTAGGAAGTATGGAATTTGCCACAAAAATAGTTGGTACCAAAGTGATTGTTGTACTTGGTCATACAAAATGTGGTGCTATTGTTGGTGCCTGCAATCATGTAGAAATGGGAAACCTTACCACATTACTCAACAAAATCCAACCTGCCATTTTTAACGAAAAAACAACAACAGAAAACAGAGACGGATCGAATGCCGATTTTGTAAATAATGTAACCAAATTAAATGTACATTTGACTATTGAACGAATTCGTAGAGAAAGTCCCATCATTGCAGAATTGGAACAACAAGGGCTCATCAAAATCGTTGGCGGACTTTATGACGTTGAAACGGGAGTTGTCACTTTTAATGAATAAAACTCCAACTCAAAATTAAAGCTAAAATTCAGGATATGAACAACTTAAACACTCATGATCAGCGTATTGCAAAAATGACCTTTGCCTCTGTGTATCCAATGTATATTGCAAAAGTGGAAAAGAAAGGCAGAACGAAAGAAGAATTGCATGAGATCATAAAGTGGTTAACTGGCTTCGACGACATGAAATTACAGGAACTCATAAAAGAGAACGTGACTTTTGAAACCTTTTTCCAAAACGCTTCCCTAAATCCGAAGGCGAACCTTATCACTGGAGTAATTTGCGGATATCGTATCGAGGAAATCGAAAATCCTTTGACTAAGCAAGTACGATATTTGGATAAGCTGGTTGATGAGTTGGCAAAAGGCAGAAAGATGGAGAAGATTTTGCGTATTTAGCATTATGTTGGGAAAACTTTGTTACTCAGAGCAACCTTTAAAAGTCCGGATGCTGAAAAACAGCAAAATGTAAAAACCAGTACGGACATACAAAGATTTTTTTTTGACAAAAGCTATATATTTATTGTTTTTCAATAAATTTTTATTATTTTTGAAGTCTTAACTTTAATACTTCAACGATTATGGAAATTAAAATCAGTACTGAACAGGTACTTAAAGTATTGTATGTCCTTTCCTGGATACTGTTTATTGGGATTTGCATTGAGGCAGGAAGTTTTATCTTCAACACTGTTTTTTCTTTGGTTCTCAATCCGATTGATATCAATAAATTGTGGCATCAGGTGGATTTGTCAAGTCTGTATTCTTTCGATAGAGGTTATTATTTTGTAGTGATGCTTTTCATAAGTATTGTAGCCGTAATGAGAGCCTGTTTATTTTACCTGATAGTGAAAATTTTACATGACAAAAAACTTAATGTAACGCTGCCCTTCAATAAAGAAATGGGGCGTTTTATGTTTAGTGTGTCATATTTGGCTTTGGGAATAGGCATGTTTTCCTATTGGGGAGTCAACTATTCCGAGTGGTTAGCCAATCAAGGGGTGAAAATGCCCGATATACATTATTTACGCTTAGGTGGTGCAGATGTATGGCTGTTTATGGGAATCACATTATTTGTTATTGCCCAGATATTCAAACGAGGAATAGAAATTCAATCTGAAAACGAATTAACCATATAAGCCATGCCAATTATTGTAAATCTTGATGTGATGATGGCCAAACGGAAAATGTCGCTTAACGAACTTTCGGAAAAGGTTGATTTAACGTTGTCCAATCTTTCCATATTGAAAACCGGAAAGGCAAAGGCTATTCGATTCAGTACATTAGAAGCCATATGCAAAGCATTAGATTGTCAGCCCGGTGATATTTTGGAATTCGCTGATGATGAAAAAAGAACAACCAACCCGTAACAAAAGAAGTATATAATACCGAAAACCACGAATTGTACTACTCGTGGTTTTTCTTATTTAACGTAGGGTTCATTTAACTGTCCGATGAAGTTTCCACCGCATGAGATAGAAATTTTGCCAATCTTCTGGGCAATTTATTTACGGATTCCCTTTTAGAACATCTCGTTTTGCTCCATTAATTGGGCTGTGTTTAACAAACTTCTTGTCGAAGCTGTTTCTTTACGTCTCTTAGCCAAAAGTATTAATTCAACTAATTTACAGACTTTTACAGTTTCTAATACCTTTCTTAAACATAAGCTAACTCATTAACAAACAGGTGCTTGCGTTTTAAAATAAAAGAAATAACAGCCTTTTAACTCATTTTTTCTGTGTAAATTTGACAATACAAAGCAACATCACTAAAAGCAGAGGAACCATGAAAAATGTAGCTTATCACTCAGAACTCAGAGCCCTACTGTCAATAAGAAATTTTAATAGCGCTTTAGAAAAGCACTATGCCCAAATGATTCAAATAGAGAAAAATCTGGAAGAATTGAATAAAAATGCTTTGGCCATAATTGAAACACATAGTTCATCTAAATCTCAGGAAAAGTGGAAAAAAGGCTTAGAGGAAATGAACGCTTCTTTGAAAGCTATCCATGAAGTACTTGATGCCGCAAAGGAAAAAGTTAAAAACCATGACAGATCCGATTCGTCAACATTGTGGAAACAGTTTGAGCTGCATTTGAATAATTTAAAAGAGTTGAATAAATATCTGGAAAATCTGGGATTCGAAATACTTCCTGAAAAAGAACATAATCATTGGAAAAAAGACGTATGCAATTTTGAAGATATAATTTTACCTCTAATTGTTTCACACGCGGAAGCTTGTAAAATAGAACTTCAGATGATGGAAAAATATACGCCTAAAGAAATACACCGATTAACTCAGATTCTTCTGGCTCATATACCTGAAAACTACAGCTTTGAAGAAGCTGATAAATATGAAAAAGATTATTTGAAAGCCTTTAAAATTTTCAAAAAAGAATTTAGGGAAGAAAAAAATCTTTGGGACGTATTTCTGGATATTTTGGCAGGAGGAACGCATCAGGCGCCGTCAGAAAGAGTAATGCTCCAACGATGGATTGAGGGCGAAAGAGGTGATTTAAAAGATAACTTATGATTCACCTCATGCGATTTTTTAAAATTGATTAACTGAAAGCCTGTCCCGAACTGGTCTTATCCGGAAGAATGGAATCGCATAGAACTTGTTTTCGAAAATTCCGTCATGAAAACCTCCGCATCCGCATAAAAAAATATAAGGAGAAGCCATTTCCCGATACCAGGATGAAAACGAATAATTGTTACGTCAACATAATGACATAAACAAACAGAAAAGACGTAACTCACATTGCTGCTTCATTATATACATGTGAACAATTCAAAAAAAGATAGCCTAATACTACACCGATTAATTATTAACAGGCTTCTTTATACCCGGTACACATCCAATTCTTTTATCTGAGCCTTATAATCAGAAGGCAGTAGGATGCTCTTAATCAGTCCGTCCAGCTTTATCATTCTACTGAATTTATACATTGGTACGACTGGTGTCAGCAACGAAAAATCACTGAAATGTAACAATTCTTTTACCCTTTCAGGTACCACTGTTTTTTGCCCTTCGAGCAATACCATAAACCTCATCGTGCCCAAGTGTTTTTCATATTGCTTAAAAAGATCGTTTGTATATTCGCTTTTCTTCAAGTCATTGTTTAAATGTTCGTTTCTTACAGGCAGCCATTCTATATAGTTAGATGGTAAACCTTCCAATCCCATCCTCACTCCTACACGATAAAAAACATTGTGAACCTCTTCCTTTTCCGCATCGGTTAACTTTCTTTCAAGTAACTCATAGGCGGCAATGGAATAATGTATCAGCATGAAAAGCACGTCACGATACGCCCAGTCGGGTATGGCCGCACCGCGTTTATGTTCTACTCCGGTATGTATTTTCCGCATGATGTCAATTGCGTCATTAGCTTCGTCCATTGAAGAGAAAACAATTTTCCTTGCGTAACCAACGGTGGAAAACAACCTCCCTAAAGGATCAGAAGGCAACTTTCCTGTAAAATAAAGCCAGTCCACCGCTTTATTAAGTGCAAATTCTGCAGCGGCTCCGGCAAATATAAAAAGGACGGTGTCACTCTTGCCCCAGATTTTTCTAACTACCGATTTTTTGTCAACAAAGTATTCCATAACGTAAAAATGATTTCAGCTAAAGTACAAATATTTTTTAATAAAAAGTACTTTGTATTTCAAAGTTTATTATATTTGTAAAATAAAAATCAGAAAAACGAACAGATTAACCATTTAAAAACGAAACATTTATGATTATGCAAAACAGAAGACTTATCGGTATTGTGATTACAGTAACAATGCTATTGACAGTACCACTAATCGCAATGCAATTTACAAATGAAGTAAACTGGACACTCTCCGACTTTATCGTGGCCGGTGTTCTTTTATACGGTACCGGACTCCTATGTGAGTTTGTTATGAGAAAAGTAACCAAAACCGAACATCGAATTGCAATCTGCGCCTTGATTCTTGTACTGTTGCTGTTAACATGGGTGGAACTGGCTGTGGGTATTTTCGGGACACCTTTCGCGGGATCATAATTTTAAAACCATGAAAAACGAGCACACTTCAAACGGAATCGGTTGGGCTTTGGGTCTGTTGATTTTTGCAATCGGCGTAATGAATTTGCTTTGGGTGCACCCTGTTCCTACAAGTATTTGTATACTGATTTCTTTGGTTTACTTTCCTCCGATAGCGTCTCTATTGAAACAAAAAATTGGGCTTTCGATTCCGTTGCCAGTAAAAATCATTCTGGCTATCGTAATTATATGGTTTACCTTAGGCGTGAGTGATCTTGGGGACATGATTGATGATTTGTGAAAAAATTAGAAGCAGGATAACGCAAATAAAAAATCCGAATCTTAACGATTCGGATTTTTTATATTTTTCCTCTGATGTATTACACTCTTCCCTTTAAGGCATTGAACACCCAGGCAATGGCAAAAAATCCAATCCCAACAGCTCCAAAACCCCATCCGGCCACATCATCATATCGGTAAACGCCCAAACCAACAATTATAATTCCCATTACAATCATGATTAATGTTGCCCATCCTAAAACTGTATTTTTATTCATCATTTTGATTTCTGTTTTTTATTGAGGTGCGCAAATATCGTGATTTTAATTGTTTTAGAAAAGTTTACGGTTAAAAGATGTATATCAGAAACTTACTTTACTCTCAAAGCCAGTTTCCCACCCAGATACGCCATAGGAATGTAAGCAACTACCAGATCCACTATAGCAAACCAAGTTGGTGACGGCAATAAGTACACATTCGCAATCCCGCCTAAAAGGAAAAAGATTCCCACCCCAATGGCATAGTTCATTTTACTGTTCGCAGCTATGCGCGCTGCTATGAAAGCGCCTACAAAGGTTCCCAATGCATGAGCCAGAAACGGAAAAATAAAATGTTTGGGCTCAAACAGGTGCATCACTGCTTTTAAGCCTTCCATGGTTTTAACATCTGCGCCTTCCGGTGGCGGTATGATACTGCCGCTTACCGAAATCAGAGCCATGTTCACAATACTGCCCACTATAATCCCTATCATTACAGCGAGAATGTTTTTAACTGTTGTATTCATACTTTTGTTTTTGGTTGGTACTGCAATATACTATAAACCAATTTATGTTCCTGTTGTTTTTCAGCAAGTGCTGGAAGATTTTCAGAGTTAGTAATCTCCTTTATTCCTTCAATTGAAGGGCAATCCGGTCTCTACCATGTAAAAATCGGGTCTCACAATCTTCAATACTGCCCTGGTATTTCATTTCTTTTGAAACGGCAAACGTATAAACCCCTTTTCCTTTAGCCATCCGATCCAGTTTACATAACGCTTTTGGCGAAAGTTTTTTATACAACGGCTCCAAAACTGCACATTGCTCGTCCCGTCCATAGGCATTATCCCAGTCCTCAGCCACTTTGCCTTTGAGGATTTCCGATGAAAAATAGACCTCTTTTAATTTCGGGAATGCAAACGCAAGCACCCTGGCGCATCCTTCATTGGCAAAATCCACCACTTCCTTGTTTCTTACCACCACAACCCGTACAAAACCATAATCCAAATTCGAAAGCTGATTGGCAACAATCTCCGCAATCCCAATCCATTTGATTTCATGTCCCTGCTTCTTTATTTCCTGATCGAACCAATGATAAAAATCGCGCATTTCGCTTAATGTAGTATACTTCAGATTGCCATTATCGACAGAGAGGTTAAACACATTTGCTTTTTTCCAAACTTCTGTTTTACGTGTGCGGTCCTTTTTCAGCCAACATCCTTCCTGAAGGGTTGCCTGTCCGGTTTCTTTCTGATAGGCTTTTAACGATTTCCATTCCTGAGCAGTTACAAGCGGTGCCTGTAGTAAAAGGAAAATCAGCAGAATCGAATGTGCTTTCAAATGCATGGTTTTGGTTGAATTCCTATAAATAATGACTAAGCCAAATATACAAAAACGAGTGCTTTTCAATTTCCTAATTTTAAAATTCTCATGGCCCCGCGAACAACCAAAATAAAAACGATTGTTCCAATAATCAAGTCGGGTTTGTTTGAGTTCAGCCAATGTACCATTACTCCGGCTGCTATTACGCCTAAATTTATAATCACATCGTTTGAGGTAAAAATCAGACTGGCTTGTATATGTGCTTCTTCTTTACTTTTAGATTTTTGAAGAAGATAAAGACAAGTGCCATTAGCAATAAGTGCCAAAGCGGAAACGACAATCATTGTTGCAAAATCGGGAAGTTTTTCCATACCCGTAAAGCGTCTTACAACTTCGATAAAACCGATTATTGCCAAAAGCATCTGAAAATAGCCTGCCAGCTTGGCTATACTTTTTTTACGGATCAGGGTTGCACCCACTGCAAAAAGGCTTATTCCATAAACAAATGCATCGGCAAGCATGTCCAAACTGTCGGCCACCAGTCCCATTGATTTGGAAATTAGCCCGGTTGTCATTTCAATTAAAAAGAAGAGAAAATTGATACTCAGAACCGTCCAAAGCAGCTTTCTTTGATTGGTTTGTTCGGAAAATTCGGTTTGGTTGGTGGTTTCCGTTATCAGTTTTCGGGCGCCTAAATTCAGACTGCTGATGGACTTTTCGATTTCTTCCGAATTTCCATCGTGAACAATTGTCAGCTTCCGGTTAGGGATATCAAAATCGAGATTTTTAATACCCGAAAGGCCGTCCAGTTTCAATCGGATTAAATTCTCCTCAGACGGACAGTCCATTTTGGTTATTTCAAAAATTGATTTTTGCATTCCCGTTCCGTTTTTTTATCCCTTACCCAAATATACAAAAAGAGGTGTAGTTTCCGTAGTTGCCTAATAACCTAATTTACGTCCGTTCTTTCCGGTATTGACTTAAAGCAATGGCTCTCCTAAGTCTTGGTCGGTTATACCGTTGCAGTACTATCGGATACAGATTGAGTACGATATTTAAAATGAAAAGCCACAAAGAAGCTAAAAGTCCAAATGTCAAAGCGACGTAAATGGTGAAACCGGTAACAATAAAAAAGATAATGAGATGCCCCAATTCGGATTGTCTTGTGCGGTATTCCAAATGAAGTAAGGCTTTCAGGTTCTTTTTGACAGGATTCGCTTTTTTGTTGAGTTTTTCCCAACCAATCCAAACCAGTACTTTCCGGAAACCGTTAACACCCAAGGATTCATAGATTTTTCCCTTCCTTTCCCACTCTTTTTCGCTGTAGTATTTTGATTTGAGTTCCGATTTCAGCGTTTCCGTAAAGAAGAAAACACACATCATCAATACCAGATTGAGCATCCAGGCAAACAAAAAACCCTGCAGTCCTATCCTACTCACGAGTCCGTAGACCAACAGGATGGTAATGATCAGGTTCAGACAAATTAAGATGGCTTTACGCATGTTATGTTTTTTAGGTTAACAGACAGTTACCATGACATTTTTTTCCATAAACTGATGTTATATCACATTGTTTCTTACAATACACTACTTTCAAAATCACTGGTAATTCTATCTTCAGTAGGTCTCAAAAAAACAAGATAGGCTATTATCAGTATACCCAAAATCATAAAATCAGGTTTTAAGAACAGTAACATAAAAGCAGCGCCTTCAAGAATGGCCCATCTGATAATCGAAGCGGTTTGATAAACGGGTAATCTATCGTTGAGTCCTGCTTTCGGATCGATTTGCTTTAATTGAGATTTGAACAGAAAGTTACTCAAAACGAAAGCCAACACCGGTATAGCCGCATAGATGATTTCTGAGGAATCGATTGCATCGATTTTTAGTTTGTCGATTGAAAACCGGCCTAACAGTAAATAAACGATGATTACTCCGGCACAAATGGCAAGATGAATAATTTGTAGGGTTTTGAATTTTTCTTTCATGAGATCATATTTTATTATTGTAATTCTAGGGTAGCTTCATTTGAAACTCCATAGCTATTTGTGTCTGAACTCGCTTGCGCTATACTGATGTTAGTTATGGTAATAATAAAGTGATTGGCAATTCATGTTGCCGGCTTCCGTCTTTCGCGCTTATTTCGTATAAAATCAGAGTTAAGGTTGTGTCTTCATCGCGCTTCGAAATCTCAAATGTGAAATCAAATTTACCCCATTCCGGTGCCCCGGCGTCGATCATTTCAAAACCGTTTTTCAATTCATAATGTCCATCTTCAACTACCCAGCAAAAATTCGCTTCAAAAATCTGGCCTTCACCTCTAACCCGGAATGTATTGTTATTCACTTTCTCTACAGTTACTTCCCTAAAACGTTTATTGGAATATTTTTGTGGTGCTACTGAATCAGGTGCCGCTGTTTTTGTTGTGCTTACCGTATCGCTGGTTGTTAAATTTTCATCAGCCGGCGTTGCCTTTTTATTTTCCTTATTACAGGAAACCAGTAAAATAATTGCTATCCAAAATAATCGTTTCATGGTGTCTTCTGTTGTTAATGCACTTTGTAAAATAAATGGTTGCCAACGCCTCGGGTTTTACGAATTTTATGCAACAATCATCCCCATTTATCAAACCAAGATTAAGTCTACCAATACAAAATTTCAATCATTAAAGTCTTAAAGTTTCAATTTCGCAAAAAAATTGTTAGAATTAGTTATTTGAATTCATTTTCAAAATCAGAATCCCACTTAAAACCATTAACAATCCATCCTTTATTGTTTTTATAATAAGTGAATATTAATCTTAGTGCGGTATTTTCAAACTTCAAAAGATATGTTTCTCTAAAAGCAGTTTCCCTAATATTTTGTTCTCCAGTTTTAATTGTTCCCTCTAGTTTTCCATACCTTTGAGAGATTAAATTTAGGGATTGGATTGTTTGGGTTTCTAAATTATCAATTTCATTTTCTGGCAATGGCCAATGCGCTTTAATAACTTTAAATGCCTCATTAATTTTATTATCTTTAAAAAGCTGTGTGACTTGTTTTGACACACCTTTGACTGCTTCCACATCATTTAAAACACTAGTTTGGGCATTATTCATATTTAAGAAAAAAATGAAAAAGAGTAAAAAAAAGTTTTTTGTAAATTTAATTTCCATTTGAATTGTATTTAAATTAATTACTGTCTAGAACCACTAAAAACAATCCAATCAACAGCGGATTACTTTTCAGTTTCACACTGCCAAACTACAAAAAACCAACATACATTCCGAATTTTCTTATCAACACTACCCGTGAGTTATTCACATTTTTGCCTTGTCCAACTCCTGCATTGACTTACCCAACTCCTGCATTGACCTGCCCAACTCCTGCATTGACTTACCCAACTCCTGCATCGACCTGCCCAACTCCTGCATCGACCTACCGAACTCCTGCATTGACCTACCGAACTCCTGCATTGACCTACCGAACTCCTGCATTGACCTACCGAACTCCTGCATTGACCTGCCCGACTCCTGCATTGGCCTGCCGAAGTACTTTTAGCACAAACAAAACATTTTTTTTACACTATTGATTAAAATTTCTTACAATAACTGTTTCGTTTTCACAAAACCTTTTTTACTTTTGCGCAATAATTCCTACGGATTAAAAAGAAAATACTAATCGTTACACCACACAACATGGCAACACCCTCACAGGCATCTTATGCCGCCCGTCTCGCAAGAGCCGAACAGTTTTATCAGTTCATCAGCACCTTCCAAAACTATAATCCCGGTATCCCGGAACTCACTCCTGAAGGATTCCAAAACCTTGTTACCCAATTAAGCAGTACCCAATCGCAACACACGGTAACGCATCATGAATTTTCGGAAGCAGTGCGCCTTCGCAAAAAAACCTTCATGCTCAATCCGGATTCCCTTACCAAAACCCTTACGTTGGTTAACTCGTATATAAGAGCAAAAAATGGTGTCACTTCACAACAATACATCGATGTGAACTCATTCGTAAAAAAAATCCGAGGTGAAAAACCGGTTCCAGTTACGGCGAACTCCACGCAGGATTCCATCAGTCGTTCCGAAAGATCCTATGGTAGTCAGTTACAAAATTTCTCCGACATCATCACGCTCTTACAACAATTCGGCCCCGAGTACGACCCAGCCAACGTAGCCATTAAAATTCCGGCACTCAATACCCTGCATACCCATGCCGCAACTGCAAACAATACAGTAACGCATAAATTCAGTGCCTATCAGCCAAAAATCAACGAACGCCGCAACGGTTTCAAAACCCTTGCCGATACCACTTCCCGCATTAAAGAAATGGTCAAGGCACAATACGGCAGTACTTCGGAGGAATACAAACTCATTAAAGGATTAAATTTCAGTGTATAACCAAAACAAAAGGGACACCCGTTACGGAATGTCCCTTTGTACCATAAAAAGAATACGGATTACCTTTCTTCAGTCTCGTTTTCAATCTTTTTTTTATATTCGTTGTTTAGAAAATCCGTGTATTCCTTCTTATCCTTCTGATTTTTTCGGATCGTATACACAATCACCAACATCAGAACAACCGCAACAATGCCTAATAATTTCCAATTAATTTCCATAACGTTCGATTATTAATTTTTAATTTTAACCGCAAAGTTCACAAAGATTTCGCAAGGTTCGCCAAGTTACTTTTCTGCTTTTACTTTCTGTCTTATACAATCTGCTCAACTACTAAGTTACTAATTAAATATCTTAACCAGCATCTCTTTAAGTAAATCATGTTGCGAAATGTTGTTTGCGCCCACTCCTTTGCTTTTCACATCAATATCGCGAAGCGTACTTACAATAGCGCTCACTTTTTTCATCGGATAATTCTTCAGCGCCACATCATAATCTTTCAGGAAATACGGATTTACTTTCAACACCTTAGCCACGTTGGCCGGACTCTTGTCTTTCAGTCCGTGATACTGTAATAATTGTGTAAAGAATCCGAACACCAGTCCGATAGTCAGCACAATCGGGTTGTCTTTTGGATTTTGTGCGAAGTAATCCGCTATCTGATACGCTTTCAGTTGGTTTCTTTCCCCGATTGCCTTACGCAACTCAAACGGGTTAAAATCCTTACTGAAACCGATGTTTTCCTCAATAATTGCCGGCGTAATGGTTTCCCCGGGCTTTAAAATAATTGCCAGTTTGTCAATCTCATTCGCAATCCGACTTAAATCGGTGCCTAAGAAATCTACGAACATTGCTACGGCTTTCGGTTCGATGTTGATTTTCTTTCCGGCTAAAACCCGTTTCATCCAATCACCCACCTGATTTTCATACAACTTCTTACTTTCGAATACCACGCCCACTTTATCCAGAGTCTTGGTTACTTTCTTGCGTTTGTCCAGCGTTTTGTATTTGTAACAGATAACCAAAACCGTTGAAGGTTGTGGGTTCTCAGCATAGGACTCCAATTTGTCAATCGTTCGGGACAATTCCTGCGCTTCTTTCACTATCACCACCTGACGGTCGGCCATCATCGGGAAACGTTTGGCATTCCCTACAATATCTTCAATGGTCACATCCCGTCCGTACAACACCGTTTGGTTAAAATCGCGCTCATGTTCCTGTAAAATATTGTTTTCGATATACTCCGATAACTTATCGATATAATACGGCTCCTCGCCCATTAAAAAGTAAATCGGTTTGATGTTTCCGGCTTGTATGTCCTTGATGATTCTAAGTACTTCGTCCATAATTCAGTAGTCAGTATACAGTCTTCAGTAATCAGTTGTTTGCAATTCAATTTAAAATTATATTTGCTTCATGCAAAAACTGAATTTCCCTGCGTATACGTTTCGGTTCAAAAATAGTGAAAATAAAGTCGCTGTGTTTGATGAAATCCGTAAAAAATTTGTGGTTCTCACTCCCGAAGAATGGGTGCGTCAACACGTGGTTCAGTTTCTGCTATCCGATAAAAATTATCCTAAATCGTATATCAACGTTGAAAAAGTGCTGAAAATAAACGGCATTACAAAACGTTATGATGCCGTAGTTTTTAAACCCGATGGCAGCATATTTCTACTGATAGAATGCAAAGCACCGGAAGTTCCCATCTCGCAAAACACCTTTGATCAGATTGCCCGCTATAATATGACACTCAAAGCTGATTATTTAATGGTAACCAACGGACTAAATCATTATTTTTGTCAGATGGATTTCGAAAACGAGCAGTATCAGTTTCTTCCTGATTTGCCTGATTTCATAACCAAATAACCAAAACATCTTTTGAAAAAAGTAGCAGTAGTCATCTTAAACTGGAACGGCGTAAAACTATTGGAACAGTTTTTACCTTCGGTTCTACAATACTCTCCTGAAGCTACGGTATATGTTGCCGATAACGCTTCTACGGATGCCTCTGTACAGTTTGTAAAAGCTAATTTTCCTTCGGTGAAGATTGTCGAAAATACTGCTAATTTCGGTTTTGCGAAAGGTTATAACGAAGCCCTTCAGTTTGTCGAAGAACCTATTTATGCGTTAGTCAATTCGGATATCGAAGTCACCGAAAACTGGTTGCAGCCGATTGTTACCCTATTTGACAACGAACCAACTACCGCCATCATCCAACCGAAGATACTCGATTTTAAGAACAAAGACTACTTTGAATATGCAGGAGCTGCCGGTGGTTTCATCGACAAATACGGATTTCCTTTCTGCCGCGGGCGTATCTTCGAAACCATTGAAAAAGATAACGGACAATACAACGATACTGTTGAAATCTTCTGGGCTTCGGGAGCGTGTTTCTTTATCCGTAAAGCCGTTTATCGCGAACTGAACGGTTTCGATCCCGATTTTTTTGCGCATCAGGAAGAGATTGATTTGTGCTGGCGTGCGGTAAACAAAGGACACGTTATCAAATACTGTGGAACCTCAACGGTATATCATGTGGGCGGTGCCACTTTAGAAGCTGGAAATCCACGAAAAACATTCCTCAACTTCCGGAATTCCCTTTGGATGATGTTGAAAAACCTTCCGAAAGGACAAATGTTTCCAGCCCTATTCATTCGCTTAGTCCTAGACGGAGTAGCCGGGATTCGTTTTTTAACACAGGGAAAACCAAAACATTTATGGGCTGTTTTGGAGGCACATTTTTATTTTTACTTCCACATTTTCAAGTTTTTAGGCAAACGGGAAGGGATTCAGACCAAGAAGTACTACAAAATAAATTCGATTGTTTATCGTTACTTTCTTAAAAACGGTAAGGTTTTTGATGTTAATTTTTAACATTAGTTTATCGTTTTAAACTTTTCAGCCCTTTGGGAACTCAGTAACTTTGTAAATCAAATTAAAATCATTAGTCATGAAGAGATTCTTTATTATCCTTTCAGTAGCTGCAATTACGCTTACATCGTGTGGAACGAAAAAGAAAATTGCCGAATTAGAAGCCAAAAACAAAGAAATTCAGGATTTATTAAATACCTGTACCGTTAAACTGAATACCTGTTTGACCGAAAAAGACGCCTTAAGCAGTCAGAACGAATACCTGAAACAAAACAACACCGATCTGATTAACAGTTCCAAAGAAATGACTGTTTTAACTACAAAAGGTGCTCAGAATCTTGAAAAATCACTAGAAAGCCTGAAAGAGAAGGATTTGAAAATTTCCCGACTTCAGGATGCCTTAACCAAGAAAGACAGCGTTACGTTAGCTTTAGTTACCAGCCTGAAACGTGAAGTGGGTATTGACGATCCGGACATCAACATTAATGTGGAAAAAGGTGTTGTGATGATTTCCATTGCCGATAACCTTTTATTCAAATCAGGAAGTTACGAAGTAAGCGACAGAGCCAAAGGTGTTTTGGGCAAGGTGGCCAAAGTAATCAACAGCAAACCCGATTTCGAATGTATGGTCGAAGGTCACACCGATAACGTGCCGATTAAAAATGCGGTATTGTTAGACAACTGGGATTTATCCGTAAAAAGAGCAACTTCCATAGTAAGGGTTTTGAATAAAGACTTGGGTGTGAATCCGAAACAATTAATCCCTGCCGGAAGAAGTTCGTACATTCCTTTAGTGGATAACGATTCGCCAGCCAACAGAGCGAAAAACAGAAGAACAAGAATTATCATCATGCCGAAAATCGATCAGTTTTACGACATGATTGAGAAAGAAATGAAGACTTTGAGTAAGTAATCAGACTTCTTAGATTTTTAGACTTCTTAGATTCTTAGACTTCTTAGATATAAAAAAACGCCTTGATAACTTTCAGGGCGTTTTTTTTATATCTTCTATTCTCTTCTTTCTATCCTCTAAAGTACATCCAAACTTCCTTTTCCTTCACGAATGACAACAGGTTCGCCTTCGGATAAGTCAATAACCGTTGACGCATAATTGTCGCCGTAACCGCCATCAATCACTAAATCGACCAGGTTTTGCCATTTTTCGAAAATCAGTTCGGGGTCGGTGGTATATTCCAAAACCTCATCCTCATCATGAATCGATGTGGAAACAATCGGATTTCCTAACTGACGAACGATTTCCAAAGCGATTTCGTTATCGGGCACACGAATACCTACCGTGGTTTTCTTTTTGAACTCTTTCGGCAAATTGTTGTTCCCAGGTAAAATGAAGGTGTATGGTCCGGGTAAGGCTCTTTTAAGAATCTTAAACGTGGAAGTGTCAATCTGTTTCACATAATCGGAAATATTGCTTAAATCGCTGCATACGAATGAGAAATTCGCTTTCTCCAGCTTAATTCCCTTGATTTTTGCAATACGCTCCAACGCTTTGGTATTGGTTATATCACAACCCAATCCGTAAACGGTATCTGTCGGATAGATAATCAGTCCGCCCTCCTTAAGCACTTTTACCACTTTGGCTATTGCCGCTTCGTTGGGGTTTTCCGGGTATATTTTTATGAATTGAGCCATCGTTTTCAGTTGAAAAATTTAAAAAATTGCATTTATTATTTTGCAGCACCTTTGGGTTTAGAAATAAAACTCATTATAATTCCAAAAATAAACCAACTTACAAATCCTGTAATGACCTTACTTAATGTAATTGGTTCTTTTGTAAACACTAAAGGAAACAAAATCACATTAAATAAAAACATAAAGACAAACCAATACAAAACTGTCTTCCAATTGATTTCTTTAAATAATCTAATTATTTTTTCCATGTTTTTTTAACCTATCACATCCAATTTAGCAAATCGCAACAATAACTTCTTAATTCCGCCCACCTCAAATTTGATTTCGGCTTTTTTATCGGCACCTACCCCTTCTAAATTCAGGACTTGACCTTTTCCGAAACGTTCGTGCATTACCACATTTCCGACAGCCAGTTTATTGTCAAACAAATTTGGGGAAGCACTTGGCGCTGAACCCGAAACAGGCTTCAATTTACGAATATTTAAGTTAGGTTTCGGTTCGTTATCCGTAATATATTTGGGTGGTGTTCTTGTTACCGGTTTTGACAGGCGCAATTTTGATTTGTCCACGTCGCCGAAAATATCGGTATTGATCATCGGTTTGTAACGGTAATTCGTTTCCACCGGCGTTAAGTATTCCAGATATTGCGAATCGATTTCTTCGATGAAACGCGAAGGTTCGCTGTCTACCAGTTTCCCCCAACGGTAACGCGATTGCGCATAAGTCAAATACGCCTGATGTTCCGCGCGGGTTAAGGCTACGTAAAACAAACGGCGTTCTTCTTCCAGTTCGCTTCGGGTATTCATACTCATCGCACTCGGGAACAAATCTTCTTCCATTCCTACGATAAAAACCGTTGGGAATTCCAAACCTTTTGCCAGGTGAATGGTCATTAACGCTACCCGGTCGTCATCACCGGTATCGTTATCCAAATCGGTTGCCAAAGCAACATCTTCCAGGAATTCCGATAAGGCACCACGAGCACCGTCCACTTCTTTCTGTCCTTCGATGAAATCCTTGATACCGCCCATTAAAACTTCTATGTTTTCAATACGCGCAATACCTTCCGGTGTTCCGTCTTTTTTCAGTTCCTGAATCAATCCTGTTTTCTTGGTAACGTGATCGGTCAGATAAAGGGCGTCCTGATTTTCGTTGATAATCTGGAAACTCTTAATCATCATTACGAAATCCTGTAACTTATTTTTGGTTCCCGAATTCAGTTTCAAATCAATTTTATCGATGTGCTCCATCACTTCAAAAATGGAACGCTTGTAATGATTTGCCGCAACGGTAAGCTTCTCAATCGTTGAATTCCCGATACCTCGTGCCGGGTAATTGATAACACGTACCAAAGCTTCTTCGTCTTTCGGGTTGATTACCAAACGTAAATAACACAATACATCTTTGATTTCCTTACGTTGGTAAAACGACAATCCACCGTAAATTCGGTACGGAATGTCTCTTTTTCGCAAGGCATCTTCCATCGCGCGGGATTGTGCGTTGGTTCGGTATAAAATGGCAAATTGCCCGTTCATCATTTGCTTCTGCATTTTCTCTTCGAAAATGGTTGCTGCCACAAAACGGCCCTCTTCCCCATCGGTTAAACTGCGGTGAATTTTAATCTTCGGTCCGAAATCATTGGCGGTCCAAACAATTTTATCCAATTTTACCTTATTCTTATCGATGATGGTATTGGCTGCTTCCACAATATTCTTGGTCGAACGGTAGTTTTGCTCCAATCGGTAAGTCTGAACTCCTTCGTAATCCTTTTGGAAATTCAGAATGTTGTTGATGTTCGCTCCACGGAAGGCATAAATACTCTGCGCGTCATCTCCTACAACACAAATGTTCTGAAATCGATCGGATAATGCACGTACAATCAGATACTGTGAATGGTTCGTATCCTGGTACTCATCTACTAATATATAACGGAAACGGTCTTGGTATTTCGCCAAAACATCCGGAAAACGATTCAGTAACTCATTGGTTTTCAATAACAAATCGTCGAAATCCATCGCACCCGACTTGAAGCAACGCTCCACATAATTCTGATAGATTTCTCCCATACGCGGTTTTTTGCTCATCGCATCGGCTTCCATCAGTTCCGGATTATTGAAATAGGCTTTAACGGTAATCAGACTGTTTTTATATGAGGAAATTCTACTGAAAACCTGTTTAGGTTTATAAATATCCTTATCCAATTGCATTTCTTTGATAATCTGACCAATCAGTCGCACGGAATCCTGAGCATCGTAAATGGTGAAGTTGCTCGGATAACCCAATTTATCGGCTTCGATTCGTAAAATCTTGGCGAAAACCGAGTGAAAGGTTCCCATCCAGAGGTTTTTCGCTTCGGCTCCAACAATATCGGTGATACGTTTTTTCATTTCACGTGCCGCCTTGTTGGTAAACGTCAGTGATAAAATATTAAACGCATCTACGCCGAGGTGAATCAAATTGGCAATACGAACGGTAAGTACACGTGTTTTGCCTGATCCGGCACCGGCAATGACAATCATCGGGCCGTCTTTTTGCAGTACGGGTGCACGTTGCGCTTCGTTAAGCTGATTTATTATTTGTTGCATTTTATTGGAATCGCTGAGTCTCAAAGTAAACTGTATTTCTTAGTTTATGATATTATAATCGACAAAAATAAATATAAAAAAAAGACATTCAAGTGTTGAATGTCTTAATATATTATTTTCTACAATTTATTAGCCAGGCTTTCGATGATTTGCTTTTCTTCTTCCGTTGGTGTCAGTCCGGAATCGAATTCCCAATAGTTGGTTAGAATCGTATTTCGTTTGTTAAACAGTGATTTTTCTTTATAGACATCTTCTTTGTCGTAGGGAACCGGTTTGGTAGCAAAATTAGTAGTTACAAGATAATTTTTGACTTCGATTCGCTCCTCTTCTTTTTTCTTATTGGTTGTTTTGAAACCAATTTCTTCTTTGGAATACGCCAAATAATAGTTCTTACCGTCGTATTTGTAAGTAGCATTGAAAACCGAATTGAAAATCTTTCCTTTAATCACTAAAAAATCCGTTACCCCTTTGAATTCATAACGTTCGGTAAGAACTGAAGAATTGATTTCGATGATGATGTTCTTTTTGTAATCGTATACCACAAAAAAATCGGGTAAATACTCGTCGATTTCAATCAACGGTCGGATGTTCATGATATAATAATCGTCGTTTCCCGGATAGGTTTTAATTTCGTATTCGTATTTTTTCTTCGAGTAGGCTTCGACTACTTTATTCAGATATTTAAATTCGTAATAATTGCCCATGATGTCGTTTAAATTATACCCTAACGTACTTTCGTCAACCACATCATCAATAAGTCCATAAAACCGGTTTTGTTCCACCAGAATATCCGTTTTGACGTTTGTTGGCCTTCCCTGAATGTAAAAATTCAGAAGTCCGTCATTAAAAGACGTGTACTTGTCGTTGCGTTTAAAAAACTCCCGCACATAAATTTTGAGATTTACCGGAATAGTCAGTTTATCGCTGGAATTCTGAACCAGTTTCTTTAAAATCTCCTGCGGATGTTTTGTGGTAATAATAACTTCTTCCAACGTTTTGTTACTGCTGTCCATGTAGATGATGTTCTCCTTCAGTTTTAAGGACGCCGAATTGACCGTAATGGTTTTGTAGGAAGTGTGTGAAATTTGAATTTTTGATGGTTTCTCCAATGAAATTTTAAAAATACCGTCTTTGTTACTCACCAATCCCTGTTTGGTATTCAGTACCGTAATGGAAGCATCTTCAATGGGAAGGTTTGTTTCGTAATCCTTTAAGGCTACAGTGATTTCAACATTCTGAGAGAAAACATTGAAAGACACAAAAAACAGAAAAACCAGTAAACCCTTATTCATAAGTTTCTTTTGAGGTCTAACAAAAATAACTAAAAAGATTACAAGGTTATAATCATACTATCAATATTATTTTATTTTTGTAGAAATAAAACAAAAAAAATGGATTACTCAAAAATCATTGAAATAGCAGCCTATTCCCTTCCTTCGGTAATTACCGGCGGAGTGGCGTATTACTTTTTTAATTCGTATTTAAAAAACGAAGAAGGTCGAAGACGTTTTCTTTTACACAAAGAATCACAAAAAACAGCGTTGCCTTTGCGTTTACAGGCTTATGAGCGCATGGCGTTGTTTTTGGAGCGTATCAATCCCGGAAAGTTATTGGTTCGCATTGCGCCGCTTTCTACCGATAAAAACGATTATGAGGCGCTTTTGATTCGTCATATCGAACAGGAA
This sequence comes from Flavobacterium saliperosum, assembly GCF_900100625.1. Taxonomy (GTDB): domain Bacteria; phylum Bacteroidota; class Bacteroidia; order Flavobacteriales; family Flavobacteriaceae; genus Flavobacterium; species Flavobacterium saliperosum. Next base: position 25,593 of record NZ_FMTY01000009.1, read on the forward strand.
TTCGAGCACAACTTGACGCAACAGGTGTATATTTCGGATGAGTGCTGGAATATCATTCTGACAGCCAAAAACACGATTATCCAAACCATCCGTAAAACAACGTTGAAAGCTGAAAACGCGGATAAACTGAGAGAGATGATTCTAACGGATTTAATGGAAAGCCAATCGCCAACCGTTTTAGCGTTGTCCTTCATCAAAAATGAAATCACCGAAATTATCGGATAACAAAAAAGCCCTGAAATTTTCAGGGCTTTTTTGTTATCATTTTTATTTAATTGTCTCTTATGACGTGAATCAATCCTGAAAGAGTATGCGTTCCGGTCGTATCCGTGAAAGTCCCGTTAAACGTTACATCGGCGTAAGTACCTACCGCCCCTATAGGTGCAGCATTATAGGTAATTGTATTTGTTCCACCTGATCTTATCACTCCAAAGTCTGTTCCCTGTAAAACAAAGCCCAGCATCGCATTGGCTCCTGTACCGCCGGCTTGTCCATCTATACTGATTTCTTTTCCTAATTCATTGTTTCTTCCGAAAACAGAAAGGTAATTGTTCATGTCAATCGTAAAAGTTAAATTAGATTGCATTATCACCGTAGGATTACTGTCTATCTGATAGGAAATAAATTCAGTAATAGGATTACAGGCCGCAAAATTGCCAACATTTGTAGTGGCCGAATTTGAATAACTATACACTATTGCTTCAGAATAATTGGAGGTATTATAATCACCACCTCTTAATGAAAATGTCTCATTTGCTGATGTTCGCACCGTGTTAAAGCTGAATTGCCCATTGTTAACCGGGAAAAAGAACGACGAATAACCTTCTCTTATCAACATCATATATCCATTGGTCACGTTAGTATTTTCGCAATTCACTAAGTTTCCTGTAACTTGATTAAATATTAGTGCGGGGGAACCTTCAATTACAATATTTACAACAGCGTCTGTTACGAAAGGTCCAATTGCTGAATTGTAGATAATTGTAGAATAATTGGAAGCATACACCTGTAAAACCAAAGAACTGTTTTCGGGAATTAGCCCGGATGTTTGTCCATTACTATCGGTTAATCCGAAAGTGCTGTAACCATTCTGATCCGTTAATTCTATAATCTGGTTTACCAAAGGATTACCGTTATTATCATGTATATTTATAGTTAGAAGTATTGTAGAATTAGGAATATCACAATTCCACCATGAAAAATGGGAAACCGTTCCAACATAAGCATTACCAACTTTTGTTGCACTACCTTCTTCTATCCAATATCCTTTTGCATCGTCAAAATGCCATAGCGGGATAGTGTTTGGGGCAGTAGCTAATTGAGTAGCATCAATCGCCATTGATATTCCTGCAGTATGTCCTGACGCTATCTGAAGTTTTTGTCCGTTGCTTCCTTTTAGTTCCACATTCATCATTCCGTAAGTTTCCAAAACTTTTTCGGCACCGCTTTCATCTTTTGCATAAAGCATTCCCGGCATGAGACTGCTTAGGTTTTCATTTGATGCTTCCAAATGGTACATCGCTACCTGAACATCACCCGTGTAAGCATTACCATTTTCGTCCTGAAAAGCCCCGTCAAAATTTACGGTTGTACCATTAGGCAATGTAACTTCGCTTGCGACACCCGATGAAATGATTTGTACCGGAGTATTGGCAATCATCATAATTTTTACATTATTTATGCCACTTGTAGGGACCATTGCTCTTGAACCGTCTATAAAACCTGATTTTTTTGAAGTGATATAGGCAAACCGCTTATAAACTCCTGCGCCTTTTATGATAAAAACACCATTGACATCCGTCTGTGTCGTTTTATTTCCAATTTTAATTTCAGCATTTTGAATGGCAACACCATACTGATCAACCACCTGCCCCATGAAATCACGGGAAACGGCAGCACCGAAATTTTGAGTAAATGGATCACTAGCATTACTTGAAGAACCGTCATCGTTCGGGTTACAACCTACTATGAATAAAGCGGAAAGCAAAAATGTTAAAAACCTGAAGTGTTTTTTCATAAATTGAAGTGTTATACTTACAAAGATGACGAAATAAATGTTTCAATTATGTTAAAGAAAGAAAAAAACTTACAGTAATTTCTGCAATTGTACTTTTTCACGCTCTGGCAAAGTCGGAAGCAATTCTTCAAAGTATTTTTTAAACGTATCCTGTTTCACCATTTCCCTTATTTGCTCCCGACAGAATTTGGTAAACTGCCATTTGTAGTGGGTTAATCCGTTTACGAGATTGGGCAATACGTTTTTATCGGCTTTATTCAGAAACAATAAATTCACAATGGCATTTTGTCTGGTATTAGCTTCAAACTTCGGTGTGGAATAGGTCAATAATTCATCATAAAACGTTACCTTATTCTCGTTTTGATAGTCTTTTGTCGCTAAAGCCATCGTTAGCCAGGCTACTCTTAAATTTTTATCGTTAAAGCCAACCCAATCCTTAGTTTTATCTAACAAACTGATACGGTTTTCCGGAAACTGCGCCATCAGATTTTTAAACGCCATTTCTCTAGTCAGATAGGAAGCGTCATTTAACAGCGTACTGTATTCCGATTTGAAATCCAATGGAATTTGCTTCATTGTTACGGCAATTGCTTGTCTGACTTTGAGATTGTTGGTCTGCATCGCCTTTACAAGCAATTCTTTTTTCTCTTCAAACGGCACTTCCTGAAGCTGATAAATCACTTCTTCTTTCAATGGATAAAAAGCATCCGAACCAAAAATCGTTTCAAATTGCTTTTGCTTTTCGGAAAAAGGCGTTTCAAACTGTTCGGTCAGCGCCAGATAATCGGAAATGAATTTGTTTTTCTTCAATATTGCCAAGGCTTCCTGTACTTCAAAACCGGATTGTTCCAGCCATACTTTCTTAAATGCATTGGTATCGAATTTGGACACTTTATTGACCTCAGCCAGAAAATCATCGGTATTGACGTTTTTGAATCCGTAGTTGTTCAGATAATTTTTAACCGCTTTCCGAAAGTTTTCTTCTCCGATATTCCTACGCAAATAATGTAACGCCCAGGCACCTTTCTGATAAAACGTCAGCGAACTTGCTTTTTCATTCATCAGCGGAATTGTATCGTTTTTGGAAGCCCGTTGCAAGGTTTCGGCCGTTTGGTATAATTCGAAATTAAAATGATCTTCGCCAAACAATTCTTTTTCAGCCAATAAAGCATAATAGGTAGCAAATCCTTCCTGCAACCAATGATGCTTCCCGGATTGGGCTGTAATCATATCGCCAAACCACTGATGGGCAAGCTCGTGCGCATTCACGTTCACATAGGTTCGGTCGTTAAACCCAATTTCATCCACCACAAAATCCTGTGCAAAAATCGTAGCACTCGTATTTTCCATTCCGGCATACAAAAAATCCATTACCGGAACCTGACGGTAGACTTCCCACGGGTACTTCACGCCTATTTCTCGTTCAAAAAAATCGAATATCTCTTTAGAATACTTGTAAGTTGTCGCGAATTTTGAAGCATCTTCTTCCCTTAAATAAAATTCCAATGGTGTTCCGGAAGCTGTAATTTCGGTTTGTTTTACAAATTTTCCGATGGCGAGCATAACCAGATAGGAACTCATCGGCTGTTGCATCTGATAGTTCCAGGTTTTGATGTTCTCTTTACTGTTATAGCCGACATTTTTCAATACGCCGTTGGAAAGCACGTCAAAATCATTTCGGAAATCAACCGATACGTTAAAAATGACCTTCTCATTTACATCGTCAAAACTGGGCAGCCAATGACTGGTGTATTTTCCCTGTCCCTGAGTCCAAATTTGTCCGTTAGAAGCGTCTCCCACAAAATACATCGTTTGTTTTGGCTGGGCCGAATAGGAAAACTCCAGTTTGTTTTTTCCTTTCTTAAAACCTTTGTAAATCTTCAACGACTTTCCTGAATTTTTGAATGGAACCGCTTTTCCGTTGATTTTCATTTCACTGAATTCCATTCGCACCGCATCGATTTTTATGGTATCAATCTTAGACTTCACCACAAAATCATAAACCACCTTTCCCGTAACGGATTTTTCAATTGCATTTGGGGTCAAATGGGCATTAAGTGATATAAAATCGACTTTTTTGGTTTGTTGTGCGAAAACAAATGAAGTTATAAAGAGGAATATATATTTCATGTTTTATAAATCTGAAAAACCAAAAATACAAACAAATAAATTGTATATCCCTATAAGCCATTGAAGATCTGTAAAACTCAAAAAAACTTATCTGACTTATATGTTTTAGAATTAAATAATTTAGTTCGTAAGTTTACACTCAAATTCAAATTTGTGAAATCCCAGGATTGGAAAAACGCAATCACTAATGACTACTTTTTTCATTGGGATACCATGTTCCAATAAAAAACAAATATTATCTGCACATGATAAAGAAAGCCATTTTCAATTGGAGCAGCGGAAAAGATTCTGCATTAGCCCTATACAAAACCCTTCAGAATCCGGATATCGAAATCGTTTCATTACTGACCAGCGTAAACAAACAATTCAACCGTATTTCCATGCACGGTGTTCGCGCGGAACTTTTGGAACAACAAGCCGAAAGCATCGGTTTACCACTTCATAAAATGGAAATTCCCGAAATGCCTTCCATGGAAGTTTACGAAAACGTAATGCGGGAAACCTTGGAGAAATTTAAAGAAAAAGGGGTTACGCATTCTATTTTCGGAGATATTTTTCTGGAAGATTTGCGAAAATACCGTGAAGACAAATTGGCGCAAATGCAACTCGAAGGTATCTTCCCATTATGGAAAAACGACACCAAAGAATTGATTCAGGAGTTTTTGGATTTGGGTTTCAAAACGATTGTAACCTGTGTGAACGAACGCAATCTTAACAAAAGCTTTGCCGGTCGTATCATTGACGCGCAATTTATAGCTGATTTACCTGATGATGTTGATGTTTGCGGCGAAAACGGCGAGTTCCATACCTTTACTTTCGACGGGCCGATTTTCTCGAAACCCATTGATTTTGAAGTCGGTGACATCGTGTACCGCAAATATGAAAAACCAAAACAGGAAGGGTCCAATGATGCTTGCGACACCAGCAATTCCGATGCTTTTGATTACGGATTTTGGTATTGCGATTTGATTCCCGGTTAGCTAAATTACATCTCGTTTTGTAACGCTTCCCGAATTGTTTCGGCATCATTAGCCACTTTAGTAATTATTCCTTTCTTATTAATAACATAATGCGTCGGAAATAGTTGAGTCTCTAAAGTCTTTTTCATGAATTCGTCCTGATTTGGGATAACAGCATACTCAAAATCTTTTTTTGAAAGGAATTGTTTCAAATCGGATTGCGAATCGGAAGCCAAACTAATAAAAACCACATCTTCTCGATTTTTATATTGTGCCACCATTTTATTAAGCAGCGGCATTTCTTCAACGCATTTTTTACAATGAATGAACCAACACTTCAGCACTACGTTTTTTCCTTTTGTATTTTCTGAAGTATACAAATTCCCATTTAAATCGACGAAACGGAACGGTTTCATTTCCTGTCCTTCTTTCAGAAAATTCGCCAATTCAATCTGAGCTACGTTCTTTATGGTACTGCTTATATTTTCATCTGCATTTGCCTTTAATTTATAAAGTCTGTAAGCGCTATTTCGCTTATCCGAAGAACAACTCAGTGGAATGTATTCTCCCGTACAAAGCGATTTTAAAAAAACCTCTTTACTGATATCTTTTAAATCAGCATCAAGCGGTTTAAACTTTGAGGAAAGCTTTATGGAGTCGTTATAATACAACCACCAATCCTGATATGAGTTTTCAAGTCGTCCTCCAATTGCATCATAATCAGTATTATTCGATTTCTGACAGGATACCGTTATAAGAAAACAAATCAGAATGGACATGAAACATCGATACATAAATCGTTTTTGTGAGATTTACCTCAAATATAGTTTTAAAAATAAATCTAAACATCTTTTAAAATAAAAAAATTAAGTTTTATCTTCGTTTTCAGACTTTACAAGCCAAAATGAACAACCTTCTCGACACTCCCATAGAATATTTAAAAGGCGTTGGTCCTCAGCGCGGGGATTTATTGCGTAAGGAACTCGACATTCACCGTTACGGGGATTTGATTAATTTGTATCCGAACCGTTATATCGACCGAACGCGGTATTACAAAATCAACGAACTGCAAAACAGTAATTCCGAAGTGCAGATAGTAGGGAAAGTGATTCACATCAAATCCGTAGAACAGAAAAAAGGCAAACGTTTGGTCGCCACTTTCGTGGATGATACCGGCGAAATGGAACTGGTTTGGTTTCAGGGGCAGAAATGGGTACGCGAAAGTCTGAAACTGAATACCCCTTATGTGATTTTCGGAAAAACGACGTCCTTCAATGGTTTGTTCAACATGGCGCATCCGGAAATGGAATTGCTCGAAGAACACAAAGCGAGTTTACGATCGGCAATGCAGCCGGTTTATCCAAGTACCGAAAAGCTTGCCAACAAAGGAATTTCAAACAAGGTCATCAATAAAATAATGCAGCAGTTGTTCATTGAAACGCATGCTTTATTCACCGAAACTTTGCCGGGTTATTTATTGGACGAATTAAAACTGATTCCGAAAAACGCAGCGTTATTCAACATCCATTTTCCGAAGAGTCAGGAACTGTTGGCCAAAGCGCAATTCCGACTGAAATTTGAAGAATTGTTCTTTATTCAGCTCCAGCTGATTACCAAAAACCTCATCCGAAAACATAAAATCAAAGGTCACCCGTTTGAAAAAGTAGGCGATTATTTCACTACGTTTTACAACAACCATTTGCCGTTTGATTTAACCAATGCGCAGAAAAAAGTACTCAAGGAAATCCGTAACGATTTAGGCAGTAACGCCCAAATGAACCGATTGCTTCAGGGTGATGTCGGCTCCGGAAAAACGATTGTCGGACTGATGAGTATGCTTTTGGCTATCGATAACGGATTTCAGGCGTGTTTGATGGCACCAACGGAAATACTTGCTTCACAGCATTTTAACGGTATTACCGAATTAGCCAAAGACTTAAACCTTAACATAAAATTATTAACCGGTTCGACTAAAACAGCAGACAGAAAAGTTATCCATGAAGAATTGGAAAACGGCAGTCTTCATATAATCATCGGAACGCATGCGCTGTTAGAAGACAAAGTTCAGTTTCAAAATTTAGGTTTGGCGATTATTGACGAACAGCACCGTTTCGGCGTGGAGCAACGCAGCAAACTGTGGCAGAAAAATGAAGTGCCGCCGCATGTTTTGGTGATGACCGCCACTCCTATTCCGCGAACGCTGGCAATGAGTTTGTATGGCGATTTGGATATTTCGGTGATTGACGAACTGCCTCCGGGAAGAAAACCGATTCAAACCGTACACCGCTTCGACAGTAACCGGTTGAAAGTATGGAAGTTCCTGAAAGACGAAATTGCCAAAGGCAGACAGATTTACATCGTATATCCGTTAATTCAGGAATCGGAAAAAATGGATTATAAAGATCTGATGGACGGTTACGAAGGGATTTCACGGGATTTTCCGTTGCCTCAATACTCGGTTTCCATTGTTCACGGAAAAATGAAACCTGCTGAAAAAGATGCCGAAATGAAACGCTTTTCGGAAGGAAAGACGAATATTATGGTGGCAACTACCGTTATTGAAGTTGGCGTAAATGTTCCTAACGCGAGTGTGATGATTATTGAAAGTGCCGAACGTTTCGGATTGTCGCAATTGCATCAGCTGCGAGGACGTGTTGGTCGTGGTGCCGAACAGAGTTATTGTATCCTGATGACCAGTCATAAACTGAGTAACGATACCAAAACCCGCATCGAAACCATGTGTCGCACCAACGACGGTTTTGAAATTGCAGAAGTCGATTTGAAACTCCGCGGTCCCGGTGATATCATGGGAAAACAACAAAGCGGTGTTTTGAATTTACAGATAGCCGATTTGGTAAAAGACAAAGACATTCTGCAATTAGCACGCCATCATGCGATAAAACTATTGAAAGACGACGCGCCGATGGAAAAACCGGAACATCAAACGTTACGAAAAGTGTTCATTGAATTAAGCAAGAAAAAAACGATTTGGAATTATATTAGTTAGAATGAAACAAGAACAAGAGACAAGAAAATAGATGATAGAAAATAGACAAGCATTCATAATTCATAATTCATAACTCAAATATGGTACAATACAACCCGAAAGACTGGATAACATTCATTTTCCGATTTCATAAAGCCGATACTTTTCGGCAACTTTTACCTATGATGCTTTTCATCGGATTGTATTCGTATGGAATCGGCTATCTGGAAATGGAATACTTCAAACTTTCCGAAACCAGTCATGTAAAAAACATCTCCATCATGCACGGGATGTTGGGTTTTGTGATTTCCTTATTGTTGGCTTACCGCACCAATACCGCTTATGATCGTTGGTGGGAAGGACGAAAAATGTGGGGCAGTTTGGTGAATAACAGTCGGAATCTGGCCATCAAACTTTCCGTTATTCTAAAAGACGAACACGACAGGAACTTTTTCAGAAAAACCATTCCGAGTTATGCCTCCATTCTCAACAAACATCTGAAAAATGAAGAAACCGGACTCATGCTTTTTGACGGACTGGATTTAAAAATCGATCATGAAAAACACCGCCCGAACCAAATTGCCAAAATGTTGTTTCAAAAGGTGAACGATATGTATTCTTCAGGGAAAATAACGGGCGACCAACTCATAATTCTGAATAACGAAATCCAATCGTTTACCGATGTTTGCGGCGCTTGCGAACGTATTAAAAATACCCCTATCCCCTACTCTTACAGTGCTTTCATCAAAAAATTCATTTTCTTTTATGTGATGACGCTGCCTTTTGGTTATGTTTTCAGTTTAGGGTATTATGTGGTTCCTGTGGTCGTTTTTATTTTTTACGTTTTGGCGAGTCTGGAGCTGATTGCCGAAGAAATCGAGGATCCGTTTGGCAACGACGAGAACGATTTACCTACAAAAAAAATATCGGAAAATATCAAACGACACATTGAGGAAATTTTGTAAAAATTCGTTTATCAAAACACTACTTTAGATATAAATCGTATAAAGGTAACACTGATATATAGTAGCGTTGGATTTAATCCTCAATAAACTAGGGATTTAAGACTATCTATTTTTAAAAGAACTCCTTAATACTCCAACTATTTCACTATTTTTGCTTTATATCTTCTGCTAAAAAAGGTTAGCCTATTTTATGGAATGGAGGAAGACTATATCAAATAAAAAAGAAACTGACAGACATCAATGCTTTTTAACTCAATAGACTTCGCAATATTTTTACCAATAATTTTCATTCTGTATTGGTTTGTAACCAACAAAAATTTAAAAGCCCAAAATATTTTACTGTTAACCGCCAGCTATTTTTTTTATGCTTGTTGGGATTGGCGTTTTTTATTTTTATTGATGTTTTCGACTCTTTTGGACTATTACACAGGACTGAAAATGTGTGGTGTTCAAGACCAAAAAGCTAAAAAGTTTTGGTTTTGGCTGAGTATATTCATAAACCTTGGCTTTCTGGGAGTGTTCAAATATTATAATTTTTTCGCAGACTCTTTTGCAGAAGCGCTTTCACAGCTGGGAGTACAAATCAATCCTTTAACACTAAGCGTTATCCTTCCCGTAGGAATATCATTTTACACTTTTCACGGATTGTCTTACGTAATAGATATTTACAAAGGCAGGGTTAAAGCTGAACGAAATTTTGTGGATTATTCGGTATTTGTAAGCTTTTTTCCTTTGTTGGTTGCCGGACCAATTGAAAGAGCTACTCATTTGTTACCGCAAATAAAAAAGAAACGATCTTTTGATTATTCAAAAGCTGTTGATGGTTTAAGACAAATTTTATGGGGGTTATTCAAGAAGATTGTAATTGCAGATAATTGTGCTTTTTTTGCCAACGAAATTTTTAATAATTCGTCTGATTATTCGGGAAGTACCCTCGTTTTAGGCGCATTATTTTTTACATTTCAGATTTATGGAGATTTTTCCGGGTATTCCGATATCGCATTAGGTACAGCGAGATTATTTGGTATTGAACTATTGCAAAACTTTTCATTTCCTTACTTTTCAAGAGACATTGCCGAGTTTTGGAGACGTTGGCATATTTCACTTTCTACCTGGTTTAGGGATTATTTATATATCCCTCTGGGAGGAAGTAGTGGCGAAACCGTCATGAGAATACGAAATACATTCATCATTTTTATTGTAAGCGGATTTTGGCATGGCGCCAATTGGACCTTTATCATATGGGGATTACTGAATGCTTTATATTTCCTTCCGCTACTCTTAACGAACAAAAACAGAAAGAATATGGAAATCGTTGCTAAATCACGATTTCTTCCTTCTCCCAAAGATTTTTTCAATATTCTATTGACTTTCGGATTAACAGTACTTGCCTGGATATTTTTCAGAGCAGAAAATATCGGACACGCCATTTCATATTTGTCAGGAATATTTTCATTGGATTTATTTTCCGTCCCTAAATTTCCTGGTATGGGGAAAGCTTTGTCCACTATACTTCTTATTCTTTTCTTCATTGCAATCGAATGGATGGGCCGAGAAAACAAATATGCAATTGAAAAAATTGGGTCAAAAGTAAGCAGACCCTTAAGATGGTCCTTTTATGTATTGATTATTTTTTTAATCGGAATGTTTCTTGAAACAGAGGAAACTCCATTTATTTATTTTCAATTTTAATATCATGAAACAATTTGCAAAAAACATAGTTCTATTTATTGTATTCACCTGCATTGCCTATCCAATATTAATTTCGATTTCCGGTTATCTTTTACCGCAAAAATTATCGCCAAACATTAACTATAGAATAGGATCTTACGGACACATGTATACACGTTTGAATGAGGCAAAAAATTTTAAAGGCGAACTGGATGTGCTGTTTTTAGGGTCATCACACTCGTACAGGGGATTTGACACGAGAAATTTTAATGATTTGAAAACTTTTAATTTGGGATCGAGTGCTCAAACTCCAATTCAAACAAACGCATTGTTGGATCGGTATTTAGACAAATTAAATCCTAAAATGATCGTTTATGAAGTATATCCAAACACTTTTACAAGTGATGGTGTAGAATCCTCTCTGGACATTATCGCAAATGACAAAAATGATCTAAATTCATTGGAAATGGCTTTCGAAATCAACCATATCAAAGTCTACAACACTTTAATTTATGGTTTTTTCAGAGATGCTTTTGAACTAAACAAATCGTTTTCCGAACCAATTAAAAAAGGGGAAGACACTTATATTCCCGGAGGATTTGTTCAAAGGAACATAACCTATTTCAAGCATATCGATTATCCTGAAAAAGATGAGTGGAAACTAAACGAGGAGCAAATAAAAGTTTTTGAAAGCATTGTCAAAAGAATTAAAGACAAGAAAATAAAACTCATGTTGGTTTATGCTCCTATCACATCATCCTACTATAAATCGCATACCAATAATGCCTATTTCGATAAATTTATCACCAGTCACCATGCTGAATATTATAATTTCAATACGATGTTGACGCTAAATGATTCGTTACATTTCTACGACTCCAATCATTTAAATCAAAATGGAGTCAGGGAGTTTAACAAAAAATTATTGGAATTGATAGACTTGAATAAGAAATAGAAACAAAACTTAAGTCTATTGTCAAATGATGGAGTACGAAGGGAATTCCGAACATCAGTGATTTGAAAAAACAGAACGGAAAATCCAATTTAAAGGACATTTTCATTCCACTTGCGTCAGAACCTATTATAATATTGTGGATTCGAAACAAGTCAAGGAAATTTTGTGATTTCAGTAAAAATTTAACGCTGAAGTCATCGGTTAAAAAATAAAATAAGTACATTTAGTTTATTGAAAATGACTATTTTATTTATTTCACTTGCCCCCCCGATGAATCAGAACAGGACTTTACTTAACGCGCCTATATTAACCAATGAAAAATCACTGAAAACACTGGTTGAAAACAGAACGGTTTACTCCTTAAATAATTGCGAATTAAATTTATTTGAAACGTATCAGGAATCACAACGCGTTCCTTTAAAATTCAATGATTTGGTGGTAACCAGCATGCTTAGGGGCAAAAAAGTAATGCATCTTTTCGATGATCCGGAATTTGAATATTTACCCGGTGAAACGGTGGTGATTCCGTCGAATGTGGAAATGAAAATCGATTTTCCGGAAGCCTCAAAAAACAATCCTACACAGTGTCTGGCTTTGGCAATTGACCATTTTAAAATCAACGAAACGCTTCACTACCTAAACGATCGTTATCCTAAGGAAGGAACCGATAATTTCTGGAAACTGGATTCGGAAAATTATTTCTTTTACAACAATGTTGAGTTGGCGTCCACCATCAACAAACTCATCAAAGAATGCATGGGAACTTCCATCACCAAAGACGCGCTTGCCGATTTGACCCTTCAGGAATTACTGATCCGGATTATCCAGACGCAAACGGTAAAAGCCATCGACACCAATAAAACCATCGACAAAAACAGTCCGCTTCTTCCTATTTTAGAACACATCCGAAACAACATTCGTGAAAACATCAATCTGAAAGAACTGAGTGACAAAGCCTTTATGAGTACGACTACATTTTATCGTTATTTCAAAAGAGAATTAGGCATGAGTCCGATTGAGTTCATCTTAAATGAAAAAATGAAGTATGCCAAACGACTGCTTAAAAATCCTGGAATTCAGATAAACGAAGTGAGTTATGCTTCCGGGTTTGAAGATTGCAATTATTTCATCCGTATTTTTAAAAAGTACGAAGGCGTTACTCCGAAACAGTACCAATTGATGAACGTTACCAATTAATCAAACGTGTTGTATTTCACTGGTTCCAAATTTGCGGCTTCGGCATCCGTAAATAACCGATAGTGAATTGTAAACGTTTTTCCGTAAGGCACTTCCAACGAAAAACCACCTACTCCGAAACCATCCGCAACATCCAAAGTGAAATGTGCGTGTTTCCAGTATTCAAATAAATCTTTATCCACCCAAAAATCAAAACCTTCCACCTGACCGATGCATACATCGTTTGTTCTCGGAAAAAACGAGCCGACTTCAAGACATTGAGGCTGCGTTCCTTCGCAACAACCTCCAGCCTGATAGAAAAATAATGCCCCGAAATTCTCTTTCAGAAAAGCAATTGTCTCTTTTGCTTTCCCTGTAGCCTCTATTCTTTTTATCATCTTTAAAATTTAAGATTTATATTAAAAAAGTGCTCCCTAAGGAGCACCTTCCAACCGACTAACAACTACGAAACCGGATTAAAAAAAGCCTAATTTATTTTTATCATAAGAGATTAACATATTTTTGGTCTGACGGTAGTGATCCAACATTTGTTTATGATTTTCACGTCCTATCCCCGATTGCTTGTATCCGCCAAACGGAGCTCCAGCAGGATAAGCATGATATTGATTCACCCATACACGCCCGGCATGAATCGCACGCGGCACCTGATACAATTCATGCGCATCCCTTGTCCACACGCCTGCTCCCAATCCGTAAACTGAATCGTTGGCAATTTCAATAGCTTCTTCTGTGGTTTTAAAAGTGGTAACAGCTAATACAGGTCCGAAAATCTCTTCCTGGAAAATACGCATTTTGTTATGCCCTTTGAAAATGGTTGGCTTAATGTAGTAACCACCATCCAAATCATCGCCGAATTTATTCTCATCGCCACCAATCAACAGCTCTGCTCCTTCTTCTTTCCCTAAATTAATGTAGGTCATAATCTTATCCTTCTGAATTTTCGAAGCCTGTGCTCCCATCATTACCGAAGGATCCATTGGGTCGCCGGTTTTCACTGTTTGAACACGCTGAATCAGTTTTTCGATAAAACGGTCATAAATGGATTCATGAATTAACAAACGCGAGGGACACGTACAAATTTCACCCTGATTCAAACAATACAAAGCCGCACCTTCCAATGCTTTATCTAAAAAGGCATCGTCATGATCCATTACCGAAGGAAAGAAAATGTTTGGCGATTTACCTCCCAATTCCAAAGTAACCGGAATGATATTTTCAGTAGCATATTGCATTACCATTCGTCCGGTGGCTGTTGAACCCGTAAAAGCAGCTTTTGACACTTTCGGATTAGTTACCAAATGTCTGCCCAACTCGGAACCGAATCCGTTCACGATATTTATTACTCCTGCAGGAACCAAATCTCCTATAATTTCCATTAAAACCATGATGGAAATTGGTGTGTTTTCAGCCGGTTTCAACACAACGCAGTTTCCTGCAGCCAAAGCGGGTGCCAGTTTCCAAACGGCCATTAAAATTGGGAAATTCCAAGGGATAATCTGAGCCACAACTCCGATAGGTTCATGAACAATTAACGATACCGTATGCTCGTCCAATTCATTTACGGAACCTTCTTCCGCTCTGATGACACTGGCAAAATAACGGAAATGATCGATAGCCAACGGAATATCAGCCGCCATGGTTTCACGGATTGCTTTACCATTGTCAACCGTTTCCGCTGCGGCAATCAGCGTAAGATTATCTTCGATAACCTGTGCAATTTTGAACAACAGGTTACTTCTGTCTGTTGGCGACATTTTACTCCAGGTTTTAAAAGCTTCCGCGGCAGCGTCAACAGCTAAATTCAAATCTTCTTTCGAGGAATGTGCCGCTTTTGTAAACACTTTTCCATCAATCGGTGAAATAACATCAAAATAGTTTCCGTTTACCGGTGGCACGAATTTTCCTCCTATATAATTATCGTATTTATCTTTAAAATCGGGTCTTTGAATGGGATTACTCATAATTTGTTTGTTTTTTGTTTTATCCAAATTTAGTTTTCCGACAGGCAAAAAAGTAGCATATTTTATCCAAATGATAGCACATTATCGGCGGATTGGAATTATCCTGGAAAAAAATTACTTAAAATGTTGATATCTTTGGTTTTTACTTAACTTTATATGAAAATTCGTAACTATGAAAAAAACAACATTGCACATCATGACAGTATTGTTCCTGTCTTTAGCGCTTTTCAGTTGCAAGAATAAGGAACCGGATATAAAATCTGACCTAAAAGAATACTTCAAAAAAAGTGAGGTCGCACTTCAAACCGGTGGTATACAAATCATACCGATTGAGACTCCGAAAGGAACATTTAAAGTATGGACAAAACGTTTCGGGAACAATCCTAAAATCAAAGTTTTGCTGTTAAATGGCGGTCCGGGTGCAACTCATGAATATTTCGAATGCTTTGAGAGTTTTCTTCCGGAAGAAGGCATTGAATTCATTTATTACGATCAGTTGGGTTGTGGGAATTCCGACGATCCCAAAGACGTATCCATGTGGGATTTACCCCGTTACGTGGAAGAAGTGGAACAGGTTCGAAAAGCTTTACATCTTGATAAAGACAATTTCTATTTACTCGGACATTCCTGGGGCGGAATCTTAGCCATGGAATATGCGCTGAAGTACCAAAATAATATGAAAGGCCTTATCATTTCTAACATGATGGCAGATGCGATTGCCTATGGTAAGTATGCCGATGAGGTGTTAGCCAAACAAATGAACCCGGAAGTCTTAAGGGAACTCAGAGCCATTGAAGCCAAAAGTGATTTTTCCAACCCGCGTTATATGGAATTACTGATGCCTAACTTTTATGAAAAACACATTTTGCGTTTTCCTGCAAAAGACTGGCCGGAACCCGTTACGCGTTCTTTAGGAAAAACAAACCAATCGTTATACGTTACCATGCAGGGGCCAAGTGAATTCGGAATATCCGGTAAACTCGAAAAATGGAACCGCATGCCCGATTTGAAAAACATAACTATTCCAACATTAGTTATCGGAGCGCGATACGACACCATGGATCCGAAACACATGGAAGAAATGTCCAAACTCGTAAAAAAAGGAACCTATCTGTTCTGTCCTAAAGGTGCTCATATGGCGTTTTACGACGATCAGGAAATCTATTTCAAAGGATTGATTTCATTCCTGAAAAAATAAATTACAATCCAACACTCAACAAAAACAGTTCGCCTTAAAACGAGCTGTTTTTTTATTCCGATTTAGGCATAAAACCCTGAAATGAGCGATACAAATTAAACCACAATTATTATCTTTGCAGACTTATAAAACGATACAGCAATGCGTATATCCTATAATTGGTTAAAACAATTCATTAAAATAGACTGGAATTCGGAAGACGCTTCTGCTTTACTGACCGATTTGGGTCTTGAAGTTGAAGGGGTTGACAAATATGAAAGCCTTAAAGGCGGACTCTCGGGAGTTGTGGTTGGTCAAGTTCTGACCTGCGTGCAACATCCGAATGCCGATAAATTGAAAATCACAACGGTAGATTTAGGGGACGGAAACGCTCCTGTTCAGATTGTTTGCGGTGCTCCGAATGTGGCAGCAGGGCAAAAAGTACCTGTGGCGACCATCGGAACGAAATTGTACGATAAAGAAGGAAACGCTTTCGAAATCAAAAAAGGAAAAATCCGCGGAGAAGAAAGTCACGGAATGATTTGTGCCGAAGACGAATTAGGTCTTGGTGAAGGTCACGACGGAATCATGATTCTGGACGAAAAACTGGTTCCCGGTACTCCGGCTTCCAAAGTATTCAATATTGAAACCGATGAGGTTTTTGAAATCGGTTTAACGCCCAACCGTGCGGATGCCATGAGCCATTGGGGTGTAGCCCGCGATTTGCGTGCCGGATTAACCCAAAAAGGCATTAACCATTCCGAATTAATGACACCATCGGTAAGCAAGTTTAAAGTTGAAAAACGTACGCTTAAAATCGATATCAAGGTTGAAGACGCGAAGTTAGCACCAAGATATTGCGGTGTGACCATTTCCGGAATTACGGTAAAACCTTCACCAAGTTGGTTACAAAACCGTTTGAAAGCCATTGGCTTAACTCCGAAAAACAATGTCGTTGATGTTACCAATTACGTTTTACACGAATTAGGACAACCGTTACACGCCTTTGATGCCGCAAAAATCAAAGGAAATAAAGTTATTGTCAAGACACTTCCTTCCGGAACGAAATTCACTACGCTTGATGAGGTGGAACGCACATTACATGAAGAAGATCTGATGATTTGTGACGAAAACGGGCCAATGTGCATTGCGGGTGTGTTTGGAGGAAAAAATTCGGGAGTTACTGAAAACACAACCGACATTTTCCTGGAAAGTGCTTATTTCAATCCGGTTACAATTCGAAAAACCGCCAAAAGACATACGTTAAGTACGGATGCATCTTTCCGTTTTGAAAGAGGAATCGATCCGACAATTACCGAATATGCGATGAAACGTGCCGCACTTTTGATTCAGGAAGTGGCCGGCGGTGAAATCACTTCGGATCCGATTGATATTTACCCTAAGAAAATTGAAGATTTTTCAGTGATATTAAACTTCAACAATGTAAATAAAATTATCGGACAGGAAATTCCGAAAGAAACCATCAAGAAAATATTGGTTTCCTTAGACATCAAAGTAAACAGTGTTTCCGATGCCGGTTTGGGGTTAATCATTCCTGCTTACCGCGTTGATGTTCAGCGGGAAATTGATGTTATTGAAGAGATTTTACGGGTATACGGTTATAACAATATCGGTTTTACCACAAAACTGAACGCCTCGATTTCAAATTCTTCCCGTACGGAAGATTACAAAGTACAAAACATTGTTGCGAACCAATTGGTATCACAAGGTTTTAATGAAATGATGGCGAATTCTTTGACTTCTCCCGAGTACGTTAAATTATCGGAGAATTTAAAAGAAGAATTCAACGTAATGATGCTGAATCCGTTAAGCAACGATTTATCGACAATGCGCCAGTCGTTGTTATTCAGCGGATTAGAAGCGGTTTCCTATAATATCAACCGAAGAAATTCGGATTTAAAATTGTTTGAATTCGGGAAATCATACCACAAAATGCCTTCAGGTTACGATGAGATCAAGCATTTGACGTTATTCGTAACCGGAAACCGTTTGAGGGAGAGTTGGACAACTGCCGAAAAGCCGTCTGATTTCTTCCTGTTCAAAGGATACATCAATGCGATTTTATCCCGCTTGGGAATTGAAAAAACCAACACACAACCTTTAGAGAATGACGTTTTCGCTGAAGGGATAGCCTTATCCGTTGGCAAAGAAACGATTGTGGAATTCGGAACCGTAAAAAAATCGATTTTAAAACATTTCGACATCAAACAGGAAGTTTTGTATGCCGATTTCAATTGGGGTGAAATTTTAAAATTACTTTCCACAAAAATTAAATTTGTTGAAATTCCTAAATATCCTGAAGTACGAAGAGATTTGGCTTTATTGGTTGACAGTTCGGTTCCATTCGAACAATTGTTTTCCATTGCCAAGCAAACGGAAAAAACACTTCTGAAAGAGGTGAATCTGTTTGACGTTTATGAAGGAAACAATCTTCCGGAAGGAAAGAAATCATATGCTATAAGTTTTACGATTCAGGATACCGCAAAAACACTTACGGATGCCCAGATTGATAAAATCATGAGCAAGTTGCAGCAGAATTTTGAAAAAGAAGTTGGAGCCCAATTACGATAGTAAGCATTAAAAAAGCGGATTGATAAACAATCCGCTTTTTTTTATAACTAACTCGTTTAAACTCCGATTATGATTTTGGCAAAACCACCGTATCCACAACGTGTATAACACCGTTTGATTGGTTAACATCGGCAATGGTAACTTTAGAGCTGTTTCCGTTCTCATCGGTAATGTAGGCATCCTTTCCTTTCATCCACGCGGTTAAAGTGCCACCGCTAACGGTTTTTAAAGTTGCTTTGCCATTCCCCACTTTTATGGCTTTCGCAATATCTGAGGCATTCATCTTTCCGGCAACCACATGGTAGGTCAAAATGGTTTGCAACATTTTTAGGTTTTCCGGTTTCAATAAGGTCTCTACCGTTCCTTTTGGTAATTTGGCGAAGGCGTCATTGGTTGGGGCAAAAACGGTGAATGGTCCGGCAGTTTGCAACGTTTCAACCAAACCGGCTGCTTTTACGGCTGCCACTAAAGTGGTGTGGTCTTTGGAATTGACTGCATTCTCTACAATGTTCTTAGAAGGATACATGGCAGCGCCTCCCACCATAACTGTTTTCTCTTTCTGAGCAAAAGCAGTTGTTCCCATAAACATTGAAAAGGCGACTAAGCCAACCGATAAAATTCTTGAAGTTTCCATAAATAGTATTTTTAATTGTTTTATACAGTCATTTACGATAAAACATTGTGTATGGTTTTAAAAAAAATAAAATCCCGACTACAAAACTGCAATCAGGATTTAATACTATTATGAAGCGCTTAGTTTACTGCTTAATAAACCTGGTATTCGAAGTGCCTTTATCGGAATTGATTTTAATGAAATAATTTCCGGCTGCAAGATTGGAAACATCCACTTTTGAAACATGCTGTGCGCTCGGTACCACCAATACCAATTGTCCCAATTGATTGTAAATGCTTATGGAACTTACTTCAATCGTTTGTTTGGTTTCGATGTTCAAAACATCTTTTACAGGGTTTGGATATACTGTAAAATAAGTACCGAAACTGAAATCCTGAGTACTTAACGCCTGAATTGTTGTTACAGCCGTATTGGTTACGATTGGGAAATTGTAATCAAAATAAATGCTTGCCGAATTACTGAACGTATTTCCAACTACCAATGTTGGTTTCGTTTTGATTTTAAACGCCACATAGCCATCGTTATTGGCATCATCGAAAGGAAGATTGATGTTTTCAAAAATGAATTCCACTTTGTTTCCTGATGTGATATTCGTCACGAACGAATGAATTCCCTTAATTGGTACTAAAGAACTGATATCAAACTTATTTGTATCAATCATGTCTTTGACAACAATGTCTTCAGCGGGGAAAGTTCCGGTATTTTCAAAACGGATCATGTAATGCACATACTTCCCTACTTCACTTGGTGCAATTGTAGCACCTTCCAGACAGGTTTTATCGTTGGGATCGTATGAGTTTACAACTGTTTGATTTAAAGTGAAAGTGTTATCCATTGGTGTTTCGTCTGTGGCGGCTGAAGTTATTGTTGCAGTATAGTTTAAAATAACGTTCTGAACGTGTTCCACCACGTCACCCAACGTGGTAAATTGATAAAGACTATCAATTTTTTAATTTAACTTATCAATTTTTTGATATCGCTAACCAATTTTTTAGTTTAGTTAACCAATCAATTGAGTACATCTTTAAATTTTTTAAAACCAAGAAGCAATAAATTAAGTTACTTTCTTAACTCATACCGTTATTTTATCAATTGGAAGTAATTCACCTACAGGTTCAGAATGACAATGATGATTGACGAGATTGCTTCGCCAGCTCGCAATGACAGTATAAAGAAAGGATCAGAATGACACATAAAAAAAGCCCCGCAAATGCGGGGCTTTTCAATATTCAGGGTAAGAAAGAATTAGTTTCCTCCTTTTTCCATTTTCGCTTTTAATTCAGCAAGAATATCATTGTTATCTCCTAATGTAGATGCTGGTGCATTTGTAGAAGATGTAGTGTTAGATTCAGCCGCTTTCACGTTTTTCTCTTCTTCTTCACGGAAAATAGCCGTGTGAGAAGCCACTACTCTTTTGAATTCTTTGTTGAACTCGATTACTTTGAAATCAGCAGTATCACCTTTTTTCAATTTCTTTCCGTCTTCTTTTTCAAGGTGACGTGTAGGAATGAAAGCAACGATATCTTCACCGAATTCTACAGTAGCTCCTTTGTCAACGATTTCAGAGATTGTTCCGTTGTGGATAGTTCCAACTGCGAAACCTTCTTCATATTTGTCCCAAGGATTAGCAGTAGTTTGTTTGTGACCTAAAGATAATTTACGTCCGTCAACATCTAATTCTAATACTACTACATCTAATTTGTCACCAACGTTAACAAATTCAGATGGGTGTTTGATTTTCTTAGTCCAAGAAAGGTCAGAAATATATACTAAACCGTCGATTCCTTCTTCTAACTCAACGAAAATTCCGAAGTTAGTAAAGTTTCTAACGATACCAGTGTGTTTAGAACCTACCGGGTATTTAGCAGTGATATCAGTCCAAGGATCTTGCGTTAATTGCTTGATACCTAAAGACATTTTACGATCTTCTCTGTCTAAAGTTAAGATAACTGCCTCAACAACATCTCCAACTTTTACGAAATCCTGAGCCGAACGCAAGTGCGTAGACCAAGACATTTCAGATACGTGGATTAAACCTTCAACACCTTCAGCAACTTCGATAAATGCACCGTAATCAGCGATTACAACTACTTTACCTTTTACTTTATCACCAACTTTTAAATCAGCATTTAAAGCATCCCAAGGGTGCGCGTTTAATTGTTTTAAACCTAATTGGATTCTTGTTTTCTCATCATCGAAATCAAGGATTACCACGTTAAGTTTTTGGTCTAATTCAAGAACTTCACTTGGGTGGTTGATTCTTGACCAAGAAAGGTCAGTAATGTGGATTAATCCGTCTACACCTCCTAAGTCAATGAACACACCATAAGAAGTAATGTTTTTAACAACACCTTCTAATACTTGTCCTTTTTCTAATTGACCAATGATTTCTTTTTTCTGTACTTCAATATCCGCTTCGATAAGCGCTTTGTGAGAAACAACAACGTTTTTGAACTCATGGTTGATTTTCACAACTTTGAACTCCATAGTTTTGTTTACATATTGATCGTAATCACGGATAGGTTTAACGTCAATTTGAGAACCTGGTAAGAAAGCTTCAATACCAAATACGTCAACGATCATACCACCTTTAGTTCTGCATTTTACGAAACCGTTAACGATTTCTCCAGTTTCATTAGCAGAAATAACTCTATCCCAAGCTTTGATTGTACGTGCTTTTCTGTGAGATAATACTAACTGACCTGATTTGTCTTCACGAACGTCAATTAATACTTCTACTTTGTCTCCAACTTTTAAGTTTGGATTGTAACGGAATTCGTTTAAAGAAATTACACCTTCAGATTTAGCGTTGATATCAACGATTGCATCTCTTTCAGTAATTCTAACAACTACTCCTTCTACAACTTCTTCCTGATCAGTTGCAATGAAAGTTTTTGCTACTAATTCTTCGAATTCCTGTAAGTTTTTCTCGTCTACTGCATCGATACCTTCTTCGAAGTTATGCCAGTTAAAATTCGCTAAAAACTCTTCTTGTGATTTTAATGTTTCAGACATGTCTGATAAAAAATTTGTATGCCGTGCCTCTCGAGTTTCGTAATGCGATAGAAAACAACAGCAGTGTTTTACATAAATAGTTGATACCTAATGGAAACTCTTCTCTGCCAAAAGGTCTGCAAAGGTAATTCTTTTTTTAATATTACAAAAGTTTTTCAATTAGACTTCTTAGAAAATCAGATTCTTAGATAACTTAGACTTCTTAGATTGGTTTGAAATCCCAGACTTCTCAGATTGGTTTGACCGTTTAGCAACATAGATTGGTTTGATTGTATCGAGACTTTTTATTCTCTTTGAAGGAATTGAGTTTTGTAATTGTAAAACTCACGGAGCTTGCAGTTCTGACTAATCTATTCTATCTAAGAAGTATAACGGTCTAAATAGTCTGACAAGAAGCGAAAGGTTCGGGCGTTTTTGGAAACCCTGTTCCCGTTTTCCGTTGCACACGGTGCTTCCTCCAACCGGGGCTAGTTAGGAAATGTATTGAGTAGCTGCCAACAAAAAAAAACAGGCAATCACAGTAACTTTCGGGTTTCCTTACTTTATGTAGCACTAACACTTTTCACATCAGATGCTATCCTGATTAATCGGAACAAATCAGGAAATGCATTAATGAAATAAACCTTACACGCTGTGTTAAAGTATAACCAAAAGAAAATCAAAGACTTATATAAACATTATCTTTATAACTCATTTTCAATATGTTACCCCAAAAAAACACACCGACTCACCTACTGCGCTTTACATAGTAACATTAATCAAAATAAGTATATTATGAGAACAGCAACAGTAAGATCAAGTACGATGCCCCCAATGACAGCGACCAAAAAAGTTCCGGCTAAAAAAGACGCCGCTAAGGAATTGTCGGATTTATTCGAAGATGGTTTAAAAGATTTGTATTGGGCGGAAAAAGCCTTATTTAAAGCGCTTCCCAAAATGCAGAAAAATGCAACCTCTCCCAAATTGAAAAAAGCGCTCGAAGATCACATCGGTGAGACGGAAAACCATATTAAAAGGCTCGAAAATTGTTTTGAATCTATGGGTAAAAAGGCCGTTGCGAAAAAATGTGATGCCATGCAGGGTCTTTTAGAGGAAGGAAAAGGCATGATGGAAGAAACAAAAATCGGTGCCACACGGGATGCCGGCATCATTGCCGCCTCACAAAAAATGGAACATTACGAGATTTCATCTTATGGCACTTTAGCCGCGTTTGCAAAAGTCCTCAATGAGAAACAATGTTTAGACAATCTTCTTAAAACATTGGATGAAGAAAAAAAATGCGATAAATTGTTGACCAGCATCGCCGATACCGAACTCAACCGAAAAGCGCTGAATTAAAACCCTATCGAAACACAGTTCGTTTCTAAAATAATAAAAGCCTCGGTTACTCGAGGCTTTTATTATTAATGACTTACACTTTCCACATCTTTCGGATTGTGTTTGTGTTTGAACAATACCGCAAAAGCTACAGCAATTACCAAAGCATACCCTGCGAACGCCAACCATATATTGTGCCAGTCACGCTGACCGTCAATTGTAAAATATTTATCGATTAAATAACCGCTGATTATTCCTCCGAAGAAAGCACCAAAACCATTGGACATCATCATAAACAAACCTTGTGCGCTCGAACGTATTTTGGAATCTGTTGTGGTTTCCACAAACAGGGAACCGGAAATATTAAAGAAGTCAAACGCCATCCCGTAAACGATACACGAAAGGATAATCATCCACAAACCGCCTTCAGGATCACCGTATGCGAATAAACCAAAACGCAATACCCAAGCCAGCATACTGATTAACATTACCTGTTTGATACCAAAACGTTTTAAAAAAAACGGAATCGCCAAAATAAACAAGGTCTCCGATATTTGCGAAATCGACATGATGATTGTGGAATATTTCACCACAAACGAATCCGCATATTGAGGGATTTTTTCAAATTCAGACAAATACGTATCACCATACATGTTGGTTAACTGTAATGCCCCTCCCAAAAACATGGAAAAAATGAAGAACAAGGCCATTTTGTAGGTTCCAAACAGTTTGAAAGCATCCAATCCCAGTTTTTTAGCAAAAGAAGCCTCTTCGGAAATTAACTTCTGTGGCGGACATTTTGGTAACGTAAAGGAATAAATTCCCAATACAAAAGCAGCAAAAGCAGAAATATAAAACATATTTACCGAAGCTTTGTTTCCGGTAAGATTCGTAATCCACATCGCCACAATGAAACCTACGGTTCCCCAAACACGAATCGGTGGAAACACTTTTACCACATCAAATTTCTCATTCTTAAGAATCGTATAGGCTACCGAATTGGACAGCGAAATCGTGGGCATATAACACATCATAGCCGCAAAAATCACCCAATAAAAAGTTGTTGGATCTTCTACCTGAGGTAAATAAGCGATTGCCAATCCTCCCAAAATATGTAGTACCCCATATAATCTTTCGGCATTCACCCAACGGTCGGCAATAATTCCGGTAAGTGCCGGCATTATGATAGAGGAAAGCCCCAAAGTCGAGAAAATAGCTCCAAACTCTGCCCCGCTCCATTGTTTTGTTCCAAACCAGTAATTTCCAACGGTAATCAACCACGCTCCCCAAACAAAAAACTGCAGGAAACTCATTAAAGTAAGGCGAATTTTTATGTTCATATATTTTTTATGATAGTAGGTTATTAATTTTTTAAAAAGCCGGTAAATCTAACACTAAAAACAAAAAATCCAAAATAATTTGAACTAATCTGTTAATTCAAACCATTTTGGATTCGGTATGTGTTTTTTTACGCGATAACTTTTTCGTCAACCAGACTTAAAACCAATTGAAATTGCTGTTTCCTTGTCATGGCGGAATTATCAACTTCAATGGCGTCCGCGGCTTTCACTAAAGGGGAATCTTCACGGTGGGTGTCAATATAATCGCGCTCCATTACGTTTTGCAAAACATCCTGATAGGTTACGTGTTGCCCTTTATCCACCAATTCATCAAAACGACGCTGTGCTCTGGTTTCCGGACTGGCAGTCATGAATATCTTAAGTTCGGCATTCGGGAAAACCACAGTTCCGATATCGCGTCCGTCCATGACAATGGCTTTGTGTTTGCCCATTTGTTGCTGTTGCTCCACCAATTTGGAACGGACTTCCGATATTTCGGCAATTTTACTTACCAAACGGGAAACCTCCAGCGTTCGGATTTCAGTCTCCACATTTTTTCCGTTAAGGAACATTTCGGCAAAACCCAAATCAGGGTTGAACTCAAAATGCAGATGCAAATCAGGTAAACTTTCAATCAGTTTGTTTTTATCCAAATGATTTTCGGAAACATAATGGTGCTGCATGGCAAAAAAAGTCACCGCACGATACATTGCTCCGGTATCCACATAGACATACCCCAAATGTTTCGCCAATTGTTTGGCTAACGTACTTTTTCCTGTTGACGAATATCCGTCTATTGCTATTGTAATTTTTTTCAACTTCTTACTATTTATTATAAAGAGCATCTGACTCCATATACTTTTATCTTCTCTTCTTTTTTCTGAATTACTTTATGAGATTCTTCGACAAGCTCAGAATGACAAATGGTACATTTATGTTTTCAGCAACCTGCTTTCTGCTATCTGTTATCTGCAATCTGCTTTCTACTATCTGCAATCTGTTATCTACTTCCTAACTCTTCTCCTTACTGCAAATTGATGGTCAGACCGAACAGACTCATATTGGCAGCAATGGTATATCGTGAATACGAATAATCAAATTTAATTTTATTAAACCGCAGTCCGAAACCGGCTGAAATTCCTGAAAAATTACGCTGATCAACAATTTTCAGTTCTTCGCCTCTTCTGAAATTATAACTCAACCTGAAATTAATACTTTTTTTCGGAAACAACTCGGCACCAAGAATAACATGTCGGAATGCATTCCCGACGAAAGATACTTTCTCCTCTTTTCCGGGCCCGTCGATAGTGGCTTCGGTTCGGTTCGGGTTACTGAAAGCAATATCCCATTGTTGCAGGTTTTCCAATGTTAAATGCCAACGAAGCGGGACATTCTCCAATTCCTGCGAAATTCCGGCCATCACTTCCAGAGGTAATTTCTCCCTGTCACCGGCATAGGTTGTTATTTGTGTTCCGATGTTTCGTACCACAACGGCTATATTGATATCGTTTTTCTCATCAACATACAAACCTCCGATATCCGCAGCCGCCCCAAAAGACTGATAACTTTCCAATGTGGACGATATCAGTTTCACATTCGCTCCTATATAAATCGGCGTCCACGGAATATTATAAGCATAACCACCCGAAAGCGCTATTTCGCTACCGGTAAAATCACTGCTTTTTTGTCCGTTTTCATCATAACCTTCAAACTGTCCGTAATTGACATAATTCACACCCAAATGAAGGGTTTGCACGTGACGGTCCCAAGTATAGGCATAAGCACCGGTACCGTAGGTAACCTCTCCGAAATAACTTCCGTAATTGAGCGAAAGATGGTTGTCCATTTCCGCATTGATGGTCGCCGGATTATAGATACCTTGGTTAACGTCCTGATCGTAAATGGTCACGGTTTTTCCTCCCAAAGCGGCCTGACGTGGTGAAGTAACTAAATTCAGAAACTGATAGGTGTATTTCCCTCCAATCTGACTGTAATTCACAGCACAAATCAAAAGAAAAATTATAGTCAGTAGTTTCTTGTACATTTTTGGTTTTCCGTTTCAGAATGAATAACGCAAATGCGAAGATAAAATTATAAACGGGATTACGCAAAAAAAGAAATTCCAACTTATCACTAAATTGGAATGACTTTTACTTATATTTTTTTGGCGTTTTTCACCTTTTGATTTGTAATGGCGATGTTAAGTACTTCCTCCATCGTATCCACATAATGGAAGGTCAGGCCTTCGATGTATTCCGCTTTGATTTCATCAATATCGTGTTTGTTTTCATGACAAAGAATAATCTCCTTAATATTCGCTCTTTTGGCCGCTAAAATCTTTTCTTTGATTCCGCCCACCGGCAATACTTTGCCACGAAGCGTAATTTCACCGGTCATCGCCAGACTCTTCTTAACACGTTTTTGGGTGAAACTTGAAACCAAAGAGGTCAACATTGCTACACCGGCACTTGGTCCGTCTTTTGGCGTTGCCCCTTCCGGAACGTGAATATGAATATTGTATTTTTCAAGCGTTTCCGGTGCAATTCCTAATTTTTCGGCATTCGACTTAATGTATTCCAAGGCAATGGTAACCGATTCTTTCATTACCGTACCCAGGTTTCCGGTCATTGTCATTCCTCCTTTTCCTTTGGAAATAATGGATTCGATAAATAAAATATCACCTCCAACGCTTGTCCACGCCAAACCTGTAACTACTCCGGCCGTTTCATTGTTTTCGTACTTATCACGTTCCAATCGTGGCGCGCCCAATACTTTCACAATATCTCCGTCGGTTACTTTTTTATTGTACTCTTCTTCCAAAGCGATGCACTTTGCCGCATTTCGAACAACGGAAGCGATTTTTTTCTCCAAAGAACGCACACCGGATTCACGGGTATACCCCACAGCAATTTTTTCGAGTTGCTTTTTACCGATTTGCAGATCTTTCGACGTTAGTCCGTGCTCTTTCAGTTGTTTCGGAAGCAAATGCTGTTTGGCAATCTCCACTTTTTCTTCTATGGTATATCCGGTCATATTTATCACTTCCATACGGTCGCGTAACGCCGGCTGAATACTTGTCATGCTGTTGGAAGTCGCAATGAACATCACTTTAGACAAGTCGAAGCCCATTTCCAGGAAGTTATCGTAGAAATCCGAATTTTGCTCCGGATCCAGCACTTCCAATAAAGCCGAAGACGGGTCTCCGTTGTTGCTGATGGATAATTTATCGATTTCATCCAAAACGAAAACCGGATTGGAAGTACCCGCTTTCTTTAAACTCTGGATTATTCTTCCCGGCATAGCGCCGATATAGGTTTTACGGTGTCCGCGAATTTCTGCTTCGTCACGCAATCCGCCTAACGAAATACGCACATATTTTCTGCCCAACGCTTCCGCAATCGATTTTCCGATAGAGGTTTTACCTACTCCCGGAGGGCCGTAAAGACAAAGAATTGGAGATTTCATGTCGTTTCGCAATTTCAAAACGGCTAAATGTTCGATGATTCGTTTTTTGACATCATCCAAACCGAAATGATCGCGATCTAGTATTTTCTGCGCATTTTTTAAATCGAATTTGTCCTTAGAATATTCGTTCCAGGGCAATTCCAGAAACAATTCCAGATAGTTACGCTGAATTCCGAAATCAGGTGCCTGCGGATTCATGCGTTGCAATTTGGAAATTTCCTTATCGAAATGTTGCGCTACTTTTTCATCCCATTTTTTGGCTCTGGCTTTGATGCGCATGTCTTCGATTTCCTGATCGTGTGAAACGCCACCCAATTCTTCCTGAATGGTTTTCATTTGCTGATGAAGGAAATATTCACGCTGTTGCTGATCCAAATCAAAACGCACTTTCGACTGAATATCGTTTTTTAACTCCAGTTTCTGAAGTTCGATATTCATAAAGCGCAATGTTTCCAAAGCCCTGTCTTTTAAATTATTGATAGACAACAACTCCTGCTTCTCCTCTACGGAAAGATTCATATTGGAAGAAACAAAACTGATTAAAAACGGATTACTTTCGATGTTTTTAATGGCAAAAGTGGCTTCTGTTGGGATATTCGGACTTTCCTTGATAATCTGAATCGCCAACTCTTTTACCGAATCCATAATCGCTGAAAATTCCTTGTCTTTTCCTTTTGGGCGGACTTCGGCAACTTCTTTTATTCTTGCTTTCAGGTAAGGCTCTTCCGTAGTAACGGAATCGATTTCAAAGCGTTTTTTTCCTTGTAAAATAACCGTAGTATTTCCATCGGGTAATTTCAAAACGCGAAGAATTCGGGCCACAGTTCCCACATTGTGAATATCTGCTGCTGTTGGTTCTTCTACATTTTCATCCCGCTGAGCCACTACGCCGATAATTTTGTCTCCGGAATTGGCATCATTGATTAATTTAATGGATTTGTCTCTCCCGGCTGTAATCGGAATTACAACTCCCGGAAAAAGTACGGTGTTACGTAAAGGCAATATAGGCAGTTCTCCCGGAAGGAGTTCGTTATTCATCTCCTCTTCATCTTCGGGCGTTAAAAGCGGAATTAATTCGGCATCCGTATCGATTTCCTGAAGTGACAGATTGTCAAGCGTGAGTATTTTTTGATTTGACATAATATTTTTACGACTTTTTGTCATTAAACAATAAAAAACAGACAATCATTTTGGTAAACCCAAAACAACTATCTCGCTGAATATCAATACAAATTTACATTATTATTGAAATTCATCAGTACTATAGGTCAATCTTTATGCCATAAAAAAACCCGAACACAAATTCGGGTTTCCATATTATTTTTTCGAAATATTATAGTTTCGTATAAACGATAGAAATACCCGAAGAAAGAAAAACCGGAGTGTCCATAGGCATACCAACAATAGTTGCCTCATTCTCTCTGATGCTGATTCTGTCGCCGGCAACCGTATAAGTATCTGTAAACTGCTCGCCTGCCTCGGTATAAGTCAATAGTAACTGTCCGTTGGCATAAACCCATGTTCCGGTAATTACAGGATCTGTAAAGCACACAAGTGTTTCGGTTACTGAAATATCAACACCTCTAGAATCGGCAGTAAATGTATTGTCTTCATTCAAATTTAAAAACATGTTGTTGTAACATGACGTTTCCGACATTTGATTTGTTGAAGTGTTACCATCGTTATTCAAATCCGTAGGAACATCGGTATTGAATGCCGTCAAACGGTATCTTCCAATGATTTCATCTTGTGTATTTCCTGTAGCAACTGCAGGGTCCAATGGTTCAGTATCGCCACACGATGTTAACAATACAGCTGAAAACAAAGCAAATACGGCTAGATTTTTAATTCTTTTCATAATTATTGATTAGTAGTTTTTCTATTTTTTTTCAAATATAATATTATTTTTCTTTCATCGTCATTTTTTAGGAACTCTTGTCAACAAGAAAACACCGGCTACAAAAAATACCGCTAAAAAAACGATGGAATTTCGCATGCTACCCGTAATCTGATCAATTAATCCGTAGAGAACCATACCGATAACAATTCCGATTTTTTCGGCAACATCATAAAAACTGAAAAAAGAAGCAGTGTCCTTTGTTTCCGGAAGAAATTTAGAATACGTAGAACGCGAAAGCGATTGAATTCCTCCCATGACCAATCCCACAAAACCGGCGGTTATATAAAAATGTATGGGTAAAGTAACAAAAAAGGCACAAATACAAATGATTACCCAAATTCCGTTAATTACAATAAGCGTAGTAATATTTCCGAATTTTTCAGAAGCCCGCGACGTAATTACAGCCCCTAAAACAGCTACCAATTGTATCACCAGAATACTGATTATCAACCCCATTGTTCGTTCTCCGTCAGAACTCCATGTAATTTCCTGTTCGCCAAAATATGTGGCTACCAACATAACCGTTTGTACCGCCATACTGTAAACGAAGAAACTCACCAAATAGCGTTTTAAACGGATGTTTTCCTCCAGCAAATGCCAAACTTTCTTTAACTCCCTGAAACCGTTAAATATAACGGCGCGGTGCACTTTCCCGTTTCCGTTTGTTCCTTTTGGTAAATGATAAAAAGCATACTGACTGAAAACAATCCACCAGATTCCCACCGAAATAAAAGAATACTTCATGGCTTTCATTGCAGCTTCTCCTTCCGTTCCGGTAATTCCGAAAAGCGTCGGTTTCATGACCATGGCCAAATTTATTATCAACAAGACAACACTTCCCAAATAGCCCATGGAATACCCTCTGGCACTGACCCTGTCCTGTTGCTCCGGGAAAGCGATATCCGGTAAATAGGAATTGTAAAAAACCAGACTTCCCCAAAAACCAATCAATCCGAAGAAATAACAAGCCAAACTGAAATAAATATTTTCCAAATCAAACCAATAAAGTCCTATACATGACGTTGCTCCCAAATAACAGAAGAAGCGCATAAAGGACTTTTTATTCCCGGCATAATCCGCAATTCCGGAAAGTAACGGCGAAAAAAAGGCAACCATTAAAAAAGCCGCCGCTGTTGTGAAGCTAATCAGGGCCGTACTTTTCAAAGTAGTACCGAAAACATCAATATTGAGATTGCCTCGGTTCTTAAAAAGCTGTCCGTAATAGATAGGAAAGATTGCCGAAGCAATAACCAAACTATAAACCGAATTCGCCCAATCGTAAGAAGCCCAGGCATTTAATAATTTCGAATCTCCTTTTTCGAGTTGTTTCATAATAATTTAGGTATAAAAAAATCCCGATTTGCATCGGGATTCGAATATACATATTTTTTTCTTACTTAAATTTAACTCCGAATTTTGCAGCCTCCGCTTTTGCCTGTGGGATTAGTTTCTTAATTTCTGCAATACGGGTTGAACTGCTTGGGTGGGTGCTCAAAAACTCAGGAGGCGCCTGTCCGCCGGAATTAGAGGCCATTCTTTCCCAAAAAGCCACAGCTGTATCCGGGTTATAACCGGCTATTGCCATTAGGGTTAATCCAATCATGTCTGCTTCACTTTCATGTGCTCTGCTAAAGGGTAACATTCCTCCTAATTGAGTTGTTGCACCATAAGCGGTCATTGCGATTTGTTGTGTTTCTTCACTTTTATTTCCTGTAGCAACACCTACTCCCACAGCGCCAAGTTGTTGTAACATGCCTGC
Source organism: Flavobacterium saliperosum (assembly GCF_900100625.1). Taxonomy (GTDB): domain Bacteria; phylum Bacteroidota; class Bacteroidia; order Flavobacteriales; family Flavobacteriaceae; genus Flavobacterium; species Flavobacterium saliperosum. The sequence goes on from NZ_FMTY01000009.1 coordinate 57,633, forward strand.
ACTCATACGTTGCTGTCCATGATTCGCAAGGGCGTGTGCCACCTCATGTCCCATTACAGTTGCCATACCGGCGTCATCTTTACATATTGGCAAGATTCCGGTATAAAAAACAATCTTACCACCAGGCATACACCAAGCGTTTACTTCTTTACTTTCAACTAAATTATACTCCCATTTGTAGTCTTTCAAATACCCAACATTGCCATTTGAATTTAACCATTTCTCGGCAGCTACTTTTATCTTCATTCCTATACTTTCCACACGTTGTGCGTCTTTGGTTCCCTTCACAACTTTATTTTCATTAAGAAAGGTATTGTACTGTTGGAAAGACGAAGGAAAAATTTCACTGTTCGGCACTAGAGCCATAGTATTTTTTCCAGTAAAAGGGTTTTTCGCACATGATATAATCAACACGATCAAACCCATCAAAATTAAACGACTTTTTATATTCATAACGTAAGATTTTTATTAAACAAATTTAAGCATTTACATTAGTAACAATGTAATTAAAGGTACAAAATATTATTGTCTTATTGAAAAAACAAATTTGATGCCAAAACTACCCTCAGATTTAAGAATAATTTATAACACAATACTTCATTATTAAAGTAACTTGCAGTATATTTTTTACAGAGGATGAAAAAAGCAAAACACCAGCAAACCGTTAAAATACCCAAAACCATACTATACACCGCTAAAGTTTTGGAAACATTATCTCCAAAATTAGCAACCCGATTCGCCATAAAACTGTTTACGACCCCCATCCGGCATAAACTTCCCAAAAGAGAAATTGAGATGGATGCCAACAGTAAGCAACAATTAGTAAGAATACCCGCCATTGATAAGGAAATTATGTTATACCAATACGGTTCTGGTGAAAAGAAAATACTACTGGTTCACGGTTGGTCCGGACGGGGAACCCAATTGGTTAAAATTGCAGACGAGTTACTGAAATTAGGTTATTCCACCATTAGTTTCGATGCGCCAGCACACGGAAAAGCGCCCGGAAAGACCAGCAACATGACCGAGTTTATTGCCGCTGCACTTCAAATTGAAAAAGATTTCGGGCCGTTTGAATATGCCATCGGACATTCATTAGGCGGTATGACCGTTATGAACTCCATTAAAAAAGGGTTGAGTGTAAAAAAAGCAGTGATTATTGGAAGCGGTGATGTAGTTCAGGATATCATGGATGATTTTGTTTTAAAACTCGGATTACAACCCAATATAAGCACTCAAATGCGGATTGCTTTCGAAAATAAATTAGGGGAAACCATGAACAGTTATTCTGCGTATATAGCAGCAAAGGACGTTTCGATTCCGGTTTTGGTTATTCATGATGAAAATGACGATGATGTTCCGGTAACCGCCGCACATCACATCTACCAATACCTGAATCAGGGAGAGCTTATGATTACCAAAGAGTTAGGGCATCGAAAAATTTTGGGTGACAGCAAAGTCATCAAAAAAATAGTAGCATTTATTCAGTAAAGAGATATGAAAAAATTAGTTTTATTAGTGCTTTTAGGCACATTCCTTTCATGTAATGGTCAGGAAAAGAAAAAAGAAACGAGTTCCGTTGCAACACCAACCATCAAAGACGAATGGAAAGAAAAACTGACTCCGGAACAATACGAAGTGCTGAGAGAAAAAGGCACGGAAAGACCTTTTACGGGTGAATACTGGAAACATTTTGAAAAAGGAACATACGTTTGTGCCGCATGTCAAAATCCACTATTCACTTCCGATGCCAAATTTGACTCCGATTGCGGCTGGCCCTCATTCGATCAGGCCATTAAAGGTTCTGTGAAATATACCAACGACAATAGTCTGGGCATGGAACGCATCGAAGTTACCTGCGCTAAATGTGATGGTCATTTAGGCCACGTATTTGATGACGGACCGGTAAAAACAACCGGTAAACGCTTTTGTACCAATTCGGTATCCATTAAATTCATTCCGAAAAAATAATTATTATGAGTTATCCTGTAGAAAAATCAGAAGAAGAGTGGAAAGCCGAATTAGGCGAAGAAAAATACCGAATCCTCCGTCAAAAAGGCACCGAATATCCACACACCGGCGAATACAACCTGCTTTTTGAAAACGGGACATACTGTTGTGGCGGTTGCGGAGAGCCTTTATTTGAAAGCAACTCCAAATTTGACGGACATTGCGGCTGGCCTTCCTTTGACGAATCGATTCCGGGCAAAGTGGAATACATAAAAGACACTTCACATGGCATGTTGCGTACCGAAATTTTATGTTCAAAATGTGGCGGACATCTCGGTCATGTTTTCAACGACGGACCTACAAAAACGGGTGTACGATATTGTGTAAATTCCCTATCTTTATATTTCCGTAAAAAATAAAACATGGATTTATTTGAAGAACAGATTGATTGGGTTGCGAATTTAGAACCACTTATAGCAAAATATCAAGGCAAAAAACATCCGTTAGAGTATCAGAACACCTATCAATTAATGGTAATGGTAATTCTGTCGGCTCAGGATTCCGATGCCAATATCAACAAAATTGCGCCAACCCTATTCCAGGAATTTCCAAATTTAGAAAGCCTGTCCGCATCCAATATCGATTCGCTGATTCCTCATATTTCCAAAGTGCGGAACTTCGGAACCAAAGCAAGTTGGTTAATTGAAATTGCTCAATTACTCAAAGAAGACAAAAATATTCCGCAAACTATGGACAGTCTGGTAGCATTAAAAGGTATCGGAAGAAAATCGGCCAACGTAATTATGCGGGAATCCAACGTCGCTGCCGAAGGCATTATCGCTGATTTGCACGTAATTAGAGTTGCTCCAAGAATAGGATTAATCTCCGAATCCAAAGACGGAAACAAGGTCGAAAAACAACTGATGCAGGTTTTACCTAAAGAAATCTGGGGAGAAATCGGTATGGCCATTTCGTTTTTAGGAAGAGAAATTTGCAGACCAACCAATCCAAAATGTGATATTTGTCCGGTTAATTTTTGCTGTTCTTACCACAAAAACTTATAGACCAAGAACTTTACAAAACACCAAATCGCTAAAAATCAGGAAGTTATTTTTTTTTTTTTTATTTCTTAGAGCGAATGGTTGTTTTTTATTGCTATACGTCGTTCCCGTGTTCCGTTCTACTTCGTGCCACTCCACCCGGGGCTAGAAAGGAATCCATTTACGTTTTCAGGAGTTTAAAGGATAAAAAAACACGAATTCACGAATTAATTGAAATAAATTCGTGAATTCGTGGCTAAGAATCTGTCTAAAATCTCTATTTTCACTCTATTACAAAGCCACAACAGTAGATTTCACTTTATTTTTCTCAAAAACAAAAACGGTTATAAAACAAAAAACCCCTCATTGTTAAATGAAGGGTTTTCAAAAGAAAGGCGGCGACATACTCTCCCACAGGATTGCAGTACCATCTGCGCAGGCGGGCTTAACTTCTCTGTTCGGAATGGGAAGAGGTGAGCCCCGCCGCAATAACCACCTTAAGAGGTTAAATTGCTTTAGGCAATTTTCCAATTATTAATTATCAATTATACATTGTTAATTATCAATTGAACAATATCTTAACATACTGAGATAAAGAAGTATTTAGTTGTATTAGAAAGTTTCTTCCCCCGATTGCTCGGGGGAGGACGTACATAAGCTTACGGGTTATTAGTACTACTCGACTATGACATTACTGCCTTTACATCTAT
>NZ_FMTY01000012.1:0-2691 GCF_900100625.1 Flavobacterium saliperosum
TCATGTCCTGTTGAAAGTCTTTGATGAATTCCAATGCTTCGATACGGTCTTTTAGTTTTTTGATTTCGTCGTCTTTACTCATGCCTGTAGATTTTTGTTTAAAGGTAGCAAATTTACGAATCCAATAATCAATAGCTGAACGCGATACTTCATACTTTTTTGCAGCATGATTAATGGATATTTGACCATTCGTTACTTTTTCGACAATCTGTAATTTGAGTTCAAAACTGATTTTTTGATACTCTTTTTTTTGGCAGGGTTGATTTTCTGTTTGTTCCATAGTTTGACAAATGTTGTTTAATTTTTTGTCAACCTATTTTAGGATTTTACATTCGGTAAAATTACCGCTAACGTCCCGCCAGCTTGCTGCAGGTGGGGAATTGTTTTCCCAAAACTAACGATTTAAGATTAAGTTTACAAACACAAAACCAACATTTTTTTAGCCTTAAAGCCCCACTTGCTGCAAACTGCTGTTATGGGCTGGTTCTATATCATTTCTTTGTTCTTTTTAATATATTCAATCAAATAGTTCATTATGTTTTCTTCGTACTCATAAAATTTATCGTCAAGTTGGTTCCATTTTTCGGAAATTTCTTCACTCAAATCTTGCATTGTGATTCTTCTAGTTTCAGTATCTTTTGACACTGGAAGCTTAGGGAAAGCATTAATTGCTTCGCTTATTAAATTTGCAGTTTTATACGCACCAATATTTTCATAAGCTTCTAAAACTTCATAAGTATAATCTCCAGAACTGTTGAAAAAGAATTGATCAAAGCCGCCATTATTTACTTGTCCTTCTAGAATATCAACGTAAATGAATGTTCTTTCTATTTCATTTAAGTTTGAGAAATTATCATAATCATATTGAGTTTTTTTCCAAATAGATTCCCCAATTTTTAGAATGATTTCTTCTTCGTTTTGAAGGTTTAGTATATCATCGATTTTCATATACGTTTAGTTTTTCTGAACTTGCCCATAACGTCCCGGGGCTTGGCGTCAGTTGCGGCTAATTTAGCAAAAAGTTTCCAAGTAGGAGAGAATGTTGGTTTTTTCCTGGAGCTTGCAAATACAAAACTTAACCAGCAATTGCGCCAAACCGCTGTTAACCGCTGGCTTACTTTTTCAAATACTCTTTTGCTGTTAGAACAGGAAGGACTGAAGTTTTGAAATCTTTTTTATTTCGTGTTATGATTAAATCCAACTCATTTTCCAATGCTGTATGATATTGAATTGCATCTTCGAAATCTTTAAAATCAGAAACCAACGCTAACTCTAAAATTTTGTCATCCATAGGTAAAACTTCAACCAAAACTTTAAACTTGATTAGAATCTTTCTTGCTTCATCTAACTTATGATTTCTTGCCAATAAGTAATGTGTATTAGCTAGGGTTAAAGAAGAAATATAAAGTTTAACTTTGTTGTGATCCGACAAAGTAAATAATTCTTGCGCTTCTTTATAAAATTCCTCGCGCTTCGAAAGTAAATCTAAAACGATATTTGTATCGACTAATATTTTGTCCATTAAGAATATTTTTTAGATAAGTAATCAGAATATTCTTTTTTATAATCTTTACTCTCAAGCGAGATAACACCAGTAAGACTTTCTACAAGTGGACTCACTTTAGTTTTTTCTGTATTTTTTTTAGTTAAAGACAAAAGATAATTCTCAATAAGCTTTGAAAGACTTACGCTATTGCTTTTAGCATAGAATTTTGCTTCCTCGATTACATTTTGATCGATATTCAATGTCAGTTTCGTATTCATAATAATTAATTTACGTGTAAAATTAAAAAATATATACGTAATAAAAAATTATTTAACGAAATATTTTCCGTCGCGTCCGGTCCGCTTGCGGTTAACGTCCCGTGGCTTTGCGAAGTTTGGGGATTAGTTTACCCAAAAGTATAAATTTAAGACTAAGTTTACAAATACAAAACCAACATTAAATTAAGCCTTAAAGCCCAAATTTCGCAAAACCACTGTTAACGGTAGTGTTTTATTATTGTTTTTTAAAATGCATTGACTTCGCATAATTCATTAATTCTCCTTCATAAAGTCCAAAATTTTCTTCCGGCATATATGCTGTGAAATTGATGGATCTATCAGGCGCAATAATTTTTAAATATGAAAAAAGGATGTATTTTTTACCATTTTCAGTTTTATATTTTTTATAAATTAAAGATCTTTCGCCATCAACTTTACCTAAATCTATCAATTCACCTTTTTTTCTCGCACTTTGAAATTCTGAAATTGTATCATTTAAATTGATGTTTTTTTCATTTATGAAAATACTCGCATCGATTTTTTTATAGTATAACTTTGATAATAAATTACCATAATATTCAGGTTTATATTTTGTTGTGTCAATTTTAACCACTACCACAATGTTTCTTTTAGGTGTAGTGTACTCAAATGGTTTATCACCGTTTTGAGAAAAAATATTTAGAGATGTGAAAACTAAAAATATAAATAGCAATGATTTCATAGTTGATTTTCTACTTCGTTTGTTTAACATTACCGTTAACGTCCCGGGGCTTCATGAAGTTGGGGTTTATATATTTCCAAACCATTGAATAACCACGGAAGCCAAATATATGAAATAACCTTTAAATTTAGCCTTAAAGCCCCAATTTCATGAAACCCCTGTTAACTGCTGGTGCTTTAGCATTATAGACAAAGGTTTTCACGCAA
>NZ_FMTY01000012.1:3541-5578 GCF_900100625.1 Flavobacterium saliperosum
CACAGATTTACGTAACGATTAGACAAAGAATGTAAATTGGATTTGTGCTATGAAAAACTGAACTATGTGCCAAAGAAAAATGTTGTGAGCACTTGAAGTTAACGTCCCGTGGCTTTGCGAAGTTTGGGGATTAGTTTACCCAAAATTATAAATTTAAGACTAAGTTTACAAATACAAAACCAACATTAAATTAAGCCTTAAAGCCCAAATTTCGCAAAACCACTGTTAACTGTAGGTTTTATTTTTTGATATAATCAATAATCAATGTAATTATTGCAGTAATTATAGCGATAATAATTCCAACTAAAATTGCACTTTTATTTTTCTTAAAAAAATTATCTTCATGTTTTCTTTCAAGTTCAATTTTTTCGTTCGTATTCGGGTTTAGTAAAGTATATAAATAAATTATAGACCAAATTAAAATTATCCCAAGCCATTCTATTTTATTATACTGTTGTTTTAGATAAATACTTTTATAGATGAATGCAAATAATGCTATTGAACTGATGAGAATTAAATTTATTAGGGCATTTTTCGGATTGATAAAATAGGTGTATATAAATTTGTTTTTTCTATTTGCAAGTATTTTTTCAATTTCATACGATGCAGCTAGAACGTTCTTTCCATTTGAAAGTACACTAGACACATTATCAACTATTCTTATGTAAATATATTCGAGAGGGAGATCATTATTATGAGCTTCGATTTTGATAATTTTTGGATTATTCCCTTTAAACTGTTTTAACTCGTCAATACTATCATACATATTATCATCATCAGAAATTATTGTATTAAAACCTGATTGATGTAATTTATATAAGATAAGTTCTAAATCGTCTAGGTAGATTTTTACCCCTCCAATAACATTTGTATTTATTAATTTTTCTATTGGTTTCATTTAGATTTCGTTATGTTAAACTTACAGTTAACGTCCCGAGGCTTTGTGAAGGTGGGGATTAGTTTTTCCAAAACTAACGATTTAAGATAAAGTTTACAAATACAAAACCAACATTTTTTCCAGCCTTAAAACCCCACTTTCACAAAACCTTTGTTAGCGGTAGGCTTTTAAATTCTCTATAGATTTTATTTGGTAAAGATTATCAAGCAACTCTTTGAAAAGATTGAGTAATGATTTTAAATGCTCCATATCTTTAATTTCTCCATCAGCATAAAATTGCAACTCAAGCTGTTTTTTGGGAAGTTCACTTTCCCACACACCTTTTTGATTTGAGATTTCAAGATTGACTTCTTTTTGAGTTTCTATTAAACTTCTTATTTTTTGGTTTTGAAGTAAACTTTTAATCTTAAATTCATTATTCGCTTTGATAATAAAAGCTTTGTCAAATTCGGGGCGACCAATTTCTATATCTTGAGCTCCAAATATTTTCTCAATAGATCGAATTAAACCATTTCGATAAATTTCAAATCTAAAATTATCTATAGAATTCATTGGTGCAATTACTCGAGTCATTTCTTGTTGAAATTTACCTGAACATAATGTATAATTATCAAAAATTATTTTCCAACCGTTATAATCAATTTCAGTTTTGTCTGAAAGCCAGTTTTCCTCTCTTTCAACAAATTTTCCACCTGTTACGTTTGCAAATTCTTCCCAGATATTGATTTTTGTTTTTGCCATTCGTATATTTTCGTCCTTTTTTCGTTCAGTTTTTCGAAGCTTACCGCTAACGTCCCGGGGCTTCATGAAGTTGGGGTTTATATATTCCCAAACCATTGAATAACCACGGAAGCCAAATATATGAAATAACCTTTTAATTTAGCCTTAAAGCCCCAATTTCATGAAACCCCTGTTAGCAGTTCGGCTTTTTCATTTTAAGATTCTATTTCAAAAATTTTTTCAAAGTAATTTATAAGTTTGTTTTTATTTCTCCATATAATAAGGTTAATTATAATAACAAAGCCAAACATTAATGGATTTATTATTTTATATGCTTTGAGCGGTGCTGAATTTGTGTAAAGAATTAAATTACATATAGGAATGACAATTATTGGCATATATTTATTCCAATAATATCC
>NZ_FMTY01000015.1 GCF_900100625.1 Flavobacterium saliperosum
TTCTTTTTATTCAGCCTTTTTCTTTCTAACTTTTCGGTATATTTGTAAACATCAGTAATAAAAATTCCGCCACTTCATAAAGCCGGCGGGACGTTAGCAGAAATGGCAACCAACATCGTGAATAATACCTAAATTAAAGAAAAAAGCTATGACGTTAATTTTATCAATCTTCTTATTATATGCTATTTGTTTGAAATTATTTCCTCCAAAAAAACCGAATTATTTATACGGTTATCAGTTAGGTAGCGCTAAAAAAAGTTTGGAACATTGGACAGTTGCAAATAAGTATGCTTCAAGCTATTTGATAGTACTTTATGTATTTATGATAACATTATCTCTAGTTTTTGACAACGGAGAGTTGAATGCCAGAGTACCAATTTTAATATTTTTTTTTAGCGGATTGGGTTTAATTTATTTTCTTGTGGAAAAAAAATTGAAAAACGTTGAAAAAAATTGAGAAAAATTGAGAAAAATGAAAGCCACATCTGCTAACAGCGGTTTTGAGCAAGTGGGGTTTTAGGGAAAACTCCAACATTTTTTTTATATATTTGGCTTTAGGAATTAACAAACTAAAGGTACAAAAAATCCCCACCTTCTCAAAGCCGGCGGGACGTTAGCAGCTATTTATAAAAAAACTTTGTGCATAATTTAAGTTGTGCATAAATCTAAATCCTAATTGGAATCTAAAAAAATAACTTTTAATGCTGGAAAACAATAAAACAAATACAAAGCTACTCATAACTTCATCAATTACTGGTTTTTTACTTTCATTTCCTATTACAGGTTTTATCTACGGCTTTATAATATGCGAAGATTGTGGAGATGGATTTTCTGGAATTTTAGGAAGACTTTTTATTGGACTGGTAGAATCAATATTAACAACTATTACATTTGGAGCACCATGGGATAACGAAGGTGGAACATCGAGTACAAACCTTCGATTTTTTGTATTTCTCACATTTACTATTATTACACTTTTAATATATTTTATTCGAAAAAGAAAAAACAAGAAAAGCAAAGCTGATAATTAAACAGCTGCTAACAACGGTTTTATGCAATGGCGGGGCTTGGGATTTTTTGGAAAAGTTTCTGCTCGCACTTCCTGCATAAAAATTCACGTATTTCTTCCACTCTTTTCGGTATATTTGTAAACGTCAGTAATAAAAAATCCGCCACTGACATAAAGCCGGCGGGACGTTAACTGCAAGTGCTCACAACATTTTTCTTTGGCACATAGTTCAGTTTTTCATAGCACAAATCCAATTTAAATTCTTTGTCTAATCGTTGCGTAAATCTGTGTAGAGCTACTTATGTTTACGTTGCGTGAAAACCTTTGTCTATAAAGCTAAAGCACCAGCAGTTAACAGGGGTTTCATGAAATTGGGGCTATAAGGCTAAATTTAAAGGTTATTTCATATATTTGGCTTCCGTGATGATTCAATGGTTTGGAAATATATAAACCCCAACTTCATGAAGCCCCGGGACGTTAACTGCAAGTGCTCACAACATTTTTCTTTGGCACATAGTTCAGTTTTTCATAGCACAAATCCAATTTACATTCTTTGTCTAATCGTTACGTAAATCTGTGTAGAGCTACTTATGTTTACGTTGCGTGAAAACCTTTGTCTATAAAGCTAAAGCACCAGCAGTTAACAGGGGTTTCATGAAATTGGGGCTTTAAGGCTAAATTTAAAGGTTATTTCATATATTTGGCTTCCGTGGTTATTCAATGGTTTGGAAATATATAAACCCCAACTTCATGAAGCCCCGGGACGTTAACTGCCATTTAACCACAACTTTTCGAGTAAACAGAAATGATAATAAAAGCAGAAATAATTAACCAAACTTATTCTGGAACCTATGAGGAAAGAATTTACGATAATCAAAGCGCTTGGAATTCTCAAAATTGGACAACAATAAAATTCACAAATGATGATTATTACGAATGGTGTGGAATATTTCGTGGCTTTCCAAAAGAAGTCCAAATATCAGAAAAGCTAAATATCATTTTAGTTTTGACTTCTGATTATTTATATCAACTAAAAGTTGAAAACGGTGATCTTTTAGAAATAGAAGAACATCCAGCATATAATATCATGACAGTTGCACCAAGTGGAGAATTCATATTAGGTTACTATTATTATATCGCCAAAATAGAGAAGACAATCAAAGAAAAAACAAAACTTGAAAGTCCAATCGAAATGGATATGATTAAATTTAAAAATTGGAACGGCAATAAACTCAATTTTACATGTGATGAATTTACGAATTGGAGCAGACATTTAGAAATGGAACTTGATTGCGAAAATTGGAAAATATCAATAATAAACGGCAGTTAACAGCGGTTTTGAGCAAGTGGGGTTTTAGGGAAAATTCCAACAATTTTTTATATATTTGGCTTTAGGAATTAACAAACTAAAGGTACAAAAAACCCCCCACCTTCTCAAAGCCGGCGGGACGTTAGCCGTTATACTCCCAAAAATGACCGAAAATTAAAATATGAAAGAAAAAATATCAAGTAGAATTAGCGTAATTCCAAATATCATTATTATTCTTATAAGTGTTGGACTGTTTGGAGGAATTGGAGGAATGTTACTACTGAGATTCTTTGAAAAATTAAAAACAGAAAATATAATCACTTGGTTTAATTTAGTTTTTCCATTTTTTATCTTAGTTTTTATAATTTACTCATTCAGGTATCTAATTATTAACTTTCCGAAAATAACTATAGACAAATCTGGTATAAGTTTTTCTACATATTTGAAAACTGAATTTTACAACTGGCAAGAAATTAAAAGCATAAAAATTACAGGGAAAGAAAATCTAAATTTTTTATTTGCTTCAATGCCAATGGAAGCAACTACTTTAATCTTAAAAAGTGGAAAAGTGAAATATATCTGGGCAGATAATTACTCAAATATTTCCGAAATCAGAATTCTATTAGACAGAGTGAAAAAGCTAATTTCAGAAGATATAAAAGAAATGAACTTACTTAGTTTTAGGATTGATAAAGATCAAAAATCGCTTAATCAAATAGAATTGAAAAATCAAATAGAGTTCAATGGAAACCATTTGCTCTCAGCAAACGGATTGATTTTATATGGTTTCATAGCTTTCATACTATTTATGATTTTCCAAAATCCATCAAAAATAATTAGCAATTATAAAGCCTTATTATTTTTAAGCAGTATTGGGCTTTTTATGTGTGGTATATTCAGTTCAAAAATGCACTATTTTATTGTTACTGATAAATACATTATTGTAAAAAATAGCATTTGGTTTTGGTTTAACAAAGTTTACGAAATAGATAATATAAAAGAACTCGTAATAGAAACTCCACATAAACAGTCAACTTCGTTGAGGATAATAACAAAAGATTATAAATCAAAAATGTATCAAGCTGGAAGCTTAAGAGATAATACTTGGACAAAATTGAAAGAATATTTATTAAAAAAAGATGTGCAAATTAGAAATGAAACATATCATTAAAAGAAAGTACAACGGCTAACAGGGGTTTCATGAAATTGGGGCTTTAAGGCTAAATTTAAAGGTTATTTCATATATTTGACTTCCGTGGTTATGCAATGGTTTGGGAATATATAAACCCCAACTTCATGAAGCCCCGGGACGTTAGCGGCAATAATGGAAAAACTGTGCATGAAAAACTTACTTCTCATTTTATTTCTTTTCTGTATCAATTGCGTAAATGGGCAAACTAAATGGAAAACTTTTGATTCTGAATATGGAATTAAAATAGAATTGCCTGAATATTTTTCAAAGGGAATTCTTGTTGCCGGCGGAACTCTACAATGGTTTAACAACACTATTGACGATGATATTCAATTAAGTATAGAATCATTCGGAAACGGAACGATTAAAGATCTTGAAGAAACATACAAAAGTGACTTGAAGGAAGAAAAAAATGTTACATATAAAGTCAAAAAAAATACTTGGTATGTGATAAGTGGAAAAAATGATGATGGAATTTTTTACAATAAATCTATTATCAAAAATGGGATTCAATTTCATCTAAGAATAATTTATCAGGAAAAAAATAAACAGTTAGTCGAAAATCTAATTGGGCGAATTTCTTCTTCTTTTAAATAATTAGAATTACTGCCGCTAACAGTGGTTTTGCGAAATTTGGGCTTGAGTGTTTAATGGGACGAGCTTTTTGTATATTTGCTTTAGTCCTAATGGAAAGGTTTGGGAACATATAAACCCAAACTTCGCAAAGCCACGGGACGTTGTACGACATTGCTACAAAAACAAATCGTGAAAAATGTTATCTAAAAAAAACTTATCCAAAATAATTTTACTTGTAATTTTAATAAGTGTTG
>NZ_FMTY01000017.1 GCF_900100625.1 Flavobacterium saliperosum
GCCAACTTGTCTTTTAACTTTGCAATATTTTTTATCTTCAAAGTGAAGTTTTACTTTTTCTAATATTTTCATGTTGTGGATTTTTGCGCAAACTTGGCAGCATTACAGCTAACGTCCCGCCGGCTTTATGTCAGTGGCGGATTTTTTGTTACTGACGTTTACAAATATACCGAAAAGAGTGAAAGAAAAAAGTGAATTTTTATGCAAGAAGTGCGAGCACAAACTTTTCCAAAAAATCCCAAGCGCCGCCATTGCATAAAACCGCTGTTATGCACAGTTTTTATTTTGCCTTATCAATTATTTCTGTTGCCATTTTTAATATTCTTTGATGTTGTTTTTGATATGTAAATTCTAATAGCATTTCAAGAATTTCAAATGCATTTAAAATGTCTTCATTCTGAACATTTCCAACATGGCTACCTTCATTACCTATTATTTTTAAGGCTAATAAGAGTTTCGAAATTTTTACATTTTTCTTGGAAAAATGTTCAATTCTCGAGTGTAAAGTTTTGAATGTTTGTTTTTTTCCGGCTTTTGTTTTTCTACTTTTTGGAGCCTTTAAATCGTCTAAAATTAGCTCAATTGCATTTCTAATTCTATTTGCACTTGAAGATAAATCATTAAAGTAGTGAGAAAAAGCAAAATTAATTTGTTCTTTAACTTCTTTTGGAATTGTTTTGTTAATTGGGAAAAGCTTTAAGTTTGGGAAAAAGAACTTTGGGTAATAAGTGGATATGCGACGTTCTAAATAACCTCCGTCTGGTTGTTCATCTCCAATTACAATATCGCGTAAACAACTTCCCGATATTATAACTATTTCGTTACACTCAGCGTTTTTGCATATTAGTATTCCGCTAAAGAGATGGTCTATTCCATTGTTGTAATTGTAGTATTCCATATCTTTTCCATATGGTGTAATACTTAATATTCTTTCTTTCAATGTTAAGACACCAGTATTACAAAATGGGCAAGGATAATTACTTGGATTATCGTGATTAAAATATTTTCTACTCCAAAGTTCTCTATTCATGATAAAGGTATTGTTTATCCTTTGATTATTGGTTTTTTAGGTTCTTCTTTTGGCAGTACTGGTTTTTTAGGTTCAGTAATAATCGGTTTTTTAGGTTCGGTAATAATAGGCTTTTTAGGATCTGTAATCAACGGTTTTTTTTCTCCTACTTGTTCTTTCATAATTGAATGATTTTTATTGGTTATAATTTCGTTTTTTTAAAATTGTGCATAACGTCCCGCCGGCTTTGAGAAGGTGGGGACTTTTGTTCCTTCAGTTTGTTTTATTACCAAGCCAAATATACAAAAAGAAGTTTCGGTTTTTCCCTAAAACCCCACTTTCTCAAAACCGCTGTTGTGTGCAGGTTTTTATCTCCAATCTACATTATATTCCATATAATCTAAAAAGCCATTTGTTTCAAATAAAATATCGTATCCTTGGCTTGTTAAATAATAATGACAAACTTTAACTTCATTATTACGTTTTGGAAAAGTTAGAACAGCAGGACACATCTTAGCTTTATCTACTTTCTTTACAATTAAATCGTAATCTGAATCAATTTTCTTTTTACTAAAAAAACCAAGCGACCTGTCATTTATGAATCGAGCAATTTTTATTGATTGAATAGGATAGGTTATGAGCTCATATTTAATACCTTCATATTCAGCACATTTTTCATTAAAAGTAGACGAAATAGTAATGCTGTCATTAGTTATATTTTTAACAACACTTGATTTGTATCTTTTGTTATCTGCGAATTCCAAATCATATATTGCTTCCATTCTAATTATAAATCCTGCATTAGTTGGTTTGGATGGAGTATAATCAGAAATTGTTTTTCCCTTTTTTTGAATAATCAAAATATTTCCAGGCCGATATTTACAATCATAGTGTTTAAGATATTCCGCTTCTCCTTGAATTGTATCATTCTGTGAATACAAATTTGAAGTTATAATTAGCATTAAGAGGTATAATATTTTCCTGTACATTTTTATTCTTAGATTTAATTACGTTTTTAGTCGTTAGTTTTTGTATTGTCCTAAAATAGTTGACAAATATTCAGGTTATAAATTTAGGCTAATATACGTTTTTTCTTATTTGATTTGTACGACTTATAAA
>NZ_FMTY01000001.1 GCF_900100625.1 Flavobacterium saliperosum
ATCCCGGCTTTGGGAGATTGCAGCGCAAGCTCGCAAGGACGGATTGTAACGGAAAGCGGGAATATGGTCCGAAAAAAAGCCCGGAACTTTCGCTCTTAACACTTGTTTTCTATAAAAAAACAGTAAATTGCAGTAAAACCAATTGGAAATGCTATTAGGATTCGCCATCAGCCTCATTGGCTTGTTTTTATTATTACGCAATGTCCTGCTTTTTGCATTGGGACTAAAAGAGAAAAACAAAAAGGAACAGCTAATTACTGTTTATCTCACCCTATTATTTGTAGTCGAATTGTTTTGTCATATTATAGGATGGACAAATCCCGGTAACAATTTATTTCTTTCTCATTATTATTTCAATTCGCAATTTATCATCCTTAGCGTAGTTTTCTACCAATTACTCGAAAACAAAATTTTTAGAAAAATCATACTTTTCAATCTTTTCGCAATTTCCGGCGCAGTCCTATATAGTTATATTGAAGATCCAAGTCTTTACTACAGGTTCAACATAATTGAAGTCTCACTGACATCAGCTGCCTTATCATTATATTCCATACTGTACCTAATAAAAACGTTACGTCAGTCGGAGTCATTTTATTATTTCAACACAGGTCTTCTTTTATACCTTACCAATAGCTTGTTTATCTTCTTAAGCGGAAATACGGAAACGGTTTTCATTGAAGATCCTTATATCGATATCTGGATTTTCAATTCTCTTTTTTACATCCTATATCAGGCATTTATTTACAAAAACTGGAAGCTTATTAAAGATTCGAAAAAAGCCAACTTGTAAATACTTCAACACAAAAGCACAAAAGAGTTAACTTTCTCTGCTGTTTCTTTGCTAAACAGTTTTTCAAATGTTATATATTTGCATCTTATAATTTATAAATATGATAAAGATTACTTTACCGGACGGTTCGGTTAAGGAGTTTGCACAAGGTGTGACTCCTATGGATGTTGCGAAAAGCATCAGTGAGGGTTTGGCCAGAAATGTTATTTCGGCATCTTTTAATGGGACAACCATTGAAACGACCACCACGTTAACCACGGACGGCGCTCTTATATTATATACCTGGAACGATGCAGATGGCAAAAAAGCGTTCTGGCACTCGACTTCGCACGTGATGGCGCAAGCCCTGGAGGAAATGTATCCGGGAATTAAACTGACTATTGGTCCGGCGATTGATAACGGATTTTATTATGACGTTGATTTCGGAGATAAAAAAATCACCGATGCCGATTTCAAAGCCATAGAAGACCGCGTATTAGAAATCGCCAGAGAGAAACACGAATTCAAAATGCGTTCGGCTACCAAAGCGGAAGCCTTGGAACTATATAAAGGTAACGAATACAAAACGGAACTCATCCAGAACCTGGAAGACGGAACGATTACTTTCTGTGACCATGCCACTTTTACCGATTTATGCCGCGGTGGCCACATTCCGAATACCGGAATCATTAAAGCGATGAAAATCTTATCGGTAGCCGGAGCGTATTGGAGAGGTGACGAAAATAACAAACAGCTAACCCGTGTGTACGGAATCTCGTTCCCGAAACAAAAAGACTTAACGGATTACCTTGAATTACTGGAAGAAGCAAAACGACGCGACCACCGAAAACTGGGCAAGGAATTGGATTTGTTCCATTTCTCACAAAAAGTCGGACAAGGTTTACCATTATGGTTACCAAAAGGCGCTGCTTTACGTGATCGTTTGGAGCAGTTTCTAAAAAAAGCACAAAAGAAAGCCGGTTACGAGCAAGTGGTTACACCACACATCGGACAAAAAGAATTATACGTGACTTCCGGTCACTACGCAAAATACGGAGCAGACAGTTTCCAACCGATTAAAACGCCGGCAGAAGGCGAAGAGTTTTTATTAAAACCGATGAACTGCCCTCACCACTGTGAGATTTACAATGCAAGACCTTGGAGTTATAAAGACTTACCGAAGCGTTATGCGGAATTCGGAACTGTTTACCGTTATGAGCAATCAGGTGAACTACACGGTTTAACACGTGTAAGAGGATTTACTCAGGATGATGCACACATTTTCTGTACACCGGATCAATTGGATGCAGAATTTAAAAATGTAATCGACCTGGTATTATACGTATTCGGTTCGTTAGGATTTGAAAACTTCACGGCTCAGGTTTCTGTACGTGATTTGAACAATCCTGACAAATACATCGGATCGGTTGAAAACTGGGAGAAAGCAGAGCAAGCGATTATCAGCGCGGCAAAAGACAAAGGTCTGAACTATGTAATCGAAGCCGGAGAAGCCGCATTTTACGGTCCGAAACTGGATTTCATGGTAAAAGACGCTTTGGGTAGAAGTTGGCAGTTGGGAACGATTCAGGTAGATTACAACTTACCGGAGCGTTTTGAATTGTCGTACAAAGGTTCTGATAACGAATTACACCGTCCGGTAATGATTCACCGTGCGCCTTTCGGTTCGATGGAGCGCTTTATCGCTATCTTACTGGAACATACAGGCGGAAACTTCCCACTTTGGCTGATGCCGGAGCAGGCTATTATCCTGTCTTTGAGCGAGAAATATGAAAATTATGCCAAAAAAGTTTCAGAATTGCTGGAAATTCACGAAATTCGCGCCCTAATTGACAACCGAAACGAGACGATTGGTAAAAAAATCAGGGAGGCTGAAGTACAAAAACTCCCATTTATGCTGATTGTTGGTGAGGAAGAAGAAAAGAACGGAACGATTTCGGTTCGCCGTCACGGTGATGCCGGAAAGTCCAACGAAACGATGTCAGTTGAGCAATTCGCTTCTTTAGTGAAAGAAGAAATCAATAAAACATTAAAACAATTCTAAGTTTAACTTAAAATTTTAAAGCCATAGCAATAAGAAACAACAGAGGTTACCAGCCTCGAGTAGAAAAAAAAGATGCACACAGAATAAACAATCTTATTCGTGTACCTGAAGTACGTCTTGTGGGCGACAATGTAGAGCCGGGAGTTTTTAAAACTGCGGATGCTTTACGGTTAGCCGATCAATTGGAATTGGATTTGGTTGAAATTTCGCCAAATGCAGAACCACCGGTTTGTAAGATCATGGACTATAAAAAGTTCCTGTACGAGCAAAAAAGACGTGAAAAAGAGCTAAAAGCGAAATCGACACAGATTACCATTAAAGAAATTCGTTTCGGACCTCAAACCGATGAGCACGATTATGAATTCAAAAAGAAAAATGCGGAAAAATTCCTGAAGGAAGGTTCCAAATTAAAAGCTTTCGTATTCTTTAAAGGACGTTCGATTATTTATAAAGAACAAGGACAAATCTTGTTGCTTCGTTTAGCACAGGATTTGGAAGATTACGGTAAAGTGGAAGCGATGCCGGTATTGGAAGGTAAACGTATGATTATGTTTATCGCTCCGAAGAAGAAAAAATAAGCGCAAAGCTGACAGCTATTAGCTAACAGCAGAAAGCTTCAAAAATAGTAAGTAAGATAAATCTAATACCTAGGAAGAAAATGCCTAAAATGAAAACTAAATCTAGTGCCAAGAAACGTTTTAAAGTTACTGGTTCTGGAAAAATCAAAAGAAAGCACGCTTTTAAAAGTCACATTTTGACTAAAAAATCTAAAAAGCGTAAATTAGCTTTAACTCACTCAACTTTGGTTCACCCAACAGATGAGAAGAGTATCAAACAACAATTAAGACTTATCTAATCGGTAATTTTTAATTACCAATTAATCATTAATCGACAATTTTCAATTGTCAATTATTCCTTAATCGTTGTCGGTTAAAACAATTTAATAACCCTGGAGTGGGCCTTTTTAAATTCAGAAATTAGAATTTAGAAATTAGAAGTACTGAAAAGTCGCCTTACTGCAAAAAACAATTTAAAATTATGCCAAGATCGGTAAATTCAGTTGCTAAAAGAGCAAGAAGAAAAAGAGTATTAAAACAAGCCAAAGGTTTCTTTGGAAGACGTAAAAACGTTTGGACAGTAGCGAAAAACGCGGTAGAAAAAGCAATGCAATATGCTTACCGTGGAAGAAAGCAAAAAAAGAGAAACTTCCGTGCCTTATGGATCATGCGTATCAACGCTGGTGCACGTCTACACGGAATGAGTTATTCTCAATTCATGGGTAAAATAAAAGCTAACAATATCGAATTGAACCGTAAAGTTCTTGCCGATTTAGCAATGAACCACCCTGCAGCTTTCACAGCTATCGTGAATAAAGTGAAATAAGAAAAACGTTTGTTAAACACATATTTATCTTACTTACTACAAAACCCATTCGCAAGAGTGGGTTTTTTATTTCAAAAAAACTTTATATATTTCATAAAAAATGAAACACCTGATTACCTTATTGTTCTTCACCGGAATCGTTCAGGCGCAAGACATCATAAAAACAACATACAAAGCCAACTTAAACGTAAAAGTGCTTGCTGTTGACCAAACCATCGCCTATAAAACGGATGTAAATTCAGCAACAATATATTACATTGCAAAGAGTGAAGTGGATGAAATCCTTTACGAGAATGGTACATCTACAAAAATTGACCATCCGGTACTAACACTTGAAGAGGCAAAAAACAATTTGATAACACTGATTAATGCCTACGCCTACAGCACCGACTCACGGGATAAATTATCCGCAACCTTTGAAGAGAACAAACTTAAATTATCATCGAAGTCCGGCGCCAATGCTCGCTACAATATTGCCGTGGTAACACGATTTGATCAAATATCTTATAGAAAGGACAACCTTGCTTTTGTCAATTTTTGGACTGTCAAAGATAACAGGGGCAATTGGGAGAAGACAAAACTGATACTTAAAACACAAAATTTCGAACAGGCAACACTTCTTTTAGATGCTTTTATCCAATTAAATAAAGCATTCCGACGTGAAAAAAGCTAATCTTTTTTTGCACTAATACAATATTTCTTGACAGTGAATTGTTCGGAAAACATTTTGAAAGTCCTTTTTACAATCCCGAGTTTCCAAGTCTTTCAAGTATCCTTTCCAAACTGTCATTAAATCAATTCCAACTCCATGAAAAATATAAAAAACGATACGCCTCAAAAGAGCCTGCATCCGCGAAACAAACACAACGGCAATTACGATTTCAAAACATTAATCGAGACTTTACCCGAGTTGAAACCATTCGTAGGTCCAAACAAATTCGGAAACGAAAGTATCGATTTTGCCAATCCGGATGCTGTTCGTGCTTTGAACAAAGCCTTACTGAAACAGTTCTACAACATCAGTTATTGGGAATTACCCAAAACCAACCTCTGTCCACCCATTCCCGGACGTGCGGATTATATTCACTACATCGCCGATATACTGGCCGAAAACAATAATGGTGAAATCCCAACAGGAAAAAATGTTCGTATTCTCGATATAGGTGTCGGTGCGAATTGTATTTATCCCATCATCGGACATCAGGAATACGGTTGGGAATTCGTAGGAACCGAAGTGGACAAACCCGCAAAACATACTGCAGAAACCATCATCAGTAAAAATCCGGAACTGAACGGAGCGATTACTGTTCGTCTTCAACAAAGCAAACGCCAAATTTTCAAAGGCATCATCCAACCCGAAGAGCAATTTGATTTTACCATTTGCAATCCGCCGTTTCACAACTCCAAAGAAGAAGCCACAAAAGGAACCAATCGAAAACTGAAAAATTTAGGAAAAGCGGTGGAAAGAAAACCAATTCTGAACTTCAGCGGACAAAATAACGAACTCTGGTACGAAGGCGGCGAATTGGCTTTTATCACCAATATGATTTACGAAAGTGTGCATTTCAAAACACAATGCAAATGGTTTTCTTCCTTGGTTTCCAAAAAGGAGAATCTGAAACCGTTCTATACCATCTTAAAAAAGGTAAATGCCAAAGAGGTAAAAACGATTGAAATGGAACAAGGCAATAAAGTAAGTCGGATTCTGGTTTGGCGTTTTTAATTAAAAAATCGACATTCCGGTTTTGGTGGTCAGTTGTTCCAACGCATACATTCCCATTTCGGAATTTCCTTTTTCGTTCAAACGCGGACTCCACGTAGCCACCGAAAAATGCTGCGGAAACAAAGCACCGATACCACCACCGATACCACTTTTTCCGGGCAATCCCACCTTATACGTAAACTCGCCCGATTCATCATAAAACCCGCAAGTTTGCATTAAAGCGTTGAGTCGCTTTACTTGACTTCGGGTTAAAATCTGTTGGCCGCTTTTGGTTTTTCCTTCATTGGCAAAAAAGAAAAAGGAATGTGCCAGTTCCTTACAGGTCATTTCCAATGAGCATTGGTGGAAATAAAAATCCAAAACAACCTCCACATCATTCTCAATATTGCCGAACGACTTTAAAAAATTAGCCAAAGCCGCATTCCGGAATCCGGTATCTTTTTCCGATTGTGCCACTTTCAGGTTATAGGTAATGGTATCACAACCTGAAATCGTTCGGATAAAATCTAAAAAATCTTCTTTGGGATGTTCTAAATGGGTTACCAGCATGTCGGCAATCACCAATGCGCCGGCATTAATAAACGGATTGCGCGGAATCCCTTTTTCGTATTCCAACTGCACCAACGAATTAAAAGGATTTCCTGAAGGCTCCACACCTACCCGTTCCCAGACTTTTTCCCCTAAAAAAGAAAAAGCCAAGGTAACTGTCAGGGCTTTGGAAACCGATTGTATGGAAAATTTTTCGTTACTGTCACCAATCCCGAAATCCTGTCCGTCAATTGTCGTAAGGTGCATTCCGAATTTATTGGAATCAACATTCGCTAATTCCGGAATCGTCGAAGCCACATTTCCGATAACCGGAAGTGCTTTGGTCTCCTGATGGATTTCCTGTAAAATAGCGTTGTAATTCATCTTGAAAATTTTATTCTAATTGAAAACTTCTTCGTTTTCACCATCAAAACTGGCAAAAACCATACTTGGATGCGAATCCTGATGGAACATATTTCCGTCCTTATCAATCGCAATCGCTCCGGCAAAACCATCATACGGTTGCAATTCGCTGAACGTTTTCGCAAAAGCTTCCTGTAAGGAAAAACCATCGGTAACGCGGGTTACAATTTTGGCGGCGGTGGCATTACTCACAATATCTTCGCCTACGCCGGTTAAACTCACCCCGCAAAATGCATTAGCATAATTTCCGGCCACGGTAGCCGAATCCGAAATACGCCCCGGAATCTCAAATCCTTTTCCTCCGGTGGAAGTGGCTACCGCTATTTTTCCGTTGGTATCCAAAGCCACACAACCTACGGTTCCAGTGCCAAGGGATTTTACTTTCGCTTCATACTCGGCTCTTCGTTGCGGAATTTCAGTTGAAAACGGTTTGAAACCGTGCTTTCTTGCGAAATTCGTGGCGCCGCTTCCGCCTAAAATTCGGTCATCCACTTGCATCAAAACCTGAGCCACCTGAATCGGGTTTTTGGTTTCTTCAATATTGATAACACCACTCATCTTCTGTGTTTCACCATCCATTAAAGACGCACTCATTCTTATTTTTCCGTCACTCTGAATCTGCGATCCGATTCCGGCATTGAACAATTCGTCGTCTTCCAACTGCGAAACGGCAAAAACCACCGTTTCCAAAGCCGAATGTGTTTTCAGATAATCATACGAATCTTTTACAATGCGCAACAATGCCTGCTGTTTGGCTATTTTCGTTTCATTATTGGTTGATGATTCCGAAAAAAATCCACCGTGAATAATTACCTTCATCTTAAACGTATTGCGAATCGTGAATGCTCATTTTATGGGTGTGCAAATCAAATTTATCAAACTGACTCATCACGTGGGTTACCAAATGGCTGATAGAAATCGGTTGCCCTATTTCCACCTGAGTTAAATTGGTATCTTTTATTTCTCTTCCGTCAACGATAATCACCAATCCGGAGCCAATTGCTTCCATGTTCGTATTGTTCGTGATCAGCAAACCGGTATCTTCACCCAGTCCGATTCCCAATACTTTCGGATTCCCCACAACTGCCTGAAACAAACGTCCGATGCGCCCGCGCTGAACAAAGTGGGTATCGATAACCACATCATCAATCAGTCCTAAACCGGAAGTGATTTTCACCTCACCCTTCAGCAACGCTTCGTGACTGCTTCCCTGATAAATCATGTTATTGGAAGCGGCCGCTGCACCTGCCGAGGTTCCCGCATAAATAAAATCTTCGTTACGGTATTTGTCGAGTAAAATATCATGAAATGGTGTTCCTCCTAAAATAGACGTCAATCGCAACTGATCGCCACCGGTAAACATAACAATATCCGCAGCACGCAAACGGTCTAAAACTTCCTGTTCCATCGCCTGCTCGCGCTTTTCAAGATACAATACGTCTACATTTTTAGCATTCAGGTATTCGAACGCTCTGGCATATTCCGGTCCCACTTCACGCGGAATCTTAGACGCCGTCGTAATAATTTCAATTCTTGAATTCTCTTTATGTTTTGATTCGGTTATGATGCGTTTTAAAATCCCTTTCTCAAAAAAATTCAGATTATTTTCCACTTTTGCATCAAAACTGTTTTCTGTAAAACTCCCTTTATCAACAGCTCCTCCTATAATAACTAATTTTCCGTGTATTTTCATGTCGTAAAAGTAGCAAAAAGATAAAAAAAACCAAGTTATTTTCTGTTTTTGAAGCGAAGGGACAGTGATTATTTGGTCACCCTGTTCCCGCTTTCCGTTCCAATCTGTCATTGCGAGCTTGTACACAAGCTCACAAAGTCAGGATTTCCTCTACAATCGGGGCTAAAGAGGAAGGCCATACCTTTTTGAAAGTTCAGTAAAAATTTGAAAATCAGCACAAAAAATAATAGAAACACTACAATTTAAAAGGCTTTTATTATTTCTCTTAAAAAAATTGCGGCTATAAAATAAATATTGCTATTTTTAACAAAATCAGTAGAACCTTTTCAAAGAATAAAATGAAAATATTAAAAATCCAAGCCTTACGCGGCCCAAACATTTGGAGTGTACAACGAAAGAAATTAATCCAAATGCGATTGGACCTTGAAGAAATGGAACAATTCCCCACCAATAAAATAGAAGGATTCCGTGAACGTATCGAAGCCATGTTTCCTACGATGATAGAACACCGCTGTTCCGAAGGCACCCGTGGCGGCTTCTTTTCCCGCATTGAACGCGGCACCTGGATGGGACACGTTATCGAACACATTGCCTTGGAGATACAAACTTTGGCCGGCATGGAAACCGGTTTCGGAAGAACCCGTGAGACCAAAACCCCCGGAACCTACAACGTGGTTTTCAGCTATACGGAAGAAAACGTAGGTCTTTTTGCGGCCGAAAGTGCCGTAGCCATAGCCGAAGCTTTAATCGCCGGAACACCTTATGATGTCGATGCCGATATCCAGAAAATGCGTGAAATCCGAGAGCGCGTTCGTCTTGGTCCTTCCACCGGAAGTATTGTGGATGAAGCCGTTGCCCGCGATATTCCGTGGATTCGCTTAGGCACCAATTCCTTAGTACAGTTAGGGTACGGAGTAAATCAGATGCGTTTTCAGGCGACCATTACCTGTAAAACGAGTAACATCGCCGTTGATATTGCCTGTAACAAAGAAGAAACCAAACGAATGCTGGACTTAGCGTCCATCCCAGTGGCCAGTGGCAGTATTTGTGTGGATGAAGACGATTTGCAAAGCACCATCAAAAAAATCGGGTATCCTATCGTTTTAAAACCATTGGACGGTAACCACGGAAAAGGGGCTTCTATTAATGTAACCAATTATGAGGATGCTGTCGCCGGATTGGCCTACGCCCAAAAATACAGCCGAAGAGTCATCGTGGAAAAATTCATTACCGGTTATGATTTTCGAGTACTGGTAATCGACAATAAACTGGTGGCTGCCGCAAAACGCGAACCCGCACATGTGAAAGGTGATGGCAAACAAACCATCCAACAACTAATTGACGAAACGAATAAAGATCCGCGTCGTGGATACGGACATGAAAATGTATTAACGCAAATCGATGTCGACAGAGATACCACGGATTTACTGGATAAATTAGGTTACACTTTGGAAACGGTTCCGAAAGAAGACGAAATTGTTTATTTAAAATCGACGGCAAACCTTAGCACCGGCGGGACTTCAATAGATGTTACCGACATGATGCACCCCGAAAATATTTTCCTTTGCGAACGAATTTCACGCGTCATCGGATTGGATGTTTGCGGAGTCGATATCATGGCCGAAAACCTGACACAACCCTTAAAAGAAAACGGCGGTTGTATTCTGGAAGTGAATGCGGCTCCCGGTTTCCGTATGCACTTGGCTCCTTCTGAAGGTTTACCAAGAAACGTTGCAGCGCCGGTAATCGATATGTTGTATCCTCCGGGAAAACCAAGCCGTATTCCTATAATCGCGGTTACAGGAACCAACGGAAAAACCACCACGACCCGACTTTTAGCACATATCGTAAAAAATAACGGATTCAAAGTTGGTTTCACAACCTCAGACGGGATTTATGTTCAGAACCACATGATGGAAAAAGGCGACACGACCGGACCCATTTCTGCAGAATACATTTTAAAAGATCCAACTGTGGAATTTGCGGTTCTGGAAACAGCTCGTGGCGGAATTCTTCGCGCTGGCTTGGGTTTCAGTCGTTGTGATATCGCGGTGGTGACCAACATTCAGGAGGACCATTTGGGCTTAAACGATATTGACACGCTGGATGATTTAGCGCGTGTAAAAAGTACGGTGGCCCGAAGTGTGAAAAAAGACGGTTGGGTTATCCTTAATGCCGAAGACGAATACTGTCTGAAAATCGCAAAAGAAGTCAACTGCAACATTGCCTATTTCAGCATGACAGAAGACAATCCGACGATTCAGCAATTTGCGAAAGAAGGAAAAATTGTGGCGGTTTACGAAAACGGTTTCATCACCATCAAAAAAGGAGAATGGAAAATCCGCATCGAAAGAGCCACACACGTTCCTTTAACCTTGGGTGGAAAAGCGAAATTCATGATTGCAAACGTTTTGGCAGCTACCTTAGCGAGTTACCTTTGGGGTTTCAAAACAGAAGACATCAGTTTGTCGTTGCAGACATTCATTCCGAGTGCCGCGCAAACTCCGGGGCGTATGAACATTTTTGAATTCAAAAAATTCAAGGTATTGATTGATTTTGCGCACAATCCATCCGGATATAAAGGTGTGGAAGAATATTTGAGCAGTGTGGAAGCCACCAAAAAAATCGGAATTATTGCCGGTGTGGGTGACCGACGTGATGAAGACATCCGGGAATGCGCCACGATTGCCGCCCGAATGTTCGATCATATTATCATTCGTCAGGAAAAACATCTGAGAGGCAGAACCGAAGAGGAAATCATTGGTTTGATTCTGGAAGGTATTGCGGCATCGGGCAGAAACGTGACGCACGAAATCATAACCAAAGAAGTCGAAGCCATCAAACATGCTATCAACAGCGCGGAAGAAGGCAGTTTCATTACCGCTTTAAGTGACGTTATCACCAATGCGATTGACATAGTTCAGGAATATCTGGACAAGGAAAATGAAGAAAATCTGATTTAAAATCTCAGAATTAAAACTAAAAAAAGACGAAAGCAAATTCACTTTCGTCTTTTTTATTGTATTATGTTTTCAGTTTTTTCTTTCTGGCTGCCGGGAACAAGACGTTGTTTAAGATCAATCGGTAGCCCGGTGAATTTGGGTGCAGATCCAAAACGGTTGGCGCATCGCCCACTTTATGCTGATAATCTTCGGGATCGTGACCGCCGTAATAAGTGAACATTCCTTTTCCTTTGGTACCGTGAATGTAACGTGCTTCTCCGTTTTGCTTGTTTTCGCCCATTACCAAAATGTTTGATTTAATTAACTCCGCATTGAAAGCCGTAGTCTGTCCCATAAAACCTTTTATCAATTGTGTATGATTCTGGCATAACATGGTCGGAATCGGATCCCATTTTGCCGAATATTCCATCAGGGTAAAATAATCCACATCCGGTAAAACTCTTCTTGTATTGGTTACATCAATATTGGAAAACTCATACGCCATCGGATTGCGTTCCAGAATATAATCCTTAAATGCAAAAGTATTGTTGTAATCTATTTTGGTTTGGTAATTCGCATCGCTTTCATCGCCGTCAAACATCGGTTCACAAATATCCACCCCTTCTGCCGAAAGTGCAATATCGAAACTGTCGGTTGCGGAACACATGGCAAACATGAAGCCGCCTCCTATAACAAAGTTTCGGATTTTAGTCGCTACTGCCAACTTTTCCTCAGACACTTTACTGTATCCTAATTTTGCAGCTAAAGCTTCCGCTTCTTTTTTCTGTTCGATATACCAAGGGGCATTTCTGTAAGCGCCAAAGAATTTTCCGTATTGTCCGGTAAAATCCTCATGGTGTAAATGCAGCCAATCGTATAACAATAGGGCATCGTTCAAAACTTCCTCATCGTAAATCGGCGTAAACGGAATCTCCGCGTAGGTTAATACCAAGGTCACCGCGTCATCCCAAGGCTGTTTTCCTTTCGGAGTATAGACTGCTATCTTGGGGGCTTTTTCCAACACTACCGTTTCCATGTTTTGTGAAGGCGAACTGATTTCGTCCAAAATTCCGTTAGCGGCACCATCGGATAGCACTTCGAAACTCACCCCGCGAATCTGACATTCCTTACGGATTTCGGGAGCATCGGGCAATAAAAAGGAACCGCCACGATAATTCAGCAACCAACTTACTTTGTATTGTTTGTCCAAAGCCCAATACGTGATTCCGTATGCTTTTAAGTGATTTTGCTGTGTTTCGGGATCCATTGGTAATAATACAAACGAAGCTTTTGCCGATAGCGATATCAGAAACAGAACGATATATAGTGTCTTTTTGAGTTGCATTCCGAAAAATTTATTCTCAAAGATAAGTGATTTTAATGTGAAGATAATGATAAAAAAACAGGTAAAAAGCCTCGGTATCCAGAGTATATTGAATTCCAAATACGCCTAACCAAAAAACCAATAACCAGTCAAAGTGCTTTCCCTTGATAGATACTCATTCAGAGATTCAAATAAAAAGCGCAACAAAGCAAATTTAAGTATAAAATAAAATGAGACAGGAATAAATTATTGAAAGTCAATACCACATAAAACGTACTTCAATTTGAATCCAAAAAATTGGTAATCAAATAAATAACAGTCAGAAATCAAAAAGCTTTTCCTTTTTGGAAAAGCTTTTTGAAAACAATATCATATTAAGTAATAAATTAAACAACCTAAGTCTGAATATCACTAATAACAATTTTACAAAGTTTAAAATCAATCATAACAATTTTTTGGGCATGGAACTGTATGATCAAAAATAGATGGCGAATTAACACCTTCATTGGCAGAAAAAATAATACTTCTGTTTTCATTTAACCCCAACATTACAGTAGTTAGTTTTCCTTCAGGATTAACACCTAAAACAACACCTAAATATTTAAAATTAGGCAAATGACTCAGGTTATCCATTACTTCTCTTTCAATACTGAAATGATTGATCCTCATATTGTCATAGGAAATAACATCGTTTAAATCTCCATTTCCGGCCAATATTATATTCCACTTATTAATATAAGCATAGGCAGTTTCCGGATTTAAGATATGTTTACTGATAATTTCATCGTCACTCCTAAATTGTATTGCTGACGATGACAAACTATTAATTTGACTGTCGAAATTTTCATCCTCAATAATTGTCGAATTAATCATTCCAAGTTGCATTCCGTCACCATTAACTCCGACAGTTCTTAAATCCAATCTACTTTCAGTAAACCCTAAAACAAATCGAAACTTGTTCAATTGCTCATTTTCCAACAACTGAACCAATTCTTCCTTTGCAAACAGGTAACAAACTGTATTCTTATCGGATTTACTTATAACGGAATCCAATTTGGAATTTAACCACTCATTTTTAAAAGACGTTAAATTTGCAGCAGCATTTTTATCACCACCTTCTTCCTTCTGACAAGAAATCAGGACCAGCGCCATTAAAATTGTAAAAATTTTTTGTTTCATAATATAAATATAAAGGGTTTTTAGTTTTTAATGTTACCTAAATTTTCTTATAGCAAAAGTATCATATTTTTAAAATTTAACAAAAAAAATACTAATTATTTGATTTAAAAATAATAAATCAGAAATGTATCTCCTTAAAAAAACAAACCATTACACAATAATCACCTCTTAACACTAAAACTTCAATTTAAAAAAATGGCATTTACACTTATAAAAATGATAAAAACGGTTTTTAAACTTAAAACATTCAAATCGAGAACCAAAGTGGTATTTTATTAACCTTAAATTATACATCATGACGGAATCAAATTTACTAAATGAGGTTACAACAGCTCAATCTGTTCCTTTTCGAGCAACTTTCTCATTAGTCTTAAATCATTTGTAAAAGGGAACTCAACCGTTTATTCCTAATGCCAATTGTGTATTTTACTATTCCTGGAAATTCGGGGACAATTAGATTTTATATCTGATGCGTCTCCAACACCAGTAGTAATAGACGGACAAAGAGTGGTGTTAAACCGCATTATCTTAAACATTGAATTCGTCAACAACAAGAACAGCGGTGGTATCAAGTTCAATAAAACGTTAGCTACATAAAAACGACGGACAATTTTAATAATGAAAAGGCTTAGTTCTAATTACTTTGCTTTACTATTAAATAAAAAAAGCCTACAAAATGCAGGCTTAAAAGATTCTGATTAGAACGGAACATCGCTGTCGTCGTCAAAACTGTTCATATTACTTCCGAAAGCTTCGTTGGCAGAGGGAAGATTTTTGGTGATAAACGGATTATCATCCCTGTTCATACTGGAAGGCATTGCTTCAAATGGCGAATGGTGATCGTCTAAGTTATCAAATTTACCCAGATTACCGATGAATTTCAATCGGATGTTGTCCAAGCCACCGTTACGGTGTTTCGCTACGATAAATTCGGCCTGACCTTGCGTTGGTGAACGCTCTTCGTCATCCCATTCGTCAATTTTATAGTATTCCGGACGGTAGATGAACGATACAATATCGGCATCCTGCTCGATTGCACCCGATTCACGTAAGTCGGATAACAACGGACGCTTGCTCGCACCTCGCGTTTCCACGGCACGCGACAACTGCGACAGTGCAATAACCGGAACACCCAATTCTTTTGCTAAGGCTTTTAAATTTCGGGAAATCGTTGAAATCTCCTGCTCACGGTTTCCGCCACCTTTTCCGTTTCCTCCGGCGGTCATCAGCTGAAGGTAGTCGATTACAATCATCTTGATGCCGTACTGCGAGGCCAAACGACGGGCTTTCGCACGCAAATCGAAAATCGAAAGCGACGGGGTGTCGTCAATATATAACGGCGCTTTTTCTAAGTCTTTTACTTTAATGGAAAGTTGTTCCCATTCGTGTTTTTCCAGTTTTCCGGTACGCAGTTTTTCCGAAGACAAACCGGTTTCCGAAGAAATCAAACGGGTAATTAGCTGTACCGAAGACATCTCCAGAGAGAACAAGGCTACCGGAGCACCCGCATCAATAGCCATGTTTCGGGCCATCGACAATACGAAGGCGGTTTTACCCATACCCGGACGCGCTGCAATAATAATCAAATCCGAAGGCTGCCAACCCGAGGTTAGTTTGTCCAAATCGTGAAACCCGGTTGGGATTCCGCTCAGACCTTCTTTATTGGCAATTTCTTCAATTCGTTTTTTCGCCTGAATTACCAAACTTTGTGCTGTTTCCGAACTACGTTTGATATTTCCCTGCGTCACTTCATATAATTTGGATTCGGCTTTGTCAAGCAAATCGAAAACATCCGTCGTTTCATCATAGGATTCTTCAATAATTTCAGAAGAAATCCGGATCAGACTGCGTTGAATGTATTTCTGAAGAATAATGCGGGAGTGAAATTCGATATGTGCCGAAGACGATATCTTTTGCGTAAGCTGAATCAGATAAAAATCCCCTCCGGACAAGTCTAATTTCGCGTTCTTCTTTAGTTGGGCCGAAACTGTTAATAAGTCAATCGGCTGGGTATCATTGAATAGCTGAACGATTGCTTCGAAGATGTATTTGTGGGCATCCTTGTAAAAAGCTTCAGGGCTCAATATATCGATAACCTCATCAACACCTTTTTTGTCAATCATCATGGCGCCAAGCACCGCCTCTTCCAGGTCCAGCGCCTGTGGTGGCAGCTTCCCTTTTTCGAGATTGATGATAGCGGTTTTATCCACTTTGTAAGGGTTTATATTTTTAAGGTTTTCCATGTTGCTAAGGTAACCAATTTTTAGAAAAAATAATTTCGAGTTGTTAATAAGACCGTGTTAATAACTCGGCTTTCAATGTTAATAAGTCAAAAAAAATCCGAAGCGGTAAGGCCTCGGATGATTTATTCTGCGAACAAGTGAATTTACTCTTTAAATTCACCCATTTTACTGTATTTATCCATTCTCTGAGCCACTAATTCCTCTGTTGATAAGTCTTTCAGTTCATTAAAAGCTTTCATTACATATTTTTCAACGTTTTTGAAAGTCGTTTCTCTGTCATAGTGTGCGCCACCAAGTGGTTCAGGAATAATGTCGTCTACTAATTTCTGTTTTTTCATGTCGGCAGACGTCAGTTTCAATGCTTCGGCAGCCTGTTCTTTGTATTCCCAGCTTTTCCAAAGGATGGACGAACAGGATTCCGGTGAAATTACGGAGTACCAGGTGTTTTCCATCATTAATACACGGTCACCCACACCTATTCCCAATGCGCCACCTGAAGCTCCTTCACCTACAATTACGGAGATGATAGGCACTTTTAAACGGATCATTTCAAAGATATTACGGGCAATTGCTTCCCCTTGTCCTCTTTCTTCTGCTTCCAATCCCGGATAGGCTCCCGGAGTGTCGATTAAAGTAAGAACCGGAATTCCGAATTTCTCTGCCATTTTCATTAAACGAAGCGCTTTACGGTATCCTTCCGGGTTGGCCATTCCGAAATTACGGAACTGACGTGTTTTGGTATTGTACCCTTTTTGCTGCCCCACAATCATGAACGATTGTCCGTCGATTTTTCCAAGACCACCAATCATCGCTTTATCATCTTTTACGCCTCTGTCTCCAAAAAGCTCTAAGAAGGTTTCGCCGCACAATGCTCTCACGTGATCCATCGTATAAGGACGGTTTGGATGCCTTGAAAGCTGCACACGTTGCCATGCCGTAAGGTTCTTATATATATCTTTCTTGGTCTCTTCTAATTTTTTCTCGATTTGCTTGCAGGTATTGGAAACATCTACATCCGACTCCTGTCCAATAATCTGGCATTTATCCAATTGATCTTCAAGCTCTTTAATCGGAAGTTCAAAATCTAAGTATTCCATTTTGTTTGTTTCTTTTGATTTTAGTTTGGACGACAAAGATAAAATTTTCATTTTACAATGCAGAAACTATTTAATAATTAGTTTTTAACTTTCTTATAATTCTTAATTACCCCGTTTAA
Source organism: Flavobacterium saliperosum (assembly GCF_900100625.1). Lineage (GTDB taxonomy): Bacteria > Bacteroidota > Bacteroidia > Flavobacteriales > Flavobacteriaceae > Flavobacterium > Flavobacterium saliperosum. The sequence goes on from NZ_FMTY01000001.1 coordinate 17,486, forward strand.
AATTACGGTTAACACTATAATCGAGGCGCCGATATAAAACTCAGGGCTCATTTTTTCACTTTCGCTGAATACCAAAATACCCAATATGATTCCGTAAATCGGTTCCAGATTAATGGTCAGCATTACCGTGTAGGGCGTTAAATATTTCATCACTTTTACTGAGGCCAGAAAAGCATAAGCCGTACAAACAGATCCCAGAACAAACAACCAAAGTAAATCATTGGTTGAAATCCGGAAAAAATCTTCGGTAAAACTTCCGGAGAACAGCAAGTAGATGGAAAAGAATCCAACACCGCCTAAAAGCTCGTAAAAAGTAATAACCGCGGCATCATTGTATTGGGCAAATTTTCCGTTGATAACCGAAAACATCGCTGATAAGAACGCGGAAGTCAGGGCTAACAGAATCCCTTCGATATAATTCCCTTCCACATTGAATATGATTCCCAATCCGAAAACCACAAACAATCCGAAAAGGACTTCGTAGAATACGATTTTTTTACCATAGAAAATAGGTTCCAGAATGGAGGCAAATAAAGCTCCGGTCGACAAGCAAGCTAAGGTTACCGATATATTTGAAACCTTAATCGCCTGAAAAAAAGTAAACCAGTGCATGGCAATAACCAATCCGGAAAATAAAAACCCGAACATCAGCCGCTTGGAAACGACCAAAGGAATCTTGCTGACTTTAATATAAAGGAAAATAATGGAAACCGCAATTAACATCCGGTACCAAACCAACGGGAGTGCGTCAAGAGAAATCAGTTTTCCCAATACGGCAGTGAATCCCCATATGAAAACGATAAAATGGAGATGGAAGTAACTTTTCAGTTTATCGCTTGGCATTTCTGAGTAAATAAATTGCTAAAATTCCAAAGATAAAGTTTGGAAACCAAACCGCTACAAAAGGGGGGATACTGGAAGCCTCCGCCAAAACTCCGAAAATCTTTTCGAAGAAAATAAAGGTAAACGCAAGGGCAATTCCAAGCGCCAGGTTGACTCCCATTCCTCCTCTACGCTTCATCGCCGATACTGCCACAGCGATAATCGTTAATATGAACGCGGAAACCGGCAAACTGAATTTTCGGTATTTCACTACCATATAGGTATTAATATTCGAGGATCCTCTGGCTTTTTCTTTTTCGATAAACTTGTTTAACTCGCCTAAAGTCATGGTCTCGGCAATATACACCACCGGCGTCAAATCGTCTATATCGAAATCCAATTTCATTTTTCGTTGTTCTGCTGCAATCAACTGATCGTCAAGCTCGCCAACGGTTCTTTTTTTGAACCCGTATAAGGTATAGGTACTGTCGGCTTCGTTCCATTTGATACGATTGGCAATTATCTTATAATCCAGTTTGTCGCCTTTAAATTTCTCCAATGAAAAATTAAAGCCCATTTTAGACATGTAATTAAAATTGCTCACATAGATGAATTCGTCCTTACTGATTTGTCTGTATACATCCTGATTTTCACGAACTTTAGGATTGTTTTTCAGATAGGTGTATCTGAAATCATTATACCCTTTACTTGCGTTGGGCACTAAAACAAAAGCCATCAGCAGGGCAAACAAAGAAACCAAAGTGGCTCCAATGATATAAGGCCGAAGAAAACGGGTGAATGAAATTCCGGAACTTAAAATGGCGATAATCTCGGTATTGTTAGCCAGTTTGGAAGTGAACCAGATGACCGATAAGAATAAGAATATCGGAAAAAGCATGTTGGCGAAATAAATCGTAAAATCAAGATAATATTTGGCAATTTCAACAAAAGGAACTTTGTTTTCGATCATTTTATTGACCTTCTCGGACACGTCGACTACAATCCCAATAGGAATAAACAACAGTAACATCACCGAAAAAGTTCCCAGATATCGCTTTAAAATGTATTTATCGATTATTTTCATTTATTGAATTTAGAGTTTAGAACTTAGAATTTAGAACAGAAAAACTTCTTATCTCAAATTTCTAATTTCACAATTACAATCTCTGACTCATGTTTTTTACCATCATCTCTTTCCATTCGCGGAAATCTCCCGCTAAGATATGTTTTCTTGCTTCACGAACCAACCACATGTAAAACCCTAAATTGTGAATCGTCGCAATTTGTTTCCCAAGGTATTCGTTGGCGGCAAAGAGGTGACGTAAATAGGCTTTGGTATATTCGGTATCCACAAAAGTGTGTCCCATCTCATCAATCGGGGAAAAATCAGCTTCCCATTTTTTATTTTTGATGTTGATGGTGCCGTTTGCGGTGAACAGCATTCCGTTTCGTGCATTACGCGTAGGCATAACACAATCGAACATGTCAATGCCCAATGCGATATTTTCAAGAATGTTGATTGGTGTTCCGACACCCATTAAATAACGGGGTTTGTCTTCCGGTAAGATGGCCGTAACCACTTCGGTCATGGCGTACATCTCCTCCGCCGGCTCCCCTACTGACAATCCGCCGATAGCGTTACCCTGCGCACCGGCATTGGCGATATATTCCGCCGATTGCTCACGCAAATCCTTATAGGTACTTCCCTGAACAATAGGGAAAAACGTTTGTTCGTAACCGTATTTGAAAGGCAGTTTTTCCAGATGATTGATACAACGATCCAACCAACGGTGTGTCATTTTCATCGATTTTTGCGCATAACGGTAATCGCATGGATAGGGCGTACATTCGTCGAAAGCCATGATGATATCGGCACCGATTGTACGTTGGATTTCCATAACGTTTTCGGGAGAAAAGAAATGGTACGATCCGTCAATATGCGATTTAAATTTAACCCCTTCTTCTTTGATTTTTCTATTGGAAGAAAGCGAATACACCTGATAACCACCCGAATCGGTCAGGATATTTCTGTCCCAGTTCATGAATTTATGCAATCCTCCGGCTTTTTCAAGAATCTCCGTCTGCGGACGAAGGTATAAATGATAGGTATTCCCTAAAATAATATCCGGATTGATATCGTCTTTTAACTCTCTTTGGTGTACTCCTTTAACGGAAGCAACGGTTCCAACGGGCATAAAAATAGGGGTTTCAATTACGCCGTGATCGGTAGTAATGGATCCTGCTCTGGCCTTGGTTTGTGGGTCTTTAAGTAATAAATCGAACTTCATATATACATTTTACAATCGGCAAAGATAAAAGAATTGTGAGTTATGAATTATGAATTATGGATTTAATTAACATCCGCTAAACATTTCTAAAAATCCGATAATCTAATCTTCTGAAAAATCCAATTATCTGATTATCTTTGCGGCAGTTTAACTTTTACATATAAAATGAAGCGTAACACACAACAATTAAGCAATTTAACGATTCAGGTAAGAAGAGACATTCTTCGTATGGTACACGCTGTAAATTCTGGTCACCCGGGAGGTTCTTTGGGTTGTACCGAATTTTTAGTGGTTTTATACCAAAACATCATGGAACGCAAACCCGGTTTTGACATGAACGGTATCGGAGAAGACCTTTTCTTCTTATCGAACGGACATATTTCTCCGGTTTTCTACAGCGTTCTGGCCAGAAGCGGCTACTTCCCGGTTTCAGAATTGGCTACTTTCAGAAAATTAAATTCGAGATTACAAGGACATCCAACCACTCACGAAGGTTTACCGGGTGTGAGAATGGCTTCCGGCTCCTTAGGACAGGGGTTATCAGTTGCCATCGGAGCGGCTCAGGCTAAAAAACTGAACAACGACAATCATACTGTATATGCTTTATTGGGTGACGGAGAACTTCAGGAAGGTCAAAACTGGGAAGCTATCATGTATGCTTCTGCAAAAAAAGTGGACAACCTGATTGCTACTATCGATTTAAACGGAAAGCAAATTGACGGAACTACGGATGAAGTTTTAAACATGGGAAGTGTGAAAGCTAAGTTTGTAGCGTTCGACTGGGATGTTGTTGAAATCAAAGAAGGAAACAACATTGAAGATATTATCGCAGGTTTGAATCACGCCAAATCACTTTCAGGAAAAGGAAAACCGGTTTGTATCTTGTTACATACTGAGATGGGACATGGTGTTGATTTCATGATGCATACCCATGCTTGGCACGGAAAAGCACCAAACGATGAACAATTGGCAACTGCTTTAGCCCAAAATTATTCTGAAGACGAAGTGGATTATTAATTTAGTGATCCTTCGCAGCATTCAGCGAATTCGATTACTGATTTTAAAACCTTAGCGCCTTTGGCCATAGTAGCTCTAAACCTTAAAAGAAAACAATGAAAAAATATACAAATACAGGAAGTAAAGATACCCGTTCGGGCTTTGGAGCGGGAATGACCGAATTGGGTCAGAAAAACGAAAATGTGGTAGCCCTTTGTGCGGACTTAATCGGATCGTTAAAATTTGACGATTTCAAAAAGAACCACCCGGAGCGTTTCTTCCAAATCGGAATTGCTGAGGCAAACATGATTGGAATTGCAGCCGGCTTAACTGTTGGCGGAAAAATTCCTTTTACAGGAACTTTTGCTAACTTTTCAACCGGTCGTGTTTACGATCAGATTCGTCAGTCGGTTGCTTATTCTGACAAGAACGTAAAAATATGTGCTTCACACGCAGGATTAACCCTTGGTGAAGACGGTGCCACCCACCAGATTTTAGAAGATATCGGTTTGATGAAAATGTTACCCGGAATGACGGTTATCAACACGTGTGATTACAACCAGACCAAAGCGGCTACGTTAGCGCTAGCGGATCACCATGGACCGGCTTATTTGCGTTTCGGACGCCCCGTAGTGCCTAACTTCACTCCGGCAGACGAACCATTCGTAATCGGAAAAGCGATCATGCTAAACGAAGGAACCGATGTTACGATTATCGCTACAGGTCACTTGGTTTGGGAAGCGTTGGTTGCTGCGGAAGCTTTGGAAGCGAAAGGCATTTCTGCGGAAGTCATCAACATTCACACGATTAAACCTTTGGATGAAGAAGCGATTTTAAAATCGGTTGCCAAAACAGGTTGTGTGGTTACCGCTGAGGAACATAACATCTTAGGAGGTTTGGGAGAAAGCGTGGCGAGAACACTGGCTTTAAACAACCCGAAACCACAGGAATTTGTTGCGGTTCAGGACAGTTTTGGAGAATCCGGAACCCCAGAGCAATTGATGGAAAAATACAAGTTAAACAATCAGGCGATTGTGGAAGCTGTTGAAAGAGTGATTAAAAGAAAATAATCTTTCATTTTACATATAAAAAAATCCCGCTCAATGAGCGGGATTTTTTTGTTTTTATTTCATTAGTAATCCGTATACGGAGGTTTTGCCGTACGGTCAAGATGTCTTCTCAAACGGGTTGTTGTTGTTCCGTCTCCGGAAGCATCAGGAATTCCCTTAGGTTCTGTTTCATCCACATCAACTGTAGCCGGATCATCAACCATAGGATTAAAAGGGTAGAATGCACTGGTTCCCTGACCTGCCAATATAGGTGTAGGCTTCTTAATCTCGTCTTTTGTCAAATACCCATCATTATCGTCATCAGCATCAAATACATTCGGAATCCCATCGCCATCCGTATCCAATAATGTTCCATCAGCATTTAAAATATATTCATAACGGGATGGAATTTTATCATTATCCAAGTCAGTATAAGTAACCGCATGAAGATTGAATGTAAAGATTAATGGTGCATACTGCGGAATATTTCCGAAAGATTGATTGTAATACCCTAACCCGGAAGGTAAAAACATCACTCCCGAACCGTAATTTTCAGAATTTAATGTCCCGTCACCATTTAAAGGATCCAAATAACCAGCTCTAAATTCCGGAAAAATATATTCCCACCCCTTAGTGGCCACATCCGCCAATCCGATCTGAGTAGGGTTAGGTGCATAATCAAATTGTTGCGTCGCCAAATCATACTGATTTGTAATCGCATTAAAGGTACGTGTCAATGAAATCCCTCTGTAGCTCGTTAAAACAACATCAACACCACAAGGTTTATCTCCATCAGCATCCGTATCTCCTTTGCCATCAAACTTCAGATAATAAACTTTAAAATCAACGCCAAATCGTTTAACAATCTTATACAACAAAGGATATTCTGTCTGATCCCAAATCGAAACGGTATGGGTAGCGTCAAGCGGATTCATAACCACACTAGTCACATCACCATCTACATCTTTGGTAACTTCAACATAATATTTATGCAAATAATCCTCAATCTTAACTAAATCTTCCGGGTACACTTCAGGATGTGGTCTTGCCTCAACGGGTCCGACACCATCATCTTTCTGACAGTTAGCAAACAGTACCGCTATGGCGAAAACACTAAATATCTTAAAAATTCTATTCATTATTCGTACATTTTAATGGCCGCAAGATACAATTTTCATTTATTTTTGTACTCCTATTAACAATGATTTTAACGAATTCGTATGAGAATCGATAAATATTTGTGGTGTGTTCGTTATTACAAAACCCGAAGTATCGCCACTGAAGCCTGTAAAAAAGGACAGATTACCGTAAACGGACAGGACGCAAAGCCTTCCCGCGAAGTATTTCCTACCGATAAAATCACGCTTCGAAAAGACCAGATTAGGTATGTTTTGACCGTATTGGACATTCCCGCAAATCGTGTCGGACCGAAATTGGTGGATATTTACCGGAAAGACGAAACGCCGGCCGAAGCATTCGAACATCTGGAATTGTTGAAATTATCCAAAGAGCATTATCGCACCAAAGGACAAGGCCGACCAACCAAAAAGGACCGAAGAGACATTGACGATTACACCATAGAGCCGGAAGAAGATGAAAAAACAACTGAATAAAGACTATTGGGAAAACCGCTACGAAGCAAACGAAACCGGTTGGGATGTTGGTGAAATCACCACACCACTGAAAGAATACATCGATCAGATTGAAAACAAAAATCTCAAAATACTGATTCCGGGTGCCGGAAACGGTTATGAGTTGGATTATCTCCTATCCAAGGGATTCAAAAACGTTTTTGTTGTCGATTTAGCAGAAGCACCATTGCAAAACATCAAAAAAAGGATTCCGGAATTCCCTGAAAATCAACTCATAAAAAGCGATTTCTTCGAGCTCGAAGGAAACTACGATTTGATATTGGAACAAACGTTCTTTTGCGCTTTAACTCCGGAATTGCGCGAGAAATACGTTTCCAAAATGCATTCCTTACTTTCCGGAAACGGCAAACTGTTCGGACTGCTGTTTGATTTCCCGTTAACCGAAGAAGGCCCTCCCTTCGGAGGCAGTAAAGCGGAATACCTAAATCTGTTTTCAGAAAAATTCAACATTAAAACATTGGAAACCGCTTATAATTCTATCAAACCGAGAGCCGAAAGAGAGTTATTCTTTATATTTCTTCCTAAATGATAATTAGAACCTAAGGAAGAAGTGACCTTATTAAAAATTCATTATTTTTGGTTGCATTTTAAACAATGCCTTTTTAAGACGTTTTGAAGCAAAACAACAACACAACAAATGAAAAATATTATTTTAACACAAAGCCAAATTCAACATAAAACCAAACGTATCGCCTATCAGATTTACGAAACTTTTGTGGATGAAAACGAAGTGGTTTTAGCCGGAATTGCAAACAGCGGTTACATTTTCGCCCAAAAAATCGCAGCCGAACTGGAAAAAATATCCGATTTGAAGGTGATACTGTGTGAAGTGAAAATCAACAAGAACAATCCCCAGGATCAAATAACCACTTCCTTAAAAACGGAAGACTATGAAAATAAAGGATTAGTTCTGGTTGATGACGTTCTGAATTCGGGCACGACCTTAATTTATGGCGTGAAGTATTTTTTAGATGTTCCCCTGAAGAAATTCAAAACGGCGGTGCTGGTTGACCGTAATCATAAAAAATATCCCGTAAAAGCTGATTTTAAAGGCATTTCACTTTCCACGTCGTTATTAGAACACATACAAGTGGTTTTTGAGGAAAATGACGAATACGCCTATTTAAGTTAAAAGCGTATTTATCTCCTGAACAATCTCGTCTGGCGTTTTAGCGTCAACCGAAACCACATGCTTGGCCTGATTGTAAAAGTAACTTCTCTCGAACAGGTGTTTGGCAATGAATTCCTGAAATTCGTCACCTTCCTTCGAAGCCAGTAAAGGACGGTGCGCTTTTTCAGCTGACAATCGTTTGATCAATTCCGGTAAGGATGCTTTTAAATAAACCGATGTTATGCCTTCTTTTTGCAGTTGCAGATGATTATTTGCATAACAAGGCGTACCTCCTCCCAAACTGAGAATGAAATCGATTTGTGTTGCCAAAAAGTGATTCAGTGTTTCGTGTTCCAATTTTCGGAATCTGATTTCTCCCAGTTCCAAAAACAATTCCGAAATGGTTTTTTGCATATTTTTTTCGATGATTTCATCCAGATCAAAAAAAGGAATTCCTGTTTTTTCAGACATTATTTTCCCCACCGTGGTCTTTCCGGAACCCATATAGCCCAATAAAACGATTTTCTTCATACCAATAAAACCTTATAAACTAAGCGCTTAAGAAAGCAGATTAAAAAAAAGTCAAATTTATAATAAATTTCCCTTGGAAAATAAATAATACGCCTTATATTTGCACCCGCAATCAGGAAATGATTACAGACTCGGTAGCTCAGCTGGTAGAGCACATCACTTTTAATGATGGGGTCCTGGGTTCGAATCCCAGCCGGGTCACAAAAATGACCAAATTCATTTCCTGAAAGCAACGACTCGGTAGCTCAGCTGGTAGAGCACATCACTTTTAATGATGGGGTCCTGGGTTCGAATCCCAGCCGGGTCACGAAAAGTTAAGCACATTGCTTAACTTTTTTTGTTTACAGCAAGGCCACGTGGAGAAATTGGTAGACTCGCCATCTTGAGGGGGTGGTGCTGCAAGGCGTATGGGTTCGAATCCCATCGTGGTCACGAATAAACAGAAAGAGTAAAATTCAAATAGTAAAGCTCGCTTTAAAAATTTGATTTTTACTCTTTCTGCTTTCAAAGCGTAGCTTTGTTGGGAAAGTAAAATCAATCCCATCGCGGTCAAAAAATGAAAAATCCGAATAACAGACAATTTCGTTATTCGGATTTTTCATATCGGTTTCTTTCGCTTTCTAAACAGGTTTTAAACCCCAAACACTTTTCTGATTAATGCTTTTATAAAAGGAAGCTTCGGACAGCTTAAAATCACCTTTACATCTTCCGTGAACGCGGTATCCTCATCCAAAAACCTAAAAACCGTTTCGGGTTTTACCTTAGAAAACATGCTGCCGAACAAATGGTACCCCAAATGATTCTCCCGAAACAAAACATCCACAAACAAACTGTCATAAAAAGTAAAACGATTTGACTTATACAATGGAGAGAAATCCGTTGCGTTTCTCTTCAAATGCGCGACAACTTTTTTAGACAGTTTAACCGAATTTTTAAATGTATACCCGGTACTGGCCTTCGTCCATCCTCCCGCCGAACCGATATTAAGCACTCGTTTCGAATTTTTTTTCCAAAAAGGATAGGCTGTCATCGGAATAACGCCTTTCTCTTTTCGGAGGATTTCATAATCAGCGATATCCTTTTGTTTCAGATATTCCACAATGGCATTTTCATACGCTTCGTTTTCGAGTATTTCCGCAGAAAACAAGGTATATTCCACCAAAGCCTCCGTAGTCGAAATCGGCAACACATACATAAATCGCGTATTCCCTTTTTGCTCCACCGAGAAATCCATAAAAGTAGCACTGTTCAAATCAAAAACAGGAACAGGGGTTTTCACAAACCAACCCTGAAAATGCTGCAACAATAAAGGGTACTTTTTGTGATTTCGTAACTGGTTCAAATCTAAAACACTGTTCAAGATCACTTCTCCATGATACGATGTCACATCCGTGGTAACCACAACTTCCGACGGACGCTCAACATAGTGCATCACCCGCTCTTTTTTCCAAACCAAGTTGGGATACGCCTTTAATTCACTTAACACTTTCCTATAAAACAACGACGACTCAATCATTTTGTATTTCATTCCGGAGCTGAAACACTCGATTGTCTTTTCATTGTTGATAAAAAAGCCACTCTTCCATTCTTTCGTAACTACCGCATCCCATTCACCTTCCCCGTGTTCCCAGAAACACCAGGTACGGTCATTGTGTTCTTTTTCGGAGGGTTCCAACAACAAAATCTTCTTGCTTTTCAATACATCAGCCACCATCATTTCATGCAAAACCATCAAGCCTGCCAAGCCTACTCCCGCGAAAATATAATCGTATCGGATCATTTATGAAATATTTTTAACAAATGTAACCATTCGGAATAAATAAACCCGTAATTTTGTTTAACGAAATCAAGAAAAAGATGAACGTAGTAAAAAGTGTTTTCAGCATAAAAGATCTGGAAAATCTCTCCGGCATTAAAGCGCACACCATTCGTATTTGGGAAAAAAGATATAACATTCTGGAACCAATGCGAACCGACACCAATATCAGAAGTTACGACCTGACAAACCTTCAGAAGCTCCTGAATATTTGCCTGCTGATTCAACACGGGTATAAAATATCAAGAATCTCCACGTTTTCCAATGAAAAGATTGCCGGAATGGTTAATGAGATTTCCTCAGAGAAAAACACAAAAAGTCATGCCATCAGCGCTTTTAAAATAGCCATGATGAATTTTGATCAAACTGCTTTTCTTAAAACCTATGACGAATTACTCAACGAGAAAAAATTCAGCACCGTTTTTTACGATGTGTTCATCCCTCTCTTGGAAGAATTGGGATTGTTATGGCAAACAGCCACTATCAGTCCGGCACACGAACATTTCATCAGCCATCTGATCAAACAGAAATTATTAATCAACATTGAAAAGCTGCAACGTACCAATTCTGAAAAATCAGACCGTGTTTTTGTACTTTACCTACCCTCAAATGAAATTCACGAGTTGGGACTGCTTTACCTCAACTATGAAATTCTGCACAACGGTTATAAAACCATTTTTCTTGGATCCAGTATTCCGACCGAATGCCTTTTGGATGTGAAAAAATACTTCAATAACATCACTTTTGTAACCTACATAACGGTAGAACCGAACCCGGAACATGTAAACGACTACATACAAACCGTAAACGATACCGTGTTAAATGACTCCGATTCCAAGTTGTATGTATTGGGCAGAATGACCGAATTCGTTGACAATCATCGCCTTTCAGAAAAGACACGTGTCTTCCAAACCATTGGAGAGCTTTCCAAAGAATTAAAAATATAAAAAAGAGTATTTGTTTTTTGTTTAATTTTTCAATACATTTGTTAAACAAAATATGAAAACAACTATCCAAATTATCGGTTCCGGCTTTTCTTCCTTAGCTGCCGCCTGTTACCTTGCCAAAGAAGGTAACAATGTCTGCGTTTACGAAAAAAACAACACCATCGGAGGGCGTGCGAGACAATTAAAAAAGGAAGGCTTCACATTTGACATTGGTCCGACCTGGTATTGGATGCCCGATGTCTTTGAACGTTTCTTTTCCGATTTCAGCAAAAAACCTTCCGACTATTACGAACTCATTAAACTGAGTCCGGCGTATCAGGTGTATTTTGACACCAATGACTTCGTAACTATTGCCGATAATTTGGACGAAATAATCGCCACTTTTGAAAGCATCGAAGAGGGAAGCGGAAAAAAACTGGCCGCCTTCATGAAAGAAGCGCAAAGCAACTACAACATTGCGATTAAGGATTTAGTGTATCGTCCGGGAGAATCTCCATTGGAATTGGTTACGCCGGAAACGGCTTTGAAAGTCGGACAATTCTTCAGTAACATTTCAAGAGACATCCGAAAACAGTTTAAAAATAAAAGGTTGGTTCAGATTCTGGAATTTCCGGTATTGTTCTTGGGTGCTAAACCGTCAGACACGCCGTCATTTTACAGTTTCATGAATTTTGCCGATTTTGGTCTCGGTACCTGGCATCCGAAAAACGGCATGTACAGTGTTATTCTGGCCATGGAAAGCCTAGCACGGGAACTCGGCGTGGAAATTCATACCGATGCTGCTGTGGAAAAGATCATAGTGGAAAACGGAAAAGCAATAGGAATACAAGTTAATGGCAAGAAAATCTATGCCGACATTGTTTTAAGCGGTGCCGATTATCATCACTCCGAAACCTTATTGGATGAAAAACACCGCATGTATTCTGAAAACTATTGGGACAAGAAGACCTTTGCGCCTTCTTCTCTACTGTTTTATGTCGGTTTCGATAAAAAAATTCAGAACACAGAACACCATTCATTGTTTTTTGATGTGGATTTTGATACGCATGCCGCGGACATATACGACAATCCGAAATGGCCGGAAAACCCGCTTTTCTATGCCAGTTTCCCATCCAAAACCGATAGCAATTCGGCACCGGACGGAAAAGAAGCCGGTATTTTTCTGATTCCGTTGGCACCCGGAATTGAAGACACACCGGAATTGCGGGAACGCTACTTCGACAAAATCATTACCCGATTGGAGAAACTAACGAATCAGTCGGTAAAAGAGAACATCCTTTTCAAGGAGTCGTTTTGTGTGAACGATTTCATAAAAGATTACAATTCATACAAAGGGAATGCATACGGCATGGCCAACACGCTGCTGCAAACCGCTTTTTTACGCCCCAAACTGAAAAGCAAAAAGGTGAAAAACCTTTACTTTACAGGACAACTTACCGTTCCCGGCCCCGGTGTTCCGCCATCATTGATTTCAGGGAAATTAGTATCCGATTTGATTAAAAAGCACTACAAACCCGAAAAACAACTCCTATGAAAGCACTTTTTGACCAAGTTTCGTTTGAATGCAGTAAGAATGTGACCAAAGCGTACAGTACGTCGTTTTCGAGTGCCGTAAAAATGCTGGCGCCCTCTATCCGACAGGACATCTATAACATATATGGTTTTGTTCGCTTTGCCGATGAGATTGTAGACACGTTTCATGAGTATGATAAAGAACAACTTTTCCTGCTTTTTGAGGAAGATTTGGAAAAGGCATTGGAAAATAAAATCAGCCTGAATCCGGTATTGAACTCCTTTCAGCATACGGTTAACAAATATGCTATCCCAAAAGAACTGATTACAGCTTTCATGAAAAGTATGAAATTGGATTTGTACAAAAACGAATACACCACTTTCGATGAATACAACGAATACATTTACGGGTCGGCCGATGTGGTGGGATTAATGTGCTTAAAGGTTTTTGTGAACGGAAACGATGTAAAATACGAGGAATTGAAAGAAGGCGCCATGCGATTAGGTTCGGCGTTTCAGAAAGTGAATTTTTTGAGGGATCTGAAGGCCGATCATGACGATTTGAACCGAACCTATTTCCCTAATACGGATTTGTCACGTTTGGATGAAGCTTCAAAACAACAGATTATCCAGGAAATCGAAACCGATTTTGAAGCGGGATTTCAGGGCATCATCAAGCTGCCGTTGGAAGCAAAATTCGGAGTATATACGGCTTATGTGTATTACAAAAAATTGCTTTCCAAACTTAAAAAGACACCTTCTTTGGAAATTAAAAACACGCGAATTCGGGTACCCGATTATGAAAAAGTAGGGCTTTTAGCCAAATGTTATCTGAATTATCGCTTAAATTTAATCTAAAAAACAAACACCATGTGGTTACATATTTTAGTTTTTGTACTTACTTTCTGTTTTATGGAATTCATGGCTTGGTTTAGTCACAAGTACATAATGCACGGTTTTTTGTGGTCGCTACATGCCGATCATCATAAAAAAGATCACGATTCGTGGTTTGAAAGAAACGATGCCTTCTTTATATTTTATGCTGTAATCAGTATTGGTTTCTTTTTACTTTGGAAAAATGATATTCTGGAAATAGGATTGGCTATCGGGTTGGGTATATTCGCTTATGGTTTGGCCTATTTCATGGTTCATGATATTTTCATTCACCAACGTTTCAAATGGTTTCGCAATGCCAACGGCCGTTATGCCAAAGCAGTTCGCAGAGCCCATAAAATGCATCACAAACACATTGGAAAAGAAGACGGCGAATGTTTCGGCATGTTACTGTTCCCTAAAAAATATTTCAAACAATAAAAAAGCCCCGATGTGTATCGGGACTTTTTTATTAAGGTTGCATCAACGCCTGTAACGGTTTGAGTTGTTCCATATCGACATTTGCTTTCTGCATCAGACTCATCAGGTTCATCACGTGAGTCGGATTCATATCCTCACCCAAAACCCTAACGACGGCAAAACCATTTTCTTTTTTATTGGCAAACAGCACAAACTCTTCGATGTGTTCGTCTTCCCCAACAAAATAGATCGCACCGCCTTCTTTTCCGGATCCCACTTTCATCAGTTCCTGATAGCTTTTGTCTTTCAGAATAGTGCTGATCTTCGTACGTTCGGCATCAAACTCTTTCTGATTGGTCGAATCGGCTTTAAAGGCCAGCACATTGATTTTTTTGAAAGATTCCAGTGCGGCTTTTTCTTCTCCGGTTAAAGTCACCTTGTCCACATTGATAAAGCTTGGCGCGATATCTACAGCGACGAATTCCTTATTTTCGGTGTTCTCTACAAAATATTTCTGCAGCGACGGTTTTTGTTCGCAGCCTGCAAGAAGCAATGCGGAAACAAGTCCTATGAATAGATAGCGCTTCATGATTATTTTTTAGAGGCTTTTTTCAAAGAATCACCACCCGGTAATTTCATTTTTTCGGTCAAAGCGGAGATTTCATCCAAATCGAAGTTCCCGGTTAACGAAAGTAAAACTGTTTCGTTTTTGGTATTGGCACCTTCAATGAACATTAAAAGTTCTTTTACCTGATTGCTGGTTGCTCCTGATTTTACATAAATTTTCACGTTTTTACCGCCATCGTTCACACGCATTAATTCGTCTAACGGATTGGATTTCAAATAACTGGTAACCGTTGATTTCATTTCCGAAGCCGGTTTCGCACTGTTTGTGGTAAACACCTTCAGGTTGTCTAATTTTTTTAGCAATCCCATGTAGGCCTGCGCCTGCTTATCGGAAGCATCCACTTTCACTTTGCTCATTAATTCGAACATTTTCTTGTTTACGATTACTGAGGTTACGCTTTCCTGACCGTCGAATTTGTCGAAAGCGGTCTGTGCGAATAAGGTTGTTGAAAATAGTGCTATTACTAATGTTAAAAATAATTTGTTCATTTTTTGATTATTTAAAGATTGTTTTTGTTGTTTGATTGTACTCGTTAACGTAGTCGATACTTTTTACGCCTTGATTCACATTTTCCGAAACCATTTCCAAGGCTTTCTGCGTTTCCTGGAAAGCCAATTCCGGGTTGTCAAAAGTACCTAAATCCTGAGGTTGCTCCGGTTTCTGATTAAAAATGTAAAACGTACCTAACAAAACTGCCACACTTGCCGCAACGGAAATCCACGCTACATAACTGCGTTTTCTGGGTTGTAGTGGAACCGTTTTAGTGAATTGTTCTTGTTTTGCCTGACGGAAGTAACCAAAAACTGCACGGTATTGTTCCAAATGGGGCGCCACATCTGGAGATGAAAAGTAGCTTTTCAACTGCTTCTCTTCGGCAATACTGGTTTCTCCTGAAAAGTATTTTTCTACTAGTTTTTCAATTGTATGTAATTCCATAATTATGCTTTTTAACCAATTGTTCTCTTATTTCTTTTCTTGCTCTGGAAAGGGCGACTCTAACCGCCGTTTCACTCATTTCCATAATTTTTGCAATTTCTGCAAATTCATATTCTTCCACGTCCCGCATCTGAATAATCAACCGTTGTTGTTCGGGTAAGGTTTCCATTATTTTTTCCACCCAGTCCCAACTGTCTTTGTCTTCAATTTGCCGTTGAACACTTGCGGTCCGGTCGGAATAATTACTGTGGACTATCTGCAAATTAGATGCCCTTTTCGATTTTAACTGATCGAGGCAGTAATTTTTGGTCATCGTCATCGCAAATGCTTCCACACTGGAATAATTTGAAAGAACATTATTATTTTTCCACAATTTCACCAAAACTTCCTGTGTTGCGTCTTCGGCTTCTTCGGTGCTCACGAGCAACCTTTTTGCCATCCGAAACAACTTGTCTTTAAAAGGAGAAATTAAATTTACAAACTCCTGTTGATTCATGATTTCATTGGTTTGGTGTTGGTTTATACAATCAAGACGAACTACTCTTCTCTTTGTTACAAGGTACGATAAAAATTTTCAACCCTTTTTAAAAATAAAAACCCCGACTCTTTCGAATCAGGGTTTTACATACCTTAAAAAATATAATTACTATTAAAAAAGTATGTTCAATCCTATTTTGAAGTTTCTTCCACGCGTACTGTAACCTACCGTTTCCACAAAATCTTCATTGAAAATATTGGTAACTGCTCCGAAAACAGTCATTCTGTTTTTAATCAGTTCGTGTTTTACCGTGAAGTTTAACAATTGATAGGCGTCTAATTTTACCGGAACTGTCGCAAAGGTTCCGCCGTCAAAGTAAGCATCGCTTCGGTCACCGATATATTGGTAATTCAGATTTAAAAACAATCTTGCTGATGCCTGAAAATCAACGGAAGCGTTTCCTTTGTGTTTTGAAATTAGACGACTTAACTTTTCCTCGGGTTGTGTAAAGGTGTAATTGGCATTCAGTCTTACTTTATCGGTCACGGAATAACTCACTGCCGATTCTACCCCTTTCACATTGTATTTTCCTTCCACATTAATATAGTACGATTCCCATGTCGCCATGTCGGTGAAGAACCCCATTGAATTTTTCTCTTCCCTATGAAAGGCCACGGCATTCAGGGTCACTTTTTTATTTAACAACGTGGTTTCAAAACCGGCTTCAACGGTAGCATTTTCTTCCGGGGTCAATTTTAAATTTCCGTAAGGCGAATACAATTGGTACAAACTTGGCGTAATATAAGCTGTACTGTAGGATGCCACAACTTTTAAAGGAAATCCGGAAAAATTGTACGAGGGGTTAATATTGTAAACCAAATGACTGTCATAAACACTGTGCATGTTGTAACGCGCACCGGCATTGATATTCAATCCGAAGTTGGAATTGTAAACTGCTGTTAAATAAGGGTCAACCGTATTGAACTTGGCCGTTTCTTTTTCAATGACATCGTAAGGAGTTTCGGAATTCATTTCATGAAACTGAAACTGTCCTCCGGCTACTACAAAAAACTGATTAGTGATTGCATATTTATTGAACGCATCCACATTAACACTTCTGGATTTGTAATCGCTTTCGTCCATCCCTGAGGTCCAACTGTTGAAGGTATTGTAATTTCGTTCTATGGTATTGAAAGCCGAATTCAGAACAAATTCTCCTTTATTGTATTTGTATTTCGGGGAAAATCCAAATCGGAATTGCTCTGAAGTGGAAACGTTAAACGGCGAATCCGGATTGGAGAAATTATCAAAACTACCGTCAAATGTATTCTTCACTCTGTCGTAATTAGCAAAGAAGTCCAACGCCAGTTTTTGTGTTGGTGTAAAACCTAACTTAACCAAGGAATTCACTCTTGAAAAACGATCGTCTTCATATGTTGCCGACTGTGGAACTGCCGCTTCCGAAATCCCTTTGGTTTCCGTGCTGTTCAAAGACGCATAGTAATTGAATTTACGCAATGTTCCGTTCACGGCGAATCCCTGATTGAAATCCTGCGGATTGTATTTCACTTTATCGGCAGTCATTTGCGTTCCCATGCTCATATAGGCATTTCCTGCAATTTCCTTTTTAGCCGCTTTTTTAAGGGTGATATTGATTACTCCTGTAGCCGCACCGGTTCCGTATAACGTACTGGAAGCGCCTTTCATGATTTCAATGCTTTCCACCTGTTCTACCGGAATCAATCGCAAATCGTATTCCAAATTAATTCCGGAAGCATCGGTTACCGGAATTCCGTCAATCATAATTAACGTCTGGCGGTTACGTCCACCCCTGATGTAATACCCAAGGTTTTTACCTGCCCCACTCTGGTTACCGTTAACCTCAACACCTGTTACACTGCTTAATACCGTGGCTACAGATTGTCCGGACTTTTTCTCTAACTCTTCTTTGGTGATTTTTACAATCACTTTTCCGGATTTCTCTTTAGGTAAAGCAAATTTCGAATCGGAAATTACTACCTCATCCAATTGTTTTGATTTGGTAATACTGTCGTTTTCCTGCGCAAAAGCACAAATACTCCACAATAGGGATACTGCACCAAAGCGAACTGTTTTTTTGTTCATTTTAGTTAAAAAATACTTTTAATAATGTGGGAGAAAAGCATAGAATTTACCCATACCCAAACCTTTTTTCCCGAAAGTTTGTTACTCGTTGTATTAGGCAGGTCTCCTGGCTTGCGTCCTGTTATCTCACCTTCCCATCGCGCTTTAGCGGACAGTGGCATGAAGAATAACAACAGGCTTTTTAGCTTACAGTTGCGGGTACAGCTTAGGTATTGCACCTAATTCCCTTTTAATACGTCCCGATAAAATCGGGAGCATAACCTCAATACGGTGGCAAATATACTTCGAAGATTGAAATAATCTAATAAAATTTAAAGAAATAGTATTAATACGTCATAAAAAACTGTAGAAATAAATTTAACTTTGCACTTTATTCAATAAGGCAAAAAATGAAAAATCAGTTTTCTGTAGCGTTGCTATCCTTTATTTTCTTATTTCTTTCCTGTAAAAAAGAACAGCCACAAACAACTGTTGCCGAAAAAACCGAAAACAGCATCAGGCATGCAAAAGGATTGGAAATTTACAATTACAACGGCTATTCGGTTGTAAAAGTGAAGCATCCGTGGCCCAAATCCGAAAACGGTTTTACTTACATCTTAAAAGAAAAAAACGGAATTGTCCCGGACAGTCTTCAAAAATATACCACCGTTTCCGTTCCGGTACAATCGATTATTGTGACTTCGACTACTCATATCCCTTCTCTGGAAATGTTGGGTGTCGAAAATACTTTGGTTGGATTTCCGCATACCGATTTCATTTCTTCCGAAAAAACCCGTGCGTTGATTGATGCCGGAAAAGTGAAAAACCTGGGACAGAATGAAAGCATCAATACCGAAGTGGCCATTGATTTGTCTCCCGAAGTGATTGTGGGATTCAGTATCGACAGTAACAACAAAACGTTCAACAATCTGGAAAAAGCAGGAATGAAAATTCTTTATAATGGCGACTGGACCGAACAGACACCGCTGGGAAAATCCGAATGGATCAAATTTTTCGGTGCGCTGTACGGGAAAAACAAAGAAGCCGAGGAAGTTTTCAAAAAGATTGAAAAAGACTATACTGATGCTGTCGTTTTAGCACAAAAAGCAACGAACCGCCCTACGGCTTTAAGCGGCGGAATGTATCAGGATACCTGGAATTTACCGCAAGGCGACAGTTGGGCTGCCTTATTTTTAAGAGATGCTAATATTCATTATTTATGGAAAGACACCAAAGGCATCGGGAGTTTGGCTTTGAGCTTTGAAAAGGTATTGGAAAAAGCACAAAATGCCGAGTACTGGTTTGGTCCCGGACAGTTTTCAACGTTGAAAGAGCTTTTGGATTCGAATCCGCATTATGCTCAATTTAAAGCCTTTAAAAATAAAAACGTATATTCGTTTACAACCAAAACTGGTGCTAAAGGCGGCGTGATTTATTACGAACAGGCAGCCAACCGTCCGGATTTGGTTTTAAAAGATCTGATTAAAATCACAAACCCCGAGGTCTTACCCGATTACCAATTGTATTTCTTTCAAAAACTGAAGTAATTTGCCAAATACCAAACGAAATACGTTCCTTTTTGCGTCACTCTTCATTGGGTTGCTCTTGTTGTTTTTCATCAACATCAGCCTGGGTTCGGTAACCATTCCGTTTAAGCAGGTTTTCAACAGTTTAACCGGCGGAGAGGTTTCCAAACAGGCATGGGAATACATCATTATCAATTACCGTTTACCTAAAGCCCTTACCGCAATTTTAACCGGTATGGGCCTTGCAACCAGTGGTTTGTTAATGCAAACATTATTCCGAAATCCGCTTGCCGGTCCCGATGTTTTGGGATTGAGCTCGGGTGCCAGTTTAGGGGTGGCGTTTGTGATTTTGGGAGCGGGTTTTCTTCCTGCTTTTTTAAGTGACGTCGTACTGTCTTCTTACGGAATCGTATTGGCTTCGACATTGGGAAGTTTCGTGGTTTTATTACTGGTTTTACTGGTTTCACAACGATTACGGGATACCATTGCGATATTGATTGTCGGTCTGATGTTCGGAAGTTTTACCAGTGCGTTTGTGGGGATACTAACCTATTTCAGTACGGCGGAACAATTACAGAAATTCACCTTCTGGTCGTTGGGAAGTTTAGGCAATTTATCGTGGCCTTCCATCGGAATACTGTCGGTTTGCGTGGGATTGGGATTATTGATGAGTGTTTTCAGCATAAAACCACTGAATGCTTTGTTGCTGGGTGAAAATTACGCCCGAAGTATGGGAATGAATTTTCAGAAAACCCGACTGGTTATCATATTAGCCACCAGTATTTTAGCAGGTAGCATTACTGCCTTTGTGGGACCAATCGCATTCATCGGAATTGCCGTTCCGCATATTGCTAAACTGCTGTTTCAAACGAGCAACCACGTAATTTTATATTGGAGTACGCTATTACTCGGTGCGGCGATCATGTTGTTTTGCGATGTGATTTCACAAATGCCGGGCGGAGATGTTACCTTACCCATCAATGCCATTACATCGATTATCGGGGCACCGGTAGTGATTTGGCTTTTGGTCCGAAAAAGAAAAATGATGAATTGAGAGAGTTCACAGTGTTCAGATTGCAGATTGCAGAAAACAGCATTTAGTATTCAGAATGATTTAATCCAATGACAAAAACAGTCTTACATACCGATAATCTTTCCATTGGCTATACCTCCAAAGCCGGAAAAACAGTCATTGCCAAAAATCTGAATCTGACATTAGCCGAAGGGAAACTGATTGCCTTAATCGGAGCCAACGGTATTGGAAAATCGACATTACTGCGAACCATTACCGGAATTCAGAAACCATTGGAAGGAAACGTTTTCCTAAATGACAAAAAAACAACGGGTTACGAACCTTTGGAACTTGCCCAAAACCTCAGTGTAGTGCTGACCGACAAACTTCCTCCAAGCAATCTGACCGTTTTTGAACTGGTGGCTTTGGGTCGTCAACCCTATACCAACTGGATCGGAACATTATCCGAAAATGATATAGAAAAAATACGGGAAGCCATTAACCTTACGCATATTAATCACCTTTCCGATAAAAAACATTACGAAATCAGTGACGGACAATTACAGAATGTTCTGGTAGCAAGGGCTTTAGCACAAGACACTCCGCTTATTATTCTGGATGAACCCACCACCCATTTGGATTTGGTACACAAAGTGGCACTTTTCAAACTGCTGAAAAAACTAACGCACGAAACCGGAAAATGCATTCTATTTTCCACACATGATGTTGATCTGGCCATTCAGCTGAGCGATGAAATGATTGTGATGACCTCTGAAAAAACGGTTCAAAACGATCCGTGTACTTTAATTTCGGAAGGTACCTTTAATACCTTATTTGAAGACGAACATATTTTCTTTGATGCCGAAAAAGGCAAATTTATCATTCGGTAAACTCGTAATATACAGCAGTTCTTCGTAACTTTAGGCTTCAAAAATTCAAGTTATGAAAACGAACTATTTTTTTGCAGTAATTGTTAGTAGCTTATCGATAATGACAGCACAATCGCAATTTAAAACAGTACCTTATACTGACGGCAATCAGAAATTAGAAGGCCTTGCAGCAAATCCGAAAAAAGCAAATCCGAAAAAAGCAGGTGTTTTGATACTTCCTGCCTGGATGGGTATTGATGCACATTCCAAAGAAAGTGCTCAGGAACTTTCCAAGTTGGGTTATTATGTTTTCGTAGCCGATATCTATGGTGTTGGTAACAGACCGGTAAATACACAGGAAGCAGGACAAAAAGCAGGTTACTTTAAAAACAACTATAAAGAATATCAAAAACGGATTCAACTCGCTTTAGACCAACTAATAAAATCGGGAGCCAACCCCAATGAGATTGCTGTGATTGGCTATTGTTTTGGTGGCAGTGGTGCTTTGGAAGCCGCCAGAGGTAATTTTAATGTTAAGGGTGTCGTCTCTTTTCACGGTGGTTTAGGACGGGATGCCGCAAGATCCATCGAACCAATAAAACCAAAAGTACTGGTGCTTCACGGTGCCGATGATTTTTATGTTCCGGAAACCGAAATAAAAGCCTTTCAGGAGGAAATGCGTACTTCCAAAGCGGATTGGCAAATGGTGTATTATGCCGATGCCGTTCATGCCTTCACCCATAAAGATGCCGGAAATGATAAAAGTAAAGGCGTAGCCTATAACGAGAAAGCCGACAAACGTTCGTGGAGAGCCATGAAGGATTTTTTTAATGAACTTTTTAAATAATAAAGACCCGAAGTATCGGGCCTTTTATCGTATAATTGAAAAATTTATTTTTGTTCGTAATCGTAATTGACCATCCAGTTGATTCCGAATTTATCCGTGAACATTCCAAACAAAGCACCCCAAAATGTTTTATCCAAAGGCATGGTGACTTTTCCGCCTGCTGAAAGTGCGTTAAAGATTCGCATGGCTTCCTCTTCACTGTCGGTATTAATGGAAACCGAAAAATTATCCCCGATTTTCGGAATACCGCCAAAACCTTCGACCGCATCGCTCCCCATTAAAACAGTATTCCCGATGGGTAATGAAATGTGCATGATTTTGTTTTTCTCCGATTCAGCAATCGGGTATTCTGAAGGCATGTCGTTAAATTTTCCGGCATAAGGAAATTCGCCGCCAAAAACGGATTTGTAAAAATTAAACGCCTCTTCACAAGTTCCATTGAACGTTAAATAAGGATGTACTGTTGCCATATTTTTTTTATTGGTTAATAAACAAATATAAACGAAAAAAGTAACAGCATGAATTATTATGCTTCATGAATTTTGATTTTATTATTTTTAACATCATTAAAATCAATTGATTACAATTAAAACGTAACTTTGTATACTAAAGTTTCCAAAAACATTTTTCCCCTTCCTACACCACTAATTTAATTATAAATGATTATGAAAAAAAGTAACCTATTGGGAAAAATTCTCATGGTCGGTCTTCTATTTATTTTTTTTTCATGTAATAAGGATGAATTTATAAATGATAATTCCGACAAAAGTATCCTTGTTTCGGATATTGGAGATGAAAACAACAGGATAGCGACCTTCGTTGGTCCTAAAGTTGTAATGGGGAATGGATATGCTTTTTCCTGGATACGTATCATAGACGATAATACCCCTTTGGAAATAGGTATCGAAATGACTCCGGAAGTTCTTAACAATCTTCCAAAAGACTCGGGTTTCAAGGATCCGGTAATAATTCCTTTACCTGAAATTGCAACAGAAACCACGCCGTTTTATCATATTGTCATCACTTGGAATCCGGAAGGCTTCTCAAACATTGAAAACTTCAAAGAAGCCCATTTCAATTTTTATTTTTATACCATTCCGCTAGGCGACAGGTTAACAATTCCTGCATGGTCTGAAGAAACAGATGTACATTTCAGTACCTATCCTCCAAAAAATTATATGCCGGCAGATTATTTCCCTATGATAAAAGATATCGGATCATATGCTGAAACAGGAAGACATTGGCTTCTCGGGGATCCGAAAAACTATTCGCCTCTTTCACACACCTTGACTTATGGAACTTACGAAGGTAAAATAGTTTTTATGAATCCGATAGCGACTTTCGCATTAGTAAAATCAGGGGTAGAAACAAAAAACAATATTTCACAACCTCTTTATTACCAGGTAAATAAACCGTATCCGAAAGAATACACTATAACACTCAACAAAAATGACCAATATACCGTTTACTTAACAAATTTTATCCGTCGTTAAACTGAAATCCTGTGAAAGCCGCCCGCTCCTTTTACAGGATTTCTTATATCCTTTTCAGAAAAAATAAGGCAGTTTTTTGTTTATACGAGCTATAAGAAACCAAAACAAAATGGCTAAAAAACATATCAAAACATACTTCAGCGCTATGAATTCCAGTGATCGTTGCGGTAAGTATTCGTAAACCAAACGAATGGCATAAGGATGACACAAATAAATTCCTAAAGAAAAAGTCGGACTGATTTGAAGTTCGGATTTCGATTGGCTTTCGGCAGCTAAAGCAAACAGTAGCATGCTAACAGGTATAATCATGATGTAAAAATCCAAAGCGCCAATTTTTAAAGTGTAATAGCCGTAGGATTCCAAAAGCAAAAACGCCACAAAAGGCAACAGCAGAACACGGATTTTAGAAACGGTAGTTTTCCAATACTCGTATAAAGTACCGAGCAGCAAAAAAGGATACCCCATAAAAAGAAAATTGCGCGTGGTTCCCATGCCGTCATAAAGTAATTTACTTGCCGGAAAATCATTTAAAATACCCGTTTTGTGTAAGAGTTGGTAAAAGTATCCGAGAAGGAATAAGAAACAAAACGATACAAATTTATTTCGGACGGAAATCGCTCTGAAACAATACAAAAGTACCACGGCACCTACTGTAGCCAAAAGGTACCACAAATGCCAATATCCGAAAATGAGTTTTAGAATCGCATCTGAAGTGGTGAAGCGCCCCAAACGGTAAAACCGAATCAGATCCGGCAGATAAATCAGTTGCCATACGAAATACAGTACCAAAATACGTTTCGCATATTTCAGGAGATAGGTTGTATCCTCCAGTTTATTACGAAGAAAATAACCCGAAATGATGAAGAAAGTCGGCACCGCTATTCTAGTAATTCCGTTGGCGATTTCATAGGATATGAGTCCCTGAAACCCCTTCATTCCCGAAACCGGAAAAATATGCAACGCCACAATCAGAAAGGCCAAACCTAGTTTTAATACATCGATGCCCGGATTGCGACTTGCCATACAATATTCTTATTTTTTTAACCCGATTTGACGTTTCGCTTCACCGATTACAAAGGCAACGGAGTTGGCGATATTGTAACTTCTGATTTTATCCGACATTGGAATGGTAAGGTGATTTTCGAATTGACGCAACACGGCATCACTCAATCCTACACTTTCTTTTCCGAAAACCAGCCAGTCGCCGTCCTGAAAGTCGGTTTCAAGATACGACTTTTCGGCGTGGGAACTCATCAGAAAAACGCGTGATAAATCAGGTATCTGCGCTTTCCATTCGGCTACATTCTGATATTGATGCCAGTCCAGATGCACCCAATAATCCAGTCCGGAACGTTTCAGGTTCTTATCCGTAATTTCAAACCCAAAGGGATGAATCAGATGCAGACGGCTTTCGGTTCCTACACACAAACGGCCAATATTTCCGGTATTATTTGGAATTTCCGGTTCCACTAAAACAATATTTAACATATTTAGTATTCGGTTATCTGAAAATCAGGAACTTCTAAAACGTCCCCTGCTTTTAAATTCTGTAAATTAATCGTTCCCACCCTAACGCGAACAAGACGCAAAGTTGGCAGGCCCACCGCTGCAGTCATTTTGCGCACCTGACGAAATTTGCCTTCGGTTAACGTGACGGAAAGCCAACTCGTGGGACCATGCCGTTCATCGCGAATGCGTCTGCCCTCTCCGATGCAATCCGGCAACGTGGTAATCATTTTGGCTTCACATTTTTTTGTGGTGTATCGGATGCCTTTAAAACCAATCTCCACACCCTTTTTCAATTGAGCAATCGCTTCTTCCGTTACGATGCCGTCCACTTGGGCAAAATACTCTTTTTCCACCGTTTTGCTTCGGACGATTTCACTCATCATGCCATCCGTAGTGAGTAACAACAACCCTTCCGAATCCTCATCCAAACGTCCTATCGCCATAGTGTTTTCAGGAAAAGCATACAACTCTCCCAACAACTTCTTGTGCCGCTTCTTTTCATAAATGAACTGACTTAAATAACCATGCGGCTTGTGAAGTAAGAAATGACGATGCATTGGCTGCTTTTTTGTGTAAAAATACATTTTTACTTTATCGCTTGGCAAAAGTATCGTAATTTTATGTTTGCACTTTTGGCAACTATTTAACTACAACAAAAAGAAAATGACAACTACAACAAAAACACCCATTACCGTTAAAGCTACCATAAATGCCCCTTTGGATAAAGTGTGGAAATGCTGGACAAACCCCGAACACATCATCCATTGGAACTATGCCTCCGACGATTGGCATACTCCAAAAGCAATCAACGATTTACGACCGAACGGAAAATTCAATTACCGGATGGAAGCCAAAGACGGAAGTTTCGGATTTGATTTCGAAGGCACGTACACTACGGTTAAAAACAACGAATTGATCGAATATTTCCTTGACGATGGGAGAAAAGTAGAAATCCGTTTCGATGCAAATGACGATACAACTGTAGTAACCGAAACCTTTGATCCGGAAAACGAAAACTCCTTGGAATTACAACAAAATGGCTGGCAGGCGATACTGAACAACTTCAAAAAATATACGGAAACCGTTTAACAACAAATCCATTCGATATGAAATCACAAATTTTCATCAATCTTCCGGTAAAAGACCTTGCAAAAGCGATGGCTTTTTATGCCCACATCGGGTTTACCAACAATCCGCAGTTTACGGATGAAACCGCAGCCTGCATGATAATCAGTGACGAGATATTCGTAATGTTGCTTACACACGACAAGTTTAAACAGTTCATCACAAAACAAATAGCCGACACTACCAAAACAACAGCTGTTATCAATTCCCTTTCGTTGGAAAGCGTTGCCAAAATGAACGAAATGATGACCAAAGTGCTTGCTGCCGGAGGTAACGAATATTCGGACGCCAAAGATTACGGTTTCATGCAGCAACGAAGTTTTGAGGATTTAGACGGACACTGTTGGGAAGTTTTTTATATGGACGTGAGCAAATTTCCGCAACAGTAAAAACAAAAAAGTCACATGAAAAATCCAATTTACCCGTGTCTTTGGTTTGACGGAAAAGCCAAAGAAGCTGCCGAATTTTACTGCTCCGTTTTCAAAGATTCGAAAATTACGACCGAGAACCCCATGGTGGTTACTTTCGCATCATCCGGGCAAAAATTCATGTGTCTGAATGGCGGCCCTCAATTTCAGATGAATCCTTCCGCCTCCTTTTTTGTAGTTTGTGAAACCGAAGCGGAAATTGACGCGGCATGGGACATCCTTTCAAAAGAAGGTTCAATTTTAATGGCGTTGGACAAATACGAATGGAGTGAAAAATACGGCTGGGTTCAGGATAAATATGGAGTAAACTGGCAATTATCGTTTGGCAAAATGACAGCTGTTGGGCAGAAATTCACCCCTACGCTGATGTTTACCGAAAACGTACACGGAAAAGCAGAAGAAGCCATCAGTTTCTATACATCGGTATTTAAAAATTCAGACATCGTGGGCATTTTGCGATATACCGAAGACGATCATGATGTGGCAGGAACGGTAAAACACGCACAGTTCCGTCTCAATAACAATGTATTTATGGCTATGGACAGCGGTCTTGCGAAAGGTTTTGGTTTTAATGAAGCCCTTTCCTTCGTAGTTGAATGTGAAAATCAACAGGAAATTGACTACTTCTGGGGCAAATTAACCGACGGCGGAGAAGAAAGCAGGTGTGGCTGGCTTAAAGACAAATACGGTGTTTCCTGGCAGATTATTCCTGAAATCCTTACCGAATTAATGAACGATTCCGAAAAAGCACCACGAGTTGTTCAGGCCTTTATGCAAATGAAAAAGTTTAACATTGATACATTACTAAAGGCTTAAAAATCAATTGCAACCGTAAACAATCACACCAAATCATAAAATTCCTACTTTGCTATTTCTTTTTAAAAAAAATCATTAACTTAGGAGAGTTATACTATCCACTTTTAATTGAAACAATATGAACAAGAGGGGAATTATTGAGAAATTAAAGTTGTCCAATGTTTTCGCTCTTTTACTTATCGTGTTATTATCATGTGCCTCTTTGATTGTAATAAATTACTATACGATTAAAATTTTATCGGTAAACAGAGCCTACATTAACGGAGAATCCCATTATTCCAAAGGACAGAAAGAAGCTGTTCGCCACCTGACGGCCTATCTCTACACTCAGGATGAAAAACTTTGGGAATTGTTTCAGGAAGAATTGAAAATTCCGAAAGGAGATGGTATTGCAAGAGAGGCATTACTGAACAATGGTGATGAAACCATCATAAAAGAAGGCTTACGAGCAGGTGGAAATAACGAAAAAGATCTGGATGGCATGATTTTGTTGTTCAAAAAATTTCATACGGTATCCTTTTTCAAAAAAGCGGTAGACGAATGGGAAAAAGGAGACAGACTAATCAACCAATTGGAAGTTATCGGAAATGAAGCCCATCAGAAAATTAAAACTTCGGGGTTAAATTCACAGGAAAGAGAAATAATCCTTTCCCAAATCAGTCGTGTGAGTGATGTGCTTTCCAAAGTCCAAAGAAATTATTCCAACACCCTGAGCGATGGAACCCGAAAAATTGAGGCTTACCTCATCTACACCAATATTTTCTTTATCCTGATTATTATCAGTTCATTGACGTTTTATCATTCTGCAATGATTAAGAAACTCATGCTTTCCAAAAAAGAGGTTGAGGTTCATAATGAGAATCTGACCATCGCTAACAGTGAACTTGACAAATTTGTATACAGCGCTTCCCATGATTTACGGTCGCCCATAACATCTTTGAAAGGTCTAATTGAAATCGCACAGGATGAAAATGATTTGGCCCAAATAAAAGAATACATGCGGCTGATGCATGAAAGTCTGACCAAACAAGACCAATTCATAAGTGATATTATCGATTATTCAAGGAACAAAAGAAAACAATTGGTTGTTGAAATGGTTAGCCTGGATAAACTCATTGACGATGCCATTAGCCAGCACCAACATCTTAAGGATGCCGACAATATCGTCATTAAAAAAAATATTGCCGTGAATGAGATTCACAGTGACAGTCTGCGATTGAAAATCATTTTAAACAACCTGATTTCCAATGCTATAAAATATTCCGACAATAAAAAGAAAGAAAAACACATTGTGATTAAAACCGATGAAGCAAACGGTTTTTATACGATTGAAGTCAATGACAACGGTATCGGAATCAAAGACGAATTCAAAAATAAAATTTTCGAGATGTTTTTTGTCACCAATAATAATGTGGGTTCCGGATTAGGTCTTTACATTGCCAAAGAAGCGGCTGAAAACCTTAACGGCAGCATTTCGGTAAGCACAAAAATCAATGAAGGAAGCACGTTTACAGTAAACCTACCCAAATTGTATGGAATTTAATTTTTTACTAATCGAAGACAATGTGATTGATCAATTGGTCACCACGCAGCTATTGAAGAAAAATTTTGATTTGACCGAGATAATCATTGCTAATAACGGTAAAGAAGGAATGCAATGGCTTCACGACCACGAAATTGGCCTCGACGATCCGTTAATTATTCTTTTGGACATACGAATGCCCGAAATGGATGGCTTTGAATTCCTTTCCGAATATGAAAAACTACCGGATACATTCAAGAGAAAAACGCAAATCTTCATGCTTTCCTCCACCTTGGATTCCGAAGATATTCAACGGGCCGAAAACAATACTTATGTGCAACGTCTATTAGGAAAACCATTCCCGGTTAAAGAATTTAAGAAAATTATTTTTCATGACTAATTGAATTTTAGAAGAAATATTAAAATCAATTTTCAAACAGTTATATCATTTAATACTGAAAAGTGACTCCCGCTCCCCAAAGCATATCACTGTCGTAATGTGTGGAAAGGGCCCAATATTTCGTAAGGATGTATTTCGCTCCTACCGACCATTCCTTATCCGTATTCCACATCCCACGCAAACGCAGGCGTTCGGTTACCGGAATATCATCACGGGAAAACAATACCCTGATTTTTCCATCGGTATCAACACGGGCATCGGTTACAACAAACCAAGGCAGCGTGTATTGCAATCCTAAGGAAAACACACTTCGCTTGTCTTTGGTACTGGCCTGATTGAATAGATTGGTTTCGGCTTCTCCTCCCGGTCGGTATCGGAAATCCCAACCCACATAGGGCATCAAAAATTGATTTTTACCTAGAAAACGTCCGGCACGAAGTTCGTTTTCATACCCATATTCTTTTTTAAATCCGGCATGCCATTCGCCTTGCAGCATCCATCGTGTATTACTGTAACGGATTTCCCCATCACTGCTGTTGCTTTCGATTCCGATTTCGGCTCCTAAAAAGAAACGGCGGTCGTCGGCATATACTTTTTTCAATGCTTTTTTCGGATCACCCAATTCCGGGTTTACCGGAGAGTTTTCATAACTGAAAATTTTACCCATACCCGACATCATGTGGTACAGAATATGACAATGAAAATACCAATCGCCATAATCTTCCGAAGCATGGAACTCGATTACATTGGTTTCCATTGGCATGATATCCATTACGTTTTTTAATGGCGAATAGTCGCCAAATTGGTTTACGATTCTGAAAAAATGACCGTGCAAGTGCATCGGATGGCGCATCATCGAATTGTTTTTCAGCACAATACGAATGTTTTCACCTTTCTTAATCAGGATTTTATCGGTTTCGGATATGGTTTTGTTGTCCATCGTCCAAACGTAGCGGTTCATGTTTCCGGTTAATTCAAACGTAAATTCGCGAAAAGGCACATCCGGTAATGTTGATTTGGTTACCGATTGCAGCATATTGTAATTTAAAGTCACTTTTTCTTCATCTCCCATTTCCATATCACCATGATGCTGATGTTCTGAAGAAGCCTCTTTTTCCGGAGCTATTTCTGTCATTTCCGGATACATTACAGCATTCATGTCCATTTGTTGCAGACTCATGTTCATGCCCATATCGTTCATTTTTCCGCCAACGGTCATCATGTCGTTCATCATTTTCATGCCTTCGAAATACTTGAGACGTTCCATCGGCTGCATCGGTTTTTTATCTCCATTGCCTAGCCAAAGCGATACGGAACCAGTTCGGTCTTCGGAAGTGGCTGAAAATTCATAGCTTCCTTTTTCGGGTATCGTAATCAAAATATCATACGATTCGGAAACCCCTACTATCAAACGGTCAACCGAAACTGGTTTTACATCGGCACCGTCACTGGCAACCACTTCCATTTTCCCACCGGAAAACTGCAACCAAAAATAGGTGGAGGCACTGCCGTTAATGACCCGCAAGCGAATTTTCTCTCCGGGATTCAAATCGGAAACCGCATCGGAAAGTCGGCCGTTCATCAGGAACTTTTCGTAATAGACATCACTAACATCCATCGCCATCATACGCTTCCATTCGTTTTCCAACTTGGTGGAAAAATGACCTTCTTTAATGGCCTGAACATAATTTTGAGTAGCGCCTTTTTTTATCGCATACCAATCGGTCGCCTGATGCAGGGAACGTTCAATCTGATTCGGATTTTCATCACTCCAGTCACTTAACAAAACGACTTTCTCTTTAACAACAGAAGGTTCTTTTTTATGAATGATAAAAGCGCCGTACATTCCAATCTGTTCCTGCAACATCGTATGCGAATGGTACCAATACGTTCCGTTTTGCACTATCGGAAACCGATACACTGCTTCCGAATGAGGCTTGATGGGCGCCGTTGTTAAATAAGGTACACCGTCCATTTCGTTGGGCAAAATCAGTCCGTGCCAATGCAACGACGTTTCATGATGCATGTGATTGTGCACGTGAATTTCGGCAATATCTCCTTCGGTAAATTCCAATGTAGGAGCGGGAATCTGACCGTTAATGGCTATTCCGGGTTTCGTTTTTCCGGTGAAGTTTACCAACGTATCCTTGATGTGCAAATCGTAGCGTTTTACCGTTTGTCCGATTGCACTAAATGGAAAATACGCCAAAAACAGTAACAGAAATAACCTTTTCATGATTCTTCTTTTTAGTTAATCGTTTTCTTAACGCTTCCGCAAGTCAGCATCGCTTTGCCATAATAGGGATTCTTAACGTCTTTGGTGTCGTCGAGCCAACTGGTTTTTTTCATTGGACAATACATAACATACAAGGCTTCGGCACCAAATACTTTCTGTTCCGCCAGAGCAATCATGGATCCGGATATTTTTTCAAATCGGGTTCTGATATCCTCCAAGGAAGTGGCTTTACCGGCTACCTCGAGATAAGCCGTCAAAAATTTCAACTCTTTTTGGTGCGCTTTACCCGCTGCGTCAGGCTGTAATTGTTTCACTTCCTTTTGCATTTTTGCTATGGCCTCTTTGGCTTCGTCTGGGTTTGAAGCTACCAAAGCATCTTCAAGTTTCAGATAATCGTTTAGCAATTGATTCCAATCTTTGTTTTGTGCCTGAGCCGACATCAGTCCGACCCAACTCAGCACTATTAAAAAAAATGTTTTCATCGTTTATTGATTTTGCGTTAATGATTCGATTTTAAATCCGGCGCTTTTAACCTGTTCTACCAGTGATTTTTCATCCAGATTTTCTAATGCAACGGTTAAAATTTTGTCTTTGTGAGTCGTATTGACTTCCCATTGATTTTCCCCTAACAACGGATTTAAAACAGGCGTTACTTTGGCCACACAGCCTGAACAGTTTATATTGGTTTTGAATTGCTTTGTTTTCATTGTCGTATGTTTTAATGATTATTGTTATACAAATTTCGGATTTCTTTGCAGCGTTGTTGTTACACTATTACATTCAGGTTTTGTAACATTTACAGTTATTTTTTGAGCTTCAGACGCAAGCTGTTACCTACTACACTTACAGAACTCAATGCCATCGCTGCACCGGCAATCATCGGACTCAGTAAAAATCCGTTAACGGGATACAGGATGCCGGCAGCAATCGGGATTCCGATGACATTATAAATGAATGCCCAGAACAAATTTTGTTTGATGGTCGCCACCGTTTGTTTGGAAAGCAGAATGGCCTGCGGTACTTTCATTAAATCCGACGAAATAATGGTCATGTGCGCCACATCCATCGCTATATCTGATCCTTTCCCCATAGCTATACTCACATTAGCCTGAGCCAAAGCCGCGCTGTCATTGATTCCGTCACCAACCATCGCTACGATTTTCCCTTCCGATTGCAAGGTTTTGATGAAAGCCAATTTATCTTCGGGTAACACACTTGCTTTGAATCGGTTCAATCCCACGGTTTTGGCTACCGAAGCGGCCGTTTCCTCATTATCACCGGTAAGCATAATGACTTCAATACCTTGTTTTTGGAGTTCCGAAACTGCAGCAATCGACGTTTCCTTAATTTTATCGGCTACAGCCAATATCGCTAAAAGAGTATTTCCTTTGGCAAAATACAATAACGTGTGCGCCAATTCGGCGTGCTTCGCAATAAACTCGGCATAATGCGTGTCTATGGTAATAGTGTTCTCGTTTAATAAACGTTTATTGCCCACAAAATAAATTTCGCCGTCAATAGTGGCTTTCACCCCGAATCCGGTGATACTTTCAAAATCCGAAACCGGTTGCGGCATGGTTCCCGAATACTGAGCGACAACCGCTTCCGCCAATGGGTGTTCCGATTGCAATTCGATGGAATACAAAGCTGCGATATGATTGGGCTGCGCCTCTTTCCATAACGAAGCTACAACAGAAGGTTTTCCTTCGGTGATTGTTCCGGTTTTGTCAAAAATAACGGTGTCTACTTTTTTTGCAAGTTCGAGACTTTCGGCGTCTTTTATCAGAATTCCTTTTTCGGCACCTTTCCCTACTCCAACCATTATGGCGGTTGGTGTGGCCAATCCCAAAGCACACGGACAAGCGATTACCAAAACCGTAACCATAGCCAGCAATCCGTGAGTTAAGCCGTTTTCGCCCCCAAAAATTACCCAAACCAATAACGTCAGGATTGAAATTACCAATACGATTGGCACAAAGATTCCGGCAATTTTATCGACCAGTTTCTGAACCGGCGCCTTACTGCCCTGCGCATTTTGAACCATGGTGATGATTTGGGCTAACAAGGTTTCCGAACCTATTTTTTGAGCCGTATACTGCAAACTTCCTTTCTGATTGATGGTTCCGGCAAAAACGGTATCGTTGGGGTTTTTGGCTACCGGAATGGGTTCACCGGAAATCATGCTTTCATCTACAAAAGAACTTCCCGACAGTACCTTTCCGTCTACCGCGATTTTTTCACCGGGTTTCGCTAAAAGCACGTCGCCCAAAATCACGGAACTGATTTTCACTTCTTCCTGTTGTCCGTCTTTCATTAATCGGATTACGGTTTTAGGTTGTAATCCCACCAGTTTTTTGATGGCCGATGCTGTATTTCCTTTGGCGCGTTCTTCCAATACTTTTCCGAGAAGGATAAAGGTAATTACCACCGTTGCCGCTTCAAAATACACGTGAGCATGCAATCCCCGGCTATGCCAAAACTCAGGATTCAACGTATTGAATACACTGAAAAGATAGGCAATACCCGTACTTAGCGCCACTAGGGTATCCATATTGGCTTTGCGGTGTTTCAGCTGTTTACAGGCGTTGATGAAAAAACTTTTTCCGAACCAAAACAAAACCGGAGTGGAAAATACCCACATGATCCAATTTCCATAAGGCATGTCCATAAAAAACATTCCGATGACAAAAACCGGTAAGGTAAACACGGCTGCGGCAATGGTTCTTCTCTTTAAAGCGGTAAACTGTTCGTTGTGCCGTTCGGCGATTTCATCCTCCTGGCTTTCCGATTCGGTAATAATTAAATCGTAACCGATACTTTGAATCGCTTTTTTGAAATTTTCAGGTTTGGCAATTCCGGGAACATATTCGACTGTTGCGGTAGCGTTGGCATAATTTACTACCGAGGAAATAATCCCTTCTTCAAAAGAAAGAATGCTTTCCACACTCACGGCACAGGAAGCACAAGTCATGCCTTCTACCGGAAAACTTTTTTTCACCGTCGTAATGTCATAACCCAAATCACGAATTGTACTGGTGAGTTGAGCTAATTTAAATTGTTTGGGATCTACCTCTATTTTTGCCTGTTGGTTGTTGAGTTCCACCTTGTGTGTTACAACGCCATCGGTTTTGGCAAGAGTATCATCCACAATGAGCGCGCAATGTTCGCTATGTACACCTTCGAGAGGGATGGTAAGTATTTTAGAATTCGTTTCCATAATCTCTTATTGTTTGATGATACAAAGTTCCGTCAGATAACAAGAGAAAATATTACAGGATTCTCATTACGAGTTGTAACTTTTACAGATGATCCAGCGGTACCCGTTTTTGCTGCCCTATGGATTTGAAATGCGAAGGGGTCAGTCCGGTTACTTTTTTAAACTGATTGCTCAGATAGGCCACACTACTGTACCCCAATTGATTGGCGATTTCTTTTAATGACAGTTCATCATATACAATCAGTTCTTTTACTTTTTCGATTTTTTGCAAAATCACATACTTTTCGATGGTGGTTCCTTCGACTTCCGAAAATAAATTACTCAGATAATTGTATTCGTAACCCAATTCGGAGGCTAAAAAATCAGACAAATTCGTTTTTAGGAGTTCTTTATCGTGATGGATAAACTGCACGATATGATTTTTAATCCGTTCTATCAACTGATGTTTTTTATCATCGATAAGTTCAAATCCGATTAGCTGCAGTTGTTCCGAAAGTTTTACCCTGTCTGCATCCTGCAATGGGTTTTGAAACTCGATTTCTCCCAAAGTAATCGTTTTATAGCTCAGATTCAGCGTATTCAGGATAGTTTCCACAGCCAAAACACAGCGATGGCAAACCATATTTTTAATGTATAATTTCATCGTAATTCGTATTAGGTTAAAATTACGATTTTTATTGATACCATATCAAGGGAAGGAATTGTAATCGAACTATCAGAAAAAAATTGAACAAAAAAAGAGGCCTTTTAACGGGCCTCTCTTACAGTATTCTGATTTACTATTGTCTATTACTATTCAAGCACATCGACATTCAAATACATTCTCTTTTCACGGAAGAATAAATTCAAATAACAAATCAAAATCCGTTTAGTAAATGTACAACTTATTTTGATACAAAGCATTGATATCCAAAATTTTAACTTTTAAAAAAAAGGAGGCCCGTTAGACCTCCCTATGTATGTTTTGATTCATTACGTTGAATTCATACCTCTATTTAGGCAGAACTTACGACTGAACATTCTTTTGTCGTTGGACTTGGATCTGTTCAATAACCAATCAAAACCACATTCAAATTTACGTATTTTAAAATCACAAAACACTAACTACCAAAACTTTATCACAAAAAAAGAGGCCTTTTAACGGGCCTCTCTTACAGTATTCTGATTTACTATTGTCTTTTTACTATGAAAGTAAACCGACATTCAAATAAACTCTCTTTTCACGGAAGAATAAATTCAAATAACAAATCAAAAACCGTTCAGTAAATGTACAACTTATTTTAATACAACATACTATTAATCAATAATTTAACATTATAAAACACTAAAAACCCTCTGACTCCTTTTTATCATGTTTTGATCCATTACTTGAATCCTTCTATAGACAGGCCGAGCGAACGACTGAACATTCTTTTGTTCTTGTGTCCGGATTTG
Source organism: Flavobacterium saliperosum (assembly GCF_900100625.1). Taxonomy (GTDB): domain Bacteria; phylum Bacteroidota; class Bacteroidia; order Flavobacteriales; family Flavobacteriaceae; genus Flavobacterium; species Flavobacterium saliperosum. The sequence goes on from NZ_FMTY01000001.1 coordinate 54,082, forward strand.
TTCAATAACCAATTAAAACTATAGTCCCATTCATGCAATTTTAAAAACATAAAATACTCATTATCAATTTTAAACAAAAAAAGAGGCCTTTTAACAGGCCTCTCTTACAGTATTCTGATTTACTATTATCCTTTCACTATAATAGTGGAAACGACTTTCGAATAGATTCTCTTTTCACGGAAGAATAAATTCAAATAACAAATCAAAAACCGTTCAATAAAGATACGACTTATTTCGACAATTAATACTGAATATCAATATTTTAACACTTAAATACTATTAAGTCCTTAGCTTGAAAACTTGACAGATAATCCGCATCTTGTCTTATGATGAAAATATAACACAATTGCTCTTTAACAAACAATAATTCATGTTAAAATATTATTTAGTGAAAAATAATTACTTTTTTAATTAAATTAAAATAAAATTATTAAATTGTAAACGATTAAGGAAGTATGCCCCAAAAATACTGTTCGCAACACTTTTACAAAAATTTTAAACCAATAAATGCTGTAAATGAAAAAAACGTTACTTCTCGCTTCTGTATTCCTCTGCTCGAATACATTTGCAACAGCCCAGTGTTGGGAATCGATATCAGCAAAAAATGGTCAATCCGCTGCCATTAAAGAAGACGGCACCTTATGGACCTGGGGCTTTAATGGTCAGGGACAATTGGGTGACGGAACAACAGTAAGCCGAAATGTACCCGTATTGATTTCTTCGGACACCAATTGGAAAAAAGTATCTTCGGGTTACAATCATATGGTAGCGTTAAAATATGACAATACCATTTGGTCATGGGGCTCTAACAGCTCGGGACAGTTGGGCAACGGAACCAATATTGACAACCATTTTCCAATGCAGTCCAACCCGGAAACCAATTGGAGCTCCATTGCCAGTGGCGCCAATCATACCTTGGCACTAAAATCAGATGGTACCTTATGGGCCTGGGGTAGTAATTCCTATGGTGCTTTAGGTAACGGCAGCACGATTAATCAAAGTTCACCGATACAAATCGGTTTCGATACCGATTGGCAATGGATCAGTGCAGGAGAAAACAATTCGTTTGCCATAAAAACAAACGGAACACTTTGGGCTTGGGGCGATAATGCCAATGGAAAATTAGGAAACGGAAACACGGCATACCGACTCACTCCCACTCAAATAGGCACCGATACGAATTGGGCAAAAATAAATGAAGGCTATTTACACACGGTTGCCATCAAACAAAACGGCACCTTATGGAGCTGGGGCTGGAATGCTTACGGACAATTAGGAGATAACACATTAACAGACAAATGGATACCTACCCAAATCGGTACCGATACTGATTGGCAAAACGTTAACGCTGGAGGTTATCATACTTTGGCTATAAAAACCAACGGCACTTTATGGGCTTGGGGATACAATACTTTTGGACAATTGGGTATTGGTTCCAACAGTCATAAAATTTACCCAACGTTAGTCGGAACATCAAATAACTGGTCTGACATTGCCTTATCCTTTCAACATACCATTGGTGTAAACACCGGTTCCGAACTGTTTGCCTGGGGATTAAATTCCGATGGCAGATTGGGCATTGGCTCCAATTCAAATCGAAATTACCCAACTAGTGTGATCTGTAGCAATTTAAACAACATAAATTTCAGTCAGATCAGTTCATTCATCCTTTATCCTAACCCTGCAACGGACATGATTTCAATCCAAAATACCGAAAACAAGAATATAGAAACCGTTCTTTTGTATGATATCGTCGGAAAAAAAATCAAAGAGTTAACCGGTAATGTATCACAAATCGATGTTAAGGATTTGCAAAACGGGATGTATCTGGTACACATCAATGCCGACAAACAAAATCATACGTTAAAATTCATAAAACGCTAAACGAAAAGCGGCGAAACACCTAAGGTTTGAAGTACATCACCCGAACAATCTGGATCTTATCCCTGGTTAGTCTGTTTACGGATACTGCGAGCGAAATGTTGTATCCGGTCATGCCAATCTACCTCAAATCGATTGGGTTTTCCATTGTACTGATCGGTATTCTGGAAGGGGTTGCAGAAGCTACAGCCGGGCTAAGTAAAGGGTATTTCGGCAAGCGCTCCGACATTTCAGGAAAAAGGGTTCCGTTTGTTCAGATAGGGTATGCATTAAGCACATTATCCCGACCCATGATGGCTGTTTTCACCTTTCCGGTTTGGATCTTTTTAGCGCGTACTCTTGATCGCTTCGGCAAAGGAATCCGAACGGGAGCCAGAGATGCCATACTTTCAGACGAAGCAACTCCGCAAACCAAGGGTAAAATTTTTGGGTTTCATCGATCCATGGACACTTTCGGCGCCGTTTTGGGCCCCGCACTGGCATTACTTTATTTGTTTTATTATCCGGAAGACTATAAAACACTCTTTTTTGTTGCTTTTCTGCCCGGATTGTGTGCCGTTTTAGCATCGTTACTACTGAAAGACAAAACCACGGCAATTGCTAAACAAAAATCGGCAACTCCTTTTTTTTCCTTTTTGAAATATTGGAAAGTCAGTCCGCCTGCCTATCGCAAATTGGTTTTCGGATTGCTTCTTTTTACCCTGTTTAACAGTTCCGATGTGTTCCTGCTACTGAAAGCCAAGGAAGTGGGTCTTGACGATACCCTGATTATCGGCGTATATATTTTTTACAACCTTATTTATGCGCTATTTGCGTTTCCAATAGGCATCCTTGCTGATAAAATCGGACTGAAAACTATTTTTATTCTCGGACTGATTATATTTGCCACGGTGTATTTCGGAATGGCTTTAAATACCAACCGCTATCTTTTCTTCGGTCTTTTTGCTTTGTACGGAATCTATTCTGCCGCCACCGAAGGAATTTCAAAAGCCTGGATTTCAAACATCAGTGATAAAAAAGATACGGCAACTGCCATCGGAACCTTTTCCGGACTGCAAAGTATTTGTATGATGCTTGCCAGTTCTTTAACCGGGCTGGTTTGGTTTCGGTTTGGCTCTTCAGCAGCTTTCATCACTACCGCAATTGTAACCACAATCGTAATTGTATATTTCCTGAGAATTCCCAAACCGATAACGAATTGATTGCAACTTATGAAAATCGTTTTTGATTTTTCTCTACTTTTACAGTTCTAATTAATCCTTAATCCATGTCACAAACCGTAGTAGTATTAGCCGCATTCATCATTGCCTTAGGAATAGGCATTTTCATTGGAAAAATCGTCTTTTCCGCCAAATCACAGTCCGAAAAATCAGGATTGGAAGAACGCATTAACGGTCTTTTATCACAAATGGAACAACTCAAACAGCAATTTCAGAATGAGCGAATCCATTTCGAAAAGCAATTGCTTCAGGTAAATACCGAGAAAGAAACCATCCGTTCCGAAAAAGAAGCTTTGGCCATCCAGTTATCCAAAAAAGAAACCGATTTCGAAAACCTGTGGGAACGCAATAAAGAACAGAAAGAGGAAGTCAATCAGTTACAGGAGAAATTCACCAAAGAATTCGAAAACCTTGCCAATAAAATCCTGGAAGAAAAAACGAGTAAGTTCACCGAGCAAAACAAGGAGAACCTTAAAAACATCCTGACACCTTTACAGGACAAAATTCATTTGTTTGAAAAGAAAGTCGAAGACACCCACAAGGAAAGTATCGACTACCATGCCGCCTTACGCCAACAGATTTTGGGCTTACGTGAAATGAACGAACAAATGAGCAAGGAAACCCTGAACCTGACCAAAGCACTGAAAGGAGACAGTAAAATGCAGGGGAATTGGGGTGAATTGATTTTGGAACGCGTTCTGGAAAAATCCGGATTGGAAAAAGGCCGCGAATATGAAGTACAGCAGAGTTTCGTTACCGAAGAAGGTTCCCGGGTACAACCCGATGTGGTGATTAACTTACCCGACGGAAAGAAAATGATAGTCGATTCGAAAGTTTCGCTAACCGCCTACGAACGTTTCATTAATGAAGATGACGAAGAGGTCAAAATCTCGTTTTTAAAAGAACACGTCAATTCCATTCGTCGTCACGTTGAGCAGTTAAGCAGCAAAAACTATCACGACTTGTATCAGATTGAAAGTCCGGATTTCGTATTGTTATTCATCCCGATGGAACCGGCATTTGCCTTGGCTTTAAACGAAGACAACTCATTGTATAACAAAGCCTTTGAGAAGAACATCGTAATTGTTACACCTTCCACCCTTTTGGCTACTTTACGTACGATTGACAGTATGTGGGCCAACCAAAAGCAACAGGAAAATGCCTATGAAATTGCGCGTCAGGCCGGAGCTTTGTATGACAAATTTGAAGGTTTTGTTTCAGATTTGGTAAAAATCGGAAAGAAAATGGACGAAGCCAAAAGCGAATACGGCAATGCGATGAACAAACTGGTGGACGGCAAAGGAAACCTCATTACCAGTGTGGAAAAACTGAAAAAAATGGGTGCCAAAGCCAAGAAGGCACTGCCCGAAAACATACTAAACCGCGCACTCGAAAAAGAACACAACACCGAAAATTAAAACACCATGAGAAAATACCTTTTATTTGGCTTAGTCGCACTGCTACTGATGTTTGCAGGCTATTTTGCTTTCGTATACTACGTTCCTTACAGTGAAGGGGTTCGCGCCGGAGAATTAATCAAAGTAAGCAAGAAAGGCGTTGTAATGAAAACCTGGGAAGGCGAAATCAGTCAGGGTATTTCCGGTGCGCAGATCTTCAGTTTTTCGGTATTGGACAAAGACCAAAAAGTCATTGCCGATTTACAGACCTTTCAGGGGAAATATGTAAAGGTAACCTATGTGGAACGCTACAAGACCTTTCCATGGTGGGGTGATACCAACTATTTCGTAACCGAAGTACAATTGGAAAATTCACCTCATTTTAACAAATAAAAGGTATGGAAACATTTAAAAAAGTCAGCGCCTCAAAAATCACATTATCCGAGTTGATGCTGCCATCGCATTCTAATTTCAGTGGAAAAATTCATGGCGGTTACATCCTTTCGCTAATGGATCAGATTGCTTTTGCAGCAGCTTCCAAATATTCCGGAAAATACTGTGTGACCGCTTCTGTGGATACCGTTGATTTCCTTAACCCAATCGAAGTGGGCGAATTGGTTACTTTAAAAGCCTGTGTAAATTATGTTGGAAAAACATCCATGATGGTTGGCATACGGGTAACTTCTGAAAACATTCAAACCGGGAAAGTGAAGCATTGCAATTCCTCCTATTTTACGATGGTTGCCAAAGACGATAAAGGAAATTCGGTTGCTGTACCGACCTTAATTCTGTCCAATCTGGAAGAAGTGCGTCGTTTTTACGAATCGGTTCGAAGAATCAACAGTAAAAAAGAATACAAAGCTATTGAGAACACTTTTGATTTTTCTTCGGTTGAAGCGCTGAAGAACCTGGAAGTATTCAATGTGAAATTAGAATTATAACATTTAGAAAAAATTTTATTAATAAACCGCAATTATTCATTAAAAAGATAAATTTATTATATATTTGAAAGTGTCAGTTCAAATTACATAATAAATATGCAACAAAATTACCTGCTTAAATTAACCGGATTACTGTCGTTACTGGCCATTTTAATACTTTTGGCCTGTAATTCTGATGACGAACAAGAGGAATACACTCCTGTTTCCCCGGTAATCATGGACTTAACTCAAGTCCCATTCCCAAAACTTTCCGATTACAAATTCTTTCAAGGTGATTTAAAAAATCAGAATCCTTCGTATAAAGTACTGCCTTACGAACCTGCCAGTCAACTATTTACCGATTACGCCCATAAAAAAAGATTCGTATGGATGCCTGTTGGTTCCAAAGCAACCTATAACGGCGACGGAAAAGTGCTGAAATTTCCAATAGGAACAGCCTTAATCAAAACCTTTTACTACGAAAACGTGGAACCTTCAAACACCACACAAATCATTGAAACCCGTGTGATGATAAAGAAAGGTGTGGACGTGAACCAAAATGATGTATGGATTTTTGCCAATTATGTATGGAACAGTGAACAAACCGAAGCCTTCCTTGACATGAACGGCAGCTACTTCCCAATTTCATGGAAGGACGAAAACAATGTTACAAAATCATCCAATTACCGGATTCCATCGGAAACGGAATGTTTGATGTGTCATAAATCAAATGAGTTGCCGATACCAATCGGGCCAAAACCCCAAAATTTAAATTACAATTTCACCTATACCAATGGCGCAAAAAACCAATTGGCAAAATGGGTGGAAGAAGGTTATCTGGAAAGCTATCCTACTAACATTGTCAGCGTTGTGAACTGGAAAGACACTTCCAAACCATTGGAAACAAGAGTCCGATCGTATATTGATGCCAATTGTGCCCATTGTCATGCCACAAACAGTCATTGCGATTACCGACCAATACGCTTTGCTTTCAGCGAAACAGCCGATCCTACCAACTTAGGGGTTTGTGTGGCACCTCAGGAAAATATCGACAACTCCTTAACGCACATTGTTAACAAAGGAAACTCACAACGTTCCGTGATGCACTTCAGAATGAACTCCGTAAATGAAGCTACCCGAATGCCGCTACTTGGCAGAACTATTGTTCACCAAGAAGGCGTTCAGCTTATTGAAGAATGGATAAACACTTTAAACCCAGCCTGCAACTAATAAAAAAACGATTACGCCTATGAAAAAAATTACTCTTTTACTTCTGGGAATGATTTCCTGGATGATTAATGCTCAAGACACCTGTGCCACAGCCGTTCCCATAACTGCCGGGAGCCACATTGTTAGTGTGATTGACGGCCCGACACCCATAACCATCTTATGTGGTCCAAATACAACCAATGCAACTCTGAGTGAATGGTACACCTATACCCCGACAAACAATTATACGGTAACCATAACCACTGATTTAGCGATTAACTCCGGAAAAGATACCCGGTTTAATGTGTATACAGGAAATTGCACCAGTCTGAGTTGTTTTGCAGGTGATGACGACAGCGGTTCTATTGGCAATGGTTTTTTGTCGATATCCTCTTTCAATGTAACGGCGGGAACTACTTATTACATCGCCTTTGACAATCGATGGAATCCTTCCGGATTTACTTTTGATTTAATCGAGCAGCCAATTGTTGCTTCGGCACTTTCATTCTCCTCCCAGTCGGTTGCCTTAACCGGAGCCTACAACAATTGTGTTGTGGACATGAATGGCGATAATTTAGACGATATCGTTTCAGTAAGCGCCACACAACTTCAGATTCTACAAAAAAACTCCGGATCGGCCGGTTTCACAACAGTAACTATTCCTGTTACAAATGTAATAAATCAGCCTTCTTGGAGCATTGCAGCCGGAGATTACAATAAGGACGGATACAACGATTTAGTTCTGGGAGGCGGAAACGGCGCAACATTTATACAGACCGCAAACAACGGAACCACATACAATTCGGTAAACTTTGCGCAATACATTTTCTGTCAGCGTTCAAATTTTACAGACATTAACAAAGACGGAAACCTGGATGCGTTTGTATGCCATGACGTAGATCCGAATGTCTATTTCATGAACAACGGAAGCGGCGTTTTATCCTATATTCAGGGCGGATTGGGCGATCATGCCGAAGGCGGTAATTACGGATCCATTTGGGTAGATTACGATAACGATGGTGATTCCGATCTTTTCATAGCCAAATGCCGAGGCGGCGCTACAACCGCAAATATTAATGAACTGCACCGAAACAACGGAAATGGGACTTTTACTAATGTAAGTATAGCTGCAAATATGGCCGATCCGATCCAGACCTGGTCATCCGCTTGGGGTGATTTTGATAATGATGGCGATATGGATGCGCTTGTTGGAGCCAGTTCCAATGCGAATGGCATGCACAAATTGATGAGAAATAACGGCGACGGTACCTTCAGCGATGTAACGGCGGGTTCCGGTTATGACACATTTGCTTCCATGGGAGTTGAACATGTTGCCCATGACTTCAACAACGATGGCTTCGTGGATGTTTTCGGAGCCGGAAATAAAATCATGCTCAACAACGGAAACATGACCTTTACTCCTCATTCTGTAACACCGACCAATGGACCTATCGGGGATTTAAACAATGATGGTTTCCTGGATGTGCAAAACGGGAATGTTATCTATTACAACAATCCGAATGCCAACAACTGGATTAAAATCAATCTGAAAGGAATACAAAGTAACAGTAACGGAATTGGTGCACGTGTGGAAATCTATGGCGCATGGGGAAAACAAATCAGAGACGTAAGAAGTGGCGACGGTTTCCGAAACATGAGTACGCTGAACACTCATTTTGGCATTGGTACTGAAACACAAATTACTCAGGTAATTATCAAATGGCCATCCGGAGTTGTGGATATCATCGCAAACCCAACAACCAATCAGGCACTGACTGTTATTGAAGGCAGTACGCTTGGCATTGCGGAAAACAACTTGGGTAACTTTACGATGTATCCGAATCCGACAAATGATTTTATTCGTTTCAATACGGTAAATGCAGACGAGAAAATCAAATCGGTTACGATTTATGATGTTTCCGGAAAATTGGTTAAGAAAGACTCTGCTTCAAACAATTCGGTTTCCGTTCAGGAGCTGGAAAACGGAACGTATGTAATCATTCTTGAAAACCATTTGGGTAAAAAACACTCGAGTAAGTTTATCAAAAACTAAAAAAAGTCCCGATTCGCTCGGGACTTTTTTTTACTGTCTTTTTTCTAGAAAACGCGAACCAGATTGAATCCGAAACAAATTTCACTTTTGCTCCAATCCCCCGAGGTTTGTCCGAGATAACCTGTTTCGTGCATGGCTCTGGAATTGGTGAAATGCATCTGAAAAACATGTCCGCCCGTTTCCAGGTCTACTCCTATGGAAAGTGGATTTTTATATCTGGATTCGGAAGCTCGGTTTAAATGGGCCGCATAATCCATATTCACCGACCAGCGCTTGGTTATCTTATAGCGTCCGCCCATTCCAATGGCAAACTGACTGTTGTCCTGTGGATTCGGTAAAATCGGATTACCGTTTGCATCGAAAACATCCCGAATCGTGTTTTCGTGGAAAAAAGTCGGCGCCAGTTGTAACGTAAGATTATCATTAAACTTACGGGAAGCCACTAGTTGTGTAACGTAACTCAATCGGTTCCCGAAATCCATATTCGGATAATCCTGTTCTTTCATTTCCGAATTCACGGCCACACTGCTGAAGCCCACCAAAGTTAACGGAAACCCATCTTTTTGTTGCGTTTGCAGTCTGTACTTCACCGCCAAATCGTAGGTCTCCTGAAAACCGCTGCGGGAAACATGAACGGTAAGCCATTCCGTCACGCCGTAAAGGAATTTCAGTTGCGTATTGGCATTATCCAATCCGAAAAAATCATCAAATCCGTTTTTCAAATAATCGAAACGATGCGCGACTATGAAATAAAAATCGCCCTTGGCCGCTAATTTTGTCGATTCGATATTAACAATTTTCAGGGACTTAAACGCGGATTCTACCTTCGTATCCACCTTAACGGTATCAATTTCAGCCAATAAATCATCCTGTGAAAAAACACAAAGAGGAAAAAGGAATAGGGTTTGAAATAACTTCTTCATACGATTAATTAATCACTAGTGTTTTGGTTACTTCACCATCGGCAGTCTTAATGTTCATCATATAAAAACCACTTTCAAATCCGGACAAATCCACGTTGTAATTTTGGTTGGCCACTTTTGTTTCTTTAATTTTTTTACCCAGTACATCATAAATTACGATGTTTGCTTCGGAAACCAGCGGAGGCAATTCAATGTTGACAAAATTTCGCGTTGGGTTCGGGTACATTTTAAAACCGGCCAAATCGAAACCGTCTGTTCCTAAAGTAAAATTCACAACTGTGGTGCCGCAATTTCCGTTACCATGATATACGATGCTTGGCGACCCGACACTTCTTGCAAAAACGATATTGAAAGGACTGGGCGGAAAAGAAAAGGTAAAATCGCCACCTTCAGCAGCCACGCGATTTCTTGATATCACGGCAGTTCTCACTCCGCTAACAACATTATCCGATACCAAATTCCAATTTTGCTCCGCATCAACAACCGGGGTATTCCCAAATCCGTCAAAATGCCGATCGGAAAGCACGCTGCCGTTATAAATCACAACATCACTGCTGGTATCCATAGAAGTCGTATTAAAACCCATTCCCATCCAACTTGTTGACGGTCCTATTAGCGTTAGGGTTACCGTTGATGCTGTAATATCAATCTTACCGGAATAAGCTAATGTAGGCCCTCCTCCAAAAAGAGGAATAGTACCTGTTGAATAAGTTTGGGCAAATAAGCCGCCAACCGTAAACAACAACCCTAAAATTGTAACTGTATTTTTTTTCATGACGTTATTTTTTAAAAAGTTGCATTAATTTTTCATCATTGGTCATTTTAGCATAATCCAGTGCCGAATTCCCTCTGATATCCTTTATATCAATATCGGCTTTTGCTTTAACAAGCATTTCCGCAATTTCATATTTTTTAAAAACTGCAGCGTAAATCAAAGCCGTGTTGCCACTGGAATCGGCAATACTTGTATCGGCTCGATGTTCCAAAAGCAGTTTTGCTATTTCGGCATTCCCTTTTACGACAGCAGCCATCAAAGGTGATCCGTAATTACTGGTTCCGTTCACATCGGCACCGTTTTCAATCAGAAATCTGGCAACTTCATTGTTTCCCCGATACGTTGCCAATACCAACAAACTGTATCCTTCCTTATTTACGGAATTAATTGCCAAAGGGTTTTCTTTCAATACGCTTTTTAGTTCTTCGACCGTTCCTTTACGCGCCAAATCGAAGATATTCTGCTGTGAATAAGCCAACTGACTGAAAAGAACAAACAGAAAAAAAGTAATGAGAGGTTTCATCTTATTCGGTTTCGGTTACACATTGATCCATTTTTAATTCTTCAAGTAAGTCATCATAGCCGATAAAACGACCTTTAATTTTAATTTCGGAAGCCACTTTGAGATTCGCCGGTATTTCGTCCTTAAACACGGCAAACATTTTATCATCTATAACAATTGTGCTTTCTTTTGAATCTATACTTGATATTTTTCCGTATACCTCTATAGTTCTGTCAAGATATTTGGCATTGGCTTTTTGTTCATCGGCTTTAAATTCATCATGAATGCTATTGGCTGTAACAGAAAAACTGCCTTTCTCGGTAGCGATGTCGCGATGCGATTGATAGACATAGGAATAAACCAGATAGCCGGCTATCACAACAAAAATCAAAATTAAGACAATCGTATTTTTTTTCATTTTAAACTATTTATTTCTTACAAATTTAACTAAATAATTCTTTATTATATAAAAAATTAATCATAACTTTAAATACCTATAATTCAAAAATGAATGCGAGAAAAATAACTATTTTAGCCACGGTAACTTTAATTACGGTAAGCTGTTCTAATGATTCCGAATCGGATTTAACAGGTTATTCCCAAATTGAAAATGTTACCTACAACGGAACGGTAAGAACAATTATCGTCGAAAACTGTATTGTGTGTCATTCGCAACCTCCGCAAGGCGGGGCTCCAATGTCGTTAGTAACATACGATGAATTGAAGGATGCGGTTTTAACCAAAGGATTAATTGATCGGATTTCCAGTTTTGATCCGGGTTTCGGAATGCCTTTCGGAGGACCGAGATTACCGCAATCAAAAATTAACCAGATTATAGCATGGAGAGATGCCAACTTCCCTGAATAACAATTTATTATGAAAACAAAACTATTTTTTACAATATTCTTAGTCTGTACTGTTTTCGGATTCTCCCAAGGCAAAAAAATCACAAAAACCGGTGATATTAAGTTTGAAGCATCGGTACCTTCATTCGAAGAGGTTAAAGCGCAGAATAAAACCGCCACCGTTGTACTGAATACCGACACCGGTGAAATAGCGGCTTTGGCTCTAATAAAAGGATTCCGGTTCAAAATTGCCTTGATGGAAGAACATTTTAACGAAAATTACATTGAAAGCAATAAATATCCGAAAGCCACGTTTAAAGGAAAGATACATGGATTTAACACTTCAATAGTATCGGAAACCTACAGGGAGTTTTCCGTCAAAGGAATTTTAGAGTTACACGGAAAATCGAAGGAGATTACCATCCCTGCAAAAATTAAAAAAACAGCAGACGGTATCCAGTTGATTTCAAACTTTACAGTTAATTCAGACGATTTCGATATTCAGATTCCGAAAATGGTAAGCAACAAGGTTTCCAAAAAAGTAAATATTAATATTGATTGCATACTCAAATAAATAGTGTTAGTTATTAATCTTCAAAAGCCTTTTAGTGAAAACTGAAAGGCTTTTTTGCTAAATATTAATTATATTCGCAAGCCAAAATAATATGCAATGTCAAAAAAAACGCTCCTTGTTCTGTTGTTGTCTTTAACAATTCAGCAATCCTTCTCCCAAAAAAACATCGACCCTACCACAGAGGACATAGTACTTGCGAAAAAAATACGTGAAAAACACAGCAAATCGGATGTTGCCATTTTATCAAGCAGTGAAAACATTTCTTTTGGATTGAATGCCAAAGAAGAGAAAGTTACGGTAACCCAAAACATCAAAGAAAATTTAATGAATATCACGCATCGTGCCGACATTCAGAAATTTGAATTTTATGACAGTGAAACCGTAATCGAAGATTTTTACATGAAATTCAGAAATGATAAAAAAGCCAATTTCATGGTTAATGACGAATTCTACAAAAGTGACGATTTGTTTTACAATGACGCCCGTGTAAAATACATGACCGTAGATTTTCCGGTTCAGGGATATTCATACAACTACGAACTCAACAAAAAATACAAAGACGTTAAATATTTTACCACCATTTATTTCAATGACGAATATCCGGTCATCAAAAAAGAAATAAAGATAACCGTTCCGAATTGGTTGGAACTGGAAATAAAAGAATTCAATTTCGCAGGACTTGACATCAAAAAAGTCATCCAAACCGATCCGAAATCCAACAACACCGTTTACACCTATACACTGGAAAATGTGGCTCCCGGATCTAACGAAAAACTATCACCCGGACCTAGTTACATTTATCCGCACGTTTTGCTGATTGCCAAATCGTACACCAAAGACAACAAAAAAACCACCCTTTTCAATTCGACAGCCGATTTATACAAATGGTACAAATCCCTGGTGAACATGATGAAAGAAAATCCGGCGGTATTAAAAGACAAAGTAAAAGAGCTGACCGAAAAAGCAAAAACCGACGAAGAAAAAATCAAGAACATCTATTACTGGGTGCAGGACAACATCCGGTATATTGCCTTTGAAGACGGTATTGCCGGTTTTAAACCCGATGAATCACAAAACGTATTCCAAAAGCGGTATGGCGACTGTAAAGGGATGGCCAACTTAACGAAACAGATGTTGAAAGAAGCCGGTTTTGATGCCCGTCTAACCTGGATTGGAACCAAAAGAATCGCTTATGATTATACGATTCCGTCGCTTTCGGTAGACAATCACATGATTTGTACGCTTTTCCACAACGGAAAAAAATATTTCCTGGACGGCACCGAAAAATACAATTCCCTTGGGGAATATGCCGAGCGAATTCAGGGTAAAGATGTTTTAATCGAAAACGGAGACGATTACATTGTAGAAAAAGTACCAACAAGTGAAGCTGTAGCCAATACCGAAACATTCAACGCTCAATTGCGCATTGAAAACGAATCGTTAACCGGAAAAACCACCAATACGTTTACAGGTGAAAGCAGAGCCTCTTTCTTGTACAGTTATAACAACATCAAAAACAACAACAAAGAGGAAGCGCTCCAAAATTATTTAACGGATGACGATAAAAACCTGACTATTTCTGCCGTATCGACTTCCGACTTAACCAACAGGGATAAAAAACTATCGATGGAATACGACATAAAAATCGACAACAAAGTATCCCGTTTTGACAATGATATTTACATCGATTTGGACTTCAAAAAAGAATTCGGACACCTTCTTTTCAAGGAACGTAAAAATGATTTTGAATTCCCTCACAAAGAAAATTACGAAGCGCTGCTTAAACTTGAAATTCCTGCAGGGTATAAAGTCAGCAAATTACCGGAATCCATCAGCATACAAAAACCGGATTACAACATTAACATAACTTACGAACAAATCGGAAATGAAATTCTGTACAAAAAGAAATTCGAGTTTAAAAAAGGATTGGTTAAAGCAACCGATTTCACCGAATGGAATGCCTTCATGGAAAAACTGAACAAACTGTATAACGAACAAGTTACTTTAACCAAATCATAATCAAAATGTCATTAAAAATGCTCAAGCTGGCACTATTCTTTTGCTCAGCAACTGTTTTTGCACAGGATAAGGAAGAAATAAAAGACTTTTTCTGGGGGAAAAACGACACTTACAAATCAGTAACCGAGATTCCTGAAAAATGGAAAAACGAGTCGGCCGTAGTTATCTACAAATATGAAGATTATGATTTTCACAAGTTTGGCAAAAGCGTCACCTATCGATCAGCGATCCGCAGAAGGGTGAAACTTCAGGATCAGGCAGCGGTAACCGAGTTTTCCGAATTCACCTACGCCGAAAAATCAAATCCAAGATACGGCACAACGGTTAAAACCGTTATCGGAATCAAAGTTTTAAAACCCGATGGCAAAGAAATCGAAATTAATGTTGATAAAGAGGCGGTAACCGTTGACAATCACAAAAAAATTGCCATTCCAAGCCTGGAAATCGGCGATATTATAGACATTTACGATTACAGCACCGAATCCTTCCAATCGGCCTACGACTATGGTTTTGATGAAGTGGAACGCACATTGGGCGGCAATCATCCCATCATGAACTACAAATTAACATTCCAGACGGAGAACGATTTCTTTGTAAATTTCAACACCTACAACGGAGGTCCGGAGCTTAAGGAAATTCCCTTGGAGAAAAGCGGCGAAAGAAAATATGAAATCGTAGCCACCGATATTGACAAAAACGATTTTCCCACGTGGTTCTATCCTTTGGTGGAATTACCGTGTTATAAATTTCAGGTGTTTTTCGCACGTTCCGGAAAATTTGAAAAAATGGCCGATGCTTTCTTACCGGAAAAGGAGACCATCGTAAAAAAGACCGTTTCGAAAGAAGACGTCCTGAATTATTACATGAACAAATTCCGACCTTTGGGTAACTTGGGTGACATCGAGAAGTTTTTGAAAAACAAAACGTTTGCCTCCACCGAAGAAAAAGTAAGAGCGGTTTATTATTACACCAGACACTACTATTACACCATGTATGTGGAAGCGTTCGTAGCCAGCGAAGCCAAAATCATGTACCCTTTCACCTTGTATGGAAACAATCCGATTTTCTTCCGTTCGGACATCGATTTTATCGATTTCTTTATGGCCTTCCTGAAAGACAATAAAATCGAATACGATATTATTGTGGGCACCAACCGCCATAACGGACCAATAAAAGACTTATTGATTCAAAAAAATGCAACTGTACTGTTAAGAGTGAATACCGAAAATCCAATTTACATTGATTATTTCTCCCCTTTCTCCGATTTGGACAAATTTTCGGCGCAATTGGAAAATACGGATGCGTATGCTTTAAAAGTAACCAAACTGAAAAAAGTAGTCGATGTCGATAACGTGAGACTTCCTTCATCGACTTATAAAGACAATACCTCAAAACAGGTGACCACTGTAAAAATCAATGATGGATTCAACACACTCCAACTGAACAGGGAAACTGCCTTAAACGGACACAATAAGGACGAAGAACAATCTGAAAAATTGTATTTCTTTGATTATGTTAAGGAAGATTATGCCAAATACGGTACCGTTTCACTACTGGAGCGTGTAAAAAACAAAAAGAAAAAAGAACAGTATTCCAAGGAATTCGACGCGCTTATCAACAAACTGAAAGACAGAAGAAAAGAAGAATTCAAAACATCAACCGGTAAAGAGTACGGTTTGGAAATTGAAGATCATTCCCTGGAAATTGTAAACACAGGACGTTTCGGAAAAGCCACTCCGTTTGTTTACAAAGAAGATTTTTCCATCAAAAATAAACTGATCAAAAAAGCTGGAGAAAATTATATTTTTGAAATCGGCAAACTTATCGGGTCGCAATTCGAAGTAAGCAAAAAAGAAAAAAACAGAACCAACAATATTTATTTTTCGTTCCCACGTTCTTTCGATGATGAAATCATTTTGGAAATTCCCGAAGGTTATGCGGCTACAGGACTTGAAAAACTGAACAAAAATGTGGTAAATGAAACAGGCGGATTTACAAGTACTGCCGTTGTGGAAGGCAACAAATTAATAATCAAAACCTTCAAGTACTACGCTGATTATTTCCAGCCTAATAAAAACTGGAGTAAAATGGTAGACTTCCTGGATGCGGCTTACCAATTCAATCAGGAGAAAGTTTTACTTAAGAAAATCTAGAAAAACCAGAAAGCCTTTCAAATATTTGAAAGGCTTTTTTAATTTACTGTCTATATGTTTTTGAGCTTATTTACTCAAGTACATTTTTCTGCGGGAGTACAATTCGTAGAACTGATCGTCTTTTAAATCATCGATAAACAAGATGCTTTCACCCGTTGATTTCATCTCAGGTCCTAACGCTTTGTTTACGTTTTTAAACTTGCTGAAAGAGAATACCGGCTGCTTGATTGCATAACCTTTCAATTGCGGATTGAAGGTAAAGTCAGTCACTTTATTGTGTCCTAACATCACTTTCGTTGCATAGTTCACATACGGTTCGCCATACGCTTTCGCAATAAACGGCACAGTACGTGAGGCTCTCGGATTCGCTTCGATAATATAAACCGTATCGTCTTTTATCGCAAACTGAATGTTGATTAAACCAACTGTTTTTAGAGCCAATGCAATACGCTTGGTATGGTCTTTAATCTGTTGCATCACGAATTCCCCTAAGTTAAAAGGAGGTAATGTTGCGTTACTGTCACCCGAGTGCACACCACACGGCTCGATGTGTTCCATGATCCCGATGATGTATACGTTCTCGCCGTCACAGATAGCATCCGCTTCGGCTTCAATTGCACCATCTAAATAATGATCCAACAACAATTTATTCCCAGGAATCGATTTCAATAAATCAATTACGTGTTCTTCCAGTTCCTGTTTGTTGATTACGATTTTCATTCCCTGACCACCCAACACGTATGACGGACGAACCAATAACGGGAAATCTAAAGAATCAGCCAGTTTTGAAGCTTCTTCCGCACTTTCCGCGATACCGAATTTCGGGAACGGAATGTGCAATTCGGTTAACAAATCGGAGAAACGGCCTCGGTCTTCGGCTAAATCCAAAGCATCGAAACTTGTACCCAAGATTTTTACACCGTATTTTGAAAGCTTTTCAGCCAATTTAAGCGCCGTTTGCCCTCCTAACTGCACAATTACACCTTCCGGTTTTTCGTGACGGATAATGTCGTAAATATGCTCCCAGAAAACCGGTTCGAAATACAATTTGTCCGCCGTATCAAAATCGGTGGAAACCGTTTCCGGATTACAGTTGATCATGATGGTTTCGTAACCGCACTCGGCAGCTGCTAAAACACCGTGTACACAAGAATAATCAAACTCGATTCCCTGCCCGATTCGATTCGGACCGGAACCTAAAACGATTACTTTCTTCTTATCGGAAACAATACTTTCGTTATCCACATAACGCGTTCCGTCAGGTTTTTGAATTTCCGCTTCAAATGTCGAGTAATAGTAAGGTGTTTTCGCTTTAAACTCGGCAGCACAGGTATCCACTAATTTATAAACACGCTGCACGCCCATTTCATCGCGCAGGTTGTGTACCTGACTTTCCAAACAGCCTAACATATGTGCGATTTGACGGTCCCCGTACCCTTTTTGTTTCGCTTCCAAAAGCAATTCTTTCGGTAGCGTATCTATTTTATATTTGGAAATCTCTCTTTCCAACACGAACAATTCCTCATATTGCTTCAGGAACCACATGTCGATTTTGGTGATTTCATGGATTCTGCTTAACGGAATTCCCATGGCAATCGCATCGTAAATTACGAAAACACGATCCCAACTTGCGTAGGTCAATTTCTCGATAATCTGATCGTAATTGGTATAGCCTTTACCATCAGCACCCAAACCGTTACGTTTGATTTCCAACGATTGTGTTGCTTTGTGTAAGGCTTCCTGGAACGAACGTCCGATTCCCATTACTTCACCAACCGATTTCATCTGAAGTCCCAATGTTCTGTCGGCCCCTTCAAATTTATCGAAATTCCAACGCGGAATTTTTACGATAACGTAATCCAAAGTCGGTTCGAATAAAGCAGATGTTGATTTGGTAATTTGGTTTTGCAGTTCGTCAAGCGTATACCCTAAAGCCAATTTGGTTGCGATTTTGGCAATCGGATAACCCGTTGCTTTCGATGCCAATGCAGATGAACGTGATACACGTGGATTGATTTCAATCGCCACGATATCTTCTTTTTCATCTGGTGAAACGGCAAACTGCACGTTACAACCTCCCGCAAAATTTCCGATGCTTCGCATCATTAAAATCGCCATATCACGCATTCTCTGGAACGTTCTGTCCGACAATGTCATAGCTGGCGCCACCGTAATACTGTCTCCGGTGTGGATTCCCATCGGATCCATATTCTCAATCGTACAGATAATTACGACATTGTCGTTCTTATCGCGTAGTAACTCTAATTCGTATTCTTTCCAACCTAAAAGCGCTTTATCGATCAGCACTTCATGAATCGGCGACATTTCTAATCCGTAGGTTAGTTTTTCGTCAAAATCTTCTTTCTTGAAAACGAAAGCCGCTCCGGTTCCTCCAAGGGTAAATGAAGGACGAATTACCAACGGAAACCCGAATTCCTGAGCGATTTCCTTACCTTTAAGGAACGAGTTTGCGGTTTTTGCAGGGGCAGTCGGCACTTCAATTTTTTCCAACAATTGCTTGAACTGTTCGCGGTCTTCGGTGATATTAATCGCATTTACATCCACCCCGATTAATCGAACGTTGAAATCCTGCCAGATACCTTTTTCATCGGCTTCCAAACATAAATTTAACGCTGTCTGACCTCCCATAGTAGGCAAAACGGCATCAATCTGCGGATGGGCTTTTAAAATTTCAATGATGGATTTGGTGGTGAGCGGTTTTAAATACACGTGATCCGCCATGGAAGGGTCGGTCATGATGGTGGCCGGATTGGAGTTAATTAAGATAACTTCAATTCCTTCTTCTCTAAGTGAACGTGCAGATTGTGATCCTGCGTAGTCAAACTCACAGGCTTGTCCGATTACAATTGGTCCCGAACCAATAATTAAAACCGATTTGATTGAATTGTCTTTTGGCATTGTGTTGTGTTGTTGTAGTTGTTGAGACACAAAAAGTTGCGTCTTTATTCTCGGTAAGGTATAAAAAAAGCGTTACTGATAAAAAGTAACGCTCTATTTATGATTGTAAAATCATTATTTTTTGTGTCTTGGTTCGCTAGAAACAGTCAACTTATGTCTTCCTTTAGCTCTTCTGCGTGCTAATACTTTTCTTCCGTTAGCAGAAGCCATTCTATCCATGAAACCATGTTTGTTTCTTCTTTTTCTTTTCGATGGTTGAAACGTTCTCTTACTCATTGCTTTTATCTTTAAATCGTGTTTTTAAATAGTTTCAGCTTTGAAATTAACCTCGCTTCAAAACCGAGTGCAAATATACAAAGACTTTTATTTCTGACAAGAGGTTTGATAAAATTTTTTCACCTCCGGTCACATTATTGTTTTTTAAACAGTTAGAACAGCGTTAATAAGGAATTTCACTACTTTGAAAAAACTTTTTTCAGTTGCTCATTTCTATTTATTACATTTGCAAACTTAAATATAAATACATTATGTTTCACAGAAATATTAAACTGATTTTAGCCGGATTGATTATCGCTTTGGGAATCTGGCAATTCACGGAAAGTAACATCGGAAATGGGATTTTCCTTATACTTTTCTCGTTAATCTTTATTTTACTTTACTTTAAAAACGAATTTATCCTGTTAGCTTTTCTGCAATTGAGAAAGCAAAACATGGAAGGAGCCGGAAAATGGTTGTCTTATATTAAGCATCCGGAAACCGCTTTAATAAAGAAACAACAAGGATATTTCAATTACCTTCACGGAATTCTGGTATCGCAAACCAATTTATCGGCTGCGGAAAAATATTTCAAAAAAGCGATTGAATTGGGATTGAACATGGATCAGGATCTGGCATTGGCAAAACTACAGTTGGCAGGAATTGCCATGACCCGAAGAAGAAAAGTGGAAGCTACCGGTTTATTGAATGAAGCTAAAAAGTTAGACAAACAAAACATGTTGAAAGATCAGATTAAAATGATGAAAGATCAGCTTAAAAAGATTTAATTTGCTCATTACCAATACATTAAAGGCGTCTTTTTGACGCTTTTGTTGTTTTTAGACGTATCCTGTCGATTATTTGCGCATCTTACCGACTTAGAAAGCTATTGGGCGATAAAAGCCGTAATTTTATCGAACCAAAAATGAAGAAGATGCTTAAATTTTACTTTAAAATTACAGCTTTTTGTCTTCTATCTTATTCAGTTACTGCACAAGATAGCGCTCATGCTTTGTTTTCTTACAACATCCATAAAAACATAAAACCGTACATCCGAAATTCCAATGCAGCTTACGAAAAAGGCAATTTTGTATTAGGTAAAACACTGTTTGATTCCTTGGTTTACAATCATCTTGTAGGAACGAAATTTGATGACTTCAGTTTTAAACGCGTCCACAAAAAACGCCTCCACCTTGCTTCGATTAAAAAACCGGTATACCTGTTAACCTATTCTTCCTGGTGCGTTCCGGCTAAAGGGGAAATTCCGGCGCTGAACAAATTAGCGAAAACGTATGGAAAAGACATCCAGATTGTCGTGGTTTTCTGGGACCGAAGAAAAGACATGAAAAAAATCGCCCGAAGATTCCACTCCCAAATTGAAGTCTGCTATGCCGATGAAACCTACAACAGAGACTGTTATTTGGTTTCCACTTTAAAACACACACTCGGCATTCCGACCACCTTTTTAATTGACGAAGGGATGAATGTAATCGACATCCGAAGAGGCGGTATTAATTTGGGTCCCAAAACAACGTATGCGACTTCCTTTGAGTTAAACTATAACCGGTTTTATGACGGAATCAGTGCGTTGATAATCAATGAAAACACTGCCAATGGCCGCATCGCCAAACAATAACTACTTTCCCAAGATCATTTTTCCGGCCACCACCAACAAAACGACACCAAAAACTTTCTTAAGCATTTTTTCGTCGATGTTAATCGCCAGTTTACTTCCAAAATAACCTCCAATCACAAAGAAAACTGCAATTATGGCCGCATTACGCCAATCGATATATCCTTCCTTGTAATAATTAAAAACCGCAGCTGCCGTTACCGGGACCACCAAAACGGCCAAACTCGTGCCCTGTGCCTGATACTGTGAAAAACCCAACAGCAACAAGAGCGGCACCATGACAATCCCACCGCCAATTCCGATAAGACCACTCAGCATTCCGGCCAATAAACCGATTACCATTAATGCTAAAACTGTTGTTAATGTCATAGTTTTCATTATTATGATTTCGTATATCCTTCTAAGGGAATTTCGATTGTGTACACTTTTCCGGGCTGTACCACAAGTTTTTTATCGCGCAGCCACGGGTTGTGAATCTTCAAAATCTTGTAATTGATTCCCTGCGCAATTGCAAAAGTGGCTAAATCATCAATATTAGCGGAAACCACAATCTTTTTCGTAGGGATTTGAGGATACAAAATTTCTGCAGGCAAAACATATCCATATTTCTGTTGGTTTTGCATAATTTCTTTCAATGCCAAAATTCTGAAAACGTAACGCGACGTTTCTTCATTTACCAGCAAATCATAATAATCCGTTACTTTTTGCGCTTCCATGAAACGATCCATGCCATTCATACCGCCATTATAAGAAGCCGCCGCCATAGTCCAGTTTCCAAATTTTGCTTTCGCTTTCAGCAAATACTGACACGCTACTTCCGTTGATTTTTCCAAGCTATAGCGTTCATCCACAACGTCGTTCACTTCCATTCCCATTTCTTTCGCAGTCTCCGGCATAAACTGCCAAACACCTTTTGCTCCTGAGGGTGAAGTTACGTTTACCAATCCGCTTTCGATAACAGCCAGGTATTTGAAATCATCCGGTACGCCGTATTTTTTCAGAATGGGCTCAATCACGGGAAAGACGCGATTGGCTCTTTTGATCACCAATTCGGTAGTTGCGTGAAGATTGACGTTTACCGTTAATTCCCGATCAAAACGTTCGCGAACATCGGAAATCGTCAATGGTGTTTTTTCTCCCGAAAAATCAATATTCACAGGTATTTTTGTAGCCTCATAGGTATTTTTAGCAGAATTCACACTTGTTGTAGCGTAAATGAATATTCCGCTAACAACTACCACCGCCGCTATTGCCGCAACTCTTTTCATCAATTTCATAATCCTTTTTTTATTCCGTTATTATTCTTGGCAGGTTTTCATTCATCCACTTGGATTTGAATAAAATCATGGCATGTGTGCCGCCTTTTACCACAATACAGTTTTTAATGTTCTTAATCGGAAAAACATCGTCATTATCCCCATGAATATGTACGACTTTCTCGTCGACTTCTTTCCTGTCCCATATCAAGACATGTTCAATGGCCCAATCCAGATACTTTTTATCATTAACCGAAAGATACATCTTATACAACTCCAGACGTTCCTTCACCTTTTCCCCCATTCCGTATTTCAGTAAAAATTCCACATTGGAAAACATGCTTGTCGGAATCAGTTTGTATACCTTGGTATTTCTTGCCAATTTCATTCGCAATGGAAACTCATCCTTGCATTTCACACTGGAAATGATAATGGTTTTCCGAACGGGTTTCATCTTGGCAATTTCCTGCACCAAAATACCTCCAAACGACACACCAATCAAAACGGCGTTATCGTGTTTTATTTCTTCCGCCATTCGTTCAGCATAGCCTTCCAGCGTTTCATTGGGTTTTGGCAAAAACCATTCCAGAAGATGTACTTCGAACTGCGCTTCAGGCAATTGGATTTTTTCAAAAATTTTGGAACTGGCTGCTAAACCAGGCATAAAATAAACCGGTATTCTGCTCATTGACTGGAAATTGAATCAGACGAAAGTTTCGCTTTGAAATTTTCATAAAAATAGCACTTTTCAGCATTTAAAAGCGATTCCACGCTTTAAATTTATACTAAAAAATCAAATTCAGCACCTTGCGATTTAATAGCTTGAAAAACAGTTTGATATTGATTCTCAAATGAGTACCTTTGCAAAGTATTTTTACTCGACTAAAACTCCTCAAATGATTATTAAAAACAATGAATTTTCAAGACAGTTTGAAACAACTGTTGACGGTCAGTTACTCACAGTTGAATATTCGTTTCAGGAAAAAAAGATTTTTCTTTCCAAAGTGAATATTCCGGAGCAGTTTGAAGGTTCGGAAACCATGTCTGATTTTTTAAAACAGATTTTATTGGTTGCAGAAGAAAAAAAATGGAAAGTGGTTCCGATTCATCCGAAAGTAGCTGCTTTTTTCAGAAAAAATCCGGTTTACAGGGAATTACTTCCGCCGGGAATCAAAATCTAAACAAAACCAAAAGTCGTTTCAAAAGAGAAACGGCTTTTTTTTATTTCTGAAAAATACTGTACATTTAGTGCATGACACCAGAAGAATTCTACACCGATATCATTCATTTTTTTGAAAACATCGAAAAATATTACGGCAGTAAAACGGAAATCACCGAAGGCATCTGTACTTCTGCAGGAGATTTTTCGGCCGATTTCAGCACCTGGAATCTTTTCGAATTTGACCTGATCCGTTCGGCATATCGGAAAACAGGAGACCGTTTTATGATGGAAGGCAAAAAAAACTATTATGAAATTGCTGCCGGTTCCATCGTTTCGTTTACCCAACCAGGAAGAAACAAATTTGAATTTGTGGAGCAATTGGGCGAAAACGTATATCGGATTACGAAATTGCGTTTTCATTATAAATATTAGAGAAAAATAAGAAGCAAGAGACAAGAACCAAGAAAATATAATATCTACCACTTATTTCTCATCTCTTGCTTCTTGCTTCTTGCCCCTATTCCGTCACTTCACATTCATAAATTCCATTCGCACGCTTCCGTCTTCATCGATTCGGGTCAGATTGATTTCATGTAAGGTGTTCACCAATTCCGGATTCCAAGGCGTTTTCACTTTTACGTAATTTTCGGTAAATCCGTGAATGTACCCTTCTTTATTTTCCCCTTCAAATAAAACCGTTCTATTGGTTCCTAACTGACTCTCATAAAAAGCACGGCGCTTTTTTACGGATAATCCGCGTAACATTTTACTGCGTTTGGCGCGAACATTGCCCGGAACGATACCGTCCATTTCAGCCGCTTCGGTATTATCTCTTTCGGAATACGTAAAAACGTGCAGGTATGAAACATCTAATTCATTCAGGAAATGATACGTTTCTAAAAAATGTTCATCGGTTTCACCCGGAAATCCAACAATTACATCCACACCGATACAGGCATGCGGCATCACTTCCCGTATTTTTGCCACCCGTTCCGTATAGACTTCACGAAGGTAACGGCGTTTCATTTTTTTTAGAATATCATTACTTCCCGATTGCAGCGGAATGTGGAAATGCGGGACGAAAGTGCGGCTTTGCGACACAAATTCTATGGTCTCGTTTTTTAACAGATTCGGTTCAATCGATGAAATTCGCAAACGCTCAATTCCTTCCACTTGATCGAGGTTCTGAACCAATTCGTAAAATGTGTGTTCGTGCTTTTTGTTACCGAATTCGCCTTTACCGTAATCCCCGATGTTTACACCGGTTAATACGATTTCCTTAATTCCCTGTTCGGAAATTTCTTTGGCATTTTTCAGTACGTTTTCCATCGTATCGCTACGTGAAATTCCACGTGCCAACGGAATCGTACAATAGGTACATTTATAATCGCAACCGTCCTGCACCTTTAAAAATGCGCGGGTTCTGTCGCCAATGGAATAACTTCCCACGTAAAAATCGGCCTCTTCGATTTCACAGGAATGCACTTCACCCATATCGTTTTTGGACAGGTCGTTGATATAATCGGTAATTTTAAACTTTTCTGTAGCACCTAAAACCAAGTCCACACCATCAACATCAGCCAGTTCTTCGGGTTTTAACTGGGCATAACAACCTATTGCCGCAATGAAAGCCTTATCATTCAGCCTCATGGCTTTCTTTACAATCTGTTTGAATTGTTTGTCGGCATTTTCGGTAACCGAGCAGGTGTTGATTACATACATATCGGCAACCTCTTCAAAATCCACGCGATCAAAACCTTCCTCCTGAAAATTACGTGCAATGGTCGATGTTTCTGAGAAATTCAGTTTACAACCCAGCGTGTAGAACGCTACTTTTTTTCTGTTTTCCATAAGATAAACTCAATTGATGAAATCGTTGTCAAAAAATTGAGTTGGCAAATTTACACACAAAATTTGGTTTACTAAAATCAATAATCAACTATACGTCACTATTTTAGATTCCGACAAGCTTTATTTCATCGCTTTAGGCGCGAGCATATTTTCAGGATTCAGAATATCATCCAATTGTGTTTTGGATAAAATATTATGTTCCAAAACCAGATTGTACACACTTTTTCCTGTTTCTAGGGCTTCTTTGGCAATTTTCGTGCTGTTTTTATAGCCGATATAAGGATTTAAAGCCGTCACAATTCCGATGCTGTTCAACACCATTTCGCGACAGTGTTCTTCGTTAGCGGTAATGCCGTCAATACATTTTTCACGTAAGGTATCCATTCCGTTCGACAATAAAAGCATCGATTCCATAATCGCATACGTCAATACAGGCTCCATAACATTCAACTGCAATTGTCCGGCTTCGGCTGCCATGGTTACCGTCAAATCATTTCCGATTACGCGATAACACACCTGATTCATCACTTCAGGTATTACCGGATTCACTTTTCCGGGCATGATGGACGAACCCGGCTGCATTGGCGGCAAATTAATTTCATTCAAACCGCAACGCGGACCGGATGAAAGCAAACGCAAATCGTTACATATTTTTGAGATTTTAATTGCCATACGTTTCAACGCGGACGAATAAATTACGTAAGCACCTGTATCCGGTGTCGCTTCAATCAGATTGGGCGCGGTGAAAATAGGCAGTCCCGTTACTTTAGCTAAATTTTCGGCGCAGCGTTGGGCATAACCCGGCGCGGCATTTATTCCTGTTCCGATGGCGGTTGCCCCCATATTGGTTTCCAGCATTAAATTGCAATTTTGGGTAAGACGTTCTACCTCCTCTTCCAAGGTTGCGGCAAAAGCTTCAAACTCCTGACCTAATGTCATTGGAACGGCATCCTGCAATTGGGTCCTTCCCATTTTCAAGACATGTTTGAATTCCTGGCCTTTCTTTCTGAAGGAGGCTATCAAATCCCGTAAATGCACGATTAACTTTATATTTGAATTCACAGCAGCAATTCTGATGGACGTCGGGTAAGCGTCGTTAGTGGATTGTGATAAATTCACATGATCGTTAGGTGAACAATATTGGTATTCCCCTTTTTGATGTCCCATTAATTCCAAAGCGCGGTTTGCCAGAACTTCATTGATATTCATATTGGTGGAAGTTCCTGCACCACCCTGAATCATATCGATTGGGAATTCTTTATCAAATTTTCCGGAGACAACTTCTTTGGCTGCTTCCACAATGGCATTTTTGAGCTGTTCCTCCAGCAATCCCAATTGGAAATTCGTTTCTGCCGCTGCCCATTTCACATAAGCCAACCCTTTAATGAACTCCGGAAACTGATACAATTTCACTCCGGATATATGAAAATTGTCGATGGCTCTTTGTGTCTGGATTCCGTAATATGCATGGGTCGGAACCTGCATATCGCCCAATAAATCATTCTCTGTTCTGTACATAACTTTCCAATTTTAGAGAATAAATTTACAAAAAAACCACAACTGTTTTCACAATCGTGGTTATAAATTCATAATACAAAACCAACCACTGAACTATTTTTTCTTTCGTTATTAAAATAAATTACCGCGGATTCGCAGATTATATTATTGCTAAAATCTGTGAATCTGCGGTATAAGTATATAAGAACCTCAAAGAACTTTATCTATGAAACTCTATTACAATTACTTTATTCTTTTCGCCACTTTTTGGTTTCTTCGAAAACGTGTTCCAAAATGGCGGCATCCTGTTCCGTGAATTCTACGTGTCGACGGGACATTACAATTTTAGCGGTTTCAAAAGCTTTTTTGGTGATGTAGGTTGTGAATCCGGAGGCACCGCCCCAAGAGAAACTTGGCACGAAATTGCGCGGGAAGCCACTGCCGAAAATATTTGCGCTTACGCCCACCACCGTTCCGGTATTGAACATGGTATTGATGCCGCACTTGCTGTGATCGCCCATCATTAAACCACAAAACTGCAAACCGGTTTTAGCAAAGCCTTCCGTTTCGTAACTCCACAATTTCACCTCCTCGTAGTTGTTTTTCAGATTGGAATTGTTACTGTCGGCGCCAATGTTACACCACTCCCCCAAAACAGAATTTCCTAAGAACCCATCATGTCCTTTATTGGAATACCCAAACAAAACCGAATTATTCACTTCACCACCAACTCTCGAATGCGGACCAACCGTAGTTGCGCCATACACTTTTGTAGCCAGTTTCACCTGTGCCTCTTCACACAAGGCAAACGGACCACGAATTACCGAACCTTCCATGATTTCAGAGTTTTTACCGATATAGATTGGCCCTGTGGAAGCGTTTAAGGTTACGAACTCCAGTTTTGCACCTTCTTCAATGAAAATGTTTTCCGGAGAAATCACGTTAACACTTTTGGGGATGGGCTGTGAAAAACGACCTTCGGTAATTAACTCAAAATCCTCACGCAACGCAATATCATTTTTCTGAAAAATATCCCAAGTATGCTCGATTCGGATGCACTCTTCGGTATACTCGATAATTTCGTAAGTATCAAAATCAACTTCTTCCTGGTTCTCTTTGCTGTAAAAAGCGATGACTTCATCGTTGGAAAATATGGCCTGATTGGCTTCCAGCGAACGCACCATTTCCGAAAGAATCTCGTTAGGCAAAAACGAAGCGTTAATCATAACGTTTTCTTCCATTTCCACCATCGGGAATTTCTCCATCAGGTATTCTTCGGTTAATGTGGTCGTGGTATAGCCTAAATATTTCTCCCATTTTTCACGAATAGTTAAAATCCCGACACGAATATCGGCTACCGGTCGTGTAAAGGTAAAAGGAAGCAGTGCATTGCGAACGGTTCCGTCAAAAAGTATGTAGTTCATTTTTTCTAGTTGCTGGGTTTCTGAGTTGCTAAGTTACAAAGTTTTCTTTGGAGAGTTCAAAAAGAAGCGATTATCTGCAGTACTTTTTATGGAAAAAAACTACAGAGACCACAAAGAAAATCGTTGCAATTACAAAACTGGAAAGCATCTGAGAAGTCGGCATAACATAAACCACTTCTCCATAATCATTTATTCGAGTGTTTGGAAAAACATAAACAAACACTCTGGTTAGAAACATGAATAAGAAACATGAACTAATGAATATTAAAACAGCTCCAAAAATAAACTTGAAAATCTTCATAAGTCAGCCATAATTAAAATAATCCCCGTAAATATAAAACAAAAAAAGCCTCTCAGTTTTGAGAGGCTTTCGTATATCTTAAAACAGCGATTATTTGCTGAATTTAGCGTATTTGTTTTTGAATTTATCAATACGACCTGCTGTATCGATAAGTTTAGATTTACCTGTATAGAAAGGGTGAGACGTTCTGGAAATCTCCATTTTGTATACTGGGTATTCAACACCATCAACAGTGATTGTATCTTTAGTTTCAACAGTAGATTTTGTAATGAACACGTCTTCGTTTGACATATCTTTAAATGCTACTAATCTGTAATTTTCCGGGTGAATTCCTTTTTTCATGGTAAATCTTGTTTTATTAATTTGGTTACAAGCCGTTCTGATGCTTTTAAAACTGTAAAGGTATAAACGCCTGTAACTTTTTTGTTTATAATCTTTTTATTAATTCAGGGTGCAAATGTACAACTAATTTTTAAAAATCAAATGTTTGTGTAACTTTTTTTCAGTGATTGCAACTAACCAAAGATACAGTAGAATTCTTATATTTGTAAATTAATTAAACCAAAAACAAAACTATGAACGAAGTAATTAAAAAAAACGCATTAAATTATGGTATAATTTGGGGAGTAGTTTATATTTTATTTGTCACAACGTTATATGTACTAGACCCTCTTTTTCTTATTAAACCAACAAAATTCATTTCTTTCATTCTATATATTGTTTTAGGAATAATGATTATCAATAAAACAAAAAAAGAACTTGGAGGTTATATTTCATTTAAAGAAGCTTTCACAACATATTTTTTATGTTCCGTAATCGGATTAACAATTTCAACACTTTATGATATCATTTTATTTAATATCATAGACCCATCAATAAAAGAGCCAATTAATGACTATCTCGTCACAAAAGGAGTGGAAGGTATGAAAATGTTTGGCGCAAAAACTGAGGATATTAAAAAGTTTGTGGAAGAAATTCAAAACAACGATCAATTTTCTCCGTTAAATCAACTTTTAGGTTTAATACAAGCATTCTTGATATCAGCTGTTTTTGGCTCTTTATTAGCCTTAATCTTCAGAAACAAAACCTCGAATTTAGAATAATATAGATGAATTTATCCATCATAATTCCTTTACTCAACGAACAGGAATCCCTACCCGAATTGCATTCGTGGATTGCAAAAGTCATGAAAGAACATAATTTCTCTTATGAAGTAATCTTCATTGACGACGGCAGCACCGACGATTCCTGGAAAACCATAGAACAGCTTTCTGTTCAGGATCGTAACGTAAAAGGAATTCGTTTTTTACGAAACTTCGGTAAGTCACAGGCCCTACACGCCGGTTTTGCCAAGGCACAAGGCGATGTTATCATTACCATGGATGCCGATTTACAGGACAGTCCCGATGAAATTCCGGGACTTTTCAGCATGATTACCAAAGACAATTACGATTTGGTTTCGGGTTGGAAAAAGAAGCGGTATGATTCGGTTATCGGAAAAAATCTGCCTTCGAAATTATTCAATTGGGCGGCGCGTAAAACCTCCGGCGTAAAACTGAACGATTTCAACTGCGGACTGAAAGCCTACAAAAATATCGTAGTGAAGAACGTGGAAGTATCCGGCGAAATGCACCGTTATATTCCGGTTCTGGCAAAAAATGCCGGATTTGGAAACATCGGTGAAAAAGTGGTCATCCATCAGGCCCGAAAATACGGTTCGTCCAAATTCGGAATGAGCCGATTTATAAACGGTTTTCTGGATTTGATTACGATTTGGTTTATCTCCAAATTCGGAAAACGTCCCATGCATCTTTTTGGTGCTATGGGTGTGGTGATGTTTCTTATCGGACTCTTGTCTGCCGGATACATCGGCATCATGAAATTATACAAAATTTACAGCCATGAAACGGCTATTTTGGTAACCAACAACCCTTGGTTTTATATTGCTCTAACTACTATGATTATTGGAACACAACTCTTTTTAGCAGGTTTTTTGGGTGAAATTATCCTGCGAACGAAAAACAACGAAGAACGATATAAAATTTCAAAAGAGTTAAATCTGTAAATCAGTATTGAAAATGCACATTGAAAAAGCAATTTTAGACAAAGTAAACGTTTGGCTTACACCAACATTTGATACCGAAACTCACGAAGCTATTCGTGAAATGATGACAACTGCCCCAAAAGAACTCGAAGACAGCTTTTACAAGAATCTGGAATTCGGAACCGGTGGTATGCGTGGCATTATGGGAGTCGGAACCAATCGTATCAATAAATACACCTTGGGTAAAAACACCCAGGGCTTATCCGATTATTTAAAACAATCATTCCCGGGCGAACAGTTGAAAGTGGCCATAGCCTACGATTGTCGTCATAACAGTAACACGCTTGCTAAAGTCGTAGCCGATGTTTTCTCGGCCAACGGAATCAAAGTTTTCCTTTTTTCCGAAATGCGTCCGACACCGGAATTGTCTTTTGCGGTAAAACATTTAGGATGTCATTCCGGAATCGTTTTAACAGCGTCCCATAATCCACCGGAATACAACGGATACAAAGTATATTGGCAGGATGGTGGTCAATTGGTACCGCCTCAAGACAATGAAATTATTCAGATGATTGAAGCGTTGGATTACAGCGAAATCAAATTCGAAGCCAACAACGACTTAATCGAATATATTGACATACAACTAGACGAAGCGTTCACCAATTCGGCAATTCAAAATGCGACATTTAACACCTCGGCTGCAGCAAAAGAAAACCTAAAAATCGTTTTCACGTCACTTCATGGAACTTCTATTAAACTGGTGCCTGATGTTTTGGCGAAAGCCGGTTATTCCAATGTGGCAATCGTAAAAGAACAAGCCGAACCCGACGGGAATTTCCCAACGGTAAAATCACCTAACCCCGAAGAACCGGAAGCCTTGACCATGGCGTTGGAATTGGCAGAAAAAACCAATGCTGACATCGTTATCGGAACCGATCCGGATTCTGACCGACTGGGTGTGGCGGTTCGTAATACGGAAGGCAAAATGATTTTACTGAACGGAAATCAATCCATGGTTGTCATGACACATTTTCTGCTTCAGCAATGGAAAAAACAAGGAAAACTGACTGGAACAGAATTTGTTGGCTCCACTATCGTTTCCACTCCGATGATGTTGGAATTGGCCTCCGGATATGATGTGGAATGCAAAGTGGGATTGACCGGTTTCAAATGGATTGCAAAATTCATCAAAGATTTCCCGAATCAAAAATTCATTGGCGGTGGCGAAGAAAGTTTCGGATTCATGGTAGGCGATGCCGTTCGTGATAAAGACGCCGTGGCTTCTACCCTATTGGTTTGCGAAATGGCGGCTCAGGCGAAAGAAAAAGGAAGTTCCCTTTACAAAGAATTACTTCAGATGTATGTGGATTTCGGTTTTTACAAAGAACACCTGATTTCGATTACCAAAAAAGGTATCGAAGGCGCGAATGAAATCAAACAGATGATGGTGGACTTACGCGAAAACCCCATGAAGGAAATCAACGGGCAACGTGTGGTGTGTATCGAAGATTATCAGAGTTCCAAAGGAAGAGACTTGATTAACAATGAAGAATTCGGCATTGCGATTCCGAAATCGAACGTGTTGATTTACTACCTGGAAGACGGAAGTAAAATTTGTGCCCGCCCAAGCGGAACCGAACCAAAAATCAAATTCTACTTCAGTGTTAACTGTGCCATAGAAGACATTAATGACATTCCGGAAGCGGAAACCTATTTGGATAACAAAATCAAAAACATAATTGCTGAGATGCAGTTGAACTAAATGAACAGTACCTTTTTTAAAATATTGCGTTACGCATTACCGTATAAGAAATATGCCTTTTTGAATATTTTCTTTAATATTCTTTATGCGCTTTTCAGTACGCTATCGTTTGTAATGCTGATTCCGATGCTAAACGTAATGTTTGACAAGACCAAAAGAGTTTCGGTTGAACCTGTATACAAAGGACTAACGAATCTTCCAACCTATTCGAAAGAATACCTTGACTACATTATAACAATTACAAGTGACCAGAAAGGGCCGGAATATTCGCTTTTACTGATGGTGGTTTTAGTTATCTCGATGTTTCTACTGAAAAACATTTTCAACTATCTGGCCATGTATAATGTTACTTTTCTTAGAAACGGCACGCTGAAAGATTTGCGCATCGCTTTATATGAAAAAGTAATTCATTTACCGCTTTCGTTTTATTCAGAAAAAAGAAGAGGTGATGTTATGATCCGATTGACAAATGACGTTGGCGAGGTACAATTTTCGTTTTTATCCATATTGGAAATCATCATCAAAGAACCGCTCACAATTGTATTTACGATTATTTCGATGTTCTACATCAGTACAAAATTAACGCTGTTCGTATTTGTATTTATCCCTTTATCGGGCTTATTAATTTCATTTATCGGTAAAAGTTTAAAACGAAAATCAGGTAGAGTTCAGAAAGAAGCCGGTATTTTTCTGTCGATATTGGATGAAACTTTGGGCGGACTTAAAATTGTTAAAAGCTATAATGCAGAAAACAGTTTTCAAACTAAATTCAATGCTTCCGCGCAAAACCTCTATCGTTATTCAAACAGTCTGGTAAATCGTAACAACTTATCGACGCCAATCAGTGAGTTTTTAGGAATCGTGGTTATTGCCATATTATTATGGTTTGGCGGTAACATGGTTCTGATTGAAAAAACACTGGAAGGCACCGAATTCATTGCCTATATGGGCTTAGCCTATGGAATCCTGACTCCGGCAAAAGCCATTTCAAAAGCATCGTATACTTTAAAAGGAGCCATGGCAGCGGCAGACAGGGTTTTAGAGATTCTGGAACAGGAAAACACGATTACCAATAAACCGGACGCCATCGTAAAATCGAACTTTGAAGATAAAATTTCCATTCAAAACATCAATTTCCGATATGAAGACGAGAATGTGTTAAAGAATTTCTCTTTGGAAGTCCCTAAAGGAAAAACGGTGGCTTTGGTAGGACAATCCGGAAGCGGAAAAAGTACGATTGCCAATTTACTGACCCGTTTCTATGATGTTCAGGAAGGGATTGTTAAAGTTGACGGCATCGATATTAAAGACATGAACATGCACTCCCTTCGCGGTTTGATGGGATTAGTTACTCAGGACAGCATTCTCTTTAACGACTCCATTAAAAACAATATTCTTTTGGGTAAGGAAGATGCGACTGACGAGGAAATCATTGCAGCTTTAAAAGTTGCCAATGCCTATGAATTCGTAAAAGACTTACCGAACGGTATTGAAACCAATATTGGCGACGCCGGAAACAAACTCTCAGGCGGACAAAAACAACGTTTATCCATAGCGCGTGCGGTATTGAAAAACCCACCAATCATGATTTTGGATGAAGCCACTTCTGCCTTGGATACGGAAAGCGAAAGATTGGTACAGCAAGCATTGGAAAACATGATGCAAAACCGTACTTCCATTGTAATTGCACACCGCCTTTCTACGATTCAAAAAGCAGATACCATTGTAGTAATGCTCAAAGGTGAGATCGTGGAACAGGGAACCCATGACGAATTGTTAGCCAAAAACGGAACGTATTCCAAATTGGTCATGATGCAGAGTTTTGAGTAGAGAATTAGATTGTTATACAACTTAGAGTACCAGATTTTAGACTGTTTAGTTACTAAATAATATCAAACTAATTACTGTTTTACAGATGTACGTATACAACCCAAATATCAAAATACCTGAAAACCCGGATACGATTATTTGGAAATACATGGATTTGTCGAAATTTCTGGACATGTTGATATCGGGTAAAATGTTCATGTCGCGTTCGGATAAATTTGAAGACCAGTACGAAGGAACCTTCAGTGAGCCTACTTTTGAGGAGATTAAGAAAATTTCCGAAAACAATCCGAAGTTCCTTGATTATTACAAATCGCATCGCGAAAATGTGGTCATCAGCAGTTGGCATACCAATCAGTATGAAAGTTTTGCCATGTGGCAGATTTTCACCAAGAACAATGAAGGTTTAGCGATTCAATCCACCATTGGACGTCTGAAAGAAGCCTTACAGCAGGAAAAACACACGCAACAGTACATCGGAGAAGTCAATTACATCGATTACAAAAAAGAACTGATTCCGTTTGACGATGCCTTCTTCCCTTTTCTGTTCAAACGAAAAAGCTTTCAGTATGAAAATGAGATTCGTGTGATTTCCGATGTGACTTCACAGAATCTGATCATTAACGACGGATTGAAAATAAATGTGGACATCAACCGGATGATTGAGAAAATCTACATTCATCCCAAAAGCGAAAACTGGTACAAGAAACTGGTTATTGAAGTCGTTTCAAAAATAGGTTTCGATTTCAAGATTGAAAAATCCGATCTGGAAAGCGACATCCTGATATAGTGCATAAAAAAACGAACCCTTTAGGAGTTCGTTTTTTTATTATAACCTTTTTCACTTTATCGGTTCATATTCTTCTCCGGACCAATCTTTGGAAAGCAGGTTAACGAAATGATAATGTACCTTATCGTTTTTATCAAAAGCACCGTTTTTGTTGATATCTTCAATGGTTCTGAAATACAACCGATTTTGCACTTCCACTATATTCCAATCCAACAGTTCCTGCAAATCATCAGAAAGTTTTGCGAATTTTGTCCCGTTAAGATGACTGATATAAAGTGATTTGATATCATTCGCATCCAGTTTCCCGTCGCGGTTGGTATCGGAATCCACTAAAGAATACACTAATATCTGCTTGCCTGTCTTATCCGAAACCGTATTCAGAAAAGTAGCCGTTTGTATCTGTACGTTTTTCTCCGTTAACGGACGTAATGCCGTAGAATCAATGTGCTGAAATTTCAGGTTTTCAAAATACCCGGTCACTTCAAAACGGTTGTAATTGGAAATGGCATAACTGGTCGAATTGGTTTTACTGGAACCGTAACTGCTGTTATTACCTTCATAAACCCGAACATCGCCAATGGCATGAATCAGGTATTTTGTTCCTTCCATGTGAATCGGCAAATCGGCAATTTTAATTTGCGACGAATCTTTTTTCACGTTATCACCGGAAGCATTTTTGGCTTCTTCGTAAATAACCTTCGGTTTCTCGATTTCCTGTCTGCAACTTGCCAGAAAGACCAACAAAGCAAGTACGGTATATTTTGAAAAGTTTT
Source organism: Flavobacterium saliperosum (assembly GCF_900100625.1). Lineage (GTDB taxonomy): Bacteria > Bacteroidota > Bacteroidia > Flavobacteriales > Flavobacteriaceae > Flavobacterium > Flavobacterium saliperosum. The sequence continues at coordinate 90,047 of NZ_FMTY01000001.1, forward strand.
TCATTTCGGAACAATTTTGTCTATCAAATATAAAACAATTAAACAGGAACTACAATCTTACATTCAATTTTACATTGAAAGTACGCGTAGTCATGTAATTCGGAATGGCGTACTGGCTTTTAGTATACACATCACGCACCCAAGTGTTCGTAATGGCATTCTGGTTATTAAACATATTGAAAATCTCCAATCCCAGACTCAATTCTCTGAATGGTTTTAACCAATTTTTGCTGGATTGAATCGACGCATCTTTAAACACATAGGAAAACCCAACATCCGCACGACGGTAATCGTTCAGACGCAACTGATAAGCATAAGGATCTGCATACGAAGGAGAACCTCCCGGCAATCCGGTATTGTACACCAGGTTCAAATAAATCTTTACGTTGGGAAGGGTTGGCATATAATCCTGAAACAACAATCCGAATTTCAATCGCTGATCGGTTGGACGGGCTATGTTCCCACGTCCGTTCTGATTTTCTTCCGTTTTTAAATATCCGAAACTGAACCACGATTCGGTTCCGGGAACAAACTCCCCATTCAAACGGAAATCGGCTCCATACACATACGCCGTGGCGTCATTATTAGCACGGTAACGGATACGAACATTATCTATCGTATAGGTATTCACATCACTCAGACTCTTATAATACGCCTCAGTCACCAATTTGAACGGTCTACTGAACAATTTAAAACTGTAATCGTTGCTTAAAACAAAATGATACGATTTCTGGGCTTTCACCTCCGGATGCACCTGTCCGTCGTTATCGCGCAATTCACGATAAAAAGGCGGTTGCTGGTACAAACCTCCCGACAAACGGAAAATCATGTCTTTTTCCCAAAGTGGCTTGATTACAAATTGGGCTCTCGGACTGAAAACCACCTGACTTTTCCCGCTCAGATTATCCCCTTGTACCTGCCATTGGTGGGCACGTGCTCCGGCATTGATCCAAATTTGATTGGACCCTAAGCTCCCTCTGTAATTCCATTGTGCGTAACCTGAAAATCGGTTAATCTGTACAAAATTTGTGGCGCGTACATTTTGGTAAGGTGCCAACGGTCCTGTATAAGGTGTATACGGCTGATCCTGCGGAATGTCTAAAATAGGGGCCGGCAATGAAAATCCTGCCGAATCCACCACTTCCCATTCTACAATTCGGTCACGAATATCTTCACGGGTATATTTGAATCCCCATTCCACCTGACTTTTTTTCTTTTGAATATCGTGAAATCCTTTCACTTCGGCGTTTACGATTAAAGCATCAAGATTGTTTCGCGCGTGCGTGAGCTGTGACCCTACTCCTCTTGAATACACCACATCGCCAAAAGTATCCGAACCGATATTCGTATCGATTTCCCCTAAACGGTATTGCGCCAGGATATCAAAATATTCCTGTTCCTGAGTATGGTAGGCGGAACCTATGAATTTTAATTTGAAATTTTCATTGGCCTGATAGGTAGATTTTATCGCTCCGAATAATGTGAGGTATTCGTCTTTTTCCTGTCCTTCATAAGCTACCTGCAGCGCGATTGGCTCATCAATAGTACCGAAATTCGTTTGACGACTCAATGGCTTGTAATGGTATTTGTTTTGGGAAACGTTCCCAAGAAAACTCCACTGCCATTTGGTGGACGCGTCAAAATTGATTTGCGTCTGAAAATCGGCAAAAGTGGGTTTGAAATTCGTTTCGGTTTCCTGACTGTTTACCAACAGGCTGTTATCACGATAACGGATACCGGTAATATTGGTCCACTTCTGATTTTTGGAAACCAAATCCACGGTAGCACTTCCGCCCAGTAAACTGGCATCAAATGCCGCCTGAAACTTGGTTGGTCTTCGGTAGGTAATATCCAAAACCGACGACAGTTTATCGCCATATTTTGCCTGAAATCCACCTGCGGAAAAATCCACATTGGAAACCATTTCCGTATTGGTAAAACTCAACCCTTCCTGCTGACCGGAACGGATTAAGAAAGGGCGGTACACTTCGATTTCGTTTACGTACACTAAATTTTCATCATAATTCCCGCCACGAACCGCATATTGCGTACTCAATTCGTTGTTGGAATACACACCAGGTAAGGTTTTAAGGATATTTTCGACTCCGGCATTGGCTCCCGGAATCATTCGGATTACTTGTGGCTCGATGGTAGTAACTCCTTCAATTCTCTTTCTTCCGCCGGCGGAAACAATCACTTCTCCCAATTGTTCGGCTTTTTGATTCAGCACTACATTGAGTTCGTAATCTTCGTTGTTTTTCAATTCAACGGTTATCGAAGTTTTTTTATAGGAAACGTGGGAAATTTCAACAATCACTTTAGTGTTCGCCGGGATTTTAATTTGAAAAAAACCATTTTCATTGGATTTTACGGTCTCATTATTAGCTTTAATAGTGGCATTTTCAATAGGATTATTGGATTCATCCAACAAAACACCTTTTACCCTTGCCGTTTGTGCGACCACCGAATAACCTGCAATAAAAATATAAAGAATCAGGAGTTTAATTAGTTTTTTCAACTGATGATTGGTTTTTGGTTTTAAAAAAATGAGTTTCAAAGATAGTGGAATTTCCCATTTTATCCGAAACAACCACTTTTAATTCGTTTTTGCCTTCATCATAAACCGCTTCACTGAAATAATGGGTTAAGGATTTGGTCTTAAAATCATACTCCATCAAAATCCATTTTCCGTTCAGATAACCGTTATATTCTTTTATTCCGGATAATTCATCTCTCATATGAATGCTTAGCGAATCCGCTTTGTCAAGCGAACTTCCCTCCGAAAAATTAGGTCGGTAAATTTTTGGCGCCACGGTGTCTGTCATCAACAGAAACTTCCCTAAATCCTTGGCACGGATGGAAAACAGGTTGCCTTTTTTATAGGTGGTGAAATATTCTGGCTTGTTGCCATCCATTCTGGAAATAAATGTTTTTTCGCGGTTCAGATTGGGAATCTCCGAAACATCAAATGTTACGGTAAGGTTCTTATGCACCGGAACCGTTTCGTCATGAAGATAAAGTACATTTTCCTTCACTTCAAAATTCATGTAAAAATCATCATAGAAGGCATTTTCCGGAATGAAAACCGAAACATTGTCTTTGGTATAATTGTTATCGTTTCCGGATTTCACGAAATAAGGTGTTTTCTTTTCTTCCTTTGGAATAGTAGCGGCAGCATCCGAATAGTGGATCGGCACATTAATCACACGTTTATTTCCGTGAAAATCGGATACTTCCACACGATAGCTCCATGTTTGATTTGGCAAAACGGAAATTTGTCCGCTCTGCTTGTTACCGCTTACCAATGAAAAAGGATAATTCCGTTTAAAAAACAGTTTCTGAATGGATTGCTTTATGGTTTTATAGCGGTAATAATCAATAAAATTGTTGATGTAACGGGTTTCATCGAAAGCGAATTTTTCGAATTCGTATTTGAAAAGTCGGCTGCCGTTTAAAAAGGTTTCGGCCTTATAAATTCCGTTCCAGTTGAAATTGTTATCGGAAAGATCATAGGTATTGACTCCAAAACCGATATTCCCTTTGGCAAAAACTTTGTTGGCGAGATAACTGCCATCACTCTGGAGGGAGAGATTTACGGGAATGGTTCTTTGGGAACTGTTTACCACCGAACTGTCACCAATGGCATAGGCGACCAAATCATTGATTACCGGAGCTTTTGTGTCCGGCATCTGAATATCAAAACCGAAAAACATCGGATTGATGATTTGTTCCGTTTTGGAATCACGAATTTCAAAATGAAGGTGTGGGCCGCCGGAACTGCCTGAATTTCCGGAAAAAGCGACAATCTGGTCTTTGGTTATCTTCAATTCATCCGATAAGGGGAAAATTTCAATTTCATAGGATTTCTCAGCATATTGTCTTTTTCGGACAAAATCGGCAATGGCGCCGTTAAATTTTTTCAGATGCCCGTAAACCGAAGTGAATCCGTTGGGATGTGTGATGTAAAGTGCTTTTCCGTAACCACCTTCCGAAATCTTAATACGGGAAACATAGCCGTCAGCGACAGCAAAAACCTTCAACCCTTCTCTTTGTTGGGTTTTCAAATCGAGTCCGGAGTGAAAATGATTTCCACGAAGTTCACCGAAAGAACCGGAGGCATACAAAGGAATGTCCAGAGGGGAACGAAAATAGTTTTTAGGGTATTCCTGACTTTGGGAATAGCAGAAGGCAGATAAAAAAAACAGTAGGATTGGCAATTTCATAAAAAACATTTTTGGCTAATATTCAGCTAATATACGAAAAACCTCCTATTAAATAAACACCTCACCTTTTTTTATATAACTGACTATACAACAAATTATTATGAAAAGAGTTTAAACATTTTTGAAAATTTAGACAAAACTATTGTTATATTTCAAATGGAATACTAACTTTGTAAAATCGTGTAATGAAACAGGTCTGTAATGAATGGATTAACTGAAATCATTGATTCTCTTGAAATTAAATTTTCTAAACTCTCCCAAAAACTGGACAGTTTAGAGAAAACAAATCAGGAACTACGCAATGAATTATTGAAGTCTTCCACCATTATCGGCAAACAGTCAGAGGAAATAAGCACATTGAAAAATCAATACGAAACCCTCAAAACGGCAAATTCATTACTGGGCAGTGACGAAAACAAACGAGAAACAAAACTCAAAATAAATTCATTAATTCGCGAAATCGATTATTGTATAGCACAACTTTCTGATTAATTTAAGAATGAGTGAAAAGCTTAAAATAAAGATATCAATTGCAGACCGGGTATATCCATTAACAGTGGAATATTCGCAGGAAGAGGGGTTAAGAACCGCGTCCAAAAAAATTGATGCCATGATTAAGCAATTCGAAGAAAACTATGCAGTAAGAGACAAACAGGATGTATTAGCCATGTGTGCTTTACAGTTTGCTTCGCAGGTGGAACAAAAACAGATTGACAAATCAACCGATTTCGAAACTGCTTTTGAGCGCTTAAAAACGATGGATGACAAATTGAGCTTGCTTCTTTCAAAATAAACACGTTCTTTACATAAACTAAGATACTGCCTACATTAGTACCTATTTGATAAACTCAACACTAACAAATTCAAATGAGTGAATCTTCGCTTCTAAAGCAAACTGCCCCTGAGCAGGTCCTTGAACAGCGAGTTAACTCAAAACTTGTCCTTACGAGTTTATACAATTACCCCTAATGTAGGCTTTTTTTTATATAAATTTTCAAACACACTATGAACACATTAATTATAATTATTGGCTGTCTGGCCGGAATCGGAATCGGCTTCGGGATTGCAAAATACTTAGAAAAAGCAAATGTTTCCAATTTGGTGAAAAACGCCAAAAAAGAAGCCGCTTCTATTTTAAAAGACGCAAAAGCAGAGGCAGAATCCATTAAAAAAGACAAACTGCTTCAGGCAAAAGAAAAATTTCTGGAACTGAAGTCGGAACATGAAAAAGAAATTTTAGCCAAAGACAAAAAAATTGCCGAATCCGAAAAAAGAACCCGTGACAAAGAATCACAGATTTCCAACGAATTGGCAAAAACCAAAAAATTAAACGACGAAGCGGAAGCTAAAATAGCCGATTATACCAATCGTTTGGAACATGTTGAGAAAAAACAACAGGAAGTGGACCGTCTTCACAAAAGTCAGGTAGAGCAATTGGAAGCCATTTCCGGACTTTCAGCTGAAGATGCCAAAAACCAATTGGTGGAAAGTTTAAAAGCTGAAGCAAAAACCAATGCTATGGCCCACATTCAGGAAACCATTGAAGAAGCGAAACTTACGGCACAACAGGAAGCTAAGAAAATCATCATCAATACGATTCAGCGTGTAGGAACGGAAGAAGCGGTAGAAAACTGCGTTTCTGTTTTCAACATTGAATCGGATGATGTGAAAGGTCGAATTATCGGTCGTGAAGGCCGTAACATTCGTGCTTTGGAAGCAGCAACCGGTGTGGAAATCATCGTTGACGACACTCCGGAAGCGATTATCCTTTCCTGTTTCGATCCCGTACGTCGTGAAATCGCGCGTTTGGCATTACACAAATTGGTTACAGACGGACGTATTCACCCGGCACGTATCGAAGAAGTGGTTGCTAAAACTGCGAAACAAATTGACGAAGAAATCATCGAAGTGGGTAAGCGTACCGTTATCGATTTAGGAATTCACGGTTTACATCCTGAATTAATTAAAATCGTTGGTCGAATGAAATACCGTTCTTCTTACGGACAAAACTTATTACAACACTCGAGAGAAGTTTCCAAACTTTGTGGTATCATGGCTGCCGAATTGGGCTTGAACGTGAAACTGGCGAAAAGAGCCGGATTACTTCACGATATCGGAAAAGTGCCGGATACAGAAAGTGAATTGCCACATGCTATCTTAGGTATGCAGTGGGCTGAAAAATATGGTGAAAAAGAAGAAGTTTGCAACGCGATTGGAGCACACCACGACGAGATTGAAATGAAATCCCTGATTTCTCCGATTATTCAGGTGTGTGATGCGATTTCAGGAGCACGCCCAGGTGCAAGACGTCAGGTATTGGATTCGTACATCCAGCGTCTGAAAGATCTTGAAGAAATCGCCTACGGCTTTAACGGAGTTAAAAACGCTTATGCTATTCAGGCCGGACGTGAACTTCGTGTAATCGTGGAAAGCGAAAAAGTAAGTGATGAAATGGCAGGCAACCTGTCTTTCGACATTTCTCAGAAAATCCAAACCGAAATGACCTATCCGGGTCAGGTAAAAATTACCGTAATCCGTGAAACCAGAGCGGTGAATATTGCGAAATAGCAGTTAGCAGTTAGCAGTTAGCAGTTAGCAGTTAGCAGTTAGCAGTTAGCAGTTAGCAGTTAGCAGTTAGCAGTTAGCAGTTAGCAGTTAGCAGTTAGCAGTTAGCAGTTAGCAGTTAGCAAAAATAAAAATAACGTGATTGATTAATTTCTTTCACGTTTTTTATTTTATCGACTATACTTCTTGTTCTTTATCTTCTGATTTCTGCCTTCTGATTTCTGCCTTCTGCCTTCCGACTTCTGCCTTCCGACTTCTGCCTTCTGCCTTCCGACTTCTGTCTTCTGTCTTCCGACTTCTGATTTCTGACTTCTGCCTTCTGATTTCTGATTTCTGCCTTCTGATTTCTGCCTTCTGCCTTCTACTTCCTCGGATGATACGAATGCAACACTTCCGACAAGAACTTCCTGTCCAAATGCATGTAGACTTCTGTAGTGGTAATCGATTCGTGTCCCAACATCATCTGTATGGATCGCAAATCAGCACCGTTTTCCAATAAATGCGTGGCAAAGGAATGGCGAAAGGTATGTGGACTGATGGCCTTGTTTAACCCTATTTTAACAGCCAAATCCTTGATAATGGTAAATACCATGGCGCGGGTCAATTGACGCCCTCTGCGATTCAGAAACAGTGTGTCTTCGTGTCCTTTTTGAATAGTCAGATGTGTGCGTACAAAATCCTTGTACAATAAGATGTATTTCTGGGTCGATTCCCCAATCGGAACAAATCGCTGCTTATTTCCTTTTCCAGTGATTTTGATAAAACCTTCTTCGAAAAACAAATCGGATATCTTTAAACCGACCAATTCCGAAACCCGAAGACCACAACTGTAAAGCGTTTCCAGCATGGCTCTGTTACGCTCTCCTTCGTCTTTAGACAAATCGATGGCACCTATGAGCAAATCAATTTCCTGAACCGATAACGTATCCGGTAATTTTCGCCCTGTTTTGGGAATTTCAATCAACTCCAACGGAGTGGTATTCCGGTAATTCTCAAAAATCAGGTAATTAAAAAAACTTTTTAATCCGGAAAGAATGCGTGACTGTGAACGCGCATTCACTTTACCCGAAATCGCATATACAAACTGCTGGATCGTTTCTTCGGTAACTTGAACCGGATTCACATCGATATTATTCTCGATAAGAAAACCAATTAGTTTTTCGATATCAAAAACATAATTCTCAATCGTGTTTTCAGACAATCCGCGTTCTAACTTCAGATAGTGTTTGTACTCTTTTATGTAGGCTTTCCAGGATTGCATTTACGTTAAATAAATTCTAAAATTACTATGCACGAATACTTTTCGGCATGATTTTCGGTTTAAATATAGAAACTAAAAATTTATATTTATGAAGACAGTAAAATTTTTATTAGCAGGAATAGTTTTATCAGCGGTTTCAGTAACGGCAACTGCACAGGAATCCGGAAGTTCCATCGGAATTAAGGGCGGATTGAATTACACTACCGTAACGAAAGGTGATTTTGAAGAAGGTCCGGATGCAAGAACCAGTTTTCATATTGGTTTAGTGGGTGAAATACCCTTGATTCCGAAAGTATTCTCCATTCAGCCGGAGGTCGTGTATTCGCGTCAGGGATTTGAATACGACAACCTCCTGGGCGACAGAATGCAGTACAAATTGGATTACGTTAATTTTCCGGTCTTGGCAAAATTGTATTTATTCAAAGGACTAAGTATTGAAGCCGGACCACAATTCGGATTGAAAGTAAGTGAAAAAGTAGACTACAAAGGCGAAAACAATACACCGCCACAAGAAAACAACTATAACAATTTCGATACCGCTCTGGCAGGTGGTGTTACGTTCAACTTCACGGGGGGCGTATTCCTGACCGGGCGTTATACACAGAGTTTGAACGAAGTCATTAAGGACAGTGATGCCAAGAACAAAGTATTTCAGGCCGGTATAGGCTTCAAGTTTTAAAAAAAAGCCCTGCGATGCGGGGCTTTTTTTATCAATATTTAAATCCTAAATACAATTGAAAAACACTATTGGTAATGGGGTCACCCGGATTGTCTTCAGCAATATCACTTACTCCGTAATTATACCTACCTCCCACCAAAAAACCTTGCTGAAAGTCATAGAAAACACCAACATCAATGCCGAAATCGACGCTTTTAAACATGTCCTTTATGTCGACATCAATATCTGAGGATTCTCCATCAACAAAAATATCCTTTGCTTTTGCGGTTGTTAAAAAACCAATCTGCGGACCGGCTTCCACTCCAAATCCTTTCACAACATAATATTTCAGTAAAATGGGAACATTCACATAATCAAGCGCTATTTTGAATTTGGTGGTGGTATTGGACTCCGCATCATACATTTCATCGGTTTCAGCACCTTGTCGGGAGTAGGCCACACCGGGCTGAATTGAAAGCTTATCGCTGAAACGGTACTCGCCAAAACCCATGAAATGAAACCCGGTTATGGAATTTTGGTTTCCGCCGTCAGACTGCAACAAATTTGAAAAATTAACTCCGCCACTCACACCAAATGAGAACTTACTTGGCGTAGCCGTATCATCGGACTGAGCATAAAAACACAACGAAAACAACAGGAAAACGAAAATCATCTTCTTTTTCATAACAGTATCTTTTAATATTTCTCCTGTTAAAAGTAAAAAAACGTGCTGTTAAAAACCCTGAAATTGGTTTTAAATCGTTGTCAAACAATATTTTGCCGACAAAAACAAAAAAAACCTCCCAAAGGGAGGTTTTTATAACGAATAAACGTTTTATTAGAATTTGTAACCCACTGACAATTGGAAAACGCCATTACGAACAGCATCTCCGTCATTGTTCTTTTCAGTGTCAGACAAACCAATGTTGTATCTTCCAGAGAACATAACACCCATAGGTAAAGAATACCCTAAACCAACATTTACACCGAAATCTGTAGTTTCAGTAAAATCTTTAACGTCTATAGTAGCTCCGCCTCCAGAAAGTTCAGCTCTTGTTAAAAAACCAACTTGTGGTCCTGCTTCCACACTGAATCCTTCGGCAACAAAATATTTTGCCATTATAGGAATCGTGATGTAATCCAAATTAATTTTCCCATCACCTTCATCAGCCTCAGCTCCTTGCATGGAATACAAGATTTCCGGCTGTACGGCGAACTTATCGGTAATCATGATTTCGGCAAAACCTCCAACATGAAAACCAATTAAGGCTTTAGTGTTATCTTCAGACAACGTAGCGATATTCAAACCTGCTTTAGGCCCGAATTTAACCATGCCTGCACTGGAACCTCCACCGGAAGCTTTTTCGTCCTGTGCATTTGCTGCATATCCAAACGTGAATAAAGCAGCGAAAATCAATAGTCCTTTTTTCATTTTAAAATGTTTTAAAATTAATTACTATAAATTTATCCATAATACACAAGCATAATCACCAACGTAAAACATTAGATATCAACAATTTAATTAACAAAAAAAGCCCCGCAATGCGGGGCTTTTCTCTATAACAATCTAATCAGATTAGAATTTGTAAGTCAAACCAAATTGAGGAGTATCAAAGAAGTTATTGAAAACGTTGAAGTTTCCGTTAACTGAAGTTGATGTAGACTCACCTCCACCTGGGAATTCAGATTTTTGAGAACCGAAACCTAATACGTTAGCTAAACCGAAGTTGATAGCAAAACTTTCAGTTACGAAGTAGTTCATACCTAAATCAATTCCTAAACCGAAGTTAGAATCTTTTTGAACCTCAGTTCCGTCAGCTTCCCATGTAGTAGAACCGAATCCTAAACCTGCTTCAGCATAAGTTTTGAATCTTTGTCCTAAATCTAAGAAATAGTAACGAGCGAAAACACCAGCTCCGAAAGAGTTAGCAGTATCTTCTGTTGATCCAACACCAGCTACAGTAGTTTCTTCTTTTTCAGAACCAACCATTAACTCAACTCCAACAGCGATTTTGTCAGTTAAGAAATAACCAGCTTTAGGATTGAATTCAAAACTGTTAGTTTTAACTTCTGTATCTCCAGCTTCGTCAGTGTTCATACCGAAACCTAAGTTACCTTCAACCATAATGTTACCTTTAGAGAATCCGAAACCTTTAGTTTCTTTAACTTCTTCTTGAGCGTTAGCAAATCCGAATGCGAATACTGCTGCTACTGATAAAATAATTTTTTTCATGTTTAGTTTAAATTTTAAAAATTTACTTGGCAAATGTATAAAAATTCCAATCCAAAATAATTTCAACTAAAAAAAGTTATCAAGTAATCGTAAAAATCCCCGAAAACACTAACTTATCTTGCTGATTTATAATTTATTAGATATTTTAAAAAAAATATAAAATTTCGTTAAAGAAGTCAAAAAACAGTATTTTTAATACATATTTTTCCTACAATTAGTGTTATTTTTTTCGTGAAAATGCGCAGAATTAAAAAAATACCATTTAAAACCCAATTTTCTGTTCGCTGTTTTTACACTTCAAAAGCCTCAATAACGCCTTTTTTAGTACATTTACAAAAACAAAAAAGTATGAAAATTATCATAATTAACGGACCCAACTTAAATCTTCTAGGGAAACGCGAACCTGAGATCTATGGCGACGAAACCTTTGAAGATTTTTATTTTCTCTTAAAAAAGAAATACAATACGATAGAACTACAGTACTTTCAAAGTAATATTGAAGGCGAAATCATCAGTAAATTGCAGGAAACCGGCTTTACTTATGACGGGATTATTCTGAATGCCGCCGCCTACACGCATACCTCTATTGGTATAGGGGATGCCGTGAAAGCCATCAGTACTCCGGTAATTGAAGTACACATCTCGAACACCTTTTCAAGAGAAAGCTTCCGACACCAATCGTATATTTCTCCCAACGCCAAAGGAGTTATTATCGGCTTCGGACTGAAAAGCTATGAACTTGCCCTAAAAGCCTTTTTATAAACCATACAACCATTATTGCCTTTTTAGCGTCTTTATCAAAAACAACTTCATGAAGCAACTTTTTTTATTTACCGTTCTATTAGTATCTGCCGCCGTATTCGCACAAATTAAAGGAAAAGTTACCGATAAATCAGGACAACCCATCCCATACACTACCGTAATCATCGAGAACACCTACAACGGCACTTCTGCTAATGACAACGGTTTGTTCGAATTAATCGTGAAAGAAAAAGGGAAATACACGCTGATATTTCAGTCGTTGGGGTATAAGACCAAAAAAATCACGGCACAGATTGAACAGTTCCCGCATACCGTAAACGTTTCTTTGGAGGATGAAAATTATACGTTATCCGAAATCGTCATCAAACCAAACAAAGAAGATCCCGCTTATGCCATCATACGAAGCGCTATTAAAAACCGAAAAGTCAATTCGTATAAAACCGATAAATTTGAAGCGGATTTTTACTCCCGAGGTATTTTCAGAGCCAAAAACATTCCGAAGAAATTCATGGGTGTGGAAATTGGTGACTTCGACGGTGCCTTGGATTCGACCGGAACCGGAATTTTATACCTGTCGGAAACCGTTTCGAAAATCGCATTCGAAAAACCCAATAAAATAAAAGAAGAAATCATCGCATCCAAAGTCAGCGGAAACGATAACGGCTTCAGTTTCAATACCGCGCAGGGAACCAATTATGATTTCTATGCCAATTATGTAGATTTGGGCATCAACATGGTTTCACCCATTGCCGATAACGCCCTTACCTATTACAAATACAAATTGGAAGGCGTTTCGTATGACGACCACAATCAGTTAATCAATAAAATTAAGGTAATCCCGAGACGAGACAAAGAGCCTGTTTTTGAAGGGTACCTCTATATAGTGGAAGATTCCTGGGCGATTTATGCGGTGGACCTGAACAGCAAAGGCTACCGAATGCAGCAACCAATTCTGGAAGACATTACCTATACGCAGAGTTTCAATTACAATCCGAGCACAAAAATATGGGCAAAAAACCAACAAACGATTGATTTCAAAGCATCGATTTTCGGAATGGGTTTTACCGGTAAATTCACACATGTTTTCAGCAATTATGTTTTTAGGGACCAATTCGAAAAGAAGACATTTACCAATGAGATTGCCAAAATCGTAAAAGACGCGAATAAAAAAGACACCCTTTTCTGGAATGAAAGCCGACCGGTGCCGTTAACCGACGAAGAAATTGGGGATTACAAGAAAAAAGACAGCATTCAGACCATTCGAAAATCACAGGTGTATCTGGATTCGTTGGATGCTAAAGGAAATAAATTCAAAATCCAGAAACTGCTTACCGGATATACCTATAAGGACACGTACCACAAATGGTCTTTCTCCTATAAAGGCGTATTGGATTTGACCTCTTTGGGCTTCAATACGGTGCAGGGCTGGAATCTGGACTCCGGATTTTCATTCCTGAAACGAAATGAGGATAACGGAAAATACACTTCCATAAATTCGACATTCAATTATGGTTTTGCCGAAGACCGTCTTCGTATAAACGGCTCCGCTTACCATCGTTTCAACACCACAAATTATGCCGCCATTTCAGCATCCGGAGGAAGCAGCATCAATCAGTTCAATCCTTCCAATCCTATTACCAATCTGGTGAATTCGGTAAGTACCTTATTCTTCAAAGACAATTATGCGAAGTATTACAACAGGGAATATGCAAAAATCGGCTACAGCCAAAATGTTTTAAATGGTGTTTTTGTGAACGGAAGTCTGGAATATTCGGCACGAAAACCGCTTTTCAACAACACGGATTACGTATTGATTAAAAACGACAAGGATTATACGTCGAACCATCCGCTGCTGCCGTTTGACAATTCGGTTCCCGCAATTGAAAAACACAATTTAATGAAAGCCAACATCGGAACACGCATCCGTTTCGGAAACAAATACATCACGCGTCCCGACGGGAAAATCAACATTCCGAACAACGATTACCCAACGCTGTCTTTTGGGTATGAAAAAGGGTTTGCTGCAAACAAAGACATTTACAACTATGATTTTGTTACGGGGCAAATGGATTTCGACAAAACGCTGGGCAACAAAGGGGATTTCGCCATTCGTTTAAAAGGCGGTAAGTTTTTTAACGCCGATAATATTTCGCTGGTGGATTACAAACATTTTAACGGAAACCAAACCCACATTGGAACCACCGACAAATACCTGAACGTTTTCAATATGTTGCCGTATTACACCAACAGCACCAACGATGCTTTTATTGAAACGCATATGGAGCACAACGACAAAGGTTTTATCATGAACAAGATTCCGCTCTTAAACAAACTGCAGTGGAATCTGGTTGTAGGGTTCCACCAATTAAATGTGCCGGATTTAAAACCCTATCAGGAATTCACGGTTGGATTTGACAACGTAGGGTTCGGGAAATTCCGATTGTTCCGGATTGATTATGTTCGCTCCTATCAAAACGGATTCCAGACCGACGGAATCGTTTTCGGAATGAAATTCCTGAACATTATTAATTAAACCTTAAATTATATGAAAAAAGAGTTGAACGACTAATTCAACGCTTTTTTTTATTAGTTCATGTTCGCTTCCAATCGCTTAAAAACGTCTTCCTCTATCGGAAGAAACTGAAAATCCTCTTCCTTAAACCGTATGCTTTCCTGAGTGTAATATGGGATTTTCAAATAGGTATAAACATTGCCGCTTCCTAATTTTAAAGTATCTCCCCTTTTTAGAAGTAAAAAAGGTTTCACTTCCTTAGATCCCCCATACGATATGTATGTAAAACGCCCTTTAAGCGTATCGCCGATTACCACACCTCTAACTTCGCCAGAATCTATAATACTTTCAGCATACCGCACTTTATATTGACCGTAGAACTGATTGTCTTTCATAGACAACACCAGTAAAGAGGTCCTTTTCGAGTCTGTCGCAGTGAAAAACTTTTGCTGTTTTGATGCCTCAGGGTTACAGCCTGCCAGCAAAAACAAAACCGTTACCAGGAGTAAATGCTTCATTGTTGTTCCATTTTAACCAAAAACATCATAAGCAAAACGGATAAGCGTTCCGATAACCACCACCAAAAAGAAACCGCGAATAAAGCCGTTCCCTTTACTGATGGCCAGCTTCGCACCAAGAAAACCGCCCAACGCATTGCAAACCGCCATAGGAAGCGCCACAGCCCAAAGAATTTTTCCTTTCAGTACAAACAGACAAATCGAACCAAAATTCGTCGCCAGATTAACCATTTTCGCATTCGCGGAAGCATGAAGGAAGTCGAAACCCAATATCGAAACAAAGGCCACCACGAAGAAACTTCCTGTTCCCGGTCCTATAAAACCATCGTAAAAACCAACTGTAATACTAATAATGATGGCGTAAACTAATTGCTGCTTAAAACCCAGCAGTTTTTCCTGATGCTGTCCGAAGTTTTTCTTCATGAACGTATAAATCGCAAGTAAAGTCAAAACAACCAAAAGCAATGGTTTCATGAAATCGTTGCTCACGTGCATTAATAATGTTGACCCCACAAATGCTGAAGCGAAAGCCACCACCGACATTATCGCCAGCAACTTCCAGTTCATCGTGACTTTTTTGAGATACTGAAACGCCGCAAAACTCGTTCCGCTGAATGCTGGAATTTTCAAAGATCCGATGATATTGGCTACCGGAACATTGGGCATTAAAATCAAGGCAACCGGTGTTTGGATTAATCCGCCGCCGCCCACAATGGCATCCACAAATCCGGCTGCAAAAGACGCCAGGCAAAGAAAAAATAAAATATCGGTTTGCATTTTTTGTAATTAAAAATCCCAATTTGCTTTGCAAATTGGGATTGTATCATTTATAAGGTATGTATTCATCTTTACATTCTCTCCATATTATCCCTGCAAATTTACCATCGTTTTTCAACCAAATTCTAACCTCATTTACAAAATCATTTCGCTCAAAATTCGCTTTATACCTGTAAATTTTTGTGTTATTAACATAAGTATCGTCAACAACTTCAATAAGGGTCATATTGATAAATTTCCCATTTCTATCATCTAAAACATCGCATGCGTGTTGCATCTCATCCAATGAAAGCTTGGCCAATCCTTGCGTAACTTCACGCTCACTCAACTGAATAAACTGCCTTGTCTTACAGCTTTCAAGAATCCGCTTCCCGAAATTATAAACTTTTTGTTTTTCGGCTTCAGTAATGGAATTCTCATCGATTCTTCGGTAAGTAGTTTTACATGATACAAACAAAAGAAAGCAAATACACAATAATCTCATAATTACGCACGAACAATGTTTGCGCCTAAAGCTCTTAAGCGTTCGTCAATTCTTTCGTAACCCCTGTCGATTTGTTCAATATTCTGGATCGTACTGGTTCCTTTTGCGGAAAGTGCCGCAATCAGCAAGGAAATCCCCGCACGGATATCTGGCGAAGACATTGTTGTTGCCTTCAGTTGTGATTGGAAATTATGTCCCATAACCACAGCTCTGTGCGGATCACACAACATGATTTTGGCTCCCATGTCGATTAATTTATCTACGAAGAACAAACGGCTTTCAAACATTTTCTGATGAATCAACACATCGCCTTTGGCTTGCGTAGCCACCACCAAAACTATACTCAGCAAATCCGGAGTAAATCCGGGCCAAGGTGCATCAGCAATGGTTAAAATGGAACCGTCGATATCAGTTTTAACTTCATAACCATCGTTATGAGCAGGAATGTAAATATCATCGCCGCGTCGTTCCAAAGTGATGCCCAGCTTTCTGAAAACACTCGGAATTACACCCAAATTATCCCAACTTACATTTTTAATAGTGATTTCACTACGGGTCATTGCTGCCAATCCGATCCACGAACCGATTTCAACCATATCCGGAAGAATTCTGTGTTCGCAACCGCCAAGACTTTCTACACCTTCTATGGTTAATAAGTTTGACCCTACACCTGTGATTTTCGCACCCATGGAATTCAGCATTTTACAAAGCTGTTGCAAATACGGTTCGCAAGCCGCGTTGTAAATGGTTGTCGTTCCCTCAGCCAAAACAGCTGCCATCACGATATTTGCCGTTCCGGTAACGGATGCCTCATCCAAAAGCATGTAGGTTCCTTTTAATCTTCCGTCGATTTCAACACCGTAAAAATGATCGGCTCTTTCGTATCTGAATTTCGCACCCAGATTGATAAATCCTTCAAAATGCGTATCCAAACGACGACGCCCGATTTTATCACCACCCGGTTTTGGGATATATCCTTTTCCGAAACGCGCCAAAAGCGGACCAACAATCATAATCGAACCTCGTAGCGAACCGCCTTCTTTTTTGAAGGCTTCCGTTTCAAGGTAACTTATATTTACTTCATCGGCCTGAAACGTATAGTCTCCGGCCCCGTTCTTCTGAATCTTAACTCCTAAATTCCCCAAAAGGGTAATCAGTTTATTGACATCGATAATATCCGGAATATTGGTAATTCGCACTTTCTCTGAAGTCAATAAAACTGGACATAAAACCTGAAGTGCCTCATTTTTTGCACCCTGCGGCTGAACATCACCTTTTAATCGTATACCTCCTTCTATTTTAAATGTTCCCATGGCGTACTCAAAAATTATTTTCGGTTGTTGTTATTTTTAGTATTGTTGTTATTATTTCTCGGATTGTTAAATGTTTTTCCGCTGCTAGTTCCTTTAATTTTAGGATTGTTGAATTGTGTTTTGTTGGACATTTTCTTGTTCACACGCATCAGATCCGTGGTATTGGAAAGCTCTTCATCCGTGGTTTGCAGGTTGATTTTTCCGCCCGATAATTCATAAAGATGTTCAAAAATCACATCGTCTTTTACCGTATCCTTGTTCCAGCTCAAATAGCATTTTTTCATGTGATTGGCAATCACTTTGATCAGTGTGTTTTTCAGCTCACTTTCCTCCCATTTGTTTGCCACATCAATCATGTACTTGATGTTGTTTCCGTAAAACCGGTATTTCGGGAAGTTCTGCGGATAACTCAAACGCTCCGGTTTTTGGTGTAAAACCTCTTTGTTCGGAATTGGGTAAGGCGAATCTACCTCCAGTTTGAAATCGGACATGATAAAAATCTGATCCCAAAGTTTGTGCTGAAAATCAGGCACATCACGCAGGTGTGGATTCAAACCTCCCATTACCGAAATAATATATCGCGCCGCCTTATTGCGTTCTTCCCTGTCTTCTATAACCGTAGCCTGATCGATCAGTTTTTGTAAATGGCGACCGTATTCCGGAATAATCAGATGCGAACGTTCGGCATTGTATTCTAGATGATGTACAGCTTCTTCTGGTGTAAATTGCATTTTCGTTTTTTTATAAAGAAATAATTCCTTCAACCGTAGTTAATTCAAGGTACTTGTCAATTACGCTTTGCGCGCTTTTCATCGTTACATTGACAGAAACGCTGGTATATTTTCCCGTTTTGGATTGGTTTGTCACAATTACAGCCCCCATTCCGTCAAAGGAAGTTTCGATAATCTGAACCTTATCAATATCCGTAGGCACTATAAATTTAAACAAATATTCTGAAGGCCAAATGGTTGAATTAATTAATTCCTCTTTCAGCCTGTGGTAAAACTCTTCTGTCTTCTTGTCCATCTTTCAATCAAAAATAAAAGCAAATATACATTTAAAATTGCGAATTATAAATTATGACTTATGAATTGAGCAATTATTCAAAAAATCAAGGCGCTACCTCCCATAACCCTGATGGCAGTGGAAATCCTCCCGATTTTTTTTCGGGAGATTACTTCACATCCTTATTATTTTCATCAGAGTTCAGTGAACTTTGTTTGCAACGTACAGCAGGAATTGCATTTCCTGAAAAAGCCCTCCCGATAGCTATCGGGACATTCGTTGCTAAAAAAAATTTTCAAAATCCCGATTCATTTGAGTAAATTTGCCCCTTATTTCAAAAAAGTGGCTAAAGAAATCGTATTAATTATCGGCGGACCGGGCTCAGGAAAAACCACTGTAATAGAAGGTTTGACCGAAAAAGGATATGTGTGTTATCCCGAGGTTTCGCGCGAGGTTATTTATGAAGCCCGCAAGCAGGGAATCGAGCAATTGTTCCTTGAAAACCCCCTTTTGTTCAGCGAATTGTTGTTGGAAGGCAGAAAAAAACAATTCCACAGTGCCGTAAAAGAAGAAAATGAAATCGTTTTTATCGACCGTGGCATTCCGGATGTTTTGGCCTACATGCATTACATTGGTGATGCCTATCCTCCTTTTTTCGACGAAGCCTGTCGCGAACACAAATATTCCCGAATTTTCATTCTTCCGCCATGGGAAGAGATTTATACCAGTGATGAAGCCCGTTATGAAACCTATGAACAGGCCATTTTAATTCACCAACACCTTATTGAAACCTACCAAAATTACGGTTATTCGCTCACTGAAGTTCCGAAAGACACTTTGGACAACCGAATCAATTTTATTTTAGAAAATCTAAAAAGTTAAAACCTAAAGACAACTGCAGATTCGCTGATTAAATTTTAATCATCATAAAAATCTGCAAATCTTTGGTAAAAACTCTAAAAGAAAGAAACGAGACGCACGAAAACACCCGTTTTTTTAATTGATTTTTAATACTAATAAGTTATATTCGTAAAAGATATTAGGTTTACAATTTGGAAGCGCAACAAATTCTTAAAACATACTGGAATCACGATTCGTTCCGGAGTCCG
This sequence comes from Flavobacterium saliperosum, assembly GCF_900100625.1. Classification (GTDB taxonomy): domain Bacteria; phylum Bacteroidota; class Bacteroidia; order Flavobacteriales; family Flavobacteriaceae; genus Flavobacterium; species Flavobacterium saliperosum. The sequence goes on from NZ_FMTY01000001.1 coordinate 109,467, forward strand.
CAACATGAAATCATTCAGTCGGTACTGGAAGAAAAAGACACCTTTGCCCTGATGCCCACCGGTGGCGGAAAATCGATTTGTTTTCAGGTTCCGGCCATGATGAAACCCGGAATTTGTTTGGTAATTTCTCCGCTGATTGCCCTGATGAAAGATCAGATTCAGAATCTCGAAAAACGAAACATCAAAGCATTAGCCTTAACCGGAGGGATTTCTTCTGACGACACCATTAATTTACTGGACAATTGCCAATTCGGAAATTACAAATTCCTGTATCTTTCTCCGGAACGCTTACAGTCGGATTGGATTTTGGAACGCATAAAAAGCTTACCGATTAACCTGATTGCGATTGACGAAGCACATTGTGTTTCGCAGTGGGGACATGACTTCCGCCCGGCGTATCTTAAAATTTCAAAACTCAAGGAGCATTTTCCTAAAGTCCCGTTTTTGGCGTTAACCGCATCAGCTACCCAAAGAGTTCAGGAAGACATTTGTACGCAATTGGGATTGGAACATCCGCAGCTTTTCAAAAAATCATTTGCGAGGGACAACATTGCCTATATGGTTTTTGAAGCCGAAGACAAATTGTTTCGCATTCAGCAGATATTGACCAAGAATCCCGAACCTTCCATTATTTACGTACGCAACCGAAAAGCCTGCCATGATGTTTCGACACAAGTCGCTGCGATGGGTTTCAAAAGTACGTTTTATCATGGCGGACTGACCCAGAAAGAAAAAGCCAAAAACATGCAATCTTGGTTGGATGAAGACGTTCAGGTGATGGTAGCCACGAATGCCTTTGGAATGGGAATCGACAAACCCAATGTGCGTACGGTAATTCACATTCAACTTCCGGAAAATCTGGAAAATTACTATCAGGAAGCCGGTCGTGCGGGTCGTAATGGCGTGAAAGCTTTTTCGGTTTTATTGGTTGCCCCTTCCGATATTCAGACTACAGAAAATCAGTTTTTGGCGGTATTGCCCGATAAAACGTTTTTAAAAGAAGTTTACATCAAACTCAACAATTATTTTCAGGTGGGTTACGGCGAAGGCATCAACGAAAGTTTTTCCTTTAACATGAACCATTTCTGCCATCACTATAAATTCCCTGTTTTAAAAACCTTCAATGCCTTACAGTTTTTGGACAATCAGGGAATCATAACGCTTTCAAAGGAATTTTCAGAGAAAATCAGCCTTCATTTTTTATTGGACAGTCGGGAAATGTTGCGTTACCTGAGTTTAAATCCGGCAGACGAACCCGTTTTGACCGCCATTTTGCGAAATTATACCGGTATTTACGAGATCGAAACCGCCATCAACACCAGTCTGATTGCCCGAAAATCGAATACGTCCGAAGAAAATGTGGTGGAAGTCCTGAAACGGATGCATCAGAAAGAAGTCTGCGTGTTGCACAGTCAGTCCAATGACAGCCAGCTCACGTTTAATGAAGTACGCGAAGACGAACTCACCATCAACAGAGTGGCTAAATTTCTGCAGCAGCTAAACGAGATTAAAACCAGACAATTCGAATCGGTTATTCATTATGTTTCCGAAAAAAAACAGTGTAAAAGCCGACTGATATTGGAATATTTTGGCGAAACAGGCACGAAAGACTGTGGCATTTGTTCGGTTTGCATTACGAAGAAAAAAACAGACAAGAGTCCGATTGAAATTGCGCAGAGTATTTTGGCTTTGCTTAAAAATTCGGCCTTAACCTCAAGAGAAATCGAAAATTCCCTCGAAATAAACCCGGAGGAAACTATCTTTGCACTACAGCTTTTGTTGGAAAACGACAAGGTAAAAATCAATAATCAAAACCAATACATTAGTTTATAATGGAAAAGTTACGCATCGTTTTTATGGGAACTCCCGAGTTTGCCGTAGGAATCCTTGACACTATATATAAGAACAATTACGAAATCGTTGGTGTAATCACTGCTGCCGACAAACCGGCGGGACGCGGACAAAAGATCAAATATTCAGCGGTGAAGGAATACGCTTTGGAACACAACCTTCGTTTATTACAACCCACCAATTTAAAAGACGAAACCTTTTTGGAAGAATTGCGAAGTCTGAATGCGAATCTTCAGATTGTGGTGGCATTCCGAATGCTGCCCGAAGTGGTTTGGCGTATGCCGAAATTCGGAACCTTTAATTTACATGCTTCCTTATTACCGGAATACCGAGGAGCCGCTCCGATAAACTGGGCGATTATTAACGGCGAAACCAAAACGGGTGTTACGACTTTCTTCATTGATGATAAAATCGATACCGGTGCGATGATATTGAGCGATGTGCTCGCTATTGGTGAAAACGAATCGGCGGGAGAATTGCACGACCGTTTAATGGTTCTGGGAAGCGGAACCGTTTTAAAAACATTGGCGCTGATTGAGAACGGAAATGTTACTACGACCATTCAGCCTACCAACGACGATATCAAAACAGCTTATAAACTCAATAAAGACAACTGTAAAATCGATTTCAGTAAAAGCGGAAGTGAAATTCATAACTTAATTCGAGGATTGAGTCCGTATCCAGCCGCCTGGTGTTTCATTAAGGACAATGGGCAGGAATGGAATGTGAAGATTTACGAAACTTCTTTTGAAAAAGAGGCCCATCAGCATCAAGTGGGCGCATTGATTTCGACTAAAAAAGAACTGAAAATAGCAACCAAGGACGGCTTCCTTAGTATTCGCAGTTTACAGTTTCCGGGAAAGAAAAGAATGCTTACCCATGAACTTTTAAACGGAATCACATTTACCGAAAACGCCATAGCGCTGTAAGCCCTATAAACACTAAGACTCCCGAAATTTCGAAAAATACAAGTAAGTTTATTAACAATAAGGGTAAGTTATCAACATTTTGAGTAAAAAATTTGTAAAAAACTGAAAAACACTTGCGTAATCGGGAAATTCATATAAATTTGTAGGACAATAATTAATTAATCAATCTATTAATAACTATTATTATGAACAAATCAGAATTAATCGATGCAATCGCTGCTGACGCAGGTATTACTAAAGCAGCTGCTAAATTAGCTTTAGAGTCTTTCTTAAACAATGTAGAAGGAACTTTGAAAAAAGGTGGAAGAGTATCATTAGTAGGATTCGGATCTTGGTCAGTATCTCAAAGAGCTGCAAGAGAAGGAAGAAACCCTCAAACAGGAAAAACTATCAAAATTGCTGCTAAAAACGTAGTAAAATTCAAAGCTGGAGCTGAGTTAGAAGGTTCTGTAAACAAAAAATAGTTTATCCCCATTACAATACAGCCTCGCAATAGCGGGGCTTTTTTATACATTTCAACGATTTTATTTTGGGCGGATATCTTTTTTTTGTTAAATTTAAATCTAATCTCTTCGAAGATTGTTAAAATATAATTTAAAACCCATACAAGATGATATCAGTTAAACCAAAAAAAGGAAATTTGCTTGTAGCAGAACCTTCAATTATTGGAGATCTTTCTTTTAACAGATCTGTAGTTTTGTTAGCCGATCATAATAACGAAGGATCAGTGGGTTTTATTTTAAATAAGCCACTCCGTTACACTATTCATGATCTGATTCCGGAGATTAACGCCAATTTCAAAATCTACAACGGGGGTCCGGTAGAACAGGACAATTTATACTTTATCCATAACATTCCGGAGCTGATTCCGGACAGTATTGAGATTTCAAGCGGGATTTACTGGGGAGGCGATTTTGAGTACACCAAAAACCTGATTAATCAGGGGAAAATCAAAAGAAACAACATTCGCTTCTTTTTAGGCTATACCGGATGGGAATCCCATCAGCTGGAAGACGAATTGGAGGAAAATTCCTGGATTGTTTCTAAAAACAGTTATCAGAATAAAATCATCGGAAAATCAGCAACGCATTTCTGGAAAGAAAAAATCATGGAACAAGGAGGCGACTATTTGATTTGGTCCAACGCTCCGGAAAACCCTATTTTAAATTAACCCAGGCGTAGTTGCGCATTTAACTTTTTAAGCAATTCGGCAGCCAATTCCGAGTTGTATTCCTTCTTGCGGTATTTCGTAATGGGCTGAATTCCTTTAATCACATTGGTCAGGAACAATTCGTCTGCTTTTTGCAAATCGAAGGGAGAAATTGACTCTTCTGAAACTTCCAATCCTTCCGTTTTTCTTGCAATGGCTAAAATTTGTTTACGCATCACACCATTGAGACACCCGTCAGAAACAGGAGGAGTAAGTAAACGGTTCCCTGTAAGCAGGAATAAATTACTTTGTAACGCTTCCACCACATTCTTTTCATCGTTCATCAGAAGACAATTATCATAGCCGTTCTCATGCGCAAAAACACTTCCGGTAATCTGAACCAGTTTGTTATTGCTTTTGATGGTGGAAAGGAGTTGCTTAGTCACAACAAAGTCTTTAAATAATTCTACTTCATAAGGCGAAGCATCCAAAGAATATAAAGGATTTTCAAGGGGTTCCGCCGTGATGATGAATTCGACCGCATTGGTTTTGGGCAAATAAAAGCCTCCCGACTGGCGAAAAACAGAAAAACGGACTCTGAAAGAAGACGCTTTTTCCAGCTGATGCATCAAAAGCAGGATTTGCTCCTCGAAATATTCCATGGTAAAGTTCATGGGAATCTCCATACGGACAATGCGCATGGAAGCCATCAATCTAAAGTAGTGATCTTCAAGAAACAACACTTTATTATCCAGTACTTTTATTGTTTCGAAAACAGCATCTCCGTAAAGAAAACCTCTGTTTTGATGAATTGCAATTCCTGAATTTTCTACTAACGATCCGTTATAATTAATCATAAAAAAACCCCGATTTAATCGGGGCAAATATAGGTTATAAAAATGGATTTCTAAACGGAACCGATAACATGTTTTAAATCGGAAACCTGATTTTCCCAAAGCATTTTAGCTTCGGATAAATCATCCTCTTCGGCAAAATCGACAACCATTAAAGAGACATCTTTGGTAATTTCGTCTTCAAGAATGCGAAGCTCGAAATAGTAATCTCCGTCGCGGTTATCTTCGTCAATCCAGCGAAACTTTACTTTTTCTCCCGTTTTTTTGGAGGCAAGTCGTGCTTTTTCTTCCGAATCGTCCCAGATGAATGTAAAATATTCTCCACGAGAATTCACATTATCGGCGAACCATTCCGAAAGGCCTGAAGGTGTTGAGATGTATTGATATAATAATTGGGGCGATGACATGATGGGGAACTCTAATTCGTATCTAACTTTACCTTCCATATTCGTTATTAAATTTGCTGAAATATATACCATTTAATGATATAAAAAAAGAAAAAAAGAAAAAATTATTTTTTTGAAATATATTTGGAAGCTATAATTTAAGTCTTATATTTGCACCCGCATTCAGCAAGTATGTACAACCGAATACAAATGGCGAGGTAGCTCAGTCGGTTAGAGCGCAGGATTCATAACCCTGAGGTCACGGGTTCAACTCCCGTCTTCGCTACAAATTAAAGCCCTAAACCCTTGATTTTAAAGAGTTTAGGGTTTTTTATTCACGAAATTTTCACGAACCCCTACTCTTACTCTTTTACTTTAGCCTTGTTTAATGTGTTGAAATTCAATACTCTATTTTTCAACCTTATTAACATGAATGGATTTCTCAGAAACTTTTATGAACGCACAATTGTAAATTTATAAAAATATCTCTTTATAAGGAAGTTTATTGATTTTTCATTATAAATCAAATCCAATTTACTAATTAACAGACAACTAGATTTCAAAAATCAAAAAAAGACTCATTCATAACAGCTCAATTGCTGATTGCCCAACAATCAAAGTTTCCTTTTTTAAAAATTTTAATGTCTTGTTTTTGTAGCTTATATCCGTTAAGAAATTATTCCCAAGTCCATTTTTAATCGTAAACTGCATAGCATCCAGATTCAATTTTCCCTCTTCAACATTAAGTTCTAAAGTTGCCAATTGGCCTCGCTCTCGTTGTTGAATAATGATTCCTGATTGAAACTCTTCTTCTAAAATTTCTTTACGAATCTGAAACAACGGAAATAGTAGCATGTCACTGAACAAATCCGCAGCATGCCATTTCATCACTTTTTTTCGGTCGAACCAAATTTCCAATTGATTTTTAGGGTTATCCAGCATTCCGGAAATACTTTGAGAAGGAATGACTTCCAAGGATGAATATAGTGGGTGTTTTAAATCATAAAAGAAGAAGGGATCTATAATCTTATCGCTTAAACTGCTTTGTTTTCTTTCCGCTCTTTCTCTCCAATCTGCAATAGTGTCATCCGGCAAGTATAAACGTTTAAATTCGACCCCTTCTCCAAATATGTTGATTTTGATTTTTGGCAATGCTTCTGTAGTTTTATGGTGAATCGGATTTTCTTATTTGTTCGTTTACAATTTTAAGCTCTTTTTCAATCTGTCTAATAGTTTCACGAATTTTATTTGCTTGTTGAAAATTGAAAATTACCATCATGGAATTCAGACTTTTCTTTTGTGCTTCTAATTGAAATTCCAATTGCATTTTCTGTTTTTCGTAATCAAGTTCAAAATAGCTTATCAGAGCTTCATAGTTGGCTTTAACTTCCTTATTACCTTCCTCAGATACATTCAACTGAGTTTTACAGTCTTTCAGTAATTTTTCAACCACTACCTCAATCTGTTTTTCTAAGTCGCGAATAAATGCACATTTCTCATAGTTCTGTAACCCTAGAAAAAAGTTCCGGTCCTTTCTTAATAACTCATGTCGTTGTCACAATATCTCAACGCAAAAAATAATTTCTCTCATAAACCTGTTTTTTATTAGGATATAGTTTTTCAAGTTCTTCAAGCATACTCCCATAAATCTTAAATTCCAAGTGTTCATTTTTCACCTTGGTTTTGTATTCCTGAATATAATCCTGAATTCGTTTTTGAATTAGTATTTCTTTTGCCTCTAAATCAACAACCCTTTTGAAATCTGATTTCCATACATAATAATTGATTTCGCTCTTTATTTCAGCGATTTGAGCCTCACAGCGATCGACAAGGATCACTAACTCTTGGAAATTATGAATCATAACAAAACTATTTATAAGCGAATTTAACTTTCTACTCTGCCAAAACGCGTCAGAACATTCAATTTTCTAAATCCTTTTTAAGCTGATCAATTAAAGTGTCATCATCAGGGTTCTCGGTTATTCCATTAACAAAATCTACCAAAGCAACAACTTGCCTTTCGTAGATAGTTCGTAGTAAAAACATTTCTCTTTTTGCAGATTTATATACCCAACCGTACTGCATTTCCCATAGATTTCTAAAATAACTGATATCTGCTTTGCCTTTGTTACATCCGAGGACAAACAACTTTTCTGCAATTTCAAATCTTGATATCAAATGATTTCTGCTATTGTCGGCAACTGTTCCTGTAAATAATGGTTTTAAATTATCTAACACAAGATCCCTTGCCTTTGCGGCTAAATATTCAATCCGATCATTTTCAGTTTCATTTCTACTTACTTTTTTGATAAAATAAGACAGTAGATTATAGTTCATACTTTCTATATCCCAATAGCTTTTATCGCTGATATTATAAAGCCTTTTCACAATATTAATTTGTCCTTTGAAATAAGGCGCAACTGCTTCAAGACTTTCCCACAACTCAGTACGATCCTCAACAAAATAGATAATTCGAACGCTACAAGAATCCTCAAAAGATTGCAAATACTCCAATTCTTCAAAATAGGCTTTTCCTAAATAATCCCGATACGAAATAAATTTTTCACTTCCTGCTTTCAAATCCTCATAGCAAAAGGTTTTAAGCTCCTTAAACCTATATTTCGGCAACGAGTAAATATTGAATAGTTGGTCATAATCAAAATGTGTTAACTCATGTAAAATTATACAAGACGCTTCGCAACAGATTCCAATTTCATTAAACAGGAAATTGTATTTTGATTGCAAATCAGATGATACATTTTGAGGCAGTCCTTTCTTTTTATTAAAAGCTCTGGATTGATTTTCTATTTTTCTGAAACAATGAAGTAGCGCATGAGAATCAATATCAGAATTAAAAAAAACATCTGTTTTTTCAGGCAATTCAGGATAACTATAATAATAACTTTGTTGCTTTGTAATTTCATTATAACCGGATATGAAAATTGAAAAATCATAATTCAGATTTCTTTCATCAAAAAGAAGCTCCCATTGCTGAGAGCTTTTATTAAATACTTCCACAAAACAATAAGCAACTTCCATAGTACTTAACGTTTGTGCCAAGAAGCTCCTTTGTTTTTCGAATAATACACTCCGCGAGAAGTAGTAGCCAAAAGTTCACTTCCGTTTTCCATTAAATCCTGAAATTCAAAAATGGTAGATTTTGACGATCTTGAATGCCAGGATCTGCCATCATTTTTAGAATACTCAATACAATTTTTCGAAGGATTAATTCGTAATAATTCTCCTTGATGTGCGACCATTTGTCCCATAATTATTGTTGTTGTTTTATTGTTACAGGACAAATTTATCTTGGGACACAGACGAAGTATGTCGTTGTGAATTTTTTGTATAAAAAAAACGACACTCAAAAAGTGTCGTTTTTTTTATACAAAAATGCTTCAAAAAATGGAAATTTATTTTACGATTTCAAACGTACTTTTTGAAAAATAATTTTCTGGAATATTACCACCTGCCCGACTATAATCTGATGGATGATATGCATAAAACAATTTAATTCCTTTTTTTAGAAGATGCTCTTTAATTTTATAATCTAAATCCTGAAATCCTTTACTTTGAAAGAAAATAATTTCAGGATTTAATACTTCAATTTCAGTTAAAAAAAGATTTATTTCACGTTCTTTATCAATAAAAATCCTGTCAAAATCACCTCTTCTTGATATAATTTCATTCGTTTCGGGATTTCTTTCACCTCTTCCAATTGTAACATATTTGAAAAAATTAGTCATTGCAATATAAGACAATGGATTTTCACTTGGGTGAATGGGAACTTTTCTCAATATAGAATTGAATGTTTTCCCATATTTTGTTGATTTTGTGTCTTCCCAAAACTCATTTAGATTTAAGTCATCTTTTAAAAAATAAAGTCCCGTAAAATATGTCCCTCCAATATGCGGGTTCACGCCTCTTAAATTGTTCGTTTCAATGTCGGATCTATTTTCTAATGTTTGAATCTCATTAGGAGTTTCATCTTTTCCAATATCATAACCCACAATCAAAATTCTTTTTGCTTTACCATATTTTGAACCAACATAAGGATAGGTGGCAAGTTTCCTCGTTTTATCTGTAGCAACAATTCCTGTATTTCTATCTACAAAATTGTCCTTGAAAAGAATTTCTTCGTAAATATTTAATATTGATTTTTTTATTTCAGTTAACATTTTTACTTATTTATTTTAGGGTTAAAGTATACTAATATTTTTCATTAGAAAAAAACTACTGGCACAATTTATCCAAATTTCTTAGGAAGTATCCTTATGTTAGTAATTACAAACAGTAAAGGTCTCTAATATTTACAAAATCAATAAGCAATTACCATTATCGAAAGTGCATTACCAAGTGAACAGTCTTCCGATACAGACATTGTAATAGCACTCCTGTTTTTCAGAGTATTAAAGATAACATTATCTATTTCTCGTTTTTCTTCAACAGTCATTTCTGTACTTCCAGAATTTATTTGCAGAAGAATATTGTTGACGCCTTCAAATCTTTCCCTTTCAGACAACGTATTCTTCAAAGCCGCTTCAATTGCCTTTTTTGCTCTATCAGTCCCCTCCCCATCTCCAATACCTATGAAAAAAGGATTATCATCAATGTTGTTTTTGAAAAACAATTTTAAATCCAACCGATTATCATTTATAAAACCCATTGGCATTATGGCTTTTACCAATCGGATTACAATTTCATTTGCTTTGCTTTCGCTATTTTTAAAACTGAGATTACCGTAAAGCTTGCCGATTTTAGAATGTTTAATAACCAATACTAAATCACAATCTTCTCGCAATTTTCTTAATGCTTTGTTAGCTATGTTCTTTGTGTTTTCGCTTTCAAAATCAAAAGGAGTATAAACAATTGCCCCAACAAACACCCCTCTCTTATAAGCAATTTGTGCAATTACCGGAGTAGCTCCTGCCTCAGTTGTACCTCCTAAACGGGAAATAAGGATTGTCATTTTTGATTGCTCTCCAAATAGCGCGTCGAATTGATCAAAACCATATATTGCTAAATTTGTAGCTAATTCCACTTCTGAATTCAGAACGGAATCCATACCTATTTCAACCTGGTTCTCAATCGATAAATGTTTAATTTTTCCGGTTCCAAGTAGTATTTTATTCTGAACCGAACTATTTGCCAAATCCTTTGCATTAATATCGCAAACAATGCAATCAGTATTTTTGATTGCCTCGACTGAGATTTTTTCTACTATTTGGTGCCCGGTTTTACCAACTCCTATAATTTTAATTTCGTTTGTACTCATTTTTGATTGATTATTTTCAGTACAAATCTAAATGGAGACAGTGCCAAAATACGGCGGTTTTAAACTTGAGAAAAACAAAAATCCTTTGCAAAGGTTTGAATCTTAGCAAAGGATTTAATAATAAGTAAAAAATGAGGTTAGTTATTTTTTATTATTCTTATTTCTTCGTGAATTTTGATTAAATCATTTTCTCTGAATTCAATATAACTAATAATCTGTTGCGCTAAAACCGATACTAACTCATCTTTTTTATCTTTATTTTTTCCTAAGAAACTAATGAAATTAGAATCACTGAAATCAATTTTAAAATTCTCAAAATCTTGAAAATATTTGATTTCTCTCCACCAACCCGATTTCTGAAATTCAGAATACTTTTCAAAAACACCTTTATTTATAGCATGCAAATCAATTATTCCGTAAAATAATTCTTTACTGTTGTTTCCATTCCCGCTAAAAGGCTCTATTCCAAACAAAACAGAATTGCCTTTATATTTTTGTAGTTCAATCCAAATTTTAGAATTCTTATCGCCAACATTACTTCCTTGATCAGAAACATCATATTTGTCTTTTAATTTTTCTTTTAGTTTATTAATAATGTCAGCTCTTATACCTCCACAAATTTTGTATTTTACATTATCAAAATCTTTTACGATTTGTTCTGCTGCTGAAAAATTTGCTAGAATTAGATCCTGTATTTCGCTACTCATTTTTTTATTTGTTGATTGGTTAGTTAATTTTTTTATTAGATGTAAATATTGCGCTAATGTTTCTCTAATTATTGGTAGAGAATGTGTTTTCTCAAGACTGTTTTCAATCCAGTTTTTAATATCGTTTTTATAAGACATTAAAAATATTTCTTCCAAGTTTAAATCTTTATCATTACCAAGTTTATAGCTATCAGAAGAAGGCTCTTTACCATCCAAAGTAAGATAAATAAGTACACAATCAGGATAGCTGTTTTTATATCTTAAAAGTTGACCTTTTTGATCACCAGCGTAGATTTTATTTTCAATCACAATTTGATATTTTGAGTCTTTAATTACAATATCAATAAACCCTCCTTCAGAATATTCTTTGTCAATGGTTCCTATATGTTCTTCAACTATAACCTGCGTATTTTCAAAATCAAAAGATTCTTTTATGGCCACCAAAGAGTCAATTTTATCAAAAAATAATTTCAAAAAAACACTTCCTTGAGCGTGTTTCCCTTTTGGGTTTAAAAACTCTGCAATTATTCTTGAATGTGTTCTAACTTCATCACTTTCTGCTCTCATAACAGAAAAAATATTAAAATTCTCTCCGGTAATTTTCGCTATTTCATCATATTTCTTTTGTATGATTGTAACCTGTTGCAATAGGTTATTAATTTTATCCATAAATTTTATTATTATTTTTAAATTTCATTTAAACTCCGCAAATACAACTCTGCACAAGCTCTTGCATCACTCAATGCGTCATGATGGTTTAAAGGTATATTATATTCGTTGCACAAGTTAGCCAGATTGGATTTGTAAATTTTATAAGTGCAAAACTTATTGTAATCCGGTGTAGCCATTCCATAATACTCCAGTGTTTTATTCAAAACCGGAAAATCGAAACCGAAGCCGTTGTGCGCAATTACATTTTGGTCTTCTATAAAAGGAGCTATCATGTGCCAAATCTTGTTAAAAGTAGGTGCATTAACTGTGTCTCTGGCAGAAATACCATGTATCATTGTGAAATTTGACCAATAATAATTATCGGGCGGTTGCACTAAAATATCAAGTTCCTTGGTTATGATACCGTTCTCAATTCTAACTAGACCCACTTGGCAGATACTCCAACGATAACCTTGAGCGGTTTCGAAATCTATTGCTGTGAAGGAATCCATTTACTTATATAGTTTTATCATATCCATTACTCTGTCTCTTATATTATTTCGGAGTACTTCTGGCTCAATTACTTTCACTTCAGAACCAAATCGCATTAGTTCCATTATAAGATCATTGGTAGGATGAATAAATAACTCGACCACTATTTTTTCATCATTATCCTTTATTGTTTTTTGTGAAGAATGCAAAGGAAACGACTTGATGTAGTTCCCTTGCTGCCACGAAAATTCCAATACCACTTTTTGAGCCGGAGCATAGGTTTCCACTCCAAAAGCATGTTGGTACTCTTTTTCCATATCAAAAGGAATTGATTTGAATTTTATATCGGATATTCTTAAATCCGAAATTCTGTCGAAACCAAAATTTTTGATGTTTCCGTCTTTGTTATCCTGTGCTATCAGATACCAACGGTGTTGCGATTCTTTAATCGCTATCGGTTTGACTGTTCTAAGTGTTTTTTCATCTTCCCAAAATTTGATATGGGTAAAAATCATCTGAAAATTATTCTGGATGGCATATAAAATTCCGTTTATCAAATTGGTTCCGGAGACTTTACGACTTTCCAGATATATACTTGGGGTAATTTTATTCCCTTCTTTGAGTGCCTGATGAATAGAAAAGGCTTCCACCATTCTCGAAACCGACGGATCTTCAATTTCATCCTCAATAAAGTACACTTTGTCTTTACGGTTGTATTGGATTAAGATGCCAAACAAATCGAAAATATCTTTTTTGTCCCGATCGAAGGTACGTACAGAAAATTCGAAATTATTTTCCATATCATCGTTTTCCAACCTGTTCATCACGTATTTATGTAACTCCTGAAAGTCACTAGGTACTGATTTCAATCTATCAACAATGTATAAGTATCGTTTTATGAAGCCTACTTTTGCCATAAAATTCTATTTGATTTAGCTAAAGTATTATTTTACCCCGACAAAACACGGCAGACAAGAAAGAAATTAAGTATTAACTTTCTAGTAGTATGAGACATGATTGTCTGTGATTTAAATATAAGCATTACTCTCTTTTGATTTACTTTACTTACTAAAGTAGACAGTTGTCTATTGTACAATTGTCTACTAAATACGACTTTGGCAAGATGGAAGATATTAAAATTAAGTTTGGCCAACGCGTTAGGGAATTGAGATTAACCAAGGGGTATTCACAAGAAAAGTTAGCCGAGATTTCTGATTTAGACAGAACTTATATCCCTGGCATTGAGGCAGGAAGAAGAAATGTATCCTTAGTAGTTGTTGAAAAAATTGCAAGAGCATTCAATATTACTATCTCCGAACTATTAAATCAACTCTAATTATAATATTCTAATGACAATTAATCTATTTCTAGAGGAGTTACAAAAATTAAGAGAATCATCTAAATACGCAGTTGCACAAGGTACTTATTCCAATTTAAATGGATTTAAAAAATACTTGCATATTGAACGAGAGGTTGAGAAAAAGTTAAAAAAGATTATTACCAAAGCAAGTCAAAAAACTACTGCACAACTACTACTTGTCTGTGGAAATGTTGGTGATGGGAAATCACATATATTATCTCATCTCCATGATGAACTTAAAAGTGAAATAAGTCAATTTACGATACATAATGACGCTACTGAATCTCATAATCCACATGAATCTTCTAACCAAACCTTATACAAATTATTGCAAGGTTTTAAAGATGAAAACCTAAAGACTTCACACGATAAAATAATACTAGCTATTAATCTTGGGACTCTAAGCAAGTTTATTGAAGAATTTGGAACCGAGTACACTCAATTAAAGGAGTATATTGCTTTTAATAAAATATTGGACACTGATGTTGTACACAATGATGATTTCATTGAAGCTAGCCCTTTTCATCATGTGAATTTTACCGATTACCATTTGTATTCTTTAACTGCGGAAGGTGCTATTTCGGAAATTATTACTACACTATTTGAAAGGATTGTTGCGAATAATGATGCCAATACACTTTACAAAGCCTATGTTTCCTATAAAGAAAGTTTAGATGAAGGGCTGTATTGTCCTATACTGTATAATTATGAATTTCTTTTTAATGATAACAATAGAAAAATTATTGCCCAACTAATCATTAAAGCCATCATAAAGAGCAAAGAAATAGTATCTCTGCGAACATTATTGAATTTTATATATGATTTAATTGTACCTATTGATTTAGCCAGTCTAAATGATAATGACTATTTCAAACGTATTGAAAATTTTAGCAGTGCGGAGTACTTATCTAACTTATTACCTAATTATATATTCGAACACCCCGAACTGTCAAGTTTATTTGAAAAGATAGAACGTCTAGACCCTTGTTTGACTAGGAATGCTGAGACCGATGAAGTTTTACTCTCCTTGATTAATGCTTCTAATCCGGTCCCACTTTTTGCAGATCATATCGCGGCCAACTATATCGATACTATTCAATCAAGATTAGCTAATACACTAATTGTAAAAAGTACCCTTTCTCGTTTTTTTATTCGATTGAATTACTTCAGTAATTATTATGACCAAGATAGCTTAAAGGAAGTAGATTATGAAGAATACTTAGTGTGGCTGTATCATTACAATAACAACAACCCTGCCTATATTCAAAAGATATATGGCCTTGTCGAGGTTGCAGCTAGAAATTGGAATGGAGATGCAAAATCTAACGGAAAAGTGATAATCAACGTTGGTAAAAAACAGACGAAATACAGAGTATTTAAAGACTTTGACCCTATACCGGACTTAAAATTGAATCCTAAAAATAGTGATGATATTTTGCACAAATTCACGCAAGAGTTTAGCTTGGCATACAAGATAAGCCAGGAAAAAGAAAGTCTTAAAATACATGTAGATTATAGTTTATTTAAAACCTTAAAAATGGTTTCGAAAGGTTATCGTCCTAATAAAAAAGACAATAACAATTTTATATATTTTGTCAATGCTATCACGACACTTACCAATCAAAATAACCACAAAGCTTCACTATATATAGATGAAATTAATATAGGTAAAGCGGTAGATTATCAATTTTCAAAAAATCCTTTTGGAGGCTATACTTTTCAAGTACTATGAGAACTATAATATTACATAAAACTGGAGATAATAGCCTAGAGAAACGCTATTTTAAAAATAAGACTTTTAGTCATGTTACTGGAAATCAAATAAAGTTGTTGCCATTTAAAACTAATCCCAGTGGTGATTCGTTTGGCGATGATTTTAAATCATTTCAAGGTATCGTGGGTGAGCTTTATCGCCTATTGCATTCAAAAGGACAAGTAGAATTTCTAAACAGTGATAATTCTTTTAAAACGGAGTTTAAAGCGACCATTTTAAAAAACGCTTTATCAAGAGTTTCAACCGAAAAACCGGAAGAATTAAAGAATTTGCTTAGCACTCTTTTTTTTAATGAGGATCAAGGGCTGATAAAATTCAACAGTAAAACCTTATTGTATATGAATTTTATCAATAACCATAATGCGATTAAAGAACTACCAAAATTTATCATTGACCTATTTGAATTGGAGGATTATACCGAAAACTTGAATACAGAGTTTGAAACAGATGAAAATATACTTCATCAATTGCTACTTGAAAGCTTGCCCGAGTTACCTGAAAACAAAACAAAAACTAAAGTCAGTGGTTACTATAATGTGGTTCCAGAATTAAAAGCAACTTTTCAAGAGGACTTTTCATTTCTGCTTAACAACCCGGCTTTTTTACTCAAGTATTCCGAAGAGTTTTTTAAATACTATTATTTTCATTACTTAAATCAATTCCTACTTCATTTGAGTGATTTTGGTTCTGGAGCTGGAACGGTAAAAGCCGTTCATTACACTATGGACTGGGAAACTTTATCTGAAAACCGGTTATCGAATCATTATATTGGATGGAAACATTTAAATCGCGTTTCAGAAACAGCTTTTGCTCACGTAAATACTCTAGAATTATTAAACTACATTACAATTGATGACAAAAACATTGGGGACTATCATGCTATAACAGTGAAATGTAATGATTTGGCTTCTAATGAACTTGAATTACTTCAAGAAAAATTAAAAGAACTCACCACTTTTTATACTGACAGTATCACAGTTTTTGACACCGGGAAAAATTGGGAAGATTGTGAACGCCTTTTAGCATTGGATATGGTAAATAAATCTTTTTCAAATGTCATTGAAAAGGATATTTATTCTCTTTGGTTTAAAATTAAATACCAGTTTGAAAATTCTTCTCGATCGAAACCTTACAGTGATTATGCGAAATGGTACGTACAATTTGGAAAAACGAATTACACTAAAAACAGAGGTCGTTTAGGCAATACGATGGTTTTGTCACAAGAGCTTTTACTTTTCTTGACCCGATTGTGTATTGGAACTGAGGATAAAATACGACTCAAAGTATTATGGGATAAATTTAAGGAACGCGGTATTGCCTTTGATGAGACTACCAAATTAGAAATAACCAAGTTGTTTGAAAAAATTAATTTAATCGAGAAAAAAAGTGATAGCGGAGATGCACAGTACGTCAAGTCAACTATATAACTATGTTACGAATTTAATTCTGAATTATTTTCAGGCGCAAAAAATTCAACATGGAGATCGTTATAACCTTTATTTAGAAGACCCTAAAACCATTGAGCAACTTTATACTGCAATGCAGCAGCAAGGGAGTGTGCCAACAATACCTTTTTCTTATACGCACCCTGATGGTGGTGAAGCTTATGCTACTTTTTGTTTAATGATTGAAGATACTAAAGTGATTATCGCTTCGAGTGCTTATGCTTCGGAAGACTACTTTACTATGTTACGAAACAAAGTTGCTGATCAAAAAGATGTATTTGAAGGTACTGCCATACTCATTTTATTTAGCGGTAAACTGGATAGTTTATTGGGAGGAAGTGGTAGTTTGAGTAAAGAAGGTATGCCTTTGCATTTTTCACGATTTAAAAGTCAAATCGAACAGGATATCGACCGTAATACCTCTTTACAAAAACACGAGAAGATTATTTTAAAAGCTGTTTTAGATCGCAAAACTAAAAGTGTCGTTGAAGACAACAATACAATTTTTGATTATGAACAGGTTATCAATTCACTTGAAAAGGGTGAAATTCAAACTAAAGATTATCGCTATTTAGGACTTTTTCCACAAGCGGAATTAGCCAGTAAAAATAGTTCTTTGAATAAAGATTTAGAAGACAATTTTAAGCTTTATGAAAAATATGAGAACATTTTTTCACATGGAAGCCCTGCTACTGATTTAGAGCAAGATTTACCAGATACCGCCATAAAACAACTTATCAATGAAGATTGGCACGTAGTTGACTTTGCCCAGATTGTTACCTGGATGGACAAAGAAAAAGAGAAAGCACCTCCGGTATTTCAAGACATAGAATACAATAATCTCTTTCAAACTATTTGGAAACGTGAAGATGGTGAAAGTGTAGCAAAAAAAAGAAATATCAATTTAATTGTATTTAACCCTTCCATAGAGCTCCCTTTTAAAGTAAATGTTCGATTTGATCAATTTATCAAAAAGGAAGGGCTTGCTGTAAAAGTAGGTTCCAAAAATATTAGTGTTACTAATAGTGGACATTCGATTGTACTAGAGTTTGCAAGTTTTGATGCCGACAACTTATTTAGTTTAATAGAATATCGCGATCCTGAAACTGATAAGCGATATGTTATAAGAATATTACAACTTCCTTTTGAATCGAGTACGCTCAGTGCTTTTGAAGGCACCTTCCAGTTGAATGTGCAGAAAAACGGTTCTTATTTATTATTAAAAGAACAAGTTACCTACGATTTCAATCCGAATGGGAGTATTCCTATTCATGATATATTGAAATTGGATGCTACTTTTAGTGTTCAAGAGGACCAGCAATTGTTATTAAATTATGATTATGGTTTAGCGCAAGAAGATTTAATTCACTTTAAGGTTGATTTATTTGGGATTACTATACCTATTGCCATCAAATCCGATTTTGAGGCATTGAAACCGATTACAGGTATTGAGGTTTGGAAAGAAAAAAGAGAAAATAGACTTGATTTTAAATTTATCAAAGAAGGGGCAGTTATCAAATTGTTGTTTAAAAACAACGAAAAGACTGTTAGTGGTGAATTTAGAACCAATTTAACACATGAAGAACAACTTATTCATTCCAAAGCTTATTCTTGGATTTTAGGTAATGAAAATAAAATCTCTGCAAATGATTTAGTACTTAATTCATCTATTAAAGAAGCCTTTGATAACTTACGTTTGTATTATCAAACCAAAAATTTGTTACCTAGCTTAGCTTATTTGAATGACGAGGTGAAGGACCTCGCCACTGAATATGTGAACTGTTTTATCCAACAGTTGGACGAAATGGAAGAAAACAAACCTTTATCACAGGAACAAAAAAATCTTTTTTGGCTTGGAGTAGTAAAAGAACAAGGTGGCGAAGAAAAGATTAAATTTAGTCCATTGCATCCACTTAATGTTGCTTATCAATTGCAACTGCAGAACGATTTAAAAGATGAAACCGTTTACAATGCCATTTTAAAACGACTAAGTCCGTATAATTTAGTGCCTTATATTGAAGGTAAACCCAATGAAATTTATATCCCTATAGAATCCAGTCATTCTCCTGAATGGTTGTATTATACTGTTTATCTTAATTCTAAACAGGCCGTACCTAAAAGTTTCGTCTCTGATTTGGTAAGTGATAAAATAAAGGACTTCACGACCAATTTTGAATTCCTATTCGATGATTTAAAGCAATCTCCGTTGAAAATTAATGTGATTAATCTTGGAGATTGCAAAGAAGTAGTAGAAGGTATTTTTAACTATTATCGCAAATATTTGAATTCTCATCTTACTAAAAGGCTGAGCGATTTATTACCGATTGAAATCCATATTTATGGTTCAGATAAGATCGTTACTAAATTTGAAGAACTCACCTTTTACGAAAATGTTGAAGACATTAAAAAGCATTTAGGACTTGAATTAAAAACTAAGAATTTTGGAGAAGATGATTTGTTGTATGCTTTTTTAGAAAATGTAAAATTTTATAGTAAAAAGCTGCCTACTAAATTAGAACCGTATGAATATGCCCATATCACATTCTATCAATTTGATGTTACCAAAACTGGGATTTCTTATGATGATATGAGTTTAGTAAAAACAGGTATATCTTTTAATGGGTTGATGGCCGATGTGTCTTCTTCTCCAGGGACCGAGAATTACAGAACAGGATTTGGCGTAAAAGATTTAGCTGAAAACCCTAACTCATTAATCCACCTTTCGAGTTTGTACAATGCATTTGTTCGTGTGTCTTTGAATAATGACCCTTTTGAACGTAACAAAGCTATTTGTACGACTATTGACTATGATATCAAAAAACAGTTGGAACAATTGTATCGTGATTCACAATGGGTAACTTATATTGACCCGAAAGTAGATTTAGACTTTTTTAAAGAAAATAAAGACTTAGTTATAATTCATTATAGTGATCAATACCACAATTCGAATGGTTATGATGCCATAACCGTTAGCCAAAAAACTAGTCAATATGAGTTTGTGGTTAAAGAGTTTTTGGAAAATCACAATGTACAGTTTAATTCGTCTACAGATACTTTGGCCATTATCAATTTCTTCAATGCAATTAATGGGGAATGGTTGTTAAAACTTATTAGGCAACATAGCCATTTCCCGAAAGAAAAATTGAGTTTGTTGTCTGGAATTAAAACAGCCTTGACCTTTTTATATCAACCCAATATTATTTGGATACCGATATCTCTAGAAGAAATATTGCGTGTTTCGGGTAACGCGGGATTAGATATGGGAGAAGGTTTGTTTTCTACCAAAAATCTTGGTGCTATAGGCTCCTTTAGTGATGATTTACTTTTCATTGGATTTGAACGATATGAGGGAGAACTATTAATGCATTTCTATCCGGTAGAGTTGAAAATTGGTGGTTTAGGTATTGTGAAGAAAGGTGTTGAGCAAGGAAAACGTACTGCAGCTTTATTACAAGAACACCTCAACAAATCAGGATTTTTAAGTAGCTTTTATAAAAATTTCTTTGCCAAATTAGCTTTGACCAATGCTGAAAAGATGAAACTTTTTCATATTTGGGACAGCCAAAATTGGGATACCATTTTAAATGATTATCGTAAAGATTTATTGAACTCTAATTTTACTATTAGCAATCGTTTACAACCTGCTATTGGTGCTTTTGGATTGGTTTATTTTGGTAATGATGTGTTTCAACGAAAAATCAATATCGCCGATAACTTTATGCGAGTAGATTTACGTGAAGAGGACGGTTATAATTTCTTGGTACAATCGGTTGATGATTTAATCCAGTTATTTCATCATACTCAAACCACTATTGAAAAAAGCAAATTGTTGATTCATTCCATTTCTGAAGTTGAAACTGTTGATTTATTTACAACTAAAGAAACACCTATTTCTGAATTAAATCCTATAGCCTTGGAAACTACTCCAGAAGAGATTATTCCTGCTGTAGTTGATGACCAAGTGCAAAAAAAGGCTACTCAACAAAATACAGGAGAAGGAATTGAAATTATTTTTGGAACGGATTTGAATAGTTCAAGACCTGTAATTTGGGAACCGAATAACACTAACAAGGTTATGCATACCAATACTGGAATTATTGGAACAATGGGAACTGGAAAAACACAGTTTACCAAATCGTTGATTAGCCAATTAATTTCTAATTCTGATAAAAATATCGGTGAAGAGCAGTTAGGTATATTAATCTTTGATTACAAAGGCGATTATATCAAAGAAGATTTTGTTAAGAAAACCAATGCGAAAGTTTTAGAGCCTTATCATTTGCCCTATAACCCATTATCGTTGGATGCTACTGAACAATCAAAACCGATGTTGCCTTTGCATACCGCTAATGATTTGAAAGAAACCATATCCAATGCCTTTAACTTAGGTAACGTGCAAAAACAACGCTTGCGTGATGTTATAGTAGAAGCTTATGAAGATAGAGGAATTCAAAAAGCGAATCGGGATTCTTGGTTCCGCACTCCACCAACTTTGGGAGATGTTTGTGACATTTATTTGAGCTCTGAAAAAAACTCGCAAGACAGTTTGTATGCGGCTATTTCCAACCTTTCTGAATTTGAGATTTTTGAGCCGGATTCGAGTAAAACCCAATCGTTGTATTCGCTGGTTGAGGGCGTTGTGGTAATTAATTTATCAGGTTATGACGAATCAATACAAAACTTAATTGTAGCGATTACCCTAGATGCTTTTTATACCCAAATGCAACGCCATGGACATAGTAGAATTAAAGGTCAAATGCGAGAAATTAAGAAAATGATTTTGGTAGATGAGGCTGATAATTTCTTAAGTAAAAACTTTACTTCGATTAGAAAGATTTTAAAAGAGGGACGTGAATTTGGCGTTGGGACCATACTTTCCACCCAGTTTTTGAACCATTTTGCTACTAGTGAGAATGAATACTCTAATTATATATTAACTTGGGTAATTCACCGTGTTAATGAAATTAAAACTAAGGAAGTTGATTCGTTATTCTCATTAGAAACCAAGCAACAAAATGAAAACCTAATTCGAACCATTAAAGGTTTGGAAAAACACCAAAGCATCGTGAACCTAGCCGGTTCTGAACCTATTTTGATTAAGGATAAAGCGTTTTGGGAGTTGTTGAATAATTAATTGAAAAAAAAGATTTATGGAAAATAAAGAAAATATACCAATTTCGATAGGGGAAAATATTTCCTATTTATATTATTTCTATCATTACTTATTTAAAAAAGAAACCAAAGAGTTGATAAAAGTAGGAGTAGTTAATTTTTTATTAGGTCTATTTCCCATCCTTCTTGTGATACTTTTTCATGTAAGAAAATTAACGAACGAAGAGCAGGTTCAGTTTTATGGAGATGGAAGTATGATAATTTTTTGTTTTGGTGTATTAGTTTCTTTTGTTTCATATAATTTTTCTGAATCCTATAGAGAAATGAAAGAATCAGAATTTAAAAATAAACAAACTAATAAGATTTTACTTTTTGCACTTTGTTTCATTTACTATTTCATTTCTTATAAAATATTTGAAATGGCTCAGCTTAATTTCTCTAGAACTTGGGGTTTTATTTATTGTGTTAATGGTATTTCGTTTATCTTCATCGCAATTGCTTTTTTATTAGTAATCTACTTGAACTTTTCAGACAAGTTTGATTATTCCAAAATTCAACCATATAAAGAAAGTATTATGGCGGAGAAAATGGCAAAAAAAGCGGCAAAGAAAAGAAGTAGTAATAAAAAAAATATTGAGTTATGAAAATTGAAGTAATAAAAGATAAAAAATATATATATCTGTTGTGCAATAAGATGACACAACCTGTTGGCGATTTATATTCCTCATCAATGGACTCTAAAGTATTAAAAGATATTTCATTCTCAAATCCAAGGGTATTAGTAGGTTTTAGTGAAACTGGGGAAGAAATTTATAGAGGAATTCAAAGAGCACTTTCACCTGAAAGGGTTAAAGAAATAAAGAAATATGTTAATGAATATGAATATTCAACATTTCCATCTTCAATAATCTTGAATTTTCCTCACGAAAAAGTAGATATTTATGATGTAGATATTAGTTTAAATGTAACCAGTAGCATAGAAGATATAAATTATCCGATTGATCTGAAAAATAAAAAAATTGATAATTTTTCTAAAATGGTATTGCTAGTATTTCCATATGAAGAATCAATAGCTCAAATTATTGATGGACAACATAGAATGTCAGGATTTGAAGACGATTGCAAGATTGATTTTGATTTGCCTATTACAATTTTCATAGATCAATCGGTTGAACAACAAGCAGAAATATTTTCTACTATTAATGGTAAACAAACGAGGGTTACACCATCTCTTGTATATGAATTATTTGGTATAAATGAAAGACCATCACCTTATAAAACAGCCCACAATATTGTAGTTGCATTAAATAATAGTGAAGAATCCCCTCTGAAAAACTGGTTTAAAAGATTAGGAAAATCTAATAAATATTATGAAGGTTATATTACCCAAAGCACTGCTAATCAAAATATTTTAAAAATATTATGTGGAAATGCTAAACAAGTAGATGAAGACATGAGGGTTTTGTCTCGAGGAGAAAAATTATCAATGGAAACAAAGTTTTCAAGTAAACTTCCAGTTTTACGAGAATTCTATATTGACAATGATGAAATCACAATAATTAAAATTTTATTTAACTTCTTTAATGCTGTAAAAGAATGTCTTCCAGATGAATGGAATAAAAAAGATTCAATTTTTAAAAAAACAATTGGTTTTGTAGCATTATTTAAAGTATTAAATGATTTGATTCCTTTAGGATTAAATGAGAAAAAATTATCTAAAGAATTCTTTATTTCAATTTTGAATAATATTTCAATTGATTCAAACATTACCATTAGTAGTAAAGGAGTGAACGAATTATATTTTCAATTTAAAGAATTTTATAACGAAAAAGTTGAAAATTTGAATGGTTGATTTGGAAAAAGAAATAATCAAAGTTTTTCAAAGTACCACCAATAGTTATAAATATTATTGGTGGTATGCTATTTTACAATTAGTCAAAAAGAAAGGAAATCAGAAGTTTAATTTAGAGGAAATTGCTTTACAAATGATGGTTTTGGCCTGGTATCCTGTAAATTATTATAAATTATCCTTAGGTAAACAGGACCAATTAGCTACTTATATAAAAAAACTTAAAAGTCAATTCTCAGAACTTAAGGAAGATATGAAAGAAGAGGAATTATTTCTTTTTCTTCATGAAAATAAAAATCACAAGGTTTTAAAAGGAATAATTAATAAATTAACAAAGTATGTTCCTTATCGCTTTATTAGACCTTGGTTTGATGAAAGTATCGGCATTGATGATGACAAGGTAAATAGTTTGATTATTTCGTTACAAAACAGCCCTAACAAATATTTACCTTATAAGATAAATTTAGAAACAAATCAGATTTGTTTAGATTCGAAATGGTTGGACTGGATTTACTCAAACATTAGAATTATCGAGAGCTTTACTCTATATGAGTTATTTAAGTATGTAGAGAAGAATAATCCTTATGTAACGAATATTTCATTAAAACTGTTTAAACCTCAGACAAGAAAATTGGCAGAGCCAACCAAATTATGGAAAAAATTTATTGAGATTAAAGGACAAGAACAACTATCTATTTTTGAAAAAAAACCTTTATTACATCTTAATAAAATAGCTATCGATCATTATTTGCCGTGGTCTTTAGTAACACATGATAAATTGTGGAATCTTCACCCAATTGAGCAAGAAGTGAACAGTTCAAAAGGAAATAAAATTGCAGATAGTAAATACCTTGAGGATTTTACGTATTTACAATTTCATTTTGTACATCATATTTCTAATGACAATCAAAAATATTTAGAAGATTATATTACTTTATTTTCAATTAGCAAGAGTGAACTTTTAAATATTCCTAATCGAAAATTTACTGAATTATTAAGTAACAAAATTAGAATAGAAACAGAGCTTGCAACTAATTTAGGATATTACACTAAATGGTCATACTTAATCCTAGATTAATCTTTTCAGTCAAAAAATCAAAACCATCTATATTCGAAAGACTATTAACTTCTTCATTTAAAAGTTGTAAACCATCATCTACATGCATTTTTATGTAGCGGCCAATGTCTTTATCGGTTTTGTATAGACCATAGTGTACACAAAGCATACCAAGATAGATATCATAGTATTCTCCAAAAAGAACCGATTTAGAATATTCTTTTCCTCCGGCATCTTTGATGTCATTTAAATCTAGTTTTTTATCTTGAGAAAGAGAGTATGTATAGGCAATTCTTGCAATCACATTTTCAGTTCCTAAGCCCAATTTACGAGTTAACAAGGCAACCACCTCTTTATTTTCCTTACTGGTTTTAATTTGCGTAAACATCTTGCTCTTGTTTTAAATGTGTAAATAATTGGTCTACTGCAAATGGTTTAAAGCTTGAACCGTTATTGTTGTTCTCGATAACAAAAACCTTATTTACGTTTGGTTTTAAATAATCATATTCCAATTCAGACAATTCCTTTTCTAACAATGGGAATAATACCACTTGCTCTGAAATTGCCGGATAAAATTCTTTAATGATATTTTTAGAATGGTATTTGTCGAATTTCTGTAATGGGCTATCAATAAACACCGGGAACTTAATTCCTGATTCGTCCACTAAGGCTTTTAATAAAGCAGTAGCGTATAATTGCTGCTCTCCTTTGGACAATGAATCTTTATCAATGATTTGGTCATTCTTATCCAACAAATCAATATCCATCACATCATCAACCACATTGACACGAATGTTGTGGATAAAGTCATTTTTATGCATGATTTTTTTCAAACCAAGCATAATGGATTTTTGAAGAGAGTATTTTTTGTCTTCTTTAATTTTTTGAATAATCGTATTGATTTTTATTAAAAGCTTTTCGGTTACTTCGTATTTCTTTTGGTCCGTTTCTACCAATTTGAAATTCTTCTCGTATTCAGACAATACTTTTCTTGTTGAAGTTAATCTGGTATTTAGAACATCTATTGCTTCAATCAATTTTCCTTTGTCAAGGTTTAAAACGGTGATTTTATTCTCCAATTCTATTTTCTCTTCACGTAGCTTTTGCGCTAAAGGATTATCTTTTCTAGCTTCTGCTTGTTTAATTTGTTGGTAGACTTTAGAAAGATACATTCTATTGTTTTTCTCTTCCTGAACCACTGCATTAAACTGACTTGAAAAAGCTCCTTTTATGTTATTGAAAACAGCCTCAAAGTTTCGGAATTGTTCTTGAGTAAAGTCCAAAAGTATTGTGCCGGAATTTGATTTCTCTTTACTAATTTCTTTTTCTGATAATGTTTTACTTAAAGCTTCAGCTACTTTTGATTTTGAAGCGGGATCTAAACTTAAAGATTCAAGATTTTTCAATAACGCAGTTGAAAACGAATTTAATTCGTTAATCAAAAAGGTCTTATCAACTGATTTAGTATTTGAATTTTGTTCAAAAATTAATTGCCCATTTAACTGTGCTAATTTCTTTCCTGCAATCACTAATGGGGCTATATCCATTAATTTTTTCAGCTTGTTTTTTATTTCAACGGATTCCTGCTTTAAGGTATCTCTTTCAGACTTCATTTTTTGTAGTTCTTCCAAAGTGATGCCGTTACCCTCACGAATCAATTTTTCCTGAAGACTGTCGCTATTTATTCTGTGATTGGTAATTTCACGATCAATATTCGCTTGCTTTTCAATATTAAAATCAATTAACTCCGTTAGTTCAGTTTCAGTATCTGCAAGCTCGAATAATTTAGTTTGTTGCAATGGAGAAGCACCGCTTCTTCTAAGCTTCGTTAGTAATGTTTCTAGATTCTTTTTTAAATCTTCGTATTTCTTAATTCCTAAAACTTCTGAGTATGCTTTACTAAGATTTTTTAATTCGGATTTTGATTTGGCTTCTGCAAGAGAAACTATTTTTTCTGCATCAAAAAAGAAGAATTTGGCAATTTCACGGGGTAAAATAAAATCATTGATAAAGACTTCAAAACCAACTTCTTTGGTTAATTCATTTTCCAGACCATCAATCGTGATTTTTAAATCTTCCACATCTGTTTTTAAATCGTAAGATCTTTTTATCACAACTGATTTACACGGGATAGAAGGAATAAGTATGTCTTTTAATTCAATTTCAACAGAAAGAACAGGGTTAATTTTACTATTGTTTTCATAATCCGTT
Organism: Flavobacterium saliperosum; assembly: GCF_900100625.1. GTDB lineage: Bacteria > Bacteroidota > Bacteroidia > Flavobacteriales > Flavobacteriaceae > Flavobacterium > Flavobacterium saliperosum. The sequence continues at coordinate 136,570 of NZ_FMTY01000001.1, forward strand.
TTTACCTCTCTGTTTAGAAGTGTTTTGATAAACTTTTCGTACCCTCCGGCATTCTTGATGTCTTTTTTATATTTATCCTCAACCTCGCTCATCATTTTACCGTAGAAGACCCAAATGAGAGACGTCAAAAAAGTGGTCTTACCAAAACCGTTCTTACCGGCTATGATACTTATGTTTTTAGATGCATTCGGAGCAAAAAGTATTTCGTTTTCTCCTTTGTAAATTCTGAAGTTCTGGAACTTTATTTTATTTATTTTCATAGTCCATTCTCATTTACAAAATTTTCAATTCTTTTCTCAACATCATTATGAAGACCATATTTAGTAATCATCAATGTTTTGGTTTCCTGTAAAGCAATTAAATTATCAATTAAATGATAATAACTTGGCTCTTCTTCACAAACCTCCCTCAAGATTCTACGCTCTGTGTCATCAAGCGATTTGATGTTGTTGGTACTAATCTCTTTGTTGTAAATTTCCTTATATAAGTCACCTACAGTATGGTCAAAATACCCGTCTCTATTCCAAGTTACTTGAATAGCAATCAACTCTTGATTATTAATTAATGTAATGTGTGGTCTCTCTTTTTGAACTTCCTTTTGGACCTGTAATAAATCTTTTAAAATTTGATATCTGTATTCCGAAGTATATGTCCCATTATTTGTTCCGTCTTCTCGAACAGCAACTTGATTGTTTCTTCTAACATCCATTCTGTTCTCAGAAATGTTTCTGCCTTCAACTAATCTGTTTCTAAATGCCAATAAAGGTTCCATCCAGTTTTGACCATTATTCACTAATGATGACATTGATTTGTCATTTTTCACAACAGTGCAGGTCCAGCAACCGAAACGGCTTTGTCCGCATGAATTATGTTCCTTGTTTACAACAACTGTAGGGCATTCATAATCATCTGCACTAGCATCCGCATATATTTTGAAAAGAATAGAATTATCAAACCCCCAAGGGGATTTCACTGTATTAATGATATACCAAATTTCATCAACAATCATTTCTTTGATTGGTGCATAAGTATAAGTATTGATAGATGTTTGATGTTTGGACAATCTTTTGCCTGTCACTTCGTGTCGTCGTATTGATCTTTCACGTGTAGCACTTTCATCATATCTTGTTCCAAGTAAAACAATCGCTTCTCCCATTTGGTCAACTTGTTCAACCAAAAAATTAGAAGTAGGTCGTATTTTTAGTTTATCTGTGCACCATCTGAAAGCACTGTTTGGAACTGGATATCCTTTTCCAATTACGTTGATCCAAAAAGTTTCTTCGAGCTTTGGAGTTGTTTTTTGAACAAATATTGGTAAGTCTTGATCTCTTGCTGCTTCGCTAATTTTTGCAAGGACATCTTCAACGTAATTTGCGATAATGGGATTTTCTACCATTGTGTCATTGCAAACCACATAAACTTTTCTTTTTAATTGGAAAGGGTAAGGTAAATCTTGTCTGATTCTTTGAAGCGCAATCCAAACAAGCGTCAACAAAACAGTTGAGTCTTTACCACCGCTGAAACCTATTATCCAAGGTCTATCTGACTTATCAGCATAGGCATATTGGTCAATAATCTCTGCTATTATTCCTTCAACTTTTTTATTTTTCATTATCATTTTGGTACGAATAAATTTATGCAACTAATAAAATTTTGCACGTGTTGCAAATTTATAACTTAATATACTAGTTTTTGCAATTTGACTATTTATATTAAGGGGATGTTTTCCAATTATTATCAACATATATATAATTTAAAACAAAACATTTCTTTATGATAAAATATCATCAATTAGACATGAACGTTTAAACCCAACATAGTCTGAATACATAATATTTTTAACATCTTTTTCATTCTGATTCAAATATCTACAAATTGTTCCGTCATTTTTACCCAATGAACCTTTTATCTCTTTATTACAATCAAAATTCCAAGCAATTCCGTTTGTCAATTCTCTTCCTCTGCATCTTGCATTCAAGTTTGGCATATGACCTTTCTGCTTAATAATTTCATTAATAATGTTTTTAAACTCATTTGTATTCTTTTCTATAATTTTTATTCTCTTCATAATTTATTTTTATTAGAAGATTATATAAATGAGTTTTAAAAAGTTTAGTTTTTTTTTCAAAAAAATGTATCAAAACAAAACTGTATTAAAATAAGTCTACTACATTTAAAATAGCACATGTAAAATTGTATCACCTTTAGTCTTTGATTTATTTTGTTAAGTCACGAAAATGCTGTAATTTCTGGTAATAAATGATTTTGATATGGAAAAAGCGATAATTATAGCCCGATGCTCAACGAACGAAAACAAACAGGATGTCAGCCGTCAGAGTAAAGAACTGAGAAAGGTTTACGGTGGTCAATATGAAATCGTAAAGGAATTTACTTATTACAAAAGCGGAACAGCGAATGATGATATAAATGATGAAATCTTAGATTTTGCAATAAAGAACAACATAAGACATATTATCGCATTGGAGATTTCCCGTATATCCAGAAAGATATCATCGTTTGCATTGTTTTTAGAAAAGTGCAACGAACACAAAATCAATATTATTATTGATAACTTTAAACTTCATACCCTCCTACCGTCAGGCGAAACTAACAGTATGGTTCAAACCATGTTGTCAATTGCATCAACTTTTGCCAATCTGGAGCTTAGCCTGATAAAGGAGAGATTAAATTCCGGAAGATCTAAATTTATTAATGAAGGCGGAAAACTCGGAAGAAAAGTTGGCTACCGAAAAAGTAATGAAGCTTTTATTGAAGAAAACAAAGATGTGATAAAGTTTCTAAGACAAGAGCAATCAATCAGAAATATTATGAAACTAACCGGCAAATCTTGCGGAACGATTCAAAAAGTTAAAAGATTAGTTGCCTAATCTCTTAAATGTGAAATCACGAAATCTATTTCAGGATATTTTTCTTTACAGTATTCGAGAACTAAACCTGCCACCTCTTCTTTTACAATAAGGCAGTCATGGATTGGTAAAGCAAAATCGACCGGTATATTATTCAAAAGATCGTCAATCCAGATTTTACTTTCGATTTTCTGAAAATTATGCGATGAATTTTTATAATTATCCTTTTTAAGGCTTTTCAGAAAAAAACTCGCTTTGGGGAAAAGATGATAGATTTCACTATTTGGAACATAGCCATTTCCATTCAAAAAATACATGAATATTTCTTTAGCTTCTTCGCGTGATTTTAATTTTAATTTATCCACTAAATAATTATAAAAGTCATTTTCAAAAGCCTCCTCGTAATTCAGATCCTCAATTTTATTTTTTCTTAATTCCAGTAAAAGCAGTTTAGGCTGAGAAGCTTTGGCATCAATTAAACATAACCCTCGGTTTTTGAGTTCATTTTTATAATTTTGAATGAGGCCGTAATAAACCCTTCTTCCGAAAGCTACTCTGCTTACTTTGTAATCATAACCTAACTCTTTTAGGGATTGTTTAATTATTTCAAACCATCGGCACGAACGATTGTTTTCAAAATCAATTTCTTTAACCTGCCCCATTTCAATGTCAATTAAAAACTTATAGCGCATACAGATTCCTTTCTCTACATTATAACGTCTTCTTTTCACTCGTTCCAAAGTGATTGGATGAAAATCGTAATAATGTTCAAAATCAATAATTCCGTTTGCAATAAAAGTATCAATTATTGTGTGGTATCTTCTATTTACACTTTGCAAATACTTTGACGGAAGCGGAAAGAATCCGTTTTTATCGGCTAAAATTTCCATTTTACAAATCGCTGCAAATAACTTATAAGCACTTCTTTGCTTGGCTTTATTCCCTATTTTTAAAATAACCTTCTCAACTTCATCCGGCACAACCAACTTCATAACCCATTCTTTCTTTTGAGTTATAGTCAAAAACTGAAAAAAGTTGATTCTTTCGGGAATAAAAAAACCGGAGCATTACTCCGGCAGATAAATCTGAAATTATTTTACTTTCGCTTTTTTAGAAGCCTGGCAACTGCTTAATTTAGCCATTATATCACTTTTGTTGTAATATACCCGACGGCCAATTTTCTGCGCCGGTAATTCACCACTCTTATTCCAATTGTGCAGCGTTGTGTCGGAGACACCCAGAAACTTCTCAACTTCTTCGCGACTCATCAGCTTAGTTTCCTTTTTCAGTTGTTTTCGTATTTTCTTTTTTTCAGTTTTTCTTTCATTTAAAACTTCCTCAACAGCTTTTTTAATCAAGCCGCTTAATTGTTCAACATTAAGTTGAACTATCATATTATTTTCCATGTTATATAAATTTAAATGTTATATGAAACGTTTTAAAAAAGTTCAGATTAAAAAAAAAAAAAGAAATGGGAAAACTTAAAGTTAATATATACCCTAAAAAGAAATCATGATTATAACATCATTTTCCGTGATAAATTGCGAAGGCGATATTTTTGCAATACACTTTCATAAAAACAAAATAACAGGACAAGCCCTTTTAGAGGACGGTTCCGGAAAGATCACTTTTGTCATTCAGAAATTCGAAATCATCAAATATTTATTTTCCGAAATAACACTTGAAGACATTATCCGGAAAAGTTCAATCAAAGAAGTTGAGTTATACCATTACAACACCAGATCAACATCAACCATTAATAAAAAAACAGTGGGAGAATTAGCATGCGGGAAAAGCTTATTTAACGATCTTCCCAACCCAATGAAACTGAACTTTAAAAAAAGGGTTGAACTAGCTGTTCGGGCAAACTTTGCTGCGCTTGATTTTCAAAAAATATGGCATTTGGTAAAACACTGTTTCTTACTGAAAGAAAAGTACGAACTATTGGTTTTTACGTTCGGTGAAAATCATTCCGTGGCTGAAAAATGCAAAAAACAATATATTGATTTAAGGAATTTTTTATCCGAAAACGAAATCCCGATTGAATTTGTAAATAAAGACGAAATTGAAAGTCTTAAATTAGAAAAAGCAGATCTGGATGTGGAATGCGGTTTAAATCTTCATAAAATTGGCCAAAAGGATATTATGGATATTACAAACATCGAAATGAATTATCTGGTTTATCATCTGTCTGATCTGATAGCTGATTTGAGATATTCCCCGCGATTTTGGACTAAAAAGGCAAAACTTAAATACATTAAGGAATACCAAGATCATTATATACCTTTCAAACGTCAGATTACTATCGATGCCATTTTAAAATAACAAGCCTCTGTTATGAGGCTTGTTTTAATATCCATTTTGAAATAATATTATCCAAAGACTGTTCCTGTTTAGCCGATATACTGCCGAAAACATCAAATGTTGATTTCACGGAACTAAAAAATCCAGGATCAAATTTTGAATTAGACCCGGTTTTAATCCAGTCTTCAATCTTATTAAATTTTTTAATAAGCGCTGCATTTTCAGAAGAAAAGTATCTGATAAATCTGTCATTGATTTCTTTTTTCTTCTCTAATTCATGCTTATAAGTGCATCTTTTTTTACTGACTTTTGTATAAAAGTCAAAATCGTTTTTTTCCAGAACAATATTTCTTTTTCGGATAAAATCCAAAGCTCTGCCGCCTATATTTTTTGAGTTATCTTTTTTCAGTCTGAGAATTGAAGCTAAAATTTCATCCCCTTCTTTTATACCCATAAAATTTTTTACACAACAATTCCCTACCTCAGTAGTTGTTCCGTTTTTTAAATTCTTTATCACACAAACATTTTTAATCGGATGATTACAAAGACATCTGCTGTTATCCCTCTGAAAAACGAAATTAAAACTCCATTCATTAATTGCCGTTACCAAATCCTGCGACACACTTTTCTCTAATACTCTTCTTTTTAAAAGCTCTTTCATTATATATTTTTTTAAATGTTATTAGAGCTTATATGAAGGAGTAAAAAAAAGTTTAAAAAAAATTAAAAAAATATTTTTTTTAGTAGATATAAAAAAGTAATTAAGATAGAATCATTCTATTGTTGCTCACTTTTAGTTTTATGAACAAATTCCTTCTTAAAACAAAAACAAACAGATTACTGATTAGTATAAAAAGCATCGCTATTGATAAATATCACTCTGAAAATCACTAAAAACAGTGAGTCAAAATACCTGATTTTAGTGATTACTGTTTAAAAATGAATAGCCGACATTTGTCGGATTAGACTTTGAAGAAACAATATTGTTGAAAAAATAAAAAACAAACAATTACAGCATGCGTCTGAATCGTTATTTTTGATTTTTTAATCTTTTTCTTATTCTTAAAATTTATTCCTTATGCTAAATGTTATTTGTGCAATAATTTTCTTCGACGAAAAAATATTAGTTGTTCAAAGAAGTGACAAAATGAAATTACCTTTAAAATGGGAATTTCCAGGAGGAAAACTAGAAGATGGAGAAAGTGAATCGGATTGTATCCAACGTGAAATAATGGAAGAAATTAATATCGAAATTGATGTAATTCGCAAGATTTCAAACAGTATTTATGATTATGGGGATTTTAAAATTAATTTAATTCCTTTTATAGCCCGTTATGCATCAGGGGAAATCCAATTAGCAGAACATAATGATTATAAACTTTTATCCAAATCAGATTTACTAAATTTAGATTGGGCTGAAGCCGATTTGCCGATTGTTGCTGAACTTTTAAAAATGGAACAACTATGAATCAAGGCATTTATGAAGAACTGGTAACAAAACTAGTAAATACCAAAATTGCTGAATTGGATAAAAATGCTTTTCAAATTAAAACAACAATAATTGACAAAGCAGAAGCAGCTCAATTACTATCTCAACATATTGGCAACACCATAAAACATGCATTTAGTTTCATTAAAGGAGATGACATTGTCGAGAAACAAATTGATGTTGCGAATAAAATTATTTTGTTTTTAAAAGAAGAATTAAACAAAGAAGAGTTTGAAAATGATTTAATTGAAACTGAAGGTAAAATCCTAAAAGCAGTATTTACGAAGGTTGATAATCATTTCACGGATTTAGATTTACGTCTTAAAGAAATAACTCCCTATACAAGATTAATTCATAGCGAACTTTTCACTGGCGGGAATTCAGGCACAACGCTTGAAAGCGAACTAAGAAAAGAAATTCTTTCTTCAGACAGGGTTGATTTGTTAGTATCATTTATTAAGTGGAAAGGTATAAGAATTTTAGAAAAAGAGTTAGTAGAATTTACTGAACGAGGAGGTATCTTGCGTGTTATAACGACTACATACGTTGGAGCTACGGATGCTAAAGCCGTGGAATTTTTAGCCTCTTTAAAAAACAGCCAAATCAAGGTTTCTTACAATACAGGTAATGAACGACTACATGCCAAAGCCTACTTATTTGAAAGAAATACTGGTTTTCATACGGGCTATATTGGTTCTTCTAATTTTTCACGTTCTGCGTTAACGGATGGATTAGAGTGGAATCTCAAGATTACTACAAAAGAAGTAAGTCATATTATCGATAAGTTTCGCAAAACATTTGAGTCTTATTGGCAAAATTCAGACTTTGAGCTATTTGATCCTTTAAGACATACCACAAAACTTGTAAAAGCACTTAATGAGGGTAAATTTTCAAAAGCAGTTCAATCCAACACTTCTTTTTTTGATATTAAACCTTTTCCATATCAAAACGAAATTTTAGAAAAATTAGAAGTGGAACGATCAATTCATGGAAGAAATAAAAATTTAGTTGTTGCTGCAACAGGCACCGGAAAAACAGTTATTTCCGCATTTGATTATAAAAATTTTAGAAGAAATAATCCGTCATCAAAGTTATTGTTTATTGCGCATCGAAAAGAGATTTTACTGCAAGCAAGAGCTACTTTTCAAGGTGTTTTACAAGATAACAATTTTGGAGATTTATGGGTAGATGGTTTAGAACCATCAAATAATGAATATGTATTTGCATCCGTACAAACATTGAATAATAAATTAAATAATCTGAAACTCTCCCCTGAATACTATGATTTTATAGTTCTCGACGAAGCGCATCATATTTCTGCAACATCTTACAGGCCTATTTTAAATTATTTTACCCCAAAAGTCCTTTTAGGGCTCACCGCCACACCTGAACGTATGGATGGCGAAAATATCTTAGCGGATTTTTGTAATCGAGTTGCTGCAGAGATTAGACTTCCAGAGGCGTTAAATAAAAAACTACTATGCCCTTTTCAATATTTTGGAATTACTGATAGTATTGATTTAACAAACGTTAAATGGGAAAAAGGCAAATATGTTGCTAGTGAATTAACTAATCTTTATACCAAGAATGATTCACGAGTTGGTCAAATTATTAAAAATCTTCAAAAATATACCACAGATTTAAGTGATGTTTGTGCCCTTGGATTTTGCGTAACTATCGAACATGCTATTTTTATGGCTGAAAAGTTTAGTCTTGCTGGCCTTAAAGCAGCCTATTTAACTGGTAATAATTCTAACGAAAGAGAACAGCTAAGATCACAATTAAAAAAGAAAGAAATCAACTATTTGTTTGTTGTTGATATTTTTAATGAAGGGGTTGATATTCCCGAAATCGATACTGTTTTATTTTTACGTCCAACAGAAAGTTTAACCATATTTTTACAGCAATTAGGCCGTGGGCTTCGTTTAGCAGAAGGTAAAGACTGTTTGACTGTTCTTGATTTTGTTGGAAATGCCAGACCGGAATATGACTTTGAAAGTAAGTTTAGAGCCTTAATTGGAAAAACAACTACTTCGGTTCAAAAGGAAATTGAAGATGATTTTCCACATTTACCATTGGGCTGTTCTATTGTACTGGAGAAGAAGGCAAAAGACATTATTCTTGATAATATTAAAAAAGCTACTTCCTTAAATATAAATCAGCTTATTACCAAGATCAGAAATTTTCAACATCAATTTTCATTACCATTGACACTGAACAATTTCATAGAACTTAACCACATTTCATTAGAAACAATATATAAGAAGGATTCTTGGTCAAGATTATGTCAAAAGGCAGGTGTTATTCCTGATTTTGACAATAAAAATGAAAAACAAATATATTCAGCAATTGGAAAGAAGTGGCTATCAACCAATTCAACCAATTACTTTAATTTCATATTAAAAATTGCAAAAACTGATTTTGATGTAAAACTAGAAAACTTGAACAATAATGAAAAAACTATGTTGTTAATGCTTCATTACGACGTTTGGCAAAAAGCTGGTGAATTTTCATCTTTAGAAGAAAGTATTCGACAAATTGGTGCCAACAAGATTTTAGTAGACGAAATTAAAGAGGTATTGGAAATTTTAATTGACAGAGTCAATTTCAAGGAAATAGAAATTGAACTTCCTTACCAACAACCGTTAAAAGTTCATGGACGCTATACACGTGATCAAATATTAACTGCTTTTGGTGATAGTACTTTTGAAAAAAAATCCTCCAACAGAGAAGGTGTAGCTTACATAGAAAAAATTAATACCGAATTACTTTTTATAGATTTAATTAAATCAGAAGAAGATTATTCCCCGACAACTATGTATAACGATTATGCAATAAGTGAAATTTTATTTCATTGGCAATCCCAGAATCAAACAAGACATGATACAGGGAAAGGCATAACATATATTAATCATCAAAAACTAGGAAAGCGTATTTTATTATTTGTTAGAGAAAAAGCGACTAACGAATTTGGCAATACAATGGGATATGTTTTCATAGGAGAAGGAAATTTTGTTGAATACGAAGGCTCAAAACCTATGAGTATTAAATGGGAACTTCATGAGCCGATGCCTAATTATCTTTGGAAAGAATCCGTGAAAATGCTTATTGGATAGTTTTTCCACGGCAAAGATTGGGAAACCGAAAAACACCGGATAAAAACCAATCAGGAGTTTTGGTTTAAAAAGATAGAACGAAATATACAAAGAGACAAAGAAGTTAATGAACATCTTATTTCTTCAGGCTGGACGGTATTAAGGTTTTGGTCTTCCGAAATACGGAAAAATACGGAAGCGGTCTTAAAATTAATTGAAAAAGAAATACTCATTCAATCGAAAAAATATAATACCTCATAAAAATAATTGCAAACCGGTAAATTAAAAATCAACCTTTTTGGAGAAGCGCTAACCATAAAAAGTTTTATACTTTCTGAAAATCTTCTGATCAGATTTCATGAAATCGCGACTAAAATGAAACAACCGGTGGGAGAAGTTCTTTCCGATCCATATTTTTATCATTTGCTCAAAAATGAAACTATAAAATCTGCTGATGATTTAGAAAGTGAAACAGTAAACGGACTTCTGAACACACCTAAAAATCAAATTGAAATTTGGCACAAAAACAAAAAAGTCCAAAAATTAAAAATTGATGATTTGAAAGATGAACTATTGCTTTTCCCATTATACAACACTTCTGTAAAAATTCAAAAACCTAAATATGAAGCTGGTTTTTATTTAGAGCAAAAAGAAATAGGACTTATAGCCAGTTATGAAATCGTCTCCGGTTTTTTTAATATCGACAACTTAGAATTTCAACTTCTGAATCTAAAAGATTCCATGCTTCTTGAAAAAATAACCTATGAAGGCCAAGAACTTTTATCTAAGAAAAAAGATACTCTCATTACATTTCAGAATAGCTATGAAGTTCTATAATTTCTCATGATTTCTTAAGATAACAATTGTTTTCATTTTCTCACCCTCTTTTATCTCAATAACCACCTCCCCTTCTTTTGTATAAAGTTTATGATTATGAACAACATCACCTTCAAAATAATAAGTTTTAATTAAGTTAATTTCGACCAGTTTATTATTCTGCCTTTCTGATATTTTTATAACCTTATATCCTCCATCTCTGTTTATTATTTGGATTACACTGTCCTTAAAAATAATCACGACTCCCAATTCATCATATGTCTGACAAAATGAAAGCAGTGGAAACTGCAGGAAAAGGCAAAGGATAATTTTGGCCATTTTCATATCTTTTTGGACAATTGGTGAAGTTCATTCTTTTCATCAGCAGTAAGCGAATTAATCCCAAAAGATCCAACTTTATCTAAAAGTATATCAATCCGTCGCAATTTTGTTTTCAAAAAGGAGGTGCTTTCTTTTACAGTTCCCTTATCCGTTTGATTTCCGTTATTCAAAATAAACTTTGAAAATTCATCGTTGTAAACAATCGTTTCGTCATTTTTTGAATAACCTACAAAAAAGAAAAGACCATCCTTTTTTAAAAGGACAATCTTTTTAATCTTATGGGAAAAAACCAAATAATCCTGCCATCTTATCCGACAGTATTTTTGGCTGTCAACTGATATCGATTTAGCCACTAAATCCGGATTGATTTTCAGTAATCTCAGCATCCCGTTCATTTTTTTATAAGGCAGATCCTTGACTGAAATTACAATTAAGTTATTTTCCATTTTCTTTTGATTTTAATGAATTCTTCCAAAGTTCTTCCATCTTGCTTGCCGACTCATCGGTTGTTGTTTTTATATACTTCATGAACTGATTATAGCTTTTATGTGTTGTAATCGCCATAATCGTTTTATCATCGATTTTTCCGTAATGATTTGTCACGAATGATCTTCTGCAAGTATGGGAGCTAATCAGCTCATATTTTGGATAATACGATTTAACTTTTCTGTTTTTCCCCGGAACTCTTTTTCTCCCTACTATTACTTCATTAATTCCGGCTAATTTGCAAATCTGCTTTATATCTTTATTAAATTTCACTTCATTAACATTGACAAAGGAGCGATTTCCTCGTGATTCCAAAACTTTCTTAACCTGATAATGCAATGGAATGGTCGCCTTCTCCCCTGTCTTGTCTGTTTCCGTTATAACTATTCTGTCTTTAACAATCTTAAATTGATCGAAACGAATCAAATCCCCCAAACGTAATCCTGTCCACAATCCTATTATGAACAAATCGTGTGAGTCTTTCAGTTCAAGATTTTTACTTAAATCCAAACCAAAAATTTTGTCTATTTCTGTTTCATTTAGATAAGTATCAATAGGTGAGCTTCGTTGGTAAGTGAAATTTTTATTTTCAACCTCAGGGCTTGTTTCATAACCGCACGATTTAGCTTCTCGAACAAACTGTTTAACATGTCGGACGTATTTTTCAATCACAGTTCCTCCGTATTCTTTTTCAACAGATAAATAAGCTGTAAACCGCTGATGAAAATTAAGATCTATATCCTTTGTTTTTATGGTTATCCCCTCTTTATCCTGAAACTCAACGATTTTTGCCAATGTGGTTTTATATGCTTTTATGGTATTTTCAGCAATAATCTTATTGGTTAAAGGATTAACACGATTTGTCGAATTTTTAATAAATTTTTCAATGAACGGAACGAAGTAATATCGATAATCCCCCACTCCTGTCGGTCTTTCGTAAAATTCATCTACTTTATTTCTTAACCATTTGGAATTGATTAACTCTCCTTTTGCGTAGTCTTCATAAAATCTTTTAAGGATGTATTTTGAAATCCCGTCTGTTTTTTCAGTTATCTCTTCTCTGATTGAATTATCAACACGTTGTTTTAAAGAGTTCGTTGTATTGCTCCATAAAGAACTGTCAACAAAAATGTTTGATTGCGCATAACAATTAATCTTCCCCTGATAGAGCCTTATATTTAAATTTGCGACCTGTTGTTTGCTGTTATTTTTAAATTGAATTTTTGCCATTGTATAATATTTGACTATTATATTCCGGCATTCAAAAAAGTTGAAAAGAAATCACGGGATTTTCACGGGATTTTTGTTAACTCTATTTCATTTTATTTTAAAATTTAAAATTAAAAACGGCCAAACCCCTTGAAAATAAAGCCTTTTTGGCATTTCTTGAAAATAAGCTGAATCCAATAAAAACAAATTTTTGATTACCGTCTTCGCTACAAAAGGCAAAACCCTAACTAATCAAACAGTTAGGGTTTTTTATTACCTGAAATTCCCAATATCCGCAAATTGAATTTTGATTACATTATAATCAGTACACGATTTCCTCCAAATCAATGACGTTACTTTCTACTGTCTGATGAATTATCAAATTTATTTAACCATAAGTTCCGATACAATTTGTTTTTATCATAATCGGATGCCTGTTTTTCTATATTGAAATAACGATTGCTTCTAGGGTCATTTCCAACTCCCGCCAAATAAGCCCAATTGCCCCAATTGCTGCAAACATCATAATCAATGAGTTGTTGTTCAAAATAAGCCGCACCATACCGCCAGTCAAATTTCAGATCGTGACACAAATAACTTGCTGCGTTTTGGCGACCCCGATTACTCATAAAACCGGTCAGCTTTAATTCCAGCATGTTGGCATCTACAAAATCATTTCCGGTTTGGCCTTCCATCCAGCTTTCAAACAGTTTCCAATCGGGTTTTACTGTTGCCATTTCTTTGTTTCGAATACCCGATTTCCGAAACATTCTACTTTGATGCTTTTTCATCATAAACCGGAAATAATCCCGCCACAACAACTCAAACACCAACCAATAGGTGGATTCATTGGCTCCGAATTGTAATTCGTACTTTTTGAGTTCCTGATAAATAAACCGTGGCGAAATACATCCCAACGCCAACCAAGCCGAAAACTTAGTCGAATAATCTGCCCCAACCATTCCGTTCCTTGTCTCTTTATAGCGGGAAATTGATTTTGTACCAAAAAAATAGTGATTCAGTCGTTTCATGGCTTCCGACTCCCCGCCTTTAAACCGAATGGCAGCCCTGTTGTCAATTTTTACATTTTTAAAACCTAATTCTGACAGCGTTGGTAAATCAGGTGGCTGAATCTCAGGGGAAGGAATGCGTATTGGTTTTTCAAAAACACTTCGTATCTGAGCCTCTTTTTCGGTTTTTCTTCTGAAATCAGTAAACACATCCGGTATATCTTTTATGGAAAACGGCAAATCTTCCGCATGATACAACGTACTGGTGCTAAAGGTAAACAGTTCGCAATGTAGTTTCCAAAGTTCGGTTTGCACTGACAATTCGGTGTTCTTTTCTTCAAAAGCAACCTCGCGTTTGGCATAGACCCGGTGCGCTCTATATTGTTTGACAATGTTAGGAATCTCCACTTCTGGTTTTCCGCTTAAAACGAGTAATCCGGAACCTAATTCCCTTAAGTTTTTGTCTAAATCAAATAGTGATTCCATTAAAAATTGCGCTCTGAAATTTCCTGTTTTTCGGAAACCGAATGGGGTTGTTTTAAAATGTGTCTCATCAATACAATACACCGGAATAACCGCATCGTTTTGAGAAAGGGCTTTCACCAAGGTTTCATTGTCGGTAACTCGCAAATCTGTTTTAAACCAAACTACTGCTGTTTTCATAACTCATCGATGTGTTTTAAATAATAATCGGCTTGCCCAACAATACCATAATCATTTTTTCATTCTGCATTGATTACTGCAATATTTTACCTCATCCCAAACAGTTTCCCATTTTTTTCTCCAGGAATAAGGACGATTACAGATAATGCATATTTTACTGGGCAGGTTTTGCTTTCTTACATTTCGCATTGGATTGTTTGCTTGATTTATCTGTGCTCATATGTTTTTCAGAAATCTTTCCGCTTCTTGCTTATGGCGACATTTTTTCGGAGGCTCCTCATAATGCCACTTGCGCATTTTCGGGTAGCCTCCCTATCTGGGGTCGGAAACGGATAGCCCTTCCCGATTCCGAAGTCATACAATTGTTGGTCCGTCCAACTTGATTTCCATTGCTTCCTTTTTCTATTGTGAACAATAGAGATAGCTTCTTAATTTGCTTTACCTCTGTTCCATTTGAATCACTTCGAACATAAGTTTGCTGACCTGCCAAAAAATCAACTCTCTGTAAATGCAAACAGGCAGTTTCACCTTCTTTTGGAGATTTTATTGTTAGAAATCGTTCGTTGCCGATTGCATTTAAAGCGCCCAATGTCATCAACACGTTTTGCCGAATGCTTGGTTTTACAACTCTCAACCCGTTTCCGCCAGAGTATGTAACTGCTGAATTTTAATTCTTTCTTCATCAGAGCTTTTACGTCGGCCTCCGATAAGTTAAATTGAAATTGTATGGCGTCAAATGGAGTTCGGTCTTCCCAAGCCATTTCAATAATTCGGTCTAATTCAGTTTCAGATAAATTAGATTGTTTTTGCTTTGTGAATACCATATTGTACTGTTTAACATTTTACATAAATAATTAAACAAATTTACTGAATTTTTAACTACAACAAATAAAATGTAAACTTATTCGATGTGCTTGAATTACTATGGGATGCTACTCAGGAATCAAAACCCTATTTTCAGCAAATAAAGTACAGAACAAGATTCATCGATAAAAAAGTCAAACATCTAAGCCGCTTATTCATCAAATTCTCATTATTCAGACTGCAATCAAAAATAAATTCTCTTTTTTTTATTAGATAGTGTTGCATTAAATTAGTAGATTTATACTGCTTATTGCTTGGTTAATGTAGTATTAATACTGATTTTCAATTGGAAACTACCGGCTTATGACTATTAACAACGCCTCCGTTTTTCAAAAAATTCTGCTCCTTTTTTTAGTGGTTGCAGGTTTATACTACGCCAAGCCTTTTCTGATGCCTCTGTTGATAGGCGGGATTTTGACAACTCTCTTTTTACCCTTGTGTAACTGGCTGGAAAAAAAGAAACTTTCAAAAGGATTATCCGTTTTTTTATGCCTTTTGCTATTACTTGCAATCATTGCCGGCTTTGTATCGCTATTGTCCTGGAAAGTTTCCGAAGTCATTACCGACATTGCGCTTATAAAGCAAAAAATCATTGAAGCGGGCGGTCACCTTCAGGACTACATATTCAATCATCTGGACATAACAATTGAAGAACAGGTGAAAATACTGAAAAGTGAACAACCATCGTATACGAGTATAGTGCAAATGGTAGTGGGTTCACTTACCTATTTCGTAACCAGTTTCGTACTGATATTAGTTTATTTCCTGTTCCTGCTGTATTATCGTGCGCACATTAAAAACTTTATTCTGAAACTGGCAGTGCCCACACAACGAAAAGAATTGGAAAAAGTGATTTACAGTGCTTCCCACATATCCCAGCAATATCTGGTCGGACTTTCCAAAATGATTATGTGTTTATGGATAATGTATGGTGTGGGCTTCAGTCTGATTGGTGTAAAAAACGCCATTTTCTTTGCCATCCTCTGCGGCGTACTGGAAATCATACCCTTCGTAGGAAACATAACGGGAACCACACTCACGGTTTTGGTAACAGCCTTACATGGTGCAAGCTTCCCATTATTAGGAGGTATCGTACTTATTTATGCTGTGATTCAATTCATTCAAGGATTTATTCTGGAACCGATAATAGTTGGTCCTCAGGTAAAAATCAATTCCCTTTTTACCATAATTGTGCTTGTTTTGGGAGAATTAATCTGGGGAATACCCGGAATAATCCTCGCCATCCCGATTACCGCCATAGTTAAAATCGTATGTGATCATATAGAAACACTTAAACCGTATGGCTTCTTAATCGGCGAAACAGAATCAAAGCACACGGGATTCATTGAAAAGATAAAAATCCACTTTAAGAAATGAGACTAAAGACCAGAAATGCAGTTTCACTTTCACAAAGAAAAACCAAATTCCTGATTGTTTTTTTTATCTGAAATCTTCATAAAATTCAAAATTTTCTTCAACTGAAATATTCTCCTCCGGCAAATCGGTTCCGAAAAAACTATTTAAGTAGTTCATCGAAAGTTGAAACCAATTCATCGAAAACTCTTACACACTTTAGCGAACTAAATTATAAATAATTAGCTTTAAACAAGTTAATTCAAAATCAACATCGATATAAGGTAAAGACTACTCCCGGAATGTATTGAATTTTATTTCATAATTCTTCATTAAAGAGGGTGGTTTCAATTTGAATTAAATGCCCTTAATTCAAAATAACGGTCTTTATCTAACCTACTTTATCCAAAGGTTTTTTTCTGGATTAATCAAATAATGAAAAACTTATTTGTTTAATTAAAATATCACATTATGAAAAAAAGTTACCTTTTGGGAATCTTATTATTGTTGTATTCACTTTTCGGATTTAGTCAGGATTGCGTCACACAGGCAACACTTTCAAATGATGTTGCCCTATGTTTCGGAGAAAGTACAACCATTACCTTAGCGAATAGTGATCCACTTATAACCTATCAGTTAAGAGACGGTGCGACAGATATTGGCGCCCCGGTTTCGGGAAACGGAGGAAACCTTGTATTCAATGTTACTCCTGGGTCAACCACAACGTATAGTGTCTATGCCGTTACTTGTGCTTTTACATACAACGACACCGTTACCGTTACCGTGAACCCCATTCCGAATGCGGTTGCTTCAACCGGATCGCAAGCAAGCTGCTCGGGAAATCCTATCACTGCCATTACCTTTTCAGGAAGTGTGGCCGGCGCTGTTTACAACTGGACCAGAAACAATACCGTTAACGTTACCGGAATTGCGGCTAGCGGAAGCGGTACCATTAGCGGCACATTAACAAATACAACCGCTTTGCCTGTTTTAGTGACCTTTACCATTACACCTACCGCTAACGGATGCGACGGAACTCCGATAACAGCAACAGTAACCGTTAACCCTACCCCTATTGTCAACGCAACAAACCCAACACAAATAAGATGTTCAGGAGCGGCAATGGCCACAATGGTACTCTCGGGAACAACACCTGGATCCACGTTCAATTGGTCAAGAGATAATACTGTCGATGTAACCGGAATCGCAAACAGCGGCAGTGGCAACATCAGTGGCACTTTAGTCAATACCACCAACAGTCCTGTAATAGTAACATTCACCATTACTCCGACAGCAAATGGTTGCGACGGAAGCCCGATATTCACTACAGTTACAGTGAATCCTACTCCGGATGTTACTGCCACCAATTCCAGTCAGACCATCTGTTCCGGTGAATCCATTGCTACAATGACACTTTCAGGAAATGTAGTAGGAACAGTTTTCAACTGGACCAGAAACAATACCGTTAACGTTACCGGAATTTCGGCGAGCGGAAGCGGTAACATAAGCGGCGTATTAACAAATACAACCGCTTCACCGGTATTGGTGACTTTTACCCTTACACCAACTGCCAACGGATGCAATGGCACACCAGTAACCGCAACCGTGCTTGTAAATCCTATTCCGATTGTCAACGCAACAAATCCAACACAAATAAGATGTTCCGGAGCGGCAATGGCCACAATGGTACTCTCGGGAACAACTCCAGGATCCACGTTCAATTGGTCAAGGGATAATACTGTGGATGTGACCGGAATCGCAAACAGTGGCAGCGGGAACATCAGCGGCGCTTTAGTCAACACGACCAACAGTCCTGTAACTGTAACATTCACTATCACCCCGACGGCGAATGGCTGTGACGGAAACCCGATTTACACTTCGGTGACTGTGAATCCTACTCCGGATGTTACTGTCACCAATTCGAGTCAGACCATCTGTTCCGGTGAATCCATTGCAACCATAGCATTTTCCGGAAATGTAGCAGGAACAGTTTTCAATTGGACCAGAAATAATTTGGCTAATGTAAATGGAATTCCTCTTAGTGGCAGCGGAGATATTTCCGGGACTTTAACCAATACCAATGCTGTCCCAAGAACCATCACTTTTACAATTACGCCAACAGCCAATGGTTGTAACGGCACTCCAATAACTGCAACCGTAATAATCAATCCGATTCCGATTGCTTCTTCTTCATTACCAAATCAAACAAGATGTTCAGGAGTTGCCATAGGAAGCTTTGGCATAACCAGTAACGTAACAGGAACAACTTACCAATGGATCAGAGATAATATTGTTGATGTAACAGGAATCGGATCGTCCGGTACCGGAACGATAACCGGAACATTAACCAATAACACCAATGATCCTCAAACTGTGAATTTTACGGTGACTCCAACAGCAAATAACTGTCAAGGCTCGCCAATCACAGTATCAGTATTGGTTAATCCGACTCCGAATGTCGTTGCAACACCGGCATCCCAAACCATCTGCTCGGGTGGTACAATTACAGACATAATCCTTTCCGGAAATGTCACTGGGACAACGTACACCTGGACAAGAACAGAAACAATCGATATAACCGGAATACCCGCCAGCGGTAGTGGCGACATAAGTGGCATACTTACAAATAACACCAACAGTATTCAGACCACTGTGTTTACAATCAGACCCAATGCAAACGGATGTAATGGCCCTACAATAACAGCTTCGATAACCGTTAATCCTACGCCAACTGTTGCCACTGTAAACACATCCCAAACCGTTTGTTCAGGTAGTCCCATCACTGCAATATCCTTCACAGGTACTGTACTTGGCACCACTTACAATTGGACAAGAAACAACACAACGACAATTACAGGATTGGAAAACGGAGCAGGAAACATTACAGGAATCCTTACAAATACAACCACAACACAACAAACGGCCACTTTCACAATTACTCCGATTGCTAACGGATGTCCGGGTACTCCTATAACAGCAACCGTTATAGTTGAACCGCTTTCTTTGGGAGGATCGGTTACCGTTTCGCAACCCAATATTACACCCACTGTCAACACAGCCACTTCCTGTCATGTGGCAAACGGAACACTCTATCTAAGTGGTCATAGAGGCGCTGTTGTCAGATGGGAATATTCCACAACAGGAGGAATCTCTTGGTTGGCTATTGCTAACACTACTAACACCCACACATACAGCAACATAACACAATCCACCATTTTTAGAGCCGTGGTACAAAACAGCCCGTGTGCAATTGCATTTTCTACCTCAACGATGATTAATGTAATTCCTA
Source organism: Flavobacterium saliperosum (assembly GCF_900100625.1). GTDB lineage: Bacteria > Bacteroidota > Bacteroidia > Flavobacteriales > Flavobacteriaceae > Flavobacterium > Flavobacterium saliperosum. The sequence continues at coordinate 156,357 of NZ_FMTY01000001.1, forward strand.
ACATCAGGCCAACACCGGTAACAGCGATTCCTTCAACAATTTGTAACGGAGACTCCGCGGTATTATCATCACAAAGCGGGTATGCAACCAGTTCTACGTTAGCCACGGGAGGAACTTTCAGTAACTCCAACCCTACCGGATGGCTAGTTAACGGATGCGGAAATTGTTTAAATGCGGGAGCCAGCAACACCAATCCGGGACATTGGCAACTGAGTGCCACCAATGGCGGAACGTATTCGGGCATTAATTACACCTCATCGGGTAAATTTGCCATCGCAAACGGGGATTTCAATTCCTACTTATACACACCAATTTTCAATACTTTTGGTTTAACTACCGCGACATTAAGTTTCACGCACGCTTATAACTTTTTGGCGGGATCAAGCGGTTACATACAGATTTCGGTAAACGGTGGTGCCTATGCTACGATAGCAACTTTTGCAGGACCAAGTACTTTAGGACCTTATAATGGTTTTGCTCCTGGAAGTGTGGATTTAAGTCCTTATTTAGGGCAACCAAATCTGAGAATTCGCTTCTTCTATGATGGAGTGGTTGGTAGCTCTTGGGCTGTGGATAATATCCAAATCCCGGATGCACCGCTAAACCTAAGTACCCAATGGGTAGATGCCGTAACTGGTGTTGTGATCAGCAACAGTGCTACCATGACCGTAACTCCAACAGAAACCACAACCTATGCCGTAACGTCATTCTTAAATGGTTGTAATAGTTTTGGAACCGACGGAACCGCTTATGTAACGGTTACCGTGAATCCAAGACCAACGGCAAGGATTAGTCAGGACCAGGTGGTATGCATGGGCGAAACTGCCACTTTCAATGTAGCATTAACAGGAAGAGGTCCTTGGAGAATAACATATACCAATGGTGTTACATCAACAACGGTAAGCAATATCCTTACCAATCCTTACACATTTAGCGTCCCGAATATGACAACAAGTAGAACATACACATTAACGGCTTTAAATGATGTACGATGTACTGCGATTGGAAGTGACATATCCGGTTCTGCCACTGTTACAGTCCTGAATGGCACGCAAGGACTTTGGACAGGTTTGGTAAGCAACGATTGGTTTGACTGTAAGAATTGGGCCGGTGGTCTGCCTTCTGCAACCATTGATGCTCAAATTCCAACCGGACTAACAACCATGCCGATTATCGATCCGTCAAGTCCTTTTGCTGCGGCATACAGCTATATTGCTACCGCCAGAGACGTAATTATAAGTCCGGGAGCATCAATAACAATGACAGCCAATTCCAACTTACACGTAAAAAGAGATTGGAGAAACAGCGGGAATTTTATTCCGGGAACCGGAACAGTTACCTTTAATGGTGCAACAAACAATCAAATACAATTGATTAACTCCGGAATTAAGCTAAACGAAGGTTTTTACAATCTGACCCTCAACGGTACCAATGGTGCCAGAGGTGTTAGCGTAGCTGACGGATTTGAGTTGACGGTTGCCAACAATCTTTTACTGACAAGCGGTGATTTACGATTAACCGGAGAAGCACAGCTGGTTCAAAATGGAGCCGGACCAAACCCTCCGGGCGGAACCGGAAAATTATTACGGGATCAGCAGGGAACAAAAAGCAGTTTCCATTACAATTATTGGTCATCGCCGGTTAGTGCAGACAATCTGAGTTATACGATTGGCAGTGTCCTGAAAGACGGGACCAATGCCGTTGCCAGTCCGTTCAATCCGGGTGTGATAAGTTTCGGAGACGGATATAACTATTCTGACGGTGCACTTACAAGTCCAATTAAAATAAGCAATCGCTGGTTGTACAAATATACCCAGATCAGCACCAGTTACTGGTCCTGGCAAGCTATTGGGAATACCGGAAGCGTTAAAGTCGGAGAAGGTTTTACGATGAAAGGCGTCACCGGTTTAGAACCAAGTACAAATTATCAGAATTATGTATTTACTGGAAAACCAAATAATGGCGACATCAATTTAACCATGGCAATGAACCAATTGTACTTGATTGGAAATCCGTATCCTTCCGCTTTGGATGCTAATGCTTTCATAACGGATAATGTACTGGATGATGGCAGTCCAATGTCAAATGTTTTTAACGGAGCGCTTTATTTTTGGGATCATTTCGGAGGAAACACCCATTATTTAAACCAATACATCGGAGGTTATGCCACTTACAATTTGATGGGAGGCGTTGTAGCTATCTCAAACGACCCTTTGATAAATAATAATAATACCACCGGAACAAAAGTCCCACAACGATACATCCCTGTCGCACAAGGATTTTTCATCAGAACGGATATTGCCGGTGCTACAGGTCTATCCAATCCAATTACCGGGGGAACCGTAAAATTCCGAAACAGTCAACGGGCTTTTAAAACAGAGTCTCCTGCCGAATCCGTGTTCTTCAAATCCGCCAACAGTACGGTGTCCCAAGATAGCGACAACCGACAAAAAATCAGATTGGGTTTTGAAGCCGCATCGGGATTACGCAGACAACTTTTAGTGGGAGTCGACACCAATACCTCCAATCAGTTTGATATCGGGTACGATGCCCCAATGATTGATGTGAATCAGGACGATATGTATTGGAGTATCAGCAACGGAAAATTCGTAATTCAGGGAGTTCCCAATTTTAATATCGCACAAATCATTCCGTTAGGAGTTAAAGTCACTACGGCCGGCACTTCCAAAATAAAAATTGATGCTTTGGAAAACATACCGGCTTCGACCGACATTTATCTGTTTGACAACACGACCGGAATGTATCATGACCTCAAAAATCAGGATTTCTTAGCTGATTTGCCGATTGGCGAATACAACGACCGTTTCTCATTGCGTTTCACTACAGAAACCTTAAGCAACGACGAAATCATTTTGAATAACGGAATTATGGTCTTCACCGACAGTAATCACATCCTGAACATTAAAAACTCTATTTCGGATGTTCGCGTTGAGTCCGTTGCTTTATATAATATTTTAGGACAATCCGTTGCTAAATGGGACGTTTCGAATGAAGAACAACAAAACATCAAAATTCCTGTGGAACACATCCGTTCCGGAACCTATATCGTAAAAATCAAAACAACCGATGGTGCACTCAGCAAAAAAGTAATCATCCGATAAAACAAAAGCCTCGATTTTTCGGGGCTTTTTTATAAACAAATCTTTCCAAAAAGCATTTAAAACAAAAAAGGTAACTTTGCAGCGCAACAAATTCAAAGCAATGACATTTCGTTTCTTATTTCTATTACTATTCTTTTCCTTAAATACAGCCTTCGCACAATTAAAAACTATAGTCGGAAAAACCGAGTATCCGTTTTGGATCAATGTTCCCGAAACCGAGAAAACCGAGAAACAACCCGTACTGATTTTCCTCCACGGAAAAAGTCTTTCCGGAACCGACATCAACCGGGTAAAGCGTTACGGCGTTTTGCGTGCCATGGGAAAAGGACGAAAAATCCCTGCGATTGTGGTTGCCCCTCAATTGGCAAAAGGATCTTGGAATCCGGATAAAGTATTGGAACTTTTAGAATACGTACAGAAAAATTACAACACCGACTTGTCAAGAGTGTATGTCTGCGGAATGAGTCTTGGCTCTTACGGTACCTTGCACTTCGCCGGAAAACACGCCGATAAAATCACCGCAGCCGTTGCCATTTGTGGTGGCGGAAATGTAAACGATGGTTGTAAATTGGCAACTATTCCATTATGGATTCAGCATGGGGATAAGGATTTCATTGTACGGATGTCGGAATCGAAAAAAGTGGTGGATGCCATTAAAAAATGCAATCCTGATGCCGATGTAACCTTCACGGTAATTCCGGGTGGCAATCACGGCAATGTGGAGCGTTTGTTTCACGAAGATGCTTTGTACGACTGGTTGTTCAAACAAAAGAAAACACAAACCGAAAACGATTTTTAAATTTCCTTATCAATGACGAATACCACTTTATTATCTTCCCCATTACAAGGATTTACCGATTTTCGTTTCCGAAATGCTTTCCATAAATATTTTGGAGGTATCGATACCTTCTATTCGCCTTATATAAAACTTAACGGAAAATTAGTCGTAAAAGGTTCTTATGAACGCGACATTCTTCCGGAGAACAATACTACGTTGCAGGTCATTCCGCAAATCATTACCAATGATGCCGAAGAATTTTTATTTGTGGCCAACTATGTAAAACAATTGGGTTATAACGAACTCAACTGGAATTTGGGTTGTCCTTATCCGATGGTTGCCAAATGCGGCATGGGTTCGGGTTTGATCAGTAACACCGAGCGAATCGATCATATCTTAGAACGTGTTCACAATGAAACCGACATTATCGTTTCGATGAAAATGCGTATGGGCTATGAAAACCCTACCGAAATATTAGACGTGTTTCCGATTTTGGAAAAATACCCCATAAAAAACATCGCCATTCACGCCCGCATCGGGAAACAATTGTACAAAGGCGGTGTGGATTTGGATTCGTTTCAAAGATGTTTAGACGTTTCGAAACACAAATTGTACTATAATGGCGACATTACTTCGGTAGCCAAATTTAAAATGCTTCAGGAACGCTTTCCATCGATTGATCATTTCATGATTGGCCGGGGTTTGATTGCCGATCCGTTTTTACCGAGTATGATTAAAAACGACACGACCGACTACCCTAAAAACCGGTTTGAAATTTTCGAGGAATTTCACGAAACGATTTACCGTGAGTATGATGCCTATTTGCAAGGACCAACACCGATACGAATGAAAATGCTTGGGTTTTGGGAATACTTCTCGGAATCGTTTTCCAACCCGCAAAAGACATTGAAAAAGATTAAGAAAGCCGGCAACAGCAAACATTACGAAGAAGCGGTTAAAGAGATTTTTAAGTCGGAGAAATAACCGGTATTATTCAGTCTTTTTATTTGTTATCATTAGCATATTCCAAAATATCCCCCGGCTGGCATTCTAATGCTTTGCATATGGCTTCCAATGTACTGAAACGAATCGCCTTTGCCTTTCCCGTTTTCAATATCGAAAGATTGGACAACGTCAAATCGACTTTTTCTGAAAGTTCGTTCAGCGACATTTTCCGTTTGGCCATCATCACATCAAGATTTACAATAATTGACATAGCTTATATGGTTAGTTCGTTATCGGACTGAATTTCTATTCCTTTTTTGAAGATAGTCGCTATAACATAGATTACTGCTGCCATCAAAATAAATGCCTGACTATCTGCCCAAAACTGGTTTAAGCTGTCGGTAACAAAACCACGATGCGTTAAATTCTTAGCTGATTCCCGAGCGATATAACTTAATAGTCCGATGGAAAGTGTGTAGTAGCTAATCAGTGAAATCTGTTTCGAAACAAAGCTGTTAAATGGCTTTGACAAATCAATTTTGCTTACTAATCTAATGACTACATAAAATAAGACCGCTTTCAGAATCGCTATGACAAGTATAAAACTATACATACTGAAAAAAGCCCATTTACTGCGTTGGTACATTTCACTTAAGTCCAACTTTTGATAAAGATTAGGTACAAATTCAGGTTTATAGAGACTGAAAACAAAATTGACAATCAAACCTCCAGCCTCAATACACAAGCCAACGAAGATGAGCCATGCTACAATATGTAAGCCCTGAAATACGATGTTGTTTACTTTTGACATAATTACTCAATGTTAAAATTACAATACAAAAATAATCAATATTTATTGATAAACAATAAAAATACATTTTTTATCAATTTTTTTTTATTGATCTAACTAAAAAAATTAGAAGTAAAAATTCCTTATATTACGTACTGGCACAAAAAAAGGCCATCGTTTCCGACAGCCTTTTTAATTATTTAAGAAGTTCTTTCAATTCGTCCAAACTTACTTTTTTCTGCTCGCCGGAAGCTAAATCTTTCAGTGCGTATTGATTGTTCGCTATTTCATCACCACCTACGATTATCGCAAACGGAATTCCGCGTTTATCAGCATGTTGGAATTGTTTTCCGATTTTGGCATTGTCCGGATACATTTCCACCTTGATGCCTGCTTTTCGCAATTGCATGATGGCTTGCATCGCATACAACGCTTCTTCCTGTCCGAAATTTAAGAACAATGCTTTTGATGTGGAAGTTACCGTTTCCGGGAAAAGATTCAATTCTTCCAGCACCAGGTAGATTCTGTCCAATCCGAAAGAAATCCCAACGCCGCTCATGTTTTTCAATCCGAAGATGCCGGTTAAGTCGTCGTAACGGCCACCGCCTCCGATGGATCCCATTGCTACAGTTTTAGGCGCAGCAACTTCAAAAATGGCTCCAGTATAGTAATTTAATCCTCTTGCTAAAGTCACATCCAAATCCAGTTCTGATTTTTCCAAACCTAAAGAGGTAATGTTATCGCAAATGAATTGTAGTTCCTCCACTCCTTTCATTCCTTCTGCTGAAGAAGAAAGTAAGGCAGAAAGTTTTTCTATTTTCTCAGAAATCGTTCCGGTGAAATTGAATAACGGTTGTACTTTTTCCAACGCGGCTTCTGAAATTCCTTTCTCCAACATTTCTTTCTTCACGCCGTCTTCACCGATTTTATCTAATTTATCTAAAGCTACCGTAAAGTCAATCAGTTTGTCCGACGCACCGATTACTTCCGCAATTCCGGAAAGGATTTTACGATTATTAATTTTGATGGTTACACCTTTCAATCCTAAGGAGGAAAAAACGCTGTCATATAATTGTACCAATTCGACTTCCTGCCATAATGAAGTTGAACCCACCACATCGGCATCGCACTGATAGAATTCTCTGAAACGCCCTTTTTGAGGTCGGTCCGCACGCCAAACCGGTTGGATCTGGTATCTTTTGAATGGAAACTCAATTTCGTTTTGGTGCTGTACCACGTAACGCGCAAAAGGAACGGTTAAATCGTAGCGTAAGGCTTTTTCGGAGATTTGTGACGTTAGTTTTACACTGTCTTTATTCGCTAAAAAAGTGTCTTTGGCTTTTGATAAATAATCGCCTGAATTCAGAATCTTGAAAATCAAACGGTCGCCTTCTTCGCCGTATTTCCCCATTAGGGTTTCGGAGTTTTCGAATGTGGGTGTTTCGATAGGCTGAAACCCGAACTTTTCGAAATTCGCTTTGATGATGGAGAAAATATAGTTGCGCTTTGCTACTTCGGCAGGCGAAAAATCGCGGGTTCCTTTGGGTATGCTTGGTTTAGCCATGGTTGGTTTAAATGGTTTTGTTTTATGGATTAGTTTCCAAATAATCCAATGGTTTTTCTACTAGCCCCGATTGCAGTGTAAATTATCTTTGTCAAAGTTTTGAACTTTGACAAAGATAATTGCAACGGAAAGCGGGAACATGGTATCCGGATAAGAAACCGACGTTTCGCTCCAAATACTTTGCAAATATCGAATATATTGTGCTTTATTAAAATCAATTTTTATACTTTCTATATTCTAAATTCTAAATTCTGAATTCTAAACTCTAAATTCTTACTTTATAAGTGTAACAAATAACCTATTTTAGTGACAAATTGCTACTATGGTTGGAATTGGTCTGTTTAAGGAAAATACGAAGATTGCGCTGGGAGCGATTAAAAGTCAGCTCTTGCGTACTATTTTGACGGTGATGATTATTGCGATTGGGATAACCGCTTTGGTGGGCATTCTGACGGTGGTATCGGCATTAGAGAATACGATTATGAAAGATTTTGCATCGATGGGCGCCAACACGTTTTCCATCAGTCAGTATGATTTTTCGGAACGTGTGAACCGAAACAACGCCGAGCAGAAAATCAATCCGATTATCAGTTATCCGCAGGCGAAAGCCTTTCAGGACAAATACAGTTTTCCGTTTACCACCACGTCCCTTTCTTTCACGGCAACAACAACGGCCGAAGTGAAACACGAATCCAAAAAAACCGATCCGGAAATTACGGTGATGGGTGTGGATGAAAATTTCCTTCCAAATAAAGGACTGGAAGCAACGAAAGGCCGAAACTTTACCGGTTTTGACGTTTCCAATAACAATTACGTTTGTGTTTTGGGCTCTGATTTCGAGAAAGGCCTTTTTAAAGATATGAATCCGATTGACAAAACGATTTCGATTCGCGGTGCCAAGTTTAAAGTCATTGGCGTATTGAAAGAAAAAGGATCGACGTTTGGCAACAATCAGGATTTACGGGTTTTGATTCCGATTCAGATTGCGCGTTCGATATTTTCGGCGCCGAATATTAATTATGACATTAACGTGATGGTGAGCCGCAAGGAAACGTTGGCGCAGGCTTCGGACAATGCCTTGATTTCCATGCGTAAAATACGAAAACTGAGTCCGGTTCAGGAAAACAATTTCGGCGTGGAGCGCAGTGACGATTTGATTCAGCGTTTGCTTTCCAATACCGAAGTATTGCGCATCAGTGCTTGGGTGATCGGGATTATCACCGTTTTTGGTTCGTCGATTGCTTTGATGAACATTATGTTGGTTTCCGTTACCGAACGAACCCGTGAAATTGGCGTTCGTAAATCATTAGGCGCAAAACGTTCCACCATTGCCTGGCAGTTTTTTACTGAAACTTTGGTAATTGGCCAGATGGGCGGTATTGTTGGGATTATTCTTGGGATATTGGTCGGCTTCGGGATTTCTAAAGCGATTGAGTTCAGTTTCGTGATTCCGTGGATGGCGATTACAGCGGCGTTTATTACGACGTTTATTGTTGCGATTGTTTCCGGATTGTATCCTGCGATTAAGGCTTCTAAACTGGATCCTGTTGAGGCATTGCGTTATGAGTAGATGACAGTGATCATTAATCAGTGGTCAGTTGACAGACAAAACACTTAATACTTAATACTAAACCCTCCCCTTCATCATCCGGTCATTCCCGTAAATATCTTTTCGCAATTCAATATTACTGAAATGGTGTTTTTCAAGCAGTTCGATCATTTCTTTCCCTAAGTACTGATTGATTTCGAAATACAACTGTCCGTTTTCCGAAAGGTTTTTGATTGCCAATTCCGTTATTTTTCGGTAGAACAGCAACGCATCATTATCTTCCACGAACAATGCCAAATGCGGTTCGTATTCCAAAACATTCTTTTTGATTTCCTGTTTTTCCAGATTTCTCACATACGGCGGATTGGAAACGATAATATCAAATGTTTCGCCTAAATCTTCTGTTTCCAAAACACTTTGATGTATAAAAGTAATATCGACGTTATTTCTTTCGGCATTTCGTCTGGCTACGATTAGTGCTTTATCGGAAACATCCATCGCATATACTTTGGTGTTGGGAAGATTTTTTGCTAACGAAATAGCAATACAGCCAGTTCCGGTTCCGATGTCCAAAATTTTGAATTCCGCTTTTTGACTTTTGACTTTTGACTCCTTAATAATCCAATCGACCAATTCTTCGGTTTCCTGACGGGGAATCAACGTGTGCTCGTTTACATAAAACGGCAGTCCGTAAAACTCGGTTTCTCCTAAAATATATTGTATCGGTCGTTGTTCCTTCAATTGTGCCACTACGTTTTCCCATTGCTGCAACAATTCAGGGCTCAATTCGAACGTAGGATTCAAAGCCAAATCCACCCGTTTCATATGATGAAAATCTTCCAATATGATATAGAAAAAGCTTTCTGTCTCATATTCATCATATATGGAAGCTAATTCCTGAAAAAAAATAGTTCGGTAGTCTTTTAGAAACATAGGTGTCTGATATTATTCTTTCCTTACACTATAGTAATAGGAACGGAAAATAAAATTCAATTCAAAGATAACTTAAAAAGTACAGGTTTAAAATCGGATACAGCAATACGTGAATTTGACATTCATTTTTATCGTAATTCAGCCGAATTTTATACCGGTTGTTCTCCTCTCAAAACAAACAAACTTCCTCACACCCTATATTCTCACGGATTTCTACAAATCTGGAATATCCGATACTCCATAATATATTTTGAATTCCTCGAATTTATTTTTCCAAAAGATGACAAATATCATGATAAAAGACCATTTTGTCCTCTAATTTTACACTATAAAATAAGTTAAACAAAAACCCATAATCATGAAAACTAAATTAAAAATTGCTGTCGGTTTTTTAGCCCTTTCAGCAATCACAGTAGGTTTGTTCTCTTTTGGAGACAAAGATACTACTGACCCATCAAAAATTAAAGTGGAAGGAGAAATGGTTGCAGAACTGACTGCGCCGCCATTCGTTCCTAAGCCGATTGGAAACAGAGCTGCCACGAAACTAATCGTAAACATGGAAATAAAAGAAATGGAGGGCGAAATGGCCGATGGTGTGAAATACAACTATTGGACATTTGGCGGTTCAGTTCCGGGAAGTTTCATCAGAACACGAGTTGGGGACGAAGTGCAGTTTCACCTAAAAAACCACCCGGACAACAAATTACCACACAACATCGATTTACATGCCGTAACCGGACCTGGAGGAGGAGCAACTTCTTCATTAGTGGCACCGGGACATGAAAAAGTGTTCAACTTCAAATGTTTAAACCCAGGTTTGTATGTATACCATTGCGCAACAGCGCCTGTAGGGATGCACATTGCCAACGGAATGTACGGATTAATCCTTGTGGAACCGGAAGGGGGTTTACCTCCAGTGGATAAAGAATACTATATCATGCAAGGGGATTTCTATACCAAAGGCGCTTATGGCGAGCAAGGTTCACAACCTTTCGATATGGAAAAAGCCATCAAAGAACAACCGGATTATGTAGTATTCAACGGAAAAGTGGGTGCCTTAACAGGTGACAAATCCATCACTGCCAAAAAAGGAGAAACCGTACGTATCTATATGGGTAATGGAGGTCCTAACCTGGTATCATCCTTCCACGTGATTGGTGAAATCTTTGACAAAGTTAATATTGAAGGCGGACACCTAATCAATAAAGACGTACAAACCACATTAGTTCCTGCCGGTGGTTCAGCGATAGTTGAATTCAAAGTAGATGTTCCGGGTACTTTCATCTTGGTAGACCACTCAATTTTCAGAGCGTTCAATAAAGGGGCGATCGGAATGCTAAAAGTGGAAGGAGAACAGGAAAAAACCATTTACTCAGGAACCGTTCAGGAAGGAATCTATTTACCGGAAGGCGGAACCATCCAAAACATGCCAAAAGAAAAAGGGGTGGCGAAATCCACAGTAGCGAAAACCATTCCGGAACAAGTGAAAGCGGGTAAAGAAATCTACGGAAGAACCTGTTTTGCCTGTCACCAATCCGAAGGACAAGGAATACCGAATGCGTTCCCTCCATTGGCAAAATCAGATTACCTGAATGCCGATCCGAAAAGAGCCATCGATGCTGTTCTACACGGTTTGAGCGGAGAAATCACGGTTAACGGCAAAAAATACAACAGTGTGATGACCAGTCAGAACCTTACCGATGAAGAAATTGCCAACGTTCTTACCTATGTATACAACAGCTGGGGTAACAACAAAACAAACGTAACTGCACCAATGGTAAAAAACCAAAGAGGAAAAGTAGTTGCAAAAGTTAAAGACATACACGAATAACCATTAATTATTAAATACTTTTATCATGAAAAAGATAATTTTAGGAGTTGCTGCAATCGCTTTAACGATAGGCCTATACAGCTTCACAACTCCTGTGAAAACGGAAAAAGTAACCAAAGTTGCTATTGACAATCCTGTAAAAGGAAAAGAAGTATACGCAAAAACCTGTATCGCCTGTCATCAGGCCAACGGACAAGGAGTTCCCAATGCGTTTCCTCCATTAGCAAAATCCGATTACTTAAACAAAGACACCAATCGTGCTATTAAAACCGTTCTTAACGGATTAAGCGGTCCCATCACTGTAAATGGCAAAAAATACAACGCCATGATGACCCCGCAATCCTTATCTGACCAACAAGTTGCCGATGTACTAACCTACGTTTACAGCAGTTGGGGCAATAACGGAACAAAAGTGACTGCTGCCATGGTGAAAGCCCAAAGAGGCAAAAAATAAGTAACAAGTAAAACAAGTTGACCATGGTACTCAAGTATAAAATAACATTAGTTTTCTACGCTGTTTTATTTATGGCAACGTCACTTATTGCTCAGGAAAAAGGTATGGTTACCATAAAAAGGGGGACATATGTTCCCCTTTATGGAACCTCCGATAAGAAACCGGTGGAAGTCAGTACATTTAAAATAGATGTCTATCCGGTGACCAATGAGGAATACGTAAACTTTCTGAAAAAAAATCCTCAGTACAGCCGTTCAAAAATCAAAGGCCTTTTCGCCGACAAAAGTTATTTATCCCACTGGAAAAGCGACTTTGATTACGCACCCGGTAAAAACAATGCTCCGGCTACTAATGTTTCCTGGTTTGCTGCTAAAAAATACTGCGAATGCCAGGGAAAACGACTGCCAACAATGGACGAATGGGAATATGTGGCGATGGCGGATGAAAAAAGAATCGATGCCCGAACCAAAGAAGAATACAACAAATACATTCTTTCCTGGTATGAAAAATCCAAAACCTACAACAATCCGATTGGAAAAACCTTCAAAAATTATTGGGGTGTATACGATATGCACGGATTGGTATGGGAATGGACTTCCGACTTTAACAGCATCATGCTTTCCGGAGAATCCCGAAAAGATAAGGACTCCGACAAAAACTTATTCTGCGGAAGCGGTTCTGTAAATGCTTCTGATCTGATGAACTATGCCGCTTTTATGCGCTATGCTTTCAGAGGCAGCCTAAAAGCAAGCTATACTACCCGAAATCTCGGCTTCAGATGTGCCAAAGATTTAAAAAAATAATTACCGTAACCTAAGGTAAAAACGACTTTTTCTGAAGAAAAACTCAAATTAAAGACTATGAAATCGCCATTAACAAAACGTTTGCGCAAGCAAATACCAATAAAAAAGCGATACCATATATGACCTCTAAAAAATAAATTCTACATATATGAAAAAGATAGTAATGGGGTTATTAATACTCCTAATCGGTTTACAAAGCTGTACTTCCCAAAAGAAAAACGACACTGCGACTGCAACCAACAAAACCATTTCTGACTTATCCATCTATAACCTTCCATCTCAGTGGACTACACAAGACAATAAAAACATTGAGATGAAAGATTTAAAAGGAAAAGTGCTGGTGATGGTTATGATTTACACTTCCTGCAAATCCGCTTGTCCCAGATTAGTTGCCGACATGCGCCATATTGAAGAACGCATTCCGGAAAACCTGAAAGACAAAGTACAACTCGTACTGGTTAGTATTGACCCTACAGTAGATACCCCTAAACGCCTCAAAGATTTTTCCATAGAAAACAAAATGGACAATAACCAATGGCTGTTTCTTCGCTCTTCCGAGGAAAACACACGGGAATTTGCCGCCGTGTTAGCCGTAAACTACAAAAAAATCTCCCCCATGGATTTCTCCCATTCCAATATTATCAGTGTTTTTAATGCCGATGGTGAATTGGCTTTCCAACAGGAAGGTCTGGGAGTTAGCTATGACGAAACCGTAAACAAAATTACCGAAGAAGCTGAAAAGCTAAACTAATCCTACCATGAAATCACTACAAAAAATTGGTTTATCATTATTTCTGATGATAGGCACGGGCGCCTTCGCTCAGGAATTAGATGCAAATTTACAACTGAGACCGCGCTATGAATACCGAAACGGATTTAAGGAACTTATGAAAGACGGTTCCTTACCCACTTCATTCGTGTCCCAACGATCCCGACTGAATTTCAACTTCAAACAAGACAAATTAAAAGCAAAACTAACTTTTCAAAACATCCGTGTTTGGGGTGATGTGGCTACAACAGCAACGGCCGACAAAAACGGAGTGGCACTTTTTGAAGCTTGGGCACAATACGACTTCAATGCAAAATGGAGCGCAAAAGTGGGCAGACAGGTTCTTTCCTACGACAACCAAAGAATCATGGGCGAAATTGACTGGGCACAACAAGGACAAAGTCACGATGCAGCCCTAATCTCTTTCAAACCAACAAACCATCAATTGGACTTAGGATTTGCCGTAAATTCGGATGCCGAGAAACTGTACCGCGACTTGTACACTACCAGCTACAAACACATGCAATATGCCTGGTACCACACGAGTTTCAGTAATCTTAACATGAGTTTGCTGTTCCTGAATGTAGGTTTCCAATACAAAGAGGTTCCGACAAATGAACTGGAAGTCGATAACATGCAGACTTTCGGAACGTATTTATCGTATAAGAAAAACAAGTTCGACAGTAATTTAGGGGTGTACAGTCAAACCGGAGAAGGAAAATTGGTGACCGAAAACACTTCCATAAACGCTTTGTATGCAGGATTGAATCTAAGCTACTCCATTACCGATAAATTTAAAGCGGGCTTGGGTTATGAATACCTTTCCGGAAAAGATCAGGACGATACCGACAGTAAAATAAAATCCTTCAACCCGATTTTCGGAACCAACCATGCCTTTAACGGATTTATGGATTACTTCTATGTAGGGAATTACAAAAACACCGTTGGATTACAGGATCTTTTCGCAAAACTCACCTACACGAGCAACAAATGGCAATTTAACGCAATGCCGCATGCCTTCATGACAGCCGCAGATGTGATTGACCCAACGGACACTACCAAAAAAATGGACAGCTATTTGGGAACGGAAATCGACCTGACAGCGTCTTATGCATTTCATAAAGACATCAATATCACCGGAGGGTATTCCCAAATGTTCGGAAGCGATACCATGGAAGTATTGAAAGTGGGCAACAAAGGGTATGACAACAACTGGGCTTGGGTTATGATAAGCGTCAATCCGAGAATCTTCACTACAGCAAAATAAATTTCAAAGTTAGGTTAATTAGGTAAAAAAGCCTGTGTTACATAGCGTAGCACAGGCTTTTTTTATTGGAAGTAGTTGGAATACTCTTTGAGATGGGCATCGATTTCGGAGATGACTGCTTCATCGTTTGTCCCGTCCAACTGATTCAACTTCATCTTCAGGGGCAATAAATAATTGTGTAATTGATTGTGGGCTTCCCCAGTCATCGTACACTTCTCGAAAATCATCTGAAACTCGTTTTCCAAAGCTTCTTTCAAAACCGCTCCGGTGGCTTCCTGTTTGCGTTCCGAAATAATTTTCTGCATGTTTTTAATGCCTTCCGTCGTTTCCGGATTCGCTACCCACAACTTTCCGTTGTCAAGTGTCACTTCTTTCGCTTCATGAGCCGATTCTGCGGTTACTTCGGTTGTTACTTCTTCTGTTTTTTCGGGTTCATTCGTAGTGTTCTTACAGGCTGCAAGACTTAAAAACAAAAGCCCCAAAAGGCTTACTTTCTTCATAGTTATCGTTTTAATTAATTATAAATTATTTCCAAAAAACATCTTTTTCGTTTTCAACAAATTCATCTTCATGGTGTATTTCGGCTATTTTTACCAATTGTTCGCGTGAGGCGACTTTCTGTACTTCCGGAAACAAAACACGTTCCTCAAACCGAATGTGTGCTTCCAGTTCTTCTTCAATTAATCCTAAATTTTTCTCAATATTTATTCCCTGATTAAAAAGCCTTCTTAATCTTCTGTGCTCGGAAAGTGCTTTTTTAACCAACTCATTGTCACTTTTCAAAATGGAGAAAACGTATTCTTCTTCCAGTTCAAAATGCGGTAGTAAATAGGTCGTATAAAACCAATCGGAATATCTTTTTATGCGTTCCGGAGCAATGTTTCTGGAAAATCCGGTTCTTATTTTCCAACACAGTAATAATCCATGATGATGCTCCCGACTTAACGGCTGCAATTCTTTTACTCTTTTTAATGGTTTTGTCTCTAATATCATTATCTCTCTTTTTAAATTCCTCCAAACCGTACAAACGAGCCCAGAATAAGCATAATCACTCCGATTGTGGTTACGGAGAGTATATGAACACTCATTTCAGGCAATATATCGGGATTGTTTTTTAATTTAGGAAGCACCCGAAACTGGGCACTTAATGCAAAAAGTACCGTCACAAACAGCAAGGCTAATTTTACGGAAACTACTTTTTCTATCGGCGTGGCAAAATGAAACCAGCTTTCCACTCCTACACCGTAGTTATACGCCATTAGGATTCCGGTAATGACCAATAAAGCCAAAGCTGGCATTCCTACCGGCTCGTATTTTTTTTCATATTCCAGAATAATGTGCTGTTTTTTTTCCTTGAGGGCTTTCGGTAAATACGCAAAAACAAGCATCAAATGTCCTCCTACCCATATTGCGGCACAAATCAAATGTACAATTAACAAGAAGTGATGGTTCATTTTAAACTGTTTTTCAGATTGGTGTTACTAAAAATAATCATAATAATCCCAACCACCAACCAAATGCTGGACAGAAACAGGTTTTGATGGTACATGGGAATTTCATCCAAGCTCAAAAACAGATTGGCACCCTGTGCAAACAACAGGAATTCGGTAAGCACAAACCCCATCAGGAAAATTTTAATCCCGTACTCCGAAAAACGGTTATTCCGGTTAATGACTCTGCCGTTCAATAAAAAGCCGAGTAAAAATCCGGAAATAATGCCCAACATAATCATGTGAATGAATCCGATAACAAAATTTCTAATCTGATGTGACACCAAAGCCATATCCGGAAAAATAACCACCAACTGTACCAGTACTTTCAATCCTAAAGATAACAAAGCAAAGCTGTACACTATTTTTTCGATTTCTTTAAGCTTAGCGTAAAACGCCCCGAATTGCGGTCGCAGCATCAAAACCAATTGCACAAAAGCTACCAATTGAATCAATACACCTGCACCGTTGATCCAAGCCAGCATCGGACTGGAAACAAACCAGCTCACCGGCAGGGCAAAAGTTAACACTGTGCCTACAATCAGTAATTTGTAAAAGGAAAAGAAAACACGATTTTCCACTTTGACTTTCATCTGATGGAACAACAAGGCCAAAACCGCAATAATGAACCAGCCGTTAAACTGAAAATGAAGAAAAAACTGTATGGCAATCTGATAAAAAGCACTCGTTTTTCCCAACAAACCAACAGCCGGGCCTAAGCACCAAACGCCGCAAGTGGATAAAATCATGAAAAACAAGGCGGTTTTAAGCAGATAGCGTTCGGCTAAAGATTCAATTTGCTGATGTTTCCATACCAACCGAACGAAATAATAACTTGAAAAGATATGCAGAGTCGAAAAAATAATGGAAAAAACGGCGTATCCCTGAAGCGGGAAAGCCACCATCATTCCGATAACAGCAACTTCCGTTATCCAGAAAAGACGGTTGAATTTCTGCTCCGTTTCTTTATCTTTCGGAATAAAAAAATGATAAATCAACGCAAAAAGCGCCAGATACACCCAGCCCAACATGGCAATATGGGAATGACCGTGCAAGAGAAACTGGTAATTTACGTTTGCAACAGGAGCCACAAACTGCAGGCGCAAAAGCAATCCCATCAGTGCGGCTATTAAAAAATTACCAAAACATATCAATATCCATTTTTTAAGCATAATCAACCTCTAAAGTTTACTTGTATAGTTCTTGTGGTGAAAAAATTCTTTTCAATTTCACGCGATGATCGGGGCAAATCCCCAATGGTTTCCACATTATTCACAAAGTGCTGAATGTAATAATCGCCACTGTATTGTTTGTTTTCCAGATAGCGAATCATGGAGCGAAGTTCCGGCTCATCGATTAAATCCGAATGAAAAGTGGTGCGCACTTCGAACGGAATTTTATTTTGCAGTAATAAATGTAAGGATTTTTCGAATGCCGAAAACAAATTCGACTGCGTCACCTTTATGTATTTTGATTCGGAGGCTTTAAAATCGAGCGCCACAAAATCAATCAGTTCTTTTGCCATCAGCTGTTGTAACACTTCCGGATTAGAACCGTTGGTGTCGACTTTAACATCAAAACCCAAAGCTTTAATCTGCTCCACGAAAGGAATCAGATTTTTATGCATCGTACATTCCCCTCCGCTAAGGACCACGGCGTCCAATAAATTTTTTCTTGTCGTTAGAAAAGCAAGTACCTCATCAAACGAAATTTTGCCTTTTCCCAAAACAATTTCGGGATTATAGCAATAGAGACACCGCATGTTACAGCCTGTAAACCAGAGAATACAGGCCGATTTATGCGGATAATCCAGCAAGGTGAAAGGCGTTATGCTAAAGATGGCTTTAGCTGCATTTTCTTTCTGTAAAATGGGTACGTTGTTTGTGTTCACCTTTTTTACCGATATTAAAACTTTCTACGGGTCTGTGATAGCCCATTACACGGGTATAAACCAGGCATTTTGTTCTTAAATGCTGATTTTGTTCTAAGATTTCATTACTGTTCTTCATATAGTTCACTTTTGTGGTTTTGTAGTAAGGCATCGTCACATTTCGGACAGTATTCGTGTTCGCCGGTCAGATAACCGTGAACGGGACAAACACTGAACACCGGCGTAACGGTGATATAAGGCAGTTTGAAATTACTCAATACTTTTTTCACGAACTGTTTGCAGGCTTCTGACGAACTGATTTTTTCGCTCATGTACAAATGCAATACCGTTCCTCCGGTATATTGGCATTGTAAATTGTCCTGCATCAGTAAGGCTTCAAACGGATCTTCGGTATAATTTACCGGGATTTGCGAACTGTTGGTATAATAAATATTGTCGCCTTCTCCTGCCTGTAAAATATCGGAAAATCGTTTTTTGTCTTCTTTCGCAAAACGATAAGTGGTTCCTTCCGCCGGCGTGGCTTCCAAATTGTATAAATTTCCGGTTGCCTCTTGAAATTCTTTCATTCGGTTGCGGATGTGTTCTAAGATTTCCATGCAGAATTCGGCACCAAAATCGGACGTGATGTCTTCTTTATCGTAGGTAAAATTCCGAACCATTTCGTTCATTCCGTTCACCCCAATCGTAGAAAAATGATTTCTGAAATGCGGCAGATACCGTTTCGTATACGGATACAAACCACGCTCGTACATTTCCTGAATGAAGATTCTTTTTTTCTCTAAAGTCGATTTCGACAATTCCATCAGCTTGTCCAATTGTTGGTACAACGCTTCTTTATTGCCTTTGAACAAATAACCCAAACGTGCCATGTTGATGGTCACCACACCGATACTTCCGGTCATTTCCGCACTTCCGAAAAGGCCGTTACCGCGTTTCAGTAATTCCCGTAAATCAAGCTGCAAACGACAGCACATACTGCGAACCGCATTGGGTTTGTAGGCATTCGGATTTTCAACGCGATTGCCGTTTTCATCAAGAAAATACTGACTCCCGATGAAATTCTGAAAATACGACGACCCAATTTTGGCCGTGTTTTCGAAAAGCAAATCGGTATTCTCGCCGTTCCAGTCGAAATCTTCCGTGATGTTTACCGTTGGAATCGGAAACGTAAACGGTTGTCCGTTCGCATCGCCTTCGGTCATTACGGTGTAATACGCCTTGTTGATTAGGTTCATTTCCTGTTGAAAATGTTCGTAACGCATTTCGGTTAAAGAAGAAACGCCTCTTTCTTTGGCACGATTCAAAACACTTTCATCGGTAATATTATCGAATAAATGCTGATCGTTTTTCGTCGGAATCTGCTCTTTCAAATCGGACGGTACTACCCAATCCAATGTAATATTGGTAAAAGGCGATTGCCCCCAACGCGCCGGAACATTTAAATTGTAGACAAAACTGCGTACCGCTTTCAGCACATCATCAAAAGAGAGATTATCTTTAAAAACATACGGTGCTAAATACGTATCAAACGAACTGAAGGCCTGAGCACCCGCCCATTCGCTTTGTAAAATTCCGAGGAAATTGGCCATCTGACCCAAGGCTTCCCTGAAATGCGAAGGCGCTTTGCTCTCCACCCGGCCGCGAACGCCGTTGAAACCGTCGTTCAGTAACACTCTTAAACTCCATCCGGCGCAATATCCGGTAAGACAATCCAAATCGTGAATATGAACGTCACCATTTCGGTGGGCATAACCTTCCTCTTTGGAATAGACTTTGTCCAACCAATAATTCGCGATAATTTTTCCGGCGACATTATTTACCAAACCGGCGTTGGAATACGAGGTGTTGGCATTGGCATTGATGCGCCAATCGGTCTGACTGATGTATTCTTCAATGGTTTGCGTACTGTCTACATAGGTAGTATCATCGTTCAATCCTTCAATGTGTTCGCGTTGCAGTTTTCGCGTATGACGAAACAACATAAAAGATCGCATCACCGAAAAATATTCTTTCTGAAAAAGCGTTTTTTCGATCATGTCCTGAATTTCTTCCACGGCCCAAATGTCTTTGATTTCGATGGCCGTCATCACACTTTCGAAAACACTAACATCGAACGGAATGGCGACACTATTAAAACTTTTTGCGATGGCGTCTTTTATTTTAAAATTCTCGAATGGTTTATACTCCCCATTTCTCTTGATAACGAATTTTTCCATACGTTCGATGTTATTGTGTTTTACTTTGTGGTATTAAGTATAATTAAATAGAAAGTGCTTTCTCTAATTCCTGTGCTTTTGGAAAAAGAATGTTGTTTTCCAAATGGATGTGTTTGTGTAAATCCTGTTCAAATTCCTGTAACATGGCAAAGGTTACTTTGTAAGTGTTGCAGGCATCAGCCGGCGGCGTGTAATCATTCGTTAATTCAACAATTCTTCTGAAACGTTCGCCTTCGGCATCGTGTTCGTGTTTCATCATGGCAATCGGGTTATCCACCGTTCCGAATGATGGCATTTCGATTGTTTCATTGTTCATTGTTGCTTTTACCAGTCTTTTGATAAACGGAAACAATATCAATTCTTCTTTTTTCATGTGTTGCGCCAATTCACCCGCACATCCTTTGAATAAATCGTAAATTTCAAAAAGCTCCGGATGGGCATTCCCGTGTACTTTACATAATTTATCTAAAAACTGAAGCAGGGTTGGTGTTTTTTCCTCCACATAACGGTGATGCGTTTTTTCAATGTAATCAATCAGTAAATCGGTTGGCCAGGATTTAAAATCAATTCCGCCATCTCCTTTTGTATTTAATACCGAAGAAAGTTCATTCTGAAGAATAGCAACATCCATTCCTTTGGCATCGCACACTTCTTCTAAAGTTCGGTGACCTTTACAGCAAAAATCAATTCCGTATTTGGAAAAAACAGCGGCTGTTCTGAAATCTTCTGCTACATATTCTCCAATAGTCATTTGTTCAATCGCATTCATAATCAATCGTTTTAAATTTATTTACATACAAATTTACATATTATTTTTAATTAAGGACAAAAATATCTTTTATTATTTTTCAACATTTATTCTGGATAAAATATTTGTTACCCATACCATACAAAACACAATTTTTTATATTAAATAATAAAGCGGAAAAAATTACCTGAAAAATGACATTTGTCATGTTCTTATTTTAAATCTAAAACGACATTTGCATAATAAAGGATAAAATAGTCCTTTATCTAAAATTATTTTTTTAACAAACAAATACTAATCATTATGCTTTCAAAATCACAGGCCAGAGCATTCTTTTTAGGCGGCACGGTAGTCACCTTTCTGATATTTATCGGATTGACCATCTATTCGTTCATGCCTGCTAATGATCAGTCAAATTACTCCAAGATTGACAAAAAGGTTATTAGAGGGAAGGAAATTTGGGAATCAAACAACTGTATGGGTTGCCATACACTCTTAGGAGAAGGCGGCTATTATGCCCCGGAACTCACAAAAGTAATTGATCGACGCGGAGAAGGTTACGTAAAAGCAGTGCTTATGTCCCCTATTCCTTGGGCTCCAAAAGGGCGAAAAATGGTAAAATACAACATGAATGAAGCGGATGCCGAAGCTGTTATTGCCTTTTTGAAATGGAACGGACAAATCGACTTGAACGGATTTGACCGAGTTGTATCACCTTTAGCTAAGGATAACAATTAAATCTTACACATTATGAAATATAAATCACAAAAAGTAGCCTATTGGTTTTTTGGATTATGCATGTTGCTTTTATCATTGCAGATAATCTACGGATTCATCATGGGCTTTGCCAGAATTGGTTTTGACGGACTACACGATTTTATTCCGTTCAACACCGCCAGAGCCGTTCACACTAACCTATTGGTTGTTTGGCTTTTAACCGGATTCATGGGTGCTGCCTATTATATTATACCGGAAGAAGCACAACGCGAATTGGTGAGTGTAAAACTAGCCTATGTACAGTTAATCTCGTTAGCCTTGGTTGGTGTTGCCGCAGTAGTCGGATACCACTTCAATCACTGGGAAGGTCGTAAATTTCTTGAAATTCCGAGAGAATTGGACTTTTTAGTAGTCGTAAACGTATTACTATTCCTCGGACTGATTCTGGCCACCTTATACAAAGGAAAACAGAGAACCACAACCGCCATGGTACTTACGATGGGATTGGTCTTCGCCGCTTTGCTTTACATTCCGGGAATGATCTGGTTTGACAGTCAGGTAATGGACTCGTTCTTCCGTTGGTGGGTAGTTCACCTATGGGTTGAAGGGGTTTGGGAATTAATCATGGGAGGTATTTTATCTTTCTTGCTAATCAAACTAACCGGTGTAGACCGTGAGGTGATTGAAAAATGGTTGTACGTGATTGTGGGTCTGACTTTCCTTTCCGGATTATTAGGAACTGGTCACCACTACTATTTCATCGGAGTAAACAAAATCTGGTTGGTTGTAGGTGGTATTTTCTCCGCTCTTGAACCATTAGCGTTCCTTGCCATGGCATTATTTGCAGTGAACATGTACCGAAAAGGTGAAAAAAGTCACCCGAACAAAATTGCATTGTACTGGACAATCGGCGCTTCCATAGTTTCGTTCATCGGAGCAGGACTATTAGGTTTTGCACATACTTTACCACAAACAAATTTATACACCCACGGAACTTTAGTAACGGCGATGCACGGTCACTTGGCTTTCTGGGGCGCTTATGCGATGATTGTTTTAGCGATTATCAGTTATGCGTTACCGAATTTAACCGGACGTAAACGTTATGACAGCGCACAAGGCCGAATGGCGTTCTGGTTATCCAACATCGGAATGATCGGAATGACGGTAGCCTTTGGTGTTGCAGGTGTTGCTCAGGTATATCTGGAACGAAAAATGAAAATGGATTTCATGGATGTACAAAACGAAATCAGTATTCACTTTGTGGTGCTTATCATCTGTGCAACCATGTTTACCGTAGGGATTTCGCTATTCATCTACGACTTCATTAAGTACGGAAAACCGAGTGATGAAGCCTTAGAAGAAAAGCACAACAATGTGCCTTCAGGCAAAAAAATAAACACCATTCCTAACGGAAAAACTGTTTATTCAGAAGAAACAAACTAAACTTTATAATACGTTTCATTCTTGTTAACGAAACCTGTTCTGTTGGTTACAGCAAATGTCACTGCCTGTAGGCATAGGAATGGGTTTCGTTTTTTTAAAACAAAAAATCATGGTACAAACTATCCCCTATTATCACGCTACCGGTCGTGAAGAAGAAGTCTTCACACATGCGTTTAAAAACAAAATTCCCTTCTTACTGAAAGGACCAACGGGAACAGGAAAATCGCGCTTCATCGAATACATGTCGCACCAATTGGAACAACGGATTATCACCATCAGTTGTCATGAGGAAACCTCGGCTACCGATTTGATTGGACGATTTATCATCAAAGGTGCCGAAACCGTTTGGCTGGACGGACCGCTAACCACTGCCGTAAAAGAAGGCGCCATCATCTATCTGGATGAAGTGGCCGAAGCCCGTCCGGATGTAATAGTCGCCATTCACTCGCTTACCGATCACCGACGCGAATTGTTCATCGATAAATTAGGAGAAACCGTAAAAGCACACGACAATTTCATGTTGGTTGCTTCTTTCAATCCGGGCTACCAACGCGGATTCAAAGAACTGAAACCCTCTACCCGTCAGCGTTTTATTGCTGTTTCTTTCGAATATCCCGAACCAAGAGTGGAAGCAGAAATTCTGATAAACGAAACGCAGGTCGATGCCGATATTGCCAAAAAACTGGTGAACATCGGAAACAAAATCCGAAACCTGACCGAATTGGGCTTAACCGAAACCGTTTCCACCCGATTGTTAGTCGATGCCGCCAAATTAATTCACAGCGGATTACCGAAACGATTGTCGGTACACGTTGCGGTGGTGGAACCGTTAACCGACGATTTGCAAACATTGGAAGCCTTAAAAGACTTGTGTGACCTTATGATTTAATGAAATTGAACGGTGCTCAGTAACTGATTACTGACTACCCAACACATAATACTGAAAAAATGGGACTAGAATTAGACGAATTCCTCTACGGAAAAATCGTAAAATACTTCAAGAACAATAAAAAAACAGATGCCGAAACCCTCAGCAAAACTGTATTTCTGAACGATATCAAACCTCGGTTAACACTTTTGGCAAGCGCATTAACCGGAAAACCTATTGAAATTTTTCCGGCCGAACGTGAAGGCGGTTATAAAAACAACAGCTTTTTCCTTCCCATCTCTTTCTCGACATTACGCTCTTTTGAAGAAAATCTTTCCTTTTATCTTTTCAGAACACTCTACCTCAGCGAACAGAAAGCGCTCGATTTAAACTGGACCAACGAAGATCCCTCTTTGGAAATTTCACAACAGAAAGCCTTGGAAACCGCACCGGTGGTTTTGGAAAAAATCTTCAGTGATTATCCGGTTACGAAAAAAATACACGAAACGATTGCCACGCATTTTCAGCAGAAAGCTACCGAAAAATCGCCGGCTGATTTCTCCTGGTTGTACGGAAAATGGATGAAAAACGAACCGGAAGTCAAAACCGATAATCCACTGCAAAACTTTTCCGATAAGGTAAAAAACGCTGCCGAAAAACAACCGAAAACCGTCATCAAAGCCACTGCCGTAGAAGAAGTCATCACCCTGGAAGTCGACAAAAAACAACAGGAAGATTACGTGATGACCCACAATTTTGAAAAAGTGGAAACCGTCGATGAATTCAGCGGCAACTGGCGGGATTTTGACGGTTCCGATGAATTGGAAGACCATCAGGATGCGTTGGAAGAATTGAGCATGAAATTTACCGTTCGTGTGGATGACATCGCGCATTCGGTGTATCAGGCGGAATTTATCGAAAACACCACCATTTCCGAAAGTGCTGAAACCGATGAAAAAGGCTTCCACTTAAAATACGACGAATGGGATTACAGCAAATACGCCTACAAAGAAAACTACTGCAAGGTCTATCCGAAAACACAATTGAAAACGGATGCCGATTACTATAAAAATACGATTACCAAAAACGCTTCAACCTTAATGGGTTTGCGAAAAATGCTGACCAATGTGAACAACAAAATGCAGCAGCAACGCCGACAAACTCAGGGAGAAGAATTCGACATCGACGCCATTACCGATTTGTTTGTGGACGTGCATTCCAAACGCACACCTTCGGAAAACATTTATATCTCCAACCGAAAAAAAGAAAAAGATTTATCCATTTTACTGCTTTTGGACATCAGTCTTTCCAGCGACAGTTATGCAGCCGGGAATCGTGTTTTGGATGTGGAAAAAGAAGTTTCGATTCTCTTCGGGGAAATCATGAACGAATTCAACATCGATTTTTCCATCGACAGTTTCTATTCCAAAACCCGAAACTATGCTTCTTATCTGACACTGAAAGATTTCGATGAAAACTGGAACACCGCCAAACATAAAATCGGTGCTGTTTCCCCAAGCGGTTATACCCGAATTGGTGCCGCGTTACGCCATGCCGGAGCTAGAATGGATACCCGAAAAACCAAAAACAAATGGATTATCCTGATTTCGGACGGAAAACCCAACGATTTCGACAAATACGAAGGCAAACACGGCATCAATGATGTAAAACAAGCCTTGCGGGAACTCAACGAACGCAACATCAATTCGTATGCCTTGGCGATAGAGGCTCAGGCGAAATATTATTTACCGCAGATGTTCGGACAAAACCATTATCAGATTCTGACCACACCGGTGGAACTTTTACAATCCCTGGTGAAATTATACGAAAAAATCAAACATCAAAAATAACCCGATCATGAACGATACTCAAAATAACACTGCCATTCCTGAAGGACACCCGGTTCACACCTATTTTCAGGAAACCGACATCATTCATAAATTACTGGAAGAACTGTCCATCACGAACCCGATGACGGAAGCGCAGAAGTTCTTCAATATTTTTAACGAACTGTACAGCATTGAAAAACGTTTTCAACGCAAAGAGAATCAATTATTCCCTTATTTGGAAAAACGCGGTTGGAATGGACCTTCGCAAGGGATGTGGTCCTTTCATGATAATTTGAGAGACCAATTCCGATTGATGCGCAAAGACATCGATGCGAGGGATTTTGACACTATTAAAGTCAACACACCCTATTTAATTAACGGGATTTACCGACTGATGCAGGTGGAAGAAACCGTATTGTTCCCGAATGCCCTGGAAATTTTAACCGATGCCGATTGGATAGAAATGCGTGCCGGCGAAGAAGAAATCGGATGGATGTTGCCTAAAGCGCCGCTTCCCTATCCTAAAGAAGAATATGTGCATCCGAGTCAGGATTTCACCCAAAGGGAAATGACGTTTTCATTGGAAAACACCACGCATTACGACGAAGGATACATGACGGTGGAACAGGTGAATTTACTTTTGAAAACCATGCCGCTGGACATCACTTATGTGGATGAAAACGACAAAGTGATTTTCTACAACCGTGGCGAAGAACGTGTTTTCCCGAGAAGTGCCGGCATTATCGGACGTGAAGTACGTTTTTGCCATCCGCCTAAAAGTGTGGGAACCGTATTGGAAATTCTGGACAAATTTAGAAAAGGGGAACAAAACGAATCCTCTTTCTGGATCAATTATAAAGAACGGCTGATTTACATCCGCTATTTCGCGGTTCGTGATGCTGATAAAAACTACAAAGGCGTGATTGAAATGTCTCAGGACATTACCGACATCAAAAACATTGAAGGCGAAAAACGACTATTGGACTGGAAATAATTAAAAGACACGGTCATGAAAAGTGCTAAGAAACCATCTTCATCAATGTTATCGTTCCAAACTAAATCGGCTTTAATTCTGTTAGCATTGTTCTCTTTGGGATTCAGTGAACGCAAAGCAACCGATCCGGAAATAAACACTCCTGACGAAGCCTTAAACGAACTGATCTACGGTAACAATCGTTTTTTGGATAACGCCATGATTTACACCGATTATCAGGAGCAGATTCAAAAAACCAAAAACGGTCAACATCCCCACAGTTTTGTGTTGAGCTGCATTGATTCGAGAGTACCGCCGGAAATTATTTTAGATCAGGGTATTGGGCATTTATTCGTAGCACGTGTAGCAGGAAATGTGGAAGACGATAACATTTTGGGCAGTATGGAATATGCCGTGGAAGTGAAACATACCAAACTGATTTTAGTTTTAGGTCACAGTCATTGCGGTGCGGTTCAAGGTGCTATTGATAATGTTAAACTCGAACATTTAACGCAACTTACCGAACAAATTAAGCCGGCTTTCAGCAAACACAATACCTACCCGATTCCGGAACATATTGCCGAAGAAACTTCTAAACAAAATGTCCGTTTGACAATGAAACAAATTTATGAAAACAGCGCCACCATAAAACATTTGGTAGATGAAGGACACGTTAAAATTGTAGGTGCTTATTACGACATTCATACC
The DNA here is from genome assembly GCF_900100625.1 of Flavobacterium saliperosum. Lineage (GTDB taxonomy): Bacteria > Bacteroidota > Bacteroidia > Flavobacteriales > Flavobacteriaceae > Flavobacterium > Flavobacterium saliperosum. Next base: position 184,045 of record NZ_FMTY01000001.1, read on the forward strand.
GGAGAAGTCAACTTCTTTAAAAATTAAACCAAATGAATACTACAAAAATCGATTATAAAAACATTTACTATCCTCCGGGAGGCATCCTGATCTGGATTATCATTTTCCTGGAACTGATTACTTTCGGAATGGCTTTGGTTGCTTTTGTGTATGACGGCACAAAAAATTATGAAGTCTTCCACCAGTCCAAATTACAGTTAAACACCACTTTAGGATTAATCAATACCGTATTTCTGCTTACCAGCGGCTATTTCATGGCCAAAGCGGTTCATGAATTTGAACATAAGAACATTTCGAAAGCTTCTTTATACCTTAAAATTACCGCTTTGGGCGGATTGCTTTTCATTGTGGTGAAGTTCTTCGAATATTCGGCTAAAATCGAACACGGATTAACACCGGACACCAACAGTTTTTACATGTATTATTGGCTGCTGACCGCTTTTCATCTGATTCATGTTCTTGTAGGCTTGGTAATTATACTGTGGACCAATTACTCCATGAAAAAACCAAATTCCACAACCGAAGCAGAAGATGTGAAAACCTGCGGCGCGTTTTGGCACATGTGTGATTTGATTTGGCTGTTATTGTTCCCGGTTTTATACTTAATCTTTTAAAAAATGAAAATCTCAAAAGAATATACCTTCATCGCTTTGCTGGCTCTCACTTTAGTCTCAGGTTTTGTCACTACGAAAACAACAGAGGGTAAAACCTATGTCTATTTGATACTTTTAATCCTCTGGGCAGCCAAATTTATTTTAGTGGCTTTTGAGTTTATGGAATTGAGACAGGCAAATGTGTTCTGGAAATTGACTTTAGGCTTCGTTTTAGCACTGATTCTGACAATAATTTTACTGCTTTTGTAATTTTTTTTCGGAAACCTGATAAATATCATGTAAATAAAAGACAATTTTGTCTTAAATTTGAAGTGTTAATTACAACTATATATTTATAAGCCAATTTAAGAAGCTATTAGGGCAAACCTAAAATCGATTTGGAACAAAAAATCAAAGAAATAGTTTATTAGTTAAAAAGTAAGCATTTCCAAATTACTTCTTTGATGAATAAGAAAACAGGATGTTTAGTCAGGCAACCTGTCAAAATACCCAAATCTTAGAATACCAACACTACTGCAGTTGGGAAAATTAGGTAAAATTGGTTAAAAAGCCCTGTTTTTATAATGAGACAGGGCTTTTTTAAATAATAGCAAAAAATTAATTATGTTATGAAAAAATTAAAAATCACGTTTTCTTATGATTGTAATCATAAAAATTTAATATAGGAATTCGTACATTTGCTTAAAACCTTAAATATTCAGAATATGAACAAGTTTTCAATTTTTGCCATCATTTTCAGCTTCACTTTTTTCGCCTCATGCGGTGGAGATAAAAAAACAGAACAGGACGCTTCAAAACCCGTTACAGAAGAAACGGACGCAGCAGCAGCATCAGACCCGTCTTCTTACGATCCAAACAGAGGGGAAGGAAAATACGATACTGTCGAATTGGGTGCCACTTTAGATCAGGCTATGGCTACTAAAGGAGAAGAAGCTGCCGGCGTGAAATGTACTTCATGTCACAAAATGACCGATGAAAAATTAGTTGGTCCGGGATGGAAAGGGGTAACCGAAAGAAGAAAACCGGAATGGATTATGAACTTCATTACCAATCCTGACCCAATGATCGATAAAGATCCGGAAGTACAGGCACAATTGGAAATCTGTTTGGTAAGAATGCCTAACCAAGGGCTTTCCGACGATGAAGCCAGACATATCTTGGAATACATGCGCAAAAACGATGGCGTGAAATAAATAAAACACCCCCAATCAACGTAAAACGATTGGGGGTATTCTTAATCTAAACAGTAAAAAAATGAAAAATACATTTGTCAAAGCAGTCGCAGTGGTTGCTTTAGGGAGTGCTTTGGTGACTTCCTGCAAACCAAAAAGTTCCGGCGATGCCGTTAGTGGTGATGCCGCTCAAAAGGCCTACGTAGCTCCGGGTAAATATGACGAATTCTACAATTTCGTTTCCGGTGGTTTCAGCGGACAATTAAGCGTTTACGGACTTCCGAGCGGAAGATTATTCAGGGTAATTCCGGTTTTCTCGGTAGATCCTGAAAAAGGATGGGGTTACAGCGAAGAAACCAAACCGATGCTAAATACCTCACATGGTTTCGTGCCGTGGGACGATTTACACCATACCGAAATGTCGCAAACCAATGGTGAAATTGACGGACGTTGGGTTTTTGGTAACGCAAACAACACGCCGCGTATTGCCCGTATTGATTTGAAAACATTCAAAACGGCCGAAATTATCGAATTGCCAAACAGTGGCGGTAATCACTCCTCTCCTTTTATTACGGAGAATACGGAATATGTAGTAGCGGGAACTCGTTTTAGTGTACCGGGAGATTATTCCAACGGAGATGTACCAATCAATACGTACAAAGAAAATTTTAAAGGGCACATCAGTTTTGTGAAAGTCGGAAAAGAAGGGGAAATGGATTTGGCGTTCCAAATCGTAACACCAGGTGTTAACTTTGACCTTTCCCATGCCGGAAAAGGAAAATCGCACGGATGGTTCTTCTTCTCGTGCTACAACACGGAACAGGCAAATACACTGTTGGAAGTGAATGCTTCCCAAAAAGACAAAGACTTTATCATGGCGGTGAACTGGAAAAAAGCCGAAGAATACATCAAAGCCGGTAAAGGAAAAAAACAATCGGTAAAATATGCCCATAACACATGGGATGAGAAAACACATACCGCTAAATCGGAAATCAAAACCGAAGTATTGGTATTGGATTCTGCTGAGTTAAAAGACATCTGCTATATGATTCCTTGTCCTAAATCACCTCATGGTTGTGACGTTGACCCAAGCGGAGAATTCATTGTAGGTTCCGGTAAACTGGCAGCACTAATCCCTGTATTTAGTTTTGACAAAATGCAATCTGCTATTGCAAAAAAACAGTTTGAAGGCAATTATGGAGGCATTCCGGTAATCAAATACGAAGCAGCGTTGCACGGAGAAGTGAAAAAACCAGGATTAGGTCCATTACATACCGAATTTGACGGAAAAGGAAATGCGTATACCACTTTCTTCGTTTCTTCTGAAGTGGTTAAATGGGATATTAAATCGTTAAAAGTTCTAGACAGGGTTCCAACTTATTACTCTGTTGGGCACTTAATGATTCCGGGTGGTGACAGTAAAAAACCGTTTGGAAAATATTTGGTTGCTTATAATAAAATCACCAAAGACCGTTATTTACCAACAGGTCCTGAATTAGCACAAAGTGCACAGATATTTGACATCAGCGGTGATAAAATGAAATTGATTTTGGATTTCCCAACCATTGGAGAACCACACTATGCCCAGGCTGCTCCAGCGGATCTGATCAGAAACAACGGTCAGTTGAAATTCTATAAAATCGGAGAAAACAATCACCCTTACGTAACCAAAGGGGAAAAAGAATCAAAAGTGGTAAGAGAAGGAAATAAAGTACATGTGTACATGACCTCTATTCGTTCTCACTTTGCTCCGGATAACATTGAAGGTATCAAAGTAGGTGATGAAGTGTACTTCCACGTAACCAACCTGGAACAAGATTGGGATGTACCTCACGGTTTTGCCATCAAAGGAGCCGACAACGGAGAATTACTAATCATGCCGGGTGAAACCACAACACTGAAATGGATTCCTAAAAAAGTAGGTATGTATCCAATGTACTGTACCGATTTCTGTAGTGCACTGCACCAGGAAATGTCGGGTTATGTCAGGGTCTCCCCTGCCGGAAGCAATGTACCGATAACGTATAGCGTAGGTACCAATTTGCCTGCAACGAAATAACTTTAATATCAAAAAGGGGCAATGTTGAGTTGTCCCTTTTTTTAAATCATATACCATGACAACAGCAAAAATTTCCTTAGTATCAAAGGTACTGCTTTTGATTATTTCAGCTTTGTTCGTAGGCTCCATATTTGTTCCCATGTGGCAAATTGAACTGAACGCCCCTCAATATCCTGAAGGATTGGTTTTAAAATTGCACGCTAATAAAATAGGCGGAGACGTTGATATTATCAATGGACTGAACCATTACATCGGTATGGCTACTTTGCACACCGAGAATTTCATCGAATTCAAAATATTACCGTACGTTTTTGCCGGATTCGGACTAATTTCCCTGCTCCTTATTTTCATTGCAAAACGAAAAGCCGTATTGGTTTTTTTCATAACTTACGTACTTTTCGTAATCTTAGCAGGAATTGATTTTTACCGATGGAATTATGAATACGGACATAATCTTGATCCGAATGCTGCAATACGAGTACCCGGAATGGCTTATCAACCGCCGCTTATCGGATACAAACAATTGCTGAATTTCGGTGCCTATTCCATTCCAGACATCGGGGGCTGGATGCTTGCCGCGGCAGGGTTATTCCTCTTTGTTATAATTTTTAAGGAATATGAACTGTTTAAAAAGAAAAAATAAATATCTGTTTATGAAAAGAGTTGCATTTATTCTGTTTACAATCAGTGTTCTGAATTCCTGCAATTCAAACGAACCCAAACCCATAAAGTTAAATTCGGATAGCTGCGATAATTGCAAAATGACCATTTCCAATGGTAAATTCGGAGCCGAACTGATTACGGAAAAAGGACGGCATTACAAATTTGACGACATTTCCTGCATGGTGAAGTTCGCCAAATCCGGAACAAGCGTTCCGGCAAAAGCCTTTTATGTTAATGATTACCTGCAGGACAATACATTAATAGCCGCCGATAAGGCATTCTATCTGAAAGACGGCACCATTAACAGCCCCATGAGAGGAAACATCGCTGCTTTTTCCTCCAAACCGGAAGCGGAACAATATCAAACCAAACTAAACGCCGCACCATCATCATGGGATGAAATTTTTAATTCGTTGCAATGAAATCGCCACTAAGAACAAATTTTGCATTTGCAAAATCCTATAAATAAAAAGGCGATAACATATATGACCTCTTTACAATTATATTTTTCATAGATGAAAATTATTTTCTTAGCATATTTTCTTTCCCTTTCCGTATTGTGTCAGGCTAAAACCATATTGGTTGGAAAAAACCAGCAGGTAAAAAGTATCAAAGCCGCTATTGCACAATCTTCTGACGGAGACACCATTGTTGTTCATAACGGAATCTACAAGGAAGGACGTATTTTAATAAACAAACAAATCATTCTTATCGGCAAAAAATTCCCGATACTGGATGGTGAAAACAAATCGGAAATCATATCGGTAAACGCTGATAATGTTACCGTTAAAGGGTTCAAAATTATTAATTCAGGCCATGCTGCCTTGGAAGACCCTTGCGGAATAAGGGTTTATGATAAGAGTAACGTGGTTATTGAAAACAACATCCTCGACAACAATTTCTTTGGCATTTATATTCAGAACAGTAAAAACTGTCTTGTAAAAAACAACACCATCAAGGCTTACGGCAAGGACGAACAACTGATTGGCAACGGAATACATTGCTGGAAAAGTGACAATCTGCAGATTATCGCCAACAAAATATCCGGTCATCGCGACGGAATTTATTTTGAATTTGTAACCCATTCGGTGATTTGGCGCAACATTTCTTTCAACAACATTCGGTACGGACTGCATTTCATGTTTTCCAACGATGATGCCTACATCACCAATATTTTCAAAAACAACGGTGCGGGTGTTGCGGTTATGTTTACCAAGAACGTAAAAATGTTTAATAACTATTTTGAAGAAAACTGGGGTGATTCGGCCTACGGTTTGTTGCTGAAAGAAATTGCCGATAGCTATATTTTCAACAATCGTTTTTCCAGAAACACGTCGGGCATTTACATGGAAGGAACTTCACGCATCAAAGTGGAAAAAAACGTGTTTCAGTCGAACGGCTGGGGAATGAAAATTCAGGCCAGTTGTATGGACAACGAAATTGTCAATAACAATTACCTTAAAAACACTTTTGACATCAGTACGAACGGAAGTCTGGTTTTAAACACCTTCAACAGTAATTATTGGGACAAATACGAAGGGTACGATTTGGACAAAAACGGTATAGGCGATGTACCGTATCATCCGCTGAGTTTATTTGCGGTGCTAACCGAAACAAATCCTTCCGCCATGCTACTGTACCGAAGTTTCATGATTACGCTTCTGGACAAATCCGAAAAAGTACTGCCCAGCATCACGCCGGATAATTTTATAGATAATACGCCATTAATGAAGTCATTGCCCCTATGATACACATCAAAGATTTAAATAAAAAATTCAGGAAATTGGAAGTGCTGAAAAATGTAAACCTCAACTGCAACAAAGGAGAGTGCATTGCATTGATTGGTCCGAACGGCTGCGGAAAAACCACCCTGATAAAATCCATATTAGGAATGGTGCTTCCCGATAAAGGCCAGATAACTTTCAACGAAAAATCGATTAAAAACGAATACCTGTACCGGGAAAAAATCGGCTATATGCCGCAAATTGGGCGTTATCCCGACAATATGACCATCGGTCAGGTTATCGACATGATTAAACAAATCCGAAACACCAATCAGGAGTTGGATGAGGATCTGCTGAAAGCGTTCGAACTGGAAAAAATGTTCGACAAACAAATGCGCACCTTATCCGGAGGAACCACCCAAAAAGTGAGTGCTACCTTAGCGTTTTTATTCAATCCCGACGTCTTGATTTTAGATGAACCCACGGCCGGTTTAGATCCGTTGGCCTCCGAAATTCTGAAAGACAAAATCATCAAGGAAAAAGAAAAAGGAAAACTCATTCTGATTACCTCACACCTTTTGAGTGAATTGGACGATTTAATTACCGAAATTATTTTCATGCAGGAAGGCAACGTGCTGTTCCACAAAAAAATAGCCGAATTGAAATCGGAAACCAACGAACACAAAATCTCAAAAGCGATTGCTAAAATTTTAAAGCGCACAAAAAATGAACCGAATCATTAAAATCATTTTACTGGACATTCTCAAAAACAAAATCGTTTTGGGATACACCTTTATTTTGGCCATTCTGTCCTGGAGTTCGTTTGCTTTGGAAGACAATTCGGCAAAAGGATTGCTTACCATTTTGAATGTGATTTTGTTCACCGTGCCATTGGTCTCCATACTTTTTGCAACCATTTACCTGTATAACAGCTCTGAATTCATTGAACTTTTACTCAGTCAGCCCGTAAAACGCCAGAAAATATGGCTCAGTTTGTTCATTGGCCTGTCCTCCTCCATGGTTTTTTCCTTTTTTGTTGGAGCCGGGATTCCTTTGTTGGTCAACTCCCCGGACAACATTGGTTTTATGATGATAATCGTTGGCTGCTTGGTTTCGGTGATTTTTGTGGCCTTGGCTTTTTTAAGTTCCATACTCACCAGAGACAAAGCCAAAGGAATCGGAATCGCTATCATGATTTGGTTGTACTTTGCCTTACTTTTTGACGGTATGGTACTGTTTTTATTGTTCCAGTTTGCCGACTATCCGATTGAAACCGCCATGGTGGGAATCACCGCTTTAAGTCCAATCGACTTGGCGCGGATTCAAATACTGTTACATCTCGATGTTTCCGCCATGATGGGCTATACCGGAGCAATTTTCAAAGACTTTTTCGGAACCTCAACAGGTTTAATAGTTTCGTTTCTGTTATTGTCGCTATGGGCTATTATTCCGTTTTTTATTTCGCTTAAGAAGTTCAACCGGAAAGATTTGTGACACTCTGCTAATGAATTTCCGATTGCTGATTTTCTAATCCGTTACCCTTTTCAAAATGAAAAAAGATCTTAAGAATAGAAAAGACGTCGAAAAATTGGTCAATGCTTTTTATGAGAAAGTGAGGACCGATACGGTTATAGGGTATTTGTTTAATGATGTGGCACATGTAAATTGGGACAGTCATTTACCCAAGATGTATGATTTTTGGGAGAATATTCTTTTTTACAACGGGAATTACAGCGGTAACCCAATGACCGTACACAAAGAACTGCATAAAAAAAGCAAGATGACGCAGCAGCATTTCCAACATTGGATCTTCTTATTTAAAACTACAGTAGATGAATTATTTTTCGGTAACAAAGCGGAAGAAATTAAAGAGAGAGCTTTTAATATCGCGAATGCCTTAATGGCAAAAACACTTTACGGAAACTAACGCTTTCACGACTGGAAATGAAAAAAGCGCTAACCTAAGAGGTTAACGCTTTTTCCCGAACATAATTAGAAAAGGAAACTTGAATTAATAATTTCTTATCTTATTTAGGCAAAAGTACATCTCCAATTACATGAATGATTCCGTTTGAAGTTTCTATGGAAGCAACAATTTCCGAACCGTTCACATACGTTTTTCCATCTTTTTTGGTGATTTTCACTTTCTGAGGCGTAACCATTTCAAATTCCTGACCATCCTGCATGTAATCGGTTTTTAAAACCCCCACATAGGTATGGTATTCCAAAATGGACTTCAGGTCTTCTTTTTTCTCCGGTTTCAATAAACCTTCCACAGTTCCGGCAGGCAACTTATCAAAAGCGGCATTGGTGGGTGCAAAAACGGTAAAGGGTCCCGCATTGCTTAAAGCATCTGCTAACCCGGCGGCTTTAACCGCTGTTACTAAGGTAGAGTGATCTTTACTTCCGGAAGCGGTTTGCACAATATTCGGACTCGAGGTTTCATCAACAACTCCGGATTGCCCAACACTTTCTGTTGATGCCGCATCTTCAGTGGCTTCGGAAGTAGCCTCGGTTTTTTTACATCCAAAGATGACCAATGCACTGGCTAATAAAAGTAGTTTAACTGATTTTTTCATACTGACTTTGTTTTTTATCATTCTGATTAATACCTGCAAGTTATGACCTATTCCACAAATATTTTATGAGTGTAATCATAAGAAAATCAATTTTTTAACTTTTTTTAAACGAATTATACGCCAAAACGCTACTACCTGCAACCAGCACTATCGCAGCTCCAAAAAGAAGCACATTTACATACGGAATCATCGTGTAACTGAAAGAAGCAATTCCTTGTACAGCCAAAATAATTTCATTGAGCAACACCCCTACCGAAAAAAGAATCAATCCGAAAAACGTTTTCTCAAATCTTGCAAAAAAGGAAGCTGCATGAATGTAGAAAAGTAAAAACAACGTAATAACAGCCAACAAAACAAGATGCAGATAAGCGATTACTATGGGCCTGAAACCAAAGGCAAGCTTGCTGACAAACGGTACCGTAGAGCCAAGCTGAAGCAATAATTTTATACTAACAGCGAATCCGACAAAAAGCAAAACGTACCGCAACGAAAAGCCGAGTTTCCATATCGCTTCCGATTTCTGTTTTAAAATGCCGTAAAGCAATCGGAACCAGGCATACCCCTGAATTACGGCAGCAATCACCACGATCACATAAAGCCAGCGTGGCAATTCCAACCATAAAACCGATAAAAAGTAAGCCGGGATACAGGAAGCGAAAAACAATTTGAACGAAGTGCCAAAGAAAGCGTCTTCAGTATTGTTAAGTCGAAAGAAATCAAAAAACAAGCCCATGCAGGCAAAGAAAAACCAGCCGTTATACTGAAAATGCAGGAAATAATAGATGGAAGCCAGGTACTCGTTCTGATGGATGTTCTTGGTCATCATCATATAAGCTAAAGCAAACGATCCCAGCGAAGAGATTACGTTAAAAAAAAGAGCCCCTTTAAACCAGTTTTTAAAAAGGAGTGTATTGTCTACCCGATTCAGATCTCTATAAAACGTAAAGGCAAAATAAAACGAAACCAGAATGGACAATACCGAAAAAATGGTGCAAATCATTCCATACCCCTGAAGGATAAAAAACACCAACATCCCATAGGAACAGATCAGGTTGAAAATAATGGTCTTTTTATACTTCTCGAACTTAAAATCGATTATTTTGTTTTGAAGCGTGTGAATCATCAGCACCATTAACGTATGACTGATCCAGCCTGTAAAAGCAAAATTGGAATGGGAAAGCTGCAGATTCTTTTGATTAAAATACGGAAACTCGAACCCGATTTTGTAACGCATCAGCAACCCCAACAAAGCGACTATAAACAGATTCACTAAGGAAAATCTCAGCCAAAATTTACTATCCGTCATCATTAGTAATAGATTTTGTGATTAACCATTTCGATTTTATTGGACTCTTTCATCCGGGAAAACACCCTGATAACCGTTTCGACCCGCAATCCGGTGAAATTAGCGATTTCCTGTCGGGTATAAGGCACCAGATGTTTTTCATCTTTTCCACAGTTTTTCTGGGCATTCAAAAAAGCGATAATCCGGAACTCCGGTTTTTGGTTGATGATGTCTTTGGCGAGTTTTGTTTTAGTGTAAATACGGTTGGCGAGCAAATTCAGGAAATGTTTCTGAATAAAAGGATATTCATCCAAAATCTTTAAAAAATTGTCTTTGGAGAGTTTAACTATTTTACAATCCCGAAAAGCCACAGCCGTAGCAGGATACTCCTTATCAATCAATAACGCAGGTTCACCAAAACTTTGTCCGCACGTAAAATAAGCCTGGGTAAATTCTTTCCCTTTGTCATTCGCATTAAACATCCTGACACAACCTTCCAGAATCTGGTAGTAAAATCCCGCTGTAGTATCTTCGTGGAAGATAACTTCATTTTTTTTATATTCCTTAGTGACTGCACCCCAAGAATACAATAAATCTAAATCTATCTGCATAAATAACGAATGATTGACGTGTGATTATTTCCTTTATTATTAACATTCCTTTCAGAATCAACAAAATAATTCCTTTAAATTTACTAAAAATATTACAAATACCACACAAAAGACACTATTGTCTTCAGGCAACTATTTAAGATTGCCCATTAAACAGGTATTCATTGCACCGATTTGGAACAACAACCTGTTATCGATACATCGCGATTCGTGTTTTCCGGATTTGACGTTCCGATTTATTGCGAAGGTACTGATGATGCAATATCCAACCTGCAACGGCGCCGATTACACTTCCTATAATAATATCAAAAAAACGGGTCGTAATCAAGTCGTTCGGATCGAATTTTAACGAATCCCCAACATCCGCCAGAAAAATGGTCAATGGTGTCATAAAAATAATTGCCATCGCATACTGTCGTACGATTAACGTTTCCACAATAAACTGTAACATTACAATGCTGCAGCAAATCCAGAACAGACTCAGTTCAAACCGGAGCAAAACCCAGGTTAGCAAAAGCCCCACAAAAGTTCCTAAAATACGCTGAAACGTTCTTCGCCAAACCTGTTGCAAGGTAACGCCCTGAATTACCGCCGCACACGAAATGGGCAGCCAATACGGATTATCCAATTTCAGCAATAAACCCGTCAGTAACGAAAGCGACATGAAAAAACCGATGACAATTGCTTCAAAAATCGTCGCATAATTGCGCTGCACCACGACCACGAACTCCGATTTAAAAAATGTGCCTTTGGTTATCAGCAAACTGTATACGAAAGCAATCACACAGGCCAGCATGGTTCCCATGGCGATTAACCCCACTTTTACCGGTATTCCCTCAAGATCAAAAGGCATACAACTGGCTATGGACGCTATCATTATGAAGAAAAAATTTCCCGGTGGTTTTAACTGGTAAAATCGGGATACCCAATGCACAAAAGCGGCAAAAAGTCCCAATACGATGGAAGACAAATACGGATTAAAACTGAACAGAACACCTATGGTAAACGCAAACACAAATCCGAAAGAACAAGCCAAAATGGTTACCATCCGTCGGGCCAGCGAACTGGCAGGCAAATACAGAAAAACCAATCCTCCAATACAAGCTGTTATTCCGTATGCCGGTTTATCCAAATAATAGCCAATAAACAACGGAGTTCCAACACATAAAGACGCCAAGAAAGGGACATGCCATGTTCGTTCGCTCTTCTTGTATCGGAAAAGCGATAAAATTTCAAATTGTAGTTGTTTGAGCGTAATCATGATCCTTCAAAATTACTCTTTTTAAAAGACAACACTGTGATTAATTTTCAAAAAACCACCACAATTCTTACTGCGTTGTAATGACTGTTCCACGATTAATAAGGCAATCTGAATCATGTTTCGCAATTCGCAAAGCGAGGTCGTTATTTGATATTGGTTGTATTTTCCTTCCACTTCTTTTTGCAGTGCTGTTAATCGGGCTTTTGCCGAAAGTAAATCGGCATCATTACGAACAATTCCCGCATTTTCCCTCATGAGTAACTGAAGTTCTTCTTCCGTTGTTTTTAAATAATTAGGCGGTATTTCTCCTTTCTGTATCGGGTGCCATTCTGAAAATTCGTGATTAACCGTTAAAGAAATCAATGAGGTACTTGAAATGTATTTGAAAATCCGGTCCGAAAACACCAAGGCTTCCAACAACGAATTCGATGCCAGCCGATTAGCCCCATGCAATCCGGTTCGGGAACATTCCCCACAGGCAAAAAGATGTTCGATGGATGTTTTTCCGTTTTTATCCACCACAATCCCTCCGCAGAGATAGTGTTGGGCGGGAACTACAGGAATCCATTCTTTGGCAATGTCAATCCCAAGATCTTTACAATGACGGTAAATCATTGGAAAATGATGATTAAATTCACTGATATCCAAATGCGTGCAATCCAAATAGACACATTTTTCCTGACGCTCTTTCAATTCTTTATAAATACTTTGTGAGACAATATCCCGCGAAGCCAATTCGCCTCTTGCATCGTAATCGAACATGAATCGTTGCCCGTTGGCATTACGCAAAAAAGCACCAAACCCACGAACGGCCTCTGAAATCAGGAACGTTTCTACCGAAGTTTCATCATACAAAGCCGTCGGATGAAACTGAATGAACTCCATGTCCTTGATTTTAGCATTGGCCCGGTAGGCCATGGCAATACCGTCACCCGTTGCAATTTCCGGATTCGTAGTATGTCCGTACACTTGCCCTATACCGCCGGTCGCCAAAATCGTATAGCCCGCTTTACAGATTTCGATGGTTCCGTCGTTTTCATTCATCACATAAACGCCGTAGCATCGGTTGTTTTGCAGTATCAGATCGAGAGCGAAATGGTATTCTAAAATCGTAATGTTTCTGGTTCGGTTAACCTGTTTTAAAATGGTGCGCTCAATTTCAAATCCGGTTTGGTCTTTGTGATGCACCACCCTGTTTTCCGAATGGCCGCCTTCTTTTCCCAAATCAAAATCGCCATCGGGATTCTTATCAAATTTGGCACCCCACGAAACCAATTCCTTAAAACGCTTTGGTCCTTCGGTCACCACCATTTCCACAATATCCGTATCGCAAATCCCATCTCCGGCTAGCAGCGTATCCTGAATGTGTTTGTCGTAGGAATCCTCAATCTCATCAATAACCACGGCAACACCGCCTTGAGCGTATTTGGTATTGGATTCCGCCTCTTCCGATTTGGTTATGATCGTAACTTTTCGTTCCGGAAAATGATTGGCGATTTTTAAGGCAAAGGTTAACCCCGCCACACCCGAACCAATGATTAAATAATCTGTTCTCATAGCTATTTTGATAATTCCAACATTCTTTCAATTGGGAGTAGTGCTTTTTCGCGGATGGTTTCCGGTACAATGATTTCCGGACTTTCATGTAACAGACAATCGTAGACTTTCTGCAACGTGTTCATTTTCATATAGGCACATTCACTGCACGCACAGGTATTGTCCTCGTTTGATGGTGCCGGAATTAATGTTTTTTCAGGCACTTCCTGTTGCATTTTGTACAATATTCCGGCTTCGGTGGCAATAATGAATTTCGCTTTACTGCTTTTCTTCACATAATCAATCATTCCGGCTGTCGAACCGATGTAATTCGCGGTTTTTAAAATATGCGTTTCCGATTCGGGATGCGCTATGATTTCAGCATCCGGATTTTTCTTGTGCAATGCAATCAGCTTGTCTAACGAAAACGCTTCATGCACTACACAAGAGCCATCCCACAACAACATTTTACGACCGGTTTTTTCAATAATGTATTTTCCTAAATTTTTATCGGGTGCGAATAGAATCGGTACGTCTTCCGGGATAGATTCTACGATTTTCACCGCATTGGATGAGGTGCAAACGATATCGCTCATCGCTTTAATTTCAGCCGAACAATTCACATACGTCACCACCATATGATCGGCATGTTTTAAAGCAAAAGCTCCGAAAAGATCTGGCGGACACGATTCGGCCAATGAACATCCGGCTTTCAGATCGGGAAGAATCACTTTTTTATTCGGGTTCAGAATTTTAGCGGTTTCAGCCATAAAATGTACGCCGGCAAAAAGAATGATATCCGCATCTACTTTGGCCGCTTCCTGGGATAATCCGAGGCTGTCACCCACATAATCCGCTATTTCCTGTATGTCGGCTTCCTGATAATAATGCGCCAGAATCACCGCATTTTTCTGTTTCTTTAACTCGAGTATTTTCTCTTTAAGATTTTTCATTGGTTCTCATTTTCATTAATCCCTTTCAGGTTGTAGGTTGTTAGTAGTGTTTTAAGTACGGGCAGTGTTATAAAAAGTAATCCGATAAAGATTCCGGTTCCGAAAAGTAAAAAAGCGATGTAAATCCAATGCGACTGCGATTGCATTTCGGAAAACGGAATGCCTTTGGTAAAATACATCCAATGACTTCGCTTCACTCCGGCCACGAGCAAACTCAGCCAGAAAAGCAGAAGCGAAACGTTAAAAATCCGGAAGCCTTTTTTGACGGACGAAAGATTAAAATCGGGTTGAATCTGATTGACGATAAACAATACCGAAGCCAATAAAATCGTCGTGTTGATTCCGATGGTCGTTCCCATCGAATGCGCTACTGTGATATGCGTACCGTGGGTGAAAAAATTGATGGCCGGAATGGAAAACAACAGGGCTAAAATCAGGTTCAGAAATACCCAGACATCAGCCATAACCAACAATTTATATGGTAACCAATTTTTTATTTTTGTTTCCTCCGGAAGGGATTTTCTCCATTCATAAATCATGTAAAATAAGATGATCCATTCGGTCATGCTGATGCCGTATGCGACATAGCGAACCCAAGGTGCTGTAGGAACAATATAGATATGATGCGCCCATCCGAACATTAAATTCGTTAATCCGAGAAAGTAAAAGAAGAACGATCTACGTTTCCTTCCGATGCTGTCGTCGCCTTTGATTTTTGCCATCAGATAAATCGCGGTACCGTACACCAGCATGTTCCAGGAACCTACGAAAGAACCGCCCGCCTTCCACTGAATGGCTAACGATTTGATAAAATTATTTTTTATATCGGGATGCAGCCACAAGTAAGCCTCGCTTAAATGATAAATCATAAAAAGGATTCCCGTGCCCCACATCCAGTAATAAACGGGCCAATTTCTGACTTTACCCACCATCGTTTTGTAATAATTAATACCGAACAACAACCAGCCGAACAATATCGGTAAAATCAGATACGGAGGAAATTCAAGGTATTCTTTCCCTCCGAAATTACCCGTGTAATAGCTGTAATAAATGGTGAGTCCGATTCCAAGAAAAAGAAAATAATGGATTTTCGACAACCGATCCGAATACAAACGAGGTGCTTCCGAATTGGACAAATAGTAATAAATGCCGCCGACAGCACAAAGAATAATCCAGGCGATAACACTGGTTACGTGGAAAGGCCGCAAACTGTTGAAAGGCAAAATCGCTTTAATGAATTCGGGCATAACGTATTGCAATCCGGACAAAATCCCGAAGATCATGCCCAGTAATAACGCCAGTAAAGCCGTGGCTAAGTATAGTAAGGATATTTTATTTCGCATCTTTATACTCGATATCAACCCATCCGTCCGATTGGATGGTCGCATTATAATTAGGATAATAACCGGACGCATCCACTTCTTTCAGAAACGTCACAATCGCTTCTTTCTCCGCTTCGGAAAAATGAAACTTGGGCATTGTTTTTATACCGCTGTTCAAAAAGGCTTTGATATATTCCGGGCCTTTGTTTTCGGCTGAAAAAACATTCGTTAAATCAGGTCCCAGATAACCGCCTAACCCGTACAACTGATGACAGGAAAAACAATTGTTCCGTTGCCAAAGTTCCTGTCCGTGCAAAGCTTTATCACTTAGCGGCGTTTCATATTGGGCATCGCTATTGGTATAAATCGTAAAATTGTAAAAGCTAAAAACACTCACCAAAGCAAGCATGCAACCAATATAAATTTTCGTTTTCTTATGTATCATAGGAGTCAAAAACAATAGAAGACAAAATTATCCTTAATAAAAACAAAGAAGTATGATTTTTATCAGTTTTTAATAAAATTAGAAGCGTAATATTTGCGAATTAAATTCAACGCAATGAAAAACAAACTAAGAACCAATAGCTTACACACCTTTCACATTCCGGTGATGGGATTGGCGTATACGATTGACAGTCCGATTCGCGTGGCCCAATATGGCATTTCGTCGGTGATTTCCATTATGGATGATGAACTCATTGAAAAGATGAACGCCTTTTACAGTAAGAAGTTTGATTTGCCCTATCAGGAAATTTCACAGAAAATAAGCGATTACAGAGCAAAACGAATCACGTCGTACCTAAACACCGTTGATAAAATCGTTACCGAGAAATTCGAGAATTTCAAAACGGAACTTTCGGAAAGCAAAACCGCTTTGGAAAATTACATCGCCATGCTGCCCAACAAATCGGAAATTAAAAAAGGACTGGAAAACTTCATTCAGGAAGGCTGTGTAATCAAAGAAAACATTAAAACCTATCTGGAAAAAAACCTGTATCCCGGCGAAATCGACATCAATATCATGACGAAAGTCGATAAGGACAATTATGACAAAAAGGAACAGCTTCCAGTTGAGTTCAACGATGCCCATGCGGCTTTGAGAGGATTTGCCAACAGTACTTTGAATTCATCGGTGGTTTTGTCGGCCGGAATGAACCCAAGATTGTACAGCTATTTCGAAACGTTTCCCGATTTCTTTCCGAACGAAAATGCCGAACTGAAGAAAAAAATCATTCTGAAAGTGAGCGATTTCCGTTCGGCGATGATACAGGGGAATTTTTTAGCTAAAAAAGGATTATGGGTTTCCGAATACCGTATCGAATCAGGATTAAATTGTGGCGGACACGCTTTTGCAACCGATGGCTTTTTATTAGGTCCGATTTTGGAAGAATTCAAACAGAAAAAAGAAAACCTGATCGCTTCGGCGCATGAATTAATGTGCAAAGCACTGCTACAGAAAAACCTTCCCGTACCCGAAACCCCGTTGGACCTGAAAATCACCGTACAAGGCGGCGTTGGAACAGCAGAAGAACATGAGTTTTTACTGGACTTTTACAAAACGGATTCCGTTGGTTGGGGTTCACCATTCCTGTTGGTTCCGGAAGCGACATCCTCGGATAATGATACCCGGGAATTGTTGGCAAAAGCCAAAGAAGAAGATCTTTATCTGAGTCACATTTCGCCTTTGGGCATTCCGTTTAACACTGTTCGAGGAACAACCAATGAACTACTGAGAGAAAAACGCATTCATGAAAACAAAGCCGGAAGTTCCTGTCCGAAAAAATACCTGGCACTGAGCAAACAGTACGATGAAAAAGGGCTTTGCACGGCTTCCCGAAAATATCAGGACATAAAACTGTCGGAACTGGAAACTGAAAAAGAAAATTTGTCGGATTCGGAATTCACCAAAAAACACAATGCCATAACGGAGAAATCCTGTCTTTGTATCGGGTTGGCCAATGCTTCGTTGTTGGAGAACAATATTAAAATCAAAGGCGAAGCTCAAGGTGTTGTGGTGTGTCCGGGACCCAATATTGCGTATTTTGACCGACAATATTCCTTATCCGAAATGGTACAGCACATTTACGGCTACAAATCGGTATTGAACAACGTGGTACGTCCAAACATGTTTGTTAAGGAACTGTCGTTGTATCTGAACTATTTTAAAAAGGAAGTCGGCGAAGCGTTCGAAAAAGAAAATGCGGCACAACAAAAGAAGCTGACTGCTTTCAAGGAAAACCTGTTATCGGGCATCGAGTATTACAGGAACCTGTTTACTGTCGGTAATTATTTTCAGAAAGAGAGAGAAATGATTCAGTACGAACTGCAAAAGTATAAAGCAGAACTCGAAACCATAGAACTCGGAGTATTGGTTTAATAAAAAAGGCTTGAAAATTCAAGCCTTTTTTTTAATATCTCAGGAAAGTACTGCCGGATTTTATTCCCAACGCGAGTTCTTCCAGAGTGGTATCTTCCAACATTATGGTCAGTTCCCCACGAATGGATTTGAATTTATCATGCACAGGACAGGGATGGTCTTCGGAACAATCGCTCAATCCCAAACCGCAACCCCTGAAAATGGAATCGCCGTCAATGGCTTCGACTATTTCGACCAACTTGATTTCTTTCAATCGGAATTTTTCGATACTGAAGCCGCCACCTACCCCCTTAGCGGAACTCACAATGTTGCGATGCACCAGCTTCTGTAGTATTTTGGCAGTAAAAGCGACCGGGGAATCAATTTCCTCCGCAATTTCTTTTTGTCCGACTCTATTATTTTTCAAGGATTCTGAAGCTATAAAAATAGTAGCCCTGATTCCGTATTCACATGCTTTAGAAAACATAGTCAATTAGGTATTGATTAAATGATGTGCTAATCACCCTGCAAAATACGAATTTTGATGTTCATTCAAAACCGGTTCACAAAGTAATCACGATATTTTTTTTAAACGATGAAAAAAACGGAATCAATCGTGCGAAGAATCCAAACAAGCATCGAAACTACCAGTATTCTATTCTAAATTTTTTATCATCCAGACCGGGCAGGACGAATGTCCGGTACAACCCATTGGTGCCTCAAGATAGTCAAATCCGGATTTCTGATATAATTTTTGGGCGGCTTCCATATACGGCATGGTTTCGAGATAGCATTGTTTGAATCCGAATGCCTTCGCTTTGTCAAGACAGGTTTCCATCATCTTCACTCCTATTCCCAAACCACGGGTTTCCGGCAGAAAATACATTTTCTGCAGCTCACAAACTTCCGGCGAACCGTTAGCCAATGGTGCTATTCCGGCACAACCGATGATCTTATTATCCTTTTCCACCACAAAATAAGCCGATTGGGGTTCGGCATACGTTTCAAACATACAATCCAACTGTGGATCGGCATAGGCTGTACCCACTTTCGGTACATTAAATTCTTCCAAAACACTTCGGATTACTTTGGCAACCGAAACATTATCTGCTTTTTGGATTTCTCTGATTATCACTTCACTCATTCTTAAGAAATAGCTTATTTTTGTACCGTGAAGATACATGAATTTTACATAAAACGCTGCATTGAACTGGCCAAAAATGGTTTGGGAACTACTTACCCGAATCCGTTGGTAGGCAGCGTGATTGTGTATGACGGAAAAATCATCGGCGAAGGCTGGCACCGTAAAGCAGGAAAACCGCATGCGGAAGTTAACGCCGTGAATTCAGTTAAAGACAAATCGCTCTTATCCAAAGCTACGATTTATGTCAGCCTGGAACCTTGCAGTCATTTCGGAAAAACACCTCCGTGTTGCGATTTGATTATTGCGCACAAAATCCCGAATGTGGTTATCGGAACCATCGATCCGTTTGCAAAAGTATCCGGAAGCGGCATTAAAAAACTCATGGAAGCCGGTAAGAATGTCACAGTGGGTATTTTGGAAGACGAATGCAACGAACTCAACAAACGTTTCTTTACGTTTCATCAGAAAAAAAGGCCGTATATTATCTTGAAATGGGCGGAAACGGCAGATGGTTATATTGCGCCGCTGACCAAAAAAGAACAAAAACCGGTTTGGATTACCAATCCGTATTCCAGACAGTTGGCGCACAAATGGCGTAGTGAGGAACAGGCGATTCTCGTGGGCACACAAACCGTTCTGGACGACAATCCGAAATTGGATGTTCGCGATTGGTCGGGAGAAAATCCGATTCGTGTGGTATTGGACAGAACCGGGAAAATTTCAGAAGAATATGCTGTTAAAGACCTTAAGACCAAAACGATTATCATAACGGAGAATCAAAATTTCAAGAATTCTGATAATCTTTTTTATGAAAATTGTACCTTTGATAATTCTTTGGCTTTCCAAATTACCGACGTGCTTTTTCGACACGAAATCCAGTCGGTTATCATTGAAGGCGGAAGAGCAACTTTACAAACATTTATCGATGCGAATCTTTGGGATGAAGCCCTGATTTTCAAAGGAAATGTGAGTTTTACAAACGGAACGTCGGCCCCAAATCTTTCAGGAAAACTAACCGAAAAGCAAACTGTTTTGGATGACGAACTATTAATTTTCAGAAATGTATGATCGATACAATTATATTTGATTTCGGAAACGTTTTTATCAATTTGAGTCAGGAGGCTCCTTTTGATCATATGCGAAAAATAGGTTTGGTATGCTGGAACGAAGATTTGGACAGCCTGAACAAACGCTACGAAAAAGGAAAAATTGACGAGTTGCAGTTTTTTACGGGTTTTCAGCGCTATATTCCCAACAAAGAACTGGACGAAATACGGGAGGCATGGAACAGCATTTTGCTGGATTTTCCATTGTACCGTCTGGAATTTTTACAACGTTTATCCCAAAAATACCGCTTGTTCCTGTTAAGCAATACCGACAGAACCCACATTGAGAAATTCGAACATAAGGTGGGTATGACATTTGCCCGCGAATTCTATCAGTGTTTTGAGAAAGTGTATTTGTCGTATGAAATCGGTTTGCGCAAACCCGACCCGGAAGTTTTCAATTACATCATCAACCGACACGATTTGAATCCGAAGAAGACCCTTTTTGTAGACGATAACAAGCACAATACAGATGTCGCAGCCAATTTGGGCATGCACATTTGGAACCTTGAAGTAGGCAAAGAAGACGTCGTGGATTTGTTCGAAAAAACCTGGTAACACTTTCATTGGAAACCGATTCATACAAAACGCTAGCTTCTCCCTCAGAAGAAGTACTCTATAAAGAAAAAAACAGCAAGTTTTTCGGCTATGCTTTTCCTGTCAGTACAGAGGAAGATGTTAAAGCCATCATTGACGATTTAAAAAAGCAGCATTTTTCTGCCCGACACTGGTGTTACGCCTACCAATTGGGCACCACCAAAATACAGTATCGTGCTAACGATGATGGCGAACCTAACAATTCGGCAGGAATGCCCATTTACGGACAAATTCAGTCGTTTGAAGTCACCAATGTATTGGTTGTGGTCGTTCGGTATTTCGGCGGCGTCAAACTGGGTGTAGGCGGATTAATTTCGGCATACAAAACCGCAGCACAAATGGCATTGGAAATTTCAGACATTGTAGAAAAAACCATCGACATCCATTACCTGATCCGTTTCGACTATAAGAACATGAATAAAGTGATGCGGGTGATCAAAGAAAAGAATCTGGATATCGTTTCCCAAAAAATGGAAATGAGCTGCGAAATTGAAATTGCCACCCGAAAAAAAAATGCCGAAATGGTATTCGACATTTTCTCCAATTTATTTGAAGTGGTGATTCTTGAAAAAGAATAAAACTATTTTGTGATATTTCTAGTTTTCCACTAATTCCACCAACCGTTCCGTGATGTATTTTGGAGGTAAAATCGGGCGACCGGTTTTCATGTCCACAAACACCAAAACGGAGTTGCCAATTGTTAATAACTCCCCTTGTTCATTGTAAATTTCATAGTCAAATTCTATCTTAACGGAGGTCTGACTTTTAAAGATCGTTTTCACCGTAAGCAAGTCGTCATAACGTGCCGGTTTTTTGTAATTCATTGAAAGCGAAACCACCGGAAGCATAATTCCGTTTTCTTCCATCCATTTATACGAAACCCCAAGGTTTCTGAGCCATTCCACGCGTCCCATCTCGAAATATTGCGCATAATTCCCATGATAAACGACCCCCATTTGGTCGGTTTCCGCATACCGGACACGCACCTGAAACTGATAAATTTTCATCTTAAATTTACGTTAATTTATTCTAAATTTTATTTAAAAAAGGCTTACAATTTTTTTTTTACAAAACCAATATGTAAAAGATTTTTTTTTGAAAAATTTTGTCCACATATTTGTCTTCCCAATCAAAAAAAAGATAACCTACGTTAACTTTTTGTCCAACAAATAATTACAAAAACATGCCTGAATATATGAGTACAACTGCGCAATCAGTATGGGAAAACTGCCTGTCTTTTATTAAAGACAATATTCAAGACCAAGCATACAAAACTTGGTTTGAACCTATCAAGGCCGTTGAACTTACAGATAACGCATTATATATTCAAGTTCCCAGTAAATTCTTCTACGAATGGTTAGAAGAACACTATGTTAAATTATTAAAAGTAGCTCTTACCAAAGAGCTGGGACCGAGCGCAAAGTTACTTTATAAAATTAAAATGGAGAATAAACTTGGCAACAAACTTCCGTTTACGGAACAGTTACCAAGTAACAACCGTTCAGCAGTAAAAACTCAGGAAATCGATGTTCCGATTCAGAACAAAAATCCAGAGTTAAAAAACCCGTTTGTAATCCCCGGCATCCGAAATGTAAAAATCGAATCGCAATTAAATTCGAATTACAGTTTCGATAATTTCCTTGAAGGCGATTCCAACCGTTTGGCACGTTCTGCCGGTATGGCCGTTGCCAACAAACCCGGAGGAACTTCTTTTAACCCGTTCCTTATATTTGGAGGTGTTGGTTTAGGTAAGACGCACTTGGCCCATGCTATCGGTGTTGAAATCAAAGAAAAATATCCCGAAAAAACGGTTTTGTATATTTCTGCGGAAGTATTCACGCAACAATATATCGACTCCGTTAAGAAAAATACCCGAAATGATTTTATTCATTTCTACCAATTAATCGATGTGTTAATTATTGATGATGTACAGTTCCTTTCCGGAAAAGCAGGAACACAGGACGTGTTCTTCCACATCTTTAATTATCTGCACCAAAACGGAAAACAGGTCATCCTGACTTCCGACAAGGCGCCTGTAGACATGCAGGACATCGAACAACGTTTGTTATCGCGATTCAAATGGGGACTTTCCGCGGAAATTCACCAACCGGATTACGAAACACGAGTTTCCATCCTAAAAAACATTTTATATCGTGATGGTGTTGAAATGCCGGATGATATTGTGGAATATGTGGCCAAAAACATCAAATCCAACGTTCGTGAATTGGAAGGTGCGATTATTTCCTTAATTGCGCAATCGTCTTTCAACCACCGTGAAGTTACGATTGAACTGGCAAAACAAGTCGTGGAGAAATTTGTTAAGAATGTGAAACGCGAAGTTTCCATCGATTATATCCAAAAAATCGTTTCCGATTATTTCCAATTGGACGTGGAAACGCTACAGTCAAAAACCAGAAAACGCGACGTGGTACAAGCACGACAGTTGGCAATGTTTTTCGCTAAAAAGTTCACCAAAGCTTCTTTGGCAAACATCGGTTCGCAAATTGGTTCCCGTGACCACGCTACGGTTTTACACGCTTGCAAGACAGTAGACAACTTGGTTTCTACCGATAAGCAGTTCAAGAAATACGTAGACGACATCCACAAAAAGCTATCGTTATAATCTATGCCGGTTAAAATTTTAATGGTCTGCCTGGGAAACATTTGTCGTTCTCCTTTAGCGGAAGGAATTTTACAATCCAAACTCCCGAGGGAACAGTTTTTTATTGATTCGGCCGGGACGGGAGGATGGCATGTCGGTCAGGAACCGGACAACCGTTCGATTCAAACCGCCAAAAAACGAGGTTTAGACATAACCCATCAACGCGGCAGACAAATTCACCCCACCGATTTCGATACTTTTGATTATATTTATGTGATGGACATTTCCAATTACAAAAATGTGATTGCTTTGGCACCTTCTGAAGAAGCCAAGTCGAAAGTACAAATGATTCTCAACGAATTGTTTCCGAATGAAAACGTTGATGTTCCCGATCCGTATTATGGCGGACAAAACGGATTTGAACAGGTATTCGACATGCTGGATGATGCCTGCCAAATTATTGCCGAAAAACTTAAAGCCAAACACTCATGAAACCAACCGCTCTTTTGGGAAAATTATATTTGATTCCGACAACTTTAGGCGAAATGAACCCCGAAGATGTATTGCCGCATACCATTAAGAGAACGATTGATTTCATCGACCATTATATTGTTGAAAACGAAAAAACAGCCCGTCGTTTTATCAAAAGCGTACATCCGGAAAAGAAACAACCCGAACTACACCTTTTTGTCTTAAACAAACACACCGATGTTTCGGAGCACCATGAATTTATAAAGCCATTATTAGAAGGCAAAAACATGGGATTGATGAGTGAAGCCGGATGTCCCGGTGTTGCCGATCCTGGTGCTGTGATTGTAAAACTGGCGCATGATAAAGGCATTCAGGTGGTTCCACTGGTTGGACCTTCCTCTATTTTATTGGCGATGATGGCTTCCGGAATGAATGGTCAGAGTTTTGCCTTCAACGGTTATCTGCCCATTGACAAATCCGAGAAGAAAACGGCTTTAAAGAACCTGGAAAAATTATCGTTTGACAAAAACCAGTCGCAGTTATTCATCGAAACACCTTATCGCAACAATAAATTTTTAGAGGATTTACTTCAGATTCTTCAGCCAAACACACTATTATGTGTGGCCTGTGACATTACATTACCAACGGAGTTTATCAAAACGCAATCGGTGAACCAATGGAAAAAAAACAAGGCCGATTTACACAATCGACCTTGCATTTTTATTATACATAAAACCCATTAGTCTAGTTTTACCTTAGCATTTGCATTTGCCACAATATTGGAAGTGTCATAACCTCCAAATTTTTTGATGTAACTTCGTAATGAAGTTCCAAAACCATCAGTAAAACCATTTTGTCCGTTTGATCTTAAATAACTTTTTACCGATCCGGCGCCTCCCAGATGGGCTGCCGCCAAAAGTCCGGATTCCGTTATTTTAACACCATTAATAACACGACCTTCATAGCGATTAATTTCCTTTCTAAGCTCCCATTTGTTTTTGGCGAGGAGTGCTTTAAAAGCTTTTTCCTGTAAAGCAGGATTTTTTAAAAATTCAGAGGTGTTATAAACACCTAAAGTTCGAAGAGTGCTTTTCCCAAATTGGTATTTTCCCATATAACCAAAAGGATTCACTAATCGGTAGAGTCCCAAAGACTCTTTAATCGCAATGGCCTGTTTAAAACCTACATACGATTTTCCGGTATACGGAAAATTGTAATACACTTTTTCAGTTTCTTCTTTGGTTGGTACCAGGTAGTTAATTACTTCGTCATTCGCTACGTGAAAACCTTCTAATTTCTCTGGTTCAAAGGCTTTGAAACCCGAACTGATTAATGTAATCAGAAGTACCAATCCTAAAAAATAAGTCCATTTTTTTATCATAAAATCTATTTCTTCATGCGCTGTCACCGACATGAAATTACCGTTGACAAAGGTACAGCATAAAATAGAAAACTGAAAATCAATAAGTTAAAGTTTGTTAAAAATAGATAAAATGCCCTTTTAAACCGCCGAACTGACTGACCTCCAGTGCCGGAGCAGGAACCTTAATAGTGTTAAAAACCGAGAAAACAGTTTTTAAAATGTGAGAATTTGTGTTGATTTTTGTAAGATCAACGTCGAGACTGAGGTAAAATTGGCGTTTCCGATGATTTTGAGCCGCCACTTCCGGAGAAACGGTTTCCTTATTCCCGGAAACCATTCCGTCAGCACCATAACCGAGAGCCACATTTAACCATTTCGGAAGTTTACTCGCCTTGGCAAACGAATACAGATTTACCGAAAGCCAATAGGTCTGACCATTGTAATCTTTTAAAATCTGTTCGTTCCAACTGCTTCCCAAAGTATTGGGACGCAAAGCGGCATATCGGGTAGTGTGGAAAGAGAACTTTGGTGTAATCCGTTGTTCGTTCCAAAGCAGTTCCTGTGAGACATACAAACCACCGCCGGCAACGTTTGCAGCCACATCACCCCAAGAAGCGCCCCATTCGGATGAAAACCCATCAAAAACCTCAACAACCGACATAAAGGCAAAACCAACCGTAGCTCCGTAGACCAATTGCTGTTTTTTTGTAGCGCCACTCCAAGCCAGACTTTCCGCGCCAAACCGACCTAAATGGTACGTTGAAAACAAGTGGCCGGCTTTATCCATTTGCAGCCAATCGTCATTATCATTGATAAAATGAAAAGATGATTTCGGATAGTCTTTGTACCAAAGCTGGTTCAACCCAATCAATGTTCCGCCGAAAAAAGCCGATTCGGAAATATAAACCGTATTTTTTCTGGGAACGTTTACCGTATCCGAAGGCGTTAAAAACGATTCCATTTTCGATTGCGACTGAACTGTAACCGATAACAATACAAAAAGAATCGCAAGCACTTTTCTTGTAAAAAACACTTGCGATTCTTCAGTAACTATTTTAAAAAACGTACTCAAAAATTAACGCTGATATCCTTGTTTCGCCACCCACTCGGCATATTTCTTAGCGATTACCTGATGTTGCTCGTATGTTTCGGCAAATTCATGATAGCCAAAACGTTCCACACTGGCACAGAAATATACATAATTATGCTTTTCTGCATTTAAAACCGCATCGATAGCCGAAATGTCCGGCATCGCGATAGGTCCTGGTGGCAAACCAGTGTGAATGTAGGTATTATAAGGTGAACTGATTTTCAAATCGTTATACATAACGCGTTTAATAACCTGATCGAAATTTCCTGATTTCTCTTTTATCGCATAAATTACGGTCGGATCCGCCTGTAACGGCATATCCTGTTTCAAACGATTTAGGTAAACGCCCGCCACTCGGGGTCTTTCGTCTGCTTTAGCCGTTTCTTCGTGAACGATAGCCGCTAAAGTAGAAACCTGCACCGGAGTCAAATTCAACGCTTTGGCTTTTGCCTGACGTTCTTCGTTCCAGAATCTGCGGTATTCTTTTGCTAATTTATCGCGTACTTTCATCGGTGTCACGTTCCAGTAAAACTCATAGGTATTCGGAATAAACATCGCCAAAACCGTTTCTTTATTAAAGCCGTTCTCTGCCATAAAAACAGAATCCGTGAATACTTCGGTAAGCGATAAACTGTCCGGTTCAATTTGCGAAGACAAACGTTGCACCAATTTCCCCAATGACTCTTGATTATTGAATGCCAATTTTACAGGGACATTATGACGCAATGAGGAAACTAAATCAAAACTGCTCATCCCTTTTTTCATTAGGAATTTCCCCGGATTGACATTTGAACTGTACCCTCTGTTATTGGCTACAAAGTCAAATTTATCCATATCTTTCACGTAAGGCTCCATTATTTTCTGAACATCCTGATACGTGGAATTGGTGGGAACATAAACGTAAAATTCGTTTTCGTTGAATTTGGTGTTATCAGAAAACACCTTTTTATACATAAAATAGCCGAAAATGGTTGCTCCAAATAAAACTACAACCGATACTATCGAAAGTATTTTTTTAAATTTCATTTTAATTTGCTGGGTTAATTAGCTGATATAATCCTTCGTCTGCATAGTGATTCTGAAAACGGTTCCAGTCTTTTTTCACTCCTATGCATTGGAAGCCAAAATTAGTAAAAAGGTTGATACTTGCCTTATTTTCAGTTCCAATATTTGCATATAACTGATGCAATTGCAAATGGGTGAAACAATACTTAATCAGGAGTGCAAGTGCTTCACTCCCAATCCCTGAATTTCTGTTTTCGCTGTTTTTAATCACAATTCCGATTCCGGCGCGTTGGTTTCTCGGGTCGAAATCGAACAAATCAATCAATCCCACCACCTGAAAGCTGTCATTTTTACAGATAGCCAAACGAAGTTGTTTGGCCTCGTAAATGTCCTGATGCGCGTTCTCAAGGTACTGGCGTATTAAAAACCGACTGTAAGGTGTTTGCGTGTTGCTCACTTCCCAAATGGATTCATCATTTTCTATGGCATAGGTAAACTCCAAATCTTCCGGCTCCAGCGCTCGTAAATAAATTGTATCTCCTTTTAATGTTATCAATATCGGACTTCTTAGATTGTTAGACTTCTTGTATTGTTAGGTATTTTGAATAGCTGTTAGGCATCTATTTCGCCTTTGTAAACAAAAGTAGCCGGACCTTTCAGAAAAACATGGGAAAAAATACCGTTTTTTTCAGTAAAGGACACTTCAAGATTTCCGCCTTCCACCTGCAATTCAATAATGGAACTGTTTGTTTTTCCGGTCGCTTTCATAGCAATCGCTACTGCTGTTGCTCCGGTACCGCAGGACAAGGTTTCATCTTCCACACCGCGTTCGTAAGTACGTAATCGGAATTTGTTTTCATCGGTTTGTGATACAAAATTCACATTACTCCCTGCCTTTCCGTACAAATCGCTGTATCGTATTTTAGAACCTTCATTCCGCACATCGAAAATATGCAGATCTTCCACCATCTGAACATGATGCGGCGAACCGGTATTCAGAAAAACATGCGTGTCATTTTCGCGCACCTCATCCACATCTTTCATCTGAAGTGACACAATTCCCGCATCATTAATGGTTGCGAAATGAAGTCCGTCGGTGGCTATGAATGTCGTTTCCGTGTCAATGATTCCGAGTTGCTTCGCGAAAGCCACCAGACAACGTCCGCCATTACCGCACATGGAACTTTCATTACCATCGGAATTGTAATACACCATTCGGAAATCTGTCGAATCGTCATTTTCCAACAGTATGAGTCCGTCTGCACCAATGCCAAAGCGTCGGTCGCATAATTTCTCGATTAAATTGGTATCATTTTTGGGGAAATGTAAATCTCGGTTATCGATCATTACAAAATCGTTACCCGTTCCCTGATATTTATAAAAAGTATATTGCATCTGATGGTCAATTAAGTAACAAAAGTACGAATATTAACGACAAGTTAAAGTGTGTTAAACGGGCGTTAAACCCTTTTTTTGAATTGATAAAGTTTTTAATTTTACTGTTAAATAATTAAACATACCTTAGATTATGAATAAATTTTCAAGCTTATTAGTCGTATCTCTGTTAAGCGGAACAATAACGCTTGGCGCATACAAATTGCTTTTCGATAGTAATTCCGCTTCGGGAAGCAAATTATCCGTAGCCTCTGACAACTATTCCAAAAATGTCACTTTGGGTGCGGAAAATGTCGATTTCACAACGGCAGCAGAGAATGCCGTGCATTATGTGGTTCACGTGAAGAACGTTTCGGTGTCTGAAGTTCCCTCCAACCCGATTATGGAATATTTTTATGGGTATCGCGGCGGGCAACAGCAAACGCAAATTGGAACCGGTTCCGGAGTGATTATTTCCGAAGACGGGTATATCGTTACCAACAATCACGTGATTCAAAACGCTACCGAGCTGGAAGTCACCTTAAACAGCAATAAAACTTACAAAGCCAAATTAGTAGGAACCGACAGCAAAATGGATGTTGCGCTTTTGAAAGTGGAAGCCGATGAAAAGTTACCGTATGCCACTTTCGCGAATTCCGACAACATGAAAGTGGGCGAATGGGTTTTGGCTGTTGGAAATCCGTACAATCTGAACTCTACCGTTACTGCGGGAATTGTATCGGCGAAAGCCCGTAACTTGAGTAAAGACGGCATTCAGTCCTTCATTCAGACCGATGCGGCCGTAAATCCAGGAAACAGCGGAGGCGCTTTGGTGAATACCAGAGGTGAATTGGTAGGTATCAACACAATGATTTCCTCACCAACAGGAAGTTACGCGGGTTATTCGTTTGCAGTTCCTTCCAATATTACCCGAAAAATCATTGAAGATTTAATGGAATACGGGAATGTGCAACGCGGGGTACTTGGTGTAGGCGGTGGCGAATTAAACAGCATGGCTGCCAAAGAATTTGGCGTAAAAGAAACACAGGGCTTTTACATCAATTCCATTTCCAAAAACTCGGGCGCTGAAAAGGCAGGCTTGAAAAAAGGCGATATTATTGTGCAATTGGACAGTCAGCCAGTTAAAGGCTATTCGAATTTAACCTCATATATTAATACAAAACGTCCAAACGACGTTGTGGAAGTAGGGGTTTTGAGAGACGGCGACCGAAAAACCATTCCGGTGAAACTAACCAAGAAAGAATTGGTGAATGTGGATTATGAAGGGTTCGAATTTGAAGAGATTGATGCCAAAGACAAAAAACGATTCCAATTGAACGAAGGCGTAAAAATCAAAGACGTGACCAACGAGCGATACATTGAATATGCAGATATTTTAAAAGGAAGTATCATCCTTAGAATCGACGGAAATAAAATCACTTCCATGGAACAGGCTTCCCGAATTCTGAATTCAAAAGCCAACAATCAGAAGTTCCGCGTAGAAGTCATCACGCAGGCAGGAGAACGTCTTCAAATGTTACTCTAACAAACTAAAAATAATTAAAGGAAGCCCGGTCAATAGATTGGGCTTTTTTAATGAATTTTCACAAAAATATTTTCTGCAATCTGATTAAAAATCAATATTTTTGCACCAAATTTTAACAACACACTTTAAAATATGGACAATTCAGCTTTATACGAAAAAGAATTGGCTTTTCAGGCAGACAGAAGAAGAGCTGGCGTAGAACTAATCAAGATTATCAGTGATTTATGGTATGACAAATCCATCGAATTGGTACTTTTCAGAAACCAGCTAATCGACAGAAATGTGAGTGATATCATCAATTTGCATGAATATGCGGTTGAATTCGTTCAAAAACCAATCAACGTTTTCGATTCTGTGGAAATTGCAAGAGCAATCCAGGCGTTAGACTTACCTCCTGCTAGAATTGACATTGGAAAATTAACCTACGAATACCATTTAGAAGACGACAAATACAACGATGCCACTGCGTTTGTAATCGACAAATTAAAACACGCGAAAGACACTTCCGAAATCAAACCCAAAGACGTTGTATTATATGGATTTGGTCGTATCGGACGTTTGTTGGCCCGTGAAATGATGTCAAAAATCGGAAAAGGACAACAATTGCGTTTACGAGCCATTGTTACCCGTGATAAAAGTGATGCCAATTTATTGGAAAAACGTGCTTCTTTATTGCGCTATGATTCCGTTCACGGCGATTTCGAAGGATCGGTTTCTGCTGATGTGGAAAACAATGCCTTAATCATCAACGGATCCACGGTTCATATTATCACCGCAAATTCTCCGGAAGAAATTGACTATACCGCATACGGAATTCACGATGCATTGGTAATTGACAATACGGGTGCTTTCACAACGGAAGAAGCCTTAAGCCGTCACTTGGTATCCAAAGGAGTGGAAAAGGTATTATTGACTGCTCCGGGTAAAGGCGTTCCGAACATCGTTTATGGTGTAAATCACGAAGAATACAATCCGGATGAAGTAAAAATCTACTCTGCCGCTTCTTGTACCACTAACGCTATTACTCCGGTTTTAGCCGCTATGGAAGAGACATTAGGCGTTGTTAAAGGCCACTTGGAAACGATCCACGCTTATACCAACGACCAGAATTTGGTTGACAACATGCACAAAAAGTACCGTCGCGGAAGAGCTGCAGCCTTAAACATGGTTATCACCGAAACGGGCGCCGGAAGTGCCGTTGCAAAAGCATTACCGAGTTTAGCCGGAAAACTAACGTCAAACGCTATTCGCGTACCGGTTCCAAACGGATCGTTAGTGGTTTTAAATCTTGAAGTAAGCAAAGCTACTACCAAAGATGATTTGAACGCCATTATGAAAAAATATGCTTTGGAAGGAAATCTTGTAGAGCAAATCAAATATTCCTTAAACAACGAATTGGTATCGTCCGACATCGTAGGGACTTCGGCTCCTGCTATTTTTGACAGTAACGCCACTATTGTTTCTGCCGATGGTAAAAACGTGGTGATGTATGTATGGTACGATAACGAATACGGTTACAGCCATCAGGTTATCCGTTTGGCAAAATACATTGCTAAAGTTAGAAGATACATGTACTACTAATAGTTGACAACTTTTATAATTCACAAATCCGCTTCGAGAAATTGGGGCGGATTTTGTAATTTTATACAAACGCTGCTTATGAACCTCCAACCCATTCTAGAAAACGAAATCGTCAAACTGATTCCTTTACAGGAATCGGATTTTGAAGCCTTATTTGAGGTTGCTTCCGATCCGTTGATTTGGGAGCAGCATCCGAATAAAAATCGTTATCAACGAGACGTTTTTCAGAACTTTTTCGAAGGCGCAATGGAATCCAGAGGGGCATTTCTCATTATTGATAAGAAAACAAATTCGGCAATTGGAAGTACGCGTTTTTATGATTTGGACAAAACCAATAAAAGCGTTTTAATCGGTTATACATTTTACGGAAGAAACTATTGGGGTTCGAGTTGCAATCCGTTGGTTAAGAAACTGATGTTGGAGTACGCATTTCAGTTTGTGGACAAGGTGCATTTTCACATTGGTGCCGAAAATAGGCGTTCCCAAAAAGCCATTGAACGATTGGGCGCTGTAAAAGTCAGAGAAATCGAAGTGGCCTACCACGGTGAACCCAAAAAACTGAATTTTGAATACCTTATTTCGAAAAAAGATTGGAAATAAAATCCTTTTCACAAACAAAAAATGCCTTGCTATACGAGACATTTGGTTTTATCTGAACTAATCCAGCACTCTGTTTATCTGAACAAAACGCTTGGCGTAATACGGTTCTTTGGTAGACGAAATAATTACCCCGGAACTGGTGGAAGAGTGAATGAACTTGATTTCATCTTCTGAAATTTCGGTAATCATTCCCACATGACCTACTCCTCTTCCGCGCGTGGCAAAGAAAATCAAATCCCCTTTTTGTGCTTGGCTGCGGTCTACTTTCACCCCTGAATTGGCTGCCATATCCGAAGATGATCTTGGTAAAGTCATTTCAATATTTTTAAAGGTCGAAAACATCAACCCGGAGCAATCGAAACCATTTCTGTCGGTTCCGCCGCCACGGTAACGCACCCCTAAATTCTCCGAAGCCTTGGCTATCAGAAAATCAGCTTTCATTGCCGCATCAGCCGACAAAGGCATCACCTCTCTTTTAGTTTCGACAACATCCATATCCGAAGCTGAAGCAACGTCATTTGCGTCGTTTGAAGCCATCATCTCTTTACTCGCCCCAGTGTCCTCCTTAGTCACAACTCCTTTAATTACAAGTTGCTGTCCCACTTCCAAACCATTGGTGATTTGCGGGTTTAACTTCTCCAGTTCGGCAATCGAGACTCCATAACGCTTTGAAATGCCGTACTTGGTTTCTTTAGGCAAAACTTCATGAAATACCGAAGCGTCATCTTTAGTCCCTTTTGCTTTATTATCAGCAACCACAACAACATGCTCCGTTTCAGTCTTTTCGCTATCTTTCTTCTTCTCTTCTTTGGTTTTCTTCTTCTCCGCTACTGCCGTATTTTCTGTCCCGGGAATAAACACCACATCCTTTATATCCAATTTGTCATTATCGAATTGCGGATTGGCCTTCTTTAGTTCCTCCACGGAAATATTGTATTTTTTGGCGATTACATAAAACGATTCGCCGGAAGCGACTGTGTGTTTTTGTAATTTGTTTTGAAGTTTGGCAATCTTTGCGAGTTCTGCCTTTGAAGGTTTTTCTTCCCATTGATTTTTAATTCCCTTAGGCAAAGCGAGCAGCTCCCCCAGTTGTAAATTATCGGAATCCAATTGCGGGTTGGCTTCCCGAAGTTTATCAATGGAAGTATCGTATTTTCTGGCAATGGTATATAACGATTCGCCCGATTCCACTTTATGAGAAGCGCCTTTAGGGACAAATTTTCCTTTCTTCTCTTCCTCTTTTTTCTTAGCGTTTTTAGGAACCGAAAGTACCATGTCCAATTGCAGTACTCCTTTGGCCTTGGGATTCAACTCGAAAATCTCCGCCTCCGAAACATTGTATTTTTTTGCGATACTGTACACCGATTCACCGCTTACCACCTTATGACGGATTGTTTTTTGTGCAAAAACAGACACCGACATAAGCAGAAACAATATGGAAAGAAGTTTTGAAATTCTCATTAAATAGTTATTTGTATAAACTTTAAACGCAATAGCTTAAAATTTGTTTTACTCGAAATGTAAAATCCGGATTTTCCGGAAACATTTTTATTTATTATTCTTTATAAAGGCATCCAAAACCTTTCTGAAATTCTCCGAATTCCAATTGGCAGCTCCCGAATGATTCACGGCAATCCGCCCGTTTTTTGCAATCAGATATGTTTTTGGTGCCTTGTCCAAGACAATGGAACGCAAAGGTGTCCCTCCGGAATAAAACATCGGAAAAACATACTCGTTTTCTTTTATAAATTTTAACGCATCCGTCTGAGAATCATTAGTTACAAAAACAAAAAACACCTCATTTTTATACTCTTCATACAGTTTAGCCCATACTTTCAATTCTTCAACCGATTCCGGAGAATTTGACGACCAGTAATTTACAATCACATTTCGTCCCATATATTCCACAAACGAAATTGTCTTTCCGGTTGGCCCTATTAACTTCCAGTCATACGAATACATCGGCAACTGTTTTTCAAACGGAATCGTGGTTGGTTCGGTTAAATTGGACCCTGCAAAAGCATCTTTAATTTTATCAACATTAAAAGCCGCTACAATCCCAATCAGTAGAATTCCAATTACAAGTATTTTTTTCATTGCATTCAAACGTTTAAAGTGTAAATATAGAAACTAGCGACTACACCAACAAAAAAACGCTCCGTTTGGGAGCGTTTTTAATATAATTTTAATATAATTAAGCTTTTCCGGCCGCTATCAGGTTCAAAGCAGAACCGGCAACAAACCAACCTATTTGACTATCGTTGTAAGTATGATTCGCTAAAATGACATCTTTAGTTCCATCTGCATGAACGAATTCCAATGTTAATGGTTTTCCTGGCGCAAATTCTGTTAAATCTAAGAAGTTGATGGTATCGTCTTCCTGAATTTTATCGTAATCCGCTTCGTTAGCAAACGTTAACGCTAACATCCCTTGTTTCTTAAGGTTCGTTTCGTGGATACGGGCAAATGATTTTACCAATACCGCTTTCACGCCTAAAAAGCGAGGTTCCATTGCAGCGTGCTCACGGGAAGAACCTTCTCCGTAGTTATGGTCACCCACAACGATGGAAGGAACACCAGCCGCTTTATACGCTCTTTGCACCGCGGGAACAGCATCATAAGCACCCGTCAGTTGGTTTTTAACGGAATTCGCTTTGCCGTTAAAAGCATTTTCCGCCCCGATTAACATGTTATTTGAAATATTATCCAGGTGACCACGAAAACGCAACCATGGACCTGCCATCGAAATATGATCAGTCGTACATTTTCCGTACGCTTTGATTAGCAACTTGGCACCGGTAATGTTTTTTCCGTCCCATGCTTCAAAAGGAGCCAACAATTGTAAACGGTCTGAAGTTTCTGAAACCGCTACCTGCACATTTGAACCGTCAGCAGCAGGAGCCTGGAATCCGGCATCTTCCACATCAAAACCTCTTTTGGGAAGTTCATCTCCGGTTGGGGCGATTAATTTTACCGCTTCTCCTTTGTCATTTATTAAGGTGTCGGTAAGTGGATTGAAATCCAGTCTTCCTGAAATTGCCAATGCAGCTACCATTTCCGGTGACGTTACAAAAGCGTGTGTATTCGGGTTACCGTCCGCTCTTTTAGAGAAGTTACGGTTGAACGAGTGAACGATTGTGTTTTTTTCCTGTTTGTCGGCACCTTCTCGGTCCCATTGTCCGATACAGGGTCCGCAAGCATTCGTAAACACTTTGGTTCCCATTTTTTCGAAAGTAGCGATGATACCGTCTCTTTCGATAGTGTAACGGATTTGCTCCGAACCCGGGTTGATTCCGAATTCCGCTTTAGGCGTGATTCCATGTGCTACCGCCTGTTCCACGATGGAAGCCGCGCGTGACATGTCTTCATACGAAGAGTTGGTACACGAACCGATTAGTCCCCACTCTACTTTGATTGGCCATCCGTTCGCTGCTGCTTCCGCCTTCATTTTAGAAACCGGAGTACCTCTGTCCGGCGTGAATGGCCCGTTAATATGTGGCTCTAATTCGGATAAGTTGATTTCGATTAATTGGTCGAAATATTGCGCCGGATTTGCATATACTTCTGCATCAGCCGTTAAGTAAGGCGCTACTTTATCCGCAGCATTTACCACATCCTGACGACCGGTAGCCGCCAAATACCTTCTCATGGAATCATCATACCCGAATGTTGAAGTTGTTGCTCCGATTTCAGCCCCCATGTTACAGATGGTGCCTTTACCGGTACAAGACATCGCTTCTGCACCTTCTCCGAAATATTCAACGATAGCACCTGTCCCCCCTTTTACGGTTAAGATATCAGCTACTTTTAAGATTACGTCTTTTGGAGCGGTCCAACCTGATAATTTACCGGTTAATTTTACGCCGATTAATTTTGGGAACTTCAATTCCCAGGACATGCCCGACATTACGTCTACCGCATCCGCACCTCCAACTCCGATAGCCAACATCCCTAAACCACCTGCGTTTACCGTGTGAGAGTCGGTACCAATCATCATTCCGCCTGGAAAAGCGTAGTTTTCCAAAACGATTTGATGAATAATTCCCGATCCCGGTTTCCAGAATCCGATGCCGTATTTGTTAGAAACGGATGATAAAAAATCGAATACTTCTTTTGATTGGGTGTTTGCCACCTGTAAGTCGGTTTTAGCGCCCACTTTCGCCTGAATCAAGTGGTCACAGTGTACGGTTGTAGGAACTGCCACTTTGCTTTTTCCGGCGTGCATGAACTGCAACAATGCCATTTGCGCTGTTGCATCCTGACACGCGACTCTGTCCGGTGCGAAATCAACGTAATCTTTTCCTCTTGAAAATGCCTGAGAAGGCATCCCTTCCCAAAGGTGAGAATATAAAATCTTTTCCGATAAGGTAAGCGGACGCCCTACTAACTCACGTGCTTTATCCACACGGGAGGCTATATTCGCGTACACTTTTTCAATCATTTCTATATCAAAAGCCATAATTAAATAATTATTTTGTTATTCCATTTTAATCCTACAAGTTACAAAAAATAGATTAGCTATAACAAAAAAAGCCTAAGTTTATCGACTTAGGCTTTTACATTATGATTGACTATTCCTGCAATTATTTAACCAGCAACTTATGAGAAGGTGCGAACTTGGTCAAACTAATCCCTTCTACTGCCGCAGTATATTCTTCAATTGTTGGGGTTCTGCCAAGAATCGTAGACAGTACCACAACCGGGGTAGATGAAAGTAATGACTCTCCTTTTTTCTCGGCTGTATCTTCCACAACTCTTCCTTGGAAAAGACGAGTGGAAGTGGCCATTACCGTATCCCCTTTAGCCGCTTTTTCCTGATTCCCCATACAAAGGTTACATCCCGGACGTTCCAAATACAACATATTTTCATACTCGGTACGTGCTGCCGCTTTAGGCGCATTATCATCAAATTCAAAGCCGGAGTATTTCTGTAAAACTTCCCAGTCCCCTTCTGCTTTCAATTCATCCACGATATTATAAGTAGGTGGCGCTACCACAAGTGGCGCATTAAATTTAACCTCTCCTTTTTGCGCTTCAACATTTTTAAGCATTTGCGCTAGGATTTTCATATCGCCTTTATGTACCATACAAGAACCGATAAATCCAAGATCTACTTTTTTCGTTCCTCCGTAGAAAGAAAGCGGTCGGATAGTATCGTGTGTATAACGTTTAGAAACATCGGCGTTATTCACATCCGGGTCAGCAATCATTGGCTCGGCGATCTGATCTAAATCAACCACAACTTCAGCATAATATTTAGCATTTGCATCTGGAGTTAATGCTGGTTTTTCACCTGACTTAATCTCTGCAATTCTCTTATCAGCTTTAGCAATTAATCCTTTCAACACTTGTTTGGCATTATCCATACCTTTGTCGATCATGATTTGGATTCTTCCTTTTGCAATCTCTAAAGATTCAATCAATGTTTCATCTTCAGATATACAGATAGAGGCTTTCGCTTTCATTTCTGCCGTCCAGTCTGTAAAGGTAAAGGCCTGATCCGCAGTAAGTGTTCCTAAATGCACTTCGATAATTCTTCCTTGGAATACGTTTTCTCCACCGAACTTGTGCAACATTTGCGCTTGTGTAGCATGAACCACATCACGGAAATCCATATACTCCTTCATGTTTCCTTTGAAGGTCACTTTTACCGATTCCGGAATTGGCATGGAAGCTTCTCCGGTAGCCAGTGCAAGAGCAACAGTTCCTGAGTCGGCACCAAAAGCAACACCTTTAGACATTCTGGTATGCGAGTCACCACCTATAATGATTGCCCACTCGTCAACAGTGATATCGTTAAGCACTTTGTGAATAACATCGGTCATTGGATGATACACCCCTTTCGGGTCACGTGCCGTAATCAGACCGAAGTCGTTCATGAATTTCATCAATTTTGGAATATTTGCCTGTGCTTTTTTATCCCAAACGGAAGCCGTATGACAACCCGATTGGTAAGCTCCGTCAACGATTGGTGAAATTACGGTAGCTGCCATCGATTCCAATTCCTGAGCCGTCATCAATCCGGTAGTATCTTGTGAACCTACAATATTAACGGTTACACGAACATCCGAACCAGCATGTAATGCTTTTTTGGAAATGGTTCCTACAGCATTTCTGTTGAAGATTTTTTCAACCGCTGTAAGACCTTGCCCTTCAATTGAAACCTCTTTTGAAGGCGCATAAACTAAAGGAGCTTCAATTCCTAAAGTTTTTGCAGCGAATGTTTGGATTTTTTTACCGAACACAATTGCGTAGGACCCACCCGCTTTAATGAATTCCATTTTCTGGGGCGTGAATGCTTTAGAAATGTCAATCAATTCCTGGTCTCCGTTATATAATTTTTTTGTTTTTGTATTGATTGTTAATACAGTTCCAGTTGCTACAGAATAAGCCTCTTCTAAAATCGGATCGCCATTTTCGTTACGAAGCACTTCACCATTAGCGTCAGTTTTTTTAACCCAGTTTTTCAGATCTAAACCAATCCCACCAGTTACATCGACAGTTGTTAGGAAAATCGGAGAAATGCCGTTTGTTCCCGCAACAATTGGGGCAAAATTCACAAACGGAACATAAGGACTCGCTTGTTTCCCTGTCCAAAGCGCCACGTTGTTTACTCCCGACATACGAGAAGAACCAACGCCCATCGTGCCTTTTTCTGCAATTAGCATCACCGATTTATCCGGATGTTGTGCCTGCAATGCCTTGATTTCAGCTTGTGCTTCAGGAGAAATCATACATTTTCCGTGCAATTCACGATCTGAACGAGAGTGTGCCTGGTTTCCAGGTGATAATAAATCCGTAGAAATATCCCCTTCTCCGGCAATAAAAGTAACCACTTTAATTTCTTCAGCCACTTCCGGAAGTTTCGTGAAGAATTCCGCTTTAGCGTAACTTTCCAAAATTTCTTTGGCGATAGCATTACCACTTTCGTAAGCCACTTTAATGCAATCCATGTCGGCATCATAAAGATAAACCTGTGTTTTAAGAACTTCTGCCGCCTGTTTGGCAATCGCAGCATCATTCCCCAAAGCCAAGTCAAGCAATACTTCGATTGAAGGACCGCCTTTCATGTGGGATAACAATTCGAAAGCAAAAGCAGGCGTGATTTCATTCACTGCCGAATCGCCTAAAATAATTTCTTTTAAGAATTTCGCCTTAACCCCCGCAGCCGTTGTGGTTCCGGGTAATGTATTGTAAATAAAGAATTTCAGAGAATCTTCGCGATTTGGATTAGCTGAATCTTTGATTTGTGCGATAATTTCACTTAGCAATTCAGCACCATCAATTGGTTTTGGATGAAGTCCTTGCGTTTTACGCTCTTCAATTTCTTTGATGTAATCGTTATAAATAGTCATTTCAATAGTATTTGAATCCGTTATGTTATTACTCGTTTTATTTTTAAAGTCGCACAAATTTAATCATTCCCAACTGAATTAAAAACTATTTAGCATTTCATTAATTTCGAAAGAATATTATTTATAAACGTTCTATTTTAATGCATATACTTCAAAGAAACCATACAATCTCTTAGATTTTTTACGAATTCTTAAATTTTTAAAATTATTTTATCAAATCACAAAAAAACAGGGGTGATTTTTGACAAATCAGCAGAATTACCTTTTCTCACGAAGGTTCATAATGGGCTTTTCGTAGTAGTTGTACAACAAAAAACTCAGAAAAAAAGTAAGTGTTACATAACCGATTGTAAATCCGTGCAACTGCCATGACGAAAATTGAGTGGTGTCGATAAAATATTTCAACAATTGCAGAACAATACTGTAATGCAAAAGATAGACCGAATACGAAACCAAACTTACAAATGTCACCGGTTTTGAAAACCACTTTGGTGCCGATTGCCATTGCGATAAAAAGGGAAGAAACAACGCGAATGTGATGGAGGTAATCGGCAGGTACACAACGTTCCAAAAAAACGGATAACTGTCAATCAGAATTCTGAAATACCCTACCCCAACATACATCAGCCCAATAAAAACACATCCCAGAAAGGCAAATTTTGTTTTGTTATTTTTCCAGAATTCCGCATAATTTAAACTCAGCCAGGCAGCTGCAATTCCTATTAAAATAGAGTCAATGCGGTAAATAACCACTTCTTTGAGTGATACATTCCATTGTTCCAAAGTGGTATTCGAGGTGGTAAACTGATAAACGACCTTGTTTATCACAAACACCAGAATCAGTATCAAAACCACACTGATGAATCGTTTGGATTTATTTTTAGCCTTGGTTAAAAAGGAAGTCAGCAATAGCGCAAAAGGGACGAACAAATAGGCAAATTCCTCCACCGACAAACTCCACGATTCCGGAAAAAAAGGTTTCATGGTCGTGGTAAAGTTCTGAAAAAAGAAAAAATAATAGCCGACATCTGACAGTGAAAGCCCTATTATCAAAGCGATTACAATATTCAGCAATAACACTAAAAAATAATTTGGCAGTGTCCGGAACCAGCGTCTTTTAAGAAAACGAAATGCAGTTTGAATTGTAAAATCCTGATCGATGTAGGAATAGAATAAAATCTTCCCGATTAGAAAGCCACTCAGCACAAAAAACAATTCGACACCCCAAAATCCGAAAAGGGTAAAAACCTGAGAAAGCAAACCGATACCGGGAGGGTAAATCCAAAGAATATGCGAACACAACACCATCAGAATGGCTGTAGCGCGCATCAAATCCAAACCGAAAATTCTATTTTTTTCCAAAGTTTATAAGGCGTAATTTAAAATTCGACAATCGGTATTTGTTTATTGGTTTTTCAAAAAAATGATAAAACACAACACTCAGCAACAAGGTTACCGTGAGATAAGACAAAGTGAAAATGTGCAATTCTGATTGGGAATACGATTTCAGATCAAACAATCGCATCATCAGAAAAAGCACAATACTGTAATGAATCAGATAGACGGAATACGAAATGTCGCAGGCAAATTTCACAGGAGTTACCAAGCGTTTCGGCCCTTTTTTCCAATCCAACATCATCGGAAAAAGCATCAAAACGATAACGGAAGCCAATGGCAGACAAAAGATATTCCAAAACCAGGCCGCATTGTCCAATCGCAATTTAAAAATCATTACCGAAGCGAGGAACAGTAAGAAAAACAGCAGTCCGAATCCGGCAAATAGCAGTTTGTTTCTTTTAAAAAAATGA
The DNA here is from genome assembly GCF_900100625.1 of Flavobacterium saliperosum. Classification (GTDB taxonomy): domain Bacteria; phylum Bacteroidota; class Bacteroidia; order Flavobacteriales; family Flavobacteriaceae; genus Flavobacterium; species Flavobacterium saliperosum. The sequence goes on from NZ_FMTY01000001.1 coordinate 225,822, forward strand.
GGGTGTTCAAAAAACAAACATCCCAAAAGCAATCCTGCCAGGACCGAATCCATACGGTAAATCATCACACCGCGCACCGACTGGCTCCAAACCGATAAATCCACATTGTCCGAATGGAAATGGTAATTCACTTTCGCCAAAAAGGATAGGATAAGCATGGAAAAGATAACCGAAAAGAAAATTTTCTTTCTGCTGAAATTACTGAAAAAAGTAACGAAAACGTAAAGCAGCAGCACCGCTATCACATAGCCAAGTTCTTTTACAGGTAGGCTCCATGACTCAGGGAAAAACGCAGGAATGGGTGTTGCGACATTCTGCATCAGAAAAAAGTATTTCCAGACTTCCCGGAGCGAAAAAGCAAAACAGATGTAAATTATAATATTGATTATCAGCACCAAATAATAACTGGGAATGATTCGGAACATTCTGCGAAAAAGAAAATTCTTCACTTCTCCGAATCCGTATTCATTATAAATGAACAGCTTGTAGATGGAACTTCCCACCAAAAAACCGCTTAAAATAAAGAACAATTCGATTCCGAAAAAACCGCTGAGATCTTTGAGTTTCGATAAAATACCGTCATTTTCAGGGTAAATAACGGTCGAATGCGAAAACAAAACCATGGCAATTGACACCGCACGCATCACATCCAATCCGAAAATCCGATTATCTGTCTTTATTGAAGTATCAATCATAGTTTTGCTTATTTTTGCTCCTTATCGTTTTAAAATGAGAAAATCAAAGATATATAAATATTTAGGAGTTGCGGCTTTACTAGGAATTATTGGTGGCGTAATTTGGTATTCGCAGTTAACCAACCGCCACAAAGCCATTGTCAAGACCTTTGTGTTGCATAAAACCGGATTGGTAGATAATGACTGGCTGGTAAACAACGGTAAAAAAGAATACAAAATGCTGTCGCCCACTTTCATTATTGACGGAATCTACAAATCAATGGAAGGCCCAAAAGCATCACGTTACATTCAGCTGGACCAATCCGACAAGTTATTGTGGATTACCGGATTTAAGGTGAAAGCTGTAGATGCCAAAACCGACCAACAACTGTCTAACGATTACATCTGTCACATGAATGTAGACATCAACGACACGCAGTATTACACGCATTGGGGACTGACGGACCGCATCGGAAAACAATACCCGCGAATGACCTCGTTATCCCACGGATTGGAACATTTTGATTTTCCGAAAGGTTACGGCGTTCCTATTGTCGGAAAAGATTTTCTGTTCGTGACAACACAAACGCTTAACCACAATGAACCGGATATCTTTAAAAAAGTGAAACACGAAGTTTCGGTGAATTATGAAGCCTACAACAAAACACAAAAACCGTTAATGAGCAAAACGGTTTACATTCAGCTTCCGTTCGACAAAAACGACCCTTTCAAAGGCCCGTTGGATCCAGGAAGTAACGAGTGTATTCCGGTAGAAACCAAAAACCACACCTATTGCGATAAAAACGGCAACATGCTTTCCGGACATTGGGTAATTCCAACCGGCATCAAAATATACCGAAGTTCGATTTCCGAACAACTACAGATTAAAGACAGTGCCCGACTGCATTTCTCAGCACCTCATGTCCATCCGTTTGCGACATCCATTAGTCTCTTTGACAAGACGAGCAACAAAACGGTTTTCACCTGCAAGGTGTCCAATTACAAACACAAAATCGGTTTACAAAACATTCAGACGTTCAGTTCTGAAAAAGGGGTTTGGCTGTATGGGAATCACGAGTATGAATTAGTCATGACAACCGACAACACTTCCAAAACCGATCAGGACATGATGGGCAGTATGTTCCTCTTCTTCTATGATTCGGAATTGGATGTAAAATTACCTAAGTTTTAAAATCGTTCAATGGCGTAAAAAAAGAGGGTGAAATTTTAACTTCACCCTCTTTTTTCTCTTTCACCAGTACTAAAACAATGTCTTGATAATCATTTCTTCGCTGATACCTTCCGCATCGGCTTTGTAATTTTTGATGATACGGTGACGCAAAATCCCGGTAGCTACCGCCTGAACATCTTCAATATCCGGAGAGTATTTCCCGTTTAATGCGGCATTCGTTTTTGCGGCTAAAATTAAGTTTTGGGACGCACGTGGTCCGGCACCCCAATCCAGATAGTTTTTAATATACGCTGTGGCCAACAAATTGTCGGGACGTGTTTTGGAAACCAAAGTAACGGCATATTCGATTACGTTATCCGCTACCGGAATGCGACGGATTAACTGTTGAAAATCGATAATTTCCTGAGAGGTAAACAACGGATTCACTTTTACGGTAAAATCGGTTGTGGTACTTTTAACCACCTGTACTTCTTCAGCGAAACTCGGGTAGTCCAATTTAATGGCAAACATGAATCGGTCCAATTGCGCTTCCGGTAACGGATAGGTTCCTTCCTGTTCAATTGGGTTTTGGGTGGCCAATACGAAGAAAGGCAAATCCAGTTTATAATGATGTCCGGCAATAGTCACCGCTTTTTCCTGCATCGCTTCCAATAAGGCCGCCTGTGTTTTTGGAGGGGTACGGTTAATTTCGTCGGCAAGAATGATATTGGAGAAAATAGGTCCTTTCAGGAATTTGAAACTTCGGCTTTCATCGAGAATCTCACTTCCCAATATATCGGAAGGCATCAGATCGGGAGTAAACTGAATTCGTTTAAAATCCAATCCCAAAGCCTGTGAAATCGTATTCACCATTAAGGTTTTCGCCAATCCGGGAACGCCTACCAAAAGCGCATGACCGCCTGAAAAAATACTCAGTACAATCTGATTTACCACATCATCCTGACCCACTATTATTTTGGCAATTTCTTCTTTAAGCGCTTTTTGTTTCTGAACCAGATTCTGAATTGCTGCTACGTCCGACATTTGAGTATAGTTTAAATTAAAAAGAGTTAGATCTATGATTCCATAAAACTAACTCTTTTAGCTGTTTTTAAAAAATTTATTTTTTCAACCAATTGTTAGTGAATGCGCAATCTCTGTACTCACCATTGATTTTGATATAGGTTTCCTTAATTTTCTCTTCTGACCATTTTGCCACGGCTTTGATTTGCTTTTCTTTCAAGGCCAAATCTTTAATTTTCAAATAATCTTTAGCGAAATCTGCCGTGTGTTCCTCGAAACGATTGGTAACGGTAATCAGTTTGTATTTTTTGTTTCCGTTTTGCTCCTCATCCACCAAAGGCAATGAAACCTCATTGTCTTTTAATTCGGAAACCTGGCTGTACAAGGTCGGATCCATTTTTGTCAATTCGAAACGCGACTCCATTGTTCTTGGGTTGATTAAAATACCACCGCTGTTACGGGTTTCTTTTTCATCTGAAAACTGACGGGCTGCTTCTGCGAACGAGATTTCACCGTCAACAACACGCTTGCGTATGGTTTCGATTTTAGTTTTGGCATCCGTTAAAGCTTCGTTGGTAACTTTTGGTGAAATCAGGATATGACGCACGTCCAATTCCTGTCCGCGTATTTTTTCAAGATAGATAATGTGAAAACCGAATTCCGTTTCAAACGGATCGGAGATTTCCCCTTCCTGCAAGCTGAAGGCCACATCTTTGAATTCTTTTACAAATTGCGTCTTCTTGGTCAATTTATAATATCCTCCGTTGGATTTCGAACCCGGGTCTTCAGAATACAATACCGCTCTACTGAAAAAACTGGAACCTTCCTGAACTTCTTTCTTTAACTCTTTTAGCTTGTCGATTACTTTTTGTTTTTCCGCCTGACTGATAACCGGTTTAACGACAATTTGCGCCACTTCCATTTCAGCACCGAAAACTGGCAAATCTTCTTTTGGGATGGCGTTGAAAAAAGTTCGGACTTCTTCCGGAGTGATTTCAACTTCATCTACAATTTTACGCTGCATCTGCGTTGTCAGTTTGTTCATCTTTACGACATCAAAGAAATAGGCTTTAAAATCTTCCAGGTTTTTTTTGTTGTAAAACTTGATTACTTTATCTACAGACCCTACCTGTTCCACCATTTGGTCCAATTGCGAATTCATGAACTCATTTACCTCACCGTCAGTCACAACGATACTGTCCTGAATCGCCTGATGCGCATACAATTTGTCTTCCAGTAATTTGCCCAACATTTCGCAACGGCTGATGTTTTTCACTTCGACACCCTGTGCCTGTAACTCGATGAATGTTTTATCGATATCGGAATCCAAAACAACATAATCTCCAACAACAGCAACTACGCCATCAATTTTCTTTTTCTGACCCGGTTGTGCGTACATCGTATTGAATGCACAGATTACAACTCCGAAAATCAGGGCAACTTTATGGTTTATCAACTTCATGTTTCTCTTTTTAAATGGCATCTGCTTGTATTAAATTTATATGTTATTTTGTTTGTAACTGACTCTTAACTTTATTAAAAACGTCCTGGTTAATCTTAACCGTAAACTCTTTCTTCAATTCACCAACCCAGTTTGCTTCCAGGTATTGCTGGTAATCGTTTATTACCTTCCCTTTGGTTTCCTCGAGTTTCTTCGGACCTTTGTCTAATTTTTTAATGATTTGGGTGATAAAATAATAATTCCCTTCATGGCTCACATCGGTAATTCCCACATTGAAATTCTGATGTTTTGGGAGTGCGGCATCGCCTACTTCAAAAATTCCCGATTTCACCATGATTTCAACGGCTCCCTTTGTATTGAAAGTTTCTTTGATAAAATCAATTGATTTATTCTTTTTAAGATACTTCTCCGTTTTCTTGATCACATCGGATTTCGTGGATGAAAACACATTGGCTTCCACGCGGTCTTTCCATTGGTAATTAGCAATGTTCTTTTCGTAGAATGCTTTCAGTCCCAGAGTATCGGTTTTTGCTTTCGTCCAGATTTCTTTTTCCATCAGATCAAACAGGAGTAAGCCGTCTCTGTATTCATCCATCACATTTGAAAATTCCGGAAATTCTTTCTCCAGATTATCGTTATAATAACCTGTTAATTGTTCCTCCACAAACTTGGCATACAACTTATCCATCAATTTGCTGATGGGTTTAATGGCATGGTTCGCTTTTTGTTGCGAAGCAACGTAATTTAAAAATACCGAAGCCGTAACGGTTTTATCGTTATTGACGGTCAGCAATTGCTCATTCATCTCCTTTGCAACTGAAGGCACTTCCCATTCTTGTTTATAGTATTTATCCGTTACCAAAGGAAGTATTTTTTTATACACCTTATCGTTTCTTTTCACCGGATATTTTTTACGAAGCATTTCGTTCATAGAAGCATTAATCAGACGGGAGCGATCATCTTTTCTGATTTTATTATCAAACTCAGCTTCCATTTCTTCAAATGGTCTTACGGGATATTTTTCGATCAATTTAACGATATGCCATCCGAACTGACTCTGGAACGGCATCGAAATCTCCCCTTTTTGGGTCAACGAAAAAGCCACATCTTCAAATTCTTCCGAGCTCAATTCTCCCGAACCGAACCGTTGCAATTCCCCTCCTTTATTGGAAGTCGATTTATCCTGAGAAAATTGTTGTGCCAAACTTTCAAATCCTTCGCCTTGTTTCAATTTTTTATAAACGTCCTCTATTGTGGATTTGGCTGTAGCAGCTTCTGTCGGATTCTGACCGTTTAAAGTCATGATGTGTGCCACAGTCACCTGACCTCTGTTCTCACGAACATCATTCACTTTAATCAAATGATAACCAAAACGGGTTCTGACCGGCAGGGACACCTCTCCCTTTTTTGTTTTATAGGCGGCACTTTCAAATGGATATACCATTCTAAAAACTGAAAACCAGCCCAAATTCCCTTTATTGTCTTTCACCGAAGGGTCTTGCGAATATTGTGCGGCTATGGTTTCGAAATTCTCTCCGTTAACGATTTTCTTACGAACATCCATTGCCTTCTGGTATACTTTTAAAGTATCCGCAGGTTCGGCATTTTCATCCAATGTAAATAAAATATGAGAGGCCTTAATTTCTTTCAGCGAACGCTTGTATGCTTCTTCAATAAGTTCTTTGGTAACTTTCGAATCCGTAACGTAATTTTTAGAAAGTTGGGTACGGTAAGATTTTAATTCGTTCTGATAATTGGCATTGTTTTGAAGTCCGAGCTTATTCGCTTTCTCAACTTTCAGTTTGTATCCGATAAAAAGATCAAGATAATGATTCAAGTCTTTTTGCGAATCGTCTTTTACCAAATCCAGATTTTTTTTGTAAACCCTTGCAAATTCTTCAGTGTAATATGGCTTGTCATTAATCGTAAAAAGAACCTCTTTTTTATTATCCTGAGCAAAAGAAACTGCATTGGCAGCAATAAAAAGACCTAATAGAACCTGTTTTAATTTCATTCTTTTATAACACTATTTAGTTTGAAGTTTAAAAAAATCACCGGCAATTCTTAAAGGGCCTTCACAAAATGAAGAACACCTGATTTGCAACCAACAAAAATAGCAATTCAAAGCTATTATACAACCATACCGATTACTATTAACAAAAAATTATACGCAAACTTCAATATAACGACACAATGGCTATTTTTTTGATAATAAAATGAGTTCTCGCAAATTATAATTACTTTTGCACCCACTAATTTTTGTCTGATGAGTTTTCAAAAAGAAATACAACGAAGAAGAACTTTTGGGATTATTTCCCACCCTGATGCCGGTAAAACCACATTAACCGAAAAACTGTTATTATTTGGTGGTGCGATTCAGGAAGCCGGTGCCGTAAAAAGCAATAAAATAAAAAAAGGAGCGACTTCCGACTTTATGGAAATTGAGCGCCAGAGAGGAATTTCGGTATCCACATCGGTATTGGCCTTCAATTACAAAGACAAAAAAATCAACATTCTGGACACACCGGGTCACAAGGATTTTGCGGAAGACACGTTCCGTACTTTAACGGCCGTAGACAGCGTTATCGTTGTGGTTGACGTAGCGAAAGGGGTTGAGGAACAAACGGAGAAGTTAGTGGAAGTTTGTAGAATGCGGAAAATTCCAATGATTGTTTTCATTAACAAATTGGACCGTGAAGGAAAAGATGCTTTTGACTTAATGGATGAAGTGGAACAAAAACTGGGCCTTCATGTAACGCCGTTGAGTTTTCCAATCGGAATGGGGTATGATTTCAAGGGAATCTATAACATCTGGGAGAAAAACATCAACCTTTTTGAAGGCGACAGTCGTAAAAATATTGAAGAAACCATTGCTTTTTCAGACATTGACAGTCCGGAACTGGAAAAAATCATCGGAGAAAAACCGGCAAACAAGCTTCGTGAAGAATTGGAACTGATCAGCGAAGTATATCCGGCATTTGACAGGGATGCTTATCTGGCGGGCGATTTACAACCCGTTTTCTTTGGTTCGGCATTGAACAATTTCGGAGTACGTGAAATGTTGGATTGTTTCATCGAAATAGCGCCGTCACCAAGACCTAAAGATTCCGACACCCGAGAAGTAAAACCGGACGAACCCAAATTTTCCGGATTTGTATTTAAAATTCATGCCAACATGGATCCGAAGCACCGTGACCGTCTGGCTTTTATAAAAATTGTTTCCGGAACTTTCGAAAGAAACAAACCGTATTTGCATGTACGTTTAGGCAAAAACCTGAAATTCTCGAGTCCGAATGCCTTTTTCGCAGAGAAAAAAGAGATTGTGGACATTTCATACCCCGGCGATATTGTTGGATTGCATGATACCGGAAACTTCAAAATCGGAGACACCTTGACCGAAGGTGAACTGATGCAGTTTAAAGGGATTCCCAGCTTCTCTCCGGAGCATTTCCGCTACATTAACAATGCCGACCCGATGAAAGCCAAACAGCTGGAAAAAGGGGTAGATCAGTTAATGGATGAAGGGGTAGCCCAGCTATTTACTTTGGAAATGAATAACCGTAAAGTAATCGGAACCGTTGGGGCTTTACAGTATGAGGTAATCCAGTACCGCTTGGAACACGAGTACGGCGCAAAATGTTCCTATGAAAACTTCCCGGCATTCAAAGCGTGTTGGGTAAAACCGGAAGATCCTAAAAATGAGGAATTTGCCGAATTCAAACGCATCAAGCAGAAGTTTTTGGCAAAAGACAAATTCGGACAGTTGGTTTTCCTTGCCGATTCCGATTTTTCCATTCAGATGACGCAGAGTAAATATCCAAGTGTAAAATTACTTTTCACCTCAGAATTTGAATAATTAACGTTTTGAAAATCAATTTTTTAAAGTTAATTTATATTTTTACAACCCAAATAAAGAATTTATGAAATCGAATTTATTGAAACTATACATTTTCAGCTTTTTATTCCTGTCTGATTTTGTGATGTTTGCCCAACCGGGAACTGATGACGGAAGTGGCGGACTTGAAGATGACGATCCACCTCCGGCTCCTATAAACAGTAAATTATTTTGGTTGGCTGTTTTTGGAATCGCATTTGCTTTTTATCATTTCCGAAACCGAAAAAACAAAACCGCTTAACATAAAAAATCCACCGATTGGTGGATTTTTTTATTTCTGTATTATGGGATTCGTCTTAAAATACAACTTTCTTGTTCACGACCACTCCATCAGCGGCTACAACTTTAACAAACAATACGCTGTTTTCGGCTCTTACTCCGGAAAGCAACGCAGAAGTACTGTTAATGCTTGATTTTTGAGTTAATTGTCTGCCTTGTACATCGTATACTTCCACGGTGTCCAATGTGACCCCATTGGCATTTACATTCAGATTTCCGTTTGCATCTTTAAACACGATTACCGTGTTTTCGTTAAAATCACTTTGATTTGTTCCTAATATGTTCGCTTGGTACACGATTTCAAAACGACTGTCAAAAGTTCCTGCATCGGAAGCAAATGCATAGGCCGCCGCTTTTAAATCATGGGTAACATTCAACAAATTATCCTTTAAATAAACATTTTGACTTCCAAGAAACAATCCGTCCATATGATCAATAGAAATGGAATGCATACCGGAATAGGAAGTTTTAAATCGCAACGGAACAATATCGGAAGTAGTAAATGTTGGTCGGCCCTGAATAAGATAATTTTCCCCGGCAATATCCATTGTTAAGGAAACCGGAGCGTCTTCAATCGCTTTTCCATCTATTCCATAATCAACACCTAAAGTAGCCTCTCCAAAATAACCGACAAGCATTTGATTTTTTGAACCTGCACCATCATTTACATTTAACCAAATTTTACTTCCAATCAACTCACCTTCATTTGATACCTCTCTAAAAAATTGGTCGGCCGTATTAGCGATTCGCATGGAATTGTTAAAATCCACATTGGTCTCATTATTTAACATTTCAACAATAAAGCCCTGTCCGGTTCGGATAATACCATTAGGATTTACCACTTGCGCTTCGCCATTACTTACGAAACCGGCGGTTGTCCAGGTACAATAACCCGGCTCAGTAGCAGCGTTATTACTCTTTCTCCAAAAATACAAAGTCCCTGTAATCTTACCTGTGTTTGTGCTAACAAATGAACTCATTCTGATTGGCGAAGGGTATGGATTGCCTATCGCATTAAACTTTTTCCCAACACCTCCATTGTATAAATTTAAAGCTATGTTTCCATTATTGGGAACCCCGGTAAACAATCCGCTCCAAACTGTAGCAGTGGTAGGATGATTGTTGGGCATTCGAATTAAATATCCTTTACCCGTTTGAAAATTAGTTGCCGATGGATCTATCGAGGCATACAGATTGGAATCCGAATTATATTCATAAAAACGATTGGTAAGGGTTAATGGAGAAAAAGACAACAGATTTTGTCCGGAAACCGGTGATGACCACATAGTATAATCCAAACGCATCAAAGCGGAGCTATTCCGTTTGATATTAGCATTTCCAATATTTGGACCATCGTAAGAGGACTGAATTAAATTCGCATTATTCTGCATTGTAAAATTTCCGGATCCTATGATATTAACAACACCATTAACCGTAAAATTAAATCCTGAATTTACTGTAAGCGATGCACCATTGACAACTTCAAGTGCCTTAATTGAATTATTTCGATTAACGACACAAGGATTTGTTCCTTCAATCACAGCCCGCTCATTAATTCCCGGGACACGACCACAACTCCAATTAGTTGAATTATCCCAATCATCATTCACGCCACCAATCCATTTATTAGGTTGTATTGCAATAGATTCTGTCAAGGTAGTTGCAACAGAACATCCGCCACTTCCCTGAACCAAAGATCTGTATTTATAAATTCCCTCCTGAGTGTTCCAACCAAAACTCACAGTTAATCTTTCTGTTATCTGAGTTTGAGCCGTATTAAATGTTTTATTTATCGAATAGGTTACTCCAGCAATAGGAAAAGAATTGATATCAACCCAAACACCCGGAGCAGACTCAATTTGCCATGTAAACATTGCCGAATTTAAATTTCCGTCGAAAGGAGAACAATTCCCCTGCCTAACCCCTACCGATAAATTTTTACTTCTGTTAAGACACACATCAGAAGTAGAATTACTTAGATTGGTTATTATTTGTAATTGAGCAAAAGTATTGGAAGACAATAGCATAGTTAAAACAAATAACCATGTTATTTTTAAAAGATTTTTTTCAATCATACTATTAATTTTAGGAAAAACAGAAAAACATCGAACACACAAACATAATTATAAAAAACTGATAATCAAAATATTCTAATCAAAAAAACCCTTCGGAACGAAAGGCTTTTTGTATTATTAAGCTTGACCTGTAGGACCAAAGCTAAACGGCAGTTGCTGTTGTTCCGCTTCTTTGATTTCACCGTGAGCACTTTCGAACCTATGGATGTTTTCTCCCAAAGCCATTAACAGTCTTTTGGCATGTTGCGGTGTCAATACAATTCTTGATTTCACTTTGGCCTTGGGAACCCCAGGCATAATACTTACGAAATCGACAACAAATTCCGTATTGGAGTGATTGATTATGGCCAGATTGGAATACGTCCCTTCGGCAGTCTGTTCGTCTAACTCAATATTGATTTGCCCTTGTGGATTGTTTTTATCGTTCATTTTCTTTTGGTTTTAAATACTATGCTAAAATATAAAATCCTAACAGTAAAATACTGTTAGGATTTATAAATATACTGAGAAATTTAGTTACTAGTAATTAAATTCTTCTTTTGCAGCCATTAGTTCGTTGAACTCCTCTTTAGAACCTACGATTGTGTTATCATAATCTCTCATACCGGTACCGGCAGGAATTCTGTGACCAACGATAACATTCTCTTTCAATCCTTCTAATCCGTCCACTTTACCAGCGACAGCAGCTTCGTTCAATACTTTGGTTGTTTCCTGGAACGATGCGGCAGAGATAAACGATTTTGTCTGTAATGATGCTCTTGTAATACCCTGAAGAACCGGAGTTGCCGTTGCCGGAACCACATCTCTTGCCACCACAATGTTTCTATCATTACGTTTTAACAACGAATTCTCGTCTCTTAGCTCTCTTGGAGAGATGATTTGACCTGCTTTTAAGTTTTCAGAGTCACCTGCATCTTCCACCACTTTCATTCCGTATAATTTATCATTTTCAACGATAAAGTCAGAAGTATGAGCCAGTTGATCTTCTAAGAATAGCGTATCTCCCGGATCCTGAATCTGAACTTTACGCATCATCTGACGAATTACAACCTCAAAGTGCTTGTCATTAATTTTTACCCCTTGTAAACGGTATACTTCCTGAATCTCATTTACCAAATACTGTTGCACAGCAGCAGGTCCTTTGATTCTCAAGATGTCATCCGGAGTGATTGCTCCGTCAGACAATGGCACACCCGCTCTTACGAAGTCATTTTCCTGAACCAGAATCTGACTTGATAATTTCACCAAGTATTTCTTAACCTCACCGAATTTCGATTCGATAACGATCTCACGGTTACCTCTTTTGATTTTTCCAAAAGAAACAACACCATCGATTTCAGAAACTACTGCCGGGTTCGAAGGATTACGAGCCTCTAACAACTCGGTAATTCTCGGTAAACCTCCGGTAATATCACCTGCTTTCGAAGAACGACGTGGGATTTTCACTAAAATTTTACCCGCTTTAATTTTCTCTCCGTTGTCCACCATTAAGTGAGCCCCTACCGGTAAGTTGTACGAACGAATCAAATCGCCGTCTTTTCCGTAGATTAATAAAGTTGGGATTAATTTTTTATTTCTGCCTTCTGTAATTACTTTTTCCTGGAATCCGGTTTGCTCATCGATTTCAACCATGAACGATTGTCCTTGTTCGATATCTTCGTAAGCCACCTTACCTGTAAATTCAGAGATGATTACACCATTATACGGATCCCATTTACAGATAACATCACCTTTAGCAACAGTCTGACCATCTTTAACGAAGATGCTTGAACCGTAAGGGATATTATGTGTATTCAATAGGATACCTGTTTTCTCATCTACCAATTTCAATTCCGTTGAACGGGAGATTACGATATCCACAGCGTTTCCTTCGTTATCTTCCCCTTTAACCGTTTTCAAATCTTCGATTTCCAATCTACCTGCAAAACGAGTGATGATGCTGGACTCTTCTGAGATACCTCCTGCAACCCCTCCAACGTGGAACGTACGAAGTGTTAACTGTGTACCCGGCTCACCAATGGATTGCGCTGCAATAACCCCAACGGCTTCACCTCTTTGTGTCATCTTACCGGTTGCCAGGTTACGACCGTAACATTTAGCACAGATTCCTTTCGGCGCTTCACAAGTAAGCGGTGAACGAACATCTACTTTTTCTACCGGAGATGCATCGATTGCTTTCACAACTGCTTCAGTAATTTGCTCTCCAGCGTGAATCATTACTTCTCCGTTTAACGGATTAATCACATCCTGTAAGGCAACACGTCCTAGGATTCTTTCTCCTAAAGATTCTACAATCTCTTCGTTTTTCTTTAAAGCCGAAACTTCAACACCTCTTAAAGTACCACAGTCTACCGAATTTACGATAACATCCTGAGATACGTCATGTAAACGACGCGTTAGGTAACCCGCATCCGCCGTTTTAAGCGCCGTATCCGCAAGACCTTTACGCGCACCGTGCGTAGAGATGAAGTATTCTAAGATCGAAAGACCTTCTTTAAAGTTCGATAAAATCGGGTTTTCAATAATTTCACCACCACCAGCAGTTGATTTTTTCGGCTTAGCCATCAAACCACGCATACCGGTTAACTGACGAATCTGTTCTTTCGATCCACGCGCTCCAGAGTCAAGCATCATATACACCGAGTTGAAACCTTGTTGGTCTTCTCTAATGTTTTTCATTGCCAACTCGGTAAGCTGCGCATTCGCTGAAGTCCAAATATCAATAACCTGATTGTAACGCTCGTTATTGGTAATAAGACCCATGTTATAGTTCATTGAGATACCGGAAACCTGTTCTCTGGCATCTGCAATCAATTGTGTTTTTTGTTCCGGGATACGGATATCTCCTAATGAGAATGACAAACCACCTTTGAAAGCGAATTTGTATCCCATATCCTTCATATTATCCAAGAAGGCAGCCGTTGTAGGTACATCAGTAACACTTAAAATGTGACCGATAATATCACGCAACGATTTTTTAGTCAATACCTCATTGATATATCCAGCTGCTTCAGGTACCACTTCGTTAAATAATACTCTACCGGCAGTTGTTTGGATGATTTTGTATACCAACTCACCATTTTCGTTGAAATCCTTCGCTCTGATTTTAACACGAGCATTCAACTCTACTCTTCCTTCGTTCAAAGCAATGTTCGCTTCTTCCGCAGAATAGAAAGTTAAACCTTCCCCTAAAATCGGGTGCTCCGGAGTAGACAAACGCTCTTTGGTCATATAGTAAAGACCCAAAACCATGTCCTGAGAAGGTACCGTAATAGGCGCACCATTTGCCGGGTTAAGGATATTGTGAGAAGCCAACATTAACAATTGTGCCTCTAAAATAGCCTCTGGTCCTAACGGTAAGTGAACCGCCATCTGGTCACCATCAAAATCCGCGTTGAACGCCGTACATACTAACGGGTGCAACTGAATCGCTTTTCCTTCGATCAATTTCGGCTGGAACGCTTGGATACCTAATCTGTGTAACGTAGGAGCACGGTTTAGTAATACCGGGTGGCCTTTAATTACGTTTTCAAGGATGTCCCATACTACCGGCTCTTTTTTGTCGATGATTTTCTTAGCCGACTTCACTGTCTTAACAATTCCTCTTTCGATTAACTTACGAATAACGAATGGTTTGTACAGTTCCGCAGCCATATCTTTTGGAAGACCACATTCGAACAATTTCATTTCCGGTCCAACAACAATTACCGAACGAGCAGAATAATCCACACGCTTACCTAATAAGTTCTGACGGAAACGACCTTGTTTTCCTTTTAAGGAATCCGAAAGTGATTTCAATGGTCTGTTTGATTCTGTTTTAACAGCAGAAGCTTTTCTTGTGTTGTCGAATAACGAGTCTACAGATTCCTGCAACATACGTTTTTCGTTTCTTAAGATTACTTCCGGTGCTTTGATTTCCATTAATCGCTTCAAACGATTGTTACGGATGATGACACGACGGTAAAGGTCGTTCAAATCGGAAGTCGCGAAACGACCACCATCAAGCGGCACTAACGGACGTAATTCCGGCGGAATAACAGGAACCACTTTCATGATCATCCATTCCGGACGATTTTCGCGGTTTTTGTTAGAATCACGGAACGATTCCACTACCTGAAGACGTTTTAATGCTTCTGTTTTTCTTTGTTTAGACGTTTCATTATTCGCCGCGTGACGCAAGCTGTAAGACAACTCATCCAAGTCAGTACGCGCCAATAAATCCATGATACATTCCGCACCCATCTTAGCGATGAATTTGTTAGGATCATTATCATCCAAATATTGGTTTTCCATCGGAAGGGTATCTAAAATATTCAAATACTCCTCTTCCGTTAAGAAATCCAATCGCTGTAACGATTCGCCGTCTGCGTTTTTAGCGATACCTGCCTGAATAACCACATATCTTTCGTAGTAGATAATCATGTCTAATTTCTTAGACGGTAAGCCTAAAATGTATCCGATTTTGTTTGGAAGTGAACGGAAGTACCAGATATGAGCGATAGGCACCACCAAATTGATGTGACCTACTCTGTCTCTACGCACTTTTTTCTCAGTAACTTCAACCCCACATCGGTCACATACGATTCCTTTGTATCGGATTCTTTTGTATTTACCACAAGCACATTCGAAATCTTTTACAGGACCGAAAATTCGTTCGCAGAAAAGACCATCACGCTCAGGTTTATGAGTACGATAATTGATGGTTTCGGGTTTTAACACCTCACCTCTTGACTCGGCCAAGATGGATTCTGGCGATGCTAAACCGATCGAAATCTTGTTAAATCTCTTAATCGTATTTTTATCTTTATTTCTATTATTATTCATCATAGTTTTTACTATTGATTTATTTGCAATTAAAATTTGATTTAAGACTTATGTTTTACTCTTAAAAGAGTCAAATCATTACGCTGCTACCTCGAATTACTTCTCTAAACTTCAAACTCAAATTTGAAGTGCTAGTTATAAAATGCCGTGCATTATTATAAAAAATCGGAACGGGTTACGGGTATAAATCCTAAAAACTTTATAAATGAGTAATCAGCCCCGAAAAAATCGGGACTGAAAACTATTTCTTTTTTATTCTTCTAATCGGATGTCTAATCCAAGACCTTTCAATTCATGCATCAATACATTGAATGATTCCGGTAATCCTGGCTCCGGCATAGTTTCACCCTTAACGATTGCCTCGTAAGTTTTCGCTCTACCGATAACGTCATCCGATTTCACTGTCAAGATTTCTCTCAAAGTACTTGAAGCACCATACGCCTCAAGAGCCCAAACCTCCATCTCTCCAAAACGCTGACCTCCGAACTGTGCTTTACCTCCTAAAGGCTGCTGCGTGATCAATGAGTATGGACCGATAGAACGTGCGTGCATCTTGTCATCAACCATGTGTCCTAATTTCAACATGTAAATTACACCTACGGTTGCCGGCTGATGGAAACGCTCTCCAGTTCCTCCGTCATACAAATACGTATGACCGAATCTTGGAACGCCCGCTTCGTCTGTTAAGGCATTAATCTGGTCAAGAGAAGCTCCGTCAAAAATTGGCGTAGCATACTTTCTTCCTAATTTCTTACCTGCCCATCCTAATACAGTTTCGTAAATCTGTCCGATGTTCATACGAGATGGTACCCCTAGTGGATTCAATACGATATCTACCGGCGTTCCGTCTTCTAAGAATGGCATATCTTCCTGACGAACGATTTTCGCAACGATACCTTTGTTACCGTGACGACCTGCCATCTTATCTCCCACTTTCAGTTTACGTTTCTTAGCGATATATACTTTAGCTAATTTCAGGATACCTGATGGTAATTCATCTCCAACAGTGATCGTGAATTTCTCTCTACGTAAAGCACCTTGTAAATCATTCAGCTTAATTTTATAGTTGTGGATCAAGTCATTTACCATAGCATTTGACTCGTCATCTGTTGTCCACTGACCTTTCGTTAAGTGAGCGAAATCTTCAACCGCGTAAAGCATTTTTTGCGTGTATTTCTTACCTTTTGGCAATACTTCCTCACCCAAATCATTCATTACACCCTGAGACGTTTTACCGTTAACGATTTCGAATAGTTTCTCAACCAACTTGTCTTTCAACTCGTTGAATTTCACTTCAAACTGCGTTTCCAAAACTGCTAAATCGTCTTTATCTTTAGAACGTTTACGCTTATCTTTTACCGCTCTCGCGAATAATTTTTTATCTAAAACCACACCGTGTAAAGATGGAGATGCTTTTAATGAAGCATCTTTCACGTCACCCGCTTTATCCCCGAAGATCGCTCTTAACAATTTCTCTTCCGGAGTAGGATCTGATTCACCTTTTGGTGTAATTTTTCCGATCAGGATATCGCCAGGTTTAACCTCTGCTCCGATTCTGATCATACCGTTTTCATCCAAGTCTTTAGTAGCCTCTTCAGAAACGTTTGGAATATCATTCGTTAATTCTTCGTTACCCAATTTCGTATCACGAACTTCTAATGAATAATCGTCAACGTGGATGGAAGTAAAGATATCATCACGAACCACTTTTTCAGAAATTACAATCGCATCCTCGAAGTTATACCCCTTCCAAGGCATGAACGCTACCTGTAGGTTTCTACCTAAAGCCAACTCTCCGTTTTGCGTTGCGTAACCTTCACAAAGCACCTGTCCTTTAGTCACTCTGTCCCCTTTTCTTACGATTGGTTTCAGGTTGATGGACGTACTCTGGTTGGTTTTTCTGAACTTGATTAACTGATACGTTTTCTCATCCGGGTCGAAGCTAACAGCACGTTCTGCATCCGTTCTATCGTATTTGATAGTAATCATGTTTGCATCTACATACTCAACAACTCCTTCACCTTCAGCATTGATAAGTACACGAGAATCGGTAGCTACCTGACGCTCAAGACCAGTTCCAACAATCGGTGCTTCAGGACGTAACAATGGTACAGCCTGACGCATCATGTTTGATCCCATCAACGCACGGTTCGCATCATCATGCTCCAAGAACGGAATCAACGAAGCTGAAATCGAAGCGATCTGGTTTGGTGCTACGTCGGTATAATGAACCGCCGTTGGATCCACAACCGGGAAGTCACCCTCTTCACGAGCAATAACGTTCTCAGCCGTAATTTTACCGGTTTTGTCCATTTCGATGTTTGCCTGAGCAATCATCTTCCCTTCTTCTTCTTCTGCACTTAAATAAACAGGAGTGGAAACTAAATCTACAGTACCGTTAGTTACCTTACGATATGGTGTTTCGATAAAGCCCATTCCGTTTACTTTCGCATAAACTCCAAGAGAGGAGATCAAACCAATGTTTGGTCCCTCCGGTGTTTCAATCGGACATAAACGTCCGTAATGCGTATAGTGAACGTCACGCACTTCGAATCCGGCTCTTTCACGGGAAAGACCTCCAGGTCCTAGGGCAGACAATCTTCTTTTGTGTGTAATCTCTGCTAATGGATTCGTTTGGTCCATGAACTGAGATAACTGGTTGGTTCCGAAGAAAGAGTTGATAACCGATGATAATGTTTTCGCATTGATCAAATCGATTGGCGTGAACACCTCGTTATCACGAACGTTCATTCTCTCACGGATTGTTCTTGCCATACGGGCAAGACCTACACCAAATTGTGCCGACAATTGTTCACCAACTGTTCTAACACGACGGTTGGATAAGTGATCGATATCATCAATCTCAGCTTTAGAGTTGATCAATTCAATCAAATACTTCACGATAGTGATAATATCCTCTTTGGTCAACACTTGTTTTTCCATTGGGATATCCAAACCTAATTTTTTGTTCATTCTGTAACGACCAACTTCGCCTAAGTTATAACGTTGATCCGAGAAGAACAATTTATCGATGATGCCACGAGCCGTTTCTTCATCAGGCGGTTCTGCGTTACGCAACTGACGGTAGATGTGCTCTACAGCTTCTTTTTCTGAGTTTGTAGGGTCTTTTTGTAACGTGTTGTGGATGATTGCATAATCCGCCTGATTGTTGTCTTCCTTGTGTAACAAGATAGATTTCACGTTAGCGTCTACAATTTCTTCCACGTTGTCTTTATCTAAAAGCGTATCACGATCTAAGATAATTTCATTACGCTCGATAGATACTACCTCTCCTGTATCCTCATCCACGAAATCTTCGTGCCAAGTGTTCAATACACGAGCAGCAAGTCTTCTACCGATATATTTTTTAAGACCGGATTTTGAAACTTTGATTTCTTCTGCAAGGTCAAAAATTTCAAGAATGTCTTTATCTCTTTCGAATCCGATGGCACGGAAAAGAGTGGTTACCGGTAATTTTTTCTTTCTATCGATATAGGCGTACATTACGCTGTTGATATCGGTAGCGAATTCAATCCAAGAACCTTTAAAAGGAATTACTCTGGCAGAGTATAATTTTGTTCCGTTGGCGTGGAATGATTGTCCGAAGAAAACACCCGGTGAACGGTGTAACTGAGATACTACAACACGTTCTGCACCATTGATAACGAATGTACCGCTTGGTGTCATATACGGAATTGTACCTAAATATACATCCTGTACAATTGTTTCGAAATCCTCATGTTCAGGGTCTGTACAGTATAGTTTTAAACGTGCTTTTAACGGCACACTATACGTTAAACCTCTGTCTATACACTCTTCAATTGTATAACGGGGTGGATCAACAAAGTAGTCAAGGAATTCCAATACGAACTGATTTCTTGTATCAGTGATTGGGAAGTTTTCCATGAAGGTATTATAAAGACCTTCGTTTCCTCTTTCGTCGGACTTGGTTTCCAATTGGAAAAAATCCTTAAAAGATTTTACCTGAATATCCAGGAAATCCGGATAGTCTGGGATGTTTTTCGTCGAGGCGAAATTTAATCTTTCAGTCTGATTTGTTAACATCAATGGACAAAATTTTGATTAAAAAAAGTAGCTTTTGTGTAAACACACAGTTGTATTTTACTTTCTTCTTAATAACCGATACATCTTTGAAAATGAACAGAAAGTTATAATTTCATTTTCTTTCTTCGTATTGACTATTATTTTCGTATTTCAAACTATTTTCAAAACAAATTTTAACAATAATTTATTATACGCAAAATGGTTTAGGCCTTGGAAAGAACTTCCAAAGGCCTAAACCTAAATTATGTAACTTAGTTTGGCTTATTTAAGCTCAACTACAGCTCCAGCCTCTTCTAAAGCTTTCTTAAGACCTTCTGCTTCGTCTTTAGAAACACCTTCTTTAACGTTAGTTGGTGCAGCATCTACTAAATCTTTAGCTTCTTTAAGACCTAAACCAGTTAATTCTTTAACCGCTTTAACAACTCCTAATTTAGAAGCTCCAGCCTCTTTCAATACTACAGTGAATTCAGTTTGCTCTTCAGCAGCACCTGCATCACCTCCACCAGCAGCAACTACTACAGCTGCAGCAGCCGGCTCGATACCATACTCGTCTTTTAATATTGTTGCTAATTCGTTAACTTCTTTCACTGTTAAGTTAACTAATTGTTCTGCGAATTGTTTCAAATCTGCCATTTTTCTATCTTTTAAAATGATTTGTAAAATATATTAATTAATTAGTGCGCAATTTATTCAGCTCCCTCTTCGTCTTTGAATTGGTTCTTAAGAGCAGAAATAACTCTTTGAGCTGGTGATTGTAATAATCCGATGATTTCTCCGATAACCTCTTCTTTCGATTTAAGAGACGCCAATGAATCAAGTAAGTTATCTCCAATGTAGATTTCTGAATTGATGAAAGCACCTTTTAATACAGGTTTATCCGATTTTTTACGGAATTCTTTGATGATTTTTGCAGGAGCATTTGCCGTATCTGCAATTAATATAGAAGTGTTCCCTTTTAAAACAGTCGATAACTCACCGAAGTTGCTTTCAGAAGCTTCCATTGCTTTTTCAAGTAATGTATTCTTCACAACCTCTAATTTGATACCCGCTTTAAAACAAGCTCTTCTTAAATTTGAAGTAGTCTCTGCATTTAATCCAGAAATGTCTGCTAAATAAACAACATTCACACCAGCTAACTGTGCAGTTAAATCTTCAATCGCGATTGATTTTTCTTCTCTAGTCATACTAAAAATTTTTAACTACCAATTAAACTGCCTTAGGATCTAAAGCAATTGCAGGACTCATCGTAGATGAGATGTGGATACTTTTAATGTAAGTACCTTTCGCTGCAGTTGGTTTCAATTTGATTAATGTTTGAATAATTTCGTGAGCGTTCTCCGTGATTTTTTGAGCATCAAAAGAAATTCTTCCGATTCCAGCGTGAACGATACCTGTTTTATCAACTTTAAAGTCGATTTTACCAGCTTTAACTTCTTCAACAGCTTTCGCTACATCCATAGTTACAGTACCTGTTTTAGGGTTAGGCATTAAACCTCTTGGACCTAAAACACGTCCTAACGGACCTAATTTACCCATAACAGCCGGCATAGTGATGATTACATCAATATCAGTCCAACCGTCTTTGATTTTTTGTAAATAGTCATCTAAACCTACGTGGTCTGCACCCGCAGCTCTAGCTTCCGCTTCTTTATCCGGAGTAACTAATGCCAATACTCTAACGTCTTTTCCAGTACCGTGAGGTAAAGTAACAACGCCTCTTACCATTTGATTCGCTTTTCTAGGATCTACCCCTAATTTCACTGCGATATCAACAGACTCATCAAATTTTGCAGAAGCAACTTCTTTAATCAATGCAGATGCATCTTTTAAAGAATATAGTTTGTTCTTCTCAATTTTTGCTGCAGCCTCTTTTTGCTTTTTTGTCAATTTTGCCATGTCTTTTTCTTTTTACGATTAAAAAGGAGCTGTTCCTGATACTGTTATACCCATAGATCTAGCTGTTCCGGCAACCATGCTCATTGCTTTTTCGATTTCGAAAGCATTTAAGTCGGCCATTTTGTCTTCAGCGATAGTTCTAATTTGATCCCAAGTAACGTTAGCTACTTTTTTACGGTTTGGTTGCCCTGAACCAGACTTTAATTTAGCTGCCTCTAATAATTGAATTGCAGCCGGTGGCGTTTTAACAACAAAGTCAAAAGACTTGTCTTTATACACAGTAATTTGTACTGGTAAAACTTTGCCAGGTTTATCTTGTGTTCTAGCATTGAACTGCTTACAGAACTCCATGATGTTAACTCCAGCAGCCCCCAAAGCAGGTCCAACCGGTGGCGAAGGATTCGCGGCACCTCCCTTAACTTGTAGTTTAACTACTTTACTAATTTCTTTAGCCATTTTTAAAAAAATTTAGCACATCTATCAATTGGAAGCGATTGATGTGGGTTTATTATATGTAACGATATTATACTTTTTCAACTTGCATGAAACTCAATTCCAATGGGGTTTTTCTTCCGAAAATTTTCACCATCACTTCAAGTTTACGCTTCTCTTCATTCACTTTTTCAACAGTTCCATTGAAACCATTGAAAGGTCCGTCCACCACTTTTACAGTCTCTCCAACCGTGTAAGGAATAGCAACGTTATCCACTTTCACAGACAACTCATCCACTTTACCTAACATTCTGTTTACTTCTGCCTGACGCAACGGAACCGCCTCACCACCTTTTGTTTCACCCAAGAAACCAATTACACCGGTAATCGATTTAATGATGTGAGGGATTTCTCCGGTTAAGTTAGCCTCAATCATAACGTATCCAGGAAAGTACACACGGTCTTTGCTGATTTTCTTTCCGTCACGCACTTGTACCACTTTTTCAGTAGGCACCAATACCTGAGAAATGTAATCGCCCATACCCAAACGGTTAATTTCCGTTTCGATATAGTTTTTCACCTTGTTCTCCTGTCCGCTAACCGCTCTAACTACATACCATTTTTTGACATTATTATCAATCATATCAAAAAAATTAAGCTTTTAACCAATTAAAGAAAAACCCTAATGCTT
Organism: Flavobacterium saliperosum; assembly: GCF_900100625.1. GTDB lineage: Bacteria > Bacteroidota > Bacteroidia > Flavobacteriales > Flavobacteriaceae > Flavobacterium > Flavobacterium saliperosum. The sequence goes on from NZ_FMTY01000001.1 coordinate 248,309, forward strand.
TAGCAAAAACGGAATCAACTCCCCAAGTCGCCAACGCAAATAAGATAGAAAATAAAGCCACTATTATAGTTAACTTTTGCACTTCAGCCCATTCCGGCCAAGTAACATTTGATTTTAACTCTTCAAATGCTTCCGTTATGTAATTAACAACCTTTGTCATTATATATTGCTTTTGCACGGGCGGAGGGATTCGAACCCCCATCAACGGTTTTGGAGACCGCTATTCTACCCTTGAACTACGCCCGTTTGTTAAAAAACCAGCAGCGAACTGCTGGTTTTTATTATAATTGACTATGAATTAGTCTAAGATTTCAGTTACCTGACCAGCACCTACTGTTCTACCACCTTCACGGATAGCGAAACGTAAACCTACTGATAAAGCGATTGGGCTTAACAAAGTTACATCAATTGTTAAGTTATCACCTGGCATAACCATCTCAACTCCTGCAGGTAAAGAAATAGTACCTGTTACGTCAGTTGTACGTACGTAGAACTGTGGACGGTAGTTGTTGTGGAATGGAGTGTGACGTCCACCTTCTTCTTTTTTCAAGATATACACCTCAGCTTTGAAGTGAGCGTGTGGTTTTACAGATCCTGGCTTAACAATAACCATTCCTCTTTTGATATCTTCTTTGTTGATACCACGTAATAATAAACCTACGTTATCTCCAGCTTCACCTCTATCAAGGATTTTACGGAACATCTCAACTCCAGTAATTGTAGAAGTCAATTTCTCAGCTCCCATACCAATGATTTCAACAGCATCACCTGTATTAGCAATACCAGTTTCGATACGACCTGTAGCAACAGTTCCACGACCTGTAATTGTAAATACGTCTTCAACCGGCATCAAGAAAGGCTTATCAACGTCACGAGCAGGTAGCTCAATCCAGTTATCAACCGCTTCCATTAATTCCATCACTGTAGCAACCCATTTCGGCTCACCGTTTAAAGCTCCTAACGCAGAACCTTGAACAACTGGTCCGTTATCACCATCATATTGATAGAAAGACAATAAGTCTCTGATTTCCATCTCAACAAGCTCTAACAATTCAGCATCATCAACCATATCCACTTTGTTCATGAATACTACCATTCTAGGCACACCAACCTGACGACCTAAAAGGATGTGCTCACGAGTTTGTGGCATTGGACCATCTGTAGCAGCAACTACCAAGATAGCACCGTCCATCTGAGCAGCACCAGTAACCATGTTCTTAACGTAATCCGCGTGACCTGGACAGTCAACGTGAGCGTAGTGACGGTTAGCTGTAGAATATTCTACGTGAGAAGTGTTAATAGTAATACCTCTTTCTTTTTCTTCAGGAGCGTTATCGATCTGGTCGAATGATTTAGCTTCTGATAAACCAGCATCAGCTAATACTTTAGTAATAGCAGCAGTTAAAGTTGTTTTTCCGTGATCTACGTGTCCGATAGTACCAATATTTAAATGGGGCTTCGAACGATCAAAGGTTTCTTTTGCCATGATTTAATAATTTAATCTTAGTTATATAATTAGTGTTCAAATTTACATAATTGAGCCAATGACGGGAATTGAACCCGTGACCTCTTCCTTACCAAGGAAGCACTCTACCCCTGAGCTACACCGGCTTTTGTGCATTCAGGAGTCAGTTTTCAGAATTCAGTCACCCAAATCCTTACTTCTAAATCCCTAATCCGACAATCATCGCATCGCTTTGATGATTTTTGTGGGGAGAGCAGGATTCGAACCTGCGAAGATGTAATCAGCGGATTTACAGTCCGCCCTCGTTGGCCGCTTGAGTATCTCCCCCACTTTTCTTATTTTCAGTTAGTTAAACCACCAGAGCCGATAGAGGGACTCGAACCCACGACCTGCTGATTACAAATCAGCTGCTCTAGCCAGCTGAGCTACACCGGCAATTACAATAAAAAAAGTCCGCTATTTCTAACGGACTGCAAATGTAGGGAATTTATTTTTTAATCAAAATAAAATCTGTTTTTTTTTCATATTTATATATGTGTTCTTATTTTTTCTTTTCTCTTCAACAAAAGGCGTTCCAACGAATCCACCGATAAGTCTACCGCTTCTTCAAAAGTTTTACTCTGTTTTTTAACTACAAAATCATCACCGGGTACCATCACTTTAACTTCAACTATCTTATTTTCCTTATCACTGGTGTTGTCCAGTTTTAAAAAAACGTCGGACGACACCACTTTGTCATAATACTTTTCTAATTTATCTAATCGCTCCTGAACAAAATCTACTAGTTTTCTATCAACATTAAAGTTAACAGCATGAACATTTACCTTCATAATAAAAATTTTATTGGGTTAAACTTTGAATTACTTTTGGTTGCGCGGATGTGCATCTTGATAAACTCGCTTCAATTCAGCCAGACTGCTGTGGGTGTAGATTTGAGTGGAAGATAAACTTGCGTGACCTAACAATTCTTTTACTGAATTTAAATCGGCGCCATTGTTAAGCAAGTGGGTTGCAAATGTGTGCCTAAGAACGTGGGGACTCTTCTTTGTTTTTTCAGAGACAGTACTAAAGTAATCATTTATTAATCGATACACAAACGATTCACTTACTTTATGACCGTTTTTATTTAATATTAACAAATTCTTGTTTTCAATGGTATTTAGTCGGCTTCTCACCGTAAGATAACGATTTAATAACGCAACCGTACACTCCAAAAGCGGCAGAATTCTCTCTTTATTGCGTTTTCCCAAAACCTTCAACGTCTTAGCATAAACATTGTAATTTCCGGCTTCCAAGGCAATCAATTCGGCGCGACGCATTCCGGTAGTGTAAAAAAGCTCAATAATCAATCGGTTACGGATTCCTTCAAAATCATCCGGATAATCATTTTCCTCAAAGACCATGTCGAGTTCCTTTTCCGAAAACGGTATCTGTACTTTTTTGGGCGTTTTTAGGGATTTGTGCTTTTGAATCGGATTCACCTCAATTTGCTTCGACTTTAAGAGGAATTTATAAAAAGACTTCAGCGAAGACATCTTTCGGTTCACCGAAGTATTGGAAATGCCATTTTCTACCAAAGAAACAATCCAACTACGCACCTGAGAGTAGTTAACCGTTTCCAAAACCGAATCCGCATCGTGCACTTTAAGAAAACTTTCAAATTCAGCCACATCATTCAGATAGGCCATAAGCGTGTGCGGAGAATAGTTTTTCTCTTTCTGAAGATAATCGCGGTACGCCTGTTGGGAAGTAATCATAAAAAAACCGTTAGTAACAAAGTTATAAAACTTCGCGTACTAACGGTTATATATTTATTCAAAAAAATACTAGCTCTCCAAAGAGTCTCTTAAGTTTTGAATGTAAGCTGCTTTTTGAATCTGAGCTCTTCTTGTTACAGATGGCTTAGTGAAAGCTTGACGTGCTCTTAACTGACGAACAGTTCCGGTCTTGTCGAATTTTCTTTTATAGCGCTTTAATGCTCTATCGATATTTTCTCCGTCTTTAATTGGTATAATTAACATAATCTAGACACCTCCTCTCATTTAGGCTGCAAATGTACATTCTTTTTTTTAAATACAAAATAATTAATCAAAATACACTACTATATTTCCATCAGAATCCCTTGTCATCGTTGCAGAATAACCACCGTTAGTCCAAGAAATCTGAGCAGGAGAACTGCAATTATCTGGATCATTTAATGTTACATATCCAGCTGCCAAGACACTACCTCCAGGACTAAGATACTGGAACTTCACAATGCTAAAATTAGGCAAACCATATTTTGTTTCACAAAATGCCGGGCTAACTGGATTTGAATTGACGTACCAATTTTGCGGTCCGAAATCCGAAAACGTAACCCTATCAAACTCTACTGTGTTAGCGTTAATCAACAGTCCATCACGAGTCACAGAATGAGTACAATTCATTTCTGCAGCCCCCACACCATATCGAACTCTTACGTTTGATGAATTCATAATTGTGAGAGATTGAGCTGAAGACACAGCATTAATTAAAAGAAAGCAATAAAAAAAAATTTTCATAGATATTTGATTTAGTTGATTTTAATTTTCGCAAACAAATGATATCGCGCATTAATATGAATCAAAAACGCACAACATAGATTTATTATTTCGCACTACTATTTAACAGCCGGTTTGTAATTTTGTTTATCGATAATCATTTTGGACAAAATCTCTTTCAAGATTTCTGATGTTCCGCCACCAATTGGACCTAAACGACTGTCTCTAAATAAACGTGCTAACGGATATTCTTCCATATAACCGTATCCTCCTAACATCTGCAAACAACTGTAAATGGTTTCATCGGCCACTTTTGTTGATTTTAATTTTGCCATTGTAGCCTCTTTTACCACATACTCTCCTTTATCCAATCGGGCTACGGCAGCATAATTAAATATCTTGCAGTGCTCTACATCCGTGGCGTGTTCCACCATGGTGTGACGTAATGCCTGGAATTTATTGATTGTCGTTCCAAAAGCTTCGCGTTCAGCCATATACCCTATCGTATATTCAATAGCATACTCGGCTCTTGCATGAGCATTGATTGCCATAATTAAACGCTCTAAAGCAAAATGCTGCATGATATACGGAAACCCTTTACCTTCCTCTCCCATTAAATTTTCTGCAGGAATTTCAACATCATCAAAGGCGATCTCAGCCGTGTCCGAGGCTCTCCATCCTAATTTATCCAATTTCGTGGCGGAAATCCCTTTTGTATTGGCATCTACCAAGAACATACTTATCCCTTTATTCCCAAGTTCCGGACTTGTTTTTGCGGCAACCACATAATAATCCGCGTAAACCCCGTTTGTTATGAAGGTTTTGGAACCATTAATAACATATTTATCTCCTTTTTTTACAGCTGTTGTGCGCATTCCGGCAACATCACTGCCGCCAAAAGGCTCTGTAATACACAAAGCGCCTATTTTATCACCGGAAATGCTCGGCGCCAAATAGTCCTGTTTGATTCGCTCATCACCCTCTGCATTCAAATGGGTCATTGCCAAATAGGAATGCGCCCACATGGCAGCAGCAAAACCGGACGAGTTTATTTTCTGCAGTTCCTCCAAAAAGACAACCGTGTAAAACAAATCCAAATTCAACCCACCATATACTTCAGGATAACGTATCCCGAAGAAGCCCATTTCACCGAACTTTTTCCATATAAATCGCTCGATAGTCCCGGTTTTTTCCCATTTTTCAATATGTGGAACGACTTCTTTCTGCAAAAAATCTCGTAAACTTTCCCTAAATAATTGATGCTCTTCTGTAAAGTATATTGAATTCATTTTAAAATTGTATTGTGGTTTGTTTGTTTAAAAGTCCAAATATAAGGCAATTATATCAACTTTTTCAACAGGGAAATCCTTAATTTTTCTTAAATCTTCTTTACTTTTTATCGCGCCATGCATACTTCGGTAAGTCACAATCTCTTTCGCCTGATAATATCTAAAAAATGGCAGCTTGGTCATTTCTTTAACCGAAGCATTATTAATATCGAGTTTTGTTATTGTTGGCTTGACCAAAATCTTAAAATGTTTGTTCAGGTTTTCGATTACTTCCGGCGACAATCCCCAAACATCGTTCATTTGTTCCATCGACACAAAAGCACCCAATTTCTCACGTTCTTTCAAAATACGTTCCGAGAGACCGGGACCAATGCCGTACACTTTCATCAGTTCTTCCTGCGTGGCCGCATTGATATCGGCAATAACGATTTTCGATTTTATATCAACTGTTTGTTTCGGATACTCTTTATAAAATGAATTGGCATTCTTTTTGTTTTTGACCCAATCCGGAAATTTGAAATAGGGCGACATCTTAGCCAACAACGCATCGGATACTTTGGTTATTTTTTGAAATTCTTCAGCCGAATTGACAAACTTGTTTCCTTTCCGGAATTGATGCAGACGATCAATTTCATCCACGGTCATTCCGAGAGTATACCCCTTGTAATCGGAAATGAAATTCGGATTGAACGGATAGATTTTATGCGTTTCGGCACCTTTCAAAAGCTTCAGACTGTCAATTTCCGATTGAACCGCAAGCCACTCCTTCGCTGTGTCACTTTCGGATTGAATACCTGAAACACTCTTGAAAAAATAAAAACAGTACCCCAACTGAATCCCAATCATCAGCAAAATAAGCGCAACAATACCACTCCGCTGTTCACGGGTGTATTTAAAAAAAGACGTAGTTTTCATAAATCAGGGAAGTTTACAAATCAAATACCGAACTGCGTTTCGTGTAGACCATATCTTTTAAGCGAAGTAAAAACGCCAATGTAAGATACACGCCAAACCAAAGTCCGACCGTAAAAAATGAAATGTAAATAAAAAACAAACGAACGCTGGTGGTTCGCATGCCCAAACGATCGGCCAAACGCGAAGAAACTGCGAAGCCGTGTTTTTCAAAAAAGTGACGTATAGTAGTTATCAGTCCCATAGTACAAATGTAATTTATTTCTTCAACAATTCGATTCCAATTCCGCACTGCAGGCATTTTTTATGATTGCAATACTCGTTTTTAAGCTGTAATAAGGTTTGCGAGTCCAAAGCATTTTCAACAGTAATTCCGAAACCGGAAAACTTATCGACAACTGCGTTTTTCTCCGGTGCAATGGCTTCTAAAAAACCCATCAGTTCTTCCGCCACTTCTTTCCCCAAATGCTTTGCATAGACAAACCGAAGCGGAATAATCGTGTTCACTATCAGCAAATCAATAAAAGCAGAAGTTAAACCTTTTCGTTTTTTGGGGCTTTCCTTATCAAACTGATAATGGGTTTGCCAATAATCGGAAACCTTCACGTCGAAAACAGCATACAATTCCGAAACCGTTTCGGCAGTTGTAACGATTGAAAACAGATTGTTCCGCTGATGATACAATTGCGCCAATTGTGCCAAACGAACGGTCGGGAAATTATCGGGTCGGAGTTTAAAAAAATGCAGCGGCTCTACGAAAACACTTTTCAGCTGGTGTTTTTCGGACAGATACTGCCATCGGGATTGCAAATCGCCATAATAAACATCCTGCTTGTCTTCCGTCAGTAATCCGGCGCGACCAAAAAACAAGGCTTCCAGATTTTCTACCTCAAATTTTTCTTTTCGGATTACCGAAAACGGAATGGAATCGGCCATGCTGAAAAACGAATCGCCGTTGGTATTGAGTCCGAAGTTTTTAGCCAAAAAACAAAACAGGGTGGCTTCCCAATCGTTTTCATTTTGACGAAGCCGAGCTATCATTGGCATGGCTTTTCGTTCCAAACGCTCAAAAAACAAACGCTCCTGCCAGTTTTTAAAAACAAAACTGTCAATAGCCGGCAGATCCTTTTCGCAATAAATCCACGATTTAAAAGAGGAAAGAGACAAATAATTCCCCAAGAGTTCCTTATCGACATAAGTTTTAAGTTCCAGCACCGGGATTTCCGAATTGTCCTTTCGAAAAACTTCGGCGTCGTGTTCCCAAACCACGTGCAAAATAACATTATGATATGCCGGGTCATTTTGATGATGATGAAGATACCAATCGGAAGACCTGAGATGAATTTCAACATTTCCGGCCCATTGCTGATTTCCGATGCGGAGTTGTGCATTGAAAAAGTCAGGTCCGGCCTGTTGCAGATACTTTCCCGGATGAAGAATTTGAAGGGCTTCCCCCTGAACGGTAAACAATTGGATACAGGCAAACTTTCTGTATTGCCAGATGTGGTGTAAAAAATCTTCTTGCATGGCGTATAAAAATAGAGTACTAATGTATGAAAAAAATTATCTTTGTTCCACAACGCAATTAAAAAAAATGAAAAAAAATCTTACATTATTATTTTTCTTTTGTATCGGAACCCTATTGGCACAGGTAAAAAACATTTCTCCGAAGGGGTACAAAATCACTTATCTGAAAAGCTCCAACGGAAAACAACTTGAGCAACAGGATCCGATTTTGGTTTTCACAAGCGAACTGGAAACCTTAATCACCTCTGAGAATATTCACAACGGCAAAGCCGATTTGCCTTACGAACAAACAGTTGTAAAACACGCTAAAAACGAAATCACGCAATTCAGCCGACTGGGAACGTCAAATTGGATAAGTACAACGGACAGCACTTCGCTAGCCAAGCAAACTTTTGAAATAACGACGGAAAGTAAAAAAATTCACGGATACAACTGTCTGAAAGCCAAAACCAGTATCAATTCGAATACCATTGAACTTTGGTTTACGAAAGATTTGAATGTAAAAGGAGCGCCAACGGTGCTGGGTCAGCATCTGGGATTGGTTTTGGAAATGGTACGCAACGGAAACTTCGTTATTACCGCAACGAAGATTGAAAAATTGAAAAAAGCCATGGTTCAACCGACAAGCCTTATTTCCGACAAACACCAAAAAGTGGATTTGTTAACCTATCGCGACCTGTTATGGAAAAGTCGTTTCACGACCATTCCCATATTCGATAACGAAACCATCAATTTTTCAGACACTTCGAAATCCAACGACAGTATTTTACGATTTGCAAACGGCACCGTTATTCTGAAAAAAGTCAGACTCCCTAAAATTAATTCCGGGAGTCAGGTATTTGTCGATGTACTGGAACAATCGAATGGCGATGCCTATGATCGTACCGGATCGGTTTTCGTAATTCCAACGGATGCTAAAATTTCATTTTTGGACGGATTAAAAAACGGCTCCAAAACACTTCCGGTATTTGAAAACGGGAATGGAAAACAGTACCAAGGTGTTATTCGAACTCCCGATTACACTCCGTTATTGGAATTAATGCGCTTCTTTACCCCTTTCGGTATCAAACAATTCAATCATATTCAGTTAAAAGACAAAACGTGGCACGAAGCCGTACCGTACCGTCAGGACATTTCCGAATTGCAATCCCAACTGAGCGAAAAAGAACTTTGGATTGGCACCTTTATTGGAAATTATGACAAAGGCGGTCATAAAATATCCATGAACATTACCATTCATAACGAAGAAAATGCGAGTGCAAAAAACACTTTTGCCTTACCGCTTTTCAACACGACCAACGTAATGGAAATGGCCGGACAGGAATATGCCACCATGTTTAACCGTGACAAAGGTCTTGAAGTTACTTTCACGTTGACCAATGACGTAAAAAGTGCCAAACTGCGCTACATCACTACTGGCCACGGAGGATGGGAAAACGGAGATGAATTCGTTCCCAAAAAAAACACCATTCTGTTGAACGGAAAAGAAATCCATGCTTTTATCCCTTGGCGTCAGGATTGTGGTTCGTACCGTTTGTTTAATCCGGCGTCGGGTAATTTCCCCAACGGATTATCCTCTTCCGACTACAGCAGATCCAACTGGTGTCCCGGAACAGTGACAAATCCAACCCTGATTGATTTGGGGGATTTGAAAGCGGGAAAACATACGATTCAAATCGTGATTCCGCAGGGCGCTCCGGAAGGCACGAGTTTCAGTGCCTGGAATGTTTCGGGCGTTTTGATTGGCAACTAAAATAAAAATAACCGCCGATTCGCAGATTAAGTTCTAATCCGCAAATCGGAGATACAATTTCCGAAATCCTAAGCTATCGAGAACATAGTCGATTAGTCAGATAAGCTAATAATCAGACGATATTGAAGTTGGATTTAGCCTTAACGAATTTGGATATCCCTTTTAATCGAAATAATAAAAAAGCCGCCCAGTGTTTGAGCGGCTTTTTTGTATCCCTTATTTTATCGAATTGATAATGTCGTGTTTTGTAATGATGTGGTGTTTTCCGTTTCCTAAATCCACCAACACCGCTTGGTTTTCTTTGTTGATTAATTTGGAAACTTCGTCTACCGGTGTTCCCAGCTTCACGATTGGATAAGCAGCACCCATCACTTCGCGAATTGGTTTTTCCGCCACATTCTTATCAGCCACGTAGCTTTGGAACAAATCCGTTTCGTCTACAGAGCCTACAAATCCGTTGATATCGATAACCGGGATTTGTGAAATTTTGTGTTTGCGCATACGATCAATCGCGTGCGAAACCAATTCTTCCGTGCGCACGATTACCAATGGTTTATCGATGTGTTCTTTGATCAAATCTTCCGCTTTGGTGATTTCGTCTTCCAGATACCCTCTTTCGCGCATCCAATCGTCGTTGAAGATTTTTCCAACGTAACGCGATCCCGAATCGTGGAACAACACAACCACCACATCGTCCGGACCGAATTCGTCTTTTAACTGCAACAATCCTTTGATGGCAGAACCGGAAGACATTCCCACGAACAATCCTTCTTCCAAGGCCAATCGGCGTGTATAAACTGCTGCGTCTTTATCAGTTACTTTCGTAAACCCATCGATTAAATCGAAGTTTACGTTTTGAGGCAGAATATCCTCTCCGATACCTTCCGTTACATACGAATACACTTCGTTCTCATCGAAAATACCGGTTTCCTTGTATTTCTTGAATACCGAACCGTAGGTATCCACTCCCCAAATTTTAATGTTCGGGTTTTTCTCTTTTAAATATTTCGCTACACCTGAAATCGTACCTCCGGTACCTACACCCACCACAAAGTGCGTTACTTTTCCGTCGGTCTGTTCCCAGATTTCCGGTCCGGTTTGTTCGTAATTGGCTTTGGTGTTCGACAGGTTATCGTATTGGTTAACGTACCAAGAATTAGGCGTTTCTTCGGCTAACCGTTTTGAAACCGAATAGTACGAACGCGGATCGGTTGGTTCCACATCGGTAGGGCAAACGACTACCTTCGCTCCAACAGCCCGCAGGATATCCATTTTCTCTTTGGACTGCTTGTCGGTGATTACGCAAATCAGTTTGTAGCCTTTGATGATGGCTGCCAACGCCAATCCCATTCCGGTGTTTCCTGAGGTTCCTTCAATGATGGTTCCTCCCGGTTTTAAACGACCGTCTGCTTCGGCATCTTCCACCATTTTAAGCGCCATACGGTCTTTACAGGAATGTCCCGGGTTGAAGTACTCCACTTTCGCCAAAACCAAAGCGGGAATCTCAGCGGTAATCTTATTCAATTTGACCATGGGCGTGTTTCCGATGGTACCTAATATGTTTTCTACGTATTTCATTGCAATGTATAATTTACTTTTTACAGTTTTAAGCCTGTAAATATATTGATTTTAAACAGGTTTCCAAAAGGAAAATGTCTTGTATAGCCCCGATGGGAACGGCATCCTTTTTATTGGGATTTGTTTTTACAAATTCCGATAAAAAGATACAGTGGACAGCGGGAGGAGGCTTCTTATAACAACCTGAGGGCTGCTCCAAAAAACTAACTGAAGAATGTCCAGATTACCCCGAAGCGCACCATAAAGTCACGGTACGGATAATTGGGCGCCGTATAATAATCGTATCCGGTAAAACTGGAGTTAAAGTGTTCGGCTTTAAGGAAAACGCGGAACGTTCTGATTTTGGCATTGATAAAGAAATCCATCATTGGGAAGTCGCCGATATCCTTCTGATTTTGAATATAGAATTCCCCCAGCAACGGGTTGTAATCGTTGGCTTTGTATTTGGAAAAATAATTGAGTGTCACACCGGTTTGCAAAAACAATGCTTTTTTGAAAAAGTAGTTACTGTAATACAACGTGTTTCGGGTAGTGAATTTTGGTACGTTAAGGATTGGATCGGCTTGTTCGACCTGTTGGAACAAAACAGTATTGTCCAATCCGAAATTCCAAAATTTAAAATCCTTTCCGGCTTTCACCGACAAATAGTTAATGGTTTTATCGTATTGGAACGGTTTTACGATTAACTGATCGGCGATTCCGAATTCGTTGAAGGTTGGGTTTGTGTTTGCGAAGAACAAATGATCATTCAAAACCGTGTATTGCGCCGAAGCCTCCAACCATTGCGTTTTGGCTTCGAATTCAATACTGTTGATTTTCTCGTTTTTAAAGCTATTGAACCAGTTGTATTCCTTGTAATCACTCTGATACAAAACGTAGTTCATATTGGGCAACTTGTTCATGTTTTGGTATTTGAACGAAAAACTGTTTTTGTCGTTCAAAGTATAGCGGATATTGGCTTCCAGATTGGTCAACGATTGCTTTGTGACGGAATTGGAAATCAGGAAAGTGCCTTTCCATTTGTCTTTCTGATAGACGTATTGCGCCCCCCATGTATTGATCTTGTCATTACTGTTGTTAGGCACAAAAGTACCTGAAGACTGTACAACAGTACGCTTGTAAAAGTAATTGTATTGAAAATCTTCCACAAAGAAATTAAAGTCGCCAAGGGTTTTATGGGAATAGGCCAAACCGAGTTTATTGTACATTCGGTTATATCGCGTTTTGTTGTTAATGGAAGTGGCATAACTTTCTCCCAAACGGTCGTTGGCGGACATAATAAATTCGAAAAACTTATATTCGTAATTGAACTGATGATTCACTACAATACTGCTTGGCTTTTTGCTCAGCTTAAATGCGTGATCTACAAAAAAGCGGTTTCCTTTAAGCAGGGATTTGGCATCATCAAAATAAATATCCAAACGCGGTCGTTCGGAGTACAAATTGTCGCCCTCTTCAAATTGGGACAGCGTGGCGATACCGCCGTTTTCCTGATTCAGGATATCCTGCGCAGTAATATGGGTTTTCAAAAAGTAGCGCTTATCGGAAGTGTTGTAACTGGCAATCAATTTGAAATTTCCGGTACTGGCCAATTGGTTTTTGTATTTACCGAGGGAACGGAGTCCTTTATAACCTACAGAAATATTAAAATTCTTTGAAGTGTTGGCTGAGACGAAGGCATCCAGGTTTTGGCCTTGTTCCATAACGGATTTGAAATACAAATCGGAATACGGTGTGGGGACATTATAATAATTGATATCGCGGACTTCAAGATAATTGAAATGTTTGGCCAGGAAACCGAACTCGGGAAAAGGATTGAAAACGGTTAACCCATAATCGAGAGTATTGTAGGTTTGCCCTTCGTTAAGGAATTGCAATAGTCCGAACGTGTCTTTACGCAAGTAATTGAATTTGTATTCCCGCTGAATGGTAAGCGATGTATCTACAACGATAGTGTCCCGTTCAATGGTAATAATCTTATATAAATCTACAGGAGCTTTTATTTCGGCTCCGGCTTTGGAAGTGTTATTTTTCAACTGCAAATCGTCCTCTTGAGCAAAAACAGAAAAAGAGAACAACAGCAATAAACAAAAAAGACCTAGTCTCATAAATTTTAATTAGAAGACAAAGGTAATCAGATTTCTATAAATTATTCAAATAAAAAAAGCCCCACAAAGTGGGGCTTTTAGTATAACTCAGCAGAAATTATTTTCTTCTGATGTTTTTGATCGCTTTGATTCTTTCTTTCAATTGCGCTACTCTACCTGAAGCTAATACATCTCCTGAAGCAAAATCAGTTAACGTATAAGTTGTTCCGGATTTAGTAAGAATTGCAGCAAGAGTTTCACCTCCGTTCAACCCGTTTGGAGCTGAAACTGCGTTGTCACTAAAGTAAGTTAACGGCATTGAATGATACCAAACACCATATTTGGCAACTTCCAAGTTGATTTCAAACTGGAATCTTTCAGCAGGATCAGTACCTGAATCATACAAATCAGGGATGATATAGTAATCACCGTCAGCTAAGTCTGCATTCAACAATACCGCTTTTTCAGGAGCGTTACCAGTTGCAGCAGCAAAACCACTTACTTCGTTGAAATCTGCATCGAATACATAAAAATCGAAGTCATAATCTGTATAAGGGTGCTCATCACCATCAGCATCAAGATAATGTCCTTCTTCTAGGTTACCGTGACGGTTTGCTCTAGTTTTCGACCAATCCAATTTGATTGCGATATCATTACTTACGTAATCAGCAATGTTAATTGTGATTTCCTGATCCAAAGCGCCATTAGCATTACCCATTGAATACAATCTTAACTTCATAGTTTCGGCACCTTCAACAAACATGTCAAGTTCCGGAGTGATTGTAATCGAATGTTCCGTAGCGTAAGCCGGGAAGGAGAAACGGTGGCCGATAATACCCTGACCGTCATCTTCTACAGTCTCATCACCGCTAGTGTTATAATCTCTGAATGAAGCTGTTCCGCCGATTAACTCAGCTTTGAACTCCATACTACCACTCATTGGAGCTAATGTAGATAGGTTAATTGTAATTTCATCACCTTCTGTAACTGAAAATGTAGTTTGATCTACAGCAATCACCGGCTTTGAATATCTTTCGTTTAGTGTAGAATCATCGTCTTCACATGATACTAAAACAGAAGAAGCCAATAGTACAGAAAGTAAAAACTTATTTCTATATACTTTTTTCATAAATGTTTTTTATTAAATTATAAATTTCTTGTGTAAGTACAAGTGAAACCTCTCCAAACTGTATTATTCGTAAATCCGATTTGATACTTAGTGTAGAAGTTGTTAGGACCTGTAACCTCACCATCTAAACCATTGTTCGCCGGATCAGGACGCAATATGTTAGAGTAAACATCATTCAAATTCATTTGAGGCACTGTAATTTCACCACAGATATCAACAAATTTGTAACCGTTTGTACCTTGCAATACACCAATTTGGTAGTTACCTGATCTTTTCGATCTGAAGTTGTTAACTGAAGTCATAGTGATATCCTCATCTGTCCAAGTAACTACAGCAGGAGAATCCGATCTTGTAATTACAACAGTGTAAGAACCTGCAAGTTGAGACTGACAACCAACAAAAATAACTTTGAACGTTTTATATTGCTCACCAATTACCGTGTTATTAGTAGCTGAAGTCAATTTAATAACCAATTCTGTTTTTTGAGTCGGGTTTAAACTTCCAGTGTGCACTACAATTGGAAGCGTTGCGAAACTACCTCCGGCAGGAATAGTTACTTTTCCTGTTGCATCCGCGAAATCATACTCAACACCTTGAGTAGCCGGCACAGTTGTAGCGGCATTGTCAACCTCATAAGAAATCTCAACAGCTGAAGATAATTGCTCACCTGTTCCCGTACCGATTAAATCAATCGGGAAATTCAAGGTAACATCCCCCTCATCAGTAAAATAAGATACCGTCTCAAATTCATTTGAGAAACCTACAATTTTAGGTCCGTTATCAAGCGTGTGCTCTGATCTGATATCATCATCGGTACATGCGAAAGCAACACCTGCGATGATAAATAAAGACATTATTTTTTTCATAATTCTATTTTTTAAGTTTGTAACAATCAATTATTCAAACCAGAATGGTGCCGTGTTGTATGCATCCTGAATAGTTTGAACAGGTACGTTAGCACTGTTACTTGCATATTCAGAAATAGGGTACATCAAACGACGTGGTTTGTTACCTGTTGGTGTAACAGAGTTCAATGGCATAGGAATGTTTTCGTCAATCAAAGGATTACCGTTTTTACGAGCTCTTGTGTACTCGATAAAAATTTCAGCACCATTAATACCGTTCAAAGCAATACTTTTTTGGTAGAAAATAGCCTCTAATTGTTGCGCAGGAGTTGCACCTACAGCACCATAACCTTTTCCAACAATACCGTTAATATTTGCAATATAATCTACAGTTGGAGTTGCTCCAATTTCAAACATAGCCATAGATGCAGCGATAGCCTGATCAAACAATGCCTGAGCATTTCCTGTCAAATATCCTTTATGTACTGCTTCTGCCTGAAGTAAGAAACTTTCAGCAGCCAACATCATGTATCCGTCTTGTGCATTATCTTTAACCAAACCTGGACCTAAAGAAGAAATAGCAGCCGGAGCCGTACCTCCACCATTCAATGCAGACTGGTCTCCTTGAATTACACCAGTAATATCAGCTCCTGAAACTGGTTTGAATATTTTTGATCTTCTAGGATCAGAAGTTGAATTCAACTGTCCTGCAATGTAAGCAGAAGCTCTTCTGAAACGGAAAGTGTTTCTTTCAACGAAATTACCGTTTGCATCTTTAGCCAATTCAACCATCAAGTTCATCCATGGATTTTGTCTAGTATCACTACCACTTGAATAACCAGGGTTGATAGTCACATCCTGATCTACAAAACTAGCAGAAGCCAATTCAGCGAATTCACCAGCCAAGTAAGTTGTAGTTTCAGCATCTGTCAATTCAGACTGTCTCAAAAGAATTCTCAATTTTAAAGTGTTGGCGAACTTTTTCCAAGCCATCATATCACCACCTAAAATAACATCTTCAGCACCAACAACATTTGTTCCTGCAGGAGCATTATCAATCATATCGATTGCGGATTCCAACTGCACCACTAAATCTCTGTAGATTGCCTTATCGTCATCGTATTTTGGAGTCACAATATTAACACCTTGATGCGCTTCAGAGTAAGGAATATCCCCGTAAAGATCCACTAAATACTGAAAATAAAAAGTCTTACAGATTTTTGCGATTGCTTTATGATTGTCGTAACCTGAAGCAGGGTGGTTGATAATTTTAGTAAATGTACCAGTACTTCTGTACACACCATCCCAAATATCATCATAGAAATTATTACTCAATGTGATACCGAATTCTTCAGCATACCCTCCCGTAAAAGAGTTTACGTTTGCACCCCAGTTGTTCATGAATACGTTACCATACTCATTCATACGTCTGGTTAAGTTTCTGTATGAATCGGACTGTGCAGCAGCTAACGACAGGTTTGGCGTTACTGAAGCAGACGTAGGATCATTAGGTGATTGGTTCACATCTAAGTAATCACTACATGAAAATAGCATGAATCCAGCTATTAACGGTAATATAAATTTAATTCTTTTCATTTTTCTCTAATTAAAAAGTTAGATTAACATTGAATCCGAAAGTTCTTGTTGCAGGATATTGTCCTGTAACTGCCAAACCTTGGTCATTTCCTGTTGATCTTGATTGCTCAGGATCATGATACCCTCTGTTTTCTTTTGGCAATACAATGAAAGGATTTCTAGCATTTACACCAAAACGCAACGAAGACAAACCAGCTTTTTCAATCATTTTAGATGGTAAAGAGTAGCTTAAAGACAACTCTCTCACTTTGAACGCTGTTGCATCTAATACCATGTTTTCAGAAACTGCACGGTATTCATTAGAGAAGTAGTTCAAGTATGAAGTGTAAGTATTACCGCCAGTAACTACAGTATTGTTAGCCTCATAGTTTCCGTCACCGTCAAGATCTGTAGCGGAGTTAGGGAAAATAAATCCTGTACGTCCGTTCTCAGCAGATTCCACTAAGTGACCTGACCATGATAACCAGTCTTTAGTACCAGCCCAGAATTGGTGACCAGTTCTGTAATCCATTACCGCAGCTAAACGAATTCCTTTGTATTCAAATGAGGTATTGTAGTTGATGATATAATCCGGCGTAGCTTTTCCAAGAATTTTATACTCAGAAGATCTCATTGGATTACCAGTACTAGGATCGATAATTACTCTACCTTGATCGTCTCTTTCGTAAGCGATACCTTTGATTAAAGGAAACTCTTCTCCTTCATCTGCAAAGATTCCGATTCCATTACCGGAGAAGTTAACCAATTGGATTGATTTTGCATCCGGAGCCGCTTTATCAACAATTGATTTAGAGTGAGAATAAGCAATTCTGTTTTCCCAAGCAAACTTATCGTTTCTGATAGGCGCAAAACCTAATTCAACCTCATAACCTGTAGTAGTCATCTCTCCAACATTAGTCAAAACAGTTGTAAGAGCAGAAGCAGAAGAAACCGATCTTCTTGTAATCAAATCATCCGTTTTAGTACTAAAGTAAGACCCTTCTAAAGTAATTCTGTCTTTGAAGAAACCGAAAGCAGCACCCACCTCAAAAGTAGACATAAACTCAGGTTTGATGTTAATATCTGTAGGAATCTGAGTAGGCACAAAAGAGTTCAAACCACCAAAAGGATATCCTATACCAGGGCCATAAGTATCATTTGTACCATAAATTCCAACTGCAGATGAGTTACCAACTACGATATAGTTACCATAGAATTTAGCATAGTTCACCACTTTATTATCTTTTAAACCATCAATTTTTGTTGGTGTAAAGGAAATACCCGCAGACGGATAGAAGTAGTTGTCTTTAGAAGTTTGTGACATGGTTGAATTCCAGTCATTTCTACCGGTAAGGTTTAACGATAAGAATTCTTTGTACCCTAAATCCACGTTAGCGAAAAACGCAAATTTTCTTTGTCTGTTAAATCCATTACCTCTACGAACTTCACCAGTAACGTTAGAAATATTATACAAACCAGGAATCGTTAAATTATCTCCTCCAACACTTGTGAATTGAGTATAACGATCCTGTAAGTTATTTCCAAGATTCGCTTTGAAACTGATGTTATCTGTTAACATGTAATCGAAATTCACCATGAAATCTCCGTAGAAGTTTCTTTGGTTTTGATTAAAAGTATCAAAAGCAGAAACCACAGTATGATTACCACCACCTACTTGCAAGTTATCAATGTATCCGTTAGTATGAGACATTTGGTTATTTTGTCTGATTTGAATACTTGCAACATAATTGAAGTTGATATTCTTATTCAACTCATAATTTAACGTAGCGATACCACTGAAATAATCAGATCTGTTCGTGTTACGGATATTATCTCTCATCCAGTAAGGATTGTTGTAATAAGAAGTCCAGTGTCCTTCATTACCTGAATTCTCAAAACGCTCCACAGGAATGTTGGTAGCCGTTTGCAATAATTCGGTAAATAAGTTTGAAGACGTAGTTTCTGTTTTTTCAGAAACATATACCGTATTTCCTTCCACAGACCATTTTCCGAATTTCTTTCCTCCTTTGAAGTTGAAAGTACTTCTGTTCAATTCGTCACCTTTAACAACGAATTCCGTTTTTTGATTGTTCACAGATAATAAAGCATAACCATCTTCCATAGAACCACCACTAATTGACACACCATTTTGATACACAGTACCATCATTAAAGAACTTTTTGATATTGTCTTTAATAGAACTGTAAGGCGCCATAATATAAGATCCGTCAGCCTGAGCCAAACCTACCGGTCTAACTACACCGTCAAACTCAGCTCCCCAACCACCATTCTCGTAAGAAATATGTTGACCGTTCCAACCCTGACCGTAACGTCTTTGTCTTTCTGCGATAAATGAAACGCTTTCAAAGTCAACTGATGAATTAATACTCACGTTCAACTTCCCGCTTTTAGCACCTTTTTTAGTAGTAACGATGATAACACCATTCACACCATCCTCACCATACAAAGCAGCTCCTTGTGCCCCTTTTAAGATATTTGTTGACTCAACAATATCCGGAGACAATGATTGCAAAATTGCAGCTGAAGAGATCACATTATCAATAACAACCAAAGCCTGGTTATTACTCGTAATGGAACGATTACCACGTAACACGATACGGGTAGAAGCATTAACACCATTGTTTGTAGTATTAATTTGCAAACCTGCAACTTTACCTGCTAATGACTGAACAACGTTAGGGTTAGCCGCTTGTGTTAACTCTTTCGATTTAACCAACTGAGTCGAAGACGTGATTTCATCCTGTCTTTTCTTGATACCCATCGCTGTTACAACAACATTCTCTAACGTAGTAGATTCAGCTGCCATAGCAACATTAATTTTGTTTGCGGCCCCAACGGTCGCAGATGAATCTTTCATACCAATGAAAGAAAACACTAAAACCTCACCAGTTTTAGCTTTGATGGAATAATTACCATCCATGTCGGTTTGTGTACCACGTGTTGTACCTTTAACCACAACACTCACACCAGGTAACGGTAAACCTCCTTCGGTTACTGTACCAGTAACAGTCTTCTCTTGTGCGAACGAAAACTGCATTGAAAACGCTAGTAAAAGCGTAAAAATCCATTTAAACTTCGATCTCATATTAAATTTATTTGAGTTAGTTATTTCGCAAACTTCTTAATAATTTCTTAAATAACCAAATAATACTACAGAATTATACTATTTAACATGTGTTAAATATTTTATCAAATAAAAATGAAATACACATAAAACTCACACTTAGACGACAAACATCTTAATAATCAATGCTCATTTTTGTATTTTTGCAAAAACCAAACAATGCTTTTCAGAAATTTTTCAGATTTTTTATTAGAAGCCGGAACCGATGAAGCTGGCCGCGGATGCCTTGCAGGGCCCGTTACGGCTGCTGCCGTCATATTGCCGGAATCCTTTTTTTCAGCATCCCTGAACGACTCCAAACAACTGTCCGAAAAAACAAGAGAAAAACTAAAACCCATTATAGAAAAAGAAGCGACTGCATTTCACGTCATCCATCTCGAGCCTGAAATAATTGACGACATTAACATTTTGAACGCTTCCATAAAAGCCATGCAGGAATGCATTATCAATTTAAATCCGATTCCCGAATACATTATTGTTGACGGCAACCGATTCAAACCTGTTCACAACATACCGCACAGTTGCATCGTTAAAGGCGACAGTAAATATTTGAGTATAGCTGCCGCATCGGTTTTAGCCAAAACATATCGGGACGAATACATGAACCGGATTCATGAAGAATACCCCATGTATAATTGGAAGAAAAACAAAGGCTATCCCACTCTCGAACATCGGGAAGCGATTCGGAAATACGGTGTGACCAAATACCATCGCATGTCGTTTCGGTTGCTGCCCGAACAACTGAAACTGGAATTATAAGAAAGTCTGATTACAGATTACAGATTATAGAAAGCAGATTGTAAAAAGCAGAGAGTGGATTGCCGTTTCAAAACAAACAGCCACAGCAAACCTCAGTACACCAATTCACAATTCACAGAACACAGATTACCGATCACTACACCATCTCCGCTTCAAACAAATCGGCGAAATGTTTTACTATTTTTTGTTTTACTTCTTGTTCATCCACTTCCCTCCCTAATTCGACATGCATTGAAGTGACTGCCTTGCCTTTTATCCCACAGGGAATAATGTTGTCAAAATACCCCAAATCGGCATTGACGTTTAATGCGAAGCCATGCATGGTCACCCAACGGGAAGCACGAACGCCCATCGCACAAATTTTTCTGGCAAACGGCGTTCCCACCCCTAACCAGACTCCGGTTTCTCCCTGACTTCTTTCCGAAGACAATCCGTATTCCGCTAAAGTGAGAATGATTGCCTCTTCCAGCAATCGCAAATATTTGTGAATATCGGTAAAAAAGTTTTCCAGATCCAAAATCGGATAACCTACAATTTGCCCCGGGCCGTGATAGGTAATATCGCCCCCTCTATTTATTTTATAAAACGTCGCGCCTTTTTCAGCCAATTGTTTTTCGCTTAAAAGTAAATTTGACAAATCGCCGCTCTTTCCCAGAGTATAAACGTGCGGATGTTCAACATATAAAAAATGATTCGGAGTTTCCAGCGTTAATTCTTCCCGCCTGTTTTTTATCTTGATGTCTAAAATTTCCTGAAACAAGACTTCCTGAAAATCCCACGTATCTTTATAATCTTTAAATCCTAAATCCTGAAGTTGTACTTTCTTGTTCATATAATTGAGGTCTGTGCGAAACGAATCACACATCATTGTTTTTTTCCGATAGCAAATATACAAATCCTTTCCCGTTTAACCCTGATGGGAGCGGCATCCTTTTCAGGTTGTAAAACAATCTGAAAAGATATAGCGGACAGCAGGAACATGGATTCCTGAAAAAACCAAGCCTTTCCGCTCCTAATTAATAAAGATCAGATGACAGATTGCAGATTGCAAAAAACAAATCTTCGACTTCAAATTAAAAACTTTGTCACTTTGTTCCTTTAAAACTCAGCCGCTTTGAAACTTTGCAACTTTGAAACTTAAACAGTATCTTTGCAGGCTTAAAATAAATACAGCATTATGCAACTTTCAGAACAAGAAATCATCAGAAGAGAGAAATTGGGCAAGTTGAGAGCACTTGGCATCAATCCGTATCCGGCAAATTTGTTTCCCGTGAACCACACGTCGAAGCAGATAAAGGACGCTTTTGAAGAGGGTAAGAAAGTTGTGGTGGCCGGACGTTTAATGAGTGTTCGCGATCAGGGGAAAGCTTCGTTTGCGGAACTTCAGGACAGCGAAGGCCGCATTCAGGCGTATTTTAACCGTGATGTGATTTGCGAAGGCGAAGACAAAACGTTGTACAATACCGTTTTCAAAAAACTGACCGATTTGGGTGACTTTATCGGAATTGAAGGCGAATTGTTTACCACGCAGGTAGGTGCAAAATGTATTCGTGTTTCGAATTTCACGTTCCTAAGCAAAACATTGCGTCCGTTACCGCTGCCCAAAACAGATGACGAAGGCCATGTGTTTGACGCTTTTACCGATCCGGAATTGCGTTACCGTATGCGTTATGTGGATTTAGTGGTAAACCCGCAGGTGAAAGAGGTCTTCATGAAAAGAACCAAATTGTTTACCGCAATGCGTACGTTTTTTAACGACGCGGGCTATATGGAAGTGGAAACTCCGGTATTGCAATCGATTCCCGGTGGAGCGGCGGCACGTCCGTTTATCACGCATCACAATTCGTTGGACATTCCATTGTACATGCGAATTGCGAATGAATTGTATTTGAAAAGATTAATCGTTGGTGGATTTGACGGCGTGTATGAGTTTTCGAAAAACTTCCGTAACGAAGGAATGGACCGTACACACAATCCGGAATTTACCGCGATGGAAATATATGTAGCCTACAAAGACTACAACTGGATGATGAACATGACCGAAAACCTTCTGGAATACTGCGCACTTCAGGTGAACGGTACAACAGAAACTACTTTTGGCGAACATAAAGTGAATTTCAAAGCGCCGTATGCACGCGTTACGATGACCGATGCGATTAAACAATTTACCGGTTTTGACATTACCGGTAAAACGGAAGCCGAATTGTTCGAAGCGGCCAAAGGCATGGGTATCGAAGTGAACGAAACCATGGGGAAAGGGAAACTGATTGACGAGATTTTCGGAGAAAAATGCGAAGGGAATTTCATCCAGCCAACCTTCATTACCGATTATCCGAAAGAAATGTCTCCTTTGTGCAAATCGCACCGTGACAATCCGGAATTGACCGAGCGTTTTGAGTTGATGGTGTGTGGAAAAGAAATTGCGAATGCCTATTCGGAACTGAACGACCCGATTGACCAAAGAGAGCGTTTTGAAGCACAAATGCTACTGGCCGAAAAAGGGGATGATGAGGCGAACGGTATTATTGACGAAGATTTCCTAAGAGCCCTGGAATACGGTATGCCACCAACATCGGGATTGGGAATCGGAATGGACCGTTTGATCATGTTCCTTACCAACAACCCTTCAATTCAGGAAGTATTGTTCTTCCCGCAAATGCGTCCGGAGAAAAAAGCAATTCAGATTGAGTTGGAAGCGGAAGAAAAACTGATTGTGGAATTGCTTCAAAATCACGAAAACACTATGGAGCTTTCGGAACTGAAAATCAGAGCGGCCCTTAGCGGAAAAAAATGGGATAAAGCCATGAAAACCCTGGCACAACACGGATTGACATCGGTGAGTGTTAACGGAGAAAGCAAAGTGGTTGTCTTAAAAGACTAAAGATAAAATCATTTTTGAGACAAAAGGAATCCAATTGGGTTCCTTTTTTTATTTCCGGTTAAACCTTTTCCTTTTCCGCATGTCCTATAGAGGTAACACAAAAATCAGAAAACATGAAAAAAGTATTGATGGCAATTGTAATGATGGCTTCATTAGCCACTTTTGCGCAGGACCGTAAAATGAAAAGAGACAATTTCACTCCGGAACAACGAGTAGAACTACAGGTTAAAAAAATGACGTTGGACTTGGATTTAAATGACAAGCAGCAAAAGGACCTTAAAAAACTGTTGACGGAGCAAAGTAAAAAACGTGAAGAAACAAAAGCGAAGCACGATGCGGTAAAAGCAGCGGATAAAAAACCGACGAACGACGAACGTTTTGCCATGAGAAACAAAATGATGGATGAAAAAATCGCCTTTAAAGCGGAGATGAAAAAAATCCTGAATGAAAAACAAATGGAGAAATGGGAAGAGCGCAAAGAAGACCAAAAAGAACAAATGCGACACCAAAGAAAATTAACACGTCACAATTCGGAAAAATAATGTTATTTTTTTAATGAAATTTTGGATTTCATACATTTTTATTTAGATTTGGCACAGTATAATCTATAACTACTAAAAATATTATGAAAAAAATAATTGCGCTATTCGTTTTCTTTTTTGCTTTTTCAATAAATGCGGCTGCTCAGGATAACAAGGCAGAAATCGACAGAAACGCCAAGAAAGACCTTGAGGCTCTAATTGGAATTGTAAAACTTGACAGCGACATGGAAAAATCCATCTACAAACTTTTGGTAAAAAAACACGAAGGAATGCTGTCGCCAAACGCAACAGATGCTTCCAAAAGAGACATCAGCTCAGTTATCGAAGCAAAATTAAGAGCAACGCTTACCGCAGAGCAAACAACACTATTGGAAAAAAACAGAACCGTATTGACACAATTGGTTTCTGCAGCACCGGTAATTTCCGAAAAAAAATAATACCTTTTTGATACAATAAAAAAACGCCCTGTTAAACAGGGCGTTTTTTTTATTTATAATTCTTTGGTTACCTTATCAATTGCATTAATGGTAAAATCTAAATCATCATATGTTAATGCGTCTGTAATAAACCAGGTCTCGTAGGCAGATGGGGCAATATAAACCCCTTCGCGAAGCAATCCATGGAAGAATCTCTTGAAATTTTCGTTATCCCCCTTACCGGCCGACTGAAAATCAGTTACCGGATTGGAATCAAAATGCACTGAAATCATCGATCCGACACGGTTAACAGTAAACGCAATGTTGTTGGCAAGAAGTTTTTCGCGTATCCCTTTTTCCAGATAGGCAGTTTTCTCATCCAAACGCTGAAACAATTGTGCATCATTATTAATTTCCTGCAACATCGCCAATCCGGCCGCCATCGCCAACGGGTTTCCGGATAAAGTACCCGCCTGATAAACCGGACCAACCGGCGCAAGATAATTCATGATTTCATTTCGGGCAGCAAAAGCACCAACGGGTAAACCGCCACCAATGACTTTTCCAAAACAAATAATATCGGCTTTTATATTGTACAATTCCTGCGCCCCACCTTTAGCGAGACGAAACCCCGTCATTACTTCGTCAAAGATAAGCAAGGTGTTGTTTTCGTCGCAAAGCTGTCTTAAACCTTCTAAAAATCCTTTCTGAGGCGGAATACACCCCATATTACCAGCAACAGGTTCAATGATTATGGCTGATATTTCATTTTTATTGGCTTCAAACAATGCTTTCACATTATCCAAATCATTGTAACGCGCCAAAAGTGTGTCTTTTGCAGTACCGGATGTAACTCCTGGACTATTAGGAACCCCAAACGTACTTAACCCGCTTCCTGCCGCTATTAGAAACGAGTCGGAATGGCCGTGATAACATCCCGAAAATTTAATGATCTTGTCCCGGTTCGTAAAGCCACGCGCAAGACGTATGGCGCTCATGCAAGCCTCCGTGCCCGAATTCACAAATCGGATTTTATCGATATTCGGAACCATGGCAACCGCCAGAGCTGCAATTTCGGTTTCCAAAGCTGTTGGCATTCCGAAAGAAGTACCTTTCTTAGCTTTTTCAATTACGGCAGACACAACAGGTTCGTAGGCGTGCCCTAAAAGCATCGGACCCCAGGAATTAATGTAATCAATCAGACGGTTTCCGTCCTCGTCATACAGATAGGCGCCTTTGGCTTCTTTGACAAATATTGGCGTCCCTCCCACTGCTTTAAATGCTCTCACAGGTGAATTCACACCACCCGGTATTACTTTTGCAGCTTCCACGAAAAGTTCACTGCTTCTTTGATATAACATTATGATTTTATTTTTATTATTTGACCTACGGAAATGGCATTATCGGGAAGGTTATTGATTTGCATCAGTTCCGCAACCGAAAGATTAAACTTTTTGGAAATGGAATATAACGTATCCCCTTGGGAAACACGATACGATTTTGCATCCAAAGGAATGTCAGAAACTTTCGCAATGGGCTTATAATTCCCTTCCAGCACTTCAGCATCGTATTTATACAATTCGTAGCGCTCAATTAAACCGATCAATTTGTCCGGATACTTTACATCAGTAGCATAACCGGCAGACCGTAACCCTTTGGCCCAAGAAATGTAATCGCCTTTATCCAGTTTAAATAGCGCAGCATAGCGACTGCGTGAAGTCAAAAACAAGGAATGATCGCGATAGGATTCCGAAGGCAGTTCGTATTTACGAAAACATTCCTGTTCGGCATCATCATCATGGCGTACGCTATCTCCATTCCAACCGGTGTGGCATTTGATTCCGAAATGGTTGTTGGCTTTTTGCGCCAAGACTCCGGTACCCGCACCTGATTCCAGGATCCCTTGCGCCAACGTTATACTGGACGGAATGCCATGCTTCCGCATGTTCTCTTTTGCCGTTTCTTTATACTGCGAAATATAATTATTTACCACTTCCGTGGTTACCGCTATTTTAGAGGTAGCTTCAAGCACTTCCGATTTTGTCTGGGTTGGCTTTTCGGGGGTATGCTGCTTGACCGCTGCCATTGGCCTTTTTTTAACCACAGCAGCTTTAGGCTTATTGGATTTCACAGACGCTGTTCTGACTTTAGAACTCGAACCGCAGCTGTAAATAAACAGCGCTAACAGAAAAATAATAATTCTCTTCAACATCATATATAATTTAACAATGGTAACCGTTTCTTTTTCAAAAGAAGATTCATCCCCTGAACTCCCTGCAGACCTCCGGTATGGATGGCCAAAATCCTGGAACCTGGAGGTAAATTCCCCTTTTGTATCAGATCATGAATTCCAAACATCATTTTTCCCGTATATACCGGATCCAGAGGGATATTGGTTGTCTCATAAAACTCATTTAAAAAACGGATCAGCTCCTCATTTATTTTACCATACCCTCCAAAATGATAATCAGAAATCAATTCCCAATTGGTATTTTTTACAAAACTACGAATATCATCGGACAAAAACGAACCCTTTAACGCAGGAAATCCAAGCACTTTCTGATTCCCGCTTGCCGAATTAATTATCCCCGACAAGGTTCCGCCTGTACCTACGGCACAACAAACGTGCGTAAAATCGACATCGTCATTTGTTAAAATTTCAGCACATCCTTTTATAGCCAATGCATTCGTTCCTCCTTCGGGTAAAAAATAAAAATCATGATACTCCTCCCGCAAACACTTTAGAAATTCCAAAGAATCTTTTTTTCTGAATTGCTCTCTTGATACAAAAACAAACTTCATGCCGTTTTTCTGGGCAGACAGCAAAGTCGGGTTATCGGAAATTCTGTCAGACAACTCCTCGCCCCTTATAACGCCAACCGTTTCAAAACCATATTTTTTTCCTGCGGCCGCAACCGCAGCAATATGATTGGAAAAAGCGCCGCCGAAAGTCAGCAGTTTGGAATACCCTTCCGATTGCGCTTCAACAAGATTGTATTTCAGCTTGCGGAATTTGTTCCCGGAAATTTCCGGATGAAGCAAATCTTCCCGTTTTATAAAAAGGGAAATATTTTGGGAATTGGCTAATTTGATTTCCTGATTAAACGAATCCATGCATCAAAGATAAAAATATAACAACAAAAAAGTGCAACCTTTTGAGTTGCACTTTATATTCATTGCGTGATGTATCTTAATGTTTCACAATAACTTTCTTACCCATTTCCTGGTTAGTGTTTGTATTCACTCTAACGATATAAATACCATCACTCAAGTTAGAAGTCGGGAAAGTATATTCTGAATTGGCTCCTAAATTATTTTTAGTGAAAATAAGTTTTCCGGCAACATCGTACAAAGTACAAGATTTTAAATCCATCATTTGAGGATTAGAAATCGTTAGGCTATTGGTACTGTTGTTTTGATAAACGGTCAAACTTTCACCAAGAACATTTTCGTCAGTTGATAAGGCAGCATCCTTGAATGTTATTTCAAATCGATCATTAACCACACCTACAGGCAAGGTTATTTCGAAGAAATTATTTTTGATATCATGATACACTCCGGTTTGTTTGTCAAACAAATAAACGTTTTCAGCATCTGTAAAGTTAATAGTATTTCCAACTGTCACTTTAAAAGTAGTTTGTGATGCCGCTTTAAAAGCAAACGGTATTCTCTTGTTGATATCAAAAGGCAAGGTGGAAATCACGAACTGATTGGTAGCATCAAGAGGAAAATAAGCATCATTCGGTAAATTGTATTCCGGTGCTTTAGCATCCATTCCTAAATCAAAACCATCGGTTGCCTGACCGTTAAAAGCCAAAGCTACTTCTCTTGAATACTGATTATTCAAAACGGTATGTATTTTAATCTGAGGCAATTCTTTGTTGGAATACTGCGTGTAATCTACTCCGGCAACATTTTGAATATCTCCCCAAGTATCACCATTAACTTCATTTCCGATTCTTTCAAATTGAGAATTGTTAAGCACACCTTCTTTAACAAAAACACGGTAAGCGTTTTTCATTTGAGCCGAACCTACAGCCGTACCTTCTATTTTGAAGCCCTGACCTATTGGAGTAAACATTCTCTTATATGTACTTCCGGTTGAAACCCCAGCAGTATTTAATGTACCATCATTATTATAGGTATTCCATGTTGCCGCCGTGTAAGTTCCCGGAGAAAAATCCCCATTATTAGCAATATACGTTCCATAACCTCCTTGGTAAGCAGCCAAAAAATGAGAATCCACAGCATCATTATGTTCCCAAAAATAAGCCGTGCCATTCATCACCGCAAGATTAGCAGGGTCTCTTAAAAAGAGATTAAGATTAATGGCAGACGGATATGGATTTCCGGTTAGAGTTCTCATCGCCGGAGCTACATTGATTGAAATAGTCCCATCGTTGGGTTTTCCTCTAAAATCATAACGTTGATTAGCACCCGGGTTATTCGCACTGGTGCCATCTGTTCCTTTCATGGTAAATCCTTCACCCGCATTAATGGTATTGGCATTCCCCACATACACCCAATTCGCATAAGTATTAGAAGTAATAAACTTATAGATCCAACGGTTGGAAATTGTTAAAGGAGAAGCTGTTCCGTTAAGTGCAGCAGTTAAAACCGGATCATTAGCTGTAGTTAAACCGGTAATATCTTTCAGTTGAGCAACCCCAAAAGGATTGTTCACTGCTGTTGCAGACAATACATTACCTACAGGAGAACACCAATAATTGTAATCAAATCCGTCAGCAGTACCTTCCTGATATACAGAAAGATTACCAACACCTTTATTAACCCCTGAAGCCGTTGTGCCTTGAAGCAATTGTGCTTCATCTCTTAAGTACATGTTACTTGTAGCCGAATTCAACTCAAGATCGCCCTTAACAAACAATTGCTCGTTCTTGACAAACACATAACTGTTAGGACTAACATACATTTGAGCAATAAGCTCCTGCTGATTAAACATTGTCACTGCCAGCAACACTGTTCCTTTGAGTAGATTTAACTTCATAAGCATTAAGGTATTATCTTTAAAATATAGATTTAACAAATATAAATTATTTTTGTTTAACAAAAAAATTTTTGTTTTTAATTCGGTTAAAAACAAATAAATCCGACGAAAAACAATTCAAACAAAAGAACATCGGCTTAACGATATAAAAACAACGGTTTCATATTAAAACAATTAACTTTTAAAACCGCATCTTTAACAATTAGATGCAGTACAAAAAAAAAACTACCGTCCAGTAAGATTATTCAACAAATATAATCGCAAAATTGTAAGTATTTATATCTTTAAAAAGTTATAAAAAACAAAATAAACTTTTTTTTTGTTATATTTTCATCTTAATACTAAACCCCGAAAGTTCTCTTAAGAATTAAAATGCACACATAAAATCTTTGCAACATCCCAAAAACAAAGAAAAAAACAAAATAAACAAAAATCAAAACAACAATATCTCTAAAAAAAAGTGCTTTATGAGAAAAAAAATCAAAAAAACACGCAACCCATCCTTAAAACAGTTTTTTTTTTAACATTTTTTTTATAGATTTACTATTCTGATAAATACAATTATATGATGAAGAATTACCCCAATGACATGATTTTATTACGAAACTGTTTTCAGAAAATAACAACCCTTATTTTGTTATTCTTAATAAACCATTTTTCGTATGCACAAACTAATGTTTTTCCGGTTACAGACGGAGCATTTGAAACAGGAACTACCTTTGCTGCTAACGGATGGAGCGCCGTTAACGGAAGCAATACAGCTAGAGTTTGGCAAGTAGGAACAGGACAAGTCGGCTATAATGGTGCTCGCTCTGCCTTTATAGGAAGCAGCGCCACTACAATAACAGGCACACAAGCCAGGCTGGTTCACTTTTACAGGTCGATAACCATCCCCGCCGGAGCAACCAACATACAGCTTTCTTTTACTTATAAACAAGCTATTTCTGATTATGCATCAGGAACATATTATGATTACATAGCGGCTTATACCGATGGCGCTGCGCCAACAGCAGGAACCTTACCCCCTGTCGGATCGAGGGTTTTCGGACCATATCCAAATGCTAACATCACAACATACACAGCTCAAAATGTTACACTATCCAACACGTTAGCAGGAACAACCACAAATTTAATTTTCACGTTTGAATGTGACAATCAAAACCCACATGGTTATGGCGCCGTAGACGACATTATTCTAACATACACTCCAGCACCAGTACCAACCATCACCAGTCTTGGCACGACTAGCGGATGTGTTGGAGATTCTATAACCATAAACGGCACAGGACTAACAGGAGCGACTGCTGCGAATGTTAAAATCGGAGGTACTGCTGTTACATCCATCACTTCCAATACAGGAACACAAATCATTGCAGTCATCGGAGCCGGAACTACCGGAACGGTAGAGGTTACAACTCCGGGAGGAAGCGCGACCTCAGCAGCCACCTTTACCGTAAACCCATTACCTGCTAATCCAGGAAACCCTACAAGCAACTCACCGCAATGCTTTGCATCCGGCGTTACATTAACCAGAGTAGGGGCGCCTCCAGCTGGTGTAACCTGGTTTTGGCAAACAACCGCTTTAGGAACTTCAACAGCCAACAGCGGAAACACGTATAACGTAACGACCTCAGGCACATATTACATTCGTGCTCAAAACAACACAACAGGATGTTGGAGTTCCGGTTTTGGCAGTACCACAGTCACGGTCAACAACATCCCCGCAATAACAACCAACCCTGCGAATTCAAGCATAACTGTTGGCTCCAACACTTCATTCACTGTAGTCGCTTCAAACACTCCGACAAGTTATGTTTGGGAAGTAAGTACTAATGGTGGCGGTTCGTGGTCAACCGTTACTAATGGAGGGGTTTATAGCGGCGCAACAACTGCCACATTAACTATAACAGCTGCCCCAATCGGAATGGACGGCTATCAGTATAGAGCAAGAGCCACAAACGCCTGCGGATCTTCAGCAAACTCAACTACAGCTACGTTAAACATAACATTAGCATATTGCACACCTTCATTCACAACCATTGTTGAACCCATCAGCAACGTTAACTTCAACACTATCAACAACAATTCCGCCAATACTTGTGGAGCCGGAACCAGCTACGAAAACTTCACTGCCGTATCTACCAATGCCTTCAGAGGGTTTACGTACACCCTGTCTGTAACAAGTAACACTTGTGGAAACTGGACTGATTATGTGTATGCCTACTTTGACTGGAACAGAGATGGTGATTTCGCAGATGCCGGAGAATCATACAATTTAGGAACAATTAACAATACAACTGCCGGAGTATTGACACAATCTATCTCAATTCCAATGGGAGCTTCTTTAGGCGCTACCAGAATGAGAATCATAAAAAATTTCGCCTCCGCACCTACCGACCCTTGTAGAACTGGAGCCGGATACGGACAGGCTGAAGATTACACCGTTAACATAATTGCTCCTCCTGCCTGTACTACCCCAACAGCCCAACCTACAGCAATGAGTTTAACTCCGGCGGGAACATCAATTGCAGGAAGTTTTACCGCTGCGTCACCCGCATCAGACAGCTATTTGGTTGTTGTAAGTACTTTTGCAACCCCACCCGCTTCCCCTCCGGTGAACGGAACAACTTATGCAATAGGAAGTTCAGTAAGTTCCGGATATATTGTTGTTGACAATGACAGCAACACTTCCTTCACAGCTGGAGGATTAGCCAACAATACTACGTACTACTTTTATATCTATTCGTTCAATGGATTATGCACGGGCGGTCCTTTATATTACACTACAGGTCCATTAACCGGAAATGCAACAACTACGGCGGTTGTACCTACTTACTGTACGCCGTCTTCCACAAACAATAATGTGTACATTTCAAGTATGCGCTCCGTAGGAACCATAATCGATGCAAGTAACGGACCTACAGGTTATTCTGCGGGAGGGTATGCCAATTATACAGGCACTACAATTGCAACCCAAATTCCGGGTGGCGGTATCAATATGGAAATTATTGTTTCCGGAAGTTACCAAAGTGGGCCATGTAATACAACATCCCAATTTATCAAAACTTGGGTTGACTGGAATAAGGACGGTGATTTTGACGATGCCGGAGAGCAGGTTTATGTATCCGGAACCGATCTTGCACCTGTAGCGACTGCTTTGGATAACATTTACGGCTTTGTCGTACCAGCAGGAACCTTCCCTGGAAATTACAGAATGCGTATTAGAACCAGAGCCTATTGCGACAGCGGAACAGTAACACCGTGCGGCTCACACACAACAGGTGAAACGGAAGATTACACTATTACAATTGTTGAAGACTGTCCATCCAAAATAACAAGCGTTACCGGAGGCTCAGCTTGCGGACCAACTAACACAGTTACCTTAAATGCTACAAAAACCGCATCGGCAACCGGCTTTAGATGGTATACTACCTTATCTGGCGGCGCCCCAATAGCAACCACAGCAGCAGGCACCTGGACAACCCCTTCCATTGGCGTAACAACAACCTATTACGTTACGGCATACGATGGTGTTTGTGAAACCATACACAGAACCCCAGTTGTCGCAACCATACTCCCAACATCCAACATCACAGTAACACCATCTGTACCAGAGGTTTGTGGAGAAAACAACGTAGTGCAAATTTCTGCAACAGGGGATTTTGTAACCGAAACTTTACTGTTACAAACGTTCGAATCCGGCATGGCACCTTTTACGGTTACCACACCAACAAATACAAATGGCGGGGCCGACTCACCATGGAGTGTAAAAACAAGTCCGTATGTACCCAATTCAACAACCGTTTGGCGACCGGCTCTAAATTCCGGAGCGATTGGAACAGTTGGAAACAGTTTTGCATTCACTACTTCTGATTACAGCAACTCTACTTTAGAGACTATAATGACATCTCCATCCATTGATGCTTCATTATTCACATCATTAACATTAACATACAACCACATTTACGGTGCTTTCTCAGGAGATACCGGAAGATTAGAGGTATCTGTTGCCGGCGGTCCATTTACCGCAGTAGAAAGAACATACACAACAACTGATATCGGGACTCCTTCTGTATTCGCTACAGAAACGGTTAACTTTACTGCATATGCCGGTCAGTCTAATTTAAGATTCCGATTCAGATACAACGCACAATGGGACGATGGTTGGGCAATTGACAATATCAAACTGGAAGGCGTAAAACCATTAAACACTACTTTCACATGGACTGGAGGTACAGTTAACGCATTTATTGATGCCGGTTTAACAACTCCATATGTGGCACAAAGTGTTTCAACCGTTTACGTGGTTCCGGATGCCGGTCAATTAGCATCCCCTTCATGGTCCTTTACCGCAAATGCCACACTTGGTAATGGTTGTCCTGTTTCAAAACTGATCACTATTGACAACAAAACAAAACTTTGGGTTGGATCAACAAGCAATGATTGGCAAAATCCAAACAACTGGTCTCCGGTAGGAGTTCCGGATGCAAACACTTGTGTAATCATTTACGACGGTCCGTTCGACTCAAATGTTTTAAGCGCTGTTCCTGCTTTTGCTAAAACGCTTATTGTTAGACCAAATGGCGATTTACAAATTCATCCGAACAATTCAGTAACCGTTACAGATGTTGTAACAGTTGATACCGGAGGTATTTTCAACATCCGCAACACTGGAAGTCTGGTTCAGATTAACAACGTTGCCAATTCAGGTATTATAAATATGGAGCGTATTTCACAACCTATGTATTTATATGATTACACCTATTGGAACTCTCCGGTTACAGCAGCTTCCGGATTCACTTTAGGCAATCTAACAACGGCTACATCACACATTTTTAATTACACACCAACACAGGCAGGAGCTAACGGTATTTGGACACAGCAAAGTGCCGGTACTGTAATGAGTCCGACAAGAGGATATATTGCTCGTGCGCCATTATCATTCCCAACTTCCGGTGTAAAACAAACCAAAACCGTTAATTTCATTGGAACACCTAACAACGGTAATATATTAATGCCAATATCAAAAGGTACAAATGCAAACATAGGCAGCACTCTACCAAGCGGAGGCTCAACAGTTGTAACCGATGCAGACGACGAGTGGAATCTGATAGGCAATCCATATCCTTCAGCAATTGACATCGTACCATTCCTAAACCACCCAACAAACACTCCGGTAGTGGACGGAACAGTATACCTATGGACACACAATACACCTCCAACAGCCGCAACACCAGATCCGTTCTACGGAAACTATGCTTTGAATTACACTGTAAACGATTATGCAACGGTAAACTTATCAGGAGCTACTGCTACAGCAACATCCGGAGGAACTGCCCCATCACGTTATATTGCAGCAGGACAATCCTTCTTTATCAGTGCCGATAATGCGATGGCAAACGGAACAACCGCAAACGTACTCTTCAATAATAGTATGCGTGTTTCCAATGAGAACAATCATTTCCTAAGAACCGAAAACGAAGCACAGGCTCCTGAAGGTTTTGAAGCGAAAAGATTATGGCTTAACTTATCCAATAACGCAGGAGGTTTTAGTCAGATCTTAGTTGGCTACATTACGGGAGCCACCCTTGATTGGGATCGTGGTTTTGACGGAGAATCACTTGCAGGAAATGCCGTGAAATTCTATTCTTTAGGAGCAGACACAAAATTAACCATTCAGGCGCGTCCTTGGCCTTTTGTTGAAGACGACATTGTTCCTTTAGGATTTAAAGCAACTTCACAAAACAATTATACTATTGGAATTGATCATTTAGATGCCGATTTCAATTCACAAAACATTTATCTTGAAGACAAACTGTTAAACATCATTCATGATCTGAAATCAGCACCTTACAGCTTCACTTCTGAGGCAGGTGTTTTTGACACGCGATTTGTATTAAGATATACGCAAAACACTTTAAGCAATGAAGAAGTTACGGCTTTCGAAAACACCGTAACCATTTTCACGAACAGTAAACTTAATGCAAAATCAACAATCGAACCGATTAAAGAGATTATCGTGTATGATTTGTTAGGTCGTGTTTTAACCAACGTAGTTAAAGTTAATGCTAACGAATTTACGGTTAGCAATCTTAACCCAACAGAATCAACACTTATAGTTAAAGTAACTTTAGAAAACAATGTGGTGATTACTAAAAAAGTTATTTACTAGTAGTTATCAACCCTTTATTAAAAAGCTCCGAAATTCGGAGCTTTTTTTATACCTAAAAAACAGTCAAAAAACGCTTTCCGAACATTCAATCCTAAATTAATTTTTACACCAAAAAACACCAAAAAAAACATTTTTTAACAACGCAAAAATTCTTTACACATTATAAATCTAAAAAAGTTAACAAATTGTGATTTTTTTACAATCAGAAACTTAGAATATGCATTTCATCGATTATTTAATACACTTTAACGATTTATGCAGTTATTTAACGATTAAAATTTACATTATATCGATAAATTATTAATTTACAAGCACTAACTAACAAACTGTTATATATAAAACTAAAAGCCATTTTATTGTGAAAAAAAATTACTCTAACCCCAAAAAAAACACAGCTGTTTCTCAATACGCTTGTTCTGAAAAATCGAAATTAGGCAGGCTAAAAAAAGGGCCATCTCTTTTCTTTTTTTTAGCTGTTTTTTTACTGTTATCAGTTCAAATGAGTTTTGCTCAGGGAGCAACTTGCGCAACTGCGGAAGCATTGCCGCTCAACAGCTGTGACGGATCAATTGTAGCCTTAGGAAGTGGCGCTGAAGGAAGCCCACTAGTAAGTGCCAGCGGTTGTAATTCGGGAGGCACTTACGGTCGACAAGGATGGTATTCCTTTTCAATCCCATCTGGCCCCACTAACGTAACCATTTCTGTTACCGCTGGATCGAGAAACATTATGTTACAGGTTGTTTCCGGAACATGTGGTTCACCAACTCAAGTTGTTTGCTCTAATGAAGTTACGACATCTGGCGCTCAAACAGAAACAATCAATACCACGTTAGCAACCGGCAATTATTTTTTAAAGATAACCAATCTTACCAACAACAACCTTACCCCAAGTAGTGTTTGTATTTCTACAGTAGCAAACGACAATTGTGAGGTTGCTACCGCTTTAACAGTCAACCCAAGCACAACTTGCACCTCAACTACAGCTGGAACTACAGTCAATGCTACGCAATCCATGACCGGTTGTACAGGAACAGCGGATGACGATGTTTGGTATAGTTTTGTTGCCACAAGCTCATCCCATACTGTTTCCGTAACACCCGGCACCTTGGTGAATGCGATTCTGGAAGCATATAGTGGAACCTGCGGTCAGGCATCACTAACATCAATTTCAGGTTGTGTTAATGGAAATGCCGCTGGAACAGAAACAACCACTTTAACAGGTTTGACTGCAGGAAGCACTTATTATGTAAGAGTCCACAGTGCAGCAAGCGGAAGTGGCCAAGGCACTTTTACCATGTGTGTAACCACACCCCCACCTCCCGGTTGTACCAATACAACACAATATCCTTCCGGAGGTATTAATGCCCCTACAAATAATGTGGCTGTAACGATAACCACAATTCAATATCAAAGTGAATATAACCAAATAAACAATATGCTTGCGGGTAGTACTTATCAGTTTGCAAATTCAATAGGAGGGTATATTACAATCCATCAAGGAACGTCTAATGGTCCAATAGTTACAAGTGGTAATTCTCCTTTATCGTATACACCTTCAGCAACTGGAACATATTATATTCATTACAACACCAATGCTGCTTGTGGGACTGCATCTACAGGAGGAACAACAACAATCACATGTACTTCATGTAGTGCACCTGTTCCACCCGCAAATGACAACTGTACAGGCGCCATAGTTTTAACAGTTAATCCAGATTTAAACTGCGGATCCACAACTTCTGGCACAATCGCTTTAGCTACCAGCTCTGGCGCAAACACTTGTGGCGGCAATGCAGACGACGACGTATGGTACCGATTTGTAGCAACTGCTACAGCACATTCTATCGATCTTTTGAATGTTTCTGGTAGCACTACTGACTTATATCATGCTGTTTATAGCGGCGCATCTGGTTGTGGCAGCTTAGGAACTCCTTTAATCTGTTCCGATCCAAATAACAGTGTTATTTCCGGCTTAACTATTGGCACAACCTATTATGTAAGAATATATTCATGGACTTCCACTACAGGACAAAACTCTACCTTTGATATTTGCATAGGTACACCTCCTCCTCCTCCAGCAAACGATAACTGTACTACAGCAACTGCCGTTACCGCTAACCCTGATTTATCCTGTACAACAACAACTCCAGGTTCAATTTTTTGGGCTACCAGTTCAGGCGTTAACGGTTGTTCCGGAACTGCTGATGATGATGTATGGTATAGTTTTGTAGCACTTTCAAACTCTCACAACATCCAACTTTTAAACGTTGCTGGCAGTACCACCGACTTATATCACGCAGTTTATAGTGCCGCTCCAGGATGTGGAAGCTTAGGAACCGCTTTACTTTGCTCAGACCCAAACAGCAGCTCCATAACCGGCTTAACTATTGGAAACACCTACTATATCCAAGTATATTCATACACAAGTACAGCTGGCCAAACAACTACATTTGATCTTTGTATCACCACAAACACACCTTGTATTGCAGGTCCTGGCACAGGAACATCCACTTTAGGTTGCCCTAATGTAGTCTCAGGTGGTCTAGGTTTAAGCGGCGCAGATCCAGCACCAATTACTTGTGCTTCTGGAAGCTGTGTTGATCTAGAAGCAACGTATTTACAATTAGGAAATACAACTTCATATACTGTATCCTCAATTCCATATAACCCGCCTTATCAGTTTAGTTGTTTAACGAATCCAGTAAGTGTTAACATTGACGACACCTGGTCGGCTCCTATCACCTTACCATTCAATTTCTGTTTTTACGGAAACTCATACAACCAATGTGTGATTGGCTCCAATGGAGTTCTGACTTTCGACATGACAAAAGCAAGTACATCATCTGGATATTCGTTCAGCAATAACTTACCAAGTACAACGGGGGCTTTATTTGCCAACTCTATTTATGGAGTGTATCATGACATCGACCCAAGTGTAGGTGGTGAAGTTGGATGGGAATTAATCACGTTAAATTCAGGATGTAGAGCTTTGGTGGCTTCTTGGAGCAATGTTCCAATGTTTAGCAACAATAGTTTATTATACACCGGAATGATGGTTTTATACGAAAACACAAATATCATTGAAGTATACATCAAAGAGAAAAGAGTAGATGGCACTTGGAATGGAGGAAATGCCATAGTAGGACTTCAAAACGCTGCAGGAACATCAGCAACAGTAGCACCGGGAAGAAACAGTCTTGATGCGGATTGGACTGTTTTACCTGCAACAGGTGAAGCTTGGAGATTTACGCCATCTGGAGCCTCAATTACAACGTTGGAATGGTTTGAAGGACCAACCGCTACCGGTCCAGTTATTGGAACCACACCAACCCTTAGTGTTTGCCCTACAGCTACTACGACCTACACGGCTCAAATAACGTATACTTTATGTAATGGTACAACACTAAAAGAAACCGACCAGACAACAGTTACCGTATCAGCCAACAAAACTTGGAATGGTTCTGCGGGAACAAACTGGAATACGGCCGCAAACTGGACCCCAGCTGGAGTTCCAGTTGCTAGTGAAGGTATTTTAATTCCAAACACCGTTAACAAACCAATCATTTCAGGAGGTGCTCCTGCAGTAGCTTGCAGCTTAAACATTCAAAGCGGAGCAACTCTTACGGTTAATCCTGCCAATACTATTACCGTAACCAATGCTGTTTCTATCGCAGCTGGTGGGGATATGATTATTGAGAATACAGGAAGTTTGGTTCAGATCAATAATGTTGCAAACTCTGGTACGGCTCATATTAAGAGAACCTCACAACCAATGTATCTTTTGGATTACACTTATTGGAATTCTCCGGTTACTGCTGCTTCAGGATTTACCGTTGGTAACTTAACTTCAGCAACCAACAAGATTTACAGGTATACTCCTACAGTTGCTAATGGTAGTGGAACCTGGACTCAAATAGGAACAGCAACAGTAATGAATCCAACTTTTGGAGTAATTGCTCGTGCCCCTATAACATTCCCTTCAACAGGAACCAAACAAACCTATACGGTAAACTTCACAGGAACACCTAACAATGGCCCTATAACAATGCCAATAGGTATGGGGACCAATGCCAACATTGGAAGCACAACACCAAGTGGTGGATCAACTGTAGTAACGGATGCCGATGACGAATGGAACTTAATAGGAAATCCATACCCATCTGCCATTAACATTGTGAGTTTCTTAAACAATCCGGCAAACATACCGGTTGTTGACGGAACTGTGTACTTGTGGACGCACAATACACTTCCATCCAATGCAGAACCAGACCCATTCTACGGAAATTACGTTTATAATTACACCGTTAATGATTACGCTACAGTGAATTCATTAGGAGCTACAGCAACTGCTACAACTGGTGGAACCATGCCAACACATTTTATCGGAACAGGGCAATCTTTCTTCATCAGTGCGGAAGCCAATGGTAATGTAACCTTTAACAACAGTATGCGCGTTGCGAATGCTAACAACAATTTCTACAGAGAATCAAATGATACGGACGACGCTAATGGTTTTCAAAGTCAACGTTTGTGGTTAAATCTTTCCAACAACAATGGTGGTTTCAGTCAAATCTTAGTAGGTTATGCCGAAGGAGCTACCTTAAATTGGGATCGTGGTTTTGACGGTGAAGCGTTAGCAGGAAATGTCGTGAAATTCTACTCTTTAGGTGCCGACAAAAAACTTACCATTCAGGGAAGACCATGGCCTTTTGTTCAGGAAGATATTGTCCCTCTGGGCTTCAAAGCAACTGTTCAAGGAAATTATACCATCGGTATTGATCATTTTGATGCAGAATTCAACAATTCAAATATTTATCTGGAAGACAAATCGCTGAACCTGATACACAATTTGAAATCAGCACCTTACAGCTTCACTGCTGCAGTTGGCACATTTGACAATCGCTTTGTGCTTCGCTATACGGAAAACACATTAGGTAACAATGATAATTCCGTAATTGAAAATTCGGTTGTAGTCTATGCTAATGATAAACTAAGAGTAAATTCCACATTGGAGCCAATCAAAGAAGTAATTGTTTATGATGTTTTGGGTCGACTATTAGCGGATGCCAAAAAAGTAAATGCAAACGAATTTACTGCCAACACGCTCAACCCAACAAATTCCACTTTAATTGTAAAAGTAACTTTAGAAAACAATACCGTGATTACAAAAAAGGTTATCTACTAACCGATTGTAACTCAATGAAATTACTCAAAAGCCCTGATAAATCAGGGCTTTTTTTTATTATTTGATGATTTAATAACTTTTTCTTAGTAACGGTTGCAGATGAAATAAAAAGGCATAAATTTGCCCACTTAAAAAAACATAAAAGCCATAAATTGTTAAATTATGAGAAATTTCATTAAATCGTTGATTATAATAACAATACCGTTCCTAGCAAACGAAAGTTATGCACAAGTGGGTATCGGTACTACCACTCCTGCTGGTGCCTTAGACTTAAATCCAACTGTGACAACTAATTTTGGATTTGTTGCACCAAGAGTTGCTTTAACATCAACCATACTACAAGCTCCAGTTGTAAACCCACAAGGTGGAGCCATTACAGCCGGCACAGTAGTTTACAACACCGCAACAGCTGGTACAACTCCAAACAATGTTGGACCTGGTTTATATTATTGGAACGGAGCCAAATGGATTGCATTCGCGGGCTCACCGGGAGGTTTGGATTGGTCATTAACCGGGAATAGCGGAACCACTGCCGGCACAAACTTTATCGGAACCACTGACGCTCAAGACATACGCTTTCATACAAACGGAACCGAAAGAGCCAGAATTTTAAGTACCGGCACTATGGGAATTAATTCCGTTGGAACCACAACATCGCAACTTACAGTTGCAGCGTCTGGAACAAATGATGCTATTGCCGGAACAGCAAACCATAACGTTGCCAATGCCGTATGGGGTAGAAATGCTCACGCAACAGGTACTGCCGTTATTGGGGCAACTAATGGCTTGGGCGGTATATATCCAACTAATGGTGCGGGTATTGCGGGCTCAGGCACAAACAGCATCGGAGTTTATGGTAGCACTGGTAATGGTTCTCCAAATAATGACGCACATGATGGCAACCATGCAGGTGGTTTCACCCTTGACAGTGATAACAATGCTACAACTGCCAACAGCAGTGCTACGGCTAGATTAGCAGGTAAAGAAATTTCACCTGCAAGAACACTATACGGTGGGTACTTTTCTTCATTTGCTAA
Organism: Flavobacterium saliperosum; assembly: GCF_900100625.1. Classification (GTDB taxonomy): domain Bacteria; phylum Bacteroidota; class Bacteroidia; order Flavobacteriales; family Flavobacteriaceae; genus Flavobacterium; species Flavobacterium saliperosum. The sequence goes on from NZ_FMTY01000001.1 coordinate 290,133, forward strand.
TTCCAGCACGAATTATGCTTATGTTGGAGTAAACTACAACCACAACAATAACGCCAATGCAAATGGCGGTACAAACTACAAAATTTTAGGTAACGGAGTGGTTTCCACCATAGTCCCAGACGCAGACAACAAACCGAGAATCATGTTTGCCCCGGAAGCGCCCGAAGTTCTTTTCCAAGACTATGGTATCGGCAACTTACAAAACGGTATTGCTACTATTAAATTAGATAAGATTCTGTCCAAAAACATATTGGTAGATGCTAATCACCCGTTAAAAGTGTTTATCCAACTAGAAGGAGACTGTAATGGTGTTTTCGTGACCGATAAATCCGCAGAAGGATTTACAGTAAAAGAATTACAAAACGGAAACAGCAATGTAACTTTCTCATGGCAGATTGTAGCGACAAGAGCAGATGCAAAAGATGCAAACGGAAATATAACCTCACACTTTGAAAATTTAAGATTCCCTGTCGGTCCAAATGCTATAAAAGAAACCAGCTTAAAAACTAAAGAAATCAAAAAAGAAGAAGCGCAAAACTAAACATACTTCAAAAAATTCCAAAAAGACCTTTGCTTTAAATAGTGAAGGTCTTTTTCGTTGGCATAGGCTTCCCTTTCAAAACTGATATTCCGGTAGGCCACAAAACGATTCTTAAACTGTAGCCATCGGATCAGAAACTCCATCCCGTACCACAAAAAAAAAGGCACGATTAAAAGCTCCAACTGTTGTCGGATATGGATTTTTTCATGGTTAATTACAACCAAATCTCCCCTATCCTCCTTATGGGTTAAAAGTATAAAAGGAAACAGCGTTATCCCACGAAATCCCTTTGGCGTTAAAAATTTGAATACGAGTACAATCATTACGTGTAAAGTTCCTAAATTTGTGATTATGAATAACACATTAGACCCGAATAATTTAAAAGAGGGGGAAGATTTCTATTATACACCGGAAGGCTACAAATGTTTCACCGAAAAATACCATTTAAAAAGAGGGTATTGCTGCAAAAGCGGCTGTCGTCATTGCCCTTACGGATTTAACAAAAAAACAGGGGGAATTACTAAAAAATAGTTGGGCGTTCCCCTACGGGTCGGGCTATACGCAAGTACAAGGTACTTTGCTCCTATCCCTAACGCAGTCCGGCTAAAAAAACAACACACAACTAAAAAATGGACATTCATTTTCAAAAATACAGAATCAAAATTCACAAGTCCTACCACAGGTCGGATATCCGATATCCCTAGGTTTCATAATGAACTTACCGAAAGATAAATCAATAAGAAACCTTAAACAAAACAATAGTTCTTAGTACTTCCGTGTTTCGAAAAACACAGCGCCGTAGTAACTCAGAACCTTAGCAACTCAACAAAAATGACTTTTCAAGATCAAATACAACAAGGAATTCCATCGGTTTTACCACAACCAAAACCTTACGACACTACCATAAATCACGCACCAAAGCGTAAAGAAATACTATCCGAAGACGAAAAAAAACTGGCCCTTCGCAACGCCCTTCGTTACTTCGAACCCAAACACCACGCCGAACTGATTCCCGAATTCAAAGAAGAATTAGAAAAATACGGCCGAATTTACATGTACCGCCTTCGTCCGGAGTACCGCATGTACGCCCGCCCAATTTCTGAATACCCCGGAAAAAGCGAACAGGCAAAAGCCATCATGCTGATGATTCAGAACAACCTGGATTATGCCGTGGCTCAACACCCACATGAATTAATTACCTATGGCGGCAACGGAGCCGTGTTCAGCAACTGGGCACAATACCTGTTAACCATGAAATATTTATCGGAAATGACCGAAGAACAAACGTTGGTCATGTATTCCGGTCACCCAATGGGATTATTCCCTTCCCACAAAGAAGCACCAAGAGTGGTAGTTACCAACGGAATGATGATTCCCAACTACTCCAAACCGGACGACTGGGAGAAATTCAACGCCTTAGGAGTAACACAATACGGGCAAATGACCGCCGGAAGTTACATGTACATCGGCCCGCAAGGTATCGTACACGGAACTACCATCACGGTACTGAACGGCTTCCGAAAAATTATGAAAAATCCAAGCGGTGGTTTATTCGTAACCTCTGGTTTGGGCGGAATGAGCGGGGCACAGCCAAAAGCAGGAACCATTGCCGGCTGCGTAACCGTTTGCGCCGAAGTGAACCCGAAAATCACCAAAATCCGCCACGAACAGGGCTGGATTCACGAAATCGTGGAAGACATTACGCTGTTGGTAGCCAGAGTCCGAAAAGCATTGGATAACAAAGAAATCGTGTCCATCGCCTATCTTGGAAACATAGTTGATGTTTGGGAGCGCTTCGATCAGGAGGGTTTGCACATCGATTTGGGTTCCGATCAGACATCACTGCACAATCCATGGGCGGGCGGTTACTACCCTATCGGATTCACTTTTGAGGAATCCAACGAAATGATGGCCAACAATCCGGAAAAATTCAAATCGGAAGTACAAAAAACATTGCGTCGTCATGCGGATGCGATTAACAAACACACCGCAAAAGGCACTTATTTCTTCGACTACGGGAATGCGTTCTTATTGGAAGCGTCCCGCGCCGGAGCTGACGTTATGGCGGCAAATCATATCGATTTCAAATACCCATCCTACGTGCAGGACATTATGGGACCAATGTGTTTCGACTACGGTTTCGGACCTTTCCGTTGGGTTTGCGCTTCAGGGAAACCGGAAGATTTAGCCAAAACCGACAAAATTGCCTGTGATGTACTGGAGGAAATGATGAAAAATTCACCAGAAGAAATCCAACAGCAAATGGCCGATAACATCCAGTGGATTAAAGGCGCACAGGAAAACAAATTAGTAGTGGGTTCACAAGCCCGAATCCTATATGCCGATGCCGAAGGAAGAACCAAAATTGCCGAAGCCTTCAATCAAGCGATTGCCCGAGGTGAAATCGGCTATGTGGTATTAGGACGCGATCATCACGATGTTTCCGGTACCGATTCTCCTTACCGCGAAACCTCCAACATCTATGACGGCTCCCGTTTTACGGCTGACATGGCCATTCATAACGTAATCGGCGACAGTTTCCGAGGTGCTACCTGGGTTTCCATTCACAATGGCGGCGGCGTTGGATGGGGTGAGGTAATTAACGGTGGTTTTGGTATGGTTCTTGATGGTAGTAAAGAGGCTTCAAAACGCTTAGAATCAATGCTTTTCTGGGATGTAAACAACGGAATTTCCCGCAGAAGCTGGGCCAGAAATGAAGGGGCCATTTTCGCTATAAAACGCGCTATGGAGTCACAACCGTTATTAAAAGTCACCCTCCCTAATTTAGTGGATGATGCCTTATTGAATAATTAGTTTCAGGTTTCAGGTTTCGGGTTGTTCCACGAAATTTCTGACTTGAAACACGATCACTCGAAACCTGAAACCTTTAAAATATGAAATCAAAGATTCACGAACTCAAAAAAAGCAATTTTAGAATTGTGAGTAAAACAATTCAACTGCTTTCGTTAACGCTCCTTTTCGTTCTTGGAGCCTGCAGCTCGGTAAGAGTAGACGCTGATTACGACAACAATGTCGATTTCAGTCAGTATAAGACCTATGCTTTTCAGAAAAGCGGTATCGATAAAGCCGAAATTTCCGATTTGGATAAAAAAAGAATCCTTCGTGCCATCGATGCTGAAATGACTAAAAAAGGCTACACCAAAAGTGAAACCCCGGACTTACTGGTAAACATCTTCACCAAAGAAAGAGAACGTGTGGATGTAAACCAATACAGTGCCGGATGGGGTTACGGCTGGGGCTGGGGTTGGAATCCCTACATGTGGGGAGGTCGCAATTACGTCACCACCTCTACGGAAGGAACCTTGTACATCGATTTAATTGACGCCAAGAAAAAAGAATTGATCTGGCAGGGAAAAGGTAGTGGTTACCTCGAGCAAAGCCGTGAAAAAAAAGAGGAGCGCATCAATGAATTTGTCGCTAAAATCCTAGTGCAGTTCCCTCCTGAGAAAAAATAATCATTCAATAGTAAAAGACTGTCTGCGGACGGTCTTTTTTACAAACTAACATTTATCATATTTTCAGTCCTTTCTGTGACTTACTTTTACCTCAAATAAAAACAAATGCAAGACATTCAAAATCGCGACGATATCGAACAAATGGTGAACTCTTTTTATGCCAAAGTGCAAAAAGACGAATTCATCGGACCCATTTTCAATGAGAAAATTCAGGACCGATGGGAAATGCATCTGGAAAAAATGTACGGTTTTTGGCAAACGGTTTTATTGGATGTTCATGCCTATTCCGGAAGTCCGTTTCCGCCACACGCTCAATTACCCATCAACAAAGAGCATTTTGACCGCTGGATGGAAATCTTCACCAAAAACATCGACGAACAATTTGCAGGCCCGATTGCAGACGAAGCCAAATGGCGCGCCGGAAAAATGGCAGAAATGTTCAACTATAAAATTGAATATTTCCGAAATGCCAATCAAAAACCTTTAACATAGAAATTTGCTTTTATTATTTTGATTATTTTGCAAATAGTTTACATTTGAATACTAATTAAACTATTGATACTCATGGCAAAAAACCATACTAAACTATTTCTGACAGCTTTACTGTCCGGATTGCTTTTCTCGTGCAGTTCCACAAATCTGTTAACTTTAAGCGTTACGGAACCGGCTCCCATTTATATTCCGTCCCAAGGAAAAACAGTTGGCATCATCAACCGAAGTCTGCCTTCCAAACAAAACGAAGCCATCGATGCCATTGATAAGATTTTATCCGTTGAAGGAAAAGATCTTGACAAAGAAGGTGCTAACGAGTTGGTCTTGGGATTGCAAAACGAGCTGACCAAAAACAATGGTTTTTCCGTGGTGAAAATTGTAGAGGAATCCGATTTAAAAAGTGTGGGTTTAAGTGTCTTCCCTGCCCCATTACCTTGGGAAACTGTGGGTAAAATATCCAAACAGCACCTATTGGATTACATTTTCGAATTGTCGTTTTACGACACCGACACCAAAATCGATTACAAAACCGCAACCGTGGAAAAAGCAAATGTTATCGGAATCAAAATCCCTGTAATCGAGCATCAGGCCACGGTTACCACATTAATCAAAAACGGATGGCGCATTTACGATGTGAAAAATAAAAGTATCGTAGACGAAATAGGGTCAAACAATGTAGTCACCTCTGTTGGAAGAGGCATTAATCCGGTAACGGCCGTAGAAGCGGTCATGGGGAGAAAACAAAATGTACTGCAATTAAGCAATCGTTTGGGTGCCGATTACGCCTTAAAAACCCTTCCTTACAAAATCAGGGTTTCGCGGGATTATTATGTAAAAGGAACACCCAATTTTGAAATCGGAAAACGCAGGGCACAAACCGGAAACTGGGATGGTGCTGCCGAACTATGGGCAAAAGAAGTCAACAATTCCGATCCGAAAATTGCAGGAAGAGCGTGTTACAACATGGCCATCATCAATGAAATCAACGGAAATCTGGAAGTTGCGGTTGACTGGGCTTCAAAATCGTACAGCGATTACGGGGATAAAACAGCCTTACGCTACCTCAACGTATTAAAAAACAGAATCTCCAAAAAAAAGCAACTCGAAGCGGAAAACAACTAAGTTTTAAGGTAAATGTAACATTGATACATTGCTAAAATCGTTGTAATCTCATCAAACATTTCATAACTTTACGACCAAATACAACACACAGCAAATCATGAATACAACGTACGAAACCAATCCGTTAATCGAAAGATTACCCAAGCATTTAAAACAGTTTATCAAACCGCAGGACTACAGCGAATACACACCTATAAATCAGGCAGTTTGGCGTTATGTAATGCGTAAAAATGTGGATTATCTGGGTAAAGTAGCACACAGTTCCTACTTGGATGGTTTACGTCAGACCGGAATCGATATTGAAAGCATTCCGAACATGTATGGCATGAACCGCATTTTGAAAGAAATCGGATGGGCAGCAGTTGCCGTGGACGGATTCATTCCGCCCAATGCGTTCATGGAATTCCAGGCGTATAACGTATTGGTTATTGCTTCGGACATTCGTCAGCTGGAACACATTGAATATACCCCTGCTCCGGACATCATTCACGAAGGTGCCGGCCACGCGCCAATCATTGCCAACCCGGAATATGCGGAATATTTGCGTCGTTTCGGTGAAATCGGTTGTAAAGCCATTTCATCGGCACACGACTATGAAATGTATGAAGCCATTCGTTTACTGTCTATCTTAAAAGAAGCCGAAGGAACCCCGCAAGCGGAAATTGAAGCGGCCGAAAAACAGGTAGACGATTTACAAAACAATATGGGTGAACTTTCCGAAATGGCACAAATCCGAAACCTGCATTGGTGGACGGTGGAATACGGCCTAATCGGAACGGTGGACAATCCAAAAATATACGGTGCCGGCTTGTTATCTTCTATTGGCGAAAGTGCGTGGTGCATGACCGACAACGTGAAGAAAATACCTTATGATATTTCGGCAGCCAATCAGAGTTTTGACATTACCAAACCGCAACCCCAATTATACGTCACTCCGGATTTTGCCCATTTGAGCATGGTTCTGGAAGAGTTCGCCAACAAAATGGCATTGCGTACCGGAGGTTTAAGCGGCATCAAAAAACTAATTACATCCAAAGCTTTAGGAACGATAGAATTAAGCACCGGAATTCAGATTTCAGGTGTTTTCACCAATGTGATTGAACACGACGGGAAACCGGTATATGTTCAGACTACAGGTAAAACAGCCTTATCCTACCGTGAAAAAGAATTAGTAGGCCACGGAACAGAATACCATGCAGAGGGCTTCGGTTCTCCAATAGGAAAACTTAAAGGGATCAATCTGGCGATTGAAGACATGAGTCCGCGTGACTTGCGTGCCTACGACATCTACGAAAACGAAAAAGTAACCCTTGAGTTTGAAGGCGACATTACCGTTACAGGAGAAATCATCACCGGTTCTAGAAACCTAAGAGGTGAAATCATCATCATCAGTTTTAAAAACTGTACCGTAAAACACAAAAACACGGTGCTGTTCCAACCGGAATGGGGCACCTATGACATGGCGGTGGGTAAAAAAGTGATTTCCGCCTTTTCCGGTCCGGCCGATGTGAACAGCTTTGACATGATCAGTCACGTTCCATCATCGCATACCATCAAACAAAAAAAATCAGCCGAAAGGGAAGAGCTCGAAATGCTGTATCGCAATGTGCGTAACATACGCGAAAACAAACCGGCCGAAATCACTCTGAAAGAAGCTTTTGCAGCAGTTACAGCAGGCCATTCTAATGATTGGCTGCTTTCTGTTGAGATCGCCGAACTCGCTCAGAAAAACAACAATAACGACCTAACCGAAAAAGTACTGAGTCATCTGGAAAAAGTAAAATTAAACAGACCCGAAGTAGCCAAACTGATTACCAACGGACTGGAATTGATTTTCAGTAACGTACCCGCTTAGTAACATTGGTTACAATACATTTGTAATCAGCACCATATCTTTGTTAAAAAAATAACACTATGGGATTATTAGACATGCTAGGATTAGGCAACAAATCTGAAAATATTCAGGATTATGTAGCAAAAGGTGCGGTGATTATTGACGTGAGAAGTAACGGAGAATTTGCTTCGGGACACATAAAAGGCTCGAAAAACATTCCGTTAGATACCATTGCCTTTAAAATTCAGGAAATAAAAAAACTAAACAAACCGGTGATTGCCTGTTGTCGTTCCGGAATGCGAAGTGCCCAGGCCACTTCCATTTTAAAACAAAACGGCATCGAGGTCATCAACGGTGGTGGCTGGGAAAGCCTACAGAACAAATTATAATGGACGATTTCAACAGAAAAAAACATTGGGAAACCATTTACGACACCAAAGCGGTAAATGAAGTGAGTTGGTATCAGCCGCTTCCGAAAACTTCTTTGGATTTCATACAGAGCAATACATCTTCCAAAGACGATGCGATTATCGACATTGGTGGTGGCGACAGTTTTCTGGTGGATCACTTGCTGGATTTGGGATATACCAATATTTCTGTTTTGGACATTTCCGAAAATGCGATTGAAAGAGCCAAAAAACGTTTGGGAAACAAAGCCGAAAGTGTGAAATGGATTGTAAGTGACATTACCCATTTTAACCCTACGGAAAAATATGCCGTTTGGCATGACCGTGCGGTTTTTCATTTTCTGACGGATGCTTCCGACATTGAGAAATACCAACAAATCACGGCTTCTGCGATAGCGGACAACGGTAAAATGTTGATTGGAACCTTCTCCGAATCAGGACCAAAGAAATGCAGCGGTATTGAGATTAAACAGTACTCCGCCAACTTGCTTGAAGAAACATTCAAAACGAATTTTAAAGCGGTGGAATGTTTTTTTGAAAACCATACAACACCCTTTGATACGATTCAGAATTTTGTATTCTGCAGTTTTGAGAAAAAATAAAAAATCCCGCAGGTAGCGGGATTTTTTTATTACAATTTAATCGTTTCTTCCATTTGTTTCTCGCTTCCGATGACCTGATTGTTGTATTCCAATTTCCACCCCATCGAATTGGTCAGAATCAAAACTTTAGCCAGTTCACTCACCAAGCGGTTTTTCGCATTGGATTTTAACGTTGACTTTTCGATTTTTTTAGCCAGATCGGCTTTCACCTTTTTGTTGATTTTATTGTAATCGTCACCGGTAAAAGGATTCATTGTACTTTGTTCGACATCGTAAAACTGAATATCCGGGCTGATTTTTATTTCTTCTTTGGGAATACTGACAATGGTAATCGTTTTGTTTTTTTCGTCTATGTCGTATTGCATCTGACGTAAATCATACGCTACCGTTACATCAGCATTAATGATTATCAGTGCTTTTTTTTCAAACGAAAGCAGGTTCATCATGTATTTCTGCTGGTCTTTATAGGTCATGACCTGCGAATAATGCCCTTCCGTCACAACCAATTTCCCAACACTCTTGATTTGTTGTTGAATCAGCTCGGTATTGTATTCGGTAGTAGCCGCGTTTTTATCTGCCGTGAAATACTTATAAGCAATCACTCCCAATACGACAAAAACAATCAGATAGAGTAATTTACCTGAACGCCCAATGGCCTGAACCAACGGAATTAACATGTTCTTAATTGCGGTTTCGTTCGAAGAATTTCTGCGGGTTGCCATGGCTTACTGATTTGCTTACGAAGATAACAAAAAGTTAAATCAAATTATTGTTCTTGGCTTTTTTGCAACTTTCCATACAAGTCTATCGGCTTATTCCATTGAGGGTCAATTCGGATTGCTTCTTCAAGAGTTTGCATACACTTTGTTTTTTGCTTTTTTCTGAGGTATATCAGGCTCAATAAAAAAAATGAATCTGCTCCTGATTTTGCTCTGAAAACTAAAAGGAAATATTTTGACAACCTCAAAAAACCTAAAGAATAAAGAGAACTGGCTATTCTAAAAATTTTATCCTTTGACTCAACATAACTTATCAGATACATACTCTCTTCATAGGTTAGATTTAAAGGTGAGGTTTTCATCCGAAAATAGTACCTTAACGCTTTCCAATAGGATTTATCTCTATAATATGCGTCTCCTAAAAACAAGTAGAGTAAAGTACATTTTTTCAACTTTAACCCTTGTTTTAAGGTTTCAATACATTTCGCTTTGTCATTTTGTTCTTTATATAAATTGGACAAGAGCACTAATGCAGCAATTTTAATTTTGTTGTTTGTTGATTTATTTGCTATTAGAAGTCTTAAGTCACGCTCTGATTCGTGTATCTTTTTTAAAAAAAGATTCGTTTTTGCTTTCTGAAAAAGCAACCATTCATCGTCAGGTATTTCTTCAAGTTGCTGATGTATTATCCCTAAATAATATTTTTGTTTGAAACTGATTTTATCATCAGTTGTTTCATAAATATTATGATCCAAGAACCCGTACTTTAACACTCCGATTGGAATATTGTTTTCAAGAAAAAAATCATCAAGTCGTTCATGAATAGGGTATTGAAACTTAACGTCCTTCCGATTCTTAAAAAGTCGTAAAATTCCAACCGGATAACTTACCAATTTATTATCCGACTTGTTTCTGTATTTCTCATTCCGAAAAATCAAATAAGCTTCATTTGGAGCCTTTTTTAAAAAATCAAGGAATACACTATCATAATGAAAAACCTCATCCGCATCAATTATCAATACCCACTTACCTTCAGCTTTAGAAACACATAAATTTCTAGCATATGAAAAATCATCAATCCAAGCACTTTGGTAAATTTTATTCGTGTATTTCTGAGCGATTGCGGTTGTTCTGTCAATAGAAAAAGAATCAAGTATGAGAATCTCATCCGCAATTTCGTTTACAGATTGGAGACATTTTTCAATACTTGACTCTTCGTTTTTTGTAATAATACAAACTGATAAAAACAATTTATACTATTTAAGAATGATAAAACGCGTCAACCTCAGTTTGGTCAACATTGTAATTAACCTCTACTCCATTTGATTGGGTTTCAGTAGCGACATCATCACTTTGAGTACCAAAAAGGCAGGAAACCAATGTAATTAAATAAGTAATCATACTTTAAAATTTAAAATTAGCTCACAAATTATAAAAAAATTCTCTTGTACATGTAAGTATTTTTGCAAAAATTTTTTTTAATATTTTTTCTCGTTTCTTTTGAATAGTAATTATTGACCACGGTAAATATAATACCTATTGAGTTACTGAATGTTAATTGTTCTTTTTTAAGCAATTCCCTAACAAACCCAGTGTTTACAAAAATCTGCTCTTCCTTGTTTAGGATAAGCAAATCCTGATTTTTAAAAAAATATTTCCACAGCAAACACCTGAAAACCTTTATAAACCAATAATGAAAAATAAAATCGTGAGCTGGAATAATCGCTGTTTTTGAAAAAGCTATCGACAATGAAAGCTGCTCTATTGTATTGTCATTAACAGAACTTGCTTCAATCACATCAAAAATTTCCAAAGCATTAGTTAACAAATCGATATTTTTAAAGCAAATTCCAATGACTCCTGAATTCCATACAATTGTGTCTCCGGTTAAAGGCGTATTATTTTCCTTAAAAAAATCAATAAGATTTTCATTCACCAATAAACGCTCAAAATTAGCATTAACCCCACTACTCAAATGGTATTCCTGACAATGCAGGATACAATTTCCATTATTGACGTATTTAAACAATTCATTCACGTTTTTAATAAAAAAAGTGTCTGAATCCATAAACAACACACTTGCTCTGTATTTTTTTAAAAATTCAATTATTAAAACTATCTTCAAGCGAAAGAGATTTCCGTATCGACTGTGAACCTCATTCACTACAGTTAAATCTACAAATTCAAATACAACATTATGGAAATATGGCAGCTGTTCTTTAAAAAAAGTAACATCGTCAGTATAAATAATTATTTTACCAAAAAAAAATCTATTCGTCTTCTTAAAAGACAGTATTGAACATATAACTTCATAATGACATTTTTCATTATTTAAGGAAATGTACATCAAATATTTTTTCTTCGGCAACATGTAAAGTTTCATCAAACGAACTATTTAAATAGTCTCAAAATTAGCAACATAACTTTCAATATTTAAAAAAGTTTTTTTTTTAAAAACGAAATATGGGGCATTTGTGTTTGCAGCGTCGCTATTTTTTGGTGAAGGTTTTTTAAAAATTTCTGATGGGAATCCGAATCCGGATTGAACGGACGGTGCTGCAAGGCTTTCTGAATGGAATCCACTTCCTGCATTACAGGATAACAGGCTTCGGAAATCATGGATTGAAAAAAGCGTTCCCAGATATAATCGATGGCCACCTGATTGGGATGCAGCATGTCATCGGCATAAAAACGATAATCGCGCAATTCGTCCATCATGATTTCATAACTCGGAAAATAGTTGAAAGTCGGAAGTTGAAAGTCGAACGTATTGTGTAAAGCCGTTATCAGGTGTGCTTTACTCCGCTGGTTTTCCACAAAACCGTCTTTACTGTGTCTGACAGGCGATACGGTGAAAAGAAAGTTGCAGTTTGGATTTACCGATGTAACGGATGCAACTATAGTTTGCAGACTTTCTTCGATTTGAGCTATCGAAAGTAATTCTTTCGTAAACTGTTTTTGCGGAACTTTATGACAATTCGCAACAATTTCTCCGCTTTTGACATTTCGATACACCCAGGAGGTCCCCAATGTGATGCAAACGTGGGAGGATCCGATTATCTGATTGTAAAATTTGTCGATTATCTGATTGAGTCGTTTGAGAAACAGCTCCTTATCGGAAGAACTCAACACTGAATGCACTTCAAAACAATGCCACAAATCATTATGAAAGAAGATGTCTTTGTCTGTGAAATACTCCTTTTGGACACTTCTCCAAATCAGTTTTTCGAGAGAAACCGGATTGAAGATGATCCCGAAAGGATTTACGGAAGCACGAAATTTGAAGTATTCGAATTTCTCTCCGATATTTTCCGCAAAACAAGAACCCAAAGACACTATTCCGGAAGCATAATCTATAGGAGAATTACTTTTTGGAACAGGTATTTGGGTTCTGAATTGCATGGTAAGTTTGTTTTTTACAAACTTACTGATTTATTAATAAAAATATTGTAATACGATGGAGCCTTTGTTAGCCGAAACCGGATAATTTTGGGCGTTATACGTGTATTGTACAATGTCGTTTCCTGAATTAGCCAAAGACGCTCCAACAGTATTGATAGCGGTAACATTACGGGCACTTCCGTTTAAGGCCATATCGTAATAGGTCAGTTTGTCGAATCCTAAAATGTCCTTGAAAGGGGAATTTTTGGTATCGAAGGAATAGTTAAGCACTTCTGTAACGGCTGACCCGTTTGAAATAGTATAATTTTCAATTTTAGTTACCTGTCCGTTCACCACAAATACCTTTCGGTTCACAATCTTCGTACTTTCGGAAACAGTGGCCCCTTTATAACCGCTAACGGTAACGGTACCATCGCTGTTGTATTGATAAATGGCTCTGTAGAGTACCGTATTCGAAGGATTAACCCTGCGATAATTCAGCAACTGACTGTTTTCATTATACTCAAAAATTTCTTTGGTGTTGAGCGTATTGTTATAATAAAACGCTCTTTCCGAAATAAGATTACCGGCATACATATAAACAACATGAGAACCATCAGAAGAGTTGATTCGCGTCAGTTTGCTTCCCGAATACAAATAATCACTCGTATTTACCGTACTTCCGGCATTGGTGGTTGTTATAATTCTTTTTAAATAAACCCCTTTTGGATTTAATTTGGCATCCTCCATGGTGTCGGAAGTTACGTCAGTATCAAATTCATCTGTAGAACATGAAGCTAAAATACCCATTGTCATCATCCCTAAAATTAAGCTAAGTCTTTTCATAATTTGAATTTTGTATTAAACTTTGACAAAGGAAGAAAAAAAAAAGACATACAAGTGCATTTTAACGATTTTTTTAGACTTTAATCGATTATATATCAGCGAGTTATGTAAAAATCTTACTAAAAACACCCTTCTTCTTTTCAACAGTTTTAATGAAAGCATCAAAAGTAACTTTCTTAGAAAAGTAAAATCATAAAAAAATTATAAATTACTAGCTTTCATTGTTTTACAAATAAAAAACCCAAAGCTATTCACTTTGGGTTTGGACCTGATTTAAGAAATAAAATTATTCGTAGAAAAATTGAACGAATTGAGATTCAACACTATTTAGATTTTTCATTATACTTGTAGGATAATTATTTGAATTGTAAACATATTCAAAATTCCAATTAATATTAAATGCTCCTCCGGAACTAGTACAAGTTAACAAATTCTTCTGAAAACCTTCATTTGTGGCGCTTTCAAAATAAACCATATATAGCGCTTTATTATATCCTAAAATGTTTTTATAAGCATTATTTTTATCATCATGAGTAATTATTCGGGTTAATCCGGGTTCTGCTTCGCCGGTTGACTCATTTATTGATTCTATTTTAGAAACCTCCCCATTCTCTAAATAAAATTTATGAGTCGACATAAGTACACCATCAGAATAATGATTTCGCAAAATTGTCCCATCGGGATTATAGGTAAAAGCATCATTTTGATACAATTGATCTAAAGCCGCCCCTCCATAATCTTCCCAAAACTGTAGTCTTCCTTGTCCATCATATCCGAAATTTTCCATCCCTACTACAACATCATTTTCAAAATGCTCAATTTTTGTTATTAAATCTCCTGAATAAGTAAAAACATCTTTTTCTATACTACCTTCATAAACTATGGCTGCTAATTTATTCCCATTAAACGTTAAATTGCTTGTAACAACCTCATCAACACTTCCATCCAAATAATACGTTTCAACGATTCTCTTTGGCAAGATTGTAGCAGATGGATTATCCGAAGAACTATCACTGTCACTTGAACATGAAGTGAAAATTAGCGCCAGTGCACTGAAAACATAAAGGATTTTTTTCATTGGTATTTTTTTAAAAATTTTATTACAAATAACGCAAAAAGGAATGTGACATAAAAATACCTTTCATCAATTTTTGTTATAAAAAAAGCCCAAATCAATTATGATTTGGGCTTCAATAAGATATGCTTTAATTTTACTTCACAAAATCAACTGCTTTTTCCAAAGCTTCAGCGATGCCACCCACATTCTTCCCTCCTGCGGTTGCGAAGAACGGTTGTCCGCCCCCACCGCCTTGGATGAATTTCCCTAATTCACGAACTACAGTTCCTGCGTTTAAACCTTTACTTTCCACCAATTCTTTTGATATGTAGCAGGTTAGCATAGGCTTTCCTTCTTCGGCAGTTGCCAGTAACAGGAACAAGTTGGTTTCGTCGTTTCCTAGTTCGTAAGCCAAATCTTTGGCCCCTTCCGGATTCAAATCCACTTGTTTTGCGAGGAATTTCACGCCGTTGATTTCCTGTATTTCCGAAGCCAATTCCCCTTTCAGGTTTTTCGCTTTTTCCTTTAACAGTTGTTCCAGTTGTTTTTTCAGTTTGGCATTATCCTCCTGCAGGGAAACTACCGATTTGATAATATCCTGAGGGTTTTTCAACGCTTCTTTGATTTCTTTCAGCATATTTTCCTGAGAGGCATAGAAATCTTTCACCGCATCATTGGTAATCGCTTCAATACGACGGATTCCGGCAGCAACAGCTCCTTCACTCGTAATTTTGAAATGCCAGATCTCTGCGGTATTCTTCACGTGAATTCCACCACACAACTCCATGCTTTCTCCAAATTTGATTGCACGTACATTATCGCCGTATTTCTCTCCGAATAACGCCATCGCACCTTCTTCAATCGCCTGCGCGAACGGAATGCTTCTTCTTTCAATTAACGGCAATTGCTCCTGGATTCTTGCGTTTACGAAATCTTCTACTTGTTGTAATTCTTCCTCGGTCACTTTTGCGAAATGCGAAAAGTCAAAACGAAGGTAATTTGGCGACACCAACGACCCTTTTTGCTCCACATGCGTTCCTAAAACCGAACGCAATGCCTGATGTAATAAGTGTGTTGCCGAGTGATTGCTCGCACAGTGACTCCTTAAATCCGTACTTACTTTTGCTGCGAAAGTACCATTTACGTTTTCCGGTAAGCTTTTCGCAAAATGCAAAATCAGGTTGTTTTCCTTTTTCGTATCGACGATTTCGATGGTTTCGTTTGCGGAAACCAAGGTTCCTTTGTCACCCACCTGTCCTCCGCCTTCCGGATAGAATGGTGTGTTGTCTAATACGATTTGGTATAATTTACCGTCTTTTTTAGAATCCACTTTTCGGAAACGGGTAATTTTTACCTCGTTTTCGGTTTGGTCATAGCCTACAAAAGTCTCCACATTTCCTGGAACCAGAATCGTCCAATCTTCCGTGGACACTTCCGAAGCGGCGCGGGAACGAGTTTTTTGCTCCAGCATCGCGGCATCGAAACCTTTTTCATCAAGACTGCACCCTCTTTCTCTTAAAATCAAGGCCGTTAAGTCAATCGGGAATCCGAAGGTATCATACAATTCGAAAGCTTTTGCTCCTGAAACCTCATTTCCTTTGGTTTCTGTAACCACATTTTCCAACAATTGCAATCCTTGATCTAACGTTCTTAAGAAAGATGCCTCCTCTTCTTTGATGACATTCGACACCAAACCTTTCTGAGCGACAATCTCCGGGAAGAAAGCCCCCATCTGATTCGCCAATACCTCAACCAATTGATAGATGAACGGTTCTTTGGTATTTAAAAACGTAAATCCGTAACGGATGGCACGACGCAAGATTCTTCGGATTACATAACCGGCCCCACCATTGGAAGGCAACTGTCCATCCGCAATAGCGAACGCTACCGCGCGCACGTGATCTACAATGACACGAATGGCAATATTGGTTTTGTTTTGTTCGTCGCTGATGTCTTTGATTTCATTCGACGTATATTTTGCTCCCGTAATTTGGGAAACTTTTTCAATAAGAGGGGTAAAAACGTCGGTATCGTAATTTGACGTTACGCCTTGCATCGCCATACACAAACGTTCGAAGCCCATTCCGGTATCCACGTGTTGTGCCGGTAATTTTTCCAGAGAACCATCCGCTTTACGGTTGAATTCCATAAATACGTTGTTCCAGATTTCCACAACCTGCGGATGATCGGCGTTTACCAAATCACGACCGGACTGGGCAGTTCTTTCGGCATCGGTTCTTAAATCGATGTGGATTTCAGAACATGGTCCGCACGGCCCCTGATCGCCCATTTCCCAGAAGTTGTCTTTTTTGTTTCCAAGAATGATGCGGTCTTCCGGAACGTATTGTTTCCAGATATCGAACGCTTCCTGATCGAACGGAACATTTTCCGCCGGGTTGCCTTCAAACACGGAAACGTACAAACGGTCTTTGTCCAACTTTAAGACTTCCGTCAGAAATTCCCAAGCCCAGGCCAAAGCTTCTTTTTTGAAATAATCACCAAACGACCAGTTTCCTAACATTTCGAACATGGTGTGGTGGTAAGTGTCAAAACCTACATCCTCCAAGTCGTTGTGCTTTCCGGATACGCGAAGACATTTTTGTGTATCGGCGATTCGGGCGCTTTTTGGTGTTCCGTTTCCAAGGAAAAACTCTTTAAACTGAGCCATTCCGGAATTGTTAAACATTAAAGTCGGATCGTCTTTTAATACAATGGGCGCCGAAGGAACGATCAAATGTCCTTTGCTTTCAAAAAAATCAAGGTAAGCCTTACGAATGTCTTGTGATTTCATTTCTTATGTTTATTCGGTTGTGTGGCGATTCGTTTATTAGGAAAGAACCAAATCCACAAATTTATCAATACATTACAAAAATTAAAATGGCGACTCTCCTAGCCCTGTCCCGATGGTTATCGGGAGGAGCGGTATCTTTTAGACCTGATAGGTTTTAAAAATATAGCGGACAACAGGAAACACGATTCCGACAGCTATTGGAACAAATAAGCCAAATGTTTCGCTTCAAAAAATTGTTTTCATGAAACATTTCTTAAATTTGTTCGTATAACCCCTACAAGCGGTTAGCCAACACCATTTTATAAGCTGCAAAAATAGTATATTTTAGAACATGTCGAAGGTAAAATATGTTTACGATCCAGAAAAATTAGCCTATCGGAAAATCAAGCCGAAGAAAGGGCGAAAGTTCGGCTATTTTGCTTTGTTTCTGGTGGCTTCGGCGTTGTTTGGCTTTTTGTGTTTTGTAGTGCTTTTGAACACGTCGTATTTTGAAACGCCCAAAGACCGAATCCAGGCGCGTGAGATTGAGAACATGAAAATCAACTATGCGATTCTGAATAAAAAAATTGACCGGCTAAACGAAACGATGACCAATTTGGAAGACCGCGACAATAATGTGTATCGTGCTTATTTTAACAGTTCGCCGGTAACAGAAGAAAAACGAAAAGGGGAAAACGACAACAGTCTTAGCTACAAACAACTAGAAGGTTACAACAATTCGGATTTGGTGATTAACACCACGAAGCGTTTGGATGTAATTGCCAATCAGCTGGCGTTTCAGTCGAAATCGTTGGATGAAATCATTAAACTGGCCAAAGGAAAAGAAAAACTGCTGGCGGCGATTCCGGCAATACAACCGGTAAAAAACGAAGCGTTGAAACAAATGGCGTCGGGTTTCGGATACCGAAGTGATCCGTTCACCAAAGTGCGGAAGTTTCACAAAGGCATGGATTTCACGGCCCGAACGGGAACTCCGATTTATGCTACCGGCGACGGCGTGGTGGAGAAAGCGGATGCGTCGTTATCGGGTTACGGAAATCACATCCAGATTCGTCACGGTTACGGATACAAAACCTTATATGCCCATTTGAGCAAATACAAAGCACGACCGGGACAGCGCGTAAAACGCGGGGATGTTATCGGTTATGTGGGCAGCACCGGACGAAGCGAAGCACCACACTTACACTATGAAGTGTACCAGAACGGAAAAGTGGTGAATCCGCTGAATTTTTATTATGGGTCGATTTCAGCCAAAGAATATGTTTTAATTTCACAAATTGCCAACCAGGAGAATCAGTCGTTAGATTAGAAAATAGAGACAAGGGAAAAGGGAGAAATGAAAAGAAACAAGATACAAGAAGAGAGAGAGAAAAAGAAAATGGGATATATGTCAACACAACAACTTATCGCTTGTCCCTTTTAACTTATTAACTCAAAACAAATATGCATTTAGACTTACCTGAAAAAAGATATTACAGTATTGGCGAGCTAGCCAAAGCTTTTGACGTTAACGCCTCGCTGATCCGTTTTTGGGATAAGGAATTCGATATCCTGAAACCCAAAAAGAACGCGAAAGGCAACCGAATGTTCACTCCCGAAGACGTGAAAAACCTGCAACTGATATACCATTTGGTAAAAGAACGCGGATTTACACTGGACGGTGCGAAAGTACATTTGAAAGAAGGACAGAAAAAAACACTGGATAAGTTCGAAATCATTCGTAAATTAGAAGGTATTAAAGTACAACTGACCAACATTAAAAATGAATTGTAAGTAACAATTCACAAAAACAACGACTAATACAAACAAAGAAAACAACTTTAAATTTACAAACACATGAGAAAATTTGCACCGGTATTAATTATTGTAGGTATCCTGGCTGTTATTGGATTTTGGTACGTAGGAATCAAAAACGGCGCCATCCGTGAAAATCAGGCGGTAGGAAAAGAATGGGGTAACGTGGAAACGGCATATCAAAGAAGAAACGACCTTATCGGAAACTTAGTAAAAACCGTAAAAGGGGCTGCCGATTTCGAAAAAGGAACCTTAACTGCCGTTATTGAAGCGCGTGCCAAAGCGACTCAGGTAACGATTGACCCAACCAACGTAACCCCGGAACAATTAGCACAATTCAATCAGGCACAAGGTGGTGTTTCCTCGGCTTTATCAAGATTATTGGTAACAGTGGAACAATATCCGGATCTGAAAGCCAATGCGAACTTCCTGAAATTACAGGACGAATTGGCGAGTACGGAAAATCAGATTTTAACGGCAAGAACCCGTTTTAACGAATCGGTTCAAAGCTATAACAACTATATCCTGAAAATTCCGAACAGTTGGTTCCTATCCGAATACAAGGAAAAACCATTCTTTGATGCGGTTGCCGGAGCTGAAAAACCAGTGGACGTAGAATTTAACTTTGACAAATAAACAATGTCTTTAACTGAAGATTTTCTAACCCCGGAAGAAGAAAAAGAGATTGTTCACGCAATACACGTTGCAGAACAAAACACGTCCGGTGAGATTAGGGTTCACATAGAAGCACATGCTGAAAAACTTCCGCTTGAAAGGGCTAAGGAGGTTTTTCATGCTTTAGGCATGGACGCAACCGAGGCTAAAAACGGCGTCCTTTTCTACGTTGGGGTACAGGATCATTCCTTTGCCATAATTGGCGATAAAGGCATTGACGATGTGGTGGAAGACGATTTTTGGGATTGTACCAAAGACGTAGTGATTGGTCATTTTAAAAACAAAGAGTTTAAAGACGGTTTGGTAAACGGTATCCTGAGAGCCGGGGAACGTTTGAAAAAACATTTCCCGTTCCACAGCGAAGACACCAATGAATTATCTAACGAAATATCCAAAGGATAAATGACACATTTCATTTTAAAAATGATAAAGCTCTTTGTTGCGATAACATTCCTGTTACTGCATCAATTGGGGTTTGCACAATACGACATTCCAGAAAAACCAAGCCTGCAAACCAGTGTTTATGATTACGCCAATCTTTTAGAAGCCGCTCAGAAGAAACAACTGGAAGACAAACTGGTTCGTTATTCGGATTCCACCACAACACAAATCGTGGTGGTTATAGTGGAGAATCTTAAAGGGGAAGACATCGCACAATTAAGCGTCAATTGGGCACAAAAATGGGGCGTTGGACAAGCCAAAGAAGACAATGGTGTTTTTATTCTACTTTCCGAAGGCGACAGAAGAATTCACATTTCACCCGGATATGGTGTTGAAGACCGTCTTTCTGCAGGAATTACCGGTGAGTTAATCCGCAATGTCATCATTCCCGAATTTAAGGCCGGAAGTTATTACAATGGTCTAGACAAAGGTGCCGATGCCATTTTTGACGTACTGAAAGGAAAATACAAAGGCGAGCGCATTGGAAACAAATCATCCGGTGGCGGAAAAATCATATTTTTCATCATAGCATTTATTATCCTAATCATCATTCTTTCCCGAAACAAACGCGGCGGTGGTAACGGGGGTCGTTTTTCAGGACCCGACTTGGGCGACATTATCATACTCAGCAGCTTAGGTCGTGGCGGTTTTGGTGGCGGAAGTTCCGGAGGTGGTTTTGGAGGAGGTGGCTTCGGTGGCGGTTTTGGCGGCGGCGGTTTCTCCGGTGGCGGAGCCGGCGGAAGCTGGTAACCTAAGACATCAGGTTGCAGATTGCAGCAAACAGATAAAAAAGAGATTGCTTTTGCAATCTCTTTTTAATTTTACTTCGTTTATTACCAATTCATTAACGCCCCAACTTTCTTTAAAATCGTAACTTTATAAGAAATTAAGGTCATGAAAAATTTCGCAATCAAACTCGTGTGGTTTACCACTATTTATGTTTTTGTTTTTGCGGGTTTATGCCAGACAAACACTCCTTTACCAATTCTGATGAGTTTGTTTATAATAGGGAGTTTTTTGATTCCATATATGGTTTATACCGTTCTGATTGATAAATACAAAACCACAAAAACCTTTAAGGATTGGTATAACGATTATCCCGTAAAGACATTGGAAAAAGAAGAAACGGCTTTGAGCTGATTTGAGAGTAATAATCGAGATTAAAAAAAGAAGAGACTGTAAACAATCTCTTCTTTTTTATTTTAAAACACATGTCGGTTTCGGGACGGTTTCTCTTTTCCTCCGAATTTTTCAATTTTATAGGTCAGTGAAAACATGGCGTAGCGCTTTAAAACGGTATTCTCCTCATCGCGAATCGTTGTGGCGGAAATGGTGCGCGTCGCACTTTGGTTTTGATTTAGCAAATCATACACTTTCACTTTGGCCGTGAACTTCTTATTGAAAAAACTGTACGCTAAACTCGTATTCCACAAATAAAAATCTTTCTTGAAACCATCGGCAATGTTAGAATTGTAAGTATATCCGAAATCATTACCGAAAACCCAGTTTTTAGGCCAATAGTTGGTGGTCTGCAAGTTAAAACGATGTAACACATTGGTAGCGCCACCCACCGAATAATTGGTGTATTCCGTTTCATTATAACTTAAATTGTAAGACGGACTGATAGTCAACAGTTCCCCATAATCATAACTGAATGAAGCTCTTGGTGTCAATCGCATCGATTTGGCATCGTACATTTCGCCATTGGTAAACCCTTTGGAAAGCCCCAAACTGGTATTGAATCCTAAATTAAATCTGAATTTATGCGCTTCCTTTTTAATTGTCTTATTCCAGTACAATCCAAACCAAGTAGAATGGGTATCACCAACATTCACATAGCTTGTCTCCCGTTTTCCGTTCACATCAAAAATTGTGGATGCCACGATTTGACTGTCGTAATAACTCGTGCTTAAATAAGCCCCGTAACCCGATCGTGAGGCATAATCATAATCACTGTAATTCACATAAGCGCGATGTGATTTGTTGAGATCCAGATCCGGGTTTCCGATGTATGTGTTTAACGGATTGGACAAATCCTCAACCGGTAAAACCTGGTTAGCCGTAGGGAAATCAAATTCATAATTATAATTCAACCATAGCGATTTTGACTTCGTAAAACTGTAATTGAACTGCACATCGGCAAACGGCAAAGCATACTGTTTATTCAGATCCGTAACATTGTCACGATATAGGGAATGAGCATCAAACTGAGAAACCGCTGTTCCTGCAGAAAAATTAAAGCGATACTTCTTCTTTTCAATAGCAATTCCGGCAGTCGGTTTAACGGTTCTCGCCGTAGCGGTCAAGTAATTTGTCAGAATGTCATTCGCATTGGAATATGTTTGAGAGATGGCATCATAATCAAATGCTTTTCGGTCTTCGGAAGATTTACTCCATTTGTATTCCAAGGCCAAATTAACTTTCAGTGAATCTTTCAAAGGCTCGGAATAAGCGGTTTCAAACGAATAACTATCCCTGATGTTCCGGTTCTTTTTTACCTGATCCCGAATGTCATCCGGCGTCGCATCCTGATATGAAATGGTTGCCGATTTGTTGAATGCCGAAATCTCATCTCTATTATTTTCATTATCAAAGGACGCGCTTACATAACGCCCTCTTCTATTTAACGATTTATTGAAGTAAACCGAGTTTTTGAAATTCGTTCCATCGCTGTCGCTGAAGGTCTCCGAGGTACTTTCATTCAACAGATTGTTATCCATATCTGAAGAAGACTGAAACGATTTATCACGATCTTTACCGTTTGATTTCGTGAATTTCGGAATGAAAACAAGTGATGCGGTAGAATCGATTTTATATTCAAATTCGAGATTTACATTATGTCCGAATCGGTCGGATTTCGAATCGGAAGTTGAATTTGAAGTTAAATAATCCCCTGTCGTGAGAAAGTTAATCTGATTACTGCGACTTGCATTTTTGGTATGCTGATCGGAAAAAAAGTAACTCGCGGTAGTCTCTGTTTTTTTGGACCATTCATCCGAATAGTTGATTCCCACCATATCCGACTGTGTTATTCCGGTTCCGGCACCGAAACGCATTCCGTTAATCCCGAAAGAACCGTTATCGTTATAGTACATGGAGCGGCTTCGACCACCACCCATGTTATCAAAAATCTCGTCCATGGAAAACCCGACCGAATTGATATTGTTGGAAGAGGCCAAGACACTCAATTTTCTTTTATTCTTGAAATAATTGATCAGCGCACTGCTTTCATAGCGTTCGTCTGTACCGTAACCGGCCATAAACTTTCCGAAGAACCCTTTGTTCTTGTCTTCGTCAATGGTCAGATTGATGCTCGCATTATTTGAACTGGCTGCCTGACCGGACAATTCCTCTTTTTTGGTTTTGGTATCGGTAACCTGCACCTTATTGATAATATCGGAAGGTAGATTCTGCAGGGCAATTTTTCCGTCTTTGTCGAAAAACGGTTTTCCGTTCACCAAAATCTGATTCACTTCTTTTCCGTTCACCGTGATCTTACCCTCGGCATCGATTTCCACACCGGGTAGTTGCTTTAAAAGCGTTTCCACATTTGCGTCGGGTCTGACTTTAAACGAGGCGGCATTGAACTCCAAAGTATCTTTCTTGATGCGAACCGGAGGCGCTTCGGTCTTCACCACGACTTCATTCAGCATTTTGGCCTGTTCCTTTAACGTGATTACGCCAAAATCTTTCGCTTTTAAAAGTTCCGCCATGTTCAGTTTATAATCTTCAAAACCTACCATGGAAACTTTTAAAAAGAGCGGTTGTGATGCCTTTTTAACGGCAAGCGAAAAATTCCCGTTTTTATCGGTAATGGTATAATCCACCAGAGAAGAATCTTTGGCTACGGATAGATAAACCGTAACCGACTCCATGGGAAGTTTGGTGGTTTCTTCAATAATTTTTCCTTTGATATAAAAGGAACTCTGAGAAAAAGCGCATACTGAAAACAGTGCAAGAACAAAAGTGAAAAAATGTTTGGACATCAATAAAAAAAAATAGCGGTTAAAATGATTTCTCATATTAACCGCGAATTAAAGGTTTTATTATGTAAGAATTTTATTTGTTTGATAAAATTTAACAGTTTATTTCTGTCTGAAGTAAATATCAATAGGTACTCCGGAGAAATTATAGATCTGACGCAACTGGTTTTCGATAAAACGCTTGTACGGATCTTTTACATATTGTGGTAAATTGGCAAAAAACACAAACTGAGGTGTTGGTGTAGGCAACTGCATACAATATTTGATTTTCACGTATTTTCCTTTTAATGCCGGTGGTGGTGTACGCTCGATAATCGGCAACATCGTTTCGTTGAATTTGGATGTGGAAATACGCTGTTTTCTGTTTTCAAAAACTTCAACCGCTGTTTCCAAGGCTTTCAATAAACGTTGTTTGGTTAAGGCGGATACGAAAAGAATCGGCACATCGGTAAACGGCTGCAACTCTTCACGGATTTTCGCTTCATAATCACGGGTTGACATGGTGTCTTTTTCCACCAAATCCCATTTGTTTACCAAAATCACAATTCCTTTTCGGTTCTTTTCGGCCAACCAGAAAATACTCTGATCCTGACCTTCGAA
Organism: Flavobacterium saliperosum; assembly: GCF_900100625.1. GTDB lineage: Bacteria > Bacteroidota > Bacteroidia > Flavobacteriales > Flavobacteriaceae > Flavobacterium > Flavobacterium saliperosum. Next base: position 314,894 of record NZ_FMTY01000001.1, read on the forward strand.
ACCACGCGTCGCATCAATCATCAGGATAATCACATCCGAATGTTCAATCGCACGTACCGAACGCATTACCGAGTAAAATTCCAAATCTTCCTTCACTTTGGCTTTTCTACGGATTCCCGCAGTATCGACCAAGTTAAATTCGAATCCGAAACGGTTGTATTTGGTATCGATGGCATCACGGGTTGTTCCGGCAATGTCGGTCACCACGAAACGGTCTTCCCCGATTAAGGCATTGATAAAAGATGATTTTCCGGCATTAGGACGACCTACCACACAAAAACGGGGTAACGGATTTTCTTCCTCAACGGCATCCGGCATTTCCGGTAACGCTTTAACCAAAGCATCTAACAATTCTCCGGTTCCGCTTCCGTTCATTCCGGCGATGGTGTAATATTCGCCTAAACCTAAATTATAAAATTCGATGGCGTCTTTTTCACGCATCGCATTATCCACTTTGTTCACCGCGATAAGGATCGGTTTGGTTACCTTACGAAGCAGTTTTGCTACTTCGGCATCCATTGGCGTGATGCCTTCTTCCACATCCACCATGAAAATAATCGCATCGGCTTCATCAATGGCCAATTCTACCTGACGACGGATTTCTGCCTCAAAAATATCATCGGACCCTTTAATGTATCCTCCCGTATCAATAACCGAAAACTCTTTTCCGTTCCATTCGCTTTTTCCGTAATTACGGTCACGGGTCACCCCGCTCACCGAGTCAACGATAGCTTCTCTTCTTTGAATTAACCTGTTGAAAAAGGTTGATTTCCCTACATTAGGTCTTCCTACAATGGCTACGATATTATTCATAAATATTTTTTTGAGTCTGCAAAATTACACTTTTTTGAGCAGTTTTAGCACTTTCCTACACATCAATTCGCGTAAAAATTCTAAAAAAGCAAATTCAACCCACTGATTTTATGTCAATTCCAATCTAAAAACTTGTTTGTTTTCAAAAAAAATGTAATTTAGTTTTCAGCAAACCTACCTTATGGAACCAGACAAAAGCATCTTACTCCGGCCAAGATTTTACCGGGAAACGCCAAAAACATCAGAAACAATTATACAGGAATACCAACAATTGAAAACGGAAGTGGCCTCGGACTATTCCATCAAAATTTCCGGAAATCACATTTGGTTTTATATCAGCCCTAAAAACAGGAAATATTTTTCACCCCATCTTCATCTGGAATTGGAAAAATCAGAAAACGGGAGCACCAATGTAAGAGGTTTATTTGGACCGGATCAGGCTTTATGGACCATGTTCATGTTTTTCCATTTCATCGTCGCCGGTATTTTTCTGATTTTCGGCATGATTGCCTATTCCAATTGGACGCTGAAACAACCTTACGGAAACGATTTATTGATTATGGGACTAATGGTTGCGGTATGGATCTTACTGTACCTGATTGCGCGAAGCAACCGGCACAACAGTGTACCTCAAATGCATGAGCTGGAGCAATTAATGGATCGCGTTTTGGGCTAATTATTTTTGATTATATCCGAAACGACGCAACTGAAAAGCATTGCTTCTCCAGTCTTTGTTTACCTTCACAAACATTTCGATGTGAATTTGCTTGCCGAAGAATTTTTCCAGATCCTGACGCGCTTCAACACCTACTCTTTTAATCGCTGCCCCTTTGTGACCGATGATAATTCCTTTTTGGGTTTCACGTTCCACCATGATTACGGCACGGATTCGGATGATATCATCGTCTTCGATAAACTCTTCGGTTTCGATTTCCACCGCATACGGGATTTCCTTATCGTAATGCAAAAGAATTTTTTCACGAATGGTTTCGTTTACGAAGAAACGTTCTGGTTTATCGGTTAAGGCATCTTTCGGATAATAGGCCGGAGATTCCGGAAGCAGTTCCAATATTCGGTTAAACACTTCAGTTACATTAAAGTTTTCCAAAGCGGAAATCGGAAAAAGTTCGGCATTTGGCACTTTTTCTTTCCACAAATTCACCTGTTCTTCCAATTGCTCCTGATTGGATTTGTCGATTTTATTCAACAACAACAACACCGGAATTTTGGAATGGATGATTTTATTGAAAAAGGCTTCGTCTTTCAGTTCTTTTTCACCTACTTCTACCATATATATCAACACATCGGCATCTTCAAATGCTGATTTCACAAAATCCATCATGGAACTCTGCAATTCATAAGCGGGTTTGATAATTCCCGGCGTATCCGAAAACAAGACCTGAAAATCGTCGCCGTTTACGATTCCGAGGATACGGTGACGGGTGGTTTGTGCTTTGGAAGTGATGATGGACAAACGCTCTCCAACGAAGGCATTCATTAAGGTCGACTTCCCAACATTTGGATTTCCGATGATGTTTACAAAACCTGCTTTGTGTGACATAGTAAAGAATTTAGCCTACAAAGGTAGTCATATCAGGCGAAAAGTAGAAATAAAAAAGTTTTTTCGCGTTTTTGTTGCACGGATGAAATTTCGTTGTACCTTTGCACTCGAAACATCGCGGGATAGAGCAGTAGGCAGCTCGTCGGGCTCATAACCCGAAGGTCACAGGTTCGAGTCCTGTTCCCGCTACTAAGTTTATATAGATTGCAGCGAGTTTGGAAAGCTCATATCCGCCACGGCGGACAAGGTTCGAGTCCTGTTCCCGCTACTAGAATTTATTGAAATTACAACCGTACATCGCGGGATAGAGCAGTAGGCAGCTCGTCGGGCTCATAACCCGAAGGTCACAGGTTCGAGTCCTGTTCCCGCTACTAAGAAAGACCCATCAACATTTTGATGGGTTTTTTCATTTTCAGAACCTTCCTTACCCCTTGAAATCACTGAGATTAGCTCAAAAATACCGTTCACTTTTTTGGTTAGATATTGCCTGTCAACCGACCTAATTGACAAACCTTCTGGAAATACCAAATTTTGAATTCTTATTTTATTCTCAACATCTCCTCTTCTCCAGCAATCACTGATATTTTCAACCATATCCACCACTTTATCTACATGTTTTTTGTGGTTAGATATCCTTTGAGAAGCCAACTCCAATTTTGCCTCAACATCCCTTAATTCCGCTTCAAATTGCAACATATACTTGTTATATTTCACATCATCGAAATTAGGATTCTCAAAGTAGCGTTTATCCAAATTTTCGATTTTTTTCTCAACCTCATTTTTTTTATTCGTCAAAAATCTCATTTCTCCCTTAGCATCAATGTTCATGGTATCAAACAGCTTATCCAACTGCAATTTAAATGGTTCGATAAATGAACCGTCAAGTGTATATTTTGATAACAAAGCCTCAAAAGAATTATTCAAACCTTCTTTTATTGACTTCTTTGTAGTAAAAGCATTATAACTGGCATTTTTGCATTTCTGACACTTATAATAATGCAATGCCTTTTTCTCAACTTCATAACTGGTGAGTAAACAACCACACTCACATTTCAAGAAACCAGTCAAAGGTCTAAACTCACTAACCTTTGTTTTTGAGTATTCTTTCACAGTGCTTTTTTTGTTACTTGACAACATTTTATCAATTAGCAAAAAATCCTCTTGACTCACCATTGCCTTCCATTTTCCGTTCACTGGTTCTTCGATTAAAGAGTTGACAAGAATTCCACAATAAAATGGGTTTCTCCACATGGCACTTAGAGCCTGTTTTGTAATTATCACACCTTGAAGCTCTAACTTCTGCTTAATCACATAATCACGTTCGCCCATCAACTTCCATTTCCAAGCTTGCTTTAAAATCTCACCTTCTTCGTTAATTGTTATTTCTTGTGATTCTTGAACCAAAGTATAATCTACCACCTTTTTACCTCTCATAGTGTATCCTCTTGGAGCTTTACCCAGCCAATTCCCAGCTCTAAGCAAAGCCCGCATGCCTGGAAGCGTTTTTTCCAGCCTGTCCATATTTTCCCTTCGAGCATCCAAAAGCTTGTTATAAATTTCTAATTTGCTGTACTCGTCATCTGTACAAAGTCCAGAAGAAGTCTCTATCAAATGTACTCCCACTTTATCCACCAACTCATTAACAATAGAAATGGCATTCCCTCCTGTTCTTGAAAATCTGCTGATAAATTTTATCGCAATAGCAAATGGTTTGCGTTTTGCACTTTTAACTTCATCCAATAATTTGGTAAACTCTTTTCTCGTAAAGTCTCCAGAAGCACTCTCGTAAGTTCCACCAAGCATGTTTTTCAATGCATATCCATTTTTATTAGCAAAATTCACAATTTCATTGTTTTGCTCTTCAAGGCTGTTGTTTGCTAATTGCAACTTAGAACTCACTCTGGTATATCCCCATATTTCTTTAACAGCAACCTCTTCTTTTAATTTTTCTTTTTGAAATTTTTTAAATTTATCTAAACCCATATTTTTTTATTTTAAATTATACACTACCATTGCTAGCTTTAACAAGCTTTCAATTATCTCTTCACATTCTGAATCTGAAATATTTTCAAACCCTTCAAATTTTCTTAACTCCTCAAATGTTAACTTTAATTTCTCCTCATCTAATTCTTCTTTCACTACTAGACAATCCGCACTTTCTCATTTTTTCAATACGGGAGATGATTCTCGTCACAAAAATCAATACCTAGAATTTAGGCATAGAAATTCCAGCCCAGGTTTACTCGGTATTTTTTTATTATGTGATTTTGATTTGTGAGGAGTACCTTTCCCCTTGAAAGAAATTACTTCAGTCGAAGTAAAAAATGATTATTACATCCCGTAACGAATCCTATATGAGCAAAGATACTAATTAAAGAAACTGGTTGCAAGTTTTTACTTTCACAAAATGTTGACTATCAGCAAAAAAAGAAAAGAAGCAGTTTTTAAGCCGCTTCTTTTTCCTGTAATATTCTTTGTATTTTCTGAGCAGTCCCTAAACTACAGCCCCCAATTTTAGCCGCTCTTCTGAGTGATTCACCGTTTTTGAGTTCCTTCACTACTGCTTTATACTTAATCAGAACCTCATCGTCATTCATTCGAGTTCCGTATAAACGACCTTTATAAATTCCTTTTGCTTTTGCCAATTCAATTCCCTGCTTTTGTCGCTCAAGCATATTGTTACGTTCCATCTCTGCAACGTTTCCAAGTACTGATACAATCATTTTAAAACTTGGGTTTGGCTTATTATCAATCAACGAGAACATTCCAATATTTTCAACAAAAACCTTTACTGACTTTTCATTGAAAAACTCAATCATCGTCAAAATATCAATAATTGACCTCCCTAACCTATCTATGGAATTTATGTGTATCTCGCTAATAATCCCGCTTTCAATATCTAAAATCAGTTTACTTGCTTCTTTTCGTTCCGAAAACTTAACAGAACCCGATACCTTATCAATGTAAACTTTTGAAAATTCTTTGGAGTTTGTTTCTTGACGACCTGTATTTTGTTCTGTTGTTGAAACTCTAACGTATTTTACTTTTGTCATGGCTTATATTTTGATTACACGACAAATGTAGTGTATATTTTTAGACTGGCAAAATTATACACTTAAAAACCAGGCTATTAGCCAAAATAAGCGTGCTATTTTCAAGCATGGTCTAATATTATACAATTTCATCTAAATCTAATTTTTTTAGATACTTTCCCAATTATAGATTTTCCACTTGTAATGAATTTTCCATAGCGAGTCATTTTCTTGCACTGAGACACTTCGAGGGTTAAATTACCCGCAGAAAGTTGAAGTTTGATTAAGACCAGTTCGGTTGTTAGCCAAGCGATGAGGTATGCGTCTTCTCCGAGATTGCCAAATTCCTTAAGTTGCGCTCCATAAAACGAAATGAGTTTTTCTTTAATAGCTTCAATTTCTTTCACAAAGATTCCGACACGGTTCGTAGTATCCATCTTTTGTAAGATTATCGATTTTGGGTTATCGATTGGATAGGATGCTAAGTTAAAGTAATTCAAAACAAATGACGGAATATAATGCGCACTCCTACTATTGATTACCAAAGTAGGCTCTGTGGTTGGAATCCAAAATAGATAATCAATCAAATGCTGACCATCTTCAATTTCTGCTAAATTTTTCTCAACAAACTCCACATATTCTTTTGGAGAAACTACTCGGACATTCAATTTTAAAAGCTCAAAGGCTAATTTAGCTTTTGCCCTAGTATTATTATCATGCACAATAAAAATATCACAACTTGTAGCATAGGCGATATGTTCATAGTCTGTCTCAACATTGTCTAAATGGTGACCTTTTTCAATCTTGTCAGGATAAAATCCATGAAAGTCCAATTGTCTGACAAGCGCAATTATTTTATTAAAGAAACTCTTTTTATCTTCTCCTATAAGCATACTTTCAAAAAGTTCCATAAAGTCCTTTTTCTGTAATTTTTGTGCATTTTCATCCAGTGTGTCCATAGGATTGAATCTCTTATCTTTGATTCTGCCACTAACCTTTATGTCTTGTTGAAATCCCTCACGCCATTGTGAATAGCTATCATCTTCGTAGAGTGTGCTTGACATTGTCATAAGATTCTGCATCATGTCTTTCATGGAAATTGTTTCTTCAGTCCCCATAAGACGTTTCACAAGTTCCGAGCTTCTTGTATTTGCAATTTGCTTATTAACTTCTTCTTCATCTGTTTGCTTCGCAGTGAAATTTGGCAATTGAATTTTGAACAAGGAATCTAACATCGATGAAAACGGCTCTAATACTTCCATCATTTTATCAACATTATAATCAAAATCTTCGTGCTCATCATACGCTTCGACATGTTGTCTCATTGATTCCTTTGAATCCAGAAATTGAAATTCCAAAACGTGCTTGATTGTATAGACAATGAATAGCGACTTGGAATATTTTTGAATTTTCTCGAGATGTCCTTCAATTCCTTCCATGCCTACTTTCTTATAGCTTCGATATAAGTCTTTAAGATGTGCGGGAGAATAAGGCAAGATATATTTTGATTCATCTGCCAATATCTCAGTAAGCCTTTTACAGACCTCATCATTATGCTCCAGTCTGCTGAACACATTCCAATCTAAATATACTCGAATCATTACTTTCGCTTTCGAGCAAATTTAAAATTTAATTGACTGGATATGAGATAATTTTGAATTTAATTATCCACAACTTCACCACTATCATAAAACTTTACCTATATTATGCTTTCAAATAATTCAAAATGGCTTAATCCATCTTTCTAAGGAGATTTCCGATTTTGAGCAGTTCTGATTGGTCAACACTATTCATCATTATTTCAACTGGAAACTTTGGAGCTTCAGTCTTTAATACCTCACGGAGCTGGCTGATTGTGATTTTTAATTTCATATCGTTTATTTACCTATAAATAGATGCAACCCTGAAAATCCACCACAAAAAAATCCCAAAAAATTTTTAGCGATTTTCAACCCAAGAAATTTTTAGCACTCTGATTGTAAATATTTGCGCTATACAATTCAGCTACTATCGGAAGGTGGGTAATCGCTGACCATAATCTCAAAAGCTTTGAATCCCTTATGTTTACAGGAAGGAGGGCTGTTGCGGTCTCCAGCACAGGGAGGCAGGGGTCAGATTGGGTCGTTGAGCCATGAGGTGTGAATACACCAACGATTTCATACATTGGTAGCGGCATTAACACCAGGTTTTTGCGCCAAACACTTGTATAAAATCCTGGTTTTTAGTATTTTTGTGTCAGTAAAAGCCAATAGATATGAGCAATAAAGCCGACTTTCAGAATTTCTTCCCAGTTGATAACTCCAGCCTTACAAACCTACATTATGACTTGGTAGCTTCCAAGTTTATGACTGGAATTGAAAACCACAAGCGAACCCAATACAACAATTCAGCATCCAATAGCGCAGTTTTTCCATTAATTGGCGCTATCATCCAAATCATTTTCGGTTTGGTTATCGCAATCTTAGGAATCCTAAAATTTATTTTCAAATCATTACGATAATCGTAGCGCAGATTTTGCGAATATTTGAGCTGAGGAGCAATATGGATTATTTGAATCAATATAATTATTTGTAATTCAGTATTTTATAATAATTTACTAATTTGTATTATTATAATCTACTTATATCTACTTTCTATATCTTCAACACTTACTCTCATATATGTTACTTAGAATATAGTAATACAAATAGTTGTAAACACCAGTAAAATAAGGCAATAACAAAGATTACTACAAAATACACTATGCGCAGATTGCGCTATTAATGTTAAATTTTGTTAATATAGTAAACATAATTTATTAAAATTAAATATTTATTGAATATAGCTTAATATTTACTTGCAATAGGCTTTAAAGAATCGTATCTTTGCATAAATTAAACAATATAACGAGAAATCAACTCTTACAAAATCTTGGTTGCTGATGGGTAGCGCCCGTCAGCTTCTTCTACCAAGTAAAATAACGGAAGGTATAACGTCAGAATGTTGACGAGAGAATAGAAGAATACGAATGTTTGAAAATGAATACATCGCTTTTACGGGCGATACTGGAGACTTTGACTTGCTCCAAAATGATTATAAGTTAGCTGAACTAGCCCAACTTTTTCCGAATGTAAATTCAATCCTGATTCCCAAAAAAGCGGAATACAACCTAAAAAATTACGTTTCTAAAGCACTTTTAAAAGAAATTGACCCCGACACTAACATTGCCGTGGAGAAATGTTTATTGGTGCTGTCTAACTTTGCCAGTACTTATTACACTGAAAACAAATGGAAACCGTTAAGTTCAGCCGTGTTACATGAACAAACCAAATCCAATGACAATACGTTCGTCTATACCAAAATACTGGATGTTCTTAAAACTGGAACAAAGACGGGAGCATTTATCGAAGTAATGACCAATGGTGACGGAGAAGAGACCTATATTGTCGGAGAAAAGTCCAAGCAGTATAGGCTTACAGAAACCTATTTAAAAGCCAAACTAAAGGAATATCTTATCCAAGACGAGGAAATTATCAGACGTAGGAATAAAAGCTACCTAAAGCAGTTAAAAGAAGCCAATAAAAATCCTATATGTGCCAATCTGTTTGATGTTTACCCAGATATTGACTTGCCAACGTCTAAAGAATTGTTAGCCATTGGCAAGCAACTGGTAAAGAAAGGCTATACCACCAAAAAAGGTAAGCGTCTCACGATGCGCAACAAACACGACAACAGCTATTGGAAAGATTATCAAAACAGAAGTTTCGTTGAGGATAACATCGAGCTATTTGAGTTTTTAACCAAAAGAGGATACATGATTCCAACGATTGGTGATGAACGTAGTGGTGGGCGAATCGTTGATAGTTTTACCCTGATGCCTGCATGGATTCGTAATGAAATTACGATAAGCGGTAAAAAGCTATCTGAATGTGATTACTGCACATTACACCCGAATATTGCTATGACATTATATGGAGGTCGCCAAAAATTTCTTACTCATGAGTACGTGGCCGAGATGTCACATATGGACGTGAAGGATGTAAAGCTGGCGCATTTGAGTTTTTTCAATATGAAATTGGAACATATGAAGAACACTCGATTATATAATCATTACAACACACTCGGGGCGGAAATGCTTTATGGAATGTACCACGATAAAAAAGAACATGGCTATAAAATCACATCCAAGAGAATGTTTGCCGTTGAGGTTGCAATTATGACTGATGTTATAAAACATCTGAATTCGATTGGTATTTTCGTCCTGTACGTTTATGATGCATTGCTTTGTGAAGAAAAGGACAAACCCGTAGTAATCGAAACCATGAATCGAATTATACTGGAGCATGGAGTTAAAACAACCGTTAAGGTTAAGGATGAGACCAGCGCAGAAATCGAAGTTGTCAGCGCTATTGAGGATAGGGTTACCAAAGCTGATAATGAGGAAACGATTACTGATATTATTTATCTTAAGCGACTCACAATCGAGGAATATTTTAAACGATTTAGGATAAAATACGGTAGCCATATAACGGAATCCAGCTTGGATATTCATTATAAAGTATTATCAAAGCATTACACTTTTGTCGATGAAATCCCAGACGAACATAAATCGGGATGTGTGGTTGAAACCAATATTGATGGTGTATTTGGGAAAATAAATATTTTTAAATAGAACAGAAACCTCTGACAATCGTCAGAGGTTATTTGTTATTGGTTTTCCTTATGTTATTCAGATAATTAAGAATTGGCTTTACTTTCGCTTCGGAATTTTCTTCCTCTTTTGCCCTAGCTATAATCTTATCAGTACCGTCAATCTTATTAAGAAAAACATTAATCCCAGTGATGTTTTGATTGCTCGCGTAATCGGTCTTTCTAAAACTGATTTTTAAGCCATCTTTTTGCACAGTTTCTAAAAATATCGGGATGAGGTGTTGAAAATCTTTTTGGGAAGAAAAAGTCAAATCATCAATATACCTAGTATAGGTTATGTCATTAGCTTTACAGATTTCAATTAATTTATAATCTGTATCCAAAAAAACCAAATTTGATATATGAGTGCTTGTTGGTGTACCTTGAGGTAATTCTCCTTTCCAAGTAGTTAACCTAGTAGCGTAAAAAGCAAATTGTGTATTAAATCCAAACTTAAGAAATGTTTCATAAACCTTTTTTGAGGTAATTGACGGATAGAAGTCTTTTAAATCAGTTACAAAAACGTATTTTTTTCCTTGATGCGGTTTTGCATTTGTAATATTGCTTTTACCTTTTACTCCACCATGAACATTTTTAGGTAATTCAATTCCTGAAAGGATTCTATCTTTAATTTTTTTTTGAATTCGCTTTAATTGAGGCTTAGAGGGTCTAATAACTCGTTGCTTAATCGTTCCGTCCAAATAAGTTTTAGGCTGCCCAGTCTTTTTATCAGTTTTTGTTTCAATCCATTCATTATAATGGCTATCAATATCCCCAATAATTTTATCAAGCTCTTTTTTTGATTCCCCAATAATTGAAGGTAAAAACAATTTACCCCTACACTCTAAAAAATTCATTCACAAGAGACTTTACTGATGGATTGATAATCTCAAATGCTTTTCTTTTTTCAGGTGAAATATCGTCTTCATTTAACGATAAAAAAAATAAAATTGGTAACGGAATATCAAGACAAGAACTTATTTCTTTTAAAGTCGATAAGTTTGGCTCTTTACTATTGTTTTCAATTTGGGATAAATAAGTTTGTGTAATACCACAAAGAGAGGCAAACTCTGTTTGAGTGTGCCCTTTTTGTTTTCTGATATCTTTTATTACAGTACCTAAATTCATGATTAATTCATTTGGAAAAATTTAAAGGGTGTCGGGGTAATTGAATAACGTAATACTCCTCTCATGACTCATAGCATTAAATTAAAAACCTATTAATGAGGTCAACGATATCTGACACTTCAGATTTGAAATGCTTATCGGTTAACCCTTTTTTAGTCCTTAATCTATTCAACTTTGCTATTGCATCATTTAATAAATTAACGTCATTCTCCGATAGAGAACACTGGTTCGTTGCGATAGTTACTAATACGTTCAGTAAACCATCGATGTTTTGAAGTCTGATTTTTCTAGACATAATAAAAAAAGTTTTAGTGATAGCTTAGTTGCTACCTGCTTCTTTTAACAACTGTTAATCACTAAATGCGTAGACAATGTTCTCTATGCACCGCTTTAAAATCCCTGCTTCTTTTAAAATAGAAGCTTTCATTAAACAATTCAATATCTGACTTATTCATCTTTGACTTGGGTGTAATTTTCACTTACAATCATATCAAAAGGTTCTGATGCTGTGGCGTTAGTGCTACACCAGTTAGTCAAATCGGTATTCTCTTTCCCGTACGTGGATTTTCAAGCTGTGGCGGAGTTACCGCTACATCAGTTAGTCCATCGGGTTCGAGAGCGAATTGTGCCTGAAACCCCAATTAAGGGTTGTTTATTACTAAACAAAAATTTAAAATCTCCATTTAGCGATTAACTTTCAAAACATTTTCAAAGAACTATGATGCAAATATATAAAAAATATTACTATCAGTTAATAAAAATACGCAAAATATTTTTATTTTATTTTGCAGACCCAGAAAAAAGTATTGATAGGCGCAAACAAAAAAGCACGAACCGTTATTAAGCTCATCTTTGATTTATGATGTGCATTGTGTTGGTTTACCTCACGAAGCACAAACCGAATCTGTGAATAAATTTCTATTTACATTTTGTGCCCTAACCAAGCTCCCATTGGGAGCTTTTTGGCTAGGCAATTATTTAAGGTCGTTTTTTGAAAAGCTTTTTCATTTTTCTATCTAACGAAAGAACTTTCCCAGCCTGTACCAAAACTTTCTGTGCTTTTGCAACATCGAACGGGCTTTGATTATCAATTTCTTCTGCTTGTTTAAGTATCGAATCGATTACAGCTTTAGAATTATCTTTTACATAAGGGAGCATATCATTAAATTGCTCTTCCAAATTATTTTTCAGCATATTTATTTCTTAAAAAATTATTTCTTTTTGGGTGGTTTCAATAAAGGTGTATTTCCTGGCGTGTCTTTGTTATCACGTTGACGTTGGTCAGGCTTTCCTGTTGATTTAGCTATCCTTTTTGGTCCTCGTTTAAGTGCCATAATTTTCGTTTTAATTTTATTAATTGTCGTCTCTTCCTAATTGTTGACACCAGCCACATACATTTCCGTTAACTTCAGCCGCTGACATTTCACTCCACGGTATTTCACAACCGCCTCGCTTACATTCATCGTAAACATAGTGGCTAATCGATTTTTCAAAAACAAATTTTTGCTTTTCAGTCAAACTTTCAAACCCTTTATCAACAACCAGCTTCGCGATTCCTTCTTCTTTGGAATCATTTAGTCTTTTATATTCGATTAATTCTTTTACAAACTCATTAAACTCTTCTCCTTCATACCTATTCCTATCCATAATTTAGATATACATTTTAGTGGTTAAACATTTTTTAAATAAAGCCGAGTCTTTATTGACTCGGCTAATTAACGATTAATCTTTTTCCCAAGTTTTTTTTATGCGGCATCCCACATTTGTTTCACTTCTTCACAGATAACCTCAATATCTTTCATTCTATTTGAAATATTCTGCGGAGAAGCTACAATTCCATCTCCAAAAACATCAATTGAAATACACAGTTCTGGCAAAACAATTTCCCCGTTTTTAGCAACTTCTGTTTCCAAGTACTTGTTTAAGGCACAAGCGATATACACTTGTTGCCTTCTGTCAAACGTATTCCCTTTAGAAATATGTATTTTAACTGCACCTAAGTATTTTACGTTGTCAATCACAATCTCAATAATTAGGTCTGGCGACACAATTACCTCCACACCGTTTACAAATATTGATTTGGATTCAACTTTTTTCAGAACACTATATTCATACTCTTTCAGTAGATTTGGAATTTGTAAACCGCAAAATCGCTGCATTGCTTCCAAAGAGACCATCCTGTCACTAACCTGCCTCTTTTTTGTTAATGTTTTGCGTTTCAATTCCTCCATACCGTCCAATATAGGCTGAATATCTCCTTTATTTGCGATTGCTTTTTTGAACCTAGCTCTAGGCATTTGGTAAAATGCAATCTTAAAGGAATTTGGAGTTTTTTGTTGTTTAATGATATTTCTCTTTTTGGCATCTGAGCCTTGAGAAAAATCTGCCAGCTGGTTTAATGAAATACTACATCCCCTCATAATGCTAGCCTTTAGGTGGATGATTATCGTTACCATAACTGTTCTTTTCCCTAATCTTACCATCAGTACCGTGGATTAGAAGTTCTGAACCATTGTTTTTGGCAACAGTTTTACCAATTTCGATAGCCTCTCTCTGCGTATCGACATCTCTGTACGATTTCTGGCTATTCTCTGTTTTGACGGACCATCCGTCACCGTCTTTCGACTTAACAACATGTACATTTTTCCCCATGTGTCTCTAAAATTTTAAAATTAAACATCTTTTTTTTGAAAAAAGTTGTAACTTTAAAAAGAAAATGTACTTTTGCGGTGTCTAAAACAAGAAGTACACTATCCCAAGTTCAATTTTTTTCATAATCTTGGGAAAAGATTAATCGGGTTAGTATTACAAAAATTATACCAATTTTAAATACTGACACATTTTATATTTTATGCTGCCAAAAGGTGGCATTTTCTATTTTTATTTCTGCCACTGACAAAATTACATGGCTACAAAACAATCTTTTGTCAGTTCTCATACAACACTTGAAAACCACCTATAAACAAACCTAACCTTTCAAAAGTTTGTTTTACTCACTTAACCAGCCTTAACATAAAATCTATTAAGTTCATCACACTTAAAATATTGATTGCAAAACAAATACTTTTAAAACTTTTCTCTTTGACTTTAAACAACTACATTTGCGCCAAATTTGAGGACTATCCTAAAATATGGTTTAACACACTTAGTGTCGGCTTTTTGAATTATAAAATAATTGCTTGCAAATCTGCGTAATCAACTATTTTATAATAATCAACCAGAAATTGGTTCGATTTTTCAAAATTACCCGCTACTAAGAAGAGAATCATTTGGTTCTCTTTTTTTTTGAAAAAACAATAATTAGAGATTTCCTTTGATTTCAGGGCTATCTTATTGCTAATCAAAGTCATTCGTAAAAGAATTGCTTTTTTTATTTTACATTTTATGAACACAAAAAAAATTGCAGAATACCGAAAATTGCTTGATGTTACTAAAACAGCAACATTAAAAGAACTGAAAACGATTTACAGAAACAGCATGAAGGAAGATCATCCGGACACTATTGCTGACCCCGTTGAACGTTTAGCCGCTGAGGAAAGAAGCAAATTAATTATTGAAGCCTATCATTTTTTAGTGAGTATCGCGCCGGAAACTCAAGAAAAAGACAAAGACGAATACATCAGAACCACCACCACTTCCAATATTTTGGAGTTTTACATGGATAATGGTGTTTTGTATATCAGCTTTTTAGACGGGAATCAATTTGAGTATTTCGGAGTTCCAAAGAACACGTATATCAAAATGATCAATGCCGAATCACCAAACCGTTTTGCAAAACGTCATATCTTCAACGAATTCACCTATAGAAGCGCCAGCAAATTAGTAGCTGCAGAATAAGCACATTCGCATACAAAATCAGAACCATCAACGAAAGTTGGTGGTTTTTTTTATGTTTTCCATTTTATTTCCATCACATTCTAACAACCAAATAGTAATTACACTACCTTCGAAAAAAAATGACGATGTCGATAGAAAGCAGGGTAAAATTGGTTGAACAGTTGTTTGACAAACTGGAAATTGAAATTACCGAATTCCGGTCTCAAACCAAATTGGGTTGCAATGCGGGTTGCGGAAAATGCTGCAACAATCCTACCATCGAAGCTTCTCCCTTGGAATTCCTCCCCTATGCTTTTCACCTTTTCTTAAACGGAAAAGCCGAAGAGGTGCTGAATGAAATAAATAGCCTTGAAACTGCCATCTGTTACAACTACAAGCCGCTTTCGGTTTTAGATCCTGACAAAGGCAATTGCAGCAGTTACCCATACCGCGCTTTAATCTGCCGTCTTTTTGGTTTTGGCGCCAGCAGCGACAAATACGGTCAGCTTCGTTTAGCCACCTGCAAAATCATCAAGGAAGAACAGAAAGGGAATTACGACAGTTCCACCAACGCCATCAATAACGGACTTTATGTTCCGGTTTTCACCGATTACTACATGAACCTTTCGCAAATTGATTTCAAATTAGGAAACGTTATCGTACCCATCAACAAGGCGATGCAATTAGCTATTGAAGAAGTATTACAGTACTACGCCTACCGACCGATGCCAAGCGGTTTTGACAACTGCGCCTAACGGCATATCCTTTTAAAACAACGAATCCTTTTTTCTATACTCTCCCATTGGAAAACAATGCTTTTTTTGTTCCGTTTATTTTTGTTAAATTTGAGTAAACCAAAAAACAGACTATTTATGGAATTTAATTTTTTAGCAGTATTGGGAGCCGCTCTGGTTACATTACTTGTTGGATTTGTATGGTACAATCCTAAAGTTTTCGGTACCATCTGGATGAACGAATCCGGAATGACCGAAGAAAAAGCCAAACAGGGTAACATGCTCAAAATTTTCGGATTAACCATTTTCTATTCCTTTATGCTGGCCTTTATAATGCCGGCACTTACGGTACATCAAATGGGCGCTTTAGGCATGATTGGCGGTCCTGAATTTGTTGACAAGGCCCTTCCTTCTTATGCTGCATTTATGGCCGATTACGGAGACACTTTCCGTACTTACCAACACGGAGCGCTTCACGGATTCACGTCTGCCATTTTCATAGCATTACCAATCACATGCATTAATGGTTTGTTTGAACAGAAATCGTGGAAATACCTGTTGATTAATGCCGGTTATTGGGTAGTCTCAATGACCATTATGGGAGCTATCATTTGCCGATGGATTTAAAAAATTAACATTTTATTATACTACAATCGCTCTACATTTGTGGAGCGATTTTTTTCTTTGTGAGAGACCATTACCACTATAAAATTTATTCTTCAGTCACAGAACTTCCGGATACCTGGAATGTCTTTGCCGTTGAAAACATTTTTCTTTCCACAGATTACCTGAAAGTTCTGGACACTTCCCGTCCGAAAAACATGACCTGTCACTACATCGGATTGTTTGACAACGAAAAACTGGTAGGCATAGCACTTTCCCAATTTCTCGATTTAAACAAACTGGGTTCGTTTGGAGAACGCGATAACTGTTTCAAGACTTCAGTCCGGAATTTTGTGTTCCGCAATTTTACTTCGCATGTTTTGTTCATTGGCAACAATATGCTAACGGGCCAGAATGCGTTTGTGTTTTCGGATGCCTTGGATATTAAAGAAGGGATTTCAGTATTGCATAAGGCTACTAAAGAACTGCAATCGGTTTTTCGAAAACAAGGCAAAAAAGTACACCTTACCACGTTTAAAGATTTTTTTACAGGGGACCAGGTTATTTTGGATGCTCCGGAATTCCAATCGTTTTACCAATTTTCCACACAACCCAACATGATTTTTCCGATTTCCGAAAACTGGAAAAACGAAGACGATTATGTAAGTGCGCTGAGTAAAAAATACCGCGATCAATACAAACGGGCCCATAAAAAACTGGACGGTATTGAAAAGCGAAAAATGACTTTGAGTGACATCGAAAAACACAATGCAACCATTAACGACTTGTACAATAATGTTGCTAAAAATGCGCCGTTCAATACGTTCTTTTTAGCGGAAAACCATTTTTACGAACTCAAAAACCAATTGGGACATAATTTCCTTTTTTACGGTTACTTTTTAGACAACAAACTGATTGGATTCAACACACTGATAAAAAACGGTGACACGATTGACACCTACTTTCTGGGCTATGACGACGAGCACCAACGCGAAATGATGGTGTATCTGAACATGTTGTATGATATGATTAAGTATTCAATCAAAAAGCAATACAAGGAAATTATTTTTGCCCGAACGGCTTTGGAAATCAAGAGTTCCGTGGGCGCTAAGCCTTTTGAGATGGTAGGCTTCATGCAACACTCCAATCCGCTAATCAATAGATTTATCGGAAAAATTTTCAAATCACTGGAACCGGAAACGGTTTGGCAGGAACGGAATCCTTTTAAGTAGTCGGCAGTGTTCAGACAGCAGATTTCAGATAGCAGACTTCAGATGGTAGTTCCTTAGTTTGCAGATAAAAACCTTCAAAGAATGCCTAAAGTGATTGACTAGCCCCGATGGGAGCGGTATCCTTTTTTTGCTTTCACAAATGGCAAAAAAAGATAGAGCTTCCCGATAGCTATCGGGACCTTTTGCTTCTAAACTATTTACAAAGCATCAATTTCGCCCTGTACTTTTTCCCAATCTTCCAACAACAGATCCAACTCATTTTTTTTCTTTTCGTAGGCCGCAAAAAACTTCGCGTCTTCGATGTGTTTGTCGTAATTCGATGCCAACGCTTTGTCGTCGTTTTGAATGTCTTTTTCCAGTTGCTGAATCTGGCTTTCAATTTTACTCAGACGGTTTTGCAGCGATTTGTTCTTTTTTTGCTCTTCGTAGGAAAGCGATCTATTCTCTTTTGGCGTTTCTTTTTTCTCGACATCCTTCTTTTCCACTTCACGCATGTTTTCCAGTTTGCGTTGTTCTAAGAAGAAATTGATATCACCCAAATATTCTTTTATTTTCTGGTCTTTGAATTCGTAAACGATGTTCGACATGCCCTGAAGGAAATCACGGTCGTGAGACACCAGCAACAACGTTCCTTCGTATTGCTGTAAAGCGGCTTTTAAGACGTTTTTAGACTTGATATCCAAGTGATTGGTTGGCTCGTCCATTACCAACACATTTATGGGCTGTAACAGCAATTTGCACAACGCCAAACGGTTTCGCTCGCCTCCGGAAAGCACTTTCACTTTTTTCTCGACGTCATCCCCACGGAAGAGGAACGATCCTAACATGTCGCGCACTTTGGAACGGTTGGAATCGGTTGCGGCTTCAATCATGGTTTCCAACAAGGTGATTTCGCCATCCAGATACTCCGCCTGATTCTGGGCAAAGTACCCTAATTGCACGTTGTGACCTAACTTAATGCTGCCCTCGTATTCGAATTCGTTTACAATGGCTTTCATGAAAGTCGATTTTCCTTGCCCGTTCTGCCCCACGAAAGCGATTTTGCTGCCGCGTTCCACCAACAGGCTGATGTCTTTTAAAATGGTTTTATCGCCATAAGCTTTGGTTACGTGTTCGGCTTCCACTACCACTCTTCCGGGTGTAACGGAAACCGGGAACGAGATATTCATTACCGAGTTATCGTCTTCATCGACTTCAATACGCTCCACCTTATCCAGTTTCTTGATTAAGGATTGCGCCATGGACGCTTTGGAGGCTTTGGCACGGAATTTTTCGATTAGCTTTTCAGTCTCTTCGATTTTCTTGGCCTGATTCTTTTGGGTTGCCAATTGTTTTTCGCGGATTTCCTGACGTAACACCAGATATTGCGAATACGGTTTGTTGAAATCGTAGGCTTTTCCTAAGGAAATCTCTATGGTTCTGTTGGTAACATTGTCCAGGAACATCTTATCGTGGGAAACGATTACCACTACGCCGGGGAACGTGCGCAGGAAACCTTCCAGCCAGATGATACTTTCGATATCCAAGTGGTTCGTTGGCTCATCCAGCAGTAATATGTCGTTACTTTGTAATAGTAATTTCGCTAATTCGATACGCATTCTCCAACCTCCCGAAAACGTATCCGTCTGATTATTGAACTCTTCCCGTTTGAAACCCAATCCCAAAAGAATTTTTTCGGTTTCACCTACGTAATTGTATCCGCCTAAAATCTCATAATGATGCGTAACGTCGCTTAATTGTTCAATTAATTCGGAATAGCTTGCACTTTCATAATCGGTTCTTGTGGCTAACTGATGGTTGATTTCGTCGATTTTCAGTTCGGCGCGTTTGATTTCTTCGAAAGCCTGATAGGCTTCCTCCAAAACGGTTCTGCCTTTCACAAAATCGATATCCTGACGCAGGAAACCTATTTTCACTTCTTTCTCTGTGGCGATACTTCCGGAATCCGGAGCGAAATCACGCGACAAAATTTTAAGCATGGTCGATTTTCCGGCACCATTCTTTCCGACAAGACCAACTCTATCCCCAGCACCCAAACGAAATGTTACCTCTTCAAACAAGTACGTACCACCAAAAGAAACCGATAAATTGTGTATATTAAGCATAAATGTGACAAATGTTACATAGGTAAATTCTTAAATGAAGTACCTTTACATAAAAATTTATGCAAATGTTAAAAAAAGGATCCAAACTAAACAGCATTTTAACAGGAAGTTGTCCTAAATGTCAGGAAGAAAGCATGTATTTGGATAAAAACCCGTACCATTTGTCGAAAACCATTAAAATGCACGACACATGCAGTCATTGTGGCACCCGCTATAAAATTGAGCCTTCGTTTTTTTACGGTGCGATGTATGTGAGTTATGGCGTGGGGATTGCTTTTGGCGTTGCGGCTTTTATCATCAGTCATTTGTTTTTGGGCGCCAACCTGAAAGTTTCCTTTATCGCGATTATCGGCACCCTGATTTTCTTTATGCCGGTAATTATGCGATTGTCCCGAAATATCTGGATTAACATTTTTGTGCATTACGATAAAGACTGGAAGAATAAAAAGTAATTATTTCTTCTTTTTATCGAATCGTTTGATGTCGATCTGGATGTCTAATGGCATTTCCTTCTCAATATGACCGAATAGATCTTTTGCCAATGAAGGGCCGAGCATTACGCCGCGCGTGCCCAATCCGTTCAAGACATGCAACCGTTTGTGCACCGAATGCGTTCCCACTAAGGGGCGGCGATCTTTAACGGTAGGACGCACACCGGCGAAATGATTCACAATTTCAAAATCACAATCGATTAACTCTTTCAGGTTTTCGATTAATTCCTTTTTCCCTTCCTCGGTGGGCGTGTCGGTTTTATCCTCCCAATTGTAGGTAGCTCCCACTTTAAACAAATCATTTCCTATGGGAAGGATAAATATGCTTGATTTCAGAACCACGTCGAGATTTAAATCCGATGCTTTTATAATCAGCAATTCCCCTTTTGTACCATCCAGAGGCAATTCATTGAAATAAGGATTGTGTTGTAATCCGAAACCTTCCGCAAAGATGATGTGTTTAGCAACAATGTCTTTGTATTTCACCGCATTTTCCAGGAATTGAATTTGAGAATAATCAAAAGTTTCCTTTAATAACCGCTGTTCAGATTGCAGATAATCGGCATAGGCACTAATAAAAACCGCCGTATCCACGTAACCCGTATGCAGTACTTCACCGAAACCGAAATCGGAAGCAATGGACTGGTATTGCTTTTGGATAATTCTTGTGGACAGAAATGGGGAAAGATTGGGTTTGTCGGCTGCCTGAAACCAATTGTTCTGTTCTTCAATGGAAGCGAATTTACGATAGACGGGGATTTTATGGTCGAATATGACTTTCAATCGCGCTTCGATTTGGGCATAAAAAGGGATGCCGTATTCCAATTGCTGACTGGCTTGCCACACCTGACTGAAACGTTTTAAAATAACCGGATTATATAATCCGCCGGCCACTTTAGATGAGGAGGAAGAAAAATCTTCCACAACGAGAAAAGACTTTCCGTTTTGGAAAGCAGTTTCCGCAAAACAAATTCCGGCGATACCGGACCCAACAATTAAATAGTCTATCATGGTACAAAAATAAAAAACTCTCACCGTAATGGTGAGAGTTTTTATATAATTAAAAAGAATTTACTAGTAGTTCCACATATCCTGTTCGAAGTTGCGGATTTTTTCTTTTACACGCTCAGATTCCAATAACTGCATCTGAGAGTTTTCTTTCATGTAGTCTTCAATTTTTCTATCTCCGTACACATTCTCCTCTTTATAAATCACGGCACTGAAACGACGTGCATTTAACAAGTGGTCGAAGGTAAGCGGCATAGCTGAATTCTTGTCATTGAAAGCTTTGTTTTCATGTAACACATCACGAATCGAAGGGAAATACACCCAGAACAATTCGATTACATCAGGATTTTCTGCTCCGATGTCTCTCGCTTCCGGAGAAACAGGGCAAATACCCAACATTCTGTATTTCAATTCACCTTGTCTTTTATCAAAATACCAGTAACCTTTAATTTTATAACCTGCAATGTCAATACCAGTCAAATCTCTAGTGTCAATGTACTGAGGATCCAAAATCTTTCTACCTTTCATGTAATCGTCATAATAGGTATTGATTTCGTCACGACCAGCCTGCGTAGTATCCACATACTTGAAGGAAGAAGCCATATCCTTAAGAGTCTTCTTAGTATTAAAATAATCATCAGTATACACTTCTGTTATTCTTCCCGTTTTAATGCCTTTTATAAGAACATCAAACAAAGAGCGTCTGTCGCTACCAATGTTTACAGAATCAATTGGATAATACAAAGGAAAATTCACTCTTTCGTCCAAGTCAATAATTTCCCATGTAGCCTTACCCATAAGGATATCACGATCGTGAACGTATCCGTAAGGTAGCGGCTTGTCATTATCCGCATTCATTTGCGCAGCAGTCTTCTTCCCGATTTCATCAGGAGTTTTTGCATTCAACAAGTTAGACTGTGCGAATGATGTATAGCTTCCCGCTACTGCAAAAATTACTACTAAAAAGTTTCTCAATTTCATGTTCTAAAATTAAAGTTATCTAAGTTACAAGTACTTAAATTATTATTGAATTTCGTATACAACCGGTGCTGTTTTACCAGTCATAATGTTAGCAGTTACGCCAATGATTTTTGTTTTAATATCAGAAATTGTAACCTGATCACCACGTCCAGCTCTTGCTAAAGCGGCTTTACATTGAGCATTAACTCTGTCTCCATTTACAATTACCGCTGCTTGACCAGGAACTTTAAAAGTAAACTGAGTTACTTGGAAATTCAAGTCATACAAGAAATCTGGTAATTTAGCAGAAATTTGAGACACTTCCAATCTGGATTTAGCTCCTTTAATAACTCCCATCTCACCTCCGATTGCTCCAATTGGCGCAGGAATGTTTTTAATACGGAACGTTTTCTTGTCGGAAACGGCTTTACCGTCAGGTAATTTACCAGTAACACTTACAGTTACTTCTGTTCCTGAACCAGGGTTTAGATTATAAGTACCCGGCTTAGAAGCTCTTGTTAAACCAGGAGCGGAAGCAGATACTTTGTCATCTGAAATACCGGCAAATGAAATTGTCATTGGGTTAGGTAAACCTCTATATACAACATTCATCTTATCAGCAGAAATGTTAGCCGAGTTTGGTCTAGGCACTACTACGTAGTTACCTTCAACCGGGATATCAACAGGTTTTCCATCCTCAATGAATGTGAATTTACCAGTAATATCATGCTCACCAACGTTACCTGAACCGAAACTAAAGTTAACCTGACCGTCTTCTAAAGCAGTACCAAGATTTACGGCAGAACCGTTAATAGTAACCGCAGTTGGTACTGTTGATTTGTCATAACGACCCAATACAACTTTACCTTTAACAGCCTCTCCAGCGAAGAAAGCAGATTTTTCAGTAATTACAATAGCCTTGTAGTTTTTCATCGAAGCTGCTTTTGCAGTCGTGTTACCAATTAAAGCGTTATAAATATCTTGCTCTGTTTTCTTAATATCACTCTGAATAGCTGATAATTTTGTTAAAGAAGCGATGGCTGGGAACCCCTTGAAGTGGTAATCTAAATATTTCTTAGTAATACCTTCTCCATCTTTAACATCACCAGTATTGAATTTAGCGTTGATATCATCAACAATAAATTTATACTTAACATCATTTCCAACTACAGCAATTAGACCTTTTTTGAATTTATCAAAAGCTCCGATAATTTCATTTCCTTTTGCCGAATAACCGTCTCCGCTAAACCAAGCTTCGTCAATCTGATCCCCTTTGTCCATTGATTCGTATGGTAATTTACCATTTTCTTCTTTCTCAATGTCTTTAGTGATATCCTTTTTTAAGTTTTCAACATAGTTGTAAAACTCCTGAACAACAGGTTTAACTTGTTTTGCTTTTTGAAAAGGCTCTCCAAACTGAGCAGAGTTTTCTCCAGCTTTAGACTCTAATTGTCCGTATAAACTTCCGTTATATTCTTCAGAGAACTTATTAACGCCTTCGAATTTTTCATTCATCAAACCGAAAGCCGATAATACTTCTTTTGACATGTTTAATGCCAACATAGCGATGAAAACCAAGTACATTAGGTTAATCATCTTTTGTCTAGGACTTAATTTTCCTCCTGCCATTTGTTCTAATTAGTTTTAAAAATTAATAATAATAATGAAACTAATTAGCCTCTGTTACTCATTGCAGAAAGCATTCCGCCGTACACATTATTTAATGAAGATAAATTCGCAGTCAATGATTGCATTTGATCTTTCAATTTCAAGTTGTTTTCAGCAACTTCTTTGTTGATTTCAGCGTTACGAGTAGCGCTTTCCAACTGTACTTTATACATACCGTTTAAAGTTTCCAATTGTGTAGCAGCCATACCCATTTCTTCTGCATATTTCTTTTGAGAAGCAATTGCATCTACTGTAGGAGAAATACTTTTAGCAGCACCTTCGAAATTTTTGATACTGTTCCCTAAGCTAGCCATTAACTCACCGTCAATTTTAGCTTCCTTCAACATGTTGTCTAATTTTTGAGATAACAAACCTTGAGCATCAGCCGGGTTTTCTTTTTTAGCATCTCTTTTTTTAGCCTCACCACCAGCTAATTCAGGATAAACCAAAGACCAATCTAATTCTGTTTCAGTTTCAAAAGCTGACAAACCGAAGATTAAAGCTTCTGTTCCTAAACCAATGATAAGGAAAGTTCCCGCTCCTGGCCAGTGCATGATTTTAAACAATGCTCCGATAATTACTACTGCTGCCCCCATACCGTAGGCGAAACTCATCACTTTTTTTGGAATTAATGCCATAATAAATAAATTTTAGTTAGTTAAGTTAATATAAAAAATTGGTTAATTTAATAAGGGTTATTTTGGTTCTGTTTTAGTATTACTTGTTCCCATGTAATCCTGAACAGTTCTGAATCCGATATATGATCTCGCTGAATCCGCATACTCATAATCACGAGTACTCACCTGCAAGAAATAAGCAACATCTTTCCAAGAACCACCACGCGTAACTTTTCTTTGATTCGACAAGTCCGGTACATTAGGGTTCATTGTAGAAACATATTCGTAAGCTGCAGGATCGTATGAAGAATCCGTCCATTCAGCAACGTTACCAGCCATATTATACAAATGGTATTCATTTGGCTCGTACGATTTAGCCTCTACAGTATACAACGCTCCGTCAGCGGCATAATCACCACGATTCGGTTTGAAGTTAGCCAAGAAACATCCTCTGTCATTTTTAGCATAAGGACCACCCCATGGATACGTTCCAGACTCAAGACCACCTCTTGCAGAATATTCCCATTCCGCTTCAGTTGGCAAACGGAATGAATTCACCTGATCTCTTCCTTTTTTCTTTTTGATGTAGGAGTTTTTATTCATTGTTCTCCAAGCACAAAATGCTTTAGCTTGTTTCCAAGAAACCCCAACTACAGGATATTCCCCATAAGCTTGGTGCCAGAAATAGTCATTATGCATTGGCTCATTGTAAGAATAAGCGAAATCTTTAATCCAAACGGTTGTATCAGGATAAATCTGAATATTCTCCGTCTTGATGAATTTACTTCTTTTTGTTCTGCTGCTTCCAACCGATTTGTCCTTAGCCGCAGCCTGAATATCCATCCAAGAATAACGGAATTTCAATTTAGAAACATCAAATGTTCTTAACCCGTTGTACGATTCAGTTGCAGGCAAATACAAAGAATCCATCACTTCCACATAATGTTCATCCGGGTATTTTTGCTGATCGTTATGTAACTTTACTTTTCTGTTCAAACGTCTTCCCGCATACGGATCCTCGTCTGTACCTACACTATAATAGTTCTCATACATGTATTTGTCGTAAGCAGACATTTTCGCAGGATCCTGATCCTTAAACGCGAAATCACCGATACTTCCAGCTTTTCCACCTGTACCTCCACCTGGCTTTATACCCTGTTCATCAGCAAGTATAGCCAATCTTGTTCTGGTAATTGAATCCTTCACCCATTCCACAAACTGACGGTACTCACTATTTGTTATTTCAGTCTCATCCATATAAAATGAACGAACGGTAACAGTTTTAGTTGGCGCATCCTGAACATTAGCTAAATCATCGTCTGATTTACCCATAATAAATGCACCTCCAGGGATTAAAGTCATACCATATGGCTTCTCTGGATGCCATTTTCTTCCTTTAACTCCTACTAGTTCACCTCTGTCGTTTTTGTGACAACTACTAAAGAACAATGAAACAAGTGCTGTAAACGCTATGAACTTCTTCATATAAATCTGGGTTAATTATATATACATATTTAAGGGCGTAAACCTATTTATTTATTTTCTAAAAAACAATTTTTTTCCTAAAAAAAACTTAAAAAAATCAAATTGTTACAAAATACATAGGTTTATCGCTATTTAATCTCATTATATTAAATTTTTCATCTGTGCTTTCCACCATCTTTCAGGAATCTCCTGATTGGTAGCGCCCACATAATCATCATAAGTGCATGGTAATAACGTACTTCTTCTTAATTTATTGTTAAGATTCGATAAAAATGGTATTTCTATCCACCATCTTTCCGTTTTATCACTTTTATAGAAGATCAATTCTTCCTCTTCCAAAGGAACAATGTATTTCAAATAGTCTTCTTTTACCCCAAAAGGATACTCTTTGGAACGGTAATGGAATCCTTCGATAAAATACCATATTACCTGTGCCGCCAAAACCGATTCCGCCTTGGAATTGTTGTGATTAAAAACCCCAAAAGAAGTTACTTTATCACTGATTCCCGAATAGCGCGAAAGTACACAAATTTCTTTTCCATTGAATCCGTTGGGAATAAAATTCACAAAATTTCCGGAATCTGATGATTTTACCGAATTCAGATCCAAAGACACCAAATCCGCATCACGAAACACCGGTTCTGCAATCGCGGGATTATTACAAACCTCCCCTAAGCGATAAGCGTCAAAATATAATTTTTCAATCAGATCGATTTCCTCCTGTGAATTGAAATACGTCTGATAACCGATATTGCTGTAATTAAACAAATTATTAGGCTCTTCCACAATCATCGATGATAAGAAAGACTCGGCCGGCAATCCGTTTTCTTTGGCGAAATCAAATTTACTGTCCACCGACACCACATTTACCATTTGTTCCAACTGATCATACGCACGGTACATCGCATAGGTCAAATCCTGCGAACCGCCAATTACAATCGGAATCACCTTATTCTTTATCAGATGCGCGACCGCATTTTTCAATACATAATAGGTGTCTTCCAAGGAGTTTCCGGGTGCGATATTTCCTAAATCAACAATCTGCGCTTCCCAGTTTCCGGGGAACAGACTGTAAAATTCCTGACGAATATGGGTCAGATCGGTTTCATAATTTCCTTCCCCCAACCCGCGACTTTCCAAAACACCAATGATGGCAATGGATGCTTTTTCGATATTCGGAAAATCGGTTTCGGAATGAAAAACCACTTTTTTACCCAAAGTCTGACTGCTCAAGCCTTGAACAAACTCAAAAAAATCAGCATCCAGTGGCTGGAAAAAATCAAATACCATAATTTATTTCTTTTTAGCAGGTGCTTTTTTAGCAGTCGTTTTCTTTGCCGCGGTTTTTTTAGCCGGTGCTTTCTTCTCTATCAACTCCTTCACTTGCTCCAACGTCATGGCTGCGGCATCCACCTCTTTACTCAATTCGATTTTGATTTTCCCTTTGGTGATTACCGAACGTCCCCAACGTGCTTTTTCCACGCGAATTCCCTCGTCTTCCCAATTATGAATTACCTTATCGATTTCTTTCTGCAATTTATCCTCAATCAATTCGGTAATGTCCGATTGTGACAAATTATCGAAATTGTATTTCTTGCTTACGTTAATAAACATCCCGTTCCATTTGATGAAGGGTCCAAAACGTCCCACGCCTTTTTGTACCGGTTCGTTTTTATAGGTGGCGATTGGCGCATCGGCTTTCGCTTTCTCATCAATCAGTTCCTGGGCTCTGTCCATCGAAACATCCAAAGGCTCCTCTCCTTTCGGCAGGGAAATGAAAACACTCCCGTGGCGCACATACGGCCCAAAACGACCGTTGCTCACTTCCACTTCTTCACCTTTATAAGTACCCAGCACTTTTGGAAGCAAAAACAAATTCAACGCTTCTTCCAAAGTGATGTTTCCGATATTCTGTTCCGTACGCAAGCTGGCGAATTGTTTGTTCTCGTCGTCGATATCGCCAATTTGCGCCATCGGTCCGAATTTACCCAAACGAACACTTACCTGTTTTCCGGTTTTCGGATCTTTTCCTAAAATTCGTTCACCGCTTTCTCTCTCGGCATTCTCCTCTACATTTTTAACTGTCGGATGAAAATGCTTGTAGAAATCGTTCATCATTTGCGCCCATTCGATATTCCCTTCGGCAATCTCATCGAAATCCTGTTCCACTTTCGCCGTGAAGTTATAATCCAAAATGGTTCCGAAGTTCTTCACTAAGAAGTCGGTTACGATGGTTCCGATATCTGTCGGCACCAGTTTCCCTTTATCCGAACCGGTATTTTCTTTCAATTGTTTCTCCACCAGTTTCCCGGACTGAAGCACCAATTGTGTATAATTTCGTTCCTGACCTTCCAGATTCCCTTTCTCAACATAGTTTCGGTTGATGATAGTCGAAATGGTTGGCGCATACGTTGACGGACGACCGATACCCAACTCTTCCAGTTTCTTAACCAAAGACGCTTCGGTATAACGAGCTGCCGGTCTTGTATATCTTTCGGTTGCGGTAATGTAATTGTTTTGCAGTCTTTCGTTCACTTTCATGGCCGGTAACATGCCTTCCTGTTCTTCTTCATCATCATCGTGCCCTTCCAGATATACTTTTAGGAAACCTTCAAACTTGATTACCTCTCCGGTCGCCGTGAAAAGTTCTTTATGATTGTTCGCTTCGATTTTGACATTGGTTCGTTCCAATTCTGCATCGCTCATTTGAGACGCTAAGGTTCTTTTCCAGATCAAATCGTATAAACGGGCCTGATCTCTGTCAATGTTAACAGTGTGTCTTGACATATCTGTCGGACGAATCGCCTCGTGGGCTTCCTGAGCCCCTTTGCTCTTATTGGCAAACGTTCTCGGTTTCGAGAATTCCTTACCATAAGACGAAATGATTTCCGCCTGAGCTGCCTCCATAGCTTCTTTAGAAAGGTTCACGCTGTCCGTTCTCATATAGGTAATCAATCCGGCTTCGTACAAACGTTGCGCTAATTGCATCGTGATTCCAACAGGCAAATACAATTTACGCGCCGCTTCCTGTTGCAAGGTCGATGTTGTAAAAGGTGCTGTTGGTGATTTTTTGGTAGGTTTGGTTTCCAAATCCGCTACCTTATATATAGAACCGATATTTTGGTTTAGAAAATCTTCGGCTTCTTTTTTCGTATTGAAGTTCTTTGGCAATTTCGCTTTGAAGGCTCTTCCCGCTTCGTTGGTAAATTCAGCCACAACTGAATAAGATGCCACCGCTTTGAAATTCTGGATTTCGCGTTCGCGTTCCACAATCAAACGAACGGATACCGACTGCACACGACCGGCAGACAATCCGCCTTTGATCTTGCGCCACAATACCGGTGACAATTCGTAACCTACCAATCGGTCTAAAACTCTTCTCGCCTGTTGTGCGTTTACCAGATTGTAATCGATTTGTCTTGGATTGTCAATCGCTTTTAAAATGGCGTTTTTGGTAATCTCATGAAAAACGATACGTTTGGTTTTTTTCGGATCCAATTTTAATTCTTCCGCCAAGTGCCATGAAATAGCCTCTCCCTCGCGGTCCTCATCGGAAGCCAACCAAACCATATCGGCTGCTTTAGATAACGTTTTCAATTTACTCACCAAGGCTTTTTTATCCGGAGAAACTTCATATTTTGGTTTGAAACCATTCTCTACATCTACTCCAATTTCCTTCGAAGGTAAGTCGGCGATGTGTCCGTAGCTTGATTCTACCTGATACTCGCTTCCTAAAAACTTCTCTATGGTTTTCGCCTTTGCCGGTGACTCAACGATCACTAAATTCTTTGCCATTTACTTTTTATTTATGGCGCAAAAGTATAGGAATTTTTTAAATATTGCGTTTTTGCCCATTTTAAAAGTAAATTTTGTCGTTTAAAAACCTTTACACCTATATATAGTATCCAAAAAACAAAGACAAAAAATTCAATAGCCCCGATTACCTCACTTGGTTCATATTTTCACAGGAGTTCGGTGAACACTACGTGTTTGGTGTGTAAATCCTTTTATTGGGAGATTGCAACGCAAGCACGCAATAAAAGATTGGAACGAAAAGCGGAAAAATGGCTCCCGATAGCTATCGGGACAAAAAAGCCCGAGCCCTTCGCTTCATAAAACTTTTGTTAAACAAATCTGCCATCTTGTCAGAAAATAAAATTTAGTACTATCTTTGCGCATTGATTTTACGCTTTAGAGTGCTATATGGAAAAGGAAATTGACGAGAAAAAACAAGGTACGAGCCTGGTTTTAGAACACAAAGAACAGAATACGAAAAAACTTTTTATTGAAAGTTACGGTTGTGCGATGAATTTTTCGGACAGTGAAATCGTAGCTTCCATTTTAACCGAACAAGGTTACAACACCACCCAAAATCTGGAAGAAGCCGATTTGGTTTTGGTGAACACCTGCTCGATTCGGGATAAAGCAGAACAGACCGTTCGTAAACGTTTGGAAAAATACAACGCGGTAAAACGCAGCATCAATCCGGGTATGAAAGTGGGCGTTTTGGGCTGTATGGCCGAGCGTTTGAAAAGCCAGTTCCTGGAAGAAGAAAAAATCGTGGATATGGTCGTAGGACCGGATGCCTATAAAGACTTACCGAATCTTTTGCAGGAAGTGGAAGAAGGCCGCGATGCGATTAACGTAATTTTATCGAAAGATGAAACCTATGG
Source organism: Flavobacterium saliperosum (assembly GCF_900100625.1). Lineage (GTDB taxonomy): Bacteria > Bacteroidota > Bacteroidia > Flavobacteriales > Flavobacteriaceae > Flavobacterium > Flavobacterium saliperosum. The sequence continues at coordinate 345,488 of NZ_FMTY01000001.1, forward strand.
TGACATTGCGCCTGTGCGTTTACAGAGTAACGGTATCAATGCGTTTGTTTCCATCACGCGAGGATGTGATAATATGTGTACGTTTTGCGTGGTTCCGTTTACCCGCGGACGCGAGCGCAGCCGTGAACCGCAATCCATTTTAGAGGAAATCAAAGATTTATACGAAAGAGGTTTTAAAGAAGTGTGCCTGTTAGGACAAAACGTTGACAGTTACCTTTGGTATGGTGGCGGATTGAAAAAAGACTACGATAAAGCGACCGAAATGCAGAAAGCAACAGCGGTGGATTTCGCACAGTTATTGGACATGTGCGCAATTCAGTTTCCGAAGATGCGTTTCCGTTTTTCGACTTCGAATCCACAGGACATGCACGAAGAAGTATTGCATGTTATTGCAAAACACCATAATGTTTGTAACTACATTCACTTGCCGGTACAATCGGGAAGTACCCGTATATTAAAAGAAATGAACCGCCAGCACACCCGTGAAGAATATATGGCTTTGGTAGATAAAATCAAGGCGATTATTCCGGGATGCTCGATTTCACAGGATATCATTACCGGATTCCCAACCGAAACCGAAGAAGACCACCAAGACACGTTGAGTCTGATGGAATATGTGGAATATGACTTTGGTTATATGTTTGCGTATTCGGAAAGACCGGGAACTCTGGCTGCCAGAAAAATGGAAGACGATGTTCCGGAGGAAGTTAAAAAACGTCGTTTACAGGAAGTGGTTGATCTGCAACAGGAATTGAGTCTGAAAAGAACCTCCCGTTTCCTAAATCAAACGGTTGAAGTGTTGATTGAAAAAGCCTCTAAAAAATCGGATGCCCACTGGAGCGGAAGAAATTCCGAAAATGTGGTGACGGTTTTCCCGAAAGGCGATTACAAACCGGGCGATTTCGTGATGGTAAAAATTACCGATTGCACTACGGCTACCTTAATTGGAGAAGCGGTTGGCTATTCGGAAATGCAATAAGAATTAACAATTGAAAAATGGATAATTGATATTTTACGTTATCCTAGTAATTATCAATTTTCAATTAGTAATTATCAACTAATTAAAATGGAATCAGTTCAAGCCATAAAACAACGATTTGAGATTATCGGGAACGACCCGAAACTTAACCGTGCGATTGAAAAAGCCATTCAGGTAGCTCCAACCGACATTTCGGTATTGGTTACCGGAGAAAGTGGTGTGGGTAAAGAAAGTATTCCGAAAATCATACATTCCCTTTCGCACCGAAAACACGGAAAATACATTGCCGTAAACTGTGGTGCGATTCCGGAAGGGACCATTGACAGCGAGTTGTTCGGACACGAAAAAGGTTCGTTTACTGGAGCCACAGGAACCCGAGAAGGGTATTTCGAAGTGGCCGATGGCGGAACCATTTTCCTTGATGAAGTGGGCGAATTACCATTAACTACCCAGGTACGTTTGTTACGTGTTTTGGAAAATGGTGAGTTTATAAAAGTCGGCTCTTCTCAAGTGCAAAAAACCAATGTACGCATCGTGGCAGCGACCAACGTAAACATGTTCGACGCGATTGAAAAAGGAAAATTCCGTAAAGATTTGTATTACCGTTTGAGTACGGTCGACATCATGTTGCCGCCTTTACGCGAACGAAAAGAAGATATTCATTTGCTGTTCCGGAAATTTGCTTCGGATTTTGCACACAAATACAAAATGCCTCCGATAAAACTGGACGACAATGCCGTACAATATCTGACAAAATACCGTTGGAGCGGAAACATCCGTCAGTTGCGCAATGCCGCCGAACAGATTTCCGTACTGGAAACCAATCGCGACATTACATTGGCGACCTTACAATCCTATTTACCGGCAGAAGGCAGTACTTTGCCGTCGGTGATTGGAACCAAAAAAGCGGAAAGTGATTTCAGTTCGGAACGGGAAATTTTATATAAGATTCTTTTCGACATGAAAAGTGATCTGAACGATCTAAAAAAACTTACTCTTGAATTAATGCAGAGCGGTAATGTGAAAAATGTTCAGGAAACCAACAAGCATTTGATTCAGCGCATTTACGGTCAGAAAGAAGAAAGCGAAGTCCCGTTTGAAGAACCTGCTTTAACGGCCATTCCGGTTCAGAATGAAAACCTTCAGGAAGAATTTGACGATGAGGACGACGACCAGAATTATCTTTTTGCCGAAACCGTGGAGGAAGAAGATTCGCTTCGACTGGACGCCAAAGAAATCGAACTCATCAAGAAAGCCTTGGAACGCAACAAAGGAAAACGAAAAGCGGCAGCAGACGAATTGGGAATTTCCGAAAGAACACTTTACCGAAAGATAAAACAATTCGATTTATAGTATATTTGGTTTTTTAAAATAAGATGAAACACATACAATATATAATTACTTGCGTTCTCCTTTTGAGTCTGAGCAGTTGTTCGTATTACAACTTTACCGGGACCGGAAAGATTGACGCCAAAACCTTTCAGGTAAATTATTTTCAGAACAATGCGGCTTTGATTGAACCCGGAATTGAGCGTACGTTTACGTTGGAGCTTCAGGAAATTCTGCAAAACCAAACGAATCTGAATTTAACGAATTCCGGTGGTGATTTGGTTTATGAAGGTGAAATAAAAGAATATCGCATTACGCCGATGACCGCCACCGCCGATCAGTTGGCCGCTCAAAACCGACTGACCATTACGGTGAATGTGCGTTTCATCAACAAAAAAAATCCCGATGATGATTTCGAAAAACCGTTCTCTTTCTATTATGATTTTGACGGAAGCCAACAATTGGTCGGAGCAAAACTAACCGAAGCATTGGATGTCATATTCGAAAGAATTACACAGGATATTTTTAATGCCTCATTGGCAAAATGGTAATTTTATAAATTCCAATCAACGAAAAATTGAACGTAAACGATTTAACATACCTGATCAATAAACCCGACGCCATAAACGGCAGACAAACCATCGAACTGGAAACGGTTTTGAATGAGTTTCCCTATTTTCAGGCGGCAAGAGCCATTCATCTGAAAGGACTTTACAATCAGAACAGTTTCCGTTACAATCAGGAGTTAAAGAAAACAGCGGCTTATACCACAGACCGAAGTGTGCTTTTCGAATTCATCACTTCCGAGGATTTCACATCAATCCAGAAAGCCTTTTTGGAAGAAAAAGAAGCGGCGATAAACGACATCATAGTCAATCAGTATAAAATTGTAGTATCGGATACAATTGAAGTGCAGCCGAAAGTCAATCCCTTGGAGCAATCGATACTTACTTCCATTCAAATTGCAGAACCGGAAGCGTTTACAGCAGAAATTCCAATAGAAAACCCTCCTGTAGAAACCGAAAAACCGGAAACCATAGAAGAAAAACTGGAAATCGGCAAACCGCTGGAATTTTCAAAACAGGAAAAACATTCGTTCCAGGAATGGTTACAATTGGCAAAAATCACACCTATCAACCGGGAAAACGAGACTCCGGAACCTGAAATGGATGAAGAAAAGAAGAAAAAAATCGAGTTGATTGATAAGTTTATCGAAACCAATCCGAAAATCATTTCGGTGAAAAACGCACCGGTAAACCCAATAAACATTGAGAAATCGAGTCAGGACAACTCCTATTTGATGACCGAAACTTTAGCCAAAGTCTATCTGGAACAGAAAAAATATCAAAAAGCAATACAAGCTTATGAAATTTTAATTTTGAAATATCCGGAAAAAAGTAGTTTCTTTGCAGACCGAATTTCGGATATTAGACTTTTACAACAAAATAATAATTAAAGAATAAAAATATGTTTTCAATCTTTTTAGTGTTAATCACAATCGTATGTTTTTTACTTGTAGTAGTAGTTATGGTTCAAAACCCAAAAGGTGGAGGTTTGTCTTCAGCGATTGGCGGATCACAAATGATGGGTGGTGTACAGAAAACAAATGATTTCCTAGACAAAAGTACTTGGACATTAGCCGGATTGTTAATCGCATTGATTTTGTTGTCAAGTTTAAGCTTCACCGGAAGTTTAAGCGATAGTGGTTCGAAAATCATCGACAACAGCACTCCTGCTCCGGTAGCGGCACCAGCGCCTGCTACTGCAACACCGGAAGCAGCAGCAACTCCAGCTACAACTGAAGCGGCACAACCGGCTTCAACGGAAGAAGCCAAAAAATAAATATCAGTAAATGATTTTTTAAAATGCCAGCCTGTCAGTGCTGGCATTTTTATTTGGTAAATTTGTCAGTTTACAGGCCTTGGCATAATTTCTGAAAAAAAAGAAAGCATAAAAAAAACAATAACATAAAAATATAGCATTATGGCATTAAACATTAAACCACTTTCAGATCGCGTTCTTGTAGAACCAATGGCAGCGGAAACACAGACTGCCTCCGGAATCTTCATTCCTGACACAGCCAAAGAGAAACCGCAAAAAGGTACTGTTGTAGCGGTTGGAAACGGAACTAAAGACCACAACATGACCGTAAAAGTTGGCGACACTGTTTTATACGGAAAATATGCCGGAACCGATTTAAAATTTGAAGGCAAAGATTACCTGATTATGCGTGAAGACGATATTTTAGCGATTATCTAATCCGATTAACCACCCGAGGCGCAGCCGAACTGTATGGAGCGCAGCGGAATAAAATTAACGAATCAATAAATACACATAAAAATGGCAAAAGATATAAAATTCGACATTGAAGCACGTGACGGTTTAAAACGCGGTGTAGATGCATTAGCAAATGCGGTAAAAGTAACATTGGGTCCAAAAGGACGTAACGTAATTATCAGCAAATCGTTTGGAGCACCAACCGTAACTAAAGACGGGGTTTCTGTTGCGAAAGAAATCGAATTGAAAGACACGCTGGAAAACATGGGGGCGCAAATGGTAAAAGAAGTGGCATCAAAAACCAATGACTTAGCCGGAGACGGAACCACCACTGCAACGGTTTTAGCACAAGCCATCGTTAAAGAAGGATTGAAAAACGTGGCGGCCGGAGCCAACCCGATGGATTTAAAACGTGGCATCGACAAAGCGGTGGAAGCGATTGTAGCCGACTTAGGCAAACAAGCCAAAGAAGTAGGCAGCTCTACCGATAAAATCAAACAGGTAGCCTCTATATCCGCAAACAATGACGAAGTGATTGGCGAACTTATCGCTATGGCTTTCGGAAAAGTGGGCAAAGAAGGAGTAATTACCGTTGAAGAAGCCAAAGGAACCGACACTTATGTGGACGTGGTGGAAGGAATGCAGTTCGACAGAGGGTATTTATCCCCTTACTTCGTAACGAATCCGGAAAAAATGGAAGCGGAGTTAGACAGTCCGTACATCTTATTATACGACAAAAAAGTATCTTCCTTAAAAGAGTTACTTCCAATATTAGAACCGGTAGCGCAATCCGGAAAACCATTATTAATCATCGCTGAGGATGTGGACGGTGAAGCCCTTTCGACTTTAGTGGTAAACAAATTACGTGGCGCTTTAAAAATCGCTGCCGTGAAAGCTCCAGGTTTTGGAGACCGCAGAAAAGCCATGTTGGAAGACATTGCGATTTTAACCGGAGGAACAGTGATTTCTGAAGAAAGAGGCTTTACCTTAGAGCATACTACTTTAGAAATGTTAGGAACGTGTAAACGCGTTACCATCGACAAAGACAACACCACCATGGTAAGCGGAAACGGCGATCACGAATTGATTAAAAATCGTGTAAACCAAATCAAAGCGCAAATGGAAACCTCAACTTCCGAATACGATAAGGAAAAATTACAGGAGCGTTTGGCAAAATTAGCCGGAGGAGTTGCCGTACTTTACGTAGGTGCCGCTTCCGAAGTGGAAATGAAAGAGAAAAAAGACCGTGTGGACGATGCATTACACGCAACCCGTGCAGCGGTGGAAGAAGGTATTGTTGCCGGAGGCGGTGTGGCTTTACTAAGAGCCAAAAAAGTATTGGATAAAATCAAAGCGGACAACGCCGATGAAGCAACCGGAATCCAAATCGTTTCCCGCGCTGTGGAAGCCCCTTTAAGAACCATCGTTGAAAACGCCGGTTTAGAAGGTTCTGTAGTAGTGGCAAAAGTGGCGGAAGGTAAAGACAACTTCGGATACAACGCGAAAACGGATGAGTATGTGGACATGCTGAAAGCCGGAATCATCGATCCTAAAAAAGTAACCCGCGTGGCTTTGGAGAACGCCGCTTCTGTAGCCGGAATGATCTTAACTACCGAATGTGCTTTAGTGGAAATTAAAGAAGAAAATGCCGGCGGCGGAATGCCAATGGGTGGCGGAATGCCGGGAATGATGTAATCTTTATAAAATATTTCTTTTACAATACTGCCTGGATTTTACTTCAGGCAGTATTTTTTTATATCTTCGCGAAAGATAAAACTTACACGTAATGAACATCAAAAACACACTCTTTTTATCAATTTTCTTCTTATTCAGCAATCTGTCTTTTTCTCAGGCAGAATTGAATCAGAATAAAGAAAAAATCAGCAATGCTTTTACGGAGTTTTTTAAAATGGACAGGGAGAACATTCATCTGCACACGAACAAGACCACTTATTTGAGTACGGATGAAATTTGGTTTAAAGGTTATATCCTGGAAAAGAAAAGCAGAAAACCGTATGTGGCGACATCCAATGTATACATCACGCTAATAGACGGAACCGGTGAGAAAATAAAAACACATCTTTTTTATGCTGAAAACAGCGTTTTTGACGGTTCAATAAAACTCGACGAAAACACCCAAACGGGCACCTACTACCTTCAGGTATATACCAATTACATGAATAACTTCATGGAAGATGAGTCATCAATTTATGAAATCAATATCATTAATCCTACCGACGGCAAAATGCCGGCTAACACAAACAGTAAAAATTTCAGTGTCGTAAATACCGAATTCTTTCCGGAAAGCACTGTCTTTCTGGAGGGCACTTCAAACACAGTAGGAATTAAGATAACCGACTGCAATGGTAACGGCATAAGCATTAAAGATGGAGAAATTAAAGACGCACAAGGAATAACCGTCACCAATTTCACCACAAACGAATTGGGCTATGGAAAATTCGATATTCTTCAGACAAAAAACGAAGTGTACAAAGCCGTTTTTTTGATTGAAACCAAGAGCATTGAAAAGGCCTTGCCGCTGCCGACAGCAAACGGAATAACGTTTTCCGTTAACAATTACACATTCGAAAACAAAACAACCCTAAAAGTAAAGACCAACGCAAACAGCTTAAACGAATACAAGAACAGTCCGTTAACCCTTGTTATTCAACAGAATGACAACACTTCTTTTGTGGATTTTTCATTCAAGGAGAATGCCCCCGAACAATTATTGGTCATACCCGGTACCGATTTTTCGGAAGGAATCAACACCCTGTATCTGATAGACAAAAACGCAAAAAAAATTGCAGAAAGAATCATTTTCAAGCCCTCGAAAACGAATGCTGCCATTGATCTGAAAATCCTCAAAAAACAAAACGATTCTATCTTCATCAGCGGCAAAAGCGCATTGGCAATGGGCAGCATTAGTGTCTCCGTTTTACCGAATGACAGCAAATCGCTTTCGGATCAGAAAAACATATACACTTCATTTCTTTTCGACAATCAGTTAAATGATAAAGCACCGAAAGGAAATTATTTTTTATCCAATTTCTCAAAAAGAAAACATTATGAATTGGATACTTATTTAATCTGTCAAAAATCAAAATACAGTTGGCAGGCCATGATGTCTGCTCCGCCACAAAAGAAATTCGATTTCGACAACGGGCTCACATTCAAAGGAACCATCAACAAACCGCTTGAGGATAAAAAATCATTCAAAGTACAGTTAAGCTCCATAGCTGCCGGATTAAATGAATTCTCTGAAATTAACGATAAAAACGAATTCTATTTCAAAAACATATTAGTCTCTGATTCGGCAACCGTTCACTTCTCCTTACTGGACAAAAAAGAAAGAAAATCGGAAATAAAATTGTTTGCACAAATCCTAAACAATAACAGACCTTTTATCAAGCCGTTCAAGGTAGCAAAAACCGAGTGCCCCACAGAAATCAACAACAGTACCGACGATACGAATTATTCCTTTCCAAAAATTGCCAATACCGTACGTTTGGACAGCATAACTATTGCCGGTAAAGTCAAAAAAACACCTTTAGCCAACGAAAGACGCCATAACAACTCCATGTCCAAAGGATATAAGATCACCGAGGCGGATTCCAGCAGGGATTTATTGCAGTTTATTGCGGCTAACGGCTACGATGTCTCAATACAGGGAACATCCGTAATTATCATTGGACGAAGAGCCACCTCGTTTTTAGGAACCAGAAGCCCGGCTATTTACATTGACGATGCGCCCGTTATGGATTTCAGTCAGCTCTTGGGTTACAGTTTGAACAGTGTTGATGAAATATACATCAACAAAAACGGTTATGGTGGCGGGATGGATGCGGCCAACGGCATTATCCGTGTCTATAGCAAAAAGGGAACCGGCGGTGCAAGAAAAATTAAAATTAACTCACAATCGTTTACCGTGAAAAACGGATTCCAGAACAATAAAAACTACATCAATCCGAAATACACGAGTTATTCCGATGAAGGTTTTAAAAATTTCGGAAACATCCACTGGGAACCTTATGTGGAAAGCGATGAAAACGGGTTGTTTACTTTTGCCATTCCAAATTATTATCAGAAAACCGTGAAAATTGTAATCGAAGGAATTGGAACAAACGGCGACCTGATTTCAGAAATAAAAACCATAGCAGTTCCCTAATAAAAAAGCCGTTCGGAAATTCTGAACGGCTTTTTTATCTTTTTCTTATCTGTCATACTTACAGCATTCGTGAAGCTTATCATAGTCTTCCGTTACAGCCTTAACGTCTTTGGTATCATGCCCGGCTTTCGCTACCGCTTTCACTATATCTGTAGCGGAACACTTCTGTTCGTTAAACACCAAATGAAGTTGCTGATCCTCAGAATGCCAAACGGCTGATTTTACTCCGGCAACAGAATAAGCCGCCTTTTCAATACGTTTTTTGCACATCTCACAGTTGCCTTTCACTTCAACATCGGCTTTTGCGTTTTTATTTTTCTTCTCCTGCGCCTGCATTGTGAATCCGAACAGGGATACAAGCAATACTAAAATTATTTTTTTCATATGGTAGTTTAAAAAAGTTTCTTATCTTATTTTATTTTAAATCGGATACCCGCATAATACATCTGACCGAAAATCGGAGCATATATCATAGAACTATCAAAATACGCGCCAAACGGATTATCGGCCCCTAAAATAGCATTTTTTTGCTTATAGTCACCAATGTTCTCTCCTCCCACATATACTTCAAACACGCTGGAGAAGGTTCGGGTAACCTGAGCATTCATCACCGAGAACGGATTCGAAAACTCCCTCAACTGATAAGCTGACGGATTGGAACTCGTGTTTGGCAAACGCTGTTTCCCCATCCAGTTGTAGGTGAAGTCAAACTTCCATTGTTTCCCTTTGTCTTTAATGTGCGTCTCGTAGGCCACATTGGTAAAGAAACGGTGCTTCGCCTGCAGCGGACGTTCCATGGTACCGGACAAATAATCGGTTTGGATATCGTAGAATTTGTACGCGGTTCTGACAGACAAATGCGTCATCAGATCCACGTTGAAATCAATCTGCAAGCTGTTCGCAAACGATTTTCCGTCAAGATTATGAAAAACGACCTGTTGCGGACTGTAATCCAAATCCACCACAGCCTGATTCTGGAAATCGGTGCGGTAATAATCCAATGTCACTTCGGCTTTTTTTCCGAACAACTGAAAACCCTGCATAAAACTGATTCCGTAATTCCAGGCAATTTCAGGATCCAGTCCGTAGATTTTCCCATTGGTATTCAACACCGAAAACGCTCTCGAAGAAGCAAACAGCTGTTGGTTTTCCGCAAAAATATTCGCGCTGCGCTTTCCTCTTCCGGCAGAAGCCCTGAATACCGCTTTTTCCCACGGATTGTAACGCATGTGGATTCGCGGCGTAAAAAAGGCACCCAAACGGTTATGCATGTCGAAACGTGCTCCGGCTACCAAACTGAAATCATCGGTATTATCATACGTATATTCGAAAAAGGCGCCTAACGAGTTGTCTCTTCGGCTGACGTCCATTGGCATCCCCACGGTAACGAATTCGTTATAATCATCGGAAGTAAAATTCAGTCCTGTAGCGAATTTATTCAGTGTATTGCTGATAATCGAATTGAAAATCAGGTTCGAATAAAAACTGTTTTGCTGGATATTGTATTGATTCAGACCGAAATAGGATTCCTGACTGTGGTAATTGAACGAATTTTGAAATCCGATACTCTGCCAAGGCATGTCCGGGAAAACATATCCGATTTTCGAAGAAACCTCGACTTTATCGGTATTGATTTCAGAACCCCAGTGATTTGTTGTGAGTTTATCTCTGTCTGCATCGAAATCCACCTGACCGGTTTGCTTTTCGTCTTTCATGTAGCGGACATTTAAGAAACTTACCCATCCTTTTTCCAAATCATTATACTGCCAACGGTTCATGACATTGATTTGTTGTCCTAACGGATTGTCCAAAAAACCATCGTTATTCATGTCATTTTTGGAAACACGCGTGTTCCCGTGTACAAACAGGCTGCTGCTCAATTTATCCGAAAACTTTTTATTGAAATGGGTATTCAGTTCGAAACGGCTGTCGGTAGAACCGTAGGCGTTCAGGTAAAACGGGATATCGTTGGCCGGCTTGATTAATTCGGTGTTGATTTGACCGGAAATGCTTTCGTAACCGTTCACCACACTCCCCGCTCCTTTTGTAATCTGGATGCTTTCCACCCAGGTGCCGGGAATAAAAGACAAGCCGTAAGCCTGCGAAGCGCCACGAACGGAAGGAATATTTTCTTCGGCAATAAGAATATACGGACTGGTTAAGCCCAACATTTTGATTTGCTTACTCCCCGAAATTGCATCGGAGAAATTCACATCAATGGAAGGATTGGTTTCAAAACTCTCCGAAAGATTACAACAAGCCGCTTTCAGTAATTCTTTACTGCTCATTGTGGTTACATTAGCCGTTTTTACATACGACTTCTGAAGGGAATTTCGCTTGGTTTGCACTACCACTTCATCCAGTGATTTCGAAGGTTTTAACTGTATGGTTAACGTTTTTGGTTCGTGTACCATCATGCCCACACTCTCGTAGCCCACAAAGCTCACTACAATTTCGTGGCTGCCAGGATTCATCGGAAGGGTAAATTGTCCTTTTTCATCGGTGGAAGTCCCTACGGTAGAGTCTTTCCATAACACCGTTGCGCCTTGCATCGGGTTGTTTTTTTCGTCGGTTACTATTCCCGACACATTTTCCTGAGCTGATACAACATTGGCTATCAGCACGAAGAAAATCATAAAATATCTGTACATGATTTTTTGTTTTAATGTTTGAATGGGGGTTTGTTCCGAAAAAAATCGGAAAATTTCAAAGCATTAAAACTGGTCGTAAAAAATATACTGGCAATACAGTTTGTAGAACGGTGGTGCATTGCTGTCGCAATAGAAGGAAGGCGCATCACCAAGGGTTACGTTTTCTTCAACTATTGAAATCACGGAAGGCTTCCAGGCTTCCACAAAGGTAAAAACACCTAAATCGAGCTGAAAACTTTTTACGATAACCTCATCGGAAAGTGATTTTTTCAAATCGACCTTACTGTTGGAGCAACAATCATCGTGCTCGTCTGAAGAAGCGCAACATGATTTTTCCTTTTCAACTTTTTCTTCCGTACAAGGTTCCGATTTTTTATAATCCAATGAGATTTCCGCCAGTTCCCCGCCGCAATAATGCACATTAAAAGCCAAACCGATATTGGAGACCAATATCAGGCAAGCAATAACAAAACTGATGTGCTTATTTATTTTCATTGTTTTTAAAAATTAGGTCAAAAGTAAGTATTTTTTTTAAACCGAAAATCTAAATTATCGTTAATTGATTTCAAAACTTTGTTCCTGATACGGAATTTCGCAATTCACTTTGTATTTCTCCTCAATTTTATTTTTCAGACCAATCAACGCTTCCGTTTCGCCATGCACCAGAAAAATGGTTTTCGGTTTGTTTTCCAGTTCCGAAAGCCAGTTCAGTAAATCATCCTGGTCACCGTGTGCCGATAGCCCTTCGATTTCCACAATTTTGGCTTCCACCGGATAATACTTCCCATACATTTTGATTTCCTTTTCGCCGTCGAGCAATTTTCTTCCTCGTGTTCCTTCAGCCTGAAAACCGACAATAACCACCGTGGTTTCCGGACGGATAATATACCGCTCGAGATAGCTCAAAACACGTCCGCCGGTTATCATTCCGCTGGCCGCGATAACCACCTTGGGCTGATCGTCGTAAATTGTTGCGATGGTTTCTTCGTATTCGGCAATCATGGTAAAAATCGCGCACATTTCTTCACATTCGTCAATGCGTAATTTGTGCCATTCGCGATTGTCTGTAAAAATGTCAATCACCTTAATTCCCATCGGTGTATCGATAATATAAGGCATGTCGGGGATTTTACCCTCTTTTTTGAGCTGCCAGATCAGATACATAATCGCTTGTGCCCGTTCCACGGCGAAACTCGGAATGACAACATTTCCGCCTTTTTCATATGCTTCGTTAATGTACAGTTCCAATTCGGCTTTCGCATCAGTATCGGGATGGAGCCGGTCGCCATACGTGCTTTCCAGAAAAATATAATCGCCGGTTTTGGGTTTCACCGGTGGAAACATCAAATCATCTTTATCTCGACCGATATCTCCTGAAAAAACCAATTTCTTCCCTTCAAGTGTCAATTCGATGGAACACGCCCCTAGAATATGACCGGCGGTAAAATAACGGGCGAAAATTTCGGCATCCAGATCAAAATCCTCTTCCGGTTTGATTACCCTGAAAAAAGGCAACACCTTTTCGGCTTCTTCCACCGTGTACAAAGGCTCGGCGGGAATATGTTTCGAATAGTGTTCCTTATTGGCTTTTTCGGCTTCCTCTTCCTGAATTTTGGCACTGTCCAGAAGAATCAGTCGGGTAATCGCTTTGGTCGGACTCGTACAATAGATTTTCCCTTCAAAACCCTGTTTGATTAACAACGGAAGCCAACCGCAATGATCCAAATGGCCATGGGTTAGCAGTACAAAATCGATACTTGACGGCAACACCGTCAGCGGTTCCCAATTGCGTTGACGGACTTCTTTTCCGCCCTGAAACAATCCGCAATCCACTAAAATCCGGATGCCGTTGGATTCGATTAACGTTTTTGAACCTGTTACGGTTCCGGCGGCTCCTAAAAACTGTATTTTCATTTTCGGATGGTTTTAAAATTATTATGCACACAAATCGGACGCTTCCCGAATGATGTTCTTAAAGCGGTGGCGGTTGATGCCTATCTGATTTAAAAGTTCGACATCGTGTATCAACTCTTTGGCCAACAATATCTTTTGCGCCAGCAGCATGTCTTTTTCCGCTTGGGAAAGTGTGGTCAGACAGGTTACCGGATACATCCCCTTGTTATCTACCCGATGCCTCAGGCTTTCATTCGGAGGGTAATCCCAACTCATCATTTTCAATCCCGAACAGACGCCAAACTGAAGCGCTTCCGAGGTAAAACGATTATTCGTAATCACGATACAGGCCGAAATCTGTTCGCTTTTATCAAACAACGTGTACTGATTCACTTTCAGATCATTGAATCGGGATAAAATGTACATGGGGATTTTTACATCGGATTTCACATCGCTGTTGGAGTGAAACTTGCATTCCACCATGGTAATCAGATTGTTCTTTTTAATCAGAATGTCCAATTCGTGGGAAACACATTTACCGTCCAGAAAAATATTGGTTTTGGTTTCATACCCTTCGGCGGCAAAAAGCAACGCGATGTATTCTTCGAAGAAAAAACCTGCCGGACCAAGCGATTGAATGGCCGATTTCAGATTGTACCGTGCTGCCTGTGCTTTGGATGTTTTTTTCAACATCTGAAAGGCTAACTTGTAAATTTTACGGGTGGGCATGCCATCGTAGATTTGCCGTTCGATATATTCAAGAATTTCATCGATTTTTTCGGTTCTGGCACCGGAATGTTGCAACGAACGCTTCAGCTTATCCCTGTCGAAATAAACAATTTCTCCCGATTGTTTTACAACTTTCATACTTGTTCCCTTTAAACTTCGATTCTTTAAAGGTACGAAAAATTCTTACTGGTTTTTCTTCTGATAATAGAATGCCGGCAGAAACAATACCAAGAATAATGGCTGAATAAGAAATCGGCGTACGTAGAACAGAAACATATAGTCGGGTTGGTCTGAAAACTTAAGTATTCCGAAAAAAAGCGCAATCAACACTCCGAAGAGAATAAGGTATAAAAACGTCGTGAACTTCGTTAGCGGAACATCTTTAAAAACCACATAAATTACCGCTACCGATACGGCGGAATTTAAAAAGTAGCGAAAAACCAATCCGAAGAAAAGAGGCATTGCGTCGTATGGTGGCAATTGGGCATTCTGAAATTCACCTTTAAAAAAACCGAGAAACGGATCGTAAAACAACTGCTTTTCAAACAAACGGATTAACGCCAGGAGAAGTACGAGTACGGTAATCCAAATCAGTTTCTTTCTATTTCTTCGGAGTTCCTGTAGCATAGTCTGAAAATTTTTGAACCCATAAAACCCACAAAATAAAAACCACCGCATAAATGACCAATGGGAAAATCACACCGTGTAATACATGCTCATATTCGGGATAACTGTACAGTGCCATTGCCAGAAAGGCGATCCGAAGCACATTAAGCAGATGAATAATAACACATCCTGTCAGAATATATAAAATCGTTTTAAGCCATTTTCCGGAAAAAGCAAAAACAAAAGCGGCAAAAAGAATCATGACACTTAAAGCATTACAGCCTTCGATAACACGAGCAACATATTTGTTTTTATAGTATAATTGCACGAATTGACTTGGTTTATCTTCAATTATATAGGAATCTTTATCAAACAATTGCAATACAAGTTCTGTATTTCTTGCAACAAGCTTAGTGATTGCGTCCACCTTCATCTCTCCGTAACTCATCAGATAATTGTTATAAATAAAAGTCATCAAGAAATAAGCCAAGAAAAACTTCATTAGGAAAACGAAAAAAGGTTTGTATTGTAAAAAGAGGTTTTTCACACGAATGATTTTAACAAAAATATAAAAATAAAAAGAGCGCAATTAAATACTTTTGCATAAAACTAAAAAACATGACATTTAAAGAATTAGAACCGAAAGTGATTGAAATACTTTCCCAAGATACCGTTTCCCGTGACGAAAAATTAAAAGGCCTTTGCCAGTTATTGAGCGACAACATCAGTTATTACGACTGGGTGGGATTTTATTTTGCCAACCACGATACCCAAACCTTGCATCTTGGTCCTTACGTGGGAGCGGAAACCGACCATACCGTGATTCCGTTCGGAAAAGGGATTTGTGGACAGGTGGCCCTTTCCAATGAAAACTTCGTGGTGCCGGACGTTAGTGCTCAGGACAATTACATCGCCTGCAGTTTTACGGTAAAATCGGAAATCGTGGTACCGCTTTTTGTTAACGGTAAAAACATCGGTCAGATTGACATCGACAGTCATGTGCCGGATCCGTTCACCGAAGCTGACGAACGCTTCTTAGAGTTTGTAAATCAGGAGATTGCCAAACTTTTTTAGGGAAGTTTCCGTAATTATTTGCCTATTCGGAAAATAAAAATTACCTTTGCACCACGTTTTAGGATAAACCTATCGCGCTACATAATAATCATTTAAAGAATATTAGCATGTACTTAACTAAAGAAGTTAAATCAGAAATCTTCGCTAAACACGGAGGAGCAGAAGCCAACACCGGATCTGCAGAAGGTCAAATCGCGTTATTCACATTCAGAATTTCTCACTTGACTGAGCACTTGAAAAAAAATCGTCATGATTATAACACAGAGCGCTCATTAGTTTTATTGGTAGGTAAAAGAAGAAGTCTTCTTGACTACTTAAAGAAAAAAGATATCAACAGATATCGTGCGATTATCAAAGAATTAAACATCAGAAAATAATCAGAAGAAGAGGTGCTCGCGCGCCTCTTTTTGTTTTGTATATTTTGACAGAAAAAAGTTTGGTTTTTCATTGGGTATTAGACAACTACAACAACACAACAACAACACAACTAAGACCCATTGTTTAATTAAGAATTAAGTTTTTATGATTCCTAAAGTATTTCAGGAAATTATCGATTTAGGAGATGGCAGAAGCATCTCAATCGAAACAGGAAAATTAGCCAAACAAGCAGACGGTTCTGTCGTGGTTCGTATGGGAGACGCTATGCTATTGGCAACGGCGGTATCAGCCCGTACTTCTAATCCGGGAATTGATTTTCTACCTTTAACCGTAGATTACCGTGAGAAGTTTGCAGCTGCAGGCCGTTTCCCAGGCGGATTTTTTAAACGTGAAGCCCGTCCGAGTGACAGCGAAGTGTTGACCATGCGTCTTGTAGACCGTGTATTACGCCCGCTTTTCCCGGATGACTATCACGCTGAAACGCAAGTAATGATTCAGTTAATGTCTCATGACGAAAATGTTATGCCGGATGCATTAGCCGGTTTGGCAGCGTCTGCAGCATTAGCCGTATCCGACATTCCTTTCAGCACATTGATTTCAGAAGTTCGTGTAGCGCGAATTGACGGGAAATTTGTCATCAATCCAAGCAGAGAAGAATTGGAAAAATCAGACATCGACATGATGATTGGCGCTTCTAAAGATTCGGTTGCCATGGTGGAAGGAGAGATGAAAGAAATCTCGGAAGCAGAAATGGTGGAAGCCATTAAATTTGCACACGAGGCCATCAAGGTTCAAATCGAAGCACAAGAAAGATTACAGGCGGCTTTTGGTAAAAAAGAAATCCGTACTTACGAAGGAGAAAGAGAAGACGAAGCGATTTACGCAAAAGTAAAAGCTGCCGCTTACGATATGTGTTATGCCATTGCTAAAGAAGGAACAGCGAAACACGAAAGAACAGCACAATTTGCAGAAGTAAAAGAAGTAGTAAAATCTTTATTTACTGAAGAAGAATTGGCAGAAAACGGAGATTTGGTTTCCAAATACTTCTACAAAACCAACAAAGAAGCGGTTCGTAACGTAATTCTTGAATTAGGCGTGCGTTTGGACGGAAGAAAAACTACGGAAATCAGACCTATCTGGTGTGAAACCGATTACTTGCCTTCAGTTCACGGATCGGCTTTGTTTACCAGAGGAGAAACTCAGGCTTTGGCAACGGTTACTTTGGGGACTTCCAGAGAAGCGAACCAAATTGACTCTCCATCGGAACAAGGGGAAGAAAGATTCTATTTACACTATAACTTCCCTCCTTTCTCCACCGGAGAAGCAAAACCTTTAAGAGGCACTTCCCGTAGAGAAGTGGGTCACGGAAACCTGGCACAACGTGCTTTGAAAAACATGATTCCTGCTGATTGTCCTTATACTATCCGTATTGTATCGGAAGTATTGGAATCGAATGGTTCATCGTCTATGGCAACGGTTTGCGCCGGAACTATGGCTTTGATGGATTCAGGCGTTCAAATGGTAAAACCGGTTTCCGGAATTGCGATGGGATTAATTACGGATGGTGAAAAATTCGCGGTTTTATCGGACATCTTAGGAGACGAAGATCACTTGGGTGATATGGACTTCAAAGTTACCGGTACGGCTGATGGGATTACCGCTTGTCAGATGGATATCAAGATCGAAGGATTGCGTTATGACATTATGGAGCAGGCTTTAGGTCAGGCACGTGACGGTCGTTTACACATTTTGGGTAAAATCACCGAAACCATTGCACAACCAAGACCGGAAGTAAAACCAAAAGCACCGAAAATCATCACACGTACGATTCCAGGAAACTTCATTGGCGCCTTAATCGGACCGGGCGGAAAAGTGATTCAGGAATTACAGAAAGCCACCGGAACTACTATCGTAATCAACGAAGTGGACGAACAGGGTGTGGTTGAAATCCTTGGAACAAATCCGGACGGAATCGCGGCGGTATTGGCGAAAATCGACTCTATCATTTTCAAACCTACT
This sequence comes from Flavobacterium saliperosum, assembly GCF_900100625.1. Lineage (GTDB taxonomy): Bacteria > Bacteroidota > Bacteroidia > Flavobacteriales > Flavobacteriaceae > Flavobacterium > Flavobacterium saliperosum. Next base: position 363,591 of record NZ_FMTY01000001.1, read on the forward strand.
GTAGGCGAATCCTATGAAGTGAAAGTAATCAAAATGCTTGATTTCGGAGCGGTGGTAGAATATACTGCGGCACCTGGAAACGAAGTATTGCTTCACGTATCGGAATTGGCTTGGGAACGCACGGAAAATGTTTCCGATGTGGTTAAAATGGGCGATGTGTTTATGGTAAAATACTTAGGTGTGGATCCGAAAACAAGAAAAGAAAAAGTTTCAAGAAAAGCTTTATTGCCAAGACCTCCACGTGAGGAGAAAAAAGACACTCCACAACAAGGTTAATTTTTTAGAAGATTAATTCATAAAAAGCCCCGTTTCATTTATTTGAAACGGGGTTTTTGCTTTACAGTCAATAAAGTAAGATTTTTTTTAAAACATAAATGTACTTTTAACATTTTTGGATAGAATTTATCTCTAAATTGCGTAAGAATTATCCATTCTTTTTTTTAGATAAATTTCAGATGAAAACCAAACACAGCCCATTTCTTTCCAAGCTACTGTTAACAATGCTTTTAGCATCGGCAATAAATATCGCACAAGCCCAGACTTCCGAAGAAGTACTTACCAAACATTTCGATCAGTCGCTTGGCAGCGAAAATCTTGACATCAACAACGGGACAGTACACGTAAATGAGTTCCGTGTCTTGAACAACAAACACCGGTATTATCCTTCCGACAACTTCGAAACCGGCAATGTTACCTATAACAACCAGCAGTATTTCGACATTCCCCTTAAATACGACCTATACAAGGACATTCTCGTATACAAACCGCAAAATTCCGGCATTATCAGCATCAATCTGATTCATGACAGAGTTACCTCCTTCAGGATAAACAACAGGAATTTCATTCTCATAAACAGTCTGCTTTTTCCTTTAAGCCCAATTAAAACAGGATATTACGAAGAAAATGTATCCGGGAAAAATTTCACCTTTTACATCAGACATCACCGTGACAAAAGAGAAGTGCTGAAAGGAGCCTCGGTATTTAACGAGTTTGATGACAATTACGAATACTTTATCAAAAGGAATGGCGCTTTCAATAAAATCAGCTCCAAGAAAGATCTTATAAAACTTTTTCCTGAGCAAAAAAGGAAAATAAACGACTTTTATTCTGCTTCGGGAAAATTAAAAAAGACCGACGAGCTACTATTTTACGAAAAGTTAATCACCTATCTGAACAATGCAATTGAAAACAACACTAAGTAATCCAATGAAAAAACTTCTTCTTACGATAATAGTCTTGCTATTGCATCAGATTGGCGCCGCTCAGGTTACGGACAAAAAATATTCATTTGACTTTAATGCTGTTACCCTTGAAAAAGCCATTGAAATAATCGAACAGGATACCGATTTTAAATTCTATTTTGACAAAGACTGGTTCAAAAACTATTCGGAACCGATTAACCAACGTTTTTCGGAAACTGCTATTGAAACCATACTCAACGAATTGCTTCAAAACACGACATTAAATTATTACCTCTCGGATCAAAAGATAATTCTAACAAAGAACAGCGTGATTTACGACAAATTACCGGAGAATTATTTCAATACGGAGAAAAACATAACCCAAAGCACTACCGTTGTTTTTCAGGGAAGTCCCGTATTTGAGAAAGAATTCAACAACGACATCAATGAAAATGATAACAATGTTGCTTTTGTAGGCAAGGAAAATAAGGTTTCCAACGGAAAAACCTTCGAACTATCCGGCTATGTGAAAGATGCGAAAACCGGCAAACCTGTTCCGGAAGTAATTATACGCGCCAAAGACAACGAAGCAACCGCGATTACGGACAACGAAGGTTTTTTTACCATAAAGCTGCCGATTGGATTAAACATCATTGAAACAGAAAATTTTCTTTTCAAAAAGATAACCCGAAAAATAATGATGTACAGTAACGGAAAAATGGATTTTACGGTACAGGAAAACATCAACCAGCTGAAAGAAGTCATCGTTAAAGGCAAAAAAAGCGAAACCGTAAAAAGCGCCAATACCGGAGTAACGTCCATCAATATCGAAGGACTGAAAAACATACCGATGGTTCTTGGAGAAAGAGACATTCTGAAAGTAGCCACCACTATTCCCGGCATCAAAACCGCGGGAGAAGGATCGTCCGGATTTAATGTTCGTGGCGGAAAAACAGATCAGAATCTGATACTTTTAGACAATGCAGTAATCTACAACCCGGCACATTTCTTCGGTTTCTTTTCAGCAATAAATCCGTTTACGATTGGAAGTGCCGACATTTACAAAGGCAGTATTCCGGTAGAATTCGGAGGGCGTTTGTCGTCCGTATTCGACATTACCACAAAAAACGGCAATACAACGAAACTTTCAGGTGAAGGAGGCATAGGTCCGGTGACCAGTAATATCACGGTAAGCGCGCCAATAGTAAAAGAAAAAGCGAGTTTATTGGTTGGAGCCAGAGCCACTTACTCGGATTGGATCTTAAAAACATTGGATGAGAAATCACTCAAAAACAGTAAGGCTTCTTTTTATGACGGTGTAATAAAATACAACCACAAGATAAATGCCAACAACGATATCGAAGCTACCGGATACTACAGTCATGATGCCTTCAGTGTTTCCTCCGATTCGCTTTATAAATACAGTAATCGTATTTTTTCACTGAAGTGGAATCACGCATTCAGTGCCAAACACAAAGCCGCATTAATTCTTTCTAACAGTCAATACAAATTCAATATCGATTATGATAAGGAAAACGACATGACCAAATCTTTTGATTTCGGATATAAAATTGACGAGAACCAGCTTCAATTCAAGTTCAGCTATGCCTTAAACGAGAAGCACAAAATAAGTTATGGTGTGGCCGGAAAACTATACAACATCAATCCGGGCTATCTGAATCCTACCGGACAGGAAACCCTACTGATTCCTGTCACTCTTGAAAAAGAGAAAGCCTTTGAGTCCGGAATTTATATTGCAGATTCGTATAAAGTATCCGAAAAATTACTAATCAATGCCGGAATACGCTATTCCTATTATGCGGCTCTGGGATCTTCTTCTCAAAGAGTATACGAAGCAAATATGCCCGTTTCAGATGCCACAGTGGTTGAAACAAGACAATTCGGAAACAACGAGGTTATTAAGACTTACAGCGGTTTCGAACCCCGAGTTTCTGCGCGGTTTTTCATAACCGATGACTTTTCAGTGAAAGCAAGTTATGACAAAACCTATCAATACTTACACTTATTGTCAAGTAACACGACACAATCACCAACCGATACCTGGAAACTTTCCGATTTGAACATCGCACCACAAAATGCCGATCAGTATTCCATAGGATTGTATAAGAATTTTGCCGAAAAAGATTTTGAAGTAAGTCTGGAAGGCTACACCAAAAAAATCAACAACATTTTGGATTATAGGGTGGGCGCCGAATTGTTACTGAACGAAAACATCGAAACCGAGCTTTTAAAAGGCAAAGGAAAGGCTTACGGTGTCGAATTCCTGTTAAAAAAACAATCCGGAAAACTTAACGGATGGTTAGGATACTCCTATTCCCGAACTTTCGTGAAATTGGACAGTAAATTCGATTCGGACAAAGTTAACAACGGCGACTATTTTCCGGCAAATTATGACAAACCTCACGATGTGAGTGCGGTATTGAATTATAAATTCACCAAAAGATACAGTTTATCAACTAACTTTGTATATCAAACGGGACGACCTATAACCTATCCCATCGGAAAATACACTTACGGAAACGCGGAATATACGCTTTACAGTGATCGAAATAAATTCAGAATTCCGGATTATTACCGTTTGGATATCGGTGTAAATATTGAAGGGAATCACAAAATAAAAAAATTGGCACACAGTTTTTGGAACGTCTCCATCTATAATGTGCTGGGAAGAAACAATCCTTATAATATCTTTTTTGTGACCAAAAGCGGAGAAGTGAAAGCCTACAAAACTTCCATATTTTCTGTGCCGGTACCGACCATAACGTATAATTTCAAGTTTTAATTTAAAAACGAAGAGAAATGAAAACAAGAACCACATTGAACGCCATCGTTTGCCTGCTTTTATGCTTCGGTTTTATAGGATGCACAGAGCCGTATCAGATGCAAACAAGCACATTTGAAGACGCCTTGGTTATTGAGGCGACCATTACAAACGAACTAAAAAGACAGCAGATAAAAATCAGTCGTACTTATCAGTTTGAGGAAAACGGCCCAACTGCGGAATCCGGAGCAGAAGTCTACATAACGGACAATACCGGCAACCGGTATGATTTTACGGAGCAGAATGGAATTTACGTTTCCGTTTCAGAATTTCAAGCACTCCCGAATGTCAATTATCAATTGCTTGTGACTACCCAAAACGGACAGACATACGCTTCGGACATTCAAAAACTAACCACTGCAAACCAAATCAGCAGTATTGATACCGACATAGCGGAGAGCAACAATCAACGAGGCGTTCAAATCAGTGTCAACAGCTCGGACCCCACCAACACTTCAAAATTCTATCGTTATGAATATGAGGAAACCTATAAAGTAGTAGTCCCAAAATGGTCAAACTACAAAGCGTATCTGTTAAATGAAAGAGCAGTCAGTTATATGGAAAGAGGGTACGAATCCAAAACCTGTTTCACCACCAAAAAATCAGACACTTTCTTATTAACAAATACCACAGATTTAATGGAAGACTCGGTCATTAAATTTCCCATTCGTTTTATTGGTGACAGGGAGTACATGCTTTCCGAGAGATACAGCATCCTGGCAAGGCAATTTGTAATAAGCCAACAGGCCTACGAGTACTATGAGATAATTAAAGCCTTATCAGATTCCGGGGAACTTCTATCCCCCAACCAACCCGGCTTTGTATCCGGCAACATTAAATCCAGGAGTAATCCCAAAGAAAAAGTCATTGGTTTTTTTGATGTTTGTTCGGTGTCTGAAAAAAGAATATTTTTCAATTACGGCGATGTTTTCCCTAACGAACCGATACCACAGTTTTTCATGGAATGTCCGGAAGAAAGCTTAGACTGCGGAGATTTCAGAACCAATCCGCTGGGAGACGGCTTCAAATTAATCAGCTATATCCAAAGCGGTCAAAAAGTCTTTTATGATTTTATTTTCAATCCCCTAAGCGAAACACACTCCACTTATGTTATGGTACCCGCGGCTTGTGGTGATTGCACTACTTTTTCATCTAATGTGGTCCCTCCTTTTTGGCAATAAAAAAGCATGAGCATGAAATTCAAGTTCTATAAATTCCTATTCTTGTTGGTGATTCCTTTATCATTCGTCAACTGCACAGAACCTTACAAACTCCAAACCGAAACGTTTGAAGAAGCTTTTGTAATTGAGGCAACCATCACCAACGAATTAAAAAAACATCAGGTAAAAATCAGCAAAACGTATGTATTTGAAGAAAACGGTCCTACTTTTGAGTCGGGTGCCGAAGTATACGTACAAGATGACGCCGGGAATCGCTACGAGTTTAGTGAGCAAAACGAAGTGTACGAATCTACCACCCAATTTCAGGCTAGCCCAGGAAGACAATATCAATTGTTTATTACCACCAGTGATGGCAAACAATACGCCTCCTCAAACCAAACCCTGACCACCGTCAACGAAATGGAAAGCCTGAGTACCAACGTCATTACAAAAGACGGAATAACCGGTGTTGAGATTGGGGTAAACAGTTATGACCCTACGGGATCTTCCAAATATTACCGTTACGAATACGAAGAAACTTCAAAAGTAGTCGTCCCAAAATGGAGTCCGTTTAAAACCGTCTTATTAAATCACCCGTTAATATGTGCCGGAACGCAATTTCCGGGGTTCGAAACCATTAGCCTTGTATTGAAGACCGGGGAGTCTCGGGTGTGTTATACTACAAAAGCTTCGGTAGGAATCCTTCAGACCTCTACAAGCACCTTCAACGAAGACAGGGTTATCAATTTCCCGGTTCGTTTTATTTCCAACACCGATTATACCATTGCCGAACGCTACAGCATAATGGTAAAACAATATGTACAAAGTATTGAAGCCTATACTTTTTACAAAACAATGAAAGACATGTCTGAATCAGAAAGCCTCTTATCCCCCAATCAGCCCGGATTTTTTAACGGAAACATTCAGTCTGCTTCCAATCCCAAAGAAAAAGTCTTGGGCTTTTTCGAAGTGGCTTCAGTTTCATCAAAAAGAATCTTTTTCAATTTTCATGACATTTTCCCAAACACCCATCTCCCTGCATATCCCTATGAATGCCTCGAGTATACCTTTGACAGTATGAGTTTTGGCGTAAATCACCACCCAACCCCGGAAATTCCTTGTGGAACCGGAGGAGAGGGAGGCGCTTTACGAGACGCCATCCGGTCAAACAGGCTGATTTTTTACGCGTCTGATTTCCCTTATTTCACCATGGTTAAGCGGGTATGCGGCGATTGCACAACCTTTTCATCTAACATAGTACCTCCATTTTGGCAATGACAAAAAAAATCACATTTCTAGCCCTATTCCTCCTAACCAATACCTTTGTTATTGGTCAGAATAACTATTCCGCAAAATCCATAAGTCAAATCAACACCATTGAAGAAACACTATATGTGCATTGCAACACAACAACGCTACTGACCGGAGAGACACTGCTGTTCAAAGTATATTCTTTAAATCCTCTCCAAAAAAAGCTCAGTCTCATCAGCAAAATTGGCTATGTTGAATTACTTGACGACGGGAACAAATCGGTTTTGAAACAAAAAATAGCCTTAAAAAACGGAACCGGACAAGGTGATTTCTTCCTTTCGACAACGTTAAAAACTGGTAATTACAAACTTATCGCCTATACAAACTGGTCTTTGAATAAAGCGGAAAAAGGAATCTCAAAAACAGCCATTTACCTTATAAATCCTTTTGAAAGCAACACTCCGGGAGAAATCACTAAAAATATTTCTTCTGAAACAGAGTCACTGTCTCCTTCAAATGTTCATAAAAAAGGAGAGACTACTGCTTTAAACAAAAGTTTGATTACGGTAAAAACAGACAAAGAAAAATACAGTCTCCGGGAAAAGGTCAGTCTTACAATCAATGCCATTTCAAAAGAAAAATTGGACGGAAGTTTTTCGGTTTCGGTAAGGAAAACAGACAGTCTTCCGACGCCTGAAACGCTATCTTCCATCGACTTCATCAACGCGTTCCCGGGGATGAACAATTCCAACACCGAAAAAAGCCGCTTTCTACCGGAGTTGCGTGGCGAAAATATTTCAGGGAAAATCGTCGGAAAAGACAGCGCTAAAGACCTGAAAGACAAAACAGTTGCGCTTTCCCTTCCGGGTAAATCGTTTGGCTTCAAGGTAGCAAAAACCGAGGAGAATGGAAAATTCAACTTCATTCTTGACAGGCATCCCGGTACTACTGAAGCGATTATTCAGGTTATGGAAAAAGACCGGAATGATTATGAAATCGTTTTGGACAAAACAAATACTCCTGAATTAAATACGGCGAACGTTTCCGCTCTTTTACAATTGCATCCAAAAAACAAAAGAGAAATTGAAAACCGATCCATTGCAAATCAGATAGAGAACAATTATTACCAAAAGAAAAAAGACAGTCTTGCCAATCCTCTGAAAAACGTTTCGTTCTTTCATCCTCTTGAAAAAGAGTATGTCCTGGATGATTACACCCGTTTTCCTTCTTTAAAAGAGACAATCATTGAGGTACTTTATGAGGTTTCCTATAAAAAAGAGAACGATACCTATTCCCTCCTTATAAAAGATTTTTCAGCACAGGGAGAAGCCTACGGAGAAGCTTTGGTTTTGGTTGACGGACTTTTGATTCAGAATGTAAATGAATTGTTTGAATATGACATGCAGAATATCTACAAGGTGAGTTTTGTCAATCAGGGTTATGTTTACGGTCCGAAAGTATTTAACGGAGTCATTAATTTTGTTACCAAAAAGCAGGACTACAAGACAAAAACTTCCGGCACCTTCATTAAAGACGTTACCATAGAAAGACCCCAAACAGAGAAAAAATACTTTAGTCCCGATTATTCGCTTTCAAATGACGAAAGGATTCCGGATTTCAGATACCAGTTGTTTTGGTTACCGGAAACGGGTTTAACAGAGAATGAATCCCGATTGTTTTTTTACACCTCAGATGTGAAAGGACGTTTTGAAATTTCAATAGAAGGGTTTACCAATCAAGGGGAGGCGGTTTCAATAAAAGAATACTTAACAGTAGAATAATAAACTGAAATACCTGACATTTAATCGATTATACCGTCATTAATTTGTCATGAAGAACATAAAGTTGCTAAATTTATGTAAATCTTTAAATTGAGCATTATGAAAAAAATTATTCTTCTTTTTGTTTTCAGTATGGTCTTGGCCAGTTGCTCTGACGATGACAGTAATGATACCTCCTTGCCTCCTGACGACAATACCTTATCAACCGCTCCTGAAGCGAAAGTGGAACATGACGCCAGCAATTACGGGGTATACAAAGGGATTTTCGTTGGCTCATCCGGTACTGTTTATGTGAACATCAATAACACCAACACCGTTTCAGCAAAAATGGTTATTGACGGAACGGTTTACAATTTCACCACTACGGAAGCCGTCTCGAACGGGCAGGAAATTTCAGGATTAACCTTTACCAACGGAACTTCATCTTTCGATTTTAATGTGTTGGCCGATGGAGAAAACCCGTTGATTAACAATCTGAACATTAGTGGACATTCCAATGCATCCGTACAGATTTTTAAAGAATATTCCTTTGCACACATCAAATGTTATCTGGGAACTTTTAGCGGAGATTCCGTTGGTGTTTTCAATATCGCCACCACATCCGACGGTTATGCCCTTGGATTAGCACTTCCCAATGACGACACGTTTGCGATTTACCTCGATGGATCCATTACCGGAACATCCATTACCGGAACTTTCGATGGAGGTGCATTTTCGGGAACCATAAACAACAATACAATAAGCGGTACCTGGCAAAATTCAGTGCCTGAAAACGGCACCTGGACGGGTACGAGAAAATTATAGAGTTAGTTATTTGATTGTAACAGTTCTTTCAGGGCATATTCTCTGAAAGAACTGTTATTTTTTTTATAGAGTTGTAACTTTTTTGCAACCTTTTACGTATAACTACCTGAACACTTAAAAGACAAGGAGATTCTTAAATGAGACAACTTAAAATCACCAAGCAGGTTACTAACCGTGAAACTGCTTCCTTAGACAAATACCTTCAGGAAATTGGGAAAGTTGATTTAATTACTGCCGATGAAGAAGTAGAATTAGCACAACGCATTAAAGCCGGAGACCAGAGAGCATTAGAAAAATTAACGAAAGCTAATTTGCGTTTCGTGGTTTCGGTGGCAAAACAATACCAAAATCAGGGTTTAACATTACCCGATTTAATTAACGAAGGTAACTTGGGTTTAATTAAAGCTGCGCAACGTTTCGACGAAACGCGTGGATTTAAGTTTATATCTTATGCCGTATGGTGGATCCGTCAATCAATCCTTCAGGCATTAGCCGAACAGTCCCGTATTGTTCGTTTACCATTGAATAAAATTGGGTCGATAAATAAAATCAATAAAATGTATGCTTTGTTGGAGCAATCCAACGAGCGCGCACCTTCAGCAGAAGAAATCGCACAGGAATTGGACATGACCGTGAATGACGTTAAAGAGAGTATGAAAAACTCCGGTCGTCATTTATCGATGGATGCACCGCTTGTGGAAGGGGAAGATTCCAACTTATACGACGTTTTACGTTCTGGAGAATCACCAAATCCGGACAGGGAACTGATTCACGAATCGTTACGTACGGAAATCGAAAGAGCATTGGAAACATTGACACCAAGAGAAGCGGACGTGGTGCGTTTGTATTTTGGATTGGGCGACCAACACCCGATGACGCTGGAAGAAATCGGTGAAACTTTCGACTTAACGCGTGAGCGTGTACGTCAGATTAAAGAGAAAGCCATCCGAAGACTGAAACATACTTCAAGAAGTAAAATTCTTAAGACTTACTTAGGATAGTTGGAAATTTCGTTAAAAAGTTGTAAATTGAATTGTTTATTTTAACTTTACAGACGAAAATTTGACAGATGTCCATAAAAATATAGAAAGTAACAACAGTTTCAATAACTGTTCGTTTTTTGATTGATGATTGAAACTCCGGCTGATTACCGGAGTTTTGCTTTTTATACTATCTTTGCAAAAACAACACAACAACATTAAATACCATGAGTAAACAAACTCTAATAGCACCATCCGTGCTGGCAGCAGATTTCGCCAATTTACAACGCGACATCGAAATGATTAACCAAAGTGAAGCCGATTGGTTTCACATTGATGTGATGGACGGACTTTTCGTTCCCAACATATCCTATGGCATGCCGGTAATTGAAGCCATCAAAAAGCACGCGACTAAACCTTTAGACGTACACTTGATGATTGAAAAACCGGAAAGATACATTGAAACATTCGCTAAAATAGGTGCCGATATCATTACTGTTCACTACGAAGCTACCGTTCACTTACACCGAACACTTACACAAATTAAAAATGCAGGTTGTAAAGCAGGTGTGGTTTTGAATTTATCAACTCCAGTTTCTGTTTTGGAAGACATTCTTCCAGAATGTTACATGGTTTTGATTATGTCGATAAACCCAGGATTTGGAGGACAGAAATTTGAAGAGATAACCTATAACAAGGTTCGAAAACTGCGAAAAATGATTAACGACCAAGGCTTAAACACCCTGATTGAAATTGACGGTGGCGTTACCGATAAAAACGCAAAACAACTTGTTGAAGCCGGAGCGGATGTATTGGTAGCCGGAAGTTATATCTTCAATGCCGAAAATCCGATTGAAACGACTGCGCATCTGAAAAAAATTACCCAAATATAAAAACAAAAAAAAAGGCGCTGATATCTCAGCGCCTTTTTTAATTGTATTGTTCTAACAGATACCGAATAAGATCGGTTGTGGTCACTATTCCCACCAACAAACCGCCTTTACACACCGGCAAGGCATGAAATTCTTTGGAAGCCAATATTTCAGCAGCTTCTTTAATTGTGGTTTCCGGTGTAATGGTAACCAGATGTTTACTCATAACCTGTTCAATAGTAAACATATTATAAACCGTCACATCCACCACTTCGTCTTCATCATCTGCGGCATCAACATAGGAAATCCGTAGCAAATCGGTATAACTTAATATCCCAAGAATTTTACTGCCGCTAACTACAGGAATATGACGAATTTTGTGTTCTTTAAACAAACTTTCGGCCTTGGTCAAGTCGTCCGTCAAATTCAATTTTACTACATTTTGCGTCATTATAGTCGACACCTGAACATGCTGTTTCATAATTGTAACTTATTGATTATAAATAAATTTACTACTATAAAGTTACAAAATTGATGACAAATGTCAGTTAAAATTTAAAACTTGATATTTCCTGCAATTTCATTAAGCATGACCTCAGAAATTTTGGCCTGAAATTTAGCACTGCTGTTTCTGGCAATCGCATTTACATAATTTTGCTGTGCACTACGGAATTCAATAGTGGTAATGGTTCCGATTCTGAATTTCTCCAAAGTGATTTCGAGATTTCGCTTGGCAATCGCTTCATTGTTCTCTTCCAGTTTGGCTAATTCCACATTGGTCAGATACGTCTGAAAAAGGGAAGCCAGCTGCGAAGTAATCGTTTGTTTCTGCTGCTCGATAACAAGCGTGGAATTCTCTACCTGAAGTTTGGCTATTTTTTCGTTCCGATTCTGAAGAAACCCGTTAAAGATATTCAACGAAGCCGAAACACCATAATTAAACCCCCTTCCCGAGGATTGTGACACGAATCCCAAACTGGACTCCGAGCGGTTAAAAGTATACCCCGAATTTAATTGTACGGTCGGATACCGATTGGCACGGACTTGCTTCAAATCCAACTCGGCAACCGTTTTATTCAGCAACGCCATTTGCAACTGCGGATTTTGTTTTTCCACCAGGGCATTCAAATCAACCAATTTCAATGTATCATCGACTGCAACTTCTTCCACAACCTTAAAATCAGTGGCAACATCACGGGCCAAAAGTTCATTTAACCGAATCTTAGTAGTTTCAAACAGCTCTTTCTGTTTCAACAGATTCGACAAATCGGTATTCAGATCCACCTGGGCATTCAACACTTCCAGTTTGGATGCTTTTCCGATGGTAAATCGGTTCTCGGCTGTTTTTAAACGTTGTTTTGAAATTACAATCGTAGTATCCAACGCGTTTACCAATTGTTGTTGTTGCACCAAATCGTAATAGGTGGTCATGACATCGCTGACCTTCGTTAATACCATCATTTTCAGCTGTACTTCGCCTTGTTTTTCCAAGGCTTTCAGTTGATCGTATCTTGCAAACATCCGGAACCCGTCGAAAACCGTCCATCCTAAACTCACCCCATACACCAAGCTGTTGTTTTTGGCATTATCCAATTCACGAACTTCTCCGGTGGCTTGTGTTTGCTTGGTATTCTGAATCGTATTGCTCTGCGTTAAAGTAGCGTCCAGTTTTGGCAGCATCCCTGCATTGGCAATGCTTTTATTCTCTTTGCTTACTTCAGCATCATTGGAAGCAATTTTAATGTCGTAATTATTTTTCAGCGCAATCTGAACCGCTTCATCCACCGTCAATACTTCCTGAGCATTCCCATGGAAGAAAACGGCTAAAAGCATCACTATCTGAAATAAAATTTTATATCTCATACCCTTACTCCTTTTCATAATCTTTAATATTGTCGAATTCCGGACGGTGCTTTTTCTCGCGAGACCACATCAGATAAATAGCCGGAATCACGAATAACGTCAGCAATAGGGAGAATAAGGTTCCGCCAACAATCACCACTCCCATCCCAATTCTACTGGTAGACGCTGCTCCCAATGACATCGCAATCGGCAATGCCCCTAACGCAATCGCCAAACTCGTCATCAGAATCGGACGCAAACGGGATTCGGAAGCTTCCATAATCGCCTGATATTTCGGTTTGCCCTGTTCGCGCAACTGATTTGCAAATTCAACTATCAGAATACCGTTCTTCGTTACCAGTCCGATCAGCATAATCGTTCCAATCTGACTGAAGATATTCCATGTCTGTCCGAACAGCCACAAGGAAAACAAGGCTCCGGCTACTGCCATCGGTACGGTTAAAATGATAATGAACGGATCGATGAAACTTTCAAACTGCGCTGCTAAAATCAGGAAGATTAACAATAGAGCCAATCCGAAAGCGAAAGACGTATTCGAACTACTCTCCACAAAATCACGGGATTCCCCGCTCAAATCGGTGGTAAAACTGTCGTCCAGCACTTTCTCCTTGATGCGCTCCATGGCTTCGATTCCGTCACTGATACTTTTTCCGGGCGCCAATCCGGCAGAAACCGTAGCGGCCATATACCGATTATTGTGATATAATTGTGGTGGACTGCTTTTCTCTTCAATCGTAACCAGATTATCCAGTTGAATAAGTTCTCCGGAAGTACTTTTCACGAATATGGAAGTCAGATCCATCGGTGCATTTCGGTCTTTTTTGTCGAATTGCCCCATCACCTGATATTGTTTTCCGTTCATCATGAAATAGCCGAAACGTTGTCCGCTCAATGAAAGTTGTAGCGTTTGTGCCACATCAATAATGGAAACACCCAAACTTTGCGCTTTTTCCCGGTCGATGGTCACATAGATTTCCGGTTTGTTGAATTTCAGATTCACATCGGTATTGGAAAAGGTTGGGTCTTTGGCCGCTTCTTCCATAAACTGCGGGATTTTCTCTTCCAGTTTTTTGAAATTCGGAGCCTGGATTACGAACTGTATCGGTAATCCACCTCTTCGGTTCACCGCAATGGTTGGGGATTCGGATACCGATACTTTCGCTTCCGAATACTGCTTTGTCCATTTGGTTAAGCCTTCCGCAATTTCCTTTTGCGAACGTTCTCTTTCATCGGGTTGTACCAAAGCGATACGTGCTCTTCCGGAGTTTACCGATGAAGAACCAAACCCTGGTGACGTGATAATCAAACTCACTTTTTTCTCCGGAATCGAATCGTTTATCAATTCGGTCAAATCCGCCATGAAGCGATCCATGTAATCGTAGGAAGCTCCTTCAGGTGCCGTTACGTTTACGCCGATAAAACTTCGGTCGTCATACGGTGCCGTTTCTTTGGGAAGCGTACTGAAAAACAGATAAATCAAGCCCATACAACCGATAAGAATCGGGAAACTCAACCATTTGCGTTTCATAAATCCTTCGAGTGCCTGCGCATAGGAAGAATTCATTTTCTGGAAATAAGGCTCGGTTACTACGTAAATTCTGGATTTTTTCTGTTCGCCGCCTTTCATCAGATACGCGTTTAACATTGGCGTAAGGGTTAACGACACAAAAGCCGAAATCAATACCGCAGCACCAATCACCACTCCGAATTCACGGAACAAGCGTCCTACGAAACCTTCTAGGAAGATTACCGGTAAGAACACGGCCGCCAACGTAACGGAAATCGAAATTACCGCAAAGAAAATCTCATTTGATCCTTTTATGGCCGCTTCGATTGGTGTCATGCCTTCTTCTACTTTTTTGAAGATGTTCTCGGTTACCACGATTCCATCATCCACCACCAATCCGGTTGCCAATACAATCGCTAACAAGGTTAACACGTTTACGGAAAACCCGCACAGGTACATGATGAAAAAAGTCGCGATTAATGATACCGGAATATCAATTAACGGTCGGAACGCAATCGCCCAATCCCGGAAGAAAACATAGATAATCAAGACCACCAAAATAATGGATAGCAATAGTGTTTCCGCCACTTCCAAAACCGCTTTTTTAACGAAAACCGTGTTGTCAATCGCAATATTCAGTTTGAAATCTTTGGGTAAATCCTTTTTTAACTGGTCGTATTGTTCGTAAAATTTTTCTGCAATGTCCAGATAATTGGTTCCCGGTTGCGGAATAATCGCCATACCCACCATCGGCTGACCCGAATCGGAAAGTTTGGTTTCCAGATTTTCTGCTTCCAACGAGGCTTTACCGATATCGCTTAGACGGACAATCTTATCGCCTTCCGCTTTGATGATTATATTATTGAAACCTTCCTCCGTTGACAGATTCCCAAGTGTTTTTACCGTAAGTTCGGTATTCGCACCGGTTAATTTCCCGGAAGGCAATTCCACATTTTGTTTGTTCAACGCTTCCCGTACATCAGCTACCGTACAACCGTAGGATGCCAACCGTACCGGGTCGATCCACAAACGCATCGCATATTTTCGTTGTCCCCAAATCTGAACGCTACTCACACCCGGAATCGTTTGCAATCGTTGGGAAAGCACATTGTCGGCATAATCGGTAAGCTCCAAAACGTTTTTATTGTCACTTTGCACCGTCATCGTAATAATCGGCTCCGAATCGGCATCCGCTTTGGAAACCACCGGAGGCGCATCAATATCCTGCGGCAAACTACGTACGGCCTGGGATACTTTATCACGAACATCATTAGCGGCTTCTTCCAGGTTCTTATCAAGGTTGAATTCAATCGTAATGTTACTTCGTCCCTGACTGCTCGAAGACGTAATGTTTCGGATGCCGTCGATGGAATTCACCGCTTTTTCTAGCGGTTCGGTAATCTGCGATTCGATGATATCGGCGTTGGCACCGGCGTAATTGGTTTGCACCGAAATCTGTGCCGGATCGATAGACGGGAATTCACGCACCCCTAAAAAAGTATACCCAATGATTCCGAAAAGGATTAACATCAGGTTCATCACTATCGTTAAAACCGGTCTTTTTATACTTAAAGTGGATAAACTCATACTATCTTACTTTAAAGTTACTTTCACCGGTGAATCGTCTTTTAAGGTCATCACACCGCTGGTTAAAACCGTATCTCCGGGTTTCAGTCCGGTAAGTACCAAAACGTCTTTATCCGTTCGGGCGCCAGTTTCCACCATTACTTCTTTTGCTTTTCCGTTTACGGAAACAAACACTTTTTTCCCGTTTTGCACCGGAATGAGCGCTTCTGTGGGCACTAATAAAGCATCGTTGATTTTTTCAAGAGGTAAAGCGACGTTTGCAAAAGTCCCCGGAATCAATTTTCCGTTCGGGTTTTGGGCAATAGCACGCATTTTTAACGTTCGTGTGGCCACTTCGATTCCCGGTTCGATAGCATAAATTTTGGCCGAAAACTGTTCTTTGGAACCTGCCACGGTGAAAGACAGAAGTGTATTGATTTTCATTTGAGTCGCGTATTTTTCCGGGATGGAAAACGTGATTTTCACCTGAGTGGTGTTGACCAGATTGGCAATAACGGTAGTTGGCGTAACGTAGGTTCCTTTTGAAATGGAACGCAATCCGATTTTTCCTGAAAAAGGGGCTTTTACCGATGTTTTGGCGATTTGTGCCTGTATGAGTTGGGTTTGCGCTTGTGCGGAACGGAAATCGGCACTGGCGATATCGTATTCTTCCTGACTGATGGCTTCTTTTTGAAGCAGCAGTCGTGCTCTTCTTTCGTTTTCCGAAGCTAAAGTTTGCCTGGTTCTTGCCTGAGACAATTGGGCACGAAGTTCCAGGTCGTTTATCTTAAGAAGTTGTTGTCCTTTTGCCACAACGGTTCCTTCTTCAAAATTGATGCTTTCCACGATACCGGAAACTTCGCTTCGGATTTCCACCTGTTCGTTGGCATCGATGGAACCGGACAGCGAAAGATTATCGGAGAAAACCTGTGGTTTTAAAACGATTCCGGTGACTTTTGCCGGTCTTTTATCTCCGCCGCCGCCTTTTCCTTTCCCGTTTTCTTCCTTTGCGCTATTTTCGGATATTCGGTAAAAAATCATCCCTCCCAAAACAACAGCAAGAGCAAAATAAATTATGTATTTGAATTTCATACGATTAAGATAGTAGGTTTAAAACTATAAAAATATTCAGTTAAAACAAAGCTACTTCTTATCTGACCCTTAGGGAATTTTTAAGGTGGTTTTTAACAAAATTTTAGCGCCCTCCTTTGAAGTTAATCATCAATTCCACTTTGTGATACAGCTCCGGAAATTCCAGCTTGAATTGACTCGGCGTTTCAAAAAAATGCTCCAGAACCACAGCCAAAAATTCAAATTTGTTCGTATAGGCATAAATTCGGAAATAATCCGATTCCATAAGACGTTTTGCATTGGGCGGATGCTGGATGTCCTGTAGGATTTCCTTAAACATATCCGAAAAAATAATCATGCTCGAATTGTTGCTTTTCATCGCCTGAAAGTTAAGCGCATGAGCAAATTCGTGAAGTCCTAAATTGTGATTATCGTTATCGATTCGGAAGCCGTCCAAAAAATCCTTCCATGAAAAAACAAGAGCTTTTACCCTGGGATTAAATTCCCCTTTATGGTACACTTCATTAACCGTTGAATAATATTCGTGCGGGTAAATGATAATGCGCTCAAAAACATCAAAAAGATAATTTTTCATGCCAAAAGTAAGCATGGTGGAAGTGGCAGCAATCAGAACTTTCACCTGATCGGTTATCTCCACACCTTCCTTGGCAACGAATTCGTATTCGTCTATAAAATCAGCCACCCTGTATTCGAAGTAACGTTTTTCTTTTCTGGGAAGTTTCTGATAAAACACAAACTCATTTTTAAGGATTGCCCGTTGCGCCCGTGTAATTTTTTTAGGGAAAGGATAAAAATGAATGTACAGTGGTTTGTTAAAAAAAGCAATATATCCTTTCTCAAAAACCCTGAAAAGAAGGATCCCTAAAAAAACCAGGATAAAGGAAACAAATAAAAAATCTTCCAATTATTACAATTTACAGATTAGGGACTTATCAAAACCACTTAAGTTAAAACACAAACACTTAACGAATCGTTTAAAAATACAAAAAAAATCAAAACACAATATTTCGTTTCGTTTTATTTGCTAATCATAAAACGTCACTATTAAAAAAATGCAAAAAAACATAAAAGAAAACTTTTACTTTTTTTGCATTTTTATTGGTGACCTCGGAGGGGTTCGAACCCCCAACCCTCAGAGCCGAAATCTGATATTCTATCCAGTTGAACTACGAGGCCATTTTTAATTACGAATTCAAAATTACAAATTATGATTGCGTAATTCGTAATATTTTTATACTAATAATTTTTTAACAATATTGGAAATGGTCTTGCCATCAGCCTGACCTGCTAATTCTTTGGATGCCTGACCCATAACCTGTCCCATCGCGGCCATGCCACTGGCTCCTGTAGCCGCAATGATTTTAGCCACAACCGCTTCCACATCCGCTTCGGATAATTGTGCCGGTAAGAACTTCTCGATAACCGCTACCTGAGCCAATTCCGGTTCAGCCAAATCGGCACGGTTCTGTTCTGTGAAAATGGCGGCGCTGTCTTTTCTTTGCTTAACCAGTTTCTGCAATAATTTTATTTCGTCTTCCGCGGTTAAATCACCACCGGTAGCGGAGGTTTGTGCCAATAAAATTTCGGACTTGATGGCGCGTAACGCTTCCAAAGCCACGGTGTCTTTTGCTCTCATGGCAGTTTTCATCTCGTCCATGATTTGTGTTGATAAACTCATATGCTGTTTATTAATGTATTCGATATTTGTTTACAAAAATTAAAATGGTTTCCTTCCTAGCCCCGATTGCAGAGGAAATCCTTGTTATTGTGAGGTTGTTTCGCAAACTCGCAATGACAAGATTGTAACGGAAAGCGGGAAAATGGCTGGCTGATAAATCCTTAACCATTGCTTCGCCAATTCGCTATCGCTCGGGTCGCTCTAACCTTTCAACAAGCTCAGGATGACATTTTTCATTTTGCTATGCGAAGATAAAAAAATAACCCGAAACATTACTGCTTCGGGTTAAAGGTTTTCTCAAAAAGGGTTAGTTAATCCACATTGTCGTGCAGGAAGGAATTGTTGGAACGCAACTGGATGTCGTCGTTACTGTCCATTCCCAAAGACATGCGGGATTTGCTGTTATCGACAGGAGCCGCATTTAAATCCACTCCCATACGTTTGTAGGCCGGTTCTCTTTCCAATTCGTTCACGCGCGAGGCGCTGTTGTTGAATTTATAATTGAACTCCTTCATTTTTCTTTTACGTTCTTCGGCACGCATTCTCAAGGTTTCTTCGATAGTCATTTCCACTGGGGAAATATCGTCGAATTGGGCTTGTGTTGCTGCCGGAGTTTCTTCGGTTCTTTTCATGGTGAAGTTCAGTTCGGCCGCGATGGGCTCTTCTTTCACTTCTTCCACTACTGGTTTTGAAGCCGCCAATTCGTTTTCTTTTTCCATATAATCGTCTAAAGAATAACGGATTACGCCCGATTGGTTCACTTCCGTAACCGGAACCACCTGAACCGGTTCGTTCACGAACATTTGTTTGGTTTCCTCAGACAAATCGAACACTCTTCTGTCGTCGTTGGTAGAAACACCGCCATTTGTTAAATCGAAAGAGAACGTGATTTGCTCCTGTACCTGTTCGATTTCCGCTTTTACGATTTCGGCACCGAAAACTTCGATTTCGCGTACGTCTTTGATTTCGAATTTCACTTCTTCTTTTACCGGAGAAACGATTTCGAAGAATACGTCTAAGTTATTGATGAATTCAGAAGTCGGAATTAAATCCACTTCCGCTATGGGCTTTTTTACTTCAACCACTTCAACCTCCTCTTCCAACGTAAACACGATTTTATCTTCTACAATCGGAGTCACTTCTGCCACTACAGGCTCTACTTTGGGTTGCTCGGTCGGAATCGAAAAATCGAACGAAGGAACACTTGGTTTATGGGACAAATCCTGAACCAGTTTTTGTTCGCCTTCCAAGGTATGGATGATTTTCTTAGGCTCTGTATTAACGATTTCGGCTTGTTGTTCTACGTTGAAACCTGTTGCGATGATCGTTACCGCTACGGCATCTCCTAACGATTCGTCTTCACCCACCCCCATAATGATGTTGGCATTGAAACCTGCTTCGGTTTGGATGTGGTCGTTGATTTCTCCGATTTCATCAATCGTGATTTCATTCGTACCCGAAACAATCAACAACAATACGTTTTTAGCTCCTGTAATTTTGTTATCGTTCAATAACGGGGAATCCAACGCGTTGATAATGGCGTCTTTGGCACGGTTTTCACCGGAAGCCGTTGCCGATCCCATGATAGCCGTTCCGCTGTTGGACAGTACGGTTTTGGCATCTTTTAAATCGATATTTTGTGTATAGTGGTGTGTAATTACTTCCGCAATTCCTCTGGAAGCTGTTGCCAACACCTCGTCCGCTTTCGAGAAACCGGCTTTAAAACCAAGGTTTCCATAAACTTCTCTTAATTTATTATTATTGATAACGATTAAAGAATCCACTTGCTTTCTAAGTCGTTCAACACCCGATAACGCTTGGTCCTGACGCACTTTTCCTTCAAACTGAAACGGAATGGTAACGATACCTACCGTAAGAATATCTCTTTCTTTAGCCAATTGTGCGATAACCGGAGCAGCACCTGTTCCCGTTCCTCCGCCCATACCGGCTGTGATGAATACCATTTTGGTATTGGTATCCAACATTTTTTCAATTTCTTCGATACTTTCCAAAGCGGATTGCTGTCCTACTTCAGGATTTGCTCCTGCTCCAAGACCTTCCGTCAAATTAACGCCTAACTGGATTTTATTGGGTACCGAACTGTTTTGCAATGCCTGAGAATCAGTATTACACACAATGAAGTCTACTCCTTTAATCCCTTGTTTAAACATGTGATTGATGGCATTACTACCACCCCCACCTACACCAATAACTTTAATTACATTTGATTGGTTTTTTGGTAAATCAAATGAGATACTTCCAAAATCTGAATTGCTTTCCATACTGTATCGGTTTTATTCTGCGTTATCTAAAAATTCTTTAATTCGGTCTATATATTTATCAAAAAAGCCGCGTTTAATTTTGTCTCCTGTTGATTCGTGTTGCATTTCCGGTTGTCTGACAGGCGCTGTTTTCGGCTGTTCCGGTTCCATTGTTTCTTCTACACGTTCTTCAACGACAACTTGTGGCTTAATTTCAATTTTCGGCTCTTCTTTTTTCATTTCCACCAAAGGCGTTGCGCTTTTGGTATTGTTGCGGATGCTGTTCATTACCAAACCAACCGCGGTCGCATACATCGGACTTGAAATTTCCTCATCGGAATCTCCGGCCAAATGTTCGTTCGGATAGCCTATTCGGGTATCCATTCCCGTGATGTACTCCACCAATTGCTTGATGTGTTGCAATTGCGCACCACCACCGGTTAAAACGATTCCTGCAATTAATTTTTTACGTGGATCTTCGTGTCCGTATGCCTTAATTTCCGAAAAAACCTGCTCGATGATTTCCACCACTCTTGCGTGGATGATTTTCGAAAGGTTTTTTAACGAAATTTCTTTTGGCTCACGGCCTCTCAATCCGGGAATGGAAACGATTTCATTATCCTTGTTTTCGCCCGGCCAAGCCGATCCGAATTTCACTTTTAACAATTCCGCCTGTTTTTCAATAATCGAACAGCCTTCTTTGATGTCTTCCGTAATTACGTTTCCACCGAAAGGAACCACTGCCGTGTGACGAATGATACCATCTTTGAAGATAGCCAAATCCGTTGTTCCGCCACCGATGTCGATTAACGCCACTCCGGCTTCTTTTTCTTCCTGACTTAAAACCGCATCCGCAGACGCTAAGGGCTCTAAGGTCAATCCGGACAAATCCAATCCGGCGCTCTTGATACATCTTCCTACGTTTCGGATGGAAGAAGCCTGCCCTACCACTACGTGAAAACTTGCTTCCAAGCGTCCGCCATACATTCCGATAGGTTCTTTAATTTCGGATTCACCGTCAATTTTGAATTCCTGTGGCAATACGTGGATAATTTCCTCTCCGGGTAACATCGCCAATTTGTGTACCTGATTGATCAATAAATCGATATCGGCATCACCTATTACTTCTTCCGCATTCGCGCGACTGATGTAGTCACTGTGTTGGATACTTCGGATGTGCTGACCGGCGATTCCCACCACCACGTCGTTAATTTTATATCCTGAATCGGCTTCCGCTTCCACTATGGCCTGCTGAATCGATTGGATTGTTTGTGTAATATTGTTTACAACACCACGAGCCACACCAAGGCTTTTGGATTTTCCAACGCCTAAAATTTCTAACTTCCCGTACTCATTTTTCTTGCCGATCATTGCCACAATTTTCGTTGTCCCAATGTCTAATCCTACTGCAATACTTTCTTTTTCCATATTCTCCTATTTGGTGCACACAACCTGTTGTGTAAACTTCAGATTAATCATTTTATATTCGTCTATCAAGGTATCTTTCATCGCGTGTTGAAAGAAAGCTTTGTAATTGTTAAACTTCTTGTCAACATTTATCGGCTTTCCGAAAAGAATTTCATAATTGTAATTCCTGTTCGTCATCAACAGACTTCCCGACTCGAGAATTTTAGCTCCGGTAATGTTTTTTTTCAAAAAATCATCGTCGTGGATTTTCTGAAAAACCACGGTCAATTCTTTTCTGTTTTCGTCATTTATTTCCCCCACAACAAGAGGAACTCTTGCGGAAAAATTGTCCGACAAAGGCATTTTATTCCCTTCATAGTCAATGTAATAAGAACTTCTTTCGTTACTCACTCTGGCGATTGGGGTCTTTTGCGTTACGAGTGCTTTTAGAGTTCCGTCAACAGTAGCGTAAACCTGTGCATCGGCAATCATTTCATGACTATCGAGTTCGCGCTCTAATCTATTCAAATCTAATTTATCTTTTCGAATACTTGCAACCCCGTTAAAATTTTGTATTAACAAGTTATTAACCATTTCATCGGTGACAAACGGTGTGTTTTCTCCGGCAAACTGCACTTCGGTTTTGACTAATTTTCGGTCTTCATTTCGCTTTGACGAAAAAGAATACAGGAAAATCAGCACGCCTAGCATGAGCACGAGCCGAACGTCTGTCCACTTAATTTTTTTCATCTTCTAAAGCCTTTTTAATATCCGGAACCATTTCGCCAACATCTCCTGCTCCGATCGTAACAACTATTTGAGCATCAGAAGCTTTCATAAGCGAAATTAATTCCTCCTTTTGTACTAATTTCTTATTCTCGTTTTCCATTTTATCCAACAACCATTGTGACGTGATGCCCTCCATCGGTAATTCCCTGGCCGGATAAATATCTAGTAACATCACTTCATCGAATTGTGATAAACTTTTGGCAAAATCATCCGCAAAATCTTTGGTTCTGCTGAACAAATGCGGCTGAAAAACCGCCAATACTTTTTTACCCGGATACAACTCGCGAACTGCCTGATGCACCGCGTTGATTTCCGTAGGATGGTGTGCATAATCGTCGATATACACGAACTCCGGCTTTCGGATTTGGAACGAAAAACGACGTCTTACGCCCTGAAATGTTAAAAAAGCCTTGGCAATGTCGTCGGTCGGGGTGCCGAAAGTGCGCGCCATCGCCAAAGCTAACAAAGCATTGGTCAGATTGTGTCTGCCCGGTAGGCCAAATCGTAAATCTTTCATTTCTTCTGTTGGTGTGGTCACATCGAAAACATACCAACCGTTTTCTATTCTTATATTTTTAGCGACGAAATCAGAATCATCATTCACTCCGACGGTTATTGCTTCTAACGGCAATCCGTTGTTAATGAAAAGATTTTTCTTGTCTTCCACTTTATTGGCAAACTCCACAAACGAAGCTTCAATCGCTGTTGCATCGCCGTAGATATCCAAATGATCCGCATCCATGGATGTTACACAAGCGATATTCGGGTGCAGGTATAAAAACGAACGGTCGAATTCATCCGCTTCTACTACGGTTACGGTTTTTCCGCTTCCGATTAAATTGGAATTATAATTTTCTACGATGCCGCCTAAAAAAGCAGTCACATCGGCACCGCTTTCATACAACACATGACCTAAGATACTGGAAGTTGTTGTTTTACCGTGCGTTCCCGCTACCGCGAAACAGAAGGTGTCTTTGGTGATAATCCCTAAAACCTCGGCACGTTTTTTAACCGTAAATCCGTTATTTAGAAAATAATTCCACTCGGTATGGTGTTTCGGAACTGCCGGCGTAATTACCACCAACGTATTTTCCTTATTCAAATACTCCTGACCAATCAACTTCACGTCGTCTTCAAAATGAATCGAAATACCGCTTTCCTCCAATTCACCCGTTAAATGTGTATGCGTTTTATCATAACCCGCCACATTTTTTCCGATGAATTTAAAATAACGCGCCAAGGCACTCATTCCGATGCCTCCGATTCCGATGAAATAGACGTTTTGTATTTGGTTTAGGTTCATTTCTTTTTAGTTACTGAGTTACTTAGTTGCTTAGTGACTGAGTTTATTTCTGCTATAATTCAACTTCTGTTTTCTGCAATCTGCTATCTGACATCTGCTATCTGATTAGCTTTACGATTTCGTCAACGATTTGTTTCGTGGCGTTGGGTAAAGCCAATTGTTTTATGTTGGTGCTCAATTGTTTTTGCTGTTCTTCATTGGTTATCAGATGCTGAAAAACAGTTTCAAACTGAGTATCTAATTCGGATTCCTTAAGCAAAAGCGCTCCGTTTTTATCTACTATTGCTTTGGCGTTTTTGGTTTGATGATCTTCGGCTACATTGGGTGACGGAATGAAAATTACCGGTTTCCCTACGATGCATAATTCTGATACCGAGGATGCTCCTGAACGGGAAATCACCACATCTGCGGCAGCGTATACCAAATCCATTCGGTCAATAAACGAAAGTACCTGTACGTTTTCCTTATCCGAAAAATGTTTGTACTCTTCGAAATACAATTTCCCGCATTGCCAGATAATCTGAACGTTTTGTGACAACAGAAAATCCAGTTCTTTTTCAAGGAGCTGATTGATTCTTCTTGCCCCTAAACTTCCGCCTAACACCAGCAAGGTTTTTTTGGAAGCGTCCAAATTGAAATGCGCGATTGCTTCACTTCTCTTATCACTGACCGAAATCAAATCCTGACGCACCGGATTCCCGGTTAAAATCATCTTCTCTTTCGGAAAGAAACGCTCTAAATTTTCGTAGGCCACACAAATTTTATTGGCTTTTTTACTCAATAGTTTATTCGTTATTCCGGGATAGGAATTTTGTTCCTGAATCACCGTTGGAATTCCCATCATGGAAGCTACTTTTAAAACAGCGCCACTGGCAAATCCACCGGTTCCCACCACTACATCCGGCTTGAAACTTCTCAGAATTCCGAATGAAGTTGACAAACTTGAAACCAGCTTGAATGGAAACATCGCGTTTTGCAATGTTAACTTTCGCTGAATACCTGCAATCCACAATCCTTTAATCGGGTAACCCGCCTGAGGCACTTTCTGCATTTCCATTTTATCCTTCGCACCCACAAAAAGAATATCGGCATTCGGGAAACGGTTTTTCAACTCGTTCGCAATCGCCACCGCCGGGTAAATATGCCCTCCGGTTCCTCCTCCGCTGATTATGAATTTTGGATTCTGTTTCATTTTTTAGTTGCTGAGTTTTTCTTTTTTGCCGCTAAGACTCAAAGTCTCTAAGTTTTTCTATTCTCTATATTCTATTTTCTTGCCTCTTGCCTCTCCCCTACTTCTTATTCAAAACTGCATTCATCGGGTTATCCGTTTGGTCTTCTATCGAATAATTCTCGCCTGCTTCTGCTTTTTTAGCCCTTTCAATTATCGCATCAATCTCATTTTCACTTTCTGTTTCGAGCGCCACTTCACGGTCGATGATGCGTTGTAATGCTTCGTCTCTTAATTTGGCTTCGGCTTCAATTTGCGCGATTTCCTCTTCTTTTTTGGTCACACTCAATATGATTCCCACCGCAATACACGTCATCCAGATGGAAGTTCCTCCACTACTGATTAACGGCAAGGTTTGTCCGGTTGTTGGTAACAATTCCACCGCAACACCCATATTGGTGAATGCCTGGAAAATTATCGGAAACCCGAGTCCGACTATCAACAATTTTCCAAACAAGGTTGGTGCTTTGTGTGAGGTTATCAGGAATCGGAAGAACAGCAACAGGTACAATCCCATTATGGCAAATCCGCCCAACAATCCGTATTCTTCCACGATAATCGCGTAAATAAAATCGGAAGACGACTGCGGCAAGAAGTTTTTCTGAACACTTTTCCCCGGACCCAATCCGTATATTTTTCCGGAAGCGATGGCAATTTTCGCTTTTTCAATCTGATAATCATCTTCATTAGGCGTATCGGAACTGAATCGCTCGATACGGCTCATCCAGGTATTTACACGACTGGTGAGTTTATTATCCGGAAACGCTTTTGCCACCAGAATAAACATCATCAACCCTACAATCCCTGCGCCGATAATGGTAAACAAGTATTGCAGCCTGTATTTCCCTACAAAAACTAACATACAAACCATTGAAAACATTAGTGCTGCCGTGGAAAAATTGGCCGGCAAAATTAAGCCAATAATTCCGAAAACCGGAGCCCAAAGTTCAATTAATGACGATTTGAACGTATATTCTTTCTCTTCAATTTTAGAAAGGTAACGCGCGACGTATACCATCATGATAATGAACGCAAAAGCGGAAGGCTGAAACGACACCCCGATAAACGGAATCTGTATCCATCGGCTCGCATTGGCACCACCAATTGTAGTTCCCTGAAGCATGGTGAAACCTAATAGCACAAAAGCCACCGGCATAAGCCACCAAGAGAAGGCCTTGAAATAATGGTACGGTGTTCGGTGCACGAAATAAATCAGACAGAATCCGATAAATACGTGTACCAAATGTTTGAACAAATAACCAATGGTAGAGCCCTTACCCACCACGTACACAAGGTTGGTGCTGGCACTGAAAACAGGCATAAAGGAAAATAGCGACAACAGGGCCACAAATGCCCAAATCCCTCTGTCTCCTTTAAGTTTACCAATTAGTTCTTTCATTTTATTTTAAGTTGCCAAGTTTCTTAGACGCTAAGGCGCTGAGTTATCTTAGTATTGTTTACTTATTATAAGTTTTGCACTGCATTTTTAAATTGTTTGCCTCTGTCTTCGTAGTTTTCAAACAAGTCGAAACTAGCACAAGCAGGTGACAATAAAACCGTATCGCCTTTTTCCGCCATACGTTGTGCGATTTTCACGGCATCCGTCATGCTGGTGGTTTCGATCATTACATCCACCACGTCTTCAAACGCTTTCATGATTTTGGAATTATCCACACCCAAACAGATGATGCCTTTTACTTTTTCACGAACCAACGGCATCAATTCGCTGTAATCGTTTCCTTTATCGACACCACCCACAATCCAAACTGTTGGCGTATTCATGCTGTCCAAAGCAAAAAACGTTGCATTGACATTGGTCGCTTTGGAATCGTTAATATATTGTACGTTCTGAATTTTCAACACTTTTTCCAATCGGTGCTCTACGCCTTGAAAATTGGACAAACTTTCACGGATCGTTTCTTTTCGGATGCGCATTAACTGTGCTACCGTAGTGGCCGCCATTGCGTTTTTCACATTGTGTTTTCCTTCTAAAGCTAGTTCGTTGATTGGCATGATAAATTCGTCGTTATTAATATGAGTTGTTATGTTTTTTTCGTCTGCGTATGCGCCTTCTTCTATTTTTTTAACCAATGAAAAAGGAATCTTTTTGGCTTTTATTTCATTTTCGGACAACCATTTTACGATAGCCTCATCATCATCATCGTATATAAAATAATCGTCTTCCGTTTGATTTTTCGTAATTCGGAATTTGGCTGCGATGTACAAATCGTAATCATAATTATAGCGATCCAAATGATCCGGACTGATGTTTGTCATCACCGCAATATGTGGGCGAAAATTCACAATCCCGTCCAACTGAAAACTGCTCAATTCCAACACATAGGCTTCGAATTTGTTTTCAGCCACTTGCCAGGCGTAACTTTTTCCGATATTTCCGGCGATT
This sequence comes from Flavobacterium saliperosum, assembly GCF_900100625.1. GTDB lineage: Bacteria > Bacteroidota > Bacteroidia > Flavobacteriales > Flavobacteriaceae > Flavobacterium > Flavobacterium saliperosum. The sequence goes on from NZ_FMTY01000001.1 coordinate 391,560, forward strand.
CCGATATTCATTCCTCCTTGTTTCAGCAAATGGTGCGTTAACATCGTAGTGGTGGTTTTACCGTTACTTCCGGTGATTCCGATGGTTACAAAATCGTTAAACTGACTTGCAAATTCGATTTCAGAAATGATAGGAACATTGTTATTCTTGAGTTGCTTGACGATGTTGGACTTATCCGGAATTCCGGGGCTTTTCATCACTACATCGGCATTTAAAATCAGTTCTTCCGTATGTTGTTTTTCTTCCCAAGGAATCTGGTTTAGAATCAACACCTCTTTGTAATTGTTTTTAATCTCTCCGTAATCCGAGACAAAAACCTCATATCCTTTTTTCTTTCCCAGAATCGCAGTACCTACACCGCTTTCTCCTCCGCCTAAGACTACTAATCTCATATTATCTCAGTTTTAAGGATACTAATGAAAAAATTGCCAATAAAATGGCCACAATCCAGAAACGGGTTACGATTTTACTTTCGTGATAGCCTTTCTTTTGATAGTGGTGGTGTAATGGCGACATCAGAAAAATGCGTCGGCCTTCACCATATTTCTTTTTGGTGTACTTGAAGTACGCCACCTGAAGTACCACCGATAAATTTTCTGCCAAAAAGATCCCGCACAATACCGGAATCAACAATTCTTTACGAACGGCGATGGCCAAAACCGCGATGATTCCGCCAATGGTCAAACTTCCTGTATCGCCCATAAAAACGGTTGCCGGATAGGTGTTGTACCAAAGGAATCCGATGAGCGACCCCACAAAGGCCGCAATGTAGACCGTCATTTCTCCCGAATTGGGGATGTACATAATGTTCAGGTAATTCGAAAAAATGATGTTACCCGAAACGAAGGCGAAAATCCCGAGTGCGAGCACGGAAATTGCGGAAGTTCCCGCTGCCAATCCGTCGATACCATCGGTTAAATTGGCCCCGTTGGAAACTGCGGTAATAATGAAAATCACCACCGGAATGAAAATCAACCAGGCGTAATCCTTATAGTTATCGCCCGTCCATGCCAATAATTCGGCGTAATCCATTTCGTTGTTTTTGAAGAACGGAATAGTTGTTGCCGTCGATTTTTCTTCTTTGGCTACAGCCGAAACCGTTGTCCCCTGCTTAAAAATATCCGTTGTCGAAGTATCTGTTCTAACCGTTACAGCCGGATGAAAATACAACACCGAACCAACGATTAACCCTAGACCAACCTGACCGATAACTTTAAACTTTCCTTTTAATCCTTCTTTATCTTTTTTGAAAATCTTGATATAATCGTCAATAAACCCGATGGTTCCCATCCAAAGCGTGGTTACAATCAGCAACATCACATAAATGTTATCCAATTTTGCCAATAAGAATACCGGAATCAACGTGGAAAAAATGATGATTAATCCCCCCATGGTCGGCGTGCCCGCTTTTTGCGTTTGACCTTCCAGACCCAATTCACGAACGGTCTCCCCGATTTGCAGTCTTCTCAAATAGTTGATGACCCGCTTCCCGAAAATGGTGGAAATCATCAACGACAAAATAATAGCCAATCCCGAACGAAACGTGATATACTGAAATACCCCAGTTCCGGGAACATCCATTGTTTTGTCTAAATATTGAAATAAATAATACAGCATATCTTATTTGTTTAATTGGTCTAACAGTTCTTTTACAATTTTCATATCGTCGAAATCGTGACGAACCCCCTGAATTTCCTGATAGGTTTCGTGCCCTTTTCCGGCGATAAGTATGATGTCTCCGCTTTTTGCCAACTGACAAGCCATTTTAATCGCCTGCTTTCTGTCGGTAATCGCAATCGTTTTTTTATAATTCTGCGGCTCTACGCCTTGTTCCATTTCGGCAATGATCATGTCCGGATCCTCACTTCTCGGATTATCAGACGTAAAAATGGCCTTATCACTCAATTCCGAAGCAATTCGCGCCATGATGGGTCTTTTCGCAGTATCGCGGTCACCGCCACAACCCACAACCGTAATCAGCTGTTCGTTTTTGGTACGGATGTCTTCGATGGTTTTCAATACGTTTTCCAAGGCATCCGGTGTGTGTGCATAATCCACAATTGCCGTGATATTGGATTCGGAAACGATAAACTGAAAACGTCCGGAAACGCTTTCCAGCTCACTTAACAGCCGCAATACCTCAAGATTTTCCAATCCCAACTGAATGGCCGTTCCGTAAATCGCCAATAAATTATAAGCATTGAACGAACCAATCAGGCGTACCCAAACTTCTTGCTCGTTAACTTTCAACAGCAAGCCAGACAATTGGTTTTCTAAAATCTGCGCACGATAATCGGCATAGGATTTTAAAGCATACGTCAGTTTTTTGGCTCTGGTGTTCTGAAGCATTACCGCTCCGTTTTTATCGTCGATATTCGAAAGTGCAAAAGCCGTTTTCGGTAAATTATCGAAGAACGATTTTTTCACATCGCGGTATTCGGCAAACGTTTCGTGGTAATCCAAATGATCGTGAGACAGGTTCGTAAAAATACCACCCACGAAATGCAAACCTTCAGTTCTTTTTTGGTGAATTCCGTGCGAGCTGACTTCCATAAAACAATATTCACAACCTTCCTCCGTCATTTCATTCAGATAATGATTGATTGTCAGGGAATCCGGCGTCGTATGAGTCGCTTTGTACTCGATATCATCCACCAGAATTTTTACGGTAGAAAGCAATCCGACTTTGAATCCGGCATTTCTGAACAATTGGTATAGCAATGAGGCAATCGTGGTTTTACCATTCGTACCGGTTACACCAACTAATTTCAAGTTGGCAGACGGATTTCCGTAGAAATTAGCCGCCATAAAAGCCAAAGCCGCACTCGAATCTTTTACCTGTACGTACGTAATTCCTTCAACAATAATCGTTGGAAATGCTTCACAAATAATCACTGTCGCCCCAAGATTGATGGCTTTTTCGATGAAATCATGCCCGTCGGAAACGGTTCCTTTTATGGCCACGAAAACATCATCCGAAACGATTTTTCTCGAGTCGAATTCGATTTTGTTCACGTCGATATCCGTCGGACCTTTTACCGCTTCAATGGCTACTTTATATAATATGTCTTTTAAAATCATCACGATAATTCGAGTGTTATGATTTGATTTCTGTTGAATCGTTGTCCCGGCTGAATGGATTGTTGTTTCACTTTTCCGATTCCTTTCACTTTCACTTTCATTCCGAAATTTTCCAGTAAAGCAATAGCATCCATCGCTGACATTCCTTTTACATTCGGAACGATATTTTCTTTTTTCTGTGCTTTCGTATAATACTCCGCATAGTTTTTTTCCTGATGCTTGATCTTCACATTCAGCGTTTTGATTTCGTTGGTGGAAGGTACATCGGTGAAAATTTTCTGTGCAATTCTTTTAAACACCGGACCGGCAACATCGGCACCATAATAACCTGCTGCCACGTTGGGTTTGTGTACTACTACGACACACGAATATTTTGGTTCGTCGGCCGGAAAGAATCCTACAAAGGAGGATGCATAGTACATTTTACCGTCACCTTTGTGGTAATTCATCTGAGCCGTTCCTGTTTTTCCGGCCATCGAGAAATCTTTGGAATATAATTTTGAGCCCGTACCCTTTTTCACTACGTTTTCTAAAATCGCTTTGATTTTAAGTAATGCCTCATCCGAACAGATTTTCGGATTAATCACTTCTTTATCGAATTTCTTGATGGTTTTGTTCCATTCCTTGATTTCACGAACGAATTTCGGTTTTACCATTTCACCATTATTCGCTACAGCATTATACAAGGTCAGTGTTTGCAAAGGCGTCATTGAAACCCCATATCCGAATGCCATCCACGGCAGTGAAATAGCCGACCATTTCTTATCACTTGGCTGCGGAATATAGGGCTTCCCTTCTCCTTTGAAAGGCAATCCGAGTGGTTTGTTTAATCCCATCTTATTCAATCGGTTCACGAATTCTTCCGGATTGTCTTTGTAATTTTCATATACTGCCTGAACCAAAATGGTATTGGACGACAATTCGAAACCGCGCGCTAAAGAAACTTTTCCGTATCCTTTTCCGTTTGAATCACGAACATGTCTTCCTCTATAAGTGATATCCCCGCCTTTGGAATCGTAAATTTTACTGGTATCTACTTTTTCATCATCCAAAAGCGCTATCAAATCGACCAATTTAAAAGTTGATCCCGGTTCGTGTGATTCTCTTATCGCATAATTATCAGTCTCGTAATAATTCCCGTCCACTTCGTCTCTTCCCAAATTGGAAATCGCTTTCACTTCGCCCGTTTTGGTTTCCATCACTACAACACAGCCGTGATCCGCCTTATAATATTCCAACTGTTTCAGCAAAGCATGGTGCGCAATATCCTGAACATAAACATCTATTGTGGAAATAATATCATACCCGTCACGCGGTTCAATTTCATTGTTATCACTGATAGGCTTCCACTGATTTTTTGCAATTTTCTGCATCAATCGTTTTCCATCCTTTCCGTTGATATAATCCCTGTACGCCCATTCTATTCCTTTTCCGTCTGCTCTTTTGTCGTCGTAAGTTCTTTCGTAACCGATTGTTCTGGCGGCAATTTTACCGATTGGATGTTCACGAACGGTCTTTTGTTCGGTAATGATTCCTCCTTTGTATGCCCCTAAATTGAACAGCGGAAAACTTTTCATGCGCATGTATTCTGTATAGCTTAGTTTTCTGGCTACCAGATAATAGCGGTTTTCATTGGCGCGGGCTTTTCGCAATTCCCGTTGAAAAAATCCGGAAGGTTTGTTCAACAAAAGCGAAAGTGAATCAGACAAAGCTTTTACATTATCGTCAAAATGCTCTTTTTTAGGTGCCACGGCATCAAAACGAATGGTATAATTTGGAATGGATGTTGCAAGCAAACTACCGTCTGCAGAATACACATTCCCTTTATTGGCAGGAATTACGAAATTTTTAACCGTTCTTTCTTTGGCTAATTTTCTGTAATATTCCCCTTCTACCCACTGAATGTTGGTCAGTTTTATAGCAACGAAAATAGCCATCACGAAAATCGCGAAGGCTACCAAATAAATTCTGTACGAAATATTTTTATTTTCTACTGCCATATTTTTTTAAGAATACTGCTTTCTTCTTCTTTTACTTTTATTTTCTTGGGCGGAACTGAAGACGGTAAAATTCCGTGAGGCTCCATTTGTTTGGAAATGGTCGATTCCATTTTGAGTTCCATGAGTTCCGAACGTCGGTCTACAAATTCCGAACGCAACTCTTTCACTTCATTCGTTAATTCGGTTATTCTGTAATTCTTTTGTTCGTATCGGTGTGAGTTTCCAATCATTATCATCGCCAACAAAATCAGGAACACGATGAATTTCCAGTTTTTCAGTGCATCGTCGTCGATTAGAAATTTTGCTTTCAGCAAGCTGTATACTCCGCCTTTCATCTCTTATTTCTTTTCCGCTATTCGTAATTTGGCACTTCGGGCACGACTGTTTATTTTAATTTCCTCCTCAGAAGGCACAATCATTTTACCGATTAACTTGAACGGCACTTCGAATCTTCCGAAGAAATCCTTTTCCGGCTCGCCTTCAAACAGACCGTTTTTCATGAAGCGTTTCACCAAACGGTCTTCTAAAGAATGATAGGAAATCACGCTCAATCGTCCGCCGGGTTTTAAAACTTCCAACGATTGCTCTAAAAATTCCTTGAGTACTTCCATTTCCTGATTCACTTCGATCCGAATGGCCTGATAAATCTGAGCTAAAATCTTATTGCTTTTATGCGCCGGCAGAAACCGACTCAACACCTGTTTCAATTGTTCGGTGTTTTTGATTGGCTCCTCTGTTCTTGCCTGAACAATTGCGTGCGCCAATCCTTTTGCCGTGGTTAATTCGCCGTAATCCGCAAAGATTCTGCGTAAATCCGCTTCGGCGTATTCGTTCACCACATTATAAGCGCTAATCGCATCGTTCTGATTCATTCTCATGTCCAACTCGGCATCGAAACGCGTTGAAAAACCACGTTCGGCCACATCAAACTGATGCGAAGAAACTCCTAAATCCCCTAAAATTCCATCGACTTCTTTTACGCCGTAAAAACGCAAAAACCTTTTGATGTATCGGAAATTCTCATTGATTAACGTAAAACGCTCATCATCAATAGCATTTGCCAAAGCATCGGTATCCTGATCGAAGGCGAACAATCTTCCGTTCGGCCCCAGACGACGCATTATTTCTCTGGAATGCCCTCCGCCTCCGAAAGTCACATCCACATAAATTCCATCCGGTTTGATATCCAAACCATCCACCGTTTCTTTCAGTAAAACCGGATTATGATATTCCATTTCCATCGCCATTTAAATTACCCATTACTTCTTCGGCCAAATCCGCAAAATCCATATCATCTCCGGAAATGGACTGTTCGTATAAATCCTTATCCCAGATTTCAATGATGTTCACTTTGGAAGTCAGCACCAAATCTTTTGAAATTTCTGCAAAATCAATCAGATCTTTTGTGATTAAAAGTCGGCCCGCATCATCAATTTCCACCATCTTCACGCCCGCCATAAACTTCCGTATGAAATCGTTGTTTTTTTTATTAAAACGATTCAGCCCATTGATTTTCAGCATCATGATGTCCCATTCCGCTTTCGGCCAAAGCTCGACACACTTATCAAAAACCGAACGCTTCAACACAAAACCACTCTCCAAAGAAGGCAATTGCTTCTTCAGCGGTGCAGGCACCATCAGCCTTCCTTTCGCGTCGATTTTACACTCGTATGTTCCGATTATGTTCGTCAATGAAAACCTTTTTTGAAATGATTTATAGCAAAAGTACAGATTTTTTTACCACATTTTACCACAAATTACCACTTTGTTGATAAGTTTTTTCGCTCCAACACCTATTCGTAAGAAAATCTGTTAAATCTCTCATTCTTAATATTTAGCGATTGCTTAACGTTTTAAAAGAATCTTCAAAAATTCTTCAAAAAACATGTCGGTTTTACGGCATTTCTTATTGATTTGTAAAATTCAAAAAGACAATCACTTTCAGTTACCAACGAATGAAAATTGTTGATAATTAACCGATTACCAAAAAACCCAGCGTAAATCAGGTTTTAATAAGAAAGTATTTTCGATTTTCATTTTGAAAGCTTCCTATTTCTGGAGAAAATCATATATTTGTCTGATTTTGATATTGGATAATTATACACCAAAAACACATGTTAAAAAAAGAAGGCAAATACCAATATTTTGAAGCTGGAGAAGGCACGCCTATCATTATTTTACACGGTCTTATGGGAGGCTTGAGCAACTTTGAAGCGGTTGCCAATTTCTTTCCGAAACACGGTTATAAAGTTGTAATTCCTGAATTGCCTTTATACACCAACAACATTTTAAAAACGAACGTAAAAGCATTTTCTAAGTTTGTAAAAGACTTTATCACCTATAAAGGTTTCGATAAGGTAATTTTACTTGGAAATTCGCTGGGCGGACATATTGCCTTATATCATACCAAAATGTACCCTGAAAAAATGGCCGGGTTGGTTATTACCGGAAGTTCCGGTTTATATGAAAGCGCCATGGGAGAAAGTTACCCGAAGCGTGGGGATTACGAATACATTAAAAAGAAAGCGGAAGACGTTTTTTACGACCCTAAAGTGGCTACCAAAGAAATTGTAGACGATGTCTATGCTACGGTAAACGACCGAATCAAACTGATTAAAACGCTTACCATTGCCAAAAGCGCCATTCGTCATAACATGGCCAAAGATTTACCGAAGATGACCACGCCAACGTGTATTATCTGGGGGAAAAACGACAAAGTAACCCCGCCGGATGTTGCCGAAGAGTTCAACCGATTGTTACCCAACTCCGATTTATACTGGATCGACAAATGTGGTCATGCTGCCATGATGGAATGTCCGGAAGAGTTCAACAATCATTTGTTGGAATGGCTTAAAAAAACGAATTTATAAATAGAAAAGTTACAGGAAACTGTAGCTTTTTTTTAACTGGAATACAAATGAAAATCAATACTGCCGAATTTATAATCAGTAATTCCGAAGTGAGCAAGTGCCCGAAAGATCCTTTGCCGGAATATGCATTTATTGGTCGCTCCAATGTTGGAAAATCATCTTTGATCAACATGCTGACGAACCACAAAAATTTGGCAAAAACTTCCGGCAGACCCGGAAAAACACAGTTGATTAATCATTTTAAAATTAACAACAATTGGTTTTTGGTCGATTTACCCGGATACGGTTACGCCCGTGTTTCCAAGAAAACCAAGGAAGTTTTTCAAAAATTCATTACCGATTATTTCGAAACCCGGGAACAATTGGTTTGCGCTTTCGTTTTAATCGATATCCGATTGGAAGCCCAAAAAATCGATTTGGAATTCATTACTTATTTAGGAGTAACCGAAGTGCCTTTTTGCATTGTTTTCACCAAAGCCGACAAAATCAGCAAGGGAAAAATCGATCAGCAAGTGGCCGCTTACAGAAAGCAGCTGTTAGCCAACAACTGGGAAGAGATGCCGCAATATTTTGTTACTTCCTCCACGGAAGGAAACGGAAGGGAACAACTATTGGAGTTTATTGATGGTGTAAACGACGAAGTGTTTAAGAATAACGAATTTTAAAATAAAAAAAGCGTTCGCTTGGCGAACGCTTTTTTTATTACTTATTCAGCTCCAGTTTTTCGGCGAAATAATCACAGAAATCTTTCATGGTGGCCGTCATTTTTTCATCTTCGGTCGCACGATGGAACGTATCGGTCATGGCCACTAACGTTTGGTGGAAAAACACTTTCATTTCATCCACCGGCATGTCTTTCGTCCACAAATCAATTCGCAAAGTTTCTTGTGCCTTACTGTCCCATATGGAAAGCAACATTGCTTTAGCTTCTTCTGCATTGATTCCGCCGTCTTGCGCGGTCCATTTTATTTTTTCGGGAACTCTGTTTTCGTCTAATTCAACAGTCAGTTTTATTTCAGAGGTAATCGTTTTCGACATTATTTCTTGGGTTTGTATTTAGAATTATCAAAGATTTCTTTGGCATCCATAGCCAACATTTTCTGAAGACTCACGTCATTGTTATTCATATAGGAACGAACAATTTGCCAGCCCAGCCACTGCCCGACTCTGCCCGGCGATTCGTTATCAATCTCCAGATAAAATTTCGAATACGGACCAACTGATACAAAGCGCTGCATCAATTTCACATCGGTATCATACAGTATCTTATTATTGATGAAATATTTCCATATTTCACTTTCGTTTTCCTTACACCATTGGATCTGTTCATCAGTATATTCAATTTTTACACCATCCGTAGCATCGGGTAACAACATGTCTTTCATATACAATTCTTTACCGAAGTAAATCATTTGTCCGAGTAAACTTCTGTCGGTAGGCGGTGCGATTTTTCCCTGCGAAAAACTACTTACCAAATCCGGGAACATCTGCGAAGGTTCAAATCCCTGACGCATGTATTTCGGAAACCCTTCGTAATAACGATGGTCTTTACCCAAATAGGTGTCCAAGGAAATCAAGGCTAGGCTATCCGCATAAATCGCTTTGGCATCAGTATCCACTTCCGAAATCAAAGTAATCACTTTAGGCGTTTGGGTTTCCGGATAGTAAAATTTAATACGTTTGAACAATTGCTCCAAGTCGTCTTCGAAAGCGGAATTGTTTGGATATTTCTTTTTCACTTCGCCATACAACTCACGCAACAACGGATTGCTCAGTTTGTTGGTCCAAACCGTATCAGCATTTCCGGCAGGAAAGAAAAAAGGATATTTATTTTTTAATTGGGGTAACTCTTCCGGCTTTGATTCGTAGAAAAGTTTATCAAAACGTTCGATTTCCATTTTCACAGGAATAGCCTCTGCCGCTTCGGTCACTTTGTCCTCTTTTTTACAGGAAGCCAGACTAACGGCAAAAACTGCAAGTAACAAATACTTCTTCATAGTTCTTTTGTCAAAAATTTATACTTTTATAGCAAATAAATTCGGCGCAAATATACGTCACAGTTTTATAAAATCTTCATAAATAATTATGACTTCATCAAACACATTTCAGGCAGATAAAATCAACATCCATATTGTTAACTGGTTACGGGATTATGCAGTAAACGCAAAAGTCAAGGGATTTGTTGTGGGGATTTCCGGCGGTATAGATTCGGCACTAACCTCAACACTTTGTGCACAGACGGGCTTACCGACGTTATGCGTGGAAATGCCGATTCATCAGGCACCGAGCCAGGTTTCCAGAGGCAAAGAACACATCATACAATTGCAAAACCGTTTTCCGAATGTTTCCAGTACGGTTGCCGATCTGACTCCGGTTTTTGAAGAATTTAAAACCGAAGTCCCATCATCCGAAAACGAAGAACTGTTGAATTTAACCTTAGCCAATACCCGTGCCCGACTTCGCATGACCACATTGTATTATTTTGCCGGACTGCAAAGCGCTTTGGTTGCCGGTACCGGAAATAAAGTGGAAGATTTCGGTGTGGGATTTTTTACGAAATATGGTGATGGTGGTGTTGATATCAGTCCGATTGCCGATTTACTGAAGAGTGAAGTCCGAAAATTAGCCGCCTATTTACAGGTTCCCGAAAGCATCTTAAAAGCCAAACCCACCGATGGTTTATTTACCGATGCTGCTTATGAAGACGAACGCAGCGATGAAGACCAATTGGGCGCCAGCTATGACGAATTGGAAGTTGCTATGGCCGCATTGGCAGCAGGAAAAACCGAAAATGACTTTGAAGGACGCGAGAAAGATGTTTTCAAAATTTTCTTACGGTTAAATACGATAAATCAACATAAAATGAACTTAATTCCGGTCTGTAAAATTCCTTTTGAATTGAAATAAATTTCTTTCATTGATTATCAATACTTTATATTTTTTTTTAGTACCTTTACAGGATAATTACTATTAAAAATTGATAAAATGATAAAAGTGTGTTTAGCCGACAATCACCCTGTCGTACAATTTGGGGTGAAGTCCTACTTTAAAGACAATGCGGATATTAGTCTTGTAGGAGTCGTTAGTAATTTGGACGATTTGGACGAAATACTAAAGAAAAAATCTATGGATGTGATAGTTCTTGATTTAGAACTGGAAGGACTGTCAAGCATCAACGTTGTGAAATCATTGATTAGAGATTACTCCGATACAAAAATTGTAGTTTTCACTAATCTAGGAGAACAAATTTATGCACCAAATGCCCTTAAGGCCGGTGTTTCTGCTTATATTCATAAAAATTCAAAACTTGAAGATTTAGAAAGTGCGATTAAAAAAGTAAATGACGGTGCTGTAATTTTCAGTGATGCCGTGAAGAAAAATCTGGCATTGCTTAACAAAGGTAAGAAGTCAGACCGCTTGTACCGAAAATTATCTTCCCGTGAAATTGAAGTTTTACGCTATTTGAGCGACGGAAAAAAGAACAAGGAAATTGCAAAATTATTGACGTTAAACGAAAAAACCATCAGTACATACAAATTGCGTTTACTAACAAAATTGCATGTAACCAATTTGGTTGATTTGGTAAATAAGGCTAAAACACTCGAAATCGTTTAGCTGTATCGGGAAAGAACTCTACCTAATTTTGAAGAAAAAGAATTAATCAGTGTGTAATAATCTACAGCAGTAGAGAGAATTTCAGAGTTATCGGCTTCCGGTTCGCTTGAAATGCTGTTCTTTAAATCATTGATAATTTTATCCACTAAAAACCAGCGTAAAGTCAGTATCGTTTCTGAAACATATTGACTTATCGTCTGGTTTTTTTGCTTTACGACAATTTGTTTCGATTCCCAATTGTGCAAAACCTCACGCTCCTCTTCCATAAGAATATGTGTCACTTCCTGAGCCAATTCGGGCTCCAGGCGCATTAAATACTGCTCCAATTCGAAGGTTTCGTGTTGGTGAAAATAATTCACCATATCATTGTAAATGGCTCTAAACAAAGGATTCGCCAGCTCCACTTCATCTTCCTGTAAACTCAGGTAAATGCGTTGGTAGACCTTATAAGTGTTCATTTCCTTTACCTCTATGGCTTCGCCGTCTTCATTGGCTTTCAGCAAAACATCTTCAAACTCCTCTTCTGCCATACCGTACAAAAGTAAAATCTCGATAATCTTACGTTCCAGTTCGTATTGCACATCCACCGTAGAAGCCACCGCTTCGGGAACATTCTTAACGACTTCAAACGCTTTCTGATCGGTTTTTTGTTTTTTACCTGCTTCGTGAATGTCTTTCTGAACGAGTTGCGCCAGCGTATTGAAAAGCACTTCTTCGGAAATATCCATGATTCGGGAACACTCCTGAACATAAATTTCCCGTTTGATTTTGTCCGGAATTTTGGAAATGCTCGTTACCATATCGCGAATAAGTTCCGCCTTCTTGATCGGATCATTTTTGGCTTCCTTCATCAGTAAGGACGCTTTAAATTGGATAAAGTCCATCGCGTTTTCACTGAGGTACTTCACCAACTCATCATAGGGTGTTTTCTTGGCAAAACTGTCTGGGTCATCGCCTTCCGGAAAGGTGCAGACTTTAACATTCATGCCTTCTTCCAGAATCAGATCGATTCCGCGCACCGAAGCACGCAATCCCGCAGCATCCCCGTCGAACAATACCGTAATATTTTTAGTCAATCGGTTTACCAATCGGATTTGATCCGGGGTTAACGCCGTACCTGAAGAAGCCACTACGTTTTCAATTCCGGCCTGATGCATTTGGATTACATCGGTATACCCTTCCACCAAAAAACAGTTGTCCTGTTTGGCGATAGCCTGTTTGGCATGAAAAATTCCGTAAAGCACTTTACTCTTATGGTAAATTTCACTTTCGGGAGAATTCAGGTATTTTGCTGCTTTTTTATCGTTGGATAAGATTCGGCCCCCAAAACCCAGGACACGTCCCGACATACTCTGAATCGGAAACATCACCCTGCCTTTGAAACGGTCGAACTGTTTGTCGTCTTTAACAATCGTCAATCCCGTTTTGTCTAGATAGTCCAGCTTATATCCTTTACCCAAGGCTTCCATAGTGAAAGCATCCCAGGTTTCCGGGGAATACCCTAATCCGAATTTTTCAATCGTATCTTTCGTAAACCCGCGCTCCTTGAAATAAGAATAGCCAATCGCCTTTCCTTCATCAGTATGCATTAAAACATTGTGAAAATACTTTTGGGCAAATTCCGAAACCAGATACATACTCTCTTTTTCATTGGCTTCTGCCTTATCGTCGTCGGTTTGTTCGGTTTCCTCGATTTCGATATTGTATTTTTTAGCCAAATACCGAATCGCTTCCGGATACGAAAAATGCTCGTGCTCCATTAGGAAAGTTACCGCATTCCCTCCTTTTCCGGAACTGAAATCCTTCCAAATCTGTTTCACGGGCGACACCATAAACGAAGGCGACTTCTCGTTGGAGAACGGACTCAATCCTTTCAGATTGCTCCCGGCGCGTTTCAATTGCACAAAATCACCAATAACCTCCTCGACACGAGCGGTTTCAAATACGGTTTCTATGGTATTTTGTGAAATCATTTTTTAGTTGGAAAGTCCCAAAGATACAAAGTTCCAAAGTTTAAACAGAATTTCTGAAATTTTTCCTTAATCAAATATCCGAACAAATCCATAACCTTACGAAAACACATGGAACAATGGGCGTGTTAAGGAAATTCAATCTTTGAATTAAACAAAAAAGGTGCCACTTTTGAAGACACCTTTTTTAAAAGTATGAAACTAAAACAAATTAATTCAAATCGAAACGGATTCCCAAGGAAACATTATTCTGTTCCACCGGATTATCCTTGAACAACGGACTCAAATCGTATTTCGCATACAAACTGGTTTGCCCCCAACCAATGTAAGAACTCAAGCCGTAATTCCAGTCGTTCACATTCCAACTTCCTTTTTGCTTTTCCTTGATTCGGTAACCGTCCACTTCATACGAAAGGAACTGTTTGGAATTGATATTGTACCCTGCAAAACCTCCTACTCCCAATCGGAAACCATCGTGTGACTTATAGAATTTTTTACCTTCTTTAACCGATTTTTTAGAAAAATCGAATTCCAAATGCAACGGAACCGCTATGTAAACATTTTTAAAGTAGGTGTCTTTTTTTCTCAAATCTACCGGAAAGGTTTCCAGAACTGTTTCTTTACCGTTATCCACAAAATAGCGATTGTCGGTTGGCGCTACAATATTGTACATGAAAGACAATCCGTATTTGAAATGCAACAGATTACTTTCTTTAGCCAAACGGGTTCTTTTGGTAAAACCCCACTCGTAAAATACCGAGCGTAGATACCCGAAATCTGAATTCGCCACAGCACCATCCGTCACCAGGTTATTGACCCCTCCGGCGATAACAAACTGACTGGTGGTTCTTTTTTCTTTTCCCTCTTCATTTAATTCACCTCCTGAAACCGTTATACCGAAGCGATGTTTTTTTCTGGTCTTGGTGGTGTCGCTGATTTTACCTTCCACTTTTTCCTGCACCAGAGCATTTAGTTTTTCTTGCTCCAAAGCCACACGGTCTTCGATTTTCTTGGCCTGAACCGTTGCCACTTCAATTTTCATTTTATCGGCCTGCTCCTGAGTTAACCTCCCCATTTCAAGCTGCTTGTTAATGTCGTCCACCTGATCTTTCAAGGCTTGTTTTTCCTCTTTAGTGATGAACTCAATGTTTTGAGCGATGGTTTTCGCACGTTGTTCAAAGGTTTCCTGCGCAGTGATTTTGCTTACGAAAAAGCATAACGATACCACTACATAAAAAATGATTTTCTGCATAATTTAAAAATTTAACTGTTCGATTTTTGATTGTTTTTACTCGTAATTTCTATTGGCCACAGCCGTTTTTACCGTTTTAAAATTTCGGTTTAACCGTTGCAAGGTGGTTTCTCTGAATTCCTGATTCAATTCGCCTTCCACCGAAGACAGTAACGAATTGGCATTGACTTTCACCTGTGGCTTTTCTTTGGGCACATCGGCTATGGCTAATAACTTTTCGGTATCCGCAGTAGCCTTTTGCGTTTCAGGTTCCTTTTTCGGAGTGACTTCAACGATTTCTTCTTTTGCTGTTTGTTGTTGAAAATCAGTGTTTGTTTTCGTTTCCGACGCCTTGTTTTTCTTCGTTGCTGCAACCGGTTGGTTTTCGGCAATCGCTTCGTATTTTTTTCCTTCCGAGATTACCTGCTCAGTTACATTATTTATCGCTTCCGAAGCTTGCTGATTTTCCAATACAGGTTGTTTCTCATCTGATGTTCCAACGGTTGGATTCGTCAATCGGATTTCCGGATTCGCGTTTTCCTGTTGCAGTAAAAACAAACCCACTGCAAAAAACAAGGCCAAACTTGCAGCAATGAAAAGAAAGGTATTGTTGCGTTTCGGTTTTTTATTCTCGGCTACCGAAAGCATTGCATCCAATCGGTCCCAAGCCGCTTCAGAAGGCTGAATCTCTCTGGCATTCAGCTTTTTTCTGAAATCCTCTTCCATTTTATTCGGTTCCATTTTGATAATTTTTAAGTTTATTCACTTGATTTTGGAGCATTTTTCGGGCGTGAGACAACTGCGATTTTGAAGTTCCCTCACTGATGTTCAGCATTTCGGCAATTTCCTGATGTTTGTATCCTTCAATCGCATAAAGATTAAACACCATTCGGTACCCATCCGGAAGATTATCAATCAGAAACTGAATGTCCTCCACGGAAAACTGACTTTCAATATTATTAAACCGTTCTTCAAAAAAGTTTTCGTCTTCCGTAAACTTCACCTGCTTCTGAACCCTTAAAAAAGAGATACTTTCATTAACCATGACACGTCGGATCCAGCCTTCAAAACTGCCTTTGTGTTCGAAGTTTTTCAGATTGGAAAACACTTTCATGAAAGCGGTTATCATCACATCTTCTGCCTGATGCACATCCTTAATATATTGTCGGCACACACTCAACATCTTGGGAGCGAATTGCGAATAAATCTTATGCTGGGCGTGTCGGTTATTCTCGACAGCCAACTGGATGATTTCTTTTTCGCTCTGATGTAAGTCGATTACTTTCATTTACTGCTTCTTTTTCGAAATCGGATTTTACAAATAATAACCGACTTCTATTAGCATAGACGACTGTAGTTTCAAAATAGTTGTATGAAGATGAAAAAAAATTAAATTTTTCTTTCAATCACATAATTCACCATTAAGATAAGGGAGTTTTTATAGTGAGAATCGGGGAAGTTTTGAATCAGCTGCAGGGCTTCCTGTTGGAACTGCACCATTTTTTGTTCGGCGTACGTGAGTCCGTTTTTGTCTTTCACAAACTGAATGACTTCGCGAACGCGTTTTTTATCTTTATTATGATTCTTAATGGAATTGATGCACCAGCTTTTTTCTTTGGAAGAACAATTGTTCAACGCATGAATCAGCGGTAACGTCATTTTTTGTTCTTTGATGTCGATACCGGTTGGTTTTCCGATGGCGTCATCTGTATAATCGAACAAATCGTCTTTAATCTGGAAGGCCATTCCGATCAGTTCTCCGAATTTACGCATGCGTTCAATCACTTCGGTATCGTCAGGATGTACAGCACAGGCACCCAGCGAACAACAGGCAGCAATTAAAGTGGCGGTTTTTTGACGGATGATTTCATAATACACGTCTTCGGTAATATCGAGCCTTCTGGCTTTTTCTATCTGAAGTAATTCGCCTTCACTCATTTCGCGAACGGCTACCGAAATGATTTTCAGCAAATCGAAATCGTTATTGTCTATGGAAAGCAATAAGCCCTTGGAAAGCAGGTAATCACCAACCAGAACGGCAATTTTGTTTTTCCACAAGGCATTGAGGGAGAAAAATCCGCGGCGTTTGTTACTGTCGTCCACCACATCGTCGTGCACGAGTGTAGCAGTGTGAATCAGCTCGATTACTGCGGCGCCTCTGTAGGTTCTTTCGTTAACGGTTCCGCCGGAAATCATCTTGGCGGTTAAGAAAACAAACATGGGGCGCATTTGTTTTCCTTTACGGTTAACAATATAATGCGTGATTCGGTTTAACAGGGCAACTTTCGACAACATGGAATCCCGAAACTTTCTTTCAAAAAGTTCCATTTCATCCACTATGGGTTGTTTTATCTGCTCTACGATTTTCATTGGACTCAAAGATACAATTCTCCATGAAATAAAAAATAGTGTTTTCGATTAAACCTTTTTAACTTTTCCGTATCTTACCTGTAACCTTAAAACCTGAATTCATGAGAACAAGCACATTTATTAAATCGATTGCTTTCATTGCGACTTTTTCTTTCATTAGTTGTACGGAGGAAGTCACCACTGCGGATACTACGAGCGGATTAACCAGCGATGATGTTAGTGTTAATGCTAAAATGGATGCAATTACAGGCGATATTACCCTGATTGCCGAAAATCAGCTGGATGAACAAAGCACCGGAAAAAACCACATTTCAATACTTCCGGACTGTGCCACAGTCACTACGGTCGTTAGCGGCAATACGTGGACCAGCACGGTGGATTTCGGAACTACCGGATGCCAATTTACAAATGGACACGGCGCGATTTTGAGAGGACAAATCATCGTTAGCGGAAGTACCGATTTCACACAATCACCGTATGTTTGGAATTACAGTTTTAACAATTTCTACTACGACAATATTCTTGTTGAAGGAACAAAAACACTTTCCAGAACAATTCAGAGTACCACTGCACAAACAACTCCGCACCCTGTTGTGGTAGTTGATTTAGACTTGCACCTGACATTCCCTAACGGAAACGAATACGACAGAACCGGAACAAGAACCTGGGAATTGATTTCTGGATATGATACTCCGATGGTTTTTACTGATAATGTATATCTTGCTACAGGAACATGGACAACGGTTGGCGAAGGAACATCCAGTGTTTCCAATGTCACTACGCCATTACTATTTGAAATTTCTTGTCAATACCGATTGGTGGCCGGAGAAATCAGAGTGGCAAGAAACAACCATACGGCCGATGTAAATTACGGTACAGGAGCCTGCGACAACAACGCCACCATTTCCATAGATGGGGGAACACCGTATGCATTTACTTTTGGAAATTAAAGATCCAAAATACATTTATAAAAAACGTTCGCCTAGGCGAACGTTTTTTGTTTATGCTTCTTTATTGGCTAACTGTCCGCAGGCAGCATCGATATCTTTTCCTCGGCTACGGCGCACTTTTGCCACAATATCATTGCGTTCCAATGCAATAATGTAATTCTCTATGGCTTCTTGCGAGGCTTGTTGAAACTGTCCGTCATCGATTGGGTTGTACTCAATCAGATTTACTTTGCACGGCACATATTTGCAGAATTTCACTAAGGCATCGATGGATTTTTTATCGTCGTTGATTCCTTTCCACACCACGTATTCATAAGTAACTTTGCTCTTTGTTTTTTTATACCAATATTCCAACGCCTCCCTAAGACCGGTTAACGGAAAATCTTTGGTAAACGGCATAATTTCGTTTCGAATTTCTTCAATAGCCGAATGCAGGGAAACCGCCAGTTTGAATTTCACCTCATCATCCGCCATTTTCTTAATCATCTTGGAAACCCCCGAAGTGGAAACCGTGATTCGTTTTGGGGACATCCCTAAACCTTCCGGCGAAGTGATTTTGTCAATCGCTTTCATTACGTTAGGATAGTTCATCAATGGCTCTCCCATTCCCATAAAAACGATATTGGACAACGGTCGGTTATAATACAAACGGCTTTCGCTGTCGATGGCCGCCACCTGATCGTAAATTTCATCTGGATTCAGGTTTCGCATACGTTTCAGTCGTGCCGTAGCGCAGAAATTACAATCCAAGCTGCAACCAACCTGACTGGAAACACAAGCGGTTGTTCGGGTTTCGGTCGGAATTAATACCGATTCCACAATCAGATCATCGTGCAAACGAACGGCATTTTTTACGGTACCGTCTGAACTTCTTTGCATTGTATCCACCTTAATGTGATTGATTACAAAATTCGCCTCGAGCATTTCACGCGTGTGTTTGGACACATTGGTCATGTCCTCAAACTTGTGCGCACGCTTGCTCCAAAGCCATTCATAGACCTGATTACCGCGGTACGCTTTGTCGCCATTAGCCACAAAAAAATCACGCAATTGTTCTTTGGTTAATGCTCTTATGTCTTTTTTCTCCGTTTGCATGGCGCAAAGTTAATTACAAATTGTGGATTTGGTTATTGGGTTATTTGTAATTTTGTAAAAATTTAAGATTATGCACTTCATATCCGAAGCTTTAGAAGATTATGTAGCCCAACATTCCGAAAACGAACCGGAATTGTTAGCGCGTTTAAATAAAGAAACCCATCAGAAAATTTTACAACCCAGAATGTTGAGCGGTCATTTTCAGGGAAGGGTTTTGAGCATGCTTTCCAAAATTATACATCCGAAACACATTCTTGAAGTGGGCACCTATACCGGATATGCTGCTTTATGTTTAGCTGAAGGTTTGGAAGAAAACGGAACTTTGGATACCATCGATAATAATGAAGAATTGGTTGATTTCCAGCGTAAATATTTTGACCAGTCGTCTTGGGGAAAACAGATTCACCAACATTTGGGCAATGCCTTGGAAATTATTCCGACCCTGAACAAAAAATTCGATTTGGTTTTTATTGATGCCGATAAGGAAAACTACATCCACTACTTTCACATGATTGTTCCGATGATGAACAAAGGCGGTGTGATTTTATCCGATAATGTGTTATGGAGCGGTAAGGTATTGGAAGAAGTGAAAGCCAATGACAAAAGCACCAAGGTATTATTGGAATACAACGAGCTTTTAAAAAACGATCCTAGAGTGGAAACGGTTTTACTTCCTATTCGTGATGGTTTAACGATGAGCCGGGTGGTGTAGTTCCGTAATCAGATTACAGAAATTAAAACAGCCTTTTTTTTAGCCCTGTCCCGATAGCTATCGGGAGGAGCGGCATCCTTTTTATTTTATGTCCTGAGGCTATCGGGATATAAAATAAAAAGATATAGCGTCCCGATAGCCATCGGGAAGCAGGAACATGGAAACCAAACAGTACCCAAGCCTTTCGCTTCTTATAAACTTTCGGGAAAGTATTTTTTTCTGAAAATGTCGTACAGTTTTGAAAAACCACAACCGGCAAAGGCACCAAAAACATACCCAGACAGAATATCCCCAGGGAAATGCAACCCAAGATAAATTCGGCTATAGGCGAATATCAGGGGGAACAAAAACAGCAGAAAGGCATATTTGTAATATTTTCTCAATATCAGAAAGACAAAAGTCGTAGAAGCCATGGAATTGGATGCATGTCCGGAAAAATAACTGAATGTGTCGCTTGCTTTTACGATTCGGATGATATCTTTGATTTCCAGATCATTGCAAGGACGCAATCGCTGTACGTTGTTTTTAATGAGATTGGTAAACTGATCACTGAAGGTGATGAGCGCTGCAATGGAAATAAGGATTAACAGTAAATGTTTCCAGCCCACTTTTTTATACAGCAAATAGAAAATAAACACAAAAAAAGGCGCCCAATGCAACTGTTTAGTGATGAGTAACCACAAGCCATCAAATTGTTCCGAACCCAAACCGTTTAAGAAAACGAAAAGTTGTTTGTCTAATTGAATGATTTTTTCCAAGATTACAGCTGTCTTTTAATAGGTCCGGTCATGTCCTCGATTTCTTCTTTGGCCTTATCGATTTCTTTGGTGATATCGGACGTCAGATCCAACTGGTTCATCGGGTTTAAATTGGTTAAATCATTCAATCCGTTGGCTTCGGCACTTTTCTGGATTTCGCTCTTAATATCGTTCGTTGCATTCTTTAACTGCGCCATCCCTTTACCCAAAGTACGCGCGATATCCGGAATCTTATCCGATCCGAACAACATCAAAGCTACCAATATAATGAAGAAAATTTCTCCGCCTCCTATTCCGAACATGATTTTGTAATTACAAGTTGTAAAGCAGCAAAGTTACAAAGTTTTCGATTGGTATATGTTATTAAAAACTAAAAAGACCATCCGGATACGATGGTCTTTCTAATTATTTATTTTTTCTCGGAAAGCTCATCAAATTTTGACTTCACTTCTTCTTTTGGCCAAACGTTGTTGGTGACATCGATATCCGCCGTTTCCAGTTTCGGATCCAACTGCATTTTCTTCACCGGTTTTTCGGTAGCGAAAACACGTTTTGCCGTATCGTTGCCTTTTCTCCAGATTTGCACCGGGAAATGATGGTTTTCTGTCGTACCGTCTTCAAACTGCAATTCCACGATGATTGGCATCATCATTCCGCCCGGTTTGTCGAATTCCACTTCGTAAAAATATTTCGGTTGTTTCAGGTTTTTCTTCTCCTCGGCTGAAAGTCGGTTTACGAATTCATTTAGCGGTTTCACTTCCTGAATATTCAACGGTTTTTTCAGTTCCGGTTTGAAATCTTCTGCTTTATCCGAAATCATGTACACCATTGGTTCCCCGTTGTTCACTCTTCGGCCTCTTCGGTTGAATTGCTCCTGAACCGCTTTGGAAGCATCTTCGGACACAAAGTATTGTTTCACTTCTTTAATGCCGATATCCACATAATCCGTCGAATAGAACCACCCTCTCCAGAACCAGTCCAAATCCACTGCCGACGCGTCTTCCATTGTTCTGAAGAAATCTTCCGGGGTTGGATGCTTGAATTTCCAACGTTGGGCGTAGGTACGGAACGCGTGATCGAACAAATCGTGTCCCATAATGGTTTCTCTCAAAATATTCAATCCCGTTGCCGGTTTCGAATAGCCGTTGGCCCCAAAGTTGTAAATCGTTTCCGAATTGGACATGATCGGTTCCAGAAATTTCTGGTCGCCACTCATGTACGGAACAATTTTTGCTGCAGGACCGCGACTGGACGGGAAGTTCTTATCCCAGCTTTGTTCGGTCAGGTATTCCAGGAAGGTATTCAACCCTTCGTCCATCCAGGTCCACTGACGCTCATCGGAATTGACAATCATCGGGAAGAAATTGTGTCCCACTTCGTGGATGATTACCCCCATCATACCGTATTTGATTCGGTCGCTCACGTATCCTTTTTCATCCGGACGCCCGTAATTCCAGCAAATCATCGGGTATTCCATGCCCTGGTCTTCTGCCGAAATGGAAATGGCTTTCGGATACGGGTAATCGAAGGTATATTTTGAGTACGTTTTCAACGTATGTGCCACCACTCTTGTGGAATAATCGCCCCAAAGCGGATTGGCTTCGGGAGGATAACACGAAATGGCCATCACTGATTTTCCGTTTTCCAATTTCACCGCCATGGCATCGTAAATGAATTTTCTTGACGTGGAGAATCCGAAATCACGCACATTGGTTGCTTTGAATTTCCAGGTTTTCTTTTTGTCTGAAAAACTTTTTGAAGCCGCTTCTGCTTCCGTCTGCGTTACAATCACAACCGGTTTGTCATACGTTTTTTCCGCCAACTCGTACCGTTTCACCTGCTCTGCCGTATAAACCTCTTTTCTGTTTTGCAACACACCGGTAGCCTCCAAAACATGATCTGCAGGCGTCGTGATATTCACCTCAAAATTTCCGAATGGTAAGGCGAATTCACCGGAACCCCAAAACTGCATGTTTTGCCAACCTTCCACATCGTTGTAAACGGCCATTCTTGGATAGAACTGCGCAATCACATATAAATTATTACCGTCTTTTTCGAAATGCTCGTAACCGGAACGACCGCCATCTACCATATAATTATTGATGTTGTACCACCATTTTACGGAGAACGAAACTTTCTCACCGGATTTCAATGGCTTATCCAAATCGATACGCATCATCGTTTGATTGATGGTATACTTCATCGGTTTGCCTTTCGCATCTTTTACGTATTCGATATTGAAACCGCCA
The DNA here is from genome assembly GCF_900100625.1 of Flavobacterium saliperosum. GTDB lineage: Bacteria > Bacteroidota > Bacteroidia > Flavobacteriales > Flavobacteriaceae > Flavobacterium > Flavobacterium saliperosum. The sequence goes on from NZ_FMTY01000001.1 coordinate 414,461, forward strand.
TCGAAACGGGGTTGCATGAATTGTTTTGAAAAATCAGCGGTTCCCATGGCGCTGCTCACTCTCTGACTCTGTACCAAAGGGGTTTTGCCGTCGCGTTTCTTTTCGTTCTGATCCAATTGTACCCAAAGGTAGGTTAGTGATTCCGGGGCATTGTTATGATAAGTCACCGTTTCCTTACCGTATAATTTGGTATTCTTATCATCCAGTTCGATGTCGATTTTATAATCGGCCTGTTGCTGATAATAGGCTGGCCCGGGGGCACCCGATGCGGTTCTGTAGGAATTTGGCGTTGCCATTTCGTGGTACATCTGACTGAACTTGTTCGTGTCGGCATGTCCCGGTTCGCGTTTTTTCTCAACAGGTTTTGTTTCCTGAGCTAAAGCAATAAAAGGAATTGCCAGAGCAACTAACGAAAAAAGGGAAACTGGTTTTTTCATGTCTATAGTTTTTGGTTTTGGTCTAAAATTGTAAATATCCTTCCGGTTCACTATCAGTCAGCAAAAGACTTTTTTTGTTACCGTTAATGTTAATATGGACGATATTTTGCTGTTCCGAAAAGATTTCGGTTAAAACGGAATTGACTATTTCGATTGATTTTATTTTTTCGGGAACCGGAGTGGTAAGATAGCAAATAAGCACATTATCTTCGGTTTCCTTTCCTAGAAACTTCAGATCTTTTACCGACGAATTGACTTTGATCTGCATTTTTTCCGAGAGATAACTTTTGATAAAACCGTTGGTTTCGGCAATTTCTTTCGGGGTTGACAGGTAAATTTTCTTTTTGTGCTTGGCTTCCAGCGCTTTCTCCAAATCATCGATAAATATGCGTGCCGTTACCTGAACTTCCTTTTTATTCGCCACATAATGTATCTGATAGATACCCACATAGAATTTGTGCATTGTAAAAGAACAAAGCACGACGAAAAAAAATACCGGCAAAGCACGCTGAAAAAATTTCTTCATGTGCCAAATGTAATAAAAGAAACTATTTACCGATTTTTTTTAAGATATTCTTCACTTTTTTTTATCAAAAAATCAATAAGAGCGAACTCCTTTTTAGGATTTAGCAAATCACGGCTTTCCGCAGAGGTATCATCGCAAAAGGCCAGAAACAAATCGATTTCTTCTGGTTTCAGCTGGAGGGTTTGCTCAAAAAACTGCGGACTGAATTTTTCTTTTACCGCATCGGAGAAGATTTTTTCGGTAATGAATTCGACTCTTTTCGGTTTTGGTTTTGATTTAAAAAGCTTTCCGCCAATCATTTTTCCCAATGCCATAAAATTCACCCCGTTGTAATCATTTCCTGTTCCGGGCATAATGCTTTTCATGGCATTATCTGTTTTATTAAATTCGGGATCATGAACCGAAAAATCCATGTTGCCGAGATTCAGATCAATGGTTTTGACTTTCAGTTTCTTTGTATCGGTTTCCAGATTCCCGGTAAGCGTGTATGGGTGAACGATTAATTCTTCCAACTCATTCACCCTTACTTTGAGTTTTATTTTCAGAATCGTTTCATTAAGATGACTGTAGCTGATGATTAGAACCGCTGATTTAAACGAAACACCGCTGAAAACCAAAGTATCCTTTTCTTTCGCCATCAAGCTGAAATTACCCTGTCCGTCAGTAGTCGTTATTTTTTTTGCCGTTACATTATCGATCGTTATGCTTTCCACTTCGAGTGAATCGGAAACTACGATGCCTTTCAAGAGTGTTCGCGGTAATTCCTGTGAAAAGGAAAATACATAAAAAAACAATAAAAGAAAAAGTGGTTTATTTCGCATTGGCAAAGAATTTATTATACTCTGTGGCCAACTCTCCCAGAAGAAATGTCACCAATGTTTTATTCTTTTCTTTGAGTGCCTGCTTCACTTTTGGATTTTCGGAAGCATACACAATAAAACCATCGATGTATTCTTTTTGAATATTGAATTCTTTTATCAGGAAATCCCCATCAAACATATTACCTAACTTCCTTTGGGCTGTTTGGTGTTTTTCGACTACGATTTCTTTTTTGATCATGCTTGTTCTTCCACTAATAGCATTGATTATGGCGTCAACCGAAACAAATCCGGAACCTGTTGTTGCGGTATAAAGCCTTCTTTCAGCCGGCGTGTAGGTTTTCATGCCTTTCGGAACAATGCCCAAGCTTTCCGCGCTGACACTTTCTTTAATCACGACTTCCTTTAATTGGGTTACCATCAGTTCCATTTTCACTACAAAAGGCAGATAATCAAAATCTTCTTTCTCGACAACTGTTTTTTTCGATTTCAGCTGCACCGCCGTAAAAAGCAGTGTGTCACCGGGCTTTGCCTTGATGGAGAAAAATCCTTCTTCCGAAGACAACGCTTCGCGTTTCGAAGAAAGATTCCGAATATTAATTCCCTGCAAATCTTTGGAATTAGCCACGACTTTCCCTTTCAAAACACGCCCGTTTTGAGACCAGGTTATAGTAGAAATCAAAAGAAAAAAGACAAGTAATTTACCCCTCATCCGATATAAGTTTAAGATATTCAACGGCCAATTCACCCAACAAAAATAAGGTGAGTATTTTATTTTTAGATGTTATGGCCGACATCAGGCGTACATTTTCGGAGGCATAAACCAAAAACCCATAAACATATTCGCTTGGAATTTTAAAATGGCTGACATAGTATTCTTCTTCAAATAAACTTTTAAGATAATTTTGAAGCCGTTCCTTCTTTTCAACCTCCACTTCTTTTTTCAACATGGCGGTTCTACCGGAAATCCAATTCAATACCGGATCCAAACCTGCTGAACCACCAAGTCCGATAGTCGCATACGGATTAGAGGCTGTGTTGAGTTTTCGTTCCGCCGGAGTAAACTTCTTTTGGCCTTTCTTAACCAAACCCAGGCTTTCGGAATTGATGTGACTGTATTCTTTGATGACTAATTCGTTGAGTTGATTCACCTGTTGTTCCATACGCACAAAAAACAAATTTTCGCTGAAATCCTCTTGTTTTAATGAAAGTCTTTTTCCGACCAACTGAATGGCTGAAAACTGAAGTGTGTCTCCAACTTTAGCTGTTATCGAGAAATAGCCGCCATTTGTTGTGGTAACGTAATCTGCCGCAGAAACATTAATTACCTGAACTCCTTCCAGATCCCTGACATTGGCTACAATCTTTCCTTTCAGAACCATTTTATCCTGAGACCAGAGTGCCGAAGTCGCCAACAAAAGAAAAAAAAGTAATTGTTTCCGCATTAAAATCTGCATTATATTGTAATGCTGTAAAAGTATCTGTTAAGATTCCCAATTTAATGCCAACAACTTTGTAATTTTTTGTTAAATCAGAAATCCAAATCTTACATTTCATTTTTCAAAATAGTTACCTTTGCCGTAAAGATTTTAAAATGAAAAAAATTATAATCGCCAGCACGTCAACATTGCATAACGGAAGCTATCTGGAGTATTTACTTCCAACATTAGAGACGCATTTCAAAGGAATCCGAAATTTGCTTTTCATCCCGTATGCAAGGCCAGGAGGTATTTCGCACGATGACTATACCGCTAAAGTAAGTGACGCTTTCTTTAAAATAGGAATAGCCGTAAAAGGCATCCATGAATTTGAAAATCCTATTACGGCTTTGGAAGAGGCTGAAGGTATTTTTACCGGTGGGGGCAACACTTTCCTACTGGTTACCCAATTGTACAAAACCGGAATTTTGACAACCCTTGAAAAAGTGGTAAAAAACGGTACCCCATATTTAGGCACTTCAGCCGGAAGCAACATTTGCGGTCTGACGATGGGAACGACAAACGACATGCCTATAGTCTATCCGCCAAGTTTCAGCACATTGGCTTTTGTTCCCTTCAATATCAATCCGCATTATCTGGATCCTATTGAAGGCTCTACACATATGGGCGAAACCCGCGAGACCCGAATCAATGAATTTCATCATTTCAATCCGCAACCGGTCTTGGGATTACGTGAAGGGAGCTGGCTGGAGGTTAACGGAAACAAGATCACCTTGAAAGGCAATCTGACTGCCCGTTTGTTCCGACAAAACCAAATTCCGCAAGAATTGGCAACCGGCAGCGACTTATCCGATTTGAAATAAATATCTCAAACAGACCGATGTATACAAATTTAGTAAGAAAATTTTCTTTAAATTTGTATAAATCCGTTTGTTATGAAAATCAGAATCGAAGCAATTCAGGTAGCCGAATCTTTCAACATCAAAAAATTTCGCACTGAATTTCGCACTGAAGCCTTTTCGGGTTCTACTGCCGAAGTGTTTTATGCCCTTACGGAGCACAACCGTTATCTCTACATTTTCGACTATGGGGTGGTCGTTTTCGCCAATTATGATCCCGTAGCCAAAAGTGAATTCCTGAATTTTGTAAAAAATTACGCCGCGAACCTGGTCGATTTGAATTTATCCGAGGAATATCGCATCGAAATCGACCCGAAAGAATCCAAACCCATCGTTAAGAATGATTATGTTACGGTGCCGGAAATCGACCCTTCCCTTCTTCGTATTGTGATGCTCAATATCGGTCAGTCGGTAGCGCTTGAATATTATGAAATGCTGACGGACGAATTGATTACCTCATCCAAACATTACATTCTGGAATTGGAACAAAAAGGGAAACTCAGCATTTCGAAAACCAATTTGCTGAAATACATCGGTAAAGTACTGAATGTTAAAAACAGCATCGTTGATAATTTATACATCCTTGATGACCCCAATCTGGTTTGGGACAATGAAGAACTCAACCTGCTCAACCGCAACCTGAAAAATAATTTTGACATTCATCCCCGATTCAAAGATCTCGATTACCGCTTACAGATTGTGGAAGACAACCTCACGCTGTTCACCGATGTTTTAAACGTTCGGGAAAGCCATCGCTTGGAATGGATAATCATTGCATTAATTGCTTTCGAAATAATAATGGCGCTTTTTGTGCATTAACAACGAAATATGCAGACAATAAAAAAGCCCCGAACTTAAGTTTGGGGCGCTTGGAGCGGAAGACGAGGCTCGAACTCGCGACAACCAGCTTGGAAGGCTGGAGCTCTACCAACTGAGCTACTTCCGCAGGCGATGATCTTTTAAAACTTCATCAAGTTTTTGGAGCGGAAGACGAGGCTCGAACTCGCGACAACCAGCTTGGAAGGCTGGAGCTCTACCAACTGAGCTACTTCCGCATTATTGAGGTGCAAATATAGACAAATATTTATTTTTGAAACAAACTTTTTTAAAAAAAATTTTTCTGCTCTTTGAAGCAACTTTTAAACCGCTTTTGCATCTATATACATAATTTATTTACTGTTAATCCGTTAGCTTTTATAATTGAATTTAAATTACAGTTTAAAATTATGATTTTTATCCATCAAATAGAAGCCGAAGAAACTTTTTCCGTCAGACAACCCGTTTTAAGACCCGGAAAACCAATAGAAAGTTGTCATTTTGAAGGTGACAATTTAGGCACCACGGCACATTTCGGACTGTATAAGAACGACAAGATAATTGGGGTGGTCTCTGTTTTCAAAGTCCAGAACCCCAATTTTATCCGAAAAGAACAGTATCAGATTCGCGGGATGGCCGTTTTGGAAAAATACCAGCGAAAGGGACTCGGGGTACAATTGGTAAAAAAAGCAGAACATTATGTAAAGGAAAAAAAAGGCGAACTTATCTGGTTCAACGCAAGAGAGAGTGCTGTTCCCTTTTATGAAAAATTAAACTACAAAACAAAAGGAAGCCCCTTTGAAATTAGTGAAATCGGCACGCATTTTGTAATGCTCAAATGCATCTGAAATGTTAAAAAATGAAAACAGCACACCCACTTTTTGTAACTTGCAAGAAGTTAACACGAATTAATTATGTCATACAAATACTTCTTTTTTATACTACCATTATTTCTTATCAGTTGTAAAAAAGAAACTGTACTGGCCAACAATGTGCAAACCGATTCGGTAAAGGTCATTCCGATTACCTCGCCAAAATCCATTGCTTTTGACAGCATTTTACTCAGTAACAAATCGGAACGCATCAGGGAATTCTACCGCAACAACCTTTTCAAAACCGTCTGGACCGAAACCGAAGACCGTAATAATTTAATCGATTTGATTAAAGCATCGGAAAACGAAGGCTTAAACCCGGACGACTACAACATCAGCCTGCTGGAAAAGAAAGAAAAATCGAGAGAAAAACTTTCCGATATCGAAATTGTTAACGCTGACATCCTGTTGACCGAATCCTTCCAAAAATTCGCCAATCATTTGTACAACGGGAAATTGAATCCGACCCAACTTTACACCAATTGGGACATGTATGAAAAAAAACTAAAGGCCATTGACTTACTGCAGGAAGCCATCCGAAATCATGATGTTGAAAAAACATTGGACACGTTAAAACCCACACATATCGTTTACCGACTTCTCAAAAAAAGTCTGAAAAAAATCAACGACATGCCCAATGATAACTTTACGCCCATTACAGTTACCGACAAAATCAATCCAAACGACTCGACCCCTCTCATTAAGACCATTAAAAACCGCCTGGCATATTGGGGCGATTACAACAAACCGGATACATTAACCGATGTCTACGATTCGAAAACCGTGGCTGCTGTTAAAAAATTCCAGGAAAGACATGGTCTTTTAGCCGACGGAATCATTGGCAAAGGGACAACTGCTGCCTTAAATTTCTCAAAAAACCAACGCAAACAGCAAATTATAGCCAATTTAGAACGATGGAGATGGTTTCCAAGACACTTGGGCGAAACCTATGTAATTATCAATATTCCGGATTTCAAATTGCATCTTGTAAAAGAGAACGACACCCTTCAGGTGCACAAAGTAGTTGTTGGAAAAGACAAACGAAAAACGCCTGTACTCTCATCCAAATTCAGTAATCTGGTCATAAATCCTACCTGGACCGTTCCGCCAACGATTATTAAAGAGGATTTAGGTCCGACAGCCGCCAAAAACAGAGGGTATTTTGCCGCAACCGGAATCACGATTTACAACATGAAAGGCCAGGAAGTGAATCCGTACAGTTGGAACGCAGCGAAACCCAACAATTACCGGTACGTTCAAAAACCGGGAGCGAACAACTCACTGGGCTTGGTGAAATTCAACTTCCCAAACAGCCACTTGGTTTATTTACACGATACGAATCACCGGGATTTCTTCGGATTGAGCGGAAGAGCGTTGAGTTCGGGCTGTATCCGTGTTGAAAATCCGTTTGATTTGACCTACTACATTCTGGAAGCCGATGAAAGTATCATGAATAAAGAACGTGTGGAAAAAATCATCGAAAGCAAAAAAACTTCGGGTATTCCCATAAAAAAACCCATTCTGATTCATGTGCTGTACTGGACAGCCTGGATGAATGAGAATGGATTTCAGTTTCGAAACGACATTTATAACCTCGATTCCGAATTATATCAAAAACTACGAAACTAACTTCGATTGTTTTTCATAGGTTCTTGAGGGATGATAAATGAACAAACACGATTTGTCTTTTATCAGATTAATAATTTCTTTATGAATTTCATAAGGAACTGCCGGACAACCCTGGCTTCTGCCCAAACGACCCTGTTGTTTGATAAAGCTTTCCGCCGCATAATCCGCACCGTGCATTACAACCGCTCTGTTTCTGGCGTTGCTGTTAATTCCATATTCCAAACCGTCTAATTTTAAAGACAATCCGTGTTTTCCGTTATAGGTTTCTCCGGTTGTATAAAATCCTAAACTGCTTTTATAAGAATTCGATTCGTTTGAAAATGAGGTCGCAAACTCTTCACCGCTGTTTCTTCCGTGTGAAACTACCGATTGCAATAAAACAGTATTGGTTGCCATATCGATAACCCAAAGTCTTTTCTGAGTGGATGACAAACTGAAGTCTACTATTGTCAGAATGTCTTTCTGAACAATTCCTCTTTCTTTTAATTGGTAATATCCTTCTAAAGCTTTAGAGAAAGATTCCAATTTGGGCATTGAAAAAGATTTTACGTCTAAAGAATTGTATAAATTCTTAACCTTTAATTCTAACGAAGCCTTTGCATTTGCAGCCAATAACTTCGGATCGTTGTTTTCTGTTACCGTCATGGGTTTGAACGACAAAAGAAACAAAAACAAAATTGGCAGTACTCTGTAAATCATTGATAGTCTAGTTGTTATGTTATAGTTAAGTTGTTCCAAAAATATACAAATAAATTAAACCACCAAATTTTTTTTGCAGTTTGTCGGTAAAATTTAACATTTCGTCGATAGTGCCCTTTCCCCATAGTTAAACATTTCTTAATATTTACAAGGGTTTATGCAAATATCTATCTTTGACATGTCAATCATCAAAAAAATCAAAAAATGAACTTAAAGCTGTCTTTATTACTGAGCTTTATTTGTACTTCTGTTGCCTTTACACAAGAAAGTGTCTCCCCTGAATTACCAAAAACTGCTGAAAAAAAAACGCTAAACGTTTTAAGAACTGACCTGTCAGCCACCATAGACGGAAAACTGGATGAACCATTTTGGAATACCGCACAAACTGCCACCGATTTTATCATGTTTCAGCCGGACAACGGAAAACCGGAATTGGAGACCGAAAAAACGATTGTTCGCGTAGCCTATGATAATGAGGGTATATATATAGGTGCCGAATTACATCAAAGCAGGGAAGATTTACTTAAAGAAATCACACAACGTGACAACTTCGGAACGTCCGATCATTTCGGGATATTTTTAAACGGTTACAATGACGGTCAGCAGGATTTCCGATTAATCGTAAGCGCCGCCGGAACACAAATGGACTGTATTGCCACTCAGGAAAACGGAGAAGACTATTCCTGGGACGGCATTTGGTACAGTGCCGTAAAGCTTACCGATTTCGGCTGGGTGGTTGAAATGAAAATCCCCTATGCCGCTATCCGTTTCTCCCAAAAAGACAAACAAATATGGGGCGTGAACTTCTTTAGGGAAGTGCGCTACAAAAAACAAAAATATGCCTGGAATAAAATTGATGCCAACATCGGAAACATCATGCAGCAGGCGGGCATCTTAACCGGAATCGAAAATATTAAACCGCCCACGCGATTGTTCCTCATTCCGTATGCGTCCGGTTATGTGAATCAGAACAAAGACGGAGCCGAAACCACCATAAAAGGCGGAATGGACATTAAATACGGCATTAACGACTCGTTTACCCTGGATGCGATTTTAGTACCCGATTTCGGTCAGACCGCATTCGACAATAGAATCCTGAATTTGGGTCCGTTTGAACAACAACTCAACGAAAACAGAGGATTCTTTACCGAAGGAACCGATTTGTTCAACAAAGGCGGTTTGTTCTATTCCCGCAGAATCGGGAGCAGACCTTCAGGAAAAATCACTTTGAAAGAAAATGAGCAAGTACAGGGAGAGCCGTCAGCCATCAACTTATTGAATGCCATAAAAATTTCAGGAAGAACCTCCAAAGGCTTGGGAATAGGAATCTTAAATGCCGTTACCGAAAAAACCGATGTCCCCATAATAAACACTGTTACCGGAGAAACCCGAAACGAAGTCGTGGAACCTTTGGCAAATTATAATGTCTTGGTTTTCGATCAACGTTTTAGAAAAAACTCTTCGGTTAGTTTCGTAAATACAAATGTTACCCGAAACGGTAGTTTCAGGGATGCCAATGTTTCTGCCCTACTTTTCGATTTAAACACCAAAGCCAATACTTACAAACTTTCCGGTAACATAAAGTACAATCACATCAACGACAGTGAAGACAAAAACGGATACAGTACCAATATGTCTGTAGCCAAAACATTTGGAAAATACCGTTTCAACGGTGGTGGAAATTATGTATCCAAAGACTACAACATCAATGATTTGGGGATTAACTTCACCAACAACTATTACAATGTTTATGGAAATTTCAGTTACCGAATCCTGAATCCGAGCAAAACCTTCAACACCTTCTATTACAATGCGAACAGTACGTTCGAATGGCAAAACGAAACCGGAAGACTTCAAAATGCCTGGATTGGGACCAGCATCAGTTTTTCAAACAAAAAGAATGACGATTTCGGAATCGGCTTAGACTTCAATCCGATAGAAACCTATGATTTTTACCAACCCCGAAAAGCCGGTCGTTTTGTATACCGTCCGAAAAATTATGGCGGATGGGGATACATTTCAACCAATTACAACAATCCGGTAGCTTTCGACCTGAATCCCTATTTTTACATTTACGATCAGACCAAACGAAATTCATACGGCTTCAATGCAGGACCTCGTTTCCGCTTCAGCGACAAATTGTTTCTGAGTTACGGATTCAACTTTGCCAGAGACAATAACGACAAAGGGTATGTGGATGAAACAGCCACCGATATTATTTTCGCCAACAGAAATGTGACTACGATTGAAAATTCTGTTTCCGGAAAATACGCCATCAACAGTCAGATGACTTTTAATGTAAAGGTTCGTTATTATTGGTCGTATTCCGAAATCAAAAATTACCTGACTCTTTTGGAAGACGGCTATTTTGCACCGAACACGACGTACAATCAAAACAACAACGACAATTTCAAGTCCTGGAATTATGATTTGTCGTACACCTGGTGGTTTGCCCCGGGAAGTCAGGTTTCTGTTTTATACCGAAATAACGCTATTCATTACGAACAGCGTTTAAATAAAAATATAATTGATAACTTAGCACATACTTTACAGAACGATTTAAATCAAACCATTTCTGTGAGTGTCAAGTATTTAATTGATTATAACAAAGCCAAAAACTGGCTGTAATACCATGAACAAGAAAGTAATTTTAATGATTTTGGACGGTTGGGGAAAATCTCCCGACCCGAAAGTTTCTGCAATTGACAACGCCAATATTCCTTTTATAAACAGTTTATATACAAAATACCCCAACGGGCAATTGCGAACCGACGGACTCAACGTAGGCTTACCCGACGGACAAATGGGAAATTCCGAAGTGGGTCACATGAACTTAGGCGCCGGGCGTATTGTTTATCAGGATTTGGCAAAAATCAATCTGGCGGTGGAAAACAAAACCTTAAACAAGGAAAAAGTATTACACGATGCCTTCGAATATGCCAAACAAAACAATAAAAACGTTCATTTTTTAGGTTTGGTTTCCGATGGTGGTGTACATTCCCACACGTCGCATTTAAGAGGCTTGTTGGATGCCGCAAACGACTTCGGCCTACAAAACGTTTTTGTACACGCTTTTACCGATGGCCGTGATGTCGATCCGAAATCGGGTGCGAAATACATTCAGGATCTGGAAGCGTATCTGCAAAATTCATCGGCAAAACTGGCTTCGGTTGTAGGTCGTTATTATGCGATGGATCGTGACAAAAGATGGGAACGTGTTAAAAAAGCCTACGATTTAGTTGTAAACGGAACCGGAATCCATTCCCTAAATGCCGTGAACAGTATTTTATCCAGTTATCACAATCACGTTACCGACGAATTTATCGAACCGATTGTAATGGTCGATATGGAAAACAAACCTGTCGCCACGATTCAGGAAAACGATGTGGTGATTTTCTTCAATTTCAGAACCGACCGAGGAAGACAATTGACCGAAGCCTTATCGCAAAAAGATTTCCACGAACAGAACATGCACAAGTTGCCGTTGTATTATGTTACGATGACCAACTACGACGACACGTTCGAAAACGTGCATGTGATTTACGACAAAGACAACATCACCGAAACCTTAGGTGAAGTTTTGGAATACAACAACAAACTGCAAATCCGAATTGCCGAAACCGAAAAATATCCGCACGTGACCTTTTTCTTTTCCGGTGGTCGTGAAACCCCTTTTATTGGCGAAAGACGCTTACTTTGTCCGTCGCCAAAAGTGGCCACTTACGATTTGCAACCCGAAATGAGTGCCTTCGATATAAAAGACAAATTAATTCCCGAACTAAAAAAAGGGGAAGTCGATTTCGTCTGTCTGAATTTTGCCAATGGCGATATGGTAGGACATACCGGCGTAATGGAAGCAGCCATCAAAGCTTGTGAAGCCGTGGATGTTTGTGTAAAAGAAGTTATTGAAACTGCTTTGGGAAACAACTACACTACCCTCGTTATTGCCGATCACGGAAACTGCGAAACCATGATCAATCCGGACGGAACACCAAATACAGCACACACTACCAACCCAGTACCTATTATACTGGTAGACAAAGAATTAAAACAAATCAAGAACGGTGTTTTAGGCGACATCGCTCCTACCATTTTAGATTTAATGGGCATCGAAAAACCAAAAGTTATGACAAGACATTCTTTAGTATCACAATTCACCATCGAAGAAATTCATCAGGCGCACAGCCAAGTAAAATCAGGAGCCGATTTCCCTCAATATGTGGGGCAGTTAAAACAAATGGGCATCCTGAAATATGATAATTTCGTTACCGATGGAAAAACGGTTTATTTTGGAAAAGACAACTTTTCTTTAAGCGACAAACCAAAATACGAAACCATTGCAATATCGGATAATCCTTCAACATTAGAATTAGAAGACGTTCTCATAACACACCAAAAAGGACAAACGGATTACATGACGTTTTGCACTCAGGCTGCTGCAGCCGGTGTTTACAAATGGACTTGCGATTTTACAGACATGACCTGTACTTATTATGATGCTAAAGGCAACAAAATGATAACTGAAGAAATACCGAATTACATTAATTAGCCATGAAAAAAGCAATCTTATTATTAGCTATTACAGCATCCTTAACAAGCTGCAAGGCACAAAAAAAACCAATTATGACATCGGAAACTACAGTGGTAAAAACCAATGACATCTTGCTGGGAAAACATGCAAAAGAAGCGCTTTTAAACATCCCATATTCGCTTTGGTACAAACCAAATCACGAAAATTACAAACCCAATACGACGACCATTACCGAATTAAAAAAATATACCGAAGGAGTTTCCGTAACCCTGTTTATGGGAACATGGTGTGAGGATAGTCAGCAACAGGTTCCGGCATTCTATAAAATTTTAGAGCATTTGCAATTTAACAACGATGCTGTTACTTTAATTGCAATGGACAAAAACAAAACAACTTCGGAGCAATTTGAAAAAGACCTGAACATTACCAATGTGCCAACCTTCATTTTCCACAAAAACGGAAAAGAGCTGTACCGCATAGTGGAACGCCCAATGGAAACACTGGAAAAAGACATGCTTAAAATTGTAACGGGACAACCCTACAAACATGCCTACGAAAATTAAAAAAAGCTCCGTTTGGAGCTTTTTTTTTATATACTTTTTAACATCGTAAAATATTCTTTCTCAATCCATTCCTGATGGTTTGGGTGCGCGATTTTCACCATTTCAGCGAAACGCTGTTTTAATGTTTTTCCGTATAAATTGGCAATCCCGTTCTCGGTAATTACATAATGTACATGCGAACGTGTCGTTACCACACCCGCGCCTTGTTTCAGAAAAGGAACAATTCTGCTTTCACCTCTTTTTGTAACAGAAGGCAACGCTATAATCGCTTTACCGCCTTCACTTAACGATGCGCCGCGAATAAAATCCATCTGTCCGCCCACTCCGGAATACATCTTCGCGCCTATGGAATCGGCACAAACCTGTCCGGTAACATCGACTTCAATCGCCGAATTAATCGCCACCATTTTCGGATTTCTTCGGATAACGGCCGTATCATTCACATACGACGACTCGCGCATTTCGATAAACGGGTTGTCATTTACAAAATCATACAACCGTTGCGAACCGATTAGGAAAGTGGCCAAAGCCCGTCCGCGGTTCACACCTTTATAGTTACAGTTAATCACGTCGTTTTCAATTAAATCAATTACGCCATCCGAAAACATTTCGGTGTGCAATCCCAAATCCTTATGATTCGTCAGTTTCGCCAAAGCGGCATTCGGGATGGAACCAATTCCCATCTGCAGCGTGCTTCGGTCTTCAATTAAACTCGCCACAAAACTTCCGATTTTTTCCTCATCCGGTGTAATTACAGCCGAACCGTGACCAAAAATGGGTTGGTTCACTTCCACCAGATAATTAATCTCCGACACATGTAAAATTCCGTCGCCAAAGGTTCTTGGCATTTGCGGATTCACCTGTGCGATGACCGTTTTTGCGTTTTCAATCGCCGCCAAAGTAGCTTCAACAGAAACCCCTAACGAACAATATCCATGTTTGTCCGGTGGAGAAACGTGAATAAAAACAACATCCAGTGAAATCACCTTTTTTCGGAAGAGATATGGCAATTCACTTAAAAAAACCGGCGTATAGGATCCGTTTCCCGCTGCCAGTGTATGCCGCACATTGCTTCCGATAAAAAAAGAATTGACGTGAAAACTTTCAGACAATTCCGGATTGGCGTAAGGCGCATCGCCTTCGGTATGCAAATGACATACTTCCACATTTTTTAATTCTCCGGCTCTGTCCGCCAAGGCTTTGGTTAAAACCGACGGTGTCGCCGCCGCGGCCTGGATGTAGATTCGGTTTCCGGATTGTACTACTTTGACAGCTTCTGCTGCCGAAACATATTGACTCATACCTCAAAATTTTAAACAAATTTAAGCCCTTTCAAGTTACGAAAACATGACAAAACTCATTACAAATTATCGATTAAAGATTTATCAACAGAATATTGTATTTTTGCAGTCCAACAATTTGAAGATATGATTATCGTTAAAACCCGTGAAGAAATCGAATTGATGCGCGAAAGTGCGTTAATCGTTTCAAAAACCCTTGGAATGATTGCTTCGGAAATTAAACCCGGAGTAACTACTTTATATTTAGACAAATTAGCCGATACTTTTATCCGTGACCACGGCGCTACCCCTGCTTTTTTAGGCATGTACGGTTTTCCGAATTCGTTATGCATGAGTCCGAATTCACAAGTTGTACACGGGATTCCAACAGAAAAACCCTTGGAAAGCGGCGATATCATTTCGGTAGATTGCGGTGCCTTGAAAAACGGATTTTATGGCGATCATGCCTATACTTTCGAAGTGGGCGAAGTAAATGAAGCCACTAAAAAACTATTAAAAGTTACCAAAGAATCCCTTTATGTGGGTATCCGCGAACTGAAAGTCGGAAATCGCACGGAAGATGTAGGGAATGCCATCCAGAAATATTGTGAAAATCACGGTTATGGTGTGGTGCGCGAATTGGTAGGTCACGGTTTGGGACGTACCATGCATGAAGCGCCGGAGATGCCAAATTACGGTAAAAAAGGACGCGGAAAATTATTGATTGAAGGAATGGTGGTAGCCATCGAACCGATGATCAATCAGGGAACCAAAAACATCAAACAACACAAAGACGGCTGGACAATCACTACTGCTGACAACAAACCTTCGGCACATTTTGAACATGACGTAGCCATTATCGACGGAAAACCGGAATTACTATCAACGTTTGCTTATATCTATCAGGCTTTAGGAATTACATCCAATGAAGAAAACGAATTCAGAAAACAGCCTTTAGTCATCTAATGAAGAAAATTTTCAAATTCATTTTAAATACGATTCCGCGTCCAATCCTAATCCGATTGAGCATTGTGGCACGTCCGGTTTTAGCTTTCTTATTAAAAGGAAACACCTTCACGGATCCAATTGACGGGAAAAGTTTCCGCATGTTTTTACCCTACGGATACGGAACCCAACGCAATAATGTTCTATCGCCAAGCACTTTATCTTTGGAACGGCACCGTTTGCTTTGGTTGTATTTAAAAAATGAAACCGATTTTTTTACGGCAACCCAAAAGAAAAAAGTACTGCATTTTGCACCGGAACAGGAATTTTACAAACGTTTCAAAAAGCAAAGCAACATCGATTACACTACCACGGATTTATTTTCTCCGTTAGCGGATGTGAAAGCCGACATCTGTAATTTACCGTTTGAAGACAATTCGTATGATGTTATTTTCTGCAATCACGTTTTGGAACACATCCCGGACGACACCAAAGCCATGCAGGAATTGTATCGTGTTTTAAAACCGGGTGGGATGGGGATTTTTCAGATTCCTCAGGATGTATCAAGAGCGACAACTTTTTCCGATGATTCCATCACTGATCCGAAAGAACGCGCGAAAATTTTCGGGCAATACGATCACGTTCGTGTATATGGAAGAGATTATTTCGACAAATTAAGAAGCATTGGTTTTAAGGTTACGGAAGAAGATTACACCAACAAAATCACTCCCGAACTGGTTGAAAAATATTGCCTGGCAAAAGGGGAAATTATCCCTGTTTGTTACAAATAAAGCGGCATTTTCTTTGGAATGAAATTTGCATTAAAAGAAAATCATTACTTTTATAGTCAAACTTTTCTAAGATGCTGTTCAAAAAAAACGTTATCCAGTTATTTTTCCTTTTGCTTACAACTTTAGTTGCTTCCGCACAGGTAGAAAAAGAAGTAGCACCTCCTTTTAACATCAAAACCGTTGCTTTTGTACAAAACGGCAATGTTACCATTCCGATTTTTCGTTTGGGCGATTCCTTTCAGCTCGAATTCGACGATCTTTACGGAAACGAAGCCGATTATTACTACACCATCACCCAATACAATTACGACTGGACACCTACCCAATTAGGCAAAGCCGAATATTTACAAGGCATGGACAATCAGCGGATTATGAACTACCAGAATTCCTTCAACACACTTCAGATTTACTCCCATTATTCGCAATCCTTTCCGAATCCATTCAACCGGATTCTCCTAACCGGGAATTATATGGTAAAAATCTTCAATTCGGATCAGGAATTGGTTTTCTCACGCAAATTCATCATGTACAGCGAACAGGTTGCCGTCCCACTACAAATAAAACGCTCCCGTGATTTAGCCACCATTGACGGTATGCAAAACCTTGACTTCATGATAAAAATGGGCGACAACCTGCTACAGAATCCTATCCAAAACGTGAAAGTGGCCTTATTTCAGAACGGCCGATTTGACAACGCCATATACAATATAAAACCACAATACACTATTGGCTCCGATTTAATTTACAGATACAATAAGGAAACCCAATTTTGGGCCGGAAACGAATATTTATATTTCGAAAACAAAGACATACGAACCGTAAGCAACAATGTGGGCCATGTAAGTGCCGGTGAAATTTACAATACGCACCTGTATATGAATGCTTCCAGAAAAAACAGTCCTTACACTTATTTCCCCGACGTCAACGGACGCTTCTTACCCAATAAAATAAATGCCGAAGACAACAATCTGGAAGCCGATTATTCATGGGTCTATTTCACTTTGAACACAAATACTTTCATGGACAAAAAAGATGTTTATGTGGTGGGAATGTTTAACAATTATTCGCTTTCTCCGGAATTCAAGATGGATTACAATGCCGAAAAAGGGTTATTTGAAAAAGCCATTTTAATGAAGCAGGGCTTCACCAATTACCAATATGTGATAGCCGACAAAAACGGAAAAATCGATCAGGAAAATGCAATCGACGGAAATTTTTACCAAACCGAAAACAATTATTTCGTTTTGGTATACTATAAGGGAAACAACGACCGTTATGACAGGGTTATCGGAAAGGGAATCGCAACTTCCGAAGGCATCACAAATTAAAAAGCATTTTTTTGACAATCAAAAATAAATATTTCTTATTTTTGGAATAATTAATTCCGTTTTCGCAAAAATTATGGTTTCTCAAATAACAAGCGGTATAAAAATTTCAGTTTTGACTAGTTTTGAAGGCACCTACTTCAAAAACTACAAAATTCATTTTGCCTTTTCTTACGAAGTGACCATTGAAAACCAAAGCAAGGATTCCGTTCAACTGAATTCCCGCCATTGGGAAATTCACGATTCGCTAAACGATCTGGAAATTGTGGATGGCGAAGGGGTTATCGGCAAAAAACCCGTCTTAAAACCAGGCGAAAAACACACCTACAGTTCCGGCTGTCTGCTTTCCTCCCCTTTTGGAGCGATGCGTGGTTATTTCAACATGGTGAATTTCACCTCCACCCGAAGCTTCCGTGTGATCATTCCTACCTTTAAATTGAGTGCTCCTTTCGCACTGAATTAAACCTGTATTTTTAACAAAAGCATTAACAATTAACCGATTATCTAATTGGCTAATAATTTGTATCTTCGCTACGCGAAATTTTTGATAACTCAAATTATAACAAATTATGCCAAAAGGAATTTACAATGTTCCGAAAGCGTTTAACGAACCTGTTAAATCATACGCTCCCGGAACCCCGGAAAGAGAAGCTGTCGCAGCCACTTTCAAACAAATGTTCAACAGTACAGTTGATGTACCTTTATATATTGGTGTCGAACAAATCCGCACCGGAAAAACCAAAAACATGACGCCGCCGTTCGATCACAAACATGTGGTGGGACAATACCATGAAGCAGAAAAAGAGCACATTGAAAAAGCAATTGCAACTGCTTTGGAAGCTAAGAAAAAGTGGTCCGCCATGCCGTGGGAACAAAGAGCCTCAATTTTCCTGAAAGCTGCTGAATTATTGTCAGGACCTTACCGTGCAAAAATCAATGCCGCAACTATGATTGCTCAGGCAAAAACAGTACACCAGGCAGAAATTGATGCGGCATGTGAATTTATTGACTTTTTGCGTTTTAACGTAGAATTCATGACACAGATTTACGCGGAACAACCCATATCCTCAGAAGGCGTATGGAACCGTATGGAGCACCGTCCGTTAGAAGGGTTTGTGTATGCCATCACGCCGTTTAACTTTACTGCGATTGCAGGAAACTTACCCGCTGCACCTGCTTTAATGGGGAATGTGGTAATCTGGAAACCGGCGGCTACCCAAGTATACTCTGCCAACGTAATCATGGAAGTTTTCCAACAGGCAGGCTTACCGGCAGGTGTTATCAACATGATTACCGGAAATTCGGGAATGATTTCAGACACTTTATTGGCAAGTCCTGATTTCGCAGGAATCCACTTTACAGGATCAACCGGGGTATTCAATGATATGTGGGCGAAAATCGGTCAGAACATCAGCAAATACAAAACCTATCCGAGAATTGTCGGCGAAACCGGAGGAAAAGATTTCGTGGTTGCACATCCGTCCGCAATTCCGGCACAAATCGCCACTGCCTTATCAAGAGGAGCTTTCGAATATCAGGGACAAAAATGTTCGGCTGCATCAAGAGCCTACATTCCGGCTTGCCTTTGGCCGGAAGTAAAAGAATTGTTACTGGCCGATTTGGCTTCCATGAAAATGGGATCTCCGGAAGACATGAGCAATTTTATTTCTTCTGTAATTTCGGAACAGTCTTTCGATAAATTAGCAGGATTCATCGATCAGGCTAAAAAAGACAGCGATGCGGAAATTATTGCCGGAGGAACCTATGACAAATCTGTCGGCTATTTCATTCAGCCTACCGTTATCGTAACTACGAATCCTAAATACAACACCATGTGCACCGAGTTATTCGGACCGGTATTGACTATTTATGTATATGAAGATGCCAAATGGAGTGAAACGCTTGCCTTGGTTGACGGCACTTCAAGTTACGCTTTAACCGGAGCCATCTTGAGTCAGGATCGTTATGCTATTGTGGAAGCTACCAAAGCGTTGGAAAATGCTGCCGGAAACTTCTACATCAACGACAAACCGACAGGAGCTGTAGTAGGACAACAACCTTTTGGAGGCGCCAGAGCATCCGGAACGAATGACAAAGCCGGTTCCGTGTTGAACTTGTTGCGTTGGGTTTCTCCTAGAACAATCAAAGAAACGTTTGTTACACCAACAGATTACAGATATCCGTTCTTAGGATAAAACAGTCAAAAGTCCAAGGTCTCAAAGCCTTGCGTCCTAATAAAAAAAGTCGAATCCAAATTTGGGTTCGACTTTTTTAGTATGACAGGTTTGTTCTGACTTTCGACTCTAAACTTTATACTTCAAAGGCAGGTGTACCACTTTCTTGGTTTCGAAAAACTCATCTTCGAAGAAATCGGATAAATTATACTCGGTAACCTTTGGAAAAGCTGCCAGTTCTTCGGTTAAATCGCCGCCTTTCAGATACAGGATTCCGTTTTTCAGTTCGTGATTGTTCTTCTTTTTGATTTTGTCTTTTACCCACGAGTAGAAATCCGGCATGTTCGTAACCGCACGACTCACAATGAAATCGAAATCTTCTTTCACGTTTTCGGCACGCATTTGTTCCGCCTTTACATTCTGCAAACCCAAGCCCTGAGCCACTTCATTCACCACACGGATTTTCTTGGCAATTACATCAATCAGATAAAAATCGACTTCGGGAAATAAAATCGCCAACGGAATTCCGGGAAAACCGCCTCCGGTCCCCACATCCAAAATTTTAGAACCCGGCTGAAACTCGATTATTTTTGCAATTCCCAACGAATGCAATACGTGCTTGGTGTACAATTCATCAATATCTTTTCGGGAAATCACATTGATTTTTGCATTCCAGTCTTTATACAATTCTTCCAGTTTTCGGAGTTGTTCTACCTGATTATCAGTAAGATTAGGGAAATATTTTACAATATGTTGCATTATTCAAAATTTTCAACAAAAGTACGTAATTTACTGTTGAAAATTTTGACTTATTTAACGGTTTCCATTTCCTTTAATACTTACCTTTGGAACGAATTAATGCATTTGATTATGAATACACAAGCTCCTATATTCTCAAAAACTGATAATATGAAATTTTTCCGAACGCTGAACAAACGCGTGAACGATTATTTCAAGGAAAACAACCTGCAAAAAACCGGAAACTGGAAATTACACCTGAAAACAGTTGTCATGTTTTCACTCTTCCTTACCCCGTACTTTTTAATACTTGCCTTAGACTTACCGCTTTGGGCTTACTTGCTTTTAACTGTGGTTATCGGGATTGGAATGGCCGGCGTTGGGATGAACGTTATGCACGATGGCAATCACGGATCGTATTCCACAAAGCCTTGGCTAAATAAAATCATGGGCGGAAGTATCTACATTTTAGCCGGAAACGTCTACAATTGGCAGGTACAACACAATGTGTTACACCATACTTACACCAACATTCCGGGACACGATGAAGATTTGGATGCCGGACGAATCATCCGTTTTACGCACAGTGCAAAATGGCACCGATTCCACAGATTCCAACATTTATATTCGGTTTTCCTATACGGTTTATTAACGTTCAACTGGGCGTTAACCACCGATTTCAAACAAATGAAAGCCTATCTGAAAAGAAAACTATCTTACGGCGAACCTAAAAATCCAAAAATTCTTTGGACGACTTTAGTGATCACAAAAGTGATTTATTTCTCAATCTGGTTAGTGATTCCGATGATTATCGGTATTACCTGGTGGAAAGTGCTTTTAGGTTTCTTCGTAATGCATTATACAGCAGGGTTGATTTTAAGTGTAGTATTCCAATTGGCGCATGTGGTGGAAGAAACAACAAACCCTACTCCGAATGAAGCCGGTGAAATCGAAAACACCTGGGCCATTCACCAATTGTTCACCACCACCAATTTCGCTCCGAAAAACTGGATTGTAAACTGGTACACCGGCGGACTGAACCATCAGATTGAACACCACATTTTCCCGAATATCAGTCATATTCACTACGGAAAAATTGCCGAAATCGTAAAAGAAACGGCAAAAGAATGCAACTTGCCTTACTACGAATACAAAACCATGACCAGCGCGGTTATTGCCCATTTCAAACACCTGAAAGAATTAGGACAAAAACCCCAAATGGCATAATTTCGCAAAAAAGAGAATAACTACATAACACAACATATATGAACCCGCTTTCGGATAGAATTAACAATTTATCTACGTCACAAACGTTAGCCATGGCTGCCTTAGCCAGAGAATTAAAAGCCCAAGGAAAAGACATTATCAGTTTAAGTTTAGGGGAACCGGATTTCAACACCCCGGATTTCGTTAAAGAAGCTGCCAAAAAAGCCATCGATGAAAATTACAGCACCTATACTCCGGTAGAAGGCTATCTGGAATTGAAAGAGGCCATCTGTCGCAAATTCAAAAGAGACAACAACTTAGAATACAAACCTTCGCAAATTGTGGTTTCCACAGGTGCGAAACAATCGCTATACAACATTGCCCAGGTAATGTTAAACGAAGGGGACGAAGTGATTCTTCCTGCTCCTTACTGGGTTAGTTATTTCGAAATCATCAAACTTTCAGGAGGAACTCCGGTAGAAGTACCTACTTCCGTGGAAACCGATTTCAAAATCACACCGGAACAATTGGAAGCCGCCATCACACCAAAAACAAAAATGATGTGGTTCAGTTCGCCTTGTAACCCAAGCGGCTCGGTATACAACCGTGAGGAGCTGACTGCCTTGGCAAAAGTATTGGAGAAATACCCGAACATTTACGTGGTTTCCGACGAAATCTACGAACACATCAATTTCTCAGGTACTTTCTGCAGTATCGGATCGATTCCGGGCATGTTGGAAAGAACCATCACCGTGAACGGAGTAGCCAAAGCCTTCGCCATGACAGGATGGAGAATCGGTTATATCGGTGGTCCGGAATTCATTGCTAAAGCATGTACCAAAATTCAGGGACAGGTAACCAGCGGAGCCAATTCCATCGCACAACGTGCTACCATAGCTGCCGTTGACGCCGATCCATCGGTTTTAAAACACATGGTGGATGCGTTCCACAGTCGTCGTGACTTGGTGGTTGGATTGTTAAAAGAAATCCCCGGAGTAAAAATCAACGTTCCGGAAGGTGCGTTTTATGTATTCCCGGACGTTTCTTCGTTCTTCGGAAAAACATTAAAAGGAACCGAAATCAAAGACGCAACGGATTTCTCCATGTATCTTTTAGCCGAAGCTAACGTAGCTACAGTAACCGGAGACGCTTTCGGGAACCCGAACTGCATCCGTTTCTCCTACGCCACCAGCGAAGATTTACTGAAAGAAGCCTTACGCCGCATCAAGGAAGCGGTAACCACTACCGAAGTACTGGCATAAAAAAACAAAAGCCTCAGGATTTTCTTGAGGCTTTTTTTATTCACTAAGGTTGGCAAAGGATGGCATGCCCACAAGGGTCAGGCTATCCGCTGTATCTGCCGTTGCGAGTTTGCAAAGCAACCTCACAAAGTCAGGATGCCGCTCCTATCCTTCATGCGAAATCGGTTTTCATAACTACTTCGGACTTGAAATCGTGTACCCAATCCCGATATTGTACATCGGATATTTCTTATCCTTTTTATACACCATCGGACGTTCTATCCGCGACCAGTTTCCCGATGCACCAAACACGTGTCGGAACAAAGTCAGCTGATTTTTAGAATCCGCCACCAAAGGATAATTCGGCAAAATAATCTTGATGAATTTCTTCTTTTCCCCATTCACTTCCCGAATTCCAAAAGGCAATTCCGGAACATAATCTCCTTTTTCGTCGGTTTTCCCTATCACGGTCATCACCACAAAAAAACCGTTTTCAGGCACCGCTATGGTTTCGTCAAATTTCACCTCCACTTTCCCTTCCACCTTTGCGGACTGGATGACAAAAACCTTATCATAATCGTATACTTTTTTCCCCGGCTGATTACCAACATTACTCATGAATTCGATCTTCATCATCGTCCCGTAAGGATGATCTTCAAAAGACTGATTTGCCATTCCCTGATACAAATCTTTTACAATTACAGGAATGACAACCGACTTCAGCACACTGTTCTTTCTGTCATTCGGAATATAAAAGGCAAACTGTTGCCCTAACGACGACCAGTACATTTCGTTGCTGTTATCATGCATCGTTGGCTTTACCACATACTCTTTGCGTTTCCTGGCATCATTTCCGGAAACCGTCATTTTTAATTCCCCGAGAATTTCAGTTGAAGCCGTAAGGAAAACATCCGTATTTCCGTGCAACTCATCCAATGAAACAATCTTATCGAAATAGCCTATGTGCGTAATTTTTATCTGATTAGGGACTTCCTTATCCAAAATCACTTTTCCGTTTTCATCCGAAAAAATGCCATAACCGTTCAAAAAATTAACATTCGTATAAGGCAACTTCTCTTTTGTAATCGAATCTTTTACAACGAAATACCTTTCCTGAGCGTACAATTGCACCGACAAACAAAAGAGAATGAAAAGAAATTTTTTTTTAAACATGGCATCAACTATTGGGATTACGGTTTTCGGTTGGTATTGAACAACTAATACAATAACTCCAAAAGCGGGAAAATCGTATCCCTGAAAACATTTCTTGTCAAAACCTTCAAAACTATTTACCTTTAAACCTTTAAAACAACACAACCACAATGCAAAAGAAAATACTATTATTAGGTTCGGGTGAATTGGGAAAAGAATTCGTCATCGCAGCGCAGCGCATCGGTCAGAAAGTGATTGCCGTCGACAGTTATGAAAATGCGCCGGCCATGCAGGTAGCCCACGGATTTGAAGTCATCAATATGTTAGACGGCGCCGAACTGGACCGTATCGTAGCCAAACACAACCCCGATTTCATCGTTCCCGAAATCGAAGCCATCCGTACCGAGCGTTTTTATGAGTACGAAAAACAAGGAATCACAGTCGTTCCTTCCGCGAAAGCAGCTAATTTTACCATGAACCGAAAAGCCATCCGTGATTTGGCAGCCAAAGAATTGGGATTACGCACGGCCAATTACCGCTACGCGACGACCAAAGACGAATTGGAAAAAGCAGTCACTGAAGTCGGCATGCCTTGCGTGGTAAAACCATTGATGAGTTCGTCCGGCAAAGGGCAATCGACCATCAAAACGCAAGACGATATCGAAAAAGCCTGGAAGTATGCCGTAGAAGGTTCTCGAGGCGACATTATTGAAGTCATCGTGGAAGCGTTCGTGAACTTTAACTCAGAAATTACGTTGCTGACCGTTACCCAAAACAATCACCCCACTTTATTTTGCGCACCCATCGGACACCGACAAGAACGCGGCGATTATCAGGAAAGCTGGCAACCGGCACGGGTTTCGCAAAAGGATATTGAAGAAGCGCAGGATATGGCCCGAAAAGTAACCGAATCCTTAGGTGGTGCCGGATTGTTTGGTGTGGAATTTTTCTTAACCGATGAAGGTGTTTATTTCTCGGAACTCTCTCCTCGCCCACACGACACCGGTATGGTAACCTTAGCGGGAACGCAAAACTTCAACGAATTCGAATTGCATCTGCGTGCGATTTTAAGCCTACCGATTGCGGAAATCACCTTGGAAAAAGTGGGTGCGAGTGCCGTACTGTTAGCATCGGAAAATTCGAAAAACCCAACGTATAACGGAATCGAAAAAGTGGCCGGATTGGTAAAAACCGATTTCAGAATCTTCGGAAAACCAACCTCCAGACCGTACCGAAGAATGGGTGTGATACTATCAAATGATACTATAGAAACTCCGGTGGAAGAAGTTGTCGAACGTGCCAAAAAAACGGCTACCTTAGTAACAATAAAATCCTAAATTATGAAAAAAATATTCGTTTTCGTAGTCCTTTTAACTTCTTTTGCTGTTAACGCCCAAGAGACCCGAGGCAAAGCCGAACAGAGCGAAGCTGAAAAAGAAAAAACCAAAACCCAAATCGTGGAAGCTTCCTGTGGCCAATGCCAGTTCGGGATGGACGCCAAAGGATGTGACTTAGCGGTTCGCATTGATGGAAAACCATATTTTGTTGACGGCACTTCCATCGACCAACACGGTGATGCACACGCTCATGATGGCTTTTGCAACACCATCCGTAAAGCAGAAGTTTCCGGAGAAATTGTAGACAACCGTTTTAAAGCGACTTCATTCACATTAATCGAAGTTAAAAAATAAATCGTGAATTTACTTCTCGAAAATATCGCCAAACACGTTTCCCTCACTACGGAAGAACAGGAACGTGTTTTGACCTTTACCGAAACACGACACTATAAAGCAAAAACCCTTCTGTTAAAGGAAGGCGAAATTTGCACCCATTCCTATTTTGTAACCAAAGGGATTTTACGCAGTTACAACATCGACGAAAATGGTGTAGAACATGTAGTGAGTTTTGCCTGTCCCGGCTGGTGGATTGCCGACATGTACAGTTTTTTATCCCAACGTCCCGGGCAATTGTACATTGAAGTCAATGAAGAAGCGGAAGTTATATTGCTCTCTAAAGAAAACAGGGATATCTTATTTACCGAAGTCCCTAAGATGGAACGCTTTTTCCGGATTCTGATTGAAAATTCATTGGTAGCCAACCAACAGCGACTGATTGACAACCTCAGCTTCACTGCCGAAGCCCGTTACGACAAATTCACCAAAAAATACGCCGAACTGGTGCATTGCCTTCCTCAAAAACAAATCGCCTCCTACATTGGCGTTACTCCCGAGTTTTTCAGTAAAATGAAGGCACGGCTTCTTAAGAAATAGTCTCTAAGAAACAACCTTAATGCCTTAGCCGCTTAGCACCTCAGCATCTGAAAAATAACTTCTTAATCTAGGTTAAGTGTTTCCGCCATGACCTCATCGTAACTTTGTTGTATCAAAATACAAGTTATGAACCGAAAAGATTTTATCCGAAAAACAATTCTGGGCGGTGGTGCAATAATCACCGGAACCGCTTTAGCCAAACAGGTTTCCGAATCCAAAGAAGAAACCGTTGGATTCAATCACATTCAAAACACCAATTCAAAGATTATGGAAAATGTTATCTTACACAAAGCCAATACACGAGGCAATGCCAATCACGGTTGGCTGCAAAGTTTTCACACCTTTAGTTTCGCCAATTACTACAATCCCGAGCGTATGAATTTCGGGGTACTGCGCGTACTGAATGACGATACGGTGGCAGCCGGAATGGGTTTTGGGACGCATCCGCATCAAAACATGGAAATCATCAGTATTCCGTTGGAAGGCGATTTGGAACATCAGGACAGTATGGGCAACAAAACCGTGATTCGCAACGGAGACATTCAGGTGATGAGCGCCGGAACCGGAGTGCAACACAGTGAATACAATAAAAACCAGGACAAAGAAGTGAAATTCCTTCAGATTTGGGTAATTCCAAACAAACAAAATGTAGCACCTCGTTACGACCAGATTACCTTGAATGAAGCAGAACGTCACAACAAACTGCAGCAGATTCTGTCGCCAAATGCAGACGATGCCGGCGTATGGATTCATCAGGACGCTTGGTTTCACTTGGGTAAATTCGACAAGGATTTTACAACGGAATACACTTTCAAAAAACAAGGCAACGGTTTGTATGTTTTTGTACTGAACGGGGATGTTACTGTAAACGAACAGGCTCTGAACAGAAGAGACGGATTCGGCATCTGGAACACCGATAAAATAACGATTAAAGCGAATTCGGAAGCAGAATTTTTATTGATGGAAGTTCCGATGGCAATTTAAAAACTCAGCTACTCAGTCACTTTACAACTTAGCTACTCAAAAAAACATTTCTTAATCTAGGTTAAGTGTTTGAGCCTCACAACCGAAGTAACTTTGCTTCATCAAATTGAAATAAAAATTTAAAAAATAAAATTATGGCAACTACAAAATGGGCAATTGACCCGACACACTCAGAAATTGGATTTAAAGTAAAACACATGATGTTTACCAACGTATCCGGAAAATTTGAAAACTATGATGCGACGATTATCACGGAAGGTGATGATTTCACTAACGCTTCCATTGAATTTTCAGCCGATATCAATTCGGTAGACACCCGAAATGCCGACAGAGACAATCACTTAAAAAGTGCCGATTTCTTCGACGCGGAAAACCACCCAAAAATGAGTTTCAAAGCGTCTTCGTTTACGAAAGTTGATGATGAAAACTACGAATTGGCGGGCGATTTAACCATGAGAGGCGTTACGAAATTCGTAAAACTTCCGGCAGAATTCAGCGGATTGATGACCGATCCTTGGGGAAACACCAAAGCGGGTATCAACGTTTCCGGTAAAGTAAACCGTAAAGACTGGGGCTTAAACTGGAACTCGGCTTTGGAAACCGGTGGTGTTTTAGTGAGTGAAGACGTGAAATTGAACATCGAACTACAGCTTTTAAAACAATAAGTTCCCTTTTTACCCCAAACAAAAAAGATTTGAAATCTAAAATTTCATAATAATAGGTTTTTGGTTGATGATGGCCCTGTACTTTGTAATGAAGTGCAGGGTTTTTTCATTCCCGACACAAAAGATACTTCCTTTTAGCCCCGATGGGAGCGGCATCCCGCCTTGGCGGATAGAGCGGACAGCGGGAAAGACGATTCCAAACCGGCCCAAAACTTGGCGCTCCAAAAAAATTACTATTTTTGCAACAACAAACAAAATCAATTGAACATGAAAGCATACGTTTTCCCGGGTCAAGGTGCTCAGTTCACCGGAATGGGTAAAGATTTATATGAGACTTCGCCTTTGGCAAAAGATTTATTCGAAAAAGCCAATGAAATATTAGGGTTCCGCATTACCGACATTATGTTTGAAGGGACGGCAGAGCAATTAAAAGAAACCAAAGTAACGCAACCGGCCGTGTTTTTACACTCGGTTATTCTGGCAAAAACTTTAGACAACTTTAAACCGGAAATGGTGGCAGGACACTCGTTAGGCGAATTTTCCGCATTGGTTGCTAACGGAGCGTTGTCTTTTGAAGACGGATTGAAACTGGTTTCCCAACGCGCCATCGCGATGCAGAAAGCTTGTGAAATAACCCCATCCACTATGGCTGCGGTTTTAAACTTAGACGACAAAATCGTGGAAGACATTTGTGCTTCGATTGACGGTGTGGTGGTTGCGGCGAATTACAACTGTCCGGGACAATTGGTGATTTCCGGCGAATTGAAAGCCGTGGAAGAAGCCTGCGAAAAAATGAAAGAAGCCGGAGCGAAACGCGCTTTGATTTTACCGGTGGGTGGTGCTTTCCACTCTCCGATGATGGAACCGGCAAGAGAAGAATTGGCGGCGGCTATTGAAGCAACCACTTTCGCTACCCCTATTTGTCCGGTATATCAGAATGTAACGGCAAGCGCTGTTTCCGATGCAGACGAAATTAAAAAGAACTTAATTATCCAATTGACGGCTCCGGTAAAATGGACGCAATCCGTACAACAGATGATCGCTGACGGAGCGACTTCCTTTACCGAAGTAGGCCCCGGAAAAGTTTTGGTGGGATTAGTAAATAAAATCAATAAGGAAGTGGAAACGATTTCTGCGTAACCCTTAAAATTCACATTTGAAACTCCGACAGGCAACCGTCGGAGTTTTTTATTTTAATGATATCTTTGTTCTACTAGAATTGTACTGTATGAGTCATGAAAAGTTACGAAGCGTAAATGTAACCCGTTACATAACCCCTTTGCGCGAGGGAGGTTCTTTACCCGCATTAGCCGAAGCCGATGACGATTTTAAATACGTTTTAAAATTTCGCGGAGCCGGTCATGGCGTAAAAGCCCTGATTGCCGAATTGCTGGGTGGCGAAATTGCCCGATTTTTAGGCTTGCCTGTTCCGGAGTTGGTTTTTGCCACGCTGGACGAAGCGTTCGGAAGAATGGAAGGCGATGAGGAAATTCAGGACTTGCTTCAATTCAGCCAGGGATTGAATCTGGGTTTGCATTATCTTTCGGGAGCAATTACCTATGATACTGCCGTGAATGATTGCGATGAACTCCTCGCGTCTAAAATCGTTTGGCTGGATGCTTTCATCACTAACGTGGATCGAACGTTCCGCAACACGAATCTGTTAATCTGGCATAAAGAGCTTTGGCTGATTGACCACGGTGCTTCCTTTTATTTTCACCATGCCTGGGACAATTGGAAAGCGAATGCGGTGAGTCCTTTTGTGCTGATAAAAGATCATGTCCTGCTGCCAAAAGCGACAAAAATGGAAGAAGTTCATGCGGAATTCACCCGGAAATTAAACGACACGGTGCTGAAAGAACTCGTAGATTTAATTCCGGAAGATTGGTTGCAATGGGAAAACGGAGCAATACCCCCCGAAGAAATCAAAGCCATTTACTTTCAATTCTTGTCAATGCGATTGGCAAACGCTGATAACTTTTTAAAACAAACACAAGATGCACGAAAAACACTTATATGAATATGCGGTAATTCGTGTGGTACCTAAAGTAGAACGCGAAGAATTCATCAATGTCGGATTAATGCTTTTCTGTAAGCGACAGAAATACCTGAGAATTGAACATCAAATTCCTGCGGAGAAAATAAGATTGTGCTGTCCGGATTTTGATGTGGAACAATTGGAAGAAAACCTGACCTCGTTTACCAAAATTTGTTCCGGCAAACAAGAAGGAGGTCCGATAGCCGAGTTTGAAATAGCGGAACGTTTTCGTTGGCTTACGGCTGTGAGAAGTTCCAGCATACAAACCTCAAGACCCCATCCCGGGTTTAGTACTGATTTGGACAAAACATTTGAAAAATTATATACCGAATTGGTGCTGTAAAATAACTTTCCCGGAATAGTTTATTGTTTTAAAAATAAATTTTTCAATATGTTTCGTTTTTTATTAAAATTTTATTTTAACTTTAACTGTAAGTATAATTAATTATTAATTCTTAAAAATTAGAAAATGAAAAAAACACTTTTAGCTTTAGCGTTTGTTGGAGCATTGATGGTTTCTTGTAAAGAAAAAACAGAAGACAAAGTAGAAGATGCTGTAGAAGCAGTTGGTACAGAAATGACTGAAACTGTTGACTCTACAGCTGCTGCTGCTGGTGAAGCTATTGATTCTGCTGCTGCTAATGCCGAAGACGCTGCTGCTGCTGGAGCTGCAAAAGTTGAAGAAGCTGCAAAAGACGCAAAAGAAGCTATTAAAAAGTAATCTTTTAAAGGTCGGTTCGCCGGCCTTTTTTTTATTTGAAAACAATCTTACTTTACATAAAAACTCCCAAACCGTTTCCGATTTGGGAGTTTCGCTTTTATAGGCATTAAATCAATTTCTGATTTTCTGTTCCCATTTCCAGGCACTGGCCAAGGCTTCTTCTAAGGTAGATTGTGATTTCCAACCTAAAACGGCATTCGCCTTATCGGTATTCGCATATGCTTCCGTGATATCGCCGCTTCTTCGGCTTACGATTTTATAGGGTAATTTTTGTCCGCTCACTTTTTCGAAAGCCTGAATCACTTCCAACACCGAGCTTCCGGTTCCCGTTCCCACATTAAAGGTTTCTACTTTTGCCGTATTTCTCTTTTCCATTAAACGTTGTAAGGCGACCACATGCGCTTTTGCCAAATCCACCACATGAATGTAATCACGAATGCAGGTTCCGTCCGCGGTAGGGTAATCATCCCCAAAAACAGACAACTCTTTTCGCAATCCGATACCCGTTTGCGTGATAAAGGGCACTAAATTCTGCGGAATCCCTATTGGCAATTCACCTATTTCAGCACTTGGATGCGCACCAATCGGGTTAAAATAGCGTAATAAAATCGCGTTGATATTGGTCACATTAACCACGTCGCTGATAATTTCCTCTCCGATTTGCTTGGTGTTTCCATAAGGCGACATCGCCTGTTGCACAGGTGCCTCTTCAGTGATGGGCATTTTTTCGGCTTGACCGTAAACCGTGCAGGAAGAACTGAAAATCAAATTCGCTTTTGGCTTTTTCTGCAATTCCTGAAGCAGATATACTAAAGTGCAAATATTATTTTCGTAATACAACAACGGATTTTCAACGCTCTCGCCTACCGCTTTCGAAGCCGCAAAATGAATCACCCCCGAAACATCAGGATGTCGTTTAAAAAAATCCTGAACAGCCTTTTTTTCGCGTAAATCCAGTTTCTCAAAAGCCGGAGTTTTGCCCGTAATCCGAAATATTCCATCCAAAACCTCCAAAGAAGAATTCGACAAATCATCGATAATGATTACGTCAAAACCCTGATTCTGCAATTCGACAACAGTATGCGAACCGATAAACCCTAAACCGCCTGTTACAAGTATTTTCATTTAGATGATTTGAAATTATAAACAATTAATTACATAAGATTATAAAAATAAGTCTTATCCTTAATTAATTAAAAAATTCAAGTACCGAATCGACAATAAAGCGGATTTGCTCGTCGTCCAACTCAGTATGCATTGGTAATGAGATTACTTCTTTCACCAATTGGTTGGTTATCGGAAAATCTTCTTCCTTATATCGCGGGTCCAGATAGGCTTTCTGACTGTGTAACGGAATCGGGTAATAAATCGCACACGGAATTCCTTTTGCCAAAAGGTGCTCCATTAATGCATCTCGGTTCGCATCGATGATTCGTAACGTATATTGGTGAAAAACATGACAGTCACAGGCATCACAAATCGTCGGTGCAATAATGTTTTTATGTCCTTCAAAACCTTTGGAGTACTTTCTTGCGGCGTTTTGTCTTGCTTCATTGTAGGAATCCAACAAAGGCAACTTAGCATTCAGAACTGCTGCCTGAATACTGTCCAAACGGGAATTTACCCCAACCACATCATGATGGTAACGCACATACATTCCGTGATTTACAATCCCTCTTAAGGTATGCGCCAAAGCATCATCATTGGTAAAAATCGCCCCGCCATCTCCGTAACATCCTAAATTTTTGGATGGAAAGAAAGAAGTTGCGCCCACATGACCAATAGTTCCCACTTTTCTTTTCACGCCGTCTCTTCCTGTGAAATCGGCACCAATCGCCTGTGCATTATCTTCAATTACATATAAATTGTGTTCGTTGGCAATATCCATAATTGCGTCCATATTGGCCGCACGACCAAACAAATGCACGGGAACAATCGCTTTCGTTTTTGGAGTAATCGCTTTCTTAATCGCTTCAATGGAAATGTTCATATTCCCCATTTCCACATCCACCAGTACCGGTGTAAGTTGTAATAATGCAATAACTTCAACGGTGGCTGCGAAAGTGAAATCGGCTGTAATAACCTCATCGCCGGGTTGCAATCCCAAGCCCATCATGGCAATCTGCAAAGCATCGGTTCCGTTGGCACACGGGATCACGTGTTTCACACCCAAATAGTCTTCCAAAGATTTTTGGAACTGTTGTACTTGCGGTCCGTTAATATATGTGTTGGTATCTAAAACCTCCTGAATGGAAGCGTTTACGGTATCTTTTATTTTTTCATATTGACTTTTCAAGTCAACCATTTGTAGTTTTCTCATCTGAAAAATGTATTTAAAACAAGCAAAAATACGAATTAAAGTAGAATGATTTATGGATAATAAAAAGAAACCGTATTTTAGCGCAACAAAAGGAACGTTATGTTTTTTCTCTATAATTTAGTGGTTCAGCTTACGGGATTCCTCCTGAAAATTGTGGCTTTGTTCAGTCCGAAAATTAAGATGTTTGTGGACGGACGGAAGTCGGTTTTCGACACCTTATCCCAAAAAATTTCCGCATCCGACAAGACCATTTGGTTTCATGCCGCTTCGTTGGGCGAATACGAACAGGGACTTCCGGTGATGGAACAAATCAAAGAACACTATCCGAATCATAAAATCGTAGTAACGTTCTTCTCCCCTTCGGGTTATGAGGTACGAAAAAACAATACGGTTGCCGATGCCACGGTGTACCTTCCGCTGGACACCAAAAATAACGCACAGCAATTTCTGAAACTGACGCATCCGGAACTGGCATTTTTCATCAAATACGAATTCTGGCCCAACTATCTGAACGAACTCAAAAAACAAAACATCAAAACCAATCTGATTTCCGGAATATTTCGCGAAAAACAAAGTTTCTTTAAATGGTATGGTGGGTTTTACCGAGATGCCCTGAAAAACTTCAATTATTTTTTTGTTCAGAACGAACGTTCGAAAAAACTATTGCAAAGTATCGGCTTTAACAATGTGAAAATTTCCGGCGATACGCGTTTTGACCGTGTGGTTTCGATTTTGGAACGCGATAATGCGTTGGATTTCATTGCGCAATTCAAAAACAACACGCTGACTATTGTCATCGGAAGTTCCTGGCCGAAAGACGAAGAACTGCTGTTGAACTATATCAATCAGGCCGATGCGAATGTGAAATTCATCATTGCACCGCACAACATCAAACCGGAACAAATTCAAGAATTAAAAAAGAAGATTACGAAGAAAACAGTACTCTATTCGGAAAAAGAAAATCAGGAATTGGCCGAATATCAGGTTTTCATAATCGACACTATAGGGATTCTGACCAAAATTTACAGTTATGCCGATATTGCCTACGTGGGTGGCGGTTTCGGAAATCCGGGCGTACATAATATTTTGGAACCGGCGACTTTCGGAATTCCGATTGTGATTGGTCCGAATTACTCCCATTTCGCCGAAGCAACCGCCTTGGTCAACATGGAAGGCTGTATCTCAATTGCCAATCAAAACGAATTGCATCAGGCTTTTGATTTGTTGGTGCAAAACGAAGACGAGCGTTACGAAAAAGGCCATATCTGCAGCACTTTTGTTCAGATGAATAAGGGCGCGACCAAAACCATTCTGAATCATATCCGTCCGTAAAATGGAAAACAGCATCCATTTTAAAAGCACAACGCCTTCGGACATCGACACCATCGTATCGCTGATGCAGGATTTCTATGCCATAGACCATTATCCTATGGATACCGAAAAATCCAAACTGCTTTTCAGAACCTTCATTGAAAATGAAACTCTCGGAAAATCCTGGCTGATTTATCACAACAATCAAATCGTTGGTTATGTGATTCTGACGTTTGTTTTCAGTTTCGAATACGGCAGCACCATTGCTTTTCTGGACGAATTGTACCTGTCCGAAACCGCACGCGGGAAAGGAATCGGCAAAGCGGCACTTCAGTTTATTCAGACAGAAGCTCTTAAATTAAAGTTAAAAGTGATCTATCTGGAAGTGGAGAACCATAATGAAAATGCACAAAAATTGTATATTGCTCACGATTTTGCGGTCCATCATCGAAAATTGATGAAATACATTGTAAAAGAACACACTTAATACCTAAAAAATGAAATTTTTAAAACTACTTATTATTTTATTCGTTTTACCGACATACGCACAACAGGGCGGTATGTGGATTCCTTCGCTACT
Source organism: Flavobacterium saliperosum (assembly GCF_900100625.1). Taxonomy (GTDB): domain Bacteria; phylum Bacteroidota; class Bacteroidia; order Flavobacteriales; family Flavobacteriaceae; genus Flavobacterium; species Flavobacterium saliperosum. The sequence continues at coordinate 449,431 of NZ_FMTY01000001.1, forward strand.
AAAAGGAATGAACGAAAACGAAATGAAAAATCTGGGAATGAAGATCTCTGCCGATGATATTTATTCCGTAAACCATTCCAGCTTAAAAGACGCCGTGCCGCATTTTGACGGAGGCTGTACCGCGGAAGTGATTTCACCGAAAGGATTGATTTTAACCAATCACCACTGTGGTTATGACAACATTCAGAGCCATTCTTCGGTAGAACACGACTACCTTACTGACGGTTTTTGGGCTTACAAAATGGAAGACGAGTTGCCTAACAAAGACTTATTCGTAACCTTTATCGTTAAAATCGAAGACGTTACCAATAAAGTGTTGGAAGGTGTGGCCAATTTGCCAACGGAAGCTGAAAAGCAAAAGAAAATTCAGGAAAACATTGCAATCCTGAACAAAACCCTGCCTAAAGAAGCCTATCAGGAAAACAGCATCCGTACGTTTTATGACGGAAACCAATACATTTTATTTGTAACAGAAACCTTCCGCGATGTGCGTTTGGTGGGTGCGCCGCCAAGTTCCATCGGAAAATTCGGTTCGGATACTGACAACTGGGTTTGGCCTCGCCACACCGGAGATTTCTCTTTGTTCCGAATTTATGCCGATAAAAATAACCGTCCGGCCGCATATTCTAAAGACAACGTTCCTTATACCCCGAAACACTTCTTCCCGGTTTCCATCAAAGGGGTTAAGGAAAATGACTTTACCATGGTAATGGGGTATCCTGGAAGAACTCAGGAATATTTACCTTCTTATGCCGTGGAACAAATTATGAATTCGCTGGATCCTGCAAGAATCGAAATTCGTGATCGTGCACTGAAAGTTCAGGACGGTTTCATGCGTAAAGACAATGCGATTAAAATCCAGTACGCTTCGAAATACGCAAGTGTGGCGAATTATTGGAAAAAATGGATTGGCGAAGTGAAAGGTTTGAAAAAATCAAACGCCGTAGGCATCAAACAGAAATTTGAAAAAGACTTCAATGAGAAAATTAACAAAGCAGGCAAACAAACCGAATACGGTACTTTATTAGCCGATTTCAAAACCAATTACGAAGCCATTGCACCCTACGCCTTAGCGAGAGAATACTATTCTGAGGTAGTTTTGAGAAATACGGAGATTTTAAATTTCGGATTCCGTTTGTACCAATTGGAGCAAGTTTACAACACCAAAGGCGAACAGGCTTTTAACGACAGAAAAGCGAACCTAATCGCAGGTTTCGAACCTTTGTACAAAGATTTCAACGCTAACGTGGACGAGAAAGTTTTCGAACAACTGATTGACTTGTATGCTAAAAAATCCCCGCAACAGTTCTTACCGGAAACCGTAAAGAACATCAATCCGGAATATAGTGCTAAAACCATTTTCACCAATTCGAAACTAACTTCTTATAATGGATTGAAAGAGTTGTTACAAGGCGACAGTAAAACCGTACTTGAAAAACTGAATCAGGATCCTGCTTTTATCTTAGTAAAAACCATTGCAGAGGCTTACAATAAAAATGTAGCTCCGAAATACGACGAGTTGAACCTGAAGAACATTGCTTTACAACGCACTTACATGAAAGCTATTTTGGAATTGAGTCCGAAATCAGCGCGTATTTTCCCGGATGCCAACAGTACGCTTCGTGTGACTTACGGAAAAGTGAAAGGCTACCAGCCAAGTGACGCGGTAACTTATGCTCCGATGACCTATTTGGACGGAGTTATGGAGAAATATGTTCCGGGTGACTACGAGTTTGATGTTCCAAAAAAACTGATTGACTTGTACAATGCCAAAGATTACGGGCAATATGCCGACAAAAACGGAAAAATGCCGGTAGCTTTTATCGCAACGAATCACACAACCGGAGGAAACTCGGGAAGCCCTGCCTTAGACGCTAACGGCAACCTGATCGGATTGAATTTTGACCGTGTTTGGGAAGGTACTATGAGTGACATTCATTACGATCCTTCCATCTGTAGGAATATTATGGTTGATATCCGTTATGTGTTATTTATAGTTGACAAATATGCCGGCGCGAAAAATCTGATTGAAGAAATGAAATTGGTAAAACCGGTAAAAAAGAAAAAGAAATAACACCCTTCTGTAAATCAATTGGATAGAAAAAATAAAGGAATTTTTAACTTACAAATTTCTTTTATTTCTTTTGGCACGTAAATTGTTATATTGTCGTAAGTTGCATGGAAAATATTTTTTTTGAAAAAAAGAAAAAAATTATTTTATCGTATCAAAAAATTTATATCTTTGCTCCGAATTAATAATTAACCTTTATAATTTAGTAAGATGAAAAAAGTTGTTTTAAGTTTAGCTTTAGTAGCTATGATGAGTGTTTCTTTCGTATCATGTAAAGAAACTGCAAAAGAAGAAACTGTAACTGAAGAAGTTGCTCCAGTTGCTGAAGAGGCTGTTGAAGCTACTACTGAAGTAGTTGATTCTGCTGCTGCTGCTACTACTGAAGCTGCTGCTCCAGCTGCTGATGCTGCTGCTGCTCCAGCTACAGAAGAAGTTAAAAAATAATTAGAGACTTCTAAGAAAAAATAGTCCCGGTTTTTAATCGGGACTTTTTTTATGCCTTGTTTTTAGGCATCGCAAACAAAAAAAAGAGACTAACAGTCTCTTTCGTAATTTTTCTGGGTTTTCACCACCTCACAACGTCCGGGACCACAGCCCAATCGTCGCGGTCCGCACGATATTAGCAAACCGCACAATACCATAAAACAAATTGCTTTTTTCATATTCCTTAAATAATTTCCGAAAACTGCATTGCTTTCAGACGTTCCAAATACTCTCTTTGATTGGACAATCTCGGGATTTTATGTTGTCCTCCCAATTTATCCTGTTCTTTTAACCAATCGTAAAACAAATTCGTTCGCGCCACGTTCAGCACCAACGGATTCAAAGTCATGTTATTGTAGCGTTTTGCTTCATAATCTGAATTCAACGACTGTAACGTTTCGTCTAACAATTTCCTGAAAACTTCGATATCTTCCGGCGCTTTTCGGAATTCCACCATCCATTCGTGCGCTCCTTTCTCTTTTCCTTCCATAAAAATCGGTGCCACGGTATAATCAATCACTTCGCAGTTTAATTGCTGACACGTTTTTGCCAAGGCCATATCCGTATTTTCCACCATCAGTTCCTCCCCAAAAACATTAATATGGTGTTTGGTTCTTCCGGTTACGCGAACACGAAACGGATTCAACGAGGTGAATCGGATGGTATCGCCAATCAGATAGCGCCACAAACCGGAATTCGTGGTGATAACGACCGCATAGTTCTTATTCAGTTCCACTTCCGCCAATCGGATTACCCTTTGATTCAAGGTTCCGAAAGTGTCCATCGGAATAAATTCATAGAAGATCCCGTAATCCAACATCAATAACAAATCACTCGAATTGTTCAGATCCTGAATAGCAAAGAAGCCTTCCGAAGCATTGTAAATTTCATAAAATTTGAAATCCGGATTCGGTAAAATCTTCTTGTATTGTTCGCGATACGGCTCAAAACTCACTCCGCCGTGGAAATACACTTCCAGATTGGGCCAAATTTCCAATAAATTCCCTTTTCCGGTTTCTTCCAGCATTTTATTCAGCAATACCAACATCCATGACGGAACGCCGGCAAAACTGGTCACGTTTTCATTTTTAGTTTCATTGATAATCGCCTGAATTTTGGTTTCCCATTCACTCATCAACGATACTTTATTGCTTGGCGTACTGCTGAATTCCGCCCAAAACGGCATGTTATCAATTAGAATCGCCGACAAATCCCCAAAGAAAGTGTTATTGTCTTCATACAACTGCTTGCTCCCACCCAAACGAAGGCTTTTACCTGTAAACAATTCCGATTCCTCATTGTTGTTCAGATACAGGCACAACAAGTCCTTACTCGCCTTATAATGACAATCCTCCAACGCTTCATTACTCACCGGGATGAATTTACTCTTCGCGTTGGTGGTTCCGCTGGATTTGGCGAACCATTTGATAGGCGTACTCCAAAACACATTCTGCTCGCCTTTTCGCGTCATTTCAATCAAAGGTTCCAATTGTTCATAGGTAGAGACCGGAACCCTTTCCGAAAACGTTTTATAGCTCTTGATGGATGAGAATTCATACTTCTTACCAAGAACGGTTCCTTCGGCTGAGCGAATCAGGTTAAAAAGCAATTCTTCCTGAACCTCATTCGGATACTTTAAAAACAATTCCATCTGATGAATTCGTTTTTTCAGAATCCAGGTAGCAATGGAATTTATAATAGTTAACGGCATCTTTTATAAGTATGAATTATGAATTGTAAAATAGTAATTATAATTTTACGTCTTACCCAAAAATACTAATTTTTTGGTCAATTTAAACCCGAAACCCAAAACAAATGACATACGAAGGCGTACTCACGAAAATGCAAACCGAATTCGGAAACCCAATTCAGTATTATCTGGTTTTTGAAAACAGCTTTTTGAACATCAACCAGCTGTTAAACAAAGAATTGGAAATCACTTTTCAGGGTTACCAGTGTTTGAATTGCGGAAAGAAAAAGAAAATTTTCCGTCAGGGATTTTGTTACGATTGTTTCATGTCGAGTGCCGCTGCCGGCGATTGGATTATGAAACCGGAATTGAGTACGGCGCATCTGGATATTGAAGACCGCGATTTGGAATACGAAAAACGCGTACAACTGCAACCGCACATTGTATATCTGGCTTTATCCAGCGAGGTAAAAGTAGGCGTGACCCGAAAAACACAGGTTCCCACACGTTGGATTGATCAGGGTGCGATTCAGGCGGTGCCGATTGTGGAAGTCCCTAACCGCTATCTGGCGGGAATTACAGAAGTCGCTTTGAAAGACCATTATGCTGACAAGACCAACTGGCAGAAAATGCTCAAAAATGACGTACCGAATGTCGATTTACTCTCCGAAAGAAACAGTTTGGGAACGTTAATCCCAAAGGAAGTACAGCCGTATTTTGCCGCTTCACCGGAAAAAATGTATGATTTGGTGTATCCGGTTTTGCAATACCCTAAAAAAGTAAGCAGTTTAAATTTAGACAAAACTCCAAATTTCACAGGCAAACTTTCCGGCGTAAAAGGGCAATACCTCATGTTTGAAGACGGTACCGTTTTTAACGTTCGTACTTTTGAAGGTTATGTGGTGAAAATCAATTTGTCATAAAAAAAGCCCCAATCAAGGGGCTTTTGTTTTTATGGTGTCGTTGTGGGTTTCGGCTCTTCTTTTTTCTTCTTACCGAACAAATCTTTTATGGCGTTGGTCGCAGCGCTTTTTACCTCATCCTTGACCTTTGGCGCAGTAGTTTTGGCCGTGTCTTTCGGCGTTGTGGTTCCCGATGTATTCGTTTTCGGTCCACCAAACAAACCGCCCAAAGCGGATGTTCCCTGATTCAGCAATTTATCTTTTTGGTATTTTACCAATTGTGTCGTTACATTGGTTACCGCCTGTTTCATGTCGGTACTCACTTTCGGATTTTTGAAATTACCTGTCATGGTTGCATTTACAGGAACATTATCCAGCTTGCCTTGTTCTGCCGGAGTTAGTTTTGCTAACAATTTACTTACTTCAGGCCCTAAATATTTGGCTGGCACATCAAATTTCAAATCATAATTCATCGACTGATCGAAACCGTGTGTTCCGCCCACCGTTACTTTCACATCCTGGTATTTTAAGTCAATCGGTTTCAGACTTACCCTACCGTTATTGAAAGCCAAGGCCGCTTTTACATCGTTCAGATTCAGTTTGTTTACATCAATAAACTTCACATTGGACGATAGCGAAGACAATAATTGCGAATTATTGGCATTTACGGTAGTCGAAAGAAGTTGCCCAATCAGATTTCCGGAAATGGTTTTAAGATCCGGAGTCATTTCCATGGCATCCAGATTCCCTGACAGGTTGATGGTTGAATTCAGCTTCCCGTTAATTACACCGGCAATCGGCGCAATGGATTTCAACATGTCCAATTGGGTGAACGATTTTGCGATGTCCACCTTACTTAAATCCAAATTCATTTTAAACGTAGGCACTTTTCCTTTTGTGGAAACCACACCATCCATACCGATTTGACCGTCAAAAATATTCGTTTTGATGTTCTGTAATGTTACCGCCTGATCGCGGATAATCATTTTTCCGGACACATCTTTCAGCGTCAGATTATCATAAACTACGGTATTCGCTTTTGCCGTAACCGCACAATCCAGGAAAGCAGGGATTTTCACCGCTTCTTTTTTAGCTGTTCCTTCCTTCGTAGTTGTTGTAGTCGGCTCCATAAAATCGGAAACCAAAAACTGGTTCGAATTCATATTGAAATTGGCTTTCAAGATCTGGTCTTTGAATACAAATCCGTAGAAATTATCCAAAGTTCCTGTCATGTGAATGTCGGATTTTCCGGTTTTCATGTCCAGTTGGTTTAAACGTATCTGGCTCGGGTTAAACGCAACCACAGCTTGTGAAATTTGCACCGGTTTCGCCATTTCCGGACCGGAATAATTAAATCCTGTTAACGATAGGTTTCCGGAATTCTGAATGTTCTGATACTGACTCGTTTCTACCGATTTCATATCGAATTTCGTTACCACATCGGCTTTTAAGATTCCCGAAAGCGGTTTGTCCAGTTTTACCGGATACGCTTTGGTTACGTTCGCTAAATTGATTACCCCTTTTAATTCGGCATTCACCAACGCATTTTCAGCAATGTTTCTGATGTTCGCTTTGGCATTGAAAACGTCCTGATCGATTCGGAACGACAATTTATCCAGATTCACATAGGTATCGTTCATCAATCCGGTTTCGTTGATGATTTTGGTATCAATTACAATATTTTGAACCGATTTCGGCAGATCCGGATATTGGAAAGATGCATTGTTTGAAGCAATAGCGATGTTGAATTTCGGGATGGTCGTATCGGTGAATTCGCCTTTCACGGTGCCGTCCACCTTAAATTCTCCGGTTGTTTTTACCGTATTGATGTTCCCCGCATAGGCTGCCGGAATTAGCCCCAAAAAGTTTTTGAAATCGGAAGTCGGCGTTTTGAATTTCAAATCGTACACCTGTCCTTTTTCCACCATCTGAATGAATCCGTCAAACTCTAACGGCAACTGATTGATTAAGGCTTTATTGTCACGGAACGTATATTTCTGATTCTTCATATCGATGCCTAAAACCGCATCCAGAGACAATGCCACATTGTTCATGTAGTTCATCTTGTCCATATCCAAAGTTAATTTTGCAGTAGATTTGGTTTTTAAATCGAGTTTTTCTTCTGCGAAATTTCCGGTTCCTTCATGATCAATGCTATCGATAAGCATCTTGATTTTCGATTTTTCATCGGTATAACGGAAACGAAGATTTTCCACCGAATACTTCTGAATGTTCATCGCAAACGGCTTACTTTCCGAAGGATCTTCCGGTTTGTCGTCTTTTAGGGCAATATCGAAATTCCCCAATCCGTCTTTATTGAAAATGATGTTTACCAATCCGTCTTTGGAAGAAAACCCCTCAATGTTCATCGCTTCGCCTTCCCCTTTGAACAGTTCTTTCACCGACATTTTCAGATTAATTTCTCCTGCATAAAGCAAGGTATCTCCCTCAAAGGGTGCTTTGCCGACAATACTCAGTTTGTCAATCGTAACGCTGGCATTCGGAAAGTTTTTAAACAAACTCAATCCAACATCTTCAAAAGCCACTTTCGCATCGACATTTTCATTGATTGTTTTCGCTACCAATTCTTTAATCTTGTCTTTAAACAAAAAAGGTGCGGCCGCTAATGCAATAATGATTACCAACAATGAAATTCCTGTAATCTTTAAAACTTTCTTTAACATATCTGGAAATATTTATCTTACGAAATTACTACAAAAATCAAACCAACTTACTTAATGAAAACATAAATAAGTTGGTTTATTATAAAAATAATAGGAGAAGTTTATCTGATACTTAGCTCAAATGGCAGGATTACTTGGGTTCCGCGACGTTCATTCACTCTACGGATACGCTCTAAAACCTGGTAATTTTCGGCACCGATTTGTTCTTTTATCAATGCCTCTTTGGATTGGAACATCGAAATACCGGAAAAACCACGCAACAAATCTTCAAATGTTTTTTCGTATTCCGGATAATTCTCGGTACGGTATTCTTTCACTTTGGCCAATTTAGCCGCATGCTTGATGGCCAAATCCAACCCTCCGATTTTATCCACAAGTCCTAATTTAAGCGCATCGGCACCTGTCCAGATACGACCTTGTGCCACTTCGTTCACCTGCGCCACCGTCATTTTTCGACCAGCCGCCACACGTTTCAGAAAAATACTGTAGATATTTTCAATGCTCTCCGTTACATAGCCTTTGAAGTTTTCATCAATCGGTTCAAAAACACTGTAACCGCTTGCGTTTTCATGGGTTTTCACCTGTTCGGCATTGATTCCTATTTTAGTGGCTAACGGATGGAAATTCGGCAACATTCCGAAGACACCAATCGAACCCGTAATGGTATTCGATTCTGCAAAAATGGTATTCGCATTACACGCGATATAATAACCGCCTGATGCAGCCAAGTTTCCCATGGAAACCACTACCGGTTTTACTTTTTTAGTCAGCTCGATTTCCCTCCAGATCAATTCGGAAGTCAAAGCGCTTCCTCCCGGGGAATCCACGCGCAATACGACCGCTTTAACGTCATCATCATTTCGGGCTTCTTCCAGAGAACGGCGCATCGAACCTTCTCCGATATACGTTACATCCCCCTCACCCGATTTGATTTCACCCTGCGCATAAACAATGGCAATTTTATCTTTCCTCGAATAATCGATATTGGTACGGGCTACTTTATCGGCATAATCCAAAATGCTCACTTTATTGTATTTTTCATCTTTCTCCACTTTCAGCGCTTTACGGATACCGTTATGATATTCGTCTTCGTAAGCAATTCTGTCGATCAGGTGTTTTTGTTTCGCTAATTCCGGCGTTCTGGCACCCAACGAATTGGCGATAGCATTTAGACTGTCCACCGATATTTTCCGGCTTTTTGAGATATCCGAAACCACAGAATTCCAAATGGAGTTCAGTAAAACGGTCATTTGTTCGCGGTTGGCCGGACTCATTTCGTTTTCCAGAAACGGTTCCACGGCACTTTTGTATTTTCCGTGACGGATCACTTCCATTTTCACACCGGACTTGTCTTCAAAATCTTTAAAGAACAGAATTTCAGAAGACAATCCTTTAAAATCCAATTCGCCAACCGGATTCAGATAGAGCGTATCCGCAACCGAATTCAGGTAATACTCTTTTTGCGACAATGCGTTGGCATAGGCCACCACAAATTTTCCGGATTTTTTAAATTCTTCCAGTTTGCGACGGATCGCTTTGCTTTGCGCCATTCCTAACATGGATTCGTTATTGAGAATCGAAATCCCTTTAATTTTATCGTCGGTTTTGGCCGCATCAATGGCATTTAAAACGTCGGTTACCCCATCGTGTTTGGTTTCGAAATAATCAAAATCGGTAAATTTAAACTGTCCGCCGTAATCATTCGTCACCTCTTTCAAATCCAATTCTATTACCGAATTGTCTTTAACCCTAACATGATCTTCCCCTCCAAACAGCGCGCCAACAAGAATAATCCCAAAGAAAAGGATCATAAAAAAAACAAACAATCCAACGATTGTAGCCAGTACATTTCCTAAAAATTTCATTCTGTGTATTTTTAATAATAAGTAGCCAAAATGTTAAAATTGTTACAGTTGTCCGAAAAAAATAAGTTATCAACAGTTACCATAAATAGCCTTAATTTTAAAATTCATTTCGTTATTTTGCCACATGGACAGTCAGCATCAAGTTGTTTTATCGTTAGGCAGCAATCAGGGGAATCGTTTGGGAAACATTCAAGCCTGTATCGCTTTGATTCATAAAAACATAGGCACTGTCATCCGCGTTTCAAAATTATACGAAACACCTGCATGGGGTTTTGAAAGCGATGCTTTTTACAATTGTGCACTACTGCTACACTCGGCTTTTTCCGCAGACAAAATTCTGGACAAAATTCTGGACACCGAAAAACAGCTGGGCCGCATCCGAGGTGAAAAAGAAGGATATCAGGCAAGGGTCATCGATATTGACATTATCGCATTCGATGAGATTATTCTAGAGACTGAAAAATTACACATCCCGCACCCTCAGATGCACAACCGTTTGTTTGTTTTATTACCAATGTTGGATTTGAACATCGATTGGACGCATCCGAAACTACAGAAATCAACATCAGAACTGATAAAAGAAACCGACGATAAAAGCGAATGTAAAGTTGTTAGGGATTTGAAAGCGCCTTTGGAAAATTTCAACTTACAACAATACAACTATATCGCCATAGAAGGAAATATCGGAGCCGGAAAAACCACGTTATCGGCTAAAATTTCAGAAGATTTTAATGCGAAACTGGTATTGGAGCGTTTTGCCGACAACCCCTTTTTGCCCAAATTTTACAAAGATCAGAATCGGTATGCCTTCCCGTTGGAAATGTCTTTTTTGGCCGATCGGTACCAACAATTATCGGATGATTTGGCGCAATTTGATTTGTTCAAGGATTTTATTGTCGCCGATTATCATATTTTCAAATCGCTGATTTTCGCCAAAGTTACGCTGGCCGAAGACGAGTACCGCTTGTACAAAACCATGTTCGACATCATTTACAAAGAAATGCCCAAACCGGATTTGTATGTGTATTTATATCAGAATACCGAGCGTTTGCTCAGTCAGATTAAACAACGTGGTCGTTCCTACGAACAGGAAATTCCGGCCGAATATCTGGAGAAAATCAATCAGGGGTATTTGGATTACATCAAAACCCAGACCGATTTAAACATCCTGATTATTGATGTTTCCGATATGGATTTTGTGGAAAATCAGGAAGATTACCTGAAGATACTCGAGCTTATAAACGCTAAGTGATTTTCCGATTTGTCATTTTCTGAAACAAATCCCAAATAACGATTCCGGCACTCACGGATATATTTAAGGAATGTTTGGTGCCCAATTGCGGAATTTCGATTACGCCGTCGCACACATGGATGGCTTCCTGCGCCACACCTTTCACTTCGTTCCCAAAAACCAAAGCGTATTTTTCGTTTGATTTCACTCCAAAAGCATTCAACATCACGGCATGTTCCACCTGTTCGACGGCATGAACCAAAACGTTTTCTGCTTTAAGCTTTGCAATGACTTCCAACACATCCTTCGCATATTCCCAGGTAACCGTATCCGTTGCACCTAAAGCGGTTTTGTGAATTTCCTTGTTGGGAGGTGTTGCCGTAATACCGCACAGGTAAATTTTCTCAATCAGGAACGCATCAGCTGTTCGGAACACCGAACCGATATTGTGCAGGCTTCGGATGTCGTCCAAAACAATAATTAACGAGGTTTTATCAGCTTGTCTGAATTCTTCTACGTTCTTACGATCTAATTCGGCGTTGGCAAGTTTTCTCATGGTATTGCATTAAAAAAGCCTCCAAAATTAAACATTTTGAAGGCTTTCAGAAGTATTATTTTGTGAAATTAGCTTTTCACTTCCTGAGTTTTTACCGCAGCCGCTTTCACTTCCCCTTTAATGGTTAACGTTTTTGGAGTTGTAGAGGCATTTGAAGTTACATTCACATTTTTGGTAAATGGACCCACTCTGTTTGTATCATATTTTACTTTGATTACCGCTTTTGCACCCGGAGCAATCGGCTCTTTTGGAGCTTCCGGCACGGTACAACCGCAAGTTCCGGTAGCACTCATGATGATTAACGGTTTATTACCATTGTTTACCAAAACGAATTCTCTGTGTCCGTCTGCATTTTGTTCAATCGTTCCGTAATCAATCGTTTCATTTTCAAAAACCATTCCGGCACCTTCCACCTTCGGTAATTTAGCTTTTTTAACTTTTTTGGTTTTCTTAACTTCCGTTTTCACTTTAGTAGTTGAAGCGATTTCCTGAGCACTAACTTCAGTAGCAAGTCCGAAAACGAAAAATGCGCTTAATAGTAATATTTTTTTCATAACCATTTGTATTTAAACATTTAGAAAGCAAATCTATTAAAAAAAGGGATTCGTTAAAGCAATGAAGCGAATTTTAATTAATTTTTAAGACTTCCGTTTCTGAAATAAAGTCTTCGTGTATATTTGCAAACAAACCCGTTACCATGTCAGCAAAAGAAAAAGCGCCGAAAGAAACCCCGTTAATGAAACAGTACAACGAGATAAAAAACAAATATCCCGATGCTTGTCTGCTATTTCGCGTAGGTGATTTTTACGAAACTTTTGGTGACGATGCGGTTCGTGCCGCCGGAATATTAGGCATTACCTTAACCAAACGCGGTGCCGGTTCGGAAACTGAAACTGCTTTGGCCGGATTTCCGCACCATTCCATCAATACGTATTTACCTAAATTGGTTAAAGCCGGACTTCGCGTAGCGATTTGCGATCAGCTGGAAGACCCAAAAATGACCAAAACGATTGTAAAACGTGGCGTAACCGAATTGGTGACTCCCGGTGTGGCAATGAACGATGAAGTATTGCATTCGAAATCGAATAACTTTTTGGCTTCCATTCACTTTGGTAAAAAAACCATCGGTGTTGCCTTTTTGGATGTTTCCACCGGGGAATTTATAACCGCACAAGGTAACGAAGAATATATTGACAAATTACTACAGAACTTTAACCCGAGTGAGGTTTTGGTTCAGAAACATTATAAAAATCAGTTTAAAGACAGTTTCGGAGAAGATTTTCATTCGTTCTTTCTGGAAGATTGGATTTACAAAGAAGATTACGCTTTTGAACGATTGACGAATCATTTTCAGACGAATTCCCTGAAAGGTTTCGGCATCGAAGAATTACAGGAAGGAATCATCGCATCAGGTGCGATTCTATACTATTTATCGGAAACACAACACAATAAAATACAGCACATTACCAACATTCATCGTATTGCGGAAGATGCTTACGTTTGGATGGATAAATTCACGATTCGTAATTTGGAATTGTACCATAGTTACAATCCGAATGCCGTTACGTTATTGGATGTGATTGACCGGACCTTGTCTCCGATGGGAAGTCGTTTACTGAAACGCTGGTTGGCCTTACCCCTAAAAGATGCCAAGAAAATTCAGGGTCGTCATGAAGTGGTCGAGTATCTGAAAGCCAACAAAGAAGTGCTACAAAACATGCAGTACCAGATCAAACAAATATCCGATTTGGAGCGTTTGATTTCGAAAATTGCCACCGGAAAAGTGAGTCCGCGCGAAGTCGTGTATTTATGTCAGTCTTTGGATGCCATCATTCCGATGAAAACACAAGCGCTGGAAAGTACCAATGAGGCTTTAAAAACCATTGGCGACAGTTTGCACTCTTGCGATTTATTACGCGAAAAAATCAAAACCACCTTAAATCCTGATGCGCCGGTAGCCATCAGCAAAGGAAATGCGATTGCCAAAGGAATTCATGACGAATTGGACGAATTGCGTTCCATCGCGTTCTCCGGAAAAGAGTATCTGGAAGCCATGGAAGCCCGTGAAAGCGAAAAAACCGGTATTCCGTCGTTAAAAATATCGTTTAATAATGTTTTCGGATATTATATCGAAATACGAAACACTCATAAAGACAAAGTACCCTCGGAGTGGATCCGTAAGCAAACCTTAGTGAATGCCGAACGGTATATTACCGAAGAACTGAAAGAATACGAAACCAAGATTTTGGGAGCCGAAGAGAAAATTTACAAACTCGAATCGGAATTGTTCGAGCAATTGGTGCTTTGGATTGCCACCTATATTAAACCCGTGCAGCTGAATGCCAATCTGGTAGCCCAACTGGATTGTTTGTGTTCGTTTACCCAATTGGCCATCGAAAACAACTACGTGCGTCCGGAAATTGACGAAAGTTTCGAATTGGACATCAAAAACGGTCGTCATCCCGTAATTGAAAAACAATTGCCTGTTGGTGTTCCTTATATCGCCAATGATGTTTTTCTGGACAGCGAAACGCAACAGATCATTATGATTACGGGTCCGAATATGTCGGGTAAATCGGCTATCCTGCGCCAAACCGCTTTGATTGTTTTGTTGGCACAGATGGGAAGTTTTGTACCGGCCGAAAACGTGCGTATGGGTATTGTCGACAAAATCTTCACCCGTGTGGGCGCGAGCGACAACATTTCGATGGGCGAATCGACCTTCATGGTGGAAATGAACGAAACCGCATCCATTTTGAACAACATTTCGAACCGTAGTTTGGTCTTATTGGATGAGATTGGTCGAGGAACTTCAACCTATGACGGAATTTCGATTGCCTGGGCCATTGCAGAATACCTGCACGAACACCCGAACAAACCGAAAACGTTATTTGCCACGCACTATCATGAACTGAATGAAATGGAAGTAACGTTTGAACGGGTTCAGAATTTCAATGTTTCGGTGAAAGAATTAAAAGATACGGTACTTTTCATCCGAAAATTAGTTAAAGGCGGCAGTGCACACAGTTTTGGTATTCATGTGGCTAAAATGGCCGGAATGCCACAAACGGTTATCCTGAAAGCCCAAAAGCTATTAAAAAAGCTCGAAAAAGACCATTCCAGTGAAGCATTGGCAGGAATAAAATCGCACAAAGAAGAATTACAGTTGAGTATTTTTAACCTGGACGACCCGCTTTTGGAAGAAATTAAGGAGGAAATTCTGAATTTGGACATTAACACCTTAACTCCGGTGGAAGCCCTGATGAAGCTGAACGAAATCAAGCGGATGTTAACTAAAAAATAAACCCGTTGTAAAACAATCGTTATCAAAGAATTAAAAAAAAGTTTGTTTTTTTTCAACGTAAACGCTTGCAAAATTAAATTTATGTTTTACATTTGCACTCGCAATACGAAACAAGTACTGCTGTTCTTTTGAAAAATTGCACATGCGAAAATAGCTCAGCTGGTAGAGCGCAACCTTGCCAAGGTTGAGGTCGCGGGTTCGAACCCCGTTTTTCGCTCAACTCCAATTATAATGCTCGAGTGGTGGAATTGGTAGACACGCTGGACTTAAAATCCAGTGGACATTAGTCCGTGCGGGTTCAAGTCCCGCCTTGAGTACAAAAGCTTCATGCGCTTAGGCGAATGAAGCTTTTTTTATTCCCTCCTATTTTAATTTGTTACAAATACAACACTATTTGTTATTATTGTTATATTGCCATTAAACGACTTTTTGTGCATTTTAACGATTTTTTAATGATTCTATAATATAAGAAGTACTTTTGCACTCGATTTTAGATTATTAAAAGTAAATCGTCCAAAAACAAAAACAAATCGTAAAAAATGAGAACTACAGTTCTATTACTTGCCCTTATAACATTTTCACTTCCCGCTTTTTCACAAGGAGGACAAAACAAAAAACACACCAACAAGGTTTTAACCGTTTCCAAAATGGAAACTACCGGTTTGAACTTCATCACTAATGATGCCGGAATCAACACGGAACTTTCAGAAGTGGGCTCCACTTTTTTCATGGACAAATACTTGGTGTTATCCAACAAAAAAAGAGGTTTCGCTAAAGTTACGGTTGACACCAATACCAATACCCCTAACAATAACCTGTTTTGCGTAAATGTGGACAAATACGGCAACCTTTCCTATCCGGTGGTATTCTCAAAATTATTGGACGGCGAAACCAATGAAGGCGGCGTAGCCTTTTCTCCGGATCAGAAAACGATGTACCTGACAAGAGCCAAAGCCAACAACCCCAATCAATACACGATTTTTAAAGCTACTTTGGATTTGGAAATCAAAGGCTACTGGAAAGACGTTCAGGAATTAAGTATCAATAACGATAAGTATTCCGTAGAAACGCCATTTATAACAGCAGACGGAACGAAAATGTATTTTTCATCTGATAAGCCGGGCGGTTTCGGAGGATTTGATATCTATGTAGCCGATGTACTGGCTGACGGAACCATTGAAAATCCAATCAACTTAGGACCAACGGTGAATTCTGCAAAAAATGAAAAATACCCATACGCTTCCGGCAGATACATGTATTTCTCTTCGGAAGGACATGAAAACTACGGCGGATACGACATTTTCAGAACTTCCTTAACCGAAAACGGAATTACAAACCGTTGCAATATCGGAAACACGTTGAACACACCAAACGACGAAGTGGCTTTTATCTTGAGTAGCCCAACCAAAGGATATATCTCATCCAACAAGAACAGTGACAAAGCCGATTTCAATGTTTATAAATTCGAATTGACCCGCATCGCACAAAACCTAAATGCAACCGTAGTGGAAACCCACTCAAAAATCGCTTTACCAAACGCAAAAGTGGTGGTTAAAAACGAATTTGGAGAAGTAATCAAAAACACCACTTCAGATGAAAACGGAAGAATCGCTTTAGCCGTGGAGCCATTAACGCAGTATTCCATCGTAACAGAAAAAGACGGGTACGATATTAACCTATCCAACTTTAAAGCCTGGAGTAACACCAACAACAACTACAGCGAAGTGATTGCAATGAACCAGACAAAAGCCGAAATCATTGACAACGCTATCGTGATTGAGAACATCTATTTCGATTTCAACAAAGCGACCGTTAAGAAAGAATCCGAGCTTTCACTGAACAAAATTATTGAAGTGTTGAATACGAAACCGGAAATGAAAATTGCCATCAATGCACACACGGATGCCAAAGGTTCAGATGCTTACAACATGAACTTATCGAACAAACGTGCTAAGGCAGCTTATGCCTACTTGATCAGCAAAGGAATTCCTGCAGAAAGATTGGAGTACAAAGGATTTGGAGAAACGCAATTGAAATTCAACTGTGGTGCTAAATGTACGGAAGAACAAGACAGCAAAAACAGAAGAATCGAATTCATCATCCAATAATTCAATGAAAAAAATAATTTATACTGCCATCTTAACCACAACCGTTTTACTAACCTCCTGCTCAAGCGGATGGAACTGTAAAGCGCGATATGTAAAATCAGACACTGCAAAAAAGAAAGAAACACACCGCATTGCTTAAATAAAAAGTCCCGATTTGTTCGGGACTTTTATATTTTTGCAGGCTTTCACACCAAACATTTCAAATGGGAACCTTCGCAATCAGCAAAAAAGAGAACGGACTAATCAAATTTGAGTTTAACTCCCGAAAAGGAAAGACCCTTTTTACCAGCCAGTCCTACAAAAGCAAAGAGGAATGCGAGAAAGACATTTTGTTTTTGAAAGAGCGCATCGAAAACGTTTCCTTTTTGAAATTCAAAACCCCAGCCGGAAAGTTCTTCTTTAAATTGATTCACGGCGGACATATTCACGGTATCAGCAGAAAATTTACCACCGAATTACTTTTGGCCAAAGGTCTGGACGAAATGAAAAACAACTTTATCGCATCCGAAATACTCGACTTTTCCGAAGAAATATTTTTCGATTAAGCATAAAAAAATCCCGATGTTACTATCGGGATTTTTCATTTAGGAAGCAGCTTGCAAACGCTGCAGTAAATTTTTACTCAGCGAATGTTCTGCGTAATCTTTATCGATAAACAATTCCGTTTCATCGGAACTTGGCAAATCGTACATCGCATCCGTTAAAATCGCTTCACAAAGCGAACGCAATCCGCGGGCACCCAATTTGTATTCCAACGCTTTGTCGACAATGAAATCCAACGCGTCATCCGAAATGGTAAATTCCACATCGTCCATGGCAAACAATTTCTTGTATTGTTTCACCAAAGCGTTTTTAGGTTCCGTAAGAATCGCGCGTAACGTTTCCTTATCCAACGGATCCATGTGCGTTAACACCGGAAGACGTCCGATGATTTCCGGAATCAATCCGAAGTCCTTAATGTCTTTCGGAATGATGTATTGCAATAAATTGTCTTTGTCGATCGCATCGGAGTTTTTAGAAGTCCCGTATCCTACCGCCTGACGGTTCAAACGTTTGGAAATGATTCGTTCGATACCATCGAAAGCACCACCGGCAATAAACAGAATGTTCTGCGTATTCACTTCAACGAATTTCTGATCCGGGTGTTTACGACCTCCTTTTGGCGGCACATTCACAACCGTTCCTTCCAGCAGCTTCAACAGCGCCTGTTGCACACCTTCTCCCGAAACATCTCGTGTAATGGAAGGGTTGTCGCTCTTACGCGCAATTTTATCAATCTCGTCGATGAAAACGATCCCTCTTTCGGCTTTAGCCACATCGTAATCGGCTGCCTGTAACAATCGGGTTAAAATACTTTCCACATCTTCCCCAACGTAGCCTGCTTCGGTTAATACCGTCGCATCAACAATCGCTAAAGGCACGTTCAGCATTTTGGCAATCGTTTTGGCCACCAAGGTTTTCCCGGTACCGGTTTGCCCCACCATTACGATGTTACTTTTTTCGATTTCCACTTCATCATCCAATTGCTTTTGCAGCAAACGTTTGTAGTGGTTGTATACCGCCACCGACATCACTTTTTTGGTCTGATCCTGTCCGATGACATACTGATCTAAAAAGGCACGAATTTCCTTCGGTTTACTCAATACTAAATCGGCAAGCAATCCGGAATTTCCGCTTTGTTTCAATTCTTCCAATACAATGCCGTGTGCCTGCTCAATACACTTATCACAGATGTGCGCATTGATTCCGGCAATCAGCAAATTAGTCTCTGGCTTTTTCCTTCCACAAAAAGAACACTCTAATACTTCTTTAGCCATTTTTTATATTTTTAAGTAACGGTCTTAAAGCCTACAGTCTAAAGTGTGTTTTGACTTTAAACCTTCGTCTTTATGACTTTTTGCAATTTAACTTCTTCTCAACACTTCATCGATCATACCGTATTCTTTCGCCTCATCCGCTTTCATCCAGTAATCTCTTTCACTGTCTTTAAACACTTTATCGTAAGGTTGTTTCGAATGTTTTGAAATGATTTCATACAACTCTTCTTTTAATTTCAACATTTCTCTCAGGTTGATTTCCATATCGGTAGCAACTCCCTGCGCACCTCCTGAGGGTTGGTGAATCATTACGCGGGAATGGGGTAACGCCGAACGTTTTCCTTCCGCACCGGCACACAGTAAAACCGCTCCCATGGAAGCCGCCATACCGGTACAAATTGTCGCTACATCCGGTTTTACAAACTGCATGGTATCGTAAATCCCTAAACCGGCATACACACTTCCGCCCGGTGAATTGATATAAATGCTGATGTCTTTAGAGGCATCCACACTTTCCAGGAACAATAACTGTGCCTGAATAATGTTGGCCACATAATCGTCTACACCTGTACCCATAAAAATGATTCTATCCATCATCAAACGGGAGAATACGTCCATGGAGGCTACGTTTAACTGGCGCTCTTCAATAATATACGGTGTCATGCTTCCTACGATTTTATCATAGTACATACTGTTAACTCCGTGATGCTTCGTGGCATATTTCTTAAATTCTTTTCCGTAGTTCATAAGGCTGGCTTTTTAGTTTGTAAAGTTAAAAAAAGCGCCAAACTAAATGTCTGACGCTCAAATATACTTATTTTTTACGAAAAATTATTCTCCGTACATTTCTTTAATAAAGTCTTGGTAAGAAACTTCTTTAGTCTTGGCAGAAACCTTTTCTTTGAACAAGTTCACCATCTTCTCGCTCATGATTTGCTCTGAAAGACGTTTCACTTCTTCTTGGTTCGACAATACTCTTGCCACGATTCCGTCAACATCAGCATCCGTAGGGTTCATTTGACCGAACTGTGCCATTTGTTTTTTGATCAATTCCGATGTAAAGGCTTTTAATTCTTCGAAAGTGGTTTGCAAATTGTTATCCACAATCACTTTTCCTTCGATTAACTGGTAACGCAATCCGTTTTCTGATTTTGCGTATTCCTCTTCTGCCTGCTCCGGAGTTAATGGGCTTTCACCAACGGTTTGAATCCATTTTTTAAGGAAGGCAGCCGGTAAGTCGAATTTCGTGCTTTCGATTAGGAATTCCGTAACATCGTTTAAGAATTTCTGATCGGCCTGAGAAGCGAATTGTTGTTCTGCATCTTCTTTGATTTTCGCTTTCACTTCTTCCACAGAAGTTACGTTTCCTTCTCCGAACAATTTATCGAACAATTCCTGATTCAATTCCGCTTTTTCAGAAGTATTGATTTCTTCAATTGTAAAGTTTACTTCAATATCCAATCCGTGAACATTGTCATGATCGACTTTTAGGTAGTCCATTAATTTGTGATCGTCATCAAAAAGACCTTTAGTTCCCAAAGTCACAACATCACCCACTTTTTTACCGATGAATTTTTTAGCATCCGTTTTTCTTTTGAAAATATCAAGATTGATGTTTACCGTATTGTTAATTCCGTTTTCTTCGTTAGTGAATGTTCCTCTTACATCGTCTCCTTCTTCAACTTTATCTTTCGAAATTAATTTACCGTATTGCTTTTGGATACGCTCCACTTGCTCGTCCAACATTTTATCGTCGGCAATAATGGTATATTTCGTGATTTTGTTTTTTGCGGATAAATCCACCTTGAATTCCGGAGCTAAGCCCAATTCAAATTCGAATTTATAGTTTTCGGCATCCCAATTGAAATCTTCCGTTATTTTTGGAAGCGGGTTACCAAGAATATCTAATTTTTCTTCAACCAAATAGTTGTTTAATGAATTTTGCAATAATTTGTTCACTTCATCCAAAAGAACCGCTTTACCGTATTGTTTCTGAATCAGACTCATTGGCACGGCACCTTTTCTAAATCCTGGAATACTGGCGTTTTTACGGTAATCTGCTAAAATTTTTTCAACCTGACCTGCATAATCCTCTTTAGTAACCTCAACAGTTACAATCGCATTTAATGCATCTACATTGCTTCTTGTAATATTCATTATTTTGATTTTTTTACATACTAAAATTGGGTTGCAAAATTATATATTTTTTACAACCCAACCAAGTTTTTAACCTATTGTATTTCATTCGATTATAAATATTGCCTTTTCCGTGACATCATGAAGCAAACAAAGTGCTATTTATCTTACCCTGTCAGGATTATTCGCTAATCAAAGACAACTGAAAAACTGTGGTTAATCTTTCACAAAAAGATTCAAAACCCATTGACTTACTGAAAGAACCACACTAAAAACCAACGCATTCAGAAAGCTGTCCACTTTAAATTCATCGATAAAATAATCGGCAAGCAAAACCATTCCGGCATTGATTACCAAAAGAAACAGCCCCAAAGTCACCACGGTAATGGGTAGCGTAAAGAAAACCAGAACCGGTTTCAGAAAGGTATTTAACAACGCTAATACCACAGCAACAATCAATGCCGCTTTGATTGTATTCACATGAATGCCAGGAAGGAAATTGGCCAAAACCACAATAAGAATGGTTGTGAGTAAAAGTCGGATAAGTAAATTCATTTTATGCGATTTAATATTGTATAAAAATAAAAAAAGCGCTGAAAATCCAGCGCTTTTTTTTCGAAATATTATATTTTAGTTTGTCGTCAAAATAGTAACTCCAGGGAAACCTCCAACTTCATGGATTGGTAATTTCGCTTTATAATGCGAATTGATCACTTTAATGATTTCATTAGCAATTACCGCATATCCTCTAGGATTTGGATGCACCCCGTCCAAAGAGAATAATACCGTACTGATATTTGAAGTTCCCGCAAAATAGTTCGCCGTATAAATCTGACCATCATCCAATCGTAAACCGGACACCAAACGATTCATAATCGCATTCATATCCGCCACCGCCAGTCCTTTGGAAGCAGCTATCGCACGAATTGAAGTATTATAGGAAGCCGTTGCGTCTGCAATAGCCGTTTTTTCAGTCGGAATTAAGATATGTTTGTCTTCTAACGGATACGTAATACCGTATTTATCCAACGGAGCCGGAACACCTGTTGGGGCAGCACCAATTGCAGATCTGGTGGTTAAAAGCACTAAATCCTGAGCCGTAGCCTGTCTTGCCTGACCAAAAACAGAACCGTAAAATGCAGCGGTTGCCGCACCAAGTGATGGTGTGAATGCAGCCGTTAACTGAGCCGATAAGTTCGTCAAAGACTCATCTTTAATCAACAAAGGATTACCCCCGGTAGTTGACAACAAATTGATTCTGTCACCGGCTCCGAAAGCAGTCAGTGCCTGCTTCAAAGGACCATACAATTGCGCATTTAAAGCACCTATTGTAGCATCGCCTACGGCCGTATTTCCACCACCCAAAACACTTGACGTTAATGGATTATAAGGCACCGTAGTAAAGAACGGTATGGACGTTACACTAGGAATAGTAGCCACCACCCCTTTTGCACCATTTGAAGTAAGCGTATTTACAATTGTAGAATACACACTGGCAAAAACATTTCCATTAGTGATATCGTTCCCGCCATAAGTTGACGGATCTAAATTTCCTGTTACGTTATGATCGACCCCTACACCACCGGAAGTAGCGAAAGACAACACATCATTGGATCCGATCCAGTTGGTAAAGAAGGTTGGGTTTTTAGTCATTGCATCACCTAAAACCGTAGCGGTTGGTGAAGTTGCATGACGAACAAAATATGGATTCGACTGACCCAAAGCAACTCCGGCTACATTTCCGTATCCTGCAGCCAACAAATGAAATGATTTCGCACCCGGAACTCCCATGTTATTATAAGCAGTTGCCTGAAGATTTGAAACTTCAATCGTTGGTGTTCCCGCAATAGGCTCTGGCCCTCCTGCTGAGAAATCTATCACCAATCTTGTTCCAGAAATAGGTATTCCTCCTAATGTAAGCCCGCCAAGATTATTCACATCATCTGCATAAGAAGGCTGTGTAAATGCACCACCTCCAACAACTCCAAATTTCTGTGCCAAAAGGTTCGGATACGAATACGCTTGTCCTCCACGAGAAACAGTCCCGTCCATGTAACCAGCCGTCAATGAATTTCCAATCGCCACATACGTAGAGAAATCGGCCTCTCCAGCAGAATAGGAAGCATTCGTTATTTCATTCTCAAATTCCGGCTCACAAGATGCAAACCCTAAAGCTGCCAATACAGCTAAATATATAAATTTATTTTTCATCATGATTTTCTTTTAATATTAGAAGCTATACGTTAAACCAAGACCCGGAGAGAAAACAGTCGATTTGTAAGTTCCTCCAAACGGAATCACATTTCCGTTTTCAGAATAATGATTATAAGACGCATCAACTTCATCAAAATGTAAATACAGGAATGAAGCATCCACACCTAATTTTTTATTGATTTGGTACGTCAAACCACCTGTATACCCCATAGAATCGTTACGTGGTGTTTCCGGAGCAAAATATCCTGCAGAAATAGGACTTTCATCTTTATACCATCCCGCTCTGAACGTGAATTTATCGTTCGCCACATACTGCGTACCTACACGGTAAGTGTTTGTGTCCTGGTAGTTCCTTGCATTAACAGAAGTTGGCACATTATTTCCGAAATCTACAGTTAACGATTCGTAAGCACTCCACATTGTTCTGTTATAGTCAAAGGCAATCATCCATTTTTTGGTTACGTTAAAGGACAATCCGGCAGTAAGTTCTGCCGGTAAAGGAAGATCGGCATCAAAAGTAGTATTGGAATACGTTCCCTGGGCAAAACCAGGCACGTCATTAAATGTAGCGTCACCACCACGGGCTTCCATAATGATTTCAGAACGGTAGTTAACCCCCAAACGTAAATCTTTACAAGGATTGAACATAAAACCGGCTGTATAACCCCAAGCACTGATTCCAGTAGCTTCCAGGTTCACATCGGATCTGTTTCCGTTTTCATCTGTCAAGCTTCGGTTTAAATTTCTATTGAATGTAACCGCACCCGTAACATAAATTGGTCCGCCACCAATAGCGAATTCATCGCTAACTTTCAATGAAATGGTAGGCTGTACGTAAATCGCTTTCAAATCGATATTGTTCACCAAGTGCGAACCCTGCCAATCCTGATCCCATTCCACTTTACTACCGTATGGCGTATAAACCGCGATACCTGCAGATAACCATTTGTTTATTTTGTAAGAAGCATACACATTAAAGGGCGTTCCCAAATTGTCTGTGGAATTTTGCCAATTGTACGTTTCATTTTGAAATTTCGTTTTTGCAAAAAGAGCATTGGCACCAACCGAAGCATTGAATTTATCTTCCAGGAAAGCCATCCCGGCCGGGTTAAAAAACAAAACTTCAGCACTGTTCACAACGGCCACACCGGTGTGTCCCATCGCAAGCTGCTTCTGTCCCTGTAAACTCACACGATATCCTCCCGCAAATGCAGAAGTACCCGCTAAAGCCAGTAATGTTAAAGATAATAGTTTTCTCATAGTGTTAAAATGTGTTAGTTTTTTTATCAGTTTTTACAAAACATGAACCCAAATTTATAACAAAATATGGATTTTACAATTTTTTTAAGAAAAATGTTATGCAATCATACTATTTTCTTAAAAACCTTAAAAACAGTGTTAGATTTATTTTTTCAGGTACTCCAAAACCATTTCATAAAAATCGGCTGGATTTTCAGCATGCAGCCAGTGACCGGCATTTTTTACGGTTTTGATTTCTGCGGACGGAAAATGATATTTAATGGTTTCGAAATCGGAATCCAAAATATAGTCGGATTTGTCGCCACGCAGGAATAAAGTAGGTTTGTCGAAATGATTTTCAAACGGAAGCGCGTTGCCGATTGTTTCAATTTTACGGTTAAAAACATCGAGATTGAATCGGAAGCCCAATTGACCCGGCTCTACCCAATAAAGGTTTTTCAGCAGAAATTGCCTTGTACCGAAGTCCCTAATATAGCCCGAAAGCGTTTCTTCCACGGCTGCCCTGCTTGGTTTGGCAGAGAAGTCAATCGCATTCAGCCCTGCCAAGATAGTCTGATGATGGGGTGCATAATATTTCGGACCGATATCAGCCACAATCAGTTTTTCCACTTTTTCCGGATAAGCCGTTGCGAAAAGCATTGCAATTTTCCCCCCCATGGAATGACCCAAAAGAGCTATTTTATCTAATTGATGAGTCGCGCAATAGTCATACACATCCTGTACCATGACTTCGTAGGTGAATGCCTCATCGTGCGGGCTTTTTCCGTGGTTGCGCATATCCAACAGATGTACCTGAAATCCCTGTTGCGCAAACTGGCTTCCCAATGTTTTCCAATTGTCGGACATCCCCAGAAATCCATGAATTATCAGCAATGGCGTTCCTTCTCCTTCTATTCTTGAATACAGTTCCATCACTTCAGTCTTTGCAGGTACATATTAACCACATTTTCCAAGCCAAGATACAGCGATTCCGAAATTAAGGCATGACCGATAGAAACTTCCAAAAGGCCCGGAATGTTCTCCTTAAAGAATTTGATGTTGTCCAGACTCAAATCGTGACCCGCATTAATACCTAACCCTAATTCATTTGCCAAAACAGCCGAAGCCACATAGGGGTCGATTCCTTTTTTATTTCCCAATCCGTACTGATGTGCAAAAGCTTCGGTATACAACTCAATTCGGTCGGTACCGGTTGCTTTAGCCCCTTCAATCATTTCCAAAATCGGATCGACAAAAATCGACGTTCGGATGCCGTTGTTTTTAAATTCGGCAATAACTTCTTTTAAATACGCTTGGTTTTTCACCGTATCCCAACCCGCATTGGAAGTCAGCGCGCCAATCGCGTCCGGAACCAAGGTCACCTGAGTCGGTTTGCATTCCATCACCAGATCGATAAAATTATGCTGCGGATTGCCTTCAATATTGTATTCGGTATAAACAACCCCCACCAAATCGCGGGCGTCCTGATAACGAATGTGTCTTTCATCAGGCCGTGGATGCACTGTTATCCCTTCGGCACCAAAACGCTGAATGTCTTTGGCAACCTGCAGCAAATTAGGCACATTACCGCCTCGGGAATTCCTAAGCGTGGCGATTTTATTTATGTTTACGGATAATTTAGTCATAATAAAATGATTTTCCCACAAAAATACAAAGTTAAATTAAGGTAGAATGTCCTATTTTTTGATTATTTTGCAGTCGATTTCAATTTTACACTATGACTGAAATTACCGAATATATCAACAAAGAAGTGAATCCGATATGCATTGAGGATTCAGTGGAAGTGGCTCAGGATTTATTTCTTGAGTTTCCCTATAGTCATTTTCCGGTTTTGGAAGAGGGTGTTTACATTGGTTGTGCCAGCGCAGACGATGTGGAACTATTGGACAGCGACCGAAAGATTGGCGAATTCCGCTATACTTTCGAGCGCTTTTTTGTAAGAAACTCCACGAACTGGCTCGATGTTTTGGAAGTCTTTGCCAAAAACGAAACCAATGTTATTCCTGTTTTGGACGAAACCAATGCCTATATCGGATATTATGAAATGGCCGATATTATCAAATGCTTTCACGAAACTCCCTTTTTAAAAGAAGACGGCGGTGTTCTTGTGGTGGAAAAAGCCGTAAAAGACTATAAAATGAGTGAAATCACTCAGATTGTGGAAAGCAATGGCGCCCGTTTGCTGGGGCTTTTCATTTCGTATTCCGATTTGGAGAAAGTGCAGGTTACTGTAAAACTCAGTCTGGGCGGCATGAATGAGGTCATCCAAACCTTCCGACGCTACAATTATGAGATTATCAGCGAACATCAGGAAGACGCCTATCTGAACAACCTTAAAGACCGTTCGGATTACCTCGACAAATATTTAAACATCTAATTGAAAAAACACTGTATGAAGTTAGCGATTTACGGACAAACCTATCAGCAAAACACCAAAGACATTATTGATAGAATTTTGGCAGTGACCCAAAAACACAACGCAGAAGTGGTTTTTGAAGCTAATTATCACACCCTCTTGTTTGAGAACAATGTTTTTGAAAAAGAAATGACCACTTTTTCAAACCACACCCAACTTAACGACAGTTTTGATTTTTTCATCAGTATTGGCGGTGACGGAACCATGTTGCGTGCGGCCACCTTCGTGAAGAGCAAAAACATTCCCATTGTAGGCATCAACGCCGGCCGACTGGGCTTTTTGGCCAATGTGCAACAGGAAGCCATCGAAAAATTACTGCCTTTTTTATTTGAAGGAAATTACAAACTATCGCAAAGAACCTTATTAAGTCTGGAATGTTACCCGGACCCTTGTGATATTTTCGACTTGAATTTTGCCTTAAATGAAATTACGGTTTCCCGAAAAGACACCACTTCGATGATTACCATTGAAACCTGTCTTAATGGCGAATACTTAACTTCCTTCTGGTCTGACGGATTGATAATTTCCACACCTACAGGCTCTACTGGCTACAACCTAAGCTGTGGCGGACCGGTTATCACACCGGAATCAAAATGTTTGGTGATTACCCCAATCGCCCCACACAATTTGAATGTGCGTCCTTTGGTTATTTGCGATGAAACCGAAATAAAACTGAAAGTCTCCGGCCGTGAACCCCAGTTTCTGGTTTCGTTAGACTCCGGTACCAAAGCCATCGACAACGAAAACGAAATTCACATCAAAAAAGCACCGTTTACCATTAACATGGTCGATTTTCCCGAAGAAGGTTTCCTGAAAACCCTGCGAAACAAATTACTTTGGGGAGAAGACAAACGCAATTAGACAAATAAACCTTCCCCAAGCATACTATAAAGCCCACAAATCCCGTTAGGTAAAGATTATTTACAGTTTTATTACTTTTAACCCTGTGAAAATCCGACAATAAAAGTGGTTTAGAAATCAATATTGTTATATTTGCACACTATTTTAACAAAATGAAGAGAATCTTTATAGCAATTTTCTTTTTCCTGACATGCATTACAACAAATGCCCAGATTAATGAATTGGGTGTTTTTTTGGGAGGAAGCAATTACATTGGCGATGTAGGTCCCACGACATACATTGCCCCAAAGGATTTAAGCTTCGGTATTTTGTACAAATGGAACCGAAGTATACGGCATTCGTATCGGTTTTCGTATACTCAGGCAAAAATAACCTCCAATGATTTGGATTCTGATGCCCCTGCCAGAGAAAAAAGAGGGTACCGTTTTGAGAATGAAATCAAGGAACTCGCTGCCGGCTTGGAGTTTAACTTTTTTGATTTCAACCTCCATGAAAGCGGTGTTTTGGTAACAC
Organism: Flavobacterium saliperosum; assembly: GCF_900100625.1. Classification (GTDB taxonomy): domain Bacteria; phylum Bacteroidota; class Bacteroidia; order Flavobacteriales; family Flavobacteriaceae; genus Flavobacterium; species Flavobacterium saliperosum. Next base: position 477,542 of record NZ_FMTY01000001.1, read on the forward strand.
CTTATGTACATACCGGATTGGTTTTTTTCCGTTATGACGAATTGTATGTATTAAATGGTCAGACAAAGATTGACGAAAGCAAATATTCTTTCGCCATCCCAATGACTTTAGGAATAAAAACACGCATTGCAGATAAATTCGTATTGGGTTTGGAAAGCGGCGTGAGATATAGTTTTACGGATAATTTAGACGGAAGCAATCCCAAAAAAACGGATTTTGCCCCTTTAAAATTTGGAAATTTAAACAGTAACGACTGGTATGTTTTTACAGGGTTAACCTTAACCTATACCTTCGGACAAAACCCTTGTTACTGCGCAGAATAAAATGAGTTTGACAGAGAATATAAATAAGGATAATTTACCCAAACACCTGGCTATCATCATGGATGGTAACGGTCGATGGGCAAAACAAAAAGGAATGCTTCGCGCTTTTGGCCACGAAAAAGGGACCAAATCGGTTCGTGTTGTGGTCGAAGAATGTGCGAAATTAGGCATCGAAAACCTTACCCTTTATGCTTTTTCCACCGAAAACTGGAATCGTCCCAAACTTGAGGTGGACACTTTAATGAAGCTGTTGATTTCTTCCTTAAAAGGGGAACTCAAAACACTACAGAACAACGACATCCGTCTGAATTCCATAGGAAACCTGGACAACCTTCCGGCATCCGTAAAAAAAGAATTGACGGAAGTGATTGCCAAAACAAAAGACAACAAACGAATGACCTTAACGCTGGCCTTAAGCTACGGTTCCCGCGAGGAAATCATAACTGCGGTTAAAAACATCAGCGATAAAGTTAAAAATAATATAATTTCAACTACTGATATTGATGAATCGATTATTAATCAGCATCTTTACACGCATAATTTACCCGATGTAGATTTAGTGATTAGAACTAGTGGGGAGCACCGCATCAGCAACTTTTTGCTGTGGCAAATCGCTTACGCTGAGTTCTATTTTACTGATGTGTTATGGCCTGACTTTAGAGAAAAAGATTTATACGATGCAATTATCAGTTATCAAAAAAGAGAACGAAGATTTGGAAAAACCAGTGAACAAATTAAATAATTTCAGAATGTTTCAAAAAACTACAAAACTAGTTTTTGCTATTATATTTCTAGGAAGTATTTCCGCCGTAAATGCCCAAGACACCAATATTCCCGAAGCAGGAAAACAGTATATTCTCGCTAATGTAGATGTTACCGGTAAAATAACATACAATGAACAGACGGTAATTACCTTTGCCGGACTGGAAAAAGGCCAAAGCATTACCGTACCCGGAGACGAAATTAGTGGTGCCATTAAAAAACTATGGAAATTAGGACTTTTTAATGACATCAATTTTTATGTGGATAAGATTCAGAATGACAGCATTTATCTTGAACTGAACATCAATGAATTACCCAAACTTAAGGACGTGAAATTTCAGGGCGTTAAGAAAGGGAAAGTAGACGAATTGATTAAAGACAATGATCTTGTAAAAGACAAAGTCGTTAACGAAAACCTTCTGACAACCACTAAAAATTACATCGAAAACAAATACAAAAAAGACGGTTATTACAACACCAAAGTAGTAATCAACACCATACCCGACTCTACCGAAAACAGAGTGAACATGGTAGTAAACGTGGATCGTGGCAAAAAAGTAAAGATTAAAAGCATCGAATTCATAGGCAACTCCAAATTAAAAACCGGAAAGCTGAAACGCGCCATGGCCAACACCAAGAAAAAAGGGCTGCTGAACCCGATGCGTATCATAAAATCCTCCAAATTCATTAAAGAAAAATACAATGAGGATTTGGTTGCGGTTGTAGACAAATACAAAGAGAACGGATTTCGTGATGCCCGAATTACCAATGAAACGGTAACCTATAACGATAAGAAAAATACCGTTGCTATTAAAATCAACCTGGAAGAAGGACGAAAATATTATTTCGGTGACATTCGTTACCTGGGGAATACCGTCTACAACAACCAGGCTTTGGATCAGATCTTAGGAATTAAAAAAGGCGACGTTTACAACGGAAAGCTACTTCAGGAACGCATTGCCGACAAAACAAAACCGGATGGTGAGGATTTAACGAACCTCTACCAGAACAACGGTTACCTGTTCTCCAACATCAACGCGGTAGAAGTAAGAACTGCCAACGACACCATTGATTTCGAAATCAGAGTTACCGAAGGCCCTATCGCTTACTTTAACAATGTGACGGTTACCGGAAATGACAAAACCAATGACTATGTGATTTATCGTGAATTGCGTACGAAACCGGGTCAGAAATGGAGTAAAGACAATGTAATCCGAAGTATTCGTGAATTAGGCCAATTGGGTTTCTTTGACCCTGAGGCACTTAAACCGGATGTGAAGCCAAATGGCGCCGATGGTACGGTTGACATCAATTATAACGTAGTTGAAAAAGGATCCAGCCAGGTGGAACTCCAAGGAGGTTACGGCGGTGGCGGTTTCATCGGAACGTTAGGTTTATCCTTCAATAACTTCTCTATCCGAAATATTTTAAACAAAGAAGCTTACAAACCTTTACCAATGGGGGATGGTCAAAAAATGTCATTGCGTTTACAAGGAAGTTCCTATTTCCAAACGTACAGTCTTTCCTTCTCAGAACCTTGGTTTGGAGGTAAAAAACCCGTAAGTTTTTCAACATCAATATCACACAGTAAACAATTTTTATACAATTACTCCACCCGTGATGTAACCCGGGATCAGAGTTTTAACATTACCTCCTTATCGGTGGGTATAGCAAAAAAACTGACGGTGCCGGATGATTATTTCATCTTATCGCAATCGGTGGCCTTCCAGTACTACGATTTGAACAATTATTTTTCCGGATTATTCACCTTCGGTAACGGCGCTTCACGCAACCTTACCTACACCATTGGATTATCCCGAAACAGTAAAGGTTTCAACCCGATCTATCCAACCTACGGTTCGGAATTTACGGTTACCGGTAAATTCACATTACCATATTCATTAATGAATGGAGTAGATTACAAAAATTTAGGTAACTTAGAGGAAAATAAACTTGTAACAACGGAAAATCAGCAAACCACTGACGGAACGTATGTACCGGCTGGGACCTACCTGGACGAAGAGGGTAATGCAGTTCCCGGCAACAACTATGAATTGGCTGCAGCCGATGCGTCGAAAGTGGATCAGAAACGATTTAACTGGCTGGAATATTATAAAATTAAGTTCAAGGCAGATTGGTACACCAAAGTGTATGAAAAATTAGTTTTACGATCATTGGGTGAGTTTGGGTTCCTTGGAGCCTATAACAGCAATAGAGGTTTGGTTCCTTTTGAAAGATTTTATTTAGGTGGTGACGGATTGGCCAACTTCTCTATGGACGGTCGTGAGATGATTCAGTTACGAGGATACCCGAATCAGTCCTTAGCCCCAATTATCGAGACTGGCCCTAAAAGAGGTCAACAAACGGGAGGAACAATTTACAACAAGTTTTCATTGGAGTTACGTTACCCAATTTCATTGGCACAATCCGCTTCAATTTACGCGCTCACCTTCGTAGAAGGAGGTGCATCCTACGATTCGTTTAAAGGATACAATCCGTTTGCTTTAAAACGATCCGCAGGATTTGGTTTGAGAGTATTTATGCCGGCATTCGGTTTATTAGGAATTGATTTTGCCCACGGATTTGATGCACTTCCCGGCGAAACCCAAAAAAGCGGATGGCAAACCCATTTCATCATTGGCCAACAATTTTAAAGTTTGGCATGATAGTTGAAATTAACTTTATCAACGTTATGAGAAAACATTTTCTAATTGCAATTATTGCACTGACTTTTTCAGCAGCTCATGCCCAAGGAAAAGGGGTAAAAGTAGGTTACATTGACATGGATTATATTCTGGAAAAAGCACCGGAATATGCCGAAGCAAAAAATCAGCTGGAACAGAAAGCGCAGGTTTGGAAACAGGAGATCGAGGTTAAGAAAACCGAAATCACCAAGCTTAAAGAAAATTTAAATACGGAAAAAGTTCTTTTAACGAAAGAATTAATTTCGGAGAGAGAAGAAGCTATCGCGTTCCTTGAAAAAGAATTATTGGATTATCAGCAAAAAAGGTTCGGCCCGAACGGCGATCTGATGATACAGAAAGCCACGTTGATTAAACCGATTCAGGATCAGGTTTTCAATACGGTTCAAGATATCGCGGAACGAATGAAATACGATTTCGTTTTCGACAAATCATCTGACATGACCATGCTTTTCGCAGCACAGCGTTTCGACTTGAGCGACCGAGTTTTAAGAGAATTGACACGAGCTCAAAAGAAAGACCAATTATCTAAAAAGCAATTGAAAGACCAGGAAAAACAAGATGCCTTAGATGATATGGCTGCTGAAAATCCGGACCAAATAGAACGACAGAAAAAAATTGACGAGAAAAAAGCCGCCAGAGAAAAACTCTTAGAAGAACGCAAACTGGCTGCCGCGGAAAAGAAAAAAGCAATGGAAGACCGAAGACAACAACTTCTGGAAGAGCGAAAAAATAAAAACAAGAAAAAAGAAGACCCTAAAACTGAAAAGTCAGACGATATCGTTCCGTTTAAAACAACAGACAAAAAAGCTTCCGATTCGACAGTAACAAACAAAAAAGCAGAAGCGGACGCTAAAAGAAAAACCGCTGCGGAAGAACGCCAAAAGCTGATTGACGAAAGAAAAAAAGTACTTGACGAAAGACGAAAAAAAATACTAGAAGACAGAGAAAAAGCTAAAAAAGAAAAAGAAGACGCTCTGAAAAAGAAAACCGAGGAAAATAAAAATTAAAATCATTAACAACTATTTTAAACGATGAAACAATTAAAAACTTTACTTATCGCTGCTGCACTGTTTATAGGTGCTAATCAAACCATTTCCGCTCAGGCAAAAGTGGCACACATTGATGTTCAGGAACTGATGACAACCATGCCGGAAATGAAAACCGCTCAGGCTCAGGTAAAAAAAATAAGCGAGACTTACGACAACGAATACAAAACCATGGTAACTGAGTACCAGAACAAAATGAAAAAATACGAATCGGAAGCTACCACGGTAACCGAAGCTGTAAACGAAACCCGCGCTAAAGAAATGCAGGATATGGGTTCCCGTATTCAACAATACAGAGACACGGCACAAAAGGAATTACAGCAAAAAGAAATGGATCTTGTAAAACCAATTATGGACAAAGCAAGAGCCGCCATTCAAAAAGTAGCTAAAGGCAAAGGATACCAATATGTTTTGGATTCCACAAGCGGTAGCGGTGTTATCTTAGCCGATGGTCCGAACTTATTACCGGAAGTGAAAAAAGAATTAGGATTCTAATAAAGTTTTCTTAAATAGAAAAACTGCTCTAAATTTAGAGCAGTTTTTTTTTACATTTGTTTTATGAGCAGTACAAAACCTATAGGCATCTTCGATTCCGGCATCGGTGGGACCTCCATATGGAAGGAAATACACCAGCTTCTTCCATACGAAAACACCATATACCTTGCAGACAGCAAAAACGCACCGTACGGACAAAAATCAAAAGAAGAAATCATTGCCCTGAGCAGCAAAAACACAGAGTTTCTTTTAAACCAAAACTGCAAGATGATAATTGTAGCCTGCAATACTGCTACAACAAATGCCATCAAGGAATTAAGAACAAAGTACGATGTCCCGTTTATCGGCATAGAACCCGCCATCAAACCGGCAGCGAATCAAACCAAAACCGAAACCATCGGGATTTTAGCCACAAAAGGCACACTGAACAGCGAACTCTTTAACCGCGCCGTAGAAACCTATTCCAATATAAAAATTGTGGAACAGGTAGGTTTTGGCCTGGTGCAACTCATCGAAGAAGGCAAAATGGAATCTGAAGAGATGACAACCTTACTGAACAGCTATCTGAACCCCATGATAGAAGCCAACATAGACTACCTGGTGTTAGGCTGCACACATTACCCCTATCTTATTCCTCAGATAAAAAAAATCATCCCAAATCATATTAAAATCATCGATTCGGGAGAAGCGGTGGCCAAACAAACCAAGAAAGTACTGGAAAAAAATAATCTGCTTAATCTTTACGAACAAAAGAGCAAACAGATTTTTTATACGAACAGCGATTCCAAAGTTTTAAAGCAAATACTTGGTTTCTCCGAAAATGTCTATGAAAAAGAGTTTTAATCTTCCTTAAACCAACCGGAATACATCACATAATTATTTGAAATACGCTCAATCTCACCTGCAAAATCAGAAGCATTGATATCTTTCACCTTCTTAGCCGGAATCCCGGCGTATATGGTTCCTGATTCGACGGTGGTATTTTGTGTGACCACGGAACCCGCTGCTACAATCGAATTGCTTTCGATTACGCAATTATCCATCACAATGGACCCCATGCCAATCAGTACATTATCATGTACCGTACAACCGTGAACAATGGCATTATGACCTATCGAAACATTGTTACCGATAACCGTAGGGTGCTTTTGGTACGTACAGTGAATGATAGCACCATCCTGAATATTAACCTTATTCCCGATTTTGATAAAATGAACATCTCCGCGAACCACCGCGTTAAACCAAACACTACAGGATGTACCGAAAGACACATCACCAACAATAGTAGCATTTTCAGCTACATAACAATCCTCGGGTATTTGAGGATACTTTCCTTTAACTTCTTTAATCAATGCCATAAATAATCAAAAAAAAGTCCCGATAAATCGGGACAAATTAATTTTAAATTAATTAACTGCAGGACAGTTACAATGGTAAGGTTCTCTCTTACAATTGAAATTGAATCCTAAAGTAATCTGATGGAAACCACTATTGTCAAACTTAACAGCCCCTGTTAAATAGGAATAAGTATAGGCCGCCATAAAATTTTTATAATTTATACCCACAATTGGAGTAATATATTGTAACGTCTGATCCTTAACCGCACCGCCTTCTGCATATTGTGTTGCATCGAAACTTCTTCTATAGGATAAACCACCCCATATTTTTCCGAACTCTTCCATCGTTTTATAAACTTTCAGGTTAACATCAATGGATTTTTCTTTTGTTTTTTGAGTCGATTGAAACATAAAAGAAGGCTCCCATAAAAGACCGTCTTCTTTACCGAAAGTATACCCGGCAGACCAAAGGAATTTCCTTAAGTTATCATCTTCAAACTCCGTATAAATTTTACGTCTCGTCTCTACGGCATTCTTAACAGTAACATGCGTATAGAAATCAACCAAATGATAAGACATTCCGATATCCACATTAAAATAAGAATATTTTTGTTTGATTGTACCGTCAACGATTGGGTCAAATGTAGGTTCAAATTGCGTTTCATCTAAGACACTCTGGATAATACCAACATTCGCTCCGAACGAAAGCATGTTCAAATCATCATTCCCCTGCGAAAAACGAATGTGGTGCGCATAGGTAATTTTTGCTCCCTTTTGGGAATGATACCCGTTACGGTCATTAAAAGCAATCGCTCCAAAAGCAGAACTTCCTTCATCTCCTAAAGCCGTATTGAAACTTAACGTTTGCAATCTCGGCGCATCCGCCTGACCAAACCATTGCTGACGCGCTGTTAACCTAACTTTTGCACAGTTAGCGGCACCCGCCATAGAGGGATGGATTAGATAATAGTTGTCGGACAAATAATCCGAATAAACCGCAACACCCTCCTGAGAGAATGAAAGCTGGGTCAAAAAGAAAGCTAAAAGTAAAAAGCGCTTTTTAAGTATATTCATAATTCCTTTTTATTGAAAAACAGACTCCTTAGTTGAAAAATAACCGTTATTATTCAAACTCACCAAATATATAAATTTTTGAATAAGAAAAACAACTGTAAGACAATATTGTACAATTAAATTTTAAAAAAAACTTATTATTGTGTTAATTTTTTCTTTAAAAAGTCAAATATACTTATTCATAGGATATAACTTCATTAAATTTGCAAAAAATCACAAAAACAATGCTAAAAGTAACAATAAAAGAAACGCAAAATCCAAGCATACTGAAGTTTGAATTTCCTGAATTTATATCAAGAAATCAGAATTTTGAGTTTAAGAATATAGACGAAACGTCCCCGTCACCACTGGCCAAACAGTTATTTTACCTTCCGTTTGTAAAAACCGTTTACATTTCCGGAAATTTTATTGCCATCGAAAAATTTTCAATCGTAGAATGGCACGAAGTGAAAGAACTGGTAGCCGAACAAATCGAAACTTTTGTTGACAAAGGAGGAAAAATCCTGAATATTGAAGATTCGGCAAACAAAAAAGTGCCGGTAACCGTGTACAGCGAAACCACACCTAACCCATCAGTAATGAAATTCGTCGCCAGCAAGATGCTGACCAAAACCGCAGTGGAATGCAAAAATATCGATGAAACCGCTGCCTCTCCATTGGCGAAGGATTTGTTTACGTTTCCTTTCGTGAAAGAAGTGTTCATCGACGAAAATTATGTTTCCGTATCAAAATACGATGTGGCCGATTGGATGGAAATCACACAGGAAATCCGTTCGTTCATCAAAATCTATATTGAAGAAGGAAAAACCGTTATCGACGAAACGCAATTGGTGAAAACCGCCAATCACGAAAAACAACAGGAAGAATATTTCGAAAAACTGGATGCTACCTCACAGCAAATCATTAACATTCTGGAAGAATATGTAAAACCTGCGGTACAGTCTGACGGAGGAAATATTGCTTTTCAATCGTATGACGAAAAAGAAAAACGTGTAAAAGTGATTCTTCAGGGGGCGTGCAGCGGCTGTCCGTCTTCCACATTCACACTGAAAAGCGGTATCGAGAACATGCTGAAAGAAATGCTTCACGATCAGGAAATCAAAGTAGAAGCAGTCAACGGATAATTCTGTCATTTGCTCTAAAACTTTTCTACAGAATTGTTTTTTAAGAAATTACGCTCTAAATTTATTAGCTAGAACCTTAAAAAACAACATATTATGGGAGTAATGAAAGTTATCGAAATTCTGTCCAGTTCCGATGTGAGTTGGGAAGAAGCCACAAGAAAAGGCGTTGCCGAAGCAGCAAAAACCTTAAAACACATTCGTTCCGCTTACGTTCAGGAGCAGAGTGCCATGGTTAACGAGGACGGAAAAGTAACCGAATACCGCGTTAACCTGAAACTGTCTTTTGAAATTAAATAATTTTAAGAAATCACCGTACCTTTAAGCGTTCAATTTTTGGACGCTTTTTTATTTATAATCATGAACGAATTACAACACGAAACCAGTCCCTACCTACTCCAACACGCCAACAACCCCATTCATTGGAAAGCTTGGAACACGGCATCTTTGGCTACGGCTGAAAACGAAAACAAGCTTATCATTGTTAGCATTGGCTATTCCGCTTGCCATTGGTGCCATGTGATGGAACACGAGAGTTTCGAAGACGATGCGGTAGCCCAAGTGATGAACTCCGATTTCATTTCCATAAAAGTGGATCGCGAAGAACGCCCGGATGTCGATGCGGTTTACATGAAAGCCGTGCAACTGATGACCAAACAGGGCGGCTGGCCTTTAAATGTAGTTTGTCTGCCCGACGGACGCCCGGTTTGGGGTGGCACGTATTTTAAAAAGGACAACTGGATGGATATCTTGAGCCAACTACAGGATATGTATCGTTCTACTCCGGAGAGAATGATTGACTATGCTGGGAAATTACATCAGGGCATTCAGATTCTGGGTATTGTGGAGAAAAACCCTTCCGAAGAAAAAAGCAATCCCAACAACATAAAACCGCTAGTCGAAAAATGGTCAAAAAGTTTCGACTGGGAATTTGGCGGTTATGCAAGAGCACCGAAATTCATGATGCCCAACAATTATCTGTTTTTACAGCGTTACGGCTATCAGACGCAATCAAAGGATTTGTTGGAATTTGTCGATTTAACGCTTACGCGGATGGCGCATGGCGGCTTATTCGACACGGTTGACGGCGGCTTTTCAAGATATTCCGTAGACATGCGCTGGCACGTGCCTCATTTCGAAAAGATGTTGTACGATAACGGCCAACTGATTTCACTCTATTCCGAAGCCTATAAAAGAACGCACAACCCGCTTTACAAAGAAGTGATTGAAAAAACGCTGACTTTCATTGAGCGCGAATTACTCAACAAAGACAACGCCTTTTTTTCGGCGCTTGACGCTGATAGCATTAATGAAGTGGGCCTTTTGGAAGAAGGTGCTTTTTATGTCTGGAAAAAAGAACAACTGCAACACCTGCTGAAAAACGATTTTGACATTTTTACCGAGCTCTTCAACGTGAATGATTTCGGGTTTTGGGAACACGACAATTATGTTTTAATCCAAAGTCGGCCTTCTGAAGATATCGCATCACAATTCGGCCTGACCGAAAACGAATTACTGGAGAAAAAGAAAAACTGGGAACAACAGCTTTTCACCGAAAGGGAAAAACGTCCGAAACCACGATTAGACGATAAATCCCTGACCTCTTGGAATGCGATTATGCTAAAAGGGTATATAGACGCGTACAAAGCATTGGGCAACGAACACTATTTGGATATTGCCAAGAAAAACGCCCAATTTATCATTGACAAACAATGGTCTCCGGAAGGTTTTCTTTGGCATTCCTACAAAAACGGGAAAAGCACCATCATCGGTTTTCTGGAAGATTATGCTTTTGTAATCGAAGCTTTCATAGCATTGTATCAGGCCACCCTGGAAGAAACCTATTTACATCAGGCCAAACAGCTAACCGATTACTGTCTGGAACATTTTTATGACGAAGAAAAACAGTTTTTCACTTTTACCGCCCGTGACGGGGAACAACTGATTGCGCCTCATTTTGAAACCGAAGACAATGTAATACCGGCTTCCAATTCGGTCATGGCCAACAATCTATATGTATTGAGCCTTTTGTTTCATAACGGGTATTACGAAAAAGTCGCATTGCAAATGCTGCATCACATGATTCCCAACATGGATTATGCCTCTGCCTACTCCAATTGGCTGAACCTTTGGCTGAATCAATCGGAGGACAATAAAGAACTGGCAATTTGCGGAAAAAAAGCCATAGAAAACACCCAAAGAGTGAATTCGGAATACATGCCACATGTGATAATCGCAGGAACGTCAAAAGTATCCAACCTGCCTTTTTTGGAAAACCGATTTGATGAAGAAAATCTTCTGTTTTATATTTGCCAAAATAAAAACTGCTTGTTGCCCAATTCGTCTTTGGAAGACACGATAGCTGAACTGAAAATCGACTAAAAGCCATGGAAGTAGAAAAAATGAATAACTTTTTCGTGCACTATTTTAATGTATTGCTTGATTATTCGCCCAGAGTGATTTCGGCGGCATTGGTATTGCTTGTCGGAATCTGGGCAATTAAAATTTTCAGGAAAGTAGCCGAAAAAATAATGATCAAACGCGAACTGGAACCAACGCTCATTCAGTTCATACTCGATATTTTAATTTGGGGGGTTCGCATCCTGCTTTTTGTAACGGTCATTTCCCGACTCGGAATTGAAACCTCGTCTTTCGTTGCTATTTTGGGAGCCATCGGTTTGGCTGTAGGGATGTCGTTACAAGGCTCGTTATCCAATTTCGCAGGCGGTATGCTCATTATAATGTTCAAGCCGTTTAAAGTAGGTGACAACATCGAAGCGCAGGGTGAAATCGGTAAAGTGATGGAAATCCATATTTTCACCACCAAAATACTCACCGCCCAAAACCAGATTATTTATATTCCGAATGGTGTCTTATCGAACGGGAAAATCAAAAACTTCTCCCAAAAAAACACCCGTCGCAGTGATCTGATTGTGCGTACCGGTTATGATTCGAACATCAAAACCGTAAAAAGCGAATTGGAAGCCATTGTTAAAAATCATCCGAAAGTACTGAAATCACCAGCACCGGAAGTCACCGTAAACGAACTTACGGACGCCACCGTAAATTTCGCGGTTCGGGTTTGGGTCAAAAATGCCGATTTGTCTTTGGTGAATTCCGATATCTTGGAACAGAGTAAAAGCGTGATTAAGATTTAGCTTTGGTGGTCATCACAAAGTCTTTCAGATAAAAAGGTTCAAAATAGGCGACATCCACAAAGTCGCTTTTTTTGTATTTCTCAAACGACATCAGACCCATTTCGTTGGAAGACGGAAAAATGATTTCGTCATGATACACAAACTTTTCCGAACGTAACACATCCTTGCATTTCATCGCGCCATCGCCTACCAAATGCATTGTTTCGGATAGTTCCGAATACGTGGTTTCGTTAATAATCTCAGCTTTCGTCTCTCTTGTTTTGGAATAGTTTTTATCAAAAAAAGCGGTAAAGACTTCCATACGACGGGCATCAATCATCGGAACGATAATGCCGTTTTCGATTATAATCTTACGTGCTAATGCTTCCAGGGTATCCACAGCAATCAGCGGAATATTCAGGGAATAACACAATCCTTTCGCGGCCGAAACTCCAATGCGCAATCCGGTATAGGAACCCGGACCCTGACTCACCGCCACGGCTTTCAGATCCTGAAACGTGATTCCGGCTTCCTGCAAGGCCTCTTCAAAGAAAACGTGCAGCTTTTCGGCATGGGAATAGCCTTCCTCCGCCACTTCAATGCAAACAACGGTTTTTCCTTCGTTAGCAAGGGTTACCGAACAATTTTTGGTTGCCGTTTCAATGTTTAAAATGTATGCCATAGGTTTTGAAATTATTGGCAAAGATACTGATTAGAATTAAAAAAGGCTTTCAGTACAACCGAAAGCCTTTTCCTTATGCTTTTTTATCCTTTTCCTTTTCTTCGGAATCTTTTTTCTTGATGGTGACTTTATCGCCCGGATTCAATTCTTTGGTCACGGTGGTATACGGACCGATGATAATCACATCGCCTTTTTGCAATCCGCTTACCACTTCAATATTCGTATCATCCTGAATTCCGGTTTTAATCACACGGATTTTCGCTTTATCCCCCACTTTCACAAAGACACATTCGAATTTCTTATCGGTTGAACCTTTAATTTTTTCTTCCTGTTCTTTTTCCAGTTCTTTCAACACATCTTTTTTGGTTGCTGTGGTATCCGATTTCATTACCACCGCACTGATAGGCACGGCCAAAACATTTTCTTTTCTCGTGGTAATGATATCTACCGTAGCGGTCATTCCCGGACGGAAAGGGGAAAAATTAGCCGGTTTTCCTTCCATCAGATCCATGTACGATTCTTTCAGAATGCGCACTTTCACTTTAAAATTGGTCACCTGATCGGCCGATGTTGTTGCCACCGAAGAATTGGAAATACTGGTCACAACCCCTTTGAACTCTTTCTTCAGATAGGCATCGACTTCTATTTTCGCTTCGTCACCAATACTGATTTTAACGATATCGTTTTCATTCACATCCACTTCCACTTCCATGTTGTTCAGGTTGGCTACACGAAGCAATTCGGTTCCCGCCATTTGTTGGGTTCCCAAAACTCGCTCGCCCAGTTCCACATCCAATTTTGAAATGGTTCCGTCTGCCGGAGCATAAATGGTGGTTCTTCCTAAGTTATCCTGAGCTTCGGTTACGGTTGCCGATGCACTTTTCATATTGTAATACGCCGATTGCTTGTTGGCCTGAGCCACTTCATAAGCAGCAACCACCTTGTCCCATTCCGCTTTGGAAATCACGCCTTTATCGAAAAGTCTCTTGTTACGGTCGTAATTCCCTTTGGCTTCTTTTAACTGCGCATCTGCCTGATTCAATCCTGCTTTTGTGGTTGACAAAGAAGCAACGGTTCTATTCACACCTGATTCGTAAATATCCGGGTTGATTTTTACCAACAAATCGCCTTTCTTAACGGTTTGCCCTTCTTTTACAGGTAACGCAATAATTTCTCCGGAAACTTCCGAGGAGATTTTCACTTCCACTTCCGGCTGAATTTTTCCGGTAGCCGAAACGGTTTCCACAATGGTAATCGCATCGGTTTTAGCGGTTTCCACTTCTTTTCCGGTTTCTTTATTTCCGATAACGCCTTTTTTGCTTAATACAACCAGAATAGCTACCAAAGCAACTACTCCACCTAATAATAAATATTTTGTTTTTGCTGTCATGATTTATTGTTTTGATACAATCGGAATACCGAAGTAAAATTCTAATATTTTGGTTCTGAAAATATAATCGTATTTGGTTCGCAATACTTCGGACTGCGCATTTACATATAAGGTTTGTGACTGATTGAAATCGAAGACATTCATCAAGCCCACTTCGTAACGTTCTTTGGCATAATTGAAAGCCTGCTCTCTGGATTCCAAAGTGGAAACCGCTGCCTCATACGCTTTTAATGCGCCTTTCGTGTCAGTATAAGCCGTGTAAACCGTACGTTCCAAATCCAATCCGGTTTGTTCCAGACTGATTTTTGAACGTTCTAACGCCACTTTGGAGCGTGCCACATTGTTTCTCACGGAAAATCCGTTTAAAATCGGAATTGTTAACGACAATCCGAAATTTTGTCCTTTGTTATCACTGAACTGATCCGTGATGGATTTTGGTTTGCCTAAAACCGGTGAGAAATTGGGCTGTAAAACCAACTGATTGGTTCCGTCAACATAACCGATAGCGGATGTTGGATTGTTGGCGTCGGGTTCAAAACCTACTATCCTATCAGAATAGGCCGCTCTCGTGCTAAAACTATAAAATCCAGACAACGTTGGCTGGTAAGCACCACGAGCTATCATCAAATCCCTTTCGGCAACTTTTACATTAGTTTCGGCCAATTTTATGTCGGTACGCGTTTCTTTGGCTTTCTCAAAAATCGCTTTCGGATCCTGCAACAAAATGGAACTTTCCCCTACGACTGAAGAGGCGTCCACAATGTCAAATTCCTGAAAATTATCCAGTTGCAGCAATTGCGCAAGGCTTAATTTAGAAATCAGCAATGCGTTTTCTGCAGCAATCAATCTTTGGTTGTCGGTTGCTACGGTTGCTTTCACGTCCAGCAAATCGCCTCTTGGCACAACACCGGCGTCGACCAATTCCTGAGAACGCAGTAATTGCTTGTTATCGTAAGCCAACTGTTCTTGTTGTACTTTCAGGTTTTCCTTATTGAAAATAATCTGCAGGTACGCATTAACCACGTTGAGTGACACGTCTTCCTGCATTTTGGTTAACTGATATTTGGAAGCCATAATCGAGAGGTTGGCTTTTCGCAACTGATTCTGATTTTGTAATCCCTTGTAAATATCAATACCCACATTTAGTCCGGCCGAGGTAAACTGCGTGGTTTGGTTTTCCAACAAACCGGTGGTAATGTTCTGGTTCAAACCGATGTTCCACGAATGGGATGCCTGAGCGTTAATGGAAGGCAAGAAATTACCATAAGCATCTCTCTTGGAAATATCCGAAAGCTGCTGATCTAAAGTTGTATTTCTGATGGAAATGTTTTTCTCCAGGGCATAATTTACGCATTCCTCCAAAGTCCACTTTTTTGTTTGGGCTTTCGAATGAAAGGAAACCAGCAGTAATCCGAAAAACAAGGTTTTAATTGTTGTTGTACTTTTCATATGGTTCTTTTGAAAAGAGAGGCACAAAGATATAGTATTGCGAGTAATCTCTTATTCTTAAAAAACATAAGACGCATTTCTTTACAAAAAGTTACAGTTCACAAGGCATAAAAATTATACTTTTACATGGTTATATTTAAAATGCATCATGAAAACATTTATTTCATTAGTTGCCGTTTTTGCAATTTTTCTGATATTCATCAGTTGTTCTGCCACAAAAAAAGTGGAAGCGCTGAAACCCCTGCCGAGCGACACCAAGCCTACTGTTTACAAAACTACCACATCTTACATCAACATGCCGGTGGAAGTGCCGCTGAAGGAAATCGAAAACCAACTAAACAAAAGCTTGTCGGGATTGATTTATAACGACAGTATTCTGGATGACGACAAAACCGAAATGAAAATCTGGAAACAGGCGCCGATAAAACTGATTGAGAAAAACGGTAAAATCCAATCCGTAGTTCCGATGAAAATCTGGGCGAAAGTAAAATACGGCACCGATTATTTGGGACTGAACGATACCCGCGAGATCAACCTGAACGGAACGATTACACTTTTAAGCGATGCCCGCCTTTCGAACTGGAAATTAACCACTACCTCGGAAATTGAGGATTTTGAGTGGAGCGAAAGTCCGTCGATTGTGGTGGGTGGCAGAAATGTTCCGATAACCTATCTGGTGAATCCGACGTTGCGTATCTTCAAATCGAAAATTGCCAAAAAAATTGACGATGCCATTAACAAGTCGACCGACTTCAAGCCAATGGTGTTATCTGTTTTAGAAAGATTGAGCACTCCGTTCCAAACCAGCGAGCAATATGAAACCTGGTTCAAGCTGATTCCCTCCGAATTGTATGTCACCGATGCCGTATTGTCTAAAAGTAAAATCACCATGGATATGGGCCTGAAATGCAGCATGCAGACCATTGTGGGACAACAACCGCTCAACACGTTTAAAAAGGAAAACATCGTTTTGAAACCGGTAAGCAAAATGCCGAACAAAATTGAAGCCACTGTGGCGGCGGTTTCAACCTACGAAAGCGCTTCCCGCATCCTGACTAAAAATTTTCAGGGACAAACCTTCGCTTCCGGAAGCCGAAAAATAACCGTACAAAAAGTCGATTTATGGCATAAAGACGGTAAAATGATCATTGCTTTGGATATGATTGGCAGCATTGACGGCACCATTTATCTTTCCGGTTTTCCGAATTACAATTCGGTTACCAAAGAAATCTATTTTGATCAGTTGGATTATGTGCTGAACACGAAAGGCGTACTAACCAAGACTGCCAATTGGCTCTTGAGCGGAATGATTCTGAAAAAAATACAGGAAAGTTGCCGGTATTCGATTAAAGGAAATTTAGAGGACGGAAAGAAAAACATGCAGCCGTATTTAGCCAACTATTCGCCAATGAAAGGTGTTTTTGTCAACGGCACCCTAAATGATTTCGAATTTGACAAAGTGGAACTCACCGATAAGGCGATTATTGCCTTTATTAAAACCTCAGGACAAATGAGTGTGAAAATTGATGGGATGGAGTAATTCAGATTGCAGATTGCAGATGATCTGTAAATAAAAAAGGCAGGTTCTTACGAATCTGCCTTTTTTATTATTTGTTTTCTTCTTTTTTCTTTCCGTATTTCAATCGGTAAATCGCATAGCCTATTGCGGCTACTAAGATATAGGGTATCGCCATCAGGTAAACGATTCCGTCGTTAACCGCACCTGCCTGCACTCCCGACTCTTCACTTTCCAAAGCCGCCCGACACATGGCGCATTGTGCTTCAACAGAACTGCTAAGCAACAGAAAACCGATGATAAATATCCAATTCCAGTTTTTAACTTGCATAGTACGGAGAAATCATTAAATAGACAATAACACCGGTAACCGCAACATACAACCATATCGGAAACGTAATTCTCGCAATCTTCTTGTGTCTTTCAAAGCTTTTGGAAATGGCTCTTACATAGGTAATCAAAACAAGAGGAATAATAATGATGGAAAGTAAAATGTGTGTTAACAATATGAAATAATAGAGATAACGTATATTTCCAACCGTTGCCTGTTCATCGGCATCCAACACTCCATTGTAGTTATAATCACCAAACACTGCCGATACCGAAGTCATGTGATAGGCCACATACATTCCTAAAAACACGACAGAGCAAGCAATTGCTGTTTTCATCAACTTCTCATGCAATCCACGGTTACCGTTTTTGACAGCCCATACTGCCGTAACCAACAAAATAGCCGTCAACCCATTAATGGAAGCGTAAATTGGCGGCAAAAAAGTCAGCGGCTGTACATCATAGCCTAACTTTTTAAGATTAACACCAAACAATAAGGCTACTACCAGAGGAATTACCACAGATAAAACCACAATCCACTTATTATATTTCTTCTCAACAGAATTTTCCATTTATTCTTCCAGTAATTTTTTAATATCTTCTTTTAACATATCGATGCCCGGTTGTTCCAATCCGTCGTAATACAAAATCGGATTGTCGAATTGGTCTCTTCGGCAACGAATATTGCCTTCTTTATCAATCAGGGCAAACATTCCGGAATGTTCGAATCCGCCATTCACGTTTTTATTTTCGGCGGCATAAAGATTGAAACCCGTTTGCGCCAATTTATGAATATAGCTCTTATCTCCGGTTAAAAAGTGCCAGTTGTAATGTTTGACTCCCAACTCCTGGGCATGTTTTTTCAAATGTTCCGGTGTATCCGTTGCGGGATCAATGGTAATGGAAGCAATCCCAAAATCAGGTTTCCCATAGAATTCCTTTTGCAACTGCAACATGTTCTGATTCATTTTTGGGCAAATCGTGGGACAAGTGGAAAAGAAAAATTCCACGACATACACTTTCCCTAAATAGTCCTTGTTGGATATTTTTTTATTGTTCTGATCGGTTAATTCAAATGACGGAACCGGACCTATCGTATGCAAATCGGCTTTTTGAAATTTAGCGATAATCTTCGGAACCGCCCAAATTCCAAATATCAGTACGATGAATGAAATCCCTATGTATGATTTGTTTTTCATTGCTCCTTTATATTTTTCGTTTGTTGTTTCTTTTCAGTGCCAAACGGTATTCCGCCAAAATAATCTTAACATCGTCGGCCATTTCATTATGCAAATCCGCGGCTGAAATTGTGTTATAGCCTTCACGATATTCGACTTCCCCTTTTTTATTTTTCCCTTTACGACCGCGAAGATTCATATCCTTATCGATGATATAAACGTTTGGGGTAGCCAGATTTTCATTCAGTTGTCCCACCAAATTCAGTTTTGCATAGAACGCTTTGATTTCCTCTGGTTTTGCGAAAACAAAATGCCAGTGGGACAAATCGGAAATTCTTCCCAATTCGGCCATCAGTTCTTTGGCATCGTTTTGCATTCCGTCCGGAGCCACCATCACCACCTGAAAATCTTTAAACTCCTTGTTCTTGTTGTAAATTTTCTGATCCAGATTAAAAGCGTTGCCTTTTTCCTTCAGAATTTCGGCCCCCGGGAATCCGAGAATCGTAATTTTTTCTTTAAGCTGAACAGGCTTACCGTCAAGGGTTGTCCAATTGGTTAACTCCGGCACATTAGGTGTAAGGGTAGGTAATTTAGCGAAATTGTTCACTCCGGAAGAGAAAAACAGATAGGCACAAATCGGGAGTGCGAACAAAACTGTGAGAACAATATATTTTTTCATTTGAGAAAGCGGTTTACTTGGGCACAAAAATAAAAAAAGGTACGCAATTGCGTACCTTTTTATAAGTTAATATGTTATTAAAATATCCATTTGTAATGAGACGTTTTAAACACATCAAAAACATAATTACCTTCTACTAGTAAGATGAACACTAAATAGAGAATTAGAAACACTAATGGTCCAACTATTGACCATCTTAAATTACTTTTTTCACCTTCCAAGTGCATGAAAGCCCACATGATGTAGTAAGCTTTTACAACTGTCAATATGATGAATATCCAGTTCAATAAGTTCATTGACAAAAGGTTTGTCATATATAATGAATGTGGCTTAATGATTCCTAAGAAAACTTCAACGATAGTAACTACCGATAAAAGTGCAAAAACCAACCAGATTCTTTTTGTATTCGATTCGTGTGCGTGTCCCATGATACTTCTTAATTATATAATTACACTAAATAGAAGAATGTAAATACAAACACCCATACTAAATCTACAAAGTGCCAGTACAATCCAACTTTTTCAACCATTTCATAGCTTCTTCTTTTCTCATACGTTCCCAGAATAACATTGAAGAAAATCAAAATGTTAATCAATACCCCTGAGAATACGTGGAATCCGTGGAATCCTGTGATGAAGAAAAAGAAATTAGCGAATAATTTATGACCGTATTCATTGTGTTTAAGGTTAGCCCCTTCCACCACTAATTTCGCTTCTTTCAAACGCTCTAAAGATTCTTCTCTGGACAAAACAGTTTTCTTTTTATCCTTGTTCAAATACTCGGAACGGATTAATAAATCCGGGTTTGCTTTAAAGCCTTCCACTACTTCTTCTACAGAATAGGTAGGAAGCGTTTCACCGCTTTCGAACCAAACACCTAAGTTTTTCTCTTTTTGAACTCTGTCTTTCGGTAAGTGTGCCGCAAAATCAGCTAAAGCCACACGCTCTCCTTCTTTGTTCACAAATTGAAGAATGGATCCGCCTGTAGTTTCGATTGCTCCGTGCGATCCTTTTATGAAGTTTTTCCACTCCCAAGCCTGTGAGCCCAAGAAAATGAAACCTCCCACAATAGTTAACAGCATGTAAACCGCCACTTTGTTTTTTTGCATCTTGTGTCCTGCATCGACAGCCAAAACCATAGTCACAGAAGAGAAGATTAATATAAAGGTCATTAAGGCCACATAATACATTGGCGCCTCAACACCATGTAAGAACGGAAAGTGTGTAAACACTTCGTCGGCAATTGGCCAGGTTTCAATAAATTTAAATCTTGAAAAACCGTAAGCAGCAAGGAATCCGGAGAAGGTTAAAGCATCTGATACGATAAAAAACCACATCATCATTTTGCCATAACTTGCTCCCATCGGCTCGTTTCCGCCGTCCCAAGTTTTTCCGTTAGTAGCTGTTGTAGTAACTGTCGCTCCCATTGTAAAGTTATTAGTTAAAAAGTTCCCAAATTTACATTTTTTTTCTATTTGTAGAAATAGAAAAATAAAAACAAGTACAACCACAAGAAGTCAAGAAAGTGCCAAAACATCGCACCAAGCTCTATACCAAGGGTTTGAGTGGAATTGTATTTTTGTTTAAAATGATTATAAATTATAATTAAAAGTGCAAAGATGCCACCTACAAGGTGTACAACATGCACAATAACGAAAGCATAGAGAAAGGCAATCGTTATAGTACTGGATGGTCCGGTTGGTACAAGACCGCTTTCGAACAATTCATTGAAACCCGAAAATTGAAACCAAAGGAATACTATTGCCAAACCTAATGTTATCAATAAAAAGACGGAAGTCTTACTTCTGTCGTCTTTTTTTATGGAAAGTTTAGCCAAATGAAACGTAACACTACTTACCAGCAAAACAACAGTACTGATAACAAATGCTCTTGGCACTGCCAAATCACTGATCCAATCCGGACGTGATTTACTGATAACAAAAGCACTGGTTAATCCGGCAAAAATCATCACCACACTCATCATCCCAAACCAAAGCAACATCTTGTAAGATTTTGCTTTTCTCTCATTGTGTTCCTGAACTGACATTTCCATAATCTTCTATCGTAAAAATTTATCTATAACATATACTAACTGTAATAACGAAATATAAGAAACGCTCACCAACATTAATTTTCGAGCGGCTTTCTCATCCATCTCCTTATATAATTTCACTGCAAAATAAAGCATCCATAACCCGAGCAGCAATACCACACCGGCAGCCACAAAACTCAATTGCAGTTCACCGGTAAAACCAGACACCGGAAGCAACGAAGCGATAATCAGCCAAATGGTATACAAAATGGTTTGCAATGCGGTTTTCTTATCCTGTTTTCCCGTAGGCAACATAAAGAAACCCGCTTTTTCATAATCTTTATACAAAAACCAACCAATCGCCCAAAAATGAGGGAATTGCCAGAAAAACTGAATCAAAAACAAGGTTCCCGCTTCGATTCCGAAGTTATTGGTTGCCGCTACCCATCCTAACATGAACGGTATGGCTCCCGGGAAAGCACCCACAAATACCGAAAGTGGCGTAATGGTTTTTAAAGGCGTATAAACACTCGTATAAAGAAAAATGGAAATCGCACCGAACATCGCCGTTTTGGGATTGATACTGTACAAAATTGCCAATCCGACAAGGGTTAATACAGTTCCCATAACAAAAGCATTCTGTTTGGACAATCTTCCGGAAGGAAGTGGACGGTTTTTGGTTCGATCCATCAGCGCATCCAAATCTTTTTCAATGATTTGATTAAACACATTCGAAGCACCTACCATGCAATACCCTCCAATTGCCAACAAAACAAACGTCAACCAGGAAAAAGGAAATTCTTCTGAAACACCAAGCAAATACCCTACAATAGAAGAAAAAACAACACTAATCGCCAATCCCGCCTTTGTGATTTCTTTAAAATCGATAAGGAGAGAAGCTATTGTTACTGGTTTTTCTGAAGTATCCAAAGTGGTTTTCATTTAATTCGCTAAACGGTGCGCAAATATACTTCAAAATTTATATTTTCTCAATAACAACCTCTTAAATTCAAGCCACTGAATACGATTTAACAAAAAAGGCAAACTTTCGTTTGCCTTTTGCCATTAGTGTTCCAAAAATGTTTTCAAATCATGTAATCCGGTTTGCAATACGCCGCCCAATTCTTTCTCCATATCCATCATTACCAGCATGAGATTCATCGGATAGTTCATACTCCCTTTAAAACCCCACTTGAGTTTGGTTTGTTTAGGCGAAATGGCTTCTGTTGTAAAATACGCATCGTCTTCGGCTTCAAAAGGCTCCTTAAAGCGCAATTTGAAATCTATCCGTTCATTTTCAACAATATTAACTATCTCCTGCTCCCCTTTTCCCACTTCGTCATTCTCACTATCCCAAGAGGAAACAAAACCCACTTCACCATCATTTCCTTTGTAGTCTTTTTTCATGTTCGGATCTTTCTTGTTCCAAACACTGAAATTGTCTTGGTTCTTCACCATTTTAACATACTTGAAGACATCGGCTTCCGGTCTGTTAATCACAACTTCTCTTTCAACCGCATACTCTTTTTCAACAAACAAGCCTGCGATCAGTAGTATTGCAATTACCGCAACAACAAACAATAGTAGTTTTTTTAAAATTCCCATACACTTAAAATTTTTTAGTTGATTTTTAAATGTACGAAATATTTTCCTAAATAATGCTAAAAATCATAATACCAGTTAAATAGATCCGAACGAAGTCCTATCGAAAACCAAGTTGTGCTTGATTTATTAACGTTTAAAGTTTCGGACACTACTTCTTTAGTTGGGTCAAAATTTCTGTAAATCAAATTCCCGAATACCTTTAGGTTCATCGTCGGATTTACCACATATCCTGCTTGTAAATCGGCAATCATGATGTTTGTTTTATTTCCTTGTCCAACTTTCACACCGGTATCCGAATAACGTTCCACATCGTATTCACGATAGATATCCCCTCCGTAATTAGAATTAGCGATTGGATTGGCAATTGGATCTGCTGATTTTTCAAAATCAAAGCCTTTAATTCCGTATACCAGTTTCGCATCGGCAAACCATCTTCCTTTATAATATCGCCCAATGGCAACAAATTCCTTAAAATTGGCTCCCCATAAGTGCCCCATACTCTGATTGTTGTGTGCGTAATTGGTAATCGATCTGCTGTGGGAATACACATAAGGGCGTACGTGGTTGTATTCGGCCTGGAGCAACAGGTTTTTGATTTTAAAAGCATCATAATATTTAGCCCCTACCTGATAACCGAATTTGTTTTTCCAACTCTGCTGACCTCCTTTCATGTCCCCCAACGAAAATTCGTCCAATAAAAACTGTCCGTAAAGATTGACCTTACTGTTCCATTTGTATTTTGAACTAAAACCCAACGTGGCATTACCGCTTCGGGAAGAGGAGGCAAACTCGACGGTACGGTAAAATATAATAGGGTTCACAAAGTTCAGATCAAACCCTCTGTCGTTGCTGTTGGTCCAGATAACCGATTCAAACAAACCAATATTCAGTCTTTTCGAAGCATTCCAACTTAAATAATGATTTGCCATGTACTTGGTTGCATACGTACCGTCTACTGTAACCACATCACGTACATCTTTCAGCCACATATAGGTATTGGTGTATTTTATTTTCCAGAACGTGGTATTGATTTTAAAATACGGATACGGACTGGCAGCATCACTTGTTAATAATGAACGATACCCATCACCAATAAAATTCCTGCCATAACCCAACTGAAGGTTAATCATTTTATTGGGTACATACGTCAGATTGGCTTCGGCTGAAGGAAAATCATAGGCATCGGTTTTGAATTCTTTGGCAATCCCGATTCCCGGTATAATGGCTGGATTTCCTCCAGATGGCGCCATCGATTCCGCATACGCATTGTAATAGTCCGCAAAACGCCCCTGACTCTCGAAAATCGAAGTGGAGAAATTCAATTGTTCTCCCAAACCACCCTGAATCTGGATACCACGAGTATTCACAAACGTATTGTCGACTACTTCACTACTAAAATCTTTTCCCAAACGGAAATCAAAAATCGGATTCATCGTAAACCAATACTGTTCCCCTTGAATGGCCACGGTGTTTTCATTCCAGATTTTACGTCCGAACCAAGAGCTTTTTTGCAACATGTTCTTTTTATACTCCCCGGCCACATCGTAATAACGGGCAACCTCAACATAGGAATATGGTTTTGAAGCCGTGTGGTTGTTGGTTCCAACCTGGTTCATCGAGGCATCAAACTGACCGTAGTTATTGTGTGTAAAAGGAACATTAAGATAACTTTTGAATTGCGGATTATCGAATTTTTTATAGACAATTGTCTCATATTCCTTTGACTCGGATTTGGGATCAATCGTATTGTTTTTCGTCGCATTTTCCACAACCGCTGCAGCCCCGAAAGGACTTGGCTTTACCAACGGAATGGCGATTTTGACTGAATACTTTGAATAAGTGGGTTTTCCGGCATATTTTGAAGGTTCTACCTTGGGCAATTGCGAAAACACGCGCTTGGTTTCGTCTATCAACTCGGGGTAAGCCGCATCGGTGTACAATATTTTAAACGCTCCTGTGGTATCCACCTCAAAAAGCGCAATCACATTTCCTTTGTATTTTTTTTCAGTCACAACCTCAGGCACTTTGAAATTATCGTAAATAAAACCCTGAAGCTGATTGTAAAAACAGGGTTCCTGCTGACTGACATCAGCGGTTCTACACTCCGGAAAAACCGGAAACTGTTCTTTGATATTGGTTTGTGCCAACGCAAGCTGACTAAATCCTAAGAAAAAAAATAACGGTACTAAGTATTTCATTTGTATCTTTTTATTGCTTTATTAATGATTGAAAAAAACATACACAATTCATATTCGCATGTCCGTTCGCTTCATTTAGTATTCATTTTTGGAAACTCCCCCATTGGCAATTGCCTTAGCTGATGAAGTTCCAATTCGTTTAACGCCTAAAGCAATCATTTCAAGGGCTTCATCATACGTTCGCACACCACCGGCAGCTTTTACCGGAAGTGGAAAAGAGTTTTCAATCATTAATTTTATTGCCGGTACGGTTGCCCCGTTAGGTAATCCGTCCTGCGTTTTATAAAAACCGGTAGACGATTTCACAAAAACATTCGCGTATTGGTCTTCTTTAAAGTTGGCCATTACCACATTTTTTATCAAAGCGGATAACTGAACAATCTGATGGTCGTTCAATGCGGCGACTTCAATAATCCACTTTACGATTTTGCCGTGTAGAAGTCCCAAACGTGTTCCCTCGAAAACCTGTTTTTTTACCAATTCGGTTTCCCCTCTTTTGAACGCTTCATAATCCACCACATAATCCAAATCATCGGCACCATCCTCGATGGCTTGTGCCGCTTCTTTCAATTTATCTTCAAGCAAACCGTTACCGTCGGGAAAATCTATAACGGTTCCTATGGTCACTTTGGAATTGGCCGCTGTAATCATTTCTTTTGCCATCGCCACCATATCGGGACGAATCATGATGAGTTTGAACTTTTCATCAATGGCTTCCTGAACAAAACCTTTCACAACAGCAGTATTTTCAGCTTTGGTTAAACCGGCCTGCGCTGCTGTTTTCAAATAGGTTGAATCTAAATAGTGTCGTATATCCATGGCATAAAAATAAAAAAATCCCACCGAAGTGGGAGATTTATTTGATAGTATTTTTAATTGTGTTTCTCTTTCTGATTTTTTCGGCAACAAACAACACTATAATTGCTATAACACTACCGGTTACGTTGGCCAAGATATCAAACAAATCGGCTTTTCTGGAAGCGGTAAACTGTTCCTGACAAACCTCAATGACGGCTCCGTAAACCAATGCGGACAGCACAACAAGAATCGCTTTCCGGGCAAAACTCCACTCTGGCATTTCTTTAGTTAAAAACAAAAACCACAAGATGGAAAAAACAAAATAGAAAAACGAATGCACCGACTTGTCCTGACCGATAATGGATACTTTGGGTACATCACCAATACTTACCAAACAGGCGATGGTGATACCGAGCGTCCAGAGAATCGCTAAAAGAAAATTCTTCTTATGCTCCAATCAATTCTTTATAAGCCGCATCAGATAACAATCCTTCGATTTCCGAAACGTCAGAAATTTTCACTTTCACCATCCAACCAGCTCCGTACGGATCGGAATTCACAGCTTCCGGAGTAGTTTCCAGTTCCTCGTTAAACTCAACAATCTCACCAGAAAGCGGTAAAAACAAATCGGAAACGGTTTTCACGGCTTCCACTGTTCCGAAAACTTCATCTTTTGCCAAAGTCTGGTCTAATGTTTCCACTTCAACATAAACAATATCTCCAAGTTCTTTTTGAGCAAAATCTGTAATTCCTACAGTTGCAATATCGCCATCAAGGCTTACCCATTCATGGTCTTTTGTGTACTTTAAATTAGCTGGTATGTTCATTGTGTTTATTTTTTATTCGACAAATGTATATTTATTCGGGGTAACTATAAAATGTTTTTTCCTTAATTTCCAAAGTTATATCGCAAGGTTAATCCCGAACGGATATTTGTTATTGGGAAGGTGGTTGAAATAACGGCTTTTGAGAACGAATGATCGTAATAGAAAATGGCTGTCAGGTTTTTACTGAAGGAATAATCCGTTGTGAATTTAATCGACCAGATGTTTTGTCCGCCACCCAGCTGATTGTTTTCATAATCAAGATAACGCACAATCGTTTTGTTGTTTCGGAAAGACACATCGGCTTTAAAGTTTAAATCACTTTTGATGACTCCGGAAGGATCTTCGGCAAGCATGCTGCTAAACGTGACATCTTTTACACGATACCCAAGACCGATGATGTATTCATTTCCTTTGACTTCCGTCAATAAATTATTGTCAAAACTCAATGACAGGGCGCGATCCCGTTTCATTTCGGCTAAAATCTTGAATGAGTTTTTCATTTCAAAATCCAGACGCACCAACGGGTTAAACTGCTCTACTAAATTCACGTTTGAAATAATCGTTTTTACAGGGAAATTCACGGTACCCGAACTGACATTCGGATTCGGGTCGTTGTCATACTCGAAATTCGAACGGAAGGAATTAATCGTATACGATGCGCGGTATCCATGTTGCAATGAGAAACGTTTGAAGGTATCTTTAAACCACTGGTAACGCATTAATCCGGTATATTTGATATTCCAGTTTGGAATAGGCACATCGCGGAACGGACCGGTTTTTACGTTGGACGCATCGGTACCGGTGTAGGCGGCATAGAACGCAGGAAGTAAAACCGCCTGACTGTTTTTACCGTACCCTTTCGGATACCCATCCGCATCGATGTTTGTAGGATCATTAATATCAATACCCCTTCCGATTGCCAGTCGGTTAGCTATTTTCAAACGATTCTCCCTGAATTCATTGAAAGCATCCGACATATTTTCGTCGCTTTGACTGAACGCCGTTTTAATCAACACCGTTGACATCGAATAATTACCATAATTGTAGGGCGAACGCGGATTGTACTGCCCATCTCCGGAAACATCGTATTGCTCCGAGTAATTTTCACTCAAGACCCTGTCGGCCGTAAGATCAATTTTAAAATCTGGGAAGAGTTCCAACTGTCCTGTAATGTTCAGTGTTTTGTTTTTAACCTGAGTGAAATTCTGATTGAATTCCGGATAATAGGTTAACCAACCGTTCTTAGCGGCTTCATAACGCACATCTGCCTGACTACCCAAAACAAAACCAACCGTAGGTTTTGAAGTCCCCAGAAAGCCCACTCTTTGCAGGTAACCCGGAAGCATTGTTCCTTCATTTTGCGTATAATTCACCTGAAGCGTTTTTAATGCGGTAGCCAATCCAATCATCCTTTCGGCCAGCAACCCTCTTTCATTGGTATTGTTTGTAGGCTTTGGCGCTAATTTCTGTCCCGGTTTCGGTGTTGCCGGTTTCACGGGTGCGACAGGTTGTTTTTTTGCTTTATTGGTTAATCCGATATAACGATACAAAAGATCCATATTGAATGTGGTATTCAGCTTGTGAGAACCCGCATTCTGTATCGTATTCCCCAAAGAAAACTCAACTCCTCTGTACTCAATGGAAGACATGGCGTCCGAAGAACGCTGCCAGCTGTAATCGCTGGTATAGGAATACACGGATTTCACAAAACTCAGCGCCGGAATTTTGTTAATCGGCAAATCGTAATTCACCACCAATTGCTGGGTATGCATGTTCGCTTCTCCGATATTGAAGTAGTCATCCCAAATCGTCAGTTCATCAATTGGTCGTTTGTTTTCATCAAAATAGTTACGTACAATATTATTGGTTGCCACCGTATAATTGAAACGTAACGCTTTAGTCAGATTAAAATTGAAACCGTAGTTATAATTGAACAAATAATTTCTTCTGTACAACGGGTCCAGGCCGATACCTTCGACTTCCACCTGACGGAACTGCTGTCTGTTATACTGACGCAGGATGTTGCTGGAAAAAGCAATGGTTGTTGGCAAATAGTTAAAATTGAAATCGCTTAACAACTTCCAATACGTACTTTTCTTCATGAATTTGGTATTCTTGAAGGGCTCCACCGATTTTGGTTTGAAAGCGAAAGCATAATCCGCCGATGATTTGACCTGTTGATCCACTAGGTTTTCAATCTGAAAATCATGGTGTTCCATTTCGTTAAACGAGTGTGACAGCGTTAGGTTTTCAGGATCATAAAAACGTTGCTTCTGTTCCGGCGCACGCTCTTTCTTTACCCCAATGAAGTTAATACTGGTGCGTTTCGTATAATCTATGGCGCGGTTTTTTATATTTCTTTTTTCTGCCTCGTCTTCGGTAACATCTAACAATTGCTCCAATTCGATATCCTGATAAAAAGGATCAAATTTCGGCGTGATCGTTTCTTCTCCAACAGCGTAGTTAAACGGAACAGTGATACCCCATTTTTTAGGCAACAGTTTCCCTACATTTACATTGGAAACCACGTTGTACTGGAACACATCTTCACGACTGCGCTCATTCGGACCTTCTTCCAGACCTCCAAAACCAATGGTTGATTTTCTTCCGGTTGCCGACACATTGGCAAAATCAGCAAAATTCGTATCCATATTGGCTACAGCTGCCCAACCGCCTTTGTTGTCCATATCCGACATACGAAGTTCATTAAACCACACCTCTCCTTTAATTGGTGAAGCGGTGTTTTTATTTTTAAGACCCACCATAATGGTTCTTACCAATCCGAAATTAGGATTTCCTTTAATCCCCAAAGTAAGTTTATCGGACGAAGAGCCTAAAAAGGTTTCATCCACAAACTGAATACCATCGGTCAAATCACTATCCGGAGGAAGTGTTCCCTGCAAGGCCATGACTTTCAATTTCGTCAGCAATTCCAGCGGCAATTCAATTTCATTTTCGGAAGGCCAAATCTCTTCGGCGGATCTAGCACCGGCACCGGTAACTTTAAGAGGGATTTCAATCTGATAGAAATTTTGCGTAAAATCATTACCGAATCTCAGGAAAGCCACCATCTCATCATCAAGAAGAAGATCCGTATCATCCGCAGATTCCGCATGTAAAAACATTCTCAGTTTTTTAAATTGACGCATGTCCACGCTAACATTCTTAAACACCGCACGCGCATCTTTTTCTTCCAATCCTCCCGATGCGGCTCCATCTTTACTGTACACTCGCAGCGAAAGCGATTGTTCATTCTGATTGATAATGGAGTTGTTATTGTTCAGTTGTTCCCTTTCCACGCCCGGAGGCATTACGTAAGGAATTGGGCTTCTGCTTCCGTTTTCCTGAATATTTAAAGCGGTAACATCGAAACCGGTATTGTCATTACTGTTATCCGTTTCGGCATCCATAGACGACAGGTAACGTCTCCATTCGCCGCGAACCAAATCCAACGAGCCGAAACGAAGGGTTAACTCTTCATCAAATTCCGAAAGAAACATTCTCATGAAGCGTATAGAACGGAAATCGGAAATGGAACCTACCGTATTTGCTGCCGTGGCTTCCAAAATAGGAATCTTATACAATACCCATCTCACTTTTGTGGTTCCGTTAGCAATAGGCACGGCATCATTAACTCGCGTGTCTACCACATAATTCTGTCCCACAACCGGATTGGGTTCAATCGGGATTTCAAACTTATAATATGCGTTAATGGTATTCATCGTGTTGTCACGATTGATATCTTCCACGTCAGGCAAAGTAGAGGAACCTCTGTTGGTATCCGACAAGGACACGGGTGAATTTCCTTCTACGCCATTGTAGTTTTTATAGCGCTCAATTACATTTCCACTGGTATTGAGATAATATTGATAATTGTCGGCAGCAGGATCCGGACTGGACGCGAATGTCGGATGTTTTGCCGCTTCTTCGGCATCATTAAGTCCATTAAACCCTAAATCCTGAACCGCACGATTGCCTTCATCCGAATCAAAAGCATAAATTAACGATTGGGCGGCAGGAATTTTACCCCAGTTTGTCGTGTAAGTCGGTAATGTAGAACCTACTTCCGGCAATCCGTTCTCGTATAATTTTCTTCCGTCGTTAAGGATGTCTTCCGAAATTTCACCTAAGTTAATGGTTAATTTACCCGTGTTGGTAACTGGTGTTGTATCGTCTGGGTTTTGACCGTAAAACGGGTCCATCATCCAAAACTGGATGTATTCCACATTTGACTGTTCGAAATTCGTTGAGTTTATGGATCGCATGATTCCTCCCCAGTTATCCGACGGGTTTGCCAAGGCATTTGTGGCAGGATTCGCCAGACCGCTGAAATTGTAAGGCCCTCTTTCTCCCGGATAATAGGTCAAATCCAGGGTGCTTATTACCGTGGTTTGTCCTTGAGCGATATCGGTGTTCGGATATAATTCTTCGCTGTATATTCTTCGCACCCGGTTGGAACGCAAGTCGGCTTCCGAGATGCCGTCCGGTCGTTGTGAATCGACATAGAATATTGGATCTACCGTATACCATGACAATTTTGCTCTTTTGAATCCAACGGACAAATCATCTGAAGGCGGTGTTGATTCCCCTGCCACTCCGTCCAAACTCCCTTCCAAAGGAGTACTGGCCAACGACCAGGCCTGAGGCGCTCTCATGTCGATGGTGGATTGCGACCCTTCAAAATCATCGATATATACGGTTGACTCCCCGTTAAATCGGTCGTTTTTGGAATTACCGGGCATTAAATAGGCAAATTCCCCTCTGAAAGACAGGTTGGAAGGCACGTCCGTATCAAGATTTGGCAATTTATTCACCATTCGGGTAAAGAAAGGTACTTCCGTAGAGAAATTACCATTCACTCCCACTATGGTATTATTAACGGATTCCTGACCGTAATTTGATTTTTGGGTAAACGGTTTTTCAGACATCCTAAGGAATGATCCCGACAATTGGAATTTATCACTAAATTTATGTTCCACGTTCAAGCCGTAAAAACGTCTTGTCTGTTGTCCGAAAACCGAGTTGTTTTCAACAGAAACCTCAATAGGTGTGGTCGACAGGGACGGATCTAAAATCTGCACACGGCCTCTTTGGTAATCTACGGTGTAATCCACCCCTTCTACCAAAACCCTACCGCCGGCAGACACCACCACAGATCCTTGCGGAACATTGAAGGCGCCGATTGAAATACCATCTCCTCCGGTGGATTTGAATTTCCCTTTTAACTGAAATTTGTTTTTCTCACTGTCCTGAAGCGCCAAAGCCTGTGTTTTCTGATATAAATTTCGGAAAACGTATTTTCGCTGATTCGCATTATAATCGGAACCAAGAGTAGGATCTCCATTATAGTTTTCGGTTGATGTCGGCGAACTTTTTAGTTTATCAAACAAATGTTTTCCGAAAGGCTCCACGGTAGTGAAAATAATACGTCCGTTTTGTGGATCAACCGTCATACCCGGAATAAAATCAAAGAAGCCGTCTCCTCCCACTTGCGGGTCATTGGTATAATTAAGCTTGTCCACATTGAACACCCTTAAAAGCGGCGTCTCCGCTACGGCTTCATCAATATTGGCCGTTAATGGATTATCAGTCGGAAGCGGAATAGCCGGTTGGGTTATCCCTCCGGCAGGAGCCGGATTAATATAATTCAGTGGTGACGGATCGGTATACACAATATTGAAACGGAAATCTTCCTGAGATAACTGATAGGCGCCCGGAATCTGATAAATGTTTTTCATCATTAGATTCCACACCGGCTGATCGATATTGTTCAGATTGCTTTTCAGCATTTTCAATATCAGACTCTGTGTTGTAGGAATTCCGGAACTCACATCGGTGGCATCCACCCCGTCGGTTCCGAATTCACCCACTTGATAAATTTCGTCCCCTATGGTATACTGATAGGCCACGGCCAAGACTTCATCATTCGCCAATCGCTGATTCAGGGAAATATATCCCAATTGCGGGTGGTAGGTATAATCGTTTGGCGACAATTTTCTGGCATTTTCCAATTTGGTATAATCTTTACCTTCTACCGCAGCAACCGGCGCATTGAATCCGTTGCTTGCGGTTGCCACATCCCGTATGGCCGGATTAAGTAATCCGTTGGCGGTTGCGATACGTGCCGGATCAAAAAGGTTGTTGCTGTTGTCAGACGGATCATTAAACTGGGATCCGTTATAAAAATTGGGCACTCCCTGATTGTGAACCCCAACAGTTGTAGCGGTAATATCCACCCCTTGCGAATCCGTCAATTGTCCTTCTCCCAAATCCTGTAAGGCAATGATATTCCTTAAGTTATTGTCGGTCGTATTGATACGGTTTTGCTTGTTGGTAATCCAAACCTCAATACGCGTAATTTGTGCCCGACTGCTAATAATCGGATAGGTTTTTAAGGCATCGTCGTATTTGTTACGGAAATATTGCGAAAGGAAATAGTGTCTGTCGTTATCGTAGTCCAAGGCGAACAATTCGAAATCCTGCAATGTTCCTCCGCCTTGAGCGGTTACAGATTTGGTCTGCGATTTCTGTTCCGAGAAAACTCCGGTTATGGTTGTCTTTCCAAACTGTAACTGCATTTTTGCACCGAATAAACTCTGTGCGCCACGAATCAGCGAACTGTTTAATGGAAAACTCACGTTTCCTACTTCAATTTTCTTGATGATGTCGTCTTCGGTTGGCGTGTATTCTAATTTGATTAAATTCTGAAATGCGAACGTGGATTGCGTATCATAATTGGCATTGACCATCAGTCGTGTTCCGACTTTCCCCTGCAAACTCAAACTGATTCGCTGATCGAAATCGAAGGTAAGACTTTTTCGGTTTCTCGGTGAGAAGGAGGGATTATCCTGTTTTGTGAAGCGGATTCCCAAATCCATTTCAACGGAACCGGTTGGTTTCACGTCGATGGTATTGCCTCCGAAAATGGTTTCAAACAAGCCAGAATTAACATAATAACGTGGTAATAAATCTTTTTTAGCCTCTTCAGCGCCTTCTTTTTTCCCGTCAATGGCGTCGAGTTTCTTTTGGAAATAATCCCGCATGGATTCACGGGTTAAAAGCTCTTCGTATTCTTTAGGCGTTAAAATAATGGGGTAATTGATATTGAATCCGTCAAAGGTTTTGGTATAAATATAACGGTCCGTATTCGGATCATAGGTGTAGGCTTCCGTAATACTTTGGGGATTGGCCAATTGAAGTTGACCCAAATCAACACCTGTCTTAACCGAATCCTGCTCCTCTTCATCTACCTGAGCCTGAACGGAAACCCCAAAAAGCACCAACAAAAGGGTTAAGCCAAATTTATTTATCTTGAAAAAGTCTTTAAGGTATTGCGTTTTCAAAGGACTAAAGGTTTTTTAAAGCTTGTTTAATAATCGATTCTACGGAAGCGTCAATATTCTCTTTCACGATTTTATCGACCACTTTTTCCGCCGCTTTTCGTGCAAAACCTAAAACTTCCAAAGCAGATAACGCTTCATCTTTATTTGTATTGCTTTGCGAAAAGGATACTTCTTCCAAATTGTATATTTTCAGCACTTTATCTTTTAAATCCAGTATGATGCGTTGTGCCGTTTTTGCTCCGATTCCTTTTATGGACTGAACCGTCACAACATCACCGGACGCAATGGCCTGAATAATCTGTTGCGGTGCAATGGAAGACAGCATGGTTCTTGCCGTACTGGCTCCCACTCCGGAAACCGACAACAACAATTTGAAAAGTTCCCTTTCAGCTTTTTCCACAAAACCGAACAACGTATGCGCATCTTCTTTAATCTGAAGAAAAGTATATAATTTCAGATGGTCCGAATTGGGCAGTAAAGAAAAGGTGTGCAAAGAAATATTAACCTGATACCCCACCCCGTTGCAGTCAATTACAACTTCGGTTGGTGTTTTTTCCACTAATTTTCCCTGAATATGTGCTATCATACGTATAAATTCATTGACCAAAAATAAGAAAAATCTTTTACCCTGATAATCAGAACAGATGAAGTTCCGATTTATCGGATAAAAGATTCATTTCGGTTATTTTTTTAAAGCCTGTTTAAGTCTCTTTTCTTTTTCCTGTGCGTCCACAACCGCCACAGCAGCCATGTTTACCATTTCCTCTACGCTGGCACCCAACTGAAAAATGTGAACCGGTTTGTCCATTCCCATCATAATCGGACCGATGGACATGACCTTGTTCAGTTCCTTCAGCATCTTGTAGGTGATATTGGCCGCATCCAGATTAGGAAACACCAGGGTATTTACTTTTTTGTTTGCCAATTTTGAGAACGGGAATTTGCTGGCCAACATTTCCTGGTTCAGCGCGAAATCGGTTTGGATTTCACCGTCGACGATTAAATCCGGGTGGTGTTCGTGAAGGATGTTCACAGCCTTTCTTATTTTCACCGCGCTTTCATCGGATGAGGAACCGAAATTCGAAAACGAAACCATGGCTATTACCGGTTCCATTCCGAACATGCGAACGGTTTTCGCCGCCATTAGTGCAATTCGTGCCAAATCTTCCGCCGAAGGATTCGGGTTGATGGCCGTATCCGCTAAAAAGATGGGACCGCGTTTGGTCATCATCATGTTAGTGGTTGCAATTCGGGTCACGCCCTGTTGTTTCGGAATTAACTCCAACATCGGTTTTACTACTGTTGGATAACTTCTGGAAAATCCGGTAACCAAAGCATCGGCTTCCCCTTCATTCACCATCATGGCAGCAAAATAGTTTCGCTCGCGCATCCATTTTTGCGCATCCAATAACGACGTACCACGTCTTCTTCTCGACTCCCAATACGCATTGGCAAAACGATTTCTTCTTTCTTCTTCTTCTTTCGTTTTCGGATCTATGATTATTACATCTTCGTCAAAACCGATTTCGTTTTTAAGTTCGATGATAGTTTCTTTATTACCTAACAAAATGGGGGTTCCGATACCCTCTTCCATCACAATTTGGGCGGCTTTCAGCACATCCAGATGATCGGCTTCCGCGAAAATCACTTTTTTCGGATCGGTTTTCGCACGGTTAATCAGCAAACGGACCATTTTATTGTCGGAGCCCATTCGCTCTAACAATTCATCGCGGTACTTGTCCCAATCCGTTATCGGAGAAAGCGCCACTCCCGATTCCATGGCTGCTTTGGCAACAGCTGGCGGCACTTCGGCAATTAAACGCGGATCGAACGGTTTCGGAATAATATAATCCCGACCGAAAGTCAGTTTTGTTTCTCCGTAAGCGATGTTTACCTGTTCTGGCACCGAAGCTTTCGCTAAGTTGGCCAGGGCAATAACCGCCGCTTTCTTCATTTCTTCGTTAATTTTTGTCGCACGAACGTCAAGCGCTCCACGGAAAATAAACGGGAAACCCAGTACGTTGTTCACCTGATTAGGATGATCGGAACGACCGGTTGCCATGATAATGTCTTTTCTCGTTGCAATCGCCAAGTCGTATTTGATTTCCGGAGTTGGATTCGCCATGGCAAAAACAATCGGGTTATCGGCCATTCCCAATAACATTTCTGGAGTTACAATATCTCCGGAAGACAGTCCGATGAAAACATCAGCGCCTTTCATCGCGTCCTGAAGTCCGTCGAAATGTTTATCGGTAGCATAGGCGCGTTGCATTTCCGAAATTTTAGGATCGTTTTTTCGCAATGCCCCTTTACTGTTGAACATCACGATATTCTCCGGTTTCACCCCGAAAGAAACATACAGGTTCGCACAGGCAATTGCTGCCGAACCGGCTCCGGAAATCACCATTTTCACGTCTTTCATTTTCTTTCCGGCCAACTCTACTGCGTTCAGTAAAGCGGCTGAAGAAATAATGGCGGTTCCGTGTTGGTCGTCGTGCATTACCGGAATATTCAGTTCTTCCACCAAACGTCTTTCGATTTCAAACGATTCCGGCGCTTTGATATCTTCTAAGTTGATTCCTCCAAAAGTGGGCGCAATGTTTTTTACCGTTTCAATGAATTTCTCTACGTCTTTGGTATCGACTTCAATATCAAACACATCAATATCCGCGAAAATTTTAAACAAAAGTCCTTTTCCTTCCATTACCGGTTTTGAGGCTTCGGGACCAATATCGCCCAACCCTAAAACCGCAGTACCATTTGAAATTACGGCTACTAAATTTCCTTTTGCGGTATATTTATAAACGTTGTTAACGTCTTTTTGGATTTCTAAACAAGGCTCTGCAACTCCGGGAGAATAGGCTAAAGCCAAATCTCTTTGTGTGGCATATTTTTTAGTAGGAACAACCTGGATTTTACCCGGAGTGGGTTTTGCGTGGTATAATAAAGCTTCTCTTCTTTTACTGTCTTTGTGCATGGTTTGTTTATTTACTAACTAACAAAGATAAAAGGATGTACAGAATAATTGAAATTTTTAGTCGTATTCTTTGAAAAACTTTTCTTATTATCTAATTACCAATTAATTACTATTTTATTTACAGGTTTTTACACGGTTTTTCAACTCAAAAGATTCCGGAAAACCCGGAAATAACAAAAAAGTATTGCTCATCTTACAAATTATTGCTAAATTGATGGTTGCCTTACTTTTGACACAACGCCGATTAACTTCCGAAAGGTAAAAATGAAAAGAGACACTCCATCAAACGCAATAACTGAGAAAGTTTCACTGGTTCACGGCGGAAGCGATTTTTTTGACCGTCTTGAAGCATTAATTGCTGATGCGAGATCTGAAATTCATTTGCAGACCTACATCCTGGAAGAGGACGCTACCGGCACCAAAATAAGTAACGCACTCAAAAAAGCGGTTTCAAGAAACGTAACGGTGTATCTTTTATTGGATGGGCTGGGATCGCGGGCTTTGTCGGATAAATTTGTTGACGATATTAAGTCGTCCGGCATTCAATTTCGCTTTTTTTCTCCGTTATTATCCTCCAATTCCTTTTATTTCGGAAGACGGCTGCACCATAAAATTGTAGTGATTGATACCCAAACCGTTTTAATTGGCGGCATCAATATTGCCAAAAAATATGAAGGCACTCCATCTGAAGCGCCCTGGTTGGATTATGCCGTTCTGATTCATGATGAGACAACCGCTCGCCACGCGAAATCCATTTGCCATTACTATTTCTTCAAAAAGAGAAAACGTTTTTTTGAAAAAACCGTATCGGACGAACCGAATAATCCGACGACTACAACCCTGCTCCAAAACGATTGGCTCCGTCGTAAAAGCGAAATTCAGAAAACCTACATCAAATCCATTTATACCGCTCAAAACGAAATCATTATTGTTTGCGGATACTTTTTACCCGGAAAAAAACTGACCAAAGCACTTGAAAA
This sequence comes from Flavobacterium saliperosum, assembly GCF_900100625.1. Lineage (GTDB taxonomy): Bacteria > Bacteroidota > Bacteroidia > Flavobacteriales > Flavobacteriaceae > Flavobacterium > Flavobacterium saliperosum. The sequence goes on from NZ_FMTY01000001.1 coordinate 515,525, forward strand.
AGCGGCACAAAAAAAAGTACGCATCCGGCTTATTCTTTCGGGAGTGTCGGACGTTCCGCTGGTAAAGGAAGCCATCAATTACTACTATGCGTTTTTATTGCGGAACAACATCGAACTCTACGAATGGAACCAGTCCATTTTACATGGAAAAACGGCAGTTGTGGATCAAAAGTGGACTACCATCGGCTCCTTCAATTTGAACCATTTGAGTTCCTATGCCAGTATTGAAATGAATGCGGGAATCGATTCGAAGCCGTTTGCGGAAAACTATCAAAAGCATCTGGAAACGATTATTTCACAATGCACTCCCATCACTTCCGAATCGTTTCGAACCCAAAACAACGTTCTGACCCGTTTTAAGCAATGGGTTTCCTATTACATTGTGCGTTTTTTCGAAATCCTGCTCACGTATTTGCCTTACAACCGTTTTCTAAAAAGTATCCTGAAATGAAATGGAAAGATGTAGTTGCCTTCTTTTGGAAAATTGCCAATTCCAGAAACAGTACCGCTGAAATTGCCTGGGGTGCCGCCATTGGAACCTTTATAAGTGTGTTTCCGACTTTTGGTTTCGGCACACCGATTGTTTTGGTCTTAAGCCGACTACTCAAATTCAATTTGGCGATTGCCGTAGCTGCGAGTGTTATTTCCAATCCGTTTACCAGTCCGTTTTTCATGTATCTTAATTACAAAGTCGGCGCACTGATTTTAAACAACCCCATTGCTTTTGACATTGACAACTGGAAGGAAAATCTGGCCGACACGGGTTTGAGTATTTTAATCGGATCCTTCCTGGTTAGTGGATTTATGGCTTTACTGGCCTATTACTTTTCGAAATTCATGGTCGAACGCTTCCGAAACCGAAAAAAAACATGATTATTTCAGGAAATCAATGTTGCGTTTCAGACCGGTTATTTTAGCCCGTTTTAAAGGGGAATTTGTGAACACTTTTTCAAAGGTTTCCTGCGTAATTTCTTCCCAGTCTTTTTTAGTATAGGAAAGCAATTCGGGATAGGGTGTAAAGAGTGGCTCGCTATGTGCTTTTGAGAATTTGTTCCAGGGACACACATCCTGGCACACATCGCAACCGAACATCCAATCGTCGAACTTTCCCTTCATCTCTGTCGGAAGATTGTCCTGCAACTCAATCGTATAATAAGAGATGCACTTACTGCCATCAACCACATAGGGTGCGACAATGGCTTCGGTGGGACAGGCATCGAGACAGGCCGTACACGAACCACAATGATCGGTGGTGGCGTGGTCGTAATCCAATTCCAAATCCACAATTAGCTCGGCGATAAAATAAAAAGAACCGACTTTTTGCGTAAGCAGATTACTGTTCTTGCCTATCCAGCCCAAACCGCTTTTAGCCGCCCAGGCTTTGTCCATTACGGGGGCAAAATCTACAAAAGCCCTGCCGGAAACCTCCCCGATTTCGGCTTTGATATAATTGAGTAGTTTTTTTACTTTTTTCTTAATCACATTATGATAATCCTTACCATAAGCGTATTTTGAAATCTTATAAGTCCCTTCGGTTTGTAGTTCAGGTGGGTAATAATTCAGCAATAGTGAAATCACACTTTTGGAATCCTCCACAAGTAATGTAGGATCCAAACGCTTGTCGAAATAACTTTCCATAAAACTCATTTCCCCGTGGTAGTTTTGCTTTAGCCAATGTTCCAATCGCGGGGCTTCTTCTTCCAAAAATCCGGCTTTCGAAATACCACAAGACAAAAACCCGAGGCGCTGGGCTTCGGATTTAATCATTTGGGTGTATTTTGATTGTTGGTTTACCATGTTTGTTTGTACTACTTAAAAAAATCCTCTACCGCAGATTTCACAGATTTTCGCAGATCTTCTTGTACTGGTTGCATTAGGGATAGAGCAATTGTCTGAGCTCTTTTTTAGTGGAGCTTGCGGAACTAAAAAAAGCGAGTGCGAAAGCCCGACCCAAAGGGGAATGCCCTAAAAGAGTCCGCCCTGAATATTCGTTTTGATTTTCCCGAGATGCTTGTAGGCTTTCTCTGTCGCTTCCCTTCCTCTTGGCGTGCGCATGATGAACCCTTCCTGAATTAAGAACGGCTCGTAGACTTCCTCGATGGTTTCGCCACTTTCGGAAACAGCGGTTGCCAAAGTGGTTAAACCTACAGGGCCGCCTTTGAATTTATCGATAATAGTGGTTAGAATCTTGTTATCCATTTCGTCCAGACCGTGAGCGTCTACGTGCAAAGCTTTCAGAGCGAATCGGGCAATTTCGATGTCGATTTTCCCGTTCCCTTTGATTTGCGCGAAATCACGAACACGGCGTAAAAGTGCATTGGCGATACGTGGTGTTCCTCGGCTACGGCCTGCAATTTCAATCGCGGCTTCCATGGAAATCGGCACATTTAAAATCGAGGAACTTCGTTGCACGATGGTCGTTAACAATTCGGTATTGTAATATTGCAAGCGGCTTTGGATTCCGAAACGCGCGCGCATGGGTGCTGTCAACAATCCTGAACGGGTTGTCGCGCCCACCAAGGTAAACGGATTCAGGTTTAACTGTACCGTTCGGGCATTGGGACCGCTTTCAATCATGATGTCAATCTTGAAATCCTCCATGGCCGAATACAGGTATTCCTCCACAATGGGACTCAAACGATGGATTTCGTCGATGAATAAAACGTCACGCTCTTCCAAATTGGTTAACAAACCTGCTAAATCGCCGGGTTTATCCAACACGGGTCCGGATGTGATTTTGATTCCCACGCCCAATTCATTCGCTAAAATATTGGCCAACGTGGTTTTCCCCAATCCCGGAGGTCCGTGAAAAAGGGCATGATCTAAAGCTTCGCCACGCTGATTGGCCGCTTCCACGAACACTTTCAGGTTTTCCAATACCTGATCCTGCCCCGTAAAATCGTCGAAACTTAACGGACGTAATGCTTTTTCAATATCGACTTCCTGAGGTGTAAAACGCTCTTTGTTAGGATTCAGATTTTCATTCATGGAGCAAAGATAGAAAGAAAGTAATCAGATTACAGTGTTCAGTCGGCAGATTATAAACTGAAAATCAAACGTGATAACCCGAGGCAAGAATTTCCTTCCATTCCGGATGTCTTTTGACATACGCCGCCGTGAATGGACAAAGTGGCGCCAGTGTATAGCCTTTTTCTTTTATCCAGGTGAGTGCAAGCGAAATCAATCGGGAACCCACACCCTTACCTTCCAATTCCGAAGGCACTTCCGTATGGGTTACAAAAACGATATTGTCGTTATTCATTATGTATTCAGCGAAAGCGGTATGATTCTCCAACTCGAGCTCAAATCGTTTCTTTTCTGCATTCACTCGGAACAGCGCATCGTGAAAATCATGCATTTTTGTCTTTATTATAGTAAAACGATAAGGCTCCCGAAGGGCATTTTTTTACCTGTTCCGTCATGGCATCCGAACTGGCTCCGCGAACATTGATCCACGGTTGCACTTTGGGACGGAACACTTCCGGCAAACCACGCACGCAATTTCCGGAATGCTCACACAAATGCTGTTTCCAAACCACAGTAATTTCACCGTTGGTGTATTCTTTTTCACTATCCATAATCGTAAGAATTTAGCTTTATGAAAGTTACAAAAAAAGTAGCAGTAAAAAGTTATGTTTTTATATCTTTAGCAAGATTTAACACAAATTATATGCAAGACGAAAACCAACATTTAAAACGGGAATTGGGATTATTGGACGGCACCATGCTGGTGGTGGGTTCCATGATTGGCTCCGGAATTTTTATTGTAAGTGCCGATATTGCCCGACAAGTGGGCTCGACTGCCTGGTTATTACTGATCTGGCTGTTGTCCGGACTGATTACGATTATAGCCGCGGTGAGTTATGGCGAATTGAGTGCCATGTTCCCCAAAGCCGGAGGACAATATGTTTATTTGAAAGAAGCTTATAACAAATTAATCGCGTTTTTATACGGATGGAGTTTCTTCGGCGTGATTCAAACCGGTACGATAGCAGCCGTTGGTGTTGCTTTTTCGAAATTCGCCGCCTATCTGGTTCCTTTTGTAAGTGATGAAAATATCTTGTATGAAATCGGTTCCTTTAAATTGAATGCGGCACAGTTTGTTTCCATTTTTACGATTATTCTTTTAACGTATATCAACAGTCGTGGGGTGAAAAACAGCAAAATGCTGCAAACGGTTTTGACGATTATTAAAATTGCTTCGCTGGTTGGACTGATTGTTTTCGGTTTGACATTAGGAGCCAAAGCGGAAATCTGGAATGCGAACTGGACGGACGTTTGGGCTACGAAAACCTTTAATGCTGAAACCGGAACGTGGTTACCTATTTCAGGAACGGCTTTGATTACCGGAATTTCCGCAGCGATGGTAGGCTCTTTGTTTTCGAGTGATGCCTGGAACGGCGTTACCTTTATTGCCGGCGAGATTAAAAATCCGCAACGTAATGTGGGGCTGAGTTTGTTTTTGGGGACCTTTATCGTAACGATTATTTATGTTTTGGCTAATGTGATGTATGTGGCTGTGGTGCCTTTGGAAGATATTGCTTTTGCCAAATCCGACCGGGTGGCGGTAGTAGCGGCGAATAACATCTTCGGCAACATCGGCACCCTGATAATTGCGGTCATGATTATGATTTCCACTTTTGCCTGCAACAACGGACTGATTATGGCGGGAGCACGCGTATACTATACGATGGCAAAAGATGGCTTATTCTTCAAGAAAGCGGCGCATCTGAACGAATTCAGCGTTCCGGCTTGGGCACTTTGGGCGCAGTGCGTTTGGGCTTCGGCATTATGCCTTACCGGGAAGTATGGTGACCTTTTGGACTTCGTGGTTATCATCGTATTGATTTTTTACATCCTGACCATTTACGGCATCTTTATACTACGCAAAAAACAACCCGATGCGGAACGACCGTACAAAGCGTTTGGCTATCCTTACCTGCCCTTATTTTATATCGTGGTGGCTTCGGCAATCAGCATTTCCCTTTTAATCACCAAGTTCTCCACTTGTGGCTGGGGCGTATTGATTATGCTGGCGGGTATTCCGGTCTATTATTTAACCAAAGGAAAAGAGCAATAAGCACTCACTATAAGACAAAAAACCCGCAGCAAGATGTTGCGGGTTTTTTTATTCGTTAGCACCATATAAAGATTGGGCACGACTGACATCTACCGAACCATCGCAAGGAAGATTCAAGAAGTACTGCAATTGCCACCGCTGTGTTTTTTGAGCCTGCTTGCTGAGCGTTACATCCCAAGGCGGATAGACCCGAATCGCCCGTTTTCCAACTTTTAGTTCAGACGTAAGGACCCCCTGCTTCAAAAGCACCTCCTTTGGAAACACAAACTGTCCCAATCCATTGTCGGTTTCCACATTGACCACAAAAAGATCCACCGCATCCGAAAAATCAAAGGGCTGAATTGGGCCGCTTCCGATTCGTTTCCATAAGGTAACAAACTGACCGATTTTGGTTGGTGTTATTTTAGCGGTTCGGAATACTACATTCCAGTTATTCAGTTGAAATTGGTGGGCGTTGTAATCGACACTTTCCTTTTCCGGGAATGAATTTCGAAGCACAAAGCCACATTTGTCGAACAGGAGTTCTTTTAGTTCGATTAAGCTATTGGGCAAATTGATTTCATTCATTCATCTATTCATCTATAGTCCCCCGGCTTAATGCTTTGGCGGTTTCCCGCTCACGGAACTTCACAAATATATCGAAAAGAGTGAAAGAAAAACGTGAATTTTTATATAAGAAGTGCGAGCACAAACTTTCCCAAAAAATCCCAAGCCCCATCATGGGATACAACCGTTGATAGCCGCTGGCAAATTTACTTAAACTCTTTTTCAACTTTCCAAAAGGATATTTCTGGCGGTCCTGCCAGGAAGTTTTTTGAATCTCCAATAAATTTTTGCAGATGATTTGTCTGCATATGTTTTGAATTATAATATAACTCGTCATTCCATTGTTCGTAAAGTAGAATATTAGTTCTGTCTTTTGGATCAATATGAAGCTTAATATTTACGAAGTGAGGTTCTTTCTTAACATTTTCTATTAAGCTAATTAAAGCTAAAATCGTTTCATTCTCTTTTGAAGGTTGCGTTTTATATTTGACCAACACAACAATGCTTTTCGTATTATCGATTTCTGTCTTATTTTTTAAACCCCAGCCTACAAAAAGTAAAGTGGTAAGAATAAGAATTGATTTCAAAAACAATCTATTTTCAGTTTTCATATCTTAAAATATTTATGTTAATAATCAAATTTACGCACAATTTTGGTTGGTTGCTGCTATCTGTTTAAAAGTTGTACTATTTCAGCTTTACACTTGACTTCCTTTGGTCCGGATGCATCTGCATTAACAAGTTTACCTTCTTTATCAAACAGCATATACCTTGGAATGGAATTCAGCTTTATCTTTCGGATGAATTCGGAAGCCTTTGGATTGATCAGATAAAAACTACTTGACTCTGAAAGGTTCTCTTTAGTAGTCGCTTTCATCCAGATGTCAAAATTATCATCGGTAGAAATAAACAGAAAAACGACATCATTTCCTTTCAACTCTTGCTGCAGCTTAAGAGAATATGGAAAGGAGGCCCGGCAAGGCGCACACCAGCTTGCCCAAAAATCCACATAAACCACTTTTCCTTTGTGTTTGGCAACGAATTCCTTGAGAGATGTTTTTCTCTTCATGGAGTCTAAAAGAAGTACTTCCTTTTCTTCTTTCTTAAGCACATTTAAGTCGAGCAAATAGCTATCCTTAATCCATTGACTCAGTTCGTTTCCGTTTTCGAACGCTTGAAACTTTTCGAAGTATACTGGCAATAGCTCTTTATCTTTGGAATTGGCTATATTATTCAGAAACAGAAACAAGAGATATTCCTTTGTCTTATACGAAAGTTTACTATCCGACAGAGCAGCATCAAAGGCCTGTTTGAAATCATAATCAAAATCATTCACTTTTCCCACTTTGTACTTTCCGATAATATAATTCTCAAGAAAGTATTTATATGTTTTTACCGGCAATAAATTATCGAGAGCTAAATCAGATTCAGGCACTGTACCAAAGGAATAATTCGCTTTGCTCAGATTGATTTTCAAGAACTTATTTCTTGCTTTGTGGATCGTATAAATAGTTGACGAAAGTAACTTTTCATGAAACAATACGTCGAGTTTTTCATCTCTGGCTACAAAATAATCGTTCAATTCTTTTTCATACATCAGATTTTCTTCCTTAGAACGCGGTCTTTTGTTATCCAATCTAAAAACCGATGGTTCCGATGGTCGTTTGATGGCTTTGAAATCGTCTTCAAAATTGAGATCATGTTTTAAAACAGGTCTCTTATTGGATAACGAAACTCTGGGCAACCCGTTTTTATAATCCAACTTAACCGTGTCCCCCTTATGAAACTCGTAGATATAATTCGCACCTAAACTAAAGACATGAGTCAGCACCACTGTGCTTTCAATACCATTGATAACTAAAGTGTCATTAGTACTCTTCGGACAAATAAAATGGTTTCTGAAATCATTCGCTTTGGAATAGTAGATATCACTCTCCATTCCAGAGGGGCTTTTAACATATCCATCAAAAACCAACACCACCTTGTTACCACTTAAAGGCTGAGCAATAACGACCGCGCCATCAATCAAAAAAAGGGAAACGGAAAGAAAAATTGTACGCATTTAAAAAAAGTTACAAAAAAGCCTCTCCAAAAGGAAAGGCTTCTTCTATGTGAATTTATAATCTTAGTGATGAAGTTGTTCTTCGCCGTCTTTATATGGAACGGTTTGCGGAACGAAGTCCTCGTCATGACCCGGCTTACTGTAATCGTAAGGCCAACGGTATACGTGAGGGATTTCACCCGGCCAGTTGCCATGCATGTGTTCTACAGGAGCGGTCCATTCCAATGTATTTGATCTCCAAGGGTTCATCGGTGCTCTCTTACCGTAGAAAATACTGTAGAAGAAATTCCAGATAAACACTAATTGGAAAGCGGCACCCACTAAAGCGAATACGGTAATCAATACGTTAACATCGGCTAAATCGTCGAATAACGGGAATGCGGTGTTTGTGTAATAACGTCTTGGTAAACCAGCCATACCGATGAAGTGCATTGGAAAGAAAACTCCGTAAGCACAAACTGCAGTCACCCAGAAGTGAATGTAACCTAAGTTTTTATTCATCATTCTTCCGAACATTTTAGGGAACCAGTGGTAAACACCCGCGAAGAATCCGTAAAGTGCAGAGATACCCATTACCAAGTGGAAGTGTGCCACTACGAAATACGTATCGTGAACGTTGATATCCAAAGTAGAGTCTCCAAGAATGATTCCCGTTAAACCTCCAGTGATGAAGGTAGACACCAATCCGATAGAGAACAACATTGCAGGGTTTAACTGTAGGTTACCTTTCCATAATGTTGTAATATAGTTGAATGCTTTTACCGCTGAAGGAATCGCAATCAATAAGGTTGTAAATGTAAATACCGATCCTAGGAATGGGTTCATACCAGAGATAAACATGTGGTGACCCCAAACAATCGTCGATAAGAAAGCAATTGCTAAAATAGATGCAATCATCGCACGGTAACCAAAAATTGGTTTACGGGAATTGGTTGCAATAATTTCAGAGGTGATACCTAATGCAGGTAACAATACGATGTAAACTTCAGGGTGTCCTAAGAACCAGAACAAGTGTTCGAACAATACTGGTGACCCCCCTTGGTAATGTAAAACTTCACCTGAAATAAAGATATCGGATAAGAAGAACGACGTACCGAAACTTCTATCGAAAATTAACAATAAAGCAGCAGACAATAAAACCGGGAACGAAACGATACCGATAATTGCCGTTACGAAGAACGCCCAGATTGTTAATGGCAATCTTGTCATGGACATTCCTTTTGTTCTCAGGTTGATAACCGTTACGACGTAGTTCAATGAACCCATCAAAGACGAAGCGATGAAAATAGCCATAGACACTAACCATAGCGTCATACCTGTTCCTGAACCCGGAATTGCCTGAGGCAAGGCGCTTAACGGCGGATAAATTGTCCATCCTGCCGAAGCCGGTCCTGATTCAACAAATAAAGAGCACAACATGATTACGGTAGAGATGAAAAACATCCAATATGAAATCATGTTCATGAAACCGGATGCCATATCACGGGCTCCGATTTGTAATGGTATCAACAAGTTACTGAAAGTTCCACTTAAACCTGCTGTTAATACGAAGAATACCATGATGGTACCGTGAATCGTAACTAACGCAAGATAAATATCATTACGCATTACTCCTCCAGGAGCAAATTTTTCACCTAAAAGAAACTTAAAGATTCCGAAAGATTCTTCCGGCCAAGCGATTTGCATACGGAATAACAACGACATCGCAACCCCAACAATACCCATGATTAAACCAGTAATCAAGTATTGTTTTGCAATCATCTTATGATCAATACTAAAGATGTATTTAGTAATGAAAGTATCCTTGTGGTGGTGTTCGTGATCGTGTCCGTGATCGTGACTTAAATCGTGTCCTACTGCTGACATATTTTTTTAATTTGAATAGTATTAAAAAACAATAATTATTTAACTTGAGCTAAAGCTTTGGTAGAATCTACTTTTACAGTTTCAGGCTTTACAGCAGGAACCGTCGCTTCAGCAGCGGGAGCTTCAGCCGCTTTTGCTTCCTTAATCACTCTGCTTGCTGTTGGTTGAACGCTTAACCATTTTTTGAAATCGGCTTCGCTTTCCACAACAATTTTCATTTGCATGTTATAGTGAGAAGGACCACAGATTTTATTACATAATAATAAATAATCAAAAGTATAGGAATCCAATGCAGCCTGACCCTTAGCGACTAATTCTGCACTTTTCTTAGCTCTGATCTTGTTGATTCTGGCCACTTTCTCCACCATATCAGGAGTGTTACGCATTTCGTCGGTAGTCATGGTAGGGGTGAAAGCAAATTGCGTCACCATACCCGGAACACAGTTCATCTGTGCTCTGAAGTGAGGCATGTAAGCTGAATGCAATACATCCTGAGAACGCATTTTGAAAACGATTTTCTTACCTACAGGCAAATGCAATTCAGCAACCTGTTTGTCATCCTGTGCGTTTGGATCTGACAAATCAATACCCAGTGTATTAACACCTTCGATATAACGGATATTCGCTTTTCCTAATGAATTGTCTTTACCGGCATAACGTGCTTCCCAACTAAATTGTTTCGCATACAATTCCACATACATAACATCTTCTTCCTCATCCACAAACATAATGTTTGTCCAAGCGTACAATCCATAAAGGATTAAACCTGCCAAAACGATTACCGGAATGATGGTCCAAATGAACTCCAATTTATCATTATCGGCAAAATACAACGCTTTATTTCCCTCTTTACCACGGTATTTGAACGCGAAGAAGTGCAATAACGCTTGGGTGATGGTCTGTACAATGAAAATCAAAATCATGGAAATCCACATCAATTGATCCACATCCTTACCATGTTCTGAAGCGGAACCGCTCATCAATGGCAAATCACCAAATTTCACAACACAATAAATAGTAGTAAGATAAATGAAGACCAAGAAGCCAAACATTAAATATCCATTTACATTATTATCGTTATCGTTGGCAATTTCAGAATTATCATTCTTTGCCCCAATCTGCGTTAAATCGAATATCTTAGTCAATTGCCAAACAGCAATTCCTAATAAAACTACAACTATAAGTACCAATAAACTTGTCATTTGTTTATTACTTTAAAATATTAATAATGGAAATGTTTACTTTCTTCGATTAACGGGTTGCGTTTTGCCAATAACGGAGCTTTCGTTAAAGCGGTAAACACTACAAAGATGAATAATCCGAAGAAGAATAACAATGAACTGATTTCTGATACCCCAATGAACCATTGGTCACCAACTGTAGCCGGCATAATCATATTGAAGAAATCGATATAGTGTCCGGTTAAGATAATGATTCCGGCCATAACTACAATCCAAGTCAGACGTTTGAAATCGGTATTGATTAAGATTAAAATCGGCAACACAAAGTTCATTACAACCATACCGAAAAACGGTAAATTATAATTCTCAATTCGTGTTACGAAATAAGTAACCTCTTCCGGAATATTGGAATACCACATCAACATGAATTGAGAGAACCACAAATACGTCCAGAAAACGGAGATACCGAACATGAATTTCGCTAAGTCATGGATATGACTTGTGTTCACATATTCCAAATATCCTTTTGATTTTAAATATAAAGTAACGAATGCAATTGTTGTAATACCACTTACGAAGAAGCTGGCAAAAACATACCATCCGAACAATGTACTGTACCAGTGCGGATCAACAGACATAATCCAGTCCCAAGAAGCAATCGATTCGGAAACGATAAAGAAGGCTAAGAAAGCAGCTGCTATCTTGAAATTCTTTTTGTAGAACGAATCATCAGAAGCATTGTCTTGCGCTAATGAGTTTTTTCTTGAGAAATAACGGTAGATATTCCATCCCGCTAAGAAAACTAAAGCTCTGATTAGGAAGAAAGGAACATTAAGGAAACCTGATTTACCAGCAATAATGGCATCATAGTTTTCACTTTTAGGATCCGTAACCCCTTCGGCCATCCATGTAAACAAATGGTTCATGTGCATACCGGATAAAACCAATAAAAGGAAAAAGATAATAGATCCCGGTAACAAATACGCAGTGATACCTTCCATAACACGGAACAATACCGGAGACCATCCTGCCTGTGCAGCCCATTGGATAGCGTAAAATGTTAATACACCCACCGAAATCAACAAAAAGAAGATACAGGCAACATACATTGCAGCCCAAGGTTTGTTTTGCAATTGGTGTAACACGTGCTCTAAATGTGCTTCGTGCTCCTTGTGAGCATCCGCTTCATGCGTATCCGCTTTAGCAGCGTGAGCGTCGTGGTGATTTTCCTCTACTACAGGAGCCACTTCCGCTTTCATTGTGTCTTTTTCAACAGTATTTACAGTATCATTAGCAACTGCCTCATGAGTTTCCGTTTTAGGGGCTTCATGGTGAGCTTCTGCAGGAGCAGCAACAGCGTGAGCGTCGTGCGCAGGAGCAGCGGCATGATGACCGTCATGATGACTTTCGGCTAATATTTTTTCTACGTCTGCAGTAGTTTTTGGTGCAGTTAAAAAACCATATGCAATTCCCAATAACCCAAGAGCCATAAGAACGAATGCAAAAGTTTTTAATTTGTTTGAAAATGTGTACATATTTAAACTTTCAAATGATTTTTACTTACTTAATTCACCTTTTAATTTCATCACGTGATCCGTAACCATCCAACGCTCTTGTTGAGTCAATTGATTTGCGTGAGAACCCATAGAGTTTAATCCATAAGTAATTACGTGAAAAACACTTCCTTCTGTAATCTCTCTGTCAGCATAATTAGGAACCCCCAAGAACTTCTCTCTTTTCACAAGAGTACCCTGACCATCTCCTTTTTCACCGTGACAAACCGCACAATAAATATTGTATAATTCGGCACCCTTTTCAGGATTAACGGACAATGAATCCAAAGGCGATTTTAATTCCGCTTTCGCTTGCATGTATCCTGCCGGAGTATTTTCATAACCGTAAGGTTCAAATCCTCTTTTTATACTTCCTTTAGCCGGTAACTGACCTTCCTTACCGCTGTTGAAAGCATCCGATTCGGAATACGTCTCGTAGGCTACTGATTCATACATGTTAGGAAAGAACTGATAGTTAGGCTTCGACTTGTCAAAGCAAGAAGTCGCCGCGATCGACACACCTACTAATGCTACTATTTTATATAAGGCTTTCATATCTTCTATTAATGCTTATCAATTACTTTAACTTCTACAGCGCCTGTATTTTTAAAGAAAGAAATCATCTCTTCTTCATTTCCGCTCACTGCAACTTCCATTAAAAAGTGGTCGTCTGTAGTGCGTACATCGGGGTTTTCAGCCTGTTTGAATGGCCATAATTTACTTCTTAAGTAAAAAGTGATTACCATTAAGTGCGCCGCAAAAAACACGGTTAACTCGAACAAAACCGGAACGAAAGCAGGCAAGTTCTGATAGAATGCAAAACTTGGTTTCCCTCCGATATCCTGAGGCCAGTCAACAATCATAATGTAATTCAGCAAATTAGCCGCAACGGTTAATCCCACAACCCCATAAAGGAAGGAAGCGATAGCAATTCGTGTTGGTGCCAAACCCATTGCTTTGTCCAATCCGTGAACTGGGAAAGGCGTGTAAATTTCTTCGATATGATGATGAGCAGCTCTTGATGCTTTTACGGCATCCATTAAGATATCATCATCAGTATATATAGCATGTATAACTTTATTCGTACTCATGATCTATTAATGATTATGTGAATGATGTCCTTCTTTTTCTCTTTCTCTTTTGTAGTTGTCCCCAGAAGTTTTCAAAATTGTTTTAACCTCTGCCTGAGCAATTACCGGGAAGCTTCTTGAATATAATAAGAATAATACGAAGAAGAAACCAATGGTACCGATATAAATACCCGCATCTACGAATGTTGGCTGGAACATTGTCCATGATGACGGTAAGTAATCTCTGTGTAATGAGGTAACGATGATTACGAAACGCTCGAACCACATACCGATGTTTACCACAATCGAGATAATGAAAGAGAACATGATGCTTGTTCTTAATTTCTTGAACCACATGAACTGTGGAGAGAACACGTTACACGTCATCATCAACCAGTACGACCACCAGTAAGGACCTGTAGCACGGTTTAAGAACGCATATTGTTCGTATTCCACACCGGAGTACCACGCCACGAATAATTCCGTGATATAGGCACATCCTACGATGGAACCCGTAATCATGATTACGATATTCATCAATTCGATATGTTGAACGGTGATATAGTCTTCTAAGTTAGACACTTTTCTCATAATGATAAGCAAGGTATTTACCATCGCGAATCCGGAGAAAATCGCACCTGCAACGAAGTACGGAGGAAGAATTGTGGTATGCCATCCCGGAATAACGGAAGTAGCAAAGTCAAAGGATACAATCGTGTGTACGGAAAGTACCAATGGAGTAGCCAAACCTGCCAATACAAGAGATACCTCTTCAAAACGTTGCCAGTCTTTTGCTCTACCCGACCATCCGAAAGAAAGGATGGAATAAATTCTTTTGTTGAAAGGCGTTACCGCTCTGTCACGGATCATAGCGAAATCCGGTAATAATCCAGTCCACCAGAAAACCAATGATACCGAAAGATACGTTGAAATCGCGAATACGTCCCAAAGTAATGGTGAGTTAAAGTTTACCCAAAGCGAACCGAATTGATTCGGAATCGGTAATACCCAGTACCCTAACCATGGACGACCCATGTGAATGATTGGGAACAAACCTGCCTGAACAACCGAGAAAATGGTCATTGCTTCCGCAGAACGGTTAATCGCCATTCTCCATTTTTGACGGAATAATAATAGTACGGCAGAAATTAGTGTTCCGGCGTGCCCGATACCAACCCACCAAACGAAGTTAGTGATATCCCAGGCCCAGCCAACTGTTTTGTTTAATCCCCAAGTTCCGATACCTGTAGTAATGGTGTATACCATACATCCTGCTCCCCAAAGGAAGGCTGCTAATGCAATGGAGAAAACGGTCCACCATAGTTTGCTTGCTTTACCTTCTACCGGTCTAGCTACATCTACTGTTACATCGTGATAAGATTTATCACCTATAACTAAAGGTTTTCTAATGGGTGCTTCGTAGTGAGACGACATAATCCTTTATATTGTTTCTTAATTAATATTTTTATTACTCTTAAGTATTTCTAACTTTTACGTGATAGAATACATTTGGTTTTGTTCCGATGTGCTCCAATAAATGATACATTCTTTCGTCTTCGGCTAACTTAGCTACCTGACCTTCTTTATCATTTACGTCTCCAAAGACCATTGCGCCGCTTGTACAAGCTGCAGAACAAGCCGTTTGGAATTCACCATCCTTAATTTCACGTCCTTCACGTTTCGCTTTAAGAATCGTAGACTGTGTCATTTGGATACACATTGAACATTTTTCCATAACCCCACGAGAACGAACGTTTACATCCGGGTTCAATACCATACGACCCAAATCATCATTCATGTGATAATCGAACTCGCTGTTTTTGCTGTATAAGAACCAGTTGAAACGACGTACTTTATACGGACAGTTGTTTGCACAGTAACGCGTACCCACACAACGGTTGTAAGCCATTTGGTTTTGCCCCTGACGACCGTGAGATGTTGCCGCTACCGGACATACTGTTTCACAAGGTGCGTGATTACAGTGCTGACACATTACCGGTTGGAAAGCTACCTGAGGGTTTTCAGAAGGATCTTCCATACCTGTTAGGGTAGTGATTGAATTCGTTAAACCTTTTGCGGTATTTTTCAACACAACGTCTTTGTCGAATGTTTCTTCAGAAGAATAGTATCTGTCAATACGCAACCAGTGCATATCACGGCTTCTTCTCACTTCCGATTTACCAACTACCGGAACATTGTTTTCAGCGTGACAAGCGATAACACATGCGCCACATCCCGTACAAGCATTTAGGTCAATTGACAAATTAAAGTGGTGACCGATGGAACGGTCAAAAGAATCCCAAAGATCCACTTCCGTAGCTGGAGTAGCTTTGTGATCTAAAGATACCATCGGAACAATGTTCCACTCCGCAGCATCCTTAGTATTGAATATTTCCAAGGTAGTTTCTTTGATGATATCACCTCTACCCATTAATGTTTTCTGTAACTGAACGCAAGCGAATTCATGATCTCCTGCGGTTTTGGTCACTTTAGCCACCTGATTTGCAACTTGGTTGGCATACAATTTATACGCATTAACCCCAACCTGCATTTCCTCTTTCATTCCTTCTTTACGACCGTATCCCAAAGCCAATCCGATAGTTCCGACAGCCTGACCCGGTTGAATAATTACTGGAACGTTTTCTAATTTGGTACCGGCGACTTCAATAGTAGTATAACTTCCGTTAAGACCACCGTTAGCCACGTTAAAGTTTTCCAATCCTAAACGCTCTGCATCTTTTTTGGAAACCGTAACGTAGTTATCCCAAGAAGCTCTTGTGATCGGATCCGGAAACTCTTGCAACCAAGGGTTGTTAGCCTGTTGACCGTCCCCCATTCCTGTTTTAGTGTACAATACCAATTCCAAACCTCCTTCATTTTTAGCTTTCGCCAAAGTAGAAGCCGCGGTAGCAAAATCAGCAGCACCACCAGTAACCGGAGCCACTTCAGAAGTATACACTCCATCGTGAACCAATTTATTCCAAGTTGTTCCTGTAGCAATTGAAGAACCAACTGCTTTTAAGAAATCATAGTAAGAAGCAGTATTACCAGTCCAAGCCATCAAGGCTTCCTGGAATTGTTTAGTATCAAACAACGGACGAATCGTCGGCTGCATGATGGCATAATGTCCTTTTGTAATCATTACGTCACCCCACGATTCCAAATAATGAGGTGCCGGAGCAGCGATAGTAGCTTTAACAGCCGTTTCATCTTCTCTTAAAGAGAATACAACAGATGTTTTAACTTTTTTCAAACCTTCGGCGAAATCGTAACTGTTTGCTAAGGTATACATCGGATTAACACCGTTCATAATTAAAGTATGAACCGAGCCCGCTTTCATATCAGCAACCAATTGCGCCACAGCTTTACTGTCACCTTTACGGATTAAACGCGCAGCCGAAGGATTGAATGCTTCTGAACTTAACGCTTTGTTAATTGCCAATACCAATAATTGTGCGTTAACATCATCCAAACCGGAAACCAAAACTCCTTTTCCGCCTGCCGCTTTTAACTGCTGCGCCGCTTTTGTCACCGCTTCATCGTACTTACCTAAATTGGCAGCACCCGCTGAAGCACCAGTAACGATACTGTATATTTTAACTAAAGCTTGTTTTTGTTCTGTAACCGTAAGCGGAATACGTTTGTCGGCATTGGCACCGGCCAAAGACATATTTGCTTCGATTTGGATATGCTTGGACATTTTTCCATTTTTAGGAACACGTCCTTTGGAATATCCTGCATCATATCCTCCTCCTTGCCAATCACCTAAGATATCCGCGCCAACCGACACGATAACATCCGCTTTTGCGAAATCGTAATCCGCTAAAGCTCTTTCACCGTATACCATTTGGAAGGCATCCAAAGCCGTGGAAGAAGAAACCGCATCATAAACAACGTGTTTTGCAGTTGGATTCTTCGCGATAAAATCAGCGATCAATCGATCGGTTGAAGGACTTGCCATTGTATTGGTTAACAATACCACCTGACCGCCTTTTGCTTTGGCTTCCGCTAAACTTTTTGCAACTGAAGCATTAACATCAGCCCAAGAAGCATCTTTACCGGAAATTTTCGGTTGTTTTAAACGCATGCTGTCATACAACGACAATACCGAAGCATGAACTCTTGCGTTAGCACCAAACTTAGCGTTTGGCAAATTATTATTTTCAACTTTAATAGGACGACCTTCGCGGGTTTTGACCAAGATATTTGCAAAATCAAATCCATCCATCATGGTTGTTGCGTAATAATCAGCAACACCAGGAATGATCTCTTCAGGTTGAACTACATAAGGTATAGACTTTACAACCGGACCTTCACACGCAGCTAAAGAAGCAGCTGCAGTAGAGAATCCAACGTATTTCAAAAAGTCACGACGAGTTGTTGATGTAGCAGACAAAGTAGCCGCGTCACCCAGGAATTCATCCGTAGGGATTTCTTCAACAAATTCATTGTTTCTTAGCGTCTCAACAATAGAGCTATTTTGGTCTAGCTCCTCAACACTTTTCCAGTATTTTTTGTTTGATGCCATTGTATATAAATATTAGCTTCTTAATTTATTATTAATAGTGACACTTACCACATTCTAAACCTCCCATTTGAGCCGCCGTCAATTTGTCGACACCATATTTCTTAGAAAGTTCATCGTGAATTTTGGCATAATAAGCGTTTCCTTCCACTTTTACGTTTGTTTCTCTGTGACAGTTCACACACCATCCCATCGTTAAAGGAGAATGCTGTCTCATCACTTCCATAGTCTCTACAGGACCGTGACATGTCTGACACTCCACACCTGCTACAGTAACGTGCTGAGAGTGGTTAAAATACGCGAAGTCAGGCAGATTATGAATTCTAACCCATTTCACAGGCTTCACTTTACCGGTGTACGACATCGTGTTTTTATCCCATCCAACGGCATCGTATAATTTTTGGATCTCAGCAGTGTAAAATTCTTTTGAATACTCTACATAAGTAGAATCTTTATCACCCTGGAATTCGGAAATATTCTTATGACAGTTCATACAAACATTCAATGAAGGAATACCCGCATTCTTACTGACTCTGGCAGAAGAGTGACAATACTTACACTCAATTTTGTTGTCACCCGCGTGAATTTTATGCGAATAATGGATTGGCTGAATTGGCTCATAGTTCTGATCCACTCCAATCTGCATTAAGTATCCGTAGATAAAATACATCCCGATTAAAATCATCATAATGGATGACACTAACACTAAAAACTGATTTTTAGCGAACGCTTTCCAAATTGGCAATGATTTTTCTTTGACAGGAAGCGCCACCCCGTTTGCAGATGCGATTTTCCCAAGTATGTTTTTAACAAAAAACAACATGGCAATCAACATTGTCAAAACAACCGCAAGCACTCCCAGAATAAGGTTATTGGAAACCCCTCCTTCTTGAGCAGCAGTTGCTCCAGCAGCAGCAGTTGGAGTTGGAGCAGGCTGTTCGATAGGCGCTGATGTATAAGCAAGGATATTATCAATGTCTTCATTTGACAATTGAGGGAAAGCCGTCATCGGTACTTTACCGTTTGCCTCGAAGACTTTAATCGCCTCAGCATCACCTGATTTTATTAATTCAGCACTGTTCTTAATCCATTTGTACAACCATTCTTTGTCGTATTTATCCGCAACACCACGCAAGGCAGGCCCCGTGGCTTTTGCATCAAGTTTATGACAAGCTGCACAATTTGTGTTAAAAATAGCTTTCCCTTTAGCAGGATCACCTGCACCGGCGGCTGGCGCCGCATCTTGGGCTAAAGAACTCAGCGACAACGACAATACCATCGCAAGGCTGAATATTAATTTTTTTGAAAACGAATTATGGTTACCCACTTTTTTCATAATTAAAATGATTATCAAGTAAATTTGGCACAGTTTTTACGTGAAATAAGAACAGACCTTATTTATAAACTCGGACAAAAATACGACTTATGTGTTATTATCAAAACCTTAAATTTATCTTAAATTGTAATTTATACCAATTCTAAATAAATTAAGGTTTTCAGATTCTTTTTTTTAATTGTATTTTTGTTTCAAACATACTTCATTATGAGAATTTTAAGAGCCAGCTCCCTTTTTACTTTACTTTTCCTGTGCGTTTTTTCAGGTCAGAAAACCTATTCACAGCCCTCAAAAATTAACATTATTCAGAATCCGAAATTCGAAATGTTGCTGAGTGAAAAAAGAAAAATCAACTCTTCCATCACGGTTAACGACCGATACAAAGTGCAGATCTTCTATGGAACCAATGAAGAAGCAAAGAAAACACTGTCTGTTTTCAAAAAGGAGTTCAGGCAGCTGGATGGCACCATTATTTACTCTAATCCGAACTATAAAGTTTGGGTTGGCACTTTCAAAACCAGGATTGAAGCAGAAAAAAACTACAAAGAAATTCTGAAAAAATACCCAACCGCTTTATTGATTCGACCTAACAAATAGATGAGAACCAAGAAAAACAATAATTGCAATTTTCGCATTAATTCAATGTATTCAAAATCACACTCACAAAACACATATCACCCACCGTGCTATTTTGAATTGACAACGCAAATTTCGATTTAAAAAATCGCAACACAATTCAATTTGATTCACCTAAACATGAAACCATACCTATATATAGTGTCACTACTGACAATAACGACTTATGCCCAAACCCAAAAAGACACCACTAAGGTGAAACATTTGGAAGAGGTCGTAATTGCCACCCAAAAATATCTAAAACCTAAAAAAGAGATTCCGCAACAAGTGGAATCGATTTCGAGAAAGGAAATCGAGTTTCAGAATTTTCAAAACACGGCTGACATTCTGGCCAGCTCCGGAAATGCCGCCGTTCAAAAGTCACAACAAGGAGGCGGAAGCCCTGTAATCAGGGGATTTGAAGCCAGCAGAATCCTATTGCTGGTAGACGGAATCCGAATGAACAACCTTATTTTCAGAGCCGGACATTTGCAAAACATCCTTACGGTGGACAAAAACAGTATCGAAAACATGGATATTTTTTTCGGACCTTCCTCTACCGTTTTCGGAAGTGATGCCTTGGGTGGCGCAATCAACATGGAAACAAAAAAAGCAAAACTGTTCTCGGATACCAAGAAGGCATTTTCCGGAAATGCCTTAACCCGATATTCAACGGTAAACGAAGAAAAATCGATCTATTTTGATTTGAACTATGCCAAAGAAAACTGGGCTTCCTTGACTTCCGTATCCTTCAATGAATTCGGGGATTTGAAGATGGGTAAAAACAGAAACCGCAACAATCCCTTTTTCGGAGAAAGAGAGCAGTATATTGAAACCGTCAACGGAGTGGACACGTATGTAACCAACGCGGATAAGTATGTTCAGAAATTTTCTGGATATACACAGTACAACCTTATGCAGAAGTTGGTTTACAAACAATCCAACGGCAACCTGCATGATCTGAATTTTCAATTCTCCACCACATCCGACATACCGCGTTATGACCGTTTAACAGACTCCAATGCGACAGGATTGCGAAATGCGGAATGGTTTTACGGTCCGCAAAAAAGAATACTGGCCGCTTACACTTTCAATAGAGACAAGGCTATTTTGGGAAGTGACCTGAAATTTACGGCGAGTTTTCAAAACGGAGAAGAAAGCAGACACAACAGACGTTTCGGAAATTACGAGCTGCAAAACCGCATCGAAAAAACAAATGCGTTTGCAATTGATCTCGACCTGAAAAAGAAATTCACAAACAGTGAATTAATGTACGGGTTTGAAAGCTATTATGATTATGTGAACTCTACAGCCTATTCCAACAATATTCAGACCGGAGAAACGACACCCTTGGATACGCGTTACCCTAATGGCAACAACAACATGACCCGTAACGACGCGTATCTTACCTATTCCGGGAAAGTAAATACCAAAACCAGTTGGAATTCGGGAGTACGAATCGGGTACACCACTTTGAAAAGCACCATTAAAGACAATTCGTTCTTCCCATTACCGTTCAATTCGATATCACAAAACAATGTTACTTACAGCGGCACTTTGGGAATCATTCATAATCCGGGCAAAAACGTGCGGTTGGTAGCCAACATAGGATCCGGCTACCGGGCGCCCAACATTGATGATCTGGCAAAAATTTTCGAATCGGGCAACAACATGGTTATTGTTCCCAATGAAGATCTGGAACCGGAAAAAACGATAACCGCAGACTTAGGATTTACCATCAAAAGCAAGAACAAGCGTTTCCAGTTAGATCATACCTATTTTTACACGCGCTTTATTGACGCCATAGTAACCGGCGCTTTTGAGTACAACGGATCTGCAACCATTGACTATAACGGTTCGACGAGCCAGGTTATGGCAAATCAGAACAAAGGAAAAGCCTTTGTGACTGGATTTTCAACCAATTTAAAGACCTATATCATTGACAATGTCTTATTCACAGCAAACTTTAATTACACCTTGGGAAGAGTTGTAAATGAAGACGACACCTACAGTCCGCTAGATCACATTGCTCCTTATTACGGGAAAATCGGAATAGCATACGACAACAAATACATTATTCTTGAAGGCTATATCCTTTATAACGGAAAAAAAGACCTGAAAGATTACTTACTTAACGGTGAAGATAACGAACAATACGCACCAAAAGGAGGTATGCCGGCTTGGGAAACGTATAATTTAAAAGCATCCAGCAGACCGATTTACGGAGCAACCGTATATGCAGGAATCGAGAACATATTGGACACACAATACCGCACATTTGCTTCCGGAATCAATGCGCCGGGAAGAAACATTTACGGCGGTTTAAAATACAGTTTTTAACATGCGTCCAGCTACGCAAAACCGGCTCCGGCCGGTTTTTTTTATCTCCATCCGAATTCCCGTTTGGCTTTTTCTGCAAAAAAGGCATTTTGAACCGGTACAGCTGTCAACTCCGAAGTGTCATTAATTGACTTGAATAAGGGAATCATATCGGAAGTTACAAGTCCGTATTTCTGATAACCGAAATACTTAAAAGTAAAGCCGTCGTAATTTCTGAAAGCAGCATAATCCATCTCATTTCTTAAATATGATTTTTTAATGTATGGCTCAAAAAGCAACCAAGTACGCTCAATATTCTCTTTAATTTGAAAATTCTGATACAATCCATTACTGAAAAAGGGATGTACAACCGCAAAATTCTTAGCTGTCGGATAGTAATCATTTTTTCTGCAAAAAGAGTACACTGTGGAAACATTACTGAAAAGAACCTCACTCAATTTCGAATCAACTGCGGCCATCTGCACGGAATCCAACGATTGGATTTCATTAATCTTCGACACCAACGCAGTCACTGTCTGGTTTTTCAATTCCATATCGTAAAACTTACGCTGATCGATTTGTTTTTCGAAGTTACTCTCAAGCCAAATGAAATGCTTCTTAAGATACATGGCTTTAAACCAAGACGAAAGCTCCCCGTTTAAAATGGCCTCATAATAAGATTCCAAACCTTTCATAAAAGCAACCGTAAATCCGTGATTTTCCACCAGAACCTCCAATTGCTCCTTAAAAAAATCCAAATCCTTATGATAATAACTGTAGGTCAAAAGGGTAAGTTTCAGATCCGCCTCATAACCAAACTGTTCCTCCAGAGCCAAAATTGCCCCCTTGACCTTTAGATAGTACTCTTTATCCATCCTGGCCTTTTGAAGAGAAGGATAAACATTATCGTGTATGACTGTATCCCGATAATTTTGCGAAAAAGCAGAATTGAAAACAAAGAAAAAAATCAAAACCAGCCTGCACTTGAATATATTCATTTCTAAAGAATTTGTGTACAAATACAAAACGAAATTAACTGCAATTATTGTATTCGCCACTTACTTAAAATAAAATATCCCGACGAATCGGGATATTTTATTTTATGGAGCAATCTATTTTTTGATGAAGTTCAGCACCTGAACTCCTTCATTAGTATTCAGACGAATAAAATAAACACCTCGCTGCAACATGGTGATATCGGCAACATTACTGCTCTTAACCTTCATAACCATTTGGCCTTGCATAGTGAAAACCGAGAAACTGTCAAGAGGCTCTTTCGTGACAAGAGTAATCATATCCTCTGCCGGGTTAGGATATAAAACGATACCCTTGGCGGCTCCTAGAAAACTGTCTACACCTAAGACCGTACTTTGAACGGAACCCGATAAAGAAGCATTTCCAGTCGTTAAATTCCCACCACAATCGGAACTGGTAACTGCGGTATGCTCTACCCACGTTCCTAAAGTCAAATCCGGTGGATTGGGCGTTGAAGCGCTAGTATTATAATAAATCAAATGTGGATTCACAAAATCGCCATTCCCACTATCGGCAATAAACTCCCAACGGGAATTAGCGGCACTCCACAAAATCTTGAACTCACAAGTTCCCAATCCGCCACAGCTTTGATTTCCGTCAACAGGAGCTGTGCTGTAAACATTTCTTCCGGAAGCATCCGTTGTTTCCAGAGTAAAAATATAATCCTGATTTTCAAACAAAGTATGGCACCCGTTAAAGGTAACTGTTTGTGCTTCTACAGTAAAAAATACAATTACTGCTAAAAATAAAAATAACTTTTTCATATTATATACTTAGGGTCTTGACGGCCAAATTCCTTGTGTAGCGATTATATAAGTAAGCGTTGTATAAGGCTGCATGTTATTAACCGGCTGACTCCCTCCGCTAACGCCAATCATTGAAGGACTCATCGTGGTATTTGCCGCACTTGCAGTATATTCTTTATCCAAGCCTTTAGTGTTCGCTGGAATATTGCCCGTTGGCAGGTTCTGATCTCCATCAACCGTAGAAGCATTTACACTATGACTGTGCATCGGCATTTGGGCAATGGTTAAAGTATTGGTTTCCGAACCACTCATCTCTCCCAAAACTCGCGGTGTAAGACCGGAACCGGTACCATCCCCCATAGGAACACGTCCTCTCAAATCCGGCAAACGGAATGTCGTAACACCATCGCCGCCATAAGTTGTTCCCAACAATGCAAAAAGAGCTTGGTTTTGCTGAATTGACATTAACTGACCTTCACATTTTGCCCAACCTTGCGGCGCATAATTAAATGCCACTACAGCGATTTGACCAATAAATGGCTCCGATTGGGCACTTGTCTTATTCACAGCGAATAAAGACGTTAGCATAACAAATAAAATTGTAATTTTTTTCATTGTATAATAATATTTTTTTGCAAAAATACCAGAAATATTCTTACACGAAAAAAATAAAGATTAAAATACCGTTAAGTTTAAAAAAAATCGTTTAAACGCAAAAAATCCCGACGAATCGGGATTTTTTAATTTATAGAGCAACTGTTATTTCAGTTTCTTTTTCACTTCCACTTCGTGGAAACATTCAATTAAATCGTACTCCTTAAGGTCGTTGTAGTTTTTAATCTGCATACCACAGTCATATCCTTTGGAAACTTCTTTCACGTCGTCTTTGAAACGTTTCAACGCTACTAATTCTCCTGTGAAAATCACAACTCCCTCACGAATTAAACGGATTCTTGCATTTCTGAGGATCTTACCTTCTGTAACCATACATCCGGCAATGGTTCCCACTTTGGAAATCTTGAACAACTCACGTACTTCTGCGGTACCGGTGATTTCTTCTTTCATTTCCGGAGACAACATGCCTTCCATTGCATCCTTCAAATCATCGATGGCATCATAGATAATCGAATAGTGACGAATATCGATTTCTTCCTTATCAGCCAATTGTTTCGCATTTCCTTGCGGACGAACGTTGAATCCGATAATAATCGCATCCGAAGCCGAAGCTAACAATACATCCGATTCGGTAATCGCTCCTACTCCTTTATGAATGATTTTGATCTGAATTTCTTCCGTAGACAATTTGGAGAAGGAATCCGATAACGCTTCCACCGAACCGTCCACGTCTCCTTTAAGGATAATGTTCAATTCTTTAAACTGACCCAATGCGATACGACGACCGATTTCGGCAAGTGTAATGTGTTTTTGTGTACGAACCGATTGCTCACGTAACAACTGCATACGTTTGGCTGCAATTTGTTTCGCTTCTCTTTCGTCTTCAAACACGTTGAATTTATCTCCAGCGGTTGGCGCTCCGTCCAAACCTAGAATCGAAATTGGAGTTGATGGTCCCGCTTCTTTTACTAAGTTACCACGTTCGTCATACATCGCTTTTACTTTACCGTGGTTTTTACCAGCCAATACGTAATCACCGATTTTCAACGTTCCGGCCTGTACCAAAATAGTGGATACATAACCACGACCTTTATCTAATTGTGCTTCAACCACTGTACCAACAGCTGGTTTATTCGGATTTGCTTTCAGGTCTAAAATTTCAGCCTCAAGCAATACTTTTTCTAATAATTCTTTAACACCTAACCCTGTTTTAGCGGAGATATCGTGCGATTGGTATTTACCACCCCAGTCTTCCACCAACAAGTTCATGGCTGCTAAACGCTCTTTGATTTTCTCCGGATTCGCATTGGGCTTATCCACTTTATTGATAGCGAAAATCAACGGTACGTTAGCTGCTTGTGCGTGACTGATTGCCTCTTTGGTTTGTGGCATGATGTCATCATCCGCTGCAATTACGATAATCGCAATATCGGTTACCTGAGCTCCACGTGCACGCATCGCGGTAAACGCCTCGTGACCCGGTGTATCCAGGAAGGCAATTTCTTGACCGTTCTCCAACTCCACTCCGTATGCCCCGATGTGCTGTGTAATACCTCCGGACTCTCCTGCAATTACATTCGCTTTACGGATGTAATCCAACAAGGATGTTTTACCGTGGTCCACGTGACCCATTACCGTTACGATTGGCGCTCTGTGCACCAAATCTTCCGGACGGTCTTCCACTACTTCGATGGCTTCTTCGATATCGGTTGTAATAAACTCTACTTCATAACCGAATTCGTCAGCCACAATAGATAAGGTTTCGGCATCCAAACGTTGGTTCATGGTTACCATGATTCCAAGTGACATACACGTACCGATTACTTTCGTGATAGGCACATCCATCATGGTTGCAATTTCCCCTACGGTAACGAATTCCGTTACTTTAATGGTCTTGCTTCCCTCTTCAATCGCTCTTTGCTCATCATCCGATTTCTGACGGTGCGAATCACGTTTGTCTCTTCGGTATTTCGCCGCTTTAGATTTTCCTCCTTTCCCTTGAAGTCTTTCTAAAGTTTCTTTAATCTGGTTTTTAACTTCTTCCTCGGTTGGCTCCACTTTCGCTACGATAGCCGGACGGTTTCCTTTTTGGAATCCTGCACCTCCACCAGGCTTATTCGGGCCAAATTTTCCAGCACCACCCGGTCTGTTAGCACCGCCTTGAGCGTTACCACCCTGACCCGGAGTTCCGGTACCCGGCGCACCTGGTTTTCCTGGAATACGTTTTCTTTTATTCTTATTCGCATTGTTTTGACCTTGGGCTGCCGCACTTCCGGGAGCGTTCGGTTTGATCGCTGCGTCTTTTTTGAACTCTTCTTTCTTTTTCTTAGGCTTGTTGAACTGTGACAAATCAATTGTCTGACCGGTAAAGGTGGCACCTGTCAGTTTCTGATACTGTGTTTCAATCTTCTCGTCCTCCGCTGATTCCGCTTTTGGTGCTTCTTCGGCAACAGGAGCTACAGGTTGTTTCTCAACTTTAGCGACTTTTTCTACAGTTTCTTCCTTTACGGCTTTTTCAGCTTTTTCGATTTTTTCAACAGTTTTTTTCGGTTCATCAGCAACTGGAGCTGCAACTTCAATTGGTTTCTCAACTACTTTTTCAGCAGTGGGTTCAATTGCTTTTTCGATTTTCTCTGAAGATGGTTTTTCAGCAACAACTTCCGGTTTTTTGGGATCAAGGTCTATTTTACCGACAGCTTTAGGCCCCGAAAGGGTAGCTTTGGCTTTAATTATCTCCTGACGTTGTCTTTCCTCGTCTTGTTTGCGTTTGTCTTCAATCTCTTTTTCGCGTTCGATACGCAGTGCTTCTTTTTCTTTTTTCTTTTCTTCACTTACCTCAAGAGAAGCCACTTTTTTTCCTTTATCAGCAGAGAATTGACCGCACAAGATAGAGTATTCCTCATTAGAAATTTTGGCGTTAGGACTTGATTCGATGGTATGACCCTTATCTTTCAAATAGTCCACAGCCCTATCTAGAGAAATATTTAATTCCCTTAAAACCTTGTTTATTCTTATTACTCTTTCTTCAGACATATAATCTTTATTATTAATACCTTTAATGCGTGTTGTGTTGCGTTATTGCTTATTCTTCAAATTCGTTTTTCAGAATGCGCATAACATCCAAAATAGTTTCTTCTTCCAGGTCTGTTCTTCTCACTAAATCGGCAACATCTTGTTTCAGCACGCTTCTTGCTGTATCCAAACCAATTTTCGCGAATTCTTCGATAACCCATCCGTCAATTTCGTCTGAGAACTCTGTTAATTCAACATCGTCCTCTTCTTCAGCAATATTTCCTTCACGGATAACATCCAATTCGTAACCGGTCAACAAACCAGCCAATTTGATGTTGTGTCCGCCACGTCCAATTGCTTTAGATACCTCTTCCAATTTCAGGAACACTTCGGCTGTTTTTTTGTCTTCATCGATTTTCACCGAAGACACTTTTGCAGGGCTCAATGCTCTTGTAATGTATAGTTGTGTGTTGGTGGTATAATTGATAACATCAATATTTTCGTTTCCTAACTCACGAACAATACCGTGAATACGGGAACCTTTCATACCAACACAAGCTCCGACAGGGTCAATCCTGTCATCATAAGAATCTACGGCTACTTTTGCTTTTTCACCCGGAATTCTCACTACTTTTTTAACCGTAATCAAACCGTCAAATACTTCAGGAATTTCCTGCTCAAACAATTTTTCCAAGAATTTCTCTGAAGTTCTTGACATTAAAATTTGAGGTTTGTTCCCTTTTAATTCAACGCTTTCAATGATTCCTCGTACGTTATCTCCTTTACGGAAGAAGTCGGACGGAATTTGTTTTTCTTTCGGCAATACGATTTCGTTTCCTTCATCATCTACCAAAATTACAGCTTTTGGACGTACATGGTGCACTTCCGCGGTATAAATATCGCCAATTAAATCTTTAAATTGTTTGTAAAGATTTGTATTATCATGCTCGTGGATTTTAGAAATCAGGTTCTGACGCAGTGCCAAAATCGCTCTTCTACCCAATTGTATTAATTTCACTTCTTCAGAAACATCCTCTCCCACTTCAAAATCGGGTTCGATTTTGCGGGCTTCCGACAACGAAATTTCAGAATTTTCATCTTCCACTTCACCATCTGCCACCACCACACGATTTCTCCAGATTTCCATATCTCCCTTGTCCGGATTGATAATGATATCGAAGTTATCATCTGAACCGTATTTCTTCTTCAATGCATTTCTAAACACATCTTCTAAAATTGCCATTAAGGTAACTCTATCGATAAGTTTATCGTCTTTAAACTCTGAAAACGACTCGATTAATGCAATATTTTCCATGCCAACTCTTTATTTAAAATGTTATTATAACAATTGCTTCTTTAATATCTTCGTATTTTATTTCTGCTCTTTTTTGAACAGTCTCTTTTCCTTTTCCAACTTGTTTCGGTTCTCTGGCAGACCATTCCAAAACAATAAACGCGTCGTTTGCTTCGGTGAGTTCCGCTTCAATTTTTTCTGTTGCGGTAGTCACTTTCAGTTTTCTTCCGATATTTTTCTTAAACTGTCTCGGCATTTTCAAAGGCGAGGTTGCCCCGGCCGAAGCCACTTCCATCGAAAAATCCTGCTCTTCCCGATCCAGATTACTTTCAATGGCTCTGCTGACATCAATACAATCCTGAAGTATAACCCCATTATCACCATCTAAAGTTACGATAATTTTGTATGCGTCGGTAATGGTCAAATCAATCAAAAAAAGCGACGGCTTTTGCGCCAAAGCTTCATTAACAACGCCGCTAACTTTTTCTTTAAATGTCATATTTGTATAAAAAGAGGGAAGCAGCGCTTCCCTCATTACTTAGTTCGGTAATAAATAACGGTGCAAATATACAATTTTTTTTAAATATTGAAAATCATTGTTAATTCTAAATATATTTATATCTTTATGAAAAAGTATTTTAACACCAATTTCCCACATTTAACAGTTATGAAACGAATTTTAGTACCAACAGATTTTTCACAACACGCCGAATACGCACTTAAAGTAGCCGCTCAAATCGCTAAAAAAAACGACGGAGAGATTTTTTTACTACACATGTTGGAGCTCCCGCATGAAGGCAACGACGCCCAAGTACACGGACGTGAAATTCCGGAAATCATGTATTTCAAAAAGAGAGCCGAAGAAAAATTAGACGAAGTAAGCAACGCAAGCTATTTGGAAGGCGTGGAAGTTTCGGAAATCATCAAATTGGAATCTGCTTTCAGCGGAATTATTGATATCAGCAAAAAAAACAACATTGATTTGATCGTAATGGGATCCCATGGCGCCAACGGTTTTAAGGAAATGATCATTGGATCAAACACCGAAAAAGTAGTTAGAACTTCGGACATCCCGGTTTTGGTAATCAAAAAAGAAACCAACGATTTCAGCGTTAACAAATTCGTATTCGCTTCCGACTTCTCCGACGAAGTATCCAAAACATTTGAAAACGCAGTGGAGTTCTCCAACAAATTCGGAGCCCACTTACATTTGGTATCCATCAACACTCCAAACAACTTCAAATCAACGGCAGTGGCCGAAAAAATCATGAGTGATTTTGTTTCGAAATTCAAAATCGATAATTTCACGACTCATATTTACAATGACGTAAATGTAGAAAAAGGAATTTTAAATTTTGCCAACAGCATCGATGCCGATTTAATCGGAATGAGCACACACGGAAGAAGAGGTCTTGCCCACTTCTTTAACGGCAGTATCAGCGAAGACCTGGTAAACCATTCCGTAAGACCGGTTGTCACTTTTAAAATCTAACCACAAGACATACAAACAAAAAAGCCCGCTCAATGAGCGGGCTTTTTTATGTTTTAATTTAGTTGCAGATGTAAAATAAAAAACCTCTCAGACGAGAGGTTCTATGTTGGCCCACAAGGACTCGAACCTTGAATGACGGTACCAAAAACCGGAGTGTTACCATTACACCATGGGCCAATAACCAAAACCATCTTACGACAGCGGGTACAAATATACTACATTTTTACGCAAAACAAAATCAGAGCCGCTTTTCTCGAATCGAAAAGCCTAAAATAAAAAAACTCCTCAATTAAGAGGAGTTTTTTGTTGGCCCACAAGGACTCGAACCTTGAATGACGGTACCAAAAACCGGAGTGTTACCATTACACCATGGGCCAATAACCAGCGCTATCATTGTGATTGCGGGTGCAAATGTAATATATATTTTTTTCAAACCAAATTTTTCCATAAAAAAATATTAAAAAAATAAATTGCGCGTTTCCATATGCAAAAAAAGAGTTTCTTTGTAGTAGAATTCAACCTGAAAAACCGACGTATTATATATGATTACTTTTAACTTTAATAAGTGGAATACCATTTTAGGATGGCTGACATTTGCAATTGCTTTAGTAACTTACACACTGACTGTTGAACCATCCTTAAGTTTTTGGGATTGCGGGGAATACATTGCCACAGCAGCAAAACTGGAAGTGGGACACCCTCCCGGAGCCCCTCTTTTTCAAATGATTGGTGCCTTTTTCGCGATGTTTGCGCCTGACGCCGAAAAAGTAGCACTAATGGTTAACATGACATCGGTTTTTTCCAGCGCCTTCACGATTCTGTTCATGTTCTGGTCCATGACCATTATTTTACGAAAAGTAGTTTCCTCCTTTTCAGAATTCAACAAAGAGAATGCAATCGTAGTTTTAGGAAGTGCTTTTGTAGGATCGTTAGCCTTTACGTTCACAGACAGTTTCTGGTTCAGCGCTACC
This sequence comes from Flavobacterium saliperosum, assembly GCF_900100625.1. GTDB lineage: Bacteria > Bacteroidota > Bacteroidia > Flavobacteriales > Flavobacteriaceae > Flavobacterium > Flavobacterium saliperosum. The sequence continues at coordinate 546,843 of NZ_FMTY01000001.1, forward strand.
GAAGCAGAGGTATACGCCATGGCTTCCTTATTCATCGCCTTGTTGCTTTGGATGGGACTACGTTGGGAAGAGGAAATGCACTCTCCAAAAGGAAACAAGTGGTTGCTGCTGATTTCATTGGTTATCGGATTGTCATTCGGAGTTCACTTCATGGCCTTACTTACAATTCCTTCTTTAGGATTATTATACTACTTTAAGAATTACGAAAAAATCACCATCAAAAACTTCATCATTGCCAATGTGGTTATGGTTGCGGTTTTGTTCTTCGTCTTCAAATTCCTTTTGCCATACACCTTAGGATTCTTCGGTAAGATGGAGATTTTCATGGTAAACAGCATCGGATTACCTTTTAATTCCGGTACCGTTTTCGCACTCCTTTTAATTATCGCCTTCTTTTATTTCGGGTTGCAATACACCAAAAAGAAAGAATTGCCTTTTTACAACACCATTTTACTTTGCGTACTTTTCGTTTTAATCGGTTTCTCAACCTGGCTGATGCTTCCAATCAGAGCCAATGCCAATGTGGTCATCAATGAAAACAAGCCTTCGGATGCCGCAGAGGTTTTAGCCTATTATAATCGTGAACAATATGGTGAACAGAAAACTTTCTACGGACCGTTATTTTCTGAAACCTATGCCGGTTTGGATGAAGACAAGCCTTACGAAGACGACAAACCCAACTACGAAAGAGATCATAAATCCGGAAAATACGTTATCGTAAACAATTATGTGAACGCCAAAAGTAATGGAGACGACAAACACAATGGTGTTTTGCCAAGAATGTGGTACGGCGACAGCTCTGATGCCCGCATTAACTACATGACCTTTACAAAACCATTGGACTTTACCATCAATCCCGAATATTCCCACGAAGACGAATTGGTGCAAATCGTTTCCGAATTCAGAAGCGCGTTCGCAGCCGGAAAAATCGACCTGGACGGCTATGACAAATTCTTAAAATCTTACGGTGATTACCTTATTATCGAAAAACCTTCTTTTGGAGACAACATGAAGTTCATGTTCGAATACCAATTTGGCTACATGTACTGGAGGTATCTGATGTGGAACTTTGTAGGACGTCAAAACGACATTCAGGGCAAATACGATTCCCAAAACGGAAACTGGCTGAGTGGCATTGACTTTATTGACGAGATTCGTTTGGGCTCCCAGAAAAACCTTCCGCCGGATATTGAAAACAACAAAGCAAGAAACACCTATTATTTCTTACCTTTTATTTTAGCGATAATCGGAATGGTATTCCATGCTAAAAAAGACCTGAAAAGTTTCTACGTTTTGCTGGCGTTATTCTTATTCACAAGTTTTGCGTTGAAAATCTTCTTAAACGAGCGTCCTTTCGAACCTAGAGAGCGTGATTACGCCGTTGTTGGCTCCTTCTATGTTTTTGCCATGTGGTTAGGTTTTGGGGTATATGCCATTTATGATGCCGCGAAGAAATATTTACAACCAAAAGTAGCCGGCCCGGTTGTTATTGCCGTTGCATTATTAGCAGCACCGGTATTGATGGCAAAAGAAAACTGGGACGACCACAACCGTTCGGGAAGATACACAGCAATTGCCATGGCAAAAGCCTATCTGGATTCCTGCGAACCGAATGCTATCCTGTTTACCATTGGCGACAACGACACGTTCCCTTTATGGTATGCACAGGAAATTGAAGGCTACAGAACCGACGTACGTATTGTAAACACACAGCTTTTCGCAACCGACTGGTACATTGACCAAATGAAAGCCAAAGCCTACAAATCGGAACCGATTCCTATCCGATTCACACACGATCAATATGTGTCCGGAACCCGTGATTATGTTATCCACAGAGAAATAACCAAAGAACGCATTCCTATTGAACAGTTCATGAAATTCATTGAATCGGAAGATGAAAGAACAATCGAAACGATGCCGAATGGTCAAAAAGTACAGTTTTATCCAACCGATAAAATCAGCATTCCGGTAGACAAAAATGCGGTTATCCGAAACAAAGTGGTTCCTTCGTACCTGAACGACTCCATCGTTTCAAGCATGGACATTGACATTAAAGGCGGCGTTATCTACAAAAACCGATTAATGATGCTGGATGTGGTGGCCAACAACAACTGGGAACGCCCTATTTATTTCTCACCAGGAAGTTTTGACGACGAGGATTATATCTGGATGAAAGAATACCTTCAGATGGAAGGCATGGTATATCGTTTGGTTCCCGTAAAAACACCAAAAGGCGAAGAAGGGAATCAGTTTGAAATGGGTTATATCGACACGGAACGAATGTACAAAAACGTAATGTCTTGGGACTGGGGCAACAGCGAAAGTCCGGACATCTATCACGATCCGGAAACCCGTAAAAACAGTATTTCTTACCGAACCAATCTGGCGCGTTTGATGGAAGCCTTAATCAACGAAGGCAAAAAAGATAAAGCCAAGAAAGTAATCGATTTGGCAATGACCAAAATGCCGGTGGAATACTTTGACTATTATCGTTTTGTAGATCCGTTTGCCGGTGGCTATTATGAAGTGGGTGAAAAAGTGAAAGCAAGAACGGTTCTATCACAACTGATGAAAAAATATCAGGAAAACCTAATATATTACAGCACGCTGAAACCATCAGAACAAAACGATCTGTATGTGGATATCGTAACGGATATTGAAAGCTACCGTGGCTTACTGCAAATCATGAAAGAGCGTGGCGACGAAGAATTCTATAATCAGAACAAAGTCAAATTCAACGGGTACAACAAATTGTTTTCCCGCTTTGAACGCGATATGGAATAATTGAATTTTAACACAATTTCAGATAAGGCTTTTAAGGTTTATAACTTTGAAAGCCTTATTTTTAGGGTATGGATTTCTATTGGATAAAAACGAATAAACTCATCAAGCGATTGTTCTCCAATCAGGTTTGGGACATACCTAATGCCGAGAAGAAAATCTATCTTACCTTTGACGACGGCCCCACTCCGGAAGTAACGGAATGGGTTTTATCCGTTTTGAAACAGCATGACATCAAAGCCACGTTTTTCTGCATTGGCGACAACATCCGAAAACATCCGGAACTCTTCCAAAAAGTAATTTCTGAAGGACATCATATTGGGAACCACACCTACAACCATTTACAGGGGTGGAAAACGTCCGACAAGGCCTATCTGGAAAATATAAATTCTTGCGAAGATGTAATCAGAAAGAAAATGACAGATGACAGACATCAGTCAGCAAACTGCGGACTGTTCCGCCCTCCATACGGCAAAATCCGACCATCGCAATCTGCACGACTTCGAAAAAAAGGGTATAAAATAATAATGTGGGATGTTTTGAGTGCCGATTTTGACCTTCGGATCACTCCGGAAAAATGCCTGAGCAATGTGATTAAGAATACCACACAAGGCAGTATCATCGTATTTCACGACAGCAGGAAAGCCTTCAAGAATCTTGAATACACTTTACCTAGAACGATTGAAATTCTGAAAGAAAAGGGATTTTTGTTCGATACTATCGATTAAGAATTCTCCTGAACCAAACCAATAATAGTATTGGCATCCAACTCACCCGATTGTCTCCAGACCATCTGACCTTCTTTATAAATCATAAGCGTTGGCAAACCTTTAATCCGTAAGGCTTCGGCCAATTCCTGATTTTTATCGACGTCAATTTTAATCACTTTGGCTCGGTCGCCAAGGGCTGCAGCCACATCTCTGATTACGGGATGCATGGAAACAGAGGACTCGTTCCAATCGGTATAAAAATCGATTAAAACAGGCACCTGTGTGTTGATTAGTTCTCCAAATTTTGACATAAGCGAGAAAATTAGATTAATTAAAAACTTTTGTTCTTAAAAAAATAGTATACAAATATAGCATTTTTGCGCATTTATGCTATTCTTTCCCCTTTTTTTAGTTGAATTACCGTTATTTCCGGCCAAATACCAACCCGCCCCGGATAAGCGTGAAATCCGAAGCCGCGGTTCACATAAATATAGCGACCTAAATTCTCATACATTCCGGCCCATTGTTTGTAAACATACTGTACTGGACTCCAACGGATAAGCCCCGGAATCTCAATGCCAAACTGCAATCCGTGCGTATGTCCTGACAATGTCAGATGGTAATTGTTCTCATGATGCTGCACCTCGGCATCCCAGTGCGAAGGATCGTGACTCATCAGGATCTTAAAATCTTCTTTCTTCAATCCCTGAGACGCCTTCACTAAATCACCGGCCTGTTTGAACTTAACACCCCAATTCTCCACGCCAATCAAGGCAATCTCCTCTTCTCCGTGTTTGATTTTCACATGCTCATTCATCAATAGCTTGAAATCTATCTGACGGTGCAAATCTTTAATGTCTTCAAAATTCTGATCTTTGGCTGCCTTTGAAGGCCATTCCACATACTCCCCATAATCGTGATTTCCTAAAACCGAATATTTCCCGAATTTCGGTGTTTCAATTTTACGAAAGGTATCAATCCATGGGTGCATCTCCGTAGCATGCGTATTCACAATGTCTCCGGTAAAAAGCACCAGATCTGATTTTTGTTGGTTCACCAAATCAATCGCATATTCAATTCGTTCGGGATTATCAAAACTACCGCTGTGCACATCCGAAATCTGCGTAATGGTCATGCCGTCAAAACTATCCGGTAAATCGGCAAAGAACAGAGTCTGACGAATCACCTTAAAATTGTATTTCCCTTTGGTCATGCCGTACAACAGCGACGTTAGCGGAATCGCCGCAATACCCAAAGCAATCTGACTGATGAATTTGCGCCTTCCCGGAATCGACTCGGCGATACTGTCGGTTTGTGTGAAATAATTGATGATGGTCGCAAACATTCGGAAAAAATCTTCTCCCAAAAGAATCACGGCAATCAGCAACTTCGGAACCAACATCAGCAACAACAACCCAATCGTATACAGGGAATGGGCATTCTGCCCCACCTTCCGGTCAAACTGACTGAAACCGTATAAAATGTATGCGAAAGCCAGAAAACTGACAACCTGATATGCAATCAGAATCCATCGTTCCCGGGTGATGGTTTTCACCGCCTGAAAAGCATACAATTCTATTAAAAGAAGAATCACTCCTATAAATACTAAACGCATGGTTGTATTTGTTTTTGATGTAACAAAGTAACGAAGAATGAAGTGCTTAGCGAATGTAATTTAGATTAATTTTAACGTAACGGTTGATTTGCAACTCAAGTTGCATCATAATCTTTTCAGTTTTACGTATTTTTACGTGCTAAATTTTTTTTAATCATGTCACAACAAAAACGCCTTTTCCTCTTAGATGCCTATGCCTTAATCTTCCGAGGATACTATGCTTTCATCAAAAATCCACGAATCAATTCCAAAGGAGTCGACACTTCGGCTGTATTGGGATTCATGAATTCGCTGATTGATGTTATCAAACGTGAAAAACCGGATCATTTGGCAGTAGCCTTCGATAATGGCGGAAGTGACATTCGAAACGAAATGTTCCCGGAATACAAAGCCAATCGCGATGCCACTCCGGAAGCCATAAAAATTGCCGTACCCTACATTCAGGAAATCCTGAAGGCGATGCACATTCCGATTATTGAAGAACGTGGGTACGAAGCCGACGATTTGATCGGAACCTTGGCGAAACAAGCCGAAAAAGAGGGCTATCAGGTGTTCATGGTAACTCCCGATAAAGATTTCGGACAATTGGTTTCCGAAAATATCTTCATGTACCGCCCGGCGCGTATGGGGAACGATATCGAAATTTGGGGCATCCCTGAAGTACAGGCGAAATTTGAAGTCGAACATCCATTGCAGGTTATTGACTTTTTAGGCATGATGGGCGATGCGGTCGATAACATTCCGGGATTACCGGGCGTGGGCGAAAAAACCGCAAAGAAATTGTTGGCCGAATTTGGTTCGATGGAAAATCTGTTGGCCAACACCGACAAACTGAAAGGCGCTTTAAAGGAGAAAATCGAAGCCAACAAAGAGCAAGGGATTTTATCTAAAAAACTGGCTACCATCCTACTCGACTGTCCGGTAACATTCAACGAAACCGATTATGAATTATCGAAACCCGATATTGAAAAAACCGACGCGCTGTTCATGGAACTGGAATTCCGTCAGATGAAAACCCAGTTCGACAAATTATTCAGCGGCGGTAAGGAGTACGACGAAGTCAACACCAGCAATGGCTACGAAACACCCAAACCGGCAGCAAAGAAAACCGTCAAAAACGAAGACCAGTTTTCGCTTTTTGACAGTGGCGACAGTGAAACACCGGAAGGCCATCACAGTTATTACAATACGCTGGAAAACACCAACCACCATTATGAAATTATTCAGGGAAATTTAGGGGTTCAGTTGTTCATGCAAACGTTATTGCAACAGAAATCGGTTTGTTTTGATACCGAAACCACCGGAATTGACGCTCTGAATGCCGAATTGGTTGGCATGTCGTTCTCCTGGGAAAAAGGGAAAGCGTTTTACATTCCGTTTCCGGAAAACCAGGACGAAGCCAAGGCTTTATTGGAAAAAATAGTGCCGTTTTTTGAAAATGAAGGAATTGAAAAAATCGGTCAGAACATCAAATACGACCTGAAAATATTAGCCAATTACGGTGTTTCGGTAAAAGGGAAACTTTTTGACACCATGATTGCGCATTATCTGATTAACCCCGACATGCGTCACAACATGGACGTGTTGGCGGAAACCTATCTGAAATATTCGCCGAAATCCATCGAAACGTTAATCGGTAAAAAAGGAAAAAACCAAAAATCGATGCGCGATGTGGCTTTGGAAGACATTAAGGAATATGCCGCCGAGGATGCCGATATCACTTTACAACTGAAAGAAGTTTTTGATGAAAAACTAGACAAAACCGGTACCAAAAAACTGTTTGAGGAAATCGAAATTCCGTTAATTGAAGTTCTGGCTGCCATGGAGCGCGAAGGAATTCGTCTCGATGTGGATTATCTGAAGTCGATGTCGAAAGATATGGATGTAGAAATCAAAACGCTGGAACAACAGATTTACGAAACGGCGGGTGAGAAATTCAACCTGGCTTCTCCGAAACAATTGGGCGAAGTGCTTTTCGACAGAATGAAAATCGGCGGAGCCAAACAAAAGAAAACCAAAACCGGACAATATGCTACCGGCGAAGAAGTGCTCAGTTATTTGGCCAACGAACACGAAATCGTACGCCAAATTCTCGATTGGCGCCAGATGGTAAAATTACAAAGCACCTATATTATCGCTTTACCGGAACAAGTCGATCCGAAAACCCAACGCGTGCACACCGATTACATGCAAACCGTAGCCGCAACGGGACGTTTGAGTTCGAATAACCCGAATTTACAGAACATTCCAATCCGTACCGAAAGAGGCCGATTGATCCGAAAAGCGTTTATCGCCAAAGATGAAAACTACACGCTATTGTCTGCCGATTACTCGCAAATTGAATTGCGCGTGATTGCTGCGATGAGTGGTGAAGAAAACATGATAAAAGCATTTCAGCACGGCGAAGACATTCACCGTAGTACCGCTGCCAAAGTATTCAACGTGCCTTTAGAAGAAGTTACCAAAGAACAACGTAGTCATGCCAAAACCGTGAACTTCGGAATCATATACGGGGTGTCGGCTTTCGGGTTGAGCAACCAAACGAATTTATCCCGCAGCGAAAGTGCCGCGTTGATTGAGGCCTACTACAAAACCTATCCGAGATTGCGTGACTACATTCAGGAACAGATTGAATTTGCCAGAAATCACGGGTACGTGCAAACCGTTTCCGGACGTCGTCGTTATCTGAAAGACATCAATTCCGCCAATGCCGTGGTTCGTGGTGCTGCCGAACGAAATGCCGTGAACGCTCCGATTCAGGGAAGTGCGGCCGACATCATTAAAATCGCGATGATCAACATCCATAAAAAGCTGACCTCCGAAAACTGGCAATCAAAAATGTTGCTTCAGGTACACGATGAATTGGTTTTTGACGTTCATAATAGTGAGCTGGAGAAAATCCAACCGATGATTAAACACGAAATGGAAAATGCGTTCAAGCTAAATGTCCCTTTGGATGTGGACATGGGTATTGGAAGAAATTGGCTGGAAGCGCATTAATTATTGCAGTTGACAGTAATGACAAAATATAAACTTATGAAAAAAACACTCTTTTTATTCGTATTCCTTTTATCGCTGACGATTTCCGCGCAGGAAAGCACGCGTTTCCGAAAAATGGACAGTTTGCTCACCTATCTGAATACCAATAACCGTTTTATGGGACAGTTAAGCATCCGCGAAGGCGACAATGTAGTTTTTTCACGCGCCTACGGTATCCCCAAAAGCAAACAACAGCCCGATGGCTATACCAAATACAAAATCGGATCGATTACCAAAACTTTTACGGCGGTAATGATTATGCAGTTGGTGGAAGAAAAAAGACTAAAACTCGAGGAAAAACTTTCCAAGTTCTACCCAAAAATACCCAATGCCGATAAAATCACGATCAACGATTTGTTGCGTCACCGAACCGGAATTCCCGATTACGTGAACGCCGATAGTACGGCAAACATGACACTGGCAATCGGTAAAAAAGAAATGCTGGCAAAAATCGCTGCCTACCAACCGGTTTTCGAGCCCAACACCAAAGCCGAGTACAGCAATTCCAACTATTATTTATTAGGTTGTATAATCGAAGACCTTACTAAAACACCCTACAAAACGAATCTGAAAAACAGAATCGTTAACAAACTGAAACTGAAAAACACCTACATGGTGGACAAAACAGAGGCAGAACGAAATGAAGTGGTGTCCTATACCTATAATGGAGAACAATGGGAAGCGATTCCGGAATGGGACATGTCATTACCTTTTGCCGCAGGGGCAATTTCTTCAACAGCCAATGACTTAACCGCTTTCATGCGCGCCATCTTCAGCGGAAAATTATTAAAACCCTCTTCTGTAGACGAAATGACACAGCTTAGAGAAAGTTACGGCATCGGATTGGTGACTTTCCCTTTCGGAGAACGCAAATTTTTCGGTCACACCGGAGGCATTGAAGGCTTCAAATCGGTGGTGGGTTACTATCCGGCCGAAAAACTGGGCATTTCTTTAATCGTGAATGGCGATAACTTCAACAGAAACGACATCATGATTGGCATCCTTAGCATTTATTACAAAATGCCGTTCGCGTTTCCGAATGTGAAATCGGTTAAAGTGGATGAAACGGTACTGAAATCCTACGAAGGCACTTATTCTTCGAAGGAAATTCCACTGAAAATCAACATCAAAGCGGACAAAGGACAGATCATCGCGCAGGCAACCGGCCAGGGCGCCTTCCCTTTAAACCCGGTTAGTGAAACCGAATTTGTATTTGATCCGGCGGGCGTAAACATGACTTTTGGGGAGAAAACCATGCTGTTAAAACAGGGCGGAATGGAAATTAAGTTCGTGAAAGAATAATTTTTACCCCTTACAAACCTCAGAATCAACTACTCGTCTGACAATCAACTAATAAATTTATGCGTCGGGTATTTGCATTATAAATAAATAATTGTACTTTTGCACTCCCTTTATTGGGGATGGAATGTTTAATTAAAATAAAAAAACGTGGACAATTTAAGCTACAAGACAGTATCAGCAAACAAAGCGACTGCTCAGAAAGAGTGGATCGTGGTGGATGCTGAAGGTCATAACTTAGGTCGTTTTGCTTCTAAAGTTGCGATGCTTTTAAGAGGTAAATACAAGACAAGTTATACACCGCATGTGGACTGTGGAGATAACGTAATCGTTATTAACGCAGAGAAAATCAACCTTACAGGTAACAAGTTGGATGACAAAACGTACATCCGTCACACAGGTTACCCAGGTGGACAAAGAAGTTTAACTGCTAAAGTAATGCAACAAAAAAACCCTGCATTATTAGTAGAAAAAGCTGTAAAAGGAATGTTACCTAAAAACAAATTAGGTGCTGAGTTATTCCGAAATTTAAATGTAAATGTTGGTTCTGAGCACAAACATGAGGCTCAAAAACCAAAAACTGTAAACTTAAACGATCTTAAGTAATGGGAGTTATTCACAAAATCGGTAGAAGAAAATGTGCCGTGGCACGTGTTTATGTTTCAGAAGGAACAGGAAAAATCACCGTAAACAAAAAAGAATTTACAACTTACTTCCCAACAGCTACATTACAGTACAAAGTGATGCAACCAATGTCGATGACAGAAAATGCAACTAACTTTGACGTAAAAGTTAATGTATACGGTGGTGGTACTACAGGACAAGCGGAAGCGGTTCGTATGGCTATCGCAAGAGCTATGTGTGAAGTTGAAGTTGAAAACAGAGCAATCTTAAAACCAGAAGGTTTACTTACACGTGACCCTCGTATGGTTGAACGTAAGAAATTCGGTCAGAAGAAAGCTCGTAAGAGATTCCAGTTCTCTAAACGTTAATATTTATTATTATTTAAAAACACTAAGTTTTTGTTGCTCTCCTACTGAGGTAGGAATTAGTTTAGCATCCAAATGCAGTCCAAAGTCTCAAGGCGAATGTCCGAAAGCGAAAAAGGTGACGCATTGCTAATACACAAGAACGTAAACTATTACAAAATGGCAAACAAAGTAGAAGTTAAAGAATTACTAGAAGCAGGTGTTCACTTCGGACACATGACTAGAAAATGGGATCCAAACATGGCTCCTTACATCTATATGGAGCGTAATGGTATTCACATTATCAATCTATATAAAACTGCAGCTAAAATTGAAGAAGCGAATGAAGCTTTGAAAAAAATCGCTGCATCTGGTAGAAAAGTACTTTTCGTAGCTACCAAAAAACAAGCAAAAGATATCGTTGCAGAAAAAGCTGCAGCAGCTAACATGCCTTACATCACTGAAAGATGGCCAGGCGGTATGTTAACTAACTTCGTTACAATCCGTAAAGCTGTTAAGAAAATGGCTTCTATCGACAAAATGAAGAAAGACGGTACTTTCATGACTTTATCTAAAAAAGAGCGTTTACAAGTTGATCGTTTACGTGCGAAATTAGAGAAGAACTTAGGTTCTATTGCAGACATGACAAGACTTCCGGCTGCGTTATTCGTTGTAGATATCAAAGCAGAACACATCGCTGTTAAAGAAGCTCAAAAATTAAACATTCCAGTTTTCGCTATGGTGGACACCAACTCTGACCCACGTCAGGTTGATTTCGTTATCCCGGCAAACGATGATGCTTCAAAATCAATCGACAAAGTTTTATCTTTAGTATCGGGCGCCATCATTGAAGGACTTTCTGATAGAAAATCTGACAAAGATGAACAACCGGCTGGAGAAGTTGCAGCTGCAGAAGTAGAAGCAACAACACCTTCAACTGAAGAATAAAAATAACATTATGATAAAGTCGTTATGCTGATGGATGTTTACTTTCGTATTCTCTGTCATTATGACGACTTTATAATTTTAACCTTATAAATTTTATACAAAAATGGCAACAATAACTGCTGCAGACGTAAATAAATTAAGAACCATCACCGGAGCAGGTATGATGGATTGTAAAAAAGCATTAGTGGAAGCTGATGGGGATTTCGATTTAGCAATCGAAAACTTACGTAAAAAAGGTCAAAAAGTAGCTGCAAACCGTTCTGACAGAGAATCTACAGAAGGTGCTGCAATTGCTGTTGTAAATGCTGACAAAACTGCTGGTGTAGCTATCACATTAAACTGTGAGACTGACTTCGTAGGTAAAAATGAAGGTTTCGTGAAATTGGCTACCGATTTAGCTAACCAAGCGTTAAACTACACTGATAAAGACGCTTTCTTAGCTTCTGACTTCGGTGGCATCACTGTTGCAGAGAAATTAATCGAGCAAACAGGAGTTATCGGTGAAAAAATTGAAGTAGCTCAGTTCGAACGTTTAGAAGGTGCTTTCGTTGGCTCCTACGTTCACGCTGGAAAAATCGCTACTTTGGTGGCATTATCCGCTAACGTTGCTGGTGCTGATGAGGCTGCTAAAAACGTGGCTATGCAAGCTGCTGCCATGAACCCAATTGCTTTAGACGAAGCGGGTGTTGATGCTGCAACTATCGAAAAAGAAATCGAAATCGCGAAAGATTTGTTACGTCAGGAAGGGAAACCGGAAGCTATGATTGATAACATCGCTAAAGGAAAACTAGGACGTTTCTTCAAAGACAACACTTTGGTAAACCAAGACTTCATCAAAGACGGATCTATGAGCGTTGCCGCTTATATCAAATCGGTTGACGGTGGTTTAACGGTTACAGGTTTCAAACGTGTGGCTTTAGGATAATCATTCTAAACATAAATATCGAAAACCTCAGTCCGCAAGATTGGGGTTTTTTTATTCTCCGAAATAATGTAATTTTGAGTTTAAACCTTTTTTATGTTCAAGACGAAGAAAGACATTGTTTACATTATTTTAGCCGGTATTTTCATTACCAATGCCATTGTAGCCGAATTAACCGGGGGCAAACTCATTCAGATCGGCCCGTTCATCATGAGCATCGGGATCCTGCCTTGGCCCATCGTCTTCATCACGACCGACATCATTAACGAACATTTCGGTCGCGACGGCGTAAAAAAACTGTCTTTCATTACCGCAGGCCTTATCGCCTATTGCATCCTGATTTTGTTCATCGGCACTAAAATACCCGCTTTTGTTACCGGCGACACCGTAAACGACGAACAGTTTTATGCGGTTTTCGGGCAAGGATTGTTTATTATGATGGCGAGCATTGTTGCCTTTTTGGTTTCCCAATTAATCGACGTTAGCATCTTCTGGTTCCTCCGAAACAAAACCGGCAAAAAAATGATCTGGCTCCGAAGCACCGGCTCTACCGTTATTTCCCAACTGATTGACAGCTTTATCGTTTCCGGTATCGCTTTCTGGATGACCGGTAAAATCACAACAAGCCAATACCTGAACATGTCGTTCACCGGTTATACCTTCAAATTGATTTTAGCTGTAGTACTAACACCGCTCATTTACTTAGGCCATTACCTGATTGAAAAATACCTTGCAGCAGAAGAATAAAAAAACCGTTAAATCTTAAAAACAGCAACCAACCTTTATATTGAATTTTTAGTCTCCACCAAATCTCTCAAGCGCGCCATCTCATCCTTCAATTCGGAAAGTTTCTCTTCCAAAACCCTTAGTAAGTTTTCCTGAAAAGCAGTACTCAAGTCGCTTCCGATACAATTCACATTAGCGCTATTGGATAACCTAGGTGTATCATAAACAATCAAATCCACAGGGGTCATCCCAAACAAGTGAGAAATCTTCTCGATTCGATGCCAGTCCAACTTGGTCTGGTTATTCTCTATTTTACTGTATGCGCGTTGTGAAATTCCAAGCTGAATAGCAACATAGTCTTGCGTATACCCCCTTAATTCCCTAACCTTTCTGACATTACTATACAAATTGTCTTTCATAAAATCTCTCAATTCAGCACTAAAAAATCACTATTTAGCACTAATAAAGCTACAAATTTAATAACAAAATAAATATTTTTGCGATAAAATATAACAAAATGAAAAAAACAAAAATAGATGTATTCGAAATTGAAGAGCTTGAAGAAAGACTAGAACTGAAATCTTGGGCAGGAGATGGCGGCAGTGGCGGAAATGGTGGCGATTCCTGCTGCAACAACGGCAGTTGCGATTGTGTCTGCGGTGACGGCAGCACAGGTGGCTCTGGAGGATCTGGAGGATCCGGAGGGACAGGGGGAGACACAACCATAGGTACCAATAACGGCTAATAAAAAATTATTAATTATTAAATACAAACAAAATGAAAACAATTAAAGTACAGGAACTTGAAGAAAGACTAGAGCTTAAAAACTGGGTCGGCGGTGGTGACGGAGGTGACGGCGCAACAGGTGGAGATGGCGGCACAGGAACCGGTGGAAATGGCGGAAATGGCGGTGACGGCGGAGACAGCACCATCGGCATTGATGTTAACACCGGCGGCGGCGGAACTACCGGAACCGGAACCTCTGGCGGTAACTAAATTAAAAACCTCCCTAGGGAGGTTTATTATTTCCAATGCATAATTACCTTTATCCGCTGGTTTGCATTCCAAACATGTAAAAAAAGCCCACGGATCCGAAATAAAAAATCATCACAACCTGCTTCAGGAAAAAGAATGTATGTCACAAATTCCCAAATTAAGATACAAATACTCTTGTATTGAAAAAGAAAGCGATGCAATCCTCTTAATAATTGAGCACGAAACAAGCAACTCGTACTTGCATTGTAGTAGCGAAGTTATAGACATTATTGAACTAATTGACGGAAAAAAGAACATTAAGGAAATTAACGACATTCTAAACAAAAAAAACATCCTCCTCACAGAGGAAGAATTATCTGATATCATAAACAACAGACTTAGGCGGTTGACCAGTCTAAAACAATCCGACGATAAAAAACCCGTTCACTACCTGTATTTTAATTTCACCATTATCAATAAGAAACATGTAAAAAAAATAGCCACTATTCTGGCTTTTATTTTTAAGAACCAAAACTTTGTCCTCTTTTCGTTTATACTGTTTATCGTGTTATCGGCAACACTTTTATACAGTTATACGCAGACATTTACAATTACTTCGCAAAGTATTTTCACGATTCCGTTGATACTGTTAGTAACGTTGTTTTTTCACGAAATAGGGCATGCCACCGCCTGCTATTCATATGGTGCTGAAAATGGAGACATAGGCTTTGGATTTTACCTGCTAACGCCGGTAATGTATGCAGATGTAACAGATGTATGGAAGTTACCCCGAAAAGAAAGATTTATAGTGGATATCGCGGGCCTTTATATGGAAGGCCTGATTGTAACACTTTTATCTATTGTTTATTGGCTGACAAAATCTGAAATACTTATCTATACCACTATTGTCATTATAATCAACACATTTATCAATCTCAATCCGTTTTTACGCTTTGACGGCTATTGGATGTTATCAGACATCACTAATATTTACAATTTGAAATCGGTTTCAAACAAGCGATTAATGGAACTTGTCCGATTGCAAAATCTGAAACTAAAAGCAAGAGACCTGTTCCTGATTCTATACGCATCGTTGAGCCTATTGTTCCTTTTGTGGTTCATCTTCTATGTTTCATATTACCGGTTTATGGATCTCATCCATTTCCCGGAAAACTGCTACACCTTCATAAGCGAATGGATAGTAAACCAAAAAAGCAATGTCAGTTTTTGGCAGATTTCCATCCCTATTGGTTTTTATTATTTAATAATTAACAAATCGAAACTCTTAATCAAATTATTGCAATCAAAATTATCTCATGAAAAATTCAAGTCAGCCATATAAAGTTTCCAAGTACATTGTCGTAACTCCAATAGGAAACAAAACAATAATTTTCTCTACAAGAACAGGCAAATTAACCCGCCTGTCCAAAGAGTTATGGATTAGTTTAACAACATCGGAAATTCATCATTTACCTGAAAAAATCATTACTCATTTAGAAGAGTTAAAAATAATAATCCCAAATGAAACGGAAGAATTTGAGACCATAGTGGCCGAAAACAAAACGCGAAGCAACTCGGATACTCTTTATGAAGTGATTCAGCCTTCTGCTGATTGCCAAATGGGTTGTTTTTACTGTGGTCAAAATCATGAAAACAAAAAAATTGATTCTGATACAATTGATAAGATAATCAATTCAATACATTCAAAATTAACAAACGGCAACTACAAAAGACTTCACATAGGATGGTTTGGCGGTGAACCCTTAATCGGGCTAAATCAAATAAGAAGTATTTCAAGAAGAGTAAAACAAATCTGCATCGAAAACAATGTTGAATATTCCGCCAAAATAGTAACAAACGGATTGCTTTTATCATGGGAGACCTACAAAGAACTATGCAATGAACTGAACATTTCACTTATAGAAATTACAATCGACGGAATCGATACCGACCACAATAAACGAAGAAATCTAAAGGCCGGAACTAAAGGGACTTTTGAGAAAATACTAAAGAACTTAAAGAAAATAACACAAGAGGAGTCCCGACCTAAAGCCACAATAAATATCCGTTGCAATGTTGATCGTGAAAATAAAAATTCCGTAATTCCTTTGATTGATTATCTTTATGCGGAGGGAATTTTACAAAAAATCAATTTTTACACCGCAAAAATTCACGAATGGGGAGAAAAAGACAACAAAGAAAGTCTTGAAGGATTTGACTATGCAAAAGAAGAGGTGTCGTGGATAACCCATCTGATGGAACGCAAACACGTTCACTCTCTTTTACCAAAAAGAAACTACACTACCTGCATGGCTACAAACAGTGCTTCCTATGTTTATGATGCTTATGGAAATGTCTTCAACTGCACTGAAGTTTCATACACAAAAAACTTTTCCGAATCGGAATTCTATCTTGGGTCAATTGAAGCCCCGAACCAGGAATTGAAAAGCGATTTTAACAGCAAATGGTTAACGGAAATACGAAATAAGAAAACGCATTGTTATGATTGTAACCTATACCCGGTTTGTGGGGGCTCCTGCCCGAAATCATGGGCCGAAGGCAACATTCCGTGTCCGTCTTTCAAATTTAACCTCACCACAAAAATTAAAATGCACTACCAGTTAAAATACGGAACCAATGATTAAGGAACAGAAAATAAGCTCCCTCTTAAGTCTCTTAAAAAAGGAAACTGTAGAATCGGGAAATTTGAATGTGAATTACATCTTGAATCAATTCAGAAAGAATCCCGCATTTTATCTTTTTTACCCGTTCTTATTCAAAGATTATTTTGAAATCGAGAACGAATCGGATGTGGATAATGTCTCGGTTGCGGGCTTTCTCTTTTATTTAAGCCTATTGCATACCGATTACCTTACTGACACTAAGAATGTTTCTACTGAGAGTAAAACAGACAAGCTTTTTCTGATTCAAAATCTAACGGAACAATCCATCAAAATTTTGACGACCGTGTTTCCAAAGCAGTCCGAATTATGGAAATTATGGGCCGTAAGACAACGGGAACAACATAACAGCAAAGAAATTGAGCAGAACCTCCTTTCGGAAACCTTCACAAAAGAGCAGTACGAAAAATTAGCGGATTACAAATCGTCATTTGGTAAAGCAGCCATCGATTGCTGTTATGTGCTTTCCAGTGATAAAAACAAATTTGCCTACGATAAGTTACTTACATCTCACAAATATTTTTCAGTTGCTTTTCAAATTTTAGATGATTTATCCGATATTAGAACCGATCTTAAAAACGGGCAGTTCAACTATGCTGTCCATATTGGAAAAAAAAACAATCACTTTACCGAAAAGAACAAAATAACCCAACAAATAGAGGCCTTTTACAAAACGGCGCTTCCTATAAAAATAATGGAAGAAGCCTTAGCTTATTTAAATAAAGCGGAAGCATGTTTGGATGGGTTACCCACAAACAGTCAATGGGAACAAGTCATTCGGCAAAAGAAAAACGACAGTAGCGAGAAAATGGAATCCATAGCCATTTTTTTCAAAGTAAACCATGAAC
Source organism: Flavobacterium saliperosum (assembly GCF_900100625.1). Classification (GTDB taxonomy): domain Bacteria; phylum Bacteroidota; class Bacteroidia; order Flavobacteriales; family Flavobacteriaceae; genus Flavobacterium; species Flavobacterium saliperosum. The sequence continues at coordinate 564,355 of NZ_FMTY01000001.1, forward strand.
TTTCACAACAATCCCAAACCAAATTATTCAAAAAAAGAAATCATACCGACACCGATTTGGAAAACGCTATTCAAAACGGCCTGGACTATATCCTGAAGAAATTCAACGATAACCATTGGGAAGACTACGTAACACAAGGCGGAATAAGCAACGGTTGGGCAACATCTTTCATTGGATATCACTTACGCCCTTTCGAATCCGACAGACGCATCGCCACGGCTCTTGATAAATCCGAAAAATACTTACACCGATTTGAAGAAAACTTCTCTTATAATGAAAAATGGCAAATGGAAGATGCCGATTCACTCAATTTCGCTTTTCTTTTCATTAAAAATCCGGATACCAAATCCAAAATTCTTGAACGCCTGCTAAAATTTCAAAATAACGATGGAGGATTCGCCACCTACAATAACCCCGGTTTATTGAAGCAGTTCTTTTCTTTTGAAAATTTCCCACATTTTGACGGCTGGTGTCAATCGCATCCGTGTGTAAGTGCCGTAAGCCTGCATGCACTATACGAAAACAGGGAACTGTACCCTCAGGAATGGAACAACTTAACCCGATACTGCATATCCCAAATCACTAACAATGAGGCAAAAGCATACTGGTGGACCAACCCGGTGTATTCCATGTATTTTTATTCTGAAATTTTAGACTATATTTGTAAGAAAAATGAATCTTTATCCGAATTTTCAACAGCTTTCATCAATCAAGTCTGCGAAATGCAAAATAAGGACGGGAGTTTCTCGGATACATTTGGTAAAAATTTATTTTACACAGGATATGGCTTAAAAACAATGTTAACCGGCAATACCTTAAATTCAGATTTGGTTGAAAAATCCGCCCATTACATCATCAGGAACCAATTTTCAGATGGTTCATGGACAAACAGTGCAGCCATGAGAATCCCAAATCCGGACAATATCATCCCTGAAGACGAATCGTTTGCCAAAATAAAAACTTTCGGAACGGACTGCAGGCAATTGGAATTCAACCGCCTCTTTACAACCTCTGTTTGTGTGAATGCTTTATTAACGTATCAAAATTTTAAAAATGAAAATAAAAACCAATATTAAAATATCAGAATTAGAAGACCGCCTGGAAATGGGATCATGGTCAATCTCAAGTGCAGCCGACGGAGAAGACGGAAAAAAAGGTGAAGACGGCACAAAAGAAAAAAACGGTGAAAACGGAAAAAATGGTGAAAATGGCAAATCAAGCATAAACGGAGTAAGTATTGACAATTCCGATTCAAAAACAATAAAACCCGAAAACAACAATACCGAAAACAAACAATAAACACCTTTAATACAAAGTTTTGAGATTTTTTTTAAAAACAATAACAATCCTTCTCCTGTCCATATACCATATAAACGCACAGGAGGTCGTTCAAATTAAAGGCGTGATTCTTTTTAACGGTTCCCCAATACCGGAAGCGACAATTGCTATTGTTAACAAAAACCTCCAAAAACAAACCCTTTCAGATGCCTCTGGAAATTACAATTTCGCCAATGTTCCAAAAAACGGGGAAAAAGTAATTATGACGATAAAACATCTCCAATATGAAACGTTGACCCAAGAGTTCTTTTTGAATCAGGACCAAACCATAGTCTCTCATTTTAAAGAAACAAAAAACAATGCCCTGAATGAAATTGTCATTACCGGTATTAAAAAAAAATTCATAAAGCATGAAGCTGACAGAACAACCGTTCTTGTGGAAAACAATGATGTACTAAATAGCGGAAGCACATTTGAAGCAATAACCAAACTTCCGGGCGTTATCCTTACTTCGGACGGTCTGGTTGGTCAAAACGGGAAACTCTCCTCTATTTTTATGGACGGGGAGCCTACCGGAATTTCAGGAGACAACCTTACTCATTTTCTCAATAATCTTCCGGCAAACAGTATTGAAAAAATCGAACTAATACCAAATCCCGGCGCGAAATACCCGGCTTCATTCTCTGGGGGGATAATAAACATTATCACTAAAAACCTGAAAACCAAGGGATATACCATTTCTTTAAACAATAACAACAGAATCAATCACAATTTCAAGACCGGAAACGCCGTTCAACTCCTAGCCAAGATAAACCGACTTAACTGGAATCTTTTTGCCGGAAACAACCATAATGTTTCAAACCAGCAGGAAACTTTTAAAAATGTGTTTGAGAATCAATCGGGAAGACCGGTATTTACAGAGGAAAGAAACCCGCTTTTTAAACATGAAGGATATTATCTCCGAAATGGATTCCGTTACAATTCCTCAAAAAAATCTGCTTTACTATTCGACTACAACCTCAACACCAATAACAATAATAATCTGCATACCACGCGGAATTATTCCGAAAATCTGTCCCAAAACATCAATACGAACTCAACAAACATCCAAAAAAACGGCAACTACAACAACGAAATCATCCTGAAATACAAACAAAAACTTGACACTTTAGGCTCACAACTTGATTTGTCTCTGAACACCAATTTCTACACCCAAAAAAAAAGCAACAAACTCTCTGAGTTAGGCGAAAACAACCGATATACATATACAAAACAAAACCTAAACACACAAAATCTCGTTTTTAATTTAGACGTGGAGATACCTTATAGAAAATATCATTTCCTTCTGAATTTCGGCACCCGCTTAGGCTTGTTTAAAGCTCAAAACACCGGTTATTACACTCTAAACAACACCTCTGAACACATTTTTGACAATTCAGATTTCGACAGCACGCTACCGTTTCTGTTTGAGAACAAAACCTTCGCCTCGTATTGTACAATCAATAAAAAAATCAAATTACTGAGTCTGTCAACGGGTTTGCGCTATGAGAATATCTATTATAAAAGTTATCTCAAAGATGACATCACTTTAAGCACGAAAAACTTCAGCAACCTGTTCCCAACGGTAAACTTATTGTACAAACTTAACCCAACTATTTTCATAAGTACAGGGTATTCCAAAAAAATAAATTTACCAAGCTATGCCAACTTTGACCCAAACAGCAACATTAACAGTTTTTATTTAAGCAACACAGGAAACCCATATTTAGAACCCGATAAAACCGACAACTTCAACACCAAACTTACTTTTTTTGACTATGCCTACTTATCGTTTTCACATACCAATCAAAAAACCAGGAATACCCTTTTTTATAGAAACGACAACACGTCGTTAAGCATCACGCAATCTGTAATCAGTTTGAAAAATGTCCAAACCACTTCCATTAACGTGGGACTACCGATCCCTTTCGGTATAATTACCGAAGGAACTGCTTTTCTTAACAAGAGAAATAATATAGACCAAAATGCAATTAGTTACCTCTTCGCTGATTTGAGTTACAATAAAACAAAATTTAACAACGACCTGTACAACAATTTTGAAAAAGGAACTTTCATGTTATACCTATATTCCCAAATTATCCTAAAAGACGAATACAAAATGTTTGTCAACTATAATTTCACGTCAAAAGGAAGTACTGATATTTATAATCTGAACGAACCCATACAAAATCTAGACCTGCATCTTTCAACAAAATACCTCAACAAAAAACTTAGGGTTCTCCTTGGCATTCAAAATATTTTAAACACATCGGGTTTTAATGCTAACTTTAACGGAATGAATTTAAGTTCTTCCTACAATCGCATTAACGAAACCCGAATGGCGAGGGTTGCACTAACCTATACCTTTGGAAATTTCAAATCGATTGCCGATGAAGATTTTTCAAAAAACGAACAGAACCTGATAAAACCGGTAAATTAATTAAGAAAATGGATTCTAAAACCCGCTGCGCCTGGTGCGAAAAAGACGATTTATACCGCAACTACCACGATTTGGAATGGGGTGTTCCCGTATATGACGACCAGAAAATATTCGAATTTCTGATACTGGAAACCTTTCAGGCTGGTTTGAGCTGGTATACCGTTTTGGCGAAAAGGGAAAATTTCCGGAACGCCTTTGATCATTTCGACTACCGGAAAGTCGCCACGTATTCCGAAACCAAAATCGAAGCACTAAAACAAGAAGCCGGCATCATTCGCAACGGATTGAAAATCAAAGCGGCCGTTACCAATGCCATCGCTTTTATGGAAGTCCAGAAAGAATTCGGCACGTTCTCCCACTACATTTGGGGCTTCGTGAACGGCAAACCCCTCGACAACAACTGCAAAACCCTCAAAGATGTTCCCGCCACCTCCGAAATCTCCGATGCCTTGAGTAAAGACCTAAAAAAGCGCGGCTTCAAATTCGTAGGTTCCACCGTGGTGTATGCTCACATGCAGGCCACCGGAATGGTGAACGATCATGTGGAAGACTGCTGGACGAGAAATCAGTAAACCGTAATCAGAATTCAGATTGCAGTTAATGACAAATTCATAATTCATAATTCATAATTCATAATTCATAATTCATAATTCATAATTCATAATTCATAATTTTTAATATATTTGCCGCACTTTAGGGGTGTCTGCACAACGCAGGCTGAGATTTTACCCTCTGAACCTGATCTGGTTAATACCAGCGTAGGGAAAAGTAAGATGACTTCATTCCAGTGCTTTCACGCACGTATTGCAGCCATTCCTAAAGTATTCTGATATACTAAACACAACAGGAATGGAACTAAAAATCAATAACCGACACAAACAATTCGACCGCGAAACCCTTTCCGCGCAGGCGTTGCTTGACCTCGAATTTCCCAACAGACAAAACGGCATCGCGCTTGCCGTGAACAATACCGTCATTCCTAAAATCCATTGGGAAACCACACTCCTCAACGAAACCGACGACATTTTAATCATAACAGCCACACAAGGCGGATAATCAGGCTGCACGACCAGGCTTCCCGATAGCTATCGGGACGTTGCAAGTCCGCAGTCAAAAGCTAAAAAACATAGCCCTGCAAGCAGCTTCCGTTGGTCGCCACTTCCAGTACTTGTTTTTAAAAGTTTTTGCCTTTACGGGCTTTTCACTCCCATCCCTGGCAGAAAAAGAGAAATCAGAAGTTAGAATTCAGAAAATAAATCTGTGAAAATCTGCGTGAAAAAATCAAAGAAAACAGAAACAAGAGACAAGAATCTTACAAATCTCAACAAAAAAACAAAACCTTAGTAACTCAAAAAAATGACCTACGAAGAAAAAATATCCAGACAACCCTTCCCCAATTCCACAAAAGTCTACATCGACGGAAAAATCCACCCCATTAAAGTCGCCATGCGCGAAATCCAACTTTCCGACACCAGATTATCCAACGGAGGCATCGAAAAAAATCCGCCCGTAACCGTTTACGATACTTCCGGACCGTACACCGATCCGAATATCGAAATCGATGTTAGAAAAGGCTTACCAAGAATCCGCGAACAATGGATCTTAGACCGAAACGACGTGGAAGCATTAACTGAAATCTCCTCCGACTACGGCAAACAACGTCTGAACGATGAAAAACTAAACCCCCTGCGTTTCGAATACCTGCACAAACCAATGCGTGCCAAAAAAGGTGCAAATGTCTCACAATTACATTACGCAAAAAAAGGCATCATCACACCCGAAATGGAATACATCGCCATCCGTGAAAACCAACGCATCGAGCAATTGGAAACGGCACAAAAAGCGATGCAATGTCAGCATGCCGGTCAAAGTTTCGGCGCCAACACCCCAAAAAGCAAGATTACTCCGGAATTTGTTCGGAGTGAAGTCGCCGCCGGACGCGCTATCATCCCGAACAACATCAACCACCCGGAAAGCGAACCGATGATTGTGGGCCGCAATTTCCTGGTAAAAATCAACGCCAACATCGGGAACAGTGCCGTAACCTCCAGCATCGAAGAAGAAGTGGAAAAAGCCGTTTGGGCTTGTCGTTGGGGCGCCGACACCATCATGGATTTGTCCACCGGAAAAAACATCCACGAAACCCGCGAATGGATTATCCGAAACTCCCCCGTACCCATCGGAACCGTACCAATCTACCAGGCCTTGGAAAAAGTCAAAGGCGTAGCCGAAGACTTAACCTGGGAAATTTTCCGCGACACCCTAATCGAACAGGCCGAACAGGGAGTTTCGTATTTCACGATTCACGCCGGCGTATTATTACGATACATTCATTTAACTGCCAATCGCGTTACCGGAATTGTTTCCCGAGGTGGCTCGATTATGGCCAAATGGTGCTTGTTTCATCACAAGGAAAATTTCTTATATACTCATTTTGAAGAAATCTGCGAAATCATGAAACAGTACGACGTGGCATTTTCACTAGGTGACGGCTTACGTCCTGGTTCCATAGCCGATGCCAACGACGCCGCACAATTCGCCGAACTGGAAACTTTAGGTGAACTGACCAAAATTGCCTGGAAACACGATGTTCAGGTTTTTATCGAAGGCCCAGGACACGTCCCGATGCACATGATCAAAGAAAACATGGACAAGCAATTGGAACATTGCTCCGAGGCACCTTTCTATACTTTAGGACCGTTAACTACCGACATCGCACCGGGTTACGACCACATCACTTCCGCCATCGGAGCGGCCATGATTGGTTGGTACGGCTGCGCGATGTTGTGTTATGTAACGCCAAAGGAACACTTAGGTTTACCAAACAAAAAAGATGTAAAAGATGGCGTTATCACGTATAAAATAGCCGCCCATGCCGCCGATTTGGCCAAAGGACATCCGGGAGCGCAATACCGTGACAACGCTTTAAGCAAAGCGCGTTTCGAATTCCGCTGGGAAGACCAGTTTAACTTGGCTTTGGATCCGGACACCGCACGGGAATTCCACGACGAAACCCTTCCGGCTGACGGCGCAAAAGTGGCACATTTCTGTTCGATGTGCGGACCGAAATTCTGTTCCATGAAAATCTCACAGGAAATCCGCGATGTGGCCGAAGCCGAAAAAGAGATGAAAGCCAAATCGGAAGAATTTGTGGAAAGCGGGAAGGAAATTTATTTGTAAAAGTTAAAAGAAGCAAGGGAAAAGGGGCAAGGGAAAAGATATCTAATTAATAAAAAAAACATAGTTTTCTTCAAATCCGAAGCTTGCCACTTATCCCTTCTAACTAATCCCTAAACCAAAATATGATAGTAATCACCAATCCGATAGCCGTTGCAAACGAGATCAGCCTTATCCATTCGCTTTTCGCGGAAGGCTTGTCGTTGCTACATATTCGCAAACCCGATTTTTCGGAGGCAGAAATGAAGACGTTTCTTTCGGCAATCGGTTGGGAAGTTGCAAACCGTTTGGTGCTGCACAGCCATCATCATCTGGGAAACGAATACGGCATCAACCGATTTCATCTGTCCAAAGCGCAAAGAAACACCACATTTATAAAATCAGACGGCATTTATTCCGCCTCGACGCACAGCATAAAGGAATTCAACGATTTAAACCAAAATTTTCAACATGCCTTTTTAAGCCCCATCTACAAAAGCATATCCAAAACTGACTATGATTCGAAAATCAATCACTTCCAAACCCTTGAACAACGAACCAATTTCGCAACAAAACTTGTGGCCTTGGGAGGCCTTTCATCAGAAAACATCCAAGAAACATTAGAAAACGGCTTTGACGAAATCGCGTTGTTGGGAACCGTTTGGAACAGTAAAAACCCATTAGAAAATTTTAAAAAATGTCAGCAAATCGTCCATTCGTTTTAACCGTCGCAGGGCATGATCCTTCCGGCGGTGCCGGTATCCTATCCGATATCAAAACATTCGAACAACATCAGGTGTATGGTTTAGCCATTGCAACAGGAAACACCATCCAGACGGAAAACGAATTCCACGACATCCAATGGACCGATCTGGATTTTGTACTGGATTCGTTAAAAACCCTTTTCCGGACTTACGATATTAAAGCCGTAAAAATCGGAATCGTTCCTTCGTTGGTTTATTTGAAAGAAATCGTAAGTGTCATAGAAAAGCGTTCCCCGAAAACAAAAATCGTTTGGGATACGGTATTGAAATCAACCACTGAATTTGAATTCACAACCGTCGAAAACCAATCGGAACTGATTGGAATCTTACAGCAAATCGATTTGATTACACCAAATTACAACGAGATTCTGAAGCTTTCCGACACCAAAGATGCTGCCGAAGAAATGGCGCAAAATCTTTCGAAACATTGTGCCGTTTTACTGAAGGGCGGACATAATCCCAATCAAAAAGGGGTGGATTATCTTTATGTCGATACGGAATGTGCAAAGCTGGTCGGTGCCCTTGCCGTTACTTCCGACAAACACGGATCGGGTTGTGTTTTATCCTCCGCTATTGCAGCGAATATTGCTTTAGGACACGACATCCTTTTAGCCTCTTTGAAAGCCAAAAACTATATCGAAAAATACCTGAATTCCAACACCACGTTATTAGGATACCATCATGTTTAGTAAATTACAGTACATTTCTCAGGGAACTACGATTGAAGAGCAATTGTACAACATCCATCAGGCACTCGACAACGGTTGTGACTGGGTACAGTTACGCTTCAAAAACGGAAATTCGCTGGAACTTTTCACTTTGGCAGAAGCCGTAAAAACACTTTGCGAAGAGTACTTGGCGACGTTCATTATTAACGACAAAGTCGATTTGGCACTTCAAATCAATGCCGATGGGGTGCATTTGGGTCTGAACGACATGAGAATCAAAGATGCTCGAACTTTATTAGGCAATCATAAAATCATTGGAGGTACCGCAAACACCCTGGAAGATGTTCTGCAACGAACCGCTGAAAACTGTGATTACATCGGACTTGGTCCATTACGATTTACTACTACCAAAGAAAACCTGAGTCCGATTCTAGGCTTGGAAGGCTATCGGCACATCTTAAGCAAAATAGAGGAACAAAATATTCGGATTCCCGTTTATGCCATTGGCGGCATTGCATCGAATGATATTGAAAACCTTATCGATACAGGTCTCCACGGTATTGCCGTTTCCGGATTAATCACCGAAAACCCCCAACTGATTACACAACTCAACGAAAAACTATATGTCAACATTTAAAATAGCCGATAAAACCTTCACTTCCCGTTTGTTTTTGGGAACGGGAAAATTCGGTTCCAACCCGCAAATGGAAGAGGCGATTCTGGCCTCGGGAAGCGAATTGGTTACGGTAGCTTTAAAACGCCTCGATCTGGAAACCGAAACCGATGCGATTTTGTCGCACATCAACCATTCGCACATCTATTTATTACCGAATACTTCGGGGGCGCGCAATGCGAAAGAAGCTGTTTTTGCCGCACAATTGGCTCGGGAAGCCCTGGAAACGAATTGGCTGAAACTCGAAATTCATCCCGATCCCAAATACCTCCTTCCGGACCCGATTGAAACCCTGAAGGCCACAGAAGCACTGGCGAAACTCGGTTTCATCATCTTGCCATACATTCATGCCGATCCGGTGTTGTGCAAACGATTGGAAGAAGCGGGAACGGCAGCCGTAATGCCATTGGGCTCACCTATCGGAAGCAATAAAGGGTTAAAAACCGAAGATTTTCTCGAAATCATTATCGAACAGAGTAAAGTCCCCGTGATTGTGGATGCCGGAATTGGCGCACCATCACACGCGGCAAGAGCGATGGAAATGGGTGCCGATGCTGTTTTGGTGAACACCGCGATTGCCGTAGCCGGAAACCCGAAACTGATGGCAGAAGCTTTCAAAGAAGCGGTTATGGCCGGACGAAAAGCTTATGAAGCACAATTGGCACAAACCGTGAACAAGGCAGTGGCTTCAAGTCCGTTGACCGCCTTTCTTTATGAATAGTTGCTTTTTATTAACCGCAAGGTCCGCAAAGTTTTACACAAAATCCGCTAGGCTGTGTGTTTATAGATCAAAAAACTTTGCGAACCTTGCGAAAAACGCTGCGCTCTTTGCGGTTAGAAACTATGGATACTTTTAAATCGGTTTTTGAAAATTACGATTGGGACACCATTCAAAATAAAATATACCAGACTACGGAAACGGAAGTCCGTAACGCCTTGACAAAAACCAAAAGAAATCTGAACGACTTTCTGATTCTGATTTCCCCGGCCGCTAAACCTTTTCTGGAAGAAATGGCGCAACAGAGTCACGTGCTGACCAAAAAACGTTTCGGAAAAACCATCCAGATGTACGCCCCGATGTACCTGAGCAACGAATGCCAGAACATTTGTACGTATTGTGGTTTCAGCTTAGACAATAAAATCAAACGAAAAACGCTCACAGACAGTGAGATTGCACTCGAAGTCGCCGAACTTAAGAAAGCAGGATTCGATCATGTTTTGTTGGTTACCGGAGAAGCGAATTACACCGTAAACATCCATTATTTTCTGAACGCCGTAGCACAAATTAAGAACCATTTTTCTTCCATTTCGGTAGAAGTACAACCGTTATCCGAAGAAGAATACCAACAATTGCATGAAGCGGGCGTGCATACCGTTTTGGTGTATCAGGAAACGTATCATCGGGAAGTCTATAAAGAATACCATCCGAAAGGAAAAAAATCCAATTTCGATTACCGTTTGGAAACTCCGGACCGTGTGGGCAAAGCAGGAATCCATAAAATCGGGTTGGGTGTTTTACTGGGATTGGAAGACTGGCGTATCGACAGTTTCTTCAATGCCTTGCATCTCGATTACCTGCAGAAAACCTATTGGCGGAGCAAATATTCCGTTTCCTTTCCGCGATTGCGTCCGGCAGAAGGGATTATCGAACCCAATTTTATCATGGAAGACAGCGATTTGCTCCAGTTGATTTGCGCGTACCGCCTTTGGAACGAAGAGCTGGAAATATCCGTTTCAACCCGCGAAAACGAGAAATTCCGCGACAACATCATTCCGATTGGCGTAACAAGTATGAGTGCCGGATCAAAAACCAACCCGGGTGGTTATGTAGTGGATGTTGAATCTTTGGAGCAGTTTGAAACCAGTGATGAACGCTCGGCGGAAGTGATAGCCACTATGATTACAAGTAAAGGATACGAACCGGTTTGGAAAGACTGGGATAAAAGTTATACGATTTAAAATGATTACAATTCAGGATTATCTTCGCTATGGCAAACAAATGCTTTTACCGGAAATTGGAGAAAGTGGGCAATTAAAACTGAAAAAAGCCAAAGTTTTAGTGATTGGTGCCGGGGGATTAGGCTGCCCGATTCTCCAATATCTGGCCACTTCAGGAGTGGGAACCATCGGGATTGTTGATTTTGACAAAGTGGAACTGCACAATTTACACCGACAGGTTCTTTATACCGAAAAACACGTCGACACGCCGAAAGCCATCACAGCCCAAACCATTTTGGAAGCTTTGAATCCGACTATTGAAATCCAGGCCTTTGAAGAAAAACTAACCGTAGAAAACGCCGAACGCATCTTCAGTGCTTTTGATGTGATTGTAGATGGTTGCGATAATTTCACCACGCGTTATTTGGTAAATGACACTTGTGTCAAACTTGGAAAACCGTTGGTTTACGGAAGCATTCTGAAATTTGAGGGCCAAATGGCGGTTTTCAATCATAACGGTTCCAAAAATTTGCGGGATTTGTTTCCCGAGCCACCCAATCCGGAAGACGTGCCGAGTTGCAGTATTAATGGCGTATTGGGAAGCTTACCAGGAATTATCGGAACGATGATGGCGCACGAAACCTTAAAACTGATTATGGAGTTGCCAACCCTGAAAAATGAATTGGTGCTTTTTAATACCTTAGAATGGAACTACACCAAGTTGAAATTTTAACTATATTTATACATTGAAAGAAATCACAAAACCCTTCTTTTATCAATGTTTAGACACCAAGGCAAAAACAGGACATTCCGACACAACCTGCGTCTGGCTTCCAATCTGTCTTTGGTGGCCGGGATAGTGAATAGTGTGGGGGTTTTGGCCATCAGTACGCTAACCACGAACGTAACCGGTCATTTCGCCTATTTTGCCGAAGAAGTGATTGTCGGACAATATGCCAAAGCCATTCCGTACCTTCTTTACATCTTCTTTTTCTTTTTGGGTGCTTTCGTATCGAATTTTTTTATTGAAATCGCCGCCATTAACAAGAAGAAATACATCCACACCGCACCTATGTTTCTGGAACTGTTCCTTCTTGTATTGGTAGGTTTCTGGAACGATTGGAATTTTACCGATACCGGAAATGCGAACCAAATCGCCTACCTCCTTTTGTTTTCAATGGGTTTACAGAATGCTCTGGTAACCAAGATCTCGCAGTCGACAGTACGCACCACACATTTAACGGGACTTTTTACCGATTTGGGCATTGAAACCTCACAGTATTTTTTCTACAGAAACCATCCGAATGCTGTCAAACTGAAAAAAAACATTTTTCTGAAACTTTCCATAGTGGTTTTCTTCTTTACGGGATGTATTTCGGGTACGTTAATGTTCTATCAGATAGGAATCAAAGCACTGCTTGCTGCCGCGATTTTAATTACGATTGCTTTAACCATGGATAATCTGATATTTTATTATAATTTCACCCGACGAAAATTCAGAAGAAAAACAAACGCTTAAACATCCGAAACGGAATAAAAAAGAACGAATGAGCAAAGATCCCTTACACGGCATAACCTTGAAAACCATAGTGGAAGAGCTGGTAGATTTCTATGGCTTTGACACGTTGGCCGAACTGATTAACATCAAATGCTTTAAGGAAAATCCGTCGGTAAAATCGAGTCTGACATTTTTGAGAAAAACCGATTGGGCAAGAACCAAAGTGGAAGAATTGTATATTCGGACGTTGCCGAAAATGAAAAAATGATTCATATTATGAAACTGTTTTTAGCTGTTTTCTTTTTTCTATTATTTCCCCTTCTTTTGTTTAGCCAAAAAGAACCCGACAGAAGACTCTTGGTTTTAAAAAAAGGGATGGAAAACAAAACCGTTACTTTCGGAAAATGGGATGAAAAAGGAAATGACGAATTAGAATTAACCTACTTAGGAACCATAAAAAATAAGGACGCAACATACAAACTAATGACCTCTTTATGGATTTGGGGAGTATCCGGAAGAGCCACCAGCAGAATCTTAGTCTACGACAATAAGAACAGATTTCTGGGAGATTATTACCTTACCATGTCCTGTGAATTACCCAAAAAGATTAAAAACAACAAACTCTACTTCGAATTGAAATGCGAAGAATGTGCTAAGAAAAACACCACTGAAGTATCGTTTTATAAAGGCATTCCCAAACATATGGTTGTAAACTGTAACGGGGCAACATTACTGATAGGGAATTTTGAACCAGCTGATTAGCGCAATAATACAGACATAAAATCCTCCCGATCGATTTCGCCGCATCCCAAACTTTCCAGATGTTCGTTATACACCTGACAATCCAATAGCAAATACTTATTTTCCTTGAGATAATTCACCAAGGAAACAAACGCCACCTTACTGGCATTGGGCACTTTGGAAAACATGCTTTCCCCGCAAAACACATGCCCTAAATCAATGCCGTACAAACCGCCAACCAATACATCTTTTTGCCAAACCTCAACGGATTTAGCATGGCCGAGTTCGTGCAGTGTGCTGTAGGCTGCAATCATGTCGTCGGTAATCCAGGTGCCGTTTTGGCCTTCGCGTTTTATGGTTTGACAATTGGAAATCACTGCTCTGAAATCCTGATTAAAAGTCACTTTGAAAAGATTCCGGTTGAGGATGTTCCGCATGCTTTTGGAAGGTTTGAAATCCTCCGGAAACAGCACCATGCGCTCGTCGGGGGACCACCAGGTGATGGGTTCGCCGTCTTCGAACCAGGGAAAAATGCCGCTTCGGTAGGCCAATAAAAGCCGTTCCGTACTCAAATCGCCGCCCACGGCAATAATGCCCGACGGATGCGTTTCGGAAACGGGTGGAAACCAAAGTTCGTTGTCTAAAAAATGTATTTTCTGCGGCACAATTAAAATCTTTACAAATAATCGAAAAAAGTGACCCGAATAGCCCCGATAGGAGTGTAAATCCTGTTATTGGGAGATTGCCGCGCAAGCTCGCAATGACAGATTGTAACGGATAGCGGGAACAAGAATCGCTGAAAATGCCCAAGCCTTTCGCTTCAAATAAAAAAAGTCAGAAATTTAAAATTACTCAAATTTCTGACTTTTCATATTTTTTCTAAATTCCGATTTCTAAATTCTAAATTCCGACTTAGAACGGCAAATCGTCGTGCTCTTCTTCTTTGAAATTCGTTGCCGGTTCAAAAGCTTCGCTTGCTGGCATTGGTGGCATTTGTGGTGCACCTGCAGGAGCTTCTGCTTGCATTTTTTCAATTCTCCAACCTTGGATGGAATTGAAATATTTGGTTTCTCCTTGTGGATTCACCCATTCTCTTCCTCTTAAATTGATGGAAACTTTTACGGCATCACCTGGTCTGTAGCTGTCCAACAAATCGCATTTGTCCTGAGTGAACTCAATCATTATGTGTTGTGGGTACTGCTCTTCCGTAGTAACTACCAATTCTCTTTTCTTAAATGTAGCGCTTACTTGTTGCGCCGCATTAATCACTTTTACTTTTCCTGTAACTTCCATCTTCTGTTAAATTATTGTTTTGCTAAAAGCACTTTCCAGGCGGTCAGCACTTCGTTTTTATCTAAATATTCTTTTGCCATCTGGAATTTCTTCACCTCATCATCCGAACTCAAAACGGCTTTGACGGAGAAATTCTCTTTTACAAAGATAGCAATTTCTTCTTCGGTTGGTATGGCTTCGATGTTTCCTAATTTCCCTAAATCGTTACCGTCGAAAATCGGGCTTTCTTTTACGAAATCAGGAACCATATCTACACCGATTCCCAGCGTTGTTAAAGGCTTTTCCACTTCGAAAAGGCCCATGTTGGCACGGGAATACCAGTTACCGCCCATACGGGAAACCAAATCGATTTTGTGTTGGTCGATGGTTCCGTTGGCATCCAGAACTTCTTCATTGATGTGGATTTTCACCACTTCGCAGATGATTAAATTTCCGGCGCCGCCTTCGGTTCCCAAATGGATAATGTCGTTTACCTTGCATTCAAACTGTACCGGACTTTCGCCCACGCGATACGGTTTTACCACATCCGACGGTACCATGGTCAGACCCGATTTCACGAATTCGTTTACGCCATCGGCATATTCCGTACTCGACAACGAGGCTTGCTGCACAATGTCGTAATTCACCACGTTAATCACCACTTCGCGGGTATTCTCGGCATTGATTAGCGTGTGTTTAACCGTATTGTCCCTAACACGGCGTGCCGGGGAAAAAATCAGAATCGGCGGATTGGAACTGAAGACGTTAAAGAAACTGAACGGGGATAAATTCGGGTTCCCGTTTTCGTCCAACGTACTGGCAAAAGCAATCGGTCGCGGACCAACAGCGCCTTGCAGGTACGCCTGTAATTTCATTGGAGCCAACTCCTTCGGATCAACACTAATCATAGTCTGAAAAATTTTGACAAAGATACTTTTTTGAGTTGAAACTTTCTGTATTTTTTTCAATCACAAATGTAAGAAAATTATTCTTGTTAAAAATAAACTTGGGGTATCCCGATAAACTTAGTAACTTAGCTACATAGTAACTCAGCTACTCCGAAAAAAGTATGAATTTTTCTTCCGACAGACGCAATCTAATCCGATGGGTAATCATTCTGGCCTCCTTCAATCTTTTGGTTCTGATTCTGTGGAACACGTATACTTTTTTCCAAACCTTTAAAAGCGAAGAACGTTTGAAAATGGAGGTTTGGGCATCGGCCTTAAAAACGGTCAACAATGCCGATGAGAACACGGATCTCGAATTACCGTTGCAGATTTTAAGCAAAAACACAACGATTCCGATTGTACGGACTTCGGACAAGGACAGCATTATCGACATGATTAATGTGGAGGAAGCGATTACGCAGGACAAGGTCAAATCGATTTCGTTCCTGAACCGTCTCAAGTCGGAAAATACACCGATAACCATTGATTATGCCGGAAAAAAACATCTGTTGTATTATGGCAACTCGTCGCTCATCACGAAATTGAAGTACTACCCGATAGCGCTGGTGTTAATCGGATTGTTTTTCAGCGGGATGATTTTTAACTTTTACCGTGCCAGCAAAATGGCCACACAAAACCGCCTTTGGGCCGGTATGGCGAAAGAGACCGCCCATCAGATTGGCACACCGTTATCGTCTTTAATAGGTTGGCTGGAAATCATGAAAGCGGATAACGTCGATGAAACCACGGTGTCTGAAATTGAAAAAGACATCAATCGCCTGCAAACCATTACCGATCGTTTTTCAAAAATCGGTTCGGAACCCGTTTTGGAAAACCGGGATCTGATTCAGGAAACGGAACAGTCGTTCGATTATCTGAAATCGAGAACTTCCAAACAGGTGGATTTTTCCTTTATCGCCCCACAACATCCTATTTTCATTAAACTAAACCCCGTCTTACACAGCTGGACCATTGAAAATCTGGTTAAAAACGCCATTGATGCCATGAAAGGAAAAGGAAAACTGGCGGTGGTCATTGAAGAAACCGAACGTTTTGTGAAGATTAAAGTCAGCGATACCGGAAGCGGAATTCCGAAAGCCCAGTTTCAAAGCGTTTTTGAACCCGGATTCACCACCAAAAGACGCGGCTGGGGATTAGGCCTTTCGCTGACCAAAAGAATCGTGGAGGAATACCATAACGGCCGCATTAAAGTGGCCCATTCCGAAATCGGGAAAGGCACTACCATGCAGATAACTTTTAAGAAGGAATCCGCTTAACTTTTCCAAATTCCCTGCCAATAATCTTTATTCAGTAAGAATAAAAAAAAAACCGCAGATTCGCAGATTACTAGTTCATTAATCTGTGAATCTGCGGCAAAACAATGAAAAACTTGTTACAAGTTGCTAAAACAGTTTTTGTAATATCATAAATTTTGAGCTATCGCTTTGGCTAAGGCGTCAAATTCTTCTTGAGTCAAACTTGTTTTTCTTTCGAAACGCATGTCGTCCATATCCTGAAGCGGTATCAGATGCACATGCACGTGCGGCACTTCCAATCCAACCACCGCGACACCAATACGTTTACAGGCAACCGTTTTCTCCAAGGCTTTGGCTACTTTACGGGAGAATTTCATCAGATCCAAATAATGCGCTTCCTCCATATCGAAAATCTTGTTGATTTCCTGTTTGGGAACGCAAAGCGTGTGCCCTTTCGCATTCGGATTCACATCCAGAAACGCTATGAAATTATCGTCTTCCGCTACTTTGTAACACGGAATTTCGCCGTTGATGATTCTTGTGAAAATGGATGCCATGTTTTTAAAATTTAGAAGTCAGCATTTAGAATTTAGAAAACTGTCGATTGATCAAAATCAGAATTTAGAACCTAAATCCTTTCGATTTGAATTTAGTCACGAGAAATCTCTAAAACCTCGAATCTCAAGACACCGTTCGGCACATTGATTTCGGCGATTTCACCAACGGATTTTCCTAATAATCCTTTTCCGATGGGGGAAGTTACCGAGATTTTACCCGTTTTCAAATCGGCTTCACTTTCGGCTACCAAAGTGTATTTTAGCTCCATTCCGTTAGTCTGGTTTTTAATCTTAACCGTGGAAAGCACCAATACTTTGGAAACGTCCAATTGTGATTCGTCTATCAGTCTCGCGTTGGACACCACTTCTTCCATTTTGGAAATTTTCATTTCCAATAACCCTTGTGCTTCTTTTGCAGCGTCGTACTCTGCATTCTCAGACAAGTCGCCTTTATCTCTTGCCTCTGCAATGGCCTGAGAGGCTTTTGGTCTTTCTATGCTTTTCAGATGATCCAATTCATCTCTCAATTTTTTTAATCCTTCTGCGGTGTAATAAGATACTGTACTCATAACTTCATCGTTTATATAAATAGAAAAAATCCCATCAGGACGGGATTTCTTTCCACAAAGATATTGTTTTTATTTTATTTCAATTTTTATCGTTGCATTACTGCATTTGTCAAAGTTAATTAATTTAAATTTGTTTATCAATTCTTTTCTAATTTATTTAAAAATGAAACATTTCTTTTTTCTTACCATATCGACCTTGTTATTCTTAAGCTGCAATAAAGACGAACAAGTCAACAATAACAATCCTTACCTTCCCAATTATCCGGTTAACCTGCAGATTGACATGAATTTTCCGGCGTATAATGATTTGAACTTCGTTTCGAATCCGGTATACATCAATGTCGCAGGCGCCGGTGTACGAGGAATCATTGTGATGAAAGTGGGTGAAGGGCTTTACAATGCTTTTGATGCCGCGTGTCCCAATCAGGCATTAAGCAACTGCTCCACCATGACCATTAACGGCATTAATGCGGTATGCCCCTGTGATGAGAAACAATACAGCTTGTTTAACGGCTTAGCCTCCGGAGCACAATATCCGATGAAACAATACCGCACTTCACTAAACGGAAGCGTCATCTCCATTACGAATTAAAAAATCCTGACAAGAAAAATTCTCATCAGGATTCAATCAACCTATTTTAATAAACTAAACATTTAAAATTTGAGGGTCGCGCCCAGCATGGCATTTCTGCCAGCCTGAGGATAGTACCCGGCGCCTTCTATGGTAGTGATGTCTCCAGGGGCCGTCCAATCGTCATCATACGTATAGAAATAGCCGTTGGATACGTATTTATAGTCGAATATGTTATTCACCAAGCCACTTATAACAATGGATTTGAAAATGGATTTCGGTTTGATTTCCCAATTCACCGAAAAATCATTCACGCAATAGCCTTTGAGCTTCGACATGTTGGAATCGATATTTCCCATGTACTGCTCTCCTACAACTTTCGTTAACAATGCGAACTGAAGACTTTTAATCGGAGAAAAAATCACCATATTCCCAGCAATCAAATTTGGAGAATAGGCGATGTTGGTATCGCCCAGATTTTGCAATTCCCCATCTCTTTGGAACACAAAATCCTTGTTTTTATTCATACTCAGAGTAACATTCGGACGAAAAATCAATTTATCCAATACCGCAACCGCCGCGTCTATCTCTAATCCCAATCGGTAACTGTCGCCGCTGTTGGCTCGTATCGGAGCCCCCACATCATCCAATTGCCCCGTGAGAACCAACTGATCTTTATAGGCCATATAATAGGCGTTCACATTCAATTTGGTTTTCGCAGTACCATATCGCCATCCCAATTCAAAATCATTTAAGCTTTCGGGTTTCGGACTGCCGTTTTCATAATCGGTACGATTGGGTTCACGATTGGCTCTCGCATAAGAGAAATAGAAATTGTTTTTCTCGTTAATCGTAAAGGTGATTCCCGCTTTAGGGTTGAAGAAGTTGAAGGTGTCGTCCACCAGACCGGTTTCGGGTGCATCCGCTTTGTAGTTTACGCGTCGGAATTGCAAATCACCGTACAGGTTTATAAAATTCGTTATTTTATAATTCACTTTGGAGAATACATTCCAGTCGGTTTTAATTCCGCTGTCGTTATAATAGTTGTCACCCAATTCGCTTGTGGAGGCATAGCGCGCCCAAATCACTTTCCCAAAATGTGATCCTTCATATTTATTCCAGGCACCTCCAAGGATAACATCCAGAACCGTATTTCTGTAATTTCCGGAGAAAGTTGCCCCATAAAAATCATTATCCAACCACTTCTGACGAATCAAATCCGTGGAAGTCTGCCCTGCAACCGGCAGCAATCCGTATTCGGAAAAATCAGCGTCCTCTTTGTAATTTTCATAATACCCTTTTCCTTTGGTATAATGCACCGCCATATTGGTATTCCAATTGGAATTGATTTGCTCATTCCAGTGCAACTGCGCATGATCCTGCTGGTAATTATCAGTTTCATTATCATAAAAACGGGTATTTCCTGATTCATCGGTAAACATACCCGACGAATTGAATGTTCTGTCATTTACCAAGGTCAGCGAATCGATTCCGTTCCAGGACTGATAGGTTTTTTCCTTTCCGCCAAAGACCAACGCTTTGATTAAAGTGGTTTTCCCCACATACGTTCCCTGAAGGAAATACGATTTCAAATCGGATGATGCTCTGTCAACATAACCGTCGGAATTGATTTTAGACAAACGTCCTGCCAATTCGAATGTGTTATTCATCAAACCGGTACTGAATTTCACGGTGTGCTTGTGCGTATTGAAGCTTCCGATGGAATTGGAAACTTCCCCGTTGCTTTTTTCGGAATACGAATCGGTCAGCATGTTCAGACTCGCGCCAAAAGCTCCGGCGCCGTTGGTGGAAGTTCCTACTCCGCGCTGCAATTGCAGATTTTCAACCGATGAGACGAAATCCGGCATATTCACCCAATAGGTGCCGTGCGATTCCGAATCGTTGTAGGCGATGCCGTTAATGGTAACATTCACACGCGTCGCATCGCTACCCCGCACCCGGATTCCGGTATAACCCACGCCATTCCCGGCATCGGTAGTGGTTACAACAGACGGCAGATAATTCATTAAAACGGGAATATCCTGACCCAGATTGCGTTCAGAAAGTTCTTTCTTGCTCATATTGGTAAAACTTACCGGTTGTTTGGCATTGGCACGAACGGCAGAAACCAAAACATCATCCAACAGTTTTACCTTTACGGTGTCCTGAGTGGTTGTTTCCTGAGAAAAACCAAAAGAAGTTTGCAGCATGGCTCCTGCAAAAAGCATTTTGAATAAAATTTTCATTCGTAAAAACGATTACGAATAAAAGGGGCAATTATTCTGTTTAATAAAAAAATGATTTAATATGCCTAAAAAAGCGACACTTAACTCCCTTGGCAGCATTACCTGCCCAGGTTCATTGGGTATAATCTCAGCTCGTTAGTTAGAGCACCCCTTTGAGACGGCACAAAGATAGAATTATAAATTCCAATAATCCAAGTGCGAATTCAATTAATTAGAATTTAGGCTTTTGGCGGGACTGCTTAATATCCGACTGGCTGCGTTTCTCCTTGAGTCGCTTTTCAATTACAGAGCGTGGTATTTTGGTTGGTTTCCTTGACTTTGCTACTTTCAGTGCGCCTTCTATTATGAGCAAAAACCGTTTGATTACAATTTCTTTATTGCGAAGCTGACTTCGGCCTTCGTCGCAATTCAACAGTAACACCTGTTCTTTGGTAAGTTTGTTATCGAGTTTGGACA
This sequence comes from Flavobacterium saliperosum, assembly GCF_900100625.1. Taxonomy (GTDB): domain Bacteria; phylum Bacteroidota; class Bacteroidia; order Flavobacteriales; family Flavobacteriaceae; genus Flavobacterium; species Flavobacterium saliperosum. The sequence continues at coordinate 585,424 of NZ_FMTY01000001.1, forward strand.
AAAGCAATTCCTTTTCCTCTTCAGAAAACGCGGATGACGTTTTCAAATCGAACTGTAGCACCACTTTCGAAGACACTTTATTCACGTTTTGACCTCCGGCACCACTGCTGCGCACCGCCTTAAACTGCAATTCCGACAGAAGTTTCTCTTTGTCCATAATTATTCGTGCTGGTGGGCCGGTTTGAGTAAATCATTTACGGTTTTCACCGGATTGAAGGTCACCAAAGGCACTTCGGCAAAAATGGCAATCCAGTTGGCCATGGCGCCGTTCCAGAGTCCCGGCAATTCATAGGCGCTGATGTCTTTTCCGTTTTTGGTCTTCTGAACGATAAAGCCCGCATTATGATTGACAAAATCGGGTAAATTGAACTTTTCTCCTTTAAAATTCTTCAATCCGCACACCAAATCCACCGGGTTAAAATGGGTGGATTCTGAAAATATTTTTTTCTGATGGTCGCTTTGCAAATCAATCTGCGATGATTCCACTATTTGAAGTGAAACCGCTCCGTTGTCTTCATGCACCCAAAACGGTCCGCCGCCGGGTTCGCCTTCATTCTTTACCATACCACAAACACGGATGGGGCGATTTAACAACTGGAACAATTCGGCTTTCTGATTGTCCAGCGAATATTTTGAAAAATCTTTGGGAAGTACGATATTCAGTTTGTGCCTCACGAAAGAGATTAGCGCTTCCAAATTAACGTCAGATGCGTTTTCCAGCATTTCGAGATGGGCAAAAATTTCGCTTTGCAGTTGCAGCAACAGCCCACCCAACACTTTTTTATAGAATACGATTTCTTCAAAATGATTAAAGGCTACATTATCGATGTTTTTAATGAAAACAATATCCGTTTCGAGCTGGTTTAAATTTTCAATCAAAGCGCCATGTCCGCCGGGACGGAAAAACAAAGATCCGTCATCCAGACGAAAAGGATTATTATCCATGTCCACCGCTAAAGTATCGGTAGAAGCCTGCTGGAAGGAATAGTTCACCTGAACATCCGAACCGATGGCACTGATAATTTGCTCAAAGTCATCAAGATGCTCTTCCGAAACGGTAAAATGAATTTGTGGTTTTCCGGCTACTTCCGAATAGACCTGTGCTTCTCGAAGATGTTTGTCTATAGGTGTGGTAATTTCCTTGTCTTTTTTATGAAAAGGCAGTACGCCTTTGGGTTTATTAGCAAAATCAAACCCTTCAAGGGAAAGCAGGGTATTGATGAAATAATAGTACTTTTCATCCTGATTGAAATCCTCATAGTTGGCGTACTGCAACCTGACTTCTTCCAACACCATGTCATAAAACGGGAACTTTTCGATTCCCACCAGAAAAACCGATAACTTATTCGCTTTCTGACGGTTGATGTAGGCATTAATGGTTTCCTCTCCCAATTGAAAATCGTTGATAAACTCAATCAGGAACTTAAACATTCTGCTGGCTGCTCCCGAGGCGGGAACAAACTTTTCTATCGAATACTTTTTTCTTTCGGCTTCAAAATAAGCCACGAAATGCCGCACTTCTTCCTCTGAAAAAGTAAGAATCCCATCGCCTACCGTTGCAGTCTTTTCCAAAGAAATTTTAGCAATCCCCTTTTCAAACATCTCGAGTTCACGGCTGATTTTCTCAACAGTGATTCCGTAATTCCGTATGTATTCAAAATCAGCCTCGGTAAAACTGTATTTCTTTTTCAAACTATCTTTTGCTGTAATATCCTTCTCCATTCCAAATATGCCAAAATGGCTAAAACTGTAAAAATTAAATACTGTAACGACAACATTCCCAATCCCCTGTAGGCATAAATTGGTGTTACAATAATATCACCAATAATCCAAAGCGTCCAGTTCTCTATCTTTTTATGGGCCATATACCACATTCCTGTAAAGAAAATTCCGGAAGCCACAATATCCACATAATTTTCCTTTTTGATTTCGTAATCAAAGACCCTATAGATAGCGAAAACTACAATAATTGTGGTAAAAAACAATGCAATCCCTATTATTTTTTCCTTAAAATTGGTTCTGCTTATGGATAGGTTTTTCTGATTCTCTCTTTTTCTGGACCAGTTCCACCAGCCGTAAATACTCATGACGGAAAAATACAGATTAATCATCATATCACCAAGATACCCTGCTATGCAAAGCAAATACGTCGAAATAACCGTAGCTACAAGCCCTGTAGGATAGACCAGAATATTTTCTTTCCGTGCATAAATCACACTGGCGATTCCGCAGACAAAAACAAGGAATTCCAAAACAATCCGGGCAACCGAAGCGTCTTTATAGGCATCGATGAAAAACTCTACCATAGCAATTACAGGTTAAAAAAATCAGGATTGTTTTCAAAAGCCGTTCCGATAACCACCAAATCCGCACCGAAATCATAAGCCGCATCAATTGCCTTTTTTGAACGGATGCCGCCCCCGACAATTAACGGAATTTCAATATTTTGCGATACTTTTCGGATCATCTCCAAAGGAACCGCGTTTTTTGCCCCGCTTCCGGCTTCGAGATACATCAATTTATTTCCGATGAATTCCCCGGCTTGAGCTGTCTGTACCACGTAATCGGAATTCTCCCTATCCAAAGGATCGGTTTTACTCACCCGCTCCACTGCGGTTTGCGTGCCACTTTCAATCAGAATATAGCCCGTAGAAATGACTTCCAGCTTGGTTTTCTTTAAAATTGGTACCGCATTGACCTGGTGTTCGATAAGATAATCCGGATTTCTTCCCGAGAGTAACGTCAGGAATAATATCGCATCCGCTTCGTTGGAAATCTGCGAGGGATTTCCGGGAAACAAAACAACCGGCAAAACTGTTTTTTGTTTTAAACGAACGATCAGTTCATCGATAATCGTAGCCTCTACAATGCTTCCGCCCACAAAAATATGTGTAGCCGGAGAGCGATTGATTTTATCCGTCAAAACCGCAACTTCATCCAACGCGATCTTATCGGGATCGAGCAGAATGGCCAGTAATTTTTGGCCTTTTCGTTTGGCCGATAAAATCTCGTTGTATAGCATTGGTCCTGTTCTTGATTAATGAATTGGTAAATGTAGCTTATTTTTAAAATCCGTAAAATTATAATGCTATTTTTGTAAGGAATCTTTAGCATATCCTTCATGATACCCGAAGAATTATTAGAATCCCATCAGGCATTCCGGAAAAAATATGCGAAAGGCGCTATTATTTTCCGCGAAGGCGAATTGCCCAACCATTACTTTCAGATTATTCACGGAGAAGTGAAAATGTGCAATTTTAATGATGATGGCAGGGAATTCATTCAGGGGATTTTCAGCACCAAACAAAGTTTCGGAGAACCGCCGCTATTTTTGAACCGATTGTATCCGGCCAATGCGATTGCCGTTTCGGATTGTGAACTGTTCATCCTGTCGAAACCCTTATTCCTGAATCTGATAAACGAAAACGCCTCGGTTTCCATGGCCATTATTGAAAATCTGGCACAACGGCTTCATTACAAATCGGTCATGGCTGCCGAAATCTCCTCTCAGGAACCCGAACACCGGTTACTGAAACTGATTGATTATTCCATCCGATTCTTCAAAACCGAAAAAGAAAAAGAAGGCTACCGCATCGATTTAACCCGGCAACAGATGGCGGATTTGACCGGACTTCGTGTTGAAACCGTCATCCGTTCCATCAAAGCACTGGAAAAGAAAAACGAGATTAAAATCATAAACCGGAAAGTGTACCGCTAATTTTTACTTTATGATTTGAGTCATAAACCGATACCCGATGTAGCGCATAATTTTGTGTAATAAAATCACACATTATGTCACTATATCAAAAAACACTTGAGGATTTTCAAAGAGGGTATTTAGGATTTGCCACACTGTCTATTATCGGACAAAGCTGTTTGGGTGGCGCTGCTGCTATGTACATTTTACAAAACGGGACTTCTTTTTTCCAAATGACGCAACTCGCAATCGTGGTATTGGCCAGCAGCATCGTAAACGGTGCCATTTTAGCGCAACAAAAACCTAAATTGGTTTTCAATCTGATTATTGCCAGTGTAGCCTTGAGCGCCCTGATGATTATTTTGAACACGCTGATTCTTTAATATGAAAACCGATATTAAAAACAGGAACGACCTCTCGAAACTGGTGCACTCGTTTTATGATAAAATCAGAGTCAACGATGAAATCGGTCCTTTTTTTAACGAAACGATTCGCGATTGGGACGAACATTTGGAAAAACTGACGGATTTCTGGGAAAGCAATTTGTTCGCCGTTCGGAAATATTATGGCAATCCACCTCAGGCACATGTGGAAGTCGATCAGAAATTTCACCATACTGTAAATCCAGATATTTTTGGCTTGTGGCTGAACTTATGGTTTGAAACACTCGAGGAATTGTTTGAAGGCGAACATGTGGAAACCTTAAAATTTCGTGCCCGAAAAATGGGAACGGTATTTATGATGGCCATTTACGAAAACCGAAAACAAAACCCTTACGATTCTACGGCGCAAACCAACGTGTAAATTTGCTTCGGATTTTCGCTGTCGTCGGACTCAATTTCTTCAAAAAGAATATCATAGTGCTGAATCACATCCTTAAAATGTAGTTCGGCACTGCATTTTTTATCGGACAGCTGAAACGGACTTTCGAAGATATGATCCGGAAAACTGATGCCCACTTCGTTTTTCAGTTTAAAAACCGCTTCTTTGATTCCCCAGACCACGGTTGCTTTTCGCATTTGTTCTGCCTCCGTTAAATTTTCCAGATGCGAAACATCCATAAAACGGGGTGCAATTCGCAGCACTTTGTCTTTCACCATTTCCAGATCGATTCCGATATTGCAATTACTCAAAACAATAGCGGAAAAATCAAACGAATGGGAAATGGAAATATGCGTTCCGTCCTTCAAATGGGGTTTCCCAAATTCATCATAATACAAATCAAAATCGGTATAACCCGCCACCTGAAACAGCATCCGTACCGCCAGAAACCCTTTTTGATGGCTTTCCGATTTCATACCTTCCAATCGCGCTAACGAGGTGTCTTTCAGCGAAACATTTCGAAAAAGTTCGTTGAAATCTTCGGTTATTTTCCAGAGAAAAACCTTCGCAGTCGGACTGATATCGATGATTTTAAAAAGTGGCATAGAGTATTTTACTGTTTTTCAAAAGATTAGAAGTTTAAACAAATCACAAAATAAGTCAAATGCTTTAGGAAATAAAAAGGAAATGCTTAAATTTGCAGTCCGTTTTAGTAAAAAATAAAAACAAATATACAGAATAGATGAGTACAACGACAATCCCATTTGTTGCCTACAAAGTAAAAGACATCAATCTTGCCGCTTGGGGAAGAAAAGAAATTGAATTGGCGGAAGCTGAAATGCCGGGATTAATGGCGCTTCGTGCTGAATATGGCGCAAGTCAGCCTCTAAAAGGCGCGCGCATTGCAGGATGTTTACACATGACCATCCAAACTGCGGTTTTAATTGAAACATTAATTGCATTAGGAGCTGAAGTTACCTGGTCATCTTGTAACATTTTCTCTACTCAGGATCAGGCTGCTGCTGCGATTGCTGCTGCGGGAATTCAGGTGTATGCCTGGAAAGGTCTTGATGAAGAGTCTTTTGACTGGTGTATCGAACAAACCTTATTCTTTGGCGAAGACAGAAAACCATTGAACATGATTTTGGATGATGGTGGGGATTTAACGAACATGGTATTTGACCGTTACCCGGAATTGATCCCAGGTATCAAAGGTTTATCAGAAGAAACTACAACCGGAGTGCACCGTTTGTACGAAAGAATGAAAAACGGAACGTTGTTTATGCCGGCTATCAATGTTAACGATTCGGTTACCAAATCGAAATTCGACAACAAATACGGTTGTAAAGAATCGGCTGTGGATGCTATCCGTCGTGCTACTGACGTGATGTTAGCTGGTAAGAGAGTGGTGGTTTGCGGATACGGTGACGTTGGAAAAGGAACTGCGGCTTCTTTCCGTGGTGCCGGTTCTATCGTAACGGTTACTGAAATCGATCCGATCTGTGCTTTACAGGCAGCCATGGACGGTTTTGAAGTTAAAAAATTAGACACCGTTGTTGGTAATGCGGATATCGTTATCACCACTACCGGAAATAAAGATATCGTTGTGGGAAGACATTTCGAAGCGATGAAAGACAAAACCATCGTTTGTAACATCGGACACTTCGATAACGAGATTGACATGGCTTGGTTGAACAAAAACCACGGTGCTTCAAAAATCGAAATCAAACCTCAGGTGGACAAATATACTATCGCAGGAAAAGACATTCTTATCTTAGCGGAAGGCCGTTTGGTTAACTTAGGTTGTGCTACGGGTCACCCATCATTCGTAATGAGTAACTCATTCACGAACCAGACTTTGGCTCAAATCGAGTTATGGACAAACAGCACTGCTTACAAAAACGAAGTGTACATGTTACCGAAACATTTGGATGAAAAAGTAGCTGCTTTACACTTGGCTAAATTGGGTGTGGAATTGGAAACCTTAAATGCTGAGCAAGCTGCTTACATTGGTGTGGAAGTTCAAGGACCATTCAAACCGGAATATTACAGATATTAATTTGCTGACAGCCCACAGCTTTTAGCGAAGAGCTTATAAAAACCCTTGCAGTGATGTGAGGGTTTTTTGTTTTACTATAGCTGTGACAAAAAAAATATTTTATAAAAAAAGTCACAACTTCTGTTGCAAAATTATTTTTTTTGAAAAAACCGCAACAACAATTGTGACTAAATTTTTTTAAAAAAAATTTAGTCACAAAAAGCATCAGCACTATTTACAAACCACAATCTTATCGTGAACAATTATGTCGTTAATTGAAATTTCAATGCGTGGATTGTCTATGCCAGCGTGCACCCAACCACCTGAAGAAGATAAACATTCAGTATTTCCAACATCAAAAGAACTACAGGCTTTTGATAATAAATAATAAAAATCATATTTTTCCCCGCTTTTTACTCTTATAATTTTATAATTTTTTTCTCCAAGTGCGTCACGACTATCTTTTTGCGCAAGTTTCAGGTACTTGCTATTCAATTCAATAAATTTCTGAGACCTCGATATTTTTTCACTTCCCAAATATTTTTTTTGCCCATCAAATATTCGGATTACCACATTATCCGCTTCGTCTTCTTTAAATTTATCCTTATAAAATTTTGTTGTTAAACCACCTGTTTCTTTATTAAACTCAAAAACACCTTTATCATACTGATACAACACAACAATGTTATTTGAAGAGAAACTTACCACAACCAAATAAAAGAACCATAGACCAAGGAATGCTGTAACTTTTTTAAATATCTGTTTCATACCTATATAATTTTTAAATTTATTAAGTTTTAAAAACCGTTGATTTCCAAAACTAATTATTCTTTTTTTAAATTTTCTACATTTATTTCTGATTTTCAACTTTTTAAAAACCAAATTTTATTTTAAAAAAATTTCTTATATATTTAAATTTTTAGCCACACTATATGAAAAGTCAAGATGTTTTTTCCAAAATAATATGTTTAGATTTTAAAGATGCTTCTCTTAAAGATTTTAATGATTTTTTAAAAGAGCATACTGATTTTCAAAAAGTAACTATTGAATATCTTGAACAATTAATAGTAAAAAATTCCACATCAAATGATGTGCTTGAAAAGACAGCGCGAGTCTATCTTTATGGAAGCTTTATTTTAGCAACAACCAATCAGCACAATGACATTTTATTAAACCCCTCTTATACTTTATTGGATGAACTTGACAACATACCTGTTTTAAACGAAAACCATTGCAAAGAATTAATTGATAAAATAATGACACAAATCATTAGGCAGAGCAAAATTGATTTGACAGAAATAGACACTATTTCATTATATGGTTTTGCCAGAACCAATTTAAATTTCCCAACCTATAAGATTCCATGTGTTTTTGAAAATGTTGTGGGGTTTAATGTGGGCAATCATAATTTAAAACTTTTTGACATGTTGAGTGCAAGATTATACAAACCTTTACACAACTTAATTAGAAAAAAATACCAACAAAATAACATTATTAATGATTTAGTAGTTGAAAACCTGTATTATATCGGAGAAACATTATTTGCCATAAAAGCAACATACCTACATAGCAATGAGAGTTTTTACAGGTATTCGGATAATTATTTAAATCTTTTGCAAACAATAAGCCCTATTTCGTTAGATGTATCAAACGAAAACTTAAATATGGATGAAATTTTGGATAAAATAAGTGTTTCAGGAATGGATAGCTTAACAGAAACAGAATTGGATTTTTTGAATAACAACAACTTTTAAATTATATATTATGATATATATTCCCGAAAGCAAAATAGACTCGACATATAAAATTAATATTGAAAAATCAAACAGCGCTTTTTCAATATTAATTTCACAAAGAAAAGGTCAATTACCCACAGATTCTCCAGTTGAAATTCATCCATATTTATCTGAACTTGATTTGGATAATTATGATAAATACATCATTGGGACATTCCCTCCTATTAGTTATTGCTATCGTAAATATAATTTGGAATTACTTACTCAACCAAATAATACAAAAATTAATGAGCCAAATTTAGCATGGTTTCACGGGAACTTAGGGAGTATGTGGGATTTATTTTTAAGTCAGGAAGAATTAATATATATATATAATCAAGATATTGATGAATTAAACAGAATTGAGTACCTAAAAAATATTCTTCAAACTCTCAAATTGAATTATTCTGACATCATTTATTCCACAAAAAGAAAATTAGACAACAATAAATACACAGCAGAAGACTCAAAATTAACAAACATAATTTTGAATAATGAGCTTTATAAACATATTGTTTCAAATAAAAATGTCAACAGGTTATTATTTAATACATCGAGTGTCTTTGGAGTAGAAGGCTTAAAAATACATCAGAATAAAAACAAATACGGTGATATTGGAAAAATCAGCTTAACCTCTAAAATAACATCTTTTGATTTGTTTTTTAGAGGTTTACAGGATTTAAATATAGGAATTTCATTTAGCCTTGACGGAAAAAAATGGTGCAAAGTTGAAAAAAATAATGCAAAAGAGCTTAACAAAATTTTCAAAACAAAATTGATTTTTAAAGTAAAACTAATACTCAAACAGAACTTCAATGAATTAGGAAATAAAGAAGATATTGAAAAAGAACTGTTTATTATTACACCCTTTAGTCCTGCCGCAGTTAATAGAGGTATGTTATTGCAAAATCCCATTGTTGCTAATTGGTTGGGTAATTCTAACCCATTCAATCTATTGCAAAAAATTTACACATCTTTCATAAGATTCGAGAAAGAAGATTTAGATTTTCTATATAGTTTAAATATTTAATTTATGATAAAAGTTAGAAAGCCCAAAATCCCAGCTGATTTACATTTAAAATACATTGGAAGACGAGTTAGTTATTTGTATGGCGAATCAAATCCTTCTTTTAAGAGTATCGGCATTGAAACGGATGCCAATCTTGGAGAAGAAAAAGATGTAATTGCTTTTAAAGTAGCTTTGTTTGACGGCAGTGAGCGATATATTTCTTTCTTATCCCGATGGGTTTATTCGAATGAAACGGGAAGTTTTAAAAGAGATGAAAATGCATTCATAACACATTATGAATTTATTGTTTCTGATAATTTGGTATTTGCAAGAGGAAATCTTTACTATAACATTGAAGATATTGAAGAAGCTTACGAATACATGCTCTTCTTAAGAAGCACTTCATTCATCTATCCTCAATTAGAAAAATACCAAATTGATTTTGAGGATTACACTACTAAATAAACAACAAAAAACCCCACTTCTTTCGAAATGGGGTTTTATATTGTTTAAGAGTATTTTCTTATGCTTCGAATGGAACTACAGAAACAAATGACTTGTTGTCACCTTTTTTCTGGAATTTCACTACTCCATCAACTTTTGCATGTAAAGTATGATCTTTACCCATGTAAACGTTTTCACCTGGATTGTGCTTAGAACCTCTTTGTCTTACGATAATGTTTCCAGCAATTGCAGCTTGACCACCATAAATCTTAACACCTAAACGTTTCGATTCTGATTCTCTACCATTCTTGGAACTACCGACACCTTTCTTGTGAGCCATGACGTACTAGTTTTTAATGTTAATTATTCTTCTGTAGCTTCCGCTTTTTTAGTCGCTTTTTTCTTTGGAGCTCCACCGCCAACGATACCTTCGATAACGATTTGAGTCAAAGATTGTCTGTGACCGTTTTTCTTTTTGTAACCTTTTCTACGTTTCTTTTTGAAAACGATTACTTTATCACCTTTTAAGTGTTGTAACACTTTGGCTTCTACTGAAGCACCTTCTACAGCTGGGGCGCCTAAAGTTACGTTTCCGTTGTCATCTAATAAAAGAACTTTGTCAAAAGAAACTTTTGCACCTTCTTCTACTGCTAAACGGTGAACATAAACCTTTAAGTCTTTGCTTACTTTGAATTGTTGCCCTGCTATCTCTACGATTGCGTACATAACAATAATGTTTAATTAATTTTTAAGTGTGCAAATATACAACTATTTCTTTACCTCGCAACTCTGTCGCTAAATTTTAGACTTAAAAAACTTAAAATCAGTCCAATCCATAAAATTTTATTCTAATTGTAACAAAATCACGAAATTGCACACTCATTATTGTAATATAAAATAACTATTAACTCTTATGAAAAAATCTTTAATGGCTTTGAGTACGCTTTTAATGCTTGGAGGTGTTGCTTCAGCTCAAAAAGTAGCATTTGAAGAATACAAACTAGACAACGGTCTGCATGTAATCTTACACCAGGACAAATCCGCGCCGGTAGTAATTACTTCGGTAATGTATCACGTAGGATCAAAAGATGAAAACCCGGAAAGAACCGGATTCGCTCACTTTTTCGAACACCTTTTATTCGAAGGCACAAAAAATATCGCACGTGGCGAATGGTTTAAGCTGGTAACGGCTAACGGTGGAAACAATAACGCCAATACATCGGAAGACAGAACCTACTACTACGAAGTTTTCCCTTCCAACAATTTGCAATTGGCTTTATGGATGGAATCGGAACGATTAATGCATCCGGTTATCAATAAAATCGGTGTGGACACGCAAAATGAAGTGGTTAAAGAAGAAAAAAGACTTCGTGTAGACAACCAGCCTTACGGAAACCTAATCACGGCTGTGAAACAAAACATGTACAAAGTACACCCTTACCGTTGGGCGCCAATCGGTTCCATGGAGCATTTGGACGCTGCAACTTTGGAAGAATTCCAGGCTTTCAACAAGAAATTCTACATCCCTAACAACGCTGTTTTGGTAGTTGCGGGAGATTTTGACCCGGCGCAGGCTAAAGAATGGATTAAGGGTTATTTCAGCCCGATTCCAAAAGGCACTCCGGTTGTAAAACAAAAATTTGAAGAAGCACCAATTACACAAACTATTAAAGCAACGTATCAGGATCCGAACATTCAGATTCCGATGATGGTGGCAACCTACAGAACGCCGTCAATGAAAACCCGTGATGCCAGAGTTTTAGACATGATTTCTTCTGTCTTATCCGATGGAAAAAGCTCAAGATTGTACAAAAAAATGGTGGACGACAAGAAAATGGCATTGCAGATCGGAGCCTTCAACTACAGTCAGGAAGATTACGGAATGTACATTTTGTATGGTTTACCAATGGGACAAAACACTACAGAAAGCTTAGTTAAAGAAGTGGACGAGGAAATCGTGAAACTACAAACCGAATTAATCTCTGAAAAGGATTTCCAAAAACTGCAAAACAAATTCGAAAACCAATACGTAAACAGTAATGCCAGCGTAGAAGGTATTGCGGAAAACCTGGCTTCTTTCTATTTGTTATACGGCGATGTGAACCTAATCAACACTGAAATTGACATTTACCGTTCCATCACCAGAGAAGAAATCAGAGAAGTTGCAAAAAAATACCTAAACCCGAACCAACGTTTGATTTTAGATTATGTACCTGCAAAAGACAAAGCACAAAACTAAGTTGACAATTACTATGAAATCGCCACTAACAACAAGTTTGTTGCAAACAAACACCAGCAAACAAAAGGCGATACCATATATGACCACAGACAAATAATTTTTACATATATGAAAAAATACATTTATATAGCAGCGAGTTTGTTTTTAACAATAACCATGCAAGCACAAGACAGAACACAACCAAAACCGGGACCAGCACCAACCATTAACGTTGGAAAACCAAGTTCTTTCGTTTTGAAAAACGGTTTGAAAGTTTTGGTGGTGGAAAACCATAAACTTCCGAGAGTTTCCTTCAACCTTACTATCGACAATGCTCCTTATGCGGAAGGCGATAAAAAAGGTGTTGCCGATTTAACAAGCGCTTTAATCGGCAAAGGAACGAAAAACATTTCCAAAGACGCCTTCAACGAAGAAATCGATTTCTTAGGCGCAAACATCAATTTCAGCGCAAGTGGTGCTTCCGCCAGCGGATTATCCAAATACGCAGGAAGAATCATGGAATTAATGGCTGATGGTGCCTTAAACCCGGTATTCACTCAAGTGGAATTAGACAAGGAAAGAGAAAAATTACTGGAAGGTCTTAAATCAGAAGAGAAAAGCGTAACAGCTGTTGCCGGTCGCGTTGAAGACGTTTTGGCCTTCGGTAAAAACCATCCTTCCGGAGAATATTTAAGCGAAGCTACAATCAAAAACGTAACATTAAATGATGTTATTTTAAACTACAACACCTATTTCGTTCCGGGCAACGCTTATTTGGTTATTGTGGGCGACGTGAAACTGAAAGACGTTCAGAAAATGGTGGAAAAACAATTCGGACCATGGAAAAAAGCGGTAGCTCCGGCATTAACATATACCGATCCTAAAAACGTTCAGTATTCGCAAATTAACTTCATCGACATGCCAAACGCGGTTCAGTCAGAAATCGCATTGGTAAACACGGTGAATTTAAAAATGACCGATAAAGAATATTTCGCCGGAATCCTTGCTAACCAAATTCTTGGTGGTGGTGGAGAAGGGCGTTTGTTCCTAAACTTACGTGAAAAACACGGATGGACTTACGGAGCATACTCTTCATTAGGTTCAGGGAAATACGTAGAGAAATTCCGTTCCGGAGCTTCTGTCAGAAATGCGGTTACGGATAGTGCCGTTGTGGAATTCATGAACGAACTGAGAAGAATCAGAACCGAATTGGTTTCTGCGGAAGATCTTAAAAACGCAAAAGCAAAATACATCGGAAACTTCGTGATGCAAATCCAGAAACCGGCCACCATTGCCCGTTACGCATTAAACACGGAAACTCAAGGTTTGCCGGCTGATTTCTACGAAAACTACATCAGAAACATCAATGCGGTTACCGCAGAAGACATCAAAGCGGCAGCTAACAAATATTTCTTAGCGGAAAACACAAGAGTGGTTATCGTTGGAAAAGCGTCTGAGGTTTTACCAAACCTTGAAAAAATGAGCGCGAAACAAAAATTACCAATCATGTATTTCGACAAATTCGGTAATCCTGTAGAAAAACCAAAAGTAAGTATTCCGATTCCGGCTGGCGTTACCGCTAAAACGGTTTTCAGTAACTACATTAACGCTATTGGTGGTGAAAAAGCGGTAAAAGCGGTTAAATCGGTTATAACTGTTTCTTCCGGAACCGTACAGGGAACTCCGGTTGAATTGACAACCAAAACCACTGCCGACAACAAAATGGCGGTTGAAATGAAAGCGATGGGAATGTCGATGATGAAACAGGTAGTTGGCGATAAAACAGGATACCGTGTAACTCAGGGTCAAAGAAAAGAACTGACTGCAGAAGAACTGAAAGAGCAAAAAGCGAGTGCCGTTCCGTTTGAAGAATTAACATTAGTAAACAATGCCAGCGCTAAACTTGAGGCTATTGAAACTATGAATGGAAACGACGTATATGTAATCAAAGAAGGTAAAAGCACTTACTATTACGATGTTAAAACCAATTTAAAAGTTGCAGAAGCCAAAGAAATGGAGCAGGGAGGTCAGAAAATGACACAAACCACTTACTATAGCGACTACAAGGAAGTGAAAGGAATCAAATTCCCTCATACAACCGACATGAATGTAGGTATTGAAATCAAATTAATGACTACGGAAGTGAAAATCAACGAAGGTATTGTTGCCGAAGATTTTAAATAAGAATACGGTTAGTTATAATTTTAAAAAGGTTGTCTGTAACGGACAACCTTTTTTATTGGAGCACAACTTAATAAGTACTTTAAAATTTTCAATTCAGTAGAAAACTGAGTGTATGATAATTTAAAAAAAAATCAGCCGCAGATTCGCAGATTGACAAATGCGTTAGAAATCTACGGTTATGTGGTTATGCATTCAAAAGCCAAGGACTGAGAATTAGCAACTCCCAAATTATTTTCTCGCCGAAAGATAAACCCCAATCAGAATTACAACCGCACCAAGTACCTGCACAAACGAAAGTACTTCACCATCAAGCAATCCCCAAAAAATAGCCACTACCGGAAACAGATACGCCGAAGACGAAGCAAAAACCGGAGACGTAATCTGAATCAGTTTAAAGAAAAGAATGTTCGCGATTCCCGTACCTACAATTCCCAAAATGGCAATAAACAGTACCGAATGCTGCACTTCCGGCTGCTGTACCACATTGAAAAATCCGGTAGAAATCAAAATAATTAGGGCCGGCACCAACATCACAAGAAAATTCCCCGTGGTAATGCTTATCGGATTCAGATCGGATAAATATTTTTTAATGAAGTTCACGTTGGCCGCATAACACAAAGTGGCCACGACAACGAACAAGGCATAGAAATAATTCTGCTCCGGATGATGCGCCGCACCACTCAGAATTAGAATTAGACTCCCGGTCAGGCCGATAACAATACCAATGAACTGGTTGCGCTGAAACGCCAATCCGAAAAAAGAAATACCCAGAATCAGCGTATTCAAAGGCGTCAGCGAATTTAAAACTGCACTCACCGAACTGTCGATTTCACTTTGCGCAAAAGCAAAAAGAAACACCGGCACAAAAGTTCCTGTTAAAGCCGTAAGCGCAATGTATTTCCATTTCCCTAACGGAATGGCCGCAAGACTTTTAAATCCGAAAATAAGCAGAAAAACAGCCGCAAAAAGCATGCGCAACGACCCTAGCTGAACCGGAGACAAGCCCACCAGTCCGCGTTTTATCAAAATAAACGAACTTCCCCAGATTAGCGAAAGCAGCACCAGTAAAATCCATTTGAGATGTTTTGATTCCATGAAACTAATTTTGAAATGTCAAAATTCTGTTATTTAAATGACAATCGACTCTTTTTTTGGGTAATTTTGTCGGCGATACTTTATCCGATTCAGAATCAAAAACTTAAATACTATGAAATTTTCAAAAGCAGCATTGACATTGGCACTTGCAGCCATCACTTTCACAAGTTGTAAAAAAGAAGAAAAAACAGCAGAAAACACAACAAACACTGCAGAAGCGGCAGCTCCTAAAAAAGAAATCGCGGCAGAAAATCTGGAAACGGCAAGTTTTGAAATCGAAGGAATGACCTGCGCCATGGGATGTGCCGCTACCATCGAGAAAAAATTAGCCGAAACGGAAGGTGTTAAAGAGGCCAAAGTCGATTTCGAAACCAAAACCGCAACGGTAGCTTTTGACAAAACCGTTAACAATCAGGAGACGCTTACCAAAATTGTGGAAGCCGTTGCCGATGGCAAATCCTATACGGTAGCCAACTACAAAAAAGCATAACAAAAAAGGAACTCGATCGAGTTCCTTTTTTTATTTATTTGATTTCTCATTTCCACTTAACACTTTCCATAATCTTTCGCATATCGTTCTTGATATACGCTGCCGCGGGAAGGATGGAATCGTAATTCGGTTTCGCATAAAAATATACCGAACCAACTAAGAAATGTCGCGTACTGTCGGTGACATAAAACTGTGCGTTGGTGGCCGCATTACCCCCTACCTGATAAAACATTCCGTAGGCTTTGTGTTGCGGATTTACAAAAGGCTGTTCGGCTATATCATCCGCCTTTACAACATGCTCATAGGTTAATTTTTGTGCATCGCGAAGCAATTGATCGATATTGTTATTCACCGGCTTGTAATTCAGATAAATGGTTGCCTTCATCTTCGGATATTGGATTTCCATGGAACAATCCTGTTTCATTGTCACTTTTGAACTTTCGTTGATATCAAAAGAAAAAGAACAATTTCCGGAAGTATTGGAAAACGCACTGTATTTAGCAACCGGATAGTCCAATCGCAAATGACTTTTGGGTTTTGGCACCGCTTCCTCCTTACAGCTCATTGCGGCAAGGGAAACGAAAACACCCAACAAAAAAACGATAGCTTTACTTCTTATCATAATACAAAAACCTTACGCTGAATTTTGGCGTAAAGATACAATGTGAAACGCAGTTTTCGAAAGTTTATTTGAAGTCCGAAAAATTAAAACGGCAAATCTTCGCTACCCGAAGGCGCAATCGGAGGTTCATTCGTTTGCGAAGTGTAACCCCCTTGTTTTTGTTCAGTATCTTTTTTGGTGGTCAAAAACGTGAATTCGGTCACCTGAATTTCGGTAGTGTACTTAGTAGTTCCGTCTTCAGCCTGCCACTGACGCGATTTGATGCGGCCTTCAACATAAATCTTATCGCCTTTGGTCAAATACTTTTCGCAGATTTCGGCGGCTTTGTTGCGGACTACCAGATTGTGCCATTCGGTAGAAGTGATTTTCTCCCCGGTGGTCTTGTTGATGTAAATTTCGTTTGTCGCTAACGGAAATCGTCCGATGCAATTTCCTCCTTCAAAATAGTGCATTTTCACATCGTCACCCAAATGTCCTATTAAAATCACCTTATTTAATGTCCCGTTCATGGCTTGTATCTTTTAATTATACTCAAATATAGCAATTTCTATACATCTGCCCAATGTTCCTCCATAAAATTGTGGATTACGATGGGAAACGGGTATTTTTTCAATTCCTCAACCCCTAACGCCTCCTGAACGATTGCATCCGCCTCGACTTGCCAAAACCGGATATGCAAATGCTGATGCGAAAGCTTGTGAATGATTTCATTATGATGCAACGGTCGGATGTTTTTCGGCGTAAAACCAAAAGAATGTAAGGCTATCAACCGAACCGCTTCCTCAAAATCAACCTCCTGAAGCGTTTCCAGTAACGGAAATTCGTATAAATTATGCCAAATGCCTTTAGCGGTTCTTTTCTGAATCACCGAATTACCTGCACGGTCCTTTATAATAAGATAGTTGAAATACCGATGAACCACTTTGGTTTTCTTCCGCTTTACGGGAAGTGTATCGACTTTTTTGTTCTTTAAAGCCAGACAACTTCCGTTGAAAATACAATTACCGCAATCCGGATTCTTCGGCACACATTGCAACGCACCAAATTCCATCATCGCCTGATTGAATTCGGACGCTTTGCCTTTCGGCAATAATGAGGCGGCCAATTCAAAGAATTCTTTTTTCGCTGCCGCAGATGAAATATCGGTTTCCACATCAAAATAACGTGACAAAACGCGATACACGTTTCCGTCCACAACAGGAACCGCTTCGCCGTAAGCAATCGAAGCAATAGCGGCGGCCGTATATTCCCCCACTCCTTTAAGTTGTAACAAACCTTTATAGGTGCCCGGAAATTTTCCGTTTAAATCGAAAGCGATAACTTTTGCCGTTGCATGCAGGTTGCGCGCCCGGGAATAATATCCCAATCCCTGCCAAAGTTTCAGCACCTGCTCTTCATCGGCAGCAGCCAAATCAAAAACGGTAGGAAAGGCTTCTGTAAATCGCAAAAAATAAGGCAATCCCTGCGCCACACGCGTTTGCTGCAACATGATTTCGGAGAGCCAAATGGGGTACGGATTGGAAGTTTTTCGCCAGGGCAAATCACGTTTTTCGCGTAAATACCATTGAATTAACGAGTTAGTAAAATTCATCATAAAAAATTGGTAAACAAAAATAAAACTTTATGTAATTAAATTTTAATCGATTAAGGTTGAAAAATTGTTTTTTTAATTCCTATATTTGCACACTCAAAAAATTACACATCAATATAAAACGAAAGAAAATGACGAAAGCAGACATCGTAGCGAAAATTTCTGAGAAATTGGGTCTTGAAAAAGGAGACGTTCAGGCGACAGTTGAGTCTTTTATGGACGAAGTAAAAAACTCTTTAGAAACTGGAGACAATGTATATTTAAGAGGTTTCGGAAGCTTCATTATCAAAACGAGAGCTGAAAAAACCGGAAGAAACATCTCCAAAAACACTACAATCAAAATCCCTGCTCACAATATTCCAGCTTTCAAGCCGGCGAAAATTTTTGTTGATGGAGTGAAAACGAATACGGAAGCAAAAAATTAACTAATTTATTAATCACTAAACACTACAAGTTATGCCAAGTGGTAAAAAAAGAAAAAGACATAAGGTAGCTACTCACAAACGTAAAAAGAGAGCGAGAGCTAACCGTCATAAGAAGAAAAAGTAGTTTAAAACTACTTTTTTCTTTTTACAATTAAAAAGTTCATTGACAACGGGAATTTAGAAATCAGAAATCAGAAATCAGAATTTGGAAACTTTCAAAAGAAACTATAGTTGTAGTTTTAATCAATAAGACCCTTTATTCTAACTTCAAATTTCTAACTTCTAAAATAACCCACCGGGTACAATACCTGTAAAATTATTGTTTAATCCATCTGTACGGATTGAATGTAGAATTCAGAATTCGGAACTTAGAATTTTTCTAACTTCTGATTTCAAACTTCTACTTTTATAAAGTATGGATAAAAATGTACACATTTTGAACAAAGAATTAATTATTCGAACCAGTTCAGATGCCGTAGATTTTGCCTTATTAAAAGATGGAAAACTAATTGAATTGCACAAAGAAGAAGGTGGCGAGGAAAAGAACGGATTTCAGGTAGGTGATATTTTTATCGCCAAAATCAGAAAACCGGTTCCGGGACTAAACGCCGCGTTTGTTAACGTAGGTTTCGAGAAAGATGCATTTTTGCACTATCACGATTTAGGACCCAACCTCTCTTCAATGATCAAATTCATTAAACTTGTAAGCGCAGGTAAACTAAAAGATTTCTCCCTAAAAAACTTTCCTTTTGAACCGGAAATAAACAAGGATGGTGCCATCAGCGACGTGCTGAGTGCCAACCAGTCTATTCTCGTTCAGGTAGTCAAAGAACCGATATCAACCAAAGGTCCGAGAATAAGCTCAGAGCTTTCCCTGGCCGGAAGATACGTGGTTTTAGTTCCTTTCTCCGACAGGGTTTCGGTTTCACAAAAAATCGAATCCAAAGAAGAAAAAGACCGATTAAAACGACTGGTGCAGTCTATCAAACCAAAAGGATTTGGTGTTATTGTTCGCACAGTAGCAGAAGGCAAAAAAGTGGCCGAACTGGACAAAGACTTGCAAAACTTGCTCGACAAATGGACGGCAACCTGCAAAAGAATACCAACCGCTCATCATCCGTCACGCATTTTAGGAGAAGTAAACAAAGCTTCTTCCATATTACGCGACGTATTTAACGACACCTTCACGGGAATTTATGTCGATGATGAGGATTTGTATTATCAAACTAAGGACTATTTGCAAGAAATAGCGCCTTCTAAAGTCTCGATCGTCAAGCACTATCAGTCGAGAGACTTGCCTCTTTTTGAGAAGTATAACATAGAACGACAAATAAAAACGTCTTTCGGAAAAACGGTTTCCATGAGTAAAGGGGCTTACCTTATCATAGAACACACGGAGGCTTTACACGTTATCGACGTTAACAGCGGTAACCGATCCAATAAAGCCACCAATCAGGAAGACACCGCACTGGAAGTGAACATGATTGCCGCCGCAGAAATTGCACGACAACTCAGACTTCGCGACATGGGCGGCATTATTGTAATCGATTTTATTGATATGCAGAATCCGGACAATCGTAAAACACTCTACGATTTTCTGAAAGAGGAAATGAGTGACGACAAGGCGAAACATAAGATCTTGCCCCCTAGCAAATTTGGATTGATTCAAATTACTAGACAAAGAGTCAGACCCGAAGTGAATATCAAAACAAGAGAAGAAGATCCCAACAACGAAAGTGGGGAAATTGAAGCTCCGATATTAATAATTGATAAAATAGCGGCTGATCTTGAACGAATTATCAAAGACCATAAAAAGGTTGTCCTAAATGTACACCCTTTCGTGGCAGCATACCTTACTAAAGGTTTTCCATCCGTACGTTCAAAATGGTTTTTTGAACATACCAAATGGGTAAAAATCATACCGCGTGACGCTTACACGTTCCTCGAATACCATTTCTTTGACAAACAGGGAAATGAGGTTCGATAAAAAACCAAAACCGCCCGTTGTGAAACGAGGCGGTTTTTTTATGTGTCATTGTGAAAAAATCGAAGTAGTCTGGAGCTGTTTCCCGCTATCCGCTCTATCTTTTTTGCAGTACAATGGTTTATGAACAAGCCTTGCCAAGCAAAAAAGGATGCCGCTGCTATCGGGGCTATTAGCGTCGCTTTTTAAAAAATGCCTTCATTAAATTACCGCATTCCTCTTCCAGTACACCACCAACCACCACCGTTTTCGGATGCAATTGTGTGCCCATTTTTACAAAACCGCGTTGGTCGTCCCGCGCACCAAACACAATTTTCGTGATTTGCGACCAATACAACGCGCCGGCACACATCTGACAAGGTTCGAGTGTGACATACAACGTACAGTCCTTCAGGTATTTTCCACCCAAAAAATTCGCCGAGGAAGTAATCGCCTGCATTTCCGCATGGGCAGTGACATCGTTCAGCAATTCGGTTAAATTATGTGTGCGTGCTATCACACGATTGTCAACCACAACAATGGCGCCAACCGGAATTTCCCCTTTTTCAAAAGCGACTTCCGCTTCCTGCAGGGCTTTTTTCATGAAATACTCGTCAGTGAAAATATTTTCCATAGAAACAAAAATACAATTTCATATTGTACATTTGTACTATGTCCGAAAAACTCTTGCAAAACATCCAAAACCCAACCGATTTACGGAAACTCACTCCGGAACAACTGCCTGTTTTGGCAAAAGAACTCCGCGATTTCATCATTGATATTGTTTCCCGAAAAGAAGGGCATTTGGGCGCCAGTTTGGGCGTAATCGAGCTGACCATCGCTTTGCATTACGTATTCAACACCCCGGATGACCAACTGGTATGGGACGTGGGGCATCAGGCGTATGGACACAAAATCCTAACCGGACGAAGAGATGTTTTTCACACCAACCGACAGCTAAACGGCATTTCCGGTTTTCCCAAGCGCAGTGAAAGCGTTTACGATACGTTTGGCGTCGGGCATTCATCTACCGCCATCTCAGCCGCATTGGGCATGGCTTTGGCTTCGAATCTTAAAGGAGAAACCGAAAAACAACACATTGCCGTTATCGGAGACGCATCCATCGCTTCGGGTATGGCATTTGAAGGTTTGAATCATGCCGGAGTTACCGATGCCAATCTGTTGGTTATCCTTAACGACAACGCTATAGGCATCGACCCAAGTGTGGGTGCCTTAAAAGACTATCTGACAGCAGTAAAAGCAGGCAAAAACCCGAAAGACAACAACATGATGAAGTCGTTGAATTTCGAGTATTCCGGACCCATTGACGGACACGATTTTGACGCACTACTGAAAGAATTACACCGATTAAAACATAAGAAAGGACCAAAATTCCTTCACATCATTACCACCAAAGGCAAAGGCATGCAATTAGCCGAAGAAGATCAGGTGAAATACCATGCTCCCGGAAAATTTGATGCTGCCACCGGAGAAATCCATCCCAAATCGGAAGAGCATTTACCGCCGAAATTTCAGGATGTTTTCGGTCATACCTTAGTGGAATTGGCACAACAAAACGAAAAAATTATCGGAATCACACCGGCCATGCCCACCGGTTCTTCGATGAAATTCATGATGGACGCCTTTCCGGAAAGAGCCATCGATGTGGGTATTGCCGAACAACATGCCGTAACTTTAGCAGCCGGAATGGCTACACAAGGCATGGTGGTTTTCTGCAACATCTATTCTACCTTCATGCAGCGGGCCTATGACCAATTGATTCATGACGTCGCTTTGCAGAATTTACCGGTAATTTTCTGCCTGGACCGAGCGGGATTGGTAGGTGAAGACGGTGCCACTCATCATGGCGCATATGATTTGGCCTATCTGAATTGTGTCCCTAATATGATACTTTGTGCCCCAAAAGACGAACTGGAATTGCGCAACATCATGTACACAGCCCAACTTGGACTGGAGCATCCGATTGCGATTCGGTATCCCCGCGGAAGAGGAATCATCCAAAACTGGAAACAGCCCTTTGAGAAAATCGAAATCGGAAAAGCCAAACAACTTCAGAAGGGATCTGAAATCGCGATACTGTCAACAGGTTTCATCGGAAACAATGTAACAGCAGCATTAAGTCTGACTCACAATTCCGACTTATTTTCGCATTATCATTTTCCGTTTGTAAAACCTTTGGACACCGATACGCTGAAAGAAATCTGCGAAAACCACCAACACCTTATCACCATTGAGGATGGGACTGTCGTGGGCGGCTTCGGAAGCCTGGTTGCTTCTTTCTGTACCGAAAACAGCTGTTCCGTTTCTGTAAAAAAACTCGGAATTCCCGATGCTTTTATCGAACAGGGAACCGTTTTGGAACTACAACAAATTTGCGGTATCGACGTTAATAGTTTGAAAACCATTTTCTCAAGTCATTGAAAATGTTCATTTTTGCACCAAATTTAACCTAACGACTTATCATGAATTGCTTAAAAACCTACTTTTTAGGACTAATTTGTATTATTTCCTTTCAGCAAAGTTTTGCACAGGACATCATCAGGACTTCAGCACCGGACACCATCAAACGATGGAAGGGTAAAAACATTGTTGGACTCGACTTAACGCAGGTTTCTTTCGTAAACTGGAGTGCGGGTGGTGAAAATTCGATTTCAGGGATTTTAAAAGGTGCTTTTGTGCGCAAGTACACCAAGAATCGTTTCGTTTGGCATAACGAGCTTATTGCGCGTTACGGACTGAACAAACAAGACGGAAGAGAGTCGAGAAAAACCGATGATGCGATTCAACTGAATTCGACTGCCGGATTTAAAACCGATTCCATTTCCAATTGGTATTACTCGGCCAAATTTAATTTCAACACACAGTTCACCAACGGATATGCTTATCCTAATACGGAATTGGCCATTTCCAAACCATTTGCGCCAGCCTACATCTTTTTGGGTGTTGGTGCCGAATACATTAACAAGGACGATGGTTTTAAAGCCTATTTTTCACCGTTAACCCAAAAAACAACCTTGGTTTTCGACGAACGTTTGGCAGACCAAGGTGCCTTTGGGGTAACCAAAGCCAATTATGATGCCGATGGAAACCTGATCAGCCACGGAAGACATTCGAGAACCGAACTTGGAATCTTACTTACCAATCAGTACAAAAAGGAAATCTTTAAGAACATCAATCTCGATCACCGTCTAACACTATACAGCGATTACATCAATAATTTCGGCAATATCGATGTCGACTGGCAGTTACAGTTTGATATGGTTGTGAATCAATACGTGAGAGCAAGTGTCGCCACACACCTGATTTACGATGACGATATCAAATCCAAAGAAGATCTTGACGGTGTTCAGGTAACCCGTGGTCCAAAAGTACAGCTGAAACAAATTCTGGGAGTTGGTTTAAGTTATGTATTTTAATAGAAAAAATCTTACATTTACATTTTTAATTTAAATTCGAAAACTATAGACACAGAATAACAACGAAACCGCAACAACTACACAACAAATGAAACTTATTATTGACCAACTTAAAGAGTGCATCAGGTCGCATCCGGATGTTCTCAACAGTTCCATTGGCAACACGCCAAGCTGGAAAAGAACGCAATGCATTGTACTCGCACAAATCATTTCGGATGCCCTTCTAAAATCGGAAGTGCTGAAAGGTTCCAAAACAAACCATAAGGCCGCATCCATTTCGTCTATGACACTGCAAAGAATATTCAGTGATTCCTATACCGAAAAGGTAAACCCTGACCTACGGTTTTTAAAAACGCTGGACAAGTTGGCCATTTTCTTAGGATACACCTCACTGAACAATTTTCTTTCCCATCAGAGCGAAAAGGAAAAAGAAACAGAAGTACTGGAGAGCAAAAAGCAAACGGAAGCTTTTGAAAAATTGATATTCGGGTATTGCCAGGAAAGCTTCAAATGCCTTCAGAATCTTCCGGCCATCAATTGTGGGGAACTATCCAATTATGTATTTGATGACGGTCCTTTAAAGAAGCGGATAAAAAAGGCGCTTACCAAATATTCCAACTACAACATCCTGATCAGCAACATAGAAAACAAGGCCACTTTTACCATTAGCGATTTTAATATGGTTACAGTAGAAGAGGATTTGGTCGTACTGTCGGTAACGGAATCCTGGCACTTTGAATGGAAAAGCGCTAACGACAACGAAGTTAACCGCTATAACAAAGAAAACCGTCAAAGTTATTTCCTGAAAGAGCGCGACGGAAAATGGAAAATATGGGACAACCACAACCCCGATTACAATGAATTAATTCTGGAAGTTAAAAAAGCGTATTCAACACAAGATCTTTCCGTTTAGAGTCGGTTAAATAAAAAAAAGGGAACCAAATGGTTCCCTTTTTTTATTATTAATCGATAGCTTATTCAAGAATAACTTTTTGGTTATAGTCAAGGTTTTCACCGTTAACTTTAACTACGTATACCCCTTTTTGCAAACCGCTCATGTTAATGGCGCTTTGTGCATTGAAGTCATTGACATCCTGATTGTATACTTGTCTTCCGTTTAAATCAAAAACCTGAACAGATAATTTACCGGAATAATTGTTAATTGCAATGTTCAACTGTCCGTTTGTTGGGTTAGGGTACATTTTGATCCCTTTAGATGCAGCGAAATCCTCATTGGATAAAGTTGTCCCTGTGAACAATCCGGAGAAAATCCCTCTACCGTATGTTGCCGCGAAAACCGTATTGTCATTTCTTAAATCCAAATCGGTAACTTTCACGTTGCTCATACCGTTGTAAGACTGATACCATGTTGGTGTAGCCGAATCAAAGTTGTTGGAAAACCAAACTCCCAATTCGGTACCAATAATCACCTCTGTAGCAAAACCGCTTCCATCAACTTTCAATGGATTTCTCATAATCGCCTTCACTGGTAAATCAGGTAAGTTTCCTTCTTTATTTGACCATGTTGCTCCACCGTCTTTAGAATACCACACACTAACCACATTATAGTTGTGCATAGTAACAAAAATCTCATTATTATTCGCGCCATACTCCACATCAGAAACACTTCCCACAAATGAAGGGCCCGTAATATCTGTCCATGTTGGTGTTGCGTTTGCATTAGTCAGTCGTAATAACTTACCTAATCTGTTTCCTACTAACAATGTTGTAGAAGTTGTCGTATAAGGCGAAACTGCGAAAGCTGTTGGAGGGCTTGTTAAAAGAGCATTGGTCAAATTCAGACGTGCAACCGTACCTGCTTTAATGTTACTGTATCTTCTTATCTGATAAGTCGTTCCAACGGAATAATCAGAATACAACATATCCATATTAGAATCCAACACCATCGGAGCAATAAAAGCACCATTAGCCGCTGAACTCGCATCATTATCCAAAACCCTTGTTGCTCCGGTTGGGAAAGGGCGGTAAACTACCGTATTATTGTATACGTAATTACTGATGTAATATTTATCGGCATCTTGAGAAAACATGGTAAACGCCCCGTCTCCGCCTTGTGATTCCACAGAACTGTTTATCCCTGCAGTAGCGTTAGCGAAATATTGCGTTCCGTTATCCTGAGCACCGGCAGCGAAAAATTCTCCTGAACTTGTTGGCGCTACACCCAAACTGTAAAATTGCGTGATATTCAAACCATTATTACGTGCGTTAATTCCACTCGTTGTAGTCGCAGCAGACAAACTAGCTGCATAATAAACACCACCGTCATTACCGAAAATGGCACTGTTAGTAGCGTTCGGTCTGAAAGCCATTGCATGCTGATCCGAATGCACTACCTGCATCCAATCTGAAATCTGCGCCCATGAGTTACCGCCGGTTGTAGATCTGTGAAGATTCAATCCCCCCACATACACATTCTGATCGTTGGCCGGATCCGACTCAATAAATAAATTATAAAATGCCTGCTGTCCTGTAAATCCAAAAGTTGCCGATCTCGAATCGTTATCCGGAGGCAAAGGAAGGGTTGTTGGCGCTGTAGCGAATCCATCAAGCGTTCTGAACAAAGCCACTTCGATAGTCGGGGTAGCCGTCGCCTGATTAAGTTCACTCAATACATAAATTTTATTTGCATTCGTTGCGGAAGCTTCGATTTGAACGCGTCCTCCACCACCATTTCCGGTAACGGTAAATTTGTCCACGAAAGTCACACCGTCAGCTGATGAAAAGACTTTTCCGCCACCATCTCCAAAAACCACACTACTTGTCGTAGCAACCCAAACTTTACCGTCTGCAGCGATTTCAATGTCATTCGGACAGTGCTTGTTACCGTTTGCTGTTAATGGAAGGGAAACCTCTGTCCAGTTCGCTCCGCCGTTTACAGATTTAAACAATCCGAATCCGGGACCGCCAAGGTATGTTGGGGAATTCGCAGCTGAATAATAAGTGTCACCTGCGGCTACATAAATTTCTGAAATTCCGCCGTTATTTCTTACTTT
The DNA here is from genome assembly GCF_900100625.1 of Flavobacterium saliperosum. Lineage (GTDB taxonomy): Bacteria > Bacteroidota > Bacteroidia > Flavobacteriales > Flavobacteriaceae > Flavobacterium > Flavobacterium saliperosum. The sequence goes on from NZ_FMTY01000001.1 coordinate 612,248, forward strand.
AATGTCGTTAATATGCTGTTGTCCCGGCACCAGATTACCCGTGAAAGGACCTGTACTCGGATTCAATGTTCCGTTCACCGTTCCGGCCAATACGGCAGCTTGTAAAATATCACCATCCGCTTTTGAAATCATGATGGAAGGAATAACAATCCCCGGGTCAGTACCTCCCATAGGGATTGGTGTACCGTCAATGTTATTCATCATAATTACACCAATTGCTCCGGCCGCCTGTGCATTGTTTACTTTATCAACAAACGGACATGTTCCTCTTCGGATTAAGGCAATTTTTCCATTTACAGACGCTCCGTTAACCAAAGCGTTACAACCCAACGTTGAAGTTGCGCCAGTACCGTCATCTACCAAAACAATGTTTGCGGTAATCGGAGCTGCAATAGCCGGTCCGAATGCGGTCGTTGGATAACATGCGTAGTTACCTGCAACGCCTGCAGGGCTGTTAATTGTTAAATTAGCCGCAGCCTCAAAAGTAGTAGGCCCGGTAATTCCACCGAAAATCTTAGTCCAAGTAGCTCCGCCGTTCGTAGATTTCCAAACACCATCGCCATTAACATCTCCACCTACATACGATTCTCCCGTTCCTACATAAAAAACATTAGTGTTGTTGGGGTCGTAAGTAATTGCAGATACCGCTAAATTTTCAGGAATGTTTACTCTTGTCCATACTGTAGCCGCATTGGTGATATCAGTGTTTTTCCATAAACCACCACTTACTCCACCGGCAAAAACGGTCTTATAAGTTGCGTCATTCGGATCGAACATAAGCGCTCTCACACGTCCGCCAACATTGTTCGGCCCTCTTTCCACCCAATTGTTATCACTGGCATCCCCAGGGGTTCTGCCGGCAGCAAGAGCTTGTTGTCTTTCCAAGGCCAATTGTTTTCTGATAGAAGCCAGATTTTCAGGCGTTGGTCGTCCCAAGGCAGGGTTCATGGTCAATTCCCACTCCATCTCATAATATTTATTAGGAGGAATTCCCATGGCTTTTCTTTCTTTTTTAGAAAGTTGCATGGTTTTTTTAAACGGAGTATTCGCTAAAAATTTAGCGTGCTGTTTTCTTAAAGCCTTCGTCTTCTTGTCCGGCTTAGTACGGGTGGATGCAATTTTTTTTGCTCCGGAAGTTGCAATAACTTCTGTTTTTTTACCCGAACCATTAGTATTGCCTTCTTGTATCGGACTCGTTTGTGAGTATCCGTTCACAAAAAAAGCTGAAATACTTAATGATAATAGTATTAGTTTTTTCATAAATCTATAGTTACGATTTTAGTTAAGTTACACAAAATTAAACTTTTAATTGTATTTTCAAAAAAAAAGTTAAAATTGTAAACAATCATTGTTTATCTCCTTGAATTGTTTTGAAAAGTTGTAGCGCTTTTCCATCAGTAAGCATGGATACAAAATGACAGATGTGCATCAACCGTTCGTACAGACTCATCTTCTCGGTTACGAATTTCTCCGGAAGCAATTTCAGAATCAATTCGTCGTAATTGCTTGATTTTCCCTCAAATTTATTGTTATAAGCCGACGAAAACTTATCCAGCAGCATATTAATAACCTGATAACCAACCACTTCTTTCTCAATAACTTCCTTACTCTGATAAATGTTTTTCACACTGATTCTGATTACATCATCCATCTGGGCTTTGAACTCGCTTTTATCGGTTAAGGCATAGGGAAATTTCCCTTCCAGAATCCGTTTTTCATTTTCGATGAATACTTTTACCGCATCGTTAATCAAGCTTCCGATAGCCAAAGCGCGCAAATAACTGATACGGTCCTCTTTGGTAACCAATGCGTTGTATTTATCGGAATCGATATTCTTCTTCACCAACTTAATCAGGTATTCCAGAGCGAACTCCTCCTGAATCAGTCCGAGATTAATGCCGTCTTCGAAATCGATAATCGTATAACAAATATCATCGGCCGCCTCCACCAAATAAGCCAATGGATGCCTTTCGAAACCAATGTCATCGCCTGATTTGTTAGAAATCAGACCCAACTCGGCAGCCACTTCTTTAAAAAACGCTTTGTCCTGCTGGAAGAAACCGTATTTTTTGTCGGCAATATTGGAGGTGGGTTTTTTGGGCAGACTTTCTTTCGGATACTTCATAAAAGCACCCAGAGTCGCATAGGTCAAACGCAGACTGCCTTCCACACCCGGACGCGAACCGGTTACAACTGAAAAGCCGTTGGCATTCCCTTCAAAATCAATCAGATCCTGCCATTCCTTGTCGGTTAACTGTCCTTTAAACTGTTGTCCGTTTCCGGTTTTGAAGTATTCGCCAATCGCTTTTTCGCCCGAATGCCCGAACGGCGGATTTCCGATGTCGTGTGCCAAAGCCGCAGCAGCGACAATCGCACCGAAGTCATTCATATGATACCCGTGAATTTCTTTTAAATGGGGATATTTTTCCAGCAATTGCTTTCCTACCAAACGTCCCAGCGAACGTCCCACCACGGAAACCTCCAGACTGTGCGTCAGTCGGGTATGTACGAAATCGGTTTTGGAAAGCGGAATCACCTGTGTTTTGTCCTGTAAACTTCTAAAAGCGGAAGAAAATATGATTCGATCGTAGTCGACTTCAAAACCCAAGCGGGTGTCGTCCTGTTCTTTTCGCAAACGTTTGCTTGTATCGCCCTGGCGTCGTAACGACAAAAGCTGTTCCCATTGCATCATAACCTAAAATTGAGAATTTAGATTACGAATGTACAAATTGAAACCCACACCAAAAAAAAATAACTTTTTATTCCGATGAAAGGTAAAAGCGGGTTCCTGAAATCTTCGGCAAACAATAACTTTCGAAAGAAAATTAAAATCTGTTATATATATTTTTTCATGCAGACGCTGCTTTCCACCCCGATGTATTGTCCGTAATTCGGAATTTGTTGGTAACCGAACTTTGTATACAACGCAATGGCGTTTTCCAACTTGACAGAAGTTTCCAGTATGCAGCTTGTAAAACACAATTCTTTAGCCCACGTTTCGAGTTCCTGTAAAACCGCATTGGCTATTCCTTTGTTACGGTGTTCCGGATGCACGAACATCCGTTTGATTTCACCGGTTTCGGAATCGTATTCTTTGAGTGCGCCACAGCCTACCGGAACATTATCTTCATAACAAACCATCACATTTTGAAGATAGATTTGATTGTACTGTGCGAAAAAGTCTTTCTCATCCCCATCAATGTCAATCAGATAGGTGTCAAACAATTGGGTCAGGTATTTGAAATCGGGATTGTCGGAAGTGGTTCTAACGAGTTGCATTATTATCGGATTGTTTGTGAATTTCGGCCTGAATGATGTTATTCTTAACCGATTTGAACACGTGATTCTTGGCTTCGGCGAAGGAAACATCGTAAATACGCTGCATGGTTTGAAATTGCGCAGGATATTTCGAAAGCAATTTGTCGTAATAAGTATCCAAAACTTCTCTGGAAGGCGAAGTGAATTCCAGTTTGAGTTCGAAGCGACGTACCAAAGCTTCGTCAATCATTTGGATTTGATTGGTTGCCGCGATCAAAACGGACTTCTTCGGAAAGTTGTCAATCAGTTGCAGAATCGCATTCACCACACGTTTCATTTCACTGCTGTCTTTGTTGTCGTAATCACGGATTTGCCCTAACGAATCGAACTCGTCAAAAAACAATACCGCACTTTCATAGTTGACTTCCTTGAACAAGCCTTCGATATTTTTAGCCGTTTCCCCCAATTTCGAAGAAACGATATTCGCCAGATTGACAATGATAATTTTCTTGTCCAATTGTTTGGCGATGGCTTTTGCGGTCATGGTTTTTCCGCATCCGGTTTTACCGTACAGCAGCATTTTGTTCACCACCGGCAAGTCGTATTTTTCCAGCACTTCTCGAAACTGGTATTCTTTCAGAAACTGACTGATCTGTTCGGAAACGGCTTCGTTGAAAACCACATCTTCCAGACTGACATTACTTCGATCGGTGAAATACAGATTGCTCAAGGAAAGTATTTTTAATTACTCTTTTTGATTGGATAAAAAGAAATTACGGGATTTCTTCGGATACTGATCGTAACTTTTATCGCTTGGGTTTTCGATTACCGATTTGATATTGATCTCATCGCCTACTTTAAAATTAGCTTCGGTGTATTGGTAATCCAGTAAATATTCCCCGCAGAAATAATTCCCGTTGGCATCTTTCTCAATGATTCCGGTATACACGCCTTTTTTCTTATCTTTTGTCATAATCGTACTTTTAGAAATGCAAAGATACGAAGACATTGCCGATTTGACCTAAAATAAAAACAGCCGTCACGATGACGGCTGTTTTTACTTTACTCTTCTTGTTTTCCAATCTCGTCGAAAGAATAAAACAAATCCTTTTTTTGATCAAATACATCTTTCTTTACCACATAAGTATCCGAAATGGAATCGTGCCAGCCTCTACCGGAATTCCCTAAAAAAGAAAAATGATTAAAAGGTATGATGCGACAAAATGTTCTTTTTACAATTGTTCCCGCCGAAGGCTTTGAACCGTCTGCCATAACCACAACCGTTTTAGTAATGTATTTGGCAATCGATCTTGCAAACAAAATTTCGAAGAAAGAATAATAGAGGATTAACATTACAACTCCAAGTAGATATTCGGTTATTTTATCAATATTGGCAAGCCAATCCAACATTCCCTCATACCCTGCAAACATAGCAAAAGCTGCGAGTACAAATCCAAAACCGAATGTCAGTCCGTACTGCACCAATAAATCAATAAAATAATTTGCCAAACGTTGGCCCTGGGAAGCCAGCATGTCGTTGGTTACTTTGAATTGTCCGTTTTCCATGGTTTGTTTTTTTTGCTAATATAAGAAAAGCCATCAAAATTGACGGCTCTTTCTTCTATATTCTAGGTCCAATTTTCCGATTAAGATCCACACATTTCGCAATCCTCAGGTCCGGCGTTTTTGGAACGTTCCAACATGGCTTTGAATTCGTCTTCCGTCATCGCGGCGTTTTCATTGGCCACTTCTGCTGCAACTGCTATCGGTTCTGCTTTCTTATCGTTATTTAAGGTGAACTTAATCGCATCAACGGCCGATTTCGTTCTTAAATAATACATCCCCGTTTTCAATCCGGATTGCCAAGCGTAGAAATGCATCGAGGTTAATTTGGAGAATGTTGCCCCTTCCATGAAAAGGTTCAACGATTGCGACTGATCGATAAAATAGCCACGCTGACGCGACATGTCGATAATATCTTTCATACTCATTTCCCACACCGTTCGGTACAATTCTTTGATGTCCTGCGGAATGCCGTTGATATCCTGAATCGAACCGTTGGCTCTCATGATTTCCTGCTTCAACGTTTCATTCCATAATCCCAAGCTTACCAAATCCTGCAACAAGTGTTTGTTTACCACGATGAACTCGCCGGACAACACACGTCTTGTGTAAATGTTGGACGTGTACGGTTCAAACGCTTCGTTGTTTCCAAGAATTTGTGACGTTGACGCAGTTGGCATCGGCGCCATTAATAACGAGTTACGAACCCCATGCTCCATCACTTCTTTACGAAGCGAAGCCCAATCCCATCGACCACTTAAATCGCCGTCATTTAACCCCCAAAGGTTGTATTGGAATTCCCCCTGAGAAATTGGCGAGCCTTTGAATGTTGAATATGGGCCTTCTTCTTTAGCCATTTCCATCGAAGTGGTTACGGCTGCGAAATAAATCGTTTCGAAGATTTCCTGATTCAGTTTTTTGGCTTCGTCTGACGTAAACGGCATTCGCAATAAGATGAACGCATCCGCCAAACCTTGCACACCCAATCCGACCGGACGGTGACGCATGTTCGAGTTTTCCGCTTCCACTACCGGATAGTAGTTTCTGTCGATTACTTTATTTAAGTTTCGGGTAACGCGTTTGGTTACGTCGAATAATAATTTGTGGTTGAATTCCCCATTTTCGATAAACATCGGTAACGAAATCGAGGCTAAATTACACACCGCGATTTCATCCGCAGAGGTATATTCCAAAATCTCCGTGCATAAATTCGAAGAACGAATCGTACCTAAATTTTTCTGATTGGATTTACGGTTGGCCGCATCTTTGTACAACATGTAAGGCGTTCCGGTTTCGATTTGCGACTCCAGAATTTTCTCCCAAAGCTCACGCGCCTTGATCGTTTTTCTTCCTTTCCCGGCGGCTTCGTAAGCAATGTACATCGCATCGAACTCATCACCATACACATCGTATAATCCCGGACATTCGTTCGGACACATCAATGTCCAATGCGCATCGTCCTGCACACGTTTCATGAACAAATCGTTCATCCACATCGCGAAGAACAAATCACGCGCACGCATTTCTTCTTTTCCGTGGTTTTTCTTCAAATCCAAGAAGTCGAAAATATCGGCATGCCACGGTTCGATGTAAATCGCAAAACTGCCTTTACGTTTTCCTCCACCTTGGTCTACGTAACGCGCCGTGTCGTTGAAAACACGTAACATCGGTACGATTCCGTTCGACGTTCCGTTGGTGCCGCGGATGTAAGAACCTGTTGCTCTTACATTATGAATAGACAAACCGATGCCTCCCGCCGATTGCGAGATTTTAGCCGTTTGTTTTAAGGTATCATAAATTCCGTCGATACTGTCATCCTGCATGGTTAACAGAAAACAAGACGACATTTGTGGTTTTGGCGTACCCGCGTTGAACAATGTTGGCGTAGCGTGGGTGAAGAATTTCTTCGACATCAATTCGTACGTTTCGATTGCCGCAGGAATATCGTTTAGGTGAATCCCAACGGAAACACGCATTAACATGTGCTGCGGACGCTCTACAATCTGTCCGTTGATACGCAACAAATAGGAACGCTCCAGGGTTTTGAATCCGAAATAATCGTAATTGAAATCACGGTTATAGATAATTGTGGAATCCAAAATTTCCGCATTCGCCATAATCGCCTCATACACCTCATCCGACAACAAAGGGGATTCCTGACCAGTTCTCGGATTCACGTAATGGTACATATCGGACATCGTTTCAGAGAACGATTTCTTGGTGTTTTTATGCAAGTTGGAAACGGCGATACGCGCTGCCAATTGGGCGTAATCCGGATGCGTTATGGTCATGGAAGCCGCCGTTTCAGCCGCTAAATTATCCAATTCCGAAGTGGTAACTCCGTCATACAAACCTTCAATAACGCGCATGGCTACCTTTACCGGATCAACCAAATCGTTTAATCCGTAGCATAGAATTCTCACTCGGTCCGTAATCTTGTCAAACATTACCGGTTCTCTTCTTCCGTCTCTTTTTACTACATTCATCTTGTTATTGTTTTGAAGGTTTTATATATGATGGGCAAAGCCCTGAATTTTCATTTTGCAATTAACCCTTTTGGGTCCGCTCTCAATTAAAAATCGGCATCGAAGCTGATTTTTTGCGATTCTCCGTCGCTGTTCAGAATTCCTGCTTTTTGGTATTCCGACACACGTTTTTCGAAGAAATTCGTTTTTCCCTGTAATGAAATCATGTCCATGAAATCGAACGGATTGGACGAGTTGTACACTCTTTCGCATCCTAATTCGACTAACAATCTATCCGCCACGAACTCTAGATATTGCGTCATTAAACCGGCGTTCATCCCGATTAAACTCACCGGAAGGGATTCGGTTACAAACTCTCTTTCGATATTTAAAGCATCTACGATAATATCTTTGATTCTGGACTTCGGTACTTTGTTTACCAGATGGTGGTTGTGCAAGTGTACCGCGAAATCACAGTGTACCCCTTCATCGCGGGAAATCAACTCGTTCGAGAAGGTTAATCCCGGCATGAGACCACGTTTTTTCAACCAGTAAATCGAACAGAACGCTCCGGAGAAAAAGATTCCTTCTACCGCTGCGAAAGCGATTAGTCTTTCGGCAAACGAATCGGATTCAATCCATTTCAGTGCCCAGTCCGCTTTTTTCTTAATGGCAGGAAACACTTCAATCGCGTGAAACAACTGGTCTTTTTCGTTTTCATCTTTCACATACGTGTCAATCAGCAACGAATAGGTTTCGCTGTGAATGTTTTCCATCATGATCTGGAAACCGTAAAAGAATTTCGCTTCGGCGTACTGCACTTCATTCACGAAGTTCTCCGCTAAATTTTCATTTACGATACCGTCTGAAGCGGCGAAAAACGCTAATATATGTTTGATGAAATATTTTTCTTCGTCATTCAGTTTGTTGTTCCAATCGGATAAATCCTGATGCAGGTCGATTTCTTCCGCTGTCCAGAAACTCGCCTCCATTTTTTTATACCATTCCCAAATATCATTGTGTTTGATAGGAAAAATTACAAAACGATCTTTGTTTTCTTGCAATATAGGCTCGACTACAGACATAGTATCTTGACTTTTATACGATTAAAAAATTGGTTATTTAACTTGATTGGGGTTTACAAAGATTGTCATTTGTATTGTAAAAAGAAAGTCAAACTTATTCACAATTGCGCCGAGTTTTTAACAATGGAGAATTTTCTTTCGATTGAAAAATCATATTGCAAAAATCTGATTTACAATAAATTACAAAAGAGGAATTTTCCGAACATTCGTCGCGAACGGCAGTAAAACCATTGGTTGAAAGCCAATTGAAAGGGTAAAAAAAGAGGGGCTACTTTTTGTGTTCTTCGGCGACTTTTTCCAATTCGGCAAACCATTCCGCGCCAAATTTCCGAACTAAAGCTTCTTTAACAAATTTATAAACCGGAACTTCCAATTCCTTTCCCAAGGAACAGGCATCATCACAAATATGCCATTTATGATAGTTCACTGCGGAGAAATCAGAAAATTCCTTTACCCTGATAGGGTATAAGTGACATGAAACCGGTTTTTTCCAGTCGACCAAACCTTGATTACAAGCCTGTTCGATGCCGCAAAGTGCGGTTTTACCGTCGAAAATCACATACGCACAATCGGCACCGTCGATCAGTGTCGTTTCAAATTCGCCGTCTTCACCTATTACAGAAGTTCCCTGCGCTTCGATGGCGGCAATACCCTCCGGACGTAAAAAAGGTTTTACTTTCGGATAAATTTCAGCTAAGATTTTCGTTTCTTCTTCCGTTAAGGGTGCGCCCGCATCGCCATCTACACAACAAGCCCCTTTGCAGGCAGCCAAATTGCATACAAATTCTTTTTCTAAAATCTCCTCCGACACGATGGTTTTCCCTAACTGAAACATAATTATAACTGGTATTTTGCGCAAAGTTACAAAGTTTAAAACCATAATCTCCGAAATGTCAAAAATTAACGATTTATTAGTTATTTTAGCTTTACAAAGAAATACTTTTGCACCTTTAAAAAACAACACGTTATGGGATTTGACTGGAAAGAAATTTTAACTATCGGGATGGTACTTTTTGCGGTGATTGATATCGTGGGAACCATTCCAATTATTGTGGATTTGAGAACCAAAGTCGGACACATCCAATCCGAAAAAGCGTCTGTAGTAGCTGGGGTTATTATGATTACGTTCCTTTTCGTAGGGGAAGAAATACTGAAATTGATGGGTGTTGACGTAAAATCGTTTGCTGTGGCCGGTTCTTTCGTTTTGTTTTTCCTGGCACTCGAAATGATTTTGGGCATTACCTTATATAAAGATGAAGAACCGAGTACGGCTTCCATTGTCCCGTTAGCCTTCCCCCTGATTGCCGGTGCAGGTACAATGACTACCCTATTATCACTTCGTGCCCAATACCAAACCATTAACATTGTGATTGCCATTCTTATCAATATTGTTATCGTATATATCGTTTTGAAATCCTCTTCAAAAATCGAAAAAGCGTTAGGCAAAAACGGCCTGGGCGTAATTCGAAAAGTATTTGGCGTGATCTTGTTGGCCATTGCTGTTAAATTATTTGCCGGTAATGTTAAAGGTTTGTTTGTTTAATCTGATTTTTATTAATTTCACACCTTGTTTGATAAATTGAAATTGAAATGACACGAGCTATTTGTAGTTTTCCTTGCCAATGAAGATGTTTTAAGCGAGCTGCATCGAATACCTGTAACAAATAAAATAAATAAGATGAAAGTTTTTACCTATATTTTAATTGCCCTGGCCCTGGGTCTGGTTATTTTCAACATTACCTTACTTGATTTCGAAAACCTTTTCGAAGGAAACAGTTTGGTGGCCCTTATCGGAATCGCAGCATCCCTTTGCGCCGTATGCATCCTGTTGATTTTCCGTATGTCGAAAATGATTGACGAAAAAACCAAGGGTAATTAGTACTCAGTTGGAAGAAATCAGACAACAGACAGTATCATTACAATTCCAAAATGGTTTTTAAATTAAGAGATCGTAAATCCCAAAAAACTGACCCATGTTTGATGTTCTGATTATTGGCGGTGGTGTTTCAGGCGTTTCCTGTGCCCTAATTTTAGGATCCGCCCATAAGAAAGCTTTTGCTGCCGATAAAAAAATCGGAATTATTACCCATCAGAAAGCCTCCTCACTTCAGGATGCCATTTTTCACAATGCTTATGGCGTTTCCAACGGAAAATTGGGATCCGAAATCCTTACCGAAAGTACGGAACATTTAGCAGAAGCTTACCCACACGTCCATCAGATTGAAGATGAAAAAGTCATGAAGGTCGAAGGCGAAGCCGGAAATTTCACGGTTACCACCAACAAGAATTCCTATACCGCTAAAACCATCGTCATCGGAATCGGTTCTTCCAATTTATTCGCGATTGACGGATTGACACAATACATCGAACCCCACAGGAAATCGTTGGCGGAGAAAAACCGCATTCAGCTTAAAAACACCGATCATAAAGTTGCGGAAGGCATTTATGTTTGCGGCACACTTGCCGGACACAGAAGTCAGTTTTCCATAGCAGCCGGAAGTGGCGCTGCCGTAGCCACCGACATTTTGGTATTGTGGAATGATGGTGTGGAAACCCACAGCCACGACAGTATCCGAAAGTAGTTTACTTATCAAACAATTATAAAGCACTTGCCCTGAAATTTCCGTTAGGCAACACTTCTTATGTCTTTTTTAAATCCTTGTTGCTCTACTACAATTACGATAGCAACTCCCACAATGTAAGTCAGCAAATCCATCCAGGAGAAAGTTGTACCAACAACCGTTTTGGCGATTCTTGAATTTTCCAGATGGAGTTTTTCGACTATATTTAAAAACTGGAGCAACTCTATGCTGAAAGCGAAAAGCAATACGAATACCGCAACAGGCAAAACCGGCAATTTGAGAAACGATTTTAAAAAACAATAGATTAAAACCACTACCAAAACATCGCCGAGATAGGGTCTGACAAACGCATCATTGACATAAAGGGCAATCAAAACCTCAGTAAAAAAAATCAAAATTGTGAAAACAAAGTAGTTTTTATTGAATGTCAGCATAAGGTCGATTTAGGATGGACTAACAAAGTTCTAACGAAATCTTATTTCTTTTCCAACACCGCTTTTATCATGGCGTCTTCCTTCAATACAATCTGGAAGTACTTGTTCTCATCAAACAGTTGACGTGAAAACTCGGCAGCAATATATCTTTTAACCACTGGTTTTTGCGTATCGAGATTGAAAATCAGTCCGCTTTTGGAAATGTAGCTTTTGAAGTTGTTGAAATACACATCCGTCGCATTCAGTTTTGCAACCATTTGCGGGAACGTCAGGTTCTGAAACGCTTTTCGGTCTTTGTCCAATTGTTCGAAAACAAAATAACTCATTAATCCGGACTGCATCAGCATTCCCAAAGCCTCATCGCCGTGACTGCCCTCAATCGGCACGAAAACATCCGGAATAATTCCACCACCACCGTATACGATGCGTCCTTTTTTGGTTTTGAATTTCAGGCTATCGGCCACTTTAATACTGTCGGCCGCAAAAAGTTCTCCGCTTACGAAACGTTTTTCGAAATCACTGTAATAATCATCGGCTCCATTGGTATACGGCTTCTGAATCGAACGTCCGGAAGGCGTATAATAACGTGCCACGGTCAATCGTACCGCAGATCCGTCTCCCAACGGCATTTCCTTCTGAACCAATCCTTTTCCGAAAGAACGACGCCCCACAATAGTCCCTCTGTCGTTATCCTGAAGCGCTCCGGCCAGAATCTCACTTGCCGACGCCGAGTTTTCATTAATCAGGACATATACTTTACCCGTTTCGAAATTGCCGGATTCACTGGCAAGAGTTTCCTCAATATTTCCCTTCTTGTTTTTGGTTTTAACGATGAGCTCGTCGTCTTTAAGGAATTCGTCTGCGATGTCTGCCGCCATTTCCATATAACCTCCGCCATTGTCCCTCACATCGACGATCAGTTCGGATGCGCCTTGTTTTTTCAGTGTAAGCAATCCTTCATGAAACTCCTTATAGGTGGTTTCGGCAAAACGGTTGATTTTGATGTAACCGGTTTTCTTATCGAGCATGATGGCAATGTCCACACTTTTAATAGGAACCACGCCACGGGTAACATTAACTTTGAATTTTTTATTTTCCGATTTGCGATAGATGGTCAGACTTACTTTCGAGCCGTCTTCGCCTTTCAATTTGGAAAACAGGCTGTCCGTTGGCAATTTTCTACCGAAAAGTTTCGAATTATCAGCAAATAAAATACGATCCCCCGCTTTTAATCCCGCTTCTTCCGATGGTCCGTTTTCAATCGGTTTGATAATCGCAACCGAATCATTATACATGTAGAAATTAACACCGATACCCACAAAATCGCCTTTCATGCTTTGTGCCACCTGCTCCATTTCATTTTTGGCAATATACACCGAATGCGGATCGAGTTTCTCCAAAATTCCGTTTACGGTCAGATCGACTATGGAATCGGTATTGACATCATCCACGTACTCGCTTTCGATTAATTCGATAAGTTTATTCAGCTTGCTTCGGTTGGCGTTTGCCGTAAATCCGCTACCGGGTCCCGAAAAATTCAGATAACCGCCTATGAGAACGCCCACCGCCAAAGCCGTGGCCAAAATAATCGGCAAGTATAATTTTTTAATTCTCATTGTATCTTATTCCAATTCGGTAATAATATCTACCTCAACGCCTGCTTTCCTCAAAAATTCCAACCCAGAATCGTCTTTATATCCTTCATGATACACCACGCGTTTCACACCCGACTGATGAATCAGCTTGCTGCATTCCTTACAAGGCGAAAGCGTAATATACAACGTCGCGCCTTCACACGATTGCGTGGAACGGGCCACTTTTGAAATCGCATTGGCTTCGGCATGAAGCACATACCATTTTGTCAAACCTTCGTGATCTTCACAGCAATTTTCAAAACCGGATGGCGTTCCGTTATAGCCATCGGAAATGATCATTCGGTCTTTCACAATAATCGCGCCTACTTTTTTACGCTGACAATAGGACAACTGTCCCCATTCTTTCGCAATCCGCAAATAGGCTTTGTCGTATTTTTCTTTTTTCTTTTCTTTCATTTTTATTATCTGTTCCAAATCTCGCTGCTAATTATCATCGGCAACACCACTCCTATCACAAATGCCGACAACACCAGCGACCAATCCCGTTTTGAAAACCTAAAGAACGTTTGCACGATATAGGACAGTATCAAAACAACCAATACAATTATAATCTGCGCCACTTCTATCCCTACGGCGAATTCCAGCAAGGGAATCAATTTATCCGAAGCGCTTCCCGGTAAAATGGTTTTAAAATAATTGGAAAACCCTAGTCCGTGGATGATTCCGAAAAACACCGTAACCAATGCCACAAAGGTAATGCTTTCCTGTTTCCCTGATTTTCCTGCAGTAAACAAATGAAAAAAGGCGGTAACTAAAATCGTAATCGGAATTAAGAATTCCACCAGACCCGGTTTGATATACACTACACCGTAAACGGAAAGGATCAGTGCCAAAGTATGCCCGATTGTAAATAACGAAACCAAAATAAACACCCTTTTCCAGTCTTTAAAGGCATAAGGCGTAACCAAGGCAATCAGAAACAACACATGATCGTAAGCATTTATATCCAGCACATGATGCAGGCCAATATTGAAATACGTTAGAAATTCCGACATTTTAAACAGTTTTAAGATTGGGTATTCAAACTTACAATTTATTTTTATAATTGTTTTCGTCCGTTAAGAAAAGCTTACGAATTTAATCCGGAAGAAACAGAAAATTCGTAAATTTGAGTTACACTAAAACATACAACTATGTCAATTTCAGATTTATTTGATAGCGAATTTAAAAGTCGCAATAAAGGGCATTTTTCGGCCATAGTGAGAGTTGCGATTGCCGACGGCGATTTGAGTAGTGAGGAAAAAACATTTCTCGACAAACTCGCCGTTAAATTAGAGATTTCCAAAGACGAATATGAGGAAATTCTTGAAAATCCAATGAAATATCCTATTAACGCACCATCGCTTTATATTCACCGATTGGAACGGTTGTATGATTTATCCCGAATGGTCTATGCAGACAATGTTTTGGGACCCAAACAAAAACAAATTCTTGAAAAATTCGTCCTCGCGTTGGGTTTTACCCCAGGCAATGCCAATCTGATTGTGGAAAAAGCACTGTCGCTTTTAATGCTCCATGTGGATCTGGATACGTTTATCTATGAAATGCAACACATGAATAAATAGTTTTTTTAGGTTCTGGGGTGCTAAGGCATTAAGGTTCTGAGTTTCTTAACAACTAAGATTATACGTAAATAGAAAGGAGTAAAAAGTCGATTGATTTTTTACTCCTTTATTTTGTTAGAACTTAGCGACTCAGGTACTTAGTAACTCGCAGCTTAGTAACTACTTATATTTCGCCATGAATTCTTCCGCTTTTGCCACCATGTTCTCGCTTCCGCAGAAGAACGGAACGCGTTGGTGCAATTCGGTTGGCTGGATTTCCATGATTCTTCCGTAGCCGTCAGACGCTTTTCCGCCGGCCTGTTCCGCGATAAAGGCCATCGGATTGCATTCGTACAACAAACGCAATTTCCCGTTGGGCGCTTTGGAACTCGTCGGGTAAATATAAACACCGCCTTTAATCATGTTTCGGTGGAAATCGGACACCAAACTACCGATGTAACGCGAAGTATACGGTCGGTCGCCTTCTTCCATCTGACAATATTTGATATAGTCTTTCACGCCTTGCGGGAAATGAATATAGTTTCCTTCGTTTACCGAATAGATTTTACCGTCTTTGGAATATTTCATGTTCGGATGCGACAGGTAAAATGTCCCGATGGCGGGATTCAACGTAAATCCGTTTACCCCATGACCGGTAGTGTATACCAACATGGTTGATGTTCCGTAAATCACATAACCTGCTGCCACCTGTTGGTCGCCCGGTTGTAAAAAATCTTCCAGTGTCACCGGCGTTCCCATTGGCGTTACTCTTCGGTAAACCGAAAAAATAGTACCTACGGAAACATTCACATCAATATTCGAAGAACCGTCCAATGGATCCATCAAAACCACATATTTATTGTTGTCATCTCCGGCTTTTCCGTGAATGGCTATGAAATCATCATTTTCCTCGGAAGCAATGCCGCATACAATCTCGCGGTTAATCAGTGTCTGAATAAAAACCTCATTCGCATACACATCCAATTTCTGTTGGTCTTCACCCTGAATATTTTGCTCTCCGGCTGCACCCACGATATCCACCAATCCGGCTTTGTTCACTTTATAGTTCACCACCTTGGCTGCCAAACGAATGGCATTGATAATTCGTGATAATTCTCCCGAAGAATACTTAAACTCTTCCTGTTTTTCGATGATAAATTCACCTAAAGTTTTGTTGCGATCTTTCATTATTAGTGTGTCGTTTTTGCAGTTGCAAATATTAATCATATTTTTGACTTATAAAGCATCGTTGTCAAATAATATTGAGTTAAAAAGAATATAAAAATAACGATAAATCTGTTTATCTCTAATTTACCCCCATGAAAAAAAGAACATCATTTCTTGTACTGATTACAGCCGTTTTGGGATTACAAACCGCAAAGGCTCAAATAAATTTAAGCGAAAAGGCTTTAGGCGCCGTTCAAAAAGGCGTAACCGGTTTTACGTTCAGTGATTCGGATGCCGCTGCTTTATCCAAAGATGCCATCGCGAAAATGGACAAGGAAAATCCGGTAGCCGATGACAAAGACCCTTACGCCATCCGATTGAAAAAAGTTTTCGGAAAACACGCGACGGAAAACGGATTGGCCCTAAACTTCAAAGTGTACAAACTGAAAGAAGTGAATGCCTTTGCTTCAGCCGACGGAAGTGTGCGCGTTTATGCCGGACTGATGGACATCATGGATGACAACGAATTGTTAGCGGTAATCGGACATGAAATCGGACACGTGGCCAATCACGATTCGAGAGACGCCGTTAAGGCCGCCTATAAAAAAGAAGCTTTGATTGACGTTGCCGCATCGCAATCGAATAAAGTTGCCGCCGTTACCGACAGCCAGCTGGGTAAAATCGGAAACGCACTGATTGACAGCAAACACAGTCGCAAACAGGAATCGGAAGCTGACACCTATTCTTACGATTTCATGAAACGCCACGGCTACAATGTGAATGCGGTGGAATCGGCTTTTAACATATTGGCCAAATTGAGCGAAGGAAAAGAAGCCTCATTCATTGAAAGAATGTTAAGCTCCCACCCCGACTCCAAAGAAAGAGCTGCCGAAGCCAAAGCCAGAGCTGAAAAAGACGGTTTGTACAAGCCGTATGTAAAGCAAACTGCCAAAAAAACAGTAGCCAAAAAAACAACCAAGAAAAAGAAAAAATAAACCATGGTTATCCGAAGAGGAACTAAAGACGACATGCCGGCAGTACTTGATTTGATTCGGGAACTGGCAATTTTTGAAAAAGAACCCGATGCGGTGGTAGTTACCGTTTCCGATTTGGTGCGCGATGGTTTTGGCGACCATCCGCTTTTCCACACTTTTATAGCGGAAGTTGAGGGTCAAATCGTTGGAATGGCTTTGTATTATTATCGTTATTCAACATGGAAAGGCAAAACCATTCATCTTGAAGACTTAATCGTAAAAGAGAAAATGCGCGGTACCGGATTGGGATTGGCCTTATACACCGAAATCATGAAACAGGGCAAAGCCGATGGGGTCCGACGCATCGAATGGAACGTATTGGACTGGAACCAAAACGCCATTGATTTCTACGAAAAATCAGGTGCTAAAATTCTGGACGACTGGAGAGTGGTACAAATGACCGAAGACGGAATTATCACTTTTCTAAACGACAACTAACTATATTCAACAACAAAATCTGAGAATTTTAAATTTTGAGATTGATCCTTAAATCAAGGATTGGAATTTTAAACAACATGAGAATTTTTAAATTTGGAGGCGCCTCCGTAAAAGATGCCGATGGAATCAAAAACGTGTACAGCGTTTTACAACAAGTGGGTTACGAAGATGTTTTACTGGTAGTTTCGGCTATGGGGAAAACCACAAACGCTTTGGAGGTCGTGATTAAAAACTATTTCGAAAAATCCAACGAATTGAATGCTTCGGTTCAGGAAGTCAAAAAATACCATAATCAGATTTTACTGGACTTGTTCGACGATGAAAAAAGCGCCGTTTTTAGTGCCGTTAACAAGCATTTCGCCGATTTGGAATACTTCTTAAATTCCAACAAATCGCCAAACTACAACTTCGTGTACGACCAGATTGTGAGTTTCGGGGAAATCATTTCCACGACTATTCTGAGTCATTATTTCAATCATGTCGGACTGAAAAACAACTGGTTAGATGTTAGAAACCTGATCAAAACCGACAACACCTATCGTGATGCGATTGTGGATTGGGAAACCACACAGAAAACCATTTCCAAAAACGTAAAAAAGAAAGTATTAAATATCACTCAGGGATTTTTGGGTGCCGATGAAAACAACTTCACCACCACGTTAGGACGTGAAGGTTCCGATTACAGCGCGGCCATTTTCGCGTATTGTCTGAATGCGGAAAGCGTAACCATCTGGAAAGACGTTCCCGGGGTTTTAAATGCCGATCCACGTTATTTCGAAAACACCACGTTATTGAATCAGATTTCCTACCGTGAAGCGATTGAATTGGCCTTTTACGGCGCTTCGGTAATTCATCCGAAAACGCTACAACCGTTGCAAAGCAAGGAGATTCCGTTGTATGTGAAGTCGTTCATAAATCCGCTTTTACCGGGAACCAGTATTTCGAAAGGTGCGCATCTGGAACCGCAAACGTCATGTTTCATAGTAAAGAAAAACCAATTACTGCTTTCGCTTTCTTCGATTGACTTTTCGTTCATCATGGAAGAAAATATCAGTGAAATTTTCGCGTTGTTCCACAAATACAAAGTTAAAGTGAGTCTGATTCAGAATACGGCCATCAGTTTCTCTGTTTGTATCGAAGATAAATTCGGTAATTTCAACGAACTTAGAAACATCCTGGCTAAGAAATTCAAAATCTCCTATAACGAAAACGTGTCGTTATACACCATTCGTCATTTTACCGACAAAGCCATCAAAATGGTGGAAAAAGACAAAACGGTTTTGGTGAAACAAATGAGCCGTGAAACGATGCAGTTGGTAACCAAAGAATAAAGATGCCACCAGGTTCGCTGAAAGACATCGGAAAATTGTTTTTGAAACTGGGGCTGATTGCTTTCGGCGGACCGGCAGCACACATTGCCATGATGCGCGATGAAGTCGTTCGAAAACGCCATTGGATGACCGATGCCCATTTCCTCGACCTGGTCGGCGCCACGAATTTGATTCCCGGACCGAACAGCACCGAACTTGCCATCCACCTCGGTAAAGAAAAAGGCGGCTGGAAAGGACTACTGCTGGCCGGATTGTGCTTCATTCTTCCGGCGGTTTTCATCACGCTCTTTTTTGCCTGGCTGTACAAAGAATACGGTACTTTACCCGAAATCCAACCGTTTATTTACGGTATCAAACCCGCGATTATTGCCATCATTCTTTCGGCGGTGTATCCGTTGGCGAAATCTTCCCTAAAATCCAATTTTTTAATCGGCATCGGACTACTTGCTTTAACCGCTTCTTTTTTAGGCGCAAATGAAGTCATCGTTCTTTTCGGATGTGGGTTATTGGCTTTAGGAATCCGATACCTCAGAAACTCCAAAAACGAAATCAAAAGCATTGCTTCGATTGGCTTTTTGGCGGTTGCCAACAGCAAACTCTTTTTCATCTTCCTGAAAATTGGCGCCATTTTGTATGGAAGCGGGTATGTCCTATTCGCCTTTCTGGATTCGGAACTGGTGCAAACCGGTATTTTACCGCGACAAACCTTAATCGATGCCATTGCAGTGGGACAATTTACACCGGGACCGGTTTTTTCTTCCGTAACCTTTATCGGCTATCAGATTAATGGCGGCATTGGGGCGTTGGTTGCGACTATCGGAATATTTTTACCTTCATTTGTTTTTGTGGCAATGCTGAATCCTCTCGTAAAAAAAATGCGGGATTCGGTTCTTTTTTCTTCCTTTCTGGATGCGGTGAATGTGGCTTCTGTGGCTTTGATTATCGTAGTTTGTTTTACGATGGGAAAAGATGCGGTAACGGAATGGAAAACCGTTTTAATTGCCATTTTAAGTCTGATTATCACTTTTGGCTTCCGGAAAATCAACAGCGTTTGGGTGGTTTTGGGCGGTTCGCTTTTAGGCTATCTGCTTACGCTGATTTGATCTGAAAAGAATTTCTCAATTAATTACACTACTTTTGGTATTTCCGAGTTATAGTAGTTATGTTGAAACAGGCGTGTTTACTCCTTTTTTTCTTTTGTCTTTCTGTCGCCACAGCACAGGAAACGAAAACGCCATATCAATCCAAAAAAATTACGGTTTCCGAAAATCCGGTTGCGATTGACAGCATTAGTATCAACAAGGAATTTTTCAAACTTCTGGACCAATCCGGAAACGAAATCGACACCACTTTCTACCAAGTCGATTTCCAGAAAGGCACCTTGGTTTTCAAGAATAATTTTCAATCAAACGACACCCTAACCGTTCGTTATCTCAAATTTCCCGAATACCTTACCAAAAAATACAGCATTTACGATAAAAGTCGCGTTGTAAGCAACGAAGCCGGACAAAATTTATACCGGATTTCCCGCGAACCCATTTCCGTTTTCAAACCTTTTGACGGACTGAGTACTTCGGGAAGCATTACCCGTGGCGTAACTGTGGGTAACAATCAGAATACGGTGGTGAATTCGAATCTGGATTTACAAATTACCGGAAAAATATCGGAAAAAGTGAGTCTGCGCGCTTCCTTACAGGACAGCAACATTCCGTTACAGGAAGGCGGTTATTCGCAAAAACTGGATGAATTCGATCAGATTTTCGTGGAATTGTATTCAGACAAATGGGCGATTCGTGCCGGAGATTTGTTTCTGGAAAACCGGCAGTCCCGCTTTCTGAACTTCAATAAAAAAGTACAGGGTTTGTCGACGCATTTCACCTTTGGCAAACCGGAAAGTAAAACCGATGTCTTTGCAGCGGGCGCCATCGTTCGCGGACAATATGCCCGAAGCACGTTTACCGGACAGGAAGGCAATCAGGGCCCCTACAAACTGAAGGGTCCGAATGGCGAATTGTATGTTTTGGTCATTTCCGGTTCGGAACGGGTGTTTGTCAACGGAATTCTGCTGGAACGCGGGGAAAACAACGATTATGTGATTGATTACAATGCCGGGGAACTTCGGTTTACATCTTTGTTTCCGATAACCTCCGAAATGCGAATCAATGTCGAATACCAATATTCCGACCGAAGTTATACCCGATTCGTGACGTATGGCGGTGTCACCCACGAGCGTTCAACATGGAGCATTGGCGGATTCGTCTATTCCGAAAACGACGTCAAAAACCAACCGTTACAGCAAAACCTTTCTGCGGAACAGGCACAGATTTTAGTCCAGGCGGGAGATAATCCGGATTTGATGACCGCACCTTCCGCTTACGAAGACAGTTATTCCGAGAATAAGATTTTGTACAGGAAAATATTGGTGGGCGCAGTGGAAGTTTTCGAGTATTCGAACAATCCAACCGATGTGCTCTTCAATGTGAAATTCACCTTGGTCGGGAACAATCAGGGCAATTATATTTTGGTCAGCAATCAGGCCGTGGGGCGTATTTACGAATATGTGGCACCCGTGGCCGGCATTCCGCAGGGAAATTTCGAACCGATTACCCGTTTGGTTCCGCCAACGAAAATTCAGATTGCGACCGTTTTGGGAAAATACAATCCGGGTGAGAAAACGAATGTTGATTTTGAAATCGGCATCAGCAATAACGACAAAAATTTATTTTCTTCGGCAGACGACAACGACAACAAGGGAATTGCCGGAAAAATCAATGCAAAACAACGCCTTTTCACCGGAAAATGGCATGTGGATGCGTTTGCCAATTATCAGCTGGTACAGAAAGAATTCAAAACCATCGAACGCCTTTTTACCATTGAATTTAACCGCGACTGGAATTTGACGAACCCGTTGGGTGACCAAAGTCTGCTGATTTCCGGAGTGAATTTCACTTTACCCAACAAAGGATTTACAAGATATCAGCTGGAAAAACTCGACTTCTCGGAAAGTTTTTCGGGAACCCGACATGTTTTGGATGGTTTTTACAAATTACAAAATTGGACTTTTTCCAACAACAACAGCGCCTTAAAAAGTGACGGAACGTATGCCGATTCGCGTTTCATCCGAAGTCAGACCCAAACAAAATACCATTTTAAGAAAAATTGGATTGGCGGCAGTATCCGATTGGAAGACAATGAGGAGAAAATAAAAGCAACCAATCAGTTTTCCGCATTGAGTCAGCGTTACAAAGAATTCGGAGCGTTCATTGGTCGTGGCGACAGTACGAAAGTGTACACTGAAATCGGCTATCTGCAACGTTCAAACGACAGTTTACAAAACGGTTTCATTCAGAAAGTCAGCACTTCCCATTCCTACTATCTGAAATCCAAATTAATCCAGACGGAAAAAAGCGATTTGTCGTTATTTGTGAATTACCGAAACCTGACGTTTGAAGACACCAACCGTCCGAAGGAACCTTCTTTGAATTCCCGTTTATTGTACAACGACCGTTTTTTCAACCAACTGCTTCAACTTTCTACAGCCTACGAAACCACTTCCGGAACGATTCCGCAACAGGAATTCACCTATCTGGAAGTCGAACCCGGACAGGGCGTTTACACCTGGAACGATTACAACGGCAATGGCATTCAGGAATTGCAGGAATTTGAAGTCGCTCCGTTTCCGGATCAGGCGAAATATGTGCGTGTGTTTCTGCCCAATCAGATATTCGTAAAAACCCATCAGAATAAATTCTCGCAATCGGTAACCTTAAACCCGTTGCAGTGGCAGAACGAAACCGATTTCAGAAAAATACTCTCCTATTTCTACAATCAGACTTCTTTCATGATGGACCGGAAAATACTGCGTCAGGGCGATAATTTTGATTTGAATCCGTTTTCCTATAGCGATGAAAACCTCTTGGGATTGAATGCAACCTTCCGGAACAGTTTCTTTTACAATCGCGGAAAGCAAAATCACTCCGTAACCTATACGTACCTTACCAATCATACAAGAATCTTACTTTCGGCAGGGTCCCAGGAAAGCCGGAATGATTCCCATCAGTTCCAGTATGCGCATTTGGTTCAGAAACTCTGGCTCTTCGGATTCCATGGAAAAACCATTTTAAACACGGTAACTTCCGAAAATTATCCGAGTAAAAACTTTGATTTGAAAGGCTATCAGTTGGGGCCGAAAATCTCTTATTTGTTTTCACAAAATGCCAGTTGGGATCTTTTTTACGAATTTCAGAACAAGGAAAATACCATCAATGCGATGGAAGCTTTAAACCAGCAGCGATTCGGCACCTCTTTTACCTATTCCTCGGAAAAGAAATTCACGGCAAACGGCGAGTTCTCGTTTTACAAAAACAGGTTTGACGGAAACCAATTATCGGCAGTGGCATTTCAGATGCTGGAAGGATTGCAGGCTGGCGAAAACCTGACCTGGCGTTTGTTATTGCAGAAAAATTTAACACAATACCTTGATGTGAACGTGAATTATCAGGGCAGAAAAAGCGAAACGAGTAAAGCCATCCACACCGGAAGTATCCAATTAAGAGCCTATTTTTAATTGTCGGTTTTTGCCGTTTTTTTTCATACATTTATACTGACAATCAATAATTTACCGAAGTATGAAAAAATTCATCCTGCTATGTTTGAGCATAGCGTTCACGTGGGGTCTTTCCGCACAGGAAACCACCGTTAAGAAAACCACCCGAAAAGTTAAAGCGAAAACCGAAAAAGTGGCCGATAAAACGGAAGCGGCCTTAGAAAAAGGGGCTAAAAAAACGAAAACAAAAACGAAGGAAGTAGCGGAAAAAGCGGAAAAAACAGCTAAAAAGGTAGAAGCCAAAACGGCAAAGGTAGCCAAAGAAACCGGAGCCAAAATAGACAAAACCGCTAAAAAAGTTAAAACCAAAGCCGGAGCGTTAACCGAAAAAAATGACGCTAAAGTTAAAACCACCCCAAAAAAAGCGGCAAAAAAGACAAAAGAAACCCCAAGTAATGAAAAAGCACCTAAAGTAGCGGATCGGGTTACCGGGGAGTACAACGGGAAAAAAGTATATACCGGCCCGAGAGGCGGACGCTATTACATCAATTCCAACGGAAACAAAACCTATATTCAGGAGTAACTTAGTGGTTTCAAAAAATAAAAGAGGCTATCTTAAAAGTGATTTTAAGATACTTTTTTTCTAAACAAAAGTTAAACTTTTACATATTGATAGTATTACTATTATATTTGCATTATTAAATATCAAAATATGCAAAACTTACTATCGAATTTAAAAATAACCATCAACGAAAAATTATACGTAAAGGACCCGGAAACTTCGGAGTTGGGACGGAATATTTTAAAAAACAGCATTCTGTTGATGGATGAAATTGGATTTGAAGCCTTTACTTTTAAAAAGTTGGGCGAAAAAATACAATCCAATGAGAGTTCCATTTACCGCTATTTTGAAAACAAGCACAAACTTTTGGTGTACCTGACATCTTGGTATTGGTCGTGGATGGAATATCGAATGGTCTTTGTAACAACAAACATTGCAAATCCGGTTGAAAAATTGGAAAAAGCAATTAAACTGGTAACCGAAAATGTGGCAGACGACCATGCGACTCCGCACATTAATGAAGAAATCCTGAACCGAATCATCGTGGAAGAGTTCACCAAAACCCTGATGACCAAAGAAGTGGACAACGAAAACAAAGAAGGCTTCTTTTTGGTTTATAAAAGAGTAATCAATCGTATTATAGAAATCATAAAAGAAGTCAATCCCGAGTATCCGTTTGCTAAAAGTCTGGCTTCAAGTATTGTTGAAGGCGCCTTACACCAACATTTCTTAAAAAATCATTTAAAAACGATCACCAATCTATCAGAGAAAGATTGCGCAACCGATTTCTACACCGATATGGCAAAAAAAATATTACTATGACACCTTTAAGAAGATTTAAAAACCTCATTATAATTGACAAACAGGATATTTACCAAATTTTTCTGTACTCGATTATTGCAGGATTAATCAGTTTATCGCTTCCGCTTGGAATCCAGTCGATCATAAACTTTATTCAGGCGGGAAAGGTAAGCACCTCATGGATTGTTTTAGTCTTAGTGGTGGTGATTGGAGTGGCCTTGGTTGGTTTGTTAAAAATCATGCAATTCAGAATTACCGAAAATCTACAACAAAAGATATTCGTGCGTTCCTCCTTTGAATTTGCCTACCGCTTTCCTAAAATAAAGTTCAGCGAGCTACACAACCAATATCCTCCGGAATTAGCCAATCGTTTTTTCGACACCCTAACCGTTCAGAAAGGATTTTCAAAATTACTATTGGATATTTCGGGCGCAGCTTTACAGATTTTTTTCGGAATCGTATTGCTTTCCCTATACCATTCGTTTTTTATCTTCTTCGGCATCATTCTGCTTTTGTTGTTGTACCTGATTTTCAGAATCAACTTTAATTTAGGCTTACAAACCAGTTTAAAAGAATCGAAGTACAAATATAAAATTGCGCACTGGTTGCAGGAAATTGCTCGAAATCACTTAAGTTTCAAAAGCAATGCGATCTTTAATTTTTCCCTACATAAAAATGACAAACTGGTTAGCGAATACTTAAAACAAAGAGAGAATCATTTTCAGGTTTTACTGAAACAATTCATCCAATTAACTGGTTTTAAGATTATTATTACAGCCGGATTATTGATTATTGGCGGATTATTGGTGATTAACCAACAAATGAATATCGGGCAATTTGTCGCTGCAGAAATTATCATTTTAAGCATCATTACCGCCGTTGAAAAATTATTCTCAGGATTGGAATTGTTTTATGACGTATTGACTTCCTTAGAAAAATTAGGCTCTGTAGTGGATATGGAATTGGAAGAAGACATTCAGAATTCCAACTATTTGGTCGATAAAAACAAAATTACGATTGAAACCGAAAACGTGGCGTTTCAGTATCCGAAATCGGATAAGGAAATCCTGAAAAACCTGAACATTTCCATTCAACCCAAACAGCACACGTTAATTTTAGGCGAAAACGGATCTGGTAAAACCACCCTTTTGCGTTTGTTGGCCCGACTGATTGAACCAACATCGGGAAGTATTTTCATCAACAACACCAATTATAAAAAATATTCTTCCGATGAATACCGTTCCAAAATAGGTATTATCACAGCCCATGAAATGCCCTTTGAAGGCACCATTTTAGAAAACATCACGTGTAATAATCCGGAAATAAAAATGGATACGGTTTTTGAGTTAATCGAAAAATTAAAACTTACCGAAGCCATTAAGGCACTTCCAAAAGGATTAGACACGCAGATATCTTCGGAAGGAAAACAAATCAATTCGTCTACGATTCAAAAAATCGTATTGGCGCGTTGTATAATTAACCAACCGAAACTGTTGTTTTTAGAAAACCCGTTGGACAAATCCGACGAAGAAAGCTGCAAAGAAATTATTGATTTCCTTAACGAGGAAAAACATCCCTGGACATTGATTGTAATCAGTAAAAACAAGCATTGGAAACAAATTTGCAAACAAACGATTCTTTTGGAAAAAGGAGAAATTAAAGCTATTTAAATCATGCTCAACATCACAAAAAACAGAATTGACCAATTTATAAAAATTGACGATTTCAAATCGACTGCCATTTTTAAAGAGCAAAAGTACTACAAGGTAATCCGTAAAATTATCTGGTCTTTTGTTGTGCTTATTGTGCTGTTTCTTTTTCTTCCGTGGACGCAAAACATTAAAGGAACCGGAAATGTGACCACCTTAAAACCGAATCAACGACCACAAACCATACAAACGGTTATTGCAGGGCGCATTGAAAAATGGTACATCAATGAAGGGGATTTCGTAAAAAAAGGCGACACGATTTTATTCATTTCGGAAATTAAAGAAGACTATCTGGATCCTAATTTGGTTGAAAACACCGGAAATCAGGTAAAAGCCAAAGAAAATGCGGTGCTCTCTTATGTGGATAAAGTAAATGCATTGGAAAATCAAATGAGCGCGATTCAGAACGAGAAAAACCTAAAATTAAAGCAAGCCCAAAACAAATTAAAACAAGCGCATCTGAAAGTACAAAGTGACAGTGTCGATTTTGAAGCCACGAAAACACAACTGAAAATTGCGAAAACACAATTCAACCGTTCGGTGAATTTAAACAAAGAAGGTTTGAAACCCATGACCGATGTGGAAGAAAAAAGAATGAAATTGCAGGAAACGGAAGCTAAAATCATCACTCAGGAAAACAAATACATTGCCAGTAAAAATGAGGTTTTAAACGCTACAATGGAACTGAACCGAATCAGTGCCGAATATGCTGAAAAGAACGCTAAGGCCAGCAGTGACAAGCAAACCGCTTTGAGTTCCCAATTTGATACCGAAGCTCAAGTGAACAAACTGAAAAACCAGTATAAAAATTACCAAATCAGAAATGGCATGTATTACATCACCGCACCTCAGGATGGGTATGTGAATCGTGCGCTGCAATCCGGCATTGGCGAAACCATTAAAGAAGGCACACCGGTTGTTAGCATCATGCCGGCCAATTTTGAAATTGCCGTTGAAACCTACATAGAACCCGTTGATTTTCCCTTGATTAACAAAGGGGAGAAAGTCCGCGTTTGGTTTGACGGATGGCCAACGGTAGTCTTTAGCGGATGGCCGGGTGTTTCCTTCGGAACGTTTGGCGGTATCATTGTTGCCAAAGAAAATTTCATCAGTCCGAACGGCAAATACCGAATTTTGATTGCACCCGACCCAAAAGACAAAAAATGGCCGGAGCAATTAAGCATCGGTGCCGGAACCCAAACATTAGCCCTTTTAGGCAATGTGCCGATTTGGTTTGAAATTTGGCGTACCTTAAATGGTTTCCCACCTAACTTTTATCAACCGACAGCAACTGAAAACACTAAAAAGTAATGAAACCGAAACTGTTTTATTTATTTCTTTTCCTTTGCAGTAGTTTAAAATTACTCGGACAAAACAACGCGACCGAATTCAGTTTCAATGAGTTCTTGGGTTATGTGAAAAAATACCATCCATTGGTAAAACAAGCCGATTTAAAACTGAATGAAGCCCAGGCAAATTTAATGCAGGCACGAGGCGCTTTCGATCCGAAAATTGAAGTGGATTTCAATGAAAAACGATTCAAAGACAAGGACTATTATTCGTTGCTCAACAGCAGTTTTAAGATTCCGACCTGGTATGGCATTGAACTAAAAGCGGGATTCGATAATGCGGAAGGCATGTATGTGAATCCGGAAAACACCTTACCCAACAGCGGTCTCACATCCTTAGGGATTTCGGTACCCGTCGGTCAGGGATTGTTCATCAATCAACGCATGGCCGATATCCGAAAAGCCAAAATTGCCCAAAATTTAAACATCGCCGAACGAAATCTACAGGCTGTCGAAGTCATTTATGCCGCTGCTTTGAGTTACATGCATTGGAAAAGAAGTTTTGACGAAGTACTGCTTTATGAAACCTATTTAAAAAATGCCTTAACGCGATACGAAGGGGTGGCAAAATTAATTGAAGAAGGCGACAAACCGGCCATTGATAGTGTGGAAGTAGGAATTGCGGTAAAAACGAGACGGTTAAATCTGGAAGAATCCAAATTAAAACTGACCAAGGCGAAACTGGAATTATCCAATTATTTATGGATGGAAAACAACATTCCGCTTGAGTTAAATGACAATTTGCAACCTGAAACCTTACTTTCCAAAACCGTTAAAGAAACCCTTCAAATAAACGAACTAAGCAGTATTACTTTAGACAATCACCCGAAAATCAAAGCTTTGGATGCTAAAATCGCGCTGTTGAAAGTCGACCGGAAACTGAAAGCCAATTCCCTGTTGCCCAAACTGGATTTGAGTTATAACTATTTATCCGAACCCGGTTATTTCGATAATTATCGTGTTGAAGATTATAAAATCGGACTGAATTTTTCCTTCCCGGTATTTCTAAGAAAAGAAAGAGCCGGTGTTAAACTGGCCGACCTTAAAATTCAGGACTCGGAATTTGGTTTGCAATTCGAACGAAAAAATCTGGAGAATAAAATCAAATCGCAACAACAGGAAATCATTTCCTTAGAAAAACAACGCGATTACAATACCAATTTGGTAAAAGACTACAACACGCTTTTAAATGCGGAAGACCGACTCTTTGCAATGGGAGAAAGTTCTCTGTTTATCATCAACTCCAGGGAAAATGCGCTAATCAGTTCGCAACTCAACGAAATCATTTTAGAAAACAGGTACCTGAATGCCCTGTTGGGATTATACAAAACCATTGCAAATCCGGAATAAACAAAAGGGTTACAGTTTGAACAATTGTGTGTAAAAACTCCTTTTCTGAAAAATAAAAAAGTACCGTGCAACCACCGTACATTTAAAAACAACAAAAACCGCAACTGTTACTGCTGCGGTTTTTTACTGTGGAGAAGATGGGGCTCGAACCCACGACCTCTTGACTGCCAGTCAAGCACTCTAGCCAACTGAGCTACATCCCCAAAATTCAGATTCGCTTGTCTATAAAAGTTACAGGCTTACGACTCATCGGTGCAAATATAATCTTATTTAGGATATCTTGCGCAATAAATTCAACTTTTGGTGTAACTCTTAATTTTGCCCTGAAATGATCCTTGATATGATCGAGTAATTCTTCCGTGGGTTCGTTGGAAGCGATTTTAATCAGAATCTCATCCGTACCCAGGTCATTTGTCGAAATTTCAATCAAATGGCCCTGTACGCCTTCGAAAAAGGTTAGCAGGTCGTGCATCGCCGGCGGGTACAGGGTAGTACCCTTATATTTTATCATGTGTTGCTTTCTGCCTACAACGGGACCGACACGAACGGTAGTTCTGCCGCACAAACAAGGTTCCGAATGCAGCCTGACGATGTCACCCGTTTTGAAACGCAGCAACGGTAAAGCTTCCACACCAAGTGTGGTAATCGTTAATTCGCCGCTTTCCCCAGCTGCTACGGGCTGATTATTGTCATCCAGAATTTCGGTGATGATTAATTCCGGATGATGGTGTCCGCCCTGAAAATGGCCGCATTCGTTAAAAGCGGTACTCATTTCGGTGGAAGCATACGTTGAAAACAACTGTATATCCCATTTATCGGTAATTTTTTTGGCCAAGACCGAGGGTGAAAAATCCTGATTTCGCAAAGCCTCTCCGATGCAGATTACCCCTTTCACGCTCGAAGCGTTATAATTGATGTTGTTATTTTCGGCGTATTCTATCATTTTCAGTAAAAAGGACGGAACGGTAATTAAATATTTCGGATTGTATTTCAAAATCGAATCCCATTGCAGCTCCGGAATCCCGGCGCCCACACGAATCACTCCTGCACCCAATTTACGAAGCCCTAAAAAATACGCCAATCCTGCCATGAATCGGCGATCCATCGTGGTCATCAGCTGTACTACGTCGCCTTGCTGAATTCCGGAACACGCGAACGAAATGGCTTCATTATAGGCCAGACGCTCCAAATCGCCATCGGTTAACCCGAAAGTCACCGGATTGCCTAAGGTTCCCGAAGTGGTGGCATAATCAACAATCTTATGCATCGGAACGCAAAAGAAATCATCGTTATTTTCCTGAAGGTTGGTTTTGGTGGTAACGGGAAGCTGTTGCAGATCTTCCAGTGTTTGTATGGCCGTAATATCAATATTCTCTTTCGCAAAAAGCGCTTTGTAGTATGGTGAGTTTTCACTTAAATATACCAGCGTTTCTTTCAGTTTTGCTTCCTGAAATTTTTTTATTTCCTCTAAAGGAGCCTTTTCTATTGCCGGTATCATTTGCGTTTTCGGTTTATTTTTTCAAGATATGCTTCGATTCGAATCCTATCCGGAACGGTGGTTATTTCTTTGGTTAATGCTTTTTGGAATTCCGCTTCGGCCGCTTTGTACCATCCGTTTTCGTAATAATACTTGCCGGCTTTATAATACACGATCCAAAGATTCGGATTCAGAGCCTGATAAGCTTTCACAAAATCCACATCCAATTTCTCTTTTTTCGTTATCGCTTTATCAATGATTCTGTCCTGAATGCGGTAGTGTTCATAATTCTTAAACACGTCCGTTTCTGAAAAATCATCTTTCGGAATGTTCAGCGCATCTGTGCCTAAAGCTACAAGATGATTTTCTTTCTTACTGAAAATCCTGTTCAGGTCATAGGCCACGAACTCACCTAACTGATAGGGATTGGAAGAAACCCAGGCCATACGGCTTTCCGGTTTGAAAATAACACTGTGATGGGCCAACAGCTGGTTCAGTGACTTTTCGTTCCCGAAACCGATATGCTCCTCGTTCAATCCCTCTTTATTTCGCAGAATTTCAGCAATCTTGACCGGGTTCATCCGATCCTTCTCTGCCAACAATTCGTGCATTCTGTCAAAACGATATTTGGAATGGCTTTCCTGAATATGCAGCTGATTGCGTTCATCCGACTGATAAACTTCGCTTTGAAAATGATTGGAACACACCAGTTGGTTGCTGTTCTGCACGTCAAAGACCCCGAATTTTTCCGGTGAGACTTCAATCAAAACCGCTTTTTTGTCTTTGGCACTGCCTATCATAATGGATTCGGAAACAAAAACAGGTCGCTTTTTCGCTATTGCCACCGCTTCCTCAATAGTGGAAGCATATTGTAAAATTTCCCGCGCTACAATGGCAATCGGGGTTTTAGCAACAAAAGGGATTTCCGATTTTCCGGCATTAATCGTTACCGTCAAACCTTCTTTGTTCATACCCGAAACGGCGCCAATCATCCCTCCCCAGGTAACGGTCATGAACGGATGTCCTTTTTCCGGAGTTATGAAAGCCACTATTTTATCCTGAGCGAATTCATCCCCGGCATAAAAATCGAAATTCCGGCCAATCAGCAATTCCCCGTCATCCGACTTATCACCCCAAACCGCTAAAGAGGAACAACCTACCAACGCCAAATCCTGTAAAGCATGCCCGATATCGTGGGACCCGTGAAGGTAAAGGGTTCGCAAATATCTGGGGGCTACAAAATTAAAATCGTCGGAAGCATATTGCGAAATACCGTAAATTTCGGTTTGGTATTCTTCCGGAACATGAAGATACAGTTTGCGGTTGTACCATTTCAGAAATTGGCGCAGCAACTGCAGTTTGAACTTCGACGGAATAATCTCCTGGATTTTGGAAAAGAAGACACGCTCCTGCTTTTTTACCAGTGGCTCCGAAAGACTGCCCATAAGCAACCCTCTTTGCAACGCGTCGCCCGAAACATACAATTCCCAAAGCTGTTGTTTGTTCTTAATGAGGTAATTCGAGCCCGAAGAAAAAAGGGTGTCGGAATGTTTTACAACAACGGGTTGCTCCTGATTGTATCCTTCCAGTTGTGGCTGGTGTCGAATGGATTTCGAAACCCCACAGGAAATCATGGAAAATAAAATTCCGGTAAGAACCGCTATTTGAATGCTCCGCACCATACTTACTGCTCTAATTCACTGTTTATTTTATTGATAAGATAGTCTTTTCCTAAAATTTCGGAACAGGTAACCACTGCGCCGATAGTCACTCCCAAAACACCGTGCATGTTGATACTCTGACCGGTCAGGTACAGGTTCTCCAATTTTGTTTTTGGTGAAATGAACGTTTTCATCGGATTGTTGGAATCTTTGATGTAACCGTACAGATTTCCGTTGTGTCCGCCGATATAATCACGGTAAGACAAAGGAGTTGATGTGTGCATGGACTGAATACAATCGCGGATTCCCGGAAACTTCTTCTCAATTTCAGACAGAAAGGCTTCCGCTTTTTCGGCTTTGTATTTTTCATACGATGCGCCTCGGTCCCCTTTTTCCGAAACGGTATTGTGCGTGGCTGCCCAGGCTTCAAACTCCTCGAATTTCAAATAGGTGATTGCCGTTAGACTTTCGGCCCAAATCTGGTTCTCGTCGGAAATATTCATCGAGGCCATATAGGCTTCCGGCCAGGACGATTGGGTATATTCATTCGCATTCCATACTCTTGTACTTTCCCTGAAATGATAATAATTATGATTCAAATATTTGAAGGTATTCGGTTTAAAAACCAGGTACAGACTAAAAGCGGAAGGCAATACTTCCAGACTCTGAATCCGACTGAAATACGATTTTCGGAATTTGTCTTCGCCAATCATTTTCAGTGTGGTCTTGGGTTCAATGTTCGAAATGAAAAGATTTCCAAAATACTCTTCTCCGTTTTTCGTTTTAACCGAAACCAGTTTTTCGTCTTCAAATCCGAATCCGACCACTTCTCGTCGCTTGTAAACCTCTCCGCCGTATTTTCTTAGTTCCTTAATCAGCAATTTTGTAATCTGACTGCCTCCGTTGATACAACGCCAGGAGCTCTGGATATAAGAGTTCACGGATAATGCATGGACATAGAACGGTGTTTTGTCGGCAATTCCGGCATACAAAAAATTGGAACCGGCCAGAACCGCTTTTAACTTCTCGTTATCGGTCAATTCGTCAAGATATTCTTTGGCGTTGATGGACAAAATCTCGCTTTGATAGCCTTCCCCCTGTTTGAGGTTGTACAACGGAAACGAATCACAGGTGTAAATCAGCTTTTCGCAATATTTCCGAATCGTGGCTTCTTCTTCCGGGAAATGAACCGCCAACTGTTTGATGAAATTCTCATAACCTTGTGCGTGCGGGTATTCGGTGGCATCATCATCAAAGGAAATGACATCGAAAGCGTCTTCGTTCATTTTTTTCAGCTTTAGCCGATCCATAATGCCGATGTAACTGAAATATTTATACAGGTTTTGTCCTTCAGCCAATCCTCCGATATAGTGTATTCCGGTATCAAAAATGGTTTTATCGCGCACAAACGTCTGCAGGTTGCCGCCGTATTGGTTGTTTTTCTCCAGCACACAAACGCTTTTGCCTTCTTTAGCAAGAAGAATAGCCGATACCAAACCGCCCAAACCGCTACCGATAATTACTATGTCGTATTTTTTATTCACCTTTTATTTCTTTAAAACCACTAAGTCCTTCTCTTCCGTACTCACTTCAAAACCAAGACTTACAAAATGGCTTTTCCACTCAAAATTATTAATTAAAACGATTTGTTTTACAATTCCCGCAATTTCCGGATGCTTTTCAAAATCGAAATGCTGATCCGAAACCAAAAGCGTATCGGTTTTCTGCAAGTCTTCGGAAAGCGAATTCAGGTACGCGATTTTTCGTTTTTTCAGCAGGTAATTCGTGGAAGCTACGGCTCTTTTCTCTTCGTTATCCAACCAACTGTAAATTTTACGTTTCGGTTGTTGTAACGCTAACAAAACATCCAATTGTCCGTAATCATCAGCGAGGTGCAGAATTTTCGCCTCTTCTTTTATAACCGCATTCAGCCTGAAATACAACGCTTTTTTCTGTTCAAAATCGGATTTCACCTGTTTGATAATCTCCTGTTCTTTGTATAAATAACTCAGCAGCAATTTCTTTCTGAAATAATTCTCCCCTTCCAATTCCTTACGCAACGAAGCAAATTCCTCGCGGAAAAACTTGTTTATGCTTTTGGTACGCTCCGAATAATTTGTTCCGAAAGAAGCATCTTCCGCAGCAATGCGTTTCCCGATAACCACCGAAATGTTTTCATCATAAATAATATGATCTCCTTTTGGTAAAGCGTCTGAATTCCCGTGAATGTACACCGGTAAAACATCCAGGTTAAAATGTTCCGCCAGATAAAAAGCCCCTTTGTGAAAACGCTGAATGTTGCCGTCTTCCGAACGCGAACCCTCGGGAAAAACCATTAACGAAAAACCTTGCTCCACTTTATCCCTCAAATGTTCCACGCTGCCTTCCACGCCTTGCGAAACGGGATAAAATCCGGCCAATTTTACCGCTCTACCGAAAACGGGTGAATTATACACCCAATCGTTCACCAGAAAAATGATTTTAGGACTTAACATGCCCACCGCAAGAGTATCCAAAAACGACGTGTGATTGGAAATGATTACGGAAGCTTTCTCAAATTTTTCACCGTTCGTATTGATAATCTGTTTTTTGACAAACGGATTGGTATACAACACCGATTTCATGAATTTCGACATCGTTCGTCGGAACCACATCATTTTCACTTCCCTGTTCAACGGAACAATTTTCATCACCAACTGCCCGGTTAAAGAAAGCAAGAATCCGCCCAGACCGTAATAAATGAATGACAATGTGGAATGAAGCAGCAATCGCAGCGATATGGGTGATTTCCCCTTTTTGACCCTATTGAAAATGCAGATTTTAAACAGAATCGGATAGAAAATAAAGGTAATAAGCAACGCGGCAAAAACCCCGATTAAAGAAACGGAAGAAATCGATTTCAAGGCCGGATGTTCCGCAAAAATCAAAGCTCCGATAGCCAGAATCGTGGTTAACGCGGCTAAGATAATTGACGTTCGGTACGTAGGCATTTCATTCTTGCCCGTGGTATATTCTTTTTGCAGTGCGCTGGTCATGAAAATACTGAAATCGACCCCATGACCGAAAATCAACGTACAGACAATCGTACTGAAAATATTGAGTTGGATATCGAAAATCCCCATGACACCCGCGGTCACAATTCCGGTAATTACAATAGGAATCGTACTGATGATAACCAGCTCCATGCGTCTGAAGAACACAAATAAAACCAGAATTACTGCCACAAACGAATAGTTGATCAGGTCGTTGAAGTCATCACGCAGTTTGCCTAAAAAGGTTTCGTTCATCTGCTGGCGGTCAATGGCAATGACATCGATTTCCGAACCTATTTTATCCACAAAAATATCTCGTTGTGCGTTGGAGACTTTTACCACCGATGAAATCGTATAAAAACCGTCTTTCTCCGAAACAAATTCGTCAAGAAAAAAGGCTTTCACTTTGGCATATTCCTCAAAACCAATCGGCTTGAAGCTTGTTTGAAGCAAATCATAAAACCGTTGATGCGATTGGGGTTTGAAACCGATGGCGCTTCCACTGGAAACCAGACTATTTTGAACAGCGGCTTTCCTTTCCGGTGTCCAGAACGAATTCCACTTGTGGATTTTTTGCTGTTGTGCGGTTTTAGGAAGTACGATACCGCCCAGCGAACTGAAATTCAGGATTTCGTTCTTGTCTTTTTTGGCGGACAATTTTCCGAAAAGCGCATTATTCTGTTCCAAAACCGCTTCCATCGAAGTGCCGTACGAAGCCAGATAAATTGATTTTGACGTCAGATTGGTTGTGCTTTCCAATTTGGCTTCGGCATTTTTAATTTCGGTCGGCACAAAATTCAGTTCCGAAAGGTTGTTATTGAACTTTACTTTTCCGAAGGTAAAAAAGCTGACCACAATCAGGATCACACTGGATATAATCAAAAATTTGTTGCGTTCGAATGAAAAACCGGCCGCTTTATCCAAAACCGTTTTCCGGTTTTCATCACCTGCTTTCGGTTGGTACAAATGCGGAATAATCAATAGGGAAAATAAGGCCGAAACGACCACACTAATCGCCGCAAAAATCCCCAAATCCTTCAAGGCCTCGGAATTGACAAACAGCAGACACAAAAACGCCAGAGCGGTAGTCGTGCTGCTCATAATCAGCGGCATGGTGATGTCTTTGTACAGCGTTTTCAGATCGCTGTTGTTTTTATAATGCGTGAGGATGTGCAGCGAATAATCGATGGTTACCCCAAGAAGTACCGCGCCCACACTCAATGAGATAGCGGAAATGGTTGTTTTAATGAAATACAGACAGGCAATCGCAAACAACACTCCGAAAATGGTTGGAATAAAAATGATGACCGGAATAAGTATTTTCCTGTAGAATACGATTAAGATCAGCATCAGTGTTCCCAAAGACACTAAAATGGTGGTGATGATGTCGTGTTTGATTTGCTTCGCATTGGCTACTGCAATTAAAGACGCACCAAAATAATCAACCTTTGCTTTTCCTTTAAACTGAGCGTTTAAATTTTCTTTTATATGGGTTAGCTTATCAACGAAAATCGTGTTTTTTTCAGTCTCGCTTCCGCTTAATTTCGGGTTGATGAACAGCAATAATTTGGATTCGTCTTTTGTCACCAGAAACCCATTTTTAAGCTGAAATTCATCGCCCACACTCAACTGTTGCAATTTCTTCAACGCAATGAACGAAATGCCCAAAGGATCGTTCAGGATAAAATCTTTGGCTACAATTCCAGTGGGTGAAATCAACGTTCTGTAGTTTTGCTCCACCTGTACGGCAATACTGTCTTTGCTGAGTTTTTGTTCTATTTGAGCATAATCGGCATCCTCTAAAAACAAAGGAAGGTTGTTGTACACAAAGTCAAAAGTCTCCTGAATGTTTTCGTCTTCAACTTTTCCCTGAATGTCTTTGACATAGGCGTTGCAGGAAGCGATACTGTCCAGAAAAACGGTAGCGGTTTCCGACAGATCGTCTACCGTTCCGTTCTTGTCTTTTTCAATAATAACCGTGATTTTATCGGAAAAATTGAGTTGTTGTAGCACTTTTGCAGTAACATCGGCTTTGTCATTTTTAGGAATAATGCGGGTAATGTCTTCCTCGAACTTGATTTTAGAAGCAAAAAAACCAAAGCCCAATAAAAACGCCAAGGCTATTCCAATTGAAAACAGCTTATTTTGCTGGACAAAACGATGAATTCTAATGAAATAGTGGTGCATTTATTCTCTTGATTTTTTCGAAAGCGAAAGTAATAAATAACTTCCAACTCCGAAAAGAATTGCCG
Source organism: Flavobacterium saliperosum (assembly GCF_900100625.1). Classification (GTDB taxonomy): domain Bacteria; phylum Bacteroidota; class Bacteroidia; order Flavobacteriales; family Flavobacteriaceae; genus Flavobacterium; species Flavobacterium saliperosum. The sequence goes on from NZ_FMTY01000001.1 coordinate 649,543, forward strand.
CAACAGTTGCTAAAACAAAACTTCCGATGATGTACTGGGTCACATGAACCTTAATATGATCCAGTGATACCGGGGTGTCCAGACTGAATTTTGCGGTATCCTCCACAAAAAAACTTCCTAATTTTAAAGATCCGAAAATGATAAACGGAATCATGGGCGGAATGCTCACATTAGAAAAAGCAAAAGCCAACACCTTATTCCACCGCAAGACCACGGCCAGAAAAATAACAATTGCCGTTTGAAATCCCCAAAAGGGAGCAATTCCAATAAAAACGCCCAGAGCTATGGAAAGTGCTTTTATGGTATTGGAATCGGAACTTTCAAGAATGTCTTCTTTTATAAAATCTTTAATGCTTTTTTTTTTGAAACTTCTGAAAAAGTTTCTTGGCTTGATGTATAAAAGGGTGATTAGCACCAAAATCGTATTGAGAATACTGATTCGGGTAAAATCCTTAAACGGACGGAAATGGGTTACGCGTTCGTTGGGATCGTATAGGATATTGATAGGGACATTCTTCACTTCCACGCCATTCCAGGCGGTGCGAACAATGACTTCGATTTCAAATTCAAATTTTTTGGTAAAAAAACGATTCGGAATCGCATGTAACGGATACAGTCGGTAACCGGATTGCGTATCTTCTAAGGTAATTCCGGTTTCAAACCAAAACCAGAAATTGGAAAACTTGTTTCCGAAACTGCTTTTTTTGGGGATTCCGTCCTGATTCATGTTTCGGTTGCCAATCAACAGGATGTCTTTTTCGGAAGCTTCCAAATGATTCAGAAAAACAGGAATGTCCTCCGGAAAATGTTGTCCGTCGGAATCAATCGTAATGGCGTACTGAAATTCTAGTGCTTTTGCTTTTTTAAACCCTTCGCGCAAGGCATTTCCTTTTCCCTGGTTTTTGGCAATATGCAGCTGGGTTACATTCGGATAGGAGTCCAGAATGTCTTTGGTCGTATCGGTAGAACCGTCATTGACCACGATTACATTTTGGGTATATTTCAAAACCCCGTCGATAACGCGGCGCAGTGTTTTGTGATTATTATAGGTCGGGATAATAACACACAATCTCAGATTGTCAATTCGCTCGCTGATGGATTGATTTGGGTACATAGTGTGTTATTTCAAGATCAGTTGCTTCTCTTTGTCGGTAAAAACTTTGGATTGTTTGACGTAACGCTGGATGATTTCCTTCAAATCGCCCGATTGCTTTTCGTAGGCCGTTACAATTACCTTTTTATCTTCGTCGATATTGGCTTTGTACTTTAGTAACTTCGGAGTGTTTTCCTGAATACTCAGACGGATTAGGCGGATTTCGACATTATTGGGTTCCTTTTTCACGGCATTTTCAACCAACTTCACGCCTTCGATAAAAAAATCCCGTTTTAGTTTTCTGTCCGGCTCAAATTTTGATTTCAATGAAATTCCCGCTCCTTTATAAGCCAATACAGTTTTGTTGTCCCCATTGTATTTTGCAACCAACTGATAAAACTGTTCCGCATTCTGCTTTGTTTTTGAAGCCGAATGGTAGCGTTCCCTAACGTCAGGCAATTCCTGAGCGGCTAAGAAAAGAAAAGAAACTACTATGGAAAACAAGGTTTTCAAAACTACGCTTTTTTATAGGTATTGGTCAGTTTCAACGCCACGGTTTCCTCAAAAACAGTAGTGTTTTTCACTTTTATTTCGGAGTCCAGATCGCCTGAAATTTCCAATTCCAGTTTCAGTGTCGGATTGACTTCCGGATTGATAAGCGCCATGAATTTCACATTCGAAGAACTTATCATAAACAAAGAACTCCCAACAATCTGCTGTGAAAGTTCTTTGATTATCTGCATCATACAAACGCCGGGCGTTACCGGATTTCCGGGAAAATGTCCTTTAAAAATATCGTGTTGGTTATTGAGTGTAATAACCGCAGTATATTTTCCTTCAGAAACATTTTCGAGTTTATCAACCGTGTAAAAATCCTTTAGTAACATCGTGTTCATACCGTATTATTTTATGTCAAAGGTATAAGTAGCTCCAACCTGGAAAACAACATTGGTGTAATTCTCATCGTAATCCCAACTGTCGTTAACCGGAATAATTCCTTTTTTAATTCGGGCTTCAACACCGAAGTTTTTAGTAAAATCGTAACCAACTCCAGCGAAAAAGGCAAAATCAATTCCGGTATACGGGTTGTTATTGAATTCATAATAGCTTGGATTGCCACTATTGGGAGCAATCTCTTTATGCGAATCATTCACTTTAATATCGATGGTTGGACCTACCTGAAAGTTAAAACTCTTAAAGGTGAATTTGTTGGCAACACCAATAGACAAATACGAAACATCCAAATCCTCTGTACGTCTTCTATTATCTTGATCAAAATACTCTCTTTCAGCTCCTTGTCTTGTATACACCAATTCGGGTTGCAACGTATAAACTTTAGTCAGTTTCAAAGCGCCAAATACACCCGCGTAAAAATCGGTTTTTGAATTAAATTTTTCGTCTGTTCTGTTCGTTTGTGTGAAATGCGACACGTTTAAACCTGCTTTCACTCCCGGTCTGAAAGATACCTGAGCATTCATCTGTGTTAGTCCGAAGAAGCATAGTACTGCTACAACAATCGATTTTTTTATGTACTGGTTTTATTAATTACTGATTTGATTTAACTCTATTTTTAATTTAATGTTTTTATGCTGAATCGTAATGTACTTGGCAAAAGTACTGTTTTTTGATTCAAATTCGAAGATAACCTTTTCCTTCCTTTTTGAAGCATTGACTAACTTTATCAGTTGGTTATCCTTTTTGCTTTCGTAAAAATAATTGAATCGTTTTGCGTCGGCCAATTTATAAATCACGTATTCCTCATTTTCAAAAACTTCCTGAACCTTATGATTGGTTTTTAAAAGCAGCCGAAAATCATCGCGCAGGGTATTGACGATCATTTTCCGGTCTAAATCCTCCATGATGTAATTTACCTTCAACTCTTTTTCAGACAACTCGAAATCCAATAATTTATTACCGAAATCGGTCGTAAAAACAACCCGGTGCAACGTATCGTTAATTCTTTTCGCAATAAAAAGGCCGCTTAGTTGGTTTCCGTACACTTCAATATGCGCTTTGTAGACATAATCAATTTCGGGATTCGAAAAATACGGGTTTTTATAGTCGGATACCGGAACTTCTTTTTTAACCGCGTTTGCTATCTGATAGGATTTACACGAAAAAAAAAGGATCGACAGTACGCTAATTAGTAAAAAACGAGTCATCGACTTTAACATTAAGCTGTTTGTTTTTGAATACGATGCGAGTAAAATCGCCCGAAGGTTCAATCAGTTTGACCTGTGACACCGTAGCGTCATTCATCGGAAAATACAAATCCACCTGATTGATGTATTTCTTGATTGTTGCTGTTTTCGGAGTCAGTTTTGCGATATACGAATCCTTGTTTTTGAAATAGGCAATCGAAAATTCCTTATCATCAAACATGTTTCCGCTCACACTGCCTACAATCAGTTTGTTGATTTTTTCAAACATTTTGCTTTTGGCATCCACGGTGCTTTTGTTGCCCTGATCGTTAATATACACTTTGTTGTTTTTAAAAACGATACTGTACTGATACGGTTTCGTGTATTGCCAGTTCAGTAAATTGGGTTGTTTGAAGTACATTTTGCCGGAAGTTTCGATGTCTTTCGACAGGAAATCCAGGTGTTTGTATTGGATAAAATCGGTTTTGAGTGATTTTATGGTCTTCGTTTCTTTTTCCACTGTAGCTTTAAAAACAGCAATTTCTGAAGCCGACATTTTTTGCTCTTGTGCAAAAAAGGTCAGACTCATCATAAAAAGAAACACTAAAAAAACGTTACGTTTCATAGGCCGGAAGGTTTATCAATTTGTCGATGGGAACCACATCATAGTTTTCTGACTGCAAAAATAGCAATAACTGTTCCAAAACGTTCACCGTTTTTTGGGAAGTGTCGTGTAACAACACAATTCCGCCGGGAGCGACCCTGTTTTTTACTCTTTTCAGAATTTTATTTTCGTCTTCAATAACCGTATCCAGCGAACGGTTGTTCCATCCGATTACGTGGTGGCCGGTATGGGTGACGGCTCTGGCGATATTCGGATTGGTAACCCCAAATGGCGGTCGGAAGTACACTACTTTCTTTCCCGAAACAGTATGAATGATATCATTTGTACGTTGAATTTCCTCTATTACCTTTTGGGTGGAAAAAATGCCAAATTTGTTGGTATGCGAATAACTGTGATTTCCAACTAAGTGTCCTTCGGCAAGAATTCTTTTAAAGATTTCCGGATGTTTTTCGATTTGTTTACCGATGCAGAAGAACGTCGCCTTCACATCGTATTTTTGGAGTACATCCAACACTTTTTCGGTTATCGGATGCGGACCGTCATCAAAGGAAAGCGCTATTTTCCGCTCCTTTTCATTCGGATTGTTGCAATGGGTTTTCACAAAATACCCCAATCGGATATCGGAAGAACCCCAGACCGTCATCGTTAACCAAAACAAAAAAAGCAGCAGGAAACTCCACCATTTCACTTCAAAAAAGAAGCTTGTAAAAGACAGAATAACCAAAACAGCAACACAAAAAAGAAGTGTATTTTTATGTTTTAGCATTTTTTGAGTACGATTAAACTATGATCTTTTCCGCGGTATTGGTTGTACAACAATACGGTTTTATAACTTTCCTTGTGTAATTTATTTAGGCTCACTACCTCCGGAAGTTGTTGGTTCTTAATGATATTGGAAGCAACCCAAAAACCAAAAGAAGAAGCAGTATTGTATTCGCCGCTTAAATGCTTGTAATACACCTGAGGCGTTTCTTTGAATATGGAATCTGAAATCGCGTAATAGCCGTCAAATTCAACATCGCCGTTGTTTCCTAAAACCACAGCATCGATATCGGACTTTTTTAAATTATTGGAGGCTAGGAAAGCTTCGATGTAATTTTGAACCTCATCCATTTCCAGAGCACTAATCGTCGAAACTGCCTGGATGGAAGCATACGAACTCTCCTTTTTCTGATTTTCCAGCACAAAGAAACTCGCGCCTTCACTGAAAACGATTCCTTTCGAATTCGGCTGCAAAACAGAATACGGTTGGTCTTCTTCCTTTTTAATTAAATTCACCAGTTTGAACAACTCAAGCGTGTGTTTTGAAGTTTCATCGATTCCGCCAACCAAAACGGCATTGGCTTCCTCATTTTCAACCTGCATTTTCGCATCCAACAAAGCCGTCTCAAAAGAAACCGCGCCGTTCACATAGGTAAAATTATAGCCTTTACACTGTAATCCTAAAGCAATCTGACCTCCCACGGTATTGTGAGTGGATTGTATAAATGATGTTGGTGTCAAAAACTCTTCGTTATTGTCCAGAATCGCCTGTAGAAATTTTTCAGAATCTTCCACACAGCCCATTCCGGTTCCGGTAATGATGGCGTCCGGTATTTCCACATTGGCTTCTTCCAGGGCTTTTGTGGATGCGGCAATCCCCATTTTCACTCCTTTAGCCATACGACGGATGGCCGCTGGCGGGATAAATTCTTTATAGGAAGGCTGGTTGGCAAAAAGTACATTTTCCGTTGTATTAATTGCGACTTCCGACAGAAATTCCGTGTCAAACGTATTTTGGGTCGAAATACACCCCACTCCATTGATATAGCACTTCTTCATTAGTTTTTCGAAAATATTACGGTTGAACAATTGCCTCCAAATCCAAACGAATTGGACAATACGTGATGCATCGTTTTTTCTTTCAAAGTCGTTTGCGGAATCAGGTCGAATTCGGCCATGGGCGTTTCGAAATTCAGATTCGGGAAGATGACATTATGCTGTAAGGCCAAAACGCTGTAGACCGCTTCAATGGCGGCTGCGGCGGCCAAAGTATGCCCCGTGAACGCTTTTGTCGAACTGAATTCCGGTACGTTGGCTTCGAAAATCCGAAGAATCGCACGGCCTTCCGACAAATCGTTGTTCGGGGTTGCTGTTCCGTGAGCGTTGATATAATCAATGTCTGACGGTTTCAGGCTGGCTGTTTTCAAGGCTTTTTGCATCGCCAGGAAAGCACCTTCGCCATTTTCGGAAGAAGCGGTCTGATGGAACGCATCGTTTGCATTTCCGAAACCGGAAACATACGCCAAGACTTTTCGGTTCTCTTTCTGAACGATTGCGTCGGATTCCAAAACCAAAAAAGCGGCGGCTTCCCCTAAATTCAATCCTTTACGATTGTTGTCAAAAGGTTTGTTGTAGCTGTCCGATAAAATCATCAGGGTTTTGAATCCGTTAATCGTGAATTTGGCCAAGCCATCGGTTCCGCCCACAACCACGCGATCCAATTGTCCGGACTGAATCATTCGGGCGCCCAACATAATGGCATTGGCCGCGGAAGAACAGGCGGTACTTACCGTGGTTACAAACCCTTTCAGTCCAATGTGTTCCGCGATTTTATGACTGGAATCTCCGGCATCGTGACTGGTAATGTATTTTCTGCAGGCCTCGTTTTCAAAATACTCGTAATAATACTTTTCCGTCATGTCCATCCCGCCCACACTGGTAGCGGAAATCAAACCGGATCGGCAATCGTTCATGTTTTGAATACCGGCATTTTCAACCGCCTGCTGTGCTGCTATAGCGCCAAGCATTGCCGTTCTGCTGAAATCATTATCGTGCCCAATACCGAGTTGTTGCGCTAACTGTTGGTTCGTCAGTTTAATTTCTCCCACTTTGATAACGTCTTTGTGTACCGTTTCAAAGTTTTCAATGACAGAAATTCCCGTATTACCGTGTACTAACGCATGATAATTTTCTTCGACATTGTTTCCAATCGAAGAAATTATTCCCATTCCGGTTATCGCTACTTTCATAAGTTAGAAATTTGAAGTTAGAAATTTGAAGTTAGAAACTACTTCGTATTCATTCGTAACTTTGTGTTTTTTAATATGGCTACAAATATAGCAGTCAATTCATTTGCTTCTTTCAAGGCACTATCAACTGTTACATCATTAATCCACTTTTTCTCTTTAATAGTTTCAGGCCAAAACAAACTTTCATCTGATTCTTCTAAAACAATATTCATTTTAGAAACAAATTCATTATCGCTTCTAGACCTTAGCGACGCTCAGTAATTAGCGCCAACTGACGTTCCTGACTTGGCTAATTGATGACATATCACTCTTGCAGAAATGGTAATAGGAAGTAAATCAACAATATCTAATATTTGTAATGAAAAGACTTTTGTTCTTACTTTTAAATCTTTATCCACAATTCTAACCTCTAAATTCTGAATTTATTTTGTTCTGTTTGCAGCAATGTAATTCGCCATGGTTTCAATAGATACGAAAATTGATTTTCCTTCTTTCGGATCGGTCAATTTGATTCCGTAATCTTTATCCAACAACACGATCAATTCCAATGCATCGATAGAATCCAATCCTAAACCATCACCAAAAAGGGCATCGTTATCGTTAATATCCTCAACTGCAATGTCTTCTAAGTTTAAAACTTCAATGATTTTTGATTTTAATTCCTGCTTTAATGCTTCCATGATTATTTAGTGTATAATGTATTAACTGTTTGTTCGTTATGTTCTAATTTCCCTTGTTTTTCCACCAGATAAACAACGGCTTTGAATTTTTCATTGTAATATTCCACCCATCCGCATAGGACTTTTTCTGCCTTGTTCGTTTCCAGAAGCAGGTTGGCGTAGTTACTCATAAACGCTGCATTGAACTCCCCAAAAACAAAAAAAGCGTTTTCCGATTGCAACTTGTGTTTGATACAGATTTCTCCAATACAGATGTTCGGCAACGTATACACAAACACCGACGGACTGGGAAAATACGCAGTTTCATCGGCAATCGAGCTTTGGTACTTCGCATCGGTATCCAAACTGGACGACTGATTGGCGAAAACCAACGCAATATCATTTTCTTCTGCGGGATTTACAACTTCTTTCAGAATAATTTCGGAAGTCAGAAAAGCCAACTTGCTCAGATTATCCATTTTGAAAAACTTCGGATAATCGATACCGAAATGTTTATACGCCGCTTTGGCAAATTCCGAAAAGGAACCGTTTTCCAATGCAAACTGCGGTTCCCCATTGATGGCAACCGAATTGTTCTCGATTACGCAATACTGTGATATGTACTTATTTGCCTCCAAAATTAACGTACTTTTTCAAATAAAACTGCCGTATTACAACCGCCGAAACCGGAAGCTGTTTTCAGGAAGTAATTGATTTCGTTTTCCGTATGTTCTTTTATCACTTCAATTGACTGTGTCACCCCCATTTCTGAAAATCCTTTGGATCCGATCAACTGGTTTTTTCGGGCACTTTCAATGGCAATTACCGTTTCCAATAAACCTGAGGCGCCCAAAGTATGTCCGTAAAAGCCTTTCAGACTGTTCACGGGAACTTTTTGCAAACCCAATCGGTTGAAAGCAACGGCTTCCATCTCGTCATTATACAACGTTGCCGTTCCGTGTGCCGAAATATAGGACAATTTTTCAGGCTCCAAACCCGACTCCTTAAAAGCACTTTCAATACTTCTAAACAAACCTTCGCCTGTTCTTGAAGGCCCCGAAATGTGGTTCGCATCATTGATCGCTCCGTCGCCCAAAATTTTCATGTCACCATTTTGAACCTCATCCGAATGGGACGTCATGTAAACTGCTGCGGCGGCTTCCCCTAAAGTCACCCCGTTTCTGTCCTTATCATACGGTTTACAAGGTGCTTGACTCATCGCCTGAAACGAATTGAATCCGGACAAAACAAATTCCGAAACCTCATCTCCAGCAACCACAAAGGCGTTGTCGTAAACACCCGACTGTAGCATTCTTTTAGCCACCGCAATCGCCAAAATACCCGACACGCAGGCATTGGAAACCACAATGGGTTCGGTAGTGAATCCGAAAAAAGTGCTTATTTTTTTGGCCAAAGCCGATAAATGAGCCGCTTCGATTTCGCAATTTTCATTTTCCAACAGACTGATGTTTCCTTTCGTAGTGGAAAACACAAAAGCCGTTCTGTTGGTAATTTTATGTTGACTGATAATTGGCGCCAAAGCCAAAATCAGCATTTTTTCTAATTTGGTAAAATGACTTTCCCCGGAAATTCCGGCAAAAGCGGTATTCAGTTGTTCCGAATCGATTACTGAGGCATAAAACGACTCCAGCATTCCCAGTTTATCATGCAACCCAATACCGGACTGTCCTTTCAGCAAGGCTTCCCAGTTAGAGGTCACATCAAAACCTAAAGGCGTGACGCAATTGGTATCGGTTATGTAAACGTTTTTTTTCATTTTTTTGTTTCCTGATATGCTAACAGTTTCCTCTTTAGCCCCGACAGTAGCGGTATCCTTTTTCTTTTTTCAAGAAAAAGATATAGCGGATGGCGGGAATTGCGTTCGCAAACATACCCAAGCCTTTCGCTTCTTATTTTAACAAGCCTACTTTACGCTTCCATTCTTCGAAAAAAGGCGGAAAATTCAACGACAAGGTTCCTGTTTCATCCACAAATACCTGAACGGTTTCTCCCGTACAGGCTATTTCATTGTTCGCATCGTAAATCTTATACCTGAAAATCATTTTGGCAGCCGGAGAATCCACGATAGTCGTTTCAATTCGGGCCACATCCCCATAGCGCAACGACAATTTATGTTCGCAAGTGGATTTCACGATTGGCGTTGTATACCCGTATTTGTTTACGTCCAAATAGGAAATGCCATGTTCGCGACCGAACGCTTCACGGCCGTCTTCGAAATACGTAATGTAATAGCCGTGCCAAACAATACCCAACGGATCGGTTTCATTAAAACGAACACGAATCTCTTTGGCAACCGTAAGTTCCGCGACTTCGTTATACTGCTCTTTTCTTTTTATCATAGCCGATTGCAATGGTTATTGTAATTATAAAAAACAAAAGTAATAAATTAATCTCGGGAAGGATTTCGACTATGCCTCCGTTGCGCAGCAGCACATCGTAAAAAGCATTCAGCCCCCAGTTCATCGGTGAAATGTGGGACACGTATTGCATGATTTTCGGCATGGCGAAAACAGGTACCCAAACGCCTCCGATGGCCGCTAAAATAACTACAGACGTGGCTCCGAAAGGTGCCGACTGTTCCTGTGTCTTAGCAATGGTTCCCAATAGTATTCCGAATCCGATAGCGGCTAATCCGGAGAATAGGGCCACGATGCTCATCAGTATCAGTTTTCCTTCGACTTCCAGCACTGGTAATCCCAAATACGGGAAGAGGTATACGCCCACAGCCACCATCAGGAAAAACTGTATCATGCAAATCAACAAATAAGTTGCTGTTTTCCCCGCAATGATTACGGCATACGGCACCGGATTGGTAATCAATCGGATTTGCGTGCCCTGCCCTTTTTCCTTAACGATATTGATGGAAAGCGGCACCACAATGAAAAATATGGCGAACAATGCCCAAGCCGGAACGTTGTGCTGTACCGAATTGGGAAGGATTTCTTTGTCGTTTACTTTGGGAACGATTTCTTTGAAGGTAATGAAACTTTCCTGTTCGAAAATAGGTTCGTCACCTTCACCCAGCTGATCCTGAAACGTACTGTAAATGGATTGGGTTTCAATTTGTGAAATCATTTTATCGATAGCACTTTTCACTGCGTTTTTAAACGTAAGTTGGGTAGCCGGATCGAAATAGAGTTTCACTTCTTTGGATTTCACAACCGGATTCTCCTTTTTAACGGAAATCGTGTCCTCCAGACCGAACTGGCTGACGATCTTTTCCACATTCTGATTTACTTTGAGTTGTAAATCGGCACTTAATTTTTCGGGGATGACAATGGCTAATTGGTATTTTCCTTTAAAAACCGCTTCTTTTGCTGTTGCTTCCGTTACAGTGTTTCCATCTATTTTGGTTACGATTTCGAAAGAACCGCTTTCGTTTAAATTCTCCTTAACGGTTTTGGATATGTTGCCGTTATCGTTATCAACCAACAGAATCGGAATACGGCTTTCAGTAACCGACTTGAACGTACTGTCCTGAATCAGGGTAATGGTTATAATCAGCACCAAGGGCATCACAAAAAGGATAACCAAGCCGCCGAAATCCCTTTTCAGCAAGAGTATTTCTTTATAGACCGACATTAAAAACTTATACATCATCGCGTAGTTCTTTACCGGTTAATGAAATGAACACGTCTTCCAGATTATGGGCGTGTGGTGTTTTATGAATCAGCCCTTCCGGAGTGCCTTCTGCGTAAATTTTTCCGCGATCGATAATGGCAATTTTGGTACAGAAATCCTGTGCTTCCGTTAAATGATGGGACGTATAAATGATGGTTGTTCCTTTAGAATTCAGTTCTTTCAGATAGTCGATGATTACGTTTTTGGACTGTACATCCACGCCTACTGTGGGTTCGTCCAAAAACAAAACCGAAGGCTGGTGCAAAATACCGGCAATCAGGTTCACACGGCGTTTCATTCCGCCCGAGAACGTTTCTATTTTTTTATCGGCAAACTTTAGAAGCCCGAGATGCTCCAGGGCCTCGTCCACTTTCCGGTACAGTTCTTTGCCTTTCAAGCCATACATGCTTCCGAAGTAACGAAGGTTTTCACGCGCCGTCAGTGTGGGATACAGCGCATACTCCTGAGGCACAACCCCAATCGTTTTTTTTATTTGCGTGGCATTTTTATCGTAGGAAAGTCCGCTGATCGTAAATTTACCCGAAGTGGGTTTCACCAATCCGCACAACATGGAAATCAACGTGGTTTTTCCGGCACCGTTGGGTCCCAATAGCCCAAAGATCTCGTTTTTTTCAATGAACAGACTCAGGTTGTTGACTGAAAAATCGTCGGCATCTTTATACTTTTTATAAAGTTCGGCTATATGGATTATCGGTTCGCTCATTGGATCAAATGGCCTTTTTTAGTTTTTTGAAAAAAGCTTCTTCCAAATCGGCCAACTTTAACAATTCATCGGCCAGACTGTTGTACACGTCGTTTTGATTGCTTCGGTTTTTGTAAATACGAGCGGCATTTACGGCAAAATCGCGCCATAAATCACCGATTGCGGTCATTTCCTGGGAAAGTGCTGCCAGTTTTTCATTTTTCAGAATAACCGAAGCTTCCTGAAGAAAAGCCGCATAAATGAATCGGAAGCCGCCACCGCCGGTACCAATTTCTTCCTGCATGCGCACCATTTGAGCCAAATAATGATTGGCTACTTTCACGCCTTTTTTAGCAGGCCATTTTCGGATACTTTTGGCAAGAAAACGCATGGCCGCCACCCCTACAATTGGAACTGGCGCCAACATATCGGTGCACGTATTTTTTATTCCTTTTTTTATTGCGGATTCCCAGTCTATCTCTGTTGGGATTTCAACCGGATAGTACATTTGCCCTTTCGGTGCCAATGCGCCTTTGGCAAAACGTACTTTTTCCAATTCCTTTTCGGTTAGCGTGGTAACAGTTTCCATTACCGGATCGCTGATTAAAAACGTATCGTTGTTTTTTCCGTACACCACCAGATTGTGGGCATTGAAATGAAAACGGTATTCGTCCGGGAAATAAGTCAGGTTATAAACACCCACCTGTAATCCCGACGGTATATTATTGTTAAGATTGTCTTCCAAGGCTTTTTGTGCCGATTGCGGATTGGAAAACTTAACGCGTTTTACCTTAATCCCCAATCGTTTCGCGGCTTTATTGAAGATAAAACCAGGCATTGGTCTGTAACTGATTGCCGGAGCATGATTTACCTTAAGTAGGGGCAAATAGAAAAAGAACAGTCCGGAACCGATACCGAAAACCATGGGTTCGCTGATGTTTATTCCGTGGTGCTTCAGCAAATTGGAAGCAACCCCGTTCTCACAATGCGCCGACTGATGATGAACAAAAGTAGTTTCCATTACGCTCCTTTATAATTTTTTAGCTCCTCCACCGAAATTTCAAAAGCTTCGGCATATTTCGCTAACATTTTATCACTCATTTTTTTAAATACCGAAGGCTTTCCGTGTCGTTTTACACGCCAGGTCCACATTCCCACATAGCCCGAAAGCGTCATCCAGTCCATCTTATGCACTTCCATAAAATAGACAATCGGACTCAACGTCCCGTTTTTCACTCCTGCTTTTGCCGCTTCAATGCGTTCGTTAATATCCTGAATGGAATTTTCCAACGCAATGGTTTTGGGCTCCCAGCCGGTACTTAATGCGGTGGTGTAATTGCCGTTTTCGTCGGTGGCATAGCACAACTCTTTCATGTTATTGGATGAAAGGTTGCTGTTGTCCTGTGGTACTTCTTCCTTCTTCATTTATCGTTTCTCCTGTATGAATAAATTTATTTCGGCTTCGAAAAGCAAAATATCATTGCAATACGTACTGCATATCATGGTACAAATGCAGTACTCATCCGTATCAAAACGGGAATGCAAAACCGCATTGGTAGTGATGCTGCTGCCCACTTGAGGCAACGCAAACACTTTCATTTTTTTTATCCCACTGATAAAACCTATCACTTCAATACCGTCTTTTACCTGATCCTCCTCGTCTAAAAAAAAGGATTGCCCTACGATTGAGGAACACGTTTGAGCGGCATTTTCAATTAACCCGACCTCGGCGAAAGCATCATCCGCAACAAAAACATTGTCTGCTTTAATCTCGAAAACGGTTTTCACCTTCTCATTAGTGAGTTCCAGGATGGAATCCACCATAAGCATCGGCTTTCGATGGGGCAGGTAATTTTGGATATCGATGGTATTGACTGTTGACTGCATAATTTAACTTGCCAAAACCGTTTTCATCTGACCGCGCGCCACTTCCTTATTGTTCACTCTGGAAACAATATCCACCAAAGTTACCCCCATAAATTCCTGAAGTACATTTACCGTAGTTTCAATCTCCGCTTCTAATTTGGGTAATTCGGCAATAGTTATCGATTTTATGGAACCAATGTACCCAGTTGGTGCCGGTTCGTTTTTCAAATGAAACTGATACCCGGTAAACAAAGCTACCGATTGCGCCATATGCTCAATCAATCCGGATTCCTGAAAGATCCCGTCGGTAACAAAAATATTATCCTCTGAAACGGTCAAACCAGCCACTACTTCATCTTCTGAAAACGAAAGCAGTTTGTCGACCATTACAAACGGAAATTTCTGTGGAATAAGATTTCCGACAAAATTTTTATCTAATATGGGTAGTGTACTTTCCATTAGCAAACCGTTAAATACGCGTAGGAATATGAAAATCTTCCGCTTTCAGGCACCGATAACAATATCGTTTCGCCTTTTTTCAATTTACCGGAATTCATCAATTCTTCCAGCATCAGATAAATCGATGCCGAACCTACATTTCCTACTTTTTTCAGATTCATAAACCATTTCTCCATCGGAATTTCAACCCCTTCTTCCGCTAAAGCCTTATACAATCCCGCAACAAAATAATGCGACGAAACGTGGGGCAGGAAATAGGTAATGTCCTCCGGTTTAACGTTGTTTTTGTTCATGGCCGCTTTCATGCTGTCGGCGCCTTTCACAAGAATATGTTTGTCCAGTATTTTCACATCCTGTTTGATGGAAAACACCGATTTTGTCAACCATTCGCTTGATTTGTAATCACTCCACGGTTTGATTTCGCCATTTTCCATTTTATCACCACCGGCGTACATACAGGCTTCGAGTTCGTGGGCAAAGGAAAACGCTTCCATCCATTCGATTTTCAACGGATTTTCACCCCTTGGTTTGTTTTCCAGTAAAAAAGCCGCGGCACCGTCGGACAACATCCAACGAAGGAAATCTTTTTTGAAAGCGATGATGGGTTGTTCCTCTAAACTTTTCAGACTCACCACTTCATTTTCGAATTTGTCGGCAAGCATCCAGCTGGAAACCCTTTCCGAACCGGTACAAACCGCATTGTTGGTGTTTCCGGATTTTACCGAAAGATACCCGAATTTCAGTGCGTTCATCCCTGCATTGCAAACTCCCGATGAGGAATTCAGTTCCACCGATTGGTTTTTCATCAATCCGTGTACCATGGCAGCGTGTGACGGCAATAAGTTGTCCGGAGTTGATGTTCCGCACGAAAGCAATTCGACGTCTTTTCGGGAAAAAGTTGCGTCATAAAGAGTTTCAATCGCGTTATTTGTCAATTCGGCATTCGTGTGTGTGGGATTTCCCTCTTTATCCAAAGCATAGTAACGCGAAACAATTCCGTTATTTCTAAGAATTATGCGTCGTGCTTTTGAGGCCGAGTTATTTATCAACCCAAGAAAGGATTCCATCTCCTCATTCGAAACGGATTCGTTAGGTAAATATTTTCCCGATTTTGTTATGTAGACTTCAAGCATATTTAATCAATAATTCTTTAAACCCCGCTATAGTAGGATTTTCCTCTTTTAATGGAGGCATATTTTAGGGGATACGTAAAAAGGTGCAAGATATAGACAATTGGTGACATTACCCAAATTGCCACCAACAAATAAATATTAAATCCTTTAAGCCAAGCCGGTCGTGAAGTTGTTTTTTTAACGATGATATTGGCCCATATTTTAAACATTTTGTTCGCTTTTTTATCCATTTCTATTAAAAACGGACGGATTTCCACGGCATCGTTGGCTACTAATTCTGTCTGCAAAGAAGTGAACGAATCCGCTTTTAAATGGTTGAGAATAACCGTGCCGAATTTGGAAGACTCCGCGATGTCTTTATCCGAAACACCGGGTCTTGGAAATATCCCTAGGAATTTTTCTTTTTTTCCCGTAAACATCCATTCCACAATGGTAATTACACTCACATGATTGATGTGTCTGTCCACCAAAGCGATATTTCCCACCAGTTTTGCACCAGTAGCCACCAAAAGCGCTTTCATTTTTTCCTGTGCCAAGGCCCACATGTTTCTGCAGCCTATAACGGTAACCACCGGCGTGTTTTCTAACAATGGCTTGGCAAATTCGCTTTTCAGAAAAGAATTTATCGGAATGGACGGTGACAGGTACCAAACCTGATAGGCTAAAATCACCAAATCGTATTTTTTGGAAAGCACGTACTGTGATGGCGCGTGAATTTCGGAGGGTATCTGAAGAAACGACTCGGGAAAAGCATCGAAAAAAGACGCTTTCTTCCAAGGAAAAGGAAACGGCTTTACCATCTCAATGTTGCAGAAAGTAACCGAAACCTCCGCATCCTCCAAAAGCGGTTTTGCAATGGTTCGTGCGATTTCTTCCAACTGACCCGATTGGGTATAATACAGTACAAGTACGTTTTTCATTTCCTTATTTTATAAACGGTAACAAAGATAAAGTTACCCCGTATTTTTCAAAATAGTTTATTTAATTAACTTTCATTTCTTTGAAATTACGCATCTTATCCTCTCTTTTTTTATGAATAAATTCACTCCAGGTCGACGTGTCTTCGGCATCATAAATGGTGATTTTCTGGCTGTCGTCTTTCAGTAACAAATCATCCGATTTGCAATTTAGAATTCGTGCCGCCGTTTCCAATCCGGAATAGGTAGCTCCGGTTACACCATGCGATAAAGTGCTGGCGCCACAAAGGAACAGATTCTCGAATTCCGTTTTATTCTTATAGGCAAAAGGACCTACCTGACGCAATGTTTTTTCGGTGCCGTATACGTTTCCACCGGTTGTGTTGACGTAAAACTGATTGGTTTTTGGCGTTCCTAATTCGGCCTGAACGATATGTTTTCGGGCATCCGGAATGATTTTTTCAACACTGTTGAGGAATTTCTCAATAATTCTCTCTTTGAACGCTTCGTATTTCGGACAATGGTAATCGTCCAACGCGTCAAATTCTTTAAAACTATCGTAATCCACATAGGTCACCACTTCGAAATTATGGTACCTTCCGTTAAAACTCACCGGATCCTTAATTGTCGTGCAACTCATGAAAAACGCCGGAAACTCTTCATCCTGCAGAATATCCCCTTTCGTTAAGGTTTCAAAATGTTTGTCGATATTTTCATCCTTGAAATTCCAGATGTTTCCGGAATCGATTCCGTATTGGGTAACATCCATGTCCAAGGTCAGAAACAAAATAAGCGACGTAACCGAATACCGGGTCTTGTCGATTTTCTTACTCAGCTTTTTGCTGATGTTTTCCTTTCCGATCAATTTTAAATAGGTTGTGGAAGGATCCGCATTGGAAATAATGTTTTTGGCCATTATTCGTTCTCCGCTCGCCAACTCCACTCCAAACGCCTTTTTATTTTCCGTCAGTATTCTGACTACCGATTGCTGTGTTCGCACAACACCTCCGTAACTTTTTATTTTGGTGGTCATGGCTTTAACGATACCGCTTCCGCCACCCATCGGATAAAAACCACCGTCGAAATAGTGATTCATTACCGAACAGTGTACCGGAAAACTGGCCTTGTTGGGCGGTAAACCGTGATCGCCGCATTGGGCATTCAGGATGGCTTTCAGTTTTGAATCTTTAATATGCCAGTCGATAACCCTTTTCAGACTGAAAAGAGCAAACTTCCCAAAATGTTTGGTTCGGAACGGTACCGTAATGTTTTGCCAGATTCCTTTCAGCTTAGGGATTAACTGCAATTCTTCGCTGACTTTATAAACCAAGTGAAGGTATTCTTTGATGTTTTTTTCCTCTTTAGGAAAACGGGCAATCAAATTTTGCTGCAAATTTTCTCTGCCTGCGGGAAGATCGAATTTTTCACCGTCTACGATACAATGATCGTAAGCTTTCGGATTCATTCGGAAGAAAACGATATCGTTGGCAACACCCAATCCTTTGTACAACTCGCTGGTGGATTGCCCTTCGTCCAGAAGTCCGATATAATGCACCCCGGGACTGAACCGTTGACCGTTTAACGTAAAACTGTGGCACCAACCTCCGGGAACGGAATGTTGTTCCAGTACGAGCACTTTTTGTCCGGCACGGGAAAGACATAAGGCGGTCGCTAATCCTCCGGCACCTGAACCTATAACAATCGAGTCGAATTCTTCCATACTTTTATTTTGAGTTTAGCTAAAATTGGAATGAATATGAGAAGTCAATTTTCGCCGGATGTCTATTATTTTTCTGATTTATTCCAAAATAGGAAATAATTAAACCATTGCAAAGGATATTTTTCAAGCATGGATTCGACACTTTCAGCATAAGCCTTCAAAAGTCCTTTTTCGTCACGCTGTTTCACATTGGCCATTCGGGCATACAGATGGTAATGAAGATTGGGTTCTTTCATTACGTACACAAAAACCACGGGTACCTTTAATCGCGAGGCAATCAGGAAAGGTCCGGCCGGGAATTTGGCTTCCTCACCCATTAAGGTTTCGGTCATAACTTTGCTTCCTTCGAAATAGCGGTCGCCGGTAAAACAAATCAACTCATTCTTCGACAAGGCATTATTAATCTCAAAAATATGGGATAAATCGTCTTTTACGATAATGAACTTTACGGATGGTTTTTTGGTGACGCGCTCGAGATATTCTTTGATGGCGGAATGTTCTCCATCGGAAGTCACCAGGTTAATCTGACATTCCAGATCGATTTCTCCGAAAAAATGCTCGGCGATTTCAAAATTCCCCACATGGGCACTGATTAGCACTCCGCCTTTTTTCTCGGCAAGAAGTTCGCGCAGTAAATCAATACCATCAAACTCATAGGTGAATTTATCGCGCAGACCGGCTGAAATTGCGGTTTTATCAATAAGTGTCTGTCCGAAAATAAAATAGCTCTTGTAGACCATTATTTTCGACTTCAGATAGGAATAATGAAGTCGGCTTCGGAAATAATAAAACGTAGCCCGATTGGATTTTCGTTCAAACAGAAAATAATAAAAAGCTACAAAAATCAAGACAGAATAGGCTGCTTTGATTCCGAGCTTTTTTATGCAAAAAACAAATATTTTGTATCCTAAAAGAGTCCCTTTGGACTTTCCATCCCATTGACTCATAACGGATTAGTTCTTGTGCTGAATTTTAGTTTCAATCAGATTATAGAAATCCTGGAACGTGGCGATTCCGACAAAATCAGCCTCACCCAGTTTTACTCCAAAGTTTGCTTCAATGGTTACTACCAAATCCACATAATCCAAACTATCCAAACCCAATGTATCTTTAAGGTTTGATTCCGGGGAGATTACCTCTGCATCTACTTCAAACTCGTCGATTAAAATCTCATTAATCTTCTCTAAAATCTCTTCTGTATTCATATAAACTGTTTATTATTTTTTAAAGGTAATGTGGAATCTCATTTTCATTGGCTTTCTTACCTACTGCAGATGCTTACTTCCTGTTTACTCTTTAAATTTCTTTACCACAACTGCTGAATTTGTCCCTCCAAATCCAAAAGAATTCGACAAATATATATCAAATTTTTTATTTACGGTCTCGGTTGCAATATTTAACTTTTTGGAATCCTCATCAGGATTTTCGAAATTAATGTTTGGTGCGATGAAATCATTCTGCATCATTATGGTCGAATAAATCACCTCACTGGCTCCCGCCATCCAACATTCGTGACCGGTCATTGATTTGGTGGAACTTACGTGCGGATTACTTTCCCCGAAAACTTCATGAATCGCTTTGGCTTCATTGGCATCCCCAAGTGGTGTTGACGTGGCGTGGGCATTGATATAACCTACTTCACTCGGATGTACGCCCGCCTGTTCCAAGGCGCGTCGCATGGCTGTTGCCGGTCCTTCCACGTTTGGCGTTGAAATATGGCCTCCGTTTGAAGAGAAACCATACCCTATGATTTCAGCGATAATCGGCGCTCCGCGTTTCACGGCCGATTCATAACTTTCCAGGATTAATGTGGCACCACCACCACTTGGCACCAATCCGTCACGGCCGGCATCAAAAGGTCGGGATGCTTTGGCAGGTTCTTGTTCGTTGGGTGAAAAAACGCCCAATCCGTCAAAACTCGCCATGGCATATTTGTTGATTTCCTGTGCGCCTCCGCAGATGATCATGTCCTGCATTCCCTGTTTAATCAACAGAAAACCCAATCCAATGGAATGCGAACCGCTCGCGCAAGCCGCACTGATGGTCATGTTCACGCCGCGCAATCTGAAAATGGTAGACAAGTTCATGGTTACGGTAGAGTTCATCGATTTGAAAATCGCACCGGAACCGATTAAAGCGGTATCTTTCTTTTCACGGATGATATCGGTCGCTTCAATAATGGCTTTGGAAACACTGTCGTTACCGTATAAAATTCCCACTTCGTTTTCGTCGAAATAACTGTCTTCAATTTTGGCGTTTTTCAATGCCTCGATGGTTGCCATATAGGCATATTCCGTTTCTTCGCCCACACTGATGCGTTGGCGACGGCTTAACAGGTTTTTCAGATCCGGTTTCGGAACCATTCCACTGATGGCCGACTGAAATCCGAATTCTTTTCGTTCCTCATCATATACTATCCCTGATTTCCCTTCGTAAAGCGATTGTTTCACTTCCTCCAACGAAGTTCCAATACAGGAATAAATCCCCATTCCGGTAATAACGACCCTTCTGTCCATTTTTTAAAAAGTAATGTTATGAATAAATTCCCCCGTTAATATTAATAACTTCTCCTGTAATGTAACCCGCTTTTGGTGAGGCTAAAAAACCAACCAATTCGGCCACCTCTTCAGCTTCCCCGAAACGGTTTGCCGGCACCATTTTGATTAATTCTTTTTCATCCAAATCGCTGGTCATGTCGGTACGGATAAAACCGGGCGCCACAGCATTCACGGTAATATTACGTTTAGCCACTTCCTGAGCCAAGGCTTTGGTCGCTGCTACAACAGCTCCTTTAGCCGCCGAATAATTGGTTTGTCCCGCCGTTCCTTTTACACCGGAAACCGACACCATGTTCACGATACGGCCGTATTTGTTACGCAACATTCTTTGAATAAAGAAATTCGTCACGTTGAAAAACCCGTTCAGACTTGTGTTGATTACATTGGTCCAATCTTCGTGCGACATCCACATGAACAAACCATCGCGTGTGATACCCGCATTATTAACGATAACCTCAACTACCGCTTCCGGATTGGCTTCCTGCCATGCGGTCAGTGTATTTTTCACTTCCTCTGCATCGGAAACATTGAATTTTATAATTTCACCGGTCGCACCTTTTTTCACCACTTCTTCCAAAGTTTTTTTGGCCGCTTCCTGATTGAACTGATAATTGATCAGTATATGATATTTTTTATCTTCTGCTAATTTCTGGCAGATAGCGCTCCCGATTCCGCGGGAACCTCCTGTTACTAAGGCACACTTCATAGTCTTATTTTTGAAATAATTCGGCGTTCTCAAACCACTTTCCGCCCAAAACGCTTCCGTCCGGTTTGATAAAACCCCATTGTTTTCCTGATTTGACACGTGCCAAACCATTGATGAATCCTTTATCGCTTTTCTTGAACAAAGCAGCCAAACCACCGGCCGTAATTTGATAATTGGCCGGAATAACCAGTTTTCCGCTGGCATTGATGAAGCCCCACTCTTTTTCTTTTACCGGTGCCAATCCGTCCGGACTAAAAATTTCGGCATCAAGATAGGTCGGCTGAACCACATATTCCCCTTTCAGGTTGATGTAACCCCATTTTTTTCCTTCGCTAACCGGCGCCAGGTTTTTTGAAAACGCTTTTACTTTGTCAAATTTAGGCTCGATAATCCAATTCCCTTTCATGTCGATGAATCCGATTTTATCCCCTTTTTTGGCATAGGTATTGTCCTGTGTATGGAAATCCCAAATTTTATTCACTCCTTCTATAGCAGTGAATTTATTGGCTGAAACCAAACCGAACACTTCTCCTTTTCTGGCCCAGGTGGTATTTTTGAAAAAGTTACCGATTTCATCGTATTCGGTGTTTACCACCAACTTTCCGGTTTTATCGATAATTCCCCATTTATCGTTGAGTTTCACACGGGCAAAACCTTCGTCAAACGATTTGATTACCTGATAGGTTGGCTGAAGTAGGATATCGCCTTTTGGATTAATTAATCCGATTTTTTCATTTTGTTTTAGAAATGCCACACCTTCTTCAAAGTCAAATACTTTTTCCGAAGCCGGCATTTTAAGAGTTTCCCCTTTCTTATTAATGTAGAACCACTGCTTGTCTTTTTCCACCACGCAGATACCGCTGTTGAAATATTTGGCATCCGAAAACGAAGGCTGAATTACCCATTCCCCTTTAGGACCGATAAAACCCCATTTCCCGTTCTCTTCGGCAGCAGCCAACCCTTCTGAAAAATTCTTTGCCACTTTAAATTTCGGCTGAATCGCAAAATCTCCGGTTTTGGTGATGTACCCAAATTTCCCGTCCTGACGTACCAGGGCCAATTCCTGTGCCGAAACCAACTGAACCAACAATAGTAATAATAAAGCGACTTTTTTCATAATTAATTAGGATTTTAAAAGGTTTTATTCTGCCATTAAATATTCTTTCACCTTCTGAACAAACGGATACATTATCTGATCCTGTTTGAATTCCGGGATGATATTGCGCACTTCATCGTACATTTTTCGGGTTACTGAAGAAACCTCGCCTTTAAATTCCAAGGCGTCGATGGCCTGTACAATAGTTATCAATTCGATTGCCAAAACCTCAAACGCGTTTTCAATCACTTTACCGGTAATTACCGCAGCGTTGGTTCCCATACTTACAATATCCTGATTGTCGTTGTTGTTCGGAATACTGTGAACGTACATAGAATTGGACAACATCTGACTTTCCGCCGTGGTGGAAGTAGCCGTAAACTGCACCCCCTGCATTCCGAAATTGAATCCTAACGTACCTAAATTTACAAACGGAGGCAAGATTTCATTCAGTTTGGAATTCAGCAAATAGTTCAGCTGACGTTCGGCCAACATCGTTAATTTGGCCACCACCAGTTTCAATTTATCCATTTCCAACGAGATGTAATCCCCGTGGAAATTTCCGCCGTGGTACACGTGTTGGTTTTTCACATCCACAATCGGGTTATCATTGGCCGAATTGATTTCGTTTTCCAATACCGATGCCACGGTGTTTATCGTATCGAGTACCGGTCCTAAAATTTGCGGCACACAACGTAATGAATAGTATTCCTGTACTTTTTCTTTGAAAACGTCTTCGGTATTTTCACCCGTATAAAGGTGGTCTTCGCGTTTGCGTACCAAAGCACTGTCGGCAAGGTTGTCGCGCATCATTTTAGCAATTTCCTGCTGACCGAAATGACGTTTGGTGTTGTTTAACTCGGCCGATAAATGATCGTCATACGCCTGAACGATTTCGTTGATCGCACAAGAACATTTCACTGCCCAATCCAGAACTTTTTCAGCATTATGAACATTTACGATACCGATTCCGGTCATTACCGAAGTTCCGTTCATCAAGGCCAATCCTTCGCGGATTTCCACATTGATCGGTTGCAGGTTTTCAATTTCGAAAACTTCTTTAGTCGCTCTTCGTTCGCCTTTGTAAAAGACTTCCCCTTCACCGATTAAGGTCAGTGCCAAATGCGCCAACTGAACCAAATCACCACTCGCTCCTACACCGCCGTGTTCGAAAATCAAAGGTGTAATATCTCTGTTAATGAATTCTTTCATCAAATGAATAACCGAAGGATGTACGCCTGAATTCCCTAGTGAAAGCGTATTCAGTCGCGCTAAGATGGCGGATTTCACACAAACCGGGCTCAATGGCTTTCCGGTTCCGGAGGAATGACTTCGAATCAGATTGTATTGCAATTGTAAACGGTCTTCGTCTTTAATTCGGTATTGTGCCATGGGACCGAAACCGGTGTTTACTCCGTATATTACTTTATTTCCTGAAAATTCCTTTAAAAAATTAAAGCTCTCTTCCACTCGGTTCAAAACCTGGTCGCTTACGGCAACTTTGTTGTTTTTAAACACGATGGCTGTGAATTCTTCCAAGCTCAAATATTCATTTATTGTATTCATTAAGGCTGTATTTTTTTGCTTAAATATTGTAAGCAATTTTATTTTAAAATTGAATTTATGTCTTTACATTTGAATGCCTGCAAAGGTAACATATTATTAAAAAGAAAAAAGAAAAATATGACACAGGAGTTTGTAGATGTTTTGGTTATAGGAGCCGGTCCTTCCGGTTGTGTTTCAGCATCTTACCTACATAATAACGGCACAAAAGTCAAAGTAGTTGAGAAAACAAAATTCCCGCGCCTCGTGGTTGGTGAAAGCCTTATCCCGAGGGTTATGGATCATTTTGATGAGGCCGGTTTGTTTCCTGCTCTTGACGCCATGAATTTTGAAAAAAAACTTGGTGCGCGATTCATCAGAGGTGAAGAAATATGTGTTTTCGACTTCAGTAAAAAATTCGGAGAAGGTTGGGACTGGACCTGGCAGGTACCAAGAGCCGATTTCGACAATACGCTCGCTCAGGAAGTCATCCGAAAAGGGATTGACCTGGAATTTGAAAGCGAAGTTTTGGCGGTGGAATTCAACGGAAGCGATTCGATTACCACTGTAAAAGACAAAGACGGGAACCTGAAAGAAATCCATGCGAAATTCATTATCGATTCCAGCGGATACGGACGTGTTTTACCGCGTCTACTGGATTTGGACACCCCTTCTAAATTAGACCCGCATTCCTCCATTTTTACCCATGTCAAGGATGTTAACCGTCCCGAAGGTGAAGAAGGCACACTGATTTCTTTCGATATTTTAGAAACCGAAGTCTGGTTATGGGTTATTCCGTTCTCCAACGGCAATACCAGCTTAGGTGTTGTGGGACCAACTACCTTTATCAATTCCCTTTCCGAAAATAAAGACAATGCGGAGGCGTTGAAAAATGCCATCCAGTTATCCGACTACTACATCAAACGTTTTGGCGGGGTGGAGTTCTTATTCGAACCGGTGAAACTGGAAAATTATTCCCGTTCGGTGAAGAAAATGTACGGTGACGGTTTTGCGTTAACCGGAAACAGTTCGGAATTTTTGGACCCGGTTTTCTCATCCGGAGTTGCTTTTGCTACGGAATCGGGTATGCTTTCCGCGAAATTGATTCACCGTCAGTTGCAGGGTGAAAAGATTGACTGGGAAGTGGAATTTACCGAATACATGCGTAGAGGCATCGGTGTGTTTACCACTTATGTGAAAGAATGGTACACCGGTAATTTACAGACTTTATTCTTCCACCAGCCGGAAAACCCGGAAGTGAAGGAAAAAATCTGTGCGGTTTTGGCCGGTTATGTTTGGAATCAGGACAATCCGTTTGTGAAGAAACACGACAATGTGATTAAAAATATGGCACACATGATCAATCTTGAAAAAGAGCAAGCGAAATAAAATAAAAAACCCCGATGCATTATCGGGGTTTTTTATTTTTCTATTTTCCGTTGTACTCACTCATGGTATTTCCCAAACCGGCCAATGCGAATGAAGTGACTGCTGCCACTGCCATATCGAGACGTTCGGGCAACGCAGTTTTTTCCTGTTCGTCCCATTCGCCCAAAACATAATCCACCTGTTTCCCTTTTTTGAATTCGTCACTGATGCCGAAACGGAAACGCGGATAGTCGGTGGTATTCAGAATCTGTTGGATGCTTTTCAGTCCGTTGTGGCCGCCATCACTTCCTTTGGGTTTGATGCGTATGGTTCCGAAGGACAAATTCAGATCGTCGGTGATGACCAATACGTTTTCCTTGGCGATTTTCTCTTTTTCCATCCAGTACTGTAAGGCTTTGCCGCTCAGGTTCATGTAGGTATTCGGTTTTAACAGTAAAAGCGTTCGTCCTTTGGTTTTGTATTCGGCGAGCGCGCCCAACTTTACGGTTTCAAAAGACAACCCTTCCTTTTTGGCCAGATGGTCCACGACTTTGAATCCGATGTTGTGGCGGGTGTTGACGTATTCGGCACCGATATTTCCTAAACCTACAATTAAAAATTTTTTGCTCACTTCGTTTGTATTGTTTTGTGGCGTTTGCAGCATCTCCGATTTCATGGGATCAATAGTAGCTGTAACCGCTGTTTCCTTTTTAAAGAATTGTGTTAACCATTTCATCCGGCAAAAGTAAGTTAATTTGAAAACGTTTCCAAAAACACGATGCCTTTGGTCCAATAGCCCCGATAGGAGTGGAAATCCTGTTGTTGTGAGATTGCTGCGCAAGCTCGCTACGACAGAATTGCAACGGATAGCGGGAACAGGGATTGCCTAAACGCCCAAGCCATTCGCTTCCCGATAAAAATAAATTAACCGCAAATTGGCAGCTTAAAATTATCAAAATCTACGAATCTGCGGCATAATAAAACCTCTAAAAAAAGAGCATAAAAAAAGTCCCGAATACATCGGGACTTTTTGGTATTGAATAAAATAGAAATTATTTTTTCTTTTTTGCTCCACCTTTTTCTGCTTTTGCAGCTTCCTGAGCCGCTTTCATTGCAGCACGAGAAATTCTCACTTGCGCAACCACCGTGTTGTCCGGGTGCAATAAACGGAAATTGTTTGTAGGGATTTTAGTCACATACAATTTGTTACCCATTTCTAATGGCGTAATGTCCGCTTCTACGAAGTCAGGTAAGTTAGCCGGTAAAGCTCTCACTTTAAGTTTACGTTGGTTAAGACGTAAAACACCTCCTAATAATACACCTGGAGACGTTCCAACAACTTTCACAGGAACTTCCATAGTGATTTCTTTGTCATCATGTAACTGATAGAAATCGATGTGCAAAATTTTGTCAGATACCGGGTGTACCTGAATGTCCTGAAGAATCGCTTTGAATGATTTTCCACCTTCCAATTCAACTACAACAGTGTGTACGTTTGGAGTGTAAACCAAGTTTTTGAATGCTTTTTCTTCAGCTGAAAAATGTACTGGTTGATCTCCTCCGTATAACACGCAAGGAACCATTCCAGCATTACGTACCGCTTTCGTTGAAGCTTTTCCTACGCTTTCTCTTTCTGATCCTTTAATCGTAATTGATTTCATTTGAACTATTTAAATATTAATAAAATACTACATTAAAAATTTACCGCTGATGGAGTTGTTGTTCTGCACCATGTGCATTACTTCTGCAAATAGTGGTGCGCAACTTATCGCTCTGATTTTTTCGCTTTCTTTTTTCAAAGGAATCGAATCGGTAACTATTAACTCTTTAATTTGTGAGTTTTCAATTTTTTCATACGCCCCACCGGATAAAATCGCATGCGTACAAATCGCTCTCACGCTTAACGCACCTCTTTCCATCATCATGTCGGCTGCTTTTGCCAGGGTGCCTCCGGTGTCGATCATGTCGTCCACCAAAATCACGTTTCTTCCTCTTACATCTCCAATCAGCTCCATCGTATCAATCACGTTAGCCGCTTTTCGTTGTTTGTAACAAATGACCACATCGGATTCCAAAAACTTGGAATAGGCATAGGCTCTTTTGGAACCGCCCATATCCGGTGATGCGATGGTTAAATTCTCTAAATTTAAACTTCTCACATACGGAAGGAAAATGGTCGATGCAAACAGGTGGTCCACCGGTTTTTCGAAGAAGCCCTGAATCTGATCGGCGTGTAAATCCATCGTCATAATTCGGGTTGCTCCCGCGGTTTCCAATAATTTGGCTACCAGTTTGGCTCCTATCGGCACTCTCGGTTTGTCTTTTCGGTCCTGACGGGCCCATCCGAAATACGGAATTACAGCGGTAATGTGTCGAGCCGAAGCTCGTTTAGCGGCGTCAATCATTAACAAAAGCTCCATCAGATTGTCGGCGCTTGGGAATGTTGAGCAAACTAAAAACACGCGTAATCCGCGGATTGACTCTTCAAAAGACGGCTGAAACTCACCATCACTATATTTAGAGAACGTTACCTTACCCAGCTCTACACCATAGTGCTTCGCGATTTGTTCGGCAAGATAGACACTTTGTGAACATGCAAATATCTTTGCTTCCGGTTCAATGTGTGACATTTTAATTCGTTGTTATGTAGTTAGTTAGTGTTGTGTCGCGTTAACGAGGTGCAAATTTAGAAATTAAATTCAACTCTGAAAGCAATTTTTTCTTTTATTTTTTGATTGTTTGTAGAATTTTTTTTTACATTTGCACCCACAAATTGAAACAATCAATTGTTCAAACAATTACTGTTTTAGCGTTTTTCTCTAAATCACTAATTAATTTGAATTGCCCGGATGGCTTAACTTTAATTAATTTTTTATAAAAATTAGCAAGTAAAACATCCAATCCATTAGCCCGGATGGCGGAATTGGTAGACGCGCACGACTCAAACTCGTGTACTTAGGTGTGTGGGTTCGATTCCCACTCCGGGTACTAAACCTCTCAGCAATGGGAGGTTTTTTTATTTCTAACGATTCGTTTTTTTAAACACTCTTCAGTTACAAAGTGAAAAAGGCAACCACTCCAGCCAACAGCATCACGCCATACCCGAGGTAGAGATAGTATTGCAGATGTCGGCCGCCGGCCCAAATCCCAATCCCCATCTTCACTAACGTATTGCTTAAAGTCGCAACGAGAACCGCTTTGGAAGCCAGCGCCACATCCAAAGAATGACCGGTTAGTTTCGAGATGGATATTGTAATGGCATCGATATCCGAAAAACCCGCTATGGCACTGGAAACCAGCATTCCTTCGGCACCCAGATTCGCATTGGCATAACTGACAATCAACAGAATAACCGTATACAACAACCCGAAAACCAAGGCACCCGGCAAATCCAACGGCTTGTCTTTTCGAACCACTTCCTCCATTCCTTTCACGTTTCGTTGTTTGAAATAAAAATAGAGCACGCAAAGGACAGCCGATCCGAAAACGATAAGCATGGCCAGGTACAATTCGGAAAAAAGCAATCGGTTAAAAACGAAAGTCCACACAAAAACACGGACAATCATCATGGCGGAAGCCGAAAAAATAGCGGTGGCACAATAAAGGGACAAATGGTCGTTTTCCTTGCTTTTTTTTGCAAAAATCCAAGTGGTGGCCGTACTGGAGACCAACCCTCCAATGAAGCCCGACAATAAGATTCCCCATTCGGCACCAAAAAAGCGCATGAGTACATACCCTACAAATCCCAAACCGGAGGTCAGGATAATGACCAATCCGATTTCATGTGGATTAATAACATCATACGGACCAAAAGTTGCATTGGGCAAAAAAGGAAACACCAGCAATACAATTACCGTAAAGCGAATAAAATCATACAGTTCATCTCCGGTTATTTTTCCGATTACGGCTTTGAGTCGGATTTTGGCGGAAAGCAGTACCACGACCACCACGGTAATCATCAGACTGATTTCTATAAAACCCAAAAACGTTAAACTTCCCAGCAAAAAAGCAATCAGTACGGAAGATTCGGTTGTGGCACCGATATCACCGAGCGAGGCCGTTATCCAATAAGATATTCCGACGACAATTATAATCGCCAGCAGCACTCCGAAATAAATCCAGGGTGAAAAAAGAAACGAGGTCATGGCCCCCATGAAACCCAACAATACCACAAAAACAAATGTCCGCATCCCCGCCACACTTTGCACCTTCTCTTTCAAGGCGTTGTGCTCCCGCTCCAAACCGATCAGACAACCGATTCCGATGGCCACGAGCAACCGGACCACAAACTCCGATTGCGTCATTTTGAACGTAAGCATGTCAACAAATTGAGAATCCATCCTAAAAAAAGGTAACGGTTAGCGGTAGAACTAATTTCGGAATTTTATCTGAATCACAGTCACTTCCACCAAAAAATCAAAACCGGACAGCAATCTTTACAAACACCTGTAACTTTACCCACAGAACACTAACCAAACCCATATATTAAGAAAATAACTTAAAAAATTAAGTTATTTTCTTAATGCATATACTTATTTTCTTAATAGATTGATAACGACTATTTATAATTTTAAGTTGTTCTCTTAAAAAACACAGTTATTTTCTCAATTTACCACGTCGGTCAACGTGGTAAAAGACGTTTAAAAACACTCCTAACAAAATTTTTTACTTCGTATCTAATTACCTATTTTTGAACCATTCAAATAATGTAGTATGAGTACAACAACGAAACACAACTGGACGAAAGAAGAAATCATTGCGATATATAACAAGCCATTGATGGATTTGCTTTTCGAAGCGGCCTCCATTCACCGTGTAAATCACGACCCTAATGTGGTTCAGGTTTCCACGTTACTGTCGATTAAAACAGGCGGTTGCCCGGAAGATTGCGGATACTGTCCGCAAGCAGCCCGTTACCACACTAAAGTAGAAGGTAACGATTTAATGTCGGTTGCACAGGTAAAAGCACAGGCGTTACGCGCCAAATCCGGAGGTTCTTCCCGCGTATGTATGGGAGCAGCCTGGAGAAACGTAAAAGACGGACCCGAGTTCGATCAGGTTTTGGAAATGGTACGTACCATCAACAAACTAGACATGGAAGTATGCTGTACTTTGGGAATGTTAACCGAAAACCAGGCGCACCGTTTGGCAGAAGCCGGATTGTATGCCTACAACCACAATTTAGACACCTCTGAAGATTATTATAAAGAAGTGATTTCCACCCGAGGATTTGAAGACCGTTTGCAAACCATTGAGAACGTTCGTAAAACGAATGTTACCGTTTGCAGTGGCGGAATCATCGGTATGGGAGAAAGCATTGAAGACCGTGCAGGCATGTTGGTGGCCTTATCGACATTGAACCCACAGCCGGAATCGGTGCCGATTAATGCGTTAGTTGCGGTAGAAGGCACGCCGATGGAAGACGAATTGCCGGTGGAAATCTGGGAAATGATCCGTATGGTAGCCACTACGCGTATCGTAATGCCGGAAACACAGGTGAGACTTTCTGCCGGAAGAACACAAATGTCAAGAGAAGGTCAGGCGATGTGTTTCTTTGCAGGAGCGAATTCAATTTTTGCAGGTGACAAATTATTAACAACACCAAATCCGGATGTAAACGAAGACATGAAAATGTTTGAAATGTTGGGATTACAACCGCAAAAACCGTTCATCAAATTAATGCAACCGGAAACTGTGGAAGCGGAAGACTCCAAATTCCAGGCCTTGGGCGAAAAACCAAAATGGTCCCGACCGGAGCATAAAATTGAAAGAAACCTTGAGGCGCAGGCTAAAGGAAAATAAAATCACATCTCACTTAATTGATATAGAATACTTTATCTTATATTATAAAGATTTTTCTTAACTTTGCTCTTAGCCGCCCCGCTAAGAGCATTTTTTTTGCAATTCATTTTAATCGCCGAATATGAAGTTACATTTAACCGAAATTGAGCGCGTAAAAACCATTTCAAAAGAAGATTTTTACCACCATTACGTAAAAAAACAAAAGCCACTGGTAATTGAGCAGCTGACTACCGATTGGCCGGCGTATGAGAAGTGGAACCTGAATTACATCAAGTCCATTGCGGGTGAAAAAACAGTGCCGCTGTATGACGACCGTCCCGTTTCACATGAAGATGGTTTTAACGAAGCGCATGCCGAGATGAAAATGAGCGATTACATCGACCTGTTACAGTCAAAACCCACCAATTACCGCATCTTTCTTTACAACCTGATGAAACAGGTGCCGCAACTGCAAAACGACTTCCTATGGCCTGATATTGGCCTGAAACTGATAAAACAATTGCCAATGTTGTTCTTTGGTGGTGAAAATTCCAAGGTGTTTATCCATTATGACATTGATTATTCCAACATATTGCATTTTCACTTTCACGGAAAAAAACAATGCATTCTTTTCGCTCCGGACCAAACCCCTTATTTATACAAAGTCCCTCATGCTTTGATTTCAAGGGAAGACATTGATTACGACAACCCCGATTTTGAAAAATGGCCGGCATTAAAACAAGCCAAAGGGTTAATCTGCAATCTGAATCATGGTGAAATGCTCTATATGCCGGAAGGCTACTGGCATTATATGAAATACCTAACACCTGGTTTTTCGATGAGTCTGCGCGCCTATCCCCGAAAACTGAGCAGTTTTTACTATGCCGTATACAACATTGTGGTCATGCGTCATTTTGATGAACTGATGCGCAAATGGAAAGGTCAGCAATGGATAGATTACAAAAACGAGCAGGCTATTGTGAGAACGCACAAAAACCTGAACATTATCACATAAAAAAATCCCGATATGAATCGGGATTTTCTGTATTAATCTACTTCTGATTTAGTACATCACTTTTTTAGTAACCACCTGATTGTTTTCCAAAGTTACCTTAACGATTAAAGCGCTTTGTGTCGGTCTTACATGAGTGAGTTTCGCTGTATTACCGTTCACGTTTTTCTCTTCTGCAATTTGTCGCCCTAGAACATCATACACCACAACCGCTTTAATTTTCACTAAAGACGATGCCACATTGATACTTCCGTTGGTGTGAATCACTACCGAATTGGCCACCGCTTCAAAGGTATCATTGGCTAAAGTTGTATTGGTGAAACGCAATTCGAAACGGTCGTTGAATTCACCCGCCGGAGTGGAGAACACATAATCGGTCGCCTTTAAATCGTGAACCACATTCAATTGACGGTCTACCAGATAAACATTCTCACGATTCAGGATTCCTTCCACTGCAGCAATTGAAATGGTATAGGTTTTTTCAAAATTCGACTGAAACCCTAACACTACCGTATCGTTGATATCAAACGCTCCTCTACCCTGAATTTTATATTTGTCTGTTCCGATTAAGGAATAGAAGGTAGCCGGCGTATTTGTTTTTGCATACGCTCCATCATAACCAAAATCCACTCCGGAAGTCGCTTCGGGAAAGAAACCGGTTAACAGTTGACTGAACACCCCTTCCTCATTGGATAAAGTAAGCCAGATTCTGTCTCTGGTAACCGGAGCCACAGACCCATTACGATAAAAATTCGTATTCGCATAGGTAATGTTACGCATGCTGTTATTGAAAACCACATTTCCATTAACGGAGGCATCCACCTGAAAGCCCTGTCCCGAAGCAATCACACCTGTTGGCTGCGTCGTGTTTCCGGTTCCGGTTGCCGACGTAGCTGTTCCGCCCGAAAGGTTATAATAAGCAAAGTCATTCGAACTGTAGGCCGTTCCGTTAAAATTACCCACATGCGTCCAAAAATACAGTGTTCCAGAAATCACTCCTGCATTCGCATTGATAAAATCATCCGCGTCAATTGCTGAAGGATACGGATTTCCGATCAAATTGAAATCGTCGTTATTTTTAGCATTGTCCAAGCTCAAACTCACCGGTACCGAAATGATTCCGTTATTAACCGGTCCGTTAAAGGCAACGCTTGCCTGTCTCGGGAAAACCCCGGATAAGTTAGCCATAGCAGCGTATCCTCTTCCCGGCGACATGGTTTCTGTTTGTGGTGTGAACACCCAAGCATCACCGTTATCATCGTGAGAATCGTTATTATCGTCACGGAAATTGGCTGCGTTTAATTTGTAAATGGCATTTTGATTCCATCCCGACAACACATTCCCAATAGTGGTATTGGCAACCGGTGAAGACCAGAAGGTATAATCCAGACGATCAAAAGCCGCCGAAGTTTTGTTTACCGTCATTGTTCCGTTATTGGTAACTATGCCCGCATTATTAACCATCACCAACGATCCTTCATTAAGGACATTCAGCGTTCCCGTTGCATTAACCGTCAGATCACTGGTTACTTCCACATAATTGTTAGCACCCACTGTTAGCGTGTTTCCACCATTAACAATTAAGCTGCAGCAAGAAAAACTACCGTTAATTGAGGTGTTATAATTTCCGGCTATCGTTACAGCGGTATTCTTTGTCGGCACTCCGTTTGACCATGCGCTTCCATTCCAGGATGAAGAAATCACTCCACAAACCACAGGGATTTCGGTTATCACCTTTTGACATATTTCTATGGAAAAACTGTTTAGTGTCCCTGAATTCGCAGGCCCTCCTATGGCTTCAACATCCGCCACTCTGAACCTCCAGGTCCCGGCTGAACTTTTACCGTTCAAAGAAGCCAAACTTCCTATTGGTCTGTAACTATTACCAAGTCCGGCCCCTGCACAGGCAAAGGCTGCTCCGGCATCATCAAAAGTGGTAATCAAACTGGCTTCCCCGTTACCGCAAGCGTAATCGTCACTTCGGTACAATTGTACAAAAGTCAGGTCAGGATGATTTACACCAACATACAATTGGTTCGCCCTATGCGCAATGTTAGTCGATACATTCACATCGGAAATAACAACATTATCAGGCACATTGATTGTAAATGTCTGGTACGCCAACGGATTTTGTTCCACTATCGCAGCGTTTGGAGTAGCCGTGTAAGTCGTACAAACTGTAGCAACCGTATAACCGATAGCAAAATCCACCGTGTTAATCGCATAGTAATCATTACCGGTAGGTTCAATCAACAAACGGCAATATGGAGCTGCAATTCCCGGAACCGTAATGGTTTGGGAACCGTCATTAGGAACGTTTGCGATTAGGGTAATCGGGAACGTTTGTCCTCCGTCTGTGGAAAGCAAAATATTCACATTTGCCGAACCTGCCAAAGCGGTCGTATTGTTAACGGACCATGTAACAGTTTGCGTACTTCCTTGTGCCCAACTGATTCCTGCCGTATTTTGTGACGTGACTGCGAACGGACCATAGGCATTATCAAAAGTAACCGTCATGTTGTCACTTTCGTTACAAGCGCCGCCCGGGCGATTGTCTCTTACTGTGAATCTAAAATTCAGTACCCTGTCTACCCCGGGAACAATCTCCCACATATTTCCGTTCACCCCATTAGCCACATGACCCGCCAGATTTGGAAATCGACGCATGGCACTGTTAGTTGGAGTAAAAGAACGGAAGTTCGGTCCGGCTGTTTTTGTCGTATTCGGATAGGTTGATGCGGCAGTACCGACATCCATTTGTTCCCAGCAATATGTGAGCGATGCCAAACCGTCCGCGTCCGTACCAACCCCTGTTAATTTAAAAGCGGTTCCGATGGGCAATAATTTGTCGGCACCCGCATTGGCAGTTGGCACATTATTTCCGGTTGGAATAACAACAGGACACGCCTTTCCTTTTATATTATTGGTAACCTGTTGTACACTTATAGCGTGAAAATAGGCATCACTGTGCGCCTGCACATCAGTGGCCCCGGTGATTCCGGCATAGCCCATAATGGTACTTCCGCTTCCCGGTTCTAATTGTGCCACAGCTACCTGGGTAGAATGTGTAAAAGTATGATTGGCGCCAAACTGATGGCCTAATTCGTGTGCTACGTAATCAATATCGAAAAAATCCCCTTGCGGAATCCCGTCTGCCGGAGAAGTGTAGCCACTTCCTTTTTGTCCGTTAACACAGACACATCCGATACAACCTGCATTTCCACCGCCTCCGGTAGCCCCAAACAGGTGACCTACATCGTAATTCGCCTCCCCAATCACATTGGTCAAGGTGGTTTGCAATTCGTTGTTCCAATTGGCCATCTGCGCTGCTGCAGAATAAGGATCTGTAGCCGCATTGGTATACACTACGTTAGCGTTTGTGGCAATAAGCACCATGGTAACATTGAAATCATTTTCGAAAACACCGTTAACACGGGTCATTGTCGCATTGATAGCCGCCATTGCGCCTGCAACGGTACCACCATGAAAAGTCGTATATTCTCCGGTACAGGACATGGCTAAACGGAAACGACGCAATTGGCTGTCATCGGCATTGTTTAGTACGCCCCGGTTATTGAAATCGGCTGTGAGATTAGCTTCTTCCGTTGAACAAGTAAAGGGCAATCCCGTTTTTTTGTTGTCTTTTCGGTTAAAAACCACATACGTTTCATGATTAGCCGTTAACGGATCAATAATCATGGTTCCTTTATCGGCTGAGCGAATGATGGCGCTAAGTCCTTTTTCATCCGACATACTGAAACGGATTATGGTGGTAGGATTCGTTACCGACACCCCTGCATAAGAGCGGATGTTAGGAAACTGTTCCTGAAGACCTGGCTCCATAACAGAAGCTTCGTACACCGTGAAGTTTTCATGATTCCCCTGAGCATCCGGAAATGAAATTACCACCGGAGCACTGTCCGAAATGGCAAAACGCTGTGGAGCACTTCGCAATTTTTCCTTTAAAATCGTTTCGTTTAAAACATAAGCCTTGTATTCTGAAGGAAATGAAGTTTTTAGAATGGTCCCTTGTAATTTATCCGTAGAAGTTTGGGTTTCTTTCCAAAGTGATTTCTCTTGAGACCATAGAGAAACCGCTAATAATTGCAATAGCGCAATTAGTAGGATTTTTTTCATTTTTTTAGTAATTGGTTAGTTAAGTCGGTGCAATACTATTAATTTTATCAACAAATCACAACGAAAACCACTTTTATTTTAAAAACGCTCAAAA
Source organism: Flavobacterium saliperosum (assembly GCF_900100625.1). Taxonomy (GTDB): domain Bacteria; phylum Bacteroidota; class Bacteroidia; order Flavobacteriales; family Flavobacteriaceae; genus Flavobacterium; species Flavobacterium saliperosum. The sequence continues at coordinate 685,806 of NZ_FMTY01000001.1, forward strand.
AAAAGAGCGCCCGGCTTTTAAAACCGGGCGCTCTGATATAGAAAAGTTTCTTTCTTAGTAAATCACTTTTTTGGTTACCACCTGATTGTTTTCCAAAGTCACCTTAACAATTAAGGCACTTTGTGTTGGTCTCACATTTATCAGTTCCGCAGTGTTACCGTTCACGTTCTTCTTCATGGCAATGGTACGTCCTAAAACATCGTACACCGTTACCTCTTTGATTCGCTCCAAAGAAGAAGACACCTGAATACTCTCGTTTGTATAAATCACCACCGAATTTGCAGTAGCATCAAAATCATCATTACCCAAAGTACTGTTGGTAAAACGCAAAACGAAACGGTCATTTTCAAAACCTGAGTTATCCACTGTAAACGCATACGGATTGGCTTTTAAATCATGAATGATGTTCAGTTTCTTGTCTTCCAGATAAATAGTCTGATTTCCGGAGAACAAACCATCTACGTGTCGGATAGCAATCTTATGGCTGCCTGAAGTAGGGATTTCCATACCCATCGCCACCTTATCTTCTGCATTAAAAGGCAATGCTCTTCCTTGAATATGAATGGCTTCATTTCCTATTTTGGAATAGAAACTCAATCCCGAATTTAATTTGGCGTAAGCATCATAACGATTATCTTTTTCCATAGTGGCGCCGGACACATACCCAACCACTGTTGTGCTTATCTTATTGGAGGCATTAATCAAATCCAACCAGATTCTGTTCTTCTCAGTAACCTCATTTCCGTTCGCGTCTCTGAAGAACTGACTGTTGTCTAAAACTGCCGTTGCGGAACTGCCGCGCATGGCATTGGTGAACGTGATGGTCTGATTAACCGCACCCGCTTCATTCATCTTGATGAAGAACCCTTGACCGGAAGCAATTTTTCCATCGAAAGCCTGTGGAATTGTGGTGGCGGTTCCGTTATAAACGATGTAATCATTCATCGTATAATTCGCCGAAAAATTCTGATAGAACGGGCTTGTTATCGCAGTACTTGGCAATGTCCCGTGTGTCCAGATGTGAACTGCTCCTTCTATATTAGGATTCGTAGCTAAAAACAGATCCGCATCGATAGCACTTGGGTAAGGGTTACCTATCAAAATTAAGTTATCATTCATCGACCCTACATCGGTTCCTCTGGTAATAGGATAGGTAAATTGTCCGTTGAACGGTTTACCGGTAAAATTCACATTAAGGGTTTGCGGAGTCGTGAACGAAGAGGGTCCTCTAACAATATACCCTTGGCCTTTTGCCATGGCACCTGAAGCCGCCAACCAATACCCCTGAGTACCGTTAGGGTTCGCCGCTGTGGTATTCCAATAATATCTTAAACTTCCATTAATACCGGCGATGTCATAATTTTGTACCGGAGCACTCCAATATACATAATCCAGACTTCGAAGATTATCTACTGTTCGGTTAACCTGGAAAGCGGTTCCTGTATAGGTTCCCGAATTGGTATCTGTTTCGTTAATTTGAATTAGCTGCCCGTCATTTTGAATGACAATCGAACCGCTGTTGTTAACGTTGTTCTGTACTTCTACGTAACCGTTTGAAGAAATAGTTAAAGTTCTTGTGGCGTTTACTGTTAAACTACAACAACTGAAATTACCGTTTGTTGCGGTTACATATGTTCCGTTGATTACCGCTGCGGTAGTGATGGTTGGCGCTCCGTTATCCCAAGCTGTTCCGTTCCATGTGGTGGATGTTCCGCCAAGCATTAATACCGTCGCATTGGAAGCCACATAACAAGTAGCTGTATCTTCCATTACCTGACAATAGTACTGATAACCGTTCAGACCGGAAAGATTCGATATGGAAAGAACATTGGTGGTAACGCCGGAATAAATTCCTGCATTTGTTAAGGCCGTCCATCCGATATTGCCCGGAACCGCAACAAACCACTGGTATGTTAGGCTTGCTCCGCCCAAAACCGCTTCCGTACCCGTAACGGTGATTTCGGCGGAATTCAATCCGCAATTTAATGTGACCGCCGGAGAAGTCGTTAAAGGAGGGTTTCGGATTCCCGCATAAGAATCGATTGCCGAATAATCGTCACTACACGCATTAAAATCAACTATATTCCAATCTGCCGCATTAAAGGTGGTGGTTGGTAGTGGTGTTGCTGTTTCTTTTCTTCTAAAATCATACCCGGCAGAACCCAAACCTAAAGCATTGATCCAGGTAGTTCCATCGCATTCTCCCCATGTATCAATATTTACACCTAATTTACTTAAGTGAATACAATCATTATTATTGATACCACTGTGTACCTGTGTCTGATCAGCCAAACTAGCATCACCACCCGGCACCGCACATCCTGTACCTACAGAAGTTGCCAATGTGAAGGAATCTCCGGAAGCTAAAGTACCTGTTAACGGTATTACTACAGAAGACGTACCGTTATTCACAATTTCAATAGCATAATCCGTCATATCGATAGTAGTCGCCGTAGCATTGAAAACCTCAATATAAGATAACGACCCTGAAGAAGCATCCGTAACCTCAGAAATAAACAGTTCTGAAATCCCAACAGCAGAAGGGGCGCATGTGGTTTTATCATCGGTTATTACGGTAAAAGAGGAGAAACTTTCCTCACAAGTTCCTGCATCAACAATCGTAATATTAGAAGACGTAGCATTACTTGGAACAGTGGCTTGAATTACCGTATTTGAAATTACCGTGAAAACTGCATTAAGAGCGCCAAATTTAACAATGGATGCGGTTGTAAATCCGGTTCCGTTGATGGTTACCAAAGTGCCCACCGGACCCGAAGCAGGTGTAATTGAAGAAATGGTTGTGGTAGGTGTACAAGTAACACCGGTACCTTGAATTGAGAAATTATACGGACTTTCGTCAGCATCATTATTAGCAATTGAAAGTGCTGCGGTTCTTATGCCTAAAGCCGAAGGTTGAAAAGTAATTTCAAACGCGGTTGTTCCTGAAGCTGCAATTGGCGTGCTTGGTATAACCGATACACTAAAATCTGCGGCGTTAGCTCCCGAAATTGTAACATAAGGATTTGCTCCAGTTAAGGCTAACGGGTCTAGACCACTATTTTCAATGGTAAAAATTTTCGAAACTATATTTCCAACTAAAGTATTTCCGAAATCAGTATTATCAGTTAAGGTAGGCGAGGCATCACCATCTGTAATCACATTTCCATTTCCGGAAACGGCTATTTCTACCACACCTGGGGCACCACAATAAACCATGATATCATCCACGCCCCATCGAGCTACAGAGCTGGATGAGCTTTTTCTGAATCTTACATATACGGTATTACTCCATGTATAACCCGACAAATCAACGGTGCAATTTGTCACACCACTTTCAATTGTATTACTATGATCGTATGTGGCTACTGTGGTGAAACCCGCTACTTGACTTGTAGTTGAAACTTCAACATACATAATTTTTGAAACAGTACTAGCAGTTCTATCTAGATTAAACGTCAGGCTTTGAGGATTGCTAACAGCAATGGTAGTTAATTGACCATTATTAGCACTAAATTCCGCCCTGTTAGACGCAAAAGTAACACTGGTTTGATTCCATCCTGCCGGTAAAGCGTTAACGGCAAAACTTTCACCCAAACACGGACCGGTTGAAACCGTTAAAACAGCACTGGAAGAAGTAATTGCACTACAGGGAACTGTCCCCGAAATAATTACCTGATATTGATATCCATTCATTGCTAATGTTGCCGCAGGTGTTGTATAAGAATTAGAGTCCCCGCCAATATTAGTCCAAGAAGTGCCTCCATTAGTAGAAACCTGCCATTGGTATGCTGTAGCATTCGAAGCCGTAACACTAAAAGTTACTGTATTTCCAACTGTTGCAGATTGGTCTGCAGGTTGTACAACAACACTAACAGGATTAACAACCGTAACCACATAAGGTCCAACGGCACTAGCCGACCAACATGTACCATTATAAGTTCTTACATAATAGTTACCAGAAGTACTAACCGATAAATTAGCTGCGGCGTCATTTGTCATTAAAGTTCCAGTAGAAGAATTCTGCCAATAATAAATCTCCGGAAGAGTTGCTACTCCAGAAAAATTCAGATTCGTACTTCCGCAAGCTGATGCTACTTCCGAAATAACCCCTACCGGAGTGTTTGCCGTACACGAAGATCCATTACAATAAATTGAAAAATCATCAATTCCCATTCCATCATCTGAGTTTGTTGCATCTAAATCATTCCATCTAATCCAAACAGTCGCTCCATTTGCAATACTTAAACCTGTAATTGTTGATGAAATCGCAGAAGAATGCTGCATGCTTCCACTACCAGCGATCTGACCAGGATTACCATAATCCAGAGCATTAAAGTCAGTCCATGTACCTGTTGTTAATGATGTCGCATCAGTTGAATATTGGAAATCCAAACGATCCGGTCTCGAAGCAGTTCCTACACGCCATGTTTCACCTGTGTAAGCAATAACCATTTCGGTAACAGTAGAACCTGTATTATTGGTAAATGCGACACCAACAGTTGGTATCAAACTACCAGAACGCAATCCGCCGAAATTCCACTCATTCGCTACTCCAAAAAAATATGTGTTCCCTGTTGCTGACGCACCAGCGCCTGAAACAAAAGTTGCATTTGCACCAGTACCTGACTCACTAAAAGCCCAGCCAGCAGGCAATATAGGGGTAGCTGTATTAAAATTTTGATTATAGGCATTTCCAACCCCTAAGCCAGTAATACTCACCTGCCCCCACCCAAAGGTCGCGGACAATAAAAAGGATAATAATAGTAATTTAAATTTCATACGATTTGAGGTAAAATTTTAAATAATTTCCTATATTTAGTCCGCTGTTTGCAATCCGATTCGTAAAAAGCGGGCAACAAAGTTAAGTAAATTTAACAGAATTTCAAGTACTTACGATTAATTTAATGTTAACTTATGAGCAATTTATGAACACCAATTCACTAAAACCCTTTACGGTAGAGGAAGCCAAGCGAAAACTGGAGTATTACTGCAGTTATCAGGAGCGATGTCATTATGAGGTGGTGGAAAAATTGCGCGGCATGAACATGATTCCGCAGGTTATTGACACTATTGTGGTACACCTTATCGAAAATAATTTTCTGAACGAGGAACGTTTTGCCCAAAGTTTTGCCAGAGGAAAGCATAACATCAAAAAGTGGGGTAAAATTCGCATTGTTAACGAACTGAAATTTCGCAACATCTCCAAATACAATATCGAAAAGGCGCTGAAAGAAATCACGCCGGAAGACTACCTGAACACCTTTCACGAACTTGCCGAGAGACAATGGGAATCTATTACCGAGAAAAACCCCCAGAAAAAGAAAAGAAAATTTTGCGATTATTTACTCCGCAAAGGTTTTGAAAGCCATCTGATTTTTGAAAAACTGAATGAGCTAGAACAGTGAGCTTATCGAAGTGTACTTCAAAATACACGAAGTCTTCGACAGGCTCAGGCTAACATTTCAAAACAAGCTTTCTGTTTCAAAAATTTAAAATTAATTTATTTGAAACGTTTTTTGTTTCAAATAAATTTTTTTTGAAAAATTGAAACACTTTCTGTGTCAAAAAAAAGAATTTATAAAAAAGACACACGTAAAAGAGAAAAAGTAAACACTTAAAGGTAGTGTTATAGTATACGATTACGGCAAACCAACCAACACACTCACTGCATTGCCGCCAAATCCAACCGCATTGACCAGAACCCTACGAATCGTTTTGCGTTGCGCTTGCGACTTCGCAAAAGGAACCGCAATAAACTGTTGGCGTTGCAGCATTAAAACCGCCATTTCCAGACTTAAAATTCCAGAAGAACCAAAGGTATGCCCGATTTTCCATTTATTTGTCGTCAACATCGGCAGGTTATCACCAAATACGTTTTGAATCGCCTTATATTCCGACAAATCCCCTTTAATGGTTCCCGGCGCATGCATTACAATCGCATCAATTTCCGTTAACGGAATTTCCCCAATAGCCATTTTCATCGACTTTTTAAAACAGTCGGCCTCCGTGGAAATGGAAATCCCATGCTCCAGAATATCCGTCGCATAACCGATGCCTTCCACATACGCCAAAGCCTTGTCGTACCTGCCCATTTCGAGGCAAATCACACCGGCGCCTTCACCTAAAACCATGGTATTTTTCTCTTTATCCAAGTCGAAAGCCTTACAAGGAAAAGCGCTTTGGTCGTTGGAATAAATTTTCAACGCCTGCATTTGTGCGATGGTAAAAGGCGTCAGAGGCGCTTCGCTGCCACCAATCAGAAACTTGTCGGCCATTCCGGCGCGAAGCCAGGCCACCCCGTTTAACAAGGCATGAAGCGCGGTGGAACACGTAATGGAATGGGAAATTTCAGGACCGGTTGCTTTCAAATCATGCGCTACCCACGAAGAAATATTTCCCATAGTGGTGGTTGGCGAGGCCAAAGTGGATGTTTTTCCGGTAGTAACAAACTCTTCGTGATAATTTTCAAACAGTTCGGTAGCCCCGCGAGACGACCCAATATTAATTCCGAAAATATCGTCTTCCGTCCAACCCGCTTGCCGAATAGCGCTTCGGGAAGCCAACATCGCATACAAAACCGAACTGTCCAGCGATTTGTATTTGTTATCGGAGGCTTTTAAATCGACAACCATTTGCTGTAGTGAAGTCGGTAACGATGCCACCGGAACACGATAAGACCCAATTTGCCTTTCTGCGATTAAGGAAGTGGGTTTGAGGTATTCTTCCCAAATCGACTCGGGTTGGCTTCCCAACGATGAAAAAGACGCTAAGGCGGTTATGGCAATGGGTTTCAAAATCAATTTTTTTACAAAGTTAGCATTCTGTCAATGCTTCTTCTATGATTTGATAAATTTTTTCCAATTGAGTATCGGAAATACTGTACGGCGGTAAAACATACACAATATTTCCAATCGGTCGCAGGATGACGCCTTTATCAATAAAGAAAGCATACAACTTGTTTCGGAAACTTCCGTAATAACTTTCGGCACCATCGGTTTTGATTTCCAAGGCGAAAATCACACCCAAAACGCGGGTCGTTGCCACTCTCGGATGCTTTTGTATTTTCTGCTGAAAGACCAAATGTTTCGCGTTCACCCGTTGGATGTTTTGCTGCATCGCATCGGATTCCAACAATTGCATGCTGGCCAGCGCAGCGGCACAACCCGTAGGATTAGCGGTAAACGTATGCCCGTGAAACAGCGCTTTGTTCACATCATCATCATAAAAACCATCAAACAATTCCTGAGTAAACGAGGTAATCGCCATCGGAATGGTTCCGCCGGTTAAGGCTTTCGACAAACACATCATGTCGGGTTGTTCCGTAAGATATCCACAGGCGAAATTCATTCCGGTTTTCCCGAATCCGGTCATGACCTCATCGGCAATCGTAAACACCTGATGTTTTTGGCAAAGTGCCATCAGTTTATCCAGTTCGGTGGCTTCATACATCACCATTCCGGCAGCACCCTGAACCAAAGGTTCAAAAATAAAGCAGGCGAACTCTTCGGTTTTTACCAACTGTTCCAAAGCGGCATAACTTGCTTTTTCATGGCCATTCGTAGGCACCGGAATCCGAACCACTTCAATCAACGAGCCTTTGAAGGCTTCGGTAAAAAAAGAAATCCCGCTCGCAGCCATGGCTGCAAACGTATCGCCATGAAACGCATTTTCGAAAGCGATGATTTTCGTGCGACGTTCGCCTTTGTTGTAAAAAAACTGTAACGCCACTTTCAGGGCAATTTCCACGGCAGTCGAACCATTATCGGAATAAAACAGTTTCTTCTGATTGTCGGGCAGCATCGGAATGAGTTTTTCTGCTACCTGAACCGCCGGTTCGTGTGTGAAACCGCCGAACAAAACGTGCTCTAAAGTCGTTAATTGTTTGTAAATCGCATCGGCAATAAACCTGTTCGAATGCCCGTAGGGATTAACCCACCAGGACGCAATCGCATCGATATATTCTTTGCCGTTTTCATCCCATAACAAAGCGCCTTCCCCTTTCGCAATGGCAATGTGAGGTTGTGCGGTTTTGTGTTGGGTATAGGGATGCCAGTTGTATTGTTGGTCTCTTTCGGATAAGTTCATTTTATTTTCAGATATTGAAGAGGCAAGAGACAAGATGCAAGAAATCTATTCAGAAAACAATAGCATAAACAGTCTCTCTCTATTTTCTTGTCTCTTGGTTCTTGCTTCTATTTTCTATTTTCATTCTCTTAATAATTTCAATAAATTCACTCTGAATAAATCGGCATAATAGCGAATCACATTCTGATCGAAATACGGTTCGTTGTCGATGCGGCCAATCATGTTCAGTCCCGTTTTTTTAAGAATGATTACTTCCGAAGCTTTATCCCGATAGCTATCGGGATCATCACCGTTAAAAAGAATTCCGGCTATCGTCAGCTTTCGGTTTTTCAAGGCTTCAACGGTTAACAAGGTATGATTGATACTGCCCAGATAATGACGGGAAACAATAATCACCTTATACTCGGGTTGGATCAGATCGATTACGCAATCGGTGTCATTTAACGGTACGAAAACGCCTCCGGCTCCTTCAATCACAAGATTGTTCTTCGTTTTCGGCTCTTTGATGGTTTTCAAATCGATGGTAATGCCGTCCAACTCGGCTGCCAAATGCGGACTGGCGGGTGTTTGTAAGGCGAATGCATTGGGAAAGAATTTGGTCTTCGCATTCGACACGTAACGTTTCACTTTATGACTGTCGGAATTTTCCAAATCGCCGGCTTGGATTGGTTTCCAGTAATCGGCTTGCAGGGCTTCGGTGATGATGGCGGAAGCGATGGTTTTACCTACATCGGTTCCTATTCCTGTGATGAAGATTTTCATGTTTTTAATTTAACGGCAAATTTCGTGAAGAATAGCACACAGACAACACCAATCAGACAGATTTTAACGGATTATTAAAATTCTTTCTATCATTCGTGTAAATATATCTTTTAAATTCAGGGGTTTCTCCAAAATTCAACAACATTCCCAATTCTATTTGAGTTGCTTTCAAATAATTAATCAACTGTGCTTTGTGAGCATCCATCAAGCATTCACAAGCTTTAAGTTCAACAATAATTACATCGTCTATCACCAAATCAGCAAAGTATTCACCCACTACTTTTTCCTTGTAGTATACTTTAATTTGCTTTTGAGCCTCCACTTTAAATCCTTGACTTAAAAGTTCAAAATACATACTATTCTGATATACTTTTTCAAGAAACCCATATCCTAAAGTATTGTAAACCTCGTAAAATGTTTTTAATATGGCTTCGGTTCTTCTTTTATGTAGAAAATTGCTCATGAACTAAATTGTGTAAATCTGCTAAACCGGTGTCCTCTGTGTTCCAAAGACAAAAGTACTCAATAAGCGTAAAACTTCAGAAATTTCTTCTTTCGAATTATAACTGTGTAGGCAAAAACGAAGGCGCTCCTGTCCTCCCGGAACAGTTGGGGATAAAATCGCCTTCACATCAAAACCGTTTTCCTGCAATTGTTGCGCAATGGCTTTCACTTTTTCGTTTCCGGGAATGATGGCCGACTGAATCGCCGATTTACTTCCAACAAACAACGGTTTCAGTCCCAACATGTTTTTATCCTGATTGAAATGCACGATAGTATCGCGAAGCGAAATTATTTCACCCGGTTCCAATTGCTGATAGGCGATTAAAATGGTGGCGACCGAATGCGGAGACAAGCCCGTGGTATAAATAAAACTACGGGCGAAATTGACCAGATAGTTTTTCAGCTCCTGGCTTCCTAAAATGGCCGCCCCGTGACAACCCAAGCCTTTTCCAAACGTCATAATCCGGGCAAAAACCTTATCCTGAAGGCTTAGGCTCTGCACCAATCCTTCGCCTTTTTTACCAAAAACACCCAAAGCATGGGCCTCGTCCAGCACTAAAAGACATTGGTGTTTTTCACACAAAGCGACCAATTCTTCCATATTCGGACAATCGCCATCCATGGAAAAAACGCTTTCGGTTACCACATAAATTTCGGAAGTATCGGTTTTAAAACGTACAATCAGTTTTTCCAGCGCTTCAAAATCATTATGCTCAAACTTATAGGATTTCGCATTCGACAACTGAATCCCGTCGCGAATGGAGGCGTGACTCAATTCGTCATACAGAATCACATCGCTGCGCTGCGGCACCGAACTGAAAAACCCCACATTAGCATCGTATCCCGAATTAAAAATCAGCGCACTTTCCGACTGATGAAATTCCGCAATGAAAGCTTCGGTTTCGGCATACAAAACATGATTCCCGGAAAGCAGTCGCGAACCGGTAGCGCCGTTAGTTTTTATATTCCTGTCCGATAAAAACCGATGGGTCGCATCAAAAATCAGGTCGCTTTTCGCAAAACCCAAATAATCATTGGATGAAAAATCAATCAACTCATTTTGCTCCGACAATTTTCGAAGGGAATGGCTTTGAATCCGTTGGTTCAGCTTGTTTGCTAAAGATTTCGGGAAGTGTTTCATCCTTCAAAAGTAAAAAAAGCGCAACAATTACATACGACTTTCGTTTTTTATTTAACAAGTACGATTTCGAAATACTTTCAATATCTTTATTTTATGAAATCGCAATCCGAAATCCTTCAAATCATCAACAGTTATCATGAAATGGGCGAACCCGCTTTGGCCGGAGCGTTCGTGATTGAAGAATTCGGCCTGGCACAACCCAATTTTCTGGGTTTCGAATTCCGTGAAAAAGCCGACCCAAGTTATATTTTAATGACTACCGAAGGGACTTTCGGCGCACCGCAAATCATCCGCATTCCGGAAAACGCTTTCGAATTTCCGTTTCCGCTCATCATCAACCTCATCGCCCACGAAATGCTGCATGTGATTCAGAAAGCTACAGCAACAATGGTTTCGGATAAAAATGAACGCGAATGGCAGGCCTATTGTGAAATGTTGTTTCATCATCATTTCCCATTGGTTCCCGAATGCTCGGATTATCACAAGAAATTCTTCGCTTCAAAGGCCATCGAATACTATAACCGTATGGGTGAAGGCTCGGAATTGCAACAAAAATACGCCCAACAGAAATTGGAAGTGGAAAATTTAGTAGCTTCGCTGTCAGAATAACACCCTTTTTTCGATGGCAATACGAACCAAAAAGCAAAAGTTTTTTTTCTTTCTGAAAATCTTCGCAGTCCTGTTACTGCTGGCTTTGGGCGGAATGTATTTTTTCCGCGATGCCTTATTGCAAAAAGTGCTTACCAAAGCCGAATCTAAATTCGACACGGAATACAACTGTCGTTTTTCGGTGAAACAGGCCAACTTCATTGGAATTTCCGGCGTGGAAATGCACGACATTGTTTTAATTCCCAAAAATGCCGATACGCTATTGTCGGTGCAGAAAATAAAAACAAGTTACAGTCTTTTGGAACTGTTAACAGGAGATATTCAGCTGAAAAATCTGGAAATGAACAACGGCTTCATCCAATTGGTAAAAAATAAAAACGGACGTAATTTCGACGCTTTCCTGAAAAGAGACACGACAGCACTATCGAACGAAAAACGCAATTATGCCAAACTCGCCTACCGATTGTTGTCGAAAGCACTCAACTTGGTTCCCACCGAAATGAAACTCGAAAACCTGTCGTTACGCATGGACGATATGGGCAGAAAAGTGGTGTTACACATGAATACATTGCAATTGGAAGACCATCAGTTGCAAACGGCCATCAACGTAAAAACCAATTCGTTTTCGCAAAACTGGAACATCAAAGGGTTTGCCGATCCACGGGAAATGAAAGCCGATCTGAAGTTCTTCAACAGCGATACCTCTAAAATTCAGTTGCCTTATATTGAGGAACGTTTCGGACTCAAATCAAGTTTCGATAACATTCATATGAAATTGGACCGACTCGAAATGGAAAGCGGTGAACTGCACATTGACGGCTTTACTTCGATTGACAACTTCACCATCAACCATCCTAAAATTGCCCGAAAAGACGTGGTGATTAAGAAGGCCCGTTTCGATTACCGTTTCTTGTTGGGTAGCGATTTCATCTCGATTGACAGCACCTCATCGGCACAACTGAACCATATCAAAGTACGTCCGTTTGCTCAATACAACACCGAAGAAGACACGATTTACCGACTGAAAATCGACATCCAAAAGATGAAAGCACAGGATTTCATCACGTCGTTGCCACAAGGATTGTTTACCAATTTTGAAGGCATGGAAGCCGAAGGAACGTTCGATTACAAACTCGACTTCGAATACAACAAAAACAAACCAAACCAATTGGTTTTCGACAGTAAACTCAACAAAGAAAATTTGCGCATCATAAAATATGGTGCAGCGAATCTGGCGAAACTCAACGGTGAATTTACGTATCGCGCCATTGATAAAGGAGTTGAACAACGTCCTATTTTTGTCGGTGCCTCCAATCCGAATTTCACGCCTTTGGATCAGATTTCCCCGTATCTGGAAAAAGCGGTTTTAACCAATGAAGACCCGTCGTTTCGCCGTCACCGCGGATTTATCAACGAAGCTTTCAAACAGTCGATCGTAAAAAACATCCGAACCAAAAAATTTGCGCGAGGCGCGAGTACGATCAGCATGCAATTGGTAAAAAACGTATTCTTAACCAGAGAAAAAACGCTTTCGCGGAAGCTGGAAGAAATTCTCTTGGTGTACATTTTGGAAAACAACCGCATCGCTTCCAAATCGCGTATGCTGGAGGTTTATTTCAACGTGATTGAATGGGGTCCGAATGTCTATGGTATCGGAGAAGCGGCGCAGTTCTATTTTCAGAAAAGACCGAGTGACTTATCGTTAAACGAATGTTTATACCTCGCTTCCATCGTACCGAAACCTAAGAAATTCATGTGGCAGTTTGACAACGAAGGCAACCAAAAACCGTATGCGAAGAAAAACCAGAACTACATTAAAAACCTGATGCTGCGTCGCGCGTTGATTACTTCGGAAGACACGGTAGGACAATCGGTACCGATATACATTTCCGGTCACGCCCGTTCGTTTCTGAAACTGAAAGTGGTTCAGGATTCCATTGCGGTGGATTCTACTTTGGCTGATGAGTTTGATTTTTAGGTTTAACCGCAAAGGCCGCAAAGAAGGCGCAATGTTCGCAAGGCTCTTTCTATGAATTCGTGACAATCCGTAAAATCTGTGCTATCTGCGTGTCATTATTATCCGATTCCTATTTAAAATTCCGTAAAAAATCGTCTTTGTAAGTCGGAGAAATTTCAATTTCCGCACCGTCGTTCAGCATGATTGAGCCTCCTTTATTATAGGATTTCACGAAATTCACATTGATGATGTGCGATTTATGTACGCGTAAAAACGGAAACGGCAAAATCTCCGAAAAGTGTTTCAGAAAGCGACACACCATTTTCTTGCTGCCGTCGGACAAATACAAATCGGTGAAATTCCCGTTACCACGCAGACGCACGATGTCTTCCATTTTCACCACTTCAAAACCTTCCAATGTAGGCAAAATCACCTGTTGCTTTTCGGGTTTGGTTTCCCGGAAATTCTCCACGATGATTCGATTCCGGTTGAAAAGTTCGTTGTTCAAAATATGTTGCTGTACTTTGTTTACCGCGACGATCAATTCCTCAATGCTAATCGGTTTCAGCAGATAATAGGCCGCACTTTGGTTTAAGGCTTTCAGCGAATATTCGGAAAAAGCGGTTACGAAAATCGTCTCGAACTGCAAATCTTTACAGGCTTCCAATACATCAAAGGCATTTCCGAACGGCATTTCCACATCGAGAAAAACCAGTTGCGGCGTCACTTCGTGCAATAAAGGCAAGGCTTCTTTTATGTTTTGCGCTTCACCGATGACTTCCACCTGCGGGCAATATTTACCCAGATAGTTTTTAAGGACTTCTCTTGCGGCGACTTCGTCTTCCACAATTACGGCGCGTATTTTCTGTAAGGTCATCATAGTTTATTTATCAGAGGAAACGTGATTTCTACTAAGGTTCCGGTTGTTCCGCTGTTTTTTTCGGTAATGGAAAAAGCGATATGCGACTTGTACAATTCGTTCAGCAGGCTGATGCGTTCTTTCGTATTGGTCAGTCCGCGTGACTGATGCACTTTTTGGTTCCGGGTTTTGAGTTCGGCACTTTTGGTCAAACCGATGCCGTCATCATCAATCACCACCGAAATTTTATTATTCTTCAAACTGAAGCGCAACTGCAACAAGCCTTTCGTTTCCCGATAACGCAAGCCGTGCCATATCGCATTTTCCAGATGCGGCTGAATGAGCATGTTGGGTACGAAAGTGGTTTCGGCATCGATATTTTCGTCGAGGATGATTTCATAATCAAATTTGTCCTGAAAACGCAGGTGTTCCAAATCCAGATATTTCTTCAGTTGCTCAATTTCACTGCTCAGACTGATGAAATCCTTATTGGAATTTTCCATCATGTTCCGCATCAGGTGTGAATACGACGTCAAATATTTATTGGCTTCCAGTTCCTTATTCTGTGAAATGAATTGGTTGACACTGTTCAGACTGTTGAAAATAAAATGCGGGTTCATCTCCCGGCGCAACGACTGCAGCGCTATTTCCTTGTTCTTCGTTTTGATGGAATACAGCGCTTTGACAATCAGTCCGAAAAACAGCAACAGCAACCCAATCGAGCCCATCAGGAAATAATTGAAGGTGTTTTTCTTGAAAATCAGTTCGTCTTTCAGGGCTTTTTCTTTTTCTAATTGACGGATTTTTTCTTCGGTGATTTGAAAGGCTTTCGTATCAATCAGCGAACTGTCGTTTTTGATCAGCTTATCGAAATTCTGAAAAAACTGTTCGTACAACGCAATGCTTTCCTTGTCTTTCCCGTTCGATTTGTAATACTGTAACAATTGTGTCAGACTGTTTTTAACCTCAGCGGTTCTGCCTTGTTCCGTGGCCAAAGCATACGCTTGTTTTAGCGCTGAAATCGCTTTTTCAGATTCGTTTTTCCTGAAATAAATTGTCGCCAGTTCCTGCAATTGTTTGATTTGCGTGTCGAAATCGTTTTTATCTTGTGCTTCCGTCAGTAATTTTTGGTTGATGGCAATGGCTTTATCAAACTGATTGTCGGACGCATAGACTTTGGCTATTTCGTTTTTCAGTTTTACGACTTCCTCCGGTTTGTCTTTCGAATAGGAAATCGCTTTTTCATAGCTCTCGATGGCGACTTCCTTGTTTTTTTGTTGCAGACTTACTTCGGCTTTTTGCACATAGGCATCGGCAACTTCGGCTTTTTTATCTTCTTTCTCCAACAGCTGAATGTTCGATTTGTTATACGCCGCCTGAGCCGCAGGATTGTTGACACTGCGCAAACGGTTCGCGTCATTTTGGTTGACCTGCTCTTCGCTTTTGTCCATCGCCGCTGCACCTGCAGCTTCATAATTTCTGATTGCGGAACTGACTTTATTTTGCGCTTCCTGAACTTTGGCTAAACTTCTGGTTGCCCGGATTCTATCATTAGTACGTTTTAATTTAATGTATCCTACTAAGGCTTTTTTCAGGTATTCTTCGCCTTTGGCATAGTCTTCCTTATCGATGAATCCCTGCGCAAGGTTTTCATAGTTTTTGGCGATTCCCAATTCGTCATTGGCATCAAAGGATTCTTTCAGGTCGTCGGCCGCTTTACTGATTTTGGAAACCGATGCTTTTTTACTTTTTGAAATCGGCTTAATAGTATCCTGTGCCGACGCTTCCATACCGAAGCCCAGCAACAAAATCCCTCCAAAAACCATTGCTTTCAACCTCATCATTATCGTATTAATTTCTAAATGTAAAGTAAATTATTTTAAACTCCTTTTCCTAATAGTTTCACCAAGTCAAAACCCCGTTTCACCCATTCTGCAAAAAACACGTGATTTCTCTGAATAATTTTGAGCTATAATCATAAAACGAAAAACCATGAAAACACTTTTTTTAGTACCCTCAGCACTTTTAGCAACGACTTTATCTTTTGCAGCCTGTAACAATTCAAATGCCAAAGACCGAGAAATCGCATCGGAAAAAACATTTGAAATCACCGAAACAGCCGAAAACACCAAAATTCAGGTCGCCATTCTTTTGGATACCTCCAACAGTATGGATGGTTTGATCGAACAGGCAAAATCCCGTTTGTGGAACATCGTCAATACCTTAACCACATTAAAATACCGAGGCAAAACACCGGACATTGAAATCGGATTGTACGAATACGGGAATGACGGACTTTCACCACAATCAAATTACATCCGACAGGTTGCCCCATTGACTACCGATTTGGACCTTATCTCCGAAAAACTGTTTGCTTTGCGTACCAATGGCGGCAACGAATACTGTGGTGCCGTGATTGCCGATGCCACAAAACAACTGAGTTGGGGTAAAGACAATTCCAACATGAAATTGATTTACATTGCCGGAAACGAACCGTTCAACCAAGGCGGCATCAATTACCGGGAAGCCATCAGCGATGCCTTGCACAATGACATTTACATCAACACCATTTTCTGCGGCAATCAGGAGGAAGGAATCCGTACCTTCTGGAAAGACGGTGCCGATGCCGGGAAAGGAAAATACTTCAACATCGATTCCAATCGCGCGGTTTTATACATCGCCACGCCTTATGATGTCCGAATTTCAGAATGCAATGCCAAAATTAACGAGACCTATGTGAGCTACGGTTCTTTAGGCCATTCCAAAAAAATGAATCAGGAAACACAGGACCGCAATGCGCAGGGAGTATCCGCGGCGAATTATGCCGAACGCGCCGTAAGTAAATCGAAAGCCGTGTATAAAAACGAAAGCTGGGATTTGGTCGACAAACTGAAAGAAGACAAAGAAGCGGTTACCAAACTGAAAAAAGAGGAATTGCCGAAAGAACTCCAAAACAAATCGGCGGCCGAAATTAAGGCCTATGTGGAGAAGAAAGCCAAAGAACGCGAAGCCATTCAGAAAGAAATAGGCGAATTGGCCAAAAAACGTCAGGCGTTTATCGATGCAGAAGCCAAAAAATCAAAATCACAGGACGATTTGGGCAACGCGATCAATACTTCAGTGGTTGCTTTTGCAAAAATAAAAGGCTATAGCGTGGAAAAGTAATTCAATTTATAAAGCAACAATCCCGGCCAAGTGTCGGGATTTTTTTATAAATTTATGATAATCAAACAATTACATTATGAAAACAAAATTTCTGTTTATTGCTTTGGTCTTTATACAATGTGCGCAACATTCGCAAACCTCACCTGCTGTCATTGGATTACAGAGTTTCGCCACGGGTTTTTCTGCTCCTGTGGAAATTACCCATTGCGGTGATAGTCGGCTTTTTGTGGTGGAACAGGATGGACTCATTAAGATTCTGAATCCCAACGGGACCACCAATGCCACTCCTTTCCTGAATGTAACGACTTTAACCAATGCCAGTGGCGAACAGGGTTTATTGGGTTTGGCGTTTCATCCCGATTATACTTCCAACGGCTACTTTTACATCAATTATACCAATCTTAACGGAGATACCGTAATTGCGCGTTATTCGGTGGCGGCGGGTAATCCCAATCTGGCCAATCCTTCCGGAACGATTCTTTTAACCATCCCACAACCTTTTTCCAATCATAACGGCGGCAGTGTGAAATTTGGTCCCGACGGTTATTTATACATTGGCATGGGCGATGGCGGTAGTGGTGGCGATCCCGAAAACCGGGCACAAAACACCAACGAATTATTAGGCAAAATGCTGCGTATTGATGTCAACTCCGGTTTTCCATACGGAATTCCGCCGAACAACCCGTATGTGGGTGTGGCCGGAGCCGATGAAATCTGGGCCATCGGACTTCGGAATCCCTGGAAATTCAGCTTCGACCGTCAAACCGGTGATTTATGGATAGCCGATGTGGGTCAGAATCTGTATGAAGAAGTCAATCGTGCCGGTGCTGCGGAAGCCGGACTGAATTACGGTTGGCGCTGCTATGAAGGCAATGTTGCCTACAACACAGCGGGTTGTGCGGCTCAAAACACGATGAAAGCCCCTTTGTTTACCACCAATCACACCAATGGATTTTGTTCCATAACAGGTGGTTATGTCTATCGCGGGACTGCCTATCCGAATTTTCAGGGGAACTATTTCTTTTCCGATTACTGCAAGGCTCAGATTGGCATGGCCGACAGTACGGGTAATGTTACTTTTTCGCAAACGTTCACTGGTAACGGTTTTGTAACCTTCGGGGAAGACATGCATGGTGAACTCTATGTGGGCTCCATCAATAATGGCGTCATTTACAAACTGGTCGACAGTTCGCTAAATATGGCAGAAAACGACAAAAAAGCGTTTGTCATTTATCCGAATCCTGCAACATCGGAAGTTTTTGTTCAAAATAATGAAGAAGAACATTTTGCGGACGTTCTGGAAATTTTTGACCTTAACGGAAAAAGACTGGTCTCACAAAAAACGGAAAACCGGTCACTACTTTCCGTGAATACGTCAAAGTTAGCAACCGGTTTGTATTTTTTAAACGTCCGAACAAATTCGGGACACGTGTCAACCTATAAATTACTAAAAATTTAAGGCGCCGGATTAGGAATCAATTCCTGAATTTTATCGATTTGTGCTAAAACCGCATCAGTCAACTGTACCTCAAAAGCATTGATATTTTCTTCCAGCTGACTTAAGGTGGTAGCGCCGATGATGGTCGAGGTTACAAACTTTTGATGGTGTACGAAAGCGATTCCCATTTCGGTAACGGTCAATCCGCAATCGTGAGCCAAATCCTGATACATTTTGGTTGCCTTGTGGCAGTTTTCATTCGTATAACGGGTAAAATGCGGAAACAAATCCAAGCGGGAATTCGGCACAATGCCCTTCAGGTGTTTTCCGGTGATAAAACCAAAACCGAGTGGCGAATAAGCCAACAA
The DNA here is from genome assembly GCF_900100625.1 of Flavobacterium saliperosum. Taxonomy (GTDB): domain Bacteria; phylum Bacteroidota; class Bacteroidia; order Flavobacteriales; family Flavobacteriaceae; genus Flavobacterium; species Flavobacterium saliperosum. The sequence continues at coordinate 704,694 of NZ_FMTY01000001.1, forward strand.
ACCTACATTCTCTCTCATACAGATTTCGGACAAGCCCACTTCAAACAAACGGTTCAATAACGAATACGGGTTTTGGATTGTAGCAATTCTCGGCAGGTTGTGCTTCTCGCTTTCATTTAAAAACTTCATCACGCCCCACGGATTCTCATTGGAAACCCCGATGTGTTTGATTTTCCCTTCTTTGATCAAACCGTCAAAAACCGTCAGAACCTCTAAAATATTGTCTTGCCATTTAGTATCAATTTCTGAAACACCACGCTTGCCAAACATGTTCATCACGCGCTCCGGCCAATGCATCTGATACAAATCGATGTAGTCGGTTTGCAGGTTTTTCAGGCTCAGATTGACCGCTTCGTGCAAACTTTTTTTCGAAAAATCCAACGGTTGGCGAATGTAGCCCATACCGCGATTGGGTCCGGCTATTTTAGTGGCCACCACCAGTTTTTCCCTTTCACTTTTTCCGATTTTGTGCAACCACGTTCCTATAAAACGCTCGGTGCTTCCGAAAATGTGTTCGTTGCCGCCAATCGGATACATTTCGGCCGTATCAATGAAATTGATGCCTTTTTCAACCGCAAAATCCAGTTGGGAATGCGCTTCGGATTCCGTATTCTGGTTTCCGAAAGTCATGGTTCCGAGACAGATCTTGCTTACTTGTAAATCGGTATTAGGTAAAATAGTGTAGTTCATGTTTTCTAAGTTGCTGAGTAACTAAGTGACAAAGTCTTTCAAAGTGCAAATATAAAACGCAAATTATATTTGAAATTCAATTTAACAGAAAAAGGTTCAGCGCTTTCACGTGAACCTTTCCTTTAGTGATGGATTAAATGACTCAGAAACTAAGCTACTCAGTCACTTTGTTACTTTAAAACTTTTCTTAAATATCGTTCAACATCTTAGTGATTTCATCCAATTTCGGGGTCAGGATGATTTCGATACGACGGTTTTTCGCTTTGCCTTCCGCGGTTTCGTTGCTCATTAAAGGCGAATATTCGCCACGTCCGGCAGCCGTAAGGTTTTCTTTTCTTACCATCGTATTTGACGTTAGGATGTTCACAATAGCCGTAGCACGTTTTGTAGACAAATCCCAGTTGTTTTCCACGCCGCCGCCAATGGTTCCGGTAATTTTATCGTTATCGGTATGTCCTTCGATTAACACGGCAATATCCGGATTGTCGCCCAACACTTTTCCGACCAGGTCAACGGCTTTTTTACCTTCAGAACCAACGGTCCAGCTTCCCGATTCGAAAAGCAGTTTGTTTTCCATGGAAACGTACACTTTCCCGTCTTTTTGCTGTACGGTTAACCCTTTCCCTTCAAACGCCCGTAACGATTTCGATAAAGTCTCTTTCAATTTGTTCATCACCGCTTCTTTCGCTGCGATCATGCTTTCCAATTCGTTCACGCGGTCAGAACGGTCTTTCAAATCTTTGCTCAGTTTATCCAAACGGGATCTTTCGGCAGCCAATGCTTTTTCTTTCGCTTCCAATTGCGCCAACAATTCACGGTTTTTGTCCATGTTGTTTTTCAGCGCCTCGTCGCTGTTTTTCTCCAAAGCGTTGTAAGACGACTGCAATGTTTTTAGATTATTGCTTGCCGCCGCGTAATCCGAAGCCAGTTTGTCTCTTTCGGCTTTCAGTTTGTCGAGTTCCGACTGCAATGTGGATTTTTCGTTTTCCAATTGGCCTTTAGCGGTTGATAATGCGGTATTATCGTCCGCCAACTGACGGTTTTCTTTCTTTAAATCGGCGAATTTGGTTTCTAAATCGGTGTACATTTTTTTAGAAACGCAAGAGGTGGTTAAGGCTAACGCCAAAATTCCTGCAGATACTTGTTTTATCATCTTCTTGTGGTATTTATTATTATTCAATTTCTACTTTACACTTGTCTTTATTCTTTACCTTGAGAATTCATACGCGAATTCTATATATTCCAATTGGTCATAATGCTGAGCGTCTGTTTTCACCGAATACCCTAGCCCCGATGGGAGTGGCATCCTTTGCTTGCTTTCTTTAAGCAAGCAAAGATAGAACGTCCCGATAGCTATCGGGAACCGGGAACAGCTCCTGAAAGCTATTCTATTTCCACCAGCACCGGACAATGATCGGAATGCTTGGCTTCCGGTAAAATCACGGCACGTTTTAACCGGTTGCGCATCGGTTCGCTCACCAGATTGTAATCGATTCGCCAGCCTTTATTGTTGTTTCGGGCATTGGCGCGGTAACTCCACCAGCTGTAATGGTGCGGCTCTTTATTAAAATGACGAAAACTGTCGATGAAGCCGCTCTTCATGAAATTGTCCAGCCAGGCTCTTTCGACCGGTAAAAATCCGGACACTTTTGCGTTGCGGATCGGATCATGAATGTCGATGGCCTGATGACAGATGTTATAATCGCCTCCGATAATCAGATTCGGAATTTCTTTTTTCAGGTTGTCGATGTATTTCTGGAAATCGTCCATGTACTGGAACTTGTGCTCCAAGCGGTCGATGTTGGTTCCCGAAGGCAAGTACAAACTCATGACTGAAAAATCATCGAAATCCACTCTCAGATTGCGTCCTTCTTTGTCCATATAGTCAATTCCGGTACCGAACACCACATTTTTAGGTTGTATTTTCGAGAGAATCGCCACACCGCTATACCCTTTTTTTTCGGCCGGAAACCAATAATGGTACGGGTAGCCCGAAAGTTCGAAATCCAGTGTGGGAATCTGCTCCGGGGTGGCCTTGATTTCCTGTAGGCAAATTACATCAGGATTAGCGCTTTGCAACCAATCGAGAAAGCCTTTGGTGATGGCGGCGCGTATTCCGTTGACGTTATAGGATATAATCTTCATTTTAGGAGAATCTTTTTCCCAAATGTATATAAAAAACACCCAAATTTGAAACACATTTTTCAATTACTTATAAACAATTGATTGTCAAATAAATATCTTTGAAAGCCTGAGAATTTACATTTATCCGCCACAAACTTTTCAACCATTACACTATTATTGCTATCTTTGTTTTTCGCTCAAAAACCAAAACTAAATGGGTTTAGTTACCGCTAAAGAAGTTGCAAAAGCAATTAATGCTGATAAATACGGCTTTTTAGGAACCTTTTCAGGCTGGTTACTGATGAAGGCACTGAAAATATCTACTCTCAACAAAATATACAACAGGAACAAACATTTGAAGGATGTTGAGTTTCTGAATGCCATATTGGATGAATTTCAGATTAAATTTGAAATCCCCGAAGAAGACTTAAAACGATTACCGAAAGAAGGCGCATACATTACCGTTTCGAACCATCCGCTGGGAGGCATCGACGGTATTTTGCTTTTGAAATTGATGCTTGAAAGAGAGCCGAATTTCAAAATTATCGCCAATTTCCTGTTGCACCGTATCGAACCGATGAAGCCGTACATCATGCCGGTAAATCCTTTCGAAAATCATAAGGATGCTAAATCCAGCGTGATTGGAATCAAAGAAACGTTACGTCATTTAAGCGACGGGAAACCGCTGGGCATGTTCCCGGCCGGCGAAGTTTCCACGTACAGAGACGGGCAATTGGTAGTGGACAAGCCCTGGGAAGAAGGGGCCATAAAAGTGATTCGTAAAGCACAGGTGCCGGTGGTACCCATTTATTTTCACGCCAAAAACAGCAAATTGTTTTATTTCCTATCCAAAATAAACGACACGTTACGTACTGCAAAACTGCCTTCGGAACTGCTTACCCAAAAAGACCGTGTGATTAAAGTCCGCATCGGAAAACCGATTTCGGTAGCCGAACAGAACGAATACGAAACCATTGAATCCTATTCGGAATTTTTACGCAAGAAAACCTACATGTTGGCCAACCCTTTCGAAACCGAAAGCAAGTTGCTGACTACGCCGAGTCTGAAACTTCCGAAAAACCCGAAACAGATTGCCAAACCGGCCAATCATGATAAGATTCTGGAAGAAGTCAGCTGTCTGAAAAAAGGCAATCATCGTCTTTTACAAAGCAAGAACTACGAGGTTTTCTTTGTAACGGCCGACAAAATCCCGAATATCCTGCATGAAATAGGACGTTTGCGCGAAATCACTTTCCGCGAGGTGGGTGAAGGCACCAATGAAGCCATCGATCTGGACCAATACGACAACTACTACCATCACATGTTTTTATGGGATGATGACAGCCAGCAGATCGCCGGAGCGTACCGTATGGGATTGGGCGCCGAAATTTTTGCCAAACACGGAATTAACGGTTTCTATCTTCAGGAATTGTTCCGCTTCGAACCGGAATTGTTTGACATGATGAGTAAGTCCATTGAAATGGGGCGAGCGTTCATCATCAAAGAATACCAGCAGAAACCCATGCCGTTATTCCTGCTTTGGAAAGGAATAGTTCATACCACTTTACATTATCCGGAACACAAATTCCTTATTGGCGGCGTAAGCATCAGCAACCAATTCTCGGAATTTTCAAAATCCCTGATGATTGAGTTCATGAAGTCGAATTACTATGACCCTTATATTGCGCAATACGTACATCCGAAAAAGGAGTACAAAGTCAAACTGAAGGACGCCGATAAAGATTTTATTTTTGACGAAGCGGAGTCTGATCTGAACAAATTCGACAAAATTATCGACGAGTTGGAACCGGGCAGTTTGCGTTTGCCGGTATTGATCAAAAAATACATCAAACAAAACGCAAGGGTTGTGGCTTTTAACGTGGACCCGTTATTTAACAATGCGGTGGATGGCTTGATGTACATCCGGATTGCCGACATTCCCGAAAGCACAATGAAACCGGTTATGGAAGAGTTTCAGGCCGAACTGGAACGAAAACTTGCGGAAAAAGGCGAAAACATTTAACCAATTTTAACCAAAACCTTATAATTTATGGCAGCAGCTTTACTAACTATTTTATTGTTTTTCTTCGGATTTACCCTTTTCCTTATTATTTGTCAGTGGAAAGTTTTCACTAAAGCCGGAAAACCGGGATGGGCTTGCTTGATTCCAATTTACAGCGGAATTGTTTTACTGGAAATCATCAAAAAACCAATCTGGTGGATTTTCATGTTACTTATTCCTATCGCAAACATTTATTTTGCTATTGTGATAACGAACGAATTATCGAAATCTTTCGGTAAAACTTCAGCCTTCACGGTAGGATTGATTTTCCTTCCGTTTATATTTTATCCGATACTTGCTTTTGGCGATGCGAAATACATCTACAATCAGACAGAAGAGATTAGTGAAATTGGCATGGTCCAGGCCTAACAGGCATAAAATAAAAAAAGCCCCGAATATTTCGGGGCTTTTTTATATCCATCGGATGCTTATTTATATGCTTTTTTCAACAATAGTTTAGCCAATGATTTTCCTGTTTTGGCATAACCTTCTCCAATTCGGTCTTCGTTACTGAAAGAACCTCCGAAAACATCTCCGGGCGCTTCCTCACTTTTAATTTCAAGCACAACATTATTTCTGTTTGCCGTTTCAACGAATTTAAGGTTAGTGGTTACTTTAGCTCCCTTTTTAGCCATAACTACATTATAACCAGGGTAAATCCAAACCGCATCCACAATTAGAGTATATTTGGCCTGTTTCAGATCTTCCTGAAAAGAAATGTCTTTTTTCTCTTTGGTATGAACAACATTCATCAATTCTGTGAATTTGTTTTCGAACAACAAATCCCTGCTAGCGTACCATTTTTTCTTCCAGGTTTCACCAACACCTTTTCCTTTTTCATTCAAGTCAGCAACCCTTTCCGCCACATACTGCTCATCGGTAAGGTTTTCTTTCATTAACTTCAGGTTGTCGTAAGTAAACTCCACATTAACTTCTTTTTGATCCTTAAGAAAACTGAAATCGCCTTTAATCACTTCCATATCTTGTGCCGACATAAATGCGGAAGCAAACAAGAATGCTAAAACTGTAATTTTTTTCATATGAATATATAATAATTGTTCACAACAAACATAGCTATTTTATGTTAATTTTAATACATCCGAAGAAAATATAACAATATTCCTCTATTTTTGTGATTTTTAATTTTACAAACCACTGATGAGGCTATTATTTCTTATATTATTGATTGGTTCTAACGTAATGAATGCACAATTAAGCAAAAAGCACTGGATACCCCCCATCCATGCCAGAAACGGACAAACTTTTGTTAGAGATCATTATGTATACCTGTCAACACCGGAAACAACCCCTTTTCAGGTCACCGTAACCCGCGGGGATAATACCCCGATAGCCGGTTCTCCTTTTACGATTTCTGCCGGAAATCCCGTGAGAGTCGCCATCGGAAACAACCAACCTTCCACAATGTTAATCTCGAACAATGATCTGAATATCGTAAAAAACGATAAAGGACTGATTCTTGAAGGAAGTAACGAATTTTACGCCACATTTAAAGTCAGAGCAGAGAATCATGCTGAAATATTGGTCGCGAAAGGATATCAGGGATTGGGAACCGAATTTCGACTAGGCAGTTTACCTCAAAGCGATTACGGCGATTTACGAAACTTTTTTGCAAGTTTCATGGCAACCGAAGACAATACAACCGTTACACTATCAGATTACGACAGGAGTGTCGAATTTGCGGTTAACGGCACCACTTTAACACAAAACTCCCAAACATTCCGACTCAATAACGGTGAAAGCGTAACCGTATCCGGTTACACCAATACATCGGCAAATTTAACCGGATTCATTGGCGCTTTACTGGTATCGGACAAACCCATTGCCGTAAACAGCGGAAACGCCTTGGCAGGAATGGGAACAGAACAGGACGGTCAGGATTTCACTTTCGACCAGATTGTCCCTTTAGAACAGGTGGGAACCGAATATATCGTTGTGAAAGGTAATGGAAGCAGCCTTGTTGAAACCCCGTTAGTAATCGCTACGGAGGACAACACGGAGGTATTCATAAACGGATCACCAACATCGTTTGCCACTTTAAATGCAGGCGAATACACCCTGATTCCTTCTACAATGTATCAGGGAACCAACAATCAGAACATGTACATCACCTCTTCAAAACCGATTTATTTGTATCAGATTTTGGGAGGATCTTCTTCTGACGCGACATCCGGATTGAATTTCATTCCTCCTTTAAGCTGTTATTTTCAAAAATCCGTGGATTTGATTCCTAGTGCCAACTCCATAGGTTCCACTAATTATTTCAGTGAGATCATAGCACTGACCTATGCGGGCTCTACATTATCTATAAACGGAGTACCCGTTACCGCCTTACCGGAACCCGTGTTGGGAACTTCCCAATGGGTAACCTACCGCTTACAGGGATATACCGGAAACATCAAAGCCGAGTCCACAGGACCACTGGCAGTGGGATTATTTGGCTCCAGCAATGTAGCCGGTTTTGCAGGGTATTATTCAGGTTTTGGCAGCGAACCCAGAGACACTGAAATTACCGTTTGCTCCAACACAACCACCGACTTGTTCGGTCAAATTGAAGGAAATCCCGATCCGGGAGGTGTTTGGACACCGGCTTTATCCAGCGGTACGGGTGTTTTCGACCCCGCGATTGATCCTCCGGGAATTTACAACTATAATTTTACGGGATTGTGTGAAATTGTCAACCTGCAGATTACCGTAACCATACAACAGGCGCCAAACCCGGGAAACAACAATCAAAAAACGGTTTGTAAAAACGATGCCGCATTTGATTTATTTGCATTGCTGGGACCAAACGCCAACACTGGAGGAACATGGTCACCTGCTTTAGCCAGCGGAACGAACATCTTCAATCCGGCCGTGGATGTTTCCGGAAATTACACGTATACCTTACCGGCTATCGGTCCGTGTACCTCCGTGTCCGCTACCGTAGCCGTTACTGTAAATCCATTACCGGTTATCAATACCATCTTGGATTATGAACTTTGCGACGACACCACTGACGGCAGTGACATCAATGGAACAGCAAACTTCAATTTCAGCACAAAAACAAATGAAGTTCTTGCCGGACAAACAGGAATCATCGTTACTTACCATTTATCTCAAAACGATGCCGACACGGGAAGCAACCCGCAAACAATTTTAAACACAAACAGCAGAATCATTTACGTTCGTTTACAGAACGCAACCACAAACTGTTTCGTTACCACAACATTTAATGCAGTGGTTCATTCGCTTCCGGTAATAAATAACAACATTACATTAAAACAATGTGATGATAATCAAGATGCCATAACCGCTTTTAATCTGACAGAAGCAAATTCGCTGATCAGTACCGATCCGGATGTGGTATTCTCTTATTTCACTTCCAGCGCAAATGCATTGGCAAACACGAATCCGATAACGGATTTCACCAACTTCATTTCAGCCGGAACAACGATTTGGATTCGCGTGCAAAACACTAACGGCTGTTTCAGAATTGCCACAACCACACTCTTGGTTTCAGCCACACAGATAACGGCTGCCGATATGCAGACTTTGGAAGAGTGTGACATGTATATCGACCCGAATGACCCGGAAAATGACGGTTATGCCTATTTTGATTTCACTCCAGCCACAACAGGCATTTTGAATTCGTTCACCAGCAGTCAGAATTTAAGGGTTACTTACTACGAAAATTTAAACGACGCTTTAGCCGAACAAAATGCCGTAATGGGCACCAATTCCGCTCCTTACCGAAATACGGTTGCCAGCAGCCAGACTCTTTACGTTCGGGTTGACAGTAATTTAAACAACGAATGCGTTGGCATGGGACCCTATTTAAACCTTACGGTGAATCCGATTCCGGATATTGATTTGGGTGATGATTTCACACTTTGTCTTGATCCCGCAACCGGTTTGGGGTCGCAAAACATCGACGCCACTCCAAGCAATACAGGGAATTTCAGCTATACCTGGACTCCGGCCAATCCGGATACCGATGCTAACGGCAATCAAAATGCCGTATACCATATCACGCAAGCGGGAACTTATACCGTGGTGGTTACCAACACCAATACCTCTTGTGAAACCAGCGATACCATTACCATAGACGCTTCCTCAGAACCGCTAACTGTAACTGCTGTCCTTATAACACCGTTGTTTTCAAATGGGCTAGCCACCATTCAGGCTACTGCACAAGGTGGTTACGGCGTATATGAATACAGTATTGACGGCACGTACTGGCAGCCTACAGGAATCTTTTCCGGACTTTCGAACGGAGCCTACTTGATTTTTGTCAGAGACCTAGCGAAGTGTGGTGTCACAACATCAAACCTTGTCCATACCGTTACCTATCCAAGCTTCTTTACCCCTAACGGAGATGGATACAACGATACCTGGAAAATCGACAATTTGTTAGCTTCCTATGAAGCCAAAATTTATATATTTGACCGATTTGGAAAACTTGTAAAAGAAATCAGTCCGGATGGGAAGGGATGGGATGGTACCTTCAACGGAAACCAGCTTCCCGCAACCGATTATTGGTTCAAGATAGAGTACACCGTAAACAATGTACGCAACGAATTTAAAAGTCATTTTTCACTTAAACGCTAATTATGTCTTCAGGCAACGGAACATTATCAACAACTATTGAAAATAATATTGCCACGGTTACTTTTGGACACCCGGCAAGCAATTCATTTCCGAGCGAACAATTGCAGCGCTTAACCGATGAAATAAACAGGTTAAGCAACCATCCGGACGTGACTGTTATTCTTTTAAAAAGTGAAGGTGAAGGCGCCTTTTGTGCCGGGGCTTCCTTTGATGAATTATTAGCTGTTTCAAACTTAGAGCAAGGTGCAAAATTCTTCTCGGGTTTCGCCAATGTGATTAATGCGATGCGAAAATGTTCCAAGATGATTGTGGGACGGATTCACGGAAAAGCGGTTGGCGGCGGTGTTGGTCTGGCAGCGGCTTGTGATTATGCCATGGCCACTACCGAAAGTGCCATTAAATTATCGGAATTGGCAATTGGCATCGGGCCTTTCGTTATTGAACCGGCGGTTTCGAGAAAAATAGGAAAATCCGCATTAGGCGAAATGACATTGGCCGCTCACGAATGGAAAAACGCAGCTTGGGCACATGAAAAAGGATTGTATGCCAAAGTTTTTGAAACGGTTGCCGATTTGGATACGGAGTTGGACAACTTCACCACAAAATTAGCCGGTTACAATCCAGAAGCTTTAGCGGATATGAAAAAAGTATTGTGGGAAGGCACCGAAAACTGGGACACCCTATTGTACGAAAGAGCCGGAATTTCAGGCAGATTGGTCCTTTCTGATTTCACCGTGAATGCCTTAAACCAATTTAAGAAAAAATGAGCCCTTTATTTCTTTTAGTTCAACAGACCAATATTGAGGAAAAAATCAAAAACGCTCCCGATTCCGGTTATCAGATTGGGGTACTCATCGGAACTTTTATTCCTTTCGTGGTTCTGGTGGCTATCGCGTATTGGATGTATTATCGTGCGAAGAAAAGAGAAAAAAACCTGTAGCGCTATCGTGTTTTCAGCCATCCGGTAATACTCAATCGCGGCTGTTTTACCGGCTTGACTTCGTGCTCCAGCTCCTGACTTTCAAAAATCACCATTCTCCCCTGTTCGGGAACTATATTGCGTTCCGACTCCACTCCATTTTCTTTTATGTAAATGGTGAGTTCCCCGCCAAAATCGATTTGCCAATGTTCTTCATTGAGATAACAAACCATCGAAAGTTTACGACGACTGTCGTTTTGAAAAGTGTCCAGATGTCGTTTGTAAAAAGTCCCTTCCGGATACAAGGCATAGTGGAATTCCTTATCCTGAATCCCTAAAAAACAGGTTCGGTTTAGATAGTGTACAAAATCATTGATTCGATCAAAATACAGCTTCTCGGCTTCATTTGCACCTTCTTCGTTCAACCAAAGAATAAAGTCGCCGCGAATCGCATCCACAATTTGTTCGTTGGCCTGATTGCCAATGGCCGATTTCTTGAAATGGTCTTCTTCAAATTTTTCCAAAAGGCTTTTGCGCAATGTCGCCACCTCTTCGGGAGAAAAAAAATGATCGGCAATACTGAATTTCTGACGCATCAGATCATCAATAATTTGTTCGTACAACGGATTGATTTCGGAATCACTCATAGGTCACTAAATAGATTATCAAAGATAAGATGAAACCCACATTAAAAAACAATTTTCTTCCTATAGAAATAAAAAAATAGGGTCCTGACGACCTTGAGCAAAACAATAACTTTCCCGGAAGAAAAACCGAAAAGGTGTTGCTCGATTTTATTTACTAAATTTGTCTCCTAATTCAAGTACGATGAGCAACATCAGAATCACAAAACAATTTACTTTTGAAACCGGACACGCGCTTTACGGCTATGACGGAAAATGCAAAAACGTTCACGGGCACAGTTACAAACTTTCTGTTACCGTAATTGGGAAACCCATAACGGATACTTCGAATGTGAAATTCGGAATGGTGATTGATTTTGGTGATTTGAAAAAAATAGTGAAAGAAGAAATTGTCGATGTTTTTGATCACGCTACGGTTTTCAATCAGAACACACCACATATCGAGTTGGCGAACGAGTTGAAAAACCGCGGTCATCATGTGATTTTAGTGAATTATCAGCCTACCAGTGAAAATATGGTGATTGATTTTGCCGAAAAGATAAAAAACCGTCTCCCCCATAACATTCAACTGCACTCACTAAAACTCCAGGAAACCGAATCCTCGTTTGCCGAGTGGTACCAGTCCGATAATTGATTCCGGTTATAGCATAAAAAAAGCGCTCCTGTTAC
>NZ_FMTY01000013.1 GCF_900100625.1 Flavobacterium saliperosum
CGAAATAAATTACGTAGTAAAACCAATCGGATTCGGATATTATTGGAATAAATATATGCCAATAATTGTCATTCCTATATGTAATTTAATTCTTTACACAAATTCAGCACCGCTCAAAGCATATAAAATAATAAATCCATTAATGTTTGGCTTTGTTATTATAATTAACCTTATTATATGGAGAAATAAAAACAAACTTATAAATTACTTTGAAAAAATTTTTGAAATAGAATCTTAAAATGAAAAAGCCGAACTGCTAACAGGGGTTTCATGAAATTGGGGCTTTAAGGCTAAATTAAAAGGTTATTTCATATATTTGGCTTCCGTGGTTATTCAATGGTTTGGAAATATATAAACCCCAACTTCATGAAGCCCCGGGACGTTATGCGTCATGTTGGAAAAACTACATCTAAAAAACTATAAATGAGAAACATAACTTATTTTTTCCTCCTTTTAATACTAATTAGCTGTAATAAAAAAAATAAAGAGTTTACTGACTTTATTCCTAAAGAGTATCAATATCCTATTAAAAAAATTGGAAAAGGTAAATCTTTACATTATCAAAGGATGGGAAGCATTGATGGTTTTGAAAAAATCAATTTATCAAAAGTAAAAGAATCAAATACAGAATTTTTAATTTATTCTCGCCATGATAAGCATTTTCTTTTGGACTCAATTAAAACAACTTTAGATGGTAAATTAGTAGAAATCTATAATTTCAATTTACTCAGGAAAATTGAACCTGATCATTTTAAAGGAATTAAAGGTAAATTAATCAACAATAAAATTGTTGATGATGGAAGTAAATTTGGGAAGAGAATTTCAACAATTCTTTATCAAGGAAAACACAGAAATATTACCATATATGAAGAAGAGAGGTATTTATGTGATACAATTCTTAAAGAAGACCTCACTTCATTAAAATGTATTGTAACTGAAACAAAATCAACAATACAATATAAAAAGAAAAATGTCTCAGTTGGAATGGAAAGAATCAAAACAAAATCATACTACGCAAAAAACAAGGGCTTGTATTTAATTGAACATGAAAGCAAAGATGATTCTTCTGCTTGGATAAAATCATTCGAAGAGAATATAATAAATTAACACGAACGCATAACAGGGGTTTCATGAAATTGGGGCTTTAAGGCTAAATTTAAAGGTTATTTCATATATTTGACTTCCGTGATTATTCAATGGTTTGGGAATATATAAACCCCAACTTCACGAAGCCCCGGGACGTTAGGCGTCAGTTTAAAAAAACGGAACGAAAACGAGAACTAATCAAGTGATTTATAATTAATACAACGATAAATTTACTATACTAATGAATAATTTGGAGAAGAATTTAGACGAAGAAGAAAGACAACTTAAAGAACAACTAGCCAGGCTTCCTAAAAAGAAATGGCAAATTTGGAGACTTATCTTAGTTGGACTTCTTGGTCCATTTATTCTACCTTATTTGCCAATGAAAAGAGGTCCTTTATCTGAAAGAATGGGTTATGAGGACTCTGTTTTATTATTTGGAGGGATATATTTATTAGTTATTCCAATTGCCTGTTATATGCATTTTCAAAAAGTCAATCAAGAAATGTGTGCTATTGAAAGTAAATTAATACGTCTAAAGTTTAAAAAATCTGAAATAACTGAGAATGATATTTAATCAGTCGTTTTAAATAATAAACTTAAATGCAATAATATTTATTTTGTAATAAAAAATTAAAAAACCGAACGCCTAACAGGCAGTTTGCTGCAAGTGGGGCTTTAAGGCTAAATTTAATGTTGGTTTTGTGTTTGGAAACTTAATCTTAAATCGTTAGTTTTGGGTTACCAATCCCCCACCTTCAGCAAGCTGGCGGGACGTTACCTGCAATTAACGAAAAACTGAACGAAAAAGCCAAAATGATAAAAATAAAAAACTCACAATTTAGAGTTCTAATCATTATTAATCTGCTATTAGCTTTATTAATCTTTGCGGATTATTTGATTCCGTTCAATCATACAGAGGAAGAAAAATTCTCTTCATTTTATAGAACTGTCAAGGAAACTCCTGGATTTAAAAGTAAATCATCATCTGAATATAAAAACATATTGGAATGTAAGACTGGGAATTTATATAATTTAGGAAAATTTCCAGATTTACAATATGAACTTAGTGATGGTCAGAATATTCACATTGTAAAAACTTTTATTTTTTCAAGTGTAAAATCTATCAATGTTGTAAATGAAAAAGGAAATCAAATTTTAGAAGTTTCATTTCTATCTATACAAATTGTTCAAATATTACTTCTGATTTCAGTTCTAATAACATTCCTAAACATTTTCTTCACAAATGGATTTCTTGATTTTGCTTTAGCTTTAGCTTCGATATTTCTATATACTCTAACTCTTGTCTATATTTTTTACTTTTAAAGTTTCTTGAATTTTAACTGCAGGTAACAGCGGTTTTGTGAAATGGCGGGGCTTGGTGATTTTTTGGGATGGTTTGGTGAGTGCACTTCTCTCCTATTTAATCGCAATTTTCTTTAAAACTTTTCGGTATATTTGTAAACATCAGTAATAAAAAGTCCGCCACTTCACAAAGCCGGCGGGACGTTATCGGCCATTAAACCAGAACTTTACACATATTTCAGCATGAGGTATTTAGAAATCGGATTATTTGTATTATCAATATTTTCATTAAGTTGCTTTTTAATCAACTGGCCAGGTGCTGCTCTTGTTTCAACACTTCAACTTACAACTTTATCATCTTTTTATTTTTATTTAGGTTTTGCTCTATTTAATAATATCGGGTTTTCTAAAATCTTCAACAAAACAAGTTATAAAGGTATTTCAAAATTAAAGATTATAGGAGCAATTTCCACCGGAATTTCTTTGTCTATATTGGTAATAGGAATCTTATTTAAAATGAAGGGATGGCCGGGCGCTAAATTTACAATAATGTTTGGCGTCTTTTTATCATTCATTATTTCTGTAATTGCTTTAATTAAGTTCATAAATAAAAAATCATATTATTATAAATTCATTTTATCTCGAACTATTTTTTTCATTACAATAGGTATATTTTTAGTTAGTATTCCTCAAATGACGTTGATTAAGATAAAATATAAAAATCATCCAAAATATATCAAACTGTATGAAAATGCTCTGCAAAATCCTGATAGTGAAGAAGCATGGCGAAAAGTCCATGAAGAGGAAGAAAAAATCATTAACGGCCGATAACAGGGGTTTTATGCAAGTGGGGTTTTAGGGCAAAACTGAAACATCTTTTTGTATATTTGGATTTAGTAATAAAACAAACTAAAGGAACAAAAGCCCCACCAGCATAAAGCCCCGGGACGTTAACGGCAAGCTTGGCTGAACGAAACGGTAAAAAAATGAGAAAATATACAATCGTTAATACCAAAAACATATTCATCATTAGTATCATGGTGATAAGTTTAACTGTTTTGTCTATTTGGCTTTTTGGGCTTGGTACGCATCGAACAATTATTGAAAATTCACTATTATCAACGACGATATTATCTATCGCTTTCCTCCTATTCATTTCTATCGGATTATACAAAGGAGTAAAATTGAAAGACAATCTTGGTAAAATAACTGACAGGTTTGATTCAAAGAAGATAGATAAATTAAAAGAAGTAACTTTAGATAGCAGTTCAGATGTTCCAGATGTTGGAGATGGAATCGCTGGAATAATAATGAGTATTATTTTTTGGTTTATCGCAGCTTTTGTTATCAGTTATTTATTTTGGTTTTTTGGAGCAATTTTATGGATTACAGTTTTGATTTTTATTGCAATGCTTTATTGGATTTTTTTCAGAGCTTTGAGGTTAGTATTTAAAAAATCAGCGGAATGTAAAGGGAATTATTCTAAAAGTTTATTATATGGTTTTAGTTATACTGTACTTTATAATTTTTGGATTTATGGAATAATTTTATTGATTCAGTATTTTGGAAAATAAAGCCAGCCGTTAACAGCGGTTTGGCGAAATTTGGGCGAAAGCGCTTAATGGAAAGATCTTTTTGTATATTTGGCTTTAGTCCGAATGGAATGGTTTGGGGCAATATAAACCCAAACTTCGCAAAGCCGGCGGGACGTTGTGCGACATATTAGAAAAACTGAGCGTTAAAAGGACTTTACGATGAAAATACTGAAAGTATTATTTACATTATTATTTATGAATTTAAGCTTTGGGCAAAATTTTGAAGGGAAGTGGATTTTAACCAAAAATGGCGACACATATTTGGTTCCAAAAATCAATGTGTTTGAATTCAAAAACGGTAAAATTATCTCATCAGATTTGGAAAAAAATATTCAAACAAATGATTATCAAGTTTCCGAAAACGAAATTTTTGTCCAGGGTAAATTTTTGGGTACTTATAAGTTTATTAATGTAAATCGTTTTACACTTTACAAAAAAGACGAGAAAGACTCTAAAAAAAATCTTGAAATAGATTTTGTTAGATTAGAAAAAACAAAAACTGAATTAACAGAAAGTGAAATTGAAAAGTTAGTTTTTGAAAATAAAGATTACGAAATAAAAATAGCATTTAATACTGAACTCCAAAAACCAATAATTCTTGAAATGATGAAAGAGAGAGGAAGTAAAAAAATGTTATTAAAAAAAATTGACGAAACATACTTTATCTATAATTATGAAGGAAATGAATTAGATTCTGTAATTCCAATCAGAGAAATAAATACCGATTTTATAGAAATTTATGGGTTTTCAAGGGAAGAACCTTATTCATTAATCGCAAAAAAGATATAAATACGATCGCACAACAGCGGTTTTGTGCAAGTGGGGTTTTGGGGAAAACGGTAAGTTTTTTTTGTATATTTGGCTTTGTGATAAAACAAACTAAAGTAACAAAAATCCCCACCTGCACAAAGCCGGCGGGACGTTAGCGGTAATAGAGCCAAATGTAAAATCCTAAAATAGGTTGACAAAAAATTAAACAACATTTGTCAAACTATGGAACAAACAGAAAATCAACCCTGCCAAAAAAAAGAGTATCAAAAAATCAGTTTTGAACTCAAATTACAGATTGTCGAAAAAGTAACGAATGGTCAAATATCCATTAATCATGCTGCAAAAAAGTATGAAGTATCGCGTTCAGCTATTGATTATTGGATTCGTAAATTTGCTACCTTTAAACAAAAATCTACAGGCATGAGTAAAGACGACGAAATCAAAAAACTAAAAGACCGTATCGAAGCATTGGAATTCATCAAAGACTTTCAACAGGACATGATTGCTGATTTCGA
>NZ_FMTY01000018.1 GCF_900100625.1 Flavobacterium saliperosum
GTTCTCCCAAAACTAACAATTTAAGATAAGGTTTACAAATACAAAACCAACATTATTTTTAGCCTTAAAGCCCCAATTGCTCGAAACCACTGTTAGCAGTAGTATTAATTAAAGTCTGAAATTTTTATATCAGCAATTTTTAATATCATTTGGATAGTTTTTAAAAATTCTTTTGAGCCTTTATTGGTTTGCTCCTTATGTAAGCCCCAAATACTATAATTTATGCTATTATAAAAAAGCGTACCTACTTCAATTGATGTTGTCGCCCCATCTAATCCAGATTCAAAAGATTCGAATAAATCATCATTCTTTATGTTTTTAAACTGAACGAGTATTTTATTAAACTCATCAGGACTTAGTTTTAGTTTTTTCTCAACTTGATCCTTAAATTTATAATACTTTACTGTAACATCGTAATAATTGCTTTGTTGGAATGATTTAACAATAAATATTTCTACATCGGAAAATACTATATTTGAAATATCGTATTTAAAACTGATATAGTCAATCTTATTTTCTTGCGCACTTATTGAAGAAAAGAAGAGAATAAAAGAAGAAATAATAAATAGTCTCATTTTTTTGAAATATTACTGCTAACGTCCCGGGGCTTTATGAGGTTGGGAAAATTTTTACCCAAACCATTCCATCAAGACTAAAGTCAAATATATAAAAAAACCTTTAAATGTTGCCTTAAAACCCCAATCTCATAAAACCCTTGTTAGCGGTAGTACTTAATAAATTTAGTTTGCAAAATGAAAACTTTTGTTTATATTTGCCGTATGAAAATCTTAGTAAAGAAAACAATTCTATTTTATATCAACAAATACCCAATTGCAGAAACACAGTTGTTAATTTGGTATAACGAATTTTCTAAATATGAATTTAACAATTTCAATGAACTGAAAAGTGTTTATGGAAATGCGAGTATAGTAAATAATAACAGAGTTGTTTTTAATATTAAGGGAAATGATTTTCGATTGGTTGTTTCAATAAATTTTTTACAAGCTGCTTGCTATGTAATTTGGTTTGGAACACATAGAGAGTATGATAAGATTAATGTTGAAACAGTAGCATTTGACACCACAATTTTAATTGATAAAAACTAATAATTATGAACTGGAAAGTATTAAAAACAGAAGAAGATTATAATAGCGCTTCCATTCGTATGATGGAGATTTTTCACGCAGAGCCTAACACACCAGAAGGAGATGAGTTAGATTTGTTAATTGTTTTGGTAAAAGATTATGATGAGAAACATTACCATTTACCTGAGCTTGATGCTCTTGATGTTATCAAATATAAAATGAAAGAAAGAGGGATGAAGGCAAAGGATTTAGAACCCATTATAGGAAGTAAAGGACATGTTTCCGCTATTCTTTCAGGAAAGAGAGAAATTACATTGAAAATGGCTCAAAAACTTAAAGATTATTTTAGTATTCCTGCTGAAGTGTTTTTGCACAGCGCTTAGTAAAAAGTCCTGTTTTTCGTCGCGTTGAGCCAGTATTACCGCTAACGTCCCGCCAGCTTTATGCAGTGGCGGTTTTTTATTACTGACGTTTACAAATATACCGAAAAGTTTGAAAGGAAAAAGCTTCTTTAAAAGAAGAAATGCACTCACTAACCATTCCAAATAAATCCCTAAACCCGCCATTGCATAAAACTGCCTGTTAACGGCTGCCAATAGACATTTAGTTTTTCAAATATGCGGTTAGTATTTCCTTTTTTCGGCTCTAATTGGTTAATATAGATACAGTTGATGTATTGTCCTAAAATAGTTGACAAATATTCAGGTT
>NZ_FMTY01000020.1 GCF_900100625.1 Flavobacterium saliperosum
TTTAAATTCTGTAATACTTATTTTTGAAACCATTTTACAATTTTCGGGTTTATTTTTAAGATTCCATTTTTCACAAGCTGACTGCTAACGTCCCGGGGCTTCATGAAGTTGGGGTTTATACATTTCCAAACCATTGAATAACCACGGAAGCCAAATATATGAAATAACCTTTAAATTTAGCCTTAAAGCCCCAATTTCATGAAACCCCTGTTATGCGAGGTTTTAATTTAGAATAAAAGTTTCGAATATTTCTTTTGCTTTAGGAACAATGTTATCGTATTCATTTTTAATAGCTGTAAAAGTTAGAATATAAGCTTTGGAATTTTTTAAATAATATTGTTGTAAATATCTGATTTCAATTGAATTGTAATTAGATTCAAAAATAATTTCATGAAATTCTAATCCATTTTTAGATTTGCGTACAGTGCTAAGTAGTTTTCCGTTCGTTTCAATTTGACGTTGAGATAATTCTGTATAGCTATCAAGATTAAGATTCATCCCTTCGAGATTTTGAATCATTAGATTGATATTGTTTCCAAATTTGCCGACAGTTGGAGAGTGGAATAAATAAAATTCGGTTCTATTTCTGCCTGACTCGTCTAATTTCCATTCAATGGGATAAGTGATTTGATATGTTGATCCATTAAAGATTTTTTGTTCAGAAATTTGACCAAAAGAACTTAAGCTTAAGAAAAGAAATAATATAGATAATGAATTTTTCATGATGTTTTTTTAAAAATCTCGCATAACGTCCCGCCGGCTTTGCGAAGTTTGGGTTTATATGTTCCCAAGCCTTTCCATTAAGACTAAAGCCAAATATACAAAAAGATCGTTCCATTAAACCCTTAACCCCAAATTTCGCAAAACCGCTGTTGTAGGCAGTTTTTATTTTTCCGTTTGTTTATTTAATTCTTTTCTGCTTTCAAAGATTATTAATAATGAATTTAATACAAACAAATAATAACCATATTTTATTTGATTTAAATCTTCGATAACTTCTATCAAGTATAATGAAATTGTCGCAACAATAAGTAGCAATAAATTTATTGAACTGATGATAATTATTTGTTTGAATTTTTTTCTAAATGATATTATTAGCATAAAGATTGTTAACAATATTATGATTGTAAAATTTAAAAATATGTAAAAGGTTTTGTCACTTAAATACCTAAATTCGAATTCGTTTAAATTCCCAAAACCTAAATAATAAGCATTACAAGTATTATCATTTCTTGCTCTTTCTAAACAACTTTTTTTATCTTTTAAAGAATCGTTTGTTTGTACATTTTCTTTTGTGTGATTATCCTTTTTTTCTTGATAAAGATTTTTGTTAGTTTCTAAATTATTTGCGGTATGAATTGAATCCACTACAGGAGATAATTCTTTAGATTCAAGACAAATATTTTTTTTTATTGTTGCATCTGAGCAAGTTTGTAGAAATGGAAAAACAAAAATCAGTAAACTGATACTTATTAAGCTTTTAAGACGAATGCTATTTTTCATATTTACTTTTCACGAAATTTTTTGGGTAAAATTGCCTACAACGTCCCGTGGCTTCGCGCAGTTGGGGATTAGTTCTCCCAAAACTAACAATTTAAGATAAGGTTTACAAATACAAAACCAACATTATTTTT
>NZ_FMTY01000022.1 GCF_900100625.1 Flavobacterium saliperosum
TAGCAAATGATATAGCACAAATAATAATAATTATTTTCATTTATTTAGATGTAAAATCCGTTCAGTTTACTTGAACTGTTGCACAACGTCCCGCCAGCTTGCTGAAGGTGGGGGATTGGTTACCCAAAACTAACGATTTAAGATTAAGTTTACAAACACAAAACCAATATTTTTTTTGCCTTAAAGCCCCACTTGCAGCAAACTGCTGTTGTGCGAGGTTTTATTTGTATTCTAAAAGGTCATTATTATATGACCAAACTTGAGCGTGTTTAGGATTTCCGTATTTTGAAAGTTTTTCTACATAAAACACTTCATTTCTATTTTCTTTAAGAATTTGAAGAACATTATTTTTTATTAATTCATATTCTTTAAAAAGTCCACTCGGATGATTTCCCCAAGCAATTATAACTTTTGAATTTTCCGAAGTATATTTTCTGATATGTTCTAAATTGTCAAGATCATTAATCTCTTCGCCAAGTTTTTTTAGTTCTTTTGAATAGGTTTCAAAATGAGGAATTAAGTTTAGAATTGTAATTTTTCCAACATTTTTTAGTTGTTTGATATTTTTTCTGTTTTTATGAACGTAATTACAAACATTAAAAACTGTTTTATCAGAAACATCTAAAGTCGCTCTACTAGGATTTTTCATTATGACCAGCAAATTTTCCAATGAATTATTATCAATTGTAAGTTCAAGCCAATATCTTTTCAAATCAGTTCGATAATATTTTTTATCAATTACAAAGGTTGGATGTTTATAAACTGGTTTAGTCATGTTTTCATTAAGTTTTTCCAAAATCTCGCACAACGTCCCGCCGGCTTTATGTCAGTGGCGGATTTTTTTATTACTGACGTTTACAAATATACCGAAAAGAGTGAAAGAAAAACGTGAATTTTTATGCAAGAAGTGCGAGCACAAACTTTCCCAAAAAATCCCAAGCCCCGCCATTGCATAAAACCGTTGTTAGCAGATCGTGCTTTATATTAGTTTTCCGTTTTTACAATTATTGCTTCTATATCTTGTAATGCGATTTTCTTCTTGCCACCCAAAATTCTTGATTTCAAGCCTACGAGAGTATCGTTTAAAATGTAAACAGTATCATAATACAAATTCATTTTTTCTCCAGTTTTACTGTTAGTGATAGAGAAAGTAGTGTTTTTATTCGGATTTATCGTAACTTCTTTTCCATTTTTATCATAACAAGATATTTTAGCGAGTTTGTTTGAATCATATCCTGTACCTAATGAGGAAACATTTTGCGACCTCGATGTGTTGGAATTTTTTCCAATTTGTTCTACAAAACTCTCTTTAGTTATTGTGTAAGATCCACAACTAATTAATAAAAAGGTAAAAGCGATTATTGTAATCTTTTTCATGAATTTGTTTTTAAGTTGAGTTTTTGTATTGTCCTAAAATAGTTGACAAATATTCAGGTTATAAATTTAGGCTAATATACGTTTTTTCTTATTTGATTTGTACGACTTATAAA
>NZ_FMTY01000019.1 GCF_900100625.1 Flavobacterium saliperosum
GCTAACGTCCCGTGGCTTTGCGAAGTTTGGGGATTGGTTTGCCCAAAAGTATCAATTTAGGATTAAGTTTACAAATACAAAACTAACATTAAATTTAGCCTTAAAGCCCAAATTTCGCAAAACCAATGTTAGTGGCTGTTTTTATTTTTTGTTTGACTTACCTTTTACGTAAACTTCTTTTTCGAAATATTTATACAAATCTGTTATTTCGAGTTCGGCAGAATCCTTCCCAATCAAACGTTCTTTTAAAATCTTTTCTTCTATTTTTCCTTTAATTAGAAGTTTTCCTTCTTTATAAGCATAAACTCCAAAAAATGGATTACGAGTTCCATCAGTAAAAGTATCGTTTTTAATTTCTTTTTCTGAGTATTGATTTTCAATAATTACGTTTAGAAAGTTATAATCGCTTTTAGTCGTATTATCATAATAGTTCAAGGTTAATTTATTTTTTCCAAGTTTGATTGTATCTGGAATATTTAATTTAAAAAAAGAACTTTTTGTATGGTTTATTTTTCCATTTGCTTTGTAAACAATTACTTGGTTTAAATATGCACTATCTCTGAGTTCATAATATTCTTCGCGTCGTAAAAGTTTATTTTTCTCATTATATATCTCCTGCCAATTTTGTCTATGACCATTTTTGAAAAATCCTTTTTCTCTAATATTGCCATTTGGATAATATACAAATACAGAATCTTTAACTTCTCCGTTAAGAAGTTGACCTGTAACTTTTAGTTCCCCACTTTCATAGTATTCCTCATATGGTCCATTTCTAATCCCTTTATCATCAAGTGTAATTTTCAAAGCTAAATTTCCATTTGAATAATACTCTTTATGAAATTTATCTTTGCTACAAGAGAAATTTAGAATAATAAGGATCAAAAATATTTTTTTCATTGCTGTTTTCTCATTTTTGGCAAAATAGCCACTAACGTCCCGCCGGCTTTGTGCTGGTGGGGATTTTTGTCCCCAAACCATTCCGCCAAGACTGAAGTCAAATATATAAAAAAACCTTTAAATTTTGCCTAAAACCCCACTTGCACAAAACCGCTGTTAGTGGCTGGCAAATTTTATTTATCAAAGATTATTAAAGAGTTCCAATATTCTCCCATTTGTCCACGTTTACACATTTCCAATTTGTCTATAACTTTAGGGAAATATTTTTCGGTTCTATTTTTAATAAATTGATTTAAATTCGGAAAGCTTTCAAGTTTTTCAAATGTATAATCCCAAATAGCGTAATAATTTAGCATCCATTTTAATTCGATATCTAAAGATTCTGTTTGAATTTTATCTTCTAATATTTTTAAAATATGAAATTCAGATTTCTCATCAAGTTCTCCGATTCCTGTTAAATAATTTGGTTCAGTTTTAGAATACCATTGAATAAATAAACCGCGCTTTAAAGCTTCATTGTCTATTTCAGAAAGATTTGCATAATGCTTATGGATTTGTCTATAAGAATTAAAAATATCGTATAATTTTTCGTCGGATTCTTTTTGATTGTAAATCTTCAATACAATTGAATATAATTCACTTTCTTTTTTTGTTAATTCTTCTATTTCCATCCAGTTTTTTATTGCTTGCCACTAACGTCCCGGGGCTTCATGAAGTTGGGGTTTATATATTTCCAAACCATTGAATAACCACGGAAGCCAAATATATGAAATAACCTTTAAATTTA
>NZ_FMTY01000021.1 GCF_900100625.1 Flavobacterium saliperosum
AGAGTGAAAGAAAAACATGAATTTTTATGCAAGAAGTGCGAGCACAAACCTTTCCAAAAAATCCCAAGCCCCGCCATTGCATAAAACCGTTGTTATGCGACGTTTTTAATATAATCAATTAGTGATTTTGTTAAAACCTCTAATAATAAATTACGTTGTTCTTGAATTGCCTCCCATTGTTCACTTGACCATGAATGTTCTAATTTTAGAAATTCTCCATGAGCTAATATATTTCTAAGTTCGGAATAATTTCTCGCGCCAATTTTATTGTTTTGTTCTAATATTTGTTGAGTTATTACACGAACTTCATTGTCTCTCTTTTTTTTGCCTGGAGCAAAATTTGTGGTTAACATATTCATTAAACTTTGATCTAGTTTGGAGTCTCCTTTATTTTCATTCCAGAAACCTTCAATAAATGCCCAAAGACTTAGTAGTTCTAATAAAGTGTCGTTAATATTTGCTATTTTATATATCTGCTCTAAAGTGTAGTGGAATTTTAATTTTTTAGAGATAAGAATATTAAAATAGTCAATTACCAATTCAAAACTTTCTTCATTAATTATGCTTTTTGAAATTAATTTTGAATTTTTCCACTCATTCCAAGTAGGTAATGTTATTGTCTTTTCGGGAAAGTACTCCGAGGCATTTGAAACTAGAGTAGGTGGATAATAAACTAATTTTAAGCATAATTTAATTAGATTGTTGAATTCGTTTCCATTTGTATATGGTGTTTTTGTAATTATGAAAACTGAATTGATAGGTTTAGGATTATTCATAGAATATAACATCCCCATATTTACAATTTTATTATGAATCCAATCGTAAAAAGGCTCTTCTATATTTTTTAAGTTTTCATAATTAGCTATTAATAACTCAATTTTATTTCCTTCAAATTCAATTGTTTTAGTGAAATTTTTGCCGGAAAAATTAATATTATCAATTAGCCAGATTCCATACCTAGTATCGTTTTTCATAAAATGTTGCATAACGTCCCGGGGCTTCATGAAGTTGGGGTTTATATATTCCCAAACCATTCTATAACCACGGAAGCCAAATATATAAAATAACCTTCAAATTTAGCCTTAAAGACCCAATTTCATGAAACCCCTGTTATGCGACGTATTTATTTCTTTTTCCACAATAAAAATTCTGCATTATCGGTACACGACATTGAGTTTATAAAATTCTCAAAATTGAAATTGTCATATTTGGAGATAATGTCATAAACTGTTTCAAATCCGTTTGCGCCTTGAGGAATTAAACACCCAGAGTTTTCTCCAAACAATGCCAGCCAAACGTCTGGCGCAAAAGGTCCTGCATCAGTATTTATTAGTTTTATTTCTGATATATCATTCCATAAAACTTCTTCAGTTTTTCTTTCAGGATGTTCGACTCTAATATATTTTTTAGTAATAGTAACTTTAAATTTTTCTTCAGGATTTTTTGGTTGCGGTTTTCCAAATATTCTTTGAAATATTCCCATGGGTAAGTGTTTAAGGTTTTGATTTACATGGAGTTTGGTAATATGTCGCATAACGTCCCGCGGCTTGGCGTCAGTTGCGGCTAATTTAGCAAAAAGTTTCTAAGTAGGAGAGAAGGTTGGTTTTTTCCTGGAGCTTGCAAATACA